>NZ_JAVCWB010000010.1:0-2106583 GCF_032656385.1 Nocardia canadensis
GTGGTGGCGGTGTCGGCGCGGGGCCGCGCGGGGCCCCGCCGCCGGGGCCCGCCCCGCCGGGCCGCGGACCCGAGCCCGCGCTGCCGAAGTAGCCCGCCGAGCCGGGGGCGGCGGCGGGCCGGGTGGCGACCGCCTTGGTGCCGATCGCGCCGAGCGCCATCGCGCCCACCGCGGTACCACCGGCCACCATCAGACCGGAACCACCGGTGCCGACCGTGGCGACGGCGGGCGCCACCAGGCGCATCAGCGCGGGCAGCACGAACGCGACGCTGCACAGCAGCACCAGCGCGACCAGCATCCGCTGGGCCTGTTCACCTTCCGGCAAACCGCCCGAGGTCGTGGTCTCGTCGACATGTCCCGCGGTGGTGAACGCGATCATGTACACGATCGCCGCCACCGGCTTGAACAGCATGAACGCGATGATCCAGCCGACCAGCTTCTGATACGACTGCTTGCCGGTCCCGGTCGCCGACGCCGCCGCGGCCAGCGGCAGCACGCCGGCGGCGACCACCAGCAGACCCTGCCGCACGATGGCCAGCACGATCTGGGCGAGCGCGCCGAGCAGGCCGACGATCGCGATGATCAGCACCAGACCTGGCGAGAACGCCTGCAACTTCGACGTCTTCACCATCAGCTCGGCCATGTTCTTGGCATTGCCGCCGGTGGCGTCCTGAATGATCCACTCCGAGAACTTGTCCGAGGCCCGGGTGCCCGCGACGATCACCGCGCCGAGCATCCACGAGCTGAACACGACCCGGGCGAACAACCGGAACGACTCGGCGGCCTCGCTCACGGCCGCCCCGCGTCTGGCCTCGGCCAATCGGCCGCCGGTGATGATCACCGACGCGATCAGCAAGAGCATCTGTATCTGATAGGTGTAGTCGTTGATCTTGGTGAACAGCGCGCCGGAGTCGCTCACCGCCTCGTTGGGCACCTTCATCCAGAAGGTCAGCGCCAGGATCAGCGCCTCACCGAGACCCTTCATCAGCGAGTCGACCACCTTGCCGAAGGTGGAGTCCCAGGCCTTGTCCTTGACCGCGGTCGCCGCGTCGCCCGGATGCGAGGCGGCGTTGCCCGCCTTGCACACCGCCGAGGCCGCGTCACCCAGGGAGATCCCGGGGATGGCGACACCGTCGAGCGTGTCGTGCAGTTCGTTACAGGCCTGGTCGAAGCCGTAGGTCTGGCCGTAGGCCACGGTCGGCGTCGCGATCATCACGGTGAAGATCACCGCGAAGATTGTGAGTATTCGCCTCAGCATTGTTGGCACCCCTCGATGGTCCGCAGGGAATCGATCCGGGCTGTGCTGTACACCGATGCTCACCATTTCGTCCACCCCGCCAGCGATTCCACGTATTCCGTCTGGGTGTTGGTCGTCGACGACGGCTTGAGCCGCCAGTCGCCCGCGTCCCACACCACGATCATCCGCATGGCGGCATACAACTGTTTCCCGTCGATCACCGGCCCGCGCGAGGCGAGCCGAACGATCGCCATGTCGTCGGCGTAGTCGTCGATCTTGAACGCGTCCGACGCCACGAAATAGCGGGTCACCTTCTCCGGCTGCTGTTTCGGCAGCCGGTCGCTCGACAGCGCCGAGTCGTAGGCGGCCAGCTGCGCGGTGCTGACCCGCACCTGTGTCACGTACAGCGAACGGTCGGCCGGCCTGGCGTTGAGCCGGTAGGTGATCTGCGCGGCGGCCAGCGCGGCGCCCTGCGGGGTGCGCGCGTAGCCGACGGCCAGACCGTCCTCGATCCGGGCCGGACCGTCGGAGGTGGAGAACGGCACCGACGCGCCGTAGACCCGTTGCCAGCCGTGCGGTTTCGTCGTGCCCTCGGGCGCGGCGGTCAGCCAGTCCGAATCCACCGGCGAACGTTGCGTCGAGGGGTCCTGCGCGAGCGGCTGGCCTGCCGGATTGTTCGGAACGTCGACCCGCCTGCCGAACAGATCGACCTCGGGATCGGCGAAACCCGTTCCGCCCGCGGCCTGCGCAGGCGGCGGTGCGACGTCGTCCTCGGTCCCGCCACTGCTGGTGAAGTACACGACCGCGCCGACGACCAGGATCAGGGCGAGCAGCGCACCCGAGGCGATCATGCCGAAAGAAGCGCGGTCGCGCGCGCCCGGCTCCTTCACGCTCACTTCGGTGCCTCCAATGTCACGATGTCGGTGGGTAGTTCGTCGATCGCGTCGACGGGTCGGTCGGTGGACTGCGGGTCGGGCAATTGCAGCCGCCAGTCTCCGCCGTACCAGCCGACCGTGGTGTGGTTCACGGCACGTGAGCTGTCCGAATATTCGGTGTAGACATCGACTCGGGACTGTTCGTCACGGTATTCGGTAATTTTGTAGCCCAACAATCTCGGCGCGTACTCCGGCGCGGCGGGTCCGGTGATCGACAACTGCACCCGGTTGATCGCCCACTCGTCGCGGGCCGGACCCGGCACCAGTTCCTGATTCACCACGGTGGCCCACTGGTTGTCGGGCGCCACCGACAACCGGATGGTGTGCGTCAGCGCCGCCAGTCCGGCGCCGCGCGGGGAATGCTCGAAACCCGTGGCGGCGCCCTGGGTCACCGAGCTCGGCCCCTGATCGGACAAGGGCAGGGCGATGCCCTGGTAGTCCTGCCAGCGCACCCCGGTCGGGGCGGCGGACAGATCGGGGCCGGTATCACCGCCGCGGCCGCAGCCCACCGCCGCGGTCAGCAGCGCGATACCGACCGCGACCGGCCGTGTCATGGTGCTCCCCCTCACGCCGGCAGGAACGCCAGCGCGATCGCGGAGGCGGTACTGGCGACCGCGGCACCGAGCAGGCTCATCAGGACACCGTGCGAGGCGTCGTTGACGGCCAGGTCGGAGCGGAACGCGATCCACAGCCGACCTGCCGACAGGATCATCCAGGCCAGGCACGAGAGCAGGACGAACCAGAGCAGCCAGTTGAGCAGCTGCATCATCGGCGCCAGCACGTCGGCCGGGATCTGCTTGTAGGCGAACACGGTGATCACGTACCGATGACCGCGTTCATGATGGTGCCCGCGCTGGTCGCGACGACACCGCCGATCATGGCGCCCGCCACCATCTTCGGCGACTCGAGGCCGCCGCCGGTCCAGCGCTCCCAGGCGAACTTGCCGCCGGCGTAGGTGATACCGCAGATGCCCGACAGCAGCACGAACCAGGTGAGATACCGCACCAGCTGCAGGATCTTCTCCGAGCCGGGAGGAGCTTCCGGTGTCGGATTACCCACCTGGGCCAGGACGGTGCCGTACGTGTCCTGCACGGCGAGGAGGATCATGCTCATCGGGTGCCTTTCTCCCACTGTAAAGGTGTTGTGCCACAAACACTTCGACGCCGACACACGTTTGTACACCACCGGCGGCCGGCTTGCCCGGCGATCATGATCGACGCTCCCCCGGTGTGGGATCGTCGATGCTCGCCCGGATCGCGGCGATCAGATCGGTCCCGAGCTCACCGATCTCGGCCGGTACCTCGTCGAGCGGATCGGCCCGGCGTTTCCTGGGCGCGATCTCGTCCCCGGGCGACCACACCGGCAGCGCCTCGGACTCGACGAGCGTCCATTCCTCGATCCACGGCACCTGCCAGACGTGCCCGGCCAGCGAGCCGACCACGTCGCGGTAGCGCCGGATCTCCGGCGGCACCCGGCCGGGGCGGGCCGCGACCGTGATCAGGCCGAGCACCAGCGCCGGACCGGCCAGCAACGCGTGGTGCTGGCGCAGCAGGTCGTGCGCGCGGGTGAGGCCGGAGATGGTCTCACGCGCGACGAGGACGACGTAGGGGGATTCGCGCTCGAACACACCGGGCCACTTGCCCCGGGCATCGGCGGCGGGCGCGAGCACATGCGCGAGCGTGGTGGCACCGGAGCCACCGTGGACGCCGAGCAGCCACACCAGTGGCGCGCGGCCGACCCCGGGTACCGGACGCTCCCAGATCGGCGCGCGCAGCGATTCGGGCGGTGCGACGACGCCGACGCCGGCGGGCGTCGGTTCACGACGACGACGAAGATTCATAGCGGCCGTCATGATGCCACCCCGGCGAGCAACCGCCCATATGCCGCACGCGTCGGCTCGGCCAGCTCGCTGTGCCGAACCAGCTCACCGCGGGCCAGATGCGGGTCGTACGGAATCTCGACGACCTCGCGTACCCAGCCGGACAGATGCTCGCGCAAATGCTCGGCTACGCGCGAGTCGTCGTGCGAATACTGGTGGGAGACAACGATGGTCGTGTCCGCCACGACTCCGGCGCCGTCGTCGCCGTAGTGGTCGTCGAGCCATTCCAGCGTCACCCGCAGGCGGTTGGCCGCGTCGACGCGGGCCGGAATGGTCAGGACCAGTGCGATATCGGCGTCGTCGAGCAGCGGGCGCAGTTGCCGACCGGCAATCGGGCTGCCGCCGTCGTAGACCGCGGTGTACCCGCCGGTGGTCAAAGCCCTGGCGACAGTGAGATATGTCGCGCGCCGGCGCAGCGGCGTCGCGTCGCGCCAGAGCAGCCCGAAGCCGGAGGTGGAGCGGGACAGGCAGTCCTCGATCGGGGCGGGTTCGTCGTCGCCGCGGCCGTACACCCACGACTGCAGATTCACCGGGTGCAGGTGCTTGTCGGCGCCGCGCAAGGCGAGATCGCTGCCCGCGGCGGTCGCGTCGACCGCCACCGTGGCCGCGCCCTCGGTGACCAGTTCGGCGGCCAGGCCGAGCGTGGTCGTGGTGGTGCCCGCGCCGCCGCAGCCGCCCACGACGAGGATCGGTCTGCGAGCGCCCTCGGAACGTTCGCCGGTCTTGCGCCGCAACCGCACCACCGGAGCCGGGTCACGCGCCGCGTCACCCGACGGCTCCCCCTCGGGGGCGTCGTCGAGCCATCGGCTCCAGTCGTCTGTCATCGCCTCTGCTCCTTACCCTGCCGCGATGCCCGTGATGAGCGTGCGATCGCCGACCAGCGCTGTGCGCACCGACTGCTTGGTGTAGGTGGCCGGTGCGCCCGCGGGCCGGAACTCGGTGACCTCCACCGTGTACCGGTCGGCGGCGACGGTGGTGATCCGCACACAGTGGGTGGTCCCCACCGGGATGGAGTCGATGCCGCGCTGGATCACGGCGGCCGGCGAGACATCGGCGTCCGGGGTCACGACCGCGCGGGCCTGCTCCCCCGATCGGTTGACGTAGTAGGCGTATTGGAAGGCCAGCACGGCGTCGGGGCCGGAGTCGGTGCCCCCGGCCTCGGCACTGCGCACCACGGCGCCGGTGCGTTCGGTCGGGCACGGACCCGGCGCCTCGGCGGTCAGGTTGCCCGCCGTGAAGTGCAGCGGCGGCGCGGCGTGCTTGGCGGTGTCGCCCCCGCGGCCGAACAGCAGGAAGAACACACCGGTGGCGGCGAGGACGAGCACCAGCACCGAGACGGCGAGCACGATCCAGGTGCGATTGCGGTTGCGGGCGCGCAGCGCGCCGGAGGGCTCGAGTACGCGCGCCTCGTCGTACTCGTCGTCGGCGGCGTCGGTCCAGGGGAACTGGACCAGTTCCGCGTCGTACTCGTCGTCGGGGCCCGGTGCGGGTTCGGCGACCCAGTCCGACCAGCCGCCGGTGAATTCGCTGCGCCGCGCGGCCAGTTCGGCGGGCGGTGCGGGCGCGGGCTCCGGTGCGACGTCGACCGGGTACGGCGGCGCCGGATGGACCGGGCGGTCGTAGTCTCCGGCGACACCGTAGTAGGCGTCGCGGTGTTCGTCCCCGGGTGTCCGGTTCGGCGCGTCCGCCGCCGTGGTGGCCGGCACGGGCCCGGTGGGCTCGGCTGCCGGTGCGGCGGACGGGGCGCGCTCGGGGCGCTGCGAATATCGGGCGGGACCGTCGTCCTCGCCCGCCGCCGGGTCGGCGGTGTCCTGGCGCGCAGGGTCGGCTGCCTCGGTCTCCGGTTCGAGCGCCGAGTACCAGCGCGACAGTTCGTTGTACGACTTCAACATTCCCCCCTTTCCGCGGCGCCGGGCACAAGGATTCGCATTGCAGACCTCTCGGTGATCAGTTCACAGAGAACGGACGGGTGGTGGGAGCGGTGGTTCCGGGTAACGCGGCAGGCGGAGTCGTCGCGCCGCCGGATGAGGCGCCATCGGCTCCTGTCCCGAACGGAAATTGTCCCCCACCGGAAGGTGTGGGTGTCGTAGACGCGCCGGTCGGGCTGGTGAAGATTCCGGCACTGCGTTTGTCCGATCCGCCGACCGGGATCGCACCCTGTCCCGAGGCGCTCGCCGCGTCCCGCGCGACGGCGGCGAACCAGTCCGCGACGTACTGGGTCGGGGTCGCGCCCTGCGCGCCGACGCCCATGCGCGAGTACGCGTCGTGGCGCTGGGTGGTGTCCCAGTAGCGCACCCAGGTGGTCACGTCGAGCAGCTCGGCGTTGTCGGTGATGTTCTGCTGGACGGCCGTATAAGCCTCGTTGACCAGCCGGATCCCGGTGGTCGGGGGCACGAGCTGGGGCACCGCGCCGACGAGCTTGGTGCCGAGCAGGGTGAGCCCGGCCAGCGGATTGGACAGTGTCGCGGTGGCCAATTCGGCGATGCTCGCCGGATTGAGCACGGTCTTCACCACGGTGACGACGGCGTTGAGCCCGATCATCCCGACCTTCAGCAGCGCCTGGTAGGCGGCGTTCACGTCGAGCTGACCGCGCGGGTCGGAGGCGTCGGCGATGCGCTGGGAGATCGTCTTCTTCGGCGAGAGCGAGACATCCGCGAGCGTGCTGCCGGAAATATCCTCGTCGACCACCGTCGAGGCCGTCTTGATGGAGGTGAAGGCCAGCGCCTGCGCGATCGAGACCAGCGAGCCGATCGGGTCGCCACCGGACAGTTTCACCTGGCTGACCAGATTGGCCACCGCCCGCAGCAGCGGGGCGCCCTGCGGCGCGTCGCAGGCGAGATCACCTGTCGCGCAGAAGCTCGCGACGCGCCCGGTGAGCTTACCGAAATCGGCGGGCTGGGTGTCGCTCGCGCCGAGCCCACCGCCGGGCGCGGGGGCCTGGCGTACGGCGGCCACGGCGTCGAGGGATTCCCCGGAGGTACCGGGTGCCGCGATCGGCGTCGCGCGGTCGGGCGCGCCGGGAAACACCGGGGCGTTCGCGCCGCGGGTCGGGTCGGCGAACAACGCGACCGCGGCGACCTTGTCGGCGGATATCTTCCCGGTGCCCGCGCCCACTTCCTGGGCGAACAACGAGGCCACGTGGGCGCCTTGCGAATACCCGACCACCGCGATGCGCGAGTCCGGGCAGCGCTGCACGACCTGGGCGGCCATCGATCGCAGCCGCTCGAGTCCACCGTCGACCGATTGCGTGTAGGGCACCGCCCCACCCGGTACCGCGCCGCCGAATCCGGCCTCGTACGGGACGTACGCGCGATCGACCAGCCCCGGCTCAGCAGCCTTGGCGAACATCGGCCGGAAGACCGTCGACAGCATGCCGGTGTCGGTACTCGGGGCGGCGTCCGGTGACGATTCTCCTGTGCCCTGAATCCCCAAGGCGTACAGTGCCGGACACGCCGAGATCGACACCTGGGTGGACGGAGCACCGGGCGCGGCCTCGTCCGCGGTGGCCGCGCCTGCCGATACCGTCACCGAAGCGACGGTGAACGCGATGATCGTCCCCGTGAGTCGTGTCGTGCACCGAGCCATATCGATCCGCATCACAGTCCGTTTCGGCTGACCAGTGGAGCGTTGAAACGCAGTAAACCGTAACAGATTCCGGGACCCCGAACCCCTGCCCAAAATGGCCCTTTCACTGCCCCCGGCAAACCCCGTTGTCCCAGCAATCTTCTGGCGATCTACCAGCTGTGTTCCCGCAGACAGCGGCCCGGGCACCCTCGCGAACGAGAGTGCCCGGGCCGGGGTTCGGGTCAGGCCGCGGAGGTCACCCGGTAGACGTCGTAGACCCCTTCGACATTGCGCACGACATTGAGCAGATGACCCAGGTGCTTCGGGTCGCCCATCTCGAAGGTGAACTTGCTGATCGCGACGCGGTCGCCGTGCGTGGCCACCGAGGCGGACAGGATGTTGACCTTCTCGTCGGCCAGCACCTTGGTGACGTCGGAGAGCAGCCGGGTGCGATCGAGCGCCTCGATCTGGATGGCGACGAGGAACACCGACGACGGCGACGGCGCCCACTCGACCTCGATGATGCGCTCCGACTGTTCCTGCAACGATCCGGCATTGGTGCAGTCGGTCCGGTGCACGCTCACCGCGCCACCGCGGGTCACGAAGCCCATGATCTCGTCGCCCGGCACCGGCGTGCAGCACTTGGCCAGCTTGGCCACCGTGCCCGGCGCGCCGGGGATGAGCACGCCGGCGTCTCCGGTGACCCGCTGACGGCTGGGCGTCGTCGACGGCGTCGACCGTTCGGCCAGCTCGTTCTCGACGTCACCGATGCCGCCGAGCTGGGCCATCAGCCGCTGCACGACGTGGTGCGCCGAGACCTGGTGCTCGCCGACGGCGGTGTAGAGCGCGGAGATGTCGGAGTAGTGCAGTTCGTGGGCGACCGCGGTCATCGCGTCCACGCTCATCAGCCGCTGCAGCGGCAGCCCGACCCGGCGGACCTCCTTGGAGATCTGTTCCTTGCCGCTGTCGAGGGCTTCCTCGCGACGTTCCTTGGCAAACCATTGGCGAATCTTGGCCTTCGCGCGTGGCGAGACGACGAAGTTCTGCCAGTCCCGGCTCGGGCCCGCGTTCTGCGCCTTGGAGGTGAACACCTCCACGACCTCACCGTTCTCGAGCTGGCGTTCCAGCGCGACGAGGCGCCCGTTGACCCTGGCGCCGATGCACTTGTGCCCGACCTCGGTGTGCACGGCGTAGGCGAAGTCGACCGGGGTCGACTTCTGCGGCAGCGTGATCACATCGCCCTTGGGGGTGAACACGAAGATCTCCGGCGACTTCAGGTCGAAGCGCAGGGATTCGAGGAACTCGGCGGGGTCGGCGGCCTCTCGCTGCCAGTCCAGCAGCTGGCGCATCCACGCCATGTCGTCGACCTCGGCGGCGTCACCGGAGTGCTTGCCCTTGGTCTCCTTGTAGCGCCAGTGCGCGGCGATGCCGAACTCGGCCGTGCGGTGCATGTCGTGGGTGCGGATCTGCACTTCCAGCGGCTTGCCGTCGGGGCCGACGACGGTGGTGTGCAGCGACTGGTAGACGCCGTAGCGCGGCTGGGCGATGTAGTCCTTGAACCGGCCCGCCATGGGCTGCCACAGCGAGTGCACCACGCCGACCGCGGCGTAGCAGTCACGGACCTCGTCGCACAGGATGCGCATGCCGACCAGGTCGTGGATGTCGTCGAAGTCCTTCCCCTTGACGATCATCTTCTGATAGATCGACCAGTAGTGCTTGGGGCGGCCTTCCACGACGGCGTTGATCCGCGACGCGGCCAGGGTGTTGATGATCTCGGCGCGTACCTTCTGCAGGTAGGTGTCGCGCGAGGGCGCGCGGTCGGCGACCAGGCGCACGATCTCGTCGTACTTCTTGGGGTGCAGGATCGCGAAAGCGAGGTCCTCGAGCTCCCATTTGACGGTGGCCATGCCGAGGCGGTGCGCCAGCGGCGCGATCACCTCGAGGGTCTCCTTGGCCTTCTTGGCCTGCTTCTCCGGCGGCAGGAAGCGCATGGTGCGCATGTTGTGCAGCCGGTCGGCGACCTTGATCACCAGCACGCGAGGGTCGCGGGCCATGGCGATGATCATCTTGCGGATGGTCTCGGCCTCGGCCGCCGCGCCCAGGTTGACCTTGTCGAGCTTGGTGACGCCGTCGACGAGGTGGGCGACCTCCTGCCCGAACTCCTCCTTGAGCTGCTCGAGCGAGTAGCCGGTGTCCTCGACGGTGTCGTGCAGCAGCGCCGCGACCAGCGTCGTGGTGTCCATGCCGAGTTCGGCGAGGATGTTGGCGACCGCCAGCGGGTGGGTGATGTAGGGATCACCGGACTTGCGGAACTGCTTGGCATGCCGCTCGTCGGCGACGTCGAAGGCGCGCTGCAGCAGCGCGAGGTTGGCCTTCGGGTACAGCTCCCGGTGGACGGTGGCCAGCGGTTCCAGCACCGGCTTGACCGCCGCGATGCCGCGCTGGCCGGTCATCCGGCGCGCGAGCCTGGCCCGCACCCGCCGTGAGGCCGAGCTGGGCACGGAGGCGGTCGGTGACTGTTTGGCCGGTTCGGGGGTCGCCGGGGCACCGTCGTTCCGCGGGGCGCCGGTGGACTCCTGCCCAACCTTCGCCTCGCCGAGTTGTCGAGTCATGCCACCGCCTCTCACGCTGCATTCGGACCTGTCGGCCGAGTGCTGCAACCGCCCGGACCACCAACTTTAGTCCCCACACCGACCTGGTGTTCGATTCCCTGCGGTCACAGGCGTGCGACGGTCGCGACTCGGCCCGAAAACCCGCCTCGACCTGCGGATCGTTCAGCGTTCGTCGACCGGGGGCCGCGGGGTCCGCACACTGCGGCCGTCGAGCCTGCCCGGCGGGGCGCCGAGCAGGTCGAGCACGGTCGGGGTGACGTCGACCAGGGTGTACGCGCTGGTCGCGGTGCCCGCGGCGAAGTCGGGGCCGCGCGCGATGACGAAGTTGGCGGTCTCGTCCGGGGTCTGGCCGCCGTGTCCACCGGCCGGGCGGTGCCCGTGATCGGTCGTCACCAGGACGGTCCACCGCTCGCGCGGGTGGCCGGCGGCGCGGCGGTCGACGGCGGCGACGATCTGCCCGATCAGGACGTCGACCCGCCGGATCGCCGCCAGATAGGCGCGGGAGGCGCCGCCGTGCCGATGGCCTGCCAGGTCGATCTGGTCGAGATGGGTGACGACCAGATCGGGCCCGGTGCGCTCGATCGTGTGCGCCGCCTCGGTGGCGGTGCCCGCGTCGGTGGCCGACTCGTCGACGTCGCGCGGATCGGGGGCGGTGGTCAGCGCGAGGTCGGCGCGCCGGTCGCCGCTGCGCGCGATGGTGGCGATCTGGTCCCAGGTGCCGATCGAGACGGTGTGCCGAGCGGGGTCGGCCCGTTCGATCCGGGTGAACACGCTGGGATGGGCCAGGAACGGGCCCGTGCCGAAGCCGTTGTCGGTGATGCCGTGCTCGGTGTCCCACACGCCGGTCAGCGCACTCGCCCACGACGGCCCGGAGACGGTGATGTGCCCGGCGATGCTGCCGCGCGAGAGCAGTCCCTGGGCGGCGAGGTGGCGCAGGCGTGGCGCCTGCACGTGGTCGGCCTTGTCGAACAGCAGCCCGTCGATCCCGATCACCACGACCTTCGCGACGGGTCCGCCGGGGCGCGGAACACCGAACGCGGCCGTCGCGTCGACGGCGGGGACGGGCCTGTCGAAGTCGGTGTCGGAGCCCGCGGCCGAGCACAGCACCGGAAGGGTCAGCAGGGCGGTGGCCAGCGCGACGAACACCCGCGCCGGCGCCGACATCTCGCGCATGTCCTCACGATGCGGCAGCGCGGACGGCCCGGCGAGGGCGGCACGGCGGTGTTCATCGACGTTTCACCGCCGCCGCGCGTCCCGGTCGCCCCGCTGAACGAGAGGCCAACAGTGCCTTGCCGCTTCACCTAGGCCGACGCGGCGAGCTCCTCGGTGAGCACGGCGACGGTCTCGCGGATCTGGTCCTCGGTATGACAGGCGGTGACGAAGAACCGCAGCCGCGCGAGGTCCTCGGGGACCGCCGGGTAGATGATCGGATTGACGTTGATCCCCCGGCGCAGCAGCGTGTTCGACAGCCGCAGCGTCCGGAGGGAATCGCCCACGATGCACGGGATGATAGGGGTGTCGGCGCTGTCACCGGTGTCGATCCCGGCCGCGCGGGCCAGCTCCAGGAACAGCCGCGCGTTGTGCCGCAACCGCGCCAGCGGGGCGGGGTCGGCGCGCAGTTGCCGGATCGCCTCGGCCGAGGCGGCGGCGTTCATCGGCGTCATGCCGACGCTGTAGACGAACCCGGGTGTCGTGTACTTGAGGAAGCGGATCAGCTCGGCGCTGCCCGCCACATATCCCCCGCATCCGGCGAGCGCCTTGGACATGGTCCCGGACCACAGTTCGACATCGCTCCGATCGACGCCGAAGTGTTCGCCGATGCCGCCGCCGTGCGCGCCGAGCACACCGATGCTGTGCGCCTCGTCGATCATCAGCAGCGCCCGGTGCCGCTTCTTGATCTCGATGATCGCGGGCAGGTCGGGGATGTCGCCGTCCTGGCTGTAGACGCCCTCGATCAGGATCAGCACCCGGCGGTAGCGGGGCCGCAGTTCGCCGAGCAGCCGGTCCAGGGCCGCGTGGTCGTTGTGCGGGAACGGCCGTCGCGTCGCGCCCGACAGCACGCACCCCTGCAGGATGCTGTCGTGGGCGAGGCTGTCGTGGATCACCAGGTCCTCGGGCCCGACCAGGTGCCCGATGATGGTGACATTGGTGGAGTGGCCGCCGACCAGCGCGATCGCGTCCTCGGTGCCGAGCAGCCCCGCGAGTTCGGCCTCCAGTTCCCGGTGCACCGGCTTCTCGCCGGAGAGCACCCGGCTGGCCGAGCAAGAGCTGCCGTACCGGGCGACGGCGTCCTGGACGGCCGCGACCACCGCCGGATGACCGGAGAGCCCGAGGTAGTTGTAGCTGGAGAAGTTGAGCACCGGGACACCGTCGATCACCGAGGTGTCGCGGGTGACACCGTCGTTGACCAGGAAATACGGATTGTCCAGGCCCAGCGCCGCCGCCCCGGTCATCCGGTCCTCGATCGCCCGCACCTCCGGGAAGTCCGCGATCCGGTACTCCGCGTCGACCGTCACCGGCGCCGGTTCAGGCAGCACCGGGGTGGGCGCGGGCCCACCGGCCACCTGACCGGTGACGTACCCGACCACATCACCGACGGTGGTGGCGGCGCTCGGCCACGACGGGTCCACCTGGAGCCCCGGCAGCTTGCGCATCAATCCACCGAACAGGTCCGACAGCATCATCGAGTCGAATCCGAGTTCGCCGGTGAGGGTTTCGCTGTCGCGCAGCCGGTCGACCGCGAATCCGCTGACCCGCCCGCACTCGGCCCGCACGACGTCGGCGACCGCGTTCGGATCGACCGCGGCCGCGCCGGGCCCCGCCGACGGCGGCGCGACGGTCGCCGTGGCGCCCGGCGCCATCCGCGCGAGCAGCGCGTTCTGTTCGCGGAAGAGCGCGATCATCTGGTCCATGGTGGTGTCCTCCGCCGACGGGGCAGGTGGGGTGAGGGTGGTCGGTTCGATCCAGAAGCGGTGCTCGGTGGAGAAGTCGTAGACCGGCAGCCGACGACGGACGCGCTGCGCGGGCTCGTAGAGGTGGTCCCAGTCGGGTTCGAGGCCGTCGCGATACAGCGCGGCGACGGTCTCGGCGAGTTCGCGCCCGGTCGCGCCGGGGCCGGGACTCGGCGCCAGGCACCGCGGCAGCAGGTCGGGCCGCGCCCGGCCGACCAGTGGACTCAGCATGCGGCGCGGGCCGATCTCGACGACGTGGGTGGGATCGGTGTCGAGCGCCGCCGTCAGCGCGTCGCCGAAAAGGACGGTGGCGCCGATGTGTTCGGTCCAGTAGTCGGCGTCCATCGTCTCGGTCGGCGCGAGCAGCCTGCCGCGCACGGTCGAATAGATCGGCAGGGTCGGCACCCGATAGGCGCAGTCGCGGGCGACGGCCGCGAACTCCGCGTACATCGGTGCCATGAGCGGACTGTGGAAGGCGTGCGACACGGTCAGCAGCTTGGCGACGATCCCCCGCTCGGCGAGGACGGCCCGGATCCGGCCCAGCGCGGTGGCGTCGCCGGAGAGCACCAGATCGCTGGGCCCGTTGACCGCGCCAACGGCGACCGCGGGTGCGGCCGCGAGCAGCTCGGCGACCTGCTCGCGCGTCGCCCGGACCGCGAGCATCGCACCGCCCTCGGGCAGTCGCTGCATCAGCCTGCCGCGCGCGACGACGAGCCGACAGGCGTCCTCGAGGTTCATCACCCCCGCTACCGCGGCGGCCGTGAACTCCCCGATGCTGTGTCCGAGCGCCCAGGCCGGGCGGACGCCGGCGTCGGCGAGTGCTTGCGCCAGTGCGTATTCCATGGCGAAGATGGCCGGTTGCGCGAGCTCGGTGCGATCGATGTCGACGGTGTCGTCGAGCAGCAGTTCCCGGACCGAGACGCCCAGGTGCGCGGCCATCGCGGCGTCGACGGTCCCCAGTGCCCGCCGCAGCGACGGGCTCGCCGCCGCGGCGGCCCTGGCCATTCCGGCGAATTGCGACCCCTGCCCGGTGAACAGCCAGCCGACCCGCACCGGTCCCGCGACCCCGGATTCCGCTCCGGCGCGCAGGCGGGCGATCGCTTCGGCCGGATCGTCCGCCACGATCGCGAGCCGGTGCCGCCCCGACGATTTCACGCGATTACTCGTCCAGCACACCTGCGCGAACCGGTCCGCGGGCACCGCCGCCAGCGCATCCGCCAGCCGAGACGCGTTGCGTTCCAGCCCTGTCGCGTTGTCCGCCGACACCGTGAGCACACCGCCGCCGCTCGCGGGCACGGACTCCTCGACCGGCGCACCGGCCAGCACGAGGTGGGCGTTGGTGCCACCGATGCCGAAGCCGCTGACCCCGGCCAGCGCCGGTCCGGTCAGCGGCATCGGTTCGGCGAGCAGGCGCAACCCGTGCCGTTCCAGCTGCAGTCGCGGATTCTCCTGCTCGGCGAACCGGGTCGGCGCGACGACACCGTGGTGCAGGCTCAGCGCGACCTTGATGAGCCCGGCGACTCCGGCCGCGCCCTCGGTATGGCCGAGATTGCCTTTGATGGACCCGATTCCGCAGGGCCGCGCGCGGTCGCGCCCGTGCAGCCCGCCCAGCGCCTTGACCTCGATCATGTCGCCGAGCACCGTCCCGGTGCCGTGCGCCTCGATGAAGTCGACCGCCCCGGCCTCGATCCCGGCCCGGCGGCAGGCCTCGGCGATCACGTGCTGCTGGGCCCACCGGTTCGGCGCGCTGATGCCGTTGCTGCGCCCGTCGGAGTTCACCGCGCTGCCCTTGATCACCGCGTAGATCGGCAGTCCCGCGGCCTGCGCGTCGGCGAGGCGGCGCAGCACGAGCACCGCGACGCCCTCGCCGCGGACGATCCCGTCGGCGTTGCCGCTGAACGGTTTACAGCGCGCGTCGGGTGCCGAGAGCCCCGCCTGGGTGTAGAACACCCCGACCGCCGGCGTGAGGACCAGGTTCACACCACCGGCGACGGCCTGCTCGCAGTCACCGGAAGTCAGTGCGGCACAGGCGAGATGAACCGCGACCAGTGAGGACGAGCACGCGGTGTCGACCGCCAGGCTCGGGCCGCGCAGGTCGAGCTGGTAGGACAGCCGGTTGGCGGTCATGAAGTAGCCGTTGCCCGAGCCGTGCTGCGGAGTGATCGCGGCGTAGTCCGACATCTGCAGATTGGCCCATTCGTTGGCCATCACCCCGATGTACACGCCCGTGCGCGACCCGGCCTGTTCCCGGGGATCGACGGTCGCGTCCTCGAAGGCGCGCCAGGTGGCCTGCAACAGCAGCCGCTGCTGCGGGTCCATCGTCTCCGCCTCGTGCGGGGTGATCCCGAAGAACTCGTGGTCGAAGGCGTCGGCGTCGTCGATGAATCCGCCGCTGTGGGTGTTGATGGTGCCGGGTCCGCCCGCCGGGTCGTGGAAGTCCTCGGCGTGCCAGCGATTCGCCGGGACCGCCGAGATGGCGTCGCGACCGTCGAGCAGCAGCTGCCACAGTGCCGCCGGATCAGCCGCCTGCGGAAAGCGGCAATCCAGCCCGACGATCGCGATGTCGCTCATGCCGCGTCAGCGAACTCGTCGGCGAGGTAGCCCGCGATCGCGGCGATGGTCGGGTAGTCGAAGACCAGCGTCGGATCGATCTCGAGGTTCCAGCGGTCCTCGATCTCCCCGCACAGCGAGACGGCGGAGACGGAGTCCATGCCGAGTTCGGCCAGCGGGATCGACGGATCCACCTGGTGCGTGGCGCGATCGGTGTAGTCGGCGACGCGCTCGACGAGCCAGTCCTGGATACCGGTCGACGGGTGGGCGGTGGTGGTGAACATGGTCGGCTCCTGGCTGTGGTCGGGTCGATCAGGCGGTCAGCGCGCGGTCGAGCGCCGGTTCGAGGTCCTCGTGCAGTACCCGTTCGAGGCGATCGGCGAGAAACGCCTCGCGCATCGAGCCGCGCTGGATCTTGCCGCTGGTGGTGCGATGCACCGACCGCGCGGAGCGGGCCGCGACGAGCACCACATTCGGCGCGGGCACCTCGAATCCGCGCGCCACCGCGATCTTCATCGCGGAGGTCAGCCCGGCCAGGGTGTCGTCACCGAGCAGTTCCGGCCGCACACCCTGGATCACCACCAGTCGTTCCCGGCCGAGGACATCGACCGAGACGACCGCCCCCGCGTTGCCCGCGAGCGCGGGGTGCAGCTGCTGCACGAGCTCCTCGACGTCGGCCGGGTGGACGTTGCGGCCGTTGACGATCAGCAGGTCCTTGAGCCGGCCCGCGACGAACAGGTCACCGTCGTGGAGCAAGCCCAGATCGCCGGTCCGCAGGAACGGTCCCTCGGTGCCGAGATGGGCGTCGAAGACCTCGCGGGTCTCGGCGGGCCGGTTCCAGTACCCGGCCGCGACGCTGTCGCCGCGCACCCAGATCTCCCCGGTGGCCCCGTCGGGCAGCTCCGTGCGGGTCGCGGGGTCGACGATGCGGATCTCGAGGCCGTCGGCCGCGCGACCGCAGCCGACCAGCGGGGCATCGCCCGGCCGGTCGTAGTACACCGGTGCCGCGTCCATCGCCGCGGCGCTGGCCAGCAGGGTCACCTCGGCCAGCCCGTAGGCGGGCAGGAACGCGGTGGGGCGCAGTCCGGCGGGCGCGAACCGTTCCAGCACCGCCTCGATGGTGCGGGCCCGCACCGGCTCGGCGCCGCTGAGGGCGGCACGGAGGCTGCTCAGGTCGAGCTCGGCGAGCTGTTCGTCGGTGACCCGGCGCAGGATCAGGTCGTAGGCGAAATTGGGGGCGGCGGTGTAGCTCGCCCGGTACCGGTCGATGGCCTGCAGCCAGCGCACCGGACGCTTGATGAACGTCGTCGGCGCCATGAACACCAGGTTCGAGCCCACGTAGGCGGCGCCGAGCAACATGCCGATCAGACCCATGTCGTGGAACTGCGGGATCCAGCTCACCCCGGTCGACCCCTCGGTCATCCCGCCCGCGACGATCGCGGCCTCGTTGTGCAGCAGATTGCGGTGGGTGACGACGACGCCCTTGGGCGTGCCCGTCGAGCCCGAGGTGTACTGCAGGAAGGCGATCGTGCCCAGGTCGATGTCGGGCAGCTGCCAGGCGTCGGCGTCGCCGAGCGGCTGGTCGGTCGCGACGACGGTCGCGGTGGTGGTGGACGCGACGAGCGCGGCGAAGTCGGCGGTGGTGAGCACGAGCTGGGCGCCGGAGTCGGCGACGACGCCGCGCACCCGCTGCGCGGCCCGGTCCTCGTGCGGCAGCGGCGCCGGGACGGCGACGACACCGGCGTACAGGCAGCCGAGGAACGCGCGCAGGAACGCCATCCCGTCGAGGTAGAGCAACACCACCGGCCGCGCCGACTCCGGCTGCTCGGACAACCACTGGGCAAACGCGCGGGCATCGCGGTCGAGC
This sequence comes from Nocardia canadensis, assembly GCF_032656385.1. Lineage (NCBI taxonomy): Bacteria > Bacillati > Actinomycetota > Actinomycetes > Mycobacteriales > Nocardiaceae > Nocardia > Nocardia canadensis. Next base: position 17,596 of record NZ_JAVCWB010000010.1, read on the forward strand.
TCGCGGAAGGTCACGACCTCCTCGACCAGGTCCCGACCGGATTCCCGCAGGTAGATGTAGGAACGGGTGTCCGCGTACCGGGAGAACTGCTGCCTGACGTGGTGCACGTAGCTCGACTGCATGTCGTGGTTCCTTCGGGAGGGTCGGGGGCGTAGTTACTACTCTGCGCTCCTGCACCCGCGCACCGGAAGAGACCTCAGGGGCCACCCGCCGAACCCTCAGGGTGGGCACTCCCGCCCCCTTGGTGGACCGGGAATCGCGTTGACAGCCGCATCTCGCTGTGGCCTCCTTGGCGGGTGGGGAACATCGCGCCGATCCGTCTCGCCGCCACCGCCGACCTGCACCTGAGACCCGCCGTGGCCGGCAAGTTCCGGCCCGGCTTCCTCCGCCTCGACCGCCATGCCGACCTGTTGGTCCTGGGTGGTGATCTCACCGAGGGCGGCACCCGGGCGAATACCGCGTTGCTGTGCGCGGAACTGGCCGGTCTCCCGGTCCCGGTGGTCGCCGTCCTGGGCAATCACGACCACGACGAGAACCGTGGCGAGTTCATCGCGCGGCGGCTCACCGAGACCGGTGTGGTTGTCCTGGACGGTGATTCGACCACGCTGACGATCCGCGGGCAGCGGGTCGGGATCGCCGGGGTGATGGGCGGCTCCGGCGGCTTCCCCGGCCACCCTGGTGATCCCGGCTCCGGTTCGGCCGAGCATCGGGCCAGGATGCGCCGCGGACCCGTCGACGCCCAGCGCCTGCGCGAGGCGCTCGACGGCCTCGACTGTGCCCTCCGGATCGCCCTCACCCACTTCGCCCCCGTCGTCGACACGCTCGTCGGCGAACCCACGCCCATCTATCCCGGACTGGGGTGCCACGCCTTGGGCGAGGCGATCGATGCGGGCCGCGCCACCCTCGCTCTCCACGGCCATGCGCACGCCGGCACCGAATACGGGACGACCACGGGAGGCGTTCCCGTGCGCAATGTGTCCTACCCGGTGCTGCGCCGGACGTATGCGGTCTACGACCTACCGGTCGCCGCCACCGCATAGCCACGCGGCGTCACCACCCTCAGCACGCCGGTGCGCCTCGGCGACCTGCTACGCCGTCTCGCCGAAGGCCCACACGACCGCGGGCCGACCGGTGGCCTTCACCCGCCGCCGTTCGCCGGTGCGGTCCAGCCCCGGGATCGCGGCCAGCGTGCGATTGAGATTGGCCGGGTCGGGACGCGTGCCGTGCAGCGAGGTGCTGAGGTCGACCGCGCGGGTGGCGGGGAACTCCTCGCCCGCCAGCGCCCTGGTCAGGGTCGGGTCCTTCCACAGCAGGCCGGCCAGCAGAGTCCGGCTGGTCTCGACGATCCGATTGTGGTCGAAGGCCAGCGGCGGCACGGCGTCGAACTCGACCCACTCGGCCGGTCCCTCGTGCTCGGCGACGACGGCCCACATGGCGATCGACAGGGTGGGCCCGCGCGGATCGCGGTGCGGTTCGTCGAAAGTGACCAGCTGACCGACCGCGCCGATCGCCTCGACCGGAACACCCAGCTTGGTGTGCACCGCCCGCCGGGCGGCCTCGGCCAGCCGCTCGCCCCGGCCCAGCAGCACACCGGGCAGCGCGAGTTCGCCGGTGAACGGCTCGAACTCGCGAGCGGCGATCCCGATGCGCACCGCGCTGTCGGCCTCCCAGCACCGCAACGTGACGACATCGATCGATACGACGGATTGCTCCACGTCGTCCCATCCTGCCGCAAGCGCGCGCCGAATGGGAACCCGCGCCGCCCTCGCGTTCTCGCTGCGCGCGCCGCCGCCGAGCCCGCCGCGGGCACGGCCCCGCCGACCGGCTTCGTTCACGCCGACCGGGCCGCGGTCGCGGCGAGACGGGCCCCGACGCCCGCCGAATCCGCGCCGAGCACCGGTCGACGCAGGATGCGGTCGTGCCGATCCGGTCCGTGGCCGGTCAACACCACCGGCACCCCGAGGCGGTGGGCGAGCCAGTCCGCCGGGTCCCCGACGACAGGCTCGAGGACCGGTGTCGCCGCCGACAGCAGGTCGGTGAGCCGTCGCTGGTGCTCGAGATCACGCCATCGGCCGGGCACCAGCTCGGCGACCGGGCCCGCCGCGGTCTCGTATGCCGCTGCGGCGCAGGCGGTTCCGGTGACATCGAGATGATTGACCACCAGCCCGTCGATCCCGCCACAGATGTCGACGGCGTAGCGCAACAGGATCGGATCGAGGTGCCCCTGCCGGAACGCACCCTGATAGGGGCCGGTGCCGTTGTGCGGCTCCGGGTTTCCCAGCCGCGCTTCGGTCGGCAGCGGGCCCGCGCCGTGCCTGGTCATGTAGGTCCGGGTGACACCCAGCACGGTGGCGGTGCCGCCGATCCCGGCGATCATCGCGCGGGCGTGGCGCGGTTCCACCGTCGACCACGTGGTGTGCGGGTGCAGACCGCGCCATTCGTCGAGCAGCACCCCCTGCGCGCCTTCGAACACGAGCCTGCCGCGCGCCGCCGCCCGCGCGAGTTCGCCGTCGCCGGTGAGACGCACCGCCCCGGCGAAATCGCGGTACATCGCCACCAGCGCGTCGATCGATTCGTAGCCGTGCGCGCTGGGCCCGATCAACGCGTCGTAGTGCGCGGCCAGCCGGTCCAGCTTGCCCCGCAGGATCGCAGGCGTGCGGCAGTCGGCGACCGTCGGAGCCTCGTGTTCCAGTGCGTACCACGCCGTTTCACCGATGCCACGACCGCAGGAACCGTGCCGCGAGGAACCCCTCGCGTCCTCGCGTGCACGGTTGGCCGCGATGTGGATCGGCGTGGTGAGCAGGGCCCGGCCGTCGACGGCGAGCAGGCCCAGCGGATCGGGCACCCCCAGTGCCGCGAGCTGCTCGGACTCGGCGGCGAGCGCGATCGGTTCCACGAGCATGTGCCGCGAGAGCACGGTCGGCACCCCGTGGAAGGTTCCCGCACCGAACTGGGCGAAGGTGTGGTGACGGCCGTCGGCGACGACATTGTGCGCGGCCTGCGCACCGCCGTTGAACCGCACGACCGCCGCCACCCCGAGGCCGGCCTCCGGTGCGCACAGCCAGTCGACCGTCGCGCCCTTGCCCGCGTCACCGAAGCCCAGATCGACGACGACGAGATGTTCCGTACCGACCATGGCCGCGCTCCTTCCCTTCTCGCGTGTCACTTGCCGGGCGGCAGCGCGCGGATCCGCCTGGACGGTCTCGCCCCGAGGGCCCGGCCCACCGCGTCGGCCTCGTCCACCGACCCGACATCGCGCAGGTCGGCCAGCCCGGTGTCGACGTCGACCCGGTCCTCGCCCAGCCCGATGGTCAGCGCGATCAGTTCGCACACCGCGCCGGGATCGTCGAGCTTCAGGAAGTTCTGGCCGAGCAGGCCCCGCCAGTGGTCGGCGATCTCCGGATCCCGGTAGTAGGACGACTGATTCGGCAGGATGTAGTAGACGTGCCAGCGCTCGGCGAGTTCACGATAGATCGACTCCACCGACACGTCGCGGCGCACGTGATCGCCGATGACCGCCCTGATGTGGCGGGCGGCCAGGCGCGGCTTGTTCAGCTCGTCGCCGATGATGAACAGGTAGCCCCGCTTCCCGCGCTTGTCCCAGGCGTCGGTCGCGACGTGCTCGGCCAGGAAATAGGCTGCCAGCTCGTAGCTTTCGGACTTCTGCCCGCCACCGCCGCCCTCGAGCAGGATGGCCCGCAACTGCTCGTCCATCCGGTTGTCGGATTCGAACTGCCCGATCTGCAGCGGCACCCGGTCGGTGTCGGCGTCCCCGATCGCCCCGAACAGGATCTGCGGATCCTGCGCGTACCCCTTGCTCTTCAGCAGCCCGTGCAGCTTCCCGAGCTTGTCCTGCATGATCCGCGGCACCCGACCCATCGACCCGGTGACATCGAACAGCACCGCGACCGGCAGCGAATTCCCGTGCTCGGCCGAATCCCGGCACTCCCGCACACCCACGCCGAACGGATCGAGCAGCGGATGCGCGCACCAGGTGTCGTACGGCTGCTCCCGCATCTGCGCGGTGTAGCCGAAGTCGTCCTCCCCCGCGCGCGCCCGGAACGTCTTGCCCGCCCGGTACGCACTGTCATCCCAATGCCCATACCCCATCAGAACCACTCCCTCTCGGTATCGTTGTTTTAGTCTATGCAACCAAAACGGTGATCGTCAAGAGACCCGGGCGCATCCCCACTGCCGACGATGATCCATCGCGTGCTCGGCGACCTGCGCCGGACCGACACCGTCGGCTCGGACAACACCCGGATCCCGTTGGGCGAGGCCAGGTTCGGCCCGCTGTCGCGCTCCGGCTGGGACCACCATGTGCGGCGATCCCGGGGTCATCCGCCGGGCCGCCGCACGGTAGCCGCGCTACTCGACCAGTCCCTCGGGCGTGAGCTCGAGAGTGCGGGTCACCCCGATGTCGTCGAGGAACCGCGCGTCGTGGCTGACCACGATGAGCGCGCCCTCGAAACTCGCCAGTGCCTGGGTCAGATGCGCCAGGCTGGGCAGATCGAGGTTGTTGGTCGGCTCGTCGAGCATCAGCAGTTTCGGCGCCGGTTCGGCGAGCAGCAGGGTCGCCAGGGCGGCCCGCAGCCGTTCGCCGCCCGACAGCGCCGAGGCCGCGATATCGGCGTCGGCCCCGCGGAACAGGAAGCGCGCCAGCTGTCCCCGGATCTGCTCGGCGCTCGCGTGCGGCGCGGCGTCGGCGACGTTGTCGAACACGCTGCGGGTCTCGTCGAACACGTCGAGCCGCTGGGGCAGCAGCCGCCACGGCACCTTGGGCCGCTCGTCGACGATCCGGCGCAGCAGGGTGGACTTGCCCGCCCCGTTGCGCCCGGTCAGCGCGATCCGCTCCGGCCCGCTCACCCGCAGATCGACCACCGGGCCGTTGGCCAGGCGCGCCTGCTCGAGGGTGACGACATCCTGGCCCGGATACAACCGGGTACCGGGCAGGTCGATCCGGATCTCCCGGTCGGCCCGCACCAATTCCTCGGCCTGATCGAGGGTTTCGCGCGCGGAGTCGAGCTTCTCCAGATGCGAGGTACGCAACTTGCCCGCCGACACCTCGGCGGCGTTCTTGCGCAGCCCCGCCACGATCTTCGGCACCCGCTTGTTGTCCTGCATCTTCTGCGCGAACCGCTGTCTGCGGTCCAGTTTGGTCCGCGCCTCGACCAGTTCGCGGGCCTGCTTGCGGACATCGCTGCGGGCGTCGCGCACCGCCGCGCGCGCCGCCTCCTGTTCCTGCTCGACGATGCGTTCGTAATCGCTGAAATTGCCGCCGAAGGACCGGATCTCGCCTGCGCGCAGCTCGGCGATGCCGTCCATCCGGTCCAGCAGGTCCCGGTCGTGGCTGACCACCAGAACCGTGCCGGGGAACTGCCGGATCACCTCGTAGAGACGGGTGCGCGCGACCGCGTCGAGGTTGTTGGTCGGCTCGTCGAGCAGCAGCACGTCGGGCTCGCGCAGCAGTTCGGCGACCAGCCCGAGCAGCACGGTCTCACCGCCGGAGAGCGTGTCGAGGGTGCGGTCCAGGTCGTCGACCGACCCGGCGACGTAGTCCAGGCCCAGCTTGCCGAGCAGCGCGATCGCCTCGTCCTCGATCTGCCAGTGCACCCCGACGGTGTCGAAGTCCTCGGGTTCGCCCTCGCCGCGTTCGATGCGGTGCAATGCGGCCCTGACCTCGGCGATGCCCAGCACGGTCTCCACCCGCTGCCCGGTCTGCATCCCGAGGTCTTGGCGCAGGTAGCCGATCCGCCCCGGCGCCGTGATCGAGCCACGATTCGGGCGCAACGCGCCGGTGATCAGCCGCATCAGGGTGGACTTGCCCGCGCCGTTGCTGCCGACCAGCCCGATCTGGCCGGGGCCGACGACGGCGTCGAGCCCGTCGAACACGACGGTGCCGTCCGGCCAGTGGAAGGAGAGATCGGAAAAAGAAAGAGAGGTCATGCGGATCCCCTATGAGGTGCGACGGATACACGGTGCGCAGAATGCGGACCGTCCGGGAGCGCTACCTCAAGAAATCAACGCACGACTCCGATCGCCGGGAACAAGACCACTCATTGATAACACTCCGCCGCGCCCCCGCGCCACCCCTTTTTCCGGCACCGTGAGCTCGATCACCGGGTCCCACGGGACGCTAGCCTGGACGCCAGGGCGATCCTCAGCCACCGGAGGCTGGATCAGGGACCGGAGGACCGATGACGGAGCCGAGACGAGTACGCGCCGCCGCACCGGCGGACGTGCGAGCCGCCGCCGACGCGCTCGGCGCGGCGTTCCAGCACGACCCGGTCATGGGCTGGATCCTGCCCGACGAGCACCGGCGCGCCGTCGGCCTGCCGCGGTTCTTCGCCACCATGGCCCGCCACATCTTCTTCCCCGCCGACGCCTCCGACCTCGCGGTGCGCCCGGACGGTTCCGTCGCGGGCGCCGCGCTGTGGACGCCGCCGGACCGCCAGCCCGCCGCAAGCGCCGAACTGCGCGTGGTGCCCGGCCTGATCCACGCGTTCGGGCGCCGCGTCGGCGCCGGCAAAACGGTCGGCGACCTGCTCAAGCAGCACCATCCCTCGACTCCGCACTGGTACCTGGCGATGATCGGCACCCGCCCCGAGGATCGTGGGGCCGGATACGGCCACACGCTGCTGCGCTCGCGGCTGGACCGGATCGACGCCGAGGGCGCGGCCGCCTATCTCGAATCCAGCAACCCCGACAATGTGCCGTACTACGAACGCTTCGGCTTCACGGTGACCGACGAGATCCGCATCCCCGGCGGCCCGCCGCTGTGGCTGATGTGGCGCGCGGCTACAGCTTGACGATCGAGGTCACCGGGTAGTCGCCCTGGTGCTCGCGGCCCTGCAGGAACTCGAGTTCCAGGACCACGGCGGCGGCGACCACCTCGGCGCCGACCTCCCGGAACAGCGCGGCCGCGGCGGCGAGCGTGCCGCCGGTGGCGAGGACATCGTCGAGCAGCAGGATGCGCTTGCCCGCGAGCTCCACCCCGTCGGCCGGGATTTCCAGTGCGGCGGAACCGTATTCGAGCTGGTACTCGCGCGACACGACCGGCGGCGGCAGCTTGCCGCCCTTGCGGATGGCGAGCACGCCGGTGCCGAGGGTGGCCGCGACGCCTGCGCCGAGCAGGAAGCCACGCGCGTCCACGCCGGCGACGATGTCGGCGTCGGGGACCACGGCGGCGAAGCAGTCGATGACCGCGCGGAAGCCCTCGGCGTCGGCGAACACCGGGGTCAGATCGGCGAAACGCACACCCGGCGTGGGGAAGTCGTCGTGCCAGCGGGTCAGCCGCGACACCGCGTCGGCGGCCTTGCTGGTCCGCGCGCTGACCTGGTCGTCGGACTCGACCACCGCGTGCTTGCTCATCGACACCTCTCCCTCACGGTCACGCCCCGCGTGACTGTCACCACTGCTCATCGCTGCAACACCCAGCGATCCATGTTCCATCCGGTTCCGGCCTGGGTCGGCCCGGCGATCCCGTTCTGCATGCCGGTGCCGAAGGCGATCAGGCGCGGGGTCGCGAACAACGGGATGCTCGGCAGCTGCGCCCACAGCAGGTTCTCGGCCTCGGTCAGCAGATTCAGCGTCACGGTCGAGTTCGTCTCGCCCGCAAGCTGATCGGTGATCGCATCGTAGCGACCGTTGGCGAAACCACCGACATCGAGGCCGCTACCGGCCCGCAACGCCGCGAACGCGGCCACCCCGGTGGTCGAGCCTGCCGGACCGGGGACCGCAGCGGTGCCGCCGAGCACGGCGTCGACCGCACCCTCGGCCAGTCTGGCCGGTGTGAAATCCGGTGCGCCCGCGTCGACCACGGTGATGCCCGCGCCGCGGCACGACTCGGCGATCATGGCCACGGTCTTCGCCCGGCGCGCGTCCGGCGCCTGGTAGCCGATCCGGACAGTCGGCTGCGCGGCGCGCGCCGAGGCCAACGTCGCCGTCGCGGCGGGGATGTCGGCACCCTTGTAGCGGTCGGCCGCGCCGATCACGGCCGGGTAGTACAGCGAATCCTGCTGCACGACATGGGCGTTCAGCGGACCCGCGCCGAGTCCGCTCTTCGGCACCTCGCCCGCCTTGCCCAGCGTGTCGAACAGCGCCTGGCGCGGCACACACTGGGCGAATGCGCGGCGCACCTCGACGGGGCCGAACACCCCGCCGGTGGCGAGCACGAGCTGCTCGGCGCTGCGACTGGCGACCGTCTGCTCGTCGAAGCCGGCCAGCGCCAGGTCGGCGACCGACCCGGCGCCCAGGTCGACCACGCCGAACGCGTTCTCCTTCGCCTTGGCCGCGTAGTCGGTGCCCTTGGGCCACACCACGATCCGGCTGGTCGCCGGCGGGCTGCCCCACCACTTCTCGTTCGCGACCAGGACCAGACCGTCCTTCGCGGTGAAGGATTCGATCCGGTACGGCCCCGACGACGGGAACCTGGTCAGGTCGAGCGAGCCCGCCTTCATGGTCCAGCCCGCGTTCCAGAAGTCGGCGATCCGGCCGAGCACGGCCCCGTCCCCGGTCTGCAAGGCGCTCACCACGCTCGGCACGCCGACCGCCTGCGCCACCACGTGCGCGGGCATCAGCTCGGCGGCGGTGAACAGGGTCCGCCACGGCAGGTAGTGCCTGCCGGGTCGGAACACCACGGTGGCGTCCTTGGAGCCCGGCTGGCAGTCGACCCGCTCGATGTCGGCGTAGCCCGCGGTGCTCGCGGCGTCGAACAGCGGAACCGGGCCGCGGTCACCCGGGCGGGTGAACCGGCCCGAGCGCGCCGACCAGGCCAGCACCAGATCGTCACAGGAGGTCTTCACCCCGTCGGAGTACACCCCGTCCGGGTTGAGCCGGTACTGCACGGTCTGCGTCTCGCCCGGCACTTCCTTCGCGGTACCCGCGTCGGTGTCGGCGACCTGCTGACCGTCCGGTCCGGTGTAGAAGAACCCGGTCAGCACCCGGCCGAACACCGCGGCCGCGCCGCTGCTCGCCCCGAGCGTGCTGCCGCCGTTGTAGCTGGCGACCGCCGCGTCGACGGCGTACCCGATGGAGGGCACCTGGTTCTTGCTCGAGCACCCCGCCACCAGGCCGGTGCTCACGGCCGCCGTGGCCAGCACGGTGATCAGTCGAATCGTGCCGCGTCGCATGATGAGACCCCCTGCTGTCGCCGTCAGTTCCTTCTCTTGTGCCGCTTCCCGCTGGGCCGGGCGCCCGGCCGCGGGGCTCCGGCGTCGCTCGGACGCGGACCGCGCGGCACGCCCGCGGCGGCGCCGACCGGCACCCGGGCACCGGCCGGGCCCGCGGCGCGCTTGGCCAGCACCTTCTTGGTGTGCGCGGCCACCGGGCCCCAGCGCTCCTTGATCGACACCAGCACCGGGACGGCGAGGAAGATCGACGAGTAGGCACCGACGATCATGCCGACCAGCTGCACCAGCGCGAGGTCCTTGAGCGTGCCGACACCGAGCAGCCAGACCGCGATCACCAGCATGCCGATGATCGGCAGGATGCCGATGACGGTGGTGCTGATCGAGCGCATCAACGTCTGGTTGGCGGCGAGGTTCGCCTGCTCGGCGTAGGTGCGCTTGTTCAGGTGCAGCACGCCACGGGTGTTCTCCTCGACCTTGTCGAAGACCACGACGTTGTCGTAGAGCACGTAGCCCAGGATGGTGAGCAGACCGATCACCGCGGCCGGGGTGACCTCGAACCCGACCAGCGAATAGATGCCCGCGGTGACGATCAGGTTGAAGAACAGCGACACGATCGCCGCGATCGACATGTCCCGCTCGAAGCGGATCGCGATATAGATCATCGTGAGCGCGACGAACACCCCCAGCGCGATCAGCGCCTTGTTGGTGATCTGCCCGCCCCAGGTTTCGCTGATCTCGGCGATGCTGATCGCGTTGCGGCTGACCTGGCCGTCGGAGTCCTTGGGCTGGAACGCGTCGAACAGCGCGCTCTGCACCTGCTCGGTCTGGGCCGCGTCCAGGGTCTCCGAGCGCACCTGGATGGTGGCCGAGGCCCCGGAACCGACCTTCTGCACCGACACCGGGCCGTGGCCCAGGGTCTGCGCGTAGACGTCCTCCACCTGCTGGGTGGAGATGTCGGCGGCCGGGATCTGGATGCGCGAACCGCCGGCGAAGTCGATGCCGAGGGTGAAGCCGCGCACCGCGATGCTCAGCACCGAGATCAGCAACAGGGCCGCCGCGATGCCGTAGAACAGCTTGCGGCGGCTGACGATCGGGAAACCGCCGGTGCCGGTGTAGAGCCGCTCGAAGAACCCGTGCTTCGGGGTCTGCGACGCCTCGGCCTGGTCCAGGTACACCGACTCGTCGGTGGGATGGGCGTTGGTCATCGTGACATCTCCTTCGGCCTGGCCTGGCCCGCGGCGCGTTCCCTGGCGATCTGCTGCACCGAGCCGAGACCGTTCACCGACGGCTTCGCCCAGAACGGCGAACGCGAGACGATCATCATCAGCGGCGCGGTGACCAGGTAGAGCACGATCACGTCGAGGACGGTGGTGATACCGAGGGTGAAGGCGAAGCCCTTCACCTGACCGGCGGCGAGCAGGTACAGCACGACCGAGGCGATCAGGCTGACCGTCTTACCGGACAGGTTGGTGCGCTGCGCCCTGGCCCAGCCGCGCGGCACGGCCGAGCGGAAACTGCGACCCTCGCGCATCTCGTCCTTGATGCGTTCGAAGAACACGACGAACGAGTCCGCGGTGAGACCGATACCGATGATCAGACCGGCGATGCCGGCCAGGTCGAGGGTGAACCCGATCCAGCGGCCGAGCAGCACGATGATGCCGTAGACGGCGACACCGGCCGCGATCAGCGAGAACCCGGCCAGCAGGCCGAGCATGCGGTAGACGAACAGGCAGTACAGCAGCACCGCGATCAGGCCGATCGCGCCGGCCAGCAGACCAGCCTTCAGCGAGGACAGGCCCAGCGTCGCCGAGACCGTCTCCGCCTCCGAGGTCTGGAACGACAGCGGCAGCGAGCCGTACTTGAGCGTGTTGGCCAGCTCCGCGGCGCTGTCGGCGGTGAAGCTGCCCGAGATCGAGGTGCGGCCGCCGAGCTGCGGACCCTGCTGCACCTGCGGCGCGCTGACGACCTTCGAGTCCAGCACGAACGCGACCCGCTTGTAGACGTACTCGCCGGTCAGCGCGGACCAGGCGTCCGCACCCGAGGACTTGAACTCGAGGTTCACCTCGTGGCGGGCCTGCTGGGAGTTCAGGCCGGAGGTCGCGTCGGCGATCTCCTGGCCGTCGATGCGGCTCGGGCCGAGCAGGAACACCTCGGTGCCGTCCTGCGAGCAGGTGACCAACGGCAGCGCCGGGTCGTCGTTGCCCGCCAGCGGGTCGGGCTTGGTGCAGTCCATGCTCGCCACGGCGACTTGCTGTACGGACTGGTCGGTGCTCTGCCGCAGCGCCTTGGCGTCGGCGATCTCCTTGGCCTGCTGCTGCTGGGTGGAGGTGCCACCGGGAGCCGGGGTCGGCGTCGGCGGTGCCTGCGCCGGGAACACCCGCGACTGCGGGGCCGGGGTGGTCGGCTCGCCCGCCGCCGGAGCGGTGGTCTCGCCGGGCGCGGGCGTCTCACCGGGCGCGGGCGCGCTCGTGGTCGGCGTCCCGCCCTGGGCCGGCGGCACCTGCGGCGCGGCGCCACCGGCCTGTGGCTGCGTCGCGGCCAGCACCGGCCGGATGTACAGCTTGGCGGTGGTGGCCAGCGCGCGGGCCTGCTGGCTGTCCTCACCGGGCACCGTGATGACGAGGTTGTCGCCGTCGATGACCACTTCGGAGCCGGAGACGCCGAGACCGTTGACGCGGTTCTCGATGATCTCCTGGGCCTTCTTCAGGCTGTCCTGGCTGGGCCTGCTGCCGTCGGGGGTGCGCGCGGTCAGGGTGACGCGGGTACCGCCCTGCAGGTCGATGCCGAGCTTGGGCGTGGGGGAATGGTCACCGGTGAAGAACACCAGCGCGTAGATCACGGCCAGCAGCGCGGCGTAGACGCCGAGCAACCGGTACGGATGCGCCGATCCCTGGGAAGGTGGCACAGCAGGTCATCTCCTAGGCGGAAGTCGAGGTCGGAACGGGTGGGCACGACGATGCCCGCGCCGGTGCGTTCCGCAGCGCGGGGCACCGGCGACGAGGGAACGCGATCAGTCCTTGGTCAGCCGGGTCTCGGTCTGCTCCGCGGACTCCTCGACGGTGGCGTCGGTCGCGGGGGTGGTCTCCTCGACCGCCTGCTCGTCGGCCCGGACCTCGCGGATCGCCTGACGCAGCCAGGTGGTGACGACGTCCTCGGCGATCTCCAGGTCGACGGTGGTGTCGTCGAGGTCGACGACGGTGCCGTACAGGCCCGACGTGGTGACGACCTGGTCACCCACCTTCAGACCCTCCTGCATCGACGAGACCTTCTCGGCCTCCCGCTTCTGTTTGCGGATACCGAAGAACATCGGCACGAGCAGGGCGAGGATCAGCAGCGGAAACAGGAAGTCCATCGTCGAAGTCAGTCCCTAGTCAGTGGTGGACGGGCAAGTACGCCTGACAGTCTGCCAGTTCTCCGCCGTGGCGACACACCGGACACCGTCACGACCTCCGCGCGCCGCTCAGGCGGTGCGGCCGTAGGTGTAGTCGTCGAGCGGGAAGCTGACCGCCTCACGGTGCGCGTCGGCGGTGCTGGTCGGGCGCAGCAGCGCCGCCTCACCGTGCTGATTGAAGTAGTAGCTGCGCGCGCCGGCGCAGTCACCCCCGTAGAACACCGAGGAGCCCAGCTTGTCGGTGACCCGGTCCAGGAACTCGGCGTTGGCCCGCTCGGTGACCTCGAAGGTCTGTTCGCCGCGCCGGAACAGCTCGGTGAACAGCCTGCCCATGTGCTTCATCTGGGCCTCGATGGTGGTGAAGTACGACAGCCCGCTGTAGGAGTAGGGGCTGTTGAGGCTGAGGAAGTTGGGGAACTTGGGCACGGTGATGCCCTCGTAGGCCTGGAAGCGGTTGTCGCGCCAGAACTTGCCGAGGTTCACCCCGTCCCGGCCGACGATCTCGATGGCCGGGAAGTTCACGTCCCACAGATTGAAGCCGGTGGCCAGCAGCAACGTGTCGATCTCGGTCTTGTGCCCGTCGGCGGTGACGATGCCGTCGGGTTCGACATGGTCGATCGAGTTCGTCTCCAGTCGCACGTGCGGCTTGTTGAACGTCTTGAAGTAGGTGTTGGAAAACGTCGGGCGCTTGCAGCCGAAGTCGTAGTGCGGGGTCAGCTGGGCCCGGGTCTTCGGGTCGCGGACCTGCGCGAACAGGTGCGCCTTGGCCAGGGCGGCGGCCGCCTTGTTCAGCGGTTTGGCCTGCGCGTAGTGCAGCACGCCGACGACCATCAGGGCCTCGAGCATGCTCGTGTTGGCCAGCCGTGCCACCTTCTGGGTGAGCGGCACCTTGGCGAACAGTTCCTGGACGGCGCCGGGAATCGGGGCGTCGATCTTGGGCACCACCCAGATGGGCGTGCGCTGGAACACGGTCAGCGCGTCGACCCGCTCGGCCACCTCGGGCACCAGCTGGACCGCGGTGGCGCCGGTGCCGATCACGGCGGCCCTGCGTCCGGTCAGGTCGTAGCTGTCGTCCCAGTCGGTGGTGTGGATGATCTTGCCCGCGAAGGACTCGATGCCGGGGAACGGCGGGGTGTAGGGCTGGGACAGGAACCCGGTGGCCGCGAGCAGGTAGCGCGCGGTGACCGTCTCGCCGCCGGCGATCGAGACCACCCACTGCTGGTTGTCCTCGTCCCAGCGGGCACCGTCGACGGTGGTCCCGAACCGCATCCGCCTGCGCAGGTCGTATTTGTCGGCCACGTGCTCGGCGTACTTCTTGAGCTCGGCGCCGGGGGCGAACAGCCGGGTCCAGTGCGGATTCGGCTCGAAGGAATAGGAGTAGGTCACCGAGGCGATGTCGACCGCCAGGCCGGGATACCGGTTCACATGCCAGGTGCCGCCCAGGTCGTCCTCACGCTCGAGGATCACGAAATCGCGCAGTCCGAGCCGGTCGAGCTCGATGCCGGCGCCGATGCCGCCGAAACCCGCCCCGACCACGACCGCGTCCCATTGAGGTGCCACGCCGAACCTCCACATCATCAGGTTTCTGTTACAGAATGACACATCATTCCGCCGGCGGCGACAGTAACATCGGCCCGGTGACGAAGCCATCCGCCCGCGTCGAACAGCGCAAAGCCGAATTGCGCAGGGAGATCATCGACACCGCGTTCGACTGCTTCTCCGAGAAGGGCTATCACGCCACCGGCATCGCCGATATCGCCGTACGCCTCGGCATCGGGCACGGCACCTTCTACCGCTACTTCGCCAACAAGCGCGACATCATCGACCACGTCATCGACGACGTGACCGGTCGCGTGTTCACCGCGCTGGCCACCGATCTCAGCCCCGAGACCGCGACCACCCTCGACGAGTACACCGCGCTGCTGGACCGGATCGGCGATTCGCTCAATCGTGTGCTGCTCGACGATCCCCGGGTGCCGCAGTTGCTGCTGGTCCACGCGACCGGCATCGACGACGAGCTGACCGCGCGGGTGTTCGGTCTGCTCGACTCCACCGAGGTCGTCATCGCCGGCTATCTGGACCACGGCGTGCAGTGCGGTTACCTGCGCCCGGATCTGGATACTCCCACCACAGCGAAAGCGGCGCTGGGGATGGTGGTCGCGGGCATCGTGCACGGCATGCGAACCCCTGATCCGGCGCTGCTTGCGGTGTACAGTCACGCGGTACGGCGGCTGTTCATCGAAGGCGTCCGAGTTGCTGCGCGATGACGAAAACCCGTGGGATAGAAGGGCAATCCTGACACAATGACCGCTGTGACGCCCGACGATGTGAGCCGCACCCACTTCGCCATGCCGACCCTGGGCCATCGTGGCTACCACGCCGACGAGGTCGACGCGTTCCTCGAGCTGGTCTCGGCCACCCTGGACGGGCAGGGCGTCCTCACCGCCGACGACATCCGGCACGTGCACTTCGGCGCACCGCGTTTCGGTGGTCGCGGCTATCAGGCCGATCAGGTCGACGACTTCCTCGACCGGGTCCGCACCGAACTCGAATACCGCCAGAAGGGCGGCGCGCCGGTCCCGGCGGCCCGGCCCGGCGACGGTGTGGCCGAGATGCTCACCCCGGACGACGTGCACCGCATGCGGTTCAGTCAGTCGGCGGTCGGCAGGCGCGGCTACCACGAGGAGGAGGTCGACGCCTTCCTCGACCTGGTCGCCGCGACCCTGGCGCACAACGGCCCGGGCAGCCTGACCGCCGCCGATGTGCGCGGCGTGCGGTTCACCGACACCCGCCTGGGCACCCGCGGCTACTCCCGCGAGGAGGTCGACGCCTTCGTCGATCTGGTCATCACCGCGCTAGAGCACGTCGAACGCAGGCAGTGACCACCGGGGCGGATCAGCCCTGGATGCTGTGCAGTTCGGCCTCGCGCAGGTCGTCGGGGAAGACGTAGCGACGGAACGCCCAGAACCGGAACGCCATCGCCAGCAGCACGCCCAGGATCTGCCCCGACACGAAGTTGGCCACCGCCTGCACCACCGGATCCACGTGCGGCACCCGCAGATTCAGCACGTACAGCGAGATCGCCTGCGGGATCATCGTGACGCCGATGCCCAGCGCGCTGACGGTGAAGAACAACGCCGCCTCGTGGCTGCGCTGCCTGCCGCCGCGGGTGCGGAAGGACCACTCCCGATTGAGGATGTAGGAGGCGATGGTCGCGATCAGCGCGCCGAGCAGGCGCGCGGTCAGCGGCTTGTCGCCGAGCACGGTCAGCTTCACCGCGTACACGACCCCGGTGTCGATGAACCAGGTGATCGCGCCGACGACCGCGAACTTCAGGAGCTCCCGATGCTTCAGGAGCAGGGAACGCAACGGCTCGGGGAATCGCTGCACCACCGCATGGACTGCCACCCGGCCGACAGTAGACGACGATCGGGTGCCTCGCCCAGCGGGCTCAGTCGAGCAGGTCCATGCTCGGGTGCGGTTCGCGCCCCCGTACTTCGATGGCGCCGATGACCAGATCCGGCGGCGGCACCAGCCCGAGATGCTCCCACGCCCCCGCGGTCGCGACCCGGCCGCGCGGGGTGCGGGCGACGAGTCCGGCACGCACCAGGAACGGCTCGCACACCTCCTCGACGGTGGCCGCTTCCTCGCCGACGGCGACCGCGAGCGTGGACACACCCACCGGTCCCCCGCCGAACCCGCGCACCAGCGCGCCGAGCACGGCGCGGTCGAGCCGGTCCAGACCGAGCGCGTCGACGTCGTAGACCTCGAGCGCGGCCATCGCGATCGGGTGGGTGATCACGCCGTCGGCCCTGACCTCGGCGAAGTCGCGGACGCGGCGCAGCAGGCGGTTGGCGATGCGCGGGGTGCCCCGGGAGCGGCCCGCCACCTCGGCGGCGGCGTCGTGGTCGATCCGCACACCGAGGATGCGCGCCGAGCGCTGCAGGATCCGCAGCAGTTCGGCGGGCTCGTAGAAGTCCATGTGGCCGGTGAAGCCGAAACGATCGCGCAGCGGACCGGTCAGCGCGCCGGAGCGGGTGGTGGCGCCGACGAGGGTGAACGGGGCGATGTCGAGCGGAATCGAGGTCGCGCCGGGGCCCTTGCCGACCACCACGTCGACCCGGAAGTCCTCCATCGCCAGGTACAGCATCTCCTCGGCGGGGCGGGCCATCCGGTGGATCTCGTCGATGAACAGCACATCGCCTTCGACCAGGTTGGACAGCATCGCGGCGAGGTCGCCCGCGCGTTCCAGGGCGGGGCCGGAGGTGATGCGCAGCGCGGTGCCGAGTTCGGCGGCGATGATCATCGCCATGCTGGTCTTGCCCAGGCCGGGCGGTCCCGAGAGCAGGACGTGATCGGGTGTGGCGCCACGCTGCCGGGCGCCGCGCAGCACCAGGGCGAGCTGCTCGCGCACACGCGGCTGACCGATGAAGTCGTCGAGCGAGGTGGGGCGCAGACCGGTCTCGGCTTCGCCGTCGGAGTGCAGATACCGCGCGGTGAGGGCGGAATCGTCGGGGTCGCCTGCCGCGAGCTCGACATCGTCGTCCATGGCCTACCTGTTCTTGCCGAGCAGGCCGAGAGCGGCGCGCAGGGCGACGGAGGTGGTCGCGGTGGGCTGGTCGGCCAAGACGGCGTCGACGGCCGGTTCGGCCTGCTTCACGGGGAATCCGAGCCCGACGAGCGCTTCGGTGACCTGTTCACGCACCGGGGTGACCGGGACCTGCGCGCCGGGCGGGCCGGCGGGCACCGGCACCAGGTTCACCTTGTCGCGCAGTTCGACGACCATCCGTTCGGCACCGCGCTTGCCGATACCGGGCACCCGGGTGAGCGCGGCGACATTGCTCTCGGCCAGCGCCTTGCGCAGCGCCTCCGGTTCGAGCACGGCCAGCACCGCCATCGCCAGCCGGGGGCCGACGCCGGACACCGTCTGCAACAGGCCGAACAGGTCGCGAGCCTCGGTGTCGGCGAAGCCGAACAGGGTCATCGAGTCCTCGCGCACGATCATCGCCGTGTAGAGGCGGGTCTCCTCGCCGCGGCTGAGCCCGGCCAACGTCGCGGGGGTGGCGTTGAGCCGGTAGCCGACGCCGGCGGCCTCGATCACCACATGATCGAGCGCGATCTCGAGTACCTCGCCGCGTACCGACGCGATCACCCGCGCACCACCTTTCGTTGTTCGGCCAGCCGTTGTTCGTAGCGGCGGCGGACCTCGTCCGCCTGCGCCTGCGCGGCCGCCATCCGGTCCATCAGCGGCGCCCGCCAACAATGACAGATCGCCAGGGCGAGCGCGTCGGCGGCGTCGGCGGGTTTCGGGGCGACCTGCAGCCCGAGGATCCGGGTCACCATGGCGGTGACCTGCGCCTTGTCGGCGGTGCCGTTGCCGGTGACCGCGGCCTTGACCTCACTGGGCGTATGGAAGGCGACCTTGATCCCGCGCCGGGCCGCGGCCAGCGCGATCACCCCGCCCGCCTGCGCGGTCCCCATCGCGGTACGCACGTTGTGCTGGGCGAAGACTCGCTCGATCGCGACGGCCTCGGGCCGATGCGTGTCCATCCATTCCTCGGCCGCGTCGGCCACGGCCATCAGCCGCAGCGCCAGCTCCGCCTCCGGCGGCGTCCGCACCACCCCGACATCGAGCGCGACGACCTTGCGCCCCGGCCCACTGTCCACCATGCTGAGCCCGCACCGGGTGAGCCCGGGATCGACGCCCATCACCCGCACCGGCAGCCCCTTCGAAGACACGAACAGTTGTTCGAAAGTCTAGAGCATTCTCCTGCCCCACCCGACCAGCGACACGGGCGGCGGCCCGCCGCCACCCGTGCGCCGCGCGGTCAGTCGATGGTGACGCTGCAGGTGACGAAGCCGAAGGAGCCGGTGGAGGTGTCCTCGTCGAGAACCTTGCCGTCACGCAGGATCCGGCAGCTGACGGTGCCCTCCTCCGTGCCCGTCGTCGTCACGGTGATGCTGCCCATCTTGGCGAAGCCGGAGACGGTGACGTTCTTGCGCCAGGGCACCATCGACCCGTTCGCGGTGTTCTGGTCGAAATCGCCGCTGTAGTAGGTGATGTCGACCTGCGAGGCGGTGCCGTTCACCTCGTAGACCAGGTCGGCGCTGCTGTTGACCTCTTTGTCGACCTGCCAGGCCGCCACGCCGATGATCGCCGCGCACCCACCCCCGAGCAGGACGAGCACCAGCACGACACCGCCGACAATCCACGGCCAGACCGGCTTCTTCTTCGGCGGCTGCGGATACCCGTAGTTCGGCGGATACCCACCCTGCGGATATCCGCCCTGGCCCTGCGGATATCCACCCTGATACGGCGGCGGTGGCGGCTGATAGGTCATCGGTCCCCCTCGGGCACAAGCGGATAGAGCCAGGACACTACCCGACGGGACTAATCCAGCGCGGCAACAAAGACCGCGAGCGCGCGATCGTCGAACAGGACGAAGCGCACCTCGTCGACGGCCGGGCCTGCCGCGCGCACGGTCTCGACGGCGATGCGGGCGCCGTCGTCCATCGGCCAGCCGAAGATGCCGGTGGAGATGGCCGGGAACGCCACCGTGCGCGCGCCCAGTTCGGTGGCCACGCGCAGGGATTGGCGGTAGCAGGAGGCCAGCAGGGCCGAGCGGTCCTCGGTGGCCGACCAGACCGGGCCGACGGTGTGGATCACCCAGCGCGCGGGCAGCCGACCCGCGGTCGTCGCCACCGCCTGCCCGGTGGCCAGGCCCTTCCCGTAGTGCGAGGCGCGCAGGTCACGACACGCGGACAGGATCTCGGGTCCGCCCTTGCGGTGGATCGCGCCGTCGACGCCGCCACCGCCGAGCAGCGAGGAGTTGGCGGCGTTGACCACCGCGTCGACGCGCTGTTCGGTGATGTCGCCGCGTACCGCCTCGATCCGGGTCATGGGTCCATTGTGCTGGCCGCGCCGAGCGCGACACCAGCGGATATCGCGGCGTACCGTCGACACCGTCGCCGATCGTCGCTCCACCCGAGCCGAGGAGAACCGCGCATGCCCACACCCACCGGCGAGATCCAGCCGACGCCCGACGGTCGTGATCTGGTGATCACGCGGTCGCTGGGCCTGCCGATCGAGGAGGTGTGGGCGCGGCTGACCGACCCGCACCTGACCGCGGGCTGGTACGGCACCTGGGAGGGGCAGGCGGGCACCGGCAACACCATCAGGGTGCAGATGCGGTTCGAGGAGGGCGAACCGTGGACGGGCATGAACATCGACGAGTGCACCCCGCCGATCCACCTGGGCCTGTCCTCGACCGACCAGATCGGCGTGTGGCGGCTGGAAGTGACGCTGCTCGACACCGGGGCGGCCACCGACGTGCGCCTGGTCCATCACCTCACCTCGGAGTACCAGCTGGCCGAGATCCCGCAGATCGGTCCCGGATGGGAGTACTACGCGGACATGTTCGTGGCCGCCTGCACCCAGACCGAGCGACCGAGCTTCGCCGACTACTACCCGGCGATGGCGGCCTACTACACCGAGCGCGCGTCCTAGCCGGAACACGCACCGCCCCGGCCGAAGTCCCGGCCGGGGCGGTGCGTGAGCGATGCGCGAGTTTCTACTCGTCGTCGAGCTGGGCGGCGACCTCGTCGGAGATATCGACGTTGGTGTAGACGTTCTGCACGTCGTCGCTGTCCTCGAGCGCGTCGACCAGCTTGAGCACCTTGCGGGCGCCTTCGGCGTCGACCGCGACCGAGACCGAAGCCTGGAAGCCGGACTCGGCGGAGTCGTAGTCGATGCCCGCGGCCTGCAGGGCGCTGCGCACGGCGATCAGATCGCCGGGCTCGCTGATGATCTCGAAGGCCTCACCGTGGTCGTTGACCTCTTCGGCGCCCGCGTCGAGCACGACCTCGAGGATGTCGTCCTCGGTCAGGCCGTTCTTCTCGAGGGTCACCACGCCCTTGCGGCCGAACAGGTAGGCCACCGAACCCGGATCGGCCATGTTGCCGCCGTTGCGGGTCATCGCGACGCGGACCTCGCCTGCGGCGCGGTTGCGGTTGTCGGTGAGGCACTCGATCAGCACGGCGACACCGTTGGGGCCATAGCCCTCGTACATGATCGTCTGCCAGTCGGCGCCGCCGGCTTCCTCGCCGCCGCCACGCTTGCGGGCGCGCTCGATGTTGTCGTTGGGGACCGACGACTTCTTCGCCTTCTGGATGGCGTCGTACAGCGTCGGGTTACCCGCAGGGTCACTACCACCAGTGCGGGCCGCCACCTCGATGTTCTTGATCAGCTTGGCGAAGAGTTTGCCGCGCTTGGCGTCGATTCCCGCCTTCTTGTGCTTGGTGGTGGCCCATTTGGAGTGGCCGCTCATGCCCTACTTCCTTCAGGTCGGTTGCGCGTCTGCCCGGGCGGACAAGCTCGATCCAGCCTACTCGGGCCGCGGGCGCGCAGTGGCCGCGGGCGTTACCGTGCCGAACGAACCAGGTCGACGAACAGCTCGTGCACCCGCAGATCGCCGGTCACCTCGGGATGGAACGAGGTCGCCACGACGTTGCCCTGCCGGGCGGCGACGATGCGGCCCCGGGCCGGACCGTGCGGCACCCGGGCCAGTACCTCCACGCCCTCACCGACCCGTTCGACCCACGGGGCGCGGATGAACACGGCTCGTACCGGCGTGTCGAGGCCGGTGAAATCGAGATCGGTCTCGAACGAGTCGACCTGGCGGCCGAAGGCGTTGCGGCGCACCGTCATATCGATGCCGGACAAGTGCTGGGCGTCGGGCCTGGTGTCGAGCACCTCCGAGGCCAGCAGGATCATGCCCGCGCAGGAGCCGAAGGCGGGCAACCCGTCGCGCAGCCGGGCGCGCAGCGGCTCGAGCAGGTCGAAGGCCTGCAGCAGCTTGGAGATCGCGGTCGACTCGCCGCCGGGCAGCACCAGCCCGTCGACGGCGGCCAGCTCCGATTCGCGCCGCACCAGCACCGCGTCGGCGCCACAGTGCTCCAGCGCGGCAACGTGTTCGCGCACGTCACCCTGGAGCGCGAGGACGCCGATGGTCGGCCGGGCGGCAGCGGAGGATGCGTTCACAGGCGCTGAGCTTACGAGCCGGTCCGATGTGCGCCCGCTCACGGTCGCCGTCAAGGTTGTGTCAACGCCGGGGTAGGTTCCGGCGGTTCGGCCCGACACTCACAAGGGTGATCGCACTACTGCCGCGCGGGAGCTCCGGACCTGCGCCGTTCGTCTCGCGCCGACGCGGGCTCACCGTCTCCACCGGCCTGGCCGGGCTGTCCCTGGACGCGATGGCGTCGGTCTCCTACGGTCCCGAGGCGATCGTGCTGGTGCTGGCGACCGCGGGTGGCCTCGGCCTCGGCATGACCCTGCCGGTCACGCTGGCCATCGCGGCGCTGCTCGCGGTCCTCATCGCGTCCTACCGCCAGGTCATCGCGGCGTTCCCCGACGGCGGCGGCGCCTATGCGGTGGCCGAACGCCACCTCGGGCATCGCGCCGGCCTGCTGGCGGCGGCCGCGCTGATCGTCGACTACGTGCTGAATGTCGCCGTCTCCCTCGCTGCCGGCGTCGCCGCGCTGACCTCGGCGTTTCCCGCGCTGCACGGGTACGCGGTGTGGATCTGCCTGGCGGTGCTGGTCGGTATCACCGCACTGAATCTGCTCGGTATCACCGAGAGTGCCCGCGCGTTCATGGTGCCGACGGCGGTGTTCGTCGCCGGCATCTTCGCGGTGATCATCGGCGGGCTGCTGCGCTCCGAACCCGCCGCCGTCACCGCCGGGACGGCGGCGGTGAGCGATATCCACACCGTCGGCGTGCTGCTGTTGCTCAAGGCGTTCTCCAGCGGGTGCGCGGCGCTGACCGGTGTGGAGGCGATCGCCAATGCGGTGCCGAGCTTCCAGGAACCCCGGGTGCGGCGCGCTCAGCGGGCCGAGGTCGCGCTGGGCCTGCTGCTCGGGACGATGCTGATCGGTCTGGCTGTCCTGATCGAGAAGTTCTCGCTGCGGCCGATCGCGGGCACCACCGTGCTCTCGCAGCTCACGGAGGCGGCGCTGGGACACGGCGTCGGCTACTACGTCGTGCAGTTCGCGACGGTGGTACTGCTGGCGCTGGCGGCCAACACCTCCTACGGCGGCCTGCCGACGCTGACCCGGCTGCTCGCCGACGACAACTGCCTGCCACACCGTTTCGCCGTCGCCACCCCGCGTCAGGTGTATCGCTACGGCGTGCTGACCCTCGGCGTGAGCGCCGCGGTGCTGCTGGTGGCCGCCGGGGGCGAGATGAACGCGCTGGTGCCGCTGTTCGCGATCGGCGTGTTCGTCGGCTTCACCATCGCCCAGACCGGCATGGTCCGGCACTGGTGGCAGATCAGGTCCGACGGCTGGCGATGGCGGCTCGCGCTCAACGGCTTCGGCGCGCTGCTGACCTTCGTCGCCGCTGTGGTCACCACCGCGATGAAGCTCACCGAGGGCGCCTGGCTGATCGTGCTGGTCCTGCCCGCGCTGATGCTCGGCATGGAGCGAATCCGACACACCTACACCAAGATCGAGCACTCTCGGGGCGTGGTCGGCGTCCTGCCCGCGCGGCCGCGCCGCACGGGCACCGCGATCATCGTGCCGATCGCCGAGGTGTGTGAGCTCAGCCGGGAGGCGCTGTCGGCGGCCCTGTCGATCGGTGACGACGTGACCGCGGTGCATGTCTGTCTACCGGGTGAGTCGACGGCCGCGTTCGCCGCGGCGTGGGAGGCGTGGCATCCCGAGGTGCGCCTGGTCCTGCTCGAGGACAGCGACGCGACCGTCGGCGGACCCGTCGCCGCCTACGTGCGCGCGCATTTCGCGGGCAGGCGCAAGGTCGTCGTCATCGCCGAGGTCGATCCGCCCTCGGGCTGGGACCGTGTCGTGCCCAGCCACCGCAGCGACGAGCTCGAGCGGGTCCTGCGCAGGATGACCGACACCGTGGTGTGTCACCTGCGTGTGCAGGTGCGCTGAGACCCCGGGCTACTTGTGGCGCGGGGTCCGGATCAGACCCTCCTGGACGACCGCGGCGACGAGGTTGCCCTCGCGGTCCCAGATCTTGCCGCCGGTCAGCGCGCGTCCGAAGCCCGCCGAGGGCGAGGACTGGTCGTAGAGCAGCCATTCGTCGGCGCGGAACGGGCGCAGGAACCACATGGCGTGGTCGAGCGAGGCGTCCTGGGTGGGTTCGCCGGGATGGGCCACCTTGGACGAGCCGAGCAGCGTCATATCGCTCATGTAGGCGAGGGTGCAGACGTGGAACAGCGGGTCGTCGGGCAGCTTGTGGCGGTACCGGAACCACACCTGCTGCTGGGAGACGTAGCCCTCGCGCTGGGCGACCTGCTCGGACGGGACCGTGCGGATGTCCCAGTGCTCCCACTCCCGCATCGCCCACAGCCGCTCGGGACTCATGGTGACGCTGGCATCGGGCAGCTCGTCGGGGCCCTCCACCGTCGGCATCACGTCCTGGTGCTCGGGCCCCTCGTCACCGCGGTGGAACGAGGCCGACATCGTGAAGATCGCCTGCCCGTCCTGCACGCCGGTGACCCGGCGGGTGCAGAAGGACCGTCCGTCACGGATGCGTTCGACCAGGTAGACGGTGGGTTCCTCCGGATTGCCCGGTCGCAGGAAGTAGCCGTGCAACGAGTGCACCTGGAAGGCGGGGTCGACGGTGCGCACCGCCGAGACCAGCGCCCGGCCCGCGACCTGACCGCCGAAGGTGCGCGTCAGCTGGGATTCGGTGGCCGCACCACGGAAGATGTCCCGTTCCAGCTGCTCGATCTCGAGCGCCTCTTCGATAGTCGCCATGCGCTCGAGATTATCCCGTCGCCGACCGTCTGGTCTGTCCGGCTCGGCACCGGGCCCCGGAATTTGCTGTGATAGTGCCGTGCCGTCGTTCACGCCCACCTCCCCCACCGCCGTGGCGGAACTCGTCGCCGACCGGGTGGCCACGCTGCCGGGGCGGCGCGTGCTCGCCGTCGACGGCGCCGACGCGGCGGCACCGGTCGAGCTGGCCCGCCGGATCGCCGCCACGCTCACCGAACGGGGACGCTCGGCCGAGGTGGTCGCGCTGCACGATTTCGTCCGCCCGGCCTCGCTGCGCATGGAATACGGCCGCGACGACGCATGGTCTTATCGCACAGCCTGGTTCGACTACGACGCGGTCCGCCGCGAGCTCCTCGACGCGCTCCGGGCGAACGGTCGCTGGCTGCCCGCGCTCTGGGACGAGGCCCGCGATCGGTCGGCCAGGGCCGCCCTGCGCCCGGCGCAGGCCGATCTGGTGCTGGTGCTGGCCGGGCCGATGCTGCTGGGCCGCGGCCTGGAATTCGATCTCACCGTGCGGCTGGAGCTGAGCGAGCAGGCGGCGCTGCGCCGCACGCCGCCCGCGGAGCAGTGGACACTGCCCGCCCTGCGCGATCACGCCGCCGAACAGCCCGAGACCGCCACCTGGACGGTGCGCTGGGACCACCCCGACCGGGCGGCGCTGCGGGTCGGCCCGTAACACGCTGTCGCCCTGCGACTTTCCCCAGAAAGCGCAAAGCCCCGGCCGGTAGTCCGGCCGGGGCTCTCGGTTCCCGCGCTCAGGCGCAGGCGACCGACTGCTGCCCCAGATTGGTCAGCATCCCGCACGCCCAGGTCTTCTGGACCTTCCACTTACCGTCCTCGGCCACGAACGGCACATCCACCACATTGGTCTGACCGTTGAGCGTGAAATTCGCCTTCGCGTTCACACTGTCACCGAACGAGGTCACCTCCGTGACCTGCACCTGCACATTGGCATCCTTGGCCGCCTGCGCCAACCGGTTCGGCAACTCCGGATCCGCCGAACCACCCTGCACGAAATCCAGCTTCTGCTCGTTCGGGATCGACGGATCCAACGCCGTGGTCAGCTGCTCGTTGAGCTGCTCGACAGACGGCACCGGCGGCAGGCTCGCGGTGTTCGTGGCCGCGGCCTTGGCGCTGGTGGTGGTCTTCGCGGCGGGCTTGTCACCCTTGTCGTCGCTGCACGCGCTCAGGCCAAGGGCCGCGACCACGGCCAGGCCCGCGATAGCGACACGTCCGGTCTTGCCAAACTTCATCCACTCGTCCTTACGTCGGGTCAGGAATCTTCGCCCTGCGGGCGACGGCACGAACCCGCGCCACACGACGCAGGCCTCGATGCCACGGCCCGGACGCTACCCAGCGATGGTGAGGAAACTCTGAGAACCCGGCAACGGTGGTCTGTGAGAGGCGTCCTCACACCAGGCGATGGCCGCCGTCGACATGCAGGACGGTGCCGGTGATGAAGGGGTTGCGCTGGACCGCGAGGAAGGCTTCGGCGATGTCGTCGGGGGTGCCCAACCGGCCCGCGGGGAGCCGGGCCGCCATCGCGCGGTGGCGCTCGACTTTGTCGCTGGGGGCGAAGGCATCCCAGATCGGGGTGTCCACCCAGCCGGGCGAGACCGCGTTGACACGCAGCGGGGCGAGTTCCAGGGCGAGCGCGGCGACCAGGCCTGCCAGCGCGGCGTTGACCATGGCGACCAGCGATCCGCCCGGTGCGGGGCGATAGGCGGCGATGCCGGAGGTCACCGTGATCGAGCCGTGGTCGGCGACCCTGGCGTGCTTGGCGACGAGCGCGGGTCCGATCATCTTGGCCGCCACCACCTTCGCCGCGACCGCGGTGTCGAAGGCGGTGATCGGCTGGTAGGCGCCGGTCATGTCGGCGGCGGTGACGACGACGTGGTCGACGGTGCCGGTCCCGGCGAACAGCCGGGCGAGATCGGCTTCGACGGTGATGTCGGCGACGACGGTGCGCAGGGTGCCGGGGTGTGGGCCGAGTTCCTTCGCGGCCGCGGCGAGTCGATCGGCCGACCGGCCCGCGATGGTCACCTCGGCGCCGTCGGCGAGCAATCGGGCCGCCAGGGCCAGACCCATCCCCGAGCCGCCGCCGATGATCACTGTGCTGTTCTCACTCATACGGCCAGCTCAGCACCGGATCCGGGGAAACTCCATGTCCGACGGCCTAACCGGTGTTCGCCGATCTCTAACAGTCCTGGCCACACCAGGATTCGCCCCGGACGCGAGCGCACCGAGGTCCCCACGGTCCGCTCGTGTCCGGGCGCACCGATCAGCGCAGTGCGGCGACCGCGGCGACGAGCTGGGCCCCTGTCCGCGCGTCGGCGGCGGCGATCAGCCCGTGCGGGCCGGTGTGCAGCGGCCCGCCCGCCAGGTTGGTGACCGTGCAGCCCGCGGCCTCGCACACGGCGATGGCGGCGGCGAAGTGCACGCTGTCGCGCAGGTCTCCCCCGGTGACGTAGGCGGCCCGGCGGCCCGCCGCCACCCAGGCCAGCGCCAGCGAGGTCGACAGCACCCGCGCGTGGAACTCCCCCGCGAAGCCGGGCGCGTCGAACAGGCGCGAGGGGCTCGACCAGGGGAATTCGTGATCCAGATCGACATCGACGAGCCGGCTGTCGGCCCGGGGTAGCAGCGGCTGATCCGCGCCGTCGCTGCGTAGATAGGCGCCCTGTCCCGCCGTCCAGAACACCTCGTCGGTGAACGGATCGGCGACGGCGGCGACCCCGATGGCGGCGCCGGTGCGCAGCGCGACATTCACCGCGACGAACTCCGTGCCGACCGCGAAATTCCTGGTGCCACAAAGGGGGTCGACCAGCCAGGTGCGGTCACTGCGCGCCGCACCGGTGACTCCGGATTCCTCGGCGAGAAAGCGATCACCCGGACAGGCGGTCGCGAGAACATCGAGAATGGCCTGTTCGGCCGCGAGGTCTGCCTGGGTGGCGAAATCGTCACCCTCCTTGGCGTACCGGGTGAGCGGCGCGTGGAACGCGGACCGGATCACTCCCGAAGCGACTTGTGTTGCGTGAACTGCGATTTCAACATCCGAGTGGTGCACCGTCTCCAGGCTACGCACCCGCGAGATCACCTGTGGGCGAACGCGAACCGGCGGTCACATCGGTGCGCGCCACGGGCCTGTCGCGGTCGTGTCGGCCAGTGCGGCGTGAATCGGATGGCTGCTCGTTGCCCGCCACACCGCCACGTAGTCGACGGTGATCGGTCCGTCCCGCAGCGGGCGCCAGGCGAGGCCGGGATGGTCGCGGACCCGCTCGGAGCTCAGGCCGATCAGGTCGGTGCGATGCGGGAGCACCGCGAGCTGCTGGGCGTGCCCCATCGCGTGGTCGCTGAGCCGGATTCGCGCGCCGCGCGCGGCCAGCTCGGCGAGCAGCGCGCGGTGCAGACCGGGGGCGGCGTCGCGGGCGAAGAGCACCAGCTCCTGATCCGCGAGCAGCTCGGGCGTGATCTCGCTGGGCCGGGCGAGCGGATGCCGGGCGGACACCACGATGCCGAGCCCCTCGCGGGCGACCGGCCGGGCGAGGTACTGCTCGCCGAGCTCGATCGGCCCACGCACCAGCGCCAGGTCCACCTCGTCGGCGGCGAGCATGCGCAACTGGTCGGCGGTGGTGCCGCCGGTGAGGACCAGGCGCGCGCCGATCGCCTGGGCGAGCGCGTCGAACCGCGCGGGCAGCCACGGCGGCGCACCGTTGAGCAGCCCGAAGCGCGCCACCTGAGCGCCGTCGGTGCTCGCGCGCCGGGTCTCGCGCACGGCCGTCTCCGCGGCGGACAGGACGGCGCGGCCGGTGCGCAGCAGAGTCTGGCCCGCCGCGGTGAGCTCCACCCGCGGTTCCCGCGTCAGCAGTGGACCGCCGAGTTCGCGTTCGAGCACCCGGATCTGCTGGCTCAGCGTGGGTGTCGTGATGAACAGCCGCTCGGCCGCGCGCCGGAAGTGCAGTTCCTCGGCGAGCACGACGAAATACCGCAACTGCCGAAGCTCCACGCGTGCGACCCTACCGGCATCAGCGGGCCAGGTAGACGGCCAGACCGAGACCGAGCACACCAACGGTCACCCGCAGCAGCGTCGGCGGGATCACCTTGACCACCGGCGGCCCGCACCAGCCGCCGGCCAGCGCCCCCAGCGCCAGCGCCAGCGCCGCACCCCAGTGCACCGGACCGAAGGCCGCGAAGCCGACGGCGGCGACCAGATTGGCGATGCCGAGCAGGAAACTCTTCAGCACCGAAGCGCTCCACAGCGATTCGGAGGTACACAGCAGCATCATCGACAGATAGATGACACCGGCGCCCGCCCCGAAGTAGCCGCCGTAGGTGGAGATCAGCAGGATCCCCAGCGGCACGATCCACGGCGCGCTCAGCTCACCGACGTGGCGGCGCACCAACGGCTGCACCAGCAGGGCGATCGAGGCGATCGCGACCAGGAACGGCACCACCACCTCGAAAGCGCCGTCGGGGGCCACCAGCAACGCCAGCGCACCCAGTAGCCCGCCGATCGCCGAGAGCACCGCCCAGCGCACCAGCGTCCGCCCCCGCCCGACGAGTTCGCGCCCCGAATTGGCCGTCGCGCCCACCCCGACGGCCACCATCGCGACCGTGTTGGTGACATTGGCGGCCACCGGCGGCAACCCGGCCGCCAGCAGCGCCGGATAGGAAACGATCGAGGCCATCCCGGTGACGAACCCCACCAGACCGGTGAAGAATCCCGCGACGACCAGCAAGAAGAAGTCGAGCGCGGTCACGGACCGACTGTACGGTACGCCCACACGGCAGTAACTCGGGCCTCGGACCAGCGCGTTCACCCTCCGGGCCACCAGCGCTCGGGTGCGATCGGCGGGCGCGGCGGCCAGCGCCGGGGTGCCGATCGCCGACCGCAGGACGCCCAGACCCACCAGCAGCGCCCCGAGCAGTTCGGCCCGCAACTCCGGATCGGGGCCGTCGAGGCGGTCGGCAAACTCCGGGAGACAGCCGTCGCAGCGCTGGGCGCGCGCCTGATCGCGCACCGCGTCGTGGCCCGTGGAGCGCTCCCGCCCCCCGGTCATCCTCGACGTCTGTGGTCCCGGTGGGATGCCGGGCCGAATCCACTGGGACGACCCGCACCTGCGCGAGCGCTATTCGGGCACCGCGCGGCCATGCAGGCCTCGCGCGGCAACGATCTGCTCGGCGTGGCGTTCCCGCGCCGCTACCCCGCCGCCCGCACCCGCTATGCGCTCTACAACCCCTGTTGGCGCGCACCGCCATGGCGCGGCCGCTGCCACTCCCGCAGCGGCTGCTGACCAACGCCGCTGCTGCCGTGTTCGGGCACTCGGTGCGCACCGCGGTCCCACCGCTGGCCCGCTTCCTCGACGCACCGCCCGCCGAGCCGGTGAGCGCGTTCCGGCGGCGGACCCGGCTCCCCTTGACGGGCAAGGACTTCGACCCGGTGAACGCCGATCGCCTCGACGCCGTCACCCGGGCGCTCGTGGACTGAGCGTACGACGGCGGGCGCCGTGCTCACGCACGACGCCCGCCGAATACCTGTGGCGCTGATGGCCTCAGCTCACCAGCCGCGCTCGGCGAGACGGTGGGGCTGCGGGATCTCCTCGACGTTGATGCCGACCATGGCCTCGCCCAGGCCGCGCGAGACCTTGGCCAGCACGTCCGGGTCGTCGTAGAAGGTGGTGGCCTTCACGATGGCGGCGGCGCGCTGCTCGGGGTTGCCCGACTTGAAGATGCCGGAGCCGACGAACACGCCCTCGGCGCCGAGCTGCATCATCATCGCGGCGTCGGCGGGGGTGGCGATGCCACCGGCGGTGAACATGACAACCGGCAGCTTGCCGGTCTGGGCGACCTCGCGGACCAGCTCGTACGGGGCCTGCAGTTCCTTGGCGGCCACGAACAGCTCGTCCTCCGACAGCGAGGTCAGGCGGCGGATCTCGGCGCGGATGGTGCGCATGTGGGTGGTCGCGTTGGACACGTCACCGGTGCCGGCCTCACCCTTGGAGCGGATCATGGCCGCGCCCTCGGTGATGCGGCGCAGGGCCTCACCCAGGTTGGTGGCGCCACAGACGAAGGGGACGGTGAAGTTCCACTTGTCGATGTGGTTGGCGTAGTCGGCGGGGGTGAGCACCTCGGACTCGTCGATGTAGTCGACACCGAGGCTCTGCAGGATCTGCGCCTCCACGAAGTGGCCGATGCGGGCCTTGGCCATCACCGGGATGGAGACCGCGGAGATGATGCCGTCGATCATGTCCGGGTCGCTCATCCGGGAGACGCCGCCCTGGGCGCGGATGTCGGCCGGAACCCGCTCGAGCGCCATGACGGCCACCGCGCCGGCGTCCTCGGCGATCTTGGCCTGGTCCGGGGTGACCACGTCCATGATCACGCCGCCCTTGAGCATCTCGGCCATGCCGCGCTTCACGCGGGCGGTGCCGACGGTGTTGGTGGTCTCAGGCGTAGTCACGGCTGTCTCCTGTGTCATGTGCGCCAATCAGGTCGCTCGTTATGGACACCGTCGATTCTAGAACCGTCCGAAATCGGTCTTCATAGCCAGTTGAGGTCCACTGGCCTTGCCACGACCAGCGACGATGCCGCCACCACCTGCCGCTGGCCTGCTCCGGTGGCCCGCCGGACAGCACGCGTCGTCCCTACCACGGTCGGTGCCGGTGACGAACGTCATGACCGCGACGCCCGGCGTGGTGGGTCGGATCAGGGTGCGGCGCCGAACTCGACGTGGACGTCCGAGGCACCGCGCAAGGTCGCCACGGCGGCCGCTTCCGCGCGCACCTGCGCGCGCGACCGGGTGCTCATCGACCGGAACGCGGTGACGGTCAGCGTCAGCGTGCGCCCCTTCTTGCGGGGCCGCCAGATGCCGGCGACGTCCCCCTCGGCCAGCACCACGCCGGGCGCCCCGGCCGTCTTCCATACCGCGCGGTGGTGTGCCGGGTCGACGATGGTCGCCCGATCACGCAGCTGGAGGTAGGGGTCGCTCGGCGGGAGCAGGCGCACTCCGTGCGCGGTGACCGGGGATCGCAGATCGTCCAGGTCGTCGGTGTGGATCCACGCACGCCGCCCCTCGACCTCGACCGGCGTGAGTTCGTCCCGCGCCGCGGCCCACCACGGGTCCACCTGACCGGCGTCGATCCCCAGCCAGGTGGCGAAGTCCTTGCGCGTGGACGGCCCGTAACACCGCAGGTAGCGGCGCAGGAGCGCGGACCGCGCCGCGTCGGGTTCGGTCCGTGGCGGCGACGCTCCCAGCCATTCGCCGAGCAGGACGAACGGCGCGGTGTTGTCGCTCCGCGGTGCCAGGCACACGAGACCACGCAGCGTCAGAATCCGGACGCAGAAGTGCACGACGGCCTCCCCCAGCGGCTGGTTCGCGCCGTACGGGCCCGGCGCCCGCCAATCCGCGCGCCGGGCGGGGGACAGCGTGCGCGCGAGGCGCCCGGCGATGTCGCGGCCGAGATCGTCGATCGGCAGCGCACGGTGGGCGAGCACCGGCACGAGTTGGTCGGCGACGCGCTCGACGATGTCGTCCAGGCCGAGATCCAGGGTGCGCAGGGCCGGTTCGACACCACCGATCAGCCGCAGTCGCGCCGCCTCCGTGGTCGGCAGGACACCGGTGGTGAAGACGGGCAGGTCGGCGGTCGGGAAGAAATACGGCGCACCGCGCATACACCACGTCTGCACCAGCGACTTCTCCGTGCCGACCAGGTGCTCGAACCGTGCGACGGTGACGTCCTCGGCGCGGGCGTGCAGGGCGAGCAGCGCCGATCCCGGCGGACTGTTCTGCACGGCGCACGCGCCGGCCACCGCGAGCAGATCCCGGCTCCGGGTCAGCAGGTGATGGGCGCGGAGCCGGAAACCGACCACATCGCCGAGCGCGACACCGACCGAACCCCGACCAGTCGCCACCGATCGCCTCCCGCCGCGTTCCAGGACGACCGGCCGCCCGATCGTGTCAGCGGATCGAGCGTACGACGTGCTCGGTGTCGTCCGCGGCAGCCGCGGCGGCCTCGGCCAGCAGTTCGTCGAGGTGATACGGATAGACCGCCTCGCCCTGATCGTCGAGGGCACGGATGTCGGCCGGGGTGCACCAGCGATGGTCGGTGATGGTGCGGCGCTCGAGCGCGTTCAGGGCCGCCGGGCGCCATTCGAAGCTCGGGGCGCGCAGGGTGAAGAACAGTTCCTCGGACCGGATGAGCTCGCCGTTGAACGGGAACACCGCCACTCGGCGCCACAGCGGGCCACGCAGCGCCGCCGGATCGACCCGCTGACCGGTTTCCTCGTACAACTCACGCACCGCGGCATCGCGCAGGCTCTCCCCCGGCTCGACGCCGCCGCCGACGGTGAACCAGAACGCCACCTCGGGCAGCATCGGATCGTGGCCGCGCAGCAACAGCACCCGGTCCTGCTCGTCGAGCAGCACCACGCGGGCGGAGGTGCGGGTGGTGTTCACCTCGAGGCCGGTCGCCGCGGCGGGCGTGGCCCGCTCGGTGATCTCGAAGTAGTGCGGCAGCGGCGCGGTACCGCCCAAATGCAGCACCCGCACCGGACGACGGGTGCGCAGCGCGAGGGTGTCGCGGACGGCGTCGTTGTGGAAGCGTCGCGCGATCAGCACCCTGGCCTCGGCGTCGGCGAGTTCGGCGACCAGCTGGGGACGCAGCTGGTCGATGTCGACCAGGCTCAGCGCGGTGGAGAGCTGGTTCTCGACGGTCTCCCGGTCACCGCGATCGGCCCGCTCGGCGCGATCGGCCAGGGCGGCGAGCTGGGCGGCCCGTTCGCCGCGGCGCGAGTCGGTGCTCACCGGCCCGGCCATGGCCATCGCCACCGCCCGCGCCACCACCGCGCGCCGGGCCAGCGCCGCGTCGAGCGCCTGCCAGGATTGATCCGAGCGCACGTGCAGCCGGTCGAGCCGGTTGGCCGTGGAATACGCCCAGACACCGAGCGCGAGGACGAGCAGGGCGATCAGCCCGAGAACGAGGACCGAGGTCGCGGAAAAGGTGATCATCCGGCGGCCCGCACCCGGAGATCGCCGACGGTGACGGTCTCGTAGACCCGCAGGATCTGCTCGGCCACCACGGGCCAGTCGTAGGCGGCGACCACCTGGGTCGCGGTGCGCACCAGCCGCTGCCTGGTCTCGTCGTCGGTGAGGACGGTGTCGATCGCGGTGGCCAGGGCGGCGGAATCGCCGACGGGGGTGAGCAGGCCCGCGGTTCCGTCGCGCAGCACCCGGCGGAACGCGTCGAGCTCGCTGGCCACCACCGGGGTGCCCGCGGCCATCGCCTCGATCAGGATGATGCCGAAACTCTCGCCGCCCAGATTCGGCGCGACGTAGACATCGGCACTGCGCATCGCGGCGGCCTTCTCCGCGTCGGAGACCTGCCCGAGGAAGCGCAGATGCTCCGCATGCGGGCCCGCCTCGCGGCGCAGCCGGTCTTCGTCACCGCGCCCGACGATGAGGATCTGCACGTCGGGGTGCCGGCCGATGAGGGTGGGCAGCGCGCCGAGCAGCACGTCCATGCCCTTGCGGGGCTCGTCGAAGCGACCGAGGAACAGCACCGTCCTGCCCGCGCGCGGATAGCCGTCGAGCAGCGGACCCCGGGCGAACGCCGAGACGTCGACCCCGTTGGGGATCTCCACCGCGTCCGAGCCGAGTGCTTCCACCTGCCAGCGACGGGCCAGCTCCGAGACGGCGATGCGGCCGTTGATCTTCTCGTGGTAAGGCCGCAGCACCCCCTGAAAAGTGCTCAGCACCAACGATTTCGTGGTCGAGGTGTGGAAGGTCGCGACGATCGGGCCCTCGGCGATCTTGAGCGCGAGCATCGACAGGCTCGGGGCGTTGGGCTCGTGGATGTGCAGCACGTCGAAATCGTTGCTGTCGATCCAGCGCCGGATGCGGGTGTAGGCCATCGGGCCGAACGACAGCCGCGCCACCGACCCGTTGTACGGAATCGCCACCGCGCGGCCCGCCGACACCACGAAGTCGGGCAGCGGCGTGTCGTCGGAGGCCGGCGCGAGCACGCTCACCTTGTGTCCGCGTTCGAGGAAGACCCGGGCCAGCTCGACCACATGGGCCTGCACACCGCCGGGAACGTCGAACGAGTACGGGCAGACCATGCCGATCTTCACCGCGGGCCCCCTGTCTGCGCGGCGGAGATCCGCGCCCGCCGCTCGGGCGACAGATCGGCCTCCCACAGCGGTTGCAGCATGTGCCAGTCGGCCGGATGCTCGGCGATATTGGCGGCGAACCGGTCGGCCAGCGCCTGGGTGGCGGCCGCGACCCCACCGGAGACATCCAGCGGCGCTTCGGTTTTCAGCCCCCAGCCCTCGGTGCCGTCGGCTTCGACGGTGAACCAGCCGTGCACCGGCATCAGCGCGGCGCCGGTCTCGATGGCCAGCTTGGCCGCGCCGGCGGGCATCCAGGTGCGCTCGCCGAAGAAGTCGACCGGCACCCCCTTGCCGGTCAGGTCACGCTCGCCCATCAGGCACACGATCCGGTTCTGCCGCAACCGGTGCGCGAGCTGCCCGAACGGCGGCTGCTCGCCACCGGTCAGCGGGAACACCTCGAAGCCCAGGCTCTCCCGGTAGGCGACGAACCGCTCGAACAGCGATTCCGGCTTCAGCCGTTCGGCCACCGTGGTGAAGGTGTCGTAGTGCTGCACCAGCCACACCCCGGCCATATCCCAGTTGCCCGAGTGCGGCAGCACGAAGATGACGCCGCGGCCCCGTTCCAGGGCCGCGTCGAGGTGTTCCAGGCCGTCGACGTAATAGTCGATGGTGCTGTGGTCCATGCTGGGCAGGCGGAACGCCTCGCGCCAGTACCGGGCGTAGGAGCGCATACTCGCGCGCATCAGCTCGGCCGGGACCGCCTCGGGTCCCACCCCGAGCACCCGGGCGAGGTTGCGGCGCAACTGCTCCGGTCCCCCGCCCTTGACCGCTCGGTCGGCGCCGAGATCGAACACCTTGCGCACCAGCGGTTCCGGTGCCGACCGCACCAACCGCCAGCCCGCGGCGTAACCCAGATCGCTCATCCGCTCGGTGAGGCTCACGACGCCGCACCTCCGGCCGCGTCGGGCTGCGGCGTGGGCGGGATGACGGTCCGCGCGCCCGGCGAGTTGCGCACCGCGAGCACCCGCTGGAAGACGGTGACGACGCTGGCCACGACCAGGATCCACATGGCGACGTAGACGGCCCAGGTGAGCCACTCGATGCCCCAGTGCCCGCCGATGCCGGTGAGCCCGGCGCCGACCAGCACGATGACCAGTCGATCGGGCCGCTCGATCAGCCCGCCGTCGGCGGACAGGCCGCTCGCCTCGGCGCGCGCCTTCGCGTACGAGATCACCTGCGAGGTGACCAGCACGACCAGCGTCGCCGCGAACAGCTCCTTGCTCTGCTCGTGGTAGACCGCCCACCACGCCAGGCCGCCGAAGATCGCGCCGTCGGCGACCCGGTCGCAGGTGGCGTCGAGGACGGCGCCGTACTTCGTGCCGCCCCCGCGGGCCCGCGCCATCGCCCCGTCCAGCATGTCGAACATGACGAACAGCCAGATGACCATGGTTCCCCAGAACAGGTGCCCGGTGGGGAACAGCGTGACCGCGGCGGCGATCGTCGCGGTGGTACCGATCAGTGTCATCGCGTCCGGGGTGAGCCCGGTACCGACGAGCGCTTTGCCCAGCGGCGCAGTCGCTTTCGCAAACGTCTGGCGGCCGAAGAAGCTGAGCACGGTTGTTATTCCTCCCACGCCTCCGCCAGCAGCTGCCGCGTCTCGCGCAACAGCTGAGGCATCACCTTCACCCCACCGACCACGGTGATGAAGTTCGCATCCCCACCCCAGCGCGGCACAATGTGCTGGTGCAGGTGGTCGGCCAGCGAACCACCGGCCACACCGCCGAGGTTGAGCCCGACGTTGAATCCGGCGGGTCGCGAGACCCGCTTCATCACCCGGATGGCCCGCTGCGTGAAGGCCATCAGCTCCGCGCTCTCGGCGGGCGTCAGATCCTCCAGGTCGGCGACCCGGCGGTACGGCACCACCATCATGTGCCCTGGGTTGTACGGGTACAAGTTGAGCACCGCGTAGACCTGCTCGCCGCGGGCGATGATCAAGCCGTCCTCGTCGGACATCTTCGGGATGTCGGTGAACGGGTGACCGGTGGCGTCCTTGGGCTTGACCTCACCGGTGATGTAGGACATCCGGTACGGCGTCCACAGCCGCTGCAGCCGGTCCGGCTGACCGGCGCCCGCGTCGATGATCGCCCCGGCCTCCGAGGCGATGCTCTCACTCATGAGGACGCCTTCGCCGCGCCGACGACCTCGAACCCGTCCGCGGTGGGCGAGACGTTCGCCCGGTTGGCGATCCAGCTCAGAACGGTGGCCACCGCGTCGTCGACCGGCACGCCGTTGACCTGGGTGCCGTCGCGGAAGCGGAAGCTCACCGCGCCCGCCTCCACGTCGCGCGCGCCGGCCAGCAGCATGAACGGCACCTTCTGCGCGGTCTGGTTGAAGATCTTCTTCTGCATCCGGTCGTCGCTGCGGTCGACCTGGGCGCGCACGCCCGCGTCCTGCAGCCGCTCGATCACCGCGTCCAGGTGCGGGGCGAAGTTCTCCGCGACCGGGATGCCGACGACCTGCACCGGCGCGAGCCAGGCCGGGAACGCACCGGCGTAGTGCTCGGTGAGCACACCGAAGAACCGCTCGATCGAGCCGAACAGGGCGCGGTGGATCATCACCGGACGCTGCTTGGTGCCATCGGAGGAGGTGTATTCCAGGTTGAACCGCTCGGGCAGGTTGAAGTCGAGCTGGATGGTCGACATCTGCCAGGTGCGGCCCAGCGCGTCCTTGGCCTGCACGGAGATCTTCGGGCCGTAGAACGCGGCGCCGCCCGGGTCGGGCACCAGGTCCAGGCCGGAGTCGGTGGCCACCTTGCGCAGGGTCTCGGTGGCTTCCTCCCACAGTTCGTCGGAGCCGACGAACTTCTTCGGGTCCTTGGTGGACAGCTCGAGGTAGAAGTCGTCGAGGCCGTAGTCGCGCAGCAGCGAGAGCACGAACTGCAGTGTGGTGGTCAGCTCCGCGTGCATCTGCTCCTTGGTGCAGTAGATGTGCGCGTCGTCCTGGGTCATGCCACGCACCCGGGTCAGGCCGTGGACCACACCGGACTTCTCGTAGCGGTACACCGAACCGAACTCGAACAGCCGCAGCGGCAGTTCACGGTAGGAGCGGCCCCGCGCGCGGAAGATCAGGTTGTGCATCGGGCAGTTCATCGGCTTGACGTAGTAGTCCTGGCCGGGCTTGCGCACGGTGCCGTCC
Source organism: Nocardia canadensis (assembly GCF_032656385.1). Lineage (NCBI taxonomy): Bacteria > Bacillati > Actinomycetota > Actinomycetes > Mycobacteriales > Nocardiaceae > Nocardia > Nocardia canadensis. The sequence goes on from NZ_JAVCWB010000010.1 coordinate 55,213, forward strand.
TCGTTGAGTTCGGCGTCGAGGTGCATGGCCGGGAACATGCCGTCGCGGTACCAGTCGAGGTGACCGGAGACCTCGAACAGATGCCCCTTGGTGATGTGCGGGGTGTTGACGAACTCGTAGCCGGCGTCGATGTGGCGCTGGCGCGAGTACTCCTCCATCTCCTTGCGGATGATGCCGCCCTTGGGGTGGAACACCGGCAGGCCGGAGCCGAGCTCGTCGGGGAAGCTGAACAGGTCCAGCTCGAGGCCCAGCTTGCGGTGGTCGCGGCGCTCGGCCTCGGCCAGCAGGTGCAGGTACTCGTCCATCGCCTCGGTCGATTCCCAGGCGGTGCCGTAGATGCGCTGCAGGTCCTCGCGGTCCTGGTCACCGCGCCAGTAGGCGGCCGAGCTGCGGGTCAGCTTGAAGGCGGGGATGAACTTGGTGGTGGGGATGTGCGGGCCGCGGCACAGGTCGCCCCAGAGCTTCTCGCCGGTGCGCGGGTCCAGGTTGTCGTAGATGGTCAGCTCGTTGCCGCCGACCTCCATGATCTCCGGATCATCGATACCGGACTTGTCGCTGATCAGCTCGAGCTTGAACGGCTCCTTCGCCAGTTCTTCCCGCGCCTCGTCGATCTCGACCACGCGACGCGAAAAGCGCTGCGCGCCTTTGATGATCTTCTTCATCCGCGATTCCAGCTTGGCCAGATCCTCGGGGGTGAAGGGCCGGTCGACCCGGAAGTCGTAGTAGAAGCCGTCCTTGATCGGCGGGCCGATGCCCAGCTTGGCGTCGGGGAACTCCTGCTGCACCGCCTGGGCCAGCACGTGCGCGGCCGAGTGCCGGATCACGCTGCGGCCGTCCTCGGTGTCGGCGGCGACGGCCTCGACCTCGACGTCTTCGTCCGGGATCCAGGACAGATCCTTGAGCGCGCCCTCGGCGTCGCGGACCACCACGATCGTGTTCGGTCCCTTGGTGGGCAAGCCCGCCTCACGCACCGCCGCGCCCGCGGTAGTCCCGGCCGGCACCCGGACGAGGGCGACAGGGCTGATCGGTGCAGAGGTGGTCACGGGGATGCTCTCCTTGACGTCACGTCCGGCGGGGATGTCCCGCGCGGCGCAGGCTGAATACCTGCGAACGCGACCATGCTATCGGGGCCGCCGACAGCGCGTGTCGATGGACCTGTGACCGCGTGTTGTTCGCTCCGTGCGACTACCCCGCGGCCTCGGCCAGCAGGGCCGCGCGTTCGGCGGCCGGGCGTTTCGGGCAACTGGTGCACATCTGGCACCCCGGTACCTCGTAGACGAGACAGCAGGACAGTCGTTTGACGAAGGTGCGCTCGCCGACGGTGACGAAACGAGGGGCGAGCAGGCGCGAGCCCACCTCGCCGGCCAGCCGGGTCGCGGCCGCCGGTGCGCCCGCGTCCAGCGCGCGGTTGCCGATCGCGTCGGTGACCACGGCCCACAGTGCGGGGACTCCGGCGCCGGACACGGCGGCGACCTGCGCGATGACCGCGGTCAGGGTGTCGCGCAGGGCGGTGCCGACCGCCTCGGCGGCGGCCGCGCGGTCGGCGGCCGAGGCGAGCGCGACCGTCGAACGGAAGCGCACGTGCTCGACGCCCCCGTCGGGCCGGATCTCGCAGTCGAGTTCGTCGAGCGCCGCGATCGGGGCCGCGACGCCCGCGGCGTAGGCGGCGGTGATCTGGTCGACGAGCGCGGAGGCGACCATGCACCACCACAGCGTGCCGCCGACGCGCGGCGTCTCGGTGCCCCAGGCGCGGCTCATCTCGCCGACCCGGGCCGCGACCCACGCGGGATCGGTGAGCAGGCGTCCGGGAACGGTGCTCACGACATCAGGGGACTGCGCAACCATGGCCAATCGACTCCGATCCACCCTGCGACCATCGAAAATGTGCCGAGCAGCCACAGCGTCGCGACGACGAGGGCGAAGGTGGCCACCGCGCCGAGGATCCTGATCGTCCACCCGCGTGAGGTGTACCAACCCATGACGATCCGGTATTTGCCCCGCACCCAGGTCAGGGTGTGGTGGGCCCAGACGAACTCGGTGGCCAGGATGCCGAAGCCCGCGAACACCAGCGCCCAGCCGGGTCCCGGGTACGGGATCGTGACGATCCCGATCAGCAGCACCAGCCCACCGACCACGCCGACGGCGATGCGGTAGCCGAGATTCAGGGTAGGGCGGTGCTCGATGCTCGCCCGGAAGGCGCGCCAGCGCTGCTTGAAGTCCGGCCGCTCGAGGACCGGCTCGGCCGCCGACGCCCCGGCGGCGGAATCCGCCGGGGCGTCGGTGGTGTCAGCGGTCGGCTTGCTCGTCATCGTTCCAGCCTACGAGCCGCCGGGCCCGCGATCACGCCGTAGTCGGCGTACCGTCTCGATCGTCGATGGTGCGCATACCCTCGGCGGTGACCTCGATCACCCGCGCGCCCGCGATGTCGAAAAACAGTCCCGACACCGCCAGCCCGCGCTCGGCGACCGCCCGGCGCACCGCCGGATGCCGGTGCAGCGTCTCGACCTGCACGGCGACGTTGACCATGCCGAGCTGGTCGACCTCGTCGAAGCCCGCGGCCCTGGCCGCGACCGCGACCGGGTGGTCGGCCCGGAACCGGTCCAGGCTCGCCTCGGCGTGCCGCAGCCACGAGCTCAGCCCGCCGTCGGACTCGGCGCCCCGGTAGACCGCCTTCATGGCGCCGCAGGCGGAGTGCCCGCAGACCACGACCGAGCGCACCGCGAGTTCCTCGAGCGCGAACACCAGCGCCGCCTCGACCGAGTCGTCGCCGCTGGTCGGCACCAGATTGCCGACATTGCGGACGGTGAACAGGTCGCCGGGGCCACTCGAGGTGATCACATTGGGCACGATCCGCGAGTCCGAGCAGGTGAGGAAGAAGGAATCGGGGTCCTGCCGGTCCCGCAGCTCGTCCAGGTGCGGGCGCACGACGTGGGCGTGGCTGCGGTGGAACGCCGAGACTCCGGCGGTCAGCGCGTCGCTGCCGGACTTCTGGTGCCGCCACGGGCCGAGCAGCTCGTCCCAGGTCGCGCGACCGAAGCCACGGGCGGGCGGGGAGCCCACCGTGTCGGCCATCCTGGCGCTGCCGATCTCCACGAAATCGACGCGGCCACCACCGCTTTCCTGCTGATGCTGCCAGCTCTCGATGGCCTCGAAGGCGGCGTGGTCGAGGAAGTCGACCGTCATCTCCACGGTGACCTCGGCGCCCGCGGGCACCTTGGCGAGCTCGGCCGAGAGCTTGGGCAGGGCCAGGAAGGTGCACGACCCGTCGATGCGGACCAGCCAGCGCTCACCGCCGGGCAGCGGCATCGCGGCGACCTGCACGCGCACCACGCGCCACAGCAGCAGCCCGAAAGCCAGTGCGAGACCGATGATCACGCCCTCGAGCAGGTTCAGGAACACCACGCCGAGCACGGTGACCAGATACACCAGCAGGTCGCCGGTACGGCGGGCCAGCCGGATGTGGGCCAGCTTCACCAGCTGGATGCCGATCACGATCAGCAGGCCCGCCAGCGCGGCCTTCGGGATCTGCTCGACCAGACCGACCAGCGCCACGGAGAACAGCAGGATCCAGCAGCCGTGCATGATCGCCGAGGCCCGGCTGCGCGCACCCGCCTGCACATTGGTGGCGCTGCGCACGATCACGCCGGTCACCGGCAGGCCGCCGACCAGTCCGGACAGCACGTTCGCCGAACCCTGACCGATCAGCTCACGATCGAAATCGGTACGCGGACCGGTGTGCATCTTGTCCACCGCCACGGCGGAGAGCAGGCTCTCGACGCTGGCGATGAGCGCGATGGTGAGCACCATCATGGCGACCGCCGACCAGTTCCCCGACGGCAGTTCGGGCAGTTGCAGCGCGTCGAAGAGCGAGCCGCTCAACACGATCCGTTCCACCTCGGTGGGCAGCACGAGCGAGAGCAGGGTGCCTGCGACGACCGCGACCAGCGGACCGGGCACCGGGCGCAGCCTCGACGGCACGTACTTCCAGCCCAGCATCACCACGATGACGACGGCGCCGACGAACGCGTCACCGCCGTGCAGCGACAACAGCTGACCCGGCAGCTCGATCAGATTGCGCCAGGCGGTGCTGTGCGATGACCCCCCGAGCAGCACGTGGACCTGCTGCAACGCGATGGTGATGCCGATGCCGGCGAGCATCGCGTGCACCACCACGGGGGCGACGGCGAGCGCGGCACGCGCGATGCGGCTGAGCCCGAACAGGATCTGTAACAGGCCGGCGGCGCCGACGATGAAACAGGTGGTACGCCAGCCGAACTGGGCGATGGATTCGGCGACGACGACGGTCAGGCCCGCGGCGGGGCCACTGACCTGCAGCACCGAGCCGCCGAGCGCACCGACGACGATGCCGCCGATCACCGCGGCGACCAGACCGGCGGCGACCGGGGCGCCGGAGGCGACGGCGATGCCCAACGACAACGGCAGGGCGACGAGGAACACCACGATCGAGGCGGACAGGTCGTGGCGGAGCAGGGACTGCCGCCAGGACGGCGGCGGGGGTTTCGGCGAGGACGCCGGTGCGGCGGGTGGAGCTAGGTCGTTCGCGACAGACATGGTTCTCCTTCGGCGACGCGGCGCGCGGCCGTGGTCGATGGACGATCTACGTGTCGTGGACGGTCGGGTGACCGCGAGACAGCTTCCAGCGATGAAGCGTCGAACGCCCCGGTGCGTCGGCGAACCGGGGCGGGGTGCCAACCACCGTATTGGTAAAGACTTGGCAAAACCAGTGTGCCGCACGAAGAGTGGGTGTCGCCATAACCGCAGGACCGCTGTGGTGTGGCCCACACCAGGCCCGGCGCTCATACCGGTTCGGCCGCGACCCGGCGATGACTGTCGTCGAACTCGGCGATCCCGTCGGTGGTCACCTCGATGACCCGCGCGGTCGCCAGATCGAAGAACAGCCCCGACACCACCACCCCGCGCTCCTCGATCCCGCCGCGCACCGCCGGGTAGTCCATCAGCGTCTGGACCTGCCGGGCGACGTTCACCATCCCGAGCTGATCGACCGGGCCGAAGCCCGCCCGCCGGGCCGCCTCGGCGACCGGGTGACCCGCGTGGAATTCCGCCAGAGTCGGCGCGGCGTGCGCGAGCCAGTCGTCGAGCCCGGGACCGGCCTGGACCTGTCCGTACAGCGCCTCCATGGCCCCACACCCGCTGTGCCCGCACACCACGACCGCGCGCACGTCGAGCTTGTCGAGCGCGTAGATCAGCGCCGCCTCCACCGAGACGTCGCTGCCGCCGACCGGCACGAGATTGCCCACGTTGCGCACGGTGAACAGGTCACCGGGACCGCTGTTGGTGATGACGTTGGGCACGATGCGGGCATCGGCGCAGGTGAGGAAGAAGGTGTCGGCGTCGGGCCGGTGCCGCAGGCCGGCCAGGTGCGGGCGCATGAGGTGCGCGTGGCCGCGGTGATAGGCCGCGATACCCGCCGCGATCGGGTCGACACCGCCGCTGCGCCGCCACGGCCGGATCGCCTCGTCGACCGCCTTGCGGGCGTGGCCGTATTCGGGCGGACCGTCGTGCGCGCGCGCCATCCGCGCGGTGCCGAGTTCGACGAAATCGACCGTGCCACCGCCCGATTCGCGGGCACCGGCCCACTCGGAGAGCAGTTCGCACGCGGCATGATCGAGGAAGTCGACACTGAGCTCCACCGTGACGTCCACGCCGGCGGGCACTTTCGCCAGTTCGCTGGTGAGGCGGGGCACGGCCAGGAAGGTGCAGGGTCCATCGATGCGCACCAGCCAGGTCCCGTCGGGGCGCGGCGCCGCGGCGATGGTGAACTTCACGACCCGCCACAGCAGCAGCGCGAACGAGGCGATCAGGCCGATCACCATGCCCTGCAACAGGTTCAGCGAGACGACCGCCACGACGGTGACGAGGTAGACGTAGATGTCGCCGGTGCGGCGGGCGCGTTTGATGTGCGCCAGTTTCACCAGCTGCACCCCGATCAGCACCAGCAGTCCGGCCAGCGCGGCGGTCGGGATCTGCCGGACCAATCCGACCAGCGCGATCGCGAATACCAGTACCCAGCAACCGTGCAGCACGGTGGCGGCCCGGCTGCGGGCTCCGGCGTTGGCGTTGGTGATGCTGCGGACGATGACGGCCGCGATCGGCAGGCCGCCCAGCGTCCCGGAGGCCATGTTGGCGGCGCCCTGCCCCAGGAGTTCACGATCGAAGTCGGTGCGCTGACCGGGCCGCATCTTGTCGACGGCGACCGCCGAGAGCAGCGTTTCCACGCTGGCGATGAGCGCGACGGTGAGCATGGTCAGCGCGATCGGCACCCAGCCACCGTGCGGCAGCGCGGGCAACCCGATGCCGTCGATCAGCGAGCCGTCCAGGCGCACCCGGTCCACCGTCAGCGGCAGCACCAGCGAGATCACCGTCGCCACCACCACCGCGACCAGCGGGCCGGGCACCACCCGGACGCGGCGCGGCAGGTATTGCCACCCGATCAGGATGGCGATCACGAGCAGCCCGACGAACAGGTCGCCCTTGTGCACCGACATCACCTGATTCGGCAGCGCGACGATGCTCGCCCACGGCGAGCTGACCGTGGTGCCGCCGAGCAGCACGTGCACCTGCTGTAGCGCGATGATCACGCCGATTCCGGCGAGCATGGCGTGCACCACGACCGGGGCGATGCCCAGCGCGGCGCGCGCGATGCGGCTGAGCCCGAACAGGATCTGCAGCAGACCCGCCCCGACGGTGATGAAACACATGGCGGCCCAGCCGAATTGCTGGACCGCACCCGCGACGACGACGGCGAGACTGGCGGTCGGCCCGCTCACCTGGATCGACGAGCCGCCGAGCAGGCCGGCGACCACGCCGCCGACCGCGGCGGCGATGAGTCCGGCGACGACGGGCGCGCCGGAGGCGAGCGCCACACCCAACGACAGCGGCAAGGCGACGAGGAACACCACGATGGACGCCGGAAGGTCTTGCCGAAGAACAGATTTCAGCGAATGGCCCGGATCATTGTCGGTCATCATTCTCCTTCGCCGGGGCGGATCGGCGCCCGGTTCATCGGTCGAACATGCACTGGCAATTGATGCTGAGCTGCGAGCGAACGGCGGCGGAACGGCACTGCTCGAAGAGATTCTCGACCCGAGACACAGGGTCGGGCCAATAGTAAAGAATTACCCAAGCGTTTGGAAAGTCCTCAAGGCGAATGGGACGAATCGCGACTCAACTGTGACGTGCACCACACGCAATACGTCGGGCCCGCGGGGTGCGGCCGATCCGTCGACCGGCCGCAACGATCAGGAATCGAGAAGCGCGGCGCCCGGGTCGGTGGAAACATCGTTTCCGCAGACCACCACAACGAAAGGGTTCCCGATGACCAGCACCTGGGTGCGCCGATCCCACCGGTGGCTCGCCGTGGCCTTCACCGCGATCGTGATCCTCACGGTGATCGCGCTGGCGCTGAGCGGACCGGTCTGGGTGTCCTATCTCCCGCTGTTGCCCCTCGCCGGGCTCTTCCTCTCCGGCAGCGTCCTGTTCGTCCGGTACTACACCGGGAGGTCGGGCGCGGCTCGCCGGACCGGGGCGACCGGCACGCGCGCGCGAACCCGCGGGCTACACCGCTGGGCCGCGGTGGTGTTCGTCGTCACCGTCGTCGCCACCGTGATCGCCCTGTCCCTGCCGGAGCCGATCGTGTGGGTGTCCTACCTGCCGCTGATCCCCCTCGCCGCGCTGCTGTTCTCCGGGCTGTCCATGTTGGTGACGCAGCGTCTTTCGGCGCGGCGCCGGGCCGCCACCGCGTAGGCCTCACCCGATCTCCACCACTCGCGCCCAGGCGGGCGGGCGGTCCGGCACGTAGTCCGGATCGGCCTCGCTCCACGACCCCGCCCGGCGGAACACCCCGACCACCGTCCGGCACGGTGGCCGGGTGTCGGGCCAGGGCGTCTGCCCGTCGGTCAGCGCCACGACCACGTCCGGGCGGGTGCGCAGGGCCGCGGTGAAACCGGTCCGCAGATCGGTGCCGCCACCGCCCATCAAGGTCATCCCCTCGGCCCGGCACAGCGGATCGGCGATCCAGACCGCGGCATCGCACGACAGCACGGTGACCAGGTCCCGACGACCGCCGACTGCGCGGGTGATGGCGGCGACTTCCAGCAGCGCGCTGCCCAATTCGACGTCACTGACCGACCCCGAGGTATCGATGACGACCGCGACCCGAGGGGGCATCCGACGCAGGCTCGGCAGCACCACCCCGGGCAGCGCCGCCGAGCGCCGCGCCGGCCTGCCGTAGGTGTAGTCGGCGCCGACCCCGGGGGCCGAGGCCGCCGAGCGCAGGGCGGCGCCCAGCAGATCCCGCCACGGCTGCGACGGATGCAGCGCCTCCTCAGCCCATCGTCGCCACCCCTGGGGCGCGTCGCCCGGTCGGCCGACGATGCCCTGGGCCACCCGGAACCGCACCGCGTCGCGCTCCTGCTCGCTGAGGCCGTCCGCGCCGTCGGGCCCGAGTTCCCAGGCCCGCTCCAGTCCGTCGGCGCCGCTACCGCAATCGAGCCAGGCCATGCCCTCGGTCAGCCTGCCCAGCCGGAACTGCCCGAGGTAGTCCTCCATGAGTTCGCCTGGGGACAGCCCGAGGTCGGCGGGCAGGACCGCCCCCGCGGGCTGGACGAGCCCGTCGCCGAACGCGTCGTCGTTGATCTCGGCGTCGGCGGCGATGTTCATCCGCAGCCGCTCCGCCGGGCCGGTCAGATCGTGCGCGCGGGCGTATCGATCGCTGCGCGCGTGATGCTCGCGCAGCAGGTGCGACACCTCGTGCACCAGGATCGAGGCGAGTTCTTCCACGGACGTGCAGGCCACGAACGCGGGTGAGACGTAGCAGCGCCAGTGCTTGTCCACCCCCATCGTCGGCACCTGCCGCGACTCGACGATGTGCAGCGCATACAGCGCCGTGGCGAGATAGGGCCGGGCCGACACCGCGGACAGCCTTGCGGCATACAGCTTCTCGTGATCCAGGTGGCCCGTCATCGACGGGCCTCGGCGACGCGGGCCGTGGCCTGCTCGGCCTGCCGGGACACCGAGACCGTGGCGGCGAGATATTCGATCGACGCCGGGATCTCCCAGTCGTCCCGGCGCAGGGTGGCCAGCGTGGTCGCGGGGACCACCACCAGATCCGGCGCCCCGGTCGCCACGGCCCCGGCCAGCAGGGCCCACGCCGCGTCCCAGCGCGCCTTCTCGGGTCGTCGGCGCACCGCCGCCACCACCGCGTCGAGCACGGCCTGGCGCAGATCGCCCCGGTCGGGCAGCGCGGCGACCGCAGGATCGGCCAGCAGCACTTCGGGATCGGGCAGATCCATCCGATCGATGCTGGTCAGCAGCTCGAAACCGGGACCGTCACCGACGGTCCCGCGCACCAGCATCGACAGCACATCGCGCGCGGCGCCCGCCGCCGTGGCGAACGCGATCAGCCGGACCACCATCTCCCAGCTGCGCGGCGACGGCCAGGCACCGCCGCGCCGGGTTTCGGTGGTGGGCAGCTGATGCACCAGCTTCGGGCGGCCCGCGAGCAGCTCGCACACCGCGCGCCGGGCGAACGCCACCGCCTCCGAGAGCTTTTCGGGCGCGAGGCGGGGCAGCGTCGCCCGCGGCCAGGTGCCGCCGAGGCCGCGCACGACGACCTCGTGGTCATGGGTCCATTGCAGGTGCACGAACCGATTCGCCAGCGGCGGGCTCAGTTCCCAGCCGTCGGCGGCCGAGGAACGCGGGTTGGCAGCGGCGACGATGCGGACCCCTGGCGGCAACCGCAGCGTGCCGATCCGCCGTTCCAGGACCAGGCGCAGCAGGGCCGCTTGCACGGCGGGCGGCGCGGTCGAGAGTTCGTCGAGGAACAGCAGGCCCCGTCCGGCCTCGACCAGCTTCACGGCCCAGTCCGGCGGGGCCATCGGCACCCCGTCGGTCGCGGGGTCGTCACCGAGGATGGGCAGGCCCGAGAAGTCGGACGGTTCGTGCACACTCGCGATCACCGTGGTCAGCGGCAGGTCGAGGGACTCGGCGAGCTGGGTCAGCGCGGCGGTCTTGCCGATGCCCGGCTCACCCCACAGCAGGACCGGGAGGTCGGCGGCGACCGCCAGCGTCAGTGCCTCGAGCCGGGTGTCGGGACGGGGTTCGGTGGTCGTTTCGCCGAGCAGAGCGAGCAGTTCGCCCGCGATGTCGAGTTGGGAGCCGATGGTTCGGACCGGACGCGGGACGACGGGAATGCGTACAGACATGGGTGTATCACCTTGATGTGCGGAGGAAGTGGGGAAAGATCAGCGCTTGACCGCGTGGCGCGGACGAACGCCGTCTTCACGGCGGGGGCGGCCGGCGGGCGCGGGGACACCGCGACCGGGCGCGGACAGCCCGGCCCGGAACAGGCCATAGGTGATCCGCCGTCGCGCGGCGGACTCGAGTTCGTCGCGGAGGGGACCGTCGCGCAGCAGCGCCGCGGGACCGAGCAGCCGTTCGACCTCGGCCAGCGCACCGGCGCTGTCACCGTGGTCGAGCCGTTCGCGAATGCCCGTCAGCGCCTCCGGACGACGGTGCGCCCGGTCGATGACCTGTAGGCAGGGCAGCGCAGTGCCGGTCAGCGCGACCAGCAGTTCCTCGCGCCGGATCTCGGCCGGGTCGTGATCGAGCGCGGCCAGGCGCCCGTCGACGAACCCGATCCGGTGCCACTGCCCCCGGCACCACACGAGCCGAGGCCGCTCCGGTCCCCCGGACTTCCGCGAGGCAGCCCGTGGTGACCAGGTCGGGTCTAGTGCCGCGGCGACCAGCGGATGCAGCTGATCGACCGAGATCGCGCCGGCCCGCAGCAGGACCAGATCGGGCAGCGCCCAGGTCGCCGCGTCGGGCAGCACCGGCAAGGCGGACACCGCGCCGCGCCGATATTCCTCGGTGATGCGCACCTGCGCGCCGACCTCGAGGACCACCCGGCGCCGGGCGCCGCAGCGCACCAGAACCATTCCGGCCGTGGACTTCTCGGCCCGCAGCAGGAGCGCGGCCTCCTCGGCCCAGCGATCGACCGCGCATCCGGGCGGCAGCTGTGCGGATGCGTTCTCCCCCGGCGGCGCCCCGCACCGCAGCGGCAGCTCGTCGGCCCTGCGCGCGTCCCACAGGTGCCGGTGCAGATCGAGCCGGAAGCGCCGGTTCGGCCGGGCATGGGGGTGCGGGCTCGCCGCGGCGCCCTCCCAGAGCCCGAGCGCGACGCGCTGACCGGCATCGGCCCAGGCCGGCGCGGTCCGCACCACCAGGTGCACGAATCCTTCACCGCCACCACGGGTTCCGGCGGTCGCGTAGCGCGCCAAGGTGATCGTCAGCCCCGGCCGGAGCAGTCCGTCGGGCGCGATCCTGGGCAGGTGCCAGCGCAGCAGGTCCGGGGCCAGATACCGCAGGTCGGCCCGCACCCGCGCGGCCAGATCCCGGCCGTGGGTCCGGGCCAGCGCGCGCAGATCGAGATCGACGTCGACATGCGCCGCGGCGCAGGCCCCGGCCCAGTCGCCGAGACCGCGGCGCGCGGTGGCGAGATCGATCATGGCGGGTGGCACCGCGAATGCGCGAACCCGCCGCCACAAGGCCAGGCGGGCATCGTCGCCGGGTGGTCCGGCCGCGCGAAGATGCTGCGGATACTGCGGGAATTCCGCTCGATCGAGCGGGAAGGAAGCCGGTGCGATGACCGGCAGGGGGCTCAACGGCCCGGGCGCCGTACGCCCTTTCGACTAGTCGTCATGTGCCCAGTATGCACAACGCCGCCCGGCCCGACAACGCCGACGCCGGGCAGGCGGACGCCGACACGAGGTCGCGCGCCCGCCTGATCCGCAGGTCGCGGAAGGCGATTACCCCGCGTCGGCGGCGGCCAGCGCGGGCTCGGCCGACGGCACGCCGAGCTGCGGGTAGGTCGGATACTCGATGCCCGAGATGTACTGCACGGTGCGCACGACCTGGCACGAGTAGCCGAATTCGTTGTCGTACCAGACGTAGAGGATCGCGGTGTCGCCCTCGACGATCGTGGCGTTGGCGTCGATGATCGACGCCGCGCGCGAGCCGATGAAGTCGCTGGAGACCACGTCGTTGGCGGCGGTGTAGTCGAGGTTGCGGCTCAACGGGCCCGCGAGCGAGACCTGACGCAGGTACGCGAGCACGTCCTCCTTGGTCGTCTCCTGCGCGAGCTGCAGGTTCAGGATCGCGACCGAGACGTCCGGCGTGGGTACCCGGATCGAGTTGCCGGTGATCTTGGCCTTGAAGTCCGGCATCGCCTTCGCGACGGCGGAGGCGGCGCCGGTCTCGGTGAGCACCAGGTTGAACGGCGCGGACCGGCCGCGACGGTCGGCCTTGTGGTAGTTGTCGAGCAGGTTCTGGTCGTTGGTGAACGAGTGCACCGTCTCGACGTGTCCGCGCAGGATGCCGAACTCGTCGTCCATGGCCTTGAGCGGCGGCACGATCGCGTTGGTCGTGCACGAGGCGCAGGAGAAGATCTGCTGGGACAGATCCAGGCTGCGGTGGTTCACGCCGTGCACGATGTTGGGGACATCGCCCTTGCCCGGCGCGGTCAGCACGACCTTCGCGATACCAGGGCGCAGGTGCTGGGACAGACCGTCGCGATCACGCCACCGGCCGGTGTTGTCGATCAGGATGGCGTTGTCGATGCCGTAGGCGGTGTAGTCGATCGTGGTCGGGTCATCGCTGTAGATGAACTTGATGACGTTGCCGTTGGCGGTGATCGTGTCGTTGTCGGCGTCGACCTTGATGGTGCCGTTGAAGTGGCCGTGCACCGAGTCGCGGCGCAGCAGCGACGCGCGCTTGGCCAGATCGTCGTCACCGCCCTTGCGGACCACGACGGCGCGCAGGGTCAGCCCGTTGCCGGAACCCGCCTTCTCGATGAGCAGCCGGGTCACCAGTCGCCCGATCCGGCCGAAGCCGTAAAGCACGACATCGCGCGGGCCCTGCGGCTCGGCCTTGTTGCCGTCGAGCACCTCGGTCAGCACCGCCGCGGTGAACTCCGGGATCGACAGCCCGCGGTCATCGGCGCGATAGGCCATGACCAGCTGTCCGAGGTCGATCTTGCACGGCCCCAGGTCCAGTTCGCTGAGCACCTGCAGGAAGGGCAGGGTCTCGTCGACGGACAGTTCCTCGCCGGCGATCTGCCGCGCGAACCGGTGCGTCCGCAGGATGCTGATCACCGATTTGTTCACCAGCGACCGGCTGTGCAGCAGGATCGTCACGCCCTTGCCCCGGTACAGCGTGCCGATGATCGGGATCATCGCCTCGGCGGCGGCTTCCTGAGCGTTCCAGCGGTCAAGTTGTTCGGTGGTCACCACACGTCCTCAGGTTCTCGGTAAGTAGTCTCTACCGATGCTAAGGAGCGCGGAGTTTTCACCGAGACCGGCTCCCCACCAGTGAGGTTTCCGCCACTCCACCAACGAAAAATGACCAGGACGACAGTCCTGGTCATTACTGTGGTCCCAGCTGGTTTCGAACCAGCGACCTTCCGCGTGTGAGGCGGACGCTCTCCCGCTGAGCTATGGGACCGAACACTGTGCCGAGGGGCTCGGTAGGGCCTCTCGAACGAGATGGAACATTAGCACGGCGCACCCGGGTGACACCAAATCGCCTCGTGAACGGGGGCTTCGGGCTCCCTGGCCGCTTTTGCAGACCGCCGTAGTCACACCTTCCCCTGAATGGATTATCACACTACATGCCTTCATACGCATATCTACGTGTTCTCATGACTGCGCTCTACGGAGAGTCGAGGAGCCGCGAGACAGGGATGTCGCCGTGCCGACACGGACGACTGAACCGATGACACACCCACCGCGACCGTCACGGACGATTCGCCGCCATCCACCGCCCCCACACGCCCGGCGACCACCCGAACAACATGCCTGTAATTCACATTTAGGCCCATCTACCAGCCGATTTGTAGTCTGCGCCGACCGTCGGCTAATGTTTTCCTCGCACCACGGAGAGCAGCCAAGCCGCAAGGCCGACAGCCTCCGGAAGTGCGAATGCGGATGTAGCGCAGTGGTAGCGCATCACCTTGCCAAGGTGAGGGTCGCGGGTTCAAATCCCGTCATCCGCTCGAGAGGTAGGTTAGGCATTCATGCCATCCTCCTTTGCGCGGTGGAGTGGCCGAGTGGTGAGGCAACGGCCTGCAAAGCCGTGCACACGGGTTCGATTCCCGTCTCCACCTCGCGCGATTAGCTCAGCGGGAGAGCGCTTCCCTGACACGGAAGAGGTCACTGGTTCAATCCCAGTATCGCGCACCACAAGAAGGCCCCGGTTTCGACCGGGGCCTTCTTGCGTTTCCGGGCCAGGCCGACCTCCGGACCGCGGCATGTAACACAGGTCACTCCCGACCCGGATACCGTCGGCGCTCCCCTAGGATCGGCACTCGGCGTCGCCGGGCCGGTGTCGGCGACGCGGACCAGCGGCATGGAGGGGCGAGCAGTTGAGGCAGATCCTGATGTCGGCGGGGATCGCCCTGTTCGTCACCATCACCCTCACCCCGGTACTGATCCGGGTCTTCGCGCGCCGCGGCTTCGGCCAGGAGATCCGGATCGACGGACCCGCCAGCCACCAGACCAAACGCGGCACCCCGACCATGGGCGGGCTGGCGATCGGCGCCGGCGTGTGGGCCGGATTCCTCGGATCACACCTGATCGGCCTGCTGTGGGACGCCCCAGGGCCCAGCGCCTCCGGTGTTCTCGTGCTGCTGCTGGCCTCGGCGCTGGGTATGGTCGGTTTCCTCGACGACTCGATCAAGCTGCGCAAACACCGCAATCTCGGCCTGACCGCGGCGGGCAAGTATCTCGGGCAGATCGGTGCCGCGGTCGTGTTCGCGGTGCTGGCGCTGCGTTTTCCCGGCGCGACGGGGCTCACTCCCGCGAGCAACAATCTCTCCTACGTCCGCGACATCAACACCATCGCCTTCGAGTCGCTGATCTTCGTCGCGTTCATCTGCCTGCTGGTGGTGGCCTGGTCGAACGCCGTCAACATCACCGACGGTCTGGACGGTCTCGCGGCCGGCTCGATGAGCCTGACGCTGGGCGCCTACGTGGTGATCACGCTGTGGCAGTTCGAGAACTCGTGCGAGCTCAGCCCGGGCCGGGGCTGCTACAACGTGCGTGATCCGCTCGATCTCGCGGTGGTCAGCGCCGCCGCCGCGGGCGCGTGCATCGGGTTCCTGTGGTGGAACGCCGCGCCTGCCAAGATCTTCATGGGCGACACCGGCTCGCTGGGCCTCGGCGGCCTGGTGGCCGGACTGTCGATCACCAGCCGCACCGAACTGCTCGCGGTGGTGCTCGGCGCGCTGTTCGTCGCGGAGATCCTGTCGGTGCTGCTACAGATCGTCGTCTTCCGCACCACGCACACGCGGCTGTTCCGGATGGCACCGTTCCATCACCACTTCGAATTGAACAATTGGCCCGAGACCGCGGTGATCATCCGGTTCTGGGTGCTGGCCGGCATCGCATCGGCGATCGGGCTGTGCCTGTTCTACGGCGAGTACATCACCGCGCTGTAGCCGGGAACTGTCGGACCGCCCCGCTACGCTGACCCGACACAGTGAGCGAGCGGGAGGTGGCCCAGTGAGTGCCGGCAACGGGCGGGAACTCGACCACGACATCGCCGCCGATGTCTCCTTCGAGCTCGAGGAACTCGACGAGCTGGTCGCCGAACTGCTCACCGAGCACGCCGAACGCGCCCCCAGGGACGCACGGATCGTCGCCCTGCGCCTCGGCATCGGCGGGCAGCGCCCGGAAACCCTGACCCGCATCGGCGCCCGCTACGACCTGGCGCGCGACCGGGTCCGTCAGCTCTACGCCAAGGCGATCGGGCAGCTGGTGCGCGAGGCCGCGCGCTCCGGGCACCGCTGCGCCGAGGTGTTCGCGCACCGTTACCCGCGCGACGCGGGCGATCTGCGGCTGGTGCGGGAGCTGCTCACCGAGACCTACGCCACCGACACCGATCTGGTGGCGATGGAATGGTCGTATCTGAAACTGCGCCTGGCCGGGCACGACCAGACCGACGCAAAGCGCGTCGCCGGATACGTGATGCAGCGAATCCTGGGCTGGCAGAAGAAGACCGCCAGCATCCTGGCCAAACTGCATCCACTCGACGAGACCGACGACCTGGGTCCGCTGCTCGACGACGTCGAATGGGCAGACGGGACCCCCGCTCCCCTGCCGACCGCCTCGGCCCGCGTCGCCGACGGCGACGACGACGGCCGCGGCCGCTTCTACCTCGCCACCGTCGGCCGCGATGTCGCCTACGATTCCGCGCTGGCGGCCCGGCTGCTGCGCACCCTCGACGCCAGCCCGGCCGTGACAGCGTTCCAGGAGGAGCCGACCGCGCTCACCTACGCCTTCGGCGGCGAGGACCACGTGCACTACCCGACCGTCGCCGCGCGGCTCACCGACGGCAGGACGGTGCTGGTCGACGTCGTTCCGCTGGGCCGGATCGCCTTCCATCACACCAGGATCCAGAGCGAGCTCGCCCGCGCCTATGCCCATGACCAGGGCTGGGGCTGGCTGACCTGGACCGGCAGCGCGCTGGACCCGGCCCGGCTGCGGGCCCGCGTCACCGACCCGGCGATCGAGCAACGCCTCGCCGACGACCTCGACAAAGGTCCCTACGATCGCCGCGCGCTGGCGAGCGTGCGCGCCGAGACCGGCCTCGATCTGCTCGATCTGGCCGGGCTCGTGCTGCGCAACGACTGGCGGTGGGACCGAACGCCGATGCGGCTCAGCGCGTCACCAGCGCGCCTGCCATCACGGTGATCACCAGCAGCATCGCGCAGCAGGTGAGCCACTGCCACTGATTGATCGTGCGGTCCATCCGGCCGATCGTCGCCCGCAGGCCCGCCGCGATCCGCTGCTGGGCGACCAGTTCGCTGCGCACCCCGGCCAGGGTGATCGCCTCGGCGTCGGCGTTCACGCCCGCGCGGTCGATCCGATGGTGCAGCCGGTTGACCAGCTTCTGCTTGTCGCGCACGGTCTGTCGCGACACCGCCAGCTCGACCCGCTGATCGCGCAGCTCCCTGCGCTGATGCTCGATCATGGCGGCCTGCGCCGCGGTATGCCGCTCCCAGGTGCCCACCTCGGCCCACCCTCCTGTCGTCGAATCCGCGTGACCCCAGTGGATCTCGCCGGTCACCCAGCCCTCGAGGAAGTCACGCAGTTCCCAGCCCGGCCGCACCGGACCGGCGAACCCCGTCTCGCCCGCGGCGAGCATGCCCTGATCGATGCGGTAGTCGGCCGCCGCGGGCGCGAAATCGGCGATGCCGACCGCGGGGACCAGCGGCACCCAGTACCCCTGCGGGCAGACCCACAGCACGTCGTCGATGCCGGCCGCCTGCAGGCGTCGGCGATGCGCGCGGGCCGCGGTGATGTCGAGGGGGCCGCTGCGCACCTCGACCACACAACGCCGATCGCCACGACGCCAGAAGATGTCGACGGGGATGTCGTCGACCCGCGCGTCGACCTCGGCCTCGTCGGCGCCCGCCGCCGTCAGTCTGCCGCAGATCCAGTGCTCGAGCCGCTGGGTATTCCATTGGGTCGCCACGCATTCGGGGCAACCACAGCCGTATCCGGTCCGTTCCGGTGCCGCCCGCCTGGTGCCCTCGGAGATACCGAGTTCGTCGAGCAGCGCCCGCCGTCCGCACACCACCTGGGTGTCGCTTCGCCGCTTCGTCCTCACACCACACTCCCTCACCGGGGACCCTGACGTGTGCCCGCGCCCACGCCCTGTTCTCCAGGTTCCCGCAGCCACCGACGGGCCGCCAGCCCCCTTGACCCGCGCTCGGGTGCGTCACCGCCCGGTGAGCGAGATCACAAACGCGATTCCACTTGAATATCAAGCTATTTCATTGTGCCGACGTCGCGGAACGTCGCCGAGATCTTGATCATTTCGATACACAGACCGGGCCTGTTGCCCGTCCATTTCGTCCGGATTACGAAACGCTTCGGCGCGTCGCGGATCCGGTCACCGGGACATCGCGACGACGCGGGCGCAGCGCCCGGTGGATATGATCGCTGCGGCCGGGGCGGGCACGCTCGCCGAGCACGGGAAGTAGGGTGTGCATGAACCACGCTGAGCACGACGAGTCCATCGGGTCGATGCTGGCGAGTATCGCCGCGGCGCTGCGTGAGGTCAGTGACAAGCTCGATGTCGTCGCCGCCCGGGTCCAGCAGGAAGTCCCCAGTTTTCCCGCCGATGACGATCTGCCCGACCAGACCAGGATCCGCAGGCTCGAGACCTGGGCTTTCCATGCGTCACAGGACATTTCCCGGCTCAGTGCCCGGCTCGACGCCCTCGACGGCGGCGATCCCGAGCCGGCACCGCGCGCTCGCGGCACCCGCAGCCGCCGCGAAGTGCGGGAGGCCGCCGAAGCCGCCGCGCGCGCGGCCGCCGATTCCGGCGCGGGAGAAGAGCTCTCGTCCCCGAACCCGGCGGGTGACCGGCCCCCGCTGGAGCGCCGACATTCCCGCACCGACCACCTGGGCGACCCGACCTGGCCACTCACCGTCGCCCCGATCCCCCGTCCCTCGACGACCGTCGAACCGGGGAGCGAGCCGACCGGCGAGGCCGCGCAGTTCGCCGATACGGCGCGGTCGGCGCGTTCGGGTCGCGCCGAAGGTCATGCGGCGGGCGGTTCCGCGTCGGCGGGCGGATCGGCCGTGGGCACGCTGGCCGACGGTACGGCCGAGTCCGGCGGTCCGACGCCGCCGGTCAACGGCACGGATCGTGCGCTGCCGGTGAACGGTCGGGATCGCGTGCCGCCGGTGAACGGCCGGGCATCGGTGAACGGGACGTCCCGCGCCATCAGCACGAAGCCGCTCAACGGGGTACGGGTGGTCGATGACTCGGAGTCGCGACGCGACCTTCCGGCGCGCGGGGAAACGGCCGCCGACGAGCGGGGCCGGGGAGCTCGCCGACTCGCTGCCGAGGGTGCCGCTCCCCTGGTCGGTGCGCCCCAGGCCGGTGCTCGCCAGGCCGATGCACCCCAGGCAGGTTCTCGCCAGGCCGGGGCCCACCAGGCCGATGCGCCCCAGGCGGGTTCTCGCCAGGCCGATGTGCCCCAGGCAGGGGCCGAGGGCGTGCGGGGCGGCGTCGAGCCGACCGCAGCGGCCCACGGTGCCGCGGCAGAGATGTCGGTGCGAGGAACCGGGCAGGCGGGCGGAGGGCCCGAGTACAGCACCGGCGTTGCCGGGGCATCCGCTCCCGACTGGCAGACCGAGGCGCAGGCGGGACAGCAGATCATCGCGCCCAGCGCGTCGCAGGCCGGCGAGCCCACCTCGGCGACCGCCCGGAGGCACGCCGACTCTCCTCCCGGCGGACAGCTACCGGTCCGTTCGACTACTTCCGACCAGCCGAACGACGGAGGCGGCAGTGTCGTCGGTCCGGATCGACAGGTCGATCGGTTCACCTCGGCGAGCACCGCCGCACCGCGGCCCGACGATGCCGGGACCGCGCGACCGCCCGCCGATGATGTCGTCCCGACCGAGTCCGCGCGCCGGTGGGCCGAGCGCCTCGCCGCGGCCGCCGCCGACCAGCAGGGCGGCGATGTCGTCCCCACCGCCGCCGCGCGGGCGTGGGCCGATCGCCTGGCCGCCGCCGCGCAGCAGCAGACCGACGATGTCGTGCCCACGGCGACCGCCCGCGAATGGGCCGACCGCCTAGCCGCGGCAGCCGAGTTGGATGCCCTCGCCGCGGCTGCCGGACGAAGTGACGCGGCCGCGACGGCGGAGCGGACCGGCGTCGCCGCGCGGTTGGGGTCGGTGAACGGCCGGGCGGTGGAGCTGTCGGACGACACCGTGATCGAGGCTGTGGAACGGCCAGGCACGCAGCGGTTGCCGCACAACGGTGCGAGCCGGGGTGGCGAGGCCGGTTCGGGTCGTGACGCCGAGATCGGTGGGCGGACGGTGTCGATGTCGGCGCTCGGACGCGAGGGAGCGTCGCCGGAGGCAGATCTGCCAGGGGGGAACGCTACCGGGACAAGTGCACTGTCGGCCGAGGTCGCGGCGCGCCGGGGAGAGTCTGTCGCAGGGGCTGCCGACGAGCTCACCGTGCCGGGTCGAACCGCGCTGGGTGAGGCCGCCCGTGGCGGTGACCGGGTGATCGACGGTGCCCACGCGTCGCAGGCGAATGCCGCTGCCGTCGACATGGCGTCGGATCCGCCGACGGAGACCGGGGTGCGCCCGCCCGCCGAGACCGGTGTGGAGCGGGCCAGGCCGGTCGGCAAGCCCACCGGGGCGACGACCGCGCCGGGAGTGGGCGCTGGACCGGCAGCGGGATCGTCGGAGGCGTTGTCCGGCAATCGGATCGATGCGACGGCCGACGACCTCGAGCGAGTCGTGAGTGATCCCCGGTCTGCCGGTCTCACCGCGGGTGACCGGGGCGAGACGGCCGGTGCCTCCCCGGTGGACGGGTTCGATCCGCGCTCCGCCACGTCACCGGAGCCCGCGGCCTCCGGCACCACCACCAGCGGAATCCACTGGACCTTCACCGACGAGGACCTGACCACGCCGTCGGCCCCGAGTCCGAACGGCTACGCCCGCAACGGCTTCACCGGCGGCGACTCGCAGCGCCCCGGGTCGATGTTCGACGAGGTCCCGCGAGAGCGCCTCACTTCCTCGGGTGACACGCCACCGCCGCCACCCGCCCGCCTCTCCGTGCCGAAGGACCCCGGCCCTGCCGGACAGTCCACCAGCAGCGCCGGGCACGCTGCCTCCGCGGCCGACCGCGCAAGCGCGAGCCTCGAACCCACAACAAGATTCGGTGCCTCGACCAGCGACCACGGCAACGCGGGCCTGGAACCCACCACCCGATTCGGCAGCTCCACCAGCGACTACGACAACGCAGGTCTGGAGCCCGCGACGCGGTTCGGCGGCTCGACCAGCGACCGAGGAACCGAGGGCCTCGAGCCCGCGGGGGGCGCTGGGAGCGAATCGGCGCGGGCCGGTGGGTTCGCCGCGGCGAATGCGCGTGGACCGGAGGCGCCGGCGACCAGCCCGCTCGATCGTGTGGCGTCCGATCCGGCGCCGCCGACCGCGACCGACGCGGCGGGGATCACCGTGACGGGGACGTTCCGGGCGTTCGACATCGAGCGCGCGCACGTCGACAAACTGCAGGCGATGCTGGACGAATTGAAGCGATCGTCGGGGCTGCCGCCGGGGCGGAGCGACGTCTTCGGGCCGCCGACCACAGAGCCCGGCTAGCACCAGCGCAGGAGCAGGCCCGGGCTGCCGGTGCCGGAAGCCGTTCGGGGAGACCGGCGTCGGGAGCCGGTCAGACGGGTGCTGCGACCAGGTCGGGGTGCGGGGCGTCGCGCAGGATGACGCCGATGAGGTCGCGCAGTGCTCGGTGGCCTCCGTCGGCGGTGTTGCGGGGATGCCAGGCCATCGCGACGACGGGAGCGGGCAGGGGCAGGGGGATCTCGAACATCGTCAGGCCGAGGGCAACGGCGGCGGGGCGCGACAGCAGTTCCGGGGCGGGACAGACCAGTTCGGTGGTGGCGACGGTGAACAGGGCCGTGGACAGGTCGGGCACGGTGGCGACCACGCGCCGGGTGCGGCCGTGCAGGGCCAGGCGGTCGTCGATGGGGCTGTGGGTGCGGCCGGTGGCCGAGACCTCGAGGTGCTGGGCGGAGGCGTAGGCGGCGACGGTCGGGCGGTCGGCGCCGAAGGGGTGCGTCGCGGCGGCCAGGCCGACCCAGCGGTCGGCGAACAGGCGGGTCACCACCGTCTCCGGATCGGTCTGACCGATCATGCCGACCTCCACGTCGACCCGGCCGTCGCGCAGGGCGACCGCACCGTCCGCGGCATCGGCGGCCAGCACCCGTACCGTGACGCCGGGCAGCTCGGTGCGGACGGCGGCCAGGAGCGGACCGGTCAGGCGCGGGGCCACCGAATCAGCCACCCGGACAACGAAATCGCGGTGGCGTCCCGCGCCGGTGCCGTCGCGGGCGGTGAGCAGCAACCGCGCCTGATCGACCAGGCCCGCGACGTCGTGGCGCAACTCGAGTGCCCGCGGGGTGGGCACGAGTTGTCGGCCGGAGCGCACCAGCAGCGGGTCCCCCAGCACGGTACGCAACCGGGTCAGGGTGCGGCTCATCGCCGAGGTCGACGTGTGCAGACGCCGGGCCGCCTCGGTCACGCTATTGGTCTCGAGCAGCGCGTCGAGGGCGAGCAACAGGTTCAGATCCAGCGCGTCCACGCGAGGATTATCACCAACGCAATGATCACCGCCAAGTGTTGCGGCGGCGGCGATCCGGCGTGTCGGGCTACCGCTCGGCAACCGGTGCGGGCGCGGGCTGCGCGGGGACGGTGGCCGGATGGTCACGCAGCACCCGCCGGTAGGTGGCGGGCCGCACCGGGCGCACCCACTGGGCCAGCCGGCTGGTCAGCGGCAGCGGGGTACGCAGGTCGTCGAGCATCTCGTCGATGTTGGCCAGGGAGAACGGAACCACCGACGCGCCCTGGGCGTGATGGCCCTCGGTGCGTTCCCGCGACCACCGCAGCCGCTCGTCGATCTCGGAGTTCATCTGCTCGGGCATCGGCGGCACGAACTTGCCGGTGAGCAGCCCGGCGATCCAATGCGCGCCGACCTCCGCGCTCAGCGCGCTCACATTGGAGTTGTTGTAGCCGGCGAAGGTCAGGTTGGGCACCTCGACCGGCAGGATGTTGCGGAAGAGCCGGAAATCGCCGACCTCGTCGGTCAGGCTGCGCCGCACGAACGGGGTCAGAAACGGCACCTCCTGCTGATATCCGGTGGCGCAGACGACGATCTCGGCCAGCTTCAGGGTGCCGTCGGACAGGCGCACCGCGGGCCCGTGCTGCCCGCCGATCAGCTCGGTGACCTCGGTCTCGCGGTGAACGCTGATCCGGCCCGCCTCGACCTGCTCGGCGAAGCCCTCGGTCGCCAGGCTCGCGCTGCTGTCGGCCATCTCCTCGATGCCGCCGGTCGGGAGCAGATCGAGCTCGCGCAGCCGCAGCTTGCGCGTCACCCGCTCCTGCAGCAGATCCAGGTTCGCCTGGCGCAGGCTGAGCCCGTCGAGCCAGCGCTCGACACGGTGCGGCTCCCGCGACCGGAAGTGCGCCTCGCCCAGGCGGGTCAGCAACAGCCGCTCGTAGTCGAGGCCGAAGTCGACCTTGCGCGGCATCTTCCAGGTGAGCCTGCGCGCGACGACGCTGGTCTCGTCGGCCAGATGGCTGACGGCCTCGGCGACATCACAGGCCGACTTGCCGTAGCCGATCACGACCACCGAGCGATCCCGGGCCTGCTCGACGTCGTGGAAGTCCGATACGTGGACGAGCCGACCGCCCGCGGCCGCGAACGCCGCCGCGCCGGGCAGCGCGGGCATGACCGGTTCGCTGAACACGCCGTTGGCGACGATCAGGTGATCGCAGGTCGTGCGGTGCACGCCGTCGCGATCGCGGACCTCGAGCAGCCAGCCGCTGTCGACCGGGTCGGCGGCGACGACCTCGGTGCCCAGTCGCAGGTGCTCGGCCAGGCCGAACTCGTGGACGTACCCGGCCAGGTAAGCCTGGACCTGCTGGCCGTCGGGCCAGCGCGGGAAGTCCTCGGGCATCGGGTAATCGCTGAAGTGGTACCGGAACTTGCTGTTCTGCGCGCGCAGCCCCGGATAGCGTCGGGTGGCGCTCCACACACCTCCGACATCAGGGGCCCGGTCGAACACCTCGACCGGGAAACCCGCCCGACTCAACACTTTCGCGCAGGCCAAACCCGCAACTCCCGCACCGACGATCCCGATGCGGCTACCGCTCGTCATGGCGAGGAGAGTACTCGGCACCGATGCCAGGGTGCCACCGCCGCCGGGCCGACCCGTGCTGTACTGGAACTATGACCAACAGTTCCGTCGTCGTCGATCGGGCCGGGCTCTGGGATGCCGAGGAGCTCAGTGATGTCGCCGCGGCGACCTTCCCGCTGGCGTGCCCGCCGGAAGCCACCCAGGGCGACATCGAGATCTTCCTCGAGCAGATGCTCTCGGGCGAACGGTTCGGCGAGTACCTGTCCGATCCGGAGCGCACGGTCCTCAAGGCCGTCGAGGGCGACGAGATCGTCGGCTACGCCATGCTCGTCGCGGGCAGGCCGATCGATCCGGAGGTGGATGCCCAGGTCAGCCCGGGTGCGGTGGTCGAGCTGAGCAAGATGTACGTGCTGCCGGGACACCACGGCAGCGGCGTCGCCGCCGCGCTGATGACCGCCGCGGTGGCGACCGCCCGCGAGTCGGGCGCGACGGTGCTGTGGCTGGGGGTGAACCAGGCCAACGAGCGCGCCCAGAAGTTCTACGCCAAGCACGGTTTCACGCAGGTGGGAACCAAGACCTTCACGGTCGGCACCCAGGTGCACTCCGACTTCGTGTACGAACGGGCGCTGTGAGGCTCAGACGAGCAGCGCCGCCCGCAGCGCGGTGATCTCGGACTCGGACAGGCCGAGACCGGCGCGGACGTAGCTGTCGAAGCTGCCGTAGCTCTGGTTCGCCTGATCGAAGGCGGCGTCGAGCCAGCTCTGCTGCACGCCGTTGAGCGGGTCGGTGGGCGCGGCGTTGCGGTAGGTGTTGGAGGCCAGGTAGTCGGCGGTGACGGTGGCCCGGTCGACGCCGAGCAGCGTCAGCAGCACCGCCGAGGTCCAGCCGGTGCGGTCCTTGCCCGCGCTGCAGTGGAACAGCACCCCGGTGCCGTCGGCGGCGATGATGTCGCGCAGCACGGCGGCGAACGCCTCGTTGGCACCGGGAGCGGTGATGAACGCGCGGTACATGCCCTCGCCGCCGAACAGCGCGCCCGCCAGGATCAGCGGCGGCGCCTGGCCGATCACGTCGTAGGAGTTGCCGACCGCGCCGACGGGCAGCCGGTCCGCGCCCAGGCCCCGCTCGTAGCCGGTGCGCAGATCGTCGACGACGCGCACATCGAGGGCGCTGAGCCGGGCCAGGTCCTCGGGGGTCGCCTTGTCCAGCGCGCCGGTGCGGAACACCAGCCCGGTGCGCACCCGGTGCCCGTCGGTGGTGCGGTAACCGCCCGCGTCCCTGGCGTTCTGGACGCCGGTGAGGCCGAGCAGCCGATCGGCGCTCCCGATCTCGCTGGTGGGCGCGGGCGCGGCGACGGCCTGGCCGAGTGCCGGACCGAGCAGCACCGCTACTCCGGTCGCGGCGGCCAGACTCGCGCGGACAGCACGGCTACGGGTCACGACAGGCTCCTTCGACGACGCCGGGGTCACGGTCGGGACGAACGTACCCGGCGCCGGTCGATCACGCGGCGGCGGCCTCGAAGCGTGACAGCGCCAGCAGGCGCGAGATCGCGCGCAGGTACTTCTTGCGGTAGCCGCCGTCGAGCATCTCCTGGGAGAAGATCTCGTCGAGCTTCGCGCCGGAGACCGTCACCGGGATGCTGGCGTCGTAGAGACGGTCGGCCAGCACGACGATGCGCAGGGCGACGGCCTGGTCGGTGACCGGGTGCACGCCGGAGATGAACACCGAGGACACCCCGTTGATCAGGGCGCCGTACTTCGACGGATGCAGCGTGCTCAGGTGCTTCAGCAGCGCGTCGTAGTCGTCGAGGGTGGATCCCGGTGTGGTGGCGGCCCGTTCGGCCAGGATGTCCGGGGAGGTCGGCTCGGGCGCCGGCGGCAGGTCGCGGTGGCGGTAGTCGGGGCCGTCGACGCGCACCGGCTCGAAGATGGAGCCGAGCTTCTTGATCTCGCGCAGGAAGTCCTGGGCGGCGAAACGGCCCTCACCGAGCTGGCTGGGCAGCGTGTTCGAGGTGGCCGCGATGGACACACCCGCGGCGGAGAGCTCGGTGAGCAGGCGCGAGACCATGGTGGTGTCGCCGGGATCGTCGAGCTCGAACTCGTCGATGCACAGCAGGCTGTTGCCGGAGAGGCGCTCGACGGCGTTGACGAAGCCCAGCGCGCCGACCAGGTTGGTCAGCTCGCCGAAGGTGCCGAACGACTTGGGCGCGGGCGCGCTGTGGAAGATCGAGGCGAGCAGGTGGGTCTTGCCGACGCCGAACCCACCGTCGAGGTACAGGCCGGCGCCGGAGACGGCCTTCTTCTTGCCGAACAGGCTCTTCTTGGACGCGGCCTTGTGGATCTTGGCGATCTGACCGGCGAATTCCTCGGCCTTGCGGACCGCGGCCGCCTGGCTGGGTTCCTTGGGGTCGGGAATGTAGGAGGCGAAGCTGACCTCGTCGAACATGGGCGGGGGCACCATCTGCGCGACGAGCTGGTCGGCCGGGACCTCCGGATGGCGATCGACGAGGCGTTCTTGCATGAACGAATCGTACGGACGTGGTTGCATCGGTTCCTATGCAGCGTATCCACAATGTGACCCAGCTCGCAGACCTCGACGACGACGCACTGGCCAGGTGCTATGCCTACCCCCGCCACCTGGAACGGCCCTGGGTGCGCGCGAACTTCGTCAACAGTATCGACGGGGCGTTCACCGTCGACGGTGTCTCGGCCGGGCTGGGCACCGACGCCGACCATCGGGTGTTCGGCCTGCTGCGCGAGCTGGCGGAGGTGATCGTCGTCGGCGCGGGCACCGTGCGCGCGGAGAACTACGGCGGCGCGCACCCCGATCCGGACCGCCGCCGAGCGCATTTCCGGCACGGGATCGGCGGGTCGGCCGACGGTACGCCGCCGCCGATCGCGGTGGTCACCGCGAGCGCGCGGCTCGATCCGGCCGCGAAGTTCTTCACCGACGCCGAGACCCCGCCGCTGATCATCACCACCGCGCACGCCGCCAAGGACCAGGTCGACGCCCTCGAGCGGGCGGGTGCGGAGGTGATCGTCGCCGGGGAGGCCGCGATCATGCCCGCCGCGCTGCTGCGGGTGCTCGCCGAGCGCGGGCTGCAACGAGTGCTGTGCGAGGGCGGGCCGCATCTGTTCGGGCAGCTCGCCGAGGCGGATCTGGTCGACGAACTGTGCCTGAGCACCGCGCCGCTGCTGGTCGGCGGGGCGGGCGGGCGAATCTCGCTGTCGGCGAGCGGTTTCGACATCCCGATGCACCGCAGGCAGCTCGTGCTCGCCGAGGACGGCACCGTCCTGGCCCGCTGGGCCCGTCGATGAAACCTGGCGCCGAACCTGGCAGTGTGTAGCCCATGCGCTGGACTCGGGCCGCGGCGACGGCCGCGACACTGTCGATCATGCTCGCGGGCTGTGGGGCCGGACCGTCGGATCGGCCCGTCGTCGCCGTGGAGCGGCCGGGGGTCGGCGGCGCGCAGACCGAGGCGCCCCCGGTGCACGAACCAGCCAAGGCGGACACGCCCAAGACCGACCTGGCCTGGAAGGACTGCACCGCCGCGACACTGAGCTCGCTCGACTTCGGTCCGGCCCCGGCCGGGCTGGTGCTCGAATGCGCCGACTTCTCCACCCCGATCGACACCGCGGGCACCGTGCTCGGCACGTTCCGGGCGGGCGCGCTGCGGGCCCGGCTGCCGCAGACCCCCGTCGACGCCGCGCCGCTGGTGCTCACCTCCGGCGCCGACCGTTCCTCGGCCTCGACGCTGGCCGGGCTGGCCGTCGGGCCGAACAGCGCGCTGCTGGCCGCACAGCCGATCGTCGCCGTGGACCGGCGCGGTATCGGCGCCTCGCAACCCATCGACTGCATCCCGGCGCAACTGCGCGCGGTGATGACCGACCTCGGCCAGTTCGGGGTCGGCAGCGACGACCAGGTCGGCGCCGTCGCCGGCTACAGCCAGGACGCGACCATCGCCTGCCGCGACTTCCTGCAGCCCTACGAGGGCACCTTCGACGCGCCGCACGCGGCCGACGACATCGAACAGCTGCGCAAGCAGTGGCAGGTCGACAAGATCAACCTGCTCGGCACGGGCAACGGCGGCAAGGTCGCGCTCAGCTACGCCCGCCGCTACGGCGACCACCTGGCCCGGTTGGTCCTCGACGCCCCCGAACCGGTCGGCGCCGACGTGACGACGAAGACCGAAGCCGCCGTGACCGGCGCCGAAGCCGCGGTGACCGCGTTCGCGCAGCGCTGCAAGGCCGCCAACTGCGCGCTGGGCGCCGACCCGCGGGCCACCATCGTCGGGTTGGTGGCCAAGGCGAACACCGGCGGCCTGGGCGACATCTCGGCCGCCGACCTCTCGACCGCGCTCACCGGGTTCCTGTCGAGCCCGCGCGGCGACCAGGCGAGCCGGGTCACCGCGCTGGCCGACGTCCTCGCCGCCGCCGACCGTGGCGACCGCGCCCCGCTGGCGGCGCTGGTGGCCCGCGAATCCGCGGCGATCAATTCCGACGGCGAGTTCGTCAACCGGTGCACCGACAGCCAGCAGCCGCCGACCCCGGACAAGGCGCGCGAGCTCGCCGGAACCTGGGCCGGCAAATATCCGGTTTTCGGTCGCACCGCCGCGATCGGGATGATGGTCTGCTCGGCCTGGCCGGTCTCGACCGCGCCGCCGCTGCCGACGAAGCTCGATCTGCCGGTGCTGGTGTTCGCCGGTGCCGCCGACCCGGTCGTCGGCGGGGCCGCGGCCTCGGTCACCGGTGCCCTCGGGGCGGCGGGCGCCCGGCACGCCACGATGACCTGGCAGGGCTGGGGACACCCGGTGATCGCTCACTCCGGCTGCGCGCAGAAGGCGGTCGCCGACTATCTCGCCGAGGCGAAACTGCCCGCCGACGGCGGTGCCTGCCCGGCCTGATCCAGGTCGTACGACCATGTGATTCCGGCGCGTCGGACGGGTCCGGCGACACCATCGCTACCCGATCCGGTGTACCGTGCCCCAGTGTTGTTCCGACAGCTCGAGCCCCGCACCGCTCGCACCTCCGCCGAGGTGATCAAGTTCGCACTCTGGCCGTTCGCGGTCATGACCGTGCTGAACCGTGTCTTCATCAAGGCGGTCAACGGATTCGTCACCGACGACTACCGGCCTGTGTACAACGCCTCGTTCGAGTTCCTGAACGGCAGGCCGCTGTACACCGCCGACTTCTCCTCGGTCGACCCGCACTATCTCTACTATCCGAGCGGAACCCTGCTGATCGCCCCGGTGGCGATCATCGAATACGAGCTGTCCCGGTGGCTGTTCATCGGTCTCAACGCTGTCGCGATCCTGATCGCCTGGTACCTGCTGCTGCGGCTGTTCAAGTTCGGTCTGGGCTCGATCGCCGCGCCGGCGCTGCTGCTGGCGATGTTCGCCTCCGAGACGGTGACCAACACGTTGGTCTTCACCAACGTCAACGGCTGCCTGCTGCTGGCCGAGCTGGTGTTCCTGCACCTGTTGCTGGCACGGCGGGATCTGTGGGCCGGTGTCGCACTCGGGTTGAGCATCTCGGTGAAGCCGACGCTGGCGCCCCTGCTGCTCGTCGCGGCCGTGCGCGGCCAGTGGAAGGTCTTCATCACCGCGCTCGGTGTGCCGCTGACGCTCACCGCGATCGCCTGGCCGCTGTCGGCCGACCCCGAGAAGTTCTTCACCCGGGTCGTGCCGTATCTGGCGCAGACGCGCGACTACTTCAACAGCTCGATCGGCGGCAACGGGCTCTACTACGGACTGCCGCACTGGCTGATCCTGCTGGTCCAGGCCGTGATGGCCGGTGTGGTCGCGGTGACGCTGTGGCTGCTGTGGCGTTACTACCGCCACGACGACCTGTTCTTCGTCACCACGTTCTCCGGGGTGCTGCTCACCGCGTCGTTCCTGCTGCTCTCGCTGGGCCAGATGTACTACTCGATGATGCTGTTCCCGTTCCTGATGTCGGTCGTGCTGCGCAATTCCGTGCTGCGCAACTGGCCGGCGTGGCTGGCGATCTTCGGGTTCATGACCTACGACAAGTGGCTCTCGGACCGCTGGCAGAGCACCGGGCGCACGCTCGAGTACCTGCGCGTGACCTTCGGCTGGGGCCTGCTGCTCGTCGTCGTGTTCTGTGTGCTCGGCGACCGCTACCTGGCCGCGCGCCGCGAGGGCAGACTGCGGTTCGGCATCGACCCCGCGTGGATGGCGAACGCGCCGGATTCGCGCGACGGCACCGAGGACGAGCGGCCCGCGCCCGCGGCGGTCTCCGCCACCACCGATCGCGACGATCCGGTCGCTCCGGAAGAGCCGATCGACGACCGCGAACCCGCGCTGAAATAGGGCTCGGCCGGTGCTGTGACGCGACGATCGCGGCGCGCACCGGCCGAAACCATTAGCGTGGAGTGATGAGTTCCGATACTTCGTTGCCCACGCCGCGCATCCAGCTGACGCCGCAGCAGTGGCGGGCGAAACTGGATCCGCAGGAGTACGCCGTGCTCCGTGAGGCCGCCACCGAGCGCCCGTTCGTCGGCGAGTACACCGATACCAAGACCGAGGGCGTCTACACCTGCCGCGCCTGCGACGCCGAATTGTTCCGCAGCACCGAGAAATTCGACTCGCACTGCGGCTGGCCGTCGTTCTTCGACCCGGCCGATTCCGACGCGGTGATCCTGCGCGCCGACGATTCGCTCGGCATGCGCCGGGTGGAGGTGCTGTGCGCGAACTGCCACAGCCACCTCGGCCACGTCTTCGAGGGCGAGGGCTACCCGACGCCCACCGACCAGCGTTACTGCATCAACTCGATCGCGCTGCGCCTGACACCGGCCCAACCGGAAGGAACTGCCTGAGCGCGCTGGGTGCCCCGCACGACCCGACCTCGAGGAGGGTCCCGCCGACGAAGTCGACGGTTCGCGACCGTCCCGTGGATCAGGTGCCGTTGCGTACGCGACGAAGGAGCAAGCAACGGTGCCTGATCGGCGGGACCGCCGGGGCGCGAACTCGAGCGCGCCAGCGCTCCAGAATTACGGCAGTGCGGTGACCAGCTGCTCGACCTCGACGCGCGGGCCGGTGAAGAACGGGATCTCCTCGCGCACGTGCAGGCGGGCCTCGGTGGCGCGCAGGTCGCGCATGAGGTCGACGATGCGGTGCAGTTCGGGGGCCTCGAAGGCGAGGATCCATTCGTAGTCGCCCAGCGCCATCGAGCTGACGGTGTTGGCCCGCACGTCCGGGTAGCCGCGGGCGGCCTTGCCGTGGTCGGCGAGCATCTTGCGCCGCTCCTCGTCGGGCAGCAGGTACCACTCGTAGGACCGCACGAACGGGTACACGCAGATGTAGTTGCCCGGGTCCTCCCCCGCCAGGAACGCCGGGATATGACTCTTGTTGAACTCGGCCGGGCGGTGCACCGCCACGTTGCTCCACACCGGGGCGCTGGCCCGGCCCAGTTCGGTGGTGCGGCGGAAGTCGGCGTAGGCGGCCTGCAGGTCCTCGACGCGCTCGGCGTGGGTCCACAGCATGAAGTCGGCGTCGGCACGCAGGCCGGCCACGTCGTAGATGCCACGCAGCACGACGCCCTTGTCGGCCAAGCCGTCGAAGAACGCCTGCGCCTCCTTGATCGCCGCGGCCCGGTCCTCGCCGAGCACGCCCGGCTGCACCTGGAACACCGAGAACATCAGGTAGCGAATGGTGGAGTTGAGGGCCTGATAGTCGAGTCGCGCCATGGATCCATCGTGCCACTGCGACGATTTCGCCCGCCGGGTGGGCGGGGATTCGAGATCGGCCGGTCGTCGCCCAGGTGGCGGTCTGCAGCGCCGCCGGATCGTCGATGTCGCGGTAGTGGATGCCGGTCATCCCGAGCGCCCGCGCGGCCGGCACGTCATCGAGCCGATCAGCGATGCACAGGCAACGCTGCGGCGTGACACCGGCCGCCGCGATCTCGTGGTGAACGCGCCCGTCAGTCGGTCGCCGGCCTGGCCGGGAGCCAGGGCGCGGTCTCCTCGCTGCCGAACACGGAGGTCACGGTGGTCGCCGCGCCCTCGTGGAGTTCGACCGGGCCGAGGTCGGGGTCGAGGATCAGGGTGCGGAGGGGCTGCTCGCCGGTGGTGGTCACAGCGGGCGATCATGCAACATCGCTATCGCACCCGGTCGGGGACACGCCGGGGCGATGGGCCAGGACATGTCCAGCCCCATGGATTCGCCCTGCCGACCCGTCGGCTGCCCGAATCTCCCGCCGCCGATACGGTGACCCGCTGTCGGCGCTACTCGACGCGGGAGGTGACGGCGCGGGCGATGCGTTCGGCCGCGGCCGTGCCGGCGGCGACGCAGGCGGGGACGCCGACGCCGTGGAGGTAGGCGCCCGCTACGGCCAGGCCGTCGAGGTCGGCGACGGCGGATTCCAGGGTGGCGATGCGTTCGGTGTGGCCGGGGGCGTACTGGGGCAGGCCGCCGGGCCAGCGTTGGACGATGGCGTGGATCGGGGCGATCTCGGTGCCGGTGACCGTGGTCAGGTCGGCGACGGCGGCGGTGACGAGGTCCTCGTCGGACCAGGACAGCGGGGCTTCGTCGCCGAAGCGGCCGAAGGAGGCGCGGACGAGGGCGACGTCGCGGGCGCCCAGGTGCGGCCACTTGCGGCTGGACAGGGTGAAGGCCTTGGCGCGCAAGGGTTCTCCGGTGGCGACCAGGATGCCCGAATTGTCCGGCAGGTCGGTGGTGAGGGGCAGCGCCATGGCGACCAGCGCCGAGGAGGACAGCTCGATGCCCGCGGCGGCCGCGGCCGCGACCGGTGACGCGTAGTGCAGCAGACGGGCGGTGACGGGGGCCGGCGTGGCCAGGACGACGGCGTCGACCAGGCCGATCGGATCGACCACCCAGCCCCGGGGCGCGGCGGCCACCCGGGTCGCCGCCAGGGTGGTGACCAGCCGCGCGTCCGACGCGGCGGTCAGGGCGGCGAGCAGGGCGCCGTAACCGTCGCGCAGACCGCCGAAGACCGGCGCGGTGCTCGGCGGCGGCAGGGCCTCGCGAACGGCCTCGGTGAGGCTGCGGGCGCCGCGGTCCAGCGCGGCGGCGAGGGTGGGCAGCGCGGCGCGGACGCCGATCGAGGCGCTGGTGCCCGCGTAGACGCCGCCCAGCAGCGGGTCGACACTGCGCTCGACCACCTGCCGCCCGAAGCGATCGGCGACGAGACTGTGCACGTCGATATCGGCGCCGGGCGTCCAGTCGAGCGCGCGCTGCGGCTCGGCCGCGACCTGTGCCAGCGTGGCGTCGTCGACGAGCCCGCGCAGGGATTCGGCATCGGAAGGGATACCCATCAGGGTGCGCCCGGGCAGCGGATGCGCCTTCCCCTGTGCCCACACCAGCGGCCGCTTGCCCGCCGGGCGGACGAGCTGGTCGTCGATGCCGAGCTCGGTCATCAGCTCGAGCACCTCGGGCCTGCGCCCGACGAAGGCCTCGGCGCCGAGATCCACCGGCTCCCCGGCCAATTCACCGGTGTGCAGCACTCCGCCGACACGAGCGCTCTGCTCGAGCACCACGAGGTCGGCCTCGGAGCCCAGCCGCTGCCGCAGTCGATACGCCGCGACGAGCCCACTGATGCCGCCACCGATGATCGCGATCCGCATGCCTCGACCGTAGTCGCGCGGGCACGCGCGCCGGAACCCACACCCTCGGCGCTGTCACCGGAATCACGAACCGCCCACACCACCCCGACCCTGCGCGGCAACACCGGGCCGAGGTGCCGACACGACGGGGATCTACAGCGAGTGCACCAGCTCCACCAGTGCGGTCAGCACGCCCGGATCGGTATCGGGCTGCACACCGTGGCCCAGGTTGAAGATGTGCCCGGTCGCGCCGAGGGTGATGGCGTCGTCGGCCTCGCGCAGGATGCGGCGGGTCTCGGCCTCGACCGCGTCGAACCCGGCGAACAGGATCGCCGGATCCAGGTTGCCCTGCAGGCCTTTTCCGGCGCCGACGCGGCGCACGGCCTCGGTGAGCGGCACCCGCCAGTCGACGCCGACCACGTCCGCGCCCGCCTCGCCCATCGCGCCGAGCAGCTCGCCGGTCCCGACACCGAAATGGATGCGCGGCACACCCGCCGCGGCGACCTCGGCGAACACCCGCTCCGAGTGCGGCAGCACGTATTCGCGGTAGTCGGCCAGCGACAGCGCGCCCGCCCAGGAGTCGAACAGCTGCACCGCGTCGACACCGGCGGCCAGCTGGGCCTGCAGGAACGCGATGGTGATGTCGGTGAGCGCGCCGAGCAGGGCGTGCCAGGTCTGCGGATCGGCGTGCATCATCGCCTTGGTGCGCTCGTGATGCTTGCTCGGTCCGCCCTCGACCAGGTAGGAGGCCAGGGTGAAGGGCGCGCCGGCGAAGCCGATGAGCGGGGTGTCGCCGAGCGCGTCGGTGAGCAGGCGCACGCCCTCGGCCACCGCGCCGACCTCTTCGGGCCGCAGCCGCGGCAGAGCCCGCACGTCGGCCTCGGTCCGCACCGGCGCGGCGACGACGGGGCCGACGCCCGGCACGATGTCGAGGTCGATGCCCGCGGCCTTGAGCGGAACGACGATATCGGAGAACAGGATTGCCGCGTCGACGCCGTGGCGGCGGATCGGCTGCATGGTGATCTCGCACACCAGCTCCGGGTCGAAGCAGGACTCGAGCATGCCGATGCCCTTGC
Organism: Nocardia canadensis; assembly: GCF_032656385.1. NCBI lineage: Bacteria > Bacillati > Actinomycetota > Actinomycetes > Mycobacteriales > Nocardiaceae > Nocardia > Nocardia canadensis. Next base: position 89,644 of record NZ_JAVCWB010000010.1, read on the forward strand.
GCAGTTCCCGGTACTCGGGCAGCGAGCGGCCCGCCTGGCGCATGAACCACACGGGGCGCCTGCTGGGCGTCGCGCCGGTGGCGGCGGCCAGGAAGGGGGCATCGGTCAACCGGCGGCGGGTGTAAGTGCTCATCGGTGTTCATCCTAAGCGGCGGGGCGCGGCGTGCCGTCAACTGTCGCCCCCGCAGCGCACCCGACGGGTACACACGCGGACATCGGACGAACGACCTCCCGGCCCGCCTCATCGCACATCGCGCATCACACCGAGCCCGAGAATGCGCGCTGCGCAACGCAGCCCGGACCCGGCGACGTGTGGCGGCGCGCCTCCGACGACGCCGGGCACGCACGGTCTACCGTTTCTCCTCGTGACACCGCTCGACATCCGCGACGGCGCCGCACCGACCGGGGGAACGCCCCGCGAGCCTGCTTCTTTCCGGGCGGCGGTCGATGCGATGGGCACCGCAACCGTGCACCCCCGAATCGAGCTGGCGCCTATCCGTCCCCCGCAACGGTTGGCGCCGTTCTCCTATGCGCTCGGAGCGGAGGTCACCCACCCCGACAGCGCCATCGTGCCGATCGATTCCGAGGGGGACGCGTTCGGCAGGCTGATCCTGCTGCACGACCCCGAGGGCGACGAGGCCTGGCACGGCGTGTTCCGGCTGGTCGCCTACATCCAGGCCGACATCGACGCCGCGCTCGCCGCCGACCCGCTGCTGCCCGAGGTGGCGTGGAGCTGGCTGGTCGACTCCCTGGAGTCGCGCGGCGAGCCGTTCACCGCCCTCGGTGGCACGGTCACGGCCACCAGTTCGGTCCGCTACGGCGACATCGCGGGCCCGCCCCGGGCTCACCAGCTGGAGCTGCGCGCCTCCTGGACGGCGATGAACACCGAGATGCGCCGGCACGTGGAGGCATTCTGCGAGGTACTGGCCTTCGCCGCCGGGCTGCCACCCGCCGGGATCACCCATTTGCGACCGGAGTCGTATACCCGCACCGATCGCCCTTGAACGCCACGTAGAGTTCACGTTTATGCCGGTCGCCGAGGAACCAACCGCAGCAGAGCCCCTGCTCGCCCCCGCCGAGGGGGTTCCACCCGTGCTGGCGACCGCCGACGAGGTCGCCGCGGCCGCCGCGAAACTCGCCGCGGGCACCGGCCCGCTGGCGGTCGACGCCGAGCGCGCGTCCGGGTTCCGCTACTCCGCGCGGGCCTATCTGATCCAGCTGCGCCGGGCGGGCGCCGGCTCCTTCCTGATCGACCCGATCCCGCTGACCGACGCGCTGATCCCGTTGGCCGCGGCGATCAACCCCCTCGAATGGGTGCTGCACTCGGCCGACCAGGATCTGCCCGGCCTGGCCGAACTCGGGCTCCGGCCGGCCCGGCTCTTCGACACCGAGCTCGGCGGCCGGATCGCCGGTTACGAGCGTGTCGGCCTGGCCGCGATGGTGGAGAACCTGCTGGGCCGGTCGCTGCGCAAGGGTCACGGCGCCGCCGACTGGTCGACCCGGCCGCTGCCCGACGAATGGCTCAACTACGCCGCCCTGGATGTGGAACTGCTGCTGGAGCTGCGCGACACCGTCGCCGCCGATCTCACCGAGCAGGGCAAGATCGAGTGGGCCGCCGAGGAATTCGAGCACGTCCGCACCATGGACCCGCCCGCGCCGAAGGCCGACCGCTGGCGGCGCACCTCCGGCATCCACACGCTGCGCCGCGCCCGCCAGCTGGCGATCGTGCGCGAACTGTGGACCACCCGCGACGAGCTGGCCCGCGCCCGTGATGTCGCGCCCGCCCGCATTCTGCCCGATTCGGCCATCGTGGCCGCGGCCACCGGGGAGCCGCGCAGCATCGCCCAGCTGCGCACGCTGCCGGTCTTCGGCGGGCCGCGCCAGCGACGCTACTCCCGGGACTGGTTGGCCGCCGTCGAGCGCGGCCGCACCCTGCCGGACAAGGAACTGCCGCCGCTGACGCTGCCCTTCGACGGCCCGCCCCCGGTCAACCGCTGGGAACGCCGTGACCCCGCCGCCGCGGCACGCCTGGCCACCGCGCGCAGCGCGATAGGCGAACTCTCCACCGAGTACGCCATCCCGGTCGAGAACCTGCTCTCCCCCGACCTGGTCCGCCGGCTGTGCTGGGACGGGCTGCCCGACTACAAGAACGTCGGCGAACCCGACGAGCTGTCGGCCACGATCGAGGAGTTCCTCCGGGCGGGCGGCGCCCGGCCGTGGCAGCGCGCGCTGGCCGTGCCCGCGCTGGCCAAGGCGCTGACCCCCGCCGAATAGACCACCGGCCCCCGCCGCGTCACGCGACAGGGGCCGAGGGGTGCCAAGAACTGGTCAGGGGGCGGGTTGCGCCTGTTCGACGAACCGGTTGGTGTAGGTGGCCGCGAGGTCGATGCGGTCACGGACCGGAGCCACATTGCGCGAATACTGGCCGAGAATGCGCAGCACGTTCTGAGCGCCTTCGGTTTTCATGAGTCCGTCGCCGTTGAACATGCCGATCGAGTCGCGCAGGGACTGCACGTAGAGGGCCGGATCGCTGCCCGCGTACTGCGAGGGCATCGTCGCGGCGATCTCCTCGGGCGTGTGGGTGTCGATCCAGCGCAGGGTCTGGACGAACGCGTTCGCCAGCTTCTGCACGATCTCCGGGTGCGCGGATACGGTGTCGCACTTCATGTACAGCGAGGAGGCCGGGTACAGACCGCCGAGGGCCGCGCGGGTGCCTTCCTCGTTGCGCATGTCGGTCAGGATCTTCGCGTCGCCGGACTGCACCATCTTGGCGACGGTCGGGTCGGTGGTCATGCCCGCGTCGATGCCGTCGTGGTTCATGCCGGCGATGAAAGTCTGGCCCGCACCGACTTTCACCCGGGTGTAGTCGGAGGTGCTCAGGCCGGCCTGGCCCGCGAGCGCCTGGGTGAGGAAGTCGGTCGACGAGCCCAGCGAGGTGACGCCGAGTGCGCGGCCGCGGAAGTCGGCCGGACTGCGGATGGCGTCGGCGTCGGCGGTGGAGACCAGCTCCACCTCCCCCGGCACGTCGGCGAACTGGACCACGGTCTGCAGGCACTGATCCTTGGCCTGCAAGTCGATGGTGTGGTCGTAGAAGCCGACCACGGCCTGCACGTCACCGGTCAGCAGCGCGGTCTCGGCACTGGCGCCGGACTGTTCGCCGAGCAACTTCACGTCGAGGTCGTTGGCGTCGAAGGCGCCGAGCTGCTGGGCCAGCATGGCGGGCAGGTAGATCACCTTCTCCAAACCGCCGACCATGATGGTGATCTGGGGCCTGCCGTCGGCCATCGGGATTGTGCGCGAGTCCCGGCACCCGGTGGCCAGCAGCAGCGAACTGATCGCGAGCAGGGCGACGGCGAGCGGCTTGCGGTATCTCATCGTCTACACCCCGTGTCCCGACTGGGCCTGCGAGGGACGCCATTTCAGCAACCGGTTCTCCGCGACCCCGATCAGCCATTCGGCTATCAGCGCGACCACCGTGATGATGATCATGCCCGCGTAGATGCCCGCCGCGTCGAAGGTGCCCTGCGCGTTGGAAATCAGCAGACCCAAACCCTTACTGGCACCGGCGTATTCACCGACGACCGCGCCGATCAGCGCGAAGCCGAAGGCGGTGTGCAGGCTGGACAGGATCCAGGTGGTGGCGCTGGGCAAGACGATCGAACCGAGGATCTGCCGCTTGCTCGCGCCGAGGATGCGGGCGTTGTCGATGACGTTGCCGTCGACCTCCCTGGCACCGGTGAACGCGTTGAAGAACACCGCGAAGAACACCAGCACGACCACGGTCGCCACTTTGGACTCCAGGCCGAGACCGAACCAGATGATGAACAGCGAGGCCAGCACGATGCGCGGAACAGCGTTGAGCGCCTTGATGAACGGGGCGAGCACGTCGGCCCAGTAGCGACTGCGGCCGAGCAGGGTGCCCAGGACGACACCGGCGACGGTGCCGATCACGAAACCGAGCACGGCCTCCTGCACCGTGGTGAAGATCTGCAACCAGATCGAGCCGAACTGCGTTCCCTCGGTGAACCATTCGACGAGCCGGTCCCAGATGAGCGAGGGCTTGGAGTAGAAGAACGGGTCGATCCACACGCTGGCGACCAGTTCCCACGAGCCCAGCCACACCGCGATGAGCGCGGCCCGCAGACCCCACACCCGCAGCGTGGACTTGCGGTGCTCGGCCTTGACCCGAGCCAGGATCTGATCCTCGGTCTCCGCCTCGACCTCCGGTACGGTGACCGCGATCTTGTCCATCGTCTCAAGCGACACGGGTCGCTCCCTTCGTGCGAGCCGCCTCGACCTGATCGCGCAGCGTTTCCCAGATTTCCCTGTAGAGGTCGCGGAACTCCTCGGTCAGGCGTACCTCCTCGACATTGCGCGGCCGTTCGAGCGTGACGCGGAAGTCACCGCACACCGTCGCCGGGCTCGCGGTCATCACCACGACGCGATCGGCCAGGGCGATGGCCTCCTCCAGGTCGTGGGTCACGAAGATCACCGCGGCGTCGGTGCCCGCCCACACGCGCAGCAGTTCGTCCTGCATGAGCTGGCGGGTCTGCACGTCGAGCGCGCTGAACGGCTCGTCCATGAGGATGATCTCGGGCTCGTTGACCAGTGTCTGCGCCAGCGCGACGCGCTTGCGCATGCCGCCGGAGAGCTGATGCGGGTAGTAGTCCTCGAACCCGGCCAGACCGACGATGCGCACCCACTCGGCGGCCTCGGCCTTGGCCTGAGCCTTCGGCACGCCCCGGAACCGCGGGCCGAGCGCGACGTTGTCGAGGACGCTGCGCCAGGGCAGCACGGCATCCTGCTGGAACATGTAGCCGATGCCGTCGGGGATGCCGTCGACATCCTTGCCGCGCACCAGCGTCCGGCCCGCCGAGGTCGGCTCGAGGCCGGACACCAGCGAGAGGGTGGTGGACTTACCGCAGCCGGTCGGGCCGACCACGGCGACGAATTCGCCTGCGGCGACGGTGAAGTCGATGTTGCGCACCGCGGTGTGGATGCCACCGCCGGTTCCGGGGAAGCGCTTCGTCGCGCCCCGGAGTTCGATGAGTGGATTGCTCATTGCTGCTCCTGTGTCCGGCGCCGCTGGGTGTGATGTGCGGCCGCTATCGAAAGATAAGTGGGCTGGGTCACAGTGCGCGCGCTTGTGCGCACAACCAGCGCAACCAGCGATTCGACAGGTTGTGCGCATTGTGCTCACGCGGTCGGGGCGTGCCTACACTGAGCCGGTGAGGCTGTTCCCCCGGGGCGTCCGGCTGCGGACGCAGATCGTGTTGCTGCAGGTCGCGCTGGTCGCGCTGACCCTGGGGCTCGCGTTCGGGGTGTTCGCCTACCTCAGCGATCAGCGGCTCACCGCCGAGTACGGGCAGCGGGCGCTGGCGATCGCGCGGACCGTTGCCAGTGATCCGGTGGTGCGCGCGGAGGTCGGCCGCTATGCGGCGCTGCCGCTCACGCCGGGGCCCGCGCTGCGCACCGAGCTCGCCGGCGGGCAGCTCGAGCGGACCGCCGAGGCGGCCCGGCAGCGCACCGACGCGCTGTTCGTGGTGATCACCGACGATGCCGGACTGCGGCTGGCCCATCCCGATCCGGCCCGGCTCGGCGAGAAGGTGAGCACCGATCCGTCGCAGGCGCTGGGCGGGGCCGAGGTGGTGATCAGCGAGCACGGCACACTCGGCGACTCGGTGCGCGCGAAAGTGCCGGTGCGCGCGCCGGATTCGGAGCGGGTGGTGGGTGAGGTGAGCGTCGGCATCTCCACCGAGGCGGTGGGCGAGCAGCTGACGCGCGACCTGAGCAAGGCCGGTCTGCTGGTGCTCGGCGCGTTGTTCGCCGGGATCGCCGGATCGGTGCTGCTGGCCCGGCGCTGGCACGGGCTGACCCTGGGCCTGCAACCCGCGGAACTGGCCGAGCTGGTGCGCGAACAGGATGTGGTGCTGCACGGCATCGGGGTGGGTGTGGTCGCGGTCGACGACCGGGGGCGCACCACGGTGATCAACGACGAGGCGCGCGCCCTGCTCGGCATCGAGGGCGACAGTGGTCGTCCGGTGGAGACGATCGGGCTGACCCCGCGCGTACTCGCGGCGTTCCGGGCCGCCGACGGGCGCCCGGTCCAGGCGGCGGTCGGCGACCGGATCGTGGTGGTCACCGCGCGCACGGTCACCCGCGACGGGCGGTCGCTGGGCGCGGTGCTGGATGTGCGCGACCGCACCGACGTCGAGTCGCTGACCCGGCAGCTGGACGCGGTGCGATCGATGAGCACCGTCCTGCGCGCCCAGCGGCACGAATTCGCCAACCGGTTACACCTGCTCAGCGGTCTGCTGCACGGCGACCGGCCCGGCGAGGCCGCACGCTACATCGACGAGCTGCTCGGCGCCGGTCCTCTCGGCGCCGCCATGCCGGGCATCGACACGGTGCGTGACCCGTACCTGCAAGCGTTCCTCGCCGCCAAGGCCGCGCACGCCAGGGAGAACAATGTCGAGCTCCGGTTGGGGCCGAGCACCTGGGTCGACGCGAATCTGACTGCGCCAGTGGATGTCACGACGGTGCTGGGCAATCTGCTGGACAACGCGATCGACGCGGTCCGCCCGAGCGGCACGCCGGTGGCCGCCGAGGACGACGCCCGGACCTCGCCGCGTGGCGCCGGTGTCGATCCCGAATCGACAGCACCCACCCGCACGGTGACCCCGCGGCCCTCGATCCATCCGGTCCGCCGATCGGCCGAGGGCGGAGTGGGCTCGGCAGCACCGTTCGGCGGGGAATCCACCGATCCGGAGGCCGCCCGAACCGGCACGAAATCCGCGTCACAGCCCTGCGCGGCACCGACCGATCCGGCAGCGATACACGCCGACGCGGAATCCACCGCGCAATCCGGCTCGGCCGCAGTCGACACCGGCACGCAACCCGCAGCACAAGCCGGTGGGGAACCGAGCGGCGTCGGTGATCGAGGCGGGGAGGTCGCGGACGGGTCCGGGGCCGAACCGGGCGGTCGGCGCGCCGAGTCCGGTCCGCGTTTCGCCGTTTCGGCGGTGGTGGAAGTCGAACTGGTGCAAGAGGGTTCGACCCTGCACATCACGGTGGCCGACAGTGGCGGCGGGGTGGCGCCGGAGCTGGTGGACGCGGTGTTCGCGGACGGGGTCTCGACCAAAGAGGGGGCGGGGGTGCCGGGCGGACGCGGGGTCGGGCTCGCGTTGTCCAGGCAGGTGGCCAGGGCGCTCGGCGGGGACGTGTGGCTGGCGTCGGCGGGGACACCGGCGGAGGAACTGAGCGGGGCGGAGTTCATCGCGCGTCTGCCGGGCGTGCTGACCGAAGGAGACCCGCCGTGAGCCGGACCGAGTTCAGCGTGCTCGTCGTGGACGACGACTTCCGGGTGGCGAACATGCACGCCGGAATCGTCGGGGCGCTCCCGGGATTCACCGTGGGCGCGGTCGTGAATACGGTGGCCGCGGCGCGGCAGGCGCTGGCCGAGGCCAGCTTCGACCTGGCCCTGGTGGACGTGTACCTGCCGGACGGATCCGGGATCGACCTGGTCCGGGAGCTGCGCTGCGATGCCATGATGCTCACCGCCGCCACCGAATCCGCCACGGTGCGGGCGGCGGCGACGGCGGGCGCTCTCGCCTACCTGGTGAAGCCGTTCGATCACACTGTGCTCGCCGCACGACTGGCCGGATACGGGCGCTACCGGCGGATCCTGGCGGCGCCGGATGTCACCGCCCGCGACGTCGACGCGGCCTGGGACGCCCTGCGCCCGGCCCCGCCCGCCCCCGACCGTGCCGCCGCCGCGACCTCTCCCACCCGGGAGTTGGTATTGCGGTCGGCGCAGAGCGCGGACGCGCCGATGTCGGCGGGCGAGATAGCGACCGCCATCGGCATCTCACGCGCCACCGCCCAGCGCTACCTCGCCGCCCTCGTCACCACCGGTGACCTACGTATGCAGTTGCGCTACGGCGCGACCGGACGCCCCGAACAGGAGTACTCCCCCACCCGCCGCACCCCCTGATCGCCGCGGGGGCACGATACCGAGCAACCGCACCATGGTCCCGCCCTCCGCACCGCGCACCATCGCCCGGCACACCACCATGGCCCGCACCCGCCACACCACCGCACCACCGTGGCCCCGCGACCACCACCGGCGTGCGCCATCATGATCCGTGTCCGCCGCGCGCCACCACGGTCCACGTCCGACCGCGGCGCTACCGCACCACGGACCGCTCGCCGCTGCGGTGCCACCGCACCGTTATCTGCCCTCGGCACGGCGACGACGACGCGCCGACGTACCGACCGCGAGGTGTAGGAACGGCCACGGTGGGGTACTGAAAGGGGTTACGCCCCAGACGGTTTGGAGTACGGCCTTGACCGACCCCCGCTTTCCGCAGCCCTACCAGCCGCCCCGCTTTCCGCCGGGTCCACCCGAGCCGAATGCCGTCACCGCGATCTTCGCCGGCATTCTCGCCGTTGTCGGCGGACTGCGTGGCGTGTTCGGCGCCGTCGCCATCCCGTTCCTGACCACCGACCCCGACTTCGACCCGACCGGGTTCTGGAGCAAGATCCAAGTGCTGCTGGGTGTTTCGGCGCTGTGCTCGCTGATCCTGCTCGTCGGCGGCATCCTGATGCTGGCGCGCAAGAAGGTGTCGCGGGTGCTGATCGGGGTCGGCGGGACCGGCACTCTGGCGCTGTCGATCATCACCACGATCGCGCTGTACAACCATCTGGACGCGCAGACCGATGCTTCCACGTCGCTCACCGTGTCGTTCGATTCCGATCTGAGTGTGTTCAACGCGATCGGGTTCCTGTTCAATATCGCGCTGCTGGTGCTGACCTTCCTGCCGAGCACGGGACGCTGGCTGGCCCACCGCCGACCCGGATACTGACCGAAATTCCCTCGACCCGGCGACCTCTCGACGCTAGCGTGGCCTCCTGCCCGTCCCCGTCGAGAGGAACCGCCGTGTCCGAAGCCGAGGCGATCGCCGCCAACCGCGCCAACTGGGACGACCGGGCCGATGTCCACGCGCGCTCGCGGATGTACGACGTCGATGCCTTTCTCGCCGACCCGGCCGCGATTTCCTCGGTGGTGCGCAACGATCTGGCGGTGCTGGCGCCGCACCTGCCCGACACCGGAATCGCCGGGCGCTCGCTGCTGCACCTGCAGTGCCATATCGGCACCGACACCGTGTCATGGGCCCGGCTGGGCGCGATCGAGGTGCACGGGCTCGATCTGTCCCCGAACTCGCTGCGGCACGCGGCGCGCATCGCCGCGGCCGACGGACGCGACATCACCTGGGTCGAGGGCGATGCCCGGTTCGCCTCGTCGGTGATCGACCGGTCGTTCGACACCATCGTGACGAGCACGGGCACGATCGTCTGGCTGCCCGAACTGACCGCGTGGGCCCGCTCGATCCACGATCTGCTCGCCCCCGGCGGAGTGTTCGTGCTCCGCGACGACCACCCGATCCTGGGCGCCATGGACTTCGAGCCCTGGCGGATCACCGACGACTACCTCGCCGGGGGCGGCGCCCGCACCTATTCGGACGCGGGCACCTACACCGAGGATTCGGCGGGCTCGATCGCGCACACGACCAATCACGAATGGCGCCACGACCTGGGCGAGGTTGTCGGCGCGCTGCTCGCGGCGGGCCTGCGGATCGAGGCGCTGCACGAACTGCCCTACCTGGATTGGCGGCCGTTCGGCGACCTCGTCGCCTGCCCGGAAGGCTGGGCGCTGCCGCCGGGGGCACCACGGATCCCGCTGAACTTCGCCGTCGTCGCCCGGCGTCCCGGGCGGTGAACGCACTGCGCGCTCGGTGTCGTCACCGAGCGCGCAGGATCTCGTGGTCGCCGATCAGCGCGCCCGCAGCCAGCCGCCGATGCGCTGGGCGATCGCGTCGGGGGTCAGACCCAGCTCCTCGAGGATCTCGGCGCGCGAGGCGTGATCCAGGAACTGCTGGGGCACACCGAGATCGCGGGTCGGCACATCCAGACCGGCGTCGCGCAAGCGGGCCGAGACCGTCGAACCGATACCGCCGTGCAGGCCGCCGTCCTCGACGGTGACGACGAGCCGGTAGTTCTCGGCCAGCTTGACCAGCGTGTCCGACACCGGGATGACCCAGCGCGGGTCGACCACGGTGACCGAGATGCCCTGGGGCTCCAAGAGTTCGGCGACCCGCATGGCCGTCTCGGCGAACGGGCCGACCGCGACGATCAGGACGTCGCCGTGCTGGGCCTGCGCCGAGCCGGCACCGGGGACCGCCAGGCGCAGCACGTCGAGACCGTCGAGTCGTTCCACCGCCGTGATGTCCTCGGCGACACTGCCCTTCGGGAACCGCAGCACCGTCGGACCGTCGGAGATCGCCAGCGCCTCGGCGAGTTCCTCGCGCAGGGTGGCGCCGTCGCGCGGAGCGGCGACCCGGATGCCGGGAATGATGCCGAGCAGCGAGAAGTCCCACATGCCGTTGTGGCTGGCGCCGTCGGGGCCGGTGATGCCCGCGCGGTCCAGCACCACCGTGACCGGCTGCTTCAGCAGCGCGACATCCATGAGCAGCTGGTCGAACGCGCGGTTGAGGAAGGTGGAGTAGATCGCGACGACGGGGTGCATGCCGCCCAGCGCCAGACCGGCGGCCGAGGCCATCGCGTGCTGTTCGGCGATGCCCACGTCGAACATGCGGTCCGGGAAGCGCTCGCCGAAGGGCGCCAGGCCGGTCGGGCCGGGCATGGCCGCGGTGATGGCGACGATGTCCTCGCGCCGCGAGGCGTGCTCGATGAGTTCCTCGGAGAACACCGCCGTCCAGCCCTTGGCCTTCTTGCCCGCGAGCGGGCGGCCGGTGAGCGGGTCGATCGGGTCGCAGGCGTGCATCTGGTCGGCGACGTGGTTCTCGGCGTGCTCGTAGCCGTTGCCCTTGCGGGTGACCACGTGCACGACCACCGGTCCGCCGAAGTCCTTGGCGCGGCGCATGGCCGCCTCGAGCGCCACCAGATCGTGGCCGTCGACCGGGCCGACGTACTTCATGCCCAGATCGGCGAACAGTTCCTGCGGGCTGACCGCGTCCTTGATCCCCGCCTTGAGCGCGTGAACCATCGAATACGCCGAATCCCCCACGGCCGGAATGCTTTTGAGAAGGCGCTTCCCGGCGTCGAGGGCGTGCTCGTAGGCGGGCTGGGTGCGCAGCGCGGTCAGCCGGTCGGCCAGGCCGCCGATGGTCGGCGCGTAGGAGCGGCCGTTGTCGTTGACCACGACCACCACCGGACGGTCGGGCGCGCCCGCGATGTTGTTGAGCGCCTCCCAGCACATCCCGCCGGTGAGCGCGCCGTCACCGACGACGGCGACGACGGTGCGGTCCTGCTCGCTCAGCGCGAAGGCCTTGGCCAGGCCGTCGGCATAGGACAGCGCGGCCGAGGCGTGCGAGGACTCCACCCAGTCGTGCTCGCTCTCGGCGCGGCTGGGGTAGCCCGACAGGCCGTCGCGCATGCGCAGCGAGTCGAATCGGTCCTTGCGGCCGGTGAGGATCTTGTGCACATACGCCTGATGGCCGGTGTCGAAGATCAGCGGATCGGCCGGGGAGTCGAAGATCCGGTGTAGCGCGATGGTCAGTTCGACCACGCCTAGGTTGGGGCCGAGGTGGCCTCCGGTGGCGGCGACCTTCTGCACCAGGAACTCGCGGATCTCGTCCGCCAGGTCCCGCAGTTGCGGCACGCTCAGCCGGCGCAGATCTTCGGGTGAATCCACCCGCGACAGCACTCCCACCTGAACTCGCTCCCTCCGGACTACTGTGTGATCCGCCCAGTGTATTTGGCCGTGCGGGCGGCTCCAGCTCGCGGGCCCTTCCGGGTGCCCCGCACCGACGATCACAGCGGGCGTGCCGGTCCCCCGCGGCACGCCGCTGAACAGGGCGCGCCGCCGCCTGACGCCGTCACCACGGGCCGCGATCGCCTGTGAGGACTATCTCCCCCGCGCGTCCCCGCGGGACCGGCCACGCCGCGTCCTAGAGTGTCGCTGTGGCCGAACCGGACGGTGTTGCGCGCACGATCGACCCCGGCGTGGTGGCGGGCATGCTCGACGAGGTGTACGCGATCTGCCGCGACGACACCTCGGGTGCGCCCGCCGACTACATCCCCGAGCTGGCCGCGGTCGCGCCCGACTCGTTCGGGTTGTGCCTGGCCACCGCCGACGGGCTGATCTACCAGGTCGGCGACACCGATGTCGGGTTCACCATCCAGTCCATCTCCAAGCCGTTCACCTACGCGCTCGCGCTGGCCGACCGCGGTCTGGACGGGGTGGCCGCGCACATCGATGTCGAACCCTCGGGCGAGCCGTTCAACGAGATCGCCCTCGAGCCCGATACCCAGCGCCCCAGCAATCCGATGATCAACTCCGGCGCGATCACCGCGGCCTCGCTGATCAACGGCCGCGACGCCGCCGAGAAGTTCGAGCGGGTCCGGCGCTGCTACTCCCGCTTCGCCGGCCGCGAGCTGACAATGGACCAGGCGGTCTACGAGTCCGAGGCGCGCACCGGCTACCGCAACCGCGCGATCGGCTACATGCTGCGCTCGGTCGGCATCATCGATGTCGACCCCGACGACGCGGTCGACCGCTATTTCCGGCAGTGCTCGATCGAGATCACCTGCGCGGATCTGGCCCTGATGGCGGCGACGCTGGCCGACAACGGGGTCAACCCGAAGACCAGGGAGCGGGCACTGTCGACCGCGCTGACCGAGCGCGTGCTCAGCGTGATGACGACCTGCGGCATGTACAACGCCGCCGGTGACTGGGTGACCACGGTCGGGCTGCCCGCCAAGAGCGGCGTCGGCGGCGGGATCATCGCCGTGCTGCCCGGCCAGCTCGGGATCTCGGTGTACTCGCCGCGGCTGGACGGCCAGGGCAACAGCGTGCGCGGCGTCGCGGCCTGCCGGGAACTGTCGCGGCGCCTGGAACTGCACTTCTGTCACGTGACCCGCGCCGCGCGCACCGCCATCCGGGCCGACTACTCGGTGGCGCAGGTGCCCTCGCGGCTGCGCCGCTCCCCCGAGGACGCCGCGGTGCTCGCCGATCACGGCGACCGGGCCCGGGTCTACGAATTGCACGGCGACCTGCTCTTCGCCGGCGCCGAGCGCACGGTGCGCTCGATCGAGAGCAAGGTCGGCGAACTCGACGCCCTGGTCATCGACCTGCGCCGGGTGGGCGAGGTGAGCGCGGTGGCGCGCGAGATGCTCGACGCGCTGCAGAACGCACTGGTCCGGCGGGGCAGCCGGGTCGCCCTGGTCGATCCCGAGGCCCGGCTCGGGCACGAGGCCTCCAGCCTGGACCCCGAGGATCCGCGCGGGCGCGTGTTCGTCGACCGCGACACCGCCACCGAGTGGTGTGAGGACATCATCCTGGCCCGGCACCGGCCGACCGGCGCCGAGAGCCGCCGCTCGATCCCCCTCGACGAGCACCCGCTGCTGGCCGGTCTCGACCCCGAGAACCGTGGTCTGCTCGGCAAGGACTTCGAACCGCGGACCTTCGCGCGCGGCGAGGTGATCGCCGAGCGGGGCGATTCGCGCTGCGGGCTGTTCCTGATCCTGGAGGGCCGCGTGCGGATGACCTTCCCCGGCACCGACGGGCGCGTGCACCGGCTGGTGACGCTGTCGGCGGGGATGACGTTCGGCGAGATCCCGATGCTGCTCGGGCAACCGTTCGTCAACGAGATCATCGCCGAGACGCCGGTGCGGGTGGCGGTGATGCGGCCGGCGGTCTTCGACCAGCTCACCCAGGGCCACCCGCAACTGAAACTGGCCCTGCTGCAACGCCTCGCCGCGGGCGCCTACGCCCAGATGGAGGCCGCGGTGCGGACGCTGTCGGGCAACGCGGGCAACTACTGACGGGGAACTCGGACCCGCCGCGAGACGTTGGGCAGCACAGCATCCTTCGACCGACAGGAGTACCGCGGTGGGCAAGAAGTCCTGGCAGGCGAGCACCACGATGATCGGGCGCGGCACGGTGCGCGCGGTTCCCGATCTGATCCGCGTCACCCTGTCGGTGGAATCGCGCGCCGACACCGTCGCCGCCGCCTACGGCCGCGCCGGTGACCGGGTCAGCGCCGTCGTCGCCGCCCTGCGCGCGGCCGGGGTCAGCGACGCCGACATGGCGACCAGCGGGCTGAGCGTGCGCACCGAGACGGTCTACACCGATCAGGGACGCAGCGAGATCTCCGGCTACCTCGCCACCACCGGGCTCAGCATCGCCCTGCGTGACGGCACCGGCACCGAACCGGCCGACACGGTGGCGGCCGCGGTGACCGCGGGCGGCGACGACGTCCGCCTCGGCGGGCTGACCCGCGGGATCGCCGACCCCGAGCCACTGCTCGCCCAGGCCCGCGACGCCGCCTTCGACGACGCGAAGACCAAGGCCGCGCAGTACGCCGAGCGCGCGGGCGTCACGCTGGGCGCGGTCGTGCAGATCACCGAGGACACCGCCGTGCCGCTCCCCCGCGCCTACGACATCAGCGCCGAGATGGACAGTGCGCCGATGCTGATGGCCAGGGCCGCTTCGCCGGTGCCGGTGGTTCCCGGGGAGACCGAGGTCGGTGCCACCGTCCGGGTCACCTGGGCCCTGGACTGATCCGAACCGGGTCGCCCGGCAGCGGAGCCCCGGCACGCCTCGGCGGAGTGCTCGCCGAGCGCGGAGGCGCCGCTGCCGACGTCCCGCACCGGTCGATGCCGGGTGGTCCGGCGGCCCGAACCGTCCTCGCTCAGCGGTCGAGCAGGGCGACGCATTCGACGTGGTGGGTCGCCGGGAACGCGTCGAAAGCGCGCAGGTCGGCGAGGTGATAGCCCGCGTCGAGATACAGCCCGAGGTCGCGGGCGAAAGACGCCGGGTCGCACCCGATGTGGACGATCCGGCGCGGATCGGCGTCGGTGACCGCGGCCACGACCTCCTTGCCCGCACCGGCCCGCGGCGGATCGAGCACCACGACATCGGGGCCGTCGCCGTCGGCGTGGGCACGCACCCAGCGTTCGACACGGTCGGCGCGCAGGTCCAGCCAGGGCAGATCACGCAGCGCGGCGGTGCCGTCGGCGACGGCCGAGCGCGCCGATTCGACGGCGGCGACCGCACCGGTCTGGCCGGTCTGCTCGGCCAGCCGCGCCGCGAACACGCCGACGCCGGCGTAGAGATCCCAGCCCGAACCGCCGGGAGCCAGCCCCGACCACTGCGCGACGAGGTCCGAATAGCATTGCGCGGCACCGCGATGCGCCTGCCAGAAGCCGGTGGCCGCCAATTCCCAGCGCCGGCCCGCCACGTACTCCACGGCTCGGCCGGTGCCCGCCATCACCCATTCCTCGCGGGGGGCGTTGGTGGCCGACTTGCGCGCGGCGGCCCGGTCGCGGATCGCGCCGCGCTCGTCACCGGGGCCGCCGGACTCCCGGCGGCGGGTGGGCCGCTGACCACGGCCACGGCCCGCGCCGCGCGGGGTCGACGGACGACCGCCCGGCTGCACGGTGTCGGGCACCGCCGCCAGTTCCACGATGTGGCGCACACCGTCACCGTCGACGGCGACGACCAGGTCCGAGCCCGGTGTCCAGAGCCGGTCGGCGACACCGTCGAGCGCCCCGGCCACCGGCTGCGGGCAGCGCAGATCCGGGATCACCGCGGTGCTGCGGAAACGGTGGACCCCGGCCCGGCCCGCGTCGTCGACGACCAGCCGCACGCGGGTGCGCCAGCCGCCGGTGGCCTCGCCGGAGTCACCGGCGATCGGCTCGACGGTCACCTCCCGGTCCACCCCGGCCAGCCTGCGCAGCTGCTCGGCCACCACCGTGGCCTTGAGCGCGCGCTGCGCGGCGGGAGTGGCGAAGGAGAAATCACAGCAACCCGCGCCGCCCGGCCCGGACACCGGGCAGGTGGCCGGCACCCGATCGGGCGACGCCTCGACGATCTCGACCGCATCGGCCCGGCAGAACGACCCGCCCCGGTCCTCGGTGACCCGCGCCCGCACCAGTTCGCCCGGCAGTCCGTGGCGCACGAACACCACGCGCCCCTCGTGCCTGCCGACGCAGAATCCGCCGTGCCCGGGCGGCCCGAGCCGGATCTGGAATTCCTGTCCGCGCCAATCGCTCATCGACGACGGCCCGGCTCTTCGAAACCACGGCGCACCGATCCCGGCGCGTTCCCCTCGGCGGCCTGCTTGGCCCGCGTGGAGGAACTGAGCTGCCACGGCACGCTGGTGACCATCACGCCCGGCTCGAACAGCAGCCTGCCCTTGAGCCGCAACGCGGACTGGTTGTGCAGCACCTGCTCCCACCAGTGACCGACGACGTACTCGGGGATGAACACGGTGACGACATCGCGCGGCGCGTCCTTGCGGACCCGCTTGACGTAGTCCAGCACCGGCTTGGTGATCTCGCGATAAGGCGATTCGATCACCTTCAGCGGCACGTTGATCTCGCTGTTCTCCCACTCGCGCACGAGCCTGCGGGTATCGGCGTCGTCGACGTTGACGGTGATCGCCTCGAGCGTGTCCGGGCGGGTCGCGCGGGCGTAGGCCAGCGCGCGCCGGGTCGGCAGGTGCAGTTTGGAGACCAGCACGATGGAGTGGGTGCGGCTGGGCAGCACCCCGTCCCAATCGGATTCGTCGAGTTCGCGCGAGACCGAGTCGTAGTGGCGGTGGATGAGCTTCATCACGACGAAGATCGCCACCATCGTGATGATCGCGATGTAGGCGCCGGCGAAGAACTTGGTGATCAGCACGATCACCAGCACGGTGCCGGTCGCGGTGAGGCCGATGGCGTTGATCACCCTGGACCGCTTCATCTTCGACCGCTGCGCCGGATCGGTCTCGGTGCGCAGCAGGCGCGTCCAGTGCCGCAGCATGCCGGTCTGGCTCAGCACGAACGAGACGAACACCCCGACGATGTAGAGCTGGATGAGCTTGGTCACCTCGGCGCCGAACAGCACGACGAACGCGATCGCGGCGCCGGACAGGAACAGGATGCCGTTGGAGAAGGCCAGCCGGTCGCCACGGGTGTGCAGCTGACGCGGCAGGTAGCGGTCCTGGGCGAGAATCGAGCCCAGCACCGGGAAACCGTTGAACGCGGTGTTGGCGGCCAGCACCAGGATCAGCGCGGTGACGATGGTGATGAAGAAGAAGCCGATCGGGAAGCCGTGGAAGACGGTCTCGGCGATCTGGGCGATCAGCGTCTTCTGCTGGTAGTCGGCGGGTGCGCCGACCAGGTTCGTGGTGTCGTGGGCGTAGACGACGCCGATCTTCTGCGCCAGGATGATGATCCCCATCAGCAGCACGATCGCGATGGTGCCCAGCATGAGCAGCGTGGTCGCGGCATTGCGCGACTTGGGCTTGCGGAACGCGGGCACGCCGTTGCTGATCGCCTCGACACCGGTCAGCGCCGCGCAGCCGGAGGAGAAGGCACGGGCGATGAGGAAGGCGAAGGCCAGACCGTAGAGATGCTCGTCCTCGGCATTGAGCCCGAAACCGGCCGATTCGGCTTCGAGGTCGTCACCGAGCACGAAGATCTGGAACAGCCCCCAGCCCAGCATGACGAACATGCCGACGATGAAGGCATAGGTCGGGATCGCGAACGCCGTACCGGATTCGCGGATGCCGCGCAGGTTGATCGCGGTGAGGATCGCGATCGCCACCACGGCGAACAGCACCTTGTGGGTCGCGACGAACGGGATGGCCGAGCCGATGTTGGAGGCCGCCGAGGAGATCGACACGGCCACCGTGAGCACGTAGTCGACCAGCAGCGCGCTGCCGACGGTCAAACCGGCGTTGGGGCCCAGGTTCTTCGTCGCGACCTCGTAGTCACCGCCGCCGGAGGGATAGGCGTGCACGTTCTGCCGGTAACTGGCGACCACCACGGCCATCACGAACGCGACGGCCAGACCGACCCAAGGCGCGTACAGATAGGCCGAGATGCCCGCGGCCGACAGCACCAGGAAGATCTCCTCCGGCGCGTAGGCCACCGACGACATCGCGTCGGAGGCGAACACCGGCAGCGCGATACGTTTGGGCAACAGCGTGTGGCCGAGCGAATCGCTGCGGAACGGCCTGCCGAGCAGCAATCGCTTGGCTGCCGTCGTCAACTTGGACACCGGGCTGAGCATAGAGGAGAACACCCGCGGCTTCGCGCGCACGTCGGCGCCACACCGGCCCGGTGTCGTGATTGTTTGTGCCGCGTCGCCCGGGGGAAAATGGGCGATGGGAGCATTCGGCGGGTACGGTCCAAGCCGAATGCCACGGGGTTGGCCAGGAACGAGGGTGCGCGGTGTACGTAGTGATCATGGGGTGCGGACGGGTCGGCTCGTCGCTGGCGCGCGCTCTGGTCCGGGTGGGACACGAGGTCACGGTGATCGACCGCGATCCCAGCGCGTTCCGCCGGCTGGGTGAGGGGTTCACCGGGCAGGAAGTAGTCGGCGTCGGCTTCGACCGGGATGTGCTGACCCGCGCGGGAATCGAACGCGCCGACGCCTTCGCCGCCGTGTCCTCGGGTGACAATTCCAACATCATCTCGGCCCGGGTGGCCAGAGAGATGTTCGGCGTGGAGCGGGTCGTCGCCCGGATCTACGACGCCAAGCGCGCCGAGGTCTACGAGCGGCTCGGCATTCCGACCATCGCGACCGTCCCGTGGACCACCGACCGTTTCCTGCGCACGCTCATCGGCGACAACTCGACCACCACCTGGCGCGACCCCACGGGCGCGGTGGCTGTCACGCAACTCACCCTGCACGAGGACTGGTCCGGCCGTACGGTGCGCGATCTGGAACGCGAGCTCGGAGTGCGCGTGGCGTTCATCCTGCGTTTCGGCCAGGGCCTGCTGCCCGAGTCCAAGACCATCGTCCAGGCCGACGATGTGGTCTACGTCGCGGCGACCTCCGGCAGTGTCGGTGAGGCGGTCGCCCTGGCCGCCAAGGCTCCCACAAGCGAGGACTGAACAACATGAAGGTGGCCATCGCCGGAGCGGGCGCCGTCGGGCGCTCGATCGCCAGGGAACTGCTACGCGGCGGGCATCGGGTGATGCTGCTGGAACGTCAGCTCGACCACATCGATCCGCCCGCCATCCCGGATGCCGTCTGGGTGCACGCCGACGCCTGCGAGCTGTCGCTGCTGGAGAACGCGGGACTCGAGACCTACGAGGTCGTCATCGCCGCCACCGGCGACGACAAGGCGAATCTGGTGCACAGCCTGCTGGCCAAGACCGAGTTCGGCGTGCGCCGGGTGGTGGCGCGGGTCAACGATCCGCGCAACGAATGGCTGTTCAACGAGTCGTGGGGCGTCGACGTGGCGGTCTCGACGCCGCGGCTGCTCGCCTCGCTCGTCGAGGAAGCGGTGTCGGTGGGTGATCTGGTGCGGCTGATGACGCTGCGGCAGGGTCAGGCCAATCTGGTCGAGATCACCCTGCCCGCCGACACCCAGCTCGCGGGCAAACCGGTCCGCAGCCTGGTCATGCCGCGCGACACCGCGCTGGTGACCATCCTGCGCGGCGGCCGGGTGATCGTGCCCCAGCCCGACGACCCGTTCGAAGGCGAGGACGAACTGCTGTTCGTCACCTCGGTGGAAGCCGAAGAGGACCTGCGTCTCACCCTGGCCACCCACGGCATCAAACCGTAACCCTCCGATACGGTTTTCGGCGCGCGGGTGGCGCCGGATCAGGCGACCTTCAGCTCCGCGCGCAGCTTGTTGAGCGCGCGGTGCTGCATCACCCGCACGACGCCGGGGCTGGTGCCGATGGCCTCGGCGGTCTGGGCCGCGCTCCAGCCGAGCACGATCCGCATCACCAGCACCTCGCGGTGGTTCGGCGCCAGCACCTGCATGAGATCCCGGGTGGCCGCGCGCCGCTCCAGCGCCAGCGCCCACTCCTCCGGGCCCGCCGCGCCGCACGCCGCGTCGGGCAGCTCGGCCATCGGGTACGCGGTGTGCTTGGCCCGGCGGAAAGCGTCGGAGACCTTGTTGGCGGCGATCCCGTAGACGAAGGCCAGGAACGATTTGCCCTGGTCGCGGTAGCGCGGGATGGCGGTGACGGTGGCCATCAGCACTTCCTGGGTGACATCGTCGGCGGTGACGGTCAGATGCCCGGTGGCACCCATCCGGGCCGAGCAGTACCGGCGGACCAGCGGGTGCACCAGGCGCACGATCTCGGCGACGGCGTCGCGGTCACCGGCCGCGGCGGGCCCGATCAGCGCGTCCAGCTCGGCTCCGATGCGCTTGCTCTCCGACAGCACGGAGGCGTTCGACTTCTTCGATGCGCCGGGGCGGTGCTCGGTAGCCATCATGGTCGCCGGTCCTTTCACGATCACTGCGTTTTTCGGTACGCATTGATCGTGCGACGAACTCGACGGTGCTACCAGGCACCCCAGGGTGGGTACTTCCCCACCTCCGGCGGCGGTCCGGCCACCCTCAGGCGTGAGTGGAATCCGTTCCGGCGCCGGATTTCTCGACCGGCAGGTGGCCGGCCCGGCGCACCGCCCACACGGTGACCACCAGCGCCACCGCCGTCAGCGGCCAGCCCATGCCGATCCTGGCCACGGCCAGCCAGGTGGTGTGATCGGTGTCGTAGAGCTGGGACTGCACCAGATAGCGGGCGCCGAAGACGACCACCCACACGACGGTGGCCAGGTCGTAGAGCCTGCGGATGCGCCGGTCCGCGCGCCAGCCGGTGCCGTGCCCGTTCAGAGCGCCCCAGATCACGCCGACCAGCGGCCAGCGGAACAGGATCGACAGTGCGAACACGCCGCCGTAGACCAGGCTGGTGTAGATGCCGAACAGGAAGAAGCCCTTGGCCTCGCCCATCCGGTAGGCGATGAACGCGCACACACCGACACCGAGGAACCCGGAGATCGCGGGCTGCACGGGGCTGCGCTTGTACAACCGCCACCCCAGGACGCCCGCGGCGACGCCGAGAGCGGCCCAGATGGCCGCGGTGAGGCCGGCGAAGGTGTTCACCGGGACGAACACCAGCACGGGCAGGGTGGAGTAGATCAGGCCGCTGATGCCACCGAGCTGCTCGAGCAGCGTCTGCTCGGCCTGCTCGACCTCGGCGTCCACCGCGGGGTCGACCGGCTCATCGGTCGCCACGGGCAGTGCCACGGTGGGCTCGGGGTCCGCCTCGATGCGGTACTCGTCGCTGGAGGGCATACGTCAGCTGTTCCCGCGCAATTCGTAGTAGGGGTTGAAGATCACCTTGCGGCCGTCGCGGTCGCCCACGCGGCCACGGACCAGGATCCGCCTGCCCGGTTCGATGCCCGGAATGCGCCTGCGGCCGATCCAGACCAGGGTGATCGCGTCGGTGCCGTCGAAGAACTCGGCCTGTACGGTCGCGCCCGCGGCTTTGGGACACGCCTCGACGCTGCGGAGCCTGCCCAGGATGGTGGCTTCCTCACCGCGACAACAGTCCACCGCGCGCCGGGCACCGGAGGCGTCGGCCGTCTCCGCCAGTTCCTCGGCGTCGAGCTGGTCGATATCGGCGGTCAAGCGGCGCCCGAGTCGACGAAAGTATCCCGAGTCCGGACCCGATCCCGACTTGTGTCCGCCCGTGGATGACGACATGGCACGCTTCTCCCGCTAGTTGGCCGTACACCGCCACTGTAGATGGGCAAACGATCGGCCGCTACGCTCGGTCCGTGTTGCGCATCCCATCCCAGGTCACCGTGGTCGCCCTGCCCGGAACCGGTTCCGACGCCGATTTCGCCGCCCGCGCGTTCGGGCCGGCCGCAGCCGCGCACGGACTGCCATTCCTCGCCGTCGAACCGGACCCCCAGGCCGTGATCGCGAGCTGTACCGCTGCTTTGGCGGCCGCCGCAGCGCGCGGCCCCGTCCTGGCCGCGGGGATCTCCCTCGGCGCCGCGATCGCGCTCGACTGGGCAGCCGGGCACTCGACCGCGGTGGTCGGTGTCATTACGGCATTACCCGCCTGGACGGGTCCCGAAACCGCTGCCTGCCCGGCCGCGCTGAGCGCCTCGGTTACCGCCGAGCAACTCCGCGCCGACGGCCTGGACGCGGTGATCGAGCGGATGCGCGCCTCCAGTCCGGCCTGGCTGGCCGACGCGCTCACCCAATCCTGGCGCGGTCAGTGGCCGCACCTGCCGCGGGCGCTCGACGAGGCGGCGGCCTACGCCTGGCCGACAGTCGAGCGGCTGGCGGGCACCACCGTGCCGGTGGCCGTGGTCGGCGCGAGCGACGACCCGGTGCATCCGATCGCCGTCGCCGAGCAGTGGGCCGCGACACTGCCGCAGGCGCGGCTGCGCCGGGTGACCCTCGCCGAGCTGGGCGCCGATCCGGCGGTGCTGGGTTCGGCGGGATTCGCCGAACTGGCAGCGCTGCACGCCGATTCGACCCCCGCCCGCGCCTAGACCGAGACCACGCCGAGCGAGTCCGGCGACTGCCCCGACCTCCCGCGACACCGCCGGTTCGCCCGCGCAGCCACGGACACCGGCTGTGCGCGTTCGGTTCTCAGTTCAGGCCGAGCTGCTGCATGGCCGATCCGTCGGCGCCACGACGCGGCTCGTCGGGCATCTTCGGCGGCAGCGCCGACGTCGGCGCCGCCTGCGCCGCGGCGGCCTGCGCCGCCAGCGCCTGCTGCTGGGCGAGCACCTGCTGCTGATGGGCGGCGGCCAGCTGTTCGGCCAGCTCCTGCGGCAGCACCACCGGGAGCGGATCACGCACCGGCAGCGGCTCGTCACCGCGCCGCACCACGGCGTCGGCCAGGACGGCACGGGCCGCGGTGATCAGCGGACTGCGCTCGTCGACCGCGCCGGACGGGCCCGCGGCGACCAGGCGGATCATCCAGCGCGGACCGTCGACGCCGATGAAGCGCAGGTCGGCGCCCTCGGTGATGGCCTTGACCTCGCGGCCCCACGGCCCCTTCTCCACGGCGACGCTCGCGCCGTCGCCGCGCAGCGATTCGGCCAGATCGGCGGCGACCGTACGCCACTGGCCCGCCGACTTGGGCGCCGCGTAGGCGGCGACGGTGAGCCTGCCGTGCTCGGTGGCCAGGTGCACCGCCTGCGGGGTGCCGTCGGGGCTCATCTCGACCTGGAGCTGCCCGCCGTCGGGCACGGGGATGACCACCGAGCCCAGATCGAGACGGCGCGCGACCATCTCGTCGGTGACCTCGCTGATGTCGTACGGACCGGCCGCGGCGTCCGGCTCGTGGTCGAAGTTGCCGTAGATGCGCTCGTCGGTCGGGGCGTCGTCGAAGTCCAGGTGCGCGAAATCGGGGCGCTGGAATTCGTCGGTGTCGTACTCGTCCTCGAACTCGTCGAAGCCGTCGGCATCGGTGTAGTCGTCGGCCTCGGCGTACTCCGCCTCGTCGTAGGCCGCGTCCGCCCGCGGTGCGCGCTTCTTCTTCCCGAACAGACCCATTACGCCTCCTCGCCGGCCAGGCTGGCATGCCCGCCGCTCGACCCGTATCCGCCGGTACCGCGGGCGGTCTCGTCGAGATCGTCGACCTCGGCGAAATCGACCAGCTCGACCCGCTGCACCAGCAATTGCGCGATGCGATCGCCGCGCCGCAGCTCGATGGCCGTACGCGGATCGTGGTTGATCAGGCACACCTTGATCTCACCGCGATAGCCCGCGTCGACCGTGCCGGGGGTGTTGACCACCGACAAGCCGGCCTTGGCGGCCAGGCCGGACCGGGGATGGATCAACCCGACCGTGCCGACGGGCAGCGCGATCGCGATCCCGGTGCCGACCAGCACCCGCTCGCCCGGTTCGATGATCACGTCCTCGGTGGTACACAGATCGACGCCCGCGTCACCCGGATGGGCACGCGTCGGCACAGGGATGCCGGGATCGAGCCGCCGCAGCGGAATCGGTGCAAGTGCGTTCACATCGGTCGAGCCTACGCGGTCGGCGCCGGACCTTCTCGTCGCCGCCCTGGTGCGGTGACCTAGTGTTGAGGGGTGCCCGACCAGCCCCATTCGCCGACCACCGACCCCGCCGCCACCGAGCGCTCAGCGTCCTCGGGACACGGTGTCTCGCCCTACCGCGAACGCCTGTGGGTGCCGCTGTGGTGGTGGCCGATCGGATTCGCCATCGCGGGCCTGCTGGCCGCCGAGATCCACATGGGCGCGCCCGGCGTGCGGGCGTGGTTACCCTACGTGCTGCTGGCGCCGATCCCGGTCTGGATCCTGCTGTGGATGTCGCGGCACCGCCTGGAGGTCACCGTCGCGCCCGACGGTACGGCGGAACTGCGCGTCGACCGCGCCCACCTGCCGGTGAGCTTCGTCGCGCGCGCCGCGGCCGTCGCACCGACGGCCAAGAGTGCGGCGCTGGGCCGACAGCTCGACCCCGCCGCGTATGTACAGCACCGGGCGTGGATCGGCCCGATGGCGCTGCTCGTACTCGACGACCCGGACGACCCGACGCCGTACTGGTTGGTCAGTACGCGCAGGCCGGACCGGGTCTTGGCCGCGCTCGGACTCCCGAGCGCGGGCTGACCCGTCGCGTCGCGCTAGGCGGCGCAGTCCATGCAGATCAGCTGGCCGCCCTTCTCGCTGGCCAGTCGGCTGCGGTGGTGCACGAGGAAGCAGCTCGAACAGGTGAACTCGTCGGCCTGCTTCGGGACCACCCGAACGCTGAGTACCTCATCGGACAGGTCCGCGCCGGGAAGCTCGAACGATTCCGCCGTATCGGACTCGTCGATGTCCACGACGGCGGACTGCGCCTCGTTGCGGCGGGCCTTCAGCTCCTCGAGCGAATCCTCCGACACTTCGTCGGATTCGGTGCGCCGCGGTGCGTCATAGTCGGTTGCCATGTCGTCTTCCCCTCAGTCCTTACTCCGTATATCCCGGATCAGTTCGATGGCCGTACCCCACTGGGGTCCGGCGTTCGTACCGCCCCGCCGGTGGTGCACCTCACACGTACACCGGCCGCCTATCAGGGTCGATCGAGGATCGATGACTCCGACAGCGTTCGGTTAACGCAGGACATGCCCTTGTTGTTCCCGCGACCGACCACCGTTTCACCGGTGATTATTCGATCTGGGCGGCCAGACAATAGCGGACCTACGGACAAATGTCGCAATCAAAACCCGGCCGAGTCGAAACCGACGACGAATCTTCACCTGGCGGGAAACTCGCCGAGACCTCCCGCACTCGCGCATCGCCGCCGGACTCGTAGAGTGAGCGCGTGGTTTCACTGATCACCGAAGGCAGCGCGACCGATCGCGACGGCAAACCCTTCCCGCGACGGCGGCCCGAGCTGTGGCTCGCGCTCGTCCTCGTGCTGGCCCTGGTGAGCCTGTTCGTCTGGATCACGGCGTTTCGGACCCATGACGACAGCAACGAGCCGATGGCGTGCAACGCACCGAGCACCCCGACGGCCACCAACGCGGCCCAGCCCGCGCCGCTGGGCACCCGGATGGGCCCCTCCCGGCTCGACGACGTCGATCCCGCGGCGCTGTCGGAGTCGAAGGTGCGCGTGTTCAACGCCAACGGCAAGAGCGGTCAGGCCGGTCACATCGCGGCCGCGCTGGGCGACCTCGGGTTCGCGGGCGCGCCGGGGACACAGGTCGGTAACGATCCGGTCTATGTCAACGGGGACCTCAACTGCACCGGCCAGATCCGCTACGGCGTCAACGGCAGGCCCGCGGCGGCCTCGGTGCAGCTGGTCGCGCCGTGCGCCGAGCTGATCGAGGATCCGCGCACCGACGACACCGTCGACCTGGTGCTCGGCCTGGCCTTCGGCGAATCGCTGCGTCCCGGCGCCGACGCCGAGGAGGTGCTGCGGTCGCTGAAGAACCTCGCCCCCGGTGCCAGCTCGTCCTCGATCGATCCCGCGCTGCTCGACGCCGCCCGCACCGTCAAGTGCTGAGCTGAGCCACGCGCCGCGGGTCTCTCGCCCGCGGCGCGTGCGCGTCAGTCGGGCAACGCGGTGGTCGCGCCGACGCGGGTGAGCAAGGCGGTCAGTTCGGCCGCGACGCCCGGCGCGGCCACGATCGTCAGCTCCCCCGCCGCGCCATCGACGGTGATGTCGGGAACGCGCACGACCGCACCGGCCTCCGCCGCGATCAGCGCGCCCGCCGCCCAGTCCCACGCGTTGAGGCCGTGCTCGTAGTAGGCGTCGAGTTCGCCGGCCGCGACGTGGCACAGGTCCATGGCCGCCGCGCCGAGCCTGCGGATGTCGCGGACCTCCGGGAGCACCTCGGTCAGGAACTGCGCTTGGCGCGCGCGCCGCTGCCTGCCGTAGGCGAAGCCGGTGCCCACGAGCGCCACCGCCAGCGAATCCTCCTGCGCGCACTCCAGTTTCGTGCGGGTGCCGTCGGCGTGCACGGCGTAGGCGCCTGCCCCGCGCGCGGCGCTGTAGGTGGTTGCCGCGGCCACGTCGACGACCGCGCCGGCGACCGGCGCGCCGTCGCGCACGGCGGCCACCGAGACGGCGTAGCCGGGCAGGCCGTAGAGGAAGTTCACGGTGCCGTCGATCGGGTCGACGACCCAGGTGATCGCGCCCGCCGCGGTCGCGCCGACATCGCCGCCGCCCTCCTCGCCCAGGATCGCGTCGGCGGGCCTGCGCTCGGCCAGCAGCGCGCGGATCAGCTGTTCGGATTCGGTGTCGACGACGGTGACCGGATCGGTGACGTGCCCCTTCGTCGCCACCGCACCCGCGACCGGGCCACCGGCGGCGAATACCTCGGGTCGGCGGGCACGCACGTGCGCGGCCGCCGCCTCGGCGAGTTCGACGGCCAGCAGCCGCAACTCCTCGTGGTCGGCGGCGGTCGGGGCGAGGACGGTCTCGGACACGATGGGTTCGGGCACGACTCCATCGGATCACATGTGGCGGCGGCTCGCGCGCAGGGTGACTACCGCTACTCTTTGTCAGGCACATCGACCGCGTCAGCAAGGGGTTGAACCATGTCCGCTCGGGGGCACGCATTCGGCATCGATATCGGCGGTAGTGGGGTGAAGGGCGCCCTGGTCGACCTGGCCACCGGCACGCTGACCCACGAGCGCCTCAAGATCGCCACGCCACAGCCGTCCACGCCGGATGCCGTCGCCGGCGCGGTGGCCGAACTGGTGGCACTGGCGGACTGGGACGGCCCGGTCGGACTCACCCTGCCCTGCGTGGTGCTCGACGGCCACGCCAGGACCGCCGCCAACATCGACCACGCGTGGATCGGCACCGACGCCCGCGAGCTGTTCTCGAAGGCGCTGGGCGGGCGCGCGGTGACCGTGCTCAACGACGCCGACGCCGCCGGGCTGGCCGAGGACAGCTACGGCGCCGCCCGTGAGCTCGACGGGCTGACGCTGCTGCTGACCTTCGGCACCGGGATCGGCTCGGCGCTGATGTACAACGGCACCCTGGTGCCCAACTCCGAGCTCGGCCATCTGGTGGTCGGCGGTGACGAGGCCGAGCATCTGGCCGCGGCGTCGATCAAGGACCGCGAGGAGCTCACCTACCCGCAGTGGGCCGAGCGGGTGAGTACGGTGCTGCGGCACCTCGAGGACCTGTTCTGGCCGAAGGTCATCGTGGCGGGCGGCGGCATCAGCCGTGATCACGAACAGTGGATCCCGTTGCTCACCAACCGAACTCCGGTGATTCCGGCCGTGTTGAAGAACACGGCGGGTATCGTCGGCGCGGCCATGGCCATCGACAAGGGCATCGCGCCGTAGCCCGGCGCGGAGGTCGGCGCAACGCCTGGGTGGCATCGTGCCATGAGTACCCTGGTTGGATCGTTACAATGGAACACGTCCGGCGGTGAGCCGGTGAAACCTTCCGGCCGCGGCCGGTCGCGAGAAGACCGGTGAACAGACCGGCTCCACCCGACCGACGCACCGCCGGTGCAACCCGACCGACCGCTCCGCCGGAAAACCACTCTGGCGTGACGCCGCACGAGACCGTCACGAAAGGGCGTACGTGGTAGCCACGAATACCCGTCAGACCGCCGACTCGGCCGACGCCGACGCCGACGCCACCACTCCGGCCAAGAAGGCTCCGGCCAAGAAGGCCGCTGCCAAGAAGGCCCCGGCGAAGAAGGCCGTCGCCAAGAAGGCTCCGGCCAAGAAGGCTGCCGCCAAGAAGGCGCCCGCCAAGAAGACCGCCGCCAAGAAGGCGACGTCGGCCGAAGGTGGCGAGGAGCAGCTCGACGACGAGTCGATCGAGCTCGACGATCTCGGCGACCTCGAGGTCTCCGAGGACGAGCTCACCGACGGTGACGCCCTGGTCGAAGAGGTGGCCGAGGACACCGCCGAGGAGACCGAGACCGAGGAGCCGTCCGAGAAGGACAAGGCTTCCGGCGATTTCGTCTGGGACGAGGAGGAGTCCGAAGCGCTGCGTCAGGCGCGCAAGGACGCCGAGCTCACCGCCTCCGCCGACTCCGTGCGCGCCTACCTCAAGCAGATCGGCAAGGTCGCGCTGCTCAACGCGGAGGAGGAGGTCGAACTCGCCAAGCGGATCGAGGCGGGCCTGTTCGCCGCGGAGAAGATGCGCGAGTTCGCCGAGGCGGGCGAGAAGCTGTCGGTGACCACCCGCCGCGACTTCAACTGGATCGTGCGCGACGGCAACCGGGCCAAGAACCACCTGCTCGAGGCCAACCTCCGGCTGGTGGTCTCGCTGGCCAAGCGCTACACCGGTCGCGGCATGGCGTTCCTGGACCTGATCCAGGAGGGCAACCTCGGCCTGATCCGCGCGGTCGAAAAGTTCGACTACACCAAGGGTTACAAGTTCTCGACCTATGCGACGTGGTGGATCCGTCAGGCCATCACCCGCGCCATGGCCGACCAGGCCCGCACCATCCGTATCCCGGTGCACATGGTCGAGGTCATCAACAAGCTCGGCCGCATCCAGCGCGAGCTGCTCCAGGACCTGGGCCGTGAGCCCACGCCGGAGGAGCTGGCCAAGGAAATGGACATCACGCCGGAGAAGGTGCTGGAGATCCAGCAGTACGCGCGTGAGCCGATCTCGCTGGACCAGACCATCGGCGACGAGGGCGACAGCCAGCTGGGTGACTTCATCGAGGACTCCGAGGCCGTCGTCGCGGTCGACGCGGTGAGCTTCACCCTGCTACAGGATCAGCTGCAGTCGGTGCTGGAGACGCTGTCCGAGCGTGAGGCGGGCGTGGTGCGCTTGCGCTTCGGCCTCACCGACGGCCAGCCGCGCACCCTCGACGAGATCGGCCAGGTCTACGGCGTGACGCGTGAGCGCATCCGTCAGATCGAGTCGAAGACCATGAGCAAGCTGCGCCACCCGAGCCGCTCGCAGGTACTGCGCGACTACCTCGACTAGCGCCGACGACACGAGAGCCCGTGTCCATCTTCGGATGGGCACGGGCTTCTTTATTTCCGAATGCACGTGCCGATCGGTCGGTATTCCCCATGAGCCGAATTCGGTAACCGTTTCGTGATCAAACCCACAGTGACGGATTGCGCTGTGAACGACGTGGATTCGCGATCTTCGCCGTATCGTCACTCCCAGCTTTTCGTTCTACCGCCGGCCGGTCAGCGGTACTGGCATTGAGGGTTTTCGCGGCGTGCTCGACATCTATCACTTCAGCTACGGCTGGATCACTCCCGTTCTCGCGTATTTCATGTCCGTCACCGGGTGCCTGCTCGGCCTGCAGTGCGCGGCCCGCGGCCGCAACGCGGTGGAGGGACGGGTCGGCTGGCTGATCGGCGCCGCGATCGCGATCGGCGGGACCGGCATCTGGGTCATGCATTTCATCGCGATGCTCGGCTTCTCCATCCGCGGCGCGGAGATCCGCTTCGACATTCCGCTGACGCTGTTCAGCGCGATCACCGCGATGGTCGTCGTCGGGATCGGGCTGTTCATGGTCAACAAGCCCCAGCCCACGCTGCGCTCGCTGCTGGCGGGCGGGACGATCACCGGGCTCGGCGTCGGCACCATGCACTACTCCGGTATGTACGCGATGAAGTCGACGGCGACGGTGAGCTACGACGCGAAGTTCGTCACCCTGTCGATGGTGATCGCGGTGGTCGCCTCGATCGTGGCGCTCTGGTTCACCTTGCGCGTCAAGGGTTTCCTCGCGACGGTCGGCGCGGCGGTCATCATGGGCGTCGCGGTCTGCGGCATGCACTACACCGGCATGGCCGCCATGCACGCCCACTCGAACCATCTGGCGGCGCCGCCCGCCGGCTCGGGCGCGATGGACCTGCTGGCCCCGCTGATCGGTGTCAGCAGCATCGTCACCATGCTGGTGCTGATCAGCGTGAGCCTCACCGAGATCGAGAACGAGGAGGCGCTGCCGCGGATGTGGCTGACCTCCCGCCGCCGGCCCCAGCCCCGCCCGCAGCGCGAGGTCACGCCGGTGGCACCGATGCCGCCGCACCCCTACGTGGAGCACCACACCGAGGAACTGGTCTACGACGGCGTCGGCGCCTGGCCGCGCCGGGTCGTGGACTGATCAGCTCGGCGCCAGACCCACACGGCGCCGGGTGAATTCGACGACCGGCTCGACGACCCTGGCCGCGATCGGTCCGAGGATCGCCATCAGCAGCACATAGGCGGAGGCGAGCGCGGCCAGCCGGGGATCGACCTTGCCGTAGGCGACCGCCAGACCGGCGATGACGATGGAGAACTCGCCGCGCGCCACCAGCGCGGCGCCCGCCCGCGCGCGACCCATCCGGCGGATCCCCTGCCTGCTCGCCGCCCACCAGCCGACGCCCACCTTGGTGCCCGCGGTGACCACCGCCAGCGCCACCGCCCAGCCGAACACCGGCGGGATCGCGGCCGGATCGATGGACAGCCCGAAGGCGACGAAGAAGATCGCGGCGAACAGATCGCGCAGCGGCTCGAGCAGTTTGGCCGCCTCGTGCGCGGTGGAGCCCGAGATCGCGATGCCGAGCAGGAACGCGCCGACCGCGGCCGAGACGTTGAGCGCCGAGGCCGCGCCCGCCACCAGCAGCGCGGCGCCGAGCAGTTGCAGCAGGAACACCTCGCGGTCGGCGCTGTCGAGCACCGCCGAGACCACCCGCCCGAACCGCAACGCCACCACCAGCACCACCGAGATGGTCGCCAGCGCGACGGCCAGCGACATCAGCCCACTCAGCAGGCTCAGGCCCGCCAGCATCATGGTCAGGATCGGCAGGTATACCGCCATCGCCAGGTCCTCGAGCACCAGGATCGACAGGACCACGGGAGTCTCGCGGTTACCGAGGCGGCCGAGGTCGTCGAGCACCTTGGCGACGATCCCCGACGACGAGATGTAGGTGACGCCGCCGAGCACCACGGCGCCGGTCACGCCCCAGCCCAGGATCAGCGCCACCGCGGCGCCGGGCAGCGCGTTGGCCACCAGATCCACCAGGCCCGCCGCCCAGGAGCGCCGCAGACCGGTCATCAGCTCGGGGGCGGTGTACTCCAGCCCGAGCAGCAACAGCAGCAGCACGACACCGATCTCACTGGCCAGGTGCCCGAACTCGGTGGCCGCCTCCAACTGCAGGTAACCGCCGCGGCCGAAGGCCAACCCACCCAGCAGGTACAGCGGGATCGGCGACATGCCGAACCGGCCCGCCACCCGCCCGCAGATCCCCAGCGCGAACAAGATCACACCGAGCTCGAGCAGAGCCAGGGCCTGCGAGGTCACGGCGGTCAGCCGTGCGCGAGGATCTTCGCGGCCGCGTCCAGGCCGTCCGGGGTGCCGACGACCACGAGCAAGTCGCCCTCGGTGAAGGTGAAGTCGGGGCCGGGCGACGGGTGCAGCTGACCGGCGCGCATCACCGCGACGATCGAGGTCTTGGTGCGGGTGCGCATCGCGGTCTCACCGAGTGTGCGTCCCGCGTAGGGCGATTCGTCCCCGATCGCGAGCTGCCGGGTGGTGATGCCCGGCAGATCGCGATGGTCGTCGTTGAGTTTGGCGACCAACTGCGGCGCGCCGAGCAGGTTCGCCAGCACCGACGCCTCGTCGGTGGACAGCGGCACCTGAGCCGCGATCGCGTCCGGGTCGTCGGGTTTGGACACGATCAGGTCGATGTCACCGTCGCGGTGGGCGACCACCCCGACGCGGCGCCCCGACTTGACCTCGAAATCCTTGCGCACTCCGATCCCCGGTAGCGCTGTGACGTCGACGTTCACCCCTCCACAGTAGCCGCGCACCCCGCGCCGATGTGGCCTACGCCACTGTGCCGCGCCGGGGCGTATCGAAGCGGCCGTCCGGTCCCGGCAAATACGTGGCGGCCTCGAGCACGGCGGCGACGGGCAGCGGGGCATAAAGATGCGGGAACAACATCGAGGCCGGATCGGTCGGCACGCCCGGCTCCCAGCGCACCTCGCCGGTGAACCGGGCCGGGTCGAGCCACAGCACCACGAGGTCGGTGCGGCCCGCGAAGAGCCGGTTGGCGGGCAGATGGACCTGAGCGGGCGTGGACAGGTGCACGAAGCCGCTCTCCGACAGCGAGGGCGGTCGGCGCTCGCCTGCCCGTTGTGCGTCGTCCCATTCTTGGGAAGTACACAGGTGAACCAGCGTGTGAGTGTCGGACGTCACGGGTAATCTCCGGGTAGACAACAGGATCGGACGTTCACGACCCTGTCACAGGATGATCGGTACGGCGCACTTCGAGGTCGCTCGGGACGTAACGAGCAACACCGCAGCGAGCGACATATCGGTGAGTGACAGGAGCGAGTGGGAGGTGGCAGCGACGGCACCGCGAGTGGTCGGCGAGGGCTCGTGACCACGACCAGCACATGTTCGCTTTCAGCGAAACCGCAGGTCGTGTTATCGAAAACACAAAGATTCACTTCCGGGAACAAAGCCTGAACCCCGAACGTCTGACAAAGTAGTCGTACCCCTGCTGGGAAGTAGCGGACGCGAGCCACGTGGAGTGACCACGGGGCCCACACCTAGGCGAACGGCCACGCAGCGCCGGGAGCCGGGACGGAGGAGTCATGCCAGGAACCCTGACCAGCACCCCACTGACCGCGGTCGATCGTTGCGATCGTTGCGGGGCGGCTGCCCGAGTGCGTGCCGTTCTTCCCGCGGGTGGCGAGTTGCTCTTCTGCCAGCACCACGCGAATGAACACATGGACCGTTTGCGCGAGCTCGAAGCCGTGATCGACACGGAATCCGCTCCCGCTCTCTGACCACTCCTCGCGTCCGAAACAACAACATCTGACAACAGAACACCCGACAGCGGGCGATCCGGAATCCGGACGCCCGCTGTTGCGTGTCCGGGATCAGCCCGCGGCGTCGGCGAGGATGCCGTCGACCAGCGTCGCGACCCCGTAGACGAAGGCACCGTCGGGATCGGCCGGTGCCTGGTAGTGCTCGCCGACGGTGGTGCCGACGCGCCCGGCCAGCGGGAACTCCTCGGCGGGCATCACCTGGGCCAGCAGGGGGCCGTGCACCTGCCACCAGTCCGCGTCGCTGAGCTGGGCCGTCGCGCCCGCCGCCGCGACAGCGAGGCGGGCGTTGCCGGTGGCGAAGTCGGTGAGCACCGCGATCGCGCGGTCCATCGCGAGATCGTCGAGCCCGATGCCCTCGATCGCGGCGAGTTGACGTTCGTAGCGGCGCATCCTGGCCGGGCCGAGGACCTGCCGCCACGGCGAGACCCCCAGCAGCCAGGGATGGGCGATCAGCTCGGACCGGATCCGGGTCGCGACGGCGATCATCCGGTCGCGGATCGGCAGGTCGGCCGGGATCGGCGGGTCGTCGGCGGCGACGGCGTCGACCATGAGCACCAGCAGCGCGTCCTTGCTGGGGACATAGGTGTAGAGGCTCATGGCGCGCAACCCGAGTTCGGCGGCGACCGCGCGGATCGTCAGCTTCTCGATGCCGTCCCGGTCGGCCAGCGCGATGCCCGCGGCGACCACCGCGTCGACCGTGACACCGGGTTTCGGGCCGCGCGCGCCCGGCTTGGCCGGCAGGGCGTGCCGCCACAGCAGTTCGAGGATGCGGGTGGCCTGTGCGGTGGATTCGTCGCCGTCGGTGGGCACGCGCCGTCCTTTCTGGCGGTCGGGAACAAACTCAGTACAGTGTACGTTGTTAGGTCGTTCGTGCTGCCCGATCAGAGGAGACCGCTCTGCCCGCCACCCAGGCCACCTATCTCCCCGACCGTCACCTGTTCGCCCTGTGGACCTGGACCGGCCACGGCGCCGGTCCCGCGCCGACGGACGTCGGCGACCAGGAACGGCTCACGCTCGCGCTGCCGGTCGGCGAGCGCGGCGCGATCGAGCCGACCGAGATCCCGGCGGCCGTGGTGACACCCACCGAGCTGGCCGCGCTGGCCGCCGTCGACCTCGCGCCGTCGACGCTGGCGTGGCGTGCCCTGCTCGGCCCGGACGCCGAGGTCCGACCCGACGCGGCCGCCGACCTGCCCGTCGCCGCCCATGCCGTCCCCGATGCCGTCGGCACCGCAGTGTGCTCGGCGCAGCGGGCGGTCCGGGTACTGCGGGAGACCGAAGTGGCCGCCGTCGAGCTGGCCGGGCTGCTCGACGCCACCCTGCGCCCCTACCAGGTGCGGGGCGTGAGCTGGTTGCGCGAGACCGTCGCCGCCTACGGCGGTGCGGTACTGGCCGACGAGATGGGTCTCGGCAAGACCGTGCAGACCATCGGGTTCCTGCGGGGCCGGGCCGACGGGCCGCAACTGGTGGTATGCCCGACCTCGCTGGTGGGCAACTGGGTGCACGAGATCGCGCGGTTCGCGCCGGATCTGACCGCCGTGTCCTGGCGCGGCGGCGAGGTGCCCGCCGCGCCCGGCACGATTGTGGTCACCGGATATCCGACGCTGCGCCTGCACGGGGCCGCGTTGACCGAGACCTCCTGGGCCACCGTGGTGTTCGACGAGGCCCAGGCACTGAAGAATCCGCGCACCCAGGTGTCGCGGGCCGCCAAGGCACTCCCCGCCGACGCCAAGGTCGCGCTGACCGGCACGCCGGTGGAGAACCATCTCGACGAGCTGTTCGCGCTGCTGCACCTGACCGTGCCGCGACTGTTCGCCCACCGCACTCAGTTCCGGCGCCGGTTCGTCAAACCGATCGAGGAGGGATCGGCCGCGGCGGCGGCCCGGTTGCGCGACGCGGTGGAACCGGTCGTGCTCGGGCGTAAGAAGCTCCAGGTCGCGGCGTCGCTGCCGGCGAAGATCCACAGCGACCTGCTGTGCGATCTGACCGCCGAGCAGGAACGGGTCTACGACGCGGTGCTCGCCGAGGCGCTCGACGAGGGCTTCGGGTCCGGTCTGCAGCGTCAGGGCCGCGTGCTCGCCGCGCTCACCGGGCTCAAACAGGTGTGCAACCATCCCGGGCTGGTCTCCGGCGATCTGGACGAACTCGCCGGGCGCTCCGGCAAACTCGACCTCTGTACCGACATCGTGGCCACCAATCTCGACACCGGCGACCCCACCCTGCTCTTCACCCAGTACCGGGCGACGGGCGAGCTGCTGGTGCGCCATCTCGCCGAACAGTTCGGCGTCACCGCGCCGTTCTTCCACGGCGGGCTCGACGCCGACCAGCGGGCCGGGATCGTCACCGCGTTCCAATCACCGGACGGCCCACCGGTGCTCGTGCTGAGCCTGCGCGCCGCGGGCACCGGCCTGACCCTCACCCGCGCCGCCGACGTGATCCACTTCGATCGCTGGTGGAATCCGGCCGTCGAGGCGCAGGCCTCCGACCGGGCCCATCGGATCGGGCAGACCCGCACCGTCACCGTCACCACGCTGACCAGTTCGACCACCGTCGAGGAGCACATCGCCGCGATGCACACCCGCAAGTCGGCGCTGACCGACCTGTCCGACGCGGCCGGCATCGCCGAACTGGCCCGCCTCGACGACGACGCGCTGGTCGACATCCTGCGCCGGAAGCGAGCGAACTGATGCCCGACAACGAATTCGGCTTCACGCCCTGGGGCCGGGACTGGGTCCGGCTGGCCGAGCCGCTGCGCCAGACCAAGCCGGAACCGCTGCTGCCCCGCGCCCGCAGCATCGCCCGCAATCACGGCGTCCGCACCGAGATCGAGGGGCGCACGGTCCGCGCCCATCTGCATCGAGGTGGTCAGGCCTCGATCGCCCATGTCGAGGTGGTGCCGCTGACGCGGGCCGCGGTGACCACGATCGCGCACACGATCCCCGATCCCTCGGTGATCACCGACGAAATGCACCGTGCGCTGCTGGACGTGGGCCACTCGCCTGCTCCGGCCCTGGCCGGCACCGACTGTTCGTGCTCGGCGCGCACCGCCCGGTGCGTGCACATCCTCGCGGTGCTGTACACGATCGCCCGGCAGGTCGACGAGAACCCGCGGCTCGCCCTGGAGCTGCAGGGCTACTTCGACGCGACCGACGACGCCGAGGCACCCGTCCAGGAGCACCGCTGGACCAGCGTCCATGCTCTCGATCCGACGCGGTTCTTCGCGGTCTGACACATCGGGGCGGCGCCGGGCGGTCTGCCGGCCCGCTCAGGCGTTGGTGCCGCCGTCGATGGTGATCACCGCGCCGGTGATGGTCCGCCCGGCGGGACCGGCGAGGAACGTGACGAGATCGGCGACGTCCTCGGGCGTGCCGAAACGGCCCAGCGCGCTGAACTCCCGCTGGACCGGCGCGTGATCGCTGCCCGCCGGGTTCATGTCGGTGTCGGTGGGTCCCGGCTGCACCAGGTTGACGGTGATCCCGCGCGGGCCGAGTTCGCGGGCCAGCGCCTTGGTGTAGCCGTTGAGCGCCGACTTGCTCAGGTTGTAGAGCGCCAGGCCGCCGAAGAGCGCGCGATCGGTCAGGTTCGACCCGATGGAGATGATCCGTCCACCCTCGCCCAGATATGCCAGCGCGGCCTGGCCTGCGACGAACGGGGCGCGCGCGTGGATGCCGAGTGCGCGGTCGATCTCGTCGAGCCCGAATTCCCCGTACGGCTTGGCCGGAAAGATGCCCGCGTTGTTCACCAGCACGTCCAGCCCGCCCAGGTCCCGGGCGGTGCGGTCGACCGCGGCGACGATCTGCTCGGCGTCGGCGCTGTCGGCCCGGATCGGCACGGCCCGCCTGCCCAGCGCCTCGATATCGGCGGCGACGGCCTTCGCGGCGACCTCGTCGCGCTGATAGGTGAACGCCACGTCGGCGCCCGCGCCCGCCAGTGCGCGGGCGATGGCGGCGCCGATCCCCCGGCTGCCGCCGGTCACCAGGGCCACGGTGCTGCTCGTCATCGGTTCGCTCCTTTGTGTAGTGATCAGTACACAAATAGCCAAGCGCACGACGACGGGGCGCGTCAAGAGTTTCTTATCGATCGACACAGAATTCCCCGGCCTGCGGCGCAGGGGTATATTTGTCGGTCGACACAGAAAGGTTCGCCATGGCAGAACGCGGCCGCCCGCGCGGTTTCGACCGCGACATCGCCCTGCGGCGTGCCATGGAGGTGTTCTGGGAGCGCGGCTACGACGGCGCCTCGATGGCCGACCTCACCACCGCCATGGGCATCAACTCCCCCAGCCTCTACGCCGCCTTCGGCGACAAGGAAGCCCTGTTCCGCGCCGCGGTCGAGCTCTACGGCCGCACCGAAGGGTCACGCACGGCGCGGGCCCTGCGCGAGGAACCCACCGCCTACACCGCCATCGAGGCGATGCTGCGCGACAACATCACCGTCTACACCGATCCCGAGCTGCCGCACGGTTGCATGGTGGTCCTGGCAGGCGCGACCTACACCACGCGCAACGCCTCGGTCCGCGCATTCCTCGCCGAAGCCCGCCGGCACACCACCGCCGACATCCACGCGCGGCTCGACCGCGGCGTCGCCGACGGCGACCTGCGGCCCGGCACCGACACCGCCGCGCTGGCGGCGCTGTACAGCACCGTCCTCTACGGGCTCTCGATCCAGGCCAGAGACGACGTCGGCCATGCCGAACTCAGCGCCGCCGTCGACAGCGCCCTCGAGGTACTCGCGGCGTCGACGACGTAGCCGACGCGCTACTGACGCCGCAGGGCGGCGATGCGCTCGGTCAGCTGATCGGCGGTGGCCAATGCCGTGGGTGGGCCACCGCATTCGCGACGGAGCTCGCCGTGGATCACGCCGTGCGGTTTGCCGGTGCGATGGTGGTGCATCGCGACCAGGCTGTTGAGTTCCCGGCGCAGTTCGCCCAGCTTGTCCGACGTCGCGACCCGCTCGACGACCGCGGCGGGCGCGGGAGCGACGGCCTCCTGGGCACTGCGATCGGCGAGCTGACGCGTCTGCCGCTCGCGCAGCAGCGCGCGCATCTGGTCGGCGTCGAGCAGACCCGGGATGCCCAGGTAGTCGGCCTCCTCGTCGCTGCCGGCGATGGTGGCGGTGCCGAAGGACGAGCCGTCGTAGATCACCTGGTCGAGCTCGGCGTCGGCGGCCAGGGCGACGAAGGACTTCTCCTCCTCGCCCGGCTCGTCCTTGGTCTTGTTCGCGTCGATGAGCAGCTCGTCGTCGAGCGCGTTCTTCTCGCGATGCGGCTTGCCGATGACGTGATCGCGCTGCAACTCGAGCTGGGCGGCCAGGTCCAGCAGCACCGGCACCGACGGCAGGAAGACACTGGCGGTCTCGCCGGGCTTGCGCGCACGCACGAACCGGCCGATGGCCTGAGCGAAGTACAGCGGGGTCGACGCGCTCGTCGCGTACACGCCGACGGCCAGCCGCGGCACGTCGACGCCCTCGGACACCATGCGCACCGCGACCATCCACGGCTGGGTGCCCTTGGCGAACTCGTCGATACGGCTCGAGGACTGCGGGTCGTCGGAGAGCACCACGGCGGGCCGCTCGCCCGAGATGTGTTCCAGCAGTTCGGCATAGTCGCGGGCACGTTCCTGATCGGTGGCGATCACCAGGCCGCCCGCGTCGGGGATGCCCGAGGCGCGCAGCTGGCGCAGCCGGGTGTCGGCCGCGCGCAGCACCGCCGAGATCCAGTCGCCCGCCGGGTCCAGGGCGGTGCGCCAGGCGCGCGCGGTCTGCTCGGCGCTGAGCGGTTCGCCGAGGCGGGCGGTGTGTTCCTCGCCCGCGCTGTCGCGCCAGTGCGCGTCACCGGAGTAGGCCAGGAAGACCACCGGGCGCACGACGCCGTCGGCGAGGGCGTCGGCGTAGCCGTAGGAGTGGTCCGCGCGCGACCGCGGGAAGCCGGCCTCGTCGGGCTCGTAGGTGACGAAGGGGATCTTGGAATCGTCGCTGCGGAACGGGGTTCCGGTCAGCGCGAGCCTGCGCGTCGCGTCGCCGAAGGCCTCCTCGGTGGCCTCGCCCCAGCTCTTGGCGTCGCCCGCGTGGTGGATCTCGTCGAGGATCACCAGGGTGCGGCGGTTCTCGGTGCGCACCCGGTGCCGCGCGGGATGGGCTGCGATCTGGGCGTAGGTCACCACGACGCCGTGATAGTCGCCGGAGGTGCCGCCGGTGCTGTTGGAGAAGCGCGAGTCGAGCTGGATGCCGGAGCGGGCGGCCGAGGCGGCCCACTGGTGCTTGAGGTGCTCGGTCGGCGCGACAACGGTCACCTGATCGACCGTACGATCGGCCAGCAACTCCGCGGCTACCCGCAGCGCGAAGGTAGTCTTACCGGCGCCGGGGGTCGCGACCGCGAGGAAGTCACGTGGCTTGGTGGCAAGGTATTTCGTGAGCGCGCGCCGCTGCCAGGCGCGCAGGGAGCCACCCGGCGCACCCCCCGCGGCCGCATCGCCCGGTGTACCCGCTTCTCTCGCCGCAGCGACGCCACCCGACCCAGTCACGCAGACGACCCTAGCCGCCCGATGCGGCGTGTCGCCAAACCGACGCGGGGTGGGCGACCGGCATCACAACCCAGCCCGAGGTCACCGGCCATTTACCTGTTACCCGCCGACACGATGCCCGGCCCGCACCACGCGGACCGCCGAGGTGCGGGATGCTGGAGACACGATGAGCAACGACCAGATCCGGGCAGCCGATGCGGCACACCCGCCGCAGGCACCCCTGCCCGGCGGTCTACCCGCGCAGCCAGTGACCGCGGCCGGGGCCGACGGGCAACGTCCCCGCGAACACACCCGGGTGGTGCGGTGGCTGCTCATGGTGTGGCGGCTGGTGGTCCGGGTGTCGCAGAAGTGCTGGAACAACTCGATCTTCGCCAAGTCGGCCGCCGCCGCCTTCTGGCAGACGCTCTCGCTCGCGCCGCTGCTGCTCGGCCTGCTCGGCAGCCTCGGCTACGTGGGCGGGCTGTTCGGGCCCGACACGGTGCAGATCGTGGAGGCCAAGATCATCGCGTTCAGCCGGGAGTTCTTCAGCCCGTCGGTCGTCTCCGACCTGATCGAACCCACCGTCGACGACGTGCTGGGCCGCGGCCGCGGCGCCGTGGTGTCGGTGGGCTTCGTGCTGTCGCTGTGGGCCGGGTCCTCGGCGATGGCGACCTTCGTCGACGCGATCGTGGAGGCCCACGACCAGCAGGACGCCCGGCACCCGGTCTGGCAGCGGATCTTCGCGCTGCTGTTGTACGTGCAGTTCCTGGTCGCGGCGGTGCTGATCCTGCCGGTGATCGCGCTCGGACCCACCCGGATCGGCCGGGTGCTGCCCGAGGCCTGGCGCGAACCCGGCCTGCGCCTGATCGACACGTTCTACTACCCGATCGTCGGCTTGCTGCTGATCGTCGGGCTGACCACGCTCTACAAGCTGGCCCTGCACAAGTCGCTGCCCTGGCACCGGCTCTTCGGCGGCGCACTGGTGGCGGGGGTGTTCTTCATGGGCGCCAGCGATCTGCTG
The DNA here is from genome assembly GCF_032656385.1 of Nocardia canadensis. NCBI lineage: Bacteria > Bacillati > Actinomycetota > Actinomycetes > Mycobacteriales > Nocardiaceae > Nocardia > Nocardia canadensis. The sequence continues at coordinate 130,212 of NZ_JAVCWB010000010.1, forward strand.
CGCCGGTATCTGGCCTGGATCACCGCCACCGGCGTCAGCTACGGCGCGCTGGCCACCCCGATCGCGTTCCTGCTGTTCACCTATTTCCTCGGCTTCGCGGTGATTCTCGGCGCGGAGTTCAACGCCGCGGTGCAGGAATTCTGGCCGGCCAGGGCCACCCGGATGGAGCAGGTCAAGGAATGGTTCAGCAATCAGGTCCGCGGCGACGACGACGAACGCGAGAACGACGGACGCGACGAAGCGGCCGACGCCTCACCCGAGGCGCCGACCACACCGATCACCGAACCCGCTCAGTCGCCGCCCTTGCGCAGGCCGTCGTAAACCTTCTTGCAGTCCGGGCAGACCGGTGAGCCCGGCTTGGGCGAACGCGTCACCGGGAAGACCTCGCCGCACAGCGCGACGACCATCGTGCCCATCACGGCACTCTCGGCGATCCGGTCCTTCTTCACGTAGTGGAAGAACTTGGGGACGTCGTCGCCGGTCGTCTCGTCGGTCGTGGTTTCCGGGCGTACCAGAGTGTCTGTACTCACGCCTTCCATGATGCCGCATCCCGAGCGCGCACCGCTGACCAGCCGCGTGTGCGTTCGTCGGCGGCGAGTGGAAGACTCGGGGTATGCAGTCCCACGGCGACACCCCCGGCGCCGACGAGCCGACACCGGACCCGGAGGTGACGATGCCCGCCGCGCCGAGTTCCTCGCGCGGCTATTTCCCGGGCGCCGACGCCAAGCACCCGGTGCTCATCACCGAGGCCGCGCCGTCACTCGACGACCAGCATCGCGCCCGCGTCCGCCGCTACACGATCATCATGGCCTTCCGCATCCCCTGCCTGATCCTGGCCGCGGTCGCCTACAGCGCGTTCGAGAACCCGCTGATCTCGATTCTGATCATCGTGGCCTCGGTGCCGCTGCCGTGGATCGCCGTGCTCATCGCCAACGACCGTCCGCCGCGCACCAAGGACGAGCCGAGCCGCTGGGACGGCCGCGCGAACCAGATCGCGCTGGACTCACGTCCGCACAAGGCCATCGACGGCTGACGGCCGCCGCACCAGCATCGACATCAGCGCCGCCAGGCCGCACAGCGCGCCGGCGAGGTACCAGGCCAGGTCGTAGGAGCCCTGCAGATCGCGAATGAGACCCGCGCCGGTGGCCGCGATCGCCGCGCCGACCTGATGGGCGGCGAACACCCAGCCGAACGCGATCGGCCCGTCGGCGCCGAACAGTTCCCGGCACAGCAGCACGGTCGGCGGGACGGTGGCGATCCAGTCCAGGCCGTAGAAGACCACGAACACCCACATGCTCGGCTGGGTGTGCGGGCCGAGCAGCGAGGGCAGGATCAGCAGCGAGAGCCCGCGCAGCGAGTAGTACCCGAGCAGCAGGTAGCGCGGATCGACGCGGTCGGAGAGCCAGCCCGAGGCGATGGTGCCCGCCACGTCGAAGATCCCGACCAGCGCCAGCAGGCCCGCCGCGGTGGTCGGCGGCATGCCGTGGTCGTGGGCCGCGGTCACGAAGTGCGTGCCGACCAGGCCGTTGGTGGAGGCGCCGCATACCGCGAAGCCGCCTGCCAGCAGCCAGAATCCGGGCCTGCGCGCAGCCGAGGCCAGTACCCGCAGCGCCCGGCTCGCGCCACCGGCGACCGCGACGCGCACCCCCGCGTCCGATCCCGCGGGTGCGCCGTAGGCCCGCACCCCGACATCGCTCGGGTAGTCCCGCACGAACAGCCACACCAGCGGCACCACGGCCAGTGCCACGGCCGCCACGATGACCGCGGGCAGCCGCCAGCCGTGCGCGTGCGCCAGCATCGAGACCAGGGGCAGGAACACCAGCTGACCGGTCGCGCCCGCGGCGGTGAGCACGCCGGTGACCAGACCGCGGCTGCGCACGAACCAGCGGCCGGTGATGGTGGCGACGAACGGCATCGACATCGAGCCGACGCCCACTCCGACCAGCAGACCCCAGGTCGCCACCAGCTGCCAGGCCTGGGTCATGAACACCGTCAGCCCGCTGCCCGCCGCGATCAGCACCAGTGCCGCGCACACCACCCGGCGGATGCCGAAGCGATCCATCAACGCGGCCGCGAACGGTGAGATCACCCCGTAGAGCAGCATGTTCAGCGACACGGCCGCCGAGATCGTCGCGTGTGACCAGCCGAACTCGACGTGCAGCGGGTCGATCAGCACGCTGGGCACCGATCGGAAGGCGGCGGCGCCGAGCAGGGCGACGAAACCGACGCCCGCCACGATCCAGGCCGGGTGCGGGGCGCGACCGCGCCGATCGGTGGCGTCGGGGACGGCCGGGGCGCCCTCGGCCGGGTCGTCGCCGGCGGGCGGCAGGGGTGCGCGGAGATCGGTCACCGGAACAGGGTGCCGGAACCTCGCGGCACGAACGAGTGGCCGCGATGACATCTTTCGCAGATATCCTGCCAACCCGCGGTCCGGCGTGATCACGGTCGACAGCGCGCCCACGGCCGCCTACCGTGCGGACAGGACCTCCGGTCCGGGCCGGTACTTCGTCGGCCCCACCGCGTACCCGATCCATCTCGAAACGGAGACAGCATGATTCGCTGGACGTGGGCCTTTCTCGACCGCCCCGCCGCCGGTTTCGACGACTGCGTCCGGTTCTGGGCGACGGTCACCGGCTCCACCGTGTCCGAACCTCGTGGCGCGCAGGGCGAATTCGTCACCCTGCTCCCGGCCGCCGGTCCCGCCTGGCTCAAGATGCAGCGCGTCGGTGGCGACGGCGGCGTCCACCTCGATCTCGATGTCGACGACATCCCCGCCGCGATGGCGACCGCGACCGATCTCGGCGCCCGGGTCGTCACGGTCGAACGCGACTACACCGTGCTGGAATCGCCCGCCGGACAGACATTCTGCTTCACCCCGGTGCACGCCGATGCCCCCGCGCCCGAGGACGAGACGCCGCCGCCGGTCGTCGTCTCGACCGCGCCGGACGGCACCGTGACCCGCCTCGATCAGATCTGCCTCGACCTGTCCCCCGCCGACATCGCGACCGACACCGTGTTCTGGCGAGCGCTGACCGGCTGGACCCACCAGCCGGGCCGCCGCCCCGAATTCTCCCGCCTGCGTGGCCCCGACCAGCCGCTGCACTTGCTGCTCCAGCGTCTCGACGAGGCCCGGCCCGCCGGCGCCCACCCCGACCTGGCCTCCTCCGACATCGCCGCCACCGCCGCCTGGCACGAATCCCTGGGCGCCACCCGGGTCGCCGACGGCGAACGCTGGATCGTGCTGCGCGACCCCGGTTCCGCGGTCTACTGCGTCACCGGCCGTGACCCCTATACCGGCTGACACAGCGGCAACCGGGCCCACCTTCGTCACTGTCGCGCGTTCGCCCGGCGGCCGAGTGCCCCGGGCGCATCACCCGGGCGGGGGTAGCGACACCGTCGACCACCCGCCGGGGGACGCATCCGCCGACGGCCTGCGGTCGCACGGTCCGGCGTGGCGCGCGACACGCGGCCGTAGCTGGTCGATCCGGGCACGCGCCGCCCTGGCACAGTAGGCGGGTGTCTACGAACCCCACCGCCACCGGTTCCCTGCTCACCGCGCTGTGCCCGGACCTGCGCACGGCGTTGATCCGCGTCGGCTACGACGCCGACACACTGGTGGAGGCGCTGGGTCCCGACGTGCACGCCGCGCTGGGCCGCTCCGAGCCGGTGCCCGTGCGCCGGGTGGCACGTGCGGCGGGCGAGCTGGGCACGCTGATCCGGCTGCTGCTGCTCGGTGACGCGCTGCCCGCACGCGAGGTCGCCGCCGCGCTGTCGCCGGTCCGGATCGACGACGCCGTCGCGGCGGGTCTGCTGGCCCGCGACGGTGACGAGCTCAGGGCCGCACTGGATCTGCGCCCGCTCGACACCGGCGCCGGCACCCGCTGGATCCTGTCCGACCTCGACGATTCGATGCGCAGGCGCACCCTCACCGAGGACCATGTGCTCGGGGTCGGACACGCCTCGCTGTCGCTGCTGCGCGCCACGCCGACCGAACCGGTGGGCACCCTGCTGGACCTGGGCACCGGCTGCGGCGTGCAGGCCGTGCACGCGGCGAGCTACGCGGGCCGGGTCACCGCCACCGATGTCAACTCCCGGGCGCTGTGGCTGGCCGAGGCCACCGCCGCGCTGAACGAACTCGACATCGAACTGCTCGAAGGGTCCTGGTTCGAGCCGGTCGCGGGCCGCACCTTCGATCAGATCGTGGCCAATCCCCCGTTCGTGGTGGGCCCCGCTCGCATCGAGCACACCTACCGCGACTCCGGGCTCGCGCTGGACGGCGCCAGCGAGCTGGTGATCGGGCAGGCGCCCGGCTTGCTGGCCCCCGGTGGCACCGCGGCCATGCTCGCCGCCTGGGTGCATATCGAGGGCCAGGACTGGCGGCAGCGGGTGTCGTCGTGGCTGCCCGCCCACGGCGTCGACGCCTGGGTCGTGCAGCGCGACGTCGCCGATCCGGCACTCTATGTGGGTACCTGGCTGCGCGACGCCGGGCTGGACCCGCGCGACCCGGCCGCCCAGGCCAGGGCCGAGGCGTGGCTGGCGGCGTTCGAGGCCGCCGATGTCGAGGGCATCGGGTTCGGGTTCGTCTACCTGCACGCCATCGACGGGCCGACCGAGCTGATGGCCGAGGACCTCACCCACGGCTTCGACGATCCGCTCGGTGACGAGGCGCCCGCCTACTTCGCCCGCTCGGCCTGGCTGCGCGCCGTGGCCGCCGACGACCGCCTCGCCTGGACCTCCCGTTTCGCCCCGAGCCCGGCCACCGCCCTGGAACGGGTGTATCTGCCCGGCGAGCACGGCTGGGAGGAGCAGGTCGCGCGGCTGCATCGCGGCGACGGTCCGCGCTGGCAACACGAGGTCGACGAGTCCACGGTGGCCCTGATCGCGGGAATGCGACCGGACGGTCTGCCGTTGTACGAACTGCTCGAACTGCTGGCCCTCGCCGAGGGCGCCGACCAGGTGACCCCGGAGTTCGCCGCCCAGGCACTCGGTGTCGTGGCCGGTCTGGTGCGCCACGGATTGGTGCGACCCGTCTGAGCCGACCGGCGGTGGGGGCCGAGTTCCGGCCACGGTGCTCTTCTCAGGAACTTCTCAGCCGTACAGGTGGGAACACGCAGCTCAGAGCGGTTTATCACCAGCGCGATCGGGAACTTTCTCTAAGTCGGGTCCGTTGATCGGAGTGAGACACCACCGACAGGAGGCAAGTCATGACAAGCCCCGCCACTACTCGTGTGCGCCCCAGCGAGTCCGATATCGACGCCCAGAGCCCGGCCGCCGACCTGGTACGCGTGTACCTGAACGGAATCGGCCGCACGGCACTGCTCACGGCGGCCGACGAGGTCGAGTTGGCCAAGCGTATCGAGGCGGGCCTGTATGCCCAGCACCTGCTCGAGACGGGTAAGCGGTTATCGGCGACCCGCAAGCGTGATCTGGCGATTCTGGTCCGCGAGGGGCAGGCCGCCCGCTCGCATCTGCTCGAGGCCAACCTGCGCCTGGTCGTCTCACTGGCCAAGCGCTACACCGGCCGCGGTATGCCGCTGCTCGACCTGATCCAGGAGGGCAACCTCGGACTGATCCGCGCGATGGAGAAGTTCGACTACGCCAAGGGCTTCAAGTTCTCCACCTACGCCACGTGGTGGATCCGCCAGGCCATCACCCGCGGCATGGCCGATCAGAGCCGTACGATCCGGCTCCCCGTGCACCTGGTCGAGCAGGTCAACAAGCTCGCCAGGATCAAGCGTGAACTGCATCAGCAGCTCGGCCGCGAGGCCACCGACGCCGAACTCGCCAACGAGTCGGGCATCCCGGTGGAGAAGATCGCCGACCTGCTCGACCACAGCCGCGACCCGGTCAGCCTCGACATGCCGGTCGGCAACGACGAGGAAGCCCCGTTGGGCGACTTCATCGAGGACTCCGAGGCCACCTCCGCCGAAAGCGCGGTCATTGCCGGCCTGCTGCACCACGACGTGCGCAGCGTCCTGGCCACCCTCGACGAGCGCGAACAGCAGGTCATCCGTCTGCGCTTCGGCCTCGACGACGGCCAGCCCCGCACCCTGGACCAGATCGGCAAGCTGTTCGGGCTGTCCCGCGAGCGGGTCCGCCAGATCGAGCGCGAGGTCATGTCCAAGCTGCGCAAGGGTGAGCGCGCCGATCGGCTGCGCGCCTACGCCAGCTGATCCCCGAGAACCCGACGGCCCCGCGGGGTCGTCTGCCGAAACGCCGACCGGTGTCCGCGACCTCTCCCCTCCGGGGTCGCGAGCCGGTCGGCGTTGTTCGTCGGGGACCCCCGCTCAGGCCAGTCGGCGCGGACCGGTGTCGAACCGGCTCGGCTCCGGGCCGATCCGGGCGCGCGCGTAGATGATCTCGGCCGAAGACGGCGCCGCGAGCACCGGATCGCAGGACAACTCGCGCATCTGCGGGATGTCGTCGAACAGGGCCGAGATGCGTTGCGCCAGTTCGGCCAGCGCCGCCTTGTCGACCGCCGGTCCGGCCTGCCCACCGGACAGCAGCGGCGCGGCGCGTGGCGCCTCGATCAGGGCCACGGATTCCTCGGCGGTGAGCGGCAGCGCGCGGAACGCGCGGTCCCCGAGCAACTCGATGATCAGGCCCGAGAGCCCGAACTCGATCACCGAGCCGAAGGAGGGGTCGTCGGTGACGCGCAGAACACAGCCCATGCCCTTGGTCGCCATCTTCTGCACGTGCAGCAGCGGATCGCCGCAGATCTCGACCAGATCGGTGTAGGCCTGGCGGACCGCGTCGGGCGTCCACAGGTCCAGGCGCACCCCGAGCAGGTCCGGCCTGCGCCGCCACAACTCCCCGGTGGCCTTCGCCGCGACCGGATAGCCCAGTTCCTCGCCGGCCGCCACTGCCTGCTCGGCGTCGCGCACCGCCCGGAACTCGACCACGTCGATGCCGTAGCAGCCCAGCAGCCGCACCGTTTCCTCGTCGGTGAGCCAGCGCCCACCCGAATCCGCCAGCCAGCCCGCCACCAGGTCCGCCGCGGCCGCGGTGTCGATGCCCGGCGGTCGCACGACCGGGGAGACCGGCTGGTCCCGCCAGCGGGCGTACCGCTCGACCCGGGCCAGCGCCCTGGCCGCGCGTTCCGGGTCCGGATAGGACGGGATCGAGCCCCTGGCCGGCGCGCCACCGGTCGTGCGCACCGCCAGCAGCTTCGGAATGCCCGACTCGGCGACGAAGGTGGTCAGCACCGGTTTGTCCTTGCCCGGCGCCGCCGCGGCCGCCGCCCGCAGCGCGTCGGCGAAGCCGGCCATCGGTACCGGCACCGGCGGGGCCACGACGACGATCACGGCGTCGACCTCGTCACTGCGCAGCGCGGCCTGCACCGCCTCCCGGTAGTCGGCCGGGGTCGCCTCCGGGCCCAGATCCACCGGCCCGTCGACCGGCGCGCTGTGGACGGTGCGCTCGGTCGGCCGCACACCGGGTCCACGATCCACGACCGAGGCGGGCCGGCGCACCCGCAGGCCTTCGCCGTGCGCGGCATCGATGGCCAGCCAGTTCAGCGCGGCGCTGTTGCCGACCACCGCCACCCGTGGCCCGCGCGGCAACGGCTGACACGCCAGCAGCGCCGCACAGTCGAACAGTTCCGAGATGGAGTCGACCTGGATGATCCCGGCCTGGGCGAACAGGTCACGCACCACCGTGCGATCCATATCGGCGCCCGCGGCCAGCCTGCCGCTGCTCACCGCCACGATCGGCTTGCCCCGCGCCACCCGCCGGGCCAGCCGGGAGAACTTGCGCGGATTACCGAAGCTCTCCAGGTACAGCAGGATCACCTCGGTATCGGCGGCGGTGTCCCAGAACTGCAGCAGATCGTTGCCGGAGACATCGGCGCGGTTACCCGCCGACACGAACGTCGACAAGCCGAGATTGCGCGCCGCGGCCTCCCCCAGGATCGCCGCGCCGAGCGGGCCGGACTGGCAGAAGAACCCGATCCGCCCGCGCTCGGGCAGCACCGGGGCCAGGGTGGCGTTGAGGCCCACCGCCGGGTCGGTGTTGGCGATGCCGAGTGCGCTGGGCCCGACCACCCGCATACCGTGGCCGCGCGCCGCGGCGACCAGCTCGTGTTCGGCGGCCAGGCCCTCGGGCCCGGTCTCGCCGAAGCCGGCCGTGAGCACCACCAGGCCCTTCACCCCCTTGGCCATACAGTCGTCGAGCACCGACCCGATCGCGGCCGGAGGCACCGCGACGACCGCCAGGTCCACTTCGTCGGGGATCTCGCGGACCGTGGCGTAGGCGCGCACGCCTCGCACCGATCGGCGGTTCGGGTTCACCGGGAACACCGGCCCGCTGAAGCCGCCGGCGAGCAGGTTCGCCAGCACGGCGCCACCGACCCTGGTCCGCTCGGGCGAGGCGCCGATCACCGCCACCGACCCGGGCGCCAGCAGGTTGCCGACGCTGCGGGCCTCCGAGGCCGCCTCCCGCGCATCCCGCACGGTGCGCAGCGCTTCGGTGGGATCGATCGCGAACTCCAGGTGCACCTCGGCGCCGTCCCGACTGCGCTGCAGCTGATAGCCGGCGTCGCGGAACACGGTGATCATCGCCTCGTTCTCGGCGAGCACCTCCGCGACGAAGGCCATCACCTCGTTCTCGGCCGCCGCGCCGGCGAGGTGCTCGAGCAGCACCGAGCCCAGACCACGGCCCTGGTGCTCGTCGGCGACCACGAAGGCCACCTCGGCGGCGCGCGGGCCTCGACGATCGAGCAGTTCGTAGCGGGCGACGCCGATGATCGCGTCCCCGAGCAGGGCGACCAGCCCGACCCGATCGTGGTAGTCCACATGGGTGGTGCGGTACATGTCCTTGGGCGAGATCCGCGGGTACGGACCGAAATAGCGCAGATACCGGGTGCGATCCGACAGCGCGGCGTGGAACGTGGCCAGCGCCGGGGCGTCGGCGGGCACGATCGGGCGCACGCGGACCACGCCTCCGTCGGAGGCGAGCACATCGCCGTACCAGTGTTGGGGTGGCGCAGGCGGATTCGCGGGCGTATCGGGGGTGTCGGGCAGCAGCGGCTCAGTCACGAGGGTCCTCCGGGTCGAGCCCGAGCAGGGCGAAGCTCGCCCGCCGGGTGGCCGTGATCGCGGTGTCGATCGCCCGCTGGGCCCGGATCTGGCCCGCGTCGCCGACCTCGGGAGTGCCGCCGGGACCGTCCCAGGGCAGGTAGGCGGTGTCGCCGCCGTCGCCCATGCTGGTCGGCGGCTGCACCCGGGGCGCGGCGGCGCGGACCTGGTCGATCCAGCCGGCCGGGACCGGCGTCTCCGGCGCCAGCGGCCGGTCCAGAGCCGCGGCGAGCAGATGCGTCCAGGCGCGCGGTACCACCCGCACCACGCCGTACCCCCCGCCCCCGATCGCCAGCCAGCGGCCCTCGGCATGGCGGTCGGCCAGCTCGCGCATCGCCAGGAAGGCCGCGCGCTGGCCGTCCACGGTGAGTTCCAGGTCGGCCAGCGGGTCCTCGCGATGGGTGTCCACCCCGCACTGGCTGACGATGATCTGCGGCCGGAAGGCGGCCACCGCGCCGGGCACGACCGCGTGGAATCCACGCAACCACTGGGCATCCCGGGTGCCGGGCAGCAGCGGCAGGTTGATCGAGGTGCCCTCCGCCGCGCCGAGCCCGGTCTCGGTGGGCCAGCCGGTGTTGGGCCACAACGTCGCCGGATGCTGGTGCAGCGAGATCGTCAGCACTCGTGGATCGGCGTAGAAGGCACGCTGGACGCCGTCGCCGTGGTGGACGTCGACATCGAGGTAGGCGATGCGGTCGAAGCCGTGGTCGAGCAGCCACGAGATCGCGATCGCGGCGTCGTTGTAGATGCAGAAGCCGGCCGCGGCGTCGGGCATCGCGTGATGCATGCCACCACCGATGCTCACCGCCCGCCGGGTCCGCCCGGCCGCGATCTCCCCGGCGGCGGCGAGGGTACCGCCCACGATGACCGAGGCCGCCTCGTGCATGCGGGGGAAGATCGGGTTGTCGGCGGTTCCCAAGCCGTACATCGTGTCCTCGGGCGTCGGTGGTCCGTCACCGGCGCGCCGCACCGCCTCGATATAGGCGCTGCTGTGCACCCGCAGCAGGTCGGCCTGGGTGGCCGCGGCAGGTGCCAACGGCTCGACACCGTCGAGCACGCCCAGGCTTTCGGCCAGCGACATGGTGAACTGCAGGCGCGCCGGTTTCATCGGGTGCTCCGGACTCCAGGTGTAGCCGAGGAATCGCTCGGTCCACACGACGGTCCCGGGCTCTTCGCTGTGCGGCGGCGTGACCATGCTCGCCACGCTAGTCGGAAGCAGCGACCCCCGTGACGCGTTGACATGCAGTAGAAATAGGGCCGCCGGTCCGGCGGGCGGACGGGCGTTCGCGCGTGGGTAGAATTCGTGCCGACGAAGGGGTAACAGGTGAAGGATCTGGTCGACACCACGGAGATGTATCTCCGTACCATCTACGACCTCGAGGAAGAGGGCGTGGTGCCGCTGCGGGCACGCATCGCCGAGCGGCTCGAGCAGAGTGGTCCGACGGTGAGCCAGACGGTCGCGCGGATGGAACGCGACGGCCTGCTGCTCGTCGCGGGTGACCGCCACCTCGAGCTGACCGACAAGGGCCGCGCCATGGCGGTCGCGGTGATGCGCAAGCACCGGCTCGCCGAGCGGTTGCTGGTCGACATCATCGGTCTCGACTGGCAGAACGTGCACGCCGAGGCGTGCCGCTGGGAGCACGTGATGAGCGAGGAGGTGGAGCGGCGCCTGATCGAGGTGCTCAACCACCCGACCACCTCGCCCTACGGCAACCCCATTCCCGGTCTGGACGAGCTCGGCCTCGGCGATACCCCCGCTGCCGAGGAGACGCTGGTGCGCCTGTCCGACCTGCCCAACGGCGCGCTGCACGCCGTCGTGGTGCGCAGGCTGGCCGAGCACATCCAGACCGACCCTGAGGTCATCGGCAGGCTGCGCGAGGCGGGTGTGGTGCCCGACGCGCGTGTCACCGTCGAGACCAAGCCGGGCGCGGTGCTGATCACGGTGCCGGGGCACAACGGTTTCGAACTGTCCGAAGAGATGGCGCATGCCGTCCAGGTGAGGCTGGTCTGATACGTGAAACTTCTGGTCACCGGCGGCGCCGGCTACGTGGGTGGCGTGTGCGCCGCCGTCCTGCTCGAGGCGGGCAACGAAGTGGTCGTCGTCGACGACCTGTCGACCGGTAACGCCGACGGCGTCCCGGCCGGTGCCCGCTTCGTCGAGGGCGACATCGCCGTCGCGGCGCCGGAGCTGTTGCGCGCCGAATCCTTCGACGGCGTGCTGCATTTCGCGGCGCAGTCGCTGGTCGGCGAGTCGGTGGAGCAGCCGGAGAAGTACTGGCACGGCAACGTCGTCAAGACGCTGAGCCTGCTCGAGGCGATCCGCGAGACCGGTACCCCGCGCCTGGTGTTCTCCTCCACCGCCGCGACCTACGGCGAACCCGAGCAGGTGCCGATCACCGAGACGGCGCCGACCCGCCCCACCAACCCCTACGGTGCGAGCAAGCTGGCCATCGACCACGCCATCACCTCCTACGCGGCGGCGCACGGCCTGGCCGCGACCAGCCTGCGCTACTTCAACGTGGCGGGCGCCTACGCCGGTCTCGGCGAGAACCGGGTCGTGGAAACGCATCTGATCCCCCTCGTGTTGCAGGTGGCGCTGGGCCACCGCAAGGCCATCTCCGTCTACGGCACCGACTGGCCGACGCCGGACGGCACATGCGTGCGTGACTACATCCACATCCGCGACCTGGCGCAGGCGCATCTGCTGGCGCTGTCCTCGTCGCAGCCCGGCAGCCACCGGATCCTCAATCTCGGCTCGGGCACCGGTTTCTCGGTGCGCGAGGTGATCTCGGCGTGCGAGCGGGTGACCGGCCTGCCGATCGAGGCGATCGACGCGCCGCGCCGCCCGGGCGATCCGGCGGTGCTCATCGCCTCCAGCGACCGCGCGATCGCCGAGCTGGACTGGCGGCCCGAGCACAACGATCTCGACGAGATCGTCTCCGACGCCTGGGAATTCCTGCGGTCGCTCGGCGACAAGGCACACAGCGCGCGCTGATCTCCGCCGCTCGCCGTCCTCACCGGTGGAGCGGGCCGATGTCGACCCCCAGATCAGCCGCGATCTGGTGACCGCACTGCGCGAGTTTGCGCAGCCGTTCCGGCCGCAGCCCGCTCTGCAGCGAGGTCTCCAGCAGCACGGCCATCGGGTGGGTGGCATCGGCCTCCACCGCCGCGGCGAGGGCGACGCCGGCGAACGGCCCGTCCCCGCGCAGGTAGGCGCTGAAGCCCAGCAGTGCCGCGGCCTCGGCGCGGTCGGCGCCGGGCGTGGCCCGGGCGAGTTGAGCCCACAGCTGTTCGGCGGCCTCGGCGTGATCGCCCAGCGCCAGCCCGTACATCGCGTCCCGGATCGGCCGGTCGCGCAGCGTGGCCGCCAGCTGCGCGAGTTCGCGATCGGCACGCGGCGCGCCGGAGGCGGCGTCGGCGATCTGCCACAGGACCCATTCCAGCGCCCTGCGCTGATAGGCCACCGTGTGCCCGGCCCGTGTCGCCGCGGACAGGCCACCGCGATAGCGCGCGACGGCCGGTCCGAGCCGGCGCCGCACCTCGGCGCACAGTCGTCGGTCGGGCCGCACCAGGGCGGTGAGTTCACCGCGCGAGCGGCGGATCTGTCTGCCGTCGAGCACGTGGGACAGCGCCACCATCGACGACGCCGGATCACCGACGACCCCGCCCGCGCCGCGATGGAACAGGTCGCGGAAGCGCGCCCCGGCCACGATCGAGGGCACCGACCAGGCCCCGCACACGGCGATCCCCTCGTCACCGAGTGCCTCGAGCAGCGACGCGGCCCGAAGCGCCTGCATCACCCCGCCCCCGGCCTCGTCGACGAACACCGCCAGCACCCCGCCGGCATGCTCACGCAGGCAGATCGATCCGACGCAGGCGGTGAACTGGCCGATCCGGTGCGGATCGGCGAGCGCGTCCAGATCGAATCGCACCACCGCCTCGATCGCCGTGGACCCGCCCGGGGCCGCCTCGTGCAGGACGGCGACGACCAGCGAGCGTTCGGGGACGAAGCCGAGCATCGCGGGCAGGGCGGCGATGAGCTCGCCGGGATCGTCCACCCGCAGCGACGGCTGCGGTGGTCCGGCGGGGTAGCCGGGGGTGGATTCGGCGCAGGTGAGTGCCCGGGGAAAGGGTCCGGAGCGAGTGGCCCGGCGGGTGGAGTTCGTCGACGATGTCATGGCTCCACCGTGCCCGTGGCCCCCGACGGCACCGGGCGCCCGACCTGGGCGTTGTGCTGCCCTGTTGACGGCCCCGCGGCTGGGGAGCGATCCCGGTCCCGGCGTCGCGCCCGGACCGAACCTGTCACCCCCGCGTGCTAGGGCCGCGGGTCAGGCCCCGCGGATCCGGCGCACGGCGGTCGCGAACATCTCCGCGACGGCCTGCTGGTCGGGCAGGCCCGCGCCGAAGGTCATCGACGTCACCGTGATCCGCACGTCGCCGATCTGCCCGATCGTGGTCTGCATGGTCTGGGTCAGCCCGGCCCCGCCGACGTCGGGAACGACAGTGCGCCGCAACGACACCGCGTCGTCGGCGCCCGTCGGGCTCGTGGTGTCGAGCACGGTCGTGACGGTCGATTCCGCGCCCGCCCGGCTGACCCGGATCTGCTCGCACCCGGCGAGGCGGTCTCGCAGGCGCGCTGGCGCCTCGGTGGTGCGCGAGAGTTCGACGGTGAGCGTGGCCCGGCTCGCGTCGTCGTTGCCGACCGCGACCGCGGCCGGTTCGGCGCCGGGCTCGGGGTCCGGCGGCGTGCACTTCGCCGGGCGGACGGTGGCGCCCGCCCCCACCCCGTCCAGATCGCCCGCCGCAGCGGCCGCGGCCTGCGGGGGCAGGACGACGGCCGGGTAGCGGGCCGGGAACTGCTGGGCGGTGGGCAGCAGATCGGCGAGCGCGCCGTCGATGTGCCGCACCGCCATCGCGCTCTGGGCGACCGGCGTGCCGTCGATGCTCTGTCCGCACCCGGTCAGCGCCAGCCCGGCGAGCACCACCGAGCAGGCGAGGGTCCGGCGCCGCTGCCCGGGGCGCCGGACCCGATCGCCGCCATGGGCCGGTGTCGTCTCCGCCACGTTCACCCCTCCCACTGTGCCCCACCGGGCCGGTCGGGGCGTCATCGCCACGCCGCACGGGAATGTCGAGGCAGCGGTGGCTGTTGTGTAGCAGGACGAGCCGTCCTCCGGCCGTGTGCGATGCGTCTGCTCGCGTGGGGGACAATGGAGAAACGCCTCCCCCGCCGCGAGCGTTGGTGGACCGCGCAGGAAGGAGTACGCGATGGATGATCAGTCGCACATGTACGAGCTGGAGTTCCCGGCACCGCAGCTGTCGTCGGACGACGGCGCCGGTCCCGTGCTGGTGCACGGCCTGGAAGGTTTCACCGACGCCGGTCACGCCGTGCGCCTGGCGACCACCCACCTGCGCGAGAGCCTGGAATCCGAACTCGTCGCTTCCTTCGACGTCGACGAGCTGCTCGACTACCGCTCGCGCCGTCCGCTGATGACGTTCAAGACCGATCATTTCGCCGAGTACGCCGAACCCGAGCTGAACCTGTGGGCGCTGCGCGACACCGCCGGCACCCCGTTCCTGCTGCTGGCCGGCCTGGAACCGGATCTGCGCTGGGAGAAGTTCACCACCGCGGTGCGGCTGCTGGCCGAACAGCTCGGCGTGCGCCGCACGATCGGCCTGTCGGCGATCCCGATGGCGATCCCGCACACCCGTCCGCTCGGCGTCACCGCGCACTCCTCGGACCGTTCGCTGATCGGCGATCACCAGCGCTGGCCCGGTGAGCTGCAGGTGCCCGGCAGCGCGTCCTCGCTGCTCGAATTCCGGATGGCCCAGCACGGACACGAATCGCTCGGGTTCTCCGTGCACGTGCCGCACTATCTGGCCCAGACCGACTATCCCGAGGCCGCCCAGACCCTGCTGGAGAACGTCGCCGACAGCGCAGGCCTCGAACTGCCGCTCACCGCGCTGGGCGAGGCCGCCGCGCGGGTGCGCGAGCAGGTCGCCGAGCACATCGCCGGCAACGAGGAGGTCGAGACGGTCGTGACGGCGCTGGAACGCCAGTACGACAGTTTCGTCACCGCCCAGGAGAGCCAGTCCAGCCTGCTGGCGGGCGACGGTGAACTGCCCAGCGGCGAGGAACTCGGCGCCGAGTTCGAGCGCTTCCTCGCCGAACAGGGCGGTTACGGCGACACCTCCCGCGACAGCGAGGACTGAACCGCCGGGCCGTGCGCAGGTCTGGGCACGGCGACGCCCGCCTCGCCCACTAGGGTGGTCGGAGTGGATCTGACCGACCTGCTCGAAATCCCCGGGACCGACGCCGACGCGCTCTACGAGTCGTTCGCGGCGTGGGCCGCCGAGCAGGGCACGCCCCTGTATCCGGCGCAGGACGAGGCGCTCATGGAGCTGGCCTCGGGATCCAACGTGATCCTGGCGACGCCGACCGGATCGGGCAAGTCCCTGGTCGCGGTCGGCGCGCACCTGTTCGCGATGGCCAACGGGCAGCGCAGCTACTACACCGCGCCGATCAAGGCGCTGGTCAGCGAGAAGTTCTTCGCGCTGTGCGAGGTGTTCGGCGCGGCGAACGTCGGCATGGTCACCGGCGACGCCGCGGTCAACGCCGACGCCCCGATCATCTGCGCGACGGCGGAGATCCTGGCGAACCTGGCACTGCGCGAGGGCGCGGCCGCCGAGGTCGGCCAGGTGGTGATGGACGAGTTCCACTTCTACGCCGATCCCGATCGCGGCTGGGCCTGGCAGGTGCCGATCATCGAGCTGCCGCGCGCGCAGTTCCTGCTGATGTCGGCGACGCTGGGCGAGGTCGACTTCTTCGCCGAGGATCTCGAGCGCCGCACCGGCCGCTCGACCGCGGTGGTCGCGGGCACCGAACGCCCTGTCCCCCTGACGTTCTCGTATGTGCGCACCCCCGTCACCGAGACGCTCGAAGAGCTGGTGACCACCCATCAGGCGCCGGTGTATGTCGTGCACTTCACCCAGGCCGCCGCGCTGGAACGCGCCCAGGCGCTGACCAGCGTGAACTTCGCCACCCGCGCCGAGAAGGACGCGATCGCCGCCGCCATCGGCGAATTCCGCTTCGCCGCCGGCTTCGGCAAGACCCTCTCGCGGCTGATCCGCCACGGTATCGGCGTCCACCACGCCGGCATGTTGCCCAAGTACCGCAGGCTGGTGGAGAAGCTCGCCCAGGACGGCCTGCTGAAGGTGGTGTGCGGCACCGACACCCTCGGCGTCGGCATCAACGTGCCGATCCGCACGGTGCTGCTGACCGGGCTCACCAAGTTCGACGGGGTGCGGACCCGCAGGCTCAAGGCCCGCGAGTTCCATCAGATCGCCGGCCGCGCCGGCCGCGCCGGATTCGACACCATGGGCACCGTCGTCGTGCAGGCGCCCGAGCACGAGGTGGAGAACGCGCGCCTGATCGCCAAGGCGGGCGACGATCCGAAGAAGCAGCGAAAGGTGCAGCGCCGCAAGCCGCCCGAGGGTTTCGTGTCCTGGAGCGAGGAGACCTTCGACCGGCTCGTTGCCGCGCAGCCCGAGCCGATGGTGTCGCGTTTCGCGGTGACCAACGCGCTGCTGCTCAACGTGATCGCCCGGCCAGGCAACTGCTTCGACGCCATGCGCCACCTGCTCGAGGACAACCACGAGCCGCGCCCGGCCCAGCGCAAACACATCCTGCGTGCCATCCGGCTCTACCGGGCGCTGCGCGATGCCGGTGTGGTGCAACAACTCTCCGAGCCCGACGCGCAGGGTCGGATGGCCCGGCTCACCGTCGACCTCCAGCGTGACTTCGCTCTCGATCAGCCGCTCTCGCCGTTCGCGCTGGCGGCCTTCGAGCTGCTCGATCGCGACAGCCCCACCTACACCCTCGATGTCGTCTCGCTGATCGAGGCGACCCTGGAGGACCCCCGGCAGCTGCTGATGGCCCAGCAGCACAAGGCGCGCGGGGCCGCCGTGGCCGAGATGAAGGCCGACGGCATCGAATACGAGGAGCGCATGGAGCTCCTGGAAGAGGTCACCTGGCCCAAGCCGCTGGCCGAGCTGATCGAGCCCGCCTTCGAGACCTACCGGGCCGGGCATCCGTGGGTCTCGGAGTTCGCGCCGTCACCGAAGTCGGTGGTGCGCGACATGATCGAGCGCGCGATGACCTTCGCCGAGCTGATCTCGTTCTACGAGCTCGCCCGCTCCGAGGGTGTGGTGCTGCGCTACCTCGCCGATGCCTACCGCGCGTTGCGCCGCACGGTGCCCGACGCGGCCCGCACCGAGGAGCTCGACGATCTCGTCGAGTGGCTGGGCGAGCTGATCCGCCAGGTGGATTCGAGCCTGCTCGACGAATGGGAGCAGCTCACCAATCCGGGCGCGGAGAACGACGCCGAGCAACTCGCCTTCGGCGCGGAGTCGGTGCGCCCGATCTCGGCCAACGAGCGCGCCTTCCGGGTGATGGTGCGCAACGCCATGTTCCGCCGGGTCGAGCTCGCCTCGCGACAGCGCTGGTACGACCTCGACGAGCTGAGCCCGGGCCCGGACTGGGCCGAGGATTTCGCCCCCTACTTCGACGAGTACGCCACGATCGGCACCGGCCCCGATGCCCGCGGCCCGCAGCTGTTCCAGGTGGAGCAGCGGCCCGGCTTCTGGCATGTGCGCCAGGTCCTCGACGACCCTGCGGGCGACCACGGCTGGGCACTGACGGGCATCGTCGATCTGGAGGAGTCCGACGCCGCGGGCGAGGTGGTGTTCGACGAGGTCACGGTGTCGGCGGGCTGACTGATACCCGTTCCCTATCGTCGAAAATGACGAATGTTTGACGGATTCGTTGTTGGGTAGGCGCCGCTGATACTCTCTCCCGGCCGCCGACCGAAAGTTCAACTATGCCCGAATCCCCGTACCTTGTCATCTACCCCGAGCGGGTACGTGCCAATTACCGAGCTCTCGCCGCCGCCGTGTCGGCGCGGCGCAGCCGGGGCACCCGGATCAGGTACGCGGTGAAAGCGGCACCGGTCGACGAGTTGCTGACGCTGCTCGACGTCGAGGGCGCCGAGTTCGATGTCGCCAGCATCGGCGAGATCGAGCAGGCACTGCGCCTGGGGATCGACGCGGCCAAGCTCTGCTACGGCAATCCCATCAAGAAGAGCGCCCACATCGCGCGCGCCTTCGCCCTGGGTGTGCGCCGCTACGCCTTCGACACCGAGGACGACCTGCTGCGCATCGCCGAGCACGCGCCCGGTGCGGAGGTCGAGTGCCGGTTCCTGTCCTCGGCGCCGGAGTCGCGCACCCCCTTCGGCACCAAGTTCGGCTGCGCGCCCAGCGAGGCGCTGCGGCTGCTGGTGCGCGCCCGCGATCTGGGCTTGGCGGTGGGTGGCCCGTACTTCCACGTCGGCTCCCAGCAACTCGATCCGGCCGCCTGGCGGATCGGTATCCGCCAGGCCGGTGAGATCGTGACCGCGTTGGCGGACAAGGACATTCACGTCGCCGCGGTCAACGTGGGCGGCGGTCTGCCGATCTCCTACGCCGACGCGGCCCCCGAGCTCGACGCGATCGCGGCCGCCATGACCGCGGCCGCCGCGCAGTACCTGCCCGAGTCCACCGGCCTGGTCGTCGAACCCGGCCGCGCGCTGGTGGGCAACGCGGGCACCATTCACGCCGAGGTCGTCGGCGTGCGATTCGCGCCGGATGGCCGGCGCTGGGTGTATCTCGACATCGGCCGATACAACGGTATGGCCGAGACGGAGAACGAGTACATCGCCTACCGGTTCGTCACCGATCGCGACGGCGATCCGGTCGACGAGGCGGTGGTCGCGGGTCCGACCTGCGACGGCGACGATGTACTGTATCAACGCACGAAGGTCCTTCTGCCGACCACGTTGCGAGCCGGTGATCAGATCCAGATCCTCGACACCGGCGCCTATACCGCGAGTTATTCGTCGGTGTCCTTCAATGGTTTTCCGCCCTTGACCGTTCATGTCTCGGGCGCTGAGCGAGAGTGAGTTTGCCCATGACGGCGGAATTCACCGGCTGGCACGTGCTGGCCGAGTTCGGTGGTGTCGACACAGACCTGTGTGACGATCTCGAACGACTCGAATCGGCGTTGCGTGAGTCTCTGATCGCGGCGGGCGTCACCATCTGCGATGTCGTTCACAAAAAGTTCGATCCGCAGGGGGTGACCGTCCTCGCCCTGTTGTCGGAGTCCCACGCCTCGATTCACACCTATCCGGAGTCCGGCGACATCTTCGTCGACGTCTTCACCTGCGGCAGCATCGGCGCGGGCGCTACGAAGGCGGTAGAACTCCTGCGAGACAAGTTGTCTCCCAAGGATGTTCGGATGAAGGTCGTCCAGCGCGGCCACGGGGCCGAGAAGATCTACGAACCGGTGGGCGACGGCCTGACCCGGATCTGGGATCTGCACGAGGTGATCGTGGACACGAACACCCCGTTCCAGCACATGGTGATCGCGCGCACCGATCAGGGCATCTCCCTGTTCTCCGACGACGACCGCCAGTCCACCGAGTTCTCCCAGGTCACCTACCACGAGGCCATGATGGTCCCGGCGTTCGTGCTGGCCGAGAAGCTGGACCGGGTGCTGATCATCGGTTCCGGTGAGGGCGTGGCCTCGCAGATGTCGGTGGCGGCGGGGGCGACCCTGGTCGATCACGTCGACATCGACCAGCGCGAGGTCGAGCTGTGCGCCCGGCACCTGCCCTACGGCTACACCCCCGAGGAACTGGCGGCCGCGGTCGCCGGTGAGGGCCCGGTGCACGTGCACTACGCCGACGGCTGGGACTTCCTGGCCAACGCGCAGGAGGCGGGCACCCGTTACGACGTGATCGTCATCGATCTGCCCGACGAGCGGGTCGAGGACGCCCAGCACAATCGCCTCTACGAGTCGGAGTTCCTGTCCCGATGTAAGGCACTGCTGGCGCCCGGCGGCGTGCTGTCGGCCCAGGCCGGCTGCGCGACCATGTGGCGCAACGAGACCCTCAAGCGGTCGTGGGGTCGGTTCCACGAGCAGTTCGCCACCGTGGTCCCCTACGGCAGCGACGAGCACGAGTGGACCTTCCTGTTCGGCCTGAACGAGAAGATCGAGGACCCGGTCCGCGGCATGACCGACCGCCTGGCCCTGCTCCCCTACCGCGCCGAGACCATCGACGCGCGCGCTCTCGAGCGCGGCGCGATCGAGCCCTACGCGCTGCGCGCCTGAGCTCGCTCGCGACAGACGACGAAGGCGGTGCCCCGGATTGCCGGGGCACCGCCTTCGTCGTGGCGCCGGCCGATCATCGGCGGGCTCTCGATTCCGGTGCCGCGAGGCACCGAATGTTGGCACTATGCGAAGGCATGCTCCGACAGAATCGAGTCCGCTCATGACACCGACACCGTTGTCCGCCGCCGGTCTGATGCCGGTCCGTGTGCCGTCGGACCACCGCCCCCGCCTGGACGCGCTGTCGCGGGCCGGCCGCACCGGGTTCCGCGCGATGTTCGACTCGGCGCCCGAGGTGACGGCGAGCGATTTCGCCCGGCTGGACGGTGATGTGACCATGCGATCGTTCCCCGGGTCCGCCGAACGCGTGCTCGGGCCGGTGATGGCGCGGCCGTCGTATTTCTGGGTGGCGAAGTCGTTTCGTCACGTGGACGGCGAGATGGCGGTGGGACACAACGTCTTCCGCCTGCTGGGCGGGATGCGGGCCCTGAATTTCGTGGCGACTGTGGGTGCTTCCGTGCTCGACGGGCGTCCGGCGGTGCTGTTCGACTACGACGATCCGCGGGTCGGTTCGCGCAGGCCCGCCCGGCGGATCTACGACGAACTGCGCGAGGTCGAACCGGATCTGTGGCTAGGGCCGAGCTACTTCGTGAGCGGCTCGAAGCGAATCCCGATGGGCTGGTTCGCCCTCGACGCCTCGGTACCGTTCGACGGCCCGGCCTGACACAGCGGTGCGCCGGGCGCGGGAGAACCCACGCCCGGCGCACCGCCGCGCACTCAGTCGCGGGCCGCGCGTCGCGCGCGATACTCCGCGACGTTGACCCCGCCGACACCCCAATCCGTGAGCGCCACTTCGTCGATCACCACATAGGTGCTGTCGGGCGACTTGCCGAGCACCTCGAACAGCAGATCGGTGACGCCCTTGATCAACTGCCCCTTCTGCTCCGGGGTGACCCCTTCATCGGTGACCTTGATATTCACGTACGGCATGGTTGGTTTCCTTTCTACGCCGCTCTACCCGAAATGAACCCGCCGTCGACGGGGAGGATGTGGCCGGTGACGAACTCGGCATCGGTCAGGTACAGCACGGCCGCGGTGGTGTCGGCGACCTCACCGATCCGGCCGAGCAGGGCCGCGCTCGCGGCGGCGCGCTCGTCGCCGTCACCGAACAGCGGGGTGCGGATGATGCCGGGCGCGACCGCGTTCACCCGGATCCGCGCCGGCGCCAGCTCGGCGGCCAGGCTGGTGGTCAGGGCGTGGACACCGCCCTTGCTGATCAGCGCGGCCGAGGCGGGCAGCCCGGTCATCGCGTGATCGATGAGCACGGTGCCGATATTGACGATGCTGCCGCCGTCGCCCTGGGCGAGCAGCTGGCGCACCACGGCCTGGGTGGTGAAGTAGGTGCCCTTGAGGTTGCCGCCGAGGTAGCGGTCGAGCTCGGCCTCGGTGACGTCCACGAACGGGGTCGCCCCGAAGACGCCCGCGCTGTTGATCAGCGCGTCGACCCGGCCGAATCGGTCCAGGGCGGCCCGCACGTAGGCCGAACCCGTTGCGGGCGAACCGATGTCGCCTGCCACGGTGGCCACCCGATCGGGCGCGGCCAGTTCCGCGGCGACCTCGGCGAGCTTGTCGGCGTCGCGCCCGCCCAGCACCACCGCGTCACCACGGGCGACGAAGGCGCGAGCGACATCGCGCCCGATTCCACTGGATGCCCCGGTCACGACGACCGTTTTCGGAGTCGGCATCGGCTGTTCCTCTCAGATGTAAGACGACCGGTCGTCTCTGAATAGGCGACCGGAAATTGAGACCAATCGGTCGGATAGTGACGTGGTTACGGCCGGAAGTAGTCGTCGAGCAGGCGCCGCAGACACTTGTCCAGCGGCTCGACGGTGCGATCGATCTTCATCCGGATGACCGCACCCTCCCAGGATTCGAGGAGCAGATCGGCGAGGTCGACGGCGTCGAGGTCGGCGCGCACCGTCCCCTCCGCCTGCGCGGTGCGCAGCGCGCCCGCCACACCATCACGCCAGGCAGCCCAGGCCGCCGACAGGGCGGTGCGCAGCGTCTCGCTGCCCTCGAGTTCGCCGCCGAGGTTGACGATCAGGCAGCCGCCGGTGAAGTCGCGGGCCACGAAATCCGCGGTGAGCGTGGCGAAGAAGCGACGCAGACCGGTGAGCGCGTCGGGCGCACCGGTGAACGCCTCGGCCAGGTTGCGCTGCACACAGAGCGAGTGATGTTCGATCACCGCGTGCGCGAAGCTCTCCTTGCTGTCGAAGTAGTTGTAGAACGACCCCTTCGGTACGCCGACCTTGTCGAGCACCTGCTTGATGCCGGTGCCGTGGTAGCCGTTGAACAGCAGACCGACCGCGCCCTCCTCGATCAGGAGTGCTCGCGTGTCGTCGCTACGCCGGGGTCGTGCCATGCGAGTAACTATACGACCGGTCGTCTACTAATGGCAAGGGTGACCACTCAGTCGTCGTCGACGCCGCGGGCCGCCAGCGCCTCCCCCATCGCGTCGGCGGTCCGCAATGCCCGCACGAGCACGGGCGTGACCAGGGCGGTCGCCGACCAGGACACCCCGCGGGCCCGGCGCGCCTCGGCGACGTCGTGCACGATCTGCGCCAGGAGGGGGACACAGCGGATGGCCAGCGCGAGCAGCAGCCCCACCCGCTCTGGATCGACCCCGACCCGGCGCAGCGGGCCGAGGGCGCGGGTGAGGGCGTCCAGCATGTCGGTCACCCGGGTCGTCACGGTGACCAGGGCCGCGAGGGCGACCGAAGCGAGGAGCACCCCGCAGACGACGACCGCCCGGGTGGGCGAGGTGGTCAGCAGCTGGAACGCGCCGATGATCAGGGTCATCCACAGCACCGGGCGCAGCTGGGCCAGCGCCACCCGCCAGGAGATCCGCGCGAGCGCGAACAGGCAGACGATCACGAGCACGAGACCGCCGACACCGAGCGGACCGCGCACGAACACCGTCATCGCGACGATCGCGGCGACCAGCAACGCCAGCTTCACCCCCGCGGGCAGCCGGTGCAGCGGGGAATCGCCCGGGCTGTAGAGGCCGATCATGCGACGAGCCGCCGGTAGGCGTCGACCGCCTCCGCGGGCGGGCCGTCGTAGGCGACGGACCCGTTGTCCAGCACCACGACTCGATCGAAGCCGTCGAGCAGGGCGAGCTGGTGGGTCACCACGATCACCTGCTGGTCGAGGGCGGCCAGCGCCGCCGACACCCGGCGGGCGTTGCGCAGATCCAGCAGGGTGGTCGGCTCGTCGGCGATGATCACCTCGGGTTCGCGGATCAACGCGGAGCCGATCGCGAGCAACTGCTTCTGCCCGCCCGAGAGCAGATGCGCCGGATGGTCGGCGTGCGCGGACAGGCCGAACCGGTCGAGCATCCGCGCCACCCTGGCCGCGATCTCGGGCTTGCCCAGACCACTGCGCCGCAGCGAGAACGCCAGATCCTCGGCGACGGTCGGCATGACGATCTGGGTGTCGGGATCGGTGAACACGAAGCCGACCTTGCGCCGCACCTGCGCACCCTTGCGGGCGGCGTCGATCCCGTCGACGGTGACGGTGCCCGACGTCGGCGTCAGCAGGCCGTTGAGCATCCGGGCGAGCGTCGACTTCCCCGAGCCGTTGGCGCCGATGAGACCGACCCGCCGTTCGGTGATTCGCAGGTCGATCTCGCGCAGCACGGTCCGCTCACCGAACCGGTGCCCCACCGCGTCGAGGACGATCTCGCTCACGCGCGCCGCCCGGCCACGCGCTCAGCCACGGATCAGTCCGGGGTAGGCCCGGTGCACGCCCTTGGCCACGACCGTGGCGATGACGACCTTGGCCAGGTCACCGGGCACGAACGCGAAGTTGGTCGACACCGCGGCCCACACCCCGAGATCGGTGCGGATCAGCAGACCCGCGGTGCCGAACAGGTAGATGACCACGATGCCGCCGAGCGCGTTGATCAGCAGGCCGGGCACGATCGGATATTTCGGCAGGATCAGCGCGGTCAGCGCGCCGATCACCAGCGTGGCGGGAATCCAGCCGATCAGATAGCCCGCGGTCGGCGAGGCCAGCGCGGTCAGGCCGGTGCGGCCGCCGGAGAGCAGCGGCAGGCCGATCAGGGTCAACGCGATGAAGACCGCGACCGCGGCGGTGCCCTTGCGCGCGCCGAGGATCGCGCCGGTCAGGATCACCCCGAGGGTCTGCAGAGTGATCGGGACACCGCTGAACCCGACGGTGATCGCGCCCGGAAGCCCCAGGGCGGCGATCAGCGCCGCGAACACCGCGATCTGCGCCAGGTCCCGCGCGGCGAAACCGACCGCGGGCTTAGGGGATTTCTCGACATCGGGCACGGCTGACATCCTTCACCACGGAATTGAACGACGTTCAAGATAGCAGGTGAGGGGCCTGCGGGCGCACCCGGACGGCAGCGGAGGGCATTTCGCCCCGCGCGAAGATCGACTACGATTCGAAGGTTGGGACCTCCCGGGCGGCGCTCGCCGCACGACGGCAGCGCGCCGACGACCCGTGGTCGAGGAAAGGCCATCATGTCGATAGCGCTACAACGTTTTTCGAACTTGATCGCCGCGATCTACGCCGCAGGCAACGACCCGGACCGATGGGACTCGGTCATCGGGGAGATCACCGACACCTTCGGCGCGGTCCACGGATTTCTCGTCATCGCCGATCCGGCCGCCGCCCGCTTCGCGATCAAGACCTCGGGGGCCGGTTGCCCGCCGGATCTGTCGACCCGGCTCGAGCACATCGCCGAGCGGGTGCAACAGCTTCCGGTCGGCAGCACCGCCACCAGCGACGATCTGTTCGCCGTGCCGGGGCACGACAGCGCCCTCGCCGATCAGGTGAACGCCAACGGCCTGTCCAACAGCCTCCTGGCCCGGCTCAGCGACGATCGCCCGTCGTCGTGGATCTGCCTGACGATGCCCGATCACCAGTCGATCACCGGACACCCCGCGAGCCTGGCGCTGCTGCGGGTGCTGGTGCCACACCTGCGCGGGGCCCTGCGAACGCAGTCCCGGCTGGTCGCGCTGTCGCGGGACCGGGCCTTGGCGCTCGCGACCCTGGAGCAGGCGCACTACGGGATCATGATCGTCACCACCGACGCGGCGGTGGTCTTCGCCAACTCGATGGCCGAGCGGATCACCCGGCAGTCGGACGGGTTGTCGGTGGACACCTTCGGCTGCCTGCGGGCCGGTTCGTCGACCACCCAGCTCCGGCTGCGCTCACTCATCGACCAGGCCGCGGGACCGGACTACAGCAGCGGCAACGTCGCGGTCGCGCGCAACTCCGGCCGCAAGCCGCTGATCCTGCGGGTCTCCCCGCTCGACGGTATCGCCGGCGACGGACTGTGGGACCGCGCGGTGCTGCTCCTGGTCGCCGATCCGGACCACGACCCCGAACCGGAGCCGACGGCGCTGCACGATCTGTACGGCCTGACCGATGCCGAGACCCTGGTGGCCATGGGGGTGCTGCGCGGCGACGGCTTGCCCGCCGTCGCCGACCAGCTCTCGGTCTCGGTATTCACCGCCCGCACCCACCTGCAGCATATTTTCGCCAAGACGAAAACACACCGTCAGGCCGAATTGGTCCGGCTGTTGTTGACCACTGCCATTTCCGCGCAGTAACTATTCGCGCATCAAATCGGATGGTATCCCGCGCCGATTCCACCCTGCGCGTCGACGTCGGCGAGAATCAGCGAGAAATTCGCGCCGACCTGGGGACCGATACACGGCAGCCCGATATATCCGTTGACGATCGCGACGAGCGTCGAACCGACGACGACGGGCGCGCCCGAATCGCCGACGATCACGCAGATCTGGGTCAACGTCCACGAGGCGCCACCGAAGACGTCCCCGTAGACCAGGCCACAGGTCTGCCCGGTGGTTCGTCCCTCCTTGCACGCGACGGCCGGGAACTGCGCGGGCACTCCGACGTCGGTGATCGTGGTCGAGCCGACGTGGTTCACCGGGATCACCGCGCCCTCGTCGAAGGCGATGACCGCGTAGTCCAGGTCGCTGCCCACCAGCGCGATCGTGCCGACGTTGCCCGCCTCGGGATCGGCCTCCGCGGCCACACCCATGCCCGCACCGGCCGCAGCGCAGTGCGCGGCGGTGAAGCCGACCAGCCGACCGGAACCATCTCGGCCGATGGTCGTGAGTGTGCAGGTGGAGCCGTCGTCGAGGACGATGCCCGAGCCGCCACCGAGGGTCACCGGGGCAGCTCCCTGCGCGGTCCCGGCGGTACCCCAGATCAGCAGCAGTGCGGCGGCGAGAGTCCACCACCGACCCCGTGTCATAGGGACACTCCCGCGCTGATGTGCGGGAGTGCCTCGAGTGCTTCCTGTTTTCGGCATCTGCGTGTCAGACCACGCAGACCGGGAACAAGATGGGGACCGTGATCAAGACGATGCCGCATGCGAGGAAGGCACCGGGGATCGTGATGAACGGTGACAACACAACAGGCTCGACCTGGACCGGCACCGGTGCGACGGGGACGGGGTCCGCCGCGGGCGCTGCGCCGGCTACACCGGCACCTAGGGCGATCATCGGTGCACAGGCGAGCACCGCGATGGTTGAACGAATCTTGTACATGGCCATTCCTTAGACTGTCTCCCACATTTGTCGTGCCGACTCCATGACGGAATCGTCACCCTATAAAGGACAGCACCGACGGCCCGGAATATCGTCGTACGAACAGATGAGATCTAAAAGGGCCGCTTCGATCTGATCACCGCTGCGAGGTATTCGTAATCCTCGGCTCGCGCGGATGACCCCCGATATGCCAGCCCGATCGTGCGGCCCGGCGCGGGATCGGCGAAGCGCGCGGTGTCGAGCGTGGCGCGAGCGGTCTCGGCGGCCACCGCCATCTGCGGGATGAGGGTCACCCCGAGACCGCCCGCGACGCACTGCACCACGGTCGTGAGCGAGGCGGCGCGGGTGTCGCCGACCGCACCGGGGTGCACCTCGGCGGTGCGGCACAGTTCGAGGGTCTGGTCGCGCAGGCAGTGCCCCTCGTCCAGCAGCAGCAGGGGCATGTCGGCCAGCACCGGCGCGGCCAGATCGGTGCGCCCGGCCAGTTCGTGCCCGCGCGGGGTGACGAGCACGAATTCCTCGGAGTACAGCGGGATCTCGACCAGACCGGGCGCCTCGGTGGGCAGCGCGAGCAACGCGACGTCGAGGACGCCGGTGCGCAGTCCGTCGAGCAGCCGGGCGGTCTGGTCCTCCACCACCTGCGGCACCAGCGTGGGCAGTTTGCGGCGCAGCTCGGGCAGCAGCCCCGGCAGCACGTAGGGCGCCACGGTCGGGATGATGCCCAGGCGAAGGACGCCGCCGAGCCCGTCACCGGTCGCCGAGGCGACGAAGCGGTCGGCGGCCTCGAGGGTCGCCATCGCCTGCGGCAGCAGCCGCATCCCGGCCGCGGTGACCAGTACGCGGCGGGTACTGCGCTCGATCAGCTGCAGCCCGAGTCCGTTTTCCAATGATGCCAACGCCTGCGATAACGTGGGTTGGCTCACAGTCAAACGCGCTGCGGCGGTACCGAAATGCCGGTATTCGGCGACGGCGACGAACGCACGCAGCTGCGACAGGGTTGGCTGATAAGTCTGATCAGTCACGCCTATCAGTGTACGACGAGCAATCGGCTTTACCTTTCAGTACGCTTTCGGCAAGATCCCTACGGGCTCACACGACGAGCGCGACCACACCACGAATGAGGAGATGAGCATGGCTCTGCTGACCATCGGCGACCAGTTCCCGGCATACAACCTCAAGGCCGTCATCGGAGGTGACCTGTCGAAGGTCGACGCGCAGCAGCCGGACGACTACTTCACCCAGATCACCAGCGACGACCACGCGGGCAAGTGGCGCATCGTGTTCTTCTGGCCCAAGGACTTCACCTTCGTGTGCCCCACCGAGATCGCCGCGTTCGGCAAGCTGAACGAGGAGTTCGCCGACCGTGACGCGCAGGTCCTCGGCGCCTCGGTGGACAACGAGTTCGTGCACTTCCAGTGGCGCGCCCAGCACGAGGATCTCAAGACCCTCCCCTTCCCGATCCTGTCGGACCTCAAGCGTGAACTGGCCACCGCCACCGGCGTTCTCAACGCCGACGGTGTCGCCGACCGCGCCACCTTCATCGTCGACCCGAACAACGAGGTGCAGTTCGTCTCGGTGACCGCCGGTTCGGTCGGCCGCAACGTCGACGAGGTGCTGCGCGTGCTCGACGCCCTGCAGTCCGACGAGCTGTGCGCCTGCAACTGGAAGAAGGGCGATCCGACCATCAACGCGGGCGAACTGCTCTCGGCCAGCGTCTGATCCACCTTTCCCACCGAATACCCCAGAGGAGCCCCACTGTCATGAGCATCGAGAACCTGAAGAACTCCCTCCCCGAGTACGCCAAGGACCTCAAGCTCAATCTGTCCTCGATCGCGCGCACCACGGTGCTCAGCGAGCAGCAGCTGTGGGGCACCCTGCTCGCCTCGGCCGCCGCGACCCGCTCGGCGACCACGCTGCGCGAGATCGCCGAGGAAGCCGCCGACGTGCTCTCCGCGGAGGCCTACGAGGCCGCGCTGGGTGCCGCGTCGATCATGGGCATGAACAACGTGTTCTACCGCGGCAAGGCGTTCCTGGAGGGTCGCTACGACGACCTGCGCGCCGGTCTGCGGATGAACATCATCGGCAACCCGGGCGTCGACAAGGCCGATTTCGAGCTGTGGTCGTTCGCGGTCTCCTCGATCAACGGCTGCGCGCACTGCCTGGAAGCGCACGAGAAGACGCTGCGCGAGGCCGGTGCGTCGCGCGAGGTGATCTTCGAGTCGCTGCGCGCGGCGGCCATCGTCGCCGGTGTCGGCCAGGCGGTGCAGTCCACCGAGGCCCTGGCCTCGGCCACCGTCTGAGGTGACCCCACCGCGGCCCCCGACCGGATTCCGGTCGGGGGCCGCGATCGTTTCCCGAGGACACGACCGGGCCCGCGCGATCCCGTCACGCCCGCGTACCGGCCGGTAGGCTCGCGATCATGAACGCACATGATGTGCCCGATGCCCCGGACATCCAGGTCGAGGTCGTCCGAGTGTTCACCGATCCCGCCGGGCAGCTCGGCAACGCGCTCGGCATCGCCCGGGCCGGCGATGTCGTCGCGCTCGACAAGCAGGAGCTGGCCGCCCGGCTGGGCTTCAGCGAGACCACCGTCGTACAGGATCCCGTGGACGGGGTCGCCGACGTCCGGATCTACACGCCCACCGTGGAACTGCCGTTCGCCGGGCATCCGAGCGTGGGCACCGCGTGGTGGCTGGCCGTGCAGCGGACGCCGGTCCACACCCTGCAGGTGCCCGCCGGTCCGGTCGCCGTCACCCAGACCGACGGCCTGACCTGGATCACCGCCCGCGCCGAGTGGGCGCCGGACTTCACCTTCCACGAGCTGGCCTCGGCGGAGGAGCTCGCGCTGCTGCGGCCCGAGGACATCACCACCGGCCAGCACTACTTCTGGGCCTGGACCGACGAACCGCGCGGCGCCCTGCGCTCGCGAATGTTCGCCCCCGCCATGGGGATCGCCGAGGACGAGGCGACCGGTGCGGCCGCGGTCGCGCTCACCGCGCAGTTGCGCCGCGGCCTGGTGGTGACCCAGGGACAGGGGTCTCAGCTCTACACCGAATGGGATTCCGACGGCTGGGTGCGCCTGGGCGGGCGGGTCGCCGAGGACCACGTGGTGGTGCTCTGAGCTCAGTGGCCCGGCGGGCCGCCGAAGCGGCGCAGCCAGGGTGGCCGGGCGGTCCAGTGCCCCCGTCGGGAGGTGTCGGGGCTGGTCAGGTCGGCCAGGATCCTGGCTTCCAGGTGCCGGGGCGGCGTGCGCTGGTCCTCGACCGCCAGGCGGGCGAGCACGTCGTGCACACCCCGGACCCGGTCGGCGAACTGTGCCAGGCCGGCCGGGCTCACGGTGGCCAGCTTGTTCTCGATGTGGTGGTGTTCGAGTTCGGCGACCGCGTCGAGGGCGTAGGCGTCGGCCAAGGCGAGCAGTGAGCCCGGGGGGCTCCAGGATCGCGCGGGGCCCACGGGCAGGGTCCGCTGCTCGGCCAGCCGCTCCACGCTCTCGGCGAGCAGCCGGGTGACAGCGGGCACCCGCAGGCCCAGTTCGCGGCCGATCGCCCGGTAGGTGCGCCCACCGTAGTAGGCGAGCACGAACACCTCGCAGTGACTGTCGAGCGGGTCGGCGAAACCGAGCCGGGCCGAGGCGGCGAGCCAGGGGATGTCGTCGCGGTCGTGGCGGTCCAGCCGCAGCCGTTGCACGGCGAGCCGATGGACCTGGGCCAGCAGCCAGGTCTGCTCGGCGCTGAACTCCGGTTCGCCGCGACCCACATAGGGGGCCAGCAGCTCCGGCTCGGACGCGGGCGGGCGGACGCCGCCGACCCGGGAGCCGTCGCGATCGTAGACCGCGCCGCGGCCGAAACCGGTGTCGCGACGCTGACCGCCGACGAATGCCGAACGGCCCCAGGGTGTCCCGAGATCGGGACCGGAGTCCGCCGCGGGGTCGCCCGGCGGCGCCGGCGGCTCGGGATCGACCGTCCACGGTGTCGTGCGCAACCGCCGATATCCCTCGCGGACAACGTCTTCGGCCGCGCCCCGGCGGTGCAGTATCCGCAGCGCGAGACCGAAGGCCGCGGCCCCGGTGGCCCGGAAGAGCGTGCGCAGCGCGTCGCGGTCGTCGGGCTCGGACGGGAGGTCGGGGACGGACCGCTCGACGCCACCGGCCGCCGGGTCGGGACTACGCTGCCGGTTCATCGTCGAATTCCTGTCCACACAACGGCAATTCGCAGCGCGAGCGGTTGTGGATCGGTATTCACTACCCGATCGCGGCGATCAGCATGAAGGCGGTACCGATATCCATCACCACATGGGGGATCAGCGCCGAGGTCAGTGGATGGGCGCCGACGGGGTGGACGAACCGGTGCGGGCGCGGGCCGTGACCGACGGTACCGAGCGCGAGCAGGGCGTCGAGCGCGAACAGCGCGGCCAGCGCCGCCGCGGGCCAGCCCGGACCGCTCTCGTGCTCGCCACCGTGACCGGCCATCGCGTACAGCATCGCCGCGGCCGCCAGCGTGTGGTAGCCGAGTGCGAGCACGCCGTCCGGCCCCGCCGCGGCCCCCCGGTCGAGAACACGCTCGACCAGCAGGATCGCGAAGGCGACGGTGAGTGCGGTGAGCACGCCGCGCACGGCCAGCGGATGGGTCGCGGCGGGGAACACCAGCATCGCCAGCATCATCAGGCACATGAGCAGGTGGGCGCTGTCGGCCGCCGCGTCGACCCGGTGGGTGGGTGCCACCCGGCCGGTCAACCGCCGCGCGACGATGATCGTCGCCAGCACGAACGCGGCGACCACCGGCCACCGCACGAGTGCATAGTGCTCAACGAATTCGGCCACACCCCACCACCTTCGAGTCGAGACCCGCGCTCCCCATGCTCGCATCGACCACGGTGCCCGCGGGGGCGTTTGCCCCCACGCGAACGCGCGCACCGGTGATGACGGATCATGGACCGATGTCCGACGCACACTCCGTGGCCTCGGCGCAGGCATTGCGCGTGACGGTCGACGATCTCTCCGGCGCCCCCATCCGCGACCTGCTGACCGGCCACCACACCGAGATGGCCGCCAACTCCCCCGCCGACAGCATGCACGCCCTCGATCTGGCCGCCCTGCGCGATCCCGCTGTCACGGTGTGGAGTGCCTGGGTGGGCGACGAGCTGGCCGGGTGCGGTGCGCTCAAGGAACTCGACCCCGCCCACGGCGAGATCAAATCCATGCGCACCGCCGACGGGTTCACCGGCCGTGGCGTCGCCGCGGGCGTGCTGGCCGGCATCGTCGCGGAGGCACGGCGGCGCGGCTATGCGCGACTGAGCCTGGAGACCGGCTCCCACGAGTTCTTCGCCCCCGCGCGCCGCCTCTACCTGCGGCACGGTTTCACCGAGTGCGGGCCGTTCGCCGACTACGTCCTCGATCCGCACAGCCAGTTCTTCACTCTCGCCCTCGGCTGACCCGCGATGTCGACAACACCCGATCGGCTCCGACGTTCCGGGTGAGGATGGGCCGAGACGGGCGCATCGACGATCGTGAGGAGCCGAGATGAAGTACGTGATCCTGATCCATTCCAACCCGCAGCCGTGGGGCCATCCCACCAGCGACTACCTGCCCGAATACCAGGCGCTGTCGCAGGCGGAGCGGGACCGGGGCAACGCGGAGTTCGAGCAGTTGCTCGGCGAGCTGCACGAGCGCGGCGAGCTGGTCACCGGGGAGGCGCTGGCGGCGCCGGAGACCTCGCGGCTGTATCGCTGGGCCGACGGCAAGCCCTTGGTCAGCGACGGACCCTACTCCGAAGCCAAGGAACACCTGGCCGGGTTCTTCCTGATCGATGTGGAGAGCCAGGAGCGGGCCGAACAGATCGTCGCCCGGTTCGCCGGGCCGGGTGAGACCGTGGAACTGCGGCCGACGATGTGGCCGGGCGGCGACGACCAGTGAATCAGCGGGTGGTCGAGGACGTCTGGCGCCGGGAGGCGCCCTACGTCCTGGCCGCCCTGCTGCGCAGGCACGGCGATCTCGGCGACTGCGAGGACGCCGCCCAGGAGGCCGCCGAGGCGGCGACCGCGCAGTGGGGCACCGACGGACTGCCCGCCAATCCCCGGGGCTGGCTCATCACCGTGGCCGCGCGGCGGCTGATCGATCGGGTCAGGGCCGATCAGGCGCGGTCGGGGCGCGAGGCGGCCGTCGCGGTGGCGCGGCCCGCCGACAGTGGTCTCGCCCCACCCGCCGATCAGGTCGTGCCCGACGACGGCGACGACACCCTGCGCCTGTTCCTGCTGTGCTGTCACCCGAGCCTGAGCCGCTCCTCACAGGTCGCGCTCACCCTGCACGCGGTCGGCGGGCTGAGCACCGCGCAGATCGCCGCCGCCTACCTCGTGCCGGAGCGCACCATGACCCAGCGGCTCACCAGGGCTCGCGCCACCCTGCGGGCGGCGGGCGCCCGCTTCGCGCTGCCGGATGCCGACGCGCTCCCGGCCCGGATCGCGGCCGTGCTCGATGTCTGCCACCTGCTGTTCGTGGCGGGCCACACCCGCTCGGCCGGTGGCGCGCTGGTGGATCGAGACCTGTCCGAGGAGGCGATCCGGCTGACCCGGGCGTTGGCCGCGGCGATCCCCGACCACGACGAGATCGCGGGCGCGCTGGCGCTGATGCTGCTCACCCACGCCCGCTCGGCGACCCGGATGCGCGGCGGTGACCTGGTCCCGCTGGCCGAGCAGGACCGGACCCGCTGGGATCGGCAGGCGATCGAGGAGGGTGTCGCGATCCTCGAACGGGTGCTGCCCCGAGGCCATGTCGGCCGATTCCAGGTGCAGGCGGCGATCGCGGCGGTGCACGCCGAAGCCACGACGTGGGGCGCGACCGACTGGGCGCAGATCCGCGTGCTCTACGACATGCTCGACCGGATCGCGCCCGGCCCGATCGTCACCCTCAACCGCGCGGTCGCGGTCGGGATGGCGGACGGGCCCGCGGCCGGGCTGGCCATGGTCACGCCACTGCTCGACGATCCGGTGATGGCGCGCCACCATCGGACCTACGCGGTGCGCGCCCATCTGCTCGAACTGACCGGCGCCATCGACGACGCGCTCGAGAACTACCGCCGCGCGGCGCGGCTGACCGCCGGCGTCCCCGAACAGCGCTACCTCAACGACCGGGCCGAGCGGCTGGAACGGGGTCGGTAGCATCTGCCGCCGACCCCGTGGGCGATCAACCCAGAGCGCGGGTGAAGCCCTCGACGAGCTCGACGACCTGGGCGTCGGTCATCACGAACGACGGCGAGATCTGCATCGCGCCCTGCCCGGCGGCGCGGCCCGAGATGCCGTGCTCGCGCAGGGTTTTCACCATACCGGGGCCCTCGGACGGATCGGCCAGCTGCACGGCGGCCACCGCGCCGAGACCACTGCGGACCTCGGCGACGCGCGGGTGCTCGGCCAGCGGCGCGAGCAGCGTGTGCAGGGTGCTCTCCAGGCGGGCCGCCTCCTCGAGCAGTCCTTCGCGTTCGATGATGGCCAGATTGGCCAGCGCCGCGGCCGCCGCGCCCGCGTGCCCGCCGTAGGTGTAGCCGTGCCGCCACCAGACGCCACCGGCGAAGAACGGCTCCGCCAGATGCGGTGCGATGAACACCGCGCCCATCGGCAGATAGCCCGAGGTCAGCCCCTTGGCGGTGGTCACCAGGTCGGGTTCGAGACCGAACTTGGTGGAGGCGAACCAGCTGCCGCCGATCCGGCCGAAGCCGGTCACCACCTCGTCGGCGACGAACAGGATGTCGTGGTCGCGGCAGATCTGGCGCACCTCGGCCAGGTAGCCCGCCGGCGGCAGGTACACCCCGCCCGCGCCGATGATCGGCTCGCAGAAGAACGCCGCGATCTGCTCGGCGCCGATCTCCTCGATCAGGGCCAGCAGCGACTTCGCGTCGTCCCATTCGACGGTGCGGGTGTCGGTGACCAGTTCGCCGTAGCCTTCCCGATTACCGGCCAGACCACCGATCGAGGTGCCCGCGTAATGCATGCCGTGGTAGGCCAGGCGGCGCCCGACCAGGATCTTCTTGTCGGTGCGGCCCAGCTCGTGCCAGTACCGGCGGGCCAGCTTGGCGGCGGTCTCCACCGAGTCCGAACCGCCGGAGGTGAAGAAGATCTTGCTGCCCGGCACCGGCGCGATCCGCGACAGCTTCTCGGCCAGTTCCTGGGTCGGCGGCTCGGTGAGATCACCGAAGTTCGAGTAGTGCGCGATCGTGCGCAACTGCTCGGCGACCGCGTCGGCGATCTCGGCGCGACCGTGCCCGACATTGGCGAACCAGAGTCCGGCGGTGGCGTCGAGGTATCGCTTGCCCGCGGTGTCGTAGACGTAGGCACCGTCGCCACGGGCGACGACGAACGCACCGTCACGAGTGACGGCGCCCATATCGGCGAATCCATGCCAGAGCGCATTCATGGCTCCACACTTACCCGAACCGGAGCGGTCCCGCTCGGCGGACTCGCGCATGTCTCAGTCCGCGGACCTGCGTTCGCGCCACCAGGCCGGCAGATCGCCCAGCGACGCCATGGCAACCGCCAGCGCCGCGAAGACCAGCGTCAGCACGACCAGGCCGATGGCCATCGACAGGTATCCCTGCTGGCGCGGATCGATGAACGGATAGGGATACCAGTCGACGATGGGTCCGCGGATCAAGCTGTACACGCCGTAGAGCAGCGGGAAGATCAGCCACTGCCCGATCAGCTGCGGGCTGGGCCGCAGTCGCTGCGGCATCGCGACCAGCAGCCAGTCCAGCAACAGCACCAACGGCAGATACCGGTGCATCACATCGTTGATCCACTTGTCGTTGAGCATCACGTCGATGCGCGACAGCAACACCGCGTACACGACCATCGTGATGAGCATGTAGAGCGTGGCCGCGCCGCGGAACAGCTGCCAGCCACGCCCCTGCGGCGCGAGCAGCCCGCCCACGAGCAACGCGATCACGCCGAGGATGTTCGATTCGACGGTGAAGTAGCTCAGATAGTTGGCCAGCGAGAACGTCGCGGAGTCGATGTTGCGCACCGGAATCCACAGCAGCGCGACCGCACCGAGGACGCCGAACCCGATCCGCAGAATCCTGATCCACCACGCCGTGCCCATCGCTGCGCTCATGTCGGGATCATCGCATGCGCCGACCGCGAAAACGCCGGTCTGGAACGTCGCGTCGCCGCATCGACCGCGACCGGACCGGACACGCGCGGGCGAACAGCACCCGCCGCCGGTGTGTCGTTGGTCTCGACCGCACCGGCCGTCGACGGCGTGGCGGGAAAACCGGTGGCGGGCTTCGCTAGGCTGGTAGGCGCAATGACCAGGACAGCTAGCACCGGTACCCGCGCGCTGCGCACCCGCCTGGCGGAGGTCTCGCTGCGCGACGAACACCGGCTCCGGCGCAAGCTCGACCGGTCGCGCCCCGAGCACCTACCCGCTCTCGAGGCGGAGATCGCCGCCGCCGAGACCCGCGTGGCGAATCGCCGCGCGGCGGTCCCGCCGATCACCTACCCCGAGCAACTCCCGGTCTCTGCGCGCCGCGACGACATCGCCGCCGCCATCGCCGCGCACCAGGTCGTGATCGTGGCCGGGGAGACCGGCTCCGGCAAGACCACCCAGATCCCGAAGATCTGCCTCGAGCTCGGCCGCGGCATCCGCGGCACCATCGGCCACACCCAGCCACGGCGCCTGGCCGCGCGCACCGTGGCCGAGCGTATCGCCGAGGAACTGGGCACCGAGCTGGGTGACGTGGTCGGCTACACCGTCCGCTTCACCGACCAGGCCTCCGACCGCACGCTGGTCAAGCTGATGACCGACGGCATCCTGCTCGCCGAGATCCAGCGCGACCGGCTGCTGCGCCGCTACGACACAATCATCATCGACGAGGCGCACGAACGCAGCCTCAATATCGACTTCCTGCTCGGGTACCTCAAACAGCTGCTGCCCCAGCGCCCCGATCTCAAGGTGATCATCACCTCGGCCACCATCGATCCCGAGCTGTTCGCCCGCCACTTCGCCGACGCGCAGGGCACGCCCGCGCCGATCGTCGAGGTGTCGGGCCGGTCGTACCCGGTCGAGCTGCGCTATCGCCCGTTGTCACTGGAACTGCCCGGCACCGAGGACGACGACGAGGACACCCGCGTCGTCGATCGCGACCCCACCGACGCCATCGCCGACGCGGTCACCGAATTGTTCGCCGAGGGCGACGGCGACGTGCTGGTCTTCCTGTCCGGCGAACGCGAGATCCGCGACACCGCCGACGCCCTGCGCGATCTGAAACTCCCCCGCACCGAGATCGTGCCGCTCTACGCGCGCCTGTCGGCGGCCGAGCAGCACAAGGTGTTCGCCCCGCACACCGGCCGCCGGGTGGTGCTGGCCACCAACGTCGCCGAGACCTCGCTGACCGTGCCCGGCATCCGCTACGTGGTCGACCCCGGCACCGCCCGCATCTCCCGCTATTCGATGCGCACCAAGGTGCAGCGGCTGCCGATCGAACCGGTCTCGCAGGCCTCGGCGCGGCAGCGCTCGGGCCGCTGTGGCCGGGTCGCCGACGGCATCTGCATCCGCCTGTACTCCGAGGACGATTTCGAGTCGCGGCCCGCGTTCACCGAACCGGAGATCCTGCGCACCAACCTCGCCGCGGTCATCCTGCAGATGACGGCGCTGGGGCTGGGCGACATCGAGAGCTTCCCCTTCGTCGAGGCACCCGATCGCCGCGCCATCCGCGACGGCATCGCGCTACTGGAGGAACTGGGCGCGCTGGCCCACGGCAGCGCGAAAGCGGTGGACGGCGAAGCGGATTCGGGTGGCCGTCTCACGCTCACCCCGATCGGCCGGGAGATGTCGCAGCTGCCGGTCGACCCCCGGATGGCGCGCATGCTCGTCGAAGCGCATCGCAACGGGTGCCTGGACGAGGTGCTGGTGATCGTGGCGGCGCTGTCCATCCAGGATGTGCGCGAGCGACCGGTGGACCATCAGCAGGCCGCCGACACCCAGCACGCGCGCTTCACCGTCGACGGTTCGGATTTCCTGGCCTACCTGCGCCTGTGGGACTACCTGACCGAGCAGCGCAAGTCGTTGTCGTCCAACCAGTTCCGCCGGATGTGTCGCGACGAGTTCCTGCACTACCTGCGGATCAGGGAGTGGCAGGATCTGCACGGTCAGCTGCGCACCATCACCCGCGGGCTCGGCTGGAACGCCGCGGGCACGCCTCGCGAGAATGCCGTCGTCGCGGTCGAGGACGGTGCGACCCCGAACCGGAGTCGTCGCGGACGCGGACGCGCCGACCGCGAGCTACCGCAGTCGAGGGCCGAGGACGGGCAAGGCGAGCAGTCATCGAGTCGGCCCGGCGGCGGCTCCGCCCGAGGCGGGCGCGGCGCAGCGGCATCGCGGCCCGGGCGGAATTCGATCACGAGCGCCGCGACGGCGAAAGGCGGTCGCGAAGCTGCGGATTCGGCGGCTGAGGCGGCGATGCCGTGGCCGAGCGCGCAGATCCATCAGTCCCTGCTGGCGGGCATGCTCTCGCATATCGGTGTGCGCGAGGCGGAGTCACGGGAGTTCCTGGGCGCGCGCAACGCGAAGTTCATGATCTTCCCCGGATCCTCGCTGGCCAAGAAGCCGCCGCGCTGGGTGATGGCGGCCGAGCTGGTGGAGACCTCGCGGCTGTGGGGCCGCATCGCGGCGAAGGTGGAGCCCGAGTGGGCCGAGCGGCTCGCGGGCGATCTGGTCAAACGCACCTACTCCGAACCACATTGGTCGTCCAAGCGCGGCGCGGCCCGGGCCTACGAGCGGGCCACGCTCTACGGCGTGCCGCTGGTCACCGGCCGTCCCGTCGACTACGGGCGCATCGATCCGGAACTGTCGCGCGAGCTGTTCCTCCGGCACGCCCTGGTCCAGGGCGAATGGCAGACCCGGCACGGCTTCTTCGCCCGCAACCGCGCGCTGATCGACGATGTCGCCGATCTCGAGCATCGCGCCCGCCGCCGCGACATCCTCGTCGACGACGAGGTGCTGTTCGAGTTCTACGACCAGCGCATCCCCGCCGACATCGTCTCGGTCCGGCATTTCGACAGCTGGTGGCGCAAGGCCGAACGCACCGACCCCGCCCTGCTCGACTTCGCCACCGAGACCGTGGTCAACGCGGGGACCGCCGCGCTCGACCCGACCGATTTCCCCGACGCCTGGCGCCAGGGTGAGCTCAGCTTCCCGCTGACCTACCAGTTCGAACCCGGCCAGGACGACGACGGCGTGACCGTGCGCATCCCGGTCGAACAGCTCGCCCACGTGCGGGCCGTCGGCTTCGACTGGCTGGTTCCGGGCATGCGCGAGGAACTGGCCGCGGCCTTCATCAAGACCCTGCCGAAGACCTTGCGCCGCCAGGTCGTTCCCGCGCCCGACTTCGCGGCGGCCGCGCTGCGCGAGCTGGTCCCCCGGTCCGAACCGTTGCGCACCGGGCTGGCCAGGGAGCTGTCGCGGCTGGGTTCGGTCACCATCACCGCCGACGATCTCTCGCCCACCGCGCTTCCGGATCATCTGCGGATGACCTTCGCCGCCGTCGACGGCCGGGGCACCGTCCTGGCCACATCGAAGAACCTGGCCCAGCTGAAAACCCAGCTGGCCGCGCAGGTTTCGGCGTCGGTGGCCAAGGCCACGGCGGGCGCCGAACGCCCGGCCGCGACGGTGTGGACCTCCGAGTCGCTGGGCTCGGTGGCGCAGACGGTGCGCCGGGAGGTGGCCGGGCAGACCGTGACCGGGTATCCGGCGCTGGTGCCCGAGGGCGAGGGGGTGGCCGTGCGGGTGCTCAGTTCCCCGGCCGAACAGGCCGCCGCCATGCGCGCCGGCGTGCGCACCCTGCTGCTCGCCGCGATCCCGACCTCCACCCGCGCCGTCACCGCCGGACTGCCCGCCGCCGACCGCCTGGCGCTGAGCCAGAACCCCGACGGATCGCTGGACAAGCTGGTCGAGGACTGCCGGGTCGCCGCCGCCGACGAACTCATCGCCGCCGCGGGCGGGCCGGTCCGGACACCCGAGGAGTTCGACGCGCTGGTCGCCACCGTCCGGCCACAGCTGGCGGGCGCGGTGACCGGACTGATCCGGGCCGTCGCGCCGGTCCTGTCGGCCGCGCATCGGGCCCGCGCTGCCCTGGCCGACACCACCGAGGCCGACATCGCCGACGATGTCCGCCAGCAGCTCGACGACCTGCTGTTCCCCGGTTTCGTCGCCGAATGGGGTCGGGCCAGGCTGCGCGAACTGCCCCGCTATCTGCTCGCCGCGGCGCAGCGCCTGGAATCGCTGCCCGGCTCGGCGGTGCGCGATCGCCAGGGCATGGTCGAGGTCGACCGGATGCTGGCGGCCTACGACAAGCTGGTGCGGAGTCTGCCCGAGGGCCGCAAGCATGCCCGCGACGTCACCGAGATCTGGTGGATGATCGAGGAACTGCGGGTGAGCCTGTTCGCGCAAAAGCTCGGCACGCCGTACCCGGTGTCGGTCAAGCGGATCGAGAAGGCGATCGGCGCGATCCGGCGGTGAGCGGGGCGCGTCAGTCGGTCGTCGCGACGGTCGCCGCGCGCGCCTTGCGCATCTCGGTGATCTCGCGTTCGAAATCGGCCGCGCTGGTGAAGGATCGGTACACCGAGGCGAAGCGCAGGTAGGCCACTTCGTCCAGGTCCCGCAGCGGGCCCAGGATGGCCAAGCCGACCTCGTGGCTCGGAACTTCGGGAGAACCCTTGGCGCGCACCGCGTCCTCGACCTGCTGGGCCAGCAGGTTGAGTGCGTCGTCGTCGACCTCGCGGCCCTGGCAGGCACGGCGGACACCGACGATCACCTTCTCGCGGCTGAACGGCTCGGTGACGCCGCTGCGCTTGACCACCGACAGGATCGCGGTCTCGACGGTGGTGAACCGGCGACCGCAGGACGGACACGACCGCCGACGGCGGATCGCCGTGCCCTCCTCGACTTCACGCGAGTCCACGACTCGCGAGTCAGGGTGTCGGCAATACGGGCAATGCATCCGAGGGTTCCTTCGTCGAGGCGCACTCCATGGCACTTGACAGAATACCTGTCACTACTGCACCACCTGCCACTGCGTGGTCAGGTCCGCGATCAACTCGGGTAACCGGGCGAGCATCCGGCCGCGGGTGAGCTTGACGGGGAAGGGTTCGGCGAACACCGACACAGCGCGGGCCGCGTCGGCGGTGAGGTCCAGATGGCGCGGCACCAGGTCGGCGGTGATGTAGGCCCAGCGGTCGTCGCGGTCGGCCCAGTTGAAGTCGGGCAGCGGCGTCCGCAGGCCGAGTCCGCCCGCGCGCACCGTCGCCGGGGCGTACACCCCGGGCGCGCGGACGCCGGGCACCGCCGGTTTGCCCGCCACGGTGGTGACGTAGGTGAGGACCCGGCCCATGCCGTCGCGACCGGCCGCGGTGACGTCCCACTGGTCGGCGACGATGTGGTTCTGTTCGCGGTCGGTCATCCGGACCAGCGCGTCGGCCCGGCCCGCCGCGGTGCCGCCGTCGATACCCGCCCAAGCGGTGCGCATGCTCTCGTCGATCACGCCGGCGGCGAACAGCTCGTCGATGCCCGCCATCCCCTCGGCCAGATAGACCTCGTGCTGCGGAACCAGGTCGGTGAAGATGTGCTTCTGCATGATCATCAGCCGGGTCTGGTACCAGGCGAGGTCGGCGGCGGTCAGGCGCGGGCCGTGCAGCGCCAGCCCGGTGATGTCGGCGGGCACCTCGGCGACGAGCTCGGGCGGGGTGGCCCGCAGCAGTTCGGCGACGGCGGTACCGAGTTCGTGGATCCCACCGACCGAGAGCACCGCGCCGATGTCACCGACGTCGAAGAAGCCGGAGGCGAACGAGCCACCCGCGATGCCGGCCAGGCCCGCCCAGTAGAAGTCGGGCCGGGCGGCGGCGATGCGGAAGTAGTTGACATACACCTGGCTGAAGGTCGCCGAGTTGGCGGCCACACCGCGAGAGGGCTCCCAGGCAGCCAGATCGATGGCCGCGTTGCCGGTGGAGACGACCAGCCAATACTGGTGCAGCAGGGTGGCATAGCGCGGGGGCGCGATCCCGTCGGCGCGCGCGGCGTCCAGCGCGGCGCGCAGTGGAGGTTCGCTCAGGGGCAACGCCGGGTGCAGACCGCCGCCGAATTCGCCGTCGGCGTTGAGCGCGGGGAGATCGAGATAGTCGGCGTAGCCGGGGGTCGCGTGGGCCGGTGGCGTCAGCACCGCACCCAGGAGCAGACCGAGCAGCACAACGATCGAGTAGCGGCGCACATGACCTCGCATCCGGTTACGCCGAGGCCCCTACCCGCCTCGGTTCAGGATGCCCGTCACCGTAACAACACGTTCTAGTTCTGGGGCGCTTTTCGGGGACGCGGCCGATCTTCACGGTCGCCGAAACTACCCGAAAACCCGTTCTGTTCAGGCATTTTCACCTCAGCGAACTGTCCCGGACAGTCCACCCGCGCCCGCGTCCACCGACTGCGAGATCCCCGGCTCCGCCGGTTCGAACCGGTCACCGAAACTCCCCGCGCGCAGGTGCGCCAGGCCGAGGAAGGCCACGACGACGAGCGCGGTCACCAAGGCCGCCACCGCCAGCGCGGCGAAACCGATCTGCGCCTGTTCGACCCGGCGCACCGGATGCACTCCCCCGGCCCGCCCGACCCCGGACACCCGGGCGTACAGCGCCGCCTCGGCGGGACGGCTCGCCTGCCGCGGCCCGCGCTCGGTCCGGACCGGCTCACGCGTGCGGCGCGGCGAATCCGTCTGCGGCACCGTGGCGAAGGCGAGGTCGAGCTCGGCGTCGGCGGGCCGCTGCGACGCCGCCGCCAGTACGCCGCGGGCGACGGCCAGACCGTCGGCCCCGTAGGCGGCGAACACCTCGGCAGCGGGCCCGCGCGAGACCTCGGGTCGCGGCGGCAGCGGCGGCGGCACCGGCGCGGGCCGACGGACGATCGAGCCGGCGCCGACGCCGCGCACGAGCGAGAACGGCCGTCGCGCCCGGGCGTCGCGGCGGCGCCGGACGATCGGCTCGGGGTAGGCGGCGTGGTCGTGGGAACGCAGGGCGCTGGTCGCTGTGCTCATCGGAAGAACCTCCGGGGTGGTGTGCTCCGCTGCTGAAGGAAGTGCTGGTGAAGCCGCTGTGTCACACTTTGTTCGAACACCTGTGCGACGAACTGATGTTCGATTTCTACCACGCCGCGGAGACGATGTCAGCACGAAACGCCCGACATGCTCGAACAGATGTTTGATACTTCGGCGTGGCACGACTAGCCTCGGAAAGGCGAAATCGACCAGCGGAAGGGCGGGACACGGTGACCCACACAGACGACACGGGTGACGAAAGCGCTACCGGCACCGTCACATCGGGATCCGGTGCGGATCTCACCGTGCGTCAGCGCACGGTCCTCGACGTCATCCGTACCTCGGTGACCGAACGCGGCTATCCGCCCAGCATCCGCGAGATCGGGGACGCGGTCGGGCTCACCTCCACCTCCTCGGTGGCGCATCAGCTGCGCGCGCTCGAGCGCAAGGGGTACCTGCGTCGCGACCCGAATCGTCCGCGCGCGGTGAATGTTCGCGGTCTCGACGAAGCGGTCCGCTCGGTGACGACGCTGCCCGTCGACGCGCCCGACGAGGTGGACGCGGCCAGGCCGACGCCGACCTTCGTTCCGGTCCTGGGCCGAATCGCCGCCGGTGGGCCGATCCTGGCCGAGCAGGCCGTGGAAGACGTCTTCCCGCTCCCCCGCGAGCTCGTCGGCGACGGCTCGCTGTTCCTGCTGAAGGTCGTGGGCCAGTCCATGGTCGACGCGGCCATCTGCGACGGCGACTGGGTCGTGGTGCGGCAGCAGAACGTCGCCGAGGGCGGTGACATCGTCGCCGCCATGATCGACGGCGAGGCGACGGTGAAGACGTTCAAGCGCACCGGCAAGGACGTGTGGCTGATGCCGCACAACCCGCACTTCGAACCGATTCCGGGCAACGACGCGCAAATTCTCGGCAAGGTCGTCACCGTCATCCGCAAGATCTGAGATCCGGCCGCCCCGGCGCTCAGTCGCGCACGGCGGCGTCCATCTCCCAGATCAGCAGTTCGGCGGCGGTCGACGCGGTAACGCGGTGGCCGCCGGCGGCGGTCAGACGCACCGCGTCGCCCTGCGCCAGCGCGCCGTGGTCCTCGAACTCGACCGAGCCGCGCGCGACGAAGACGTGCCCGTACAGCGCGTCCGGCACGGTGATCGAGCGGCCCGGATCCAGCCGCGCCACATGGAACGTGGCGTGCCGGTTGCCGATGCCGATCGCGGCGTGGTCGCGGTGGCGCGGCATGCCGGAGGCGACGGGCAGCAGGGTGTTGCGGCGCAGCTCGTCGGCGATGTCGAGTTCCTGGTAGCTCGGCGTGACGCCCGGGGTGTCCGGCGGGATCCACATCTGCACGACGTGCAGGCGCTCACGCTCCCGGTAGCCGGCGCCGTTGCGTTCGGAATGCCGGATGCCGGTGCCCGCGCTCATCCGCTGGGCCAGGCCCGGGTGGATCACGCCGGAATGCCCGGCGGAATC
Source organism: Nocardia canadensis (assembly GCF_032656385.1). Taxonomy (NCBI): domain Bacteria; kingdom Bacillati; phylum Actinomycetota; class Actinomycetes; order Mycobacteriales; family Nocardiaceae; genus Nocardia; species Nocardia canadensis. Next base: position 174,622 of record NZ_JAVCWB010000010.1, read on the forward strand.
CTGGTGCACGACGGTGCCCTCCAGGACCCAGGTGAGGATCTCGGTGTCGCGGTGCTGATGGGTGTCGAACCCTTCGCCCGGGCCGACGGTGTCCTCGTTGTGCACCAGCAGCAGCCCGTGGGCGTTGTCCTCGAGCACGAAGTTGCCCGTCGCCGGGAAGGACTGCCGGGAATCGAGCCAGGCGTTCCACCAGTGCGCGCGCCGCGCACCCGGAATGACCTGAACCTGCGCCGTCGCCATCGTCATCACCTTCCGCCATCCGGACTAGGGTCCGCATAGCGGGTAACGCGGTGGGCGCCGCGGGCATTCCACGGCGCTCCACCCGCGAAGGTCAGAAGGGCAAGGCGTTGCGGAGGCGGCCGACCAGGGTGCGGCCGGAATCGCGCTCGCGTTCGTTGAACAGGAACTGGAGTTCTTCCTCGAGCCCCTTGCGGACCACGTCACGCAGATCGGCCGCCGCGGCGTCGACATCGTCGGCCTCGAGCCAGGGCGTCGGGTCGATCGGCGTGCCCGCCGAGAAGTAGAACCGCTCCGGGCGCGGCACCGGCGTCGGGCCGATGCCCTTGACCAGCGGCGGGTTCAGTTCCGGGTTGATGCCGAGCAGGCTGCACGTCCAGCGCAGCGGGCGCATCACCGGGTGCTGGCCGTCGAAGACGATGTCGAACGCGTCGTCGATGCCGATCATCGCCAGCGGCACGATCGGCACCCCCGCCTGGATCGCCATCCGCGCGAAGCCGGTCCGGCCCTCCCATTTGAGCACGTACTTCTCGCCCTTGCGGCGGATCGCCTCCCGGCCACCGCCCGGGAACACGACCACAGCCTCGCCCCGCTCCAGCAGCGCCAGGCAGTTGCCGCGGGTGCCCCGCACCGCGCCGAAGCGATGCAGGATCTCCCGCACGCCCGGCACCATCAGCACGTGCTCGGCCAGGCCGCGCACCAGGCGCCCGCGCTGACGCAGGATCTCCGGCATCAGCAGCGGCGCGTCGATCCCGCCGAGCAGATTGTGATTGGCCACGATCAGCACCGGGCCCTCGGCCGGGATGTTCTCCAGGCCGTAGAACCGCGGACTGGTCCACGCGCGCACCGGCGCGAAGAACGCCTCGAACGCCCGGATCTCCCATTCGCTCGGCGTCGGATTCAACGGCGCGTTGTCGGAGAGGATCCGGTCGCCCTGCTCGACCGATCCCACCCTGTTCTCGTTCACAATCGCTGGACCCCGCTGGTCATTCGACATAACACCCTCCTGCTGTCGACAATCGACCATAGCGCCCGAAAATGGCTGTGTCGCATCGACGTTGACCGCTACCCCGCGGCAAACCCTGCTGGTCGGATCAGTTCGGCACGGCCTCGGCCGGGCCCGAATGGGCATATTCCGACAGTGCGGCGGCCAGCGCGTGCGGTACCCGCGCGCGGACCCTGGTGCCGCCTTCCTCGTGCTCGGAGGTGATGATCCGGCCGTCGGCGTGGATGCGCGCGAGCAGGTCGCCGCGGCTGTAGGGCAGCAGCACACTGATGTCGACATCGAGCCCGCCGAGCACCTCCGAGAGCCGCTCGCGCAGCTCCTCCACCCCGGCGCCGGTCTGCGCCGAGACGAACGCCGCGTCGGGCAGCATCCCGCGCAGCCGGGTGAGCTCGTTCGGGTCGGCCGCGTCGATCTTGTTGACCACCAGCAGTTCCGGCGGCGCGGCGGTGCCCTGCTCCTTGATCACGTCGGTGATCACCTCGCGGACCGCCTTGATCTGTTCGAGCGGCAGCGGGTCGGAACCGTCGACGACATGCAGCAGCAGGTCGGCGCCGGTGACCTCCTCCAGCGTCGAGCGGAACGCCTCGACCAGCTGGGTGGGCAGGTGCCGGACGAAGCCGACGGTATCGGTGAACACCATCTCGCGGCCGTCGTCGAGCGCGGCCCGGCGAGTGGTCGGATCGAGGGTGGCGAACAGCGCGTCCTGCACCAGCAGGCCCGCTCCGGTCAGCGCGTTCATCAGGCTGGACTTGCCCGCGTTGGTGTAGCCGACGATCGCGATCGAGGGGACCCCGCTGCCCGCGCGGCGCGCGCGCATGGTGTCGCGCGCGGTCTTCATCTCGCGGATCTCACGACGCAGCTTGGCCATCCGCTCGCGGATGCGGCGACGGTCGGTCTCGATCTTGGTCTCACCGGGACCACGCAGACCCACACCGCCGTTGCTGCCCGCGCGACCACCGGCCTGCCGCGACATCGACTCACCCCAGCCGCGCAGGCGGGGCAGCATGTATTCCATCTGGGCCAGCGCGACCTGGGCCTTGCCCTCGCGGGAGGTGGCGTGCTGGGCGAAGATGTCGAGGATCAGCGCGGTGCGGTCGATGACCTTCACCTTGACGACCTTCTCCAGCGCGGTCAGCTGCGCCGGGGTCAGCTCACCGTCGCAGATCACGGTGTCGGCGCCGGTGTCGAGAACCACGGTGCGCAGTTCCTCGGCCTTGCCGGAGCCGATGTAGGTGGCCGGGTCGGGCTTGTCGCGACGCTGGATCAGGCCTTCGAGGACCTCCGAGCCCGCGGTCTCGGCGAGGGCGGCCAGCTCGACCATGCTCGCCTCGGCCTGGGCGGAGCTGCCGGTGGTCCACACACCGACCAGCACGACCCGTTCCAGGCGCAGCTGCCGATATTCGACCTCGGTGATGTCGGTGAGCTCGGTGGACAGTCCGGCCACGCGGCGCAACGAGGAACGCTCGTCGAGCTGCATCTCGCCGACGGTGGGTTCGGGGGACCAGCCGGGCTGCCGCATGCGGGCCGCGTGGCGGGCCAGCGCGTCGTCGACGTCGCCGCGATCGGCGGCCACGTCGGGCTCGGCCGCGGTGGTGTGCTCGGCCGAGGGGGTGTCTGTGGGGGTTTCTGGTTTCGTCATACGCCCTCCATGCTGCCACGTCACGGTGACAGGGCGCATCCGGTTATCCCGCTACTGCCCGTCCCACCAGTCCCGCGACAGCGTTCCGGTGGCCACCAGCACCGACGGGCCGCGCAGCTGGGCCCGGCCCCGGTCGACGGTCACCCGCACCTCGCCGCCGGGTACCCGCACCGTCACCGCACCGGATCCGGTGCTCACCGAGACACCGGCGGCGGTCAGCGCGGCGGCCGCCGCGGCCACGGTTCCCGTTCCGCAGGACCGGGTCTCGCCGACGCCGCGTTCGTAGACGCGCATGTCGACGGCGTGGTCGGGGCCGAGCGCGGTGAGGATCTCGACATTGACCCCGTGCGGGAACAGGTCGGGGTCGAAGCCGGGCGAGACCGCCAGATCCAGCTTGGCCAGCGCGTCCGCGGTGAGCCCGGGGTCGACGCAGGCCAGGTGCGGATTGCCGACATCGATGCCGATGCCCGACAGCGCCCAGCCGCCCAGGGTGGCGGTCGAGGGCCCGAGTTCGCGCACAACGCCCATGTCGACGGTGACCTCGCCCTCGACCGGTCCAGCCGCGTGCACCACGACCGGCCGGGCGCCGGCCCGGCTGCCGACGACGAACTCCGTGCGCGATTCCAGCCCGGACGCGGCGAGGTAGTGCGCGAAGACCCGCACGCCGTTGCCGCACATCTCGGCGATCGAGCCGTCGGCGTTGCGGTAGTCCATGAACCAGTCCTCGGCGCCGACACCCTCGGGCAGCGCGGTGAGCACGCCCGCTTCGACCAGCGCGCCCGTCTTCGCCACCCGCAGCACGCCGTCGGCGCCCAGCCCACGCTGCCGGTCGCACAGCGCGGCGATCCGGTCGGCGGTCAGGTCGAGCCGGACCTGGGGGTCGGGCAGCACCACGAAGTCGTTCTGGGTGCCGTGGCCTTTGCTGAATTCGATGTCGGACACGTTCGTCATTCTCCTCTGCGCCGCCGGGGACCGCGTTACCGGGCGAAGGTGCGCCGCTGACGGGCGATCTCGTACAGGCTGATCGCGCCCGCCGACGGCGCGCCGAGCGAGCTGGCCGTGCCGCCCATCGGGATGGTCACCAGATCGTCGCAGGCCTCGGCCCAGGCCGAACTCATCCCGGTCGTCTCGTTGCCGACCACCAGGATGGTGGCCTCGGTGAAGTCGTAGTCGTAGATGGTGCTGGGCGCGTCCTCGTCGGTGCCGACGATGCGGGTGGGGATGCCGCGGGCCACCTGGCGATCGCGGAACTCGAGCACCTGGGCCGGGCCTGCCGCGCGCAGCACCGGGACCGCGAACAGCGAGCCGGTGGAGGCGCGCACGGCCTGCGGGTCGAACTGGTCGGCGCCGTGGCCGGTGACGATCACGCCCGAGGCGCCGAAGGCGTCCGCCGAACGGATCAGGGTGCCCAGGTTGCCCGGCGAGTTCGGGCGATCGAACACGACGACGACCGGCGCGTCCTCCCCCGGTTCGCCCGGCGCGTAGTCGGCCAGGTCCGGCTGCCGCGACACCGCGACCGCGACGATCTCCGGCACGCTCGCCGCCTTCTCGCCCAGCTCGGCCATCAGCTCGGGCACGAGTCCGACCTGCGGCACGTCGGCGGTGTCGAGCACCTCGCGCGCCCAGCTCGACAGTTCGGGGGTCCCCAGCCGGTAGAGCAGCGTCTCGAGGGGCCAGTCGTTGGCCAGCGCCTGGGTGATCGGGCGCACGCCCTGCACGAGGAACCGGCCGTCACGATGACGTTTCGTCCGGTTGTTGAGGTAGGCCTGCCACACCTGCACCGAGGCGTTGCGGGTACTCACTCGTCGCGTCACTGCGCTGTCCGTCCTGTCGGGTCTGTCTGGTGCGTGGTGAGCCGGGCCAGCGCGGTCGCGGCGAGCTCGGGGTCGGCGCCGTCGACCCAGGTCACCCGGGGATCGCGGCGGAACCACGACCGCTGCCTGCGCACATACCGGCGGGTGCCGATCAGCGTGCGCTCGCGGGCGTGGGCGAGGTCGTAGTCACCGTCGAGGTGGGCCAGCACCTGGGCGTAGCCGATCGCGCGGCGGGCGGTCTGGCCTTCGCGCAGGCCGACCTCGATCAGGGCGCGCACTTCCTCGACCAGACCGGTGTCGAACATCAGGGCGGTCCGGGTCTCGATCCGGGCGTCCAGGGCGGCGGTCTCGCGGTCGACGCCGAGGATGGCCGTGTCCCAGCGGGGGGCGCCGATCGTCGGCGCCGAGGCCGCGAAGGGCTGGCCGGTCAGCTCGACGACCTCGAGCGCGCGCACCATCCGGCGACCGTCGGTGGGCAGGATGGTGGCGGCCGCGACCGGATCGGCCGCGCGCAGCGCCGCGTGCACGGCGGCCACGCCGCCCTCGGCGAGCAATGCCTCCCAGCGGGCGCGCACCGCCGGGTCGGTGGCCGGGAAGTCCCACTGGTCCAGCAGGGCCTGCACATACATCATCGAGCCGCCGACGATCACCGGAGTGCGCCCGCGCGCCATGATGTCCTCGACGATCGCGCTCGCCTCGCGCTGGTAGGCGGCGACCGTCGCGGTCTCGGTGACCTCGAGCACGTCGAGCAGGTGGTGCGCAATGCCACGGCGCTGGTCGGGCGGCAGCTTGGCGGTGCCGACGTCCATTCCGCGGTAGAGCTGCATCGCGTCGATGTTGACGATCTCGCCGTCGAGCCGTTCGGCCAGGTCGAGCGCGAGATCGGACTTGCCGGTGGCGGTGGGGCCGACGACCGCGATGGGGCGCCCGGGCCAGCTCGTCACTCGTCGCTACCTTCCTGTCCACCGGGTTCCCACACGCTCACGTCGTAGCCGACACCATAGGGTGCGCCCTGATAGAGGGTACGCACCCGTGGATCGGCCGAATCGGTGGCGAACAGACCGCCGAGCACCTGATAGGCGGCCCGCCCGTCGAGCAGCAGTTGCGCGCACAGCGCGGGGTCCAGGACCGCCAGCCCGGTCCGCGAGCCGGCGCGCAGGGCGGCGTCGAGCGCGTCCTGGACCGGCGCCGCCCGCTCGTCCAGGTATCCGGGCGCCGCGACCGTGAGCGTCGCCGCGCCGTCGGCGACGACCAGCACCGCGTGCGGGGCGGGGTCTGCGTCGAGTTCGGCCCGCAGCGCCGCGCCCGCCCTGGCACAGTCCGCGGGCGCGGTGTCGGCGGCCAGCAGCCGCGCCGTCACCGAGATCCCGGGGGCGACCTGCTCGCGCAACCATCCGGCGACCAGGACCGGCAGGGGAAGCTGGGGGTCTGCTGGGGCCGCGTCCGGCCCCGCCGGGCCGAGCCCGACGACGACGTCGGCGCCGAAGCCACGGAACGTCCCTCTGGTCGTGGACGCGAAGTTCTGGTCGCGCGCGCCGACGCCGACGACCGTCCAGCGGTCGGTCGCGGCGGCGAGCGTGGCCACGGCGTCGAGGGCGGCGGCGCGCAGCACCGCGGTCGGGTCGTCGGGATCACTGCCCGCTGCCACCCGGCGCCCGCACAGTTCGGGCACCAGCATCGGCGGCGACGGGACCAGGGCCGCTATCGAGAACACGCGGTAACCGTAGCCGTATCGCGCGCCGGAGGCCGCACCCGCCGCACCGCGACCGGGCAGCCGTCTGCGAGTGTCCGGCGCGGTGATGCCCGCCGAGATTGCTAGTGTTTTCAGGTGCGACTACCCACGTCGTCCGGGACGAAATCCCAGGAAATCCGGCATCCGATCACTCGGATCGATGGTTTCCTCGGCTCCGACCGGGTTCAATGGGATGTGCTAGGGCGTAACCAGGCAGCCGTGACGCGCGGCAGGGACGGAGAGCAATGACCGACAGCAACGGAACCGCGAAGCCCACCCCCGGTCCGGGCCCGCGACCGTCCGGTACCCCCAAGCCCGGCGGAAAGTCTCCGCGTCCGCCGAAGCCACACGCCGTGAAACCGGCGCCGGGCCCCGATCAACCCCATCCGCACCCGGTCGTCGTGCCGACGGTCACCGACCCCAGCAAGTGGGGCCGGGTCGACGAGGACGGCACCGCGTGGGTCAAGACCGCCGACGGCGAGCGGATCATCGGGTCCTGGCAGGCGGGCGACGCCGCCGAGGGACTCGAGCACTTCGGCCGCCGCTTCGACGACCTGGCCACCGAGGTGGCGCTGCTCGAGGCCAGGCTGGCCGCGGGCGCCGACGCCCGCAAGACCAAGGCGGCCGCACTCGCGATCGCCGAGACACTGCCGACCGCGGCCGTCATCGGCGATATCGACGGTCTGGCCGTGCGTCTGCAGGCGATCACCGAGCACTCCGAAGAGGCCGCCGCGCACGCCAAGGAGGAGAAGGAGCGCGCCCGGCACGAGCACACCGAGCGCAAGGAAGCCCTTGCCGCCGAGGCCGAGCAGATCGCCGCCGAGTCCACCCAGTGGAAGCACGCGGGCGACCGGCTGCGCGAGATCCTCGACGAGTGGAAGTCCATCCGCGGGGTCGACCGCAAGGTCGACGACGCTCTGTGGAAGCGCTATTCCAAGGCCCGCGAGGCGTTCAACCGCAGGCGCGGCGCGCACTTCGCCGAGCTCGACCGCGAGCGCGCTTCGGCGAAGACGCGCAAGGAAGAGCTGTGCGTACGCGCCGAGGAACTGTCGGGCTCGACCGACTGGACCGGCACGGCCGCGGTATTCCGCGACCTGCTCACCGAGTGGAAGGCGGCGGGCCGCGCCCCGCGCGAGGCCGACGAGGCGCTGTGGCGGCGGTTCAAGAGCGCCCAGGACGTGTTCTTCGCCGCGCGCAACGCGGCGGTCTCCGAGCGCGACGCCGAGTTCGAGCACAACGCCACCGCCAAGGAGGAGCTGCTGCGCGCCTACGCGCACATCGACCCGGCCACCGGGCTCGACGCCGCCCGCAACGCCCTGCGCGAGCTGCAGGACAAGTGGGACGCCGTCGGCAAGGTGCCGCGCGAGCGCATGCAGGAGCTGGAAGGCAAGCTGCGCGCCATCGAGAAGCGCGTGCGCGACGCCGCCGACCAGCAGTGGCGGCGCACCGATCCGGAGGCGGTGGCGCGCGCCGCGCAGTTCCGCGAGCGGGTCGCCCAGTTCGAGGAGCAGGCCGCCAAGGCCACCGCGGCGGGCAAGAAGCGCGACGCGGAGAAGGCGCTCGAGCAGGCCAAGCAGTGGCGTGAATGGGCCGAGGCCGCCGAAGGCGCGGTCAGCAACCGCTGAGCTCGCGAAACGAGTGAACCCCCGACCGGATGGTCGGGGGTTCACTCGTTCCGCGGGCTATTCGCCGGTCAGGCGCTTACGATCGCGTTCCTCGGCCTCGCGCGCGGCGTTGCGGCGCTGCTCCTCGGCGGCGAGCTGCACGGCGGTGCGGCTCCAGACCACGCGAATCCAGTGGAAGGTGAGCACCATGATCGCGATGGTGCCCAGGATCAGGCCGATGCCGGGGCCGGCGCCCTCGTAGTTGCCCAGGCCGGGGGTCTGCCGGTGCCAGATCGACAGCACGCCGAACACGCTGCCGACCGCCGAGCCCGCGCAGGCCAGCCAGGCCAGCACCCAGCGGCGGGTGGTCAGCGCCAGCAGCGAGAAGCCGACACCGAAGACGATGACCAGCCAGACGAAGATCCGCGAGGGCAGGCCGATGTGCTCGACCCCCGCGGCCTCGGTGTTGAGCAGCACGTCGAACCCGCGCGCGGTGCCCGCGGTCGGCAGCACCAGCGAGATCAGCAGCGCGAAGACCGCGCCCGCCACGACCAGCGCCCGCGCGCCGGGATCGATCTCGCCGGCGATGCGGCGTTCCACCGCGTCGAGTTCGCCGCGGAACTGTTCGAATTCCTTGTCGTCCACCCGGTTCACCGCGTTGTCGCTCCTGTTCGCAGGCTGATCGTTGCTGGTCTCGTGTGCGCCCGGCTCTACTGTGCCATCACCGTCCGCGCCGTCGGCACCCGACCCACTACGACCGGTAGTAGGTTCGGGGTCCTCCGGCGTCGAGCTCACGAGCAGCCGGTCGAGCAGCCACTGGTGACCGGCTCGACCGCGGGCGCGCCGATCCGCGGCAGCCCCAGGCCGACGCCGATCGGTTCGGTCTTCGGCGTCACGCCGCGCTCGTGCGCGTCGCCCGCCCTGGTGCGCCGGTGCGACTTCACCGCGCCGTCGGCGATCAGGTGGTGGGGCGCGGCCTCGGTGATGTGGACGACGACGATGTCGCCCGGGCGGATCCCCGCGTCGGTGCCGGGCCGGAAGTGCACCAGCCTGCCGTCGCGCGCGCGACCGCTCATCCGGGCGGTGGCGGCGTTCTTCTTGCCCGCGCCGTCGGCGACGAGCAGTTCCACCTCGGTGCCGATCAACGCCTGGTTGGCTTCGAGCGAGACCTGCTCCTGCAGGGCGATCAGCCGGTCGTAGCGCTCCTGCACCACCGCCTTGGGCAGCTGGTCGGGCAGTTCGGCGGCCGGGGTTCCCGGCCGCTTGGAGTACTGGAAGGTGTAGGCGCTGGTGAACCGCGCCCGGCGCACCACGTCCAGGGTCTCCTGGAAGTCCTCCTCGGTCTCGCCGGGGAAGCCCACGATGATGTCGGTGGTGATCGAGGCGTGCGGCATCGCCGCGCGCACCTTGTCGATGATGCCCAGGAAGCGCTCCTTGCGGTAGGAGCGACGCATCGCCTTGAGCACCCGGTCCGACCCGGACTGCAGCGGCATGTGCAGCTGCGGGCAGACGGTCGGGGTCTGCGCCATCGCCTCGATGACATCGTCGGTGAACTCGGCCGGATGCGGGGAGGTGAACCGCACCCGCTCGAGGCCTTCGATCTGTCCGGTCGCGCGCAGCAGCTGGGCGAAGGCCCCGCGATCACGCGGCTGTTCCGGGTCCACGAAGTTCACGCCGTAGGAGTTGACGTTCTGGCCGAGCAGCGTCACCTCGAGCACGCCCTGATCGACCAGCGCCTGCACCTCGGCGAGCACGTCACCGGGGCGGCGGTCGACCTCCTTGCCGCGCAGCGCGGGCACGATGCAGAAGGTGCAGGTGTTGTTGCAGCCCACCGAGATCGACACCCAGCCGGCGTAGGCCGATTCCCGCTTGGCGGGCAGCGTCGAGGGGAACGCCTCGAGCGATTCGAGGATCTCGACCTGGGCTTCCTCGTTGTGCCGAGCCCGCTCGAGCAGCACCGGCAGCGAGCCGATGTTGTGTGTGCCGAACACCACGTCGACCCAGGGCGCCTTGCGCACGACGGTCTCGCGGTCCTTCTGCGCCAGGCAGCCGCCGACGGCGATCTGCATGCCGGGCCTGCCCTGCTTCACCGGCGCCAGGTGGCCCAAGGTGCCGTAGAGCTTGTTGTCGGCGTTCTCGCGCACCGCGCAGGTGTTGAACACCACCAGGTCGGGGGTGTCGGTGGGCGCGGCCTTCACATAGCCCGCGTCTTCGAGCAGGCCGGACAAGCGTTCGGAGTCGTGTACGTTCATCTGGCAGCCGAAGGTGCGGACCTCGTAACTGCGCGCCTGCGTCACCGCGCGCTCCGTCGCGTTCTGTCCGTTCGAATCCACCCGTCCAGGGTACGGCCCGCCCCTGATGTGGTCTGCGTCGCGTCCGGGAGTCGCCCGTGGTACCGGCAGGTTACCGGCCGGTGTCGTTTCGGCGTGCCGTGGCGGCGAGTCACGGAAAGCCGGGCAAATCTCCGAAGAACGCCTAAGGTTTCTGACCATGACCGACGACGCCGCACCCGCGACCGGGAAAGCCGACGCCGCCGCCACTGCTGGCGCGCCGCCGATGATCTCGATGCGCAACGTGGACAAACACTTCGGTGAACTCCACGTCCTGCGCCACATCAACCTGGAAGTCCCCCGCGGGCAGGTCGTGATCGTCCTCGGCCCCTCGGGCTCGGGGAAGTCCACCCTGTGCCGCACCATCAACCGGCTCGAACCGATCGACTCCGGCGACATCGCCATCGACGGCGTCGCGCTGCCCGCCGAGGGCAAGGCGCTGGCCGCGCTGCGCGCCGAGGTCGGCATGGTGTTCCAGTCGTTCAATCTGTTCGCGCACAAGACGATTCTCGACAACGTCATGCTCGCGCCGCTGAAGGTGCGCGGCATCAAGAAGGACGAGGCGCGCAAGCACGCGCTGGCCCTGCTCGACCGGGTCGGCATCGCCAACCAGGCCGACAAGTACCCCGCCCAGCTCTCCGGCGGCCAGCAGCAGCGCGTCGCGATCGCCCGCTCGCTGGCGATGGACCCGAAGGTGATGCTCTTCGACGAGCCCACCTCCGCGCTGGACCCGGAGATGGTCAACGAAGTGCTCGAGGTGATGGTCTCGCTCGCCAAGGAGGGCATGACGATGCTCGTCGTGACCCACGAGATGGGCTTCGCCCGCCGGGCCGGCGACCGCGTGCTGTTCATGGCCGACGGCGAGATCGTCGAGGACACCGCGCCGGAGACCTTCTTCACCGCACCCGCCTCGGACCGGGCCAAGGACTTCCTCGGCAAAATTCTCAGTCACTGACCACCACCCATCACCAGGAGAAGGACACTCGATGAGGATCAATCGTGCGATGCGGGTCGGAATCGGCGCCGCGGCACTGGCATTGGCTGCCACGCTCACCGCGGGCTGTGGCGGCGGTGACGAGGGGTCGGTGCTCGACCACGCCAAGGACGGCAAGCTGACCGTCGGCATCAAGTTCGACCAGCCGGGTCTGGGCCTGCGCAACACCGACGGCACCTACAGCGGCTTCGACGTCGAGGTGGCCAAGTACGTGGCCGACAAGCTCGGCGTGAAGCCGGAGAACATCACCTTCAAGGAGTCGCCGTCGGCGCAGCGCGAGACGCTGCTCGAGAACGGTCAGGTCGACTACGTCGTCGCGACCTACTCGATCACCGACAAGCGCAAGGAGAAGGTCGACTTCGCCGGCCCGTACTACATCGCCGGTCAGGACCTGCTGGTGCGCGCCGACAACACCGACATCACCGGCCCGGACTCGCTGGCGGGCAAGAAGGTGTGCTCGGTGAAGGGCTCCACCCCGGCCCAGAACATCAAGGACAAGTTCCCGCAGGCGCAGCTGCAGACCTACGACACCTACTCGCTGTGCATCGAGGCGCTGCGGGGCGGCGCGATGGACGCGGTGACCACCGACAACGTCATCCTCGCCGGTTACGCCGCGCAGTCGCCGGGCTCCTACAAGCTGGTCAACAAGCCCTTCACCACCGAGAAGTACGGCATCGGTATCAAGAAGGGCGAGACCGAGGCGCGCACCAAGATCAACGACGCGATCGAGGCGATGATCGCCGACGGTTCGTGGAAGGCCGCGCTGGAGAAGTCCTTCGCCGGCACCGGTTTCGCGATCCCGCAGCCGCCGACCGTCGACCGCTACTGATCACCGCCGCGGTGGCGGTCCGGGAGTCCCGGGCCGCCACCGCGGTCGAGTCCTGCTGGCCCTTACACATCGATCGGAGGACGCGCGTCCGTGTTCGACCTGATCTCGAGGTACGACTCCGAAATCCTCGACGCCTTCTGGGTGACCATCAAGCTGACGTTCTTCTCCGCGATCGGCGCGCTGCTCCTCGGCACCCTCGTCGCCGCCATGCGCGTGTCCCCCATCCCGGTCGCGCGCTGGGTCGGCTCCGCCTACGTCTCGATCTTCCGCAACACCCCCCTGACGCTGATCATCGTGTTCTGCTCGCTGGGCCTGTACACGACCCTGGGCTGGAAGCTGGCCGGTGATTCGCTCTCGGACAACAACTATCGCTGGGCGATCGTCGGCTTGAGCGTCTACACGGCGGCCTTCGTGTGCGAGTCGCTGCGCTCGGGCATCAACACGGTGCCGCTGGGCCAGTCCGAAGCGGGCCGCTCGCTCGGCTTCGGCTTCGCGCAGAACCTGCGCCTGGTGGTGCTGCCGCAGGCCTTCCGCGCGGTCATCGCCCCGCTGGGCAGTGTGCTGATCGCCCTGACGAAGAACTCGACCATCGCCTCGGTGATCGGTGTCGGCGAGGCCGCCTTCCTGATGAGCGAGATGAACGAGAACGAGGCCGCGCTGCTCGCGATCGGTGCGATCTTCGCCCTCGGCTTCGTCATTCTCACCCTGCCGACCGGCCTGTTCTTCGGCTGGCTGGCCAAGCGATTCGAGGTAGCCCGATGAGCGCAGCTTCGGTCCTCTTCGACGCGCCGGGCCCCCGCGCGCGCCTGCGGCATCACCTCTACTCGGTCCTGGTCGTGCTCGCGCTGGCCGGTTTCGGCTGGCTGCTGTTCGACGCGTTCGACGAGCAGGGTCAGTTCACCGCGGCCAAGTGGAAGCCGTTCCTGGAAGCGGGCGTCTGGGAGACCTACCTGCTGCCCGGTCTGCGGGGCACGTTGACCGCGGCGGTCATCTCGATCGTGTTCGCGCTGATCTTCGGCATGATCTTCGGCATCCTGCGGCTGTCGGATCACAAGTGGATCCGCTGGACCGCGGGCGCGATCGTCGAGCTGGCCAGGGCGATCCCGGTGCTGATCCTGATGATCTTCCTGTTCGCCGTCTTCGGCGAGTACAAGGTCTTCCGCTCCGACGACCTGGCGCTGGCCGCGGTCGTCATCGCGCTGGTGATCTACAACGCCTCGGTCATCGCCGAGATCGTGCGCGCGGGTATCCGGTCGCTGCCCAAGGGCCAGACCGAGGCCGCGGTGGCGCTGGGCCTGCGCAAGACCCAGCTGATGCGCCTGATCCTGCTGCCGCAGGCGGTCACGGCGATGCTGCCCGCCCTGGTGTCGCAGATGGTGGTCGTGCTCAAGGACACCGCGCTGGGCTACCAGATCACCTATGTGGAACTGGTGCGCGCCGGTCAGCAGGAGGGTGCCTCGCAGCAGAACACCATCCCCGCGCTGATCGTCGTGGCGCTGATCATGATCTCGCTGAACCTGGCGCTGACCTTCCTGGCGACGACGCTGGAGAAGCGGCTGCGGTCGCGGCGCAAGCGGGGCGGCGGCGCCGTGCTGGCCGCCGACTCGATCGTCACCGACGCCGCTCCCGGCGTGGACATCACCAAGAACTAGCTCAGCGAACACGCCGCGGGGCCCGGTCCGGACGGATCGGGCCCCGCGTTGTGTCCCCTAGTCCTCGCCGACGAGGCCGAACTCGCGCAGCAGCGGCCCGATCTCGGTGTCGTCGAGCTTCTTCAGCAGCCGGTGCCGGACGAAGTCCGGTCCGGGCAGGCTCATCTCCTCGCCGTCCCGCAACCGGCTGGTCGCCGCCAGTAGCGAGCGGATGTCGTAGGTGGAGGCGTACACCTCCGGCACCCCACGTTCGATGTCGAGCAGCCGGTAGGCCGCCTCCATGCCGGTGCGCACCGAGTACTCGGTGGTGAAGATGCAGTCGCGGGTGGTCTCGGCGAACTGGCCGATGAAGGCGAAGTTCACCGCGCCGGCGGGCACCACGTCGGGCCGGTCGCCCGCCTGGCGCGGCATGAAGAACGCCGTCACGTACGGCATCATCACCGGCACGCAGGTCGCCGCGTCGGCGGCCATCTCCGGGATCTCCGCCTCGGGCACGCCCAGGTGGTAGAGCCATTCCTGGGTGATCTCCGCCCCGGTGCAGTCCTGCATCGACTTGCGCACGAAATCGCCGGGCTTGTCGGCGAAGAGCGCGTACACCCACACCACGATCTGGTCGGCGGGCTGTTGTTTGAAGTGTGGCTGCCGGTTCACCGTCCAGCTCATCAGCCAGGACGAGTCCCGCACCGTCACGATGCCGCCGGTGACGACCTTGCCGCTGAACGGGTCCCGCTTGCAGATCTTCTGGATGTAACGCGGAATCCGCTCGTCGAGGGTGGTGACCGTGGCCGATTCCCATTTGGTCTCCGGGATGTGGCCGCCGAAGACGTCGGGATGACCGAACGCGGGGTCCTTGGCCGCGATCCGCCGCCACAGATCCCAGGCCGGGGCCGGGCCCTCGTCGAGTTTCGCGGGCGTGTGCTGATCGCCTTCGTCGGAGTTCTCGGTGAGCGAGCCGATGGTGACGAACAGCAGATCGTTCGCCGTCAGATCGACGCCGCCGTCGACGCCCTCGGACACCCAGCGCAGCCGGGTGGCTTGTTTGCGCGGCCCGGTGATGTCGAAATCGACGTCGGTGACCTCGGTGTCGAAGCGGAACCGCACACCCTGGTCGAGCAGCCACCGATACAGCGGCAGCACCAGCGACTCGTACTGGTTGTACTTGGTGAACTTCAGCGCCGAGAAGTCCGGCAGGCCGCCGATGTGGTGGATGAAGCGGTGCAGGTACAGCTTCATCTCGAGCGCGCTGTGCCATTCCTCGAACGCGAACATCGTGCGCCAGTACAGCCAGAAATTGCTGGCCAGGAAGTCCGCGCCGAACACCTCGTCGATGCGCTTGTTCTCCATCTGCTCGCGGGTGGCGAGGAACACCTTCACGATGTCCTTCTGCGCGCGGTCGGTGAGGGTGAACAGGCCGTCGGTGTGCGCGTCCTGGCCGCGTCGCACGGTGGCGCGCTGGAGCGAGAAGTTCGGGTCGTCCTTGTTGAGCCAGTAGAACTCGTCGAGGACGCTGGCGCCCTCTATCTCCAGGGACGGCACCGAACGGTAGAGATCCCACAGACATTCGAAGTGGTTCTCCATCTCGCGCCCACCGCGGATGACAAAGCCCTTCTTCGGTTCCCTGATGCCGTCGAGCGCACCGCCGGGCAGCTTCAGCCGCTCCAGCACGGTGATCCGGTCGCCGGACATCTGCCCGTCCCTGATCAGGAAGGCCGCGCCCGACAGCGACGCCAGGCCTGCGCCGACGAACCACGCCGACTTGTCTTCCACCCCTTGGGGTTTGCGCGGACGGGCGAACGCTTCGTAGTTGCCACTGCTGTAGTACATCCGACTCCTCTGTCCGTTCCGGCGATGTCGAGCGGGACTACGCGGTGTAGCGGTAGAACCCCTCCCCGGTGGCGGCGCCGAGCTTGCCCTTGTCGATGTAGTTCTCCTTGAGCCAGGCCGCGAGCTTCTTGTGCGCGTCGCTGCCGTTGATCAGGATGTTGTAGGGGGTGGTCAGGCCGACGATGTCGAGGATCTGGAACGGGCCCATCGGGGCGCCGGTGGCGATGCGCCAGGTCTCGTCGACCGCGGCGGGTTCGGCGTATCCGCCCGCGGCCAGCTCGATGCCGGAATTCAGGAACGGCACCAGCAGCGAGTTGAGAACGTAACCGGCCTTCTCCTTGTGCAATTCGATCGGCACCATGCCGATGGCCGTCGCGAACGCGACCACCGCCTGGAACACCGCCGGATCGGTCCGCTCGGTGCCCATGACCTCGGCGGTGTTGAACTTCCAGACGTGGTTGGCGAAGTGCAGCGCCAGGAACCGGTCGGCGCGGCCGGTGTAGTCGACGATGTCGCTGGGCAGCAGCGTCGAGGAGTTCGTCGCGAACACGGTGCGTTCGGGCGCCAGCGCCCCGAGCTTGCCGTAGAGGTCGCGCTTGATCTCGAGCACCTCGGGCACCGCCTCGATGATCAGGTCCGCCTCGGCCGCCGCGGCCGCCAGATCGGTGGTCAGCGTGATGCCCGCGGCGGTCGCTGCGGTGTTGCTCGCATCCGCGCCTTCGACGTCCTGCTGATACACCTTGGCGAGCTCGTCGAATCGGCCACGTGCGGCGGTGATCGCCTTGTCGTCGATGTCGTAGGCGGTCACGTCGAACCCGTGGAAGGCGGTCTGGAACGCGATCTGGGATCCGAGCACCCCCGTCCCCAGGACGGTCACCTTGCGGAATTCGATCGTCATGCGTCATCCTCCCAGTCGGGAAGCGGACCCCCACGCCGCTCCGCGTTTCGGTTGCCGGTGTCACCACCGTCGTCCATCATGGCCCGGGAAGCTGAGCGTGCGGTGTGAAGGAGTCCCGCGTTTCGGACATCTCGGGCGAAGCCCGGTAACAGTTCGGCAAACCGTCGCGAGGGGTCAGCCGACGGTGACCAGCCCCTCGGCGACCATCCAGTCGCGCGCGACGTCGGCCGGTTCGCGACCGCCGATGTCGACCTGGCGGTTGAGCTCGGTGATCACCGCGTTGGTCAGGCGGGCGGAGATGGGTGCCATGAGCGCGGCGACCTCGGGGTGCGCGTCGGCGAAGGGTCCGTGCATGACGAGCGCGGCGTTGTACTTCGGGAAGAAGCCGCGGTCGTCGTCGAGCAGTACCAGATCCAGCGCCGGGATGCGGCCGTCGGTGGCCGCGACCGAGCCGAACCGGCACTGCTCGGCGTCGGCGGTCGCCTGATAGACCAGCGCGTCCTGGACGATCTGTTTCTGCACCGCACCGACATCGATGCCGTACTTGCGGGCCATCCCCGGGTAACCGTCCTGGCGGACGTTGAACTCGGTGCCCACGCAGGTGGCGGCCGCGGCCGGGTCCTTCGCGATCAGCGCAGCGTAGTCCGACAGCGTGCGCACGCCGGTCTCCTCGGCGGTGCGCCTGCTCGCGACCAGGGCGTAGGTGTTGTTCATCGGCGCCATCGCGGCCCACACCATGTCGTGCTCGGCGCGATCGGCGTCCCGGACGAGTTCGAACTGGCGCACCTCGTCCGGTTCGGGCGTCTCGTTGCCCAGGTAGTTGATCCAGCCGGTGCCGGTGTAGTCGTAGGCGATGTCGACCTGACCGTGCAACTGGGCGTCGCGCAGGCTGTTGGAGCCCTGGATATTGGTCAGGTCACGCACATTCGCGCCCGCCGCCGTGAGCGCGAATTCGATCAGATAGCCGAGGATATTGGCCTCGGTGAAGTCCTTGGAACCCACGGTGACCGCGACGCCGTCGAGGGCGGGCACGGCCACGATGCTGCCCGGTCCCACCGGCAGCGGCACCGAACCGCCCGACTGCAGACCGCAACTCGCGATCAGCAGCACACCGGCCACGGGCGCGAGCCCACGCAACCATCGGGTGATCCTCACCGCAACCCCCTCGGTCCGAGGAACTGCTCGGCCAGCGCGCCCAGCCAGTCGACCAACAGGGCCAGGGCGACGGCCAGCACCGCGCCCACGGTCAACGTGACGGTGTCGCGCAGCTTGTACCCGGTATCGATGAGGATGCCGAGGCCGCCCGCGCTCACCAGGAACGACAGCGTCGCGGTGCCGACGGCCAGCACCAGCGAGGTGCGCAGGCCGGCCAGGATGTAGGGCACCGCGAGCGGGAACTCGATGCGCCGCAGCACCTGCACCGACGACATCCCTTGCCCGCGACCGGCGTCGACGAGCGTCGGATCCACCTCCTGGTAACCCAGGATCGTGTTGCGCAGCACCGGCAGCAGCGAACAGAACGCGATCGGCGCGACCCCCACCCAGAATCCGGTGGTCCGGGTGACCAGGTAGCACAGCACGATCAGGCCGATGGCGGGCGCCGAGGCACCGATATTGGCGATGCCGACGAAGATCGGTGCGAGCCCGCGGAATCCGGGCCGGGTCAGCAGCGTACCCAGCGGCACCGCTACCGCGACGACGATGATCACCACCGCCGCGGTGATCAGGATGTGCTGCCAGGTGACCTCGGCGATATTGCCGACGCTGATGCTCGCCTGCTGGGTGAGCGTGAGATCGCGCCGGAACGCCCACACCAGCACCCCGACGGTGAGGATCAGCACGATCACGGGCTGGACCAGCAACCGCAGGAACTCGGCGCGCCGCTGCGCGCCCGGTACGGCGACGGCGGCCGTCCCGTCCGTCATCGAACGCGGCGGGGCGGGAACAGGATTCGTCATTCGAACCTCCGAGGCCGCGGTGTGGGGCCTGCGGCGGCGCCGTGGACGGCGAACACCCGGTCGAACACCGGCCGGTCGGCGGACGAACCGTCGGCACGACGCGCCGTCCGCAGCACGACGGGCACGGCCGACGGTCGGGCAAGCCCGTCGCCGACCGGAAGCCGTCGGTGTCCGCGGTGATCGGTCCTCCCGCCGGGCCGGTCACCGACCTGTCGAGTGCGAGTGCTGTCGACCGGCCGAGCAGCGCACCGGAGCGCGACCTGCGCCGCGCTCATGCCCGCGCCGTTTCGGCGGCCCCGGCGGCGGCCAGGTGGCTGATCAGAGTGTCGACGGTGACGACGCCGGCGAACGCGCCGGTGCCGTCGACGACCACGGCCGAGGCGGTGCGTTCGGTCAGCAGGATCGCGAGGGCGTCCTGCAGGGTCGCGTCGGTGGGCAGCGTGGTCTGGATCGGGGTGCCGAGGTCCCGCAGCGAATCCGCGTGGGCGAGTTCACCTGTCGCGATCCGGCGGATCGGGGTCCGGTCGGCGGCCAGGACGATGCCCCAGTCCTGCCGCGCCGTGTGCAGGCGGTCGGTGAGGTCGGCCGGGGCGGTGTCCTCGGCGACGGCGATGCCCTGGTCCAGGTCGAGATCGGCCAGCACGGCCAGGCCGAGGCGGTCGATGGTGGCGGTGTTGCCGACGAAACCGGCGACCGTCTCGTCGGCAGGCGCGGCCAGGATCGCCGCCGGGGTGTCGTACTGGAGGATGCGGGACCGGTCGCCCAGGACCGCGATCCGGTCGCCCAGTTTCACGGCCTCACCGAAATCGTGGGTGACGAAGACGATGGTCTTGCCGAGTTCGCCTTGCAGGCGCAGCAATTCGTCCTGCAGCAGCGCGCGGGTGATCGGGTCGACGGCGCCGAACGGCTCGTCCATCAGCAGCACCGGCGGGTCGGCCGCCAGCGCCCTGGCCACCCCGACGCGCTGTTGCTGACCGCCGGAGAGCTGGCGCGGATAGCGACCGCGATACACGGCGGGGTCGAGACCGACGAGGGCGAGCATCTCGTCGACACGGGCTCGGGTGCGTGTGCGGTCCCAGCCGAGCAGGCCGGGAACCGTGGCGATGTTCTTGGCGACGGTCAGGTGCGGGAACAGGCCGGCCTGCTGGATGGAATAGCCGATACCGCGCCGCAATTCGTCGGCGTCGATGCCCGCGGCGTCGCGGCCGCCGATCGTGACGGTGCCGGAGGTCGGTTCGATCAGCCGGTTGATCATCCGCATGGTGGTGGTCTTGCCGCACCCGGAGGGGCCGACCAGGACCACGATCTCCCCCGCCGGGATGGTCATGCTGACCTCCTCGACCGCCGGATCCGGCTGGTCGGGATAACGCTTGGTGACCCGGTCGAGGACGATCTCGACCCCGGAGACCGCGGATGCGGCGGCGCCGGTGCTGGTTTCGGTGTCAGTCACGAATTCCCCTCGAGATGGTGAGGCGGCCGAGCAGCAGCAGGACGCCGTCGAGCGCGAGCGCGAGCACGACGATGAGCACGGTCCCGGTCAGCGCCTGCGGCACCGCGTTCGGGCTGCCCAGGCGCGAGAGCCCGGAGAAGATGAGGTTGCCCAGGCCGGGGCCTTTGGCATAGGCGGCCAGGGCCAGAATGCCCATGATCATTTGGGTGCTGACCCGCATTCCGGCGAGGATCGACGGCCAGGCCAGCGGCAGTTCGATGGTGCTCAGCAGCCGCAGCCGGTTCATCCCGACGCCGCGCGCGGCGTCGATCACCGCCGGATCCACCGACGACAGCCCGAGCACGGTGTTGCGCAGGATCGGCAACAGCGCGTACAGCACCAGCGCCACGATCGTCGGCCCGACGCCGAGCCCGAGGAAGGGGATCAACAGCCCGAGCAGCGCGAACGAGGGCACCGTGAGGATCGCTCCCGCGGTCGCTGTCGCGGCGGCCGAGCCGAGCGGGCTCCGGTACACGAGCACCCCGACCAGCACCGCGACGATCGTCGCCAGCGCCAGCGACTGCACCACCGCCGACACATGCAGGTACGAATCGACCAGCAGCTGCTCGCGCCGGTTCACCACGAACGACCACAACGCGTCCAGGGTCCACCTCCCCGTAGTTCGGCGGCCACACCAGGCCCTGTCCCCCGGAATGCCCACCCCGACCACAGGTGAAACACCCGGTTACCACACCCCCGCCGCATTCTGCGGCGCTCGAATCCGCCTGCGCGAAAACACGTTTCACCGGCGCGAAGTCATCTTACGCGCCGGACCTCCCACACGGAGCCGTTCCCGCCACCGGACTCGCCGCCCTCGCGCCCATGCCCCGGGAGGCAGCACGATCCTCGCGCCGTCGCCCTCACGCCGCCTAGCGGCGACATCCTCGCGGCGATGCCCAACTGCCGAAGTCGAGCAGCACTCGGAAAGCTCGTCACCTGGCTCAGCGATCGGCCTCGGCCAGTTCGGCTTTGACGACCGCGTAGGCGATGGCGGGGCTGTAGCCGCGGCGGGCGAGCATGTCGACCAGGCGGCGGGTGGCCTTGGCGCGGTCGAGGTCGGTGGGCATGCCGCGGAGTTTGCGGCGGACCAGGTCGGCGGCGGCCTGCTCGTCACCGGGGACCGGGCGGCGCGGCGCGCGCCGGTCGGTACTCCGGTCCGGGGGGTCGGTGTCGGTGTCTCCGGGAGCTTCGCTGTCGGCCGATGTGCTGACCGCGCGTGACCATCGGGAGCGGTTCCGGCGCGGGAGCCCCTCGGCGGGGCTGTCCGAGTCCGCCTCGATCGCAGGATCGGCGTGCGATATCGGATCGCCCGGTCGTCCGGGTCGTCGGTGATCGTGGGACGGCTCGTCCGGGTCCGGATCGGGCTTGCTCGCCCCGCGTGGCCGCGCGGGCGCCTGGGTGAATCCCGCCTCGGCGAGTTCCGCGGTGACGACGGCGAAGGCAGTCGACTGGTCGTAGCCGCGGCGGGCCAGCATGCCGACGAGACGGCGGACGGCCTTGTCGCGGTCCAGGTCCCGGGACAGGGTGGTGAGTTTGCGGCGGACCAGGTCGGTGGCGCGAGCGCGTTCGGCGTCGTCGGTGACGATCGCCAGCGCGTTCTCGGCATCGGCGGGAGCGACGCCCTTGTCACGCAGTTCGCGCTGCAGGGCCCTCTTCCCCCGGCCGGAGTACGTGTGGCGCTCGTGCACCCACTGTTCGGCGAAGGAACTGTCGTCGACGAGGCCGACTTCGGCGAGCCGGTCGAGCGCGGCCGCGGTCACCTCGAGCCGGAAACCCTTCTCCCCGAGACGTTTCTCCAGCTCGGCCCGGCTGCGGGCGCGCACGGCCAGCAGATTGAGGCAGGCGTCCTTGGCCTGGTCGATCGTCGCCTTCGGACGGTCGCCCGGGGCGAGCCGGCGTGTGCCGGCCCGCCTGTCGGGCTCTCCCGGCTGGGATCCGGCCGCCACCGGATCCACCTGCCGCCCGTCGTCACCACCGACGCCGGTCGACAGGGAGTCTTTCTCGCGCCGGCCGGACCTGCGTCCGCGCCGGGCGCCACGGGGACGCGCCCCGCTCCCCCACTCTTCATGATCATCCCCAGTCCGCGCAGCGGAATCGTGTGGTTGATCATCATCGGCGAATCCGGTCGGGTGCGCGCGCTGCGGATCGCCCGCACCCGACCGAATTCCCCTGGCGTCCAGTTCGGCCCGGTGTGCCCGAGCCGGCCGGACGAGTTCGGTGTCCGCGCTGTCGCGGTGGCGGTCTCGCCGCTCCGGCGCTTCCGGCACCACCTCGATACCGAGGCGGGCCAACTGCCTGCGCATGTCCTCGACCGGATCCACCCCGCCACGAGGCGCACGGCCGCCGGAGATCGGCGAGCCCATCGGCTAGAAGTCGGCGGGTGCGTCGGCCTCGGCGGTCAGGTCGGCGCCGATGCCCAGCTTCTCCTTGATCTTCTTCTCGATCTCGTCGCGCACGTCGGTGTTCTCCAGCAGGAACTTGCGGGCGTTCTCCTTGCCCTGGCCCAGCTGGTCGCCCTCGTAGGTGTACCAGGAGCCCGACTTGCGGATGAAGCCGTGCTCGACACCCATGTCGATGAGCGAGCCCTCCTTGGAGATGCCCTGGCCGTAGAGGATGTCGAACTCGGCCTGCTTGAACGGCGGGCTGACCTTGTTCTTGACGACCTTCACGCGGGTCCGGTTGCCGACCGCGTCGGAGCCGTCCTTGAGGGTCTCGATGCGGCGCACATCCAGGCGGACCGAGGCGTAGAACTTCAGCGCCTTACCGCCGGTGGTGGTCTCCGGCGAGCCGAACATGACGCCGATCTTCTCGCGCAGCTGGTTGATGAAGATGGCGGTGGTGCCCGAGGTGTTGAGCGCACCGGTCATCTTGCGCAGCGCCTGGCTCATCAGGCGGGCCTGCAGGCCGACGTGGCTGTCGCCCATCTCGCCCTCGATCTCGGCGCGCGGCACCAGGGCGGCGACGGAGTCGATGACGATGATGTCGATGGCGCCGGAACGCACCAGCATGTCGGCGATCTCGAGCGCCTGCTCACCGGTGTCGGGCTGGGAGACCAGCAGCGCGTCGGTGTCGACGCCCAGCTTGCGGGCGTAGTCGGGGTCCAGGGCGTGCTCGGCGTCGATGAACGCGGCGACGCCACCCGCGGCCTGGGCGTTGGCCACCGCGTGCAGCGCGACGGTGGTCTTACCCGAGGATTCCGGGCCGTAGATCTCGACGACGCGACCACGCGGCAACCCGCCGATGCCGAGCGCGACGTCGAGCGCGATGGAGCCGGTCGGGATGACGGAGATGGGCTGGCGGGCCTCCTCGCCCAGGCGCATGACCGCGCCCTTGCCGAAGCTCTTCTCCACCTGCGCCAGTGCCAGCTCCAGCGCTTTGTCGCGATCGTAGGCCTGCGGTGCCATGATGTGGTCCCCTTCTCGAGGTGAGTGTCTCTCTGGTTGGCGCCCACAGTAGAGGCCGGCACCGACAAGTTCTGGCGCCCAGATTAGTCGAACACCCATTCGAGTCAAGCGACGCGCCCGCCCAACACGCGAGGACTCGCAAACCCGGCGCACATCGACGGCACCGCGGGCCCGTCGGCTACCGCTGCGGCAGCACCGAGTCGTCGCCCTCGGCGCGCGGCCCGAAGATCCGGCGCTCGGATTCGTCGATCCGCACGTCGTTGATGCTGGCCTCGCGCCGCGCCATCCGCCCGTCCGGCGCGAACTCCCACTGCTCGTTGCCGTAGCTGCGCCACCACTGACCGGACTCGTCGTGCCACTCGTACTGGAAGCGCACGGCGATGTGGTTGTCGTGGAAGGCCCACAGATCCTTGCGCAAGGCGTAGCCGTTCTCGATCGCCCACTTGCGGGTCAGGAAGTCGACGATGGCGGCGTGGCCGGTGAAGAACTCGTCGCGGTTGCGCCACACCGAGTCCTCGGTATAGGCCGCGGCGACCCGCTCGGGATCGCGGGTGTTCCAGGCGTTTTCGGCGGCGAGCACCTTGGCGCGCGCGGAGTCGAGGTCGAAGGGTGGCAGTGGCGGTCGCACGGGGGACCCCTTCCGGAATGTTAACTATCTATTCAGCGTTGA
Organism: Nocardia canadensis; assembly: GCF_032656385.1. NCBI lineage: Bacteria > Bacillati > Actinomycetota > Actinomycetes > Mycobacteriales > Nocardiaceae > Nocardia > Nocardia canadensis. Next base: position 198,702 of record NZ_JAVCWB010000010.1, read on the forward strand.
CAGGTTAGACAGTAGGGTGGCCGGGCGACACCGTCAACCCGTGAAATCGCGACAGTGGTTAGGAGATGAGTTGGTAACCTCAGGCATGCGCGATCCCCGTCCGCACACCGGCGAACCACCGGCTCTGGACCTGCTCAATACGCGATGGGCCGGCGCCACCCCCGGTGACCTGCTCACCGATCTCGACGGGCTGCGGCTGTGGCTCGAGCTCACCGGACTCGCCGACCGCGTTCCCGCCGACGAGCACACGCTGACCGCCCTGCACGCCGCCCGCGACGCCGTCCACGCGGCGGTCACCACCGCCGACCCCACCGCGCTCAACCAGGTCCTCGACCGCGGCCGCCTGCGCCGGGAACTCACCGCCGACGGCCCGCGCGATATCCCCGAGGTGGCCGATCCGGCCTGGCTGCCGGGCTGGCTCGCCGCCGACAACCTGCTGCACCTGATCGCCGAGGCGCCGCACCGGATCCGCCAGTGTGCCCACCCGGACTGTGTCCTGTTCTTCTACGACACGTCCAAGAACGGCACCCGGCGCTGGCATTCCATGGCGACCTGCGGCAACCGCACCAAGGCCGCACGCCACTACGCCAAGACCAACTGAGCGCCGGGGCGCCTCAGAACAATTCGTCGAGCAGCCGGTAGTACTCGAGCTTGGCGCGGTCGGGCCCGGTCAGCCCGTAGGCGGTGAAGAACGCCGCGACCGCGTCGATGCCGAAGTCCTCGGCCAGGTCGCGTTCGGCGAGGGCGAGATCGCGATAGCGGTCGGCCACCCCCAGCCCGCCGACATCGATCAGCACCCCACCGGCGAGCACATTGCCCGGGGTGAAGTCGCCGTGCGCGACGACGAGATCCTCCTCCGACGGCCGCTGGGCCACCAGGTGCTCGTGGATCGCCGCGGGCGTGAGGTCGCGGTGGTCGGCGTCGAAATCGGCGGTGTCGACGAACTCTTCGACGACGTGGCGGCGGGCCTGCGCGAGAGTCACCTCGAGGCGTCCGTCGAACGGGCAACCGGTCACCGGCAGGGCGTGCAGCGCGCGCAGAGCCTGCCCCATCACCGTGCCGACCTCGGCCGGATCACCGGCCAGGTCGGTGAGCGAGCGGGCTTCGGCATCCGCCAGCACCAGGATGTCCTCGGCGAAGGCGGCCACCGTCGGCACCGCGATGCCGTTGTCGCGCAACCAGTTCAGCCGATCGTGCTCGGCGACCGCGCGCGGCCCGCGCTTGATCCAGTACCCGCCCGAGCGCACGAGGTTACCGCCGCGGCCCGCGTGCTCGTCCGACCACGCGGGCACCGGCCCGAGCAGCTCGGCGACCGGGGGCGGCAGCGGCAGGGCCAGTTCGTCGAGGTGGTCCAGGGCCGCGCGGGTGGACTCGATGAGTTCGGAATCGCCGTCGGCCACCCGCAGCCGCATCGCCTCGTTGAGCAGCTCCCGCGCCTCCCGCGGCCGATGCTGCTCGGCCAGCGACTTACCCAGGTGATGGGCGGCGAAGGAGACCAGCTCCGGATCGAGCGCGCAGCTGGCATCGAGGGCGCGCCGGTACAGGATCTCGGCGGGCGCGGGCTCGCCCTGGTAGCGGTACACGTCGGCGAGGTTGATCCACACGGTGATCCGGCGCCGTTCGGTATCGGCCAGCTCCAGCGCCTGGTCGAGCCGGTCGAGAGCCTCGTCGTGGCGCCCGAGCAGCATCAGCGCGATGCCGAGCCGGCGCAGACCGCCGAAATCGTGGGGATCGGCGACCGCGACCCTGGCCGCGAGGGTCTCCGGGTCGACCGGGATCATCCGCAGCCGCTCGTCGAACCGATACGGCCGGGTGTCCGGATTCTGCGCTGTCACAGCCATGACCTGCTCACCATCGGGTTCGGGGAACATCGAAGTCGGCGCAGAGGGCGCGCCACACGTCTCGCGGGTCGACGCCCGCCTCGATCGCGGCGGCACCGGTCCGCCCGAGCGCCGGTATCACGTGATCGGCCAGCATGGCGTCGGCGCGCGCCACGCCGAACTCGGTGTGCATCAGCTCCTGGAATTCGGTCAACCGCACGCTGCCCAAGATACTCGCGCTCGGCGACACCCGACAGAGCCGCCGGTGGCGGACCCCACCGCCCGATCCGGCGGCGTCAGCGCGTCGCGGCCTTGTGACAGATCTCCACCGGATCCTCGACCTCGGCCTGCCCGGCAGCGGCCCGGCGGGCCGCGGCCGCGTAGGCCGGGTCGTCGAGCACCTGGCGCACCGCGGCGCCGACCGCCTCGGGTGTCAGCGGGCGCACCAGCACCGAACTCCCCTGGCGCACCGCACGATTGGCCAGTTCCCACTGGTCCCCGCCGCCGGGCACGGTCACCACCGGCACGCCGGCGGCCAGGGATTTCGCGAGCAGGCCGTGGCCGCCCCCGCCGACGACCACCGCGGCCTCGGTGAGCAGGACGTCCTGGCGTCCCAGTCCGGCACTCGCCCAGTCGGGCAGGTCCGCAGGTGGGGTGTCGAGCATCGAGACGGCCGCGCGCACGCCGAGCCCGGCCAGTCCGGCCAGCACGGTGTCGGCCATGGCGTCCACCCCCGTATGCGCGGTGGACGGCGCCACCATCACCAGCGGCGCGTCCCCGGGCGGCACCGGCAGGAGCGCGTCGGTCGGTTCCCACAGCAGCGGCCCGACGACGTGGGTGTCGGCGGGCCAGTCCGGCCGGTCCACCTCCAGCGCGGGCAGGGTCGCGACGAGCCGCGCGGTGGGGCCGGGATCCTCGGCGGGCAGACCGATGCTCTCGCGCGCCGCCGAGCGCTGCCGGTTGCCCGCCTTGACCGCGCGGGCGGTCATCGTGCGCAGTACGCCGTCGCGCACCCGGCCGCGCACACCCTCCCCCGGCGCGAGCCCACTGCCGATCGGCGGCAACGCTTTCGAAGGCAGATACAGCGGATGCGGGGACAGTTCGACCCACGGCAGGCCGAGTCGTTCGGCCGCCATCCCGCCGCCCGCCGTGAGCACGTCCGAGACGACCAGGTCCGGCAGCATCGCGCCGAGCTCGGGCAGGTTCTCGGTCGCGATATGGGCGGCGCGCTCGTGGATGCGCGCGCCCGCGTCGGCGTCGTTGTCGGTGGGGCGCGGCGCGAGACCCTTGAGCCTGCGCACACTGATGCCAGCGGCTCTGGCCGCGTCGAGCCAGCGCGGGCCGGTGAACAGCACCGGCTCGTCGCCCGCGGCGAGCAATCGCAGACACAACGCGATCGCGGGAAACGCATGCCCTGGATCGGGCCCGGCCACCACAGCTACTCGCATGTCGCCAGCGTGCCATATCGCTCGGCATGGTTCGCCGTGCCCAGCCTGCTACCGGCTGGTCGGCTACCGTCACGACGAGACCCGGGCGCAGCCGGTTGCCCGTCGAATCGCGAGGAGTGACCCCGCCGTGCGGCCCGAAATCCCCACCCCCGACCCGGACGCGGGCGACCTCGACCGGGCAGACGATCACGACACCATCCGCCCACCGGTCTCCAGCGGCGCGATCACGACCGTCGACGCCCTGTTCGCGCTGCTCGCCCGCTGCGCGGACGCCTGGGACACCGCCGACCGCACCGGCGATCCGGTCGACATCCTCGATCACGACCGCCAGTGCGCCGAACTGCTGCGCCGCGACCACCCCGACGACCCGGAACTCCAGGTCTCGGGCCTGGTCCACGACATCGGCCACGTCCTGGTCCCCGGTGACGACGCGGGTCACGGCCGCCACGGCGCAGACGCGGTGCGGGCGCTGCTCGGTGAGCGGGTCGCGCGCCTGGTGGAGTTGCACGTGGTCGCGAAACGCTTTCTGGTCGCCACGGATCCGGCGCACGCCGCTGGCTTGTCCGCCTCGAGCCTGCGCACCCTCGTCGCGCAGGGCGGGCCGATGTCCCCGGAGGAGGCGCGGGCCTTCCGCGCCGACCCGGATTTCGCCGCCGCACTCGCGTTGCGCCGCGCCGACGACGCGGGCAAGGTCGTCGGCTTGTCCGTGGCGCCGCTGTGGGATTGGCGGCCGACGGTCGAGCGCGTCGCCGCGTCGAATCAGCCCGCGAAGGTGAACAGTTCGAACCCGACCGCGTGCGCGGCGGGGAATCCGTCCTTGGGACCCGTTGCGTAGGAGACGATCTCGTCCACCTGCTGCTCGACCGGCACCGGGCTGAGTACCTGGAGGTAGCGCCGGTGCGCCGCGAGCGAGGCCCGCGCCTTGTCCAGCTGTTCGCCGACGTCCACCGCGTGGGTCATGACCGGACCGACCACGGCGGCCCAGCGCGCCGACCACGGTGCCAGGTCGGCGATCTCGGGGAAGATCCATTCGTTGCCCGCGTCGGAGACGGCGTCCATCGCCGAGCGGCCCACCGCCCGATGATCGGCGCTGTTGACCATGCCGGGCGCCCAGGTGTCACCGAAGTTGAACAGCACCACCATTTCCGGGCGATGCCTGCGGATCGCGGCGGCCAGTTCCCGCCGCAGCGCCAGGCCCTCCTCGATCCGCCCGTCGGGGTGGTCGAGGAATTCGACGGTGTGCACACCCACCTCCCGCGCGCCCGCGAGCTCCTCGATCTCCCGCAGCGGCCCGGCCTGTGCGGGCGGCATGCCCGCGATGCCCGCCTCGCCGCGGGTGACGAGCAGATAGCGGATGTCCTTGCCCTGTCCGGTCCACCGCGCGACCGCGGCGGCCGCACCGTATTCGATGTCGTCGGGATGCGCGACGATCACCAGTCCGCGCTGCCAGTCCTCGGGTATCTGTTCCACCCGGCCATGCTAAGCGCAGACGCCGCGATCACGGCTTGGTCAGCGTGGTCTTGTCGGACCCGGACACCGCCTTGTACAGCAGGTACACCCCGGTACCGATCGCGGCGATCACCAGGACCGGCAACAGCGCCTCGATCAGCGCCCCGATGATCCAGAACGCGATCAACGCGACCACGACGATGCCGATGACTTTCCAGACCATGATGTGCTCCTCGCCAGTTCCGTGACCGCCCTCCGGCGATCCGACACCTTCGATGCTCCCACCCACGATCCGATAAATCACCAGGTCAGCATGGAAATCGGGGGCGATCTCAGGGTTCACCCCGAGGCCGGATCAGCGCATCGCCCGCCCGCGCGGCGACTACCGTGGGCGGTATGGACTACCTGGCTGTGCTGCGCGCGGGGCTCACCTCCTTCGGAGAATTCGTCACCGCGGACGCCGACCTCGCCACTCCGGTCCCTTCCTGCGGCAGCTGGACGCTCTACGACCTCGTCGACCATGTCGGCCGCGGGAACATGTGGGTCGTCACCGCGGTGACCGAACTGCGCGGCGACGACGAGGGCGATCCCGCGCCGAAGGACATCGCGGCACTGCGTGATTGGTACGAAGCCACCGCGGACGCCCTGGTCACCGCGCTGTCGGCCGATCCGGACCGAGAGGCGTGGACTTTCACCCGCACCATGCCCCGCACGGTGGGGTTCTGGCGCCGCCGACGCACACACGAGACGCTCATGCACCTGTGGGACGGCCACGCCGCGCTCGGCACGGCCGCGCCGTTCGACCCTGAGCTCGCGGTCGACGGCATCGACGAGGTCTTCGAGCTCTTCGCGCCGCGGATGATCCACCGCGGCCTGGCCACCGCGCCGGAGGTCGCCCTGCGACTGCGCGCCACCGACACCGACGGCAGCTGGACCTACGGTCCGGGTGAACCGGTTGCCGAGCTCGCGGGCACCGCGTCGGATCTGCTGCTCGCGCTGTGGGCGCGCCGACCTGCCTCCGATCCCGCACTGACCTGGACCGGCGACAGCTCGGCGGGCCGCCGAATACTGGCTGGGCCGCTGGTCCCCTAGCCGCTGCAGGCCGAACGACTGACGCCGACCGGGGCACGCGCCCATAATCGGGGCGTCAGCGAGGAGAAGTCCATGGAACCCATCGTCAGGATCGCCGGCGGCGCGGTGCGCGGCCGGACCGAATCGGGTGTCACCCGTTTTCTCGGGGTGCCCTACGCGGCGGCCCCGGTCGGCGCGAAACGCTTCCAGCTGCCCGAACCCGCGCCCGCCTGGGATGACGTGCGCGAGGCGACGCAGATGGGCGCGACCTGCGTCCAGTCGCCGTATCCGGCGCCGATCCACGCGCTGATCGGCAGCGACGGCATTCCCGGCGACGAGTACCTCAACGCGAACGTCTGGACGCCGGATCCGGGCGCGAGCGGGCTGCCGGTCCTGGTATGGATCCACGGCGGCGCGTTCGTGCGCGGATCGAACGCGCGCGCCATCTACGACGGCACGGCCTTCGCGCGCGACGGCGTGGTGCTGGTATCGATCAACTACCGGCTCGGGATCTCCGGGTTCGCCGCGCTGGACGGCGCCCCGCTCAATCGCGGTCTGCACGACCAACTCTTCGCGCTGCGCTGGGTGCGCGACAACATCGCCGCCTTCGGTGGCGATCCGGACAATGTGACCGTCTTCGGTGAGTCGGCGGGCGGGATGAGCGTGGCGGCGCTGATCGCCGCGCCGCAGTCGAGCGGACTGTTCCGCCGGGCGATCATGCAGAGCGGCAACGGCGCGGTCGCCGCCGACGCGCAGGACGCGCGCACGGTGGCCGCCGCGCTGGCCGCGGAACTCGGGATAGCCCCGACCGCCGCCGATTTCGGCGAGCTCGGTCCCGACGCATTACGCACCGCGCAGAACGCGGTCGCCCTCGCGGTGATGACCGACCCCGACCCGCAGCGCTGGGGCGCCTCGGTGATCGAGCAGGGCATGGGCATCATGAGCCTGTTCCCGGTGATCGACGACGACATTCTCCCCGGCGCGCCGACGGCGGTGCTGGCCGCCGACCCTGACCGTGCGGTGCCGCTCATCGCCGGCACCACCGCCGACGAGTTCCGGTTCTTCACCGTCCCGACCGGCATCACCGCCGCCGTCACCGCCGACACCCTGCCGTTCGTGCTCACCCGCTACGGGATCGATCCCGCGGTGGCGCAGACGTATTCGGCGCAGCGCCCCGATGCCACCCCGGCCGAGATCTTCAACGCGATCCTGACCGACTGGTGCTTCCGAGCGGGCACGGTCGACTTCGCCGAGGCCAACGCCGTGGGCGCACCCACCCATGTCTACGAATTCGCCTGGCCCACCGATCTTCCCGGCCTGGGTGCCTGCCACGTGCTCGAGGTCCCGTTCGTCTTCGACGCGCTCGCCGGGGCGCACTCGCTGACCGGCCCGCACCCGCCGCAGGCACTGGCCGACGAAATCCACGCGGCCTGGGTGAAGTTCGCGACCGACGGCGACCCGGGGTGGGCGGCGTTCGACAGCGAGCGCAAGCGGGTGCGGATCTTCGACGCCCCCGCGTCGTCGACGGTGGAGAATCCGCGCTCGGCCGAACTCGACGCCCTGCGCCAGACCATCGCCTGACCCGAGGCCGGAAGGCGTCGGGGCCGGAAGGCGTTGTCCGCGTTCGGACTAGCGCGGACCGGGGACGGGACGGTCGGCCAGGTCGGTGAGCGCCTGCGCCCAGCCGTCGAGCCGGTCGGCGGCCTCGCGCAGATCGGCGACGATGCCGTTGAACTGGTAGGCCACCACTGTGTCCTCGGGGACGGCCAGAATGCGCGCCGCCGCGGCGACGAGCTGTTCGTACTCCATGACGCCGGTCTCCAGGCGCGCGAGCACCCCGTTGACGGTGACTTTCAGCGCGGCGACGGTCTCGGGGTTGGCTCGTCCGACCGTGTCGGCGGCCTGTTCCATCGCCACGATGTCGGTGGCCAGCGCGTGCAGCGCGGCCGCGCCGGAGCGGGCCGTCTCGAGCAGATCGCGCAGTTCGTCCTCGGGCAGTCGCCGGGTGCGGGCGATCTGGGTGCCGAGTCCGTGCAACGCGCGTTCGGCGCGGATCAACCGCTGAATCGGACCGCGGGCCACCGAGCGCAGCCCCGGGGTCTTGCGGGCGACGAAGGCCGCCTGCGGCAACGGCTGACCGCGCAACTGCAGATACCGGCGCGCGCTCAAGGCGGTCCCGGTCACGAAAGCGACCGCGCCACCGCCGATCACGACGACCGCCCAGGCCGGCGCCGACACCACGGCCAGGCCGACCGCGCCGACGGTGGTGATGCCCGAGGCGGTGCCGAGCTGGAAACTGCGCCGGCGAGCACGCCGGCGTCGACGCAACTCCCGTTCGCGCGGATCGGCCCAGCGACGCACGGCCACCATCGCCTGCTCACCGACCTCGCGCAGGGTCGCGGGCACACCGCCGGTCGCGGTGGTTCGCACCAGCTGCGCCGGATCGATGATCTCGGCTCGCTCGCGCCGTGTTCTCCCGCTCATCCCTCATCCTTTCGTCGCCACGGACCAGTGTCGCAGCAGACGACGACAAGTTCCCACCATCACGCGCCCGCGACCCGGGAAGCGGCGACCGAAAACGCCGACCGGGTCGCCGGTCGATGCCTACCGGCGACCCCAGGGCCGCGAACCCGCGCGCCTGCGCGCCGACCTACTGCTGGGCCGCCTGGCCCTTGTTGATCTGCGGCGCCTGCGCGGGTTGCTGCTGCGCCGGATCGATCGCCGCGGCGTTGTTGCCGGTGGGCAGCGCGTCACCGCGCATCGAGGCCCGGATCTGCTCGAGCTTGCTGTGGCCCGCCATCTGGATGCTGGCCTGCTGGACCTCCATCATGCGGCCCTGCACCGTGTTCTGCGCCAGCTCGGCGGCACCGAGCGCGTTGGCGTAGCGACGCTCGATCTTGTCGCGCACCGCGTCGAGGCTGGGGGTGGAGCCGGGTGCCGACAGAGTGGAGTCCATCTGCTGCAGCGAGGCCGAGACCTGCTCCTGCATCTTGGCCTGCTCGAGCTGGCTGAGCAGCTTGGTGCGCTCGGCCACCTTCTGCTGCAACATCATCGCGTTCTGCTCGACCGCCTTCTTGGCCTGTGCGGCGGCCTGCAGGGACTGGTCGTGCAGCACCTTGAGGTCTTCCACCGACTGCTCGGCGGTGACCAGCTGGGCGGCGAACGCCTCGGCGGCGTTGGTGTACTGGATCGCCTTCTCGGTGTCGCCCGCAGCGGCCGCCTGATCGGCCAGGGTGACGGCCTGACGGGCGTTGGCGTTGAGCTTCTCGACCTCGTCGAGCTGGCGGTTCAGCTTCATCTCCAGCTGACGCTGGTTGCCGATCACCGACGCTGCCTGCTGCGACAGCGCCTGGTGCTGACGCTGCGCCTCCTCGATAGCCTGCTGAATCTGGACCTTCGGATCCGCATGCTCCTCGATCTTGGAGTCGAAGAGGGCCATCATGTACTTCCAGGCCTTCACGAACGGATTAGCCATCGATTGATCCCGCCTCCATCTGTGCGTCGCTCGTGCGACTGGTGGTGCGCGACCGTCACGCACCAGATATGTGCTTATCCTTCACCATGCGGCACCCGGGCCGGTGCGACCGGCCCGATCGACGCCTGATGAGAATCTATCCGTTCTCACCAACAGTGCGCAGCGTCTCGCCCGTCGAGCACGTGGTTCGCCGCGTCACATTCCCTTCACCAGTACCAGCATCTCGGCCCTGGGCGCCGGGATGACGATCCGGGTGTCCTCGGCGATGCCGATCCGGGCGCCCTGTTCGGCCGACATGCTCGCCGCGGCGCCGGCCTCCGGCGCGGCGGCGGGTTCGGCGGGGGCGGGTTCGGCCGGGGCGGCCTCACGCTCGGCGGCGGGGCCGGTCAGCGCGGGCTCGCGCGGCGCGGAGCCATCCGCGCCGGCCATGATGGTGCTCACGTCCCACAGCACCCGCGACAGCGGCACGTCCAGTGCCTCGCAGATGGCGGCGAGCAGTTCACTGGAGGCTTCCTTGCGGCCGCGCTCCACTTCCGACAGATAGCCGAGGCTCACACGCGCCGAGGTCGACACCTCGCGCAGCGTTCGATGCTGGGCGAGACGCGCACGCCGCAGACTGTCCCCGATTGCCTCCCGCAGCAGCGTCATCTCGTTCTCCTCCACCTCGTGTCACCGCCGCAGCGGTGCTCACCTCTTTCTGGCACAACGTCGAGCATCGGCCGGTGGTTCCCGGACGCGGCTAGTTCGTCGTCACACAGCGCAGCAACTCCCGCACCGCGCTGTGCACCGCACCGATCCTGATCGTCCACCGGTCGCCGTCGAGTTTCAACCGGACCACTTCACTGTGCCGTGGACCGGCCAATCCGAGGTATACCGTCCCGACCGGGTGCCCGTCCTGGGAATCGGGTCCGGCGACGCCGGTCAGACCCACACCCCAGTCGGCGCCACAGCGCTGTCTGGCCCCCACCGCGAGTTGCTCGGCGGTCGAGGCGGCGACCGGGCCGTCGACCCGGAGGATGTCGTCGTCGACGCAGGCCAGGCGGCTTTTCAGGTCGGTGGCGTACACGATCAGGCCACCCCGCAGCACCGCGCTCGCGCCCGGCACCCCGGCCACGGTGGCGGCCAGCAGGCCCGCGGTCAGCGATTCGGCGGTGGCGACGGTCTGACCGGCCGCGGCCAGCGCCCGGACCAGTTCGGCGACCGGCGCCCCGTCGACGAGCGGATCGGTCACGAGCGGGACTCGCCGCGCGCGCGTCCTCCCGCCAGCCACAGGCGGGCCGCCTGGCCGACGTAGTCCAGGCCGGTGATCACCGTCAGCGCGACGGCCGCGTACATCAGCACCATGCCCGCGGTGGCGAAGGCGCCCGACAGCGGCAACAGCAGCAGCGCGATGGCGATCGACTGCACCAGGGTCTTGAGCTTGCCGCCGCGACCCGCCGGGATCACCCCGCGCCGGACCACTATGAGCCGCAGCACGGTGATGCCGAGTTCGCGTCCCACGATGACCGCGGTGATCCACCAAGGCAGATCACCCAGGACCGAGAGCCCGATCAGCGCCGAACCGATCAGCGCCTTGTCCGCGATGGGGTCGGCCAGCTTGCCGAAATCGGTCACCAAACCGTATTTGCGGGCCAGTTGCCCGTCGAAGCGATCGGTGATCGCCGCCAGCCCGAACACCGCCGCCGCGATGATCCGCCAGCGGGTGTCGTGCCCGCCTTCGGCGAACAGCGCCAGCACGAACAGCGGGACCAGCACGATCCGCGCGATGGTCAGCACGTTCGCGATATTGAGCACCGGGACCTGCGCCTCGGCACGGTCGGGCGCCGTGCGCGGTGGCGCGGGCCTCTCCCACCCACGGTCGATCTCCTCGGGTCGCACGCTCATGCTGCGTCCATCCGGCCTGCTCGGGCGCTCTCCGTGGTTACGCAGGCTGCCTCCTCCGCGCGCTGACCTCTCATGCCCCGCCCTCTCGGCACTCACCGGCACTGCGCCGAAATCCACCCGTTTCGCGCGCGGTTTGCTCGCGCGGGCAATGCCGTCCGATCCGGTCGTCGAGCCCGGCGCGATGCGGTGAGCGGAACGACAGGATGTGCGGCACATGTTCAGACTATCGGTAACCCGGCCGACTACTGTGCACCCCATGACCTCACGGGGACCACTGGGTGGTTCGACCAGCGACGCGCATCCCGCCGCGCCCTCTGTGGCGCCTGTTTCCGCGGTGTCCGATCGCGGTGTCTCCGAGGGCCCTGCGTGGTCGCGCTCCGCTTCCGCCGCCGGGAACACCGACGTCGTCGTGCGACGAGCCCGAACCTCGGACGTCCCCGAGATCAAGCGTCTGGTCGACGAGTACGCGGGTCGCATCCTGCTGGAGAAGAATCTGGTCACCCTGTACGAGTCCGTCCAGGAGTTCTGGGTGGCCGAGCTCGAGGGCCGCGTCGTCGGCTGCGGCGCGCTGCACGTGCTGTGGGCCGATCTGGGCGAGGTGCGCACGGTCGCCGTCGATCCGGTGGTGAAGGGCCGCGGCGTCGGCGGCGCCGTCGTCGATCGACTGGTCGCGGTCGCGCGCGAATTGCAGCTGCAGCGACTGTTCGTGCTGACCTTCGAGGTGGACTTCTTCGGCAGGCACGGTTTCGTCGAGATCGACGGCACGCCCGTCACCGCCGAGGTGTACGCGGAGATGTGCCGGTCCTACGACACCGGCGTCGCGGAGTTCCTCGACCTGAGCTACGTCAAGCCGAACACCCTCGGCAACACCCGCATGCTGCTGACTCTCTGACCTGTCCGCAAGCCCACCGCGAGAAAGTGATCGACCGTGCCGATCTTCGCCGTCCACTACACCTACACCGAGGCCACCGCCGCCGAGCGGGCCACGCACCGCCCCGAGCATCGCGGGTGGCTCAACGCGCTCGTCGACGCGGGCACGGTGCTCACCAGCGGCCCGTACCCGGACGGTACCGGCGCGCTGCTGATCTTCCGGGCCGAGGACGCGCCGTCGCTGACCACGCTGCTGACCGAGGACCCGTTCGCGAAGCTGGACCTCATCGAGGCCGTGCGCGTCGTCGAATGGCTGCCGGTGATGGGCGCCTTCGCCGAGTGAGCGCCCGCTGACACAGCACTGCCCCGGACACCACGACGGTTCCGGGGCAGTGCGCGGTCAGGAGGAGGTGGTGCGGCGGGTCTTGAGCAGGCTCGCCACCGTGGCGATCACCAGGATGCCGATGATCACGCTCAGCGAGAACACGGTGGAGATCTCCGGCACGCTCACATGCTCACCGCCGTTGATGAACGGCAGCGTGTTCTCGTGCAGGGCGTGCAGCACCAGTTTGACGCCGATGAACGCCAGGATGGCGGCCAGGCCGTAGGACAGGTACACCAGGCGGTCGAGCAGGCCGCCGATGAGGAAGAACAGCTGGCGCAGGCCCATCAGTGCGAAGGCGTTGGCGGTGAACACCAGATAGGGCTGCTCGGTGAGGCCGTAGATGGCCGGAATCGAGTCCAGGGCGAAGAGCAGGTCGGCGAAGCCGATGGCCAGCAGCGCCAGCAGCAGCGGGGTCACCACGCGTTTGCCATCGATCCGGGTGACGAGTTTGTCGCCGTCGTACTGATCGGTGGTGGGCAGGATCCGCTTGGCCAGCGCCACGATGCGGCTGTCACGTTGCTGTTCGTGCTCGACCTCGTGTCCGCTCTCGCGCAGCAGGTTCACCGCGGTGTAGATCAGGAACGCGCCGAACAGGTAGAACACCCAGCTGAACGCGCTGATCGCGGCCGCGCCGACGGCGATGAACGCACCGCGCATCACCAGCGCCAGCACGATGCCGATGAGCAGCACCTTCTGCTGATAGATCCGCGGCACCGCGAAGGTGCTCATGATGATGAGGAAGATGAACAGGTTGTCCACCGAGAGGGCCTTCTCGGTGACGAAGCCCGCGTAGTACTCCCCGGCGTAGGTGCCGCCCCATTTCCAGGCGACGAAGAGGCCGAACAGCAGTGCCAGGCCGATGTAGACGGCCGACCAGAAGCCCGATTCCTTGAAGGTCGGCTCGTGCGGTGTGCGGACGTGGGCGAAGAAGTCGAAGACGAACAAGGCGAGGATCACCACACCGGTGATCACCCACTCGAGCGTGGTCACCTGCATGTGGTGGTCCGATCGATGAAGTTCATGTCGTCCATCATGCCCGAAATGTCCGTTTCAGTCGGCTTTGCGGAACGCTTGCTCGTCATGATTTCACACACAGGCACCGTGACCTGCGCACGGGCCGGTCGGCGCGTCGGAAAAATCCGTTTCGCCGAACGCCGTGCGCTGCTACCGTCGACGCATCGTCACCCCATCGGTACCCCGAGAGGAGCTAGCCGTGAACGGATCCACCGCGAAGTACGAACGCCGTGTCGAGATGCACCGGCTACCCCTGGGTGCCGTGCGGCCGCAGCGCTTTTCGAGCGCCCGCGGCGACTGCTGACCGGCATCGTCCGGCCCTAGGCCGCTAGGCACCCCTCCCCCACCCTCGGGCCGAGCGCCCGCGTACCCCTGCCCGCCCTGCGCGGTCCGGGGCGATCACCCATTCCCTCGTAGCCCAACTGGCAGAGGCACCGGTCTCAGGTACCGGCAAGTGCGAGTTCGACTCTCGCCGAGGGAACCGTCCACACTCCCGGCTCACGCAGGTGCCGACGGGCTGTCGAGGCCCGTCCCGCGCGGTTCGACTCCGCGGTGAGCCACGGTCCCTCCTCGTTCGTCGCCGTCTACTCCCGGCACGGTCAGAGCAAACCAGTATCGCGCGCCGACCGGCGTGCGTTCGACCTACTCGTCCTCGGCGCCGCCGGGGTCGCCACCCCGGATCGACCACAGCAGTCCGTCCAGCTCGTCGGGCTTGATCAGCACGTCGCGCGCCTTGGAACCCTCGCTGGGGCCGACGACGCCGCGCGTCTCCATCAGGTCCATCAACCGGCCCGCCTTGGCGAAGCCGACGCGCAGCTTGCGCTGCAGCATCGAGGTGGAGCCGAACTGCGAGGTGACCACCAGCTCCACGGCCTGCAACAGCACGTCCATGTCGTCGCCGATGTCGGGGTCGACGTCCTTGACCTCGCCGGCCTTGGCGGCCGTGACGCCCTCCTGGTACTCGGGCTCGGCCTGGGTCTTGCTGAACTCGACGACCGCGTGGATCTCCTCGTCGGAGATGAACGCGCCCTGCAGACGGGTCGGCTTGCCCGCGCCCATCGGCAGGAACAGGCCGTCGCCCATGCCGATCAGCTTCTCCGCGCCCGGCTGATCCAGGATGACGCGCGAGTCGGTCAGCGACGAGGTCGCGAAGGCCAGCCGCGAGGGGACGTTGGTCTTGATCAGGCCGGTCACGACGTCCACCGACGGGCGCTGGGTCGCCAGCACCAGGTGGATGCCCGCGGCGCGGGCCTTCTGGGTGATCCGCACGATCGCGTCCTCGACGTCGCGCGGGGCAGTCATCATGAGGTCGGCGAGCTCGTCGACGATCGCCAGGATGTACGGATACGGGCGGTAGACCCGCTCGCTGCCCAGCGGCGCGGTGATCTGGCCCGACTTCACCTTCTTGTTGAAGTCGTCGATGTGGCGGACCTTGTTGGCCTGCATGTCCTGATAGCGCTGTTCCATCTCCTCGACCAGCCAGGCCAGCGCGGCGGCGGCCTTCTTCGGCTGGGTGATGATGGGCGTGATCAGGTGCGGAATGCCCTCGTACGGCGTGAGTTCCACCATCTTCGGGTCGATCAGGATCATCCTGACCTCTTCCGGGGTGGCCCGGTGCAGCAGCGAGATCAGCATCGAGTTCACGAAACTCGACTTACCGGAACCGGTGGAACCGGCCACCAGCAGGTGGGGCATCTTGGCCAGGTTCGCCGAGACGAACTCGCCCTCGATGTTCTTGCCGAGCCCGATCACCAGCGGGTGATGGTCGTTGCGGGTGTGCGGCGACTTGAGCACGTCGGCCAGGCGCACCAGTTCGCGGTCGGAGTTGGGCACCTCGATGCCGACCGCGGACTTGCCGGGAATCGGCGCGAGCAGGCGCACGTTCTCGGTCGCGACCGCGTAGGCGAGGTTGCGGGCCAGCGCGGTGATCTTCTCGACCTTGACGCCGGGGCCCAGCTCCACCTCGTAGCGGGTGACCGTCGGGCCGCGCACGAAACCGGTGACCGCGGCGTCGATCTTGAACTGCACCAGCACCTCGGTGATCGCCTCGATCATCGATTCGTTGGCGGCCGAACGCTTCTTGGGCGGTTCACCGTCGAGCAGCAGGGTCAGCGGCGGCAGGGTGTAGTCACCGTCGACGACCCGGTCGGTGACGAACTCCGGCTCCGGCGGGGCGGGCGGGGTCTGGTCGACGACCTTGGCGGGCGGGCGCTTGCGCGCCGGCTTCGGGGCGGGCGCGGGCGCGGGCGGTTCCTCGTCGAGGCGCAGCTGCTTGGCTTCGCGCAGCGGGGGTTCGCCCAGCGATTCGGTGAGCGCGTCGGAGCCGCCGAACTCGTCGGGCGGGTAGTTGTCGTCGGGGGTACGGCCACGGCGACGGGTCCGGTCGCGGTGCAGCGGGAAACCGTCGTCGTCGTAGTTGGCCGGGTCGTAGGGATCGTCGTCGCCGTCGTGCTCGCCGAGGCCGAAGTACTCCCGCAGCGCCGTTGGCACCTCGCGCACCGTGGTCCCGGTGAGCAGCAGGACACCGAACACCATGGCCAGCAACAGAATCGGTAGCGCCAGCCAGGGCGTGAGCCCCTGCCCGAGCGGACCGCCGACGGCGTAGCCGAGGAGGCCCGCCGCCCGCGAACGCCCGTGCGCGTCGGCGGGCGACCCGGCGGCCAGATGCCAGATGCCGAGGGCGGGCAGCACGACGAGCAGGCCGCCCAGCACCAGCCGGGGCCGGATCTCCGGATGCGGCTCGGTGCGCATGAGCACCACGGCGAGGGCGATGAACAACAGCGGAGCCAGTCCGCCCGCGGTACCCGCGACGGCGCGCACGACGTCTTCGAGGAAACGGCCGACGGGTCCGCCCGCCGAGAGCCACATGGCGGCGGCGATGACCGCGCTCACCGCGATGAGCGCCAGACCGATGCCGTCGCGCCGGTGTCCGTGCTCGATCTCCCCGGCGCGGCTCAGCGTGCGGGTCGTGGCGCCGACGCCGCGCGCCAGCATGGTCCAGCCGCTGCCGACGCCGCGCCCGATCACCGCCAGCGGCGCGGTGTTCGACGCGCGTTTGACCGGCCTGCGCGCGGGGGCGGTACGCCCGCGTGGCGCCGCCGACGCTCGCGGAGTCGTCGAGCGAGATCGCGGCGGCGGCGTCTGCCCCCGGCTCGATCCCGCCCGCGCCCGAGAGGTCGTGGTGCTGCGGGACTTACCTGCCATGACCATCAGGCTAGCCGCTCAGGCCCCGTCCGGACCATCCGCAACACTGGTCCCACCCCGGTTGCGACGGTGATCTCACCCGCAGGCGCAGGTCGCGGGCCCCCGGTCAGCGTGGGGAAAACTCGCGCGCGACCGCGTTTCGCGGGCCCGGACTTGTCGAATCCTTACCGAACTCCTGTATTTCGGCCTGTAGGCGGCGCTACGGCTGGCGCGCGCGAGGTGCCGCTCGGTACGTTGACTGCGCTCCATCGGGTCGGTTGACCCGTGCTTACGAAGGGGAAGCAACAAGTGAAGAGAATGCTCACCAGCGCGGCCGTGCTCGGTGCCACCACCGCGGCGTTGTTCGCGGGGCACATCGCTCCGGCCCAGGCGCAGTCGAGCAATTACGGTGCCATCGCGGTATCGATCAAACCGGGGGTCTACGGGTACGCCACCGACTACGGCAGCTATGCCGAGGCGGAGGCAGGCGCGATGGCGGCATGCCGGCGCGGCGGAGGCGGCGGCGGGTGCGATGTGAAGGTGTCGTATCGCAACGGCTGCGGCGCCATCGCGATCTCGCGCGGCTGGTGGAGCTACGGCTCGGCCTCGACCATCGGCGGCGCCAAACGCGAAGCGCTGAACAACAATCCGGGCAACGCCAGCATCAAGCACTGGAACTGCACCAGCGGTTACCAGCTCTAGCCCGACCCGTATCGAGAACAGTATCTGGGGAGTTGTAGTGACCAACCGTCCACTGAAGACCGCCACCGCCCTCGTCGCGATCGTCGCGGCGCTCGGGCTCAGCGCGTGCAGCAGCGATTCGGGCTCGTCGAGCACGGGCGCGAGCAGCACGACCGCCGCGGGCGGCGCCTTCGAATCGGGCAATACCAAGCAGGGCAAGGAAGAAGGCGGCGACCTCGCGGTCACCACCCCGCCCAACCTGCCCAAGCCGACCGCCGAGGAACTGAACAGCCGGATCAACAAGGCGCTGGCGGGCAAGCTCACCGGCGACGAGAAGAAGACCTACATCGAGGACGCCGATCAGGATCCGATGCTGGTCGACAAGTTCGTCGACGCCGCGAACAAGAACAAGGTGACCGTCGCGATCACCAAGGTCGGCGAGCCCGCCGACGGCAAGCTCAAGGCCGACGCCGATGTCACCATCGACGGCAAGCCGGTGCAGGACGCCTTCGTCGACTTCGTCGCCGAGGACGATTCCTGGAAGGTCTCGC
Organism: Nocardia canadensis; assembly: GCF_032656385.1. Lineage (NCBI taxonomy): Bacteria > Bacillati > Actinomycetota > Actinomycetes > Mycobacteriales > Nocardiaceae > Nocardia > Nocardia canadensis. The sequence continues at coordinate 216,533 of NZ_JAVCWB010000010.1, forward strand.
ACACCTTCGCCTGCAACATCGTGAAGTCGGCCAAGCTCGACTCCGCGGCCTGCCAGGCCTGACCCGCGACGACAACCGCCGGGCGACAGTGTCGCCCGGCGGTTGTCGGTCTCGGAAGGGTCAGACGCCGATGACCGTCGGCACGATCATCGGACGGCGACGGTAGGTGTCGGCGACCCAGCGGCCGACCACCCGGCGCACGCCCTGGGCGATGCGGTGGGTGTCGGTGATGCCCTCGCCCGCCAGCCGCAGCAGCTCGGACTCCACCAGCTCGTTCGCGCCGTTGAGCGCGGTCGGGTCGTCGGAGAAGCCGCGGCCGTTGAGCTCGGTGCTGACGGCCTTGCCCGTGGTCGAGTCGATGACGACGGTGATCGAGATGAAACCGCCCTCGCCCAGGACCAGGCGGTCCGACAGGGTCGACTCGCCGACGTCGCCGACCGAGAGCCCGTCGACGTAGACGTGCCCGACCGGGACCCGGCCGACGATGGAGGCGATGCCGTCGACCAGGTCGACCACCACGCCGTCCTCGGCCAGCACGACCCGCTCCTCCGGCACGCCGGTGGCCACCGCGAGCGCGGCGTTGGCGCGCAGGTGCCGCCATTCGCCGTGCACGGGCATGGCGTTGGTCGGGCGCACCGCGTTGTACAGGTACAGCAGCTCACCGGCCGAGGCGTGACCGGAGACGTGCACCTTCGCGTTCTGCTGGGTGATGACCGTGGCGCCGAGCCGGGCCAGGCCGTTGACCACCGCGAACACCGAGTTCTCGTTGCCGGGGATCAGCGAGGAGGCCAGCACGATCAGGTCGTCGGCGCGGATGTTGATCTGGCGGTGGTCACCGCGCGCCATCCGGGCCAGCGCCGAGAGCGGTTCGCCCTGGGAACCGGTGGAGATCAGCACCAGGCGGTTGCCGGGCAGGTTCGCGGCCTGGTCCATCTCGACGACCACGTTGTCGGGCACCGTCAGATAGCCCAGATCCTGGGCGATCTGCATGTTGCGCACCATCGAGCGGCCGACGAAGCAGACCTTGCGGTTGTACTTCTGTGCCACGTCGACGACCTGCTGGATGCGGTGCACGTGGCTGGCGAAGGAGGCGACGATGACGCGGTTGCGCGCCTTGCCGATGACATTGTCGAGCACCCCGCCGATCTCGCGCTCGGGAGTGACGAAGCCGGGGACCTCGGCGTTGGTGGAGTCGACCAGGAACAGGTCGACGCCCTCGTCGCCGAGGCGGGAGAAGCCGGCCAGGTCGGTCAGGCGGCCGTCGAGCGGCAGCTGGTCGAGCTTGATGTCACCGGTGTGCAGCACGACGCCCGCCTTGGTGCGGATGGCGACCGCGATGGCGTCGGGGATCGAGTGGTTGACCGCGAAGTACTCGCACTCGAACGGGCCGTGCACGGTGGTCTCGCCCTCGGCGACCTCCATGAGCTTGGGCTGCAGCCGGTGCTCACGGCACTTGGCGGCGACCAGCGCGAGGGTGAACCGCGCGCCGATCACGGGGATGTCGGGACGGTTGCGCAGCAGGAACGGCACCGCGCCGATGTGGTCCTCGTGACCGTGGGTGAGCACGATGGCGACGATGTCGTCCATCCGGTCCTCGATGGGCCGGAAGTCGGGCAGGATCAGGTCGACGCCGGGCTGCTGGTCCTCGGGGAACAGCACACCGCAGTCGACGATCAACAGCTTGCCGTCGTACTCGAACACGGTCATGTTGCGGCCGATTTCGCCGATGCCGCCGAGCGCGAACACCCGCAGGCCGTTCTTGGGCAGCTTCGGCGGGGCGCCGAGCCGGTCCTGGGGCGCCTTCTCGCGCGGCTCGGCCACGGGCGCGGAACCCCGGCCACGGCCGCCGCCCTGCCGGCCACGGCCGCCGCCGCCACGGGACTGCTGCTGCGGGGCCTGCTCGGCGGCGGGCTTGCTCTTGGCGCGGCGCGAGGTCGCCTTCTTCGGCGCGGTGGCCTGCTCCTCGGCGACGCTGATCAGATCGGTGCCCACCTCGGCATCACCGACCAGGTTCGCCTCGGCGACGATCTCGGCGACCGGTTCGGTGGCCGGGGCGGCCTGCTTCGGCGGCGCGACCTGCTCGACCGGGGTGGGTTCGGGCGCGCCGGCGGCGCGAGAGGCGGACCGGCGACGCGGCTTGCGAGCGGTGGGTTCGGTCATGCCGACACCCCCGCGGCCTGCAGATCCAGCGCCAGCGCGTCGAGCTGCGCCTGCGTCGGCATCAGCTGGGGCAACCGGGGTTCCCCCACATCGACACCGAGCAATCGAAGAGCTCCCTTGCACATCGCCACACCTCCCAGGCGGGTCATGGCCGCGAACAGCGGCAACAGTGTCGCGTTGATCTCTCTGGCCCTGGCCACGTCACCGGCTGTGTAGGCCTGGTGGATCTCGCGCAGGCGTTCGGGCACGACGTGCCCGATGACGCTGATGAATCCGGTGGCGCCGACCGAGAGCCAGGGCAGGTTGAGGCCGTCGTCGCCGGAGTAGAACGCCAGACCGGTGGTCGCGATGAGATCGGCGCCGGAGACCAGGTCACCCTTGGCGTCCTTCACCGCGACGATGTTCGGATGGTCGGCGAGGCGGCGGATCGTGTCGATGGCGATCGGCACGATCGACCGCGGTGGAATGTCGTAGAGGGTCACCGGCAGCGAGGTGGCGTCGGCGACCGCGGTGAAGTGCGCGAGCAGGCCCTCCTGCGTGGGGCGCGAGTAGTACGGGGTCACCACGAGCAGGCCGTGCGCGCCGGCGTTCTCGGCGGCGCGCGCCAGTTCGATCGAGTGGGCGGTGTCGTAGGTGCCCGCGCCCGCGATCACGGTGGCGCGATCGCCGACCGCGTCGACGACGGCGCGCAGCAGCTCGGCCTTCTCGGTCTCGGTGGTGGTCGGCGACTCACCGGTGGTCCCCGAGATGGCCAGCAGATCGACGCCGCGGTCCACCAGGCGCGCGGCCAGAGCAACACCGGCATCGACGTCGAGCTTGCCCGCAGCGCTGAAGGGGGTCACCATCGCGACACCTACCGTGCCGGACGCGTGCAGCTCCGTTGGCGTCGATTCACCGTTCGTCATGGTCAGAAAGGCTACCCGGTCGCCAGATGAGCCTCGACACCCTAGCGGCCGATCCGGCTGCCGGTGGGTGTTTTTCGCCGTCACCCCCCGTCCGGGGTGACATCACGACCATCCTTGCGTGATGTCAGATATGACGCCACACTGATGTCATGGATCTGAACGCTCACACCGCGCGGCTGCGCGAGGAACTGATCGCCGCCGCCGCACTCGGCGACGAGAAAACGCAGGCCACCGCCGCCGCACTGGCCGCCGCGGTGGAGAGTTCGAGCAGGCTCGTGTTGCTGTCGGCACTGTCGGAGCTGGCCGCGGAGATCAGCACCGAACTCGGCGACCGCACCGTGCACGTCCGCCTCGACGGCACCGACGCGGTGGCCGACGTGCGCAAGAACACGCCGTCGGGCGCGGAGGAACCGCCGACCTTCGAGGAGATGACCGGTGACATCAGCCGCGTCACCCTGCGCCTGGTCGAACAGCTCAAGTCCAAGGCCGAGGAGGCGGCGGCGCAGAACGGGCAGTCGCTGAACTCCTGGCTCTCGGGCGCGGTCACCAACACACTGCGCGATCAGATGCGCGGCCAGGGCCCGAAGGGCTGGTAGCCGGTCACAGCAGCGGGGCCAGGTCGCCGCGCTCGCCGATGACGACGTCGTCGAGTTCGAGCCAGTCGGCCATCTCCCGCAGCGCGCCGCGCAACGCGTGCGCGGTCTCGGCCGTCGCGTAGCCCGGTTCGGCGAACGCGCCGGGCGCGAGCAGCCTGCCGCTGCCCCGCTCGGCGCGCAGGTCGACCCGGCCGACGAGCGCACCGTCGAGCAGGAACGGGAAGACGTAATAGCCGTGCACCCGTTGGGGTTCCGGCGTGTAGATCTCGATGCGGTAGTGGAAGTCGAAGATCCGCTGCGTGCGTGGGCGGAAGAAGATCAGCGGGTCGAACGGGCACAGCAGGGCGGCGCCGGTGATCCGGCGCGGGGTGCTCGCCTCCGGATGCAGGTAGGCGGGCGCATCCCAGCCGTCGACGTCGACCGGAATCAACTCGCCCGCGTCGACGAGATCGGCGATGGCGGGGGCGCTCTGGCGCCGGTTCAGGCGGTAGTAGTCGCGCAGGTCGGGCTCGGTGCCGATGCCGAGCGCGCGGGCGGACCGGCGCAGCAGCTCGCGGACGGCCTCGTCCTCGCCGATCTCGCGGTCCAGGACATCGGCCGGAACGACGCGTTCGGTCAGGTCGTACTGGCGGGTGAACCCGGCCCGGCGCGCGATGGACAGCTCGCCGGCGGCGAAGAGCTGCTCGCACACCATCTTGGTATCGCTCAGATTCCACCAGGTGCCCTTGGGGCGCGGTTTGTCCAGCTCCAGATGACGTTCGATCTCGCCCGCGCTGGACGCGCCGACCTCGGTGACGACATCGAGGATGTCCTTGCCCAGGGTCGGATTTCGTTCGATGACCTTGCGCATGCCCGACCACCGCCCGTGCCGGTACTCGGCCATCCGCCAGCGCAGCAGCGGCCAGTCCGCGACCGGGATGAGCGCCGCCTCGTGCGCCCAGTACTCGACCAGGCCGCGCCGGGCCCGCGGGCTGTCGCTCCATGCCGCCTTCTCCAGCAGCGTGCGGTCGTAGGGACCGATCCGGCTGAACACCGGCGCGTAGTGCGCGCGCACCACCGCCGAGACCGAATCCAATTGCAGCAGACGGGTTCTGGCGACGACGTCGAGGACGGAGCGCCGGTTCGGGTTGGCCGGGCGACGTTTGCCGAAACCCTGCGCGGCCAGCGCGATCCGCCGGGCCGTCGCCGCATTCATCCGCTGCATTCCCTCAGCCTGACACAGGGGTACGACAGGTGAGCGCGGCTCAGGTGGAGACCCGTACGACGCCCGCGGTGTCGATCTCGGTGCGCCGGTCACCGGCCGCGGCGGCGGCCAGCACGGTCGCCACCCAGCGCCGCCCGATCGGCAGCACCCGCACCGTGACCGTGCCCTCCTCGGCGCTGTCGAGGGCCTCGACCGCGGCATCGATGACGTTGTGGCGCACCCAGGTCGGCACGCCGCGGAAGCCACCGTCGTCGAGCAGGGTGACCTCCACGCCGCGCGCGCGAGCCGCGCGCGCGGCGGCGCTGAGCTGTTCAGTGACCAGTTCGGGCGCACGCAGTCCGTCGCGCAGTTCGGCCTCGAGCAGTCGGCACTGTTCGCGTTCGTCGTCGGTGAGATGGGCGCCCTCGGCGATACGCGCCAGTATCGGCCGGGCGAGCAGGTCCAGGCGGGTCAGCTGCCGGTCGCGTTCGGCGCCCGCCGCGGCCAGTGCCGCCTCGGTGGCCGCGCGCCGGTTGGCCTGGCCGCGCAATTCCCGCAGCGAGCGCTGGGTGGGCCGCACGATCGCCATGAACACCGTCACCACGCCGACGGTGGCGACCGGGGTCAGCGCCCGCACCACCGTCTCCGGATGCCAGGTGGTGAACACCCCCATCGTGACGAGCACCGTCGCGGCGGCCGCGACACCGAGCCAGGCCGACAGGATCCGCCCGCGCAGCACCAGCATCGCCAGCAGATACGAGGTCGGGTAGGCGGTCCACAGCTGATGCGAGAACCCCGTGGGATTCTCGATCCACGGCACCGTCAGCGCCATCGCGGCCGGTCCCGCGCAGGCGACGTAGGCGGTAGCGGGCCACGGCAGCGGATCCACCGGAAAGACCAGCACGACCAGCGCGGCCACGGCCATCAGCACCAGCGCGACGGCGGCCGGGATCGGTGGGACGATGTCGAAGTTCACCCGCAGGTACATGACGATGGTGGCTTCGAAGATCACCACGAACAGCCAGGCCATGCCGTCGCTGAGGCCGAACAGGTCGCGCATGCCGAAGGGCAGGTCCCGCTCAGCCATGGCTGCCCCACACCAGGGTCACCACGGTGCCGGTGCCGGGGGCCGACTCGACGAAGGCCGCCCCGCCCGGCAGCGTGCGCATCCGGCCCAGGATGCTGCCGGCGATGCCCATCCGGTCGGCGGGCACCCGGGCCGGGTCGAAGCCGGCGCCGTCGTCGGAGAGCACCACCTTGATGCCGCCGGTGGCCACGGTGACGGCCACCTCGCGACGCACCCGCCTGCCCGCCACGTCGGCGTGGCGCACGCTGTTGCGCACGGCCTCGCTCAGCGCCGCGCCCAGCACCTGCGCCGATTCCAGCGGCAGGCACAGATCCGCGCCGCGTCGCGCCGCCTGGACCGGCACGTCGGGATCGACCTCGCGCACCGCGGCGCGCAGGAACTCCACCGCCGCGGCGGCGTCGAGATGATCGATTTCCGGTGCGCTGCGCGCCTGTTCGAGCTGGTCTAGCGTGCGGGTCGCCTGCGCGGACAGCGCCGCGGTGGAGCCCGTCGTGCGCGATGCCTCCAGCAGGGTCGACAGCACCGCGTCGTGGATGAGCGCGGCGAAGCGGGCGGCCTCGCGTTCCCGGGCCGCCGTCGCGGCGACCGTCGCCGCGCGCGAGCGCTGCCGGACGGCCTCCCTGTCGACCCGCTCGGCGGCGGTGCGCGCGTAGACCACGCACCACAGGAACAGCGCGGCCACCCCGAGCGCCCTGGTGACGTCGCCGAACAGCGCCCACGCCGAACTGTCCGGCACCACCGCGGCATTGGACGCGCTGGTGGCCACGGCCAGCACCGCCGCGAAGCACGAGGCCGTGCGCACCGACCAGGCCAGACCGCCGGCCATCACCCCGAGGACCAGCCCGCGATACGGCCACGACGCGAACGATCCGACCGTCACCACCGAATACACCAGCGGCGTCGTCACGGTGGCCGCCAGATAGCAGATCGCGGCCGCCGCGGCGACCCGGCGGATCGCGGTGACCGGCCCGCGCGCCGACACGATCGCCAGCGGCGCGAAGAACAGGTACGCGGCAACCAGGTGCACCTCGGGCCACACCGAGCGGTTGATCGGCTGGATCAGCACGGCGGGTAGTTCGAGGGTCATCACGATGATCGCGCCGACGCCGATGACGACGCCGAGCCGGCGCAGGATCTGATCGGTCGCCGCCCGGGAGAGCTCGGTGTCCACCGCGACGGGCCCGGCTGCCGGGCGGACCGCGGTGGCGGTCACGTGCGCTGCTGACGTTCCGGCACGGGCAGCCAGCCGTCCTCGACGGCCCGTTTGTACAGGTCGGTCTTGGTCGGGGCGGGCCTGCCCGCGTCCGCGTATTTCTGCCGGATGCGGCCGAGATAGTCGTTGACGGTCTGCTCGGACAGGCCGGTCAGCCGGGCCACCCGCGACGCCTTCTCCCCCGAGGCGTACAGCATGAGCACTTCCTCCTGACGCGGGCTGAGCCCGACGTCGGACAGCTGCGGATCGCCGTCGATCGCGGCGGCCCAGTCGGTGGTGACGACCTGTTCCCCGGAGGCGGCCCGGCGCACCGCCGCGACCACGGTCGCCACGCTCTCGGACTTGCGCAGCACCCCGAGCACGCCCGCCTTGGCCGCCGAACGCACCAGGAACGCGTTGTCGGCACCGGTGAACACCAGTACCTCGATGCCGCGTTCGCGCAGCGTGGTGACGTTGTCCTCGGGCGTCGAGCCGTCGGGTAGGCGCAGGTCGAGCACGACCAGGTCGAGGGCGTCGTCGGCGGCGAGCAGCCCGGCCACGGTGTCGGCGGTCGCGACCAGGTCCAGATCGGGTTCTGGCCCGAGCATGGCCGCCAGCCCGATCGCGACGGACTCGTGGTCCTCGACCAGTCCGATCCGCCGTACCGCCGGAGTCTGCTGCAACTCGCTCACCGACCACTCCCCATCTCGAACACCCATCCGCGGCCAGCCCGCAACCCGTCGGTGTCGAGTTCTACCGCATCGGACCGCCGACTGTCAGCCCACCAGAATTCGGGGCCACGCCGATCCGCCCACGTCGCGGGGGTACGCGGCCTCAGCCGATGCGGCCACGGCGCGACCACCAGCGTGGCCTCGGCGCGGCGACGACACCATGGGCGAGCAGACTCTCGGCGGTGTCGAGCACCGATTGCCGCACGGGCAGGAAGGTGAGCCCGAGTTCGGCTTTCGCCTTCGCGGCGCTGACCCGCTCCCGTTTGCCCAAGGCGGGCACGACGCGCTGGACGGCGTCGTCGGTCAGCGCCGCGAGCCGGACCAGCCAGTCGGGCAGTGTGCGCGAGGGCACCGTGAAGCCGCGCGGGCCGAACTCCGCGGCGAGAATGCTCGCCATCTCGCGCATCCACACGTGGTCGCCGCCGCAGATGTAGCGCTGCCCGCCGGCCTCGGGGGTTTCGATGGCGAGACGATGGGCGCGCGCCAGATCGCGAACGTCCACCGTGGACCACCCCACGTCGAGTGATCCCAGCACCTTGCGGCCGAGCAGCCGGATCACCGGCTCGTGCGACATGTTGGACTGAGGATGCAGCACCGGTCCCAGGATCATCGGCGGGTGCAGGGTGACCAGATCGAATCCGAGCCCCGATGCCCGGTCGACGAAGTCCCGGGCGGCACGTTCGGCGAGCGCCTTGCTCTTGTCGTAGCCGGTGAGCCGATCCGGATTCGACCAGTCCTGTTCGGTGAACACCTTGTCCACGTCGTGGCCCTGGTTGACGGTCACGATCGAGGAGGTGAGCACGACCCGTCGCACGGTCGGGCTCGCGGCGGCCGCCCGCAGCACCCGCAGGGTGCCCTCGACGGCGGCCTCGATCATGTCCCGCTCGGGCTCGGTGCCGCCATCGGGTATCGGCGAGGCCACGTGCAGCACGTAGTCGCAGCCCTGCACCGCGACGTCCCAGCCGTCGTCGGAGGTGAGATCCGCCCGCACGAAGTCCACCGAGCCACCGAGCCGTTCGGCGAGATCCACCAGGTGGGCCCGCCTCCCGGCCGCGCCGAGCTCGCGCACGGTCGCCCTCACCTGATAGCCGTGCTCGAACAACTCCCGAACGCAGTGTCCGGCCACGAATCCGGTGGCGCCGGTCACCAGAACGATCGCCATTGTCGATTCCCTTGTCGCTCACAGGGATTGACTCCCCACCCCGATCGATTCGAGGCGGAGTCTACGGCCGCCGACCGTGGTGCGCGCGCCGGCTCAGGCCATCAACTGCGCCGCGACCGTCGCACCGAGATTCCAGCACGCCTCGAGGTCGGGTTTGGTCGGTGCGCCCGACACCACCACGTAGTCGGCCGCCTTCACCCAGCCGAGGCCGGTGGTGATGGCGGTGACGCCCTTCTCGGCGCCTTCGGTGCCCTCGTTGCCGTGGACGTAGAGGCCGAACGGCCGACCCCTAGTCGAGTCCAGGCAGGGGTAGTAGACGGTGTCGAAGGCGTGCTTGAGCGCGCCGCTCATGTAGCCGAGGTTGGCGGGGGTGCCGAGCAGATAGCCGTCGGCCTCGAGGACGTCGACGGCGGTGACCGCCAGGGCGGCGCGGCGCACCACCTCCACACCCTCGATCTCGGGATCGGTGGCGCCGGCGAGGACCGCTTCGAACATCGCCTGGGTGTGCGGCGACGGGGTGTGGTGGACGAGCAGCAACCGGGCCACGGGCTATTCCTCGCGTTCCAGCTTTTCCAGGGCGACCGCGCGGCGCATGGTCTCGCGGGCGCGGGTGCGGTCACCCGCGTAGTCGTAGGCGCGGGCGAGCCGGTAGGAAGAGCGCCAGTTGTCCGGGTCGGCTTCCCATTCGGTCTTGATCCGCGCGAACAGCGCGTCGGCGGCGTCGCGCTCGATGCGGCCGGAGGGCCGTCGGGGCAGCTCCGAGGTGTCGACCTCGAGGCCCTCCTCGTCGATCCGCCGGGCCAGGTGCTGGTGCGCGAGTGCGGCCTGCAGCGTCGCCCACACGATCCACACGCCGACGATCGGCAGCAGCAGCATGCCGATGCCGATCGCGATCCCCGCGAACCCGCCGTCGGCGATGTAGGCGATGGCCAGCCCGCCGAGGCGCACGAAGTAGTAGATCAGCGCCAGCACCAGGAAAGCCACCAGCGCGACGATTTTCACGACCTGACGATCAGGTCGCCACGCGGCGGGTTCGGACGCGTTCACAGATCCAGGAACGGGTCGAGCCCGACCGTCAGCCCCGGCCGCCCGGCGATCTCGCGCACCCCGAGCAGCACGCCGGGCGCGAAGGAGTTGCGGTCGATGGAGTCGTGGCGGATGGTCAGCGTCTCGCCCTGGGTGCCGAACAGCACCTCCTGGTGCGCGACGAGGCCGGCCAGCCGCACCGAATGCACCCGCACACCGTCGACGTCGGCGCCACGGGCGCCCTCGAGCTCGGTGGTGGTGGCATCGGGGCTCAGGCCGACGCCCGCCTCGGCGCGAGCCGCGGCGATCAGCCCGGCGGTGCGGTAGGCGGTGCCCGAGGGCGCGTCGGCCTTGTTCGGGTGGTGCAGCTCGATGACCTCGACCGACTCGAAGAACCGCGCCGCCTGCTCGGCGAACCGCATCGACAGCACCGCGCCGATCGCGAAGTTCGGCGCGATCAGGACGCCGACCTCGGGACGCTGCGCCAGCTGGCCCCGGACCTCGGCCAGGCGCACCTCGTCGAAGCCGGTGGTGCCGACCACGGCGTGGATCCCGTTCTCGATCAGGAACTTCAGGTTCCCCATCACCACGTCGGGATGGGTGAAATCGACGACCACCTGGGTGCCGGTCTCGGTGAACGTCTCCAGCGCGTCACCCTTGTCGACCTGGGCGACCAGCTCCAGATCGGCCGCCGCCTCCACGGCCGCGCAGATGGCCTGTCCGACCTTGCCGCGTGCTCCGAGCACTCCGACCCGAATGGTCACCCGTATCTCCTCGTGTCTCGCTTCACCCTTACCGGCAAGCCTATCGAGCAGCGACGGGTGACCCGGCGGCGAGGTCAGTCGAACACGATCACCTGGCGCAGTGCCGCGCCCGCCGCGAGTTCGTCCATCGCCGCGTTGACCTGGTCGAGCCCGATCCGGGCGGAGACGAGGCGTTCCAGCGGGAGGGTGCCGGCCCGCCACCGGCGCACGTATTCGGGGATGTCGCGCTCGGGCACGGCCGAGCCGAGGTAACTGCCGACGATGCTGCGCCCCTGCGCGACGAGGGCCAGCGGCGAGATCGTCGCGGTGGCGTCGGGAGCGGGCAGGCCGACCGTCACCGTGACGCCACCGGGCGCCGTGGCGGCGACGGCGGTCTCGAAGGCGCGCACATTGCCCGCGGCCTCGACCACCACCTCGGCCTGCACTCCCCGCTCGGCGATCTCGCCCGGCGTGAACGCGGCGGTGGCGCCGAATTCCTTTGCCAGCGAGAGCTTTTCGGGAACAGTGTCGACGGCGATCACCTCGCCGAGACCGAGCGAGACCGCGACGAGCACCGCCGCCATGCCGACGCCGCCGAGCCCGACGACCATGATCCGATCCCCCCTGCCCGGCTGCGCGGCATTGAGCAGCGCGCCGCCGCCGGTGAGCACCGCGCAGCCCAGCACCGCGGCGACCTCGGGTGGCACGTCGGCGTCGACCGGGACCACCGAGCGCCGGTCGACGACGGCGTGCGTGGCGAAACCGGACACGCCCAGGTGGTGGTGCACTTCGGCGCCGTCTCGGCGCAACCTGCGGCCCCCGCCGAGCAGCTCACCCGCGTTGTTGGCGACGCTGCCGGGCGCGCACGGGGTGCGGCCGTTGCTCGCGCAGCCGGCGCACTCGCCGCAGCGCGGCAGGAACGTCATCACGACCCGCTGCCCCACCGCCACATCGGCGACTCCGTCGCCCAGCGCCTCGATCACCCCGGCCGCCTCGTGTCCGAGCAGCATCGGCACCGGCCGTACCCGATTGCCGTCGACCACCGACAGATCGGAGTGGCACAGTCCGGCCGCCTCGATCCGGACCAGCAGTTCCCCGGGGCCCGGCGCGGCCAGCTCGAGATCGCACACGGTGATCGGCTGCGACTCGGCGAACGGCGCGGGCGCGGCGATGCGTTCCAGGACGGCTCCACGAATCCTCATGTGCGCGACGCTACCCCGCGCGGCCATTGCACGATCCGGGATCGGTGGCTAATCTCGTTCGCGGTGATGGTGCTCCTGTCGGCCGCCTCGTACCGTGCCCAGGGTCGGCGCCATCACGAACAAGGAGAAATCCACTGCCAGTACAGTTCAATCACACCATTGTCGGATGTCGCGATAATCGGGAAACCGCCGAATTCTGGGCGGATCTCCTCGGGTTGGACATAGGAAAAGAGTGGGGTCCGTTCATTCCGATCCCCGTCGCCAACGGCGTCACCTTCGATTTCGCGAAGGTGCCGCCACATGTTTCCGAAATCCAGCCGCAGCATTACGCATTCCTCGTCTCGGAATCCGAGTTCGATGCTGCCTATGCCAAGATCCAGCGCTACGGAATGGATCATTGGGCCGACCCGATGCAACACGGGGTCAACGAGATCAATCACAACGACGGTGGCCGCGGGGTCTATTTCCTCGACCCCAACGGCCACTTCATGGAATTGATCACCGTGCCCTACGGCGGCTGGCCCGCTTAGTTCACCCGCGCTGCCCGGGTTCCCCGGAGCCCGAGCAGCGCGGCCAGCACGCAGGCCACCGAGACGAGCACGATGAACCACGGGAAGACCGTCGACAGGCCCCAGGTGGTGGCAGCCCAGCCCGCGGCCAGGGTCGGCAACGCCATCGCGGAGTAGGCCAGCAGGTAGTAGGCCGACATGGTCTCGCCCCGGCGGTGGGGCGGAACGACTTCCGACAGATGCCGCAGCGAACCACCGAAGCCCAGACCGAAGGTGGCACCGAGCACCAGCCCGGCGAGCACGACGACGGCGGGCTGCTTGGTGGCCAGGGCCGGGATGGTGGCCAGCAGCGCGGCGGCCATGCCGAGGTCGCCGATGACGGCGGCCCGGCGCGCCGGAATCCGCGAGGCGAACAGCTGCGCCAGCGCGGCGGCGAGCGCGGTGCTCGCGACGACGACGCCGCCGAACACCAGGTTGTGCACGCCGGTCTCGGCCGCGGCCAGTGACGGATACAGCGACAGCAGCACACCCAGCACCGACCAGGCCGCCATCACGCCGATCGCGGAGAACCAGAAATCGGCCCTGATCTCGTGCGGGACAGCGGGTTTCGCGATCGTGATCCGCGACTTCACCCGGGCCGTGTGCGGCTCGCTCACCGCCAGGATGCCCGCACCCGCGGCCAGGCAGATCACCGCGATCACCACGTAGGGCGTGCGCAGCGGCGAGGGCGCGTACTGCGCGAGCACCGCGGTGCCCAGCACCGCGACCGCGATTCCGACATTGAACGCCACTCCGCTGAGCTGACCGGACCGCGCTCCGTGTGTGGGCCGCAGGTCCAGCAGGGCCGCGGCGCCCGCGACCACGGTCGCGCCGACCGCGGCGCCGTGTAATGCCCTGGCCAGCAACAGCATCGGCACGGAGTCGGCGAGCAGGAACACCACCAGGCCCAGGATCATGGTCGCGAACGCGGCCACCATCACGGGCTTGCGGCCGACCACATCCGAGATCCGGCCCGAGACCAGCACCGCGCCGAGGGCGGCCACCGCGTACACGGCGAACACCATGGTGGTGGTGAGCGGTGAGAGGTGCCACTCGGTCTGGTAGATGCCGTAGAGCGGCGCGGGCGCGCCGGAGACACCGAGCGCCACCGCGCTCGCCGCGAGGACCAGCCCGTAGGCCCACCGCTTCCCCGACTCGACCGGAGCGATCGTCGACGCCACCATGGCAGCCCCTATCAGCAGAGTTTGATCACCATCGAACGACGTAGACCCTACGCCTAGTATGATGAGTATCAAACCCCCGAGTGAGGTAGATCATGACACAGGCTAACGGTCTCCCCCCGGCGCCGACCCTGCCGGTCGCCGGGCTCCCCACTGTGCTGAGCGCCTTGCACGATCCGGTCCGCCTGGAGATGGTTCGCCGCATGGCCAACGCGGGTACCCCGGTCCGCTGCTCGGCGCTCTACGACGCGATCAACAAATCCACCGCGACCCACCATTTCAAGATCCTGCGCGAGGCGGGCCTGATCGAGCGCCTGACCATCGACGGCCAGACCTATCAGCGGCTGCGCACCGACGCCGTCGAGGACGCGGTCCCCGGTCTGCTGCCCGCCATCGTCGACGCCGCCAACCAGGCGGCACGGGACTGACCCGGGTCGGTGACCGCTACGGCACCCACGAGCGGCGGGGCGTGGGTCAGTGATCGACGAGTTTGCGGACTGCGGCGGGCAGGTCGCGGGTGCGCTGGTAGGGGCCCGCGACCGCCGCGCCGTAGGGGCGGGCGAGCAGGGTGCGAGCGATGGCGTTGACCTCGTCGGTGGTCACGGCATCGATGCGCGCGAGGGTGGCCGAGACGCTGCGGTGGTTGCCGTAGCTCAGTTCGCTGCGGCCGATGCGGTTCATCCGCGAGGCGGAGTCCTCGAGGCCGAGGACCAGCCCGCCGCGCAACGAGCCCTTGGCGCGGGCGCATTCGGCGTCGGTGACCCCGTTGGTGGCCACGTCGACGAGCACGTCGCGCGCCAATGTCGTGACCTGGGCGAGGTTTTCGGGCTGGCAGCCGAGGTAGACCGAGAACGCGCCGGTGTCGGCGAAGGTGTCGACGCTCGAGTACACCGAGTACGCCAGGCCGCGTTCCTCCCGGATGCGCTGGAACAGCCGTGAACTCAGGCCGCCGCCGACGATGGTGTTGAGCACCGACAGCGGCCAGCGCTGCTGTCCCTCGTGCCTGCCGAACGCGCGCACCCCGAAGACCAGGTGGGTCTGTTCGCTGTCGCGATTGATCCGGACCAGGCTGGGCGCGGTCTGCGCGCGGAACCTGCCCTCACGGCGCGGCGCCGGGTCGACGGTGGCGTCCAGGCGCGGCCCGAACGCGCGGTGCACCAGTTCGACGGTGCGGTCGTGGTCGACATTGCCCGCCACCGCGACGACCATCCGGTCCGGTCGGTAGCGGCGCTGGTGGAAGCCGCGCAGCTGGGCGGCCCGCATGCCCTCGATGGATTCGACGGTGCCGATCACCGGACGCCCGATCGGGTGGTCACCGAACAGCGCGGTGAGGAAGGAGTCGGCGACCAGGTCCTCGGGGTCGTCGTCGCGCATGGCGATCTCCTCGAGCACCACCTGCCGCTCCACGTCGACGTCGACGGCCCGGCACAGGCCGTTGAGCACCACGTCGGCGACCAGTTCCACGGCCAGCGGCAGGTCCTCGTCGATGACGTGGGCGTAGTAGCAGGTCTGTTCCTTGGCGGTGAACGCGTTGAGTTCGCCGCCGACGGCGTCCATGGTCTGGGCGATGTCGAGCGCCGAGCGGGTGGGCGTCGCCTTGAACAGCAGGTGTTCGAGGAAGTGCGCCGCGCCGGCCACGGTGGGCCCCTCGTCGCGCGAGCCGACGCCGACCCACACCCCGATGGAGGCCGAGCGCACGCCGGGCACGTGCTCGGTCACCACGCGCAGCCCACCGGGGAGCACGGTGCGGCGCACACCACCGGCGGTGGAGACGTCGTCAGTGGTTTCGGTCGACTCGGTCAACTGTGGCTTCGTCACCCGATCCCACCGGACGGCTGTACTGACATGGCTTCTCGACCTCTCGAACAGGGTGCTGGCGACGTGCGCGGATGCCTCGGTGATCAGGCAGCAGGCTCGACGGCCGGCTCCGCGATTCTATGCGCCCCGCACCCCCGCTCGCGCATCGGCCCTCGCCGCGTCGACGCCGCCGTCCGCGGGCCCGGCGCCGTCGAGCACGGCGGCGATCGCGGCCAGTGCGGCCTCGCTCGCCATCGCCCAGTGGGTGGCGTCGATCCCGTACCGGTGCACCGCGCCGCCGATGACGCCGGCCCAGCTCGCCGCGCCGCGCGCGCCGGTGGGGTCGTCGACGGTGGCGGCGAAGTAGACCAGGTCGCCGTCGAAGCGCTCGGGCCGGTAGGCGTCGACCATCGTCATCGAGGCCGTGGCGGCGTCGATGATGCGGGCCAGGCGGGTCCGGTCCAGCGCGGCCAGCGGTCCGCCGAGGTCGGCGGCCGCGGCGGCCAGGCCGTCGGCGTCGATGGTCACGTCGAATTCGTCGCCGGCGAGGCCGCCGAGCAGGTCGCCGACGGTCGGCAGCGGTGTCTGCTCCGGTCCGTCGCCGAGCCAGCTGTCCATCATCGCCAGCCGCGCGACCTCGGCGCCCTCGGCCTGCAACCGGGTGGCGACGGCGTGCGCGAGCAGGCCGCCCAGCGACCAGCCGAGCAGGTGGTAGGGCCCCTCGGGCTGGACGTCGCGGATGGCCGTGACATAGCGCCGGGCCCAGGCGTCGATGCTGTCGGGCAGCGGTTCGTCCGCGGTGAGGGCGGGCGACTGCAGACCGTAGATCGGGCGCTCGGGGTCGAGATGACGGGTCAGGCCGGCGAAGGACCAGGACACCCCGCCCACGGGATGGATGCAGAACAGCGGTGCGCCGGTGCCGTGCGCGCGCAGCGGCAGCAGCACCGCGAACGCGTCGTCGGCCGCGTCGTCCCGGGCGCGGAGCCGTTCCACGACCACGGCGGGTGTCGGGTCGGTGAAGAACCATGCGACCGGCACCGCGACGTCGAGCGCCGCGCTCAGCCGCGAGGACAGCTGCACCGCGGTCAGCGAGTTGCCACCGAGGTCGAAGAAGTTGTCGTCCATGCCGATCCGGTCCAGGTCGAGGACCCGGGCGAATTCCGCGGCGACGAGCCGTTCGGTCTCGGTGACCGGGCCCCGGTAGGCGGCCTGGCGCAGCTGCGGCCGTGGCAGGGCGGCGCGGTCGAGCTTGCCGGAGGTGTTGACCGGGAACGCGTCGAGGACGACGACCACCGCGGGCACCAGGTACCCGGGCAGCTCCGCGGCCAGTGCCGCGCGTACCGCGGCCGGGTCGAGCGGATCGCCCTGGGCCCCGGATGATTCCGCGACGACGTAGCCGACGAGCCGGTCCGCGCCCGCCCCCGCCACCACGGTCGCCGCGGCCTGCGCGACGCCGGGCTGGTGCAGCAGCGCGGCTTCCACCTCGCCGAGTTCGAGACGCTGGCCGTTGAGCTTGACCTGGAGGTCGCCGCGACCCACGTAGTCGAGGTCGGCCGCACCGTTGTCGCCGGTCCGCAGGCGGACGAGGTCGCCGGTCCGGTACATCCGTTCGCCGGGCCCGGCGAACGGGTCGGGCACGAACCGCTCGGCGGTGAGCCCGGCCGCGCCGACGTAGCCGTGCGCGAGTTGCGCACCGCCGACGTACAGTTCGCCGGTCACACCCGGCGGCACCGGCCGCAGGCGCGCGTCGAGGATGTGGAGCCCGGTGTTCCGCACCGGCGCGCCGATCGGCACCGTCACCGTGTCGGCGTCGCCCACCACGTGGGTGCTGACCTGCACGGCGGTTTCCGTCGGCCCGTACAGGTTGATCACCTGCGCGCCGGTCACCTCGCGGGCTCGTTGGGCCAGTGCCGCGGGCAGGATCTCGCCACCGGCGAACACCCGCCGCAGACCCGCCGGAACACCGACGGGCACCGTCACAGCTCCGCCACCGGCGACCGGTCGGGTGTCTTCGGTCGACGGAAGTGCTTGGCCCGCAACGCCGTTGCGTACCGGGTCGGCCGCCGACGGCCGTGCCGCCGATTCGGCCAGGTAGGCCGCGAGCAGGGTCGGTGCGAACTGCACGGTGTCGATGGCGTGCTCGGCGATCAGGTCGGCCAGGTAGCCGGGATCGCCGTGTCCGCCGGGACGGGCGAGGACCGTGCGGGCGCCGACGCGTGGCGGCAGCAGCAGTTCCCAGATCGAGGCGTCGAAGGTGACCGGCGTCTTGTGCAGCACCCTGTCGCCCGCGGCGAACCCGAATTCGGCGGCCAGCCAGTCGAGCTGGTTGACGATGGCGCGGTGCGGCACCCCGACGCCCTTGGGCAAGCCGGTGGATCCGGACGTGAAGATCACGTACGCGGTGTGCTCGGGCAACAGCGGCTGCACCCGCTCGGCGTCGGTGAGCGGCCCGGCCGGGTAACCGGTGAGGTCGACCGTGTCGGCCACCACCACGTCGACCCCCACCGGCGCGGCGATGACCGGCAGGTCGGCGCGATCGCGGGCGGTGGTGAGCACGCACACCGGCTGCGCGATCCGCAGGACTCGGGTGATCCGCTCGGCCGGATGATCGGGGTCGATCGGCACGTAGGTGCCGCCAGCGGCGAGCACGGCGTGCACCGCGACCAGCAGGTCGGGCGAGCGGCGCGCGGCGACGGCGACCGCCGTGTCCGGCCCGACGCCCTGGTCGACGAGGTGGCGGGCCAGCCGGTTCACCCGGGCCGCGAACTCGGCGTAGGTGAGCGAGACGTCGCCGTCGGTGAGCGCGATCGCGGCCGGCGTCGCGGCGGCCTGCCGGTCGAACGCGACCGGCAGCACCTCGGCCGCCACCGGATGCGCGGTGTCACACCAGGTTTCGAGCAGGCTCCGATCGGCGTCGGTGAGCAGGTCGACCTCGCCGATCGGGCGGGCCGGGTCGGCGGTGACGGCGTCGAGGACCCGCACATAGCCGTCGACGATGCGGGTCGCGGTGGCGGCGTCGAACAGGTCGGTCGCGTAGGTGAGACTCACCGCGCAGCCGCCGTCGGCGGTGTCGGCGAGCACCAGGTCCAGGTCGAACTTGGCGACGGCGGTGTCGGTATCGAGCCCGGTCACGGTGAGGTCGGGCAGGCTGACCTCGGTGGGCGCGGCGTCCAGGTTCTGGAAGGCGAGCATCACCTGGAACAGCGGGCTGTGCGCGGTGGAGCGGACCGGGTCGAGCACGTCGACGAGTCGTTCGAACGGCACGTCGGCGTGCTCGAACGCGTCGAGGTCCACGCGGCGGGCCCGGTCCAGCAGGTCGGTGAAGGGCGCGGCCGGGTCGACGGCGGTCCGCAGCACCAGGGTGTTGACGAACATGCCGACCAGATCGTCGAGCGCGGCCTCGCCGCGACCCGCGACCGGCGTGCCGATGGCGATGTCACCGGTGCCGCTGAGCCGGGCCAGCAGGGCGGCCAGCGCCGCGTGGGCGACCATGAACGCGCTGGCGTCGGCGCGCCGGGCGAGCTGCCCGACCCGCTGCCAGATCTGCGGCGCCACCACGGTGTCCACGCTCGCGCCCCGCTGCGAGGCGACCGCGGGGCGTGGCCGGTCGATGGGCAGGTCGAGCAGTCCGGGCAGCCCGGCCAGCTCGTCGCGCCAGAACCGCACCTGGCGGGCGGCGGGCGACTCGGGGTCGTCCTCGCTGCCCAGCACCTCGCGCTGCCACAGCGTGTAGTCGGCGTACTGGACCTCGAGCGGCGCCCAGCCGGGGTCGGTGCCCGCGCGCCGGGCCAGGTAGGCGGCGGTGGTGTCGCGCAGCAGCGGTCCGGCGGAGAAGCCGTCGGCGCTGATGTGGTGGATCACCACGACCAGCACCACCTCGTCGGGCGCGCAGCGCAGCACGCGCACGCGGACCGGCGGCGCGACGGTGACGTCGAAACCGCGGCCGATCTCCGCGGCCACCATCGCGGGCACGGCGATCGGGTCGACGGTCTCCACGACCGGGGTCGGCACGAACTGCCACACCGCCTGATGGCCGATGCCGTCGATCGCCGGGTACGCGGTGCGCAGCACCTCGTGCCGGTCCAGCACGTCGGCAACGGCGGCGGCCAGCGCCGCCGCGTCCACCTCGCCACGCAGCCGCACCGCGATCGGGATGTTGTAGGCCGCCGACGCCGGATCGAGGCGGTTGAGCAGCCACATGCGCTGCTGGGCCGCCGAGAGCGGGATCCGGTGCGGGCGGCGGGCAGCGCTCAGCGCGATGCCCGCGCCGCTGCCCATCCGGCCGGCGAGCGCCTCGGCCAGGTCGGCGACGGTGGTCGCCTCGAACAGCGTGCGCACCGGTACCCGGGTCGACAGGGCCGCGCCGAGGCGGGCGGCGACCCTGGTGGCGACGAGCGAGTTGCCGCCGAGCTCGAAGAAGTCGTCGTCGAGACCGACCCGGTCGCGGCCGAGCACCTCGCCGAAGACCTCGGCGACCGCGCGCTGGGCCGGGGTGACCGGGGCGCGGAACGGCCTGGCCACGAATTCCGGTGCGGGCAGGGCCTTGCGGTCGAGCTTGCCGGAGGTGTTGAGCGGGAACGCGTCGAGCACGACGATCACCGACGGCACCATGTACGACGGCAGCACCGTCGCCAGGGCCGAACGCAGCTGCGCGGGATCGAGTTCGGCGCCGGGTACCGGCACCGCGTAGCCGACGAGCCGGTCGCCGGTCGGGCTCGCCGACACCACCGCCGCGGCCTGGCTGACCTGCGGCAGGCCGCCCAGCGCGGTCTCGATGTCGCCGAGCTCGATGCGCTGGCCACGGAACTTCACCTGGAAGTCGATGCGCGCCAGGTAGATCAGGACCCCGTCACGATTCCAGCGCACCAGATCGCCGGTGCGGTACATGCGCTCGCCCGCCGCGCCGAACGGGTCGGCGACGAACCGGTCGGCGGAGAGGTCGGGACGCCCGAGGTAGCCCCGCGCCAGCTGCTCGCCCGCCAGGTACAACTCACCGGCGACGCCGGGGGCGACCGCCCGCAGGCGTTCGTCGAGGACGTAGACCCGGGTGTTCCACTCGGGCACCCCGATCGGCACGGTCTGCCCGGTCGCGCCGTCGGCGGGCCAGGCGGTGACCGAGACGGCGGCCTCGGTGGGTCCGTACAGGTTGTGCACGGCCGCGGTGGATTTCGCGCTCAGCGCCGCCACCGTGTCCGGGGTGAGCGCCTCGCCGATCGCGAACACCAGCCGCAGGCTCGCCAGCTGGCGCGCGTCGGCGTGCGCGGCGAACATCGCCAGCATCGACGGCACGAAGTCGGCGACGGTGATCGCGCGCGCGGCGACGAGATCGGCCAGGTACAGCGGGTCGCGATGGCCGTCCGCGGTAGCCAGCACCAGCGTGGCACCGGCCGCCAGCGGGGCGAAGAAGCCCCACACCGACAGGTCGAACCCGGCGGCGGACTTCTGCAAGTACACGTCGTCGCGGTCGATCCGGTATCGCGCGTTGAGCCACGCGATCTGGTTGCGCACACCCGCGTGACTCATCGCCACGCCCTTGGGCCTGCCGGTCGAGCCGGAGGTGAACAGGACGTAGGCGAGGTTCGAATCCCGCAGGGGTGCCCGAAGTTCCGCCTCGGCTACCGGGTCCGCCGCGTAGACGGAGGTGTCGACGGTGTCGACGACGACGATCCGCGGCGCGGGCCAGGCCATGGCGGCGATGCCGGTGCCCGTCGACGACTGCCGGTCGAAGTAGTCGCGCGCGGTGGTGAGCACCAGGTGCGGGCGGGCGGTGTCGAGCACCTGGGCGATGCGCTCGGCCGGGTGATCCGGGTCGACGGGGACGTACGCGCCGCCGGCGGTGAGCACCGCGTACATGGCGACGACGAGATCGATCGAGCGCCGCATGGCCAGGGCCACCAGCACATCGGGGCCGACGCCCTCGGCGACGAGGTGGCGGGCGAGGCGATTGACCCGGGCGTCGAGCTCGGCGTAGGTCAGTTCGGTGTCCTCGGACACGAGCGCGGTCGCTCCGGGCGTCTCGCGTGCGCGGTCGCGGAACGGGGTGAGCAGGGTCGCGGTGCGGTCGATCTCGTGCGCGGTGGCGTTCCACTCGGTGAGGATGCGGGTCCGCTCGGCGGGCTCGAGCACATCGATACCGTCCAGCGGTGTGTGCGGCGCCGCGGCGACGACGGTGAGCAGCCGTTGCAGCCGGGCCGCGATCGCCGCGGCGGTCTCGGGGTCGATGACGTCGTCGGCGTAGGTGAGCACGCCCGTGACACCGGCGGCTGCGCCGTCGGCGGCGTAGTCGTCGCTGACGATCAGGTGCAGGTCGAATTGGGACAGCGCGCTGTCGGTGTCCAGCGCGGACACCGTGATTCCGGGCAGGGCCAGTTCGGCGCGCTCGAAGTTCTGGAACGACAAGCCCACCTGGAACAGCGGGTGCCTGGCGGTGGAGCGGGCCGGGTCGAGCACCTCGACGAGCCGCTCGAACGGCACGTCGGCGTTGGCGTACACGGCGAGGTCGGTGGCGCGCTGGCGAGCCAGCAGCTGACCGAAGGTCTCCCCCGGCACCAGGCGGGTGCGGAAGACCAGGGTGTTGACGAACATGCCGATCAGGTCTTCCAGCGCGGCCTCACCGCGCCCGGCCACAGGTGTGCCGACGGTGATGTCGGCACTGCCGCTGAGGCGGCCGAGCAGGGCCGCGAACGCGGTGTGCACGACCATGAACAGGGTCGCGCCCGCGTCCCTGGCCAGCTCGGTCAGCCGGGCGTGGGTGGCGGCGTCCAGCGTCACCGGCACCGTGCCGCCGGCGAGGGTGCGCACGGCCGGGCGCGGCCGGTCCAGCGGAAGGGCGAGTTCGTCGGGGAGATCGGCGAGTTCGCCGCGCCAGAAGTCGAGCTGGCGGGCGGCCACCGAGGTGGGGTCGGCTTCGTCGCCGAGGACCGCGCGCTGCCACAGCGCGTAATCGGCGTACTGCACCGGCAGCGGCGTCCACCGGGGGGCGGCGCCGTCGCGGCGCGCCAGGTAGGCGGTCATCAGATCGCGCACCAGCGGCGGGACGGACGAGCCGTCCGCGCTGATGTGGTGCACGACCAGGGCCAGCACCGCCTCCTGCGAGGACGCGGCAGCCGAGACCCCCGCAGGGTCACCGTCGGTGGACTGTCCGGCGGTGAGCCGGTACAGCACGACCTGCCAGGGCACCCCCGCGGTCACGTCGAAGGTGGTGGCAGCCAGTGCGGTGACCGCCGCGACGACCTGATCGGCCGCGATCTCACGGACCCGCAGGGCGACACCGGCCTCGGCGGCGGACAGGATCTCCTGCACCGGGCCGTCGGCGGTCTCGGGGTAGTAGGTGCGCAGCACTTCGTGGCGCTCGACGAGATCGCCGACGGCCGCGGCGAGCGCGTCCACATCGAGGGCCCCGCTGAGCCGCACCGCGATCGGCACGTTGTATCCGGCCGACTCGGGATCGAACCGGTTGAGGAACCACATGCGCTGCTGCGCGGGCGACAGCGGCAGCACGGCGGGGCGCTCTCCCGCGGCCAGCGCCAGCCGAGCCGCGCCCTCGGCGCTGTCGAGCGCGGCGGCCAGCGCGGCCACCACGGGGGTCTCGAAGATCCGCGCCACCGGCACCTGCCGGTCCAGCGCGGCCCCGAGCCGGGCGGCGACCCGAGTCGCGATGAGCGAATTGCCGCCCAGATCGAAGAAGTCGTCGTCGGCGCCGACCAGGTCGAGGCCGAGCACCTCCGCGACCACCCCGGCCACCAGCTGCTCCGACGGCGTCGCCGGTGCGCGGAAGGCGCGCGCGAGGAGTTCGGGAGCGGGCAGTGCCCGCCGATCGAGCTTGCCGGACGCGTTCACCGGCAGCGTGTCGAGTACCACGAAGGCGCTCGGCACCATGTAGGCCGGAAGTGCCTGCCGCAGAGCGGCTTTCACCGGCTCCAGGTCGATCGCGCGACCACCCGACCGGTCGCGGTTCGCCGCCGCGTCCGAGCGGTCCGCATCGAGGCCCGGCCCAGCCGGCGCTTCCGCCGCGGTCGCGGCGCCGCCGGCGAGTGTCTCGCCGGACGGGGCGTGGCATGCGCTTTCCGTGCTCGCGGGGACGAGGTACGCGGTGAGATAGTCGCCGGTGCCGTCGTCGCGGACGGTGACGACGGCACGGTCGACGGCGTCGAGGCCGGACAGGACGGCTTCGATCTCGCCGAGTTCGATGCGCAGGCCGCGCAGTTTCACCTGGAAGTCGGTGCGGCCCAGGTATTCCAGTTCGCCGCCGCGGGTGCGCACGACGAGGTCGCCGGTGCGGTACATACGCTCCCCCGGCATCCCGTACGGATCGGCGACGAAGCGGTCCGCCGTCAGATCGGGGCGGGCCAGATAGCCGCGGGCCAGCTGGACCCCGGCCAGGTACAGCTCGCCGGGGGTACCGACGGGCACGGGCCGCAGGCGGGCGTCGAGCACGTGCAGCGCGGTGTTGGCAACGGGGGCGCCGATCGGCACGGTGACGGTGTCGGCGTCGGTGACCTCGTGGAAGGTGACGTCGACGGCGGCCTCGGTCGGCCCGTACAGATTGTGCACGGCCACCCCGGGCAGCAGTGCGCGCAGCCGCTGGGCGTCGGCGGCGGGCAGCGCCTCACCGGAGGCGAACACCTGGCGCAGCGACACACAGTCGGCGGCCCGGGGTTCGGCGAGGAACGCCGCCAGCATCGACGGCACGAAGTGCGCGACATCGACGCCGGCGCGGGTGATCAGCTCCGCCAGGTAGGCGGGATCGCGGTGCCCGTCGGGACGGGCGATCACCAGGGTGGCGCCGACCTGCAAGGGCCAGAACAACTCCCATACCGACACGTCGAAGGTGATCGGCGTCTTCTGCAGCACGACGCCGTTCGCGTCGAGCCGGTACGCGTCCTGCATCCAGACCAGGCGGTTGACGATCGCGGTGTGGCTGACCGCCACGCCCTTGGGCTTGCCGGTCGAGCCCGAGGTGAACAGCACGTACGCCAGATCGGCCGCGCGCAGCGGCCGGATCCGGTCGGCGTCGGTGACCGGATCGGCGGCGAACCCGGACAGGTCCAGGTCCGCGGGATCGACGGTGCGGGTGCCGGTCTCGGGGAACCCCGCGCCGGCGAGCACGCACACCGGGGCCGCGGTCGCCAGCACGTCGGCGATCCGGTCGGCCGGGTGGTCGGGGTCCAGCGGCAGGTAGGCCGCGCCCGCCGCCTGCACGGCGTAGATCGCGACGAGCAGGTCGATGCCGCGGCGCAGGCCCACCCCGACGACGGCGCCGGGACCCACGCCCTGGCCGATCAGGAATCGCGCCGTGCGGGCGACGCGAACGGCGAACTCGCCGTAGATGATCCGCTGACCTTCGAAGTCGAGGGCGACGGCCTCGGGTGTGCGCGCGGCTTGCGCGGCGAACATCGAGACGAGCGTCGCCGCGGTGTCCAGCGGCGCGGCGGTGTCGTTCCACGCCGCGAGCTGGGCGGTCTCGGCGGGACCGAGCAGGTCGATCTCCCCGACCGGGCGCGCCTCGTCGGCGACCACCGCGGCCAGGACGCGGACGAAGCGCTCGCCGAAGGCCGCGACGGTGTCGGCGTCGAACAGGTCGGTGGCATAGCGCAGCCAGCCACGCAGGCCGGGTTCCCCGGCGGCGCCGGTGATCTCGTCGAGCGCCAGCGACAGGTCGAACTGGGTGGTCGCGGCGGGCAGCGCGAACTCGTCGATCCGCAGACCGGGCAGCTCGATGCTGGTGTCGTCGCGGTGCTCGAACGCCAGCATCACCTGCACGATCGGCGAATACGCGGTCGAGCGGGCCGGATTCAGCTCCTCGACCAGCCGCTCGAACGGCAGCTCGGCATGGGCGAAAGCGCGCAGATCGGCCTCGCGCACGTGCGCGAGCACGTCGGCGAATCCGGCGCCCGCGTCGACCGTGGTCCGCAGCACCAGGGTGTTGACGAACATGCCGACCAGATCGTCGAGCGCGGCATCGGCCCGGCCCGCGACCGGCGTTCCGACCACGATGTCGGCTCCGGCCCCCTGCCGCGACAGCAGTACGGCGAAGGCCGCGTGCACCACCATGAAGGTGGAGACGCCGTGGCGGCGGGCCAGCTCCTCGATCCCGGCCAGCACGTCGGCGGGCACGTCGAACCCGACGGCCCCACCCGCACCCGTGCGCACCGCGGGCCGCGGCCGATCGGTGGCGAGTTCCAGCGCCGGGGCGAGCCCGGCCAATTCCTCGCGCCAGTGCCGCAGCTGCCGGGCCAGCCGCGACGCCGGGTCGGCGGCATCGCCGAGCACCGCGTGCTGCCACAGCGTGAAGTCGGGATACTGCACCGGCAGCGGCTCCCACGCCGGCGCCTGCCCCGCACTGCGCGCGGCGTACGCGGTGAGCAGATCCCGGGCCAGCGGCGTGGTCGACACCCCGTCGGCGGCGATGTGATGCACCGCGAGCACCAGCACGTGCTCGACCTCGCTCGGCGTGGACGCCGCATCGCCGCGCAGGGCGGCTTCGGCCACCCCACCGGCGAGGGCGGCACCATGGCGCGCGGCGGCGACGGAGGACCCGTTCCGACCGGCGGGGATCGACCGCAGCAGCGCGGCGCGGACCGGCGGCTGAGTCGTCAGGTCGTAGCCCGCCCCGACGATCTCGCGGACGGCCTCGGCCAGGTCCGCTTCGGCGATCTCACCGACGACGGCGGGCGGCAGCACCCGGTCCACCGCGAGGACGACCTGGGTGGGTCCCTCGGCGTCTTCGGGGAATACCGTCCGCAGCGACTCGTGCCGCGCGAGCACATCGCCCAGCGCCGCCCACAGCGCGTCGGTGTCCAGCGCGCCGGTCAGGCGCAGCGCGATCGGCAGGGTGTAGACGGCCGAGTCGGGGTCGATGCGGTTGAGCAGCCACAGGCGGGTCTGGGCCAGCGACAACGGGATCCGGGCCGGGCGCGGGTCCACCACGGTCAGCGCGGGCAGCTGCTCGCCGTGGGTGGCGGCACGGGCGGCCAGGCCGGCGACGGTCGGGGCGTCGAACACATCGCGCACGTCGAGCGCGCTGCCCAGCGCCGCGTTGGCGCGGGCGACGAGCCGCATGGCGAGCAGGGAGTTGCCGCCGATGTCGAAGAAGTCGTCGTCGGCGCCGACGCGGGGCAGCCCGAGCAGCTCACCGACCACGGCAGCGAGCGCGGTCTGCGCGCCCGGTCGCGGCGCCACATACGCGGTGGTCACCGACAGGTCGGCGGCCGGCAGCGCGGCACGGTCCAATTTGCCCGCGGAGTTGAGCGGGACGGTGTCGAGCACCACCAGGTGGGCGGGCACCATGTACGCGGGCACCCGGCTCGCGACGTGCGCGCGCACCACAGCGGGGTCGACGGCACCGGCGACGTAGGCGACCAGGCACTGCCGCCCGGCGTCGTCGGTCGCGGGCAGCACGGTCGCGTGGGTGACGCCGGGAGCGTCGCCGAGGGCGGCCTCGATCTCGCCCAGCTCGATCCGCAGGCCACGGATCTTGACCTGGAAGTCGTTGCGGCCCAGGTATACCAGCGCACCGGCGCGATCGCGGCGCACCAGATCACCGGTCCGGTACATGCGTGCGCCGTCGGGGCCGTATGGGTCGGCGACGAAGCGGTCGGCGGTCAGGTCGGGCCTGCCCAGGTAGCCGCGGGCGAGCTGGTCGCCCGCCAGGTACAGCTCACCGGCGACCCCGGCGGGCACCGGATGCAGCCGCTCGTCGAGCACGTAGGCGCGCACGTTCCAGCTCGGCCTGCCGATCGGCAGCTCGGTCTGCTCGACCGGCGCGGTGATGTGCTGGAAGGTGCTGGTGATCGTCACCTCGGTCGGGCCGTAGGTGTTGTGCAGTTCGGCGGGCAGGGTGGCGAGCACGGTGGCCGCCAGCGCGGCGGGCAGTTCCTCGCCGCCCAGATGCAGCATCCGCAGTCCGCGCAGGTCCTCGGCCAGCCCTTCGGCGAGCATCGCGGCCAGCACCGACGGCACGAACTCGGCGATGGTGACGCCCTGTTCACGCACCACCCGCGCCTGGTAGGCGAGGTCGAGGTGGCCGCCGGGCCGCAGCAGGACCAGGGTGGCGCCGAGCAGCGCCGGGCACAGCAGCTCCCACAGCGAGACGTCGAAGGTCAGCGGCGCGCGCTGCAGCAGCCGGTCGGCCGCGGTCAGGTCGTATTCGCCACGCAGCCAGCACAGTTCGTTGACCACGGCCCGATGCGAGACCAGCACGCCCTTGGGCAGACCGGTGGAGCCGGAGGTGAACAGCACGTAGGCGGGGTGCTCGGGATGCAGCGGGGCGAGGCGTTCGGCATCGGTGACCGGGCCGCCGTGGACCGGCGGCTGCGCGGGGTCCTCGAGCTGCGCGACGGTCAGCACCGGGAAGCCGGAGCGCGAGGCGGCGGCGAAATGCACCGAGGCCGTAGCGGATCGGATGCCGCGGTCGACATGGTCGAGCGCGTCGTCCGAGGCGGCGACGACCAGGCGCGGCGCCGCGGTCTCGAGCACGTGCCCGATGCGGTCGGCGGGCTGGGCCGGATCGATCGGCACGTACACGCCACCGGCGGCGAGCACACCGTGCAGTACCACCAGTAGCTCGATGCCGCGAGGCACCGCGACCGCGACCGGGGTCTCGGGGCCGACGCCGCAGTCGATCAGCCTGCGCGCGAGCCGGTTCGCCCGGGCGGCGAGGGCGCCGTAGGTGATCTCGGCGCCGTCGCAGACGGCGGCGACGGCGTGCGGGTCACGGGCGGCGGCCGCGTCCACCAGATCTGCGGCCAGCGGAGCGCGCAGGCCGAGTTCGGCGAGGACGGGGTCGAGTGGCACGAGGTCACCGTGCGGACCGGCGAGCAGTCGCGCGCGGGCGCTGTCGTCGAGCACGGCGAGGTCACCGACGGCGGTGCCGGGCGCGGTGACGGCGGCGCGCAGCACCCGCTCCAGCATGCCGACCAGGGTCGCGATGGTGTCGGCGTCGAAGAGGTCGGTGGCGTAGCGCAGTTCGAGGTCGAGACCGTCGGCGGTGCCGTCGGCGGCGTAGTGGTCGACGAAGGTGAAGTCCAGGTCCACTTCGATCGGCGCGTCCGGCAGGGTCAGCCCGGACAGGGTCAGGCCGGGCAGCTCGAACGCGGTGGTGCGCTGATTCTGCAGCGCCAGCGACACCTGGTACAGCGGCGAATAGCCCTGGGAGCGAGCCGGGTTGACGGCGTCGACGAGGCTTTCGAACGGCACGTCGGCGTGCTCGAAGGCGTCGAGGTCGCCGGCGCGGATGTCGTCGAGCAGGACGCTGAACGGCGCGGCAGCGGACACGCTCGCCCGCAGCACCAGGGTGTTGACGAACATGCCGACGATGTCGTCGAGTTCGCGATGCCCACGGCCGGCGACGGGCGTGCCGACGACGATGTCGGTGCCCGCCGACAGCCGCGCCAGCAGCACCGCGAGCCCGGCGTGCAGCACCATGAACGGGGTGGCGCGCTGCGTGCGGGCGAGCTGGTCGATGCGGCGGTGCAGTTCGGCGTCGAGGGTGGTGGTGAAAGTGGCGCCGCGGTTGGAGGCGATCAGCGGCCTGCGGCGGTCGGCGGGCAAGGTGAGTACGTCGGGCAGTCCCGCGAGCCGGTCGGTCCAGTAGGCGAGCTGGTGGGCCAGCGGCGCGTCGGGATCGTCGGCGCTGCCGAGGCCTTCGGTCTGCCACAGCGCGTAGTCGGCGTAGTGCACGGCCAGGGCGGGCAGCTGCGGCTCGGCACCGGCACTGCGGGCCGCGTAGGCGGCGACCAGGTCGCGAGTGAGCGGCCCCATCGACCAGCCGTCGGCGGCGATGTGATGCACGACCAGTACCAGGACGTGCTCGGTCGGCGACACCCGCAGCAGCGCGGCGCGCACCGGCACCTCGGTGGTGATGTCGAAGCCGCCGTCGAGCGTCGCGGCCACGGCTGCGGCCACGTTCCCGGCCTCGATCTCGGTCACCGCGAGCGCGGGGACGAACGGCGCGCCGACGAGCTGGGTGGCCTGCCCGTCGAATTCGGGATAGGTGGTGCGCAGCGTCTCGTGCCGGGCGATCAGGTCGCCCAGGGCGCCGCGCAGCGCGGCGGTGTCGAGGTCGCCGCTGAGCCGGATCGCGACCGGGATGTGGTACGCCGTGGAGGACGGATCGAAACGGTGCAGGAACCACAGGCGCTGCTGCGCGGGCGAGAGCGGAATCCGTGGCGGCCGTGGGCCCGCCACCGGTCCGCGCCTGCTGCCGGTGCCGCGCAGCGCGTCCAGGCGGACCGCGAGACCGGCGACGGTGCTCGCCTCGAACAGTTCCCGCACCGGGACCTTCGCGTCCAGGGCCGCGCCGAGTCGCGCGGCCACCTGGGTGGCGAGCAGCGAGTTGCCGCCCAGGGCGAAGAAGTCGTCGTCGGCGCCGACCCGATCGAGTCCGACGACGTCGGCGAAGGTCGCCGCGACGATCCGTTCGGTGGCGGTCGACGGCTCGCGGTACTCCCGCTCCGGCGATTCCGGCGCGGGCAGGGCCCGGCGGTCGAGCTTGCCGGAGCTGTTGATCGGCAACGCGTCGAGGACGACGTAGGCGCCGGGCACCATGTAGGACGGCAGCACCGCCGCCACGGCGGCATCGAGGACAGCCGGCGTCAAGGACTGCGCTACCGCTGCCTGTCCGTCGGCCGACCTCCTGACCGCGGGGTTCGGACCGGCGACGTCGCCGGCCGCACCTGGGCGGGCAGCGGGCGCGATGTAGGCGACGAGCTGGTCCGGGCGATCGTCGTCGGAGCGGACGATCACCGCGACCCGGCCGACACCCGGGACCGCCGCCAGGGCGGCTTCGATCTCGGCGGGTTCGATGCGCAGGCCGCGCAGCTTCACCTGGAAGTCGGTGCGGCCCAGGTAGTGCAGGGCCGGACCGGCGTGACCGGTGCGCCAGACCACCAGGTCGCCGGTGCGGTAGAGGCGGTCGCCGGTCCCGAACGGGTCGGCGACGAAACGCTCGGCGGTCAGGTCGGCGCGGCCGTGATAGCCGTCGGCCAGCTGGGCGCCCGCCACGTACAGCTCGCCCGGAACACCGGCGGGCACCGGGCGCAGCCGCGAATCCAGCACGTACACGCGGGTATTGGCGACGGGCGTGCCGATCGGAGCGGCGGCGGTCGGCTCGGCGCCGACCCGGTGGGTGGTGACCTGGACGGCGGTTTCGGTGGGGCCGTACAGGTTCACGACGGCGGCACCGGTGGCGGCGCGCACACGCTGGGCCAGCTCGGTGGTCAGGGCCTCACCACCGGCGAAGACCAGGCGCAGGCTCTCCGCGCGCACCGGCTCGGCGACGACGGCGGCCAGCACCGACGGCACGTACTGCACGACGCTGACCGCGTGCCGCGCGGTCGCGGCGGCCAGATAGGCCGGGTCGCGGTGCCCGTCGGCGGTGGCGAGGACCAGCCGCGCGCCGGTCTGCAACGGCCACAGCAGTTCCCACACCGACGCGTCGAAGGTGAACGGGGTCTTCTGCAGGACGACGTCGTCGCCGGTGAGCGCGTACTCGCGCTGCAACCACAGCAGCTGGTTGACCACGGCCCGGTGCGGCACCGCCACACCCTTGGGCCTGCCGGTCGAGCCGGAGGTGAACAGCACGTAGGCGAGGTGATCGGGCCGCAGCGGGGTGGTCCGTTCCTCGTCGGCGAGCGGCGCCGCCGAGAGCTCCGACAGCTCCAGGGTGTCGATCTCGACGACCGAGTCCCCCACGGCCACACCGTGACCGGTGGCGGTCAGCACGCAGACCGGTGCCGTGCACGCCAGCACGTACGCGGTCCGCTCGGCCGGATGATCCGGGTCGACCGGCACGTACGCGGCACCGGCCGCGAGCACGGCGTGCACGGCGACGAGCTGATCGAGACCGCGCCGCAGAGCCACGGCGACCATCGCTCCCGGTCCCGCGCCCATGCCGACGAGGTGCCGCGCCAGACGATGGACTCGGCTCGCGAACTCCGCGTACGTCAGCGATCCGACGGGGCTCGCGTCCGAGACCGGTTCGTCCGCCGGGTCGGTGTCGACGACCACCGCGACGGCGTCCGGCGTGGCGGCGACCTGGTCGGCGACCAGCGAGGCGAGCGTGGCCGCGGCGTCAAGAGGCAGGTCGGTGGCGTTCCAGGCGGTCAGGATCTCGGTGGATTCGGCCGGGTCGAGCAGGTCGAGATCACCGACCGGCCGGTCGGGGTCGGCGAGGACGCCGTCGAGGAGCCGGTGCAGGCGGGTGGCGAACCCGGCGACGGTGGTCGCGTCGAACAGGTCGGTGGCGTAGAGGAACGCGCCGGACAGGCCCGCGGGGGCGCCGTGCTCGTCGCGGTGCTCGGTGAGGGTCAGTTCGAGGTCGAACTTGGCGACGGCGGTCGGCAAATCGACGCCGGCGACGGTGAGCCCGGGCAGGGCCAGGACCCGCGGGGTGTCCTCGTTGAGCGACAGCATCACCTGGAACAGCGGGTTGCGCGCGGTGGAGCGAACCGGGTCGAGCACCTCGACCAGCCGCTCGAACGGCACGTCGGCGTGGTCGAAGGCCGCGAGGTCGGTCTCGCGTACGCGGGCCAGCAGTTCGGTGAACGAGGCGGCGGGAGCGACCTGCGTCCGCAGCACGAGGGTGTTGACGAACATGCCGACCAGGTCGTCGAGGGCCCGGTCACCGCGCCCCGACACCGGGGTGCCGATCGCGATGTCGGTGGTCGCCGACAGCCGCGCGAGCAGGACCGCGAACACCGCGTGCGCCGCCATGAACACCGTCACACCCCGTGCCCGCGCGAATTCGGCCAGCGCGCGGTGTGTTTCGGCATCGATGTCGATCGGGTGCAGCGCACCGCTGCGCGAGGCGATCGCGGGCCGGGTCCGGTCGGCGGGCAGTTCCAGCTGCTCGGGGACTCCCGCGAGGGTGTCCGCCCAGAACGACAGCTGTCGCGCCGCCACCGATGCCGGATCGGCGGCGTCCCCGAGGACGGCGTGCTGCCACACCGCGTAGTCGGCGTACTGCACACTCAGCGCCGACCACTGCGGCACGTTCCCGGTGGCCCGGGCGCCGTAGGCGGTGAGCACATCGCGGATCAGCGGTCCGAACGAGAACCCGTCGGCGGCGATGTGATGCAGCACGATCACGAGCACGTACTCGGCCGCGCCGGCTGCCGGGTCCGTCGGCACCGGCGACGCACCGGACGAATCAGCCGCTGCCGCACCGTCGGTGACGCGCAGCAGCGTCGCCCGGATCGGAGCGTCGACGGTCAGGTCGAAACCCGTGGTGGCGCAGGCGCGCACCGCGTCGGTCAGCGCGGCCGTGCCGACGATCTGTGGCAGCACCTCCGGGACGAGGCCGGTGGCGGGCAGGATCTCGGCGATCGCCTGTCCGTCGCGCTCCGGGTAGCGGGTGCGCAGGACTTCGTGCCGGTCGAGCACGTCGACGAGGGCGGCCTGCAGCGCGGCGACATCGAGCGCGCCGGTCAGCCGCACCGCCATCGGGATGTTGTCGGTGGCCGAGCCGGGGTCGAACCGGTTGAGGAACCACATGCGCTGCTGGGCGGGCGAGAGCGGCAGCGGATCGGGGCGGGTGCCCGCGACGAGGGCGGGGCCCGCGCCGGTGCCGCGCAGCCGGTCGGCGGCCGCGGCGAGGGCGAGCACCGTCGTGGTGTCGAAGAGCTGGCGGACCGGGATGCGGAGATCGAGGTCGGTGCCGAGGCGGGCCATCAAGCGGGTCGCCAGCAGCGAGGTGCCGCCCAGGTCGAAGAAGTCGTCGTCACGGCCGACCCGGTCCAGGCCGAGGACCTCGGCGAACGCGGCGGCGACGGCCTGCTCGGTCGGCGACTCGGGGGCGCGGTAGGCGGCGGCCTCGAAGACCGGCGCGGGCAGCGCGGCGCGGTCGAGCTTGCCGACCGGGGTCAGCGGCACGGTGTCGAGGGTGACGATCGCGGCCGGCACCATGTGCGCGGGCAGATGCGCGGCGACGTGCGCGATCAGCGTCGCGGTGTCGACGCCCGCGCCCGCGACCGGCACCACGTAGGACACGAGGACGGTCGCGCCCGCCTCGGTGCGGTGACCGAGGGTGGCGGCGAAGTCCACGTCGGCGTGCCGGGCCAGGACGGCGTCGATCTCACCGAGCTCGATCCGGAAGCCGCGCACCTTCACCTGGAAGTCGTTGCGGCCCAGGTACTCCAGGTCCCAGTCGGCGCCGGTGCGGACCCAGCGCACGGTGTCACCGGTGCGGTACATCCGCTCCCCCGGCGCGCCGTAGGGATTGGTGACGAACCGGCCCGCGGTGAGCGCGGGCCTGCGATGGTAGCCGCGCGCCAGCTGCGCCCCGGCGATATACAGCTCGCCGACGACACCGGCCGGAACGGGACGCAGCCGCTCGTCGAGCACCAGTTCGGTGGTGCCCTCGACCGGCGCGCCCAGGGTGATCGGCGTTGTCGCCGTGAGGGGTGCGCTGATGTTGGTGACGATGGTGGTCTCGGTGGGACCGTAGCCGTTGCGGAACACCAGACCGGGGATCGCCGCGGTCCACCGCGCCACCAGTTCCGCCGGGCACGCCTCACCACCGACGACCACGACCCGCAGCTCGTCGAGCCCGTCCGGATTCACCGTGGCCAGCGCCGACGGTGTGATGATCACATGGGTCACCCGCTCGGTCCGCAGCAGCTCACCCAGCTCCGCCCCGCCGAACACGCCGGTCGGCGCGACCACCATGGTCGCGCCCTCGGTGACGGTCAGCAGTAGCTCGGCCACCGAGATATCGAACGACGGCGAGGCCACGTGCAGCACCCGCGCGTCCGCCGACGCCCGATACCGCCCCGCCTGCACCGGCAGATACGCCGCGACGGCACCGTGCGGGATCACCACGCCCTTGGGCAGACCGGTGGTGCCGGAGGTGTAGATGACATAGGCGGGGTCCAGCGGATCCACCGCACGACGTTGTTCGGCCGGCAGAGAACTGTCGACGTCGGAGACCACGGCGGCGGCATCCGCCGTGCCGAGCCGATCCGTCGGCTCGGCGCTCGCCACGGCGTCGAGCGCGAGCCACTCCACGGTGGCGGGCAGATCGGCACGGACGGACCCGACCGTGATGCCCACAGCCGCTCCGGAGTCCGCGAGCATGTGGGTGATGCGGTCGGCGGGGTAGGTCGGGTCGACCGGCAGGAAACCGGCGCCGGAACGCACGACACCCCACACGGCGGTGACGGAGTCGGCGGAACGCGGGATGCTCACGGCGACAAGGTCACCGGCGCCGATGCCGCGACCGGTCAGGTGCGCGGCCAGGCGTGCGGACGCGGCGTCGAGTTCGCCGTAGGTCACGGTGCGCGCGCCGTCGCGGATCGCGATCGCGGCCGGGTCGGCGGCGGCCTCGGCCAGCACCTGCGGCAGCAGCGGGAAGGGATCGGACGGGCCGCCGGTACGACTGGTCAGCTCCGTGAGTTCGGTGTCGATCAGCAGCGGCAGGTCGGCGACCAGGGTCTGCGGCGCGGCGGCGATCGCGGCGAGCAAGCCGGTGAAGCGACGCACCATCCGCGTGATGGTGGACTCGTCGAACAGGTCGGTGGCGTAGGAGAATTCGCCGGACAGACCGGTGGCGTCGGACGCACGCAGGGTCACCGACAGATCGAACTTCTCGATGTCGTAGGGCAGGTCGACGGCGGCGGCACGCAGGCCGGGCAGCTCGAATGTGGTCGGCGGCAGGTTCTGCAGTGCCAGCGCCACCTGGAACAGCGGGTGACGACCGGCCGAGCGCGGCGGCGCGAGCACCTCCACCAGGCGCTCGAACGGCAGGGTGGTGTGGTCGAACGCGGCCAGATCGCCGGTGCGGACCCGGCCGAGCAGTTCGGCGAAGGACTCCCCGCCGCGCACCTCGGTGCGCAGGATCGCGGTGTTGACGAACATGCCGATGACATCGTCGAGTTCGGCGGCGCCACGCCCGGCGACCGGGCTGCCGATCGCCACGTCGGTGGTCCCCGACAGGCGCGCGATCAGCACCGACAGCGCGGCGTGCAGGACCATGAACAGGGTCGCGCCCTGCTCGGCCGCCACCGCATTCAGCGTCGCCACCAGCTCGGCGTCGAGCGCGAACTCGACCCGGCGGCCCCGCATCGACGCGACGGCGGGACGCGGGTGATCGGTCGGCAGGCTGGATTCGTCCGGCAGCCCGGCCAGCGCCTCGCGCCAGTAGGCGATCTCCCGCCCGGCCCTGGAGTCGGCATCGTCCTCGGACCCGAGCAGCGCTCGCTGCCACAGCGTGTAATCGGCGTACTGCACCGGCAGCGGCGCCCACTGTGGCGCCGTGCCCTCGGTCCGCGCGTAGTAGGCGGTCATGGTGTCCCGCACCAGCGGGCCGGCCGACCAGCCGTCCGAGGCGATGTGGTGCACCACCAGCACCAGCACGTGGTCACCGTCGACCTCGTACAACCGCGCCCGCAGCGGCGGCGCGGCGGTGACATCGAACCCGCGCAGAATCTCCGCGGCCAGCGTCTCGGGAAGGTCGTGCGCCGCGACACCGATGGGCGTGAGGATGCGGGACAACACCGACGCCGACTCGACCCCGCCGACCCCCGACCCGGCCGTAGCGCCGGCAACGCTCGCAGCGTCGGCAGCGAGAAGGGTCGAGTTCGACTCGGCCGCAAGCACATCGAGTGCCTCCGCCGGGGACAGCACGCGCTGTGTCCCGACCCCGTCGACCTCCGGGTACACCGTCCGCAGCACCTCGTGCCGGGCGATCAGATCGCCGACGGCGGCGCGCAGGGCGTCCAGCTCGAGCGCGCCGGACAGGCGGACGGCGATCGGGATGTTGTAGGCGCCGGTCTCCGGATCGAACCGGTTCAGGAACCACATCCGCTGCTGGGCGGGCGAGAGCGGCAGCACCTCGGGGCGCGGGCCCGCGACCAGAACCGGGCGGTCGTCGACGGGCCCGCCGTCGACGAGCTTCGCCAGCACGGCGACGGTCGGATTGTCGAAGAAGTCCCGCACATCCACCCGCACACCGAAATTCGCCTGCAGGCGGGCGATGGCACGGGTGGCGATGAGCGAGTTGCCGCCGAGGCGGAAGAAGTCGTCGTCCAGGCCGACGGTCTCGACGTCGAGCAGATCGCCGAACAGCGCCGCCACGGCGCGCTCGGTGGTGGTGACCGGCGCGCGGAACTCCGCGGCCGCGACCCGGAAGTCGGGCTCCGGCAGGGCCTTACGATCCAGCTTGCCGCTGGCGTTGATCGGCATCGCGGGCAGCTGCACCAGCAGCGAGGGCACCATGTACTCGGGCATCGACGCCTTCGCGTGCGCGACCAGCTCGGCCTCGTCGAGCGGTGCGCCGTCGACACTGACCACATAGCCGACCAACGCCTCGCCCGCGGCATGCCGATGCAGCACCACCGCGGCATTGCCGACGCGCGGATGCGCGGCCAGCACGGCCTCGATCTCCCCGAGCTCGATCCGCAGACCACGCAGCTTCACCTGGAAGTCGGTGCGCCCCAGGTATTCCAGCTCGTCCCCGCCGGGCAGCTGCCGCACCAGGTCACCGGTGCGGTACATGCGCTCGCCGGGCACGCCGTACGGATTGGCGACGAAGCGATCGGCGGTCAGGCCCGGCCGGGCGACATAGCCGCGCGCCAGCTGCACCCCGGACAGGTACAGCTCGCCCACCACACCCGCGGGTACCTGGTCGAGGTTCTCGTCGAGCACCAGCAGCCCGGTGTCGTCGGCGGGACCGCCGATCGGCACCGATACCTCGTCGGCGTCGCTCACCTCGTGCGCGGTCACGTCGACCGCCGCCTCGGTGGGCCCGTACAGGTTGTGCAGCGCGGTCGCCGACAGCTTGCGCAACCGCGTGGCGGTGGCGGCGGGCAGCGCCTCCCCGGAGGCGAACACCATCCGCAGCGAGGACAGGTCCACCGGTGCGGTGGTCTCGGACAGCTCACCGGCGAACGCGGCCAGCATCGAGGGCACGAAGTGGGTGACGCTGACCCGGTGCTCGGCGATCAGCGCGGCCAGGTAACCGGGATCACCGTGGCGACCGGGTTCCGCGACGACCAGTCTGGCGCCGATCTGCAAGGGCCAGAACAGCTCCCACACCGACACGTCGAAGGTGTAGGGCGTCTTCTGCAGCACCACGTCGGCATCGGAAAGCGCGTAGCGGCGCTGGCGCCAGTCCAGGTTCGCCACGATCGCGCCGTGGGTGACCGCCACGCCCTTGGGTCGGCCGGTCGAGCCCGAGGTGAAGATGACGTAGGCGGTATTGCCCGCCCGCGCGCCGCCGTCCACCGCGGCGGGCGGCGCGGTCCAGTCGATGTCGTCGGTGCGCAGCACGGGGACGCCGTTGAGATCGGGCTCGTCGGCGGCCCGGGTCACCACCACGACCGGACGGGCCACCTCGAGCACGTAGTGCAGCCGGTCCACCGGGTGATCGGGGTCCAGCGGCACGTAGGCGCCACCGGCGCGCACGATCGCGTGCACCGCGACGATCAGCTCGAGGCCGCGTCGCATCGCCAGCCCGACCAGCGCCTCCGGCCCCACCCCGAGGGCGACCAGCCGCCCGGCCAGCACCCGCACCCTGGCATCGAATTCGGCGTAGGTCAGCGTCCGCGCGCCGAACTGCACCGCGACCAGGTCGGGGGTGCGGGCCAGCTGCTCGGCGAAGCGGTCGACCAGGGTCGGCGCCTGCCCCGCCATCGGCGGCTCCATACCCAGGGCGGCCAGGGCGTCACCGGCCAGCGCGTCCAGCAGCACTCCGAAGGTGCCGTCGGCGGCGTCGACCACGCCGGGGAACAGTTCGGCGAGCACGACCTGCACGAGGCTCTCGGGGTCCAGTGCGCCACCGGTCAGCTCGGCCATCGTCGTCAGCTGGGCGTCGAGGTCGGCGTAGGACACCGCGGTGCCGTCGAAATCCACCGCGATCCGGGCCGGCTCCATCGCCGCGACCGTCGCCACCAGCGCCGCCAGCTGTTCTGTTCCCGCGCGCGCCGGAGTGGTGTTGGTCATCTGGACTGCCTTCCATCTACCGACCGCAGGTGACGCCACGCGGCCGCAATACAACTCTCGGAATTCCCCCGGACCCACCGGGGTGACGGGATCGGCTCGGGGCGGCCAACCTCGGACACCCAGCCCGAAATCCGCCCGCTCACACCGACATTCAGTGCGATCGGCTATGACACGATCGCGACCCGCCGGCTCGCCGCCATGCAACCAGCTATGACTCGGTTATCTCCCGACCTCCATCGTCAACCCCGACACCTGACACCCGCGCCCGCAGACGAGAGAAGCGTATTCGGTCCGATAATAAACCGGACCAGATTCCGTCAAAATCTCGGTCCGGGGCCGCGAATTCCGGCGCTGAGAACGGTCCAGCAATTCGACCGCATACGCCGAGGGGACAGCTCTCGCCCGATCGCCCGTGCGGGCGATGTGGCGGCTGTCGGCACAGGTTCGCACTGTGTCGGGCAACACTATGTGAAACAACGTTGCATCAACGTTGCATCGCAGTGATTCACACCACTTTTCCTGGAGCGCGTCGTCCCCCGACACGACGAAACCCCCCGCCGGGGTGAACCGGCGAGGGGTTTCGGTGATCGGTGAAGCTACCGGCGCGCTTACTCCGCGGCGGTGTCCTCGGCCGGGGCGGCCTCGGCGGCCGGGGCCTCGTCTTCGACGGGGACCAGCGAGATCTTGCCGCGGTTGTCGATGTCGGCGATCTCCACGCGCAGCTTGTCGCCGACGTTGACCACGTCCTCGACCTTGGCGACGCGCTTGCCGTTGCCCAGCTTGGAGATGTGCACCAGGCCGTCGCGGCCCGGCAGCAGCGAGACGAACGCGCCGAAGGCGGTGGTCTTGACGACCGTGCCCAGGAAACGCTCGCCGACCTTCGGCAGCTGCGGGTTCGCGATCGCGTTGATCGCGTCGATCGCGGCCTGCGCCGACGGCCCGTCGGTCGCACCGACGAACACGGTGCCGTCATCCTCGATGGAGATGTTGGCGCCGGTGTCCTCGGTGATCTGGTTGATCATCTTGCCCTTGGGCCCGATGACCTCGCCGATCTTGTCGACCGGGATCTTGATCGCGGTGACGCGCGGGGCGTACGGGCTCATCTCGTCCGGGGTGGCGATGGCCTCGGCCATCACGTCCAGGATGGTGGTGCGGGCGTCGTGCGCCTGGTTCAGCGCACCGGCCAGCACCTGCGAGGGGATGCCGTCGAGCTTGGTGTCCAGCTGCAGGGCGGTGACGAAGTCACGGGTACCGGCGACCTTGAAGTCCATGTCGCCGAAGGCATCCTCGGCACCGAGGATGTCGGTCAGCGCGACGTAGCGGACCTCGTCCTCACCCTTGTCGTTGGTGACGGTGTCCGACACCAGGCCCATGGCGATACCGGCGACCGGCGCCTTCAGCGGCACACCGGCGTTCAGCAGCGACAGGGTCGAGGCACACACCGAACCCATCGAGGTGGAACCGTTGGAGCCCAGCGCCTCCGAGACCTGACGGATGGCGTAGGGGAACTCCTCCTGCGAGGGCAGCACCGGCATCAGCGCACGCTCGGCGAGCGCGCCGTGGCCGATCTCGCGACGCTTCGGCGAACCGACGCGGCCGGTCTCGCCGGTGGAGAACGGCGGGAAGTTGTAGTGGTGCATGTAGCGCTTGGAGGTCTCCGGGCCGAGCGAGTCGACCTGCTGGGCCATCTTCACCATGTCCAGGGTGGTGACGCCCATGATCTGGGTCTCGCCACGCTCGAACAGCGCCGAACCGTGGGCGCGCGGGATCACGGCGACCTCGGCGGACAGCGCGCGGATGTCGGCCAGACCACGGCCGTCGATGCGGAAGCCGTCGGTCAGGATGCGCTGGCGCACCAGCTTCTTGGTGACCGAGCGGAACGCGGCGCCCAGCTCCTTCTCCCGGCCGGTGAAGTCCTCGCCCAGACGCGAGAGCACGTCGAGCTTGATCTCGTCGATCTTGGCCTCGCGGGCCTGCTTGTCGGCGATGCTCAGCGCCTCGTTCAGCTCACGCTTGGCGGTGCCCTCGACGGCCTCGAACACGTCGGCGGCGTACGGCGGGAAGAGCGGGAACTCCTCGGTGGGCTTGGCGGCCAGGGTCGCCAGGTCCGACTGCGCGCGGCACAGGCGG
Organism: Nocardia canadensis; assembly: GCF_032656385.1. Taxonomy (NCBI): domain Bacteria; kingdom Bacillati; phylum Actinomycetota; class Actinomycetes; order Mycobacteriales; family Nocardiaceae; genus Nocardia; species Nocardia canadensis. Next base: position 257,114 of record NZ_JAVCWB010000010.1, read on the forward strand.
GCGATGAACGGCTTGGCGGCCTCGAGGCCCTGGGCCACGACGGCCTCGGTGGGCGCCTGCGCGCCGTCGGAGATCAGCGCGATGACCTTGTCGGTGGCCTCGGCCTCGACCATCATGATGGCGACGTCACCGGACTCGGTGACCCGGCCCGCGACGACCATGTCGAACACGGCGCCCTCGAGCTGCTCGACGGTCGGGAACGCGACCCACTGATCACCGATCAGGGCGACGCGCACGCCGCCGACCGGGCCGGAGAACGGCAGACCGGAGATCTGGGTGGACGCCGAGGCGGCGTTGATGGCCACCACGTCGTAGAGATCCTGCGGGTCCAGGCTCAGCACGGTGACCACGACCTGGATCTCGTTGCGCAGGCCGTCGACGAACGACGGGCGCAGCGGACGGTCGATCAGGCGACAGGTCAGGATCGCGTCGGTGGAGGGGCGGCCCTCGCGACGGAAGAACGAGCCGGGGATGCGGCCCGCGGCGTACATGCGCTCTTCGACGTCGACCGTCAGCGGGAAGAAGTCGAACTGGTCCTTGGGGTGCTTGCCGGCGGTGGTCGCCGACAGCAGCATGGTCTCGTCGTCCAGGTAGGCGACGACGGATCCGGCGGCCTGCTTGGCCAGACGGCCCGTCTCGAAGCGGATGGTGCGGGTGCCGAAGCTACCGTTGTCGATCAGCGCGACCGACTCGAAAACACCGGGCTCGACCTCGACCGCAGTCGAAGCACGTTCAGTTGTCTGCGTCATTTTTCTTCTCTCGACCTCTCGTCTCGCCGGAGCGCAGCACCATGTGGGCGCGAACCAGCTATTTCGTCAGCCGTACCGGACACGGACACGTGGAAACCCTCCTGGCTGCCACGCGCAGCACCCGGCCGGATCCCCTTGGAAGCGGCGACGCGGAGGCGGTCATCGATCGAAGCCCGACGGCGGCGGGAAAAACGCCTGCCGAAAGGCCACTACCGAAGACCGACGCCACGCGGACGGATGCACACGGCTGTCACATGTTGTAGTGCACGCGGAAACCCGATGGTCGCCGAATACACGAATAGCCAACGAGAAGAAGTGTACTTCTTCCCATTGGCTACTCGCCGACCGCCTCAGCGAGGAGGCGTGTCGAAGCAGATCAGCGGCGCAGGCCGAGACGCTCGATGAGCGAACGGTAGCGCTCGATGTCCTTGGCCTGCAGGTACTTCGACAGGCGACGACGACGACCGATCAGGGCCAGCAGGCCGTGCCGGGTGTGGTGATCGTGCTTGTGCTGCTTGAGGTGCTCGGTCAGGTCCGAGATCCGCTTCGACAGCAGCGCGATCTGCGCCTCCGGCGAACCGGTGTCCTTCTCGTGCAGGCCGTACTCGGCCAGAATGGCCGACTTCTGCTCAGTGGTCAGCGCCATGCGGCATCGACTCCTCTTTCTCAGTTCCGCGCTCGAAGTCCCGGTTACCCGGAATGGGCGCCACCGCGGACCGCAGCAAACCCGAGGATCGACTGTACCGGAGCGCTCGGGCGCGGGCCGCACCGGCCTCAGGCGTCGGCGGCGGTGAGTACCTTGCGCGCGTTCTCGACATCGCGGCCCATGGCCTCGACCAGGTCGTCGATGGTGTCGAACTTGCGCATCCCGCGCAGTTGCTCGACGAAGTCGACCGCCACGTGCTGGCCGTACAGATCGGCCTCGCCGTCGAGGACGAAGGCCTCCACGGTGCGCGAACGGCCGGAGAAGGTGGGATTCGTGCCGACCGAGATGGCGGCCATCGCGCGCTCACCGGGCTCGACCGTGCCGATGGTCGGGCCGGGGCCGAGCACGGTGAACCAGCCCGCGTACACGCCGTCGGCCGGGATCGCCGCGTGCATCGGCGGGGCGACGTTGGCGGTCGGGAAACCGAGCCCGCGACCGCGCCCGTCACCGTGCACGACGACGCCCTCGACCCGATGCGGACGGCCGAGCGCCTCGGCGGCGGCCGCCATGTCGCCCGCGTCGACGCAGGCGCGGATGTAAGTGGAGGAGAAGGTGACGGCGTGCTCGCCGAGCAGGGTGACCCCGTCGACCTCGAAGCCGAAGCGGGCGCCCAGCTCGCGCATGGTGTCGACGGTGCCCGCGGCCTTCTTGCCGAAGGTGAAGTTGTCGCCGACGACGACCTCGGTGACGTGCAGCCGCTCGACCAGCAGATCGTGCACGTACCCGGCCGGGGTGAGCTTCATGAACTCCTGGGTGAAGGGCATCACGCAGAACACGTCGATCCCGAGTTCCTCGGCGAGCTCGGCCCGCCGGGTCAGGGTGGTGAGCTGGGCGGGATGGGAACCGGGCCGGACCACTTCCATCGGATGCGGATCGAAGGTCATCAGAACCGAGGGAACATCACGCTTCTTCGCCGCGGCCACCGCGCGGCTGATCAGCTGCGCGTGCCCGCGATGCACGCCGTCGAACACGCCGATCGTGAGGACGCAGCGCCCCCAGTCGGCGGGCACATCGTCGAGACTTCGCCATCTCTGCACAGAGCGAAGCCTACGCAACGTTATTCGCCGGCGCCGTGCCGGTCCGCCGATGTGTCATTCGGGCCAGGGATGCCTAACATCAATGATGTGCCAGGTAAACGAGATGTCGCTACCCGCCGAGCGTCGACAGCGCCCGGTGAACAGGCCGAACTCGCTGCCACCGCGACGCTCGCGCCCGAATTGTCCGCAGTGGCGCAGGACTATCTGAAAGTCATCTGGACCGCCCAGGAGTGGTCACAGGAGAAGGTCTCGACCAAGCTGCTCGCCGAGCGGATCGGCGTGTCGGCCTCGACGGTGTCCGAGGCGGTCCGCAAGCTCTCCGATCAGGGTCTGGTCGAGCACGCCCGCTATGGCTCGATCACCCTCACCGAGCACGGCCGGCGCGCCGCCGTCGCCATGGTGCGCAGGCACCGGCTGATCGAGACGTTCCTGGTGAACGAGCTCGGGTACGGCTGGGACGAGGTCCACGACGAGGCCGAGGTGCTCGAGCACGCGGTCTCGGAACTGCTGATGTCGCGCATCGACGCCAAACTCGGCCACCCCGATCGCGATCCGCACGGCGACCCCATCCCGTCCGTCGACGGCGCGGTCCCCACGCCCCCGGCCCGGCGCCTGTCCGACTTCGCCGCGGGCGAATCCGGCCGCGTCGCCCGCATCTCCGACTCCGACCCCGCCATGCTGCGCTACTTCGACTCGGTCGGCATCGCCCTCGACACCGTGATCGCGGTCGAGGAGCGCCGCGATTTCGCCGGCACCATCGCGGTCCGCATCGCCGCCGCCGACACCCCGACCGAACTGGGCACCCTTGCCGCCGAAGCTATCTGGCTGACCGCCTAGCAGCTGAAGTAGGACCGCAGCGTATCCGGGACGCCGGCGGCGGTGGCCTCGGCCCAGCACGTGTCGTGCGGGAACCGGACATAGGTCGTCCAGGTCCCGGAGGCGCGGGTGATGATGCGCTGGTTGTCGCCGGGGCTGTTCCAGGACACGACGGCCCAGCGGCCGTCGCAGTGGGAGATGGTGGCGGCGGGCACGCGGTCGACCCCGAGTTCGGTCTCGACGGTGGCTTCGGCGCAGGCGGGCGCCGGTGCGGTGTCCTGGAAGCGCAGATTCCCGGTGACGGTCGCGCCGGCGTCGACGAGGAAGAGCGAGTGCATGCCCTCGGGAACCGGATCGGTGCCCGCCGGGGCCGTCATCCCGAAGTGGTAGCAGCCCGTCACGGCGGTGAAGACGGCCACGCCGGCGGCGTCGGTGACACCGTCCTGGCGTTGCGTTTCGGTGGTCTCGCCGATGGGGATGTCGCGACCGGCCGGGTCGCACGGCTGCTGAAGCGAAAGACGCACGGGGACACCGGGAACCGGAACACCGGACAGCGTCGCCGTGCGCAGGACGACCGTCCCGGTCCCGGGCACCGGCGCCGGAGTAGTGCGGGTGGCTGTGGGCGCGGTGGCGGTACCGACCGGCGCGCTCGTCACCGGTGCCGCGCTCGGCGGGATGATCACCGGCGGCCGGGAGGTGCTGGTTGCCGTACTCGGCCGGACCGAACTCGACGCCCCCGACCCCTGCGGATCACCACCACCGCCGCATCCCGCGAGCAGCAGCGTCACCCCGACGACGACGCCGATCCAGGTCTTCCCTCGTGCAGCCATGGCCCACCCCTCCGTAGCCGAGAGCTATTCGTCCTGGCTATCGCGACGAAGGGCGGTGGCGTTAACCACCGTCCAGTGGCCCTGACGCCACGGCGGCGTGGCTCAGCGGGACAGGAAGTCCAGCAGGACACGGAATTCCGCGAGCGAGAGGTAGCCGTCGCCGTCCTGGTCGGCCGCGGCGAGGAGGTCCGCGGCCGGTTCCTCGATGCGGCCGCCGCCGACGTGGCGGATCAGTGCGTCCAGTTCGCTCACCGAGATGCGGCCGTCGCCGTTGACGTCGAAGACCCGGAACGCCGCGTCGGCGTCGGTCACCTCGATACGGCCCTCGACCACGGCGGCGTCGAATTCGGCACGAGAGACCAGGAAGTCGCCGTCGGTGTCGGCGGCGGCGACCAGTCGTTCGATCGCCGCGCGGTCGACCTCGATACCGGCGGAACGGATTCCGGCGGCGATGTCGTCCACCGACACCAGCCCGTCCCCGTCGCGGTCCCACAGCGTGAACGTGTCGACCGGCTCTGTACTCATCGCGCTACCCTTCCCCGCGATCGGCGACATCCGTACGCCGACCGTCACCGCCACTCTACGTAGGCGCGAACGACGATGTCCGGCGACGCAGACATCGGCCCGCGGGAATCCGCCGAACACCACGCGGCGCACGACCTTTCGGATCAGTCGCCGATGCCCTGGGGACGGACCACCATCACCGAGGCCGCGCGCTTGCCGCTCTCCTCGAGCAAGGCGATGGCCTTGCCCGACGGATCGATGGCCGCGTACACGCCCTTGATCCCGATCGGCTCGAGCCAGCGGCCGTTGCGCAGGTCGTTCGCCTGGGACTCGTCGATGTCGCGGTGCGGGAACGCGGTGCGGACCGCGGTGTCGATGTCGAGGCTGAGCAGGGGCTGTTCGGCCGCCGCGGCGGCAGCCAGTTGCTCCAGGGTGCGAGCGTGTTCGAGGGTGAACGGGCCGACTCTGGTGCGACGCAACGCCGTCAGATGCCCGCCGACGCCGAGGGCGGCGCCGAGGTCGCGGGCCAGGGCGCGGATGTAGGTGCCCGAGGAGCACTCGACTTCGACGTCCAGATCGACGAATTCGCCGTCCGCGACATCGCGGCGGGCCAGCACCTCGAAGCGCGACACCGTCACCGGACGGGCCGCGAGCTGCACGTCCTCCCCGGCGCGGGCGCGGGCGTAGGCGCGCTCGCCGTCGACCTTGATGGCGCTCACCGTGGCCGGGACCTGTTCGATGTCGCCGGTCAGCGCCGCGACACCGGCCGCGATCTCGGCGTCGGTGACGTGCTGCGCCGGGGTGGTCGCGGTGACCTCGCCCTCGGCGTCGTCGGTGATCGTGGCCTGGCCGAGCCGGATGGTCGCGGTGTAGGCCTTGGTGGTCAGGATCAGCTGGCCGAGCAGCTTGGTCGCCCGCTCCACACCGAGTACGAGCACGCCGGTGGCCATCGGATCGAGCGTGCCCGCGTGCCCGACCTTCTTGGTGCGCAACAGCTTCCGGCTGCGCGCGACGACATCGTGGCTGGTCCAGCCGCCGTCCTTGTCGACGATGACCAGGCCGCCGAGCTGGTCGACCGCGGGGGTGCGCGCGGCCATCAGCCGTGCGCGATCGCGGTCAGGATCAGCCCGTCGGCGATCATCCAGCGGCCGTCGAACGAGGTCAGCGGGGCGCCGCCGTCGTTCGTCGTCCCGGGCACGAGCAGCTGCGTGTGGAAGGTGCCCGTACCGGAATCGGCGGTGCGGGAATCGATCTCGACACTGATGTGCGCGTCCTCGAAACCGAGCCAGCGCAGCGTCAGCGGGAACCAGGCCTTGTAGGTGGCCTCCTTGGCGCAGAACAGCAGGCGGTCCAGGTGCAGACCGTCGGCGGGCGCGGTGGCCAGCCAGTCCCGTTCGGCGGGCAGACTGACCGACTCGAGCACGCCCTCGGGCAGCGCGCCGTGCGGTTCGGCGTCGATACCGACCGAGCGGAAGCGCAGCGCGTGCGCCATCGCCGCGGCGCGGTAGCCGTCGCAGTGGGTCAAGCTGCCGACCACACCGCGCGGGAACAGGGGCATGCCGCGCTCCCCCTTGCCGATGGCCACCGGCGGCTCGCCCAGCTGCTCGAGCGCGAGGCGGGCGCAGTGGCGGGCGCCGATGAAGTCGCGCCGACGCTTCTCGACCGACTTGGCGATGAGGTGTTCCTCGGCGGGGTGCGCCTTCAGGTCCTCCGGGTACGCCAGCAACTCGGCGGCGGCCACGCCCGAGGGCAGAATGTTGTCAATCATCGGGTCCCAGCCTAGTAGTGGTCAGACGCCGCGTCGGCGGTCGGCCTTGGCGCGCATCTCGGCCGCGGCGGCTTCCATTTCCGGGGTGACGCTGAAGTGGCCGCCCCAGGCGTTGAGGTCACCCTCGGCGTAGACGGGCTCGGGCAGGATCTGGCGCAACAGCGGCTCGGGCATGCCGCGACGTTTCCATTCGCGCGGGTAGCCCAGCGACACCTCTTCGAAGCGCACGCCGTCGTAGTAGGTGGTGCGCGGGATGTGCAGGTGCCCGTACACCGAGCAGACCACGTTGTAGCTGGTGTGCCAGTCGGCGGTGAGGTCGGTGCCGCACCACATCGAGAACTCGGGGTAGAACAGGATCTCGGTGGGCTGGCGGACCAGCGGGAAGTGGTTGACCAGCACCACCGGGGCCTCCGGGCCCAGCGCGTCGAGGCGGCGCTGGGTGTACTGCACGCGCGCGTGGCACCAGGCGTCGCGGGTGAGGTATGGGTCGGGGGTCAGCAGGAACTCGTCGGTGGCGACGACATTGCGTTCCCGCGCGACGGCCAGGCCCTGCGCCTTGGTGGTCGTGCCCGCGGGCAACCAGGAGTAGTCGTAGAGCAGGAACATCGGCGCGATGGTCACGCGGCCGCCGTACTGCTCGGCGCCCGAGCCGGTCCACACCGGGTACGGATCCTCCGGGGTCACCACGTCGAGGTCGCGGCACATCGAGACCAGGTAGTCGTAGCGCGCGGCGCCGTGCATCTGCACCGGGTCCTTGGGCGTGGTCCAGAGCTCGTGGTTGCCCGGCACCCAGATGACCTTCGCGAACCGGCCGCGCAGCAGCTCCAGCGCCCAGCGGACCTCGTCGGCCTTCTCGCCGACGTCACCGGCGACGATCAGCCAGTCCTCCGGCGAATCCGGATGGATCTGCTCCACCACCGGCTTGTTGCCCTGATGCCCGACGTGCACATCACTGACCGCCATCAACTTCGGAATCACCTGTCCACAGTGGCACACCCGCGAACCGGCGCCTGCGCGGGTTCACCCGATCCGATCACGCGGTCGTCAGCGCCCCTCGGCGACCAGCAGATCCAGCAGCGCCGACGCGGCCGTGTTCGTGTTCTACGAGGCGTGGCGCGGCAGCGCGGATTTGGACTGCCGCACATGCGCGAGTTCAGGAGCGGAACAGGCCCTCGACGAAGGACAGCACCTGCGGCCGCGCCTGCGCGTCGATCTCGGGATGCCCGCCCGGATACTGGCCGAACTCCACGGCGGTGCCCGCCGAGCGCATCTGCGCGAGCAGGGTGTAGGTCATCGGCAACGGGACCACCGTGTCGGCGGCGCCGTGGACGATCAGGATCGGCTGCCGGTAGCCCACCGTGGGGACCACCATGTAGTCGCGCAGCGCCGCGCCGATGCCGTCGGCGTCCACCGGGCGCGCCAGCAGCGCACCGATCGACGCGCCGTCGACCACCGCGCCGAAATCGTCGACGCAGCTGGTGGCGATCGCGTCGACGACGTCCCGGCCGCGCGAGCTGAGCAGGCCGTTCACATCCAGATCGGGGCGGGCGGCGCGCAGCCCGGCGAGGATGCCCGCGAACGGGCCGACCAGCTCGTCCACGATCGGCAGATTCGGCACCCGCGGGTCGAGCCGGGACAGGATCTGCTCGAAATTGGATTCCGGCGCGAGCGCGACGGTGCCGCGGAAGTCCAGCTCGGGGGCATAGTCGTCGGCGAGATTGCCGGTGGCCAGCGCCGCGTGGCCGCCCTGGGAGCCACCGACCACCGCCCAGGTCGCCGACAGTCCCGGCTCCGCCGCGCGGGCGGCCCGGACCAGGTCGATCGTCGCCGTCGCCTCGGTGCGGGTGTGCAGGTACGGATGCACGGTGTCGGAACCGACGGACAGCCCGAGATAGTCCGGCGCGACCACGGCCCACCCGCGGTCGAGGAAGGATTGCAGCAGCGGCCGCTCGTGGACCGCCTTGTTCGTCGTGATGCCGCACTGCGGACCCAGACCGCTGGTGCCGTGGTCCCAGGCCACGACCGGATAGCCGCCGGCCGGTGGCGGCGAGTTCGGCAGCAGCACGAGCCCGGCGCCGTTGATCAGGCCGCCGGTCGGCCCCTCGGTGCGATAGTCCACGATCGCCGCGCGGGACCAGTCACCCCAGCCCGCGGGCTGGTCGATGTGCCCGAGCAACGCGCCGGCCCCGTCGGGTGCGGCTTGCGCTGCGGGAACCCCGATTCCGAGCCCGGCAACCAGGACCGCGGCGACGACCGCCGATCGGAGACCGATACTCCTGGACATCACGCCACGCACTACTTCGCCTCCATCATCGGTTCGAAGTCCTCCGTCCCGACGGTAGTGCGACATCGCCGACCGGGGCATCGCTGTGACGAGCGCCACTGTCCTACGCGGCCCCGGTCGGGATATCGGCGCCGACGCGTGCCCAGCGGCCGGAGCGGGCGCGGGCCACGACGGCCAGCAGGCGTAGCAGCATGAACGCGACCAGGCCGGACCAGATGCCCGCGACACCCCAGTCGAAGACCAGCGACAGCCAGATCAGCGGCAGGAAACCGATCAGGGCGGCGATCAGCGTGGCGGTGCGCAGGAACGCGGCGTCGCCCGCGCCGAGCAGGACACCGTCGAGCGCGAAGACCGCGCCGGCCACCGGGATCATCGCGACGAAGAACCACCAGATGACGTGCGTGCGCTCGAGGACCTGGGCGTCGTCGGTGAACAGCAGCGGGATCACCCCCGCACCGGCGGCGAAGGTGGCGGCCAGCACCAGGGCGAAGATCTCCGACCAGCCCGTGACCCGGCGGGCGATGCCCTCGGCGCCCCGCGCGTTGCCCGCGCCGAGCGCCGCACCGACGAGAGTCTGCGCGGCGATGGCCAGCGAATCCAGCGTCAGCGCCAGGAAATTCCACAGTTGCAGGACCAGCTGGTGGGCGGCGACCGAGGCGGCGCCGAAGCGGGCGGCGACGGCGGCGGCGGAGATGAAGCACGCCTGGAACGACAGGCTGCGCACGATGAGATCGCGGCCGAGGACCAGCTGGGCCCGCATCACGGCGGGGTGCGGGCCCAGCGGGACCCGTTCGCGCAGCAGCGCGTAGCCGAACAGACCACCGGTCACGAGCTGGCCGACCACATTGGCCACCGCCGACCCGGCCAGCTCCAGGCGCGGCGCCCCGAACAGCCCGTACACCAGTACCGGGCACAGCACGGCCGACAGTGCCAGTCCCACCACCACGAACATCAGCGGGCGGCGCACATCCTGTACCCCCCGCATCCAGCCGTTGCCCGCCATCGACAGCAGGATCAGCGGCACGCCGAACAGGGCGATCCGCACCCAGCGCAGCGCCTCGTCGGCGATCTCGCCGCCGCCGGCGATCGCCGCGCACAACGGCCCGGCGACCAGCTGCACCACCACCAGGATGAGCACACCGATCGCCGCACCCACCCAGCTGGCCTGCACGCCCTCCGCGACCGCGCCCGCCCGGTCTCCCGAGCCGTGCCGGCGCGCCGCCCGCGCGGTGGTGCCGTACGACAGGAAGGTGAGCTGGGTGCTGACCGACCCCACGATGACCCCGCCGACCGCGAGCCCGGCCAAAGCCAGCGCCCCGAGCCTGCCGACGATCGCCATGTCGAACAGCAGGTACAGCGGTTCGGCCACGAGCACGCCGAGCGTCGGCAACGCGATCCCGAGAATCCGTCGCGGCCCCACCTCGGCGTCCGGACCAACCGTGGACATCAGACTCTGCCTCCCCGTCGCCGGCGCCCGATCCGGCGCACGACACCGATGCTCGCACACCCCCAGGACGCCACGACCCGGCGCCGCCACGAGCACCCTGCCACCGGCGGAACGGGCGCCGAACCGGACCCGCGCGGCGGAAGCCGGACGACCCCGGGGAATTCCCTGGTAAATGTCGCGGTGCCCGACACCTCGGGCAATACTGGTCACTCGCCCAGTCAGGGCGGACGCTGCGCGACCCTCCCGGTTCGCCCCGATCTCCCAGGACTGCAACGATGGCGTTTGTACAGCGGTGGCGCGTGATCACGGCGTTCGCCCTCGTGGGCGCGGCGACCCAGGTCGTCTGGCTCAACTACGCGCCCGTCACCACGGTGGCGGCGGACCATTTCGGCGTGTCGGAGTCGGCGGTCGGCTGGCTGGCCAACATGTTCCCGCTGCTGTACGTGGTGCTGGCGATCCCGGCGGGCATCCTGCTCGACCGCTGGTTCCGGCCCGCCCTGATCGCGGGCGCTGTGCTCACCGCGATCGGCGCCGACCTGCGGTTGCTGCACGACAGCTTCGCCATGGCACTGCTCGGTCAGACCATCGTGGCCATCGCGCAGCCGCTGGTGCTCAACGCGATCACCGGCGTCGCCGGGCACTACCTCGCCGAGAAGGACCGTCCGACCGGAATCGCGGTCGGCACCGCCAGCACCTTCGCCGGGATGGCCGCGGCCTTCGTACTCGGCGCGATCTTGCCCGCCGAACACCAGCTGTGGACGCTGACCGCCGTGGGCGCGGGATTCGCCAGCGTGGCCGCGCTGCTGCTCACCGTCGAGGTCCTGCGGCCGGGACAGGTCGCGGCGGGCGCGGCGCTGAGGCGTCCGGCGGGTGAGCCGCTGGCCGCGCTGCGGGTGACGCTGCGCGACCCCTATGTCCGCCGACTGTGCGCGGCGGTCTTCTTCCCGTTCGGCACCTTCGTCGCGCTGGCCACCTACGGTCAGGCACTGCTCGAACCGGCCGGGGTGAGCGCCGACGCGGCGAGCGTCGTGCTGCTGATCAATGTCGTGGCCGGGGTCGTCGGATGCGCGGTGGTGCCGGTGGCCGTGCTGCGGCGCGGCGTCGAACTGCCCGCGGTCATGGTGGGCCTCACGGCCAGTGCGCTCGCCTGTCTGCTCGTCGCCGTCGCGCCCGGGCTCGCCACCGGATTCCTGGCCTTCGTGCTGATCGGCCTCACCCTGCTGCCCGCGCTGCCGATCGTGCTCACCATGACCGAGCGGCACACCGGAGTCGCCGAAGGCACCGCGGCCGGGCTCATCTGGATGACCGGCAATTTCGGCGGCCTGGTCGTCGCCGGAGCCACCGGCCTGCTCGTCGACCGGCCGGCGGCGGCGTTCGGACTCTGCGCCGTCGCGACGATGGTGGGAGTGCCGCTCGTGCTGCGGCTGCGACGCGAGCCCGTCGCCGTCGGCTGATCGGCGCGGTGTCGGCCGGGCAACTCGCGCGAGCGGACCGCCCCGCCCGATGTGGCCGGAGCACACGCCCGGCGACGGTTCCGCGCTCAGCCGAGCGCGGTGACCAGCGCCTGCACCACGTCGGTGGCGTTGCCGTAGGTGGTGTATCCGGCCGCGAAGCGATGTCCACCGCCGCCGAACTCGCTCGCGATCGCGGCGACATCCACCCCGTCGGCGGCGCCGGGCGCGGAATCACGGGAGCGCAGCGAGACGGTCCAGCGGTCGTTCTGGCCGCGGGCCTCCTTGAAGACGGCGGCGATCCCGGCCTCGGCGGTGGTGCGGACGACGTCGATGACGCTCTCCACCTCTTCAGGGCCCACCTCGTGGGTGTCGGCGGCCCGCACCAGCGCGTAGACCAGCCCCACCCCGGCAGCCGAGGGTACGACGACCGCCGTGGACAGCACCTTCGACAACATCGGCAACCACGCGTACGGGTGGGTGTCGAGCAGCACCCGGGTGATCTCGGCGCCGTCGATCCCGGTGGCGAGCAGCCGCTCGGCCATGGCGTGACTGCCGGTCCTGGCCCAGCGGAACGAGCCGGTATCGGTCACCAGCCCCGCGAACAGGCAGTGCGCGATGGGGGCGTCGATCGGGATGCCCCACGCGTCGAGCAGGCGAGTGACCAGCTCCGTGGTCGAGGCCGCCGACTCGTCGATCAGGTCGACGGTGCCGAATCCGTCGTTGGCCCGGTGATGATCGATGACCAGCGTCGTCGTCGCTCCGGCCAGCCGGTCGCCCAGCACCCCGAGCCTGCTGCGCGCACCGCAGTCGACGACGACCAGCAGGTCGACCTCGCGCGGTACCTCGGCGGGCGGCACCAGCAGATGCCCGCCGGGCAGCGTCCGCAGCGAGGCGGGCAGGTCGGCGGGTTCGGCGAAGGACACCACCACCGGCACGCCCTTGCGTTCCAGGGCCAGCGCCAGCGCCAGCCCGCTGCCGATGGTGTCGGCATCGGGCTGCACGTGACACAGCACCGTCACCGACCGCGCCGTCGCCAGGGCGGCGACGGCGGCGGCCGGCACGGTCGCGTCACGGGCGCCGGTCATGCGGTACCCGTTCGGCATGCGCGGGCGCCCGACGTGGTCACGCGAGCTACCGCCTCCAGGCGCTGACCGCTCATGCCGGGCTACTCGTCGCCGTCGTCGTCGCGATCGGACTTGTACGGGTCGGCCTCACCGGCGTGCGTGGCCTTGGCCGCGACCTTGGCGACCTCGTCGTCGATGGCACGAGCCCGGGCCAGCAGCTCCTCCATCTCGCGAGCCGCGTCGGGCACCTTGTCCAGCGTGAACGACAGGATCGGGGTGAACTTCACCCCGGTGCCCGCACCCACCTTGGACCGGAGCACGCCCTTGGCCGCGTCCAGACCGGCGGCGGCGGCCGCGTAGTCGGGTTCGGTGTCGAGCGTCTCGCCCATCACCGTGTAGAACACCGTTGCCTCGCGCAGATCGCCGGTCACCTTGGCATCGGTGACGGTGACGAACCGCAGCCGCGGATCCTTGATCTCGTACTCGATCGCGGTGGCCACGATCGCGGAAATCCGCTTGGCGAGTCGGCGTGCCCTGGCTTGATCCACCATGGCGATACCTCCCTCTAGTCTTCGGGTCCGAAGATCCGGCGGCGTACTGCCAGCAACTCTATCTCCGGACGGGCGGCGACGTGCCGCTCACATTTGTCGAGCACCTCGTTCAGGTGCGCCGTTTCCGCGCTGACCATGGCCACCCCGAGCAGTGCCCGGCGGTGTAAGTCCTGGTCGCCGGCCTCTGCGGCGTTCACGGCGAAGCGCTTCTGCAGCTCGGCGAGGATCGGCCGGATCACCGACCGCTTCTCCTTGAGCGAGTGCACGTCACCGAGCAGTAGATCGAATTCGAGCGCACCGATGTACAGCGGTGCTCACCTCCTGATAGATGGATGGATTGCCCGCATGACCACACGCCGCACCCGAGGTTTCGGATGCGGCGTGTGGAACGGTGTGCGTGATCAGTCGCGCGGCTTCTCGCGCAGCTCGTACGCCTCGATGATGTCGCCGTCCTTGATGTCGTTGTAGGTCACGGTCATACCGCACTCGTAACCTTCGCGGACCTCGGTGGCGTCGTCCTTCTCCCGCTTGAGCGAGGAGATGGTCATCGTCTCGGCGACGACCCGGCCGTCACGGATCAGGCGCGCCTTGGCGTTGCGCTTGACCGAACCCGACAGGACCATGCAGCCGGCGATGTTGCCGACCTTCGACGAACGGAAGATCGCGCGGATCTCCGCCCGGCCCAGCTCGACCTCTTCGTAGATCGGCTTGAGCATGCCCTTGAGGGCCTTCTCGATCTCGTCGATGGCCTGGTAGATCACCGAGTAGTACCGGATGTCGACGCCCTCGCGGTTGGCCAGCTCGGTGGCCTTGCCCTCCGCACGGACGTTGAAGCCGATGATGATCGCGTTCGAGGCCGACGCCAGGTTGACGTTGGTCTCGGTGACGCCACCGACACCGCGGTCGATGACGCGCAGGCGCACCTCGTCGTCGATCTCGATGCCGAGCAGGGCCTCTTCGAGGGCCTCGACCGTACCGGAGTTGTCGCCCTTGAGGATCAGGTTGAGCTCCGAAGTCTCCTTCAGGGCGGCATCCAGATCTTCCAGGCTGATCCGCTTGCGGCTGCGCGCGGCCAGCGCGTTGCGCTTGCGCGCATTGCGGCGGTCGGCGATCTGGCGAGCGATCCGGTCCTCGTCGACCACGAGCAGGTTGTCGCCCGCGCCGGGCACCGAGGTGAAACCGATGACCTGGACGGGCCGCGACGGCAGGGCCGCCTCGACGTCGTCGCCGTGCTCGTCGACCATGCGGCGCACGCGACCGTAGGCGTCGCCCGCCACGATCGAGTCGCCGACGCGCAGCGTGCCGCGCTGGATGAGCACGGTGGCCACCGGGCCACGGCCGCGGTCGAGGTGCGCCTCGATGGCGACACCCTGGGCGTCCATGTCCGGGTTGGCCCGCAGGTCGAGCGAGGCGTCCGCGGTCAGCAGCACCGCTTCGAGCAGCGCGTCGATGTTGGTGCCCTGCTTGGCCGAGATGTCGACGAACATGGTGTCGCCACCGTATTCCTCGGTCACCAGGCCGTACTCGGTCAGCTGCTGCCGGATCTTGTCCGGGTTCGCGCCTTCCTTGTCGATCTTGTTGACCGCCACCACGATCGGCACGTCGGCCGCCTGGGCGTGGTTGATCGCTTCCACCGTCTGCGGCATGACGCCGTCGTCGGCCGCGACCACGAGGATCGCGATGTCGGTGGCCTTCGCACCACGGGCACGCATGGCGGTGAACGCCTCGTGACCCGGGGTGTCGATGAAGGTGATCAGGCGCTCTTCGTCGTTGAGGTTGGTCAGCACCTGGTAGGCACCGATGTGCTGGGTGATGCCACCGGCCTCGCCCTCACGGACGTTGGCCTTACGGATCGTGTCCAGCAGTCGGGTCTTACCGTGGTCGACGTGACCCATGACGGTCACGACCGGCGGACGCTGCTCGAGGTCGTCCTCGCCGCCGGCGTCCTCGCCGTAGGTGAGATCGAACGATTCCAGCAGCTCGCGGTCTTCGTCCTCGGGGCTGACGACGTGCACGACGTAGTTCATCTCGCTGCCGAGCAGCTCGAGGGTCTCGTCGTTCACCGACTGGGTCGCGGTGACCATCTCGCCGAGGTTGAACAGCGCCTGCACGAGGGCAGCCGGGTTCGCGTCGATCTTCTCGGCGAAGTCCGACAGCGACGCGCCGCGGGCGAGACGGATGATCTCGCCGTTGCCGCGGGGCAGCCGCACGCCACCGACGGCGGGCGCCTGCATGTTCTCGTATTCGGCGCGCTTCGCCCGCTTCGACTTACGGCCACGACGCGGAGCGCCACCGGGGCGACCGAACGCACCCGCTGCGCCACCACGGCCACCGGGACCACCGGGACGACCGCCGCCGCCACCGGGACGACCACGGAAACCACCGGCCGCGGGTGCACCGGCACCCTGACCTGCACCGGGGGCACCGCCACCGCCACCGCGGTAGCCGCCACCGCCGCCACCGGGACGACCTGCGCCGCCACCGGGAGCGCCGCCCGGACGACCCGGACGGCCACCGGCCGCCGGACCCGGACGCGCGGAGCGCTGGGGCATGGCACCGGGGTTGGGACGCGGCGGCATCGAGCCCGGGTTGGGGCGCGGACCACCGGGACGCGGGGCACCGCCCTGCGCGGCGGCCGGACGCGGACCACCCTGGCCCTGGCCGGGACGGGGACCGCCCTGACCGGGAGCCGGACGCGGACCACCCTGGCCGGGAGCCGGACGGGGACCGCCCTGACCCGGGGTCGGCCGCGGGCCGCCCTGCGGGGCGGGACGCGGCGCCGGACGCTCACGATCCGGGGCGGAGCTGAACGGGTTGTTGCCGACGCGCGGGGTCTTCGGGCCGGGCTTCGGGCCGGGACCGGCCGGACGCGGGGCCGGAGCACCCGGCGCGGGCTGACCCGGACGGGCCTGACCGGCGGCGGGCTGACCCGGACGCGGTGCGCCGGGCGCCGGACGCGGGCCGGGCGCGGGGGCACCGGCCGGCTTCGCGGCGGGCGCCGACTGCGCGGCGGCCGGGGTCGGCCGAGCGGCCGGAGCCGGCTTGGCCTCGGCCGGAGCCGATTCGGCGGCCGGAGCCACCGGGGCCGCGGGGGCCGCCGGGGCGGGCGCCGCCGGAGCCGGACGCGGACCGGGACGGGGGCCGCCACCGGGGGTGGGCTTGGCGGCCGGACGGGCCGCCTGCGACGGCCCCGGACGGGCCGCGGGCTTCGCGTCGCCCGCCGGGGCGGACTTCGACGCGAGCGATTCGCGCAGACGACGGGCGACGGGTGCTTCCACCGTCGAGGACGCCGACTTCACGAACTCGCCTTGCTCCTTGAGCTTCGCGAGTAGTTCTTTGGACGTGACACCGAGTTCTTTGGCCAACTCGTGCACGCGGGCCTTGCCTGCCACTGCTCTCCTCACTGAGAGGCCGAGCAGCGCCACCGTGTAAGGGGACGGCGGCCCGCACGACCTCGGGTTATCTCCGATGGACGTTCATCGTTGGTGCTTCACGGTGTGCTCATGAGTGCTCGTGCCTGTTCTCGAGGTACTGCTCCAGGGCTGAGATATCCAGATTTCCGGACACTCGTAGGGCTCTGCCGAATGCTCGGCGCCGCTCTGCGGAACGCAGACAAGCTGAAACGGGGTGCAGCCAGGCACCCCGTCCGGGAAGTCTGCGCCGCGGATCGGGAACGATCGCAACAGTCGAGGCCCCGGCAGAGCCGGTGTCCCGATGCTGCGCCACGATCCGCAACAGGTCGGCAGACGGCTCGCGCTGACGGCATCCGATACAGGTTCGCACGGATTGCGCGGGCCGGTCTTCCACCCACTCTACCGGTGACCCGGTCATAACGACGAACCCCTCCCCTTCCGAAGTTACGAACATGTCATCCAAGGGTCGGGATTCCCGCGTTTTCGTCAACTACGGTGCGCCTCCGGCCGGACCGAATCGCCCTGCTCCGGAGCCGCGTCGCTGCGGATATCGATGCGCCAGCCGGTCAGACGCGCGGCCAGGCGGGCATTTTGGCCCTCCTTGCCGATCGCCAGCGACAGCTGGAAGTCCGGCACGATCACCCGGGCGGCCCTGGCCTCCGGATCGACGACAGTGACCGAGACCACCTTCGACGGCGAGAGCGCGTTGCCGACGAAGGTCGCCGGATCCTCGGCGTAGTCGATGATATCGATCTTCTCGCCCGCCAGCTCGCTCATCACGTTGCGCACGCGCTGGCCCATCGGGCCGATGCACGCGCCCTTGGCGTTCACGCCGGGCACGGTGGACCGCACAGCGATCTTGGAGCGGTGCCCCGACTCGCGGGCCACCGCGACGATCTCCACCGAGCCGTCGGCGATCTCGGGCACCTCCAGCGAGAACAGCCTGCGCACCAGATTCGGGTGCGTGCGCGAGAGCTGGATCTGCGGGCCACGGGGGCCACGCGAGACGCCGTAGACGTAGCACTTGATCCGGTCGCCGTGCTCGTAGGTCTCCCCCGGCACCTGCTCGGCGGGCGGGATCAGGCCCTCGGCGCCGTTGGCCTCGCTGCCGATCCGCACCACCACGATGCCGCGGGCGTTGGCCCTGGCGTCGCGCTGGACCACACCGCCGACGATGTCGCCCTCGTGGGTGGCGAATTCGCCGAAGGACTTCTCGTTCTCGGCGTCGCGCAGCCGCTGCAGCACGACCTGGCGGGCGGTGGTCGCCGCGATCCGGCCGAAACCCTCGGGGGTGTCGTCCCATTCGGAGACGAGGTTGCCGTCGGCGTCGAGCTCGCGCGCCATCACCCGGACCACGCCGGTCTTCTGGTTGATGTCGATACGCGCGTTGGGCTGATGGCCCTCGGTGTGCCGGTAGGCGGTGAGCAGCGCCGACTCGATCGCCGAGATCACGGTCTCGATCGAGATGCCCTTGTCGGCGACGATCGCCCGCAGAGCTTCGATTTCAATATTCATTCCGCAACCCCTTCGGTGGGAGAGTCACTGTGTTGTCCTGCGGCGGCGAGATCGGCGGGTTCCTCGCCCGGGACCGGGCGGCCCGCGGCGATCCCGCCGGCGAGTTCGAGTTCGGCGGCGCCGGGTGCGTTGAACTCGACCTGGACCACCGCGGAGGCGATGTCGGCGAGCGGCACGTGCACCCGGTGCGGCTTGTTCTTGCCGCCGAGGACCAGCGCCACGGTGCCGTCCTCGGCGAGCTGACCGGCGCGCGCGTCGAAGCGGGCCTTGCCCTCGACCGGCTCGGCGCCGTCGCGCAGCGCGACCTTCACCTTGCGGCCCTGGGCGCGGCGCCAGTGCCGCTCGGCGGTCAGCGGGCGGTCCACGCCGGGCGTGGTCACTTCGAGCAGGTAGGCGGAGTCGCCGAAATCGCCCGCTTCGTCGAGCAGCTCGGACATCTCCCGGCTGAGCTCGGCGATCGCGTCCAGATCGGCCGGACCGTCGCTGTCGACGGTGACCTTCAACCGAACCGGCGCCAATTCGTCCTTGCCCGCAGACGCGATCGCTACGCCCTCGAGGTCGAATCCCCGGCGTGCGACGAGCTCAGCGACGAGCTGGCTCACCCTTTCCTCGGTGGGCATCGGCATATGGGCGGCTCCTGGTTCAGTTGTGACGCGATCGGAAATTTCTACGCCGAAGGTCTAGCGTAACGCGCTCCGAGAGTGTAAAGGACCAGCCACCGGGCGTCGCGCACCGGTCCGCCCCGGCGTGCCTCCCGGTGGCGTGCGTGGGCGGGTTCGGGTGCGCGGATCTGGCACGATGGGTGGGTGCCCTTCCGCCTTACCGCCCCGCCGAGCGCCGGGCGACCTTCCGGCATGCGCCTCGACCGGCACGAATCCCGTCCGATGACGAGCGAGTCGTCGCGCCCGGTCGCCCCGCAGCACACCGGATCAGTTCTCCCCTCCGCTCCCGCGCGGACCGCCGCGACCGGGCCCGCGCACCGGCAGGCGGTCACCGCGTCGGCGACCGACCCGACCGCACCCCAGCTCGCGGTGCCGCGTCAGCACCCGACGCTCGGCGCCCACCGGACCGTAGTGACACAACAGGATTCGGCGACCCTCCCCGCTGCTTCGCCAGGCGGCTGGCGACGCCGCTCGATGCTGCGACTGTTCGGCACGACCGCCGTGGGAGTTCCGGCGCTGAGCCTGCTGACGGCGTGCGCCGAGGACGACACCGTGCATGCCCCGGATCCGCTTGCCGCGCAAGAAGTCCTGGCTCGCGCGGACGCCGCGGCCGCGCAGGCGGCGATCGCCCTCGCTCCGCAGTCGCAGGCCGCGCTGGGCACCATCGCGAACGAACGCGCCGCGCACGCCGACGCGCTGCGCACCGAGATCGACCGGGTGATCGGCGTCTACGGCGACGGCACCACCCCGGTGCGCCGCACCGGCGAGATCACCGTGCCCGGCCCCGACGGCGCCCTCGTGCCCGCCTCGACCGTGGACAACCCCACCCAGCCGCCGACGATCGCCCAGCTGCGCGATCAACTGGTCCGATCCCAGCAAGCCGCGGCCGCCCTGGCCCGTACCGAATCCGGTTACCGCGCAGGCCTGTTGGCCTCGATCAGCGCGGCCTGCGCCACCCAGGCGGGAGTCCTGCTGACATGACCGAACAACGTCGAGCGCTGCAGCGAGCGCTGAACAGTGAGTACGCCGCCGTCTACTCCTACGGAGTGATCGCCGCCTACGCCAACGCCGACCGGGCGCGTATGGTCGCCGAGTTCGGCGCCGCGCACCGGGCCCGCCGCGATGCCACCATCGAACTGCTGGAAGCGGGCGGCACCGCGCCCGAGGCGGCCGGCGCCGCCTACGCACCGCCGTTCCCGGTCGACGATCCGATCCCGGCGGCGCACCTGGCGGTCGCGGTCGAATCCGATTGCGCCGCAGCGTGGTACGCCGTCGTCGAACAGGCCACCGACGCTGCGGTGCGGGCGACCGCGACCGAGGCGCTCACCGAGTCCGCGCTGCGCCGGGCCCGCTGGCAGGCGATCCTGGGCACGAATCCCGTCACCACCGCCTTCCCCGGCCGCGCCACGGTATAGGCACACAGCCGCGACCTCCGCGCCGACGCGGGGACCCGAACGCGCAGCCTCGGGCACGATGACGAGCCGTGCCGACCGCCCTCGGCCGCCCGCGATGACGTGGCGGCCGAGGACGCGTCCGGCTACGGGCGCATCGCGTAGGCGCCGTCGTAGGACGCCACCTGCTGCCACACCCGGTCGAAGCGCTCGGCGTCGGCGACCGGGCTGCGCAGGGCGCCGACGGCCCAGGCGCGCTGCGCCTCGGTGACCGTCGGCTTCCCGAGCAGGGCGGTCGCGTGGGTGTTGAAGTCGCGGATCTGGAAGTCGAAGATCTGGTCGACGACATCGCGGTCGAGCCCGGTGAGCTCGGCCTGCTCGAGGATCAGCTGGCCGTAGACCACCGTGGAGAACAGGTGGCCGATGGTCAGCATGAAGTCCAGGTCCTTCTGCTGGGCCGCGTCGGGCGCGGCGGTGAGCAGCAGTGTGCGCAGCGCCTGGGCCTGCTCGTAGAACCGGCCGACATTGGGCACGTCGGCGGCCTGCTCGTAGGCCGGGGTCCAGTCGGCGAACTGCACCTTGCCCGCGCCGCGCGCGGGACCCTGCTTCCAGAAGAACTCCTGGTCGCCGGGCGCCAGATCGGTGCCGATGGCCGGGTACTCGGCCGGGTTGAGCAGGTAGTTCGGCATGAACTTCAGGATCTGGCCGACATTGACGTGCACCGTTCCCTCGAGCCGGGGCAGGTGGTTGATGTAGCGCGAGGCCTGGGCGAAGTAGGTGGCCTTCTCGAAGCCCTTGGCCGCCAGCACATCCAGCAGCAGGGTCATCGCGACCTCGCCCTCGGAGGTGACCTTGGACTTGGTCATCGGGTTGAACAGCAGGTAGCGGCGGTCCTCGAGCGAGGCGCTGCGGAAGTAGTCCACCGCGCGGTCGCTGAACAGCTTCATCGCGATCAGGCGCGCGTAGGCGTCGACGAAATTGCCGCGCACATGGCCGAAGTCGGTGACCGGGTTGCCGTAGAGGATGCGGTTGTTGGCGTGGGTGATGGCCTCGAAGAACGAGTGCTCGACCATGCCGATGCTGCCGTGGCAGAGGTTGAACTTGCCGACGTTGACGGTGTTGAGCGCGGCCGAGAAGCCCTCCGGCCCTTCGTGCAGCACGTCGGCGGCGGTCACCGGGTAGTTCTCCAGCCGGAAGTGGCTGACGTACATCTGGCCGTGGATGACGCTCTCGACCAGGTGGTAGTCGTCGTGGCGGCTGTCGGCGGCGAACCAGATGTAGCCCTCGGCGCCCTCGACATCGCTGCGCCGGGAGAACACCGACACCATCGAGGCGACGTTGCCGTTGCCGATGTAGTACTTCTCGCCGTTGGCGCGGAACAGGATGCCTGCCTCGGCGTCGGCGCTGCCCGGCTCGCTCGGGGTGAGGATCAGGTCGGTGTTGTAGATGTCGGCGCCGTGCTCGCGCTCGGACAGCGCGAACGCCATGACCTGGCCCGCGTCGAGCTCGGCGGCGGCCTTGCGCTTGGCGATCTCGTTGTCGCTCTGCCAGATCGGGCCCAGACCCAGGATGGTGACCTGCTCGGCGTACCAGTACGCGAGGCCGTAGAAGCCGAAGATCTCGGCCAGGGCCGCGTTGCGGGCGGCGTCCCAGCGCTTGTTCGGGTCGCCGTCGGCGTAGGCGGCCGGGGTCAGGAACGTCGCGAACAGCTTCTCCTTCGCGACGAAGTCGAGGAACTCCTGGGTCCACACGGCGTCGCGGTCCTCGGCCAGCAGCTGCGCCTTGCCTTTGGATTCGAACCACTCGATGGTGGCCCGCAGCAGCCGCCGCGTCTCGGCATCGAAATGCTGCGGGTCGTAGGTGGCGGGGTTGAACAGCAGGCTCGGCGAACTCGTCATGGAAGCAAATTTAGCAGCGCCACCCTCGACCATGAGCCCGTGACCTGCGGGTTTCCCCTACGTAAGCGTAAGTTGGCGCCCCTATTGTTGTTTCACGCAATCAAATGTATTGTTTGATTCATGCAAGCAAACAAGGATCAGGTCTCCGAACTCGCCCGCACGACGAGCCGGTTCGCCGAGGCGATGCGTCAGGGGACCTCCCGGGCGTACGACCCGGTCCGGGTCGGAGTGCTGCAGGCGGTGGCGGAGACGGGTCCGCTACGCGCGGGCGAGATCGCCGAGCGCCTGGACGCGCTGCCCTCCTCGATCACCCGGCACGTGCAGACCCTGGCCGAGGCCGGGCTGGTCCGCACCGCCCCGGATCCGGCCGACCGACGGGCCGTCCTGGTCGAGATCACCGACGCGGGACGCGCGGAGCTGCAGCGGTTCCTCGAGGTCGGCGACCAGGTGTTCGGCGCGGTCATCGCCGACTGGCCCGCCGCCGATGTCGTCACCCTCACCCGACTGCTGGACCGGTTGATCACCGACTGGGCGCAGACGGGATCCGTACAGCAGCAACGAGCGTCGAAGCGGCGCTCCGGCGGGTTCGGCTGGAGCCGGATCTGACCAGAGAAAGGACACCGTCATGGCAACCAACTCACCCCTGCGGGTCATCGTCGTCGGCGGCGGCATCGGCGGGCTGGCACTGGCCAACGGCTTGCGCCGGGCCGGCGTCGCGGTCAGCGTGCACGAGCGCGAGGTGCGGCGCACCGACCGGCTGCAAGGCTTCCGCATCCACATCAATCCGCACGGCAGCGCAGCACTGGCCGAGTTGCTCTCCCCCGAGCTCTTCGCGACCTTCGTCGCCTGCTCCGGCAAAGGCGGCAACGGATTCGGCTTCGTCACCGAGCAGCTGTCGAGCCTGATCGCTTTCGACAGCACCGACACCGTGAGCGCCGACTGCGACCACTACGGGATCAGCCGGATCACCCTGCGCCGCATCCTGCTGGCCGAGCTGGGCGACGCGGTGCGCTACGGCAGCGCGTTCGACCGCTACGAGCGTCGCCCGGACGGACGCGTGGTCGCCCACTTCGCCGACGGCGGCAGCGACGTCGGCGACGTGCTGGTCGGCGCCGACGGCGGCACCTCCCGGGTGCGGGCCCAGTACCTGCCGCAGGCGCAGCGGGTCGACACCGGCATCGTCACCATCGCGGGCAAGTACGCGCTCACCCCGAGCGCCCGCGACCGTCTCGATCCGCGGCTGCTCGCGCACCCGCACAGCGTGATCCCGCCCAGCGGGTGCGGCATGTTCGTCGCACCGCACGAATTCACCCCGCCCGCACCGGGTGTCGCGCTCGGCAGCGACGGCACCGAGCTCACGCCCGGCTTCCTCTTCGACGACACCCAGCCCTACGTGTTCTGGGCGTTCGCCGCCGAACGGGACCGTTTCGGCGTCGACCTGTCGGCCCTGGACCCGGCCGAACTGCACGCCACCGCCGTTCGGATGACCGCGGGCTGGGCGCCCGCACTGCGCAGGCTGGTCGCCGAATCCGACAGCGCCACCGCGACTCTGCTCCCGATCAAGACCTCGGTCCCGATCCCCCGCTGGAGTCCCACCACGGTGACCCTGCTCGGCGATGCCATCCACAGCATGACCCCGTTCGCCGGCATCGGCGCCAATACCGCCCTGCGCGACGCCCAGCTGCTGGTGCCGGATGCTGGTCGCCGCCGACCGCCGCGAGCGCGGTCTGCTCGACGCCATCGGCGCCTACGAAGCCGCGATGACCGACTACGGCTTCGCCGCGGTCCGCACCTCGCTCAGCACCGCCGAACGCGCCGTCGCCGACGGCAGATTCGGCCGCATGATCGGCAAGCTCGTGCTGCGCACGGCGGGCGCGGTGCCGTCGATGAAACGCAAGATGTTCGCCGATCTCGGCGCCTGAGGCGGGCGGCGCGTCGATAGGCGGGTTCAGCTCATCAGTTCGCCGATCATGCCGGTGCGGGTGCCGATGATGCCGCCGGTGATATCGAACTCCACCCGCAACTCGTAGAGACCGAAGTGGGCGAGCAGCAGCTGCGGTTCGCCGAAGGTCAGCGTCGCGAGGTCGTGGCGCCGGAAGTAGCCGGCGACCATGGCTCGCATGGCGGGGTAGCGGCTGTCCGGATCGGTGAGGGGGTGCAACAGGTTCGCCGCCGTCTCGATGAGCTGGGACGCCACCTCGGGATCAGAACCCGTCCCCGTCACCGCGGAGTCGGTGACCGCGAAGTAGCGCCACCCGGCACCGTCGGGCGCCGCCGCCCAGCCCAGGCACCCGCCCAGATCGGCGGCCCCGGCCACGAGCACAGTGACGACATTGTCGGGATGGACGACGGTGCCGAGGTCGACCCGGTCCACCGCCAGATGTTCGGCGCCGTGCTCGCGCGCCAGCCCGCGCAGCGCGGTGGCACCTGCCCATTCCCGCCCCGCCCACGCCCAGATCCGCTGCTCGCTGTCGTAGCGACCGATCTCGGCGACGACCACCGGGCCGCCGGGAACATCGACGAGATCGCCGTACATCGGCTGCCAGCGCAGGGTCGGGCGCGGCGCGTCGAGCGCCGCGCCCCGCAGCGAACCATGGCCGCCGACGGTGATCGCCGCGGCCGGTGCCAGCGCGACCAGCAGGCTGTCCGGGAAGAAGGGCGGAATCCGTTCGGGCCGTGGCCCGGCACCGGCCGGGGCGCTCGCACTCGCGCCGAGGACCTCGGCGCCGAGGAGCCGGTCACCGTCGCCGATACGGGCGATCAGCCGTGGCCCGTCGGGCAGCTGCACCTCCACGCCGTCGGCGGTGTCGCGCACGGGCAGGCGATGGCGATGGGCGTAACCGGCCACGACCGCTCGCGCGCCGGTGCCCGGCAGCATCCGGGCGGCGGCGCCCACCAGCTCGGCCACCCGTCCCGGGTCCGGTGTCGCGGACGGCACCTGCTCGTCGTCGACGATCAGGTAGGCGTACGCGCGCCCGCCGTGGTTGAACTTGGTCATCCCGCGAGCGCCGAGCGCTCCCAGCGCGATGATCGACAGATGATCGGCGGCCAGCATCGGATCGGGGAAGCCCGAGAGATCCACGACTCCCTCGGCGAATTCGGGAATCCCGTGCCGTAGTCCGAGCTCGCGCACCCGCGTCGACGCCGCGACGCCCGGCAAGCCCTCGAGGGTGGGCTTGGCCCACGCCCACATGAAGGTCAGGTCCTCGGCGTAGGTCCCGATCTCGCCGGACCCGGCGAACTCCCGCTCGCCGATCCAGACCCGACCGGACCGATGGTCCACCCGGGTCGGCCCCGGCCTGATCTGCTCCTGAAATACCGAATACTGCTCGATCGCCCCGCCGAGATAATCCCGCGCCAGCCGCAACAGCGAATCGCTGAACGTGTCCACGCGCTCGAAACTATCAGTCCCGGGCCTGTCCCCTCATGTCGAGCGGTGACCGGTCAATTCTTGTGGCGCAGCGGCTTTCGCCGACCCGGTCGCGTGCCGCGCACACGACCGGGGTCCGGCGAACTCAGCCGCGGATCTTCGCGGTGACCGCGGCGACGGCGTCCTCGGCCGCGATCTCCTCGGCCTCGCCGGTGAACCGGTTGCGCAGCTCGACCTTGCCGTCGGCCCAGCCACGGCCGATCACCAGGATCCAGGGCATGCCGAGCAGTTCGGCGTCCTTGAACTTGACGCCGGGCGAGGCGGTGCGGTCGTCGAAGAGGACCTCGAGGCCCTGCTTGTCCAGCCCGGCCACGACCTGCTCGGCGCCCTCGCGGGCGGCGGCGTCCTTGTTGGCGATCACCACGTGCACGTCGAACGGGGCGACCTCGGCGGGCCAGCGCAGGCCCTTGTCGTCGTGCTGCTGCTCGGCGATCACCGCGACCAGGCGGGACACACCGATGCCGTAGGAGCCCATGGTCAGTCGGACCGGCTTGCCGTTCTCGCCCAGCACGTCGACGTCGAAGGCATCGGTGTACTTGCGGCCGAGCTGGAAGATGTGGCCGATCTCGATGCCGCGGGCCGACACCAGCGGACCGGCGCCGTCGGGCGAGGGATCGCCGTCGCGGACCTCGGCGGCCTCGATGGTGCCGTCAGGGGTGAAGTCACGACCGACGACCAGCCCGACGACGTGCTTGCCCTGCGTGTCGGCGCCGGTGATCCAGGCGGTGCCCTCGACGACGCGCGGGTCGACGAGGTAGCGAACACCGTTGGCCTGCAGCGCCTTCGGGCCGATGTAGCCCTTCACCAGGAAGGGGTTCGCGGCGAAGTCGGCTTCGGTGAGCAACTCCACCTCGGCCGGCTCGACGGAGGCTTCGAGGCGCTTGTCGTCGACCTCGCGGTCACCGGGGACACCGATGCCGAGGATCTCGGTCTTGCCGTCCGGGTGGCGCAGCTTGACCATGACGTTCTTGAGCGTGTCGGCGGCGGTGACGGTGCGGTCGAGCACCTTCGCCTCGTTGGCCCAGTCGACCAGCGTCGCGATGGTGGGGGTGTTCGGGGTGTCGTATTCGACGGCGGCGGGCTGTCCCTCGAGCGGCAGCGGCGCGGGCGCGGGCGTGACCACGGCTTCCACGTTGGCCGCGTAGCCGGACTCGACGCAGCGCACGTAGGTGTCCTCACCGACGGGGCTCGCGGCGAGGAACTCCTCGGAGGCGCTGCCGCCCATCGCGCCGGAGGTGGCGGCCACGATGACGTACTCGACGCCGAGCCGCTCGAAGATGCGCTGGTAGGCCGCGCGGTGGGTGGCGTAGCTGGTGGCCAGGCCCGCGTCGTCGAGATCGAAGGAGTAGGAGTCCTTCATGGTGAACTCGCGACCGCGCAGGATGCCGGCGCGGGGACGTTCCTCGTCGCGGTACTTGTCCTGGATCTGGTACAGCGTGACCGGCAGATCCTTGTAGGAGTTGTACTCACCCTTGACGGTGAGCGCGAACAGTTCCTCGTGGGTGGGGCCGAGCAGGTAGTCGCCGCCCTTGCGGTCCTGCAGGCGGAACAGCGCGTCACCGTATTCGGTCCACCGGTTGGTGGTCTCGTAGGGCTCGCGCGGCAGCAGCGCGGGCAGGGAGATCTCCTGGGCGCCGGTGGCGTCCATCTCCTGGCGCACCACGTCCTCGATGCGGCGCAGCGTGCGCAGACCCAGCGGCAGCCACGAGTACACGCCGGGGGCGATCCGGCGGACATAGCCGGCGCGGACGAGCAGTTTGTGGCTGGGCACCTCGGCGTCGGCGGGATCGTCTCGCAGGGTGCGCAGGAACAGGCGGGAGAGGCGGGTGATCACGGATGCACAGGGTAGTCCCTGGTCCGGGACGCCGTGCAAGCCGATCGCGGTTGCGGGGCCACCACCGGCCGGGCCGGGCGCGGGCGCCGGTACCGTAGGCGATCGTGCTGGTGCTGCTGCCTCCCTCCGAAACCAAGTCCGACGGTGGGTCGGGCGCGCCCCTCGACCTGGCCGATCTGGCGATGCCGCAGCTCACGGCGGTGCGCGACAAGCTGATCACCGAGGTGGTGCAGCTCGCGGCCGACCCGGCCGCCGCCACCGCGGTGCTCGGCCTCGGCAAGTCCGCCGACGCCGAGATCGCCCGCAACGCGAGCCTGCGCACCTCGGCGACCCGGCCCGCGCTCGAGCGCTACACCGGCGTGCTCTACGACGCGCTGGACGCGGCGTCGTTCACCAAGGCGCAGCGCGCGAAGGCCTATGCGCGCCTCGGCATCGGCTCCGCGCTGTTCGGCGCGGTCCGCGCGGCCGACCCGATTCCGGCCTACCGTCTCTCCGGCGGCACCAAACTGCCCGGCCTGCCGACCTTGTCGGCGGTGTGGCGCGATGTCCTGCCGGACGCCCTGTTCGCCGAGGCGGGCGGCGAACTCGTCATCGATCTGCGCTCGGGCACCTACCAGCAGCTGGGCCGGGTCCCCGACGCGATCACCGCCAACGTGCTCACCGAGCACCCCGACGGCTCCCGCACCGTGGTCAGCCACTTCAACAAGCATCACAAGGGCCTGCTGGCCCGCGCCCTGGTCCTGACCCGCGCGGAGCCGACCGACATCCGCGCGGTGGCGAAGGTGGCGACCAAGGCCGGCCTGCGCGCCGAGATCGCCTCCCCTACCGAACTTCTCATCATCACGCGGTAGCGGGTTCCATCAGCTGGATGAGGTTGCCGCAGGTGTCGTCGAAGACGGCGGTGGTGACCGCGCCCATCGGCTGGGGTGGCTGGGTGAACAGCACGCCGCGGTCGAGCAGGCGGCGGTATTCGGCGTCGAGGTCGTCGACGGTGAAGATCATGCAGGGGATGCCGTCGGCGGTGAGCGCGCTCTTGTAGTTCTGGGCGATCGGGTTCTGGTCGGGCTCGAGCAGCAACTGGATGCCGTCGACGTCGGCGGGCGAGACCAGGGTCAGCCAGTCGTACTCACCGATCGGCACCCGGTCCTTGACCTGGAAGCCGAGCACGTCGGTGTAGAACTTCTCGGCCTTGTCCTGGTCGTCGACGAAGATGCTGGTCACACCGATGCGGATCATGTGTCCTCCTGGGGAATCGGCCATCGCTCCGAGACCGCGCGCAGCGGCGTGAAATCGGCGTGATGGAACTTGTAGCGGCCTTGCCGACGGGTGGTCACCAGCCCCGCGGCCTCGAGCATGCCCAGGTGCTGGGTGATCGCCTGCCGCGACGAACTGATCCCGTGGCGGGTGGCGAGCTTGGCGCACAATTCGAACAGCGTCTGCCCGTCCCGCTCGGCCAGTTCGTCGAGCAGCGCGCGCCGTGTCGAATCCGCCAGGGCGGTGAAGATATCGGTCACGGCGTGCGCTCCTCCCGTCGTCTCCCCTCGAACCATAGGCAAGCGATGGCTTGCATGTCAAGCATCGGCGCAGGTGGGAGGCTCTCGTCTCACACCGTGGCGGCTGCCAAGGCGGCCCGGATCGCCGCGATGTCGCCGGTGGTGGCGGCCGCGGGCGGCCAGGAATCGCCCGGGACGGCGTAGGGATGGACATAGACCGGGGTGTCGCGCTGGGAACGGCGGCTCTCGGCGAGCGTGCCGCCGTCGACCACGTCGTAGCCGAGCGCGTCGATCAGGTGGGCCGCGGCGATCTTCGCGGCCGGATCGTCGCCGAAGACCGGCAGCGCGGAGCGGTCGGCCGCGCCCGCGGGACGAGCGAGCGTGGCCAGGTGCTCGAAGTAGATGTTGTTGAACGCCTTGACCACCTGGGACTCGGGCAGGTGCCGCTGCAGCAGTTCGCTGGTGGTGACGGTGTCGGCGTCGAGTTCGGCGATCGCGCCGTCGCGCTCGGGGTAGTAGTTGTTGGTGTCGAGCACGACCTTGCCCGCCAGCGGCGCGACCGGTACCTGCTGATAGGCCTTCAGCGGCACGGTCACCACGACGAGGTCACCGGCGGCCGCCGCCTCCGCGGGCGTCGCCGCCCTGGCCCGCGGGCCGAGTTCGGCGACGAGGTCGGCCAGCGTCTCGGGTCCGCGAGAGTTGCTGAGCACCACGTCGATTCCGGCCGCCACCGCCAGCCGTGCCACCGTCGATCCGATATTGCCGCTGCCGATCAATCCGAGTGTCGTCATGTGCTCGGTCAACCACCGATCCGGTGCGACTGTTCCCCCGGCGCGGCAGCGAGAGATCCCCCACGGCTCGATCCGGGCGGGAATACCGGCTCACTCCGCGCGCCACGCGACCGCGGCGGCGAGCAGCCGGGCCCGGACCCGCTCGACGTGCGGGCGGGGCGCCCCACCGACCCGGCGGGCCAGGAACGCGGTGTTGATCGGCGGATCCGCCGGATCGAGCAGGGGCACCAGGGTGCCGTCGGCGAGCTCGTCCGTACACAGATAGCGCGGCAGCACGCTGATTCCCGCCCCGGCGAGCACCGCGGCCAGCACCGCCCGCAGATCGGGGACGATCAGGGCCGGGGTCGCCTCCAGCCGGGTCTCGAACACGTGCCGCCAGTAGCGGCGCAGGATCGGCAGGTCGGCCGCGTAACTGAGCAGCGGGAGGCCGTCGAGCGCGCCCGGTCCGGTGCGCCGCAGGCGCACGATGTCGACCCGGGCCGCCACCACCGGCGCCGCGACGAGCAGGAATTCCTCGTCGACGAGCGGCTCGGCGAGCACGGTCCGACCGCGCGGGCGCGCCGTCGAGATCACCAGATCGAGTGTCCCCGATCGCAGTTCGGCCAGCAGATCGTCGGTGAGGCCGGCCCGGACCGTCAGCCGCACTCCCTCGGCGAGCAGCGGCGCGAGGGCGGGCAGCACCTGCGCGGCCAACATCTCGGCGGGCCCGCCCAGCAGCACCGGCGGCTCGGGCGGCGCCGGTGTGTCGGCGACGGGGCCACCCACGACCGACGCGAGCGCGTCCAGCGGGGCGCTCACCCGTGCCGCCAGCTCGTGACCGGCGGCCGTCGGTGCCACCCCGCGCGGCAGCCGCTCGAACAGCGGCGTGCCCAGGTACCGTTCCAGCGCCTGGACCTGCGTGGTCACCGTGGGCTGGGACAGCCCCACCTGGGCGGCGCCCGCGGTGAGCGATCCGGTCCGATAGACCGCCAGGAAGGTCCGCAACTGCACCAGATCCATCGAGCCATCGGCTGGCCTATGTCTCATATAGGCCATCCTATTGGTCAGGAAATGCCCGAGTACCTAGCGTCGAGAGTGCGACCCGACGACGCTGCCGGCCGATCGCCCCGAAACCCGTTGAATGGAGAAGGAATCCGATGGCACACATCCTGTTCGTCCTCACCGGCGCCGATCACTGGACCCTGGCGGACGGCACGAAGCACCCCACCGGGTACTGGGCCGAGGAATTCGCAGCGCCGTACGCGGCGTTCACCGGCGCGGGCCATACCGTCACCGTCGCGACGCCGGGCGGGGTGACCCCGCCGGTCGACCAGGGCAGTCTGGCACCCGAGGCCAACGGCGGGGCCGAGCGCGCGCGGGAGATCGCCGAGATCCTGGCCGGGGCGCAGGCCCTGCGGCAGCCGATCCCGCTCGCCGAGGTCGATCTCGCCGACTACGACGCCGTGTTCTATCCCGGCGGGCACGGCCCGATGGAGGATCTCGCGGTCGATCCCGTCTCGGGTGCGCTCCTGGTCGACGCGCTGGCCTCGGGCAAGCCGCTCGGTGTGGTCTGCCACGCGCCCGCCGCCCTGCTCGCGACCGCCGACGCCGACGGCAAGTCACCCTTCGCCGGGTATCGAGTCGCCGCGTTCAGCAATGCCGAGGAGACCCAGGCAGGCTTGGCCGACAAGGCGAAGTGGCTGCTCGAGGACCGTCTCGTCGCGCTCGGCGTCGACTATCGCGAGGGTGCGCCGTGGGCCCCGCACATCGAGGTCGACCGCACGCTCTACACCGGCCAGAACCCGGCCTCGTCGGCGCCGCTCGCGGCACGGATGCTCGACGCCCTCTGACCCACCGCCCGGCGGACCGCCACCGGCCCGCCGGGCGTTCGTGTCGGGTCGCACTTGTGGCGTGGCCCACATGCTCCTACTCTTCGCGCTGTGGATCCCCGTCGTTCGCTGAAGAACTGTCTGCGCGTGCTCGCCGCGGTCGTCTGTCTCGCCGCACTGCCGTCGGCCCCCGCCCAGGCCGAGCCCTCGACCCCGGACGGCGCGACCTATGTCGCGCTCGGTGATTCCGGGGCCGCGACCACCGGCGCCGCGAACCTCGACCTCGGCGCGCCCCTGCGCTGCGTGCGGTCAACGACCAACGCGCCCAAGCTGGTCGCCGAGCGCCTGCGGCTCACACTCGACGACCGCACGTGCAGCTCGGCGAAGATCCCCGACCTCTACACCGCCCAGACCGGCGGCGTCGCACCACAACTCGACGCGCTCGGGCCCGCGACGAAGATCGTCACCGTGCACATCGGCGCCAACGACGCCGAGATGACGAAGTACATCCTCGGCGACTGCCACGCGGGCGCGGCGTCGGGCGGGTGCGCCGCGGCCGCCGATCCCGCGTGGGACGCCGGCATCGACGCCATCGCCCCGGCCTACGCCGCCGCTCTCACCGAGATCACCCGCCGCGCGCCCGGCGCCACGATCTTCGTCGACGGCTGGCCCACCTACCTGGCCGACACCAGCTGCCCGGCGATGCTCGGCCTGCTGCCCGCCGACGCCGCCTACATCCAGTCGAAGTTCGCCCGTCTCAACACCGTCGTGGCCCGCGAGGCCGCCGCGCAGGGCGCGATCTACGTCGACACCATCGCCGCCTCGCCCGCCCTCGGCATGTGCGCCGATCCGGCCGTACGCTGGTTCGACCCGCTGGTGGCCGATCAGACCCTGCTCCCCTATCACCCCACCCTGGCCGGGCAGCGCGGCGTGGCCGAACTGCTCACCGCCGCCATCGAATCCAGCGGCGCCCTGCACCGCTGAGCCGAGTTCACTCGGTGAGCTGGGCCAGCTCCGCCGCCAGATTCGCGCGCGCCCGCTCCTCGTAGCGGGCGCGGGCCGCCGGAGTCCGGTACAGCACAGGCTGATTCGCGATCGAGCGCAGCACCGCGGCGCGACCGGCGCGGAACAGGTCGTCGGGGACGTGCGCGTACTCGGTGCGCACGGCGGTCGCGTAGGCGGCGTAACTCGCCGGATCGCCCCCGAGGACGACCAGGTCGGCATCGCAGAGCACCGCGCCGTTGGTGTCGCCCGCCTCGGCGTCGTGACCGCGGGTGAGCAGGACCAGCCGGACCACCTCGTCCACCAACGGCCGTGCGGCGCCCAGGGATTCGAGGACATCGCGGGCCAGGTCGGCGCTGCGTTCCTCGTTGTCGGCGCGGTCGACGGCGTAGATCGCGTCGTGGAAGAACGCGGCGTAGCGCACCGCGTCGATATCGGCTGCGCTGTCGGCCCATTCGTCGATCGCGCGCAGCATCGCGCGCAGATGCTCGGCGGTGTGATAGTGGCGATGGGGTTCGCTGTAGCGGGCGATGATCCCGGCTCCGAGAGGAACGGAGTCCGGTCCGGCCAGAGCGGTCCAGCGGTCGAGAAGATCCAGCGACGACAACGTCATGGGCTCCAGTGTCGGCGGACTCCCGCTCGCCGACAACCCCGATTTCCTGTGAGATCGGCACGATGGCCTACCGCGGGTCGCCGCCGCCGGTGAGTTCGCGGACCAGTAGCGCGGTGTGCAGCGAGGTCCGGGACTCGCCGTCGTCGAGATCGACGGCGAGGATGCGCTCGATCCGGGCGAGCCGGTCGTAGAGCGTCGGCCTGCTGATGGCGAGCGCCTTGGCGAGCTCGGTCTTGTTGCCCGCCAGGTCGAGAAAGCGGCGCAGGGTGGCGGTCAGATCGCTGCCGTGCCGGATGTCGTGGCGCAGCAGGGCGCTCAGTTCGGTCTCGGCGAAACTCTGCACCCGGGGGTCGTCGCGGATCAGCGAGAGCAGGCCGCGCAGCCGAATATCCGCGCTGCGGAAGAACATCCGGGTAGGCGCGGCGCGCATCGAGGCCGCGACGGTGGCGACCTCCGTGGCGTCGGCGAGTCCGCTCGCGGTGTCGAGCAGGGAGTCGGAGTCGGCGCCGACGCCGATCACCGCGCGCCGGACACCGTCGACCCGGCGCACCTCGGTGAGCACAGCCGCGCACACCGTGGCGAGCCGCTCGTCGACGACAGCGCCCCGGGCGAGGGCCAGGATCATCGCGACCCGTTCCCCGTCGATCGCGAGTGATCGCGCGCCCGCACCACGCGGCCCGGGCCGGTGCTCGGTGGCACTGAGCGCCGAGGCGCCGACGAGGCCGAGCCCATGGGTCACCGCCTCGACCACCGCCGCGCTGCGCCGTTGCGCCGCCACCGGATCCGGGTCGGCGACGGCGTCGATCTCGATGGACAGGGGCACGTAGCGGGCATGCCGGTGCAGCCCGAGCGCGGCCGCCCGCGCCTGCGCGTCGCGCTCGTCGCCGACCCTGCCCTCGACGAGGTCGGCGATCAGGCCGGTCTGGGCCCGGCGGTGCAGACCGAACCGGTCCTTGTCGATCATCCGGTGCAGGGTCAGGGTCTGTGCCGCGCGCTCGAGCACCATCCGCGCGCGCGGTGTCGGTCCGTGGTCCGCGCGCAGGATCAGCCTGCCCCAGCGCTGCATCTGCGGGCCGACGTCGACCACGCCCTCGCCGCCGGGCAGCAGTCGCGAGGTCGCCTCCCAGTTCTCCAGCAGCGCCGAGGAGGTGGTGTGCCGGGCGGTCGCGGCCAGTACCCGGTGGGCCAGGTCCTCCAGCACGACCGACGCGTCGAGCATGGTCGCCGCGGTGCGCACGATCTCGGCGAGCGCGGCCCGGCGCACACTGAGTTCGGTGAAGGTCTCGTGCACGGTCCTGGCGAACTCGAGCTCGGCGTACTGGTCGGCGACGATCGCGCGATGGACGGCCTCGGTGATCTCGACGAAGCGGGTCACCCGGTGCAGCACGATCACCGGCAGCCCGAGGTCGGCGGCCGTGGCCGCGACGACCGGGCCCAGCTCGCTCACATAGCTGCCCAGTTCCACCACCAGGCCCGCGACCCCAGCCGCGGCCAACGAGCGCAGGTAGGCCACGCGCGCCGGCTCCGGCGCGGCCAGCGCCTGCCCGGTGGTCAGGATCAATTCCGCGCCGACCAGCACGTCGGCGACCTCGGCCAGGTCGCTGACGTGCACCCAGCGCACCGGCCGGTCCAGGTGGGCCCCGCAGATCACCTCGGGCTGACCTGCCTGGACCACCGGCGTGGCGAGCACATCGGCCACGGTCAACAACACCGACGAATCGTAATACGAATGCCGCGACTCCGTACAGATCGTCGGCCCTCGCGCGGGTGGGGATGGACCAGGGTGGAAGCACCACCGTTCCCGGCGAAACGAGGTCTCCATGCAGTCCATCGGCCACTGGATCGACGGCAAGTCCGTCACCGGCACCAGCGAGGCGATCGCCCCGGTCACCGATCCGGCGACGGGCGCGGTCACCGGCGAGGTGGCCCTGGCGAACGTGGCCGACACCCGCGCGGCGATCGACGCCGCGACCGTGGCCTTCGCGACCTGGCGCGACACCTCGCTGACCCGCCGCACCCAGGTGCTGTTCCGGTTCCGCGAGCTGCTCGCCGAGCGCAAGGAGGAGCTGGCGGCGATCATCACCGCCGAGCACGGCAAGGTGGCCGCCGACGCGCTCGGCGAGGTCACCCGCGGCCTGGAAGTCGTCGAATTCGCCTGTGGCATCCCGCATCTGCTCAAGGGCTCGTTCACCGAGAACGCCTCGACCGAGGTCGACATCCATTCCGTGCGCCAGCCACTGGGCCCGGTCGCGATCATCTCGCCGTTCAATTTCCCGGCCATGGTGCCGATGTGGTTCTTCCCGCTGGCCATCGGCGCGGGCAACACCGTGGTGCTCAAGCCCAGCGAGAAGGACCCGTCGGCGGCACTGTGGCTGGCGCGGCTGTGGCAGGAGGCCGGGCTGCCCGACGGTGTGTTCAATGTCGTACAGGGCGACAAGGTGGCCGTGGACGAACTGCTCGACAACCCCGGCATCAAGGCGGTCTCGTTCGTCGGCTCCACCCCGATCGCCAAGTACGTCTTCCAGCGCGGCACCGCGGCGGGCAAGCGGGTGCAGGCCCTCGGCGGGGCGAAGAACCACATGGTGGTGCTGCCCGACGCCGATCTGGACCTGGCCGCCGATGCCGCGGTCAACGCGGGCTTCGGCTCGGCGGGTGAGCGGTGCATGGCCATCAGCGTGGTGGTCGCGGTCGGCGGGGTCGCCGACGAGCTGGTCACCAAGATCGCCGAGCGCGCGTCGACCATCGTCACCGGGGCCGGGACCTCCGGCGCCGACATGGGTCCGCTGATCACCCGGGCCCACCGCGATCGCGTCGCGGAGTACATCGACGCCGGCGAGAACGCGGGCGCCCGGGTGGTGCTCGACGGCCGTCCGCTGATCGTCGAAGGCGCGCCGGACGGATTCTGGCTCGGGCCTACCGTTCTCGACGGGGTCACGCCGTCGATGAGCGTGTACACCGACGAGATCTTCGGACCGGTGCTCTCGGTCGTGCGGGTCGGTACCTACGAGGAGGCGGTGGCGTTGATCAACGCCAACCGCTACGGCAACGGCACCGCCGTGTTCACCAACGACGGCGGCGCGGCGCGACGGTTCCACCACGAGGTGGAGGTGGGCATGGTCGGGGTCAACGTCCCGATCCCGGTTCCCCTCGCCTACTACAGTTTCGGCGGCTGGAAGAACTCGCTGTTCGGCGACTCGCACGCGCACGGCACCGACGGCGTGCACTTCTTCACCCGCACCAAGGCGATCACCACCCGCTGGCTCGACCCCAGCCACGGCGGGCTGGAACTCGGCTTCCCGCAGAACAAGTGACCGGACAGGAGCATTGTCGATGACGCTTTCCGACGAGGCCGCCCGCGCCTACGAACTCGATCGCCGCCACGTCTTCCATTCCTGGTCGGCGCAGGCCCAGGTGTCGCCGATCGTCCTCACCGCCGCCGAGGGCTGCTACGTGTGGGACGGCGAGGGCAACCGGCTGCTCGACTTCTCCTCGATGATGGTGAACACCAATATCGGGCACCAGCATCCGAAGGTGGTCGCCGCGATCGCCGCGCAGGCGGCCGAGCTGTGCACGGTCGGCCCGGCCTTCGCCAATGCCGCCCGGTCCGAGGCGGCCCGGCTGATCAGCGAGCTCACGCCGGGGGACCTGGACAAGATCTTCTTCACCAACGGCGGCGCCGACGCGGTCGAGCACGCCATCCGGATGGCGCGCCTGCACACCGGACGGCCGAAAGTGCTCGCGCGGTACCGCTCCTATCACGGCGGCACCGAGACGGCGGTCAATGTCACCGGTGACCCGCGGCGCTGGCCCAACGACCACGGCACCAGCGGGGTGGTGCACTTCTTCGGCCCGTTCCTGTACCGCTCGGAGTTCCACGCGAGCGACGAAGCACAGGAGACCCAGCGCGCCCTCGAGCATCTCGAGCGCACCATCGCGATGGAGGGTCCGGCCACGATCGCGGCGATCGTGCTGGAATCGGTGCCGGGCACCGCGGGCATCATGGTGCCGACCACCGAGTACATGCGCGGCGTGCGGGAGCTGTGCGACCGGCACGGCATCGTGTTCATCGCCGACGAGGTGATGGCGGGCTTCGGCCGCACCGGAAAATGGTTCGCCATCGACAATTTCGAGGTCGTGCCGGATCTGATCACCTTCGCCAAAGGCGTGAACTCCGGCTACGTGCCGCTGGGCGGCGTCGCGATCAGCGCCGCCATCGCGGCGACCTTCGCCGACCGGCCGTACCCGGGCGGGCTCACCTATTCGGGGCATCCGCTGGCGACCGCGGCGGCGGTGGCCACGATCACCGCGATGCGCGAGGAGCGGATCGTGGAGAACGCGGCCGAGATCGGCGCGCGGGTCATCGGGCCGGGGCTGCGGGAACTCGCGCAGCGGCATCCGAGCATCGGTGAGGTACGCGGGCTCGGGGTGTTCTGGGCGCTCGAGCTGGTGCGCGACCGTGCCACCAGGGAACCCCTGGCCCCCTACGGCGGCACCAGTCCCGCGATGACCGAACTCGTCGCCGCCTGTCGGCGCGGCGGACTGCTGACATTCGTGAACTTCAACCGGCTGCACGTGGTGCCGCCGTGCGTGATCACCGAGTCCGAGGTCAAAGAGGGGCTGGCGATTCTCGACCAAGCGCTCACCGTCGCCGACGCGCACACCGTCGACGCGCCGTAGGACCGGCCGTTTCGCGGCGGGCGGAATGCGCCCGCCGCGGGACGCGTTGTCCCGGAGCGTGACTGATACCGCAGTGCTTTCCGACGAACTGAAGTCGTATCTGGACGAGGAGAAGGTCTACGCGACCGTCGCCACGGTCGGCGCGAACGGGCACCCGCATCTGACCGTCGTCTGGATCAAGCGCGAGGGCGACGAGCTGCTGTTCTCCACCACCGTCGCGCGGCAGCAGGCCAAGAACCTCGTGCGCGACCCGCGGATCACGGTGATGGTGAACCCGCCGGAGCGGCCGTTCCTCTACGCCGAGATCCGGGGCACGGCCACCACCATCCCGGATCCGGAGCGCGCGCTGCCCGACGAGATGTCGCTCAAGTACACCGGCAAGCCCTACCGCGAGTTCAACCCGGCCTCCGTCGACGACGCGGAGCGGGTGATCGTGCGGATCACCCCGCACCGGGTCGCCGGTCGCCTCTGAGCGGACCGGGGCCCGGCGGTCTCAGGCGCGCTGGGCCTCGTCCTGGGCGTGCTGGGCCTGGACCAGCTGCTGCGGGGTGAACCGCAACGTCAGCGCGACCAGTGCGGCGAGCACCGCCAGACCGGCGCAGCACAGCAGCACCAGGGTGTAACCGCTGTTGAGCGCGTCGATCTCGGCCGTGGTCATGTCCGCGGCCCGGCCGTCGCGCCCGCCCAGGGACAGGGTGCGCGAGGCGGCGATCGGGCTGAGCAGGCCGATCGCGATCGGGGTCGCCAGGTTCATGAACATCTGCCCGACCGCCGAGAGCGGGCCGATGTTCGACGACGGCACCCCGACCAGCACGCACAGCGGCGCCAGCACCATGGCGACGCCGACGCCGAAGCCGATCACCAGCAGCAGCGCCAGCAGGGTCGGCAGGTACTGCACGTGCCGGTCCAGCGTCGACCCGAACAGCAGCCCGCAGGCCAGCACGACCGCCGCCGCCGACAGCAGCCAGCGCGGCGCGATCACCAGCGCCGCCTTCGACGCCACCGCGCCGCCGACACCGATGCCGATGGTGAACGGGATCGAGGCGACACCGGCCTGCAACGGGCTGTAGCCGAGCACGTTCTGCAACAGCTGAGCCACGAAGAACGTCATCGCGCCGAGCACCGCGCCCGCCAGGAAGATCAGCGCGAAGGTGGCGACCCGGTCGCGGCTGTCGAACAGCGACCACGGCAGCAGCGGATCGGCCTCGCGGCGCTCGGTGAGCACGAAGACCACCAGCAGCGCGAAACCGCCGATCAGCGAGCCGAGGATGAGCGGACTGGTCCAGCCCATCGCCGGGCCCTCGGTCGCGCCGAACACGATCGTCGCGCAGGCGAGTGTGCCCAGGATGGCGCCCTTGATGTCGAGCGGGGTGCGGTGGTGGGCGGTGTCGGTGAGCTTGTAGACCGCGCCGAGCACGATCAGCGCGCCGATCGGCACATTGATCAGGAAGATCCAGCGCCAGGAGAACTCGGTGAGCGCACCGCCGACGACCAGGCCGCCGACCGAGCCGATACCCGCCATGGAGCCGACGATCGCGATCGCCTGGTTGCGGGCGGGCCCCGGCGCGAAGGTGGTGGCCACCAGCGCGAACGCGGTCGGTGCCGCGATCGCGGCACCGGCGCCCTGGAAGGCGCGCGAGATCAGCAGCATCGCCTCGCCGGTGGCCAGGCCGCAGGCGAGCGAGGCCGCGGTGAACAGGCCGACGCCGTAGATCAGCATGCGCTTGCGGCCGAACGCGTCACCGAGCCTGCCGCCGAGCAGCATCAGCCCGGCGAAGGTCAGGCCGTAGGAGGTCACCGTCCACGCGCTGCCCGAGCTGGACAGCCCCATCTCCTCCTGCAGGCGCGGCAGGGCGAAGATCACGACGGTGCCGTCGAGCACGACCATGAGCTGCAGGCCGCTCAGTACGAGGATGGCGAGGCCGAAGGCCCGCTTCGTCACCGGATACTGCATCGTCGCAGCGGGTTTATCGAGCACAACGAGGCAGTGTAATTGGCGCGGCGGCAACGCACGGGTGCGCGGCCCGCGAAGCTAGTCCAGCCCGAAACCCGCGGTCGGGCCGATGACGATGATCGCCGGGGGCCGGATGCCCTCGGACTTGACCTTCTCGGCGACCGTGCCCAGATCGGCCCGTACCACCCGCTGGGTGCGCAGCGTGCCCTCCTGGATGACCGCGGCGGGCGTCTCGGCCGGGCGGCCACCGGCCAGCAGCGCGTCGGCGAACTTGTCGATCCGCTCCACGGCCATCATCAGCACGAGGGTGCCGCGCAGCCTGGCCAGCGCCGCCCAGTCGACCAGCGAATCGGGGTGATCGGGGGCGACGTGCCCGCTGACCACGACGAACTCGTGGGTCACGCCCCGATGGGTCACCGGGATGCCCGCGGCGCCGGGCACCGAGATCGGGCTGGTGATGCCGGGCACCACGGTCACCGGGATCCCCGCCTCGGCGCAGGCTTCGAGCTCCTCGTACCCGCGGCCGAACACGTACGGGTCGCCGCCCTTGAGCCGGACGACGAACTTGCCCGCCTTGGCCCCTTCGACCAGGGCCAGATTGATCGCCTCCTGCGCCATCGAGCGGCCGTAGGGGATCTTCGCCGCGTCGATCACCTCGACGTGCGGTCCCAGCTCGGCCAGCAGTTCCGGCGGCGCGAGCCGATCGGCGACGACCAGATCGGCGCGGGCGAGCAGCCTGCGGCCGCGCACGGTGATCAGGTCCGGGTCGCCCGGTCCGCCGCCGACCAGGGCGACGCCGGGGGTCACCGGCTCCGAATCGTCGGTCACCACACCGGATTGCAGCGCCTCGAGCAGGCCGTTGCGCACGGCGGCCGAGCGCCGGTGCGCGCCACCGGCCAGCACGCCGAGGGTCAGCCCGTCGTAGCGGGCGGTGGCGGGGGTGACGGCGGTGCCGTCACGGGCGACATCGGCGCGCACGCAGAAGATCCGCTTCGCGGTCGCCTCGGCGACCACCGCGGCATTGGTCTCGGGTTCGTCGGTGCAGGCCATCGCGTACCAGGCCGCGTCGAGGTCGCCGTCGGCGTAGGCACGCAGTTCGACGGTGATCTGACCGGCGGTCGCCATGCCCTCGACGGCCGGCGTGACCGCCTTGCTGATCACGTGGACGTCGGCGCCCGCGGCCACCAGCAGGCCGAGGCGGCGCTGGGCGACGGTGCCGCCGCCGACCACGACTACTCTGCGTCCGCGCAGATCGAGCCCGACCAGGTAGTTCGGGTCGCCTGCGGGCGGGGTCGATGCGGTGTCAGACGTGTTCGGCACAGTGTCCCAGCCTAGTTCCTGGCTCGCCGCCCGCCGAACGGGCCCGCCGACACCGCCGCCGCGATCGCCCGCCGTCGGCGCGCCCGCGTTGCCGTGGGGTCCCCGTGGCGCGACAGTGGAGACCATGACCGAGCCGGACGCACTTCTCGCCGTGGCCTACGACGAAGCCCTGCGCGGGCGGGCCGAGGGCGGTGTCCCCATCGGCGCCGCGCTGTTCGACGCCGACGGCACGCTGCTCGGACGCGGCCACAATCGCCGGGTCCAGAACGACGACCCGAGCGCGCACGCCGAGACCGACGCCTTCCGCGCCGCGGGGCGTCGCCGCGACTACCGCTCCACGATCATGGTGACCACCCTGTCGCCGTGCTGGTATTGCAGCGGCCTGGTCCGCCAGTTCGGCATCGGCACCGTGATCATCGGCGAGGCGCGCACCTTCCACGGCGGCCACGACTGGCTCGCCGACCACGGCGTACGGGTGCTCGTCCTCGACGATCCGCGGTGTGTGGCGCTGATGACCGCGTTCATCGCCGACCGCCCCGACCTGTGGTTCGAGGACATCGGCGGCGCCGACGCACCGACCAGGGAGACGCCGGCATGAGCGGCGCCATCGCCTCGGTCGATCTGGCCCGCTGGCGCACCGGCGGTGCCGCGGCCGCCGCGGTGCGGCGCGAGGTGGACGAGAGTCTGCGCCGGGCCGACTTCCTGCGCGTGCGCCTGGACGCCATCACACTGACCTGACCGGTGCGCCCCGTACACTCGCGACCCATGCCCGCCTGGTCCCGCCTCGTCCCGATCATCGCCGCCCTTCTGCTGGCCGGGCCGGGACCCGCCGTCGCCGCCCCGACCTACGAGCCCGCGGCCGGTGTCGAAGCGCACTACGCCGCGCCGGGCCCGTTCGCCGTGACCGAGCGGATCGGCGAACTGTGTTGCGACACCACCGGTGCCGCGTTCGACCTGTGGTATCCGAGCGAGCTCGGCACCGGCCATCCGATCGTGCTGTTCGGTGACGGCACGCAGGCGGTGCCCACCCAGTACCGGCACCTGCTGCGGCACTTCGCGTCGTGGGGATTCGTGGT
Organism: Nocardia canadensis; assembly: GCF_032656385.1. Classification (NCBI taxonomy): domain Bacteria; kingdom Bacillati; phylum Actinomycetota; class Actinomycetes; order Mycobacteriales; family Nocardiaceae; genus Nocardia; species Nocardia canadensis. The sequence goes on from NZ_JAVCWB010000010.1 coordinate 299,201, forward strand.
GATCGCCACGCAGAACCAGTACACCGGTTCCGGTATCGACATCCTCGCCTCACTCGACCGCCTGATCGCCGAATCCGCCGATCCGACCAGCGTTTTCGCCGGGCGGCTCGACCACACGGCGGTGGGCGTGGTGGGTCATTCCCAGGGCGCGTCCGGTGCCCTCAACGCGATGCGGCGCGCCGGTGGGGCGATCCGCACCGCGATCACCGTCGAACTGCCCCGCACCGGCCTGTGCTCGGATGCCCTCAGCTGCACCGATCCGGCCGCGATCGATACCGGCTCGGTGTTCCTGATCAACGGCTCGGCCGACACCCTGATCTCCCCGTCGGAGCAGTCGCTGCCGGTCGAGGTCGTCGGCGTCCAGTCCCACCGCGCCTACTACGACGCGCTCACCGTGCCGAAGGTGTGGGCGACGCTCGAGGGCGCCGACCACAACGATATCCAGGGCGATCCCGGCTGCGCGGACAACCAGCTCGCCTGTGGCACCGGCGTGTACGGCTTCCTCGGCTATCCGACGGCGTGGCTGGCCGCGCGGCTGCGCGGCGATGCCCGCGCCGCGGCGGCCTTCGTCTCCGGCTCCGGCGCGCTGTTCGCGCCGTCACCGCACTGGCGCAATCAGACCGGCACTTTCACCGGCTGATCTCAGCCGCCGACATACGGGTTGTTCTGCACCCAGCGGAAGTCGGTGCCGCGCAACGGGAAGCTGTCGAGATCCAGCCGGGTGAGGGTGACCGTCACCGGCTTGCCGTCGAGCTCGCCGCGCAGCGTCAGCCGGTCGTCGGCGGGCCGGTCGACCGTGAAGGTGGTGACCGCCGTGGGCGTTTCGCCCGGTGCCGACGGCGCGGCGGTGAGGGTCATCGTGTGCGCCTCGGGGTCGAAAGCGGCGACCACCGGCACGATCGAGTCGTCCATCCGCTGATAGCCCGCCGAGCCCGCGTCGACGATCAAGCGCTGCCAGCGCACCGGATCGGTGGTCAGCGGCGGCACCGGGGTCGCCTCGGCGGTGAACTCGGTGACGTCCCAGATCCCGTAGAGCTCGGGTTTCGATACGCCACCGCCGTATTCGTCCCAGGACTTCTCCCCGAGGTAGAGGCAGCCGGCGACGATCCACAGGCCCGTCGCGATCTGCACGACGCTCGCCCACCGGTTCGCCCGCGCCGAGCCGAACAGCGGCGGCTGGCCGAGAGGTCCCGAATCACGTTCCAGCACGAGCACATTCGCCAGTCGCCGGGCCTGCGGCGCCAGCAGCACCAGGCTCATCAGCAGCAGATGCCCGGACAGCATCTTCACCGGCACGTCGAAGGTGAGGTTCAGCAGGAACACCTGCGCCATGCTGATCACGCTGAGCATCGCGCCGAGGGTGGCCGTGCGCGGCCAGAACAGCAGCAACCCGGCGAGCACCTCGGCCGCACCCAGCGATATCTCGTAGGCCGGGGACGAGCCGACCTGGGTCCACAGCATCGACATCGGGCTCAGGTCACCGACGCGGGTGAGCAAGGTGGTGAGCGCGGGCTCGGGCATCTGGGTCGGGATGAGCTTGGCGAACCCGTAGAACAGCATCTGCCCGCCGACGCACAGCCGCAGCAGGGTGAGGAACCAGCTCGCCATCCGCGGATAGGCGCGCCTGCGCCGGTCGAGCACCGACCAGACCACCGTGACCAGGATCGCGGCCACCAGCACCAGCCCGCACTGGATCCAGATCGCGGCCTGGTCGCCGCTGCCGTTCATGACCAGCTCCGCCTCGACCCCGAACACGTGCTCGCCGATCCAGCGGCTCACCGGGGCCAGTGAGAGCATCTGCCAGGCGACGGCGTCCTCGGGCAGGTGCAGCGCGAACACCCCGAGGAAGACGAAGGTGATCTGCGCCATCCACAGGCAGAACAGACCCAGATAGGCGACGCTGAACCGGAAGGCGAGCCGCGTCACCGGATGCCAGATCGGCGGCGGCGGCGGGCTCGCGATCGCGTCGTGGGCGCGCTGCGTGGTCACGGCGGTCACCGTTGCCTCCTCGTCGAGTTCGATTGCTACCGAAGCTAACTGGTGTCGTGGACGAGCGCGTCCGGGAAAACCCCCATCTTTACCGTGTCAACCCTGAATCTCACTCACCGACTGACGGCTTACATTCCCGTCGGCCGTCCGGTACGCCGGTATCGAACGTGTTCCATCTCGCCGACAGGGGTACTCATAGATGTCCGACGATCCGGATCCCACCGCGCAACAGTCGCTCACGGTCACCGAGCGCGACCTCGACGAGCTCGCCGAGCAGTTGTCGCAGTGGCTGGCCGGCAAGGTCGGCGCCGACGTACCGCCGAAGGTCGGCAATCCGAGCAAGCCCGCCACCGGCGGCATGTCGAGCACGACCATCCTGTTCGACGCCGAATGGTCGGTCGGCGGGGTCGTCGAGAGCGGCTCGTTCGTGCTGCGGATGGCACCCGAGGACGGCTCCTTCCCGGTCTTCGATTCCTATGACCTGCCGATGCAGTACGAGGTGATGGCGGGCGTCGGCGCGGCCTCGGACGTCGCCGTGCCGGTGCTGCGCTGGCTCGAACTCGACGAATCGGTGTTCGGTTCGCCGTTCCTGGTGATGGAGAAGGTCGACGGACGCGCGCCCGCGGACAACCCGCCGTACGTCTTCTTCGGCTGGGTGTTCGACGCGACTGTGGAGGAACGCGCGCGGATCGCCGACGCGACCGTCGACGTGATCGCCCGCATCCACGCCATCGACGACATCGCCCGTCGCTTCCCGCGCCTCGACGGCGAGGGTCCGGCGCTGCGCAGGCACTTCGAGGCCCAGCGCGCCTGGTACCGGTGGGCGCTGACCGACGACGGCGTCGAGATCCCGCTGATCGAGCGGACCTTCGAGTGGCTCGAGGCCAACTGGCCCGCCGAGACCGGCCCCGAGGTGCTGAACTGGGGCGACGCCCGCCCCGGCAACATCCTGTTCGACGGGTTCACCCCCGCCGCGGTGCTGGACTGGGAGATGGCCACGTTCGGCCCGCGCGAACTCGACCTGGGCTGGGTGATCTTCATCCACCGCTTCTTCCAGGACATCGCCACCCGCTTCGATCAGCCCGGCCTGCCCGATTTCCTGCGCAAGGACGCGGTGGTCGCGAAATACGAAGAGCTGACCGGACATACGGTCCGCGATCTGGACTTCTACATCATCTACGCCGCGCTGCGGCACGCGATCGTGATGGCCCGGATCAAGCGGCGGATGATCCACTTCGGTGAGGACACCGTGCCCGCCGAGCTCGACGACTACGTGATGCACCGGCTCAGCCTCGAGGCTCTGCTCGACGGCACCTACGAGTGGGACTGAGAAGGAGACACGACCATGAACGCAATCATGCCCGTCCCCCTGGACGAATACCCGGTCCACCAGACCCCGCTGTCGCTGGCCAGGGTGGCCACCAGCGACCGCAACTTCTACGACCGCTACTACTTCAACGCCTTCGACCCCGCCGGCGACGCGATGCTGATCACCGGGTTCGGCGTCTACCCGAACCTCGGTGTGGTCGACGCGTTCGCGACGGTGCGCCACGGTGACACCCAGCGCAGCGTGCGCTTCTCCGACGCGCTCACCTCGCGCGATCTGACCACAGCGGTGGGCGGCTACCGGATCGAGGTGATCGAGCCGCTGCGGCAGTTGCGGGTGGTGTGCGAGCACGAGGACCTCGGCTTCGACCTCACCTGGACCGGCGCGCACCCGGCGGTGCAGGAGCAGCCGCACCTGATCCTGTCCGGCACCCGGCCGATCATCGAGGCCTCTCGGTTCGCCCAGCTGGGTTCCTGGGCGGGCACGCTCGCCGTCGACGGGCGCGACATCACCGTCGACCCGGCGGCGTGGACCGGCAGTCGCGACCGCTCCTGGGGCATCCGGCCCTCGGGCGAGCCGGAGCCGCCAGGGCGCGCCGCGGCCGAGGGCGCGGGCGGGTTCTGGTGGTTGTACGCGCCGCTGCGCTTCGACGAGTTCGCCATCGTGGTGATCGTGCAGGAAGAGCCCGACGGCACCCGCACGCTCAACAACGCGGTCCGGATCTGGCACGACGGCCGCAAGGAACAGCTGGGCTGGCCACGGATGCACTGGACCTACGAGCCGGGCACCCGGCACCCGAAGTCGGTGCGCCTGGACATGACCACCCCCGACGGCAAGCCGCTCGAGGTCGAGATCGAGTCCCGGCCCGGTATCGCCCTGCACGTCGGCTGCGGTTACGGACCCGACCCCGACTGGACCCACGGCCGCTGGATGGGCCGGGACTGGTCGCTGTCGAGTTCCTACGACCTCACCGACCCGGCGATCATCGCCCGCACCCCCTACGGCGTGATCGACCACATCGGCTACGCCCGCTGCGGCGACGCCGAGGGCTGGGGCCTGTTCGAGCACGCCTCGATGGGCCGCCACGACCCCACCGGTTTCGCGGATTGGTCCTCGGTCGCCCCCTGACGACCCGACCTCGCGAGAGGAAAGCCGTCGCCGCGACAACGAGGTCGCGGCGGTCGGCGATTTCCTAGGCGGCCGTGGCGAAGTCGGCCAGCAGCGACGGCACGGCGGCGTCGAAGCCCGCGACGTCGAGCATGCCCGCGTCGTCGGGATCGGCGATGCTGAACCTCGTCGCGGTCATGCCGACCACCACGAGCTTGGCCCGCGGGTTCACCTCGCGGCGGTAGCGGGCCAGCGCCTGGTGCGGGTGCACCGAGCCCGCCCACGTCTCGTTGTCGGTGTACACCGAGAACACGTCCACCTCGATGCCCTGCTCCAGCGCGTGCAGGATCGGCATCGAGCAGTCGGTCCCGCCGAAGGGCAGACCCGACACCGCGCGCACGGCGTCGTCGAGGCGCTGCCGCGGCGAGATGGCCAGCGGGGACAGGTTGCGTGCCCCCTGCCAGCGGGTGCCCGTCGCGGTGAACCCGACGATCTGGTGCCGCTCCTCGGTCCGGGCCGTGACCAGGGCGAGCGCGGCCGAGGCCTCGCGCGCCGAGAGCGGTAGCCCGGCGATCGGCGACGTCATCGACCCGGACACGTCCAGCGCCAGCAGGTGCCGCAGACCGGTCGGGCGCACCGTCTCGAACGCCGCGTAGAAGGCCGCGTCGAGCGCGTCCACCACCGGTGCCGACGGCGTCCAGGTACCGGCGCCACGTGCCGAACGCCCGGACGCGTAGGTGCGCAGCGCGATCAGCACCGCGACCGGGTGCACGCGTGCCTTGCGCAGCCGCTCCGGGTCGCCGAGCTGCGCGCAGATCGCCGCGGTGCGCGGACCGAGCGGAGCCAGCAGGCCGAGCCGGGTCAGGCGCGGCAGCTGACGCAGCAGCGCCGTCTGCGGAATGCCGTTGTCCAGCAACGCCTCCCACACCTCGGGCGTGTTCAGCGCGGCGTCGGGCAGCATCTCCCAGCTCAGCCGGTACGCACGGACCAGCTCGGGTACCTGCTCGACCGGTGCGGACTGCGCGCGCTGGAAACCGTCGACCAGGTCGAGGCCGTCGAGGTCCGGGGTGCGGCCACAGATCCAGTCGAACAGCCTGCGCCGCTCGTCCTCGGTGGTCGCCGGGTGCGACAGGCGCAGCAGGTCGCGGTGCGACCAGCCTTCACGCTGCCGGTACTTCACGACCTGAAACGCCAGGTCACCGACCGGCTTGTCCAGGTACCAGTTCGCGACCGCGCGGGACAGGCCGCGACCCCAGCCGCGGAACTGCTCGGCGTAGCCGGCGAACAGGAACAGGTGGGTGCCGGTGCGCGCGACCAGCGGCAGCGCCGCGAGCGCGGCCCGGCGACCGTCGACATCACCGAGCGCGGCGGCGGCCGCCAACGCGAACAGGGCCGGGTTCGGTCGCGGGGCACGCCCGCCGGTGGAGATCTCGACGATCTCACGCACCAGGTCGGCGGTGTGCTCGGCGGCGTACGCGGCGATGAACTCGGCATTGTCGGCGGTCAGCGCGGCGGCGCTGACGTAGTAGGTTCCGGATTCCGTTCCGAGGGTGAGGAATCGGCGCACCCGGGCCTGCGGGGTGATCTCGAAGACGTAGCCGCCCGCGGCGTTGACGACCTGCCGGGCATCGGCAGGACTGGTCTGCGGCGTGCTGCGACGCGAAAATCGCGACAGAATGTTCATTGTTCCCCCTCCGATACAGCGACCGGCGTTGCGGTTTCGGCCCCGGGACCCACCGGGGCGTGTGACGATGCGCGGAGCGGACGGACATGGGTGTCTCGGCCGGGAAACGGAAACCGCTTTCCGCCGCAGGGCTCGAACCTGCTGGACTGTGAGTCCTCGCCAGATAACCGACCGAATCCGGTCCGTCCTGCTCCTGTGCACCGCAGCCGCACAGCGGACGTGTGTGTCCCGACCGGAAGGCGCTCTACCGAACTGAGCTACCACCACCGCGCGGTGGTGGACGGGATTCGAACCCGCGACATCCCCATCTGAAGGTAACCGACCGGATCCGGTCCGCCGTGCTGCTGCTGGAGATGACGGTACGGGGCGGAGGTGATCTTGCCCAGCGAATTAATCCGAGTCGCTCGCCCCCACCGTCGCGACGGCGACTACGACGCCGTCCACAACGGTTCGCCCGCACAACAGTTCGCCCCTGCCCGCGAGCAATGCCGCCGCCTCCGCGACCGAGGCCGTGCCGACGGCCCGCGCCGTCCGAGTGGAGCGAGTCGGCGTCTCGACCTCGGCCAGCTGCTCGGCGCCGAACGCGACCACCGGCACACCGAGCGCCGCCGCGGCCGCGCGGACCCCGGGATCGGCCGCGCGACGGTCGATCGTCGCCAGGCAGGTCACGGCGGCGGACCCCGCGACGACCGATTCGACCGCACGAGTGATCTTTTCCGCGTCGGTACCAGGTCGGACGCCGAGCCCGACGATCACCGCGCCCCTGCCCGCCGTCCGCTCGATCATCGCGTCGGCGCTGTCCATCGCTTCGCCGTCATCGATCGAATCGACGTGCGGCAGCGACGAATCGGGTGATGGCGGCCGGGTTTCCGGCGGGGTGGGTGTGCAGGTACGAGGCGTGGACCTGCCGGATCACCGCGCCCTCGGTGACCGAAGCCGTGGTGCGCCAGCCCCAGGCGGCGTTCTCCGGGCCGACCCGGGTGAGACGAGTGCGGTGGAATTCGTGGCCACGGACGCGGGTGCCTGCCTGCCAGAGAGTGGAGTCGTGCAGGGCGACGGCGTCGCGGTAGCCGAGGGTCAGGCGGGGGCCGAATTCGGCGTCGGCGTCGATGACGCCGGCCATCGGATGGCCGTCGAGGGAGCGGGTGAGGTAGAGCAGGCCCGCGCATTCGGCGTGGATCGGCAGGTCGCGGGCAGCGCCTTCGGCGATCGCCGCACGTAACTTCTCGTTGGCCGACAGGGCGCCCGCATGCTCCTCGGGAAAACCCCCGGGCAGCACCAATCCCGCTGTACCGGAGGGGAGTTCGTCGGTCAGCGGATCGAAGACGACCACCTGGGCGCCTGCCGCGAGCAGCAGCTCGCGATGTTCGGCGTAGCCGAAGGTGAACGCCGGTCCCCCGGCCATCGCGATCAGCGGACCGCTGCCGGTGGTGCCGACGATCGCGTCGGTCGGTCCTGTCCGCGCTTCGCTGCCCGCGGTCAGTTCCCTCGCGGGGTCCCAAGCCGGACCTCGGACCGACCCGCCCGCGAGGTCGACGATCGCCGCGAGATCGATGTGGGCCGCGACGAGTTCGGTCATCGCGTCGACCGCTGCGGTGGCGGCGGTGCCGTGCTCGACGGCGGGAATCAGCCCCAGATGCCGTGAGGGAACTTCCAATTCGGCCATGCGCGGCAGCGCGCCGAGGACCGGGATGCCGACGCGATCGCACGCCGCGCGCAGCACCTGCTCATGGCGTTCGCTGCCGACCCGGTTGAGGATCACCCCGCCCAGCCGGACCGAAGAGTCGTAGGTGGCGAAGCCGTGCAGCAGCGCGGCCAGGCTCTGGGAGTGTCCGCGCGCGTCGACGACCAGCACCACCGGCGCCCCGAGCAGGCTCGCGACCTGCGCGGTGGAGCCTTCGGCGACCGCCTCGGTCCGGTTCTCGTCGATGCGACCGTCGAACAGGCCCATCACGCCTTCGACGACGGCGATATCGCAGCCGTGCGCGCCGTGCCGATACAGCGGCACCACCCGATCCTCGCCCACCAGAACAGGATCCAGATTGCGGCCGGGCCGCCCGGCCGCGAGACCGTGATAGCCGGGGTCGATGTAATCGGGGCCGACCTTGAACGGCGCCACCCGATGATTCGCCCGGCGCAGCGCGCCGATCAGGCCGGTGGCCAGGGTCGTCTTGCCGCTGCCGGATGCCGGGGCGGCGATCACCACGGCCGGCGCGCTCATCGCCGCACCTCGCCCGTGCCGTCACCGCACCGAGGACCGCAACCGAACCAGCTCACCGCGACGCCGCGCGGGCCGGAACCCGTGCTCGGCATCGTCGCGTCGCCGGTCCGGGCGGGGGCGACGGACAGGGGCGCGTCCGTCACGGTGACGGTCACCATTCGATCCCGCGCTGGCCTTTGCGGCCCGCGTCCATCGGGTGCTTCACCTTGGTCATCTCGGTGACCAGATCGGCGGCGTCGATCAAGGCCTGCGGCGCGTCGCGGCCGGTGATGACGACGTGCTGGTTACCGGGGCGGCTGGTCAGCGTCTCGACGACCTCGTCGACATCGACCCACCCCCACTTGAGCGGGTAGGTGAACTCGTCGAGTACGTAGAAGCGGTGCTGTTCGGCGGCGAGCCGTCGCGAGATCTCCTGCCAGCCCGACAGCGCGGCGGCGGCGTGATCTTCCTCGGTGCCGTGCTTGCGGGTCCACGACCAGCCCTCGCCCATCTTGTGCCACTCGACCGCGCCACCGGCACCGGTCCGCTCGTGCACCTCGCCGAGCGTGCGGAACGCGGCTTCCTCGCCGACCTTCCACTTGGCGCTCTTGACGAACTGGAACACGGCCACGTCGAAGCCCTGGTTCCAGGCCCGCAACGCCATCCCGAAGGCGGCGGTGGACTTGCCCTTGCCCGGGCCCGTGTGGACGGCCAGCACCGGCTGGTTGCGCCGCTGCCGTGTCGTGAGGCCGTCCTCCGGCACGACTTCCGGAACACCCTTGGGCACGAAGACTCCTCCTTCTCGGCACCGACGCGCCGGTCCGCGGCCCGGGTGGACCGCACTGTCGATGGACGACCGCGCCAGTGCCTCGAGCACCCGACGGCGCACCGGTCGACCGGTCGCGCGACTGTCGCTCACCATTTCTATCAGGGCGTCCTCCGGCCGCCCGACCCTCCCACTACCGTCGGGGAACGTCCTCGGCGGCGACGCGCGACCGGCCGATGCCGCCCCGTCGATCGCCCAGGTCGCCGGGTGCGGGCGCTCGGGTCAGGCGGCGCGAGCGCCGGTCGCCCGGACGACATCGGCGACACTGTCGCCGGTGAGTTCGTCCAGGCGCAGGTAGCGGGCCCGCAGGTCACGGGCCAGCTCGGCGGCGAGGCCGAGCCGGATCATGCCGCGTTCACAGTCGATGACCATCGCGGTGTGTCCCTCCCCGGCCAGCAGACGCGCGGTGGCGCGGGCGCGGGGCAGCGGATCGACACCACCGGTGGCGCGGCCGTCGGTCAGCAGTACCAGCATCGGGCGGCGGCGCGGGTCGCGGACGTGTTCGCGGGCGATCACCTCGCGCGCCTTCAGCAGGCCCGCCGCGAGCGGGGTCTTGCCACCGGTGCGCAGACCGGCCAGGCGGCGCACGGCGATGTCGACCGAGGAGGTCGGCGGGAGGACCAGTTCGGCCGCGCTGCCGCGCACGCTGATCACGGCCACCTTGTCGCGGCGCTGGTAGGCGTCGCGCAGCAGGGTGACGATGGCGCCGGTGACGGCGGTGAGCCGGTCGCGCGCGGCCATCGACCCGGACGCGTCGACGACGAACACCACCAGATTCCCTTCGCGCCCTTCGCGATACGCGCCACGCAGGTCCTCGGCGGCCAGCGCCAGCGGACCGCTGAACCGGCCGCGCTCGAATTGCCGAGGCGCGGCCGCGAAGACGGTGCCCAGCAGGTGCAGCCCGGTCGAGGTGTCGGTGCTGGGGCGCACCATGCGGCCGGTGCGGGTCCGGGCGCGGGACCGGCGGCCCGGCGCGCCTTCGCCGATACCGGGAACCTCCCAGCGCGGTGCGGGCTTCGAGACGGAACCCGGTGTGCCGGAGACGCTGTCGGCCGCGGGCCGGGATCCGCCGCCGTGGGGGCCGCCGCCCGGGTTGTCGTCGGGGCCGTCGGGACCACCGTCGTCGGGACCCTGATCGTCGGGTCCGCCGTCGTCGGGGCCCGGGTCGGCCGGTCCCCCGTCCTCGGGGCCCTGGGGCCCCTCGTCGGCAGGGCCTCGGTCGGCACCGTCGTCGACCGCGCGCGGTCCCGAGCTGCCGGACGCGTCGCCGTCGCGATCGTCGCCGGGCGTCTCGCCTCGCGGATCGTCGTCGAATTTGTCGGTGGCCGAGGCCTTGTCGACCTCGTCGGCGGCCGACCGCATTGCCTCGTCCAGCTGCTCCTCACTGATCCCCGGCTCGTCGAACGGATCGCGCCTGCGCCGGTGCGGCAGGGCCAGCTCGGCGGCGATCCGCACATCGTCTTCGGTGACCCGGTCGCGGCCGCACCATGCGGCGTGCGCGGTGGCGGTCCGGGCGACGACCAGATCGGCGCGCATCCCGTCGACGTCGAACGCCGCGCACAGCGCCGCGATCCGCCGCAGTTCGGCGTTGTCGAGGGTCACGCCGGGCAGCCGGTCGCGCGCGGTCAGAATCCGTTCGGCGACAACGGCATCGGCGTCGGCGTAGCGGGCGGCGAAGCCGGCGGGGTCGGCCTCGTAGTCCAGGCGCCTGCGCACCACCGCCATCCGGGTGTCCACCACGCGGGAGGCGGCCACGTCGACGGTGAGGCCGAACCGGTCCAGCAGCTGGGGCCGGAGTTCGCCCTCCTCGGGGTTCATGGTGCCCACCAGCACGAATCGCGCCGGATGCGAATGCGAGACACCGTCGCGCTCGACGTGGACCCGGCCCATGGCCGCCGCGTCGAGCAGCACGTCGACCAGGTGATCGTGCAGCAGGTTCACCTCGTCGACGTAGAGCACGCCGTGGTGGGCCGCGGCCAGCAGACCGGGCCGGAACGCCTGCTCACCGTCGCGCAGGACCCGTTCGAGGTCGATCGACCCGACGACACGGTCCTCGGTGGCGCCCACCGGCAGTTCCACGAGCCGGGCGGGCCGCGCGCCGCTCTCGTCGACGACCGGCGGCAGCAACTCGGCCAGCGCGCGCACCACCGTCGACTTCGCGGTGCCCTTCTCGCCCCGCACCAGCACGCCACCGATCCCGGGGTGCACCGCCGACAAGATCAATGCCAGCTGCAGGCGCTCCTGGCCGACGACCGCCGAGAACGGGAAGCCCGCCTCACCCGCCGAGCGAGCGGCGGTGTGCGGACCAGCGGCGACATCAGCAAAACCAGGCACGCCCCCACTGTATTCGCGCCCTGATCACGACCGGACCCCGGGCATCGGCGCCGGAAAGACGCGAGGTCCCCGGCACCGTGCCGGGGACCTCGCGAGTGGACTGTCAGCCCCGACGCATCGGGACGTGCGGGATGCCGTCGTCGAGGAATTCCTCGCCGTCGGGAACGAAGCCGTACTTGGCGTACATGTCGACCAGGTAGGACTGCGCGTTCAGACGGACGGTGGCCGAACCGGTCTCGGCCAGCGCCGCCTGCAGCAACCGGGTGGTGTAGCCGTGCCCACGGGCGGGCACGGCCGTGCACAGCCGACCGAGCCGGAAGCTGGTCACCCCGTCCTCGTGCTCTTCGAGCAGCCGCAGCGTGGCGATGACCTCACCCTCGTCGTCGAGCCACAGGTGCCGGGTCTCCGGCAGCAGGTCACGCCCGTCCAGCTCGGGATAGGCGCAGGCCTGCTCGACGACGAATACCTCGACGCGCAGTTTCAACAACCGGTACAGGGTGGCGGGGTCCAGATCCGCCGCCCACGCCCGTCTCAATGCGACCGTTGACATCATCGCGTCTTGCTATCACACCTGCGCGTAGGTGGCCGCCTCCGGCTGCGCGGGCGTGTTGTTGGCGTCCAGCTTCAGCGACTTGTTGGTCCAGTCCCAGACTTCCTGGAACAGGGCCTGGTTCTCCGACAGCTTCTGGCCCAGCGAGGGGATCATCTGCTTCAGCTGCGGGGTCCAGTCGGCGTACTCGCGCGGGAAGCAGCGCTGCATGACGTCGAGCATCGCGGTGACACAGGTCGAGGCGCCCGGCGAGGCACCGAGCAGGCCGGCGATGGTGCCGTCCTCGGCGGAGATGACCGCGGTGCCGAACTCGAGCACACCGCCCGCACCCTTCTTCCGGATGACCTGCACGCGCTGACCGGCGGTGATCAGCTCCCAGTCGCGGCCCTCGGCACGCGGCAGGAACTCCTCGAGCACACCGATCTTGCCGTTCTGCGACTTGAGCAGCTCGCTGATCAGGTACTTGGTCAGGCCCATCTCGGTGAGACCGACGCCGACGAGCGAACCGATGTTGTTCGGCTTGATCGACTTGAACAGGTCGGTGTTGGAGCCGTCCTTGAGGAACTTCGGGGTCCAGCCGGCGTAGGGGCCGAACAGCAGGCCCTTGCGGCCGTTGATGACGCGGGTGTCCAGGTGCGGCACCGACATCGGCGGCGCGCCGACGGCGGCCTTGCCGTAGACCTTGGCCTCGTGCGCGGCGATCAGCTCCGGGTTGGTCGAGCGCAGGAACTGACCGCTGATCGGGAAGCCGCCGAAGCCCTTGGCCTCCTTGATGCCGGACTTCTGCAGCAGCGGCAGCGCGCCACCACCGGCGCCGACGAAGACGAACTTCGCGTTGACGGTGCGGCTGCGGAAAGTGCGCAGGTTGCGGACGGTGACGTTCCAGCTGCCGTCGGACTGCTTGGCGAGGTCGCGGACCTCGGTGCCGAAGGCGATCTCGCCGCCGGACTTGCCGATGTAGGCCAGCAGCTGCTTGGTGAGCGCGCCGAAGTCGATGTCGGTGCCGCCGTCGGTCCAGTTCAGCGCGATCGGGTCGGCGAAGTCACGGCCCTTGGCCATCAGCGGCAGGCGCGCGGCGAACTCGTCGGGGCTGTCGATGTACTCCATGCCGCGGAACAGCGGGTGCGGCGCCAGCGCCTCGTAGCGCTTGCGCAGGTAGTCGACGTTGTCGGCGCCGTGCACGAAGCTGACGTGCGGAATAGGGTTGATGAACCCGGACGGGTCGTCGAGGACGCCGGTGTCGACGGCCGAGGCCCAGAACTGCCGGGAGACCTGGAAGCGCTCGTTGATGTCGACGGCCTTGCCGATGTCGACCGAGCCGTCGGCGTTCTGCGGGCTGTAGTTGAGTTCGCACAGCGCCGAGTGCCCGGTGCCCGCGTTGTTCCACGGATCGCTGCTCTCCGCGGCGGCGGCGTCGAGCCGCTCGAACACCGAGATGGTCCACTCCGGCTGCAGCTGCCGCAGCAGCGCGCCCAGCGTGGCACTCATGATGCCTGCGCCGATGAGAACTACATCGGTCTTTTCAGTCTTCGCAGCGTTCGACACGGGTACTTCGACTTCCTTGTCCTTCTCAGCTACCCACCGGGGTGAGTTCGCTTGGGCGCGGGCGCTTCGTGGTTTGGTGCGACTCGCGGTGAATCGCCGGGGAGTAGGTTACCCGTCGTTCACCTGAAGCCAATTGTGCACCTCAGCCGTTCGTAGTACCGCAACCGACCTACCGAATGTGATCTAAACCAACACTGCACGTCGCGCTGACCGCGCGATAGATTGAGCGGTGTGACGAACGAAACCTCACTCGATCCCGCCGGCACCGCCGATCGGACCGATGAGCAGTGGCAATCCGATGTCCTCGGCACCGGCTACCAGCAGCGCACCCTGCCGCTGGGCCCCGATCCCGACGGTGAGGGCGAGGTGGTGGCCACGCTCGTGCGCTATCTGCCCGACGCCGCCGCGCCGGCCACCGAGCCGACCGTGCTCTATCTGCACGGGTTCACCGACTACTTCTTCCAGGAGCACGTGGCCGAGCACTTCGCGGCCCGCGGACACCGCTTCTACGCTCTCGACCTGCGTAAATGTGGTCGTTCGCGGCGGGCCGGGCAGAGCGCGCACTTCGTCAGCGACCTGGCGCTCTACGACGCCGAGCTGAACGAGGCGCTGCGGATCGCGCGCGCGGAGACCGGCAACGACGTCCTGATCGTCGCGCACTCCACCGGCGGACTGGTGGCGCCGCTGTGGCTGGACCGGCTCGAGGCCGCCGGCGGCAGCGCCGCGGCAGGCGTGGTCGGCGTCGTGCTCAACAGCCCGTGGTTCGACCTGCAGGGTCCGGCGTATTACCGCACCGTCGGCACGCCGATCATCAACGCCGTCGGCAAGGTCAGGGCGTTCGCGCAGCTGCCCGCCGTGGGCGTCAGCACCGCCTACGGCGACAGCCTGCACCACAGCCGCAAGGGCGAGTGGGACTACAACCTGGACTGGAAGCCGCTCAGTGGCGAGCCGGTGCGGCTGGGCTGGCTGCGCGCCATCCGGCGCGGACAGGCCCGCCTGCACCAGGGACTGGCGATCGGGGTGCCCGCGCTCATCCTGCGCTCGCGGCTGACCAGATTCGCGCGGGCCCACAGCCCCGCCGTCGATGTCGCCGACGCCGTGCTCGACGTCAAGCAGATCCAGCGCTGGGCGGGCTGCCTGGGCGAGCGCACCACGATCGTGCCGATCGACGGCGCCCGCCACGATGTGTTCCTGTCCTCGGAAGCGGTGCGCGCCAACGCTTTCGCCGAGACCGACAGCTGGCTGGACTGGCTGGCGGCCTACCGCAAGAACTGAGCCGGGTGGCGTGCCGGGACCGCGAGGTCCCGGCCGCCGCTCACCAGAGGCTGGTCCGCAGGACGATCTCGGTGGCCAGTTCGTGGGCGCCCTCGGTGGCGATGTTGTCGACCTCGACCGGGACCACCCGGAACTCGCCGTAGACGTAGCGGCCGGAGGCATCGGCCACGGCACGCGGCAGGCTCTTGGTGACCAGCATGGTCACCGGCAGCTCGAGCGGCGGACAGGACGCGTCGGGAGCCGTGCCGTCGGCGTCGGGCACCGCCGGATGGCCGTGATCGGCGACCACCAGGCTCATGAACCGCCCGAACCGGCCCGCGCACAGCCGCCAGGCCAGCGCCGCGCCCGCACCGCGTCCCGCGACGTTCACATACGGCAGCTCGAGTTCGTCGAGAATCGCGTGGACGGCCGGGGGCTCGAGCCCCTCGACGGACTCCAGCACGACGGTCTGCAGATCGGATTCGTGCAGCCGCGCGCACACGGTGTCGAACACGTCGGCCGGATCGTCCGCATCGGGAAGCAACAGCACATTGTGCCGCGATTGTGGGCCGTCGACCCGCACTGTCCAGGCCCGGTCACCGACCGTGATCCGCCGAGATTTCATGCCGGTGTACGGTACACGGCCCGGTTGAACACGGCAGCGTGTTGCGCTCCGCCCGGCCGGTCTGTTTTTGCCCGTGTCCTGGGCTTTCCCAATCCGGAGGGCCCGAATTGCCAGACCTGTCACAGCGGGCCGGTCGCGGCTGTGAGGAGAGCGGCCGCACAGCGGGCGACGGGTGCGGTACGAGCCACGTACCGGAGCGAGGAGGTGTGCGGAGTTCCCCTCCCGGCGGCGCCGGGCACGCCGTACGATGACGGCCGAACCGATCGATCGGCGTTCACGGGGGGCTTGTGAAGCGAATCATCCAGCGTGTGCTGTGCGCTGTCGGCGCCCTCTTCTTCGGCGCGGGCGCACTGTTCGGGATCACCCAGCCGATCAACGCCACCGCCTACCTGTTGGGGTTCGGTCGCGAGGTCACCGTCCACGTCGACGAGAGCTCGCGCGGGCTGATGGGCGGCCGCAGTCGGGCCGGCATCGGCACGAACGTCGAGGACGGCAGCGCCGTCCGCCTGTTCGATGTGCGATCAGGTGACACCGTCAGCGCCCGGATGGTCCTCATCGATATCGGCGTGGACAGCTTCGCCTATCGCTCGGCCAGGGCCGCCGCCACCGATTTCATCTGGCTGGTCGGCGTCCTCGTCCTCGGCGGGCCCGCCCTGGTGTTCGGCCTCGCGGCCTCCGCGCCGGCGCGGGCGAGACCTGCTGTCACCGCAGCGGCCGACGGAGCCGATTCCCCTGCCGGTGCCGATGTTTCGAAGCCGAACACCCCCGGCGAGAGCTGAGCGTTCAGCCGACGGTGGGGCGGTCGAGTTCGCTGTGGACGACCGGTAGGTCCCGTGGTGCGCCGCGGCTGATCAGGGCGTCGAGGGCGGCCAGGTCGACGTGCCGCTCGACCAGGTCGGCCAGCAGGTCGAGCTGCGCGGTACGGGTGGCCGCCACCGAGGTGTCCGGGGCGACGCGGAATCCGGTGCGCCCCGCGTGCCGGGCGACCTCGGTCAGCCAGGCGCGGCGGAACTCGTCGGATTCGAGGAGGCCGTGCACGTGGGTGCCCCAGATCGATGCCCGCACACTGCCTTCGGGAGCTCCGTCGATGGTGAGCCAGGGCGCGTCGGCGCTGTGGCGGACGCGGCCGTGGTGGATCTCGTAGCCGTGCACCGGCAGCGCGCCCGCCTCGCCGACGACCTGGCGGGCGATCTTGGGCTCCGCGAATTCGATGGCGAGGTCGAACAATCCGAGCCCGTCCACCACGCAGGGCCGCGCCGCGTCCCCGTCCTCAGCCGACGCGGCGACGGCACCCTGATCCCCCGCGGACCCGACGTGTTCGACGCCGTCGACGATGCGCCGCCCCAGCATCTGGTAGCCGCCGCAGATCCCGAGGATCGGGCGCCCCGCGGCGGCCCGGGCGTGCAGCGCCGCGTCGATCCCCTTGGCGCGCAACCACGCCAGGTCGGAAACCGTCGACTTGGACCCGGGCACGACGACGAGATCGGCGGTGGCGATCTGATCGGGTCCGTCGGCCCAGCGGACGGCGACGCCGGGCTCGCAGGCGAGGGCTTCGATGTCGGTGGAGTTGGAGATGCGGGGCAGCCGGACGGCGGCGACGGTGAGCCAGTCGGTGCCGTGGGGTGGGCCGGGGCGACCGACCGGGGTACCCGCAACGGTGCCGAGGGAGTCCTCGGCGTCGAGCCAGAGGTCGTCGGCGAACGGCAGCACGCCCAGGGTGGGGCGGCCGGTCAGGACGGTCAGCTGGTCGAGGCCCGGTTGGAGCAGGGCGACGTCACCACGGAACTTGTTGACGAGGAAGCCCGAGATGAGCTGCTGGTCTTCGGGTTCCAGCACCGCGACGGTGCCGAACAGGTGTGCCAGCACTCCCCCTCGGTCGATATCACCGACCACGAGCACGGGCAGCTCGGCGGCGCGCGCCAGACCCATATTGGCCAGATCCGTGGCCCGCAGATTGATCTCGGCGGGTGATCCGGCGCCCTCACAGATCACCACGTCGAATTCCGCACGCAGGGAAGCGAGTTCGTCCGCCACCACCTCACGCAGCTGCTGCCTGCGCGTGAAATAGTCACGCGCGCCGACGGTCCCGACGGCCTTGCCGCGCACGACGAGCTGCGAGCGCCGATCACTGCCGGGCTTGAGCAGCACCGGATTGAACCGCACGCTCGGCTCCAACCCACACGCCCGCGCCTGCAACGCCTGCGCCCGCCCGATCTCCCCGCCGTCGAGGGTGACGACGGAGTTGTTGGACATGTTCTGCGCCTTGAACGGCGCCACCCGCACGCCACGCCGCGCGAGCATTCGGCAGATCCCCGCGACCACCACGCTTTTCCCGGCGTCGGAGGTCGTGCCCGCGATCAGCAGCGCCCCGCGCAGATCGCCGCTCATGCCACGGACCGACTCACGGCAGCGTGAGGATTTCCGCGCCCGTCTCCGTGACCACCAGGGTGTGCTCGAACTGGGCGGTCCACTTGCGATCCTTGGTGACCACGGTCCAGCCGTCGTCCCAGATGTCGTAGTCGATACCGCCGAGGTTGATCATCGGCTCGATGGTGAAGGTCATGCCGGGCTCAATGACCGACTCGATGCTGGGCTGGTCGTAGTGCAGGATAACCAGGCCGCTGTGGAAGGTGGGACCGACGCCGTGGCCGGTGAAGTCGCGGACGACGCCGTAGCCGAACCGATTGGCGTAGGCCTCGATGACGCGCCCGATCACATTGAGCGCACGGCCCGGCTTGACCGCCTTGATGGCCCGGTTGGTGGCCTCTTCGGTGCGCTCGACCAGCAGGCGCACCTCCTCGTCCACGTCGCCGGCGAGGAAGGTCTTGTTGGTGTCACCGTGCACGCCGTGGATGAAGGCGGTGACATCGATATTGACGATGTCACCGTCCTCGATGACGGTCGAGTCGGGGATGCCGTGGCAGATGACCTCGTTGAGCGAGGTGCAGCAGGACTTGGGGAAGCCCTTGTAGCCCAGGGTCGAGGGGTAGGCGCCGTGATCGCACATGTACTCGTGGGCGATCCGGTCCAGCTCGTCGGTGGTGACGCCGGGCGCGACCGCCTTGCCCGCCTCCTCGAGGGCCTGCGCGGCGATCTTGCCCGCGATCCGCATCTTCTCGATGGTCTCGGCGGTCTGCACCCAGGGCTCGCGCCCTTCGTTGGCGGTCTTCTTCCACACGTACTCGGGACGCTCGATGGAACGCGGGACGTCCCGGATCGGCGACTGGGTGCCGGGAACGAGTGGCTGACGGGTGCGCACGGACATAGCTGCGAGTGTAGCCAGCACCCCTACCCGGCGCTGTGGCGCGGTTCGAGCCGGACCACGATGCCCTTCGAGGTAGGGGTGTTGCTGATGTCGGCCACGCTGTCGAGCGGGACCAGCACGTTCGTCTCCGGATAGTAGGCCGCCGCCGAGCCACGGCTGGCCGGGTAGGCGACCACGACGAAGTTCTCCGCGCGCCGCTCGACCCCGTCCGTCCAGACGCTGACCAGATCGACCACGTCGCGGTCGGCCAGGCCGAGCTCGGCCAGATCGTCCGGGTTGACCATCACCACCCGGCGCGCGTTGTGGATGCCCCGGTAGCGGTCGTTGTTCGCGTACGGGATGGTGTTCCACTGGTCGTGCGAGCGCAGCGACTGCAACAGCAGGTGACCGGGCGGCACGTCGAGGAAGGTGAACTCGTTGCGGGTGAATTCCGCTTTGCCGCTGGCCGTGCGGTAGATGCCCCGGTTGACCGGGTTGATCAGCCGCAGTCCACCCGGCCGCTCGACGCGCTCGGTGAAGTTCTCGAAGCCGGGCACCACCCGCGAGATCCGGTCGCGCACGGTGTTGTAGTCGGCTTCGAACTCCGCCCACGGAATCGCCGGGGTCGCGCCGAGGGTGCGCTGGGCGAGCCGGGAGATGATGGCGACCTCGCTGAGCAGGTGCGGCGAGGCCGGGTCGAGGCGACCTCGCGAGGCGTGCACCTCGCTCATCGAGTCCTCCACCGTGACGAACTGCTCGCCGGTGGCCTGGATGTCGCGATCGCTGCGGCCCAGGGTCGGCAGGATCAGCGCGGTCTCACCGCACACCGTGTGCGAGCGATTGAGTTTGGTGGAGATCTGCACGGTGAGCGCGCACTGCCGCAGGGCGGCCTCGGTCACCGCGCTGTCCGGTGTCGCCCGTGCGAAATTGCCCGCGACGCCGACGAAGACCTTCGCCTGACCGTCGCGCATCGCGCGGATCGCGGCGACGGAGTCCAGGCCGTGCGCGGTCGGCGGGGTGAAGCCGAACTCGGCGCCGAGGGCGTCGAGGAAGGTCTGCGGTACCCGTTCCCAGATGCCCATCGTGCGGTCGCCCTGCACATTGCTGTGTCCGCGGACCGGGCACACGCCCGCTCCGGTGCGGCCGAGATTGCCACGCAGCAGCAGGAAGTCGACGATCTCGCGGATCGTGGGCACCCCGTGCTTGTGCTGGGTCAGGCCCATCGCCCAGCACACGATGATCCGTCGCGAGCCGAGCACAGCCGCATGCACGTCCTCGATGGCCGCGCGGGTCAGGCCGGTCGCTTCGAGGGCGGCGTCCCAGCCGATCCCCCTGGCGTGCGCGGCGAACTCGGCGAAGCCGTGGGTGTGTTCGCGGATGAACTCGTGGTCCAGGACGGTGCCGGGGGCGGCGTCCTCGGCCTCGAGCAGCAGCCGGTTCAGGGTCTGGAACAGCGCGAGGTCACCGCCCGGTCGGATCTGCAGGAAGTAATCGGCGATCGCGGTGCCGCGCCCGATCACCCCGCGCGGGACCTGCGGGTTCTTGAACCGGATCAGCCCGGCCTCGGGCAGCGGGTTGACCGCGACCACCTTCGCGCCGTTGCGCTTGGCCCGCTCCAGCGCCGAGAGCATCCGGGGATGGTTGGTGCCGGGGTTCTGCCCGACGACGAAGATCAGGTCGGCGGCGTAGATGTCCTCCAGCGACACGCTGCCCTTGCCGACGCCCAGGGTCTGGTTCAGCGCAGAACCGCTGGACTCGTGGCACATGTTGGAGCAGTCGGGCAGATTGTTGGTGCCGTAGGCGCGGGCGAACAGTTGCAGCAGGAACGCGGCCTCGTTGTTGAGCCTGCCCGAGGTGTAGAACAGCGCCTCGTTCGGCGAGGCGAGGCCGCGCAGCGTCTCGGCGATCAGGTCGAGGGCGGCGTCCCAGCCGATGGGCTCGTAGTGGGCGGCGCCGGGGCGCTTGACCATCGGTTCGGTCAGTCTGCCCTGCTGGTTGAGCCAGTAGTCGGAGGTGGCGTCGAGTTCGTCGACGGTGTGGGTGGCGAAGAACTCGCGGGTGACCCGGCGGGTGGTCGCCTCGTCGCTGACGTGCTTGGCGCCGTTCTCGCAGTACTCGTTCTTGTGCCGGTGCTCGGGCTCCGGCCAGGCGCAGCCCGGACAGTCGAAGCCCTCGGTCTGGTTGACGTTGAGCAGGGTGAGCGCGGTGCGCGTGGCCGAGGTCTGCGCCAGCGAGTACTCGAGTGCGTGGACCACCCCGGGAACGCCGGCCGCCCAGGTCTTGGGCGGGGTGACCGACAGGTCGTCGGTGGGGTCGTCGATCGAGGTCATCACCGGCTTCTTCCCGTGCCGCGGCACTGCGATCGGACTGGATGACCTCAGGCTTCCCAGTTTCGGGGCGGTTGTCAACGCGACGGTTCACACCCGGTTTCGCCCGCAGGGGTGAGGACGGACGAGCGCCGCGCTCGCACGCTGTCTGCATGACGACACTTCCCGCCCCGACCCTCGCCGCCGTCGCCCAGCAGCTGACCGGCGGCGGCCGCGGCATTCTCGCCGCCGACGAGTCGATCAAGACCATGTCCGCGCGTCTCGAGCAGGAGGGCATCCCGGCGAGCGCGACCGCCCGGCGCGACTATCGCGCCCTGCTGCTGACCACCGACGGACTGGCGGATCGGGTCAGCGGAATCATCCTGTGCGACGAGACCTTCGGCCAGGAACTCGCCGACGGCCGTGCCTTCCCCGCCGCCGCGCGCGATCTGGACATCCTGCCCGGCATCAAGGTCGACACCGGCACCACCGCCCTGCCAGGGCAGGCGGGCGCGCTGGTCACCGAGGGACTCGACGGTCTCGGCGCCCGGCTGGCGTCCTATGCCGAGCGCGGGGCCGCCTTCGCCAAGTGGCGGGCGGTGTTCGACGTGCGGACGATCACGCCCTACGCCGCGCACGCCAACGGGCACGCGCTGGCGCGCTATGCCGCGCTGTGCCAGGAGCACGGCATCGTGCCGATCGTCGAGCCGGAGGTGCTGTGCACCGGCGAGCACGACCTGGCCGCGTCCGCCCAGGCGACCCGGCTCGCCCTGCGGTCGGTGTTCGCCGCGCTCGACGCCGCCGGCGTCGACCTGACCGGCATCGTGCTCAAGCCGAACTTCGTGACCCCGGGCCTGGCCGCCGCGCCCGCGTCCACCGCGGCGGTGGTGGACGCGA
Organism: Nocardia canadensis; assembly: GCF_032656385.1. Taxonomy (NCBI): domain Bacteria; kingdom Bacillati; phylum Actinomycetota; class Actinomycetes; order Mycobacteriales; family Nocardiaceae; genus Nocardia; species Nocardia canadensis. The sequence continues at coordinate 321,089 of NZ_JAVCWB010000010.1, forward strand.
CCTTCGAGGTCCTGCGCGACACCGTGCCCGCCGCGGTCCCCGGCATCGCGTTCCTGTCCGGCGGCCAGCCGACCGAGCGGGTCTGCGAGTACCTGCGCGCGCTGCACGCCCACGGCGACCGGCCGTGGGCGGTCACGTTCTCGTTCGGGCGCGCGCTGGTCAGCGCCGCGTTACGGACCTGGGCCGGCGCGCCCGCCGCGGTGCTCGACGCGCAGCGGGTGCTGTTGGCGAACTGCCGCAGTGCCGCCGACGCGACCCGCTGACTACCGCAGCGGCAGCTCGACCAGCACGATCGTGCCGCGCCCCAGCAGCGACTCGACGCGCAGCGAAGCCTCGATGACGGCGCAGCGTTCGGCCAGGGAGCTCAGGCCGAAGTGCTGGCCGTCGGCGGCGGCCCGCTCGGCCCGGCGCGCGGCGGGGTCGAAACCCGCGCCGTCGTCGGAACAGCCGAGCACCACCGAGTCGCCGACCCGGCGCAGCGACAGCACGATCCGGCTCGCGCCCGCGTGCTTGACCGCGTTCACCAGCGCTTCCTGCGCGATCCGGTACAGCGCGGCGGCCGCGTGGTCGGCGATGTCGCCGACCGCGGCGGCCGGGTCGACGAGCAATTCGATCGCCGGGCCGCCGCCGGTGCCCGCGGTGCGGACCAGCGATTCGAGCGCGGCGACCAGGCCGAGGTCGTCGAGAACCAGGCTGTGCAGGCCCGAGATCGCCGCCCTGGTCTCGTTGTAGGCGAAATCGGCCAGCGTCCGGGCACTGACCAGTTCGGCGCGGGCCCGCTCCAGCGCGCGCACGCCGGACTCGTCGCCCGTGGCGACGTGGGCGGCGAGTTCGGAGACGGTCAGGTCGGCCGCGGACAGGTGGAACGACATCGACGCGAGCGCGGTGGTCACCCCGTCGTGCAGGTCGAACGCGATGCGCCGACGCTCGGCCTCCTGCGCGGAGATCGCCTGTTCGACCAGGCGATCCCGTTCGGTGCGGTGCCGGTTGACGGTGCGCCACAACCGGTGCGCGTGCACCGACAGGCCGAGGACGACCGCGTAGCCCGCCGCGCGGTCGAGGTCGGCCGGGCCGAACGGTTCGGCCGGATCCCGGTGCGCGGCGAGGACTCCCACCACGGAATCGTCGACACCGCGCAGCGGCAGGCACATCCGCGCGATCGTCTGCCCCGGCTCGAGGCGTAACAGGCTGCGGTGCAGGGCGTTCCGTGGCGAATCCCGATCCAGCAGGACCGGGGTTCCGGTCCGGGCGACCAACCCCGTCACCCCGAACCCGACCGGCAGGGTCAGCGAGCCGGCCGACGGGTGCGCCGGCCACAGATCGACCACGCCGAGATCGGATCCGTCGACGGCGTAGAGCTGCACACCGTCGGCCGCGAGCAGCGGGGCCAGCTGCGCCGCCGTCGGCGCGGCACCGGTCACCGGAACAGCCCTTCCCGCAACGCGACCGCGATCGCCCCGCTCCGATCGGACACGCCCAGTTTGCGATACAGCCCGCGGATGTGGGTCTTCACCGTGTCCTCGCTGACCACGAGCTTGCCCGCCACCGCCCGGTTGGAGTGCCCGGAGACCAGCAGTCCCAGCACTTCCGACTCGCGCTGGGTCAGGCCCAGGTGCGCGCCCGACCAGAACTGCCCCGCGTCGAGCCGGGCCGCGGCCAGTGCCACCCGACCGGCCAGGGCGGGATCGATGACGGTCTCGCCCTCGGCGGCGCGGCGCAGGTGGGCGACGAGTTCACGCCCGTCCACGCGCTTGAGCACATACCCGGCCGCGCCCGCGCGCAGCGCCTGATAGAGGTAGTGCTCGTCGTCGTACACGGTGAGCACCACGACCTTGGTGCCCGGATACCGCTCGGTGATCTGGCGGCACAGATCCAGACCGCTGGCCTTGCCGATGCGGATGTCGCACAGGACGATGTCGGGCCGGTGCTCGTCGATCAGGCGCAGCGCCGCGGTGTCGGTGCTCGACTGGCCCACGATCACGACCTCGTCGGGGAAGTGGCCGAGCATCGCGTCGAGCCCGTGCAGGACCATCTCGTGGTCGTCGACGAGCACCAACCGTAACGGGGTCGGCGGCTCCGGCATACCGCCACAGTACGGCGGAAAAGCACTGGGGTTCGGGGCAATCGGCGAGAAATCACCCGTGCGGCCACCCGCGCGGGGGAAGGCCGCGCTGCCCCGGGTGCGGTCGGATGGACGGACCCGATCGAAAGGCGCCACCCATGCCGGAATCCACTGTTCATCGGCCGCTCGTCGTGTCCGCCGTCGACACCGACCGGCTCGCCGTCGACACCCTGCGCTTCCTCGCCGCCGACATGGTCGAGGCCGCGAACTCCGGGCATCCCGGGATGCCGATGGGGGCGGCGCCGATGGCGTGGACGCTGTGGAGCAGGCATCTGCGCCACGATCCGGCCGACCCCGGCTGGGCCGACCGCGATCGGTTCGTGCTGTCCGCCGGGCACGGTTCGGCACTGCTGTACGGGCTGCTGCACCTGTTCGGCTACGACCTGCCCATCGCGGAGCTGCGCCGGTTCCGCCAGCTCGGGTCGCGCACGCCGGGCCATCCCGAGTACGGCGAGACACCGGGGGTGGAGTGCACGACCGGCCCGCTCGGCCAGGGGCTGGCGATGGCGGTCGGTATGGCGTTGGCGGAGCGCATGACCCACGCCCGCTACCCCGAGCTCACCGACCACCGCACCTACGCGATCGTCGGCGACGGCTGCCTGATGGAGGGCGTCAGCCACGAGGCGGCCTCGCTCGCCGGGCAGCTGCGGCTGGGCCGGTTGATCGTGCTGTGGGACGACAACGCCATCACCATCGACGGCGCGGTGGACCGGGCCTGCGGCGACGACCAGCTCGCCCGCTTCGCCGCCTACGGCTGGCACACCGAGGCGGTGCCCGACGGCACCGATATCGCCGCGATCGACGCGGCGCTGACCCGGGCGAAGGACGATCCCCGGCCGAGCTTCCTCGCTGTCCGGACGGTGATCGGGCACGGTGCGCCCGACGTGGCCGGCACGGCGAAGGCGCACGGATCACCGTTGGGCGCCGATCAGCTGGCGCGGGCCAAAGAGCTCGCGGGATGGACGTTTCCGCCGTTCACGGTGCCCGAGCAGGTCGCCGCGACGTGCGCGGTGCTCGCCGGGCTCGGCGCCGAGGACCGGGCCGACTGGCTCGGCCGGTTTACCGAATTCGCCGCTGCCGCACCGCGACGCGCCGACGAGTTCGCCAGGGCCGGTGCGCGGACACTGCCCGACGGTCTGGCCGACGCGCTGTCCGGGATCGTCGGCGACGCGCCACGGGCGACCCGGCAGTCCTCGCAGGCGTGCCTGGACGCCCTGCGCCCGATCCTGCCGGAGCTGGTGGGCGGCTCGGCCGACCTGGCGGGCTCGACCGGAACCGCGTTCGGCCCGGTCGTGCGCGGGGACGACTACGCACCCACCGCGATCGCGTTCGGCATCCGCGAGTTCGGCATGGCCGCCGTCCTCAACGGAATCAGCCTGCACGGCGGGTTCCGCGTGTTCGGCAGTACGTTCCTGGTGTTCGCCGACTACCTGCGGCCCGCGCTGCGATTGTCGGCGCTGATGGGTCAGCCCGTGATCTACGTGCTCACCCACGATTCCATCGCCGTCGGCGAGGACGGGCCGACCCACCAGCCCGTCGAACACCTCGAATCGCTGCGCGTCATCCCCGGTCTCCAGGTGCTGCGCCCGGCCGACGATGCCGAGACCGCGCTCGCCTGGGAACTCGCGCTGACCCGCACCGACGGGCCGACCGCGCTGATCCTGTCCCGACAGTCGCTGCCGCAGCACGACACCCACCGCCGAGCACCCCAACCCACTGTCACGCCCCGGCCCGCCGCGGCCGACGGTCCCGGCGCCGAGGACCTCGTGCCCGCCCCGCGAGTGACAGCCACCGGCAAGCCTTCGGACGCCGCCGTCGTCGGCTCCCCGCCCACCGCCGACGATGGCGCGGTCGCTGTCGCCGAGCCGCTGATCGGCGAGGAACATCGCACCGTCGAGCTCGTCGCCACCGGTTCGGAAGTCGCACTGGCGGCGGCGGTCGCCCAGGAACTCCGCGCCGACGGCCATCCTGTGCGGGTGGTGTCGGTGCTGGATCGCACGCGCTACTCCCCCGATCCCTCGGCGTGCACCGTCAGCATCGAGGCGGGCACGACCACGGCCTGGGCTGGCGTGGTCGACCTGGCGATCGGTATCGACGAGTTCGGGCACAGCGGTCCCGGCGCCGAGGTCATGGCCCACCACGGCTTCACCGTGTCGTCGGCGCTCGCCCGCATCCGCGACCATCTGGGCAGCGCGCGATGACCCGCCTGGAGGCGGTGATCTTCGATGTCGACGGCACCCTGGTCGACAGCGAACGCGACGGCCACCGGGTGGCGTTCAACGCGGCCTTCGCCGAAGCCGGACTCCCCGACCGCTGGGATGTCGACCGCTACGGGGAGCTGCTGCGGATCGCCGGTGGCGCCCAGCGGATGACCCACTGGTTCGAGAGCACCGGGCGCTCAGCCGACCAGGCCAGAGAACTCGCGCAACGACTACACCCCGCCAAGACCCGGATCATGCGGAGCCTGGTCGAGGACGGGCAGATCCAGCCGAGGCCGGGCGCCCGGGAGCTCATCGAACGGCTCGCCGCCCGCGGTGTCGCGCTGCATGTGGCCACCACGGGCACCCGCGCGTGGGTGGAACCGTTGCTGCGCAACGCCTTCGGCGAGGTGTTCGACACCGTGGTCACCGGGACGGAGGTGCCCGACCTCAAACCGAGTCCGGCGGTGTATCTGGAGGTCCTGGCCCGCACCGGGTCCGCTCCCGAGCACGTTGTCGCCGTGGAGGATTCCGCCAATGGCGTGCTCGCCGCGACAGCGGCCCGGGTGCCGTGCGTCGCGGCGCAGAACGCCTATACCCGCTCGCACGATCTGTCCGCGGCGCTGCTGGTCGCGGACGGTCTGGACGACCCGGAACTGGTCAGCTGGTTCGACGGCCAGCCGGCCGCGGCACCGCCGCGTTCCCGGTAACCACCGCGTGCGGGGTCGGCGCGAGCAGTCGCCGTGCGGCGAATCCCGGCGGGCGACGCTCCTCGATCGCCCTACGGTCGGCCGGTCAGAACGCGGTGACCGCGTCCGCCGCCGGGGTGACTTCGGTGGCGGGCCGCGTGCGGCGCAGCACCGTCACGCTGACGAGCAGCGCCGCCGCGAGCAGCCCGGCCGCGACGGTGAACGCGAGCCGGTAGCCGCTGGTCAACGCGACGGCTTCGGTAGCACCCGAGGCGAGTTGGGCGCCGGTCCTGGTAGCGGCGAGGGTGGACAGGACCGCGATTCCGATCGCCATCCCGACCTGCTGAGTGGTGTTGAACAGGCCAGAGGCGAGCCCGGCGTCATCGGCCGAGGCACCCGACATGCCCAGTGCGGTGAGCGCGGGCAGCACCAGGCCGCCACCGGCGATCAACACCATCATGGGCAGCAGATCGGTGACATAGTCGGCGTCGACGGGCAGCCGCATCAGCCACGACATGCCGACCAGCAGCAGCACCAGGCCGGCGATCAGCACGGCCCGTTCGCCGAAGCGTGTCATCAGCCGGGCCGAGGCGAACAGCGATACCCCGCCGATGGCGACCGCGGCGGGCAGCATGGCCAGACCGGTCTGCAAGGCGTTGTAGCCCAGTACCTTCTGCAGGTACAGCGCGACGATGATCTGGAAGGCGAACATCGCCGACAGCGTCAGCATCTGCACCACATTGGCGCCGGAGACGGCGCGCGAGCGGAAGATCCGCAACGGCAGGAGCGGCTTGCGCGCGGTGGCCTGCCGGACGACGAACGCGACGAGCAGCGCGACGGCCGACGCCGCGAGCCCCAGGGTGCGTGGCGACACCCAGCCGTACCGCTCGACCTCGACGATGGTGTAGATCCCGAGCATCAGACCGGCGGTGACCAGGACGGCCCCGAACACGTCGGCGCCCGCCGCCCACCCCAGACCGCGATCGGCCGGCAGCGCCCTAACGGCGACGAGCATCGTCACCAGCCCGATCGGCACATTGATCAGGAAGATCCAGTGCCAGTTCAGCGCATCCGTGAGCACGCCGCCGAGCACCTGCCCGATCGAGGCCCCCGCCGCGCCGGTGAAGCTGAAAATGCCGATGGCCGTGGCCCGTTCACGCGGTCCGGGAAAGATCGTGACCAGGATGCCGAGCACCACCGACGCAGCGATGGCGCTGCCGACGCCCTGCAGGAAGCGGGCCGCCACCAGCATCGCCGGGGTGGTCGCCGCGCCCGCCAGCAGCGAGGCCGCGGTGAAAACGACGGTGCCGGTGAGGAACATCGTCTTGCGGCCGATCAGGTCGCCCAGCCGTCCGGCCAGCAGGAGCAGTCCACCGAAGGCGATCAGGTAGGCGTTGACGGTCCAGCTCAGGCCGGCGGGCGAGAAGCCGAGATCCGCCTGGATGGCGGGCAGCGCGACGGTGACGATGCTGCCGTCGAGGATGGTCATCAGCGTCGCCGCCGACAGCACCGCCAAGGCGATGCGCTGAGAAGAGGTCATGAAATGACCGTACTAGATAGTTTCGTTGCAGACAATCTATAACGGACTATTGCCGGGCGCGCCGCGCGGGAGCCGCCTCCACCGCGGTGGACAGATGCCCCTCCACCAGCAGATTCAGCGCGCGAACCAAGGTCTCCCGCTCGCCTTTCGGCAACGATTCGAGCGCCGCCCGATGCACGCCGTCCACGATGTCGGCACTGCGCGCGGCCAGCTTCGCCCCCGCGGGCGTCACCGCAATGATGCGCGCGCGACGGTCGGTACTCGACGGCTTGCGCTCGGCCAGACCCGCCTTCTCCAGCGCGTCGACGGTGACGACCATGGTCGTCTTGTCCATGTCGCCGAGCTCGGCGAGCTGCGCCTGGGTCCGCTCGGCCTCGAGCGCGTGCACCAGCACGCAGTGCATGCGGGCCGTCAGCCCGATCTCGGCCAGCGCGGCCGCCATCTGGGTGCGCAGGACATGACTCGTGCGGTCGAGCAGGAAGGACAGGTCGGGTTCGGTGCGCGTCGTCGCGAGGGCGGTCATACCGTCACTATAGTTTTGTAATAGATAATCTGCATCTCTCCGTATCCGCGGGAATTTTGCCGGACCGCGGTCCGTTTAAGCGGTGACCGGAGCAGACCACATCCCGAGACGAGGTTCACATGGAACTGGGGCTGACCACCTTCGCCGAGCTGTACCCCACCGGCGATCGGCCCGCACCGACCGCCGCCGAGCGGCTGCGCCAGGTCGTCGACGAGGCCGTCGCCACCGAGGCGGCGGGCCTGGACGTCTACGGCGTCGGCGAGCACCACCGCAAGGACTTCGCGGCGTCCTCGCCCGCCGTCGTCCTGGCGGCCGCGGCGGCGCGGACCGAGCGCATCCAGCTGACCAGCGCGGTCACCGTCCTCAGCTCCGACGACCCGGTCCGGGTGTATCAGGACTTCGCGACATTGGACGGGCTGTCGAACGGCCGGGCCGAGCTGATGGCCGGGCGCGGCTCGTTCACCGAGTCGTTCCCGCTGTTCGGCTACGACCTCGCCGACTACGACGACCTGTTCGAGGAGAAGCTGGCGCTGCTACTGCGGCTGCGCGAGGAAGAGCCGGTGACGTGGTCGGGCCGGTTCCGCGCGCCGCTGCGGGACGCGACCGTCTACCCGCGCACCGACGACCGGCCGCTGCCGGTCTGGATCGCGGTCGGCGGTAGTCCGGAGTCGGTGATCCGCGCCGGCCTGCTCGGCCTGCCGCTGGCGATCGCGATCATCGGCGGTCAGCCGGCCAGGTTCACACCGCTGGTCGAGCTGTATCACCGCGCGCTCGCCGAGGGTGGCCACGAGAAGCAGCCGGTGGCGGTGCACGCGCACGGCTATGTGGCCGATACCGACGAGCAGGCGGTGGCCGATTTCTACGCGCCGTACGCGCTGGCCATGTCCACAATCGGTCGCGAACGAGGCTGGGGCCCGATGACCCGCGAGCAGTTCGACGCCTTACGTTCGCAGAGCGGTTCACTGTTCGTCGGCACGCCGGACTACGTGGCGGGCAAGATCGCCGAGGTCCGCGACACCCTCGGCCTCGACCGGTTCATGCTGCACACCAGCGTCGGCACGCTCCCGCCGGAGCAGGTCCTGCACAGCATCGACCTGCTCGGCACGAAGGTCGCCCCGCAGGTGCGCTGACCTCCCCGAGCATCTACTCGAGCGCCGCGTCCAGCTCGCCCCGGCGGGCGGCGCGGCGTTCGCGACGACGGCGCAGGTAGCGGCGGATGCGGCTGGCACAGGCGTAGACCACCCACAATCCGATCGCCAGCGAGACGGCAGCGATCACCGCGGCCAGCACGGGGAAGAACACCGCGAGGGTGATGACGCCGCCGACGCCCAGATCCTCGGCGGTACTCACCGCGATATTGGTGACCGGTTCCGGCGAGGTGTTGATCGCCATCCGGGTACCGGCTTTGACGATGTGGCTGGCCAGGGCCGTCGTGCCGCCGACCGCCGCGGCGAACAGCGTGGGCAGCGAGTCGTCCTGCCCGGCGATCAAGGCCGCCACCACCGCCCCGGACGCGGGCCGCACGACGGTGTGCACGGCGTCCCAGAACGAATCCAGATACGGGATCTTGTCGGCCACGGCCTCGATCACGAAGAGGATGGCGGCGGCGACGAGCACATCGGTGCGTTCGAGTCCGGGCGGCACGTCCTCGGCCCAGCCGATCCGCCCGAAGAACCCGAGCAGGAACACCACCGCGTACGCGTTGATCCCGCTGGCCCAGCCCGCGGTGAAAATCAGAGGTAGCACCGACACCTGCTCAGCGTAGGCCCGTCCACCGACTCCGCGCGGCCGCCGAGCGGGGCTGCCACAGCGCTCCGAAATCTAGCATCGCTAGACACGCTAGCGCTCGAATGCTACCGTTGCTCCAGATTCTATCGACGCTAGATTTCACGAAGAGGGAGCCCGCCATGCTCGTTGTCACCGGCCAGATCATCGCCACCGTCGCCGTCCTCGCCAATGCCGTCGTCTACGGCACCGATGTCTGCGGTGCCGTGATCATGCGGTCCGTCTACCGCAAGCTCGATGACGCGACCGTGACCGTGAGCGCGGGGTGGGGCCACTACTACGGCGACAAGCGCATGCCGATCGCGGGGGTGGGCGGGGTGGTCACCGCGGTACTCACGCTGGTGATCGCGCTGTCGGCCGGCCAGCTCGGCGCCGCTGTCGCGGCCGGGATCTCGGTGGCCGCGCTGCTGACCTGGCTCGCCTTCTATGTCCGCGTCGCCAAGCCGATCAATTCCCAGCAGACCGCCGCCGCGCTCAGCGGCGTCATTCCGGCCGATGCCCGTGCGCTGCAGGACAAGTGGGACAGCATCCTGAAATACCGGGTCACCTTGCAGTTCATCGCCATCGCCGGCCTGTGCGCCGCGCTGATCCTGTTCTGACCGCACCGACATCGCAGACACCGAGGAGTACCGAGATGACCTTCACCATCAATGAACAGCAGTTCCTCGCCGAGGCGGGAATCGGCAGGCTGGCCACGGTGTCGCCCGACGGCGTCGTCCAGAACAACCCCACCAACTATCGGGTGAACGCTGACGGCACCATCGACATCGGCGGCATGCGGATGCGAGCCAGCCGCAAGTACCGCAATGTCGAAGCGGGCAGCCGGGTCTCGTTCGTCGTCGACCAACAGGTCTCGGCCGAGCCCTACGTGATCCGCGGCATCGAGGTGCGCGGCAAGGCGGTGGCACTCGAGGACGAGGAGCCACCGTTCCCGCACCAGGAACGCGTGGTCCTCCGAATCCACCCCGACCGGGTCATCTCCTGGGGCATCGACGGTGGATCCTTCGACTTCACCAGCCGCCGCCCGGAATAGCCTGGCTCCTCCGCGCCGCCTCGCCGAGACCGGGGCGGCGCGGTTAGCGTGGTGGGATGGCCAGTGCAGCATCCACCCACCGTCGCGAGCAGCTCCGCGACTTCCTGCGGTCGCGGCGGGAACGGGTCGGGCCGACGGACGTCGGACTACCGGCGGCGGGTCGGCGCCGCACCCCGGGATTGCGGCGCGAAGAGGTCGCGATGCTGGCCGGGGTGGGGGTGTCTTGGTACACGTGGCTCGAGCAAGGGCGCGACATCACGGTCTCGGGGGAAGTCCTCGATGCGGTGGCGGGCGTGCTCCGGTTGAGTGTGCCGGAGCGGGCGCATCTGTACCTGCTCGCCGGGCTCAACCCTCCGCCCCCGAGCGCCACGCCGGGGACCGAGGTGACGGTCGAGATCCGGCAGCTGATCGACGGCTGGGAACGTGGGCCCGCCGTGGTGCGGGACCGGTACTGGAACATCCTGGCGTTCAATGCCCTCGCCGGGCGGGTATTCGGCTGCGACGACGGCGAACCGCACAACTGCCTGATCACCTTCTTCACCAGCCGGCGGTATCGCGGACTGCCCGAGCTGTGGGACGCCGCGGCGCCGGGGGTCGTCGCGGCCTATCGCGCCGACGCCGCCCTCGCCCCACACGATGACGAATTCCACCGGGTGGCACGCGAACTCGCCGCCGCCGAGCCCGACTTCGCGCGACTGTGGGAACGGCACGAGGTCGGCGTGCCCGCCCAAGCCGTCAATGCCCTGCACCATCCCGAAGTCGGCGAGTTGTTCTTCGACGCGACCACGCTGACCGTCGCCGACCACCCGAATTGGTCTGTCGTGCTCTACAACCCGAAGCCGGGCACCGACACCGACGAACGGCTCGCCCGCCTGCCGCGTCTGCGCCTGACCGAATCCGCCTGACCCACGACGCCCTTCCCGCCGGCACGCTCGCGGCGGAACCCGTGGCACCACGGAACGCCGTCCGGCATCGCGCAGTCGGCGGGTGGCCGAACCGACAGCGAGCACGCCGTAGCCACACACGATCCGTGCCGCCGGGGGCGCCGAGCCTGGTGGTTGCACACCCCGGATAACTGCGCACTGTCTGCGCGGCGCGTCGACGGCCACGCTGAATCCATGACGCACAACAGTTCTCGATTCGACGGCAAGACGGCGCTGATCACCGGCGGCACCAGTGGCATGGGTCTGGCGACCGCGCGCCGGCTGCTCGCCGAAGGGGCCGAGGTCGTGGTGACCGGGCGCGACAAGGGCAGGCTGGACGCGGCGGTGGCCGAGCTCGGGGCGCGGGCACACGGCATCGCGGGCGATGTCACCGATCTCGACGACCTGGACACTCTGGTGGCCGCCCTCGCCGCTCGCTACGGCCGCCTCGACGTGGTCTTCGCCAATGCGGGCATCGGCTCGTTCCAGCCGATCGACCAGGTCACCGGCGCGTTGTTCGACGAGGTGATCGCCGCCAACGTCAAGGCCGCGTTCTTCACCCTCCAGAAGACGTCGCCGCTGCTGTCCGAGCACGCCGCGATCGTCATCAACGCCTCCTTCGGCCTGCACCGCGGCGTCCCCGGCGCCGCGCTGTACTCGGCGAGCAAGGCCGCTGTCCACAACCTGACCCGCACGCTCGCCGCCGAATGGGCGCCGCGTCGGATCCGCGTGAACTCGGTCAGCCCCGGCTATATCGACACCCCGGCCTTGCGCGCCGAACTCTCCGACGCCGCCCAGGCAGGTGTCGCGGGCCTGTCCCCCGCCGGTCGAGTGGGCACCGCCGATGATGTCGCCGCCGCCGTCGCCTTCCTGGCTTCCGCCGACGCCGCCTACGTCAACGGCCACGACCTGCGCGTCGACGGCGGCCTCACCGCCGTCGACGCCGCCGCCCTCCTGTGAACGACACCTGGTCGGACGCCGGCGCGAGGCCACCGTCTCCCGCGGAGGTCCCCCGGGTCGGTTCCCGGTGGCGGTGACGGCTGGCGCCCGCCTCGTACCGGAACGGATCAGCGCAGCGCGGCCCGTCCCCGCACCCGACCGAGGACGACCAGGACCACCAATGTCACGACGACGAGGACCGTGGTCCCGGCCGCGGCGTCGAACACTTCGCCGCGGTCGGTCTGGGCGAAGATGCTGACGGGCAACGTCTTCCAGGTGGCCGGGTAGACCATGATCGTCGCGCCCAGCTCACCCATGGACAGCGCGACGGCCAGACCGGCCGCCGCCCCGAGGGCGGGCAGCAGCAACGGCAGGGTGATCTGGCACAGCACACGTACCGGCCCGGCGCCGAGGGATTCGGCGGCCTGCCGGTACGCCGGGTCGAGCCGGTCCAGCGCGGCGGACACCGCGCTGAACGCGTACGCCAGCACCAGCACCGCGTGCGCCACGATCACGATCCACTTGGTGCCGCCGAGCAGCAGCGGGCGCTCGTTGAACGCGATGAGCACACCGAGGCCGACCGCGACCGAGGGCACCGCGACCGGCAGGTGGAACACCGCGTCGGTCACCCGGCGCAGCCAGGCCGGCGCTTCCCGCGAGGCGAGCGCGGCCCAGGTGCCGAGGACCAGCGAGATCGCCCCGGCCAGCAGGGCGGTCTGCAGGCTCACCGACAGACTGGCGGCCTGCTCGCCGGTGAGCGCGTTGCCGATCGTGGTGAAGCCGAGGTCCGAGGGCAGCGGGCCGGTCCAGCTACCGGCCAAGGCGGCGGCGACCACCGTGGCGATCGGGGCGACGAACACCACCGCGACCACCAGCCCGAACACGCCGAGCACCAGGGCCTTTCCCCGAGGAGTCCACACGAGCACGATCAATCCCCCTTCGGGCGAGCGGTGAACCGGGCGAAGACGAGCCGGTAGGTCAGGTACAGGGAGAGCGAGAGCAGCACCTGTACCGAGGCCAGCACCGCGGCGCCGGGCAGATCGAAGGTGACGATGCCGCGGGTGTAGATCAGCGCGGGCAGCGTGATCACCCCCTTCGCCCCGGTGAACAGCACGATGCCGAACTCGTTGAGCGTCAGCAACAGGACCAGGCTGCCGCCCGCCGCGAGCGCGGGCCACGCCTCGGGCAGCACCACCTGCCGCAGCACCCGCCACGGCGAGGCGCCCAGACTGGCGGCCACGTCGAGCTGTTCGCGCGGCAGCTGCGCGAACGCGGCCAGCACCGGCCGCACCACGAACGGCGTGAAATAGGTGATCTCGGCCAGGATCACCCCGAGCGGGGTGGTGAGGAAATCGACGACCGGCTGGGTCGCGCCGGTCAGCTCGGCCAGCAGGGCGTTCACCGCGCCCGCCGTGCCGTAGAGGAAGGTGAACGCGAGGGTGATCAGGAACGAGGGCAGCGTCAGAATGGTGTCGATGAGCCTGCCGACCAGGCCCGCACCGGGAAACGGGACGAACGCGAGCACGATCGCCAGGAACGTCCCGAGCACCAGGCAGCCCGCGGTCGCGCAGACGGCGATGGACACGGTGCGCCACAACGCGTCCCGGAACGACTCCGAGCCAAGCACCGAGGTCCACACCTCGGTGCCACGCCCGGCCGGGGTCCGCGTCGACTCGGTGAGCACCCGCAGAATCGGGTAGCCGGCGACGCCGAGCACGACCAGCACCGGGGGCAGGGTCCACAGGATCGGCAGCCAGGAGCGCGGCGAGCCGGATGCTGTCGGTGCCGCGGCGGGGACGGGCGGATCGAGGACGGGAGTGCTCACCGCGCCGCCTCCATCGCACCGCGCCGCGTCGCCACGCGCCGCTCCCCGGGGTCGACCGTCGTCGCGCTCATGACGCGTCCGCCGGACCGGCGGCGACGGAACCGGGTGTCCCCCGGACACTCTCGCCGACGCTGTTCGGGATCAGGACCCCCGCCGGGTCGGGCAGGCGCACGCCGACCGCCGCGCCGACCTCGGTGGTGAAGTGCCCCGGGACATCGACGGCCAGCTCCCCCGGCAGCCCGTCGACCGCCAGCTCGACCCGGGTCGACGCACCGCGCCACACCGAGGTCAGCACGGTGGCCCGCAGGGCGTCCCGGTCGCCGGTCGCGCCGAGGGTGATGGTGTGCGGCCGAAGACACAGCAGCGCCTCGTCGTTCGGCGCCCAGTCGGCTCGGCCGACACCGGGCTGCGGGGCCTGCGCGCGCAGTGTGGCGGTGCCCGCGGTGACCAGCGCCGCCGTGCCGGTGACGTGGTTGACGGTGCACGGCACCAGATTCGCGCCACCCAGGAAGGCGGCGGTGAAATCGGTGGGCGGTCGCTGCCACAGGTTCTCGGCGGTATCGACGTCGACCAGCCGGGCATCGCGCATCACCGCGATCCGGTCGGCCAGCGCCAGCGCCTCGGCCTGATCGTGGGTGACGTAGAGCATCGCGGTGTCGGGCAGGGCCCTGCGCAGTCGCTGCAGTTCACCGAGCATCGAGTGGCGTAGCTGCGCGTCGAGCGCGGCCAATGGCTCGTCCAGCAACAGCACCGCGGGCCGGATGGCCAGCGCACGGGCGATCGCCACCCGCTGCTGCTGCCCACCGGACAGTTCCCGCGGCAGCCGCCGGGCGTAGCCGGCCATCCCGACCATCTCGAGCGCCTCGGTGACCCGCGCGCCGATCTCGGCTCGCGGCACCCGCTGCGACTTCAGCCCGAAGGCGACATTGCCGTGCACGCTCAGGTGCGGGAACAGCGCGTAGGACTGGACGACGACCCCGATCCCGCGCTTGGCGGGCGACAGATCGGTGACCTCGCGCCCGGCCAGCCGGACCGCGCCCGAGGTGGGCCGGACGAAACCGGCCAGCGCCTTGAGCGCGGTCGACTTGCCCGACCCGCTCGGGCCAAGCAGCGCGACGGTCTCGCCGACGGCGACGCGCAGGGTGAAATCGGTCAGCGCGACCGCGGCCTTGCGGCCCCGGCCGTAGCTGACCCCGACCCGGTCGAACACGATCGCCGGTTCGTTCGTGGCCGACCCGGTGCGGGCGGCGGTAGCGGACTTCGTGCGGAGGTCACCGTCGGACATCGTCTACTCCCTTACAGCACAGCCGGATTCAGCTGCCGGTTGCCTTCTGGTACGCCGCGACATCGGCGTCCAGCTCGGTGAGGACCTTGTTCCAGTCGACCGCGACCACCTCGACGCCGGTCAGCGTGGCGGCCGGACCGCCCTCGGCGGGGGCCTTCACGTCGGTGCGCGAGGACACCGCGAAGGCCTCCGGGCCGAGCTTGCTCTGCGCGTCGGTGGCGAGCAGGAAGCTCATCAGTTTCGTGGCGTCGTCCTTGTGCGGCGCGCCCTTGGCCAGGCCCATCACGTACGGCACCGACACGGTGGAGCGCTTGCCAGCGGTCGCCGGGAAGAAGACGTTGAACTTGGAGCCCTTCTCCTGCACCGTGGTCAGGTTCATCTGCACGTCACCGTTGGCGATCAGCAGCTCACCCTTGTCGACCTTGGCCTGCAGCTTGCCGGTCGAGGAGGACGGGCCGACGTTGTTGGCCTGCAACGCGGCCAGGTAGTCCAGTGCGGCCTGCTTGCCGCGCAGCTGCTGCAGCAGCACCAGCACGGCGGTACCGTCGCCGGCCTGGCCGGGGGTGGAGTACTGCAGCTTGCCCTTGAACTCCGGCTTCAGCAGGTCCTCCCAGGTCAGCGCGGAGGCGTCGACCGAGGGGTTGGCGATGAAGCACAGGTAGTTGTTGGCCAGGGTCACGTAGGTGCCCTCGGCGTCCTTGTCGGTGGCCGGGATCGCGGCGGTGTCGATGCCGCTGGGCTGCAGCAGTCCGGACTGCTTGGCCTTCTGGATGAACGGCGGCAGGGTGACGACCACGTCGGCCTGCGGGTTGGACTGCTCCTTGTCGACGCGGTTCACGACCTCGCCGGAACCCGCCTCGACGAGGTTGACCGCGATGCCGGTCTGCGCGGTGAACTCGGCGAACCGGTTCTTGTACCAGCCACCGACACCGTCGGCGGAGTAGACGGTGACGGTCTTGCCGTCCGCGGATTCGGTGCCGGTGCCGCCGCAGGCCGCGGTGAACGCGACGGCGGTGACGCCGGCCAGCAGCAGCGCGACCTTGGACAGGCGGCGCGCGGTGAGGGAAGTACGCACGATTACAGCAACTTTCGTCTCGTTGTCGAGGGGGAATCGCAGGGACGGTGGATCTTCGAGACACCGCGACGGGTTGCCGCGGCGCAGTCAGGGCGCCAGTACCAGCGCGGGGAAGTCGGCGACCGAGGCGACGACATGGGTCGCGCCGGCGGCGCGCAACTGGTCGGCGGTGTGCGCGCCGGTGAGGGTGCCCGCGACGATGCCCGCGCCCGCCGCGAGGCCGGTCGCGATGTCGCTGGTGGTGTCACCGAGCACGGCGATCCGGTCGACCGCGTCGACGCCGAGGCGCAGGGCCGCGGTGAGGACCATGTCGGGGTACGGGCGGCCACGCCCGGCGTCCGAGGGGGCCAGCGTGAGGTCGGCCAGGTCGGCCCACCCGAGAACGGCCAGCAGCTTGTCCTGGGTGCCGCGGCTGAAGCCGGTGGTCAGCGCCACCCGCACACCCGCCGCGCGCACCGCGGTGATCGCCTCGACCGCACCGGGAATCGGCGCGATGTCGGCCTCGTCGATCAGCGCGTCGTAGGCGGACTCGAACGCGAGGTTGGCGGCCTGGGCGGCGTCCTCGTCACCGAGCAGGGCGCGGAAGACCTCGATCTTGGACTGCCCCATGGTGTCGAGGACATAGCGGCGAGCCTGCTCACGACGCGGGCCGTCGGGCTCGATCCCGGCGGCGGTGGCGGCGGCCTCGAAGGCGCGCAGGACCAGGCCGCCATCGGCGACGGTGGTGCCCGCCATGTCGAGTACGGCGAGCTGAATCATGGTGTCCGGCATTGCTTCCTCACAGTCCGATCCGGTCGGCGGTCTGCTCGCCGATGGCGGGGCCCAGGGTCATGCCGCGGCCACCGGGGCCGGTGACGACCCACACGTTGGTGTCGGCCCGCACCCGGGTGACGATGGCGTCGGGATCGACGCTCTGGCTGTAGACACCCGCCCAGCGGCGCACGACGCGCGGCAGCCTGCGGCCGAGCAGTTCCTCGGTCACCGCGGTGAGGTGGTCGTAGGGCGCCTCGTCGACGTCGAAGGCGAACGGCTCGGTGTACTCGTGGGTGTCGCCGATGGTCAGGCCGCCGTGCAGCCGCTGCACACACAGCAGCTGCATCTTGTGCTCGGCGGCCGTGGCGGTCTGCGACTGTTCCAGTGCCAGCGAATCCACTTGCGCACCGGCGAATCCCGGGTAGTAGCGGAAGCTGTCGCCGTCGGCGATCGCGGTGGTGAGCGGTTCGTCCAGCGGCGCGGTCTGCATCATCTGCAACCGCACCCGGCGCACCGGCAGCTCGCCGGCCAGTTCGCGGGTGAGCCCGGAGTGGGCGGCGCCGGGACAGTGCACCACCAGGTCGGCCTGGTGGCGGCGGCCGTGATCGTCGACGACGACGGCGCCGGATCCGGTGTCGAGGACCGAGCGGGCCTCGGTGCCCTCGTGGAAGGCGTAGCGGCCGCTGCCCGCCATATGGGCGCGCAACGCGGGCAGCGCCTGGCGTGATTCCACCGCGGCGTCGGTCGAGCAGTGCAGTCCGGCGAGGTATTTGCCGCGCAGCGCCGGATTGAGCACACGCACCTGGTCGGGGTCGAGCAGGGTGAAGCCGCGCGCCGGTGCGGTGGCGCCCGCGGCGGCCGCCTCGGCGACGGCCAGCTCGGCGGGCGTGCGCACCAGCGTGATCGAGCCGGCGGGACGGAAGCCGACGCCGGCCACCCGGCCACCGATCTCCTCCCACAGCTCCCGCGAGCGCAGGGTCAGCTCCAGCTCCCCCGCCGCCCGGCCGGACACCCAGACCAGGCCGAAGTTGCGCACGGTCGCGCCGCGCGCCTCGCGTTCGCGTTCGAGCTGGACGACCTCGTGGCCACGGGCGATCGCCGCCCAGGCGTGTGCGGTGCCGAGTATCCCTCCACCGATGATGACCAATCGCATGTCAGCGATGATGGCAAATGGTCTAGACCGATAGGTGTTGGCTGCGAGAACGGCAGGTTAAGTTTTGGTATAGACCAATCGAGTAGGCTGGCGGGCATGGAGACACCGCACACGACGCGCGTTCCGAAGGTGTTCCTGGTTCGCACCGAAATCGACGCCATCCTGGCCGATCTCGACGAAGGCGACCCGGTGCCGTCCGAACGCGACCTCGCCACCCGGTTCGGCGTCGCCCGCGAGACGGTGCGCCAAGCCCTGCGAGAGCTGCTGGTGGAGGGCAGGATTCGGCGGCGCGGGCGTGGCACGGTGGTCTCCCGCCCCAAGCTGACCCAGCCGCTGTCGCTGCGCTCCTACACCGAGGGCGCGATCAGTCTCGGCCGCACCCCGGGCCGCATCCTGGTCACCTGGGAGGACGTCGCCGCCGACGCGGAGACCGCCGCCGACCTGGAACTGGAGCCGGGCACGCACGTGATGCACCTGGAACGCGTGCTGCTCGCCGACGGTGAACGCATCGGGCTGGAGAGCACGTACCTGCCACTGCACCGCTTCGGCGGCCTGCGTGGCAGCTACGACCCGACGACGTCGCTGTACGCCGCGATCCGCGCCACCGGCGTGGAACTCGCCGGTGCGCGGGAACGCATCGAAACCGTACTGGCAGCGCCCAGAGAAGCGGGCCTGCTCGAATGCACAACGGCGTTGCCGATGTTGCTGTTGCATCGACGCAGCGTCGATGCCGACGGCGCACCCATCGAACGGGTGCGCTCGCTGTACCGGGGTGACCGCGTCGCCTTCGAGGCGAGGCTGTCACCCGAGCACGAGTAGCCCGTTACTGCTCGGGCAGCCGTCGCCGTCCGCCCGCCACATCGGTGACCAGGTCGGTATAGCCGTCGACGAGTTCGGCGAGGTGGTACCAGTGCTTGTGCGTGCTGTCGCTGCGCGCGCCGTCGAGATCGATGGCCTGGTTCGCGTCGACCCAGCTGCGCGCCATCCGGTCGACCACCGCACCGAGGCTCTCGGTGTGCAGTGACGCGCCGTTGCGGTGCAACGGGATCTCCTGGACGATCCAGTCGTTGATGTCGTCGACGAGTTCGCTGCGACGGCAATCGATTTCGGCGATCAGCGCGGCGTCGCGCACCTGTGCTCGCCGTTCGTGCAGTTCAGCCAGTGCGTGCGCCGACCGCAACAATTCTCGATCTTGAAAACGCCTGCCCTGGAATGCGCACAACAATTGCGGCGCAGTCGGCAGTACCCCCATCACCGGCGCGCTCATCGCAACGCCCCGAATTCACCCGACACCCAAGATTTGTGTACCAACATGATTGGCTCTCGATTCGGTTATCCCGGTCTTCTGTTCGGATTGCTCGCAACCAGGCTAACTGGATCATGCTCGCTCACACTGCGAAACGCAAGATTGCGTTGTCAGCCTTGCGGTAAAGCCGCCCTGACAGAACCGATGGTCACATCCGCACGGCGGCACCGGTTTACGGCGTGTCCGCACGCACGCCGACCTTCGGCTATGCGTCGGAGGCATCGTTCTCGGCCGATCGCGTGACATCGGCGCCGCACAGCGCAATAATGCGATTCACGAAGCGCGCCACAGGCGAAGGGGAACCATGGCAGGCAAGCGCACGACACTGACCGTCCGACTACGCCGGCTCGCCGCGATGTTGCGCGAGTTGCGCGAAACGGCGGGTCTGAGCAAGGAAGATGTCAGCGCTCGCACCGGCATCAACGTGACCACGCTCTATCGCATCGAAATGGCGCAGGCCCGCCCGCAACGCCGCACTCTCGGCGCGATGCTCGACCTGTACCAGGTCACCGAGAAAACGCGAGAAGAAGCGCTCAGCCTGCTCAGCGACGCGCTGAAACCCGGTATGTCGCACGCCTACGAGGGCGCGGTATCCGACGTCTACGCCACCTACATCAACTTCGAGGCGGAAGCCCTGTCGGCCCGCCAGTACCAGACCTCGACGGTGCCCGGCCTGCTGCAGACCTACGAGTACGCGGCCGCCGTCATCGATACCTCCATGCCCCGCCTCGACGCCGCGACCATGGAGAGCCGCGCCAAGGCCAGGATGGACCGCGCGGTCAACCTGTCCAAGGAGGATCCGCTCGAACTGTGGGTCGTGATGGACGAGGCGGCCATCCGCAGGGTCGTCGGCGGGCCCGCCGTGATGGCCGGGCAGCTCGACCGGCTGATCACCGAGACCAAGCGCAAGAACGTGATCCTGCAGATCCTGCCGTTCGACGCGGGCGCCCACCCCGGCATGGCCGGCTCGTTCACCCTGCTCGACTTCCGCAACCCGGTCGACCCCGAACTGGTGTACGTGGAGAGCCTGGCGATCGACACCCTCGTCGAGGGCCATTCCGAGATCCGCCGGTTCGGCGTGATCTTCGACCAGCTGCGCGCGATGGCGCTGAGCCCGCGCGATTCGGCCCTGCTGCTCGCCGACGCGCGCGCCGCGATCGCTCAGTAGCGACTGGCGCGCCGGAACCCGACCGCGGCCGGTAACGCGAACACCGCGATCGCGCCCAGCGACCAGGCCAGCGTCGCCAGCAGCGGGCCCCGCACCGGTCCGCCCAGCGCGAGTCCGCGCATGGTGTCGATCGCGTGGGTGAGCGGATTGTGCTCGACCAGCGGACGCGCCCAGCCGGGATAGGCCCGCAGCGGGACGAACCCGGTGCTGAAGAACATCAGCAGCGACGAGCCCAGCGAGATGACCTCGACCAGCGCGGTTTTCGACGTATGCACCGCCAGCGCGGTGACCATGGTGGCGAAACCGAGACCGTAGAGCAGCGGGATCGCGAACAGGGCGAGGGCGGCGAGCGGCCCCTGGGTGAAGCGGAAACCGAGCACGGTTCCGACAGCGAAGATGGCCAGCGTGCTCAGCGCGATGCGCGCGCACTCGGCCACCACCCGCGACAGCAGGCCCGAGGCGCGGTGCACCGGCAGCACCCAGAACCGCGCCAGTAGACCCTCGTCACGCTCCCGGCCCAGGGTCACCGCACCGGCGAGCGACCCCGACATCACCCCGACCAGCGCGAGCATCGGCACCGAGCCGTAGAGCGCGTCGGCGTCGGCGAAGGCCGAGACCTGGGTGCCCAGCACCGAGTTCAGCATCACCAGCAGCAGCGACGGGAACACCAGCGCCTGCATGACGGTCAGCGGGTCCCGATACCACCGCAACAGCAGGCGCTTGGTCTGGATCGAGGTCTGCGGCAGCAGCATCCGCAGCGATTCGGTGCGCCGGGTGACCATCGGCACGGCGGCGATGCCGGTCATCCGCGCCGCCGGACCGCGCGCAGCCAGGCCAGGGCACCGCACCCGAGCAGCATCCCCAACGCCCAGGCCAGGCCGGGGCCGAGCGTGGCGAGGTCGACCGTGCCCGCGTCGCCGGTGGAATCGCCCGCCAGCGCCCGCAATCCGGTGACGAACTGCGAGACCGGCTGATTGCGGGCGTAACCCTGGATCCAGCCGGGGAACTGGCTCGCCGGGGCGAAGCCGGTGGAGACCATGCCCAGGATCAGCTGGGGCAGCACCAGGATCTGAGTGGTGGCTTCCGGACTCGTCGTCACGCTGCCGAGCAGATCGGCGCCGCAGCACAGCGCGAGCGCGATCAGCAGCGACAAACCGACGAAACCGACGGTATGCCACCAGGCTCCGTGGAAACGGAAACCGACCAGCGTGCCACTGACCAGGGCGGCGGTCACCGCGACCACCGACCGCTGGGTCGCGGCGGTCATCCTGGCCGCGAACGGCACCCACCGCGGCATCGGCAGCGTGGCCAACCGCAGGTCGAGACCGTCGCGGGCATCGGTGGCCGAGCGGAAGGCGGCGGCGATGGCACAAAACGACACCGCCTGCAGGACGATCATCGGCATCAGGAACTGCGCGTAGCTGCTCAGCCCGTGCCCGTACTCGCTCATGACCAGGTTCAGCGGCACGTAGAAGCCGAGGGTGAAGACCACCGGCGCGAGAATCGCGGTGAGGATCTCCCCGGTCCGCCAGGACGGCCGGATCAGGCGCAGCGACAGCACCCACCATTGAGTGAACGCCGAGCTCGGTGGCCGGTCCCGGCGCATGATCACCGGGTCGGCCGATATCCGCACCGTCCCATCATGAGTGATCCCGTCGGCGGGCGCCGGGGATCCGGGCGCGGTCAGCATGCCGTGCGCCCAGCCGCGGCGGCCGTCGCGAGGACGCGGGCGAGATCGGGCAGCAGGTCGGGGGCGGTCAGCTCGTCCGGAGTGGCGTCGAGCACGAAGCCGGTCACCGCGCCCTCGACATAGCGGTGCCAGTTCCGTACCACGGCTTCGGGATTCGGCCGTGCGGTACCGTCGGGCTCGCGACCCGCCACACCGACGATGAGGTCACCGGTCAGCACCGAAGGGTGGTGGCCGGCCACCATCCGGGCCGCCGCGTCGGCCGCCTCGGTCAGGCGATCCAGATCGGCGCCGGTCAGTTCTACGGTGCCCGCCAGCGCCCGGACGAGGACCGCGGCGGTCTCCTCGGGCGACAGGCCTGCGGTGTCGGCCTCGACAGCGAGCAGCGGGCCGAAGCGGTACACGAACTCCCCGGCCGTCGCCCGCGGTGGCGGGACGGCCTCGCACGCGGCGGGGTCGGCGTGGAGCACGACGACGTCGACGTGTTCCCCGGCCGCGCGCAGCAGCACCGCGATCTCGTGGGCGACGAAACCGCCTGCCGACCAGCCGAGCAGCTGATACGGGCCGTGCGGGGCGATCCCCCGGATCTCGGCGACGGCGCGGGTGGCGGATTCGCGGACGGTGCGCGGCGCCGCGGTCGTGACCGGCGCCTGGATCCCGTAGACGGGGACGCGCGGATCCAGGTGGTCGAGCAGGCCGGCGTAGCTCCAGGCCAAGCCCGCCTCGCCGGCCAGACAGAACAGTGGGGCGCCGTCGACGTGCGGGCCGAGTGGCCGGATCGGCACCATCGACGCAAGGGCCGACGCCCCGGCACGCCGGTCGTCGAAGGTGGGCACCGCCGGACACGATTCGGGTTCGTCCGGCGCCCAGACGCAGCCCGGCCGGGTGCCGGAGGGATCGGCGGGAGAGCTCACAACAAAGGATACGTCGTACGAAACCGTCTCCGGCCCACCAGTTTCGGGGGCATCCACCGACCGCTGCCGACCGTACTCAGTGGCACCACGAGCCACGAACGGAACCGATCGCCTACCGGACGCTCGCGGTGTCCGGTAGGCGATCAGGCAAAAGATCTACTGCACGCGCAGGCTGCCGAACAGGCCGTCCTTCTCGTCCTCGGGGCCCGCGGTGAAGTACAGCGCGTTGGCGTCGCCGAGGCTCTCGCCGTTGCCGAACATCAGCGCCCACAGCCCGGCGATCTCGACCGGCTCGGCGTCGCCGTCGCGCAGATAGTCGACGAAGGTGCCGGTGGTGTCGTCGTAGGCCAGCACGCGCCCGAGGCCACCGAAGTTGCCGATCAGCAGCTTGCCCGAGAGCGCGCCGAAGTTCGACGGCGCGATCGCCACGCCCCAGGGCGCGTTGAGCCTGCCGCCGTCGTCGACGATCCGCACGAGCTTGCCCGCGGCGTCGAACTCGGCGACCTTGCCCTTGTCCGGCTTGCCGTTGGCGGCCCTGTCGGCCTCGGCGTCGAGAGATTCCTCCTCGGCCTTGTCGAAGGCCTTGGGGTCCTTCTCGTCCGGCTGGGTGATGGCATAGGACACGAACACCCGGCTGCCCAGGGTGGTGATGTTGAACGGGGCCGGGTCGCCCGGCTTGGCCTTCTTGCCCTTCTCGGGGGTGGCCGGGTCGATCAGGTCACCGGTGGCGAAGGGGTTGGCGAAGCCGGTGGTCGCCACCGGCTGCCAGAACTTGTCGAAGGTGCGGACCTGCGGGTCGGCGCCGAAGTCGGCGGCGAGCAGCTTGTCACCGGACGGCGAGAGCGCGATCCCGAAGAACGCCATGCCCTGCGCCGAACCGTCGAACACCTGGTTCGCGCCGCCGTCGCGGCGCACGATCGCGCCGTCGGGCGCCTGTTCGGTCCAGGCCGAGATCTTGCCGGAGTCGGTGGCGAAGATGAACCGCGACGAACCGCCGAGCGGGACCGGCGTGCCGTCGACATCCACCCACTGGTCGCGCACCGCGAACAGGTCGGAGGTGATCGGGGCCGGGTTGAACGCCACGCCGGTGACCTTGCCGACGCTCTTGTCCGAGGTGTCGGCGTCGGCGCCGGGTACCCCGACGAGCTTGAGCTGATCCTGGAACAGCTTCTGCAGTTTCGGATCCGAGGAGGCGTGCACGTCACCGACGAACTGGTAGGACTTGCCGCCCGCGCCGACCCAGAAGTGCCCGCCCGCGCCCTTGGGGCGATCGGCCAGGCCCCAGGCGTTGACCAGGTCGGGGAAGGTGAACTGGGCGTGGTAGGAATCCTTGTTGGCGGCCAGGTTCGTCTGGCTGTACCGGTTCCCGTCCAGCGCGGCCACATCGTCGCCGGCCTGCTCGGAGCTCGAGCACGCGGCCGCCAGTAGCAGGGCCGCACCGAGAACCACACCTCGCACCAGCCCGGACCGTACCCCGCGGGTACCCCTCACATGTCCGTTCACGTTCTTTCCTTTCGACCTCCGCCGGACGGCGTTCAGGCGAGGCTGACCTTAGCCTGACCCGAGCCCCGGCGTGCCGTGACCGTCTCCTCCAGGGCAGGTCTAGGCTGTCGCCCGTGGTCGAACCCTCCGCCCCCGTCGCCCCTCATCCCGACATCGCCGCCCTGGCCCCGCTGCTCGGCAGCTGGCGCGGACGCGGCCACGGCGAGTACCCGACCATCGAATCCTTCGACTACGTCGAGGAGATCACCTTCGGACATCTCGGCAGGCCGTTCCTCACCTACCGGCAGCGCACGAAGGCCGCCTCCGACGGCAGGCCGCTGCACGCCGAGACCGGCTATCTGCGTTGCCCCGCGCCCGGCCGGGTCGAGCTCGTGCTCGCCCACCCCACCGGCATCACCGAGATCTGCGAGGGCACGATCACCGAAACCGTCGACGGAATCCGCCTCGAATTGAACTCGACGAATATCGGGCTGAGCGGTTCGGCGAAACCGGTTACCGCCCTCGGCCGCTCTTTCCACGTGACCGGAGACACGATCGACTACACGTTGCGAATGGCCGCCGTCGGCGAATCCCTGCAGCACCATCTGGCTGCGACTCTGCAACGCACGTAACATCCTTCGAATTCGGTAATTTACCTCACCAGGGGCGCTGAACTGCGGATTTCGCCTATCGATACCGCGCATTCACCTTTTCATCACGGTCGCGTACCGGTTGTGTTCGAACACGCCCGCACATAACGCAACAATTGTGTGTCGCTTGCCTAGGTCTGTTGTTACCCGCGCGGCGGCCGATCTACGGTTCAAGCACCAGCAAACCAACAGACAATCGAAAGGCTGCCCGGGAGAGCACGTCGAAACCCTGAACGAGGGAGACGAAACCATGAGGCGTTCCACCCTGATCTTGACCACTGCCGGGATGATTCTGGGCGGCGCGGCCGCCATCGACCTCCTCGACGGCGCGGGCACCCATGCCGCACCCGAGCCCATTGCCGGGTACAACGTCGTGCACAACACGGCGACTGCCCATTCCGAGAGCAGTTCACTCGCGGTGGTGCGGGGCCTGCTGGCGACCGAGAACGCCGGCGGACCCGGCCACACCGCTGCGGCGCCCGTTCAGTAACCCGGCGGCAGCGCGGCGAACATGTCGCGGGTGACGGCGACCGCGTTGTCGGAGCTGCCACCCTTGACCAGCAGGGTCGCGAAGGCCATGTCCCCGCGGTACCCGACGAACCACGAGTGCGATCCGCCGTCGACCTCGGCTTCGCCGGTCTTGCCGTACACCTCGCCCTGGTCCCTGATCCGTTCGGCGGTGCCGCCCGTGACGACCATGCGCATCATCGTGCGCAGTCCGTCGACCACGTTCCGGTCGATCGCGGGCCGGTCACCGTCGATCCGGGTCGGCCTGCCCGCGATCAGATACGGCACCGGTGCCGAGCCCTGCGCGACCGTCGCCGCCATCACGGCCATGCCGAACGGGCTCACCACGACCCGGCCCTGTCCGATGCCGTCCTCGGCGCGCTGGACGAGTCCCGCGGCGGGCGGCACCGAACCCGACATCGTCGGCAGGCCCTCCACGGTGTAGTCCTGGCCGATGCCGAGCCGGGCCGCGGCGTCGGTCAGCGCGGTGCTGTCCAGCCTGCTGGCCAGCCGGGCGAAGGTGGTGTTGCACGAGCGCTCGTAGGCGGTGGCCATCGGCACGTCGCCGACGGAGAAGAGGTTGTAGTTGGGGATGGTGCGCTCGCCGATGGTGGTGTGGCTCGGACACGGCAGCACGGTCTCGGGCGTGGCGATGCCCGCCGCCATCGCGGCCGAGGCGGTCACCGTTTTGAAGATCGAGCCCGGCGGATACTGACCGCTGGTGGCGACGGGGCCGTCCCGATCGGCCGCCTTGTTCTGGGCCACCGCGAGGATCGCCCCGGTCGACGGACGCAGCACCACCATCATCGTCTGCTCGGTGCGCAGGTCGACCGCGTGCTGCGCGGAGTTCTGCACGAACCGGTCGATGCTCAGCGCGAACGAGGGCGCCGGCTGCGCCGCTACCTCGTGCAGCACATCGAGATCGGCGCCGTTGGCATTGCGGGTCACCACGCTCCACCCCGCCTTGCCGTCGACCTCGGCGATCACCGTCTTGCGCACCTGGGTGAGCAGATCGGGCGCGAACTTGCGGTCGGTGGGCACCATGTCCCACTCCTGGGTCAGGGTGACACCGGGCAGCCCGATCAGTTCGCCGCCGATGGTCTCGGCCTCGTACTCGGTCAGCAGGATCACCGTGGAGGGCCCACCGGATCGGCGGGCCGCGTCCAGGATCGACTGCGGGGTGTAGGCGACCGGATCGATCCGGCTCAGCGCCGCGGCCAAGGCGCCGGCGACCCGATCCGGCTCGGTGGCCGCGGCCGGGTCGAACCGCACCCGCGACACCTTGCCCGGCACCAGCACATCGCTGCCCGCCGACTCGTTGACCCGAGCGCGCGGCGCCGGCGCGGTGCGCAGTTCCAGCGTCTGGGTGTCGCCGAGCTTCGGATGGATGTCGGTGGAGGTCCAGCGCACCAGCCACCGACCGCCGGTGCGGCCCATCTGCAACTCGCCGGTGTAGGTCCACTGGCGGCCCTTGGGCAAGGTCCAGGCGTAGGTGTAGTCGACGGTGGCCGTGTCACCACTGACGCGCGCGTCGCCGGTGCGGATCTCGAGCTTCTCGGCCTGCAGCGCCTGCCACGCCGAAGTCAGTGCGGCCGTGGCCTTCTCGGGAGCGGTGGTGAGCTCGGCGGCCGCGGCGAGATCGCGGTCGGCCAGCGCCTCGGCGAAGGCGTCGGCGGCGGGTACCGGTCCCTGCGGGCCTGCGGAGCAGGCGGTGGCCGCCACCGCGAGGGCTGCCACCGCGAACGTGGTTACCATCCGTGTCCTCATCGGCACCGATGGTAGCGGCGACCGGGCAGCAAACCCTGGATGACGGCGCCGTACACGCCCGGATTTCAGTCGACGAGCACCGTGGCGAAGGTCGCGATCTGACGGAAACCCACACGGCTGTAGGCACGTCGGGCGATCCGGTTGTAGTCGTTGACGTACAGGCTGGCCGTACGCCCTGTCGCGACAACGGCATTCGCGACCGTCGCGGTGCCCGCGGTGCCGACGCCCGCCCCGCGGAAGTCCGGATGCACCCACACGCCCTGGATCTGGCCGGTGCGCCGCGACAACGCGCCGATCTCGGCCTTGTAGACGACTTCGCCGTCCTCGAAACGTGCCCAGGCCCTGCCGGATTCGATCAGGCTCTGGATTCGCCGCCGGTAGCCACGGCCGCCGTCGCCCGCGCGCGGGTCGACGCCGACCTCCTCGATGAACATGGCGATCGCGGCGGTCAGGTAGCGGTCGATCTCGTCGGGCCGCACCCGGCGCACCCCCGCGTCCGGGCGGGCCAGCGCGGGCGCGCCGAGCGCGAGCAACGGCTGATCGGCGCGCAGTTCCCTGGCCGGACCCCACTTGGGCAGCAGCAGCTCCCACAGCGG
Source organism: Nocardia canadensis (assembly GCF_032656385.1). NCBI lineage: Bacteria > Bacillati > Actinomycetota > Actinomycetes > Mycobacteriales > Nocardiaceae > Nocardia > Nocardia canadensis. Next base: position 349,009 of record NZ_JAVCWB010000010.1, read on the forward strand.
CAGAGCCAGCTCCTGTCGGCCGACCACCGAGGAACACACCCGCGGCCAGCGCGCCGCCCGCTCGGCGAACGCGCGTAAGGCCTGCTGGTCACCGCGCAGCGGCACCAGATTCGCCCCGGAGAAGCAGAGGGAGTCCGCGGGACCGCCCCGGCTCCACAGCTCACCGAGCCCGGAGCGCGCGTCGAGCCCGAACTCCTGGACCCGGGCCGCGATCATGCACGAGGCCACCGGGTCGGAGTCGAGCACACGCAGCACCTCGCCCAGATCTCGCACGGACACCGGGCGCGCGGGAGGGGTTTTGGACCGTCGCGTCGGCTCCAGCAGACTCCGCACGGCACCAGCCTGCCACGAAAGCACGCGCAGTGGTACGGGTCCGCCGAATCCGACGTCCGACCGTGAGCGACGGAGCTCAGCCCACGGTGACGACCGGCTCACCGCCCGGCTGCTCGCCCATCTCCTCGGCAATGCGCATCGCCTCTTCGATCAGGGTTTCCACGATCTGCGCCTCCGGCACGGTCTTGATGACCTCGCCCTTGACGAAGATCTGGCCCTTGCCGTTGCCCGACGCGACACCGAGGTCGGCCTCGCGCGCCTCACCGGGCCCGTTCACGACGCAGCCCATCACGGCGACGCGCAGCGGCACCTCGAGGCCGTCCAGGCCCGCGGCGACCGCGTCGGCGAGGGTGTACACGTCGACCTGGGCGCGACCGCACGACGGGCAGGACACGATCTCGAGCTTGCGCGGGCGCAGGTTCAGCGACTGCAGGATCTGGCCGCCGACCTTCACCTCCTCGGCGGGCGGGGCCGACAGCGAGACCCGGATGGTGTCGCCGATGCCCTCGCTGAGCAGCGCGCCGAAGGCCACCGCGGACTTGATCGTGCCCTGGAACGCCGGGCCGGCCTCGGTGACGCCGAGGTGCAGCGGGTAGTCGCTGCGCGCGGCCAGCTGCCGGTACGCCTCCACCATGATCACCGGGTCGTTGTGCTTGACCGAGATCTTGATGTCGCCGAAGCCGTGGTCCTCGAACAGGCTCGCCTCCCACAGCGCCGACTCGACCAGCGCCTCGGGGGTGGCCTTGCCGTACTTCTCCAGCATCCGCTTGTCCAGCGAACCGGCGTTGACGCCGATGCGGATCGGGATGCCCGCGGCGCCCGCGGCCTTGGCGACCTCGCCGACCCGGCCGTCGAATTCCTTGATGTTGCCCGGGTTCACCCGGACCGCGGCGCAGCCGGCGTCGATCGCGGCGAAGATGTAGCGCGGCTGGAAGTGGATGTCGGCGATCACCGGGATCTGCGACTTCTTCGCGATCGTGGCGAGGGCGTCGGCGTCCTCCTGGCGCGGGCACGCCACCCGGACGATGTCGCAGCCCGACGCGGTCAGCTCGGCGATCTGCTGCAGCGTCGCGTTGATGTCGTGGGTCTTGGTGGTGGTCATCGACTGCACCGAGATCGGCGAGTCACTGCCAACGCCGACATTGCCCACCTTCAGCTGGCGGGTCTTGCGCCGGGGTGCGAGAACAGCAGCGGGGGCGGCGGGCATCCCCAATCCGATTGTGCTGGTCACGTTCGGCTGCCTTCTTTCGTACGTTTCGTGGATTCGACCGGGGGTGGTGCTGCCGAGCTTAGTCGCGCGGGGTTGCCGCACGCCCTGTGAGGGGCACGACAGCGGTTCGGAGCGATCAGGGCAGACGGATCGGATTGACGATGTCGGCGGCCAGGGTCAGCAGCATGAACGCACCACCGATCACGACCGCCACATACGTCACCGGGAGCAGCTTGAGGTAGTCCACCGGACCGGCCGGGGCCTTGCCGCGCCAGGACCGGATGGTGTCCCTGATCTTCTCGTAGAGCACGACCGCGATGTGCCCGCCGTCCAGCGGCAGCAGCGGCAGCAGGTTGAACGCGCCCAGGAAGAAGTTCAGGCTGGCCAGGACCATGATGAACATGCCCCACAGGCCGCGCTCGGCGGTCTCGCCGCCGATGCGGCTGGCGCCGTAGACGCTGACCGGGGTCTCCGGATCGCGCTCACCGCCGGTGACCGCCTCCCACAGCGCCGTCACCTTCTGCGGCATCTTGGCCAGCGACTTGACCGTCTCGACGAAGAAGTCGCCGGTGAACGAGATGGTCGCCGGAATCGCGGCGATCGGGCCGTACTGCTGGGGCTCGGCGTAGTCGGGGCCGACGCCGACCGCGCTGACCTCCCGGCTCGGGCCTTCCTTCGGATAGCGCACGGTGCGCTCCGGCGTCACCGGCACGGTCAGCGTCCGGCCGTCGCGTTCGATCGTGTAGGTGAAGGTGCCGGTCTGCTTCTGCGTCTCGGCCTGGAACTGCGCCCACGTGGTCACGGGCACGCCGTTGACGGCGGTCACCACGTCGCCGCGCCGCAGCCCGGCGCGCTGGGCGGGACCGTCACCGGCGCACGGCTGCATCGTCTGATCGGGATTCTGCTGCGCGACGCAGCTCATCGAGCCCAGCGCGGTGGCCGGGGGCTGCTCGAGCTGCGGCAGGCCCCAACCGACGGCCAGGACCACCAGCAGGATGAACCCGAGCAGGAAGTTCATCGCGATGCCGCCGAACATCACCACCAGGCGCTTCCAGGTCGACTGGCGATACATCGCCCGCTCGACCTCCTCGGCCTCGAGTTCGTCGAGCGCGGTCATGCCCGCGATATCGCAGAAGCCGCCCAGCGGCAGCGCCTTGAGGCCGTATTCGGTCTCACCGCGACGGAACGAGAACACCTTGGGCCCGAAGCCGATGAAGTACCGGCGCACCTTCATGCCGGTGGCCTGCGCCGCCCACATGTGCCCGCATTCGTGCAGCGCGATCGAGATCGTGATACCGAGGGCGAACAGTGCGAACCCCAGCGCGAATACCATCTGGCCTCTTTCTCTGGCGGCTGGCGCCGCGGGTTTTCGGCCTCGTGACCTCGCGTCCGAGCAGCGATACTGCGCCTGCGGCGTTCCGTCTCGCTACTCGGACGCGAGGCGGCCGAAAACGTGGTGGTCAGTTCGTCGGTCAGGTCCTGTCAGGACGCGACGATGGTGGCGGCGTACCGACGTGCCCAGCGGTCGGCCGCGAGGACGTCGTCCAGGGTATCGGGTTCCGCGTGCCAGCGATCGGCGGCCTCTACCGCCTGTGTGACGGTGCGCACGATCGCCGGGAAGGTGATCTTGCCGTCGAGGAACGCCTGCACCGCGACCTCGTTGGCGGCGTTGTAGACGGCGGTGACGCTGCCGCCCGCCTCGCCGGCCTGCCTGGCCAGGCGCACGGCGGGAAAGACCTCGTCGTCGACCGGTTCGAAGGTCCAGGTGGACGCGGTGCCGAAATCACAGGCGGCCGCCGCGCCGGGGACCCGATCGGGCCAGCCCAGGGCCAGGGCGATCGGCAGCTTCATGTCCGGCGGGCTGGCCTGGGCGAGCGTCGAGCCGTCGGTGAAGGTGACCATCGAGTGCACGATCGACTGCGGGTGCACCGTGACATCGATGCGGTCGTAGGGCACCCCGAACAGCAGGTGGGTCTCGATCAGTTCCAGGCCCTTGTTCACCAGCGACGCCGAGTTGAGGGTGTTCATCGGGCCCATCGACCAGGTCGGATGGGTCTTGGCCTCGCTGGGGTTCACCGATTCGAGCATCTCGGCGGTCCAGCCACGGAACGGCCCGCCCGACGCGGTGAGGACCAGCCGGGCGACCTCGTCGGCCCGGCCGCCGCGCAGGCACTGCGCGAGGGCGGAGTGCTCGGAGTCGACCGGGACGATCTGGCCGGGCGCGGCCGCGCGGGTCACCAGGGATCCACCGGCGACCAGGGATTCCTTGTTGGCCAGCGCCAGCCGGGTGCCCGCTTCCAGGGTGGCCAGGGTCGGGCCGAGACCGAGCGCACCGACCAGCGCGTTGAGCACCACGTCGGCCTCGGTGCGGCGCACGAGTTCGGTGGCCGCGTCGGGGCCGCCGAGTTCGAGGTCGAGCGACTGGGCGGCGGCGGGATCGGCGACGGCGACATTGCGGGTGCCGACGGCCGCCATCTGCTCGGCGAGCAACGCGGGATTGCCGCCGCGGGCGGCGAGGCCGACCACCTCGAAGCGGTCGGGGTTGGCGGCGATCACCTCGAGCGCCTGGGTACCGATCGAGCCGGTACTGCCCAGGAGCAGCACCTTCACCCGGTCGGTGGACGTGGACTGGCCGTGTGCGGCACGGGTAGCTGGGTGGGACACGGCCCCATTGTGGCAGGGCTGCTGGCTACGACGGACGGTCGTATGCCACGATATGCTCACTCGCCCAACCAGAACTCGAGCCCTAAGGAGCGATCGTGGCCGCCACGGACCTCGAATCAGTCAGCACCGAGCGCGCCGTCGCCACCAGCGTCGATCCCGCCGAGGTGCCCTCGGCCGCGTGGGGCTGGAGCGGTGAGTCGCGCAAGACCTTCCGCATCGCGGCCTGGGTCGTCGTGGTGATCCTGCTCGGCATGACCTTCGGCAACCACCAGGGCCACATCGAGGACATCTTCCTCATCGGCCTGGCCGGCCTGATCGCGGTGATCCTGGTCATCGACTCGCTGACCCAGCGCATCCCGCGCTAGCTTCCGACTTCACCGACAACGCCTGCGGCAGCGACTTTCTCGCGCCGCGGGCGTTGTCGTGTGCGCGGTGTCAGCGGCCGCGCCGCGCGCCGGTCTTGCGCCCCTTGCCCCCACGAGCGGGTTGCTGCTTGGCCGTCGGCTTCTTCGCGGCGCTCTTGCGCGCGGGCGCGGCCGCCGCCCGCCGTGCCGGCTCCGCCGCGACCGCGCCGCGCGAGCTGTTCGCCGACCGGCCGCGCACGATCCCGACGAACTCCTCGAGCAGTTCGCTGTCGCTGCCCGCGGGCCAGGCCAGCGCGATCTCGGTGAATTCGGTGTCGCTGACCGGCCGGTAGACCAGGTCGCGCCGGTGATGCAGCCGCGCGATCGACTGCGGCACGATCGTCGCGCCGCCGACCGCGGCGACCAGCGCGAGGGTGTCGGCGGCCTGATCGAGATCGGTGCCGTCCTGCAGCCGCTCCTCGGCCAGGTCGGCGGGCGTGATGGTCTCCAGCAGCGAGAGCGCGTCGTCCTTCTGGACGACCGCGACCGGCGTCTCCTGCCACAGCGGGATCGCGTTCATCACGGTCCGGTCGATCGGCAGCCGGACGAAGCACAGGTCGACGCGCCCCTCGCGCAGCGCGCTCTCCTGCTCCCCCTGCGCGACCCCGACGACCTCGAGCGGATGGTCCGGCAACCGGTCACCCCAGATCCGCGCCCATTTCGACACGGTGACACCGGGTACGAACCCGACCCGCAGGCTCGCGGGCGCTTCCGGCTTCTGCTCCCGCTCGGCCTGCTCCTGCGCGCTGATCAGCGCCCTGGCATGCTTCAGCAGCGCCGCGCCGTCCTCGGTCAGCTGGGTCGGCGACGCCCCCGGCACGAACACCCTGGTACCGAGTTCGTGCTCCAGCTCGATGACGGTGGCGCTCAAGCTCTGCCGGGAGATCCGCAGGCCCTTCGCGGCCCGGGCGAAGTGCAGTTCCTCGGCGACCGCGACGAAGCGACGCAGCCGGGCGAGGTCGATGGAGTCGGCGGCGGTGACATCGAAGTCGCTCATTCTGACCAGAATATGGCACCCGCCGGGCGGCCCCGACCACCGATCACAGGTTCGACAGCACCCACAGCACGGCGATGATCGACCCGACGACGGCGATCAGGATCAGGAAGGTGGTCAGCACCGAGCCCCACCCGCTGCGCGACGGCGCCGGATACGGCATCGGCGGCGGCACCGGACGCTGCCACCCGGGCGGCGCGACCGGGCGCGGTGCGACGGGCTGGTACGGGGGTACCGGCGGACGGTTCACCGGGTACGGCACCCCCGACCCGCTGACCGGGCTCATCGGCGCCATCCCGACGAACGGCTGCGGATGGGCACCGGAGGTCGGCCGCACCGTCGCCGCGCCACCGGTGCCGGTGCGCAGCGCCCGCTGCACGGCGTCGACGAATTCCTCGCAGGAGGAGAACCGGTCGGCGGGTCGTTTGGCGAGCGCGCGGGCCATCACGGCATCGAGCACCGGCGGCAGCCCGGCGCGGCGCGGGCTGACCGGCGGGGGCGGTGCCTGCAGATGCCCGGTGATGACGGCGGCCGGGCTGGGCGCCTCGTACGGCGCGGTCCCGGTCAGCAGCGAGTACAGCGTGCAGGCCAGCGAGTACTGGTCGGCGCGATGGTCGAGCGGGACGCCGGTGAGCTGTTCGGGCGCGGCGTAGGCGAGCGTGGCGGTGAACGATCCCGTCTCGGTGAGGTGACCGGAATCGTCTCGCAGGCGGGCGATCCCGAAATCGGTGAGGTACACCCGCTCCTGGCTGTTGGATCGGGCCAGCAGGATATTGGCCGGCTTCACATCTCGGTGCAGGACGCCCGCGCGATGCGCGTAGTCGAGCGCGGCGGCGGTCTCGCCGATGATCTGCACCGCCCGGTCCGGCGGCAGCGACCGCGGATCCAGCATGGACGCGTCGACCCCGTCGATGTACTGCATGCTGATCCACAGCTGATCGCCCTCGACGCCGCGGTCGAACACGGTCACGATGTTCGGGTGGTCGAGCTGGGCCACCAGATCGGCCTCCCGCTCGAATCTGGCCCGGATCTCCTTGTCGGAGTACAGCTCCTGGTTCAGCAGCTTGAGCGCGGTCCAGCGCGGCAGCCGGGGATGCCGGGCCAGATACACCGACCCCATCCCACCGCGGCCCAGCTGCCGGTCGATCGTGTATCCGGCGAATACCGTCCCGTCAGAAACCACTCTGACCCCCGAATCTCGCTCGTCGTCCGACGGGTGTGGACCCTACCAAACACCGTTCGCCGCGGTACGGGGTCGCGCGGACACCGGGGTCAGCCGAGCGGGAAGCCCGCGACGTCGGCGATCAGCGTCGGCATGTTCTTCTCCACCGTGTTGCCCGCGAAGGGGGTGTCGTCGGAGCCGCGATAGAACAGCAGCACCCAGCGCGCTCGGGCAGGTTCGGCGAAGGTCGACACGATCGCGGAGCCGACGTACCGGCCGCCGCTGGACCGTTCCCGGCGGTCGTCGGTGCGGGTGCCGGTGGTCGCCTGGCCGTGGTCCTTCGTCTGCTGCCGGAATCGGCCGACGACGTCGGCGGCGGCCTGGGCCGTGGGATAGGTGAAGAACGCGTAGTGGGTGTCACCGACGAAATTGTCGGCGCAGTTCCACTTCGCCTGGTAGCCGTCGAACGTCTTCATCCACTCCTCGCCGTACTTCGACGCCGTAAGGCGGCCCGAGCACAGCCGATCACCGATGACCCGGCCGCTGCTGTACCCGTCGGGCAGCATCTGCGGGAACGCCGCGTGCAGCGCGTCCATGTCCTGGTGTCCGGCGGAGCGGTGCAGGGCGTCGGCGAGCGGGGAGCTGTCGTCTTGCCACACCCAGTAGGTCGCGCCGAGGATCAGGGCCAGCACCGCGAGCAGGACCACCGGCGTCCAGTTGCGCCGTCGCGGCACCGGCCTCGGCCGCCCGGGATAGGGCGCGGGGGCCGCGAACGGTGGCGGGTACCCCGGAGAGCGTTGCGGCACAGCGGGATGCGGCAACGGTGGATGCGCGAACTGCGGCACCGACTGCCCCGCGAACACGGTCGGCTGTGCCCCGGTGCCGCTGAGCGCGCGCCGCGCGGCCGCGACGAACTCCGCGCAGGAGTCGAAACGGTCGGACGGCCGCTTGGCCAGCGCGCGAGCGAGCACGGTGTCCAGCGCGACGGGCAGATCGGGCCGGTGCGCCCGCAGCGACGGCGGCGGCGATTGGAGGTGGCCCTGGATGACCAGCACCGGATTCGTCGCCTCGAACGGAGCGACGCCGGTGAGCATCGAATACAGCGTGCACGCCAGCGAGTACTGATCGGCGCGATGATCCAGATACGCACCGGTCAGCTGTTCGGGCGAGGCGTAGGCGAGCGTGGCGGTGAAGGTGCCGGTCTGGGTCAGGTGGTGCACATCGTCGCGGGGCCGGGCGATCCCGAAGTCGGTCAGCAACACCCGCTCCCGGCCGTCGGTGTCGGCCAGCAGAATATTGGCGGGCTTGACGTCGCGGTGCAGCACGCCGTTGCGGTGCGCGTGATCGAGGGCCGCCGCGGTGCCCTCCACGATGTGCAGCGCCCGCTCGACCGCCACCGGGTGTTCGATGGTCGCCGCGTCGACCCCGTCGACGAACTGCATGCTGATCCACAGCCGCCCGTCATCGACACCCCGGTCGTAGACCGTGACGATGTTCGGATGCTCCAACTGCGCCGCCAGATCTGCTTCCCGCTCGAACCTGGCCCGAATCTCGGTGTCGGCGAACAACTCCGCGTTCAGCAGCTTCAGCGCGATCTGCCGGGGCAACCGCGGATGCCGCGCGAGATACACCGATCCCATTCCGCCACGGCCGAGTTGGCGCTCGATGGTGTATCCGGCGAAGACATCGCCCGTCGCAAGCATGATTCCCCCGTTGTCCCGCCGTTCGGTCCGGCCGCCGGTGTGCATCCCGCCGGTCGGCCACCATCAACCTAGCGCCTGACCACGCGGGATCGGACATCGTGGCGCGGCGGTCGGCGGGTGCCGCGAGATCGCCCTCCGGCGATGCCGGACGACGCTCAGTCTTCGACGCGCACACCCATCGACCGGGCCGTTCCGGCGACGATCCGCATCGCCGCCTCGACGTCGGTCGTGTTCAGGTCGGGCAGTTTGCGGAGTGCGATGCGCCGCAACTGTTCCCGGGTGAGGGCGCCCACCGGTGTGTGGCCGGGCCGGGGTGAGCCGGGTTTGCCGAGTGCCGCGCGGATCAGCGAGGCCGTCGGCGGCGTCTTGAGCCGCATGGTCCAGCGTTTGCGGGCATCGATCGTGATGACGGCGGGGATGATCTCCCCGCGCCGATCGGCCGTCGCCGCGTCGTAGCGGCGTTTGACTTCGAACGGCGGGATGCCGGTGGGGCCGAGCATCTTGCCGAGAACCATGAGGGAGGCATTGCCCGCCTCGAGTTCGAGAGTGACTGTGACAGAGGCTGTTCCGCGCGCCATAGTCAACGATCTCGGATGCGGGCCTCGTTCCGGTTCCGTGCCGATAACGCCTGGGCCGCAACGTGATCGGCACTCCGCCGACAACCCGGTGGCCGGCCTCGGCACGGGCCCGGATCCCGCGGTGCGGCCGGACCGAAGGTGCCCGGGTCTCACCGATGCGGCGCTGCCGGTCCGGCACGACGAGGCCGATGCCCGTCCGTTGTGACTTCGCGACCGGCACGCGCCCGTGTTCGAGTCGCCCCGCGCGCCGCGGCCTGTCAGGCTGGAGCCGTGAAGCGTGATGTGTCCGCGAGCATGGAGATCACGGTCCACGCCGACGCGGTACTGCAGTGGCAGATCGCCGTCGCCCGGCAACCCGGCCTCGATCTGATCGAATCCATGACGTGCGTACTCGACGGCGAGTACGTCACGCCCCGCGAGGTGATCGGCCCGCACCATTCCCGCCTGCACGTGCTCGACGCGCAGGCAGGCACGCTGCGGCTGGACTACCAGGCGACGGTGTTCGGCACCGCGATCCCCGCACCGGCCACCGACTACGAGATCGCGCTGTACCGGCGGCCCAGCCGCTACGCCGAGTCGGACAAGCTGCTCGGCTACGCTGCCGCCGAATTCGGTTACGGCATCGTCGATCCGGACATGGCCGCTCGGGTGGCGGCGTGGGTCGGCAGGCGGATCTCCTATGTCCCGGGCAGCAGCGCTCCGATCGACGGCGCGGTGGAGACCCTGCTGTCGGGCACCGGCGTCTGCCGCGACTTCTCCCACCTGGTGGTCGCGCTACTGCGCGCGGTCGGCGTCCCGGCCCGCGTGGCGGCGGTCTACGCCCCCGGCTGCGTGCCGATGGACTTCCACGCCGTCGCCGAGGCCTACGTCGACGGCGCGTGGCGCGCGCTCGACCCGACCTGCCTGGCGCCACGCTCGAGCCTGGTCCGCATCGCCACCGGGCGCGACGCCTCCGACATCGCCTTCCTGGACAACCACGGCGGCGACATCACGCTCAACACGCTGACCGTGAACGCCTTCGTCGACGGCCCACTGCCTTACGACGACTTCACCCAGCCGATCGGCATCGAGTAGCGGATCAGCCCTCGGCGGCGAGCTGGCCGCAGGCGGCCGCGATCTCCTGGCCGCGGGTGTCGCGCACCGTGCACGAGACGCCCTGGGCGATCACCCGGCGCACGAACTCGCGCTCGACCGGCTTCGGGCTGGCGTCCCACTCGCTGCCCGGGGTCGGGTTGAGCGGGATCAGGTTCACGTGCACGAGCGGGCCGAGGGCCTTGTGCAGCTTCTTGCCGAGCATGTCCGCCCGCCACGGCTGATCGTTGACGTCGCGGATCAGCGCGTATTCGATCGACACCCGGCGCCCGGACTTGTCCGCGTAGTACCGAGCGGCGTCGAGCACTTCGGCGATCGACCAGCGGTTGTTCACCGGCACCAGGGTGTCGCGCAGCTCGTCGTCGGGGGTGTGCAGCGACACCGCCAGCCGCACCGACATGTCCTCGTCGGCCAGCTTGCGGATCGCGGGCGCCAGGCCGACGGTCGACACCGTCACCGAGCGCTGCGAGATGCCCAGACCGTCGGGCGCGGGCGAGGTGATCCGGCGGACCGCGTTCACCACGCGCTTGTAGTTGGCCAGCGGCTCGCCCATCCCCATGAACACGATGTTGGACAGCCGGCCCGGACCGCCGTGGACCTCACCGTCGCGCAGCGCGGCGGCCGCGGCGCGCACCTGGTCGACGATCTCGGCGGTCGACAGGTTGCGCGTCAGCCCGGCCTGGCCGGTCGCGCAGAACGGGCACGCCATGCCGCAGCCCGCCTGGCTGGAGATGCACAGCGTATTGCGGTCGGGATAGCGCATGAGCACGCTCTCGAGCAGGGTGCCGTCGTGGGCGCGCCAGAGCGTCTTGCGGGTGTCGCCCTCGTCGCAGGCGAGGTGGCGGACCACCGACAGCAGCGGCGGGAACAGCGTCTCGCCGACCTTCGCGCGCACGTCGGCGGGCAGATCGGTCATCAGCGCCGGGTCGGCCTGCAACCTGCCGTAGTACTGCCGGGCCAGCTGATCGGCGCGGAACTTCGGCAGTCCCAGCTCCTGCACCGCGACCTTGCGTTCGTCCGCGTCGAGGTCGGCGAGGTGACGCGGGGGCATCCCGCGACGCGGGGCATCGAACACGAGCGGCAGGGAGGAGGCCATAATTCCACCATTGTCCCAAACGCGGCAGCGGCCCCGGTGGGCGGGCCGCCACGCCGAACGTCGTTATCGAGAAGATGCGTGCACGGGTGATAGCTGTCGGCAATGATCGAACCATGTCCACCAATGCCGAATCAGGGTCGTCACCGGCCGCGCCCGAGCCCGCGGCGCCGACGAGCGAGCAGACCGACACCACTCCGCACCGCAAGGACACGCAGGCTCCGGCCAAGCGCGTCACCCCGAAGGGTGTGCACGGCTCACGCACCGGCTACACCTGGATCGGCCTGCTCGCCGCCGCGATCATCGGCATCGTCCTGCTGATCTTCATCATCCAGAACCTGGACCAGGCGCAGGTCAACCTGCTGTTCTGGGACTTCTCGCTGCCGCTGGGCATCACCGTGCTGCTCTCGGTGATCGCGGGCGCGCTGGTGATGGGACTCGTCGGCGGGGTGCGGATCCTGCAGCTGCGCCACGCCGCGAAGAAGCCCTGACGCTCAGAGCAGCGCGCTGAGCACCAGCCAGGACACGAACGCCGAGGGCAGCATCGAGTCGAGGCGATCCATGATGCCGCCGTGGCCGGGCAGCATCGTGCCCATGTCCTTGATGCCGAGTTCGCGCTTGATCTGCGACTCGATCAGGTCGCCGCAGGTCGCCACGACCACCAAGCCGATACCGAGCACGACGCCGATCATCGAGTTCGCCTCGAGCAGCAGCGTGACGGTCAGCAGACCACCGATGACGCTGAACACCAGCGAACCGCAGAACCCCTCCCACGACTTCTTGGGGCTGATCGCGGGGACCATCGGATGCCTGCCGAACAGCACGCCGGCGACATAGCCGCCGACATCGGAGCACACGACCAGGATCATGAACGTCAGCACCCGCAGGTTGCCGTCGGGTTCGAGCAGCAGCAGTGTCGAGAACGCGGCGAGCAGCGGGATCCAGGTGAGGGTGAACAGGGTGATCGCGGTGTCGCGCAGGAAGTTCTTGGGCGCGGTGCTCAACCCGTGGTCGAACAGCCGCCACACCATGCAGACCAGCGCCGTCGCGGCGAACGCGCCGACCACGCCTTGGGCGCCCCACGGCCAGCCCAGCCAGAACACCGCCTGGCCGCCGACCAGCAGCGGGATCCGCGGGACCAGGACGTCGGCCTCGCGCAGTCGCTTGGCGACCTCCCAGGTCGCCACGCCGACCGCCGCGCCCGCCACCCCGATGAACACCTTGGGGACGAACAGCAGGATCGCGATGAGCGACAGGCCGAGGCCGAGGCCGACCGCCAGCGCCGCGGGCAGGTTACGACCCGCGCGCGACGTCGGCGCCTGCGGCTCGGCAGGCGCCACGTCGTCCGGTGTGCCTGCCGCCGCGGCGGTCTCCTCGACCCGGTCCGGCATCGGCTCCGGTGCCGCTCCGGTGGCGGCGGCGTCTTCGGCCACGATTGTCCCGTCGCTCAACTCGTCGTTCCGTTCATCCCCCGCACGAGCGGGACTGGCGAGATCTGCGCTCAGACCTCGAGCAGTTCGGCTTCCTTGTGCTTGACCAGCTCATCGATCTGGCCCACGTACTTGGCGGTGGTCTTGTCGAGCTCCTTCTCGGCGCGCCCGACCTCGTCCTCACCCGCCTCGCCATCCTTCTGGATCCGGCCGAGTTCGTCCATCGCCTTGCGCCGGACGTTGCGAATCGAGACCTTGGCGTCCTCGCCCTTGCCCTTGGCCATCTTGACCATCTCGCGGCGACGTTCCTCGGTGAGCTGCGGCACCGTGATGCGCAGGATGTCACCGTTGTTGGTCGGGTTCACGCCCAGGTCGGAGTTGCGGATCGCGTTCTCGATCGGGCCGAGCTGGCTCTGCTCGTAGGGCTTGATCACCACCATGCGCGGCTCCGGCACGGTGATGCTCGACATCTGGGTGATCGGCGTCAGCGACCCGTAGTAGTCGACCACGACACGGGCGAACATGCCCGGGTTGGCGCGGCCGGTGCGGATGGTTCCGAGGTCGTCCTTCGCCACCGAGACGGCCTTCTCCATCTTCTCCTCGGCATCGAAGAGCGCTTCATCAATCACGACCGGTTCCTCCACAGCGTCGTCATCGTCATCTTCCGCGGTTGCGGGATCAGGACCGAACCAAGGTGCCGATGTGCTCACCGGCGACTGCGCGGGCAATGTTGCCCTTGGTCAACAGATTGAACACCAGAATCGGCATCTGGTTGTCCATGCAGAGACTGAAGCACGTGGCATCTGCCACCTTCAGGCCCTTCTCGAGTACTTCCTTGTACGTGATCTCGGTGTACATGCTCGCGTTCTTCTCCACGCGAGGGTCGGCGTCGAACACGCCGTCGACCGCCTTGGCCATCAGCACCACGTCGGCGCCGATCTCGAGCGCGCGCTGGGCGGCGGTGGTGTCGGTGGAGAAGTAGGGCATGCCCATGCCCGCACCGAAGATCACGACGCGGCCCTTCTCCAGGTGCCGCTTGGCCCGCAGCGGGAGGTACGGCTCGGCGACCTGCCCCATGGTGATGGCGGTCTGCACACGCGTGTCCACCCCCTGCTGCTGCAGGAAGTCCTGCAGCGCAAGGCTGTTCATCACGGTGCCGAGCATGCCCATGTAGTCCGAGCGGGCGCGTTCCATGCCGCGCTCCTCCAGCTCGGCGCCGCGGAAGAAGTTGCCGCCACCGATCACCACGGCCACCTGCACGCCGGTCTCGACGATCTCGGCGATCTGCTCGGCCACGGTCTGCACGACATCCGGGTCGAGGCCGACCCCGCCGCCACCGAACATCTCCCCACCCAGCTTCAGCAGCACCCGGTTGTATCCAGGGCGGTCGGTACCCGGGTCGGTCATGGGTGTTCGTCTCCTTCGGCAAGGTCGATATGGGTCGAACTGCGGGCACGCGAATCGGCCACACAGCAAGGCGAAGCGGCATCCATCCTGCCTTATCCGGTTCGCGTCACCGCACAAGACCCCCTTGCGCAACGCGGAGACCCCGGAACCAGGGGCAGGTGCCGTCAGGAATCGGCAAGAGCCCCTCGGGGGCAGACGGACGCTGCTCCCGAGGGGCTCTCGTTCAGGCGGATCAGGCCTGGCCGACCTCGAAGCGGGCGAAGCGGGTCAGGGTGACACCGGCTTCGTCCAGAAGGGCCTTGACGGTCTTCTTCGAGTCGGTGACCGACGCCTGCTCGAGCAGGACGACGTCCTTGAAGAAGCCGTTGACGCGGCCCTCGGTGATCTTCGGCAGCGCGGCCTCCGGCTTGCCCTCTTCGCGGGCGGTGGCCTCGGCGACGCGACGCTCGTTCTCGACCAGCTCGGCCGGAACCTCGTCACGGGTGACGTAGCGGGCCTTGAGCGCGGCGACCTGCATGGCGGCAGCGCGGGCGGCCTCGGCGGCGGCATCGCCTTCACCGGTGTACTCGACCAGCACGCCGACGGCGGGCGGCAGGTCCGACGCACGCTTGTGCAGGTAGGTGGCGACCGGGCCCTCGAAGGAGATGACGCGACGCAGTTCCAGCTTCTCGCCGATCTTGGCGGCCAGCGCCTGCACGGCCTCGTCGACGGTGCCGTTGTCGAGCTTGAGCGCCTTGAGGGCGTCGAGGTCGGCCGGCTTGCCTGCGGCGGCAGCGGTGACGACGGCCTCGGCCAGCTCCTGGAACTCCGCGTTCTTGGCGACGAAGTCGGTCTCGGAGTTGATCTCGACCATGACGCCGTCCTTGGCGATGACCAGACCCTCGGCGGTCGCGCGCTCGGCGCGCTTGCCGACGTCCTTGGCGCCCTTGATGCGCAGCACCTCGACGGCCTTGTCGAAATCGCCGTCGGACTCGGCCAGCGCGTTCTTGCAGTCCATCATGCCGGAGCCGGTGAGCTCGCGGAGCCGCTTCACATCAGCAGCGGTGTAGTTCGCCATCGGGGGCGAGCCTCCTCGTGTGTGGGGTGCTTGGGTGTTTACACCACCTTGCCGACCGCTTCTGAATTCAGAAGGGCCGGCAAGGTGAACGTAGAGCTACCGATCAGCTCAGAAGTCGGCCGGGGTGTGCTGCGCCGGGTCGGCCTTGACCTCGGCCTCGGCCTCGGCGGGCGTCTCGACGGCAGCTTCGGCGGCCGGGGTCGCCTGAGCCAGCAGCTCCTGCTCCCACTCGGCGAGCGGCTCACCGGCGCCGGCCTCGGGCTTCGCGTCGCCGGAAGCCTGGCCCGCGCGGGCCTGCACGCCCTCGGCCACCGCGGAGGCGACGACCTTGGTGAGCAGAGCGGCGGAACGGATCGCGTCGTCGTTACCCGGGATCGGGTAGTCGACCAGGTCGGGATCGCAGTTGGTGTCCAGGATCGCGATGACCGGGATGTTCAGCTTGCGCGCCTCGCCGACGGCGATGTGCTCCTTGTTGGTGTCGACGACCCAGATGGCCGAAGGCACCTTGGCCATGTCGCGGATACCACCGAGGGTGCGGTCCAGCTTGGTCATCTCACGCGTCAGCATGAGGATTTCCTTCTTGGTGCGACCCTCGAAGCCACCGGTCTGCTCCATGGCCTCGAGCTCCTTCAGGCGCTGCAGGCGCTTGTGGACGGTCGAGAAGTTGGTGAGCATGCCACCCAGCCAGCGCTGGTTGACGTAGGGCATCCCGACGCGAGTCGCCTCGGCCGCGATCGACTCCTGGGCCTGCTTCTTGGTGCCGACGAAGAGAACGGTGCCACCGTGGGCGACGGTCTCCTTGACGAACTCGTAGGCCTTGTCGATGTAGGTCAGCGTCTGCTGCAGGTCGATGATGTAGATGCCGTTGCGGTCGGTGAAGATGAACCGCTTCATCTTCGGGTTCCACCGACGAGTCTGGTGCCCGAAGTGCGCGCCGCTGTCGAGCAGCTGCTTCATAGTTACGACAGCCATAGCTCCCGTATCTCTCTTTCGTTGCCGGTTGACGCAGCCGATCGGCGATCGACTGCCCTGGCGCCACCGAAACCGCCGGACCCAGGTCTGCGAGACCGGGACCAGCCGACGATTCCACTGTTCATCCGTTGGAGAACTCGCGCGAACATGCCCTCACGGACTGCCTGCGTATGCGAGCGGCGACCGGATGGACGAGCACGGGTGGCGCGCGAAGTCGGTTCCTGCTGTGCCCAGCACAAACCGCGTTGATCAGTCTACGCGGAGCGGGGCCAGGCCCGAAATCGCCCCCTGACAGCGCCCGCCGAAACAGGTGGTGAAGTGCGCGGTATCCACATCCGGCGAGGTTGTCCCCAGTTGCCGGATCGGAGGTCTGCCCGGGGTGATCTCCCCCGAGAGTAGGGGCATGAACACCTTCACACGAACCCTGATCTCCACGTTTCCGCTGCTCTGCGCCGCGGGGGTGCTGGCTGCGCCCGCCGCGGCGCATCCCGGTGCGGAAACGCCCGTCACCCCGGTGTGTGGCGCGGCCGCCGTCGCACCCGAGCGGCACGGGGCGGCGGCGCCTCCGCGTGGTGACGCGACGCCCGCGCCGGTGCCGGTTCGGGTGACCGTGCGCGATCTGACGACCGCTGCGGGCCCGGCCGGTGATCGCGGGCGGGCGGCGCCCGTGGAGGTGGAGATCGTCGTGCGAGGCGGTGGATCGGCGGCGGAGTTGCCCGCCGCGCTGCGCGATCTGGTGCAGACGTTGATCACGCCACAGCGTGTGCCCGCGCCGCGACCGCATCGTTGAGCTGGTGCGAGCCCCGTGCCTGGTGGCGTCTGTCGTCGGAGAGCCAGCGGTGCTGTCGGTTCCGAGTCGGTCGAGCGCTCGACCGAGCCGGGGTGCCCGAGCACATCGCCGCCCCGGGCGAACCTCCGGGCAGGCGCGAGTTTCGGGTTACCGCGACGCGTGCGGGCGGTGGCAGTCGTCTGTGCTGCGGTGATGGTGGCGGGGCCGGCCTGCGGTGGCGCACCGGCCGCCGGGGCCGAGCAGGGGATGTTCGGGTGGCCGCTGCGGCCGCGGCCGACGGTGGAACGGCGGTTCGACAAGCCGGTCCGGAACTGGCTGCCGGGTCATCGCGGGGTCGATCTGGCGGGCAGCGAGGGACAGCCGGTGCTGGCGGCCGGGGACGGCATCGTCGTGTTCGCCGGTGTGGTGGCGGACAAGCCGGTGGTGTCCATCGACCATCCCGGTGGACTGCGCACCACCTACGAACCGGTGCGGGCACACATCGCCGTGGGGAGCCGGGTGAGCAGGGGCACGCCGATCGGGACCCTGGTGGCCGGACACGAGGGGTGTCCGGCCACCGCGTGCCTGCACTGGGGTGCGCGCCGGGAAGCGAGCGAGCACGCGCGGCGCGAGTACATCGACCCGCTGGGTCTGCTGCACGAGGTGCCGGTCCGGTTGAAACCGCTGGCACCCGCGCTGTGACGAACCACTCGGCCGCACCGGGTTCATCGCGCTCGAACGCGGGACGACAATCGGGGTGTGCCAAAGGAATCAGCGCCCTTCACCTACCCCGAGGTGGGTGCCACCCGTGGCACCTTCCCCTCGGGCTACGACCGGTTCGAGCTGCGGCGCCCGATCGGCCACGGCCGCGCACTGTTCGACCGGGCCGCCACCCACATCCTCGCGTTCGGGATCCAGAAGGGCGCCGGTGTCTTCCATCGATCCGATACCGACACCGCGGTGGCGGGAACGGAATTGACGGTGCGCATCGGTCTCGGCCCGGTCGGTATCGTCGCGCCGTGCCGGGTCGTCTACGTGCTGGACGACCCGAACCGCCGCGGCTTCGCCTACGGCACCCTGCCCGGGCATCCCGAGATCGGCGAGGAACTGTTCGCCGTCGAATACGACCCCACCGACGACACGGTGTACGGCCTGGTCACAGCGTTCTCCCGCCCGGGCGCCTGGTACGTGGCGGTCGGCGGACCGGTCGTCCGGCTGATCCAACGCTGGTTCGCCCATCGCTACCTGAAAACCTTGCCTACCAGCGACTGAGCATCACAGCCCGCGCTCGGTGCCGACTTTGTGCCCGCGCTCGGCGCGCGACACGAGGAGATCCACGGCACGGTCGCTCTCGAACGCCCTCGCCCACGAGATCCGTCTCGCTGATCAGTCGATCAGTCCGGTGACCAGCACCCCGGCGACCCCGATGAGCGCCATCATCGCGACAGCGACGGCGGTGGCGGTCACGACATGTCGCCCGGCCTCCACCCGGCCCTGATGGAGCGCGCGACCTCGGAACCATCCGAGAAAGCTCAGCAGCAGGGAGACCGCCGCGGCAACCATCGGCAGCGCGTTCGTCGGCCACCCGTCCGCCGTGACCTCATGGGCGAACAGCAACGCACAGCCGGCTGCGCCCAGGGAAGTCCGCCGCCAGGCCAGGGCCGTGCGTTCCATCGCCAAAGTCGAAGGTGTCACGACAGCAGCACCGCCAGGCAGGCGAGTGCGGCGACGACAGCGACTCCGACCGACAGCACGGGGACCAGGACGGTGCCCGGTAGTGGTCGTCCGGTGCGCATCGCGACGTCTATCCGCTGCCAGTGTCGGAACGCTCCCAGCGCTACCGCGAAGGACATCACCAGGCAGCTCACGGCGATGATGCCGCCGAGTCCGGCCAGGCGGAGCGGCTGGACCAGTGTGTGCACGGCGACGCCACCGGCGAGCAGACCGAGCGCCGTGCGTACCCAGGCCAGGAATGTCCGCTCATTGGCGAGGGTGAATCGATAGTCGAGTTCCTCTTCCCCGTCCTCGGATTCACCCCCGACATCGGGCAATGCCATCGCCGACCACCTCCGGACCCCATCTTGCCGTGCTCGCGCCTACCGATCCGGCAACGCGCCGACCGCTTCACCTTTGGCACCGACCGGGCCGATCGCGACGTGGCGAACTCACCCGTCATCGCGCCAGGTCGTGCAGGCCGGCGAGCGCGCAAGGCCAGGGATCGTCGGCTGGGAAACCGCAGGGCGGACTACCGCACGCTGGGAATCGCCTACTCGCACGGCAGTCGCTCGCCAGTGAGCGTGGGCCTGCGCGACCTCGCCTGCGTTCAGGCGCGGGGATGGGCCTGGTCGTGGACTCGTTTGAGGCGTTCCACGGAGACGTGCGTGTAGAGCTGGGTGGTGGCCATGCTGGCGTGACCGAGGAGTTCCTGGACGACGCGCAGGTCGGCGCCGCCCTCGAGCAGGTGGGTGGCGGCGGTGTGGCGCAGGCCGTGCGGGCCCATGTCCGGAGCACCGGGGATCGCCGAGACGACCTCGTGGACGACGGTGCGGGCCTGGCGCTGGTCCAGGCGGCGGCCGCGCTGACCGAGCAGCAGTGCCCGGCCGGAGTGCTCGTTGGCCAGGGACGGTCGGCCCGCACGGAGCCAGGCGTCGAGTGCGGTGTCGGCGGGGCCGCCGAAGGGCACCGAGCGTTCCTTGTTGCCCTTCCCCAGGACGCGCACGAGAGCACGCTCCCGGTCGATGTCGTCGATGTCGAGGCCGCACAGCTCGCTGACCCGAATGCCGGTGGCGTACAGCATCTCGACGATCAGCCGGTCCCGTAGCGCCATCGGGTCCTGCTGGGCTGCCCCTGATTCCGCCGCGTCCATCGCCTGCACGGCCTGCCTCTGCGCCAGGACCGCGGGCAGTACCCGGTGTGCCTTCGGCGCCCGCAACCGCAGACCCGGGTCGATGGGCAGGCGTCCGGTCTCGGTGAGCCAGGCAGTGAAAGTCCGTGCGGCAGAGGCGCGCCGCGACAGTGTCGTCCGCGCCGCGCCCGACGCCGCCAGCTCGGCCAACCACGACCGCAACAGCGACAGATCCAGTTCCCGCACCGACGAATCCGCCGACCGCGCGTACAGATGTTCCAGCAACGACCGTACGTCCCCGACGTAGGCCCGCACCGTATGCGCCGACCGATTCCGCCCCAACCGCAGATGCCGCCCGAACTCCGTGAGCAGCGCGGTCAGGTCGTCGGGCAACACATCCATTCCCCCACCGTCGCCCGTCCCGCCACCCCACGCAACCCACCACGCCGCGCGACCCAGACCCTCGACCATCCCCGCTCACCGGATACGCACGTGGCGCGGCGCACCGCACGTAGTCTCGCGCTGACTGCCTGCGGTCCGAGTCGCACAACGGTCTCCTCGCCGGCAGCGCCCCGTATGTCGCCCCGGCACTCCGTACTTCCGCCCCGGCTCATCCGCGGCACCGGCACCGCGCAGCTCAGGCAGCGTGCGGCACGGTCCCCGGTGCGATCACTATGCGCGGCAACAGCCTGGCAATAGGTGAGATTCCCCCGCGTCGCGCGGCGTGCGGGTGAGGGAGGCGTGTTTGCGGGGCGGAAGGGGCGTGTTTGCGGGGTAAGCCGTAGGTCGGGAGTTCGGCCTGGTCGGAATCCGGTACGCCGCAGTTTCCGTCGCCGAGGGCCACACGAGCCGACCAGGGGCGCACTGCATCGACTGCATGGACGTCTGCGGCCGACACGACCGACTACGCGGACGACCGCGACCGGCTGCGGCTGACGCGCGGGGGACGCGATCTGCGGACACGGTGATCTCGTCTGGTGCGCGAGAGGACGCGATCCGCGCACCCGGCTGTCACGGTGCCGTTGCGCCGTTACATCGCACCGGCGCACAGGGTCTCGGTTGGCGTGCGCCGGTCGAGGCCCCTTCATCTCGACCCCCGGCCTCGGGTGCGGAACCAGCCGTCGGAATCGCACCCGACCAACTCGGCGAGTTCCAGGCCGACCAGGACAGCGCGGACCGTCGCGACGTCGAGGCCGGATTGGTGGGCCAGGTCCACGGGGAGGCGGGAGCCGATGGCGGGGAGGGCCGCGTAGACGTCGGCTTCGGCGCCACGCAGGTGAGCGGCAGGGTCGGGGGTGTCATCGGTGACGGGGAAGCGGAGGGGGCCCGCCTCGTCGATGACGTCTTCGGCGCGGGTGACGAGCACGGCTTCGCCCTCGCGGATCATGCGGTGGCAGCCGACCGAGGACGCGGACCCGACGGGGCCGGGGACCGCCATCGCGGGGCGGCCGAGACGGCGGGCCCATTTCACGGTGTTGCGGGCGCCGCTGCGCAGGCCGGCTTCGACGACGAGGACGCCGTCACCGAGAGTGGCGATGAGCCGGTTGCGGGCCAGGAATCGATGCTTCTGGGCGGTGGTGCCCGGCGGATATTCGCTCAGGACCAGGCCGGTCTCGGCGATGGCGGACAGCAGGCGGTCGTGCTGGGCGGGGTAGGGCCGGTCGACGCCACAGGCCAGCACGGCCACGGTCGGGCCGCCGACGGCGAGGGCCGCGCGGTGCGCCGCCGCGTCGATGCCGAAGGCCGCGCCCGAGACGATGGTCCAACCGCGCCCGGCCAGGTCGCAGGCGATCTCGCTCGCCACCTGCACCCCGTAGCCGCTGCTGCAGCGCGAACCGACCACGGCGACAGCGCGTTCGGACGCCGTCCGCAGCGAGAGCGGGCCGCGTGCCCACAGCACCAGCGGCACCGCGCCCTCGCGGTCACGCTCGCTGTCGAGCTGGTCGAGGCCCAGCATCCGCCAGCCGGGCCACTCATCGTCGTCGGGGGTAATGACCCGCCCGCCCAGCCGCTGTATCGCCGCCAGATCGTCGGCCGCCGTGTCGATCTCCCGCCGAGCGGCCGTCGGGCCACGCAATGCGTCGGGCAGTTCGCATTCGCGCACGGCCCGCGCCGCCTCGCACACCCCGACCGAGGCGATCAGCGCCGACAACGGCGCGCACGGCCCCTGTACCACCCGCGACAGGTACACCCAGGCGAGTCTGCGCTCGTCGACGTCCAACGCCACCGGTGAATTGCCGGCCGCCGCGGCACGCGGCCCACTCACTGGGCGCCTCGCTGCCGGAAGTTCAAGGCCGACAGCACGTCCTGCACGCTCGGGATCTCCCCGCAGCGCAGGTCGCAGATCGTCCACGCGACCCGGATCGCCCGATCCGCGCCTCGGGCCGACATCCGCCCCAGCCGCAAGGCCGTCTCGATGGGTGCGATCGACTCCCGAGGCAACCGGAAGCGCTGCCGCAGAACATGTCCCGGCACTTCGGCATTGGTGGCCCAGCCGTCGGCGCTCCAGCGTTGCAGGGCCAGCCCACGGGCCCGAGCGACCCGCGCGGCGACACCGGCGCTGCTCTCGACCTGCGCGTCACCGAACGTCGCTCCCGCCTGACCGTGCATCTGCACCCAGATATCGATGCGATCCAGCAGCGGCCCGGACAGCTTGCCCAGGTAGCGCCGCCGGGCCAGCGGCGCGCAGATGCAGTCGACGTCGCGAGCCGGCGCGCACGGGCAGGGATTGGCCGCGAGCACGAGCTGGAATCGGGCCGGGTAGCGCGCGACACCGTCGCGCCGGGCGATCCGCACCTCGCCTTCCTCGAGCGGAGTGCGCAGTGCCTCCAGCACTTTCGTGCCGATCTCCGCGCATTCGTCGAGGAACAGCACCCCGCGATGCGCCCGGCTCACCGCGCCCGGCCGAGCCATGCCGGAACCACCGCCGATCATGGCGGTGACCGAGGTCGAGTGATGCGGGGCGACGAACGGGGCCAGCGTCATCAGCGGCTGTTCGGCCGACAGCGAACCCGCCATCGAGTGGATCGCGGTGACCTCCAGCGATTCAGCCTCCGACAGGGGTGGCAGCAGACCTGGCAGGCGTTGCGCCAGCATCGTTTTGCCGATCCCGGGCGGCCCGGTCAGCAACAGGTGGTGGCCGCCGGCCGCCGCGACCTCCAATGCCCAGCGGGCCTCGTCCTGACCGACGACATCGCTCAGGTCGCCGCTGGGCGCCTGCGCCCCGGGGACCCTCCCGTCCGGTTCCAGCAGACTGCCTTCACCGCGCAACCAGGCGACCACCGCGCGCAGGCTGACCGCGCCGAGCACCTCGATTCCCTCGACTAGCCCGGCCTCGGCCACCGCCGCCGCGGGCACCACCACCGTCGGCACGCCCGCGGTGCGCGCGGCGATCACCGCGGGCAGCACCCCACGCACCCGCCGCACCCGGCCGTCGAGGGCCAGCTCGCCCAGCAGCACGGTCTTGGCCAGCCGCTCCCCCGGCACCGCACCGGACGCATCCAGGACCGACACCGCCAGCGCCAGGTCGTAGACGCTGCCCACCTTCGGCAGCGTGGCCGGGGACAAGGCCAGGATCACCCGGCCGTCGGGCCACTTCTCCCCCGTGTTGGCGACCGCCGCGCGCACCCGATTGCGCGATTCCTGCAGGGCCGTGTCGGGCAGGCCGACCAGGTTCACCGAGGGCAGGCCCTGGCCGATATCGGCCTCGATCTCGACCAGTTGACCGTCGACCCCGGTCACCGCCACCGACAACGCGCGACCGAGCGCCATCAGAAGGCTCCGGCCAGGTGGTCGATGACGGGCCGGTGTCCGCGCGGGACCAGCACCGACACCACGTCGAACCGGATCCGCCGCCACGGGCCCTGCTGCTCGGCCAGCCAGAGCAGCGCGAGCCGACGGATCCGCTGCTGTTTGCTGTAGGTGACCGATTCGGCCGGGGTACCGAACCCCAGGCCCGACCGCGTCTTGACCTCGACGAACGCCGTGACCGTCGGGTCCTGGACGATCAGATCCAGTTCGCCGTAGCGGCATCGCCAGTTGCGGGCGACGATCTCCATCCCCGACTCACGCAAGAACTGCGCGGCGAGCTTCTCCCCGTATGCGCCGAGCGCCTGTTTGTCTGCCACGGGTCGAGCATGTCGATCGACTCCGTCGCGCCCGGTCCGGTGACCTGGGCGAACAACAACTCTGTGGACAACCGCCGGCCTGTGGACAACCAGGCCGGCGGTGCGCCGCCTACTCCGGCAGGCGCAGGTCCGGCTTCTCCAGTTCTTCGATGTTCACGTCCTTGAACGTGATCACTCGCACGTGCTTGACGAAGCGCGCCGGACGGTACATGTCCCACACCCACGCATCGCTCATCCGCACTTCGAAGTAGACCTCGCCGTCGGCGTTCTGCGGCCGCAATTCGACAGAATTGGCCAGGTAGAAGCGACGTTCGGTCTCCACCACGTACGAGAACTGGCCGACGATGTCCTTGTACTCGCGGTACAGCGACAGTTCCATCTCGGTTTCGTACTTCTCGAGGTCCTCAGCACTCATCGGGTGGGCCGTCCTCCTTCTAGCAGCGCCGCGTTCATAGTGGACATCATCGCGCATGCGCGGCACGAGTAGCCACTCGGCTACCGCCGGGCACCTCGAGTTCGCGCACATTGCGCCAGGACCGGCGATGTTCGGTGCTCGGTCCGAGCTGCCGGAGCGCGGCGGTGTGCTCGGGCGTGTTGTAGCCCTTGTGCGCCGCGAAACCGTACCCGGGCAGCTGCCCGTCGAGCTCGACCATCATCCGGTCCCTGGTCACCTTGGCCAGAATGCTGGCCGCGGCGATGCATGCCGCGGTGGCGTCGCCGCCGATGACCGGCAGCGACGGCGCGGGCAGCCCGGGGACCTTGAAGCCGTCGGTCAGGATGTAGCCGGGCGTGCGGCCCAGCCCCGCGACGGCCCGGCGCATCCCCTCGATATTGGCGACGTGGATCCCGATCGAGTCGATCTCCCATGCCGGCACCACGACGACGCTGTAGGCCAGCGCCAACCGCTGGACGACCGGGAACAGCTCCTCACGGGCCGCCTCCGTGAGTTTCTTGGAGTCGTCGAGGCCCGACAGCTTGTCGTAGGCCTTGGGCGCCAGCAGGCACGCGGCGACCACCAGCGGTCCGGCGCACGGGCCGCGGCCCGCCTCGTCGACACCGGCCACCGGGCCGAGGCCGCCGCGGATGAGCGCCGCCTCGAGCGTGCGCAGGCCCCCGGCCCGGCGCATCACCACCCGCGGCGGCCAGTTGGTCCGATCCTGCCCCACAGTTCGATTGTCCCCGTGTCTCGTCGCGTGTCAGTTTTCCTGCGCGTTCTGCGTCTTCACCGGCCCCATCCGGCTCGGCGGCCAGATCTTGAACACCGTCTTGCCGCGCACGTTGTCCACCGGCACGGTGCCCTGCAGATCGTCGCTGACGTGGGCGCGCGAATCGGCCGACTCGTTGCGGTTGTCGCCCATCACCCACAGGTTGCCCTCGGGCACCTTCACCGGACCGAACACCCGGCCCGCCGGGTAGACCGCGTTGGGGCGGTCGGTGAACCAGGGGTAGTCCTTCTTGATGTACGGCTCGTCGAGCGGCTTGCCGTCGACCATCACCCGGCCCTGCGGATCACAGCACTGCACGGTCTGCCCGCCGACGGCGATGACGCGCTTGACCAGATCGTTCTCGTCCGGCGGGACCAGCCCGAAGTAGGACAGGAAGTTCTGCAACCCGCGCACGACCGTGTTGTCGGAGCGGACCGACTTGTAGTGCCCGTTCCACGACGGCGGGCCGACGAAGACCACGACGTCGCCGGGGCCGGGATCGGAACCGTAGTAACTGATCTTCTCGACATAGATGCGGTCGCCGATCAGCAGCGTGTTCTCCATCGACTGCGACGGAATCACATACGGCCGTCCGACGAAAGTCACCATCAGCGCGGCGATCACAGCCGCGATCACGATCAGAATCGGCAGCTCCTGCCAGAACGGTCGCTGCTTCTTGTCGCCGCGCTTGCGCTCGCGCCGCCCACCTTCGTCGCCCGAATCGGACACCGACACCGACCCACTTTCGTCTGCCACGCCGAACAGAGTAGCCCGGCGCCCCGACCGAAGTCGGAGCGCCGGGCTACCGGAAAATTCTGTGCTGCGAACAGCTACCGCGAGATCAGCGCTTTTCCTTGATCTTGGCGGCCTTACCGCGCAGATCGCGCAGGTAGTACAGCTTGGCGCGACGCACGTCACCGCGGGTCACGACATCGATGTGGTCGATGTTGGGGCTGTGCACCGGGAAGGTGCGCTCGACACCGACACCGAAGGACACCTTGCGGACCGTGAAGGTCTCGCCGATGCCGCCGCCCTGACGCCGGATCACGACGCCCTTGAAGACCTGGATGCGCTCCTTCGAGCCTTCGATGACCTTCACGTGCACGTTCAGGGTGTCGCCCGGACGGAAATCGGGGACATCGCTACGCAGCGACTTCTCGTCGACGAAGTCAAGGGTGTTCATTTTCCACCTTTTCGGATTCTTTGCGCGAACAGAGGAACCTGGCGGCACTGACGCGCTCGACCGGTTCATGCTCAGAACAGGAGTGCTCACGGACACAACTCGGCCGAGGCAACCGGTTCATTGTGCCAGACCAGGCACTCCGGACTGAAATCGGGCGACCCCGGTCACTCGCCCGCGGTGGTGTCGGCCGTGGCCTCGGCCCGGCTGCGCGGGAGCAGATGGGGATGGGGCGGCGGTGCGGGCGGTGCCGCGACCACCCGGCGCGCGAGCTCGGCTTCGGCCGCCGTCTTGGCGTGCTCGACATCGGGCTTGCCCGCGATCAGGTCCTGGATGAAGATCTTCGCGCGGATCACCGGGCGCCGATAGCGCCGTTCCCTGGCGATGGCCCGGTTCATGGTCTTGTGCCGGTTGCCGTAGCGCCAGCGCGCCCACGGCGCGCCCGGCCTGCTGAGCCGGATCGCGCCGATCAGCAGCAGCGGGGTGAAGAACATGCCGAACAGGCCCGTCCAGATCTTGCCCTTGGCGATCACCACCGCCGCCAGTCCCAGATTCAGCAGCAGGGTGCCCAGGACCGCGATGCGGACGCCGATGCCGCGCGACTGCCGGAAGTCGTCGTAGTCGAGGAAGGTCGCCGGTTGCACGCCGAGCAGCAGCAGGCCGGTCACCGCGAGGGCGACGAAGACCGCGTCGACCGAGGTGCGGCCCTGCTCCTCCCAGTAGACGTCACGCAGGTAGAAGATCAGCGCGAACTCGTCGAGCACCAGCGCCGCGCCGACCCCGAACAGGGCGGCGAGCACGCTGGAGGTGACCTGGGTGGAGTCCTCGGCGGTGGCGATCAGCCCGATGCCGGTCAGCAGCACCGTGATGACGCCGAAGACCATGTGGTGGATGTGGGTGTCGCCGGCTTTGACATTGCCCGGCCACCAGCGCACGTTGGCCCGGATCATCCGCACGCTGATCCGGATGACCACGAAACCGAGGATGAACCCCAGCAGGAAGCACAACAGGGGCAGGCGGCCGTGCGCGATCACATCGTCTTCGAGCCACCGTCGCATGCCGCCCGCCCTGTCGTCGAGTTACTTGCCGCCGAATCCCGCCCGGCGCAGCGCGTCGGCCATCGATCCGCTCGGCTCGGCCGCGGGCTTGCGCTGGTTGCCGCCACGCCCCTGTGGGGCCTGGCCACGTCCCTGCGCCTGTCCACGATCCGAGCCCTGACCACGGCCGCCCTGCGGACGACCCTGACCACGGCCCTGGCCGCGCGGTGCGCCGCCACCACGATTGTCCCCCTGGGCGGGCTTTCCGGGCTCGTCGTCGAGCCGCAAACTCAGCCCGATGCGCTGGCGGGCGACGTCGACCTCCAGCACCTTGACCTTCACGACGTCACCGGACTTGACCACCTCACGCGGGTCCTTGACGAAGGTGTGCGACATGGCCGAGACGTGCACGAGACCGTCCTGGTGCACGCCGACGTCGACGAACGCGCCGAACGCGGCCACATTGGTGACGACGCCTTCGAGCACCATCCCCGGTTTCAGGTCAGCGACCTTCTCCACGCCCGCGGCGAACTCGGCGGTCTTGAACTCCGGTCGCGGGTCGCGGCCGGGCTTCTCCAGCTCGGCGATGATGTCGCTGACGGTGGGCACACCGAACTTCTCGTCGGTGAAGTCGGCGGGCCGCAGCGCGCGCAGGGTGCCGGTGTTGCCGATGATCTCGGCCATCGGGCGGCCGGTGTGCTCGAGGATGCGGCGCACCACCGGGTAGGCCTCGGGATGCACGGCGGAGGTGTCGAGCGGGTCGTCGCCGCCGCGGATGCGCAGGAAGCCCGCGCACTGTTCGAAGGCCTTGGGGCCGAGCCGGGGCACCTCGAGCAGCGCGCTCCGGCTGCGGAAGGGGCCGTTCTGGTCGCGGTGGGCCACAATGCTTTCCGCGACCGAGCCGGAGACACCGGACACGCGCGAGAGCAGCGGCACCGAGGCCGTGTTGACGTCGACGCCGACCGCGTTCACCGCGTCCTCGACCACCGCGCCCAGCGAACGGGCCAGCAGCGTCTCCGAGACGTCGTGCTGGTACTGGCCGACACCGATCGACTTGGGATCGATCTTCACCAGCTCGGCCAGCGGGTCCTGCAGGCGGCGGGCGATGGAGACCGCGCCGCGCAGCGACACGTCCATGTCGGGCAGTTCGGCCGAGGCGTAGGCCGAGGCCGAATACACCGAGGCGCCCGCCTCCGACACCACGATCTTGGTCGGTTTGTTCTCGGGGATGCGCGAGATCAGTTCGGTGGCCAGGGCATCGGTCTCGCGCGAGGCGGTGCCGTTGCCGATGGCGATGAGCTCCACGCCGAACCGGGCGACCAGCGCGGCGAGCACGGCCAGCGACTTCTCGGTCTGGCCCTGCGGCTTGTGCGGGTAGATGACCTCGGTCGCCACGGCCTTGCCGGTCGAGTCGACCACCGCGACCTTCACGCCCGTGCGGTAGCCGGGGTCCAGGCCCATGGTGGTGCGGGTGCCCGCCGGTGCGGCCAGCAGCAGGTCGCGCAGGTTCGCGGCGAACACGTCCACCGCGTCCTTCTCGGCGGCCTGGCGCAACCGCATCCTGGTGTCGATGCCGAGGCTCACCTGCAGCTTGGTGCGCCAGGCCCAGCGCACGGTGTCGAGCAGCCAGGAGTCGGCCGGGCGGCCCTGGTCGGCGATGCCGAAGGCGACGGCGATGCGGCCCTCGTAGATCGTGCGCTCGCCCGGCGCGGGCTCCTCGGTGTCGGGCTCGAGGTGCAGGGTGAGCACCTCTTCCTTCTCGCCGCGCAGCAGCGCGAGGATCCGGTGCGAGGGCAGCTTGTGGAACGGCTCGCTGAATTCGAAGTAGTCGGCGAACTTGGCGCCCGCTTCCTCCTTGCCCGCGCGGACGGTCGAGGTGACCTGACCGCGGTTCCACATCAGGTCACGCAGCTCGCCGACCAGGTCGGCGTCCTCGGCGAAGCGCTCGACCAGGATCGCGCGGGCGCCCTCGAGCTGTTCGGCGGTGTAGTCGGCCGGATCGGTGGTCGGGTCGCCGATCAGCGCGTCGGCCACCGGCTCGTGCCCGGCCTCACGCGCGATCTGCGCCTTGGTGCGGCGCTTGGGCTTGTACGGCAGGTAGATGTCCTCGAGGCGGGCCTTGGTCTCGGCGAGCATGATCTGCTGATGCAGCGCCGGGTCGAGTTTGCCCTGGCCCCGGATGGATTCGATGATCGCGCCGCGCCGCTCGTCGAGCTCGCGCAGGTAGCCGAGTCGTTCGTCGAGCTGACGCAACTGGGCATCGTCGAGGCCGCCGGTGACCTCCTTGCGGTAGCGCGCGATGAACGGCACCGTCGAACCGCCGTCGAGCAGTTCGACGGCGGCGCGGACCTGGGTCTCGCGCACCCCCAGTTCGTCGGCGATCCGCCTGCCCACGCTGGCGAGGATGGTCGTGCTGTCGGTCGGAGTGCCGTTCGACGTCGAACGGGCGGTCTCGGGCGCTGTCGTCACGACCGCAGAGACTACAGCGCTTCCCCGACACCCGGCCGACTCCCAGGTCAGCGGACCGTCGTCACCTCGGCCTCGTTCGCGGGACGATCCAGCGGTGTATCGGCGCGCTCGCGCAGGAACTTGTCGAACATCGCGGCGACATAGGCGCGCACGAGAAACGCCATCCGATCAGGGTCGATGGTGCCGATGTACCGCGCGGCGAGCGGCCGGGCCGATCCGGGCACCAACCACGGCATGTCGGTGAAGTCGTAGTGGGCCGAATTCGCAATGGCGAGATGGCGTTTCCAACCGGTCGCGGACCGCCAGAAGGCGTCGAGCGAGGGATTGGCGTCGCCGACCTCCTCGATCTGGCTGCTGGTCAGCACCAGCGTCGGTCGGTCGACGCCCTCGGTCACCGCGCGGCCGAAGGCCTCGTCCACCCCGAGCTGGCCGTCCAGATCGACGGCCGCGTCGATGCGCCGGTCCTCGTACATGGCCTCCACCGCGGTGTAGCCACCGGAGGAATGGCCGACGGCACCGACCCGGTCGAGGTCGAGCACCCGGCCCAGATCCGAAGGCAGAGCGTCCCGCTCGGCATCCGGGTTCTCCCCGCTCGCGAGAAGGGTGAGGCTGTCGAGGACCAGGCGGACGTCGAGCAATCTGGCCTCGATGTACTTCGCGCGGATGGCGGTGTCGAAACCGTTCGGCGCGGGCGCGGGGCGCACGATCCGGCCGCCGGGAAACTCGACGGCGGGCCCGGTTTCGTAGGTGTGGTCGACGGTCACGACGACGTAGCCGCGGGAGGCGAGGTCCTCGGCGAGACCGGTCCCGAGGATCCGCGAGACGCCCGCGCCCGGCGTGTACAGCACGACCGGGTAGCTGTCGCCGGTCCGCGCGGGCGCCCCGCGAGCGGCATGGGTCAGCGCGCCGGGGAGATCGATGCCCAGCGTCTGCTCCAGCCCGGGAATCAGCTCGGTCGAGACGTAGTGCCCGCGCGGGTACCGGTCCACCTCCGTCGCCGGATAGAACACCGAGACCATCAGTTCCCTGGCCACGTCGGGCGCGAACGGATCGGGCCGATCCGCGTCTGCCAGATGCAGGGTGGTCGTCCCCACCGGGAACGCACCGGTCGGGCTCGGCAGCACCGCGATCCCCGGGTCGGCGCCCGCGGTTCCCGCACTCGCCGCGACCAGCGCGCAGACCGACATCGCCACCATCGTCGCTCGACGGATCACCGTCTCCCCCACCATCATCGGAGAACCCCGGCTCCCCCGGCGATTCGCCGGACACGCTATCAGCCTGTTGTGCATCCGGCGGCGTGTCACGTCATCTGCCGGGAGAGGCGGGGTCCGGTCGATCAGCCGAGGATGTCCCTGGCCAGCTCGCGCATCTCGGCTTTGCGGATCTTGCCGGTGACCGTCATCGGGAACTCGTCGACGACATGGACGTAGCGCGGGATCTTGTAGTGGGCCAGGCGGCCGGTGCAGAAGGCCCGGACTGCGGCGGCGTCGAGCAGCGGCGCGCCCTCGCGCAGCCGGAGCCAGACCATCAATTCCTCGCCGTACTTGTCGTCGGGGACGCCGATCACCTGGGCGTCGACGACATCGGGGTGGGTGAAGAGGAATTCCTCGATTTCGCGGGGGTAGATGTTCTCGCCGCCGCGGATCACCATGTCCTTGATCCGGCCGGTGACCGAGAGGTAGCCGTCGTCGTCCATGACGCCGATGTCGCCGGTGTGCATCCACCGGGCCGCGTCGATCGCCTCGGCGGTCTTGTCGGGCTGGTCCCAGTAGCCGAGCATCACCGAGTAGCCGCGGGTGCACAGTTCGCCCGCCTCGCCGCGCGGCAGGGTGCGTCCGGTCGCCGGGTCGACCACCTTCACCTCGAGGTGCGGCCCGACCCGGCCGACGGTGGCGGTGCGGCGCTCGATGCTGTCGTCGCTGCGGGTCTGGGTGGACACCGGCGAGGTCTCGGTCATGCCGTAACAGATGGACACCTCGGCCATCCCGAGCTGGTCGATGACCCGCTTCATCACCTCCACCGGGCACGGCGAGCCCGCCATGATGCCGGTGCGCAGGCTCGACAGATCCGGGGTGGCACCGGCGTCGAGCTCGGCCAGCATCGCGATGAACATCGTCGGGACGCCGTAGAGCGAGGTGCAGCGCTCAGCGGCGACGGCGGCCAGGGTCGCCGCCGGGTCGAACGCGGGCGCCGGGATCACCACGGCCGCACCGTGCGAGGTGGCCGCGAGATTGCCCATGACCATGCCGAAGCAGTGGTAGTACGGCACCGGCACGCAGATCCGGTCGAGCTCGGTGTAGCCGCACAGTTCGCCGACGAAGAAGCCGTTGTTGAGGATGTTGTGGTGGCTGAGCGTGGCGCCCTTCGGGAAACCCGTGGTGCCCGAGGTGTATTGGATATTGATCGGGTCGTCGGCCGACAGCGTCGCGGCGATGCCGGCCAGACGCGCGGCATCGGGTTCGGTGGCCGCGACCCGCTGCCACTGCGGCCGCCCGAGGATGAGCACCTGCTCCAGATCGGGACAATTCGGCCGGACCTCGTCGATCATCGCCACATAGTCCGAGGTCTTGAACTCCGGCGCCGCGATCAGCTGGCGGATACCCGCCTGCCGCAGCACGTACTCGAGTTCGCTGGTGCGATAGGCGGGGTTGATATTGACCAGCACCGCGCCCAGTTTCGCCGTGGCGTACTGCACGAGGAACCACTCCGCGCAGTTGGGCGCCCAGATCCCGACCCGGTCGCCGGCGCCGATGCCGAGGTCGGCCAGACCGGTCGCCACGGCGTCGACGGCGACGCCGAGTTCGCGGTAGGTCCAGCGCCGTCCGGTCGGGCGGTCGATCAGCGCGTCGCGGTCCGGGTGGGCGGCCACGGTGCGATCGAGGTTCGCGCCGATGGTGTCGCCGAGCAACGGGGTGTCGGCCAGGCCGTGGGCGTAGCTCAGTTCGGGCATCAGCGGGTCTCCTTGCCGCGCAGCAGGAATCGCTGCACCTTGCCACTCGGTGTCTTGGGCAGGCTCGCCACGTAGTGGACCTGCCGGGGGTAGGCGTGCGCCGCGAACTTGTCCTTGACCAGCCGCTGCAGTTCGGCGGTCAGCTCGTCGTCCCCGGTCGCGCCGTCACGCAGCACGACGAACGCTTCGAGGACCTCGCCGCGCAGCTCGTCGGGCATGCCGACGACGGCGGCCTCGGCGACCTGATCGTGCAGCACCAGCACGCTCTCGACCTCGAACGGGCCGATCCGGTAGCCGGCCATGATGATCACGTCGTCGTCGCGGGAGCTGAAATGGAAGAAGCCGTCGATGTCGCGGGCGCCGACGTCACCGGTGAGGTACCAGCGGCCGTCGGCGGTGAACCGGCTCGCGGTGCGTTCAGGGGCGTCGAGGTAACCGAGAAACCACAGCAGCGGGCTGTGATCGGTGTCGATGGCGACCCGGCCGATCTCGCCGGGCGCGGCCTCGACATCGGCGTCGTCGGACAGGACCGCGCAGGTCCAGCCGGGCAGCTGGGTGCCCATCGACCCGAGCGGGGCGGGCCGGTCGACGTCGGGATGCCAGGCATGGCAGATGACCATGCCGTGCTCGGTCTGGCCGTAGTGATCGCGCACCGCGACCCCGAGCGCCCGCTCCGACCAGGCGACGACATCGGGGGTGAGCGGCTCGCCCGCCGACGACGCCCGACGCAGCGTGATCCCCTCGGGGACGGCGCTCGCGCGCAGCGCCCGGTAGACCGTCGGCGCGGCGGCGAAGTTGGTGACGCCGAAGCGGCGCAGGACGTCGAGGGTGAGCGGAGCCGAGAAACCGGCGTGCAGCAGCAGGCTGCGGGTGCCGGTCGCCAGCGGGGCCAGGATCGCGTAATAGAGCCCGTACGCCCAGCCCGGGTCGGCGGCGTTCCAGTAGACGTCCTCGGGCCGCACGTCCAGGGCGAACTCCTGGTAGGCGTGGAACGACGCCAGCGATCGCACGGGGATCGGGACACCCTTGGGGGTGCCGGTGGTGCCGCTGGTGAACAGCTGGACCAGCAGGCCGTCACCCCCGACGGCCACCGGGACCGCGCGCGGGTCGTCGGCTCGGTGCGCGGCGAGCAGGTCGGCGAAACGCAGCGCCCCGGGGACATCGGTCTCGCCGACGATGATCGTGCGGCGATCCGGATCGGCGGGGATGTCGGCGCTCACGGCCAGCTTCGCCGCCTGGTCGGCGTCGGCGACGACCACCTTCGTGCGGCTGGCCGCGAGCCGGAAGCCGATCGCGGGCGGCGCGAAGGCGGTGAACAGCGGCACGTGCACCGCGCCGCGCCGCCAGATGCCGAGCAGCGCCACGACCAGATCGGCGGACTTGGCCATCAGTGTCGCGACCCGGTCGCCCGGCTCGACACCGAGCCCGGCCAGCGCCGCGGCGAAGCGGGCCGATCGTTCCCGCAGTTCGCCGTAGGTCAGATCGTGCGCACTCAGATCGGACTCGACGACGGTGAACGCGATCCGCTCGGCCGGATGGCGATCACACAGCAGGTCGGCCGCAGTGGCCTCGGGTCCGTCGTAACACTCGAGCAGGTCGCGCACCCGCGCGTCCAGGTCGGTACTCATCGCAGTTCTCCTCAACACCTGGACCGGGCCGCCAGGTCTTGCCCTAGAATGTGGCACACCTCACGTTCGCCACTACCCCCGAAAAGGGGTGACCGATGCCGGCCACTGCTCTGTTGCGCCCCCGCGACGGCGATGCCCTGCGCGCGGAGATCCGCTGGGTGGCGCGCCGGGCGGACGTCCCGGTGATCTTCGGCGGCGCGGTCGACGAGGACGCCCTGCTGCTCACCGAGTTCGTCGGCACCGTCACCACGGGGCTCCGCGGCCTCACGGTGCTGCGCACGTCCGGGCTCGGCGGCCAGGCTATGGACCTGCGCAGGCCCGCCTCGGTGGCCGACTATCGCGGCGCCTCCACCATCACCCACCACTACGACGGCCCGGTATGCGGAGAGGGGCTGCGCTCGGTGGTCGCGGTGCCGGTCGTGGTGGACGACCGGCCGCGCGCGGTGCTGTACGCGGCCACCCGGGGCGCCGGCCCGATCGGCGATCGCACGACCGAGGTGATCCTGCAGTCGAGCAGACGGCTGGCCGCCGAGATCGCGGTGCGCGACGAGGTGGACCGGCGGGTCAGGATGCTCGCGCTCACGGCGCCCACCCCTGCCGCCGCTCCGGCGGTCACCGAGGAACTGCGCGAGATCCACGCCGAGCTGCGGGCTCTGGCGGCGGCCAGCGGCGACGCGGGGGTGCGTGCGCAACTGTCCGGGGTGTGCGATCGGCTGACGGGAGTGCTGGCGGGTGAGTCGGCGGCGGAGGTGCCCCGGCTGTCGCGACGCGAACTCGACGTCCTCGCCCAGATCGCGCTCGGCTGCACGAATCAGGAAGCGGCGCTGCGGCTCTCACTGGGTGCCGAGACCGTCAAGAGCTATCTGCGGCAGGCGATGACCAAACTCGACGCGCGAACTCGGCACGAAGCGGTGGCGCTGGCTCGGCGCCACGGACTGCTGCCCTGATGTGTGATCGGTCACCCTCGCGGCCGTCCTGACGGCCGGTGCGCGCACCCGCGATCGACGATGCCGCCGAGTACGTCCCCCGGCCCGGGGCTCGCGTCCGGGACGCTTCGGTCCGGGCCGGGCCTCGAATCCTCCAGGGCCGCACGGTCTGTACTGGGCACATGGGCGGCACGGCCGGAGCACACCGCCCGATCGGCCGAGTACCGTTGCGCCGGAAGCCGTTCCGGATGGAACGAGCAATCCTCGCCCTGGACGATGACACAACGAATTACCCCTGCGGATACCCGAATATCTTTGGGACAAAACAATCTCGACGTCGATCCGGCCCGGTAGCGTCGGTCCGATGACGGAGCCTTTCCAATTGGCCGGCGTCTCGCTGGACTGTGACGACCCCGAAACCCTCGCCCGCTTCTATCTCGGGCTGCTCGGTGGCCGCGTGCTGTGGAACGACGTCCACAGCGTCGGAATCCGGCTCCCCTCGGGACTGACGGTCGCCGCGCAACGGGTCGAGGACTACTATCCGCCGCAGTGGCCGGGCAGCGCCGCCGTGCAGCTGGAGCTGGCCGCCGATGCCGACCTGGATCTGTGCGAACAGCACGCGATGGCGATAGGCGCCAAACCAGCTCCGGTGCAACAGGATCCGCGCTGGCGTGTCTTGCTCGACCCGGCGGGGCACCCGTTCTGTATCACCACCCGGGTGGTGCCCGCCTAGCGCGGGAGTTCCGGCTCCGGGAGCAGATCCGGCCTGCGGTCGCGGGTGCGTTCCAGCGCCTGCTCGTGCCGCCAGGCGGCCACCTTGGCGTGATCGCCGGAGAGCAGGATCGGCGGCACGTCCAGGCCGCGCCAGGACACCGGGCGGGTGTAGCTGGGACCCTCGAGCAGTCCGTCGGAGAACGAATCCTCCTGGTGGGACTGCTGATTGCCGAGCACGCCGGGGATCAAGCGCACCACGGCCTCGGTCATCACCAGCACGGCCGCCTCGCCGCCGATGAGCACGTAGTCGCCGATGCTCACCTCCTCGACGCGCACGCGACGGGCGGCGTCGTCGAAGACGCGCTGGTCGATGCCCTCGTAGCGGCCACACGCGAAGACGAGGTGGCGCTCGGTGGACCAGCGCTGCGCGGTGGCCTGGGTGAACGGCACGCCCGCGGGCGTGGGCACGACGAGCAGGGCGTCGTCGGGGCAGACCGCGTCCAGCGCGTCACCCCAGACGGTGGGCTTCATGACCATGCCGGGACCGCCGCCGTAGGGCGAATCGTCGACCGACTTGTGCACGTCGTGCGTCCAGTCACGCAGGTCGTGCACACCGATCGAGATCAGGCCCTTGTCGACGGCCTTGCCGAGCAGCGCGGTACGCAGCGGCTCGAGGTACTCCGGGAAGATCGTGACGACGTCGAGTTGCACGAATTACTCCGGATCGAGCAGGCCCTCGGGCGGATCGATGACCACCAGTCCATCGGCGATCGACACGGTCGGCACGATGGCGGTGACGAAGGGAATGAGAATCTCGCGGCCGTCGTCGGCGGCGCGCACCGACAGCAGTTCGCCCGCGGCCGAATGCAGCACTTCGGTGACCTCGCCGACGACGGTGCCGTCGGTGAGCTCGACCCGCAGGCCCTCGAGCTCGTGGTCGTAGAAGGCGTCCTCGTCCTCGGACGGGGGCAGCGATTCGCTGTCGACGACGAAGAGCATGCCGCGCAGCGCGTCGGCCGCGGTGCGGTCGGCGACGCCGTCGACGAAGACCAGAAGCCGGCCCGAGTGCTCTCGGGCCGACTTCACGGTGTAGTCGCGGGTCGCCGCGGATTTCGGCATCCGGCCGTGCAGGGTGGCACCGGGGGCGAACCGGAGTTCCGGCTCGTCGGTGCGCACCTCGACGACGAGTTCGCCGCGCACGCCGTGCGACTTGGCGACCCTACCTACGACGAGTTCCATCTAGGCGTCGGTGTCGACCACGTCGACCCGGATACCACGGCCACCGATGCCGGCGACCAGGGTGCGCAGCGCGGTCGCGGTACGACCACCGCGTCCGATCACCTTACCGAGGTCCTCGGGGTGGACGTGCACCTCGACGGTGCGCCCGCGCCGGCCGGTGATCAGCTCGACGCGGACGTCATCGGGGTTGGCGACGATGCCACGAACCAGATGTTCGACGGCATCGGCAACAACGGCAGTCATTACTCGGCAGCCTCAGCGGCGGGGGCCTCGGCGGCCTCCTCGTCCTTCTTGGCGGCCTTCTTCTTGGGGGTGACGGCCTCGGCGACGGGCTCGTTGTCGGCGGCGGCCAGCGCGGCGTTGAACAGGTCCAGCTTGGACGGCTTGGCGGCCTTCACCTTGAGGGTGCCCTCGGTGCCCGGCAGGCCCTTGAACTTCTGCCAGTCGCCGGTGATCTCCAGCAGACGCTGCACGGACTCGGTCGGCTGCGCGCCGACGGACAGCCAGTACGCGACGCGATCGGCATCGATCTCGATCAGCGAAGGCTCTTCCTTCGGGTGGTACTTGCCGATGGCCTCGATGGCCCGGCCGTCACGACGGGTACGGGCGTCGGCGACAACCACGCGGTACTGCGGGTTGCGGATCTTGCCCAGGCGGGTGAGCTTGATGCGAACAGCCATGCTGATCTGCCTCTTTCAGTAGTTTGGTCACCACGCGATTCGGCGACCCGCATGGTCTGCGGGTCCGGTTTCGCGCATGAAGTGCGTGACCGCCGCGCGGTACGTGACCGGAGACGGGCTGACACTGTCCAGGAAGGACGGTTGTTCATTGTGCCAGACCGGCCCACCCCGCTCGAAATCGGCCGTTCCCGCCACCGGTCAGCGGTGGCCGGTCACCGGGTTCGGGGTTTTGACGACCAGACCGCGCAGGACGACCCAGTCGGGGTCGGTGAGCGCGGCCGGAGTGGTGCGGGGGTCGTCGGAGTAGACGACGAAGTCGGCGGGAGCGCCTTCCTCGATGCCGGGGCGACCCAGCCAGGCGCGGGCGTTCCAGGACGCGGCGCCCAGGGCCTCGTGGGGCGACAGACCCGCACCGCCCAGGGCGGCGATCTCGTCGGCGATGCGGCCGTGGCGGATGGAACCGCCCGCGTCGGTGCCCGCGTAGATGGGCACCCCCGCCTCGTGGGCGTTGCCGACCGTGTCGCGGACACGGCGGTGCAGGTCGCGCATGTGGGCGGCGTAGACGGGAAACTTGCCCGCGCTGTCGGCGATGCCGGGGAAGGTGTCGATATTGATCAGGGTGGGGACCAGGGCGGTGCCGTGGGCGAGCATCAGCTCGATGGTGTCGTCGGTGATGCCGGTGCCGTGCTCGAGGCAGTCGATGCCCGCGTTGATCAGGCCGGGCAGAGCGTCCTCACCGAAGACGTGGGCGGTGACGCGGGCGCCGTTGGCGTGGGCGGCGTCGATCGCCTGCTTCAGGATGTCGTCGCTCCACAGCGGGCGCAGGTCGCCGACGGAGCGGTCGATCCAGTCACCCACGATCTTGACCCAGCCGTCGCCGAAGCGGGCCTGCTCGGCGACGATCTCCGGCAGGTCGCGTTCGTCGTCGAGCTCGATGCCCAGTTCGCGGATGTAGCGCTTGGGGCGGGCGATGTGGCGGCCCGCGCGGATGATGCGCGGGAGCTCGGCGTGCTCGTCGATGAAGCGGGTGTCGATCGGCGAGCCCGCGTCGCGCAGCAGCAGCGCACCGGCGTCGCGCTCGGTCTCGGCCTGGTCGATCGCGCCCTCGCGGGTCTCGTCGCCGCCGCCGTAGCGGATGCCGACGTGACAGTGGGCGTCGACCAGGCCGGGCACGATCCAGCCGGTGCGGCACAGGGTTTCGGCCCCGGCCACCGGCTCGAAGGTGACGGACCCGTCGACGACCCACAGGTCGCGCTCCTCGCCCCCGGGGAGAACCACACCACGCAGATGCACACGAACCTCCAGACGTCGGCCTGGCCCCCAACCTACCGCTCGGGGGCGGCCGAGGCACTCGCCTCGGGCGCGAGCCCGCTGCCGGTGAACTAGCGGCCGAGCGGTTCGTCGAGGAAGACCGTCACCGCGACGATCCGCGGCTCGTCGGCCGCGAAGTCGACGAAGGCCACCCCCTGCGCGGTGCCGATCCGCACACTCGCGCTGACCGTGCGCCCGGCGGCGATCATCTTGTCCCACCGGATGTCTCGCGCGAACTCGGCGAACCCGGCCGCGTCGACCGGCCGCCCGGCAGGCAGTTCCACCGCCGCCCTGGCCCCGAGCAGGTCCCGCACGCCCGCCGGGTCGCCCGCGGCGGCGGCGCCGAACAGCCTGCCGACGACGCGCTTGCCCGTCGCGCCCACGCCGCGCAGGCCGCGCAGCATGCCCATCGCGCCGCCGACGCCCAGCTCGGAGACCAGTTGCGGACCGAGCTTGGTCCCGGCCAGCACCCCGGCCGGGCCGGTGGCCAGCAGCCGCCGGATCATCACCGCCAGCTCCCAGTGCGCGGCCAGGCGCGCGATCCGCCAGCCGTCGGCCGACTCGATCAGGTCATAGCGCAGGTGCATGGGCACGGTGACGGTGGCGCCGGTCGACATGGTGGTCTCGATGTGCAGGTCGCGCACCACCGTGCGCCCGGCGACCAGGTCGCGCTCGACCCGGAAGGCGATGGTGTTCGGCGCGATGAAGACGTTGTAGAACCGCGAGATCGCCTCGCGGCCGATGTGTTCGCGCGCGCCGTACGGATCGTGCACCGCGGCGTTGTCGACGAACAGGCCGACCCAGGCGTCCTTGTCGTGCGCGGCCACCGTGCGCGGTGAGGCCTGCACGGCCGCCAGCAGGTCTTCCGCGGTCCGATCCAACGGCATGTAGGTCCTCCATAGTCGCGCTGCCCCTGCCCGATCCATGATAGAACGTGTTCTAGTTTTGCGTCGGCGATCGTGCCCGGCGCTCTGTTGGACAAAGGAATCTCGATGGACTGGTACACCGGGAACGCCACCTACGACACGGTGCTGGCCATCGCCTTCGCCTTCGCCGCGTTCGTGATCGTGGGCGGACTGTTCGCGCAGAGTCCCTACGGCCGTTTCGCCTCGACCTCGATCGGCTTCAATCTCAACCCCAAGCTCGGCTGGTGGCTGATGGAACTGCCCGCGACGGTGGTGTTCGCGGTGTTCTATCTCGGCGGGCCCGACCGTTTCGAGCCGGTGCCGCTGGTGCTGGCGGCGATCTGGCTGCTGCACTACGGCAATCGCGGCTGGTTCTTCCCGCTCTCCATCCGGCAGGTGCCGGGCAAGAAGAGCAGCTTCAACTTCTCGGTGGTCGCGGCCGGGGTGTTCGTCACCGCGTTGCACGGCTACCTCAACGGCGCGTTCTTCAGCCACGACTACAAGAACCAGTACGGCACCGCCTGGCTCACCGACCCGCGCTTCCTGATCGGGCTCGTGGTGTACCTGTGCGGCTTCGGCCTGCTGGTCCGGTCGGAGGCGATCGTGCGCAACCTGCGCGACAAGAACAACCCCGGCGCCGCCGAGTACCGCATCCCGCACGGCGGCGGCTTCCGTTTCGTCAGCAGCCCGGCCTACCTGGGCGAACTGATCGCCTGGGCCGGGTTCGCGCTACTCACCTGGTCGCTGGCCGGCGTGGCCATCTTCCTGATCACCGCGGGCAACCTGGTGCCGCGCGCCTTCGCGACGCACCGCTGGTACCGGGAGAAGTTCGTCGACTACCCCCCGACCCGCAAAGCCCTGATCCCCGGCGTGATCTGACAACTCGCCCCGCACAACCCGACCTCGAGGAGGGTTCGCCGCGCAGCGGCGGTCGCGGCCGTCCCGCCGATCAGCGGCAGTTGCGCAAGCGACGAAGGAGCAAGCAACTGCCGCTGATCGGCGGGACAGAAGGGGCCGCGACTCGAGCGCACCAGCGCTCGAATTGCACAGCTCAGTTCTTGGGGAACTTCAGCTGCGACAGGTCGATACCTTCCAGACCGGGCGGCAGCTGGTCCAGGCCGGGCGGCATCTGCGACAGGTCCATGCCCGGCGGCAGACCGGGCATCCCGGCGGGCATACCGGGGAAACCACCGCGCATCTTCGGCGGGGTCGGGCCGCGACCACCCTTCTTGCCCTTCTTGCCCTTCTTGTTGTTGCCGCGGCGCGCGCCGGGCAGGCCCATCTGACGGCCCATCATGGCCATCATCTTCTTGGCCTCGAAGAAGCGGTCGACGAGCTGGTTGACCTCGGAGACCTGCACGCCCGAGCCGTTGGCGATGCGCAGGCGGCGGGAGGCGTTGATGATCTTCGGGTTGTCGCGCTCGGCGGGGGTCATGCCGCGGATGATGGCCTGCACGCGGTCGAGCTGCTTGTCGTCGACCTGGGCGAGCACGTCCTTCATCTGACTGGCGCCCGGCAGCATGCCGAGCAGGTTGCCGATCGGGCCCATCTTGCGGATGGCCAGCATTTGATCGAGGAAGTCCTCGAGGGTGAGCTCGCCGCTGCCGATCTTGCGGGCGGTCTCCTCGGCCTGCTGGGCGTCGTAGACCTGCTCGGCCTGCTCGATCAGGGTGAGCACGTCACCCATGCCGAGAATGCGCGAGGCCATCCGGTCCGGGTGGAAGACGTCGAAGTCCTCGAGCTTCTCACCGGTGGAGGCGAACATGATCGGCGAACCGGTCACGTTGCGGACCGACAGCGCGGCACCACCGCGCGCGTCGCCGTCGAGCTTGGTGAGCACGACACCGGTGAAGCCGACACCGTCGCGGAACGCCTCGGCGGTGCTGACCGCGTCCTGACCGATCATCGCGTCGAGCACGAACAGGGTCTCGTCGGGCTGCACGGCGTCGCGGATGCCCGCCGCCTGGCGCATCAGCTCGGCGTCGATACCGAGACGGCCCGCGGTGTCGACGATGACCACGTCGTGCTGCTTGGCCTTGGCCTCCTCGACACCGGCGCGGGCGACGTCGACCGGGTCGGCCGCGGAGATGCCGAGCGGGTTCTCGCCGCCGCCCACGGAGGTGCCGGGATGCGGGGCGAACACGGGCACGCCCGCGCGCTCACCGACGACCTGCAGCTGGGTGACCGCGCCGGGACGCTGGAGGTCACAGGCGACCAGCAGCGGCTGATGACCCTGGCCCTTGAGCCATTTGGCGAGCTTGCCGGCGAGGGTGGTCTTACCGGCACCCTGCAAGCCGGCCAGCATGATGACCGTCGGCGGATTCTTGGCGAGATTGAGCCTGCGGGTCTCCCCGCCGAGGATGCCGACGAGCTCCTCGTTGACGATCTTGACGACCTGCTGCGCCGGGTTCAGCGCCGCGGAGACCTCGGCGCCCTTGGCGCGCTCCTTGACGTTGGCGATGAAGCCGCGCACCACGGGCAGCGCGACGTCGGCTTCCAGGAGGGCGAGGCGGATCTCGCGCGCCGTGGCGTCGATGTCGGCCGGTGACAGACGCCCCTTACCGCGCAGATCCTGCAGTGCACCGGTAAGCCGGTCGGACAGGGATTCGAACACCGATCGCGCTCCTGATCTGAAAGGGACGTCTATTGCCCTCCCAGGGTAATGGGTGTTATTCCCGGTGCCGCACGTGCGGTGGCGCGGTGCGCCGCAATTCGTGGTTTTCGATGTTCACCAGGTACACCGCCTCCCGCCCGGTGAGACCCAGTTCACGCGAGAGCGCCTCGATCCGCGCCCACTCGGCATCGGGACTGTCGACGTGCCGGGCGGTCGTGGAGGCGATGGTCATCGCCGCCAGGGCCTGGGCGCCGGTGAGTGTGCGCCCCGGTAGCCACGAAACCACCCACAGGTCACCGCCGACGCAACGCGCGATATGCGTGGTCGCGTCACTGGTCATCATCGATGCGGAAACGACTTCGATAGCCACGGATCTGCTCCCCTCGAACGAGTGACAGCCAGACCTCTCGAATGCTATAGGTCTGATCTCGACTGATCGGGCAACGCCGACCGTTGACGGGCAACCTGATAGCAATCGGTGGTGAAACCGTGTCCTGACTGTCTCAGTCGGCGCTCGCCTCCGCGGGCGGCGGGGGCGCCGGGAGCGGCACCACGTCCAGGACCGCCTTCTCGATGCGGTCACGCAGCTGCGGGCTGTCGGCGTCACCCAGATCGAGACAGAAGGCGTCGACCACGGCCGACCCCATCGTGACGACCTTGGCCCAGCGGACATTCACCCCGGCCGTGGCGAAGGTGCCCGCCAACCTGCTGAGCAGGCCCACCCGGTCTTCGGCGCGCAGTTCGAGAATCACCAGTCCCGGCGTGCTGGTGGCCGACCAGATCATCCGCGGCTGAGCGCGGGCATAGCGGCCCGGTCCGGCGCCGACCGCCTCGGCCTCGCGCTTGGCGAGCACCTCGGGCAGGTTCAGCGCGCCGGTGGTGGCCCGGATCAGCTCCTGGCGCAGCAGGCCCGCGTCCGGTGGGTCACCGAACTTCGGCGTCACCACGAAGGTGTTGATCGCCGACTCCCCCGCGCTGCCGAGCGAGGCCGACAGCACCCGCAGCGAGTGCAGGGCCAGCACACCCGCGGCGTCGGAGAGCAGGCCGGGCTCGTCGGGCGCGATGACGTTCACCAGGTAGGTGTGCTTGCCCTCGCCCGGCGTGAGGGTGACGTGCACGCCGCCCGCCCGCGCCTTCTCCAGCAGCTCCGGGTCGATCGGTTCCGGCTGCGGCAGCGGCTCCCCCGCCATCACCAGCTTGCAGCGCCGCACCAGGTCACCGATGAGCGAGGCCTTCCAGTCACCCCAGACACCGGGGCCGGTGGCCATCGAGTCGGCCTCGGCGAGCGCGTGCAGCAGTTCGAGCAGACCGACGTCACCGCCGAGCGCGTCGGCGACGAACCGGACGGTCTCCGGATCGGCCAGGTCACGCCGGGTCGCGGTGTCGGGCAGCAGCAGATGGTGGCGCACGATCGCGCT
Organism: Nocardia canadensis; assembly: GCF_032656385.1. Taxonomy (NCBI): domain Bacteria; kingdom Bacillati; phylum Actinomycetota; class Actinomycetes; order Mycobacteriales; family Nocardiaceae; genus Nocardia; species Nocardia canadensis. The sequence continues at coordinate 393,125 of NZ_JAVCWB010000010.1, forward strand.
GAGCGTGCGCACGTCCGAGGGCCACAGGCCGAGCCTGCGGCCGATGTGGGTGGCCAGTTCGGCGCCGACGACGCTGTGATCACCCGCCCGGCCCTTGCCGATGTCGTGCAGCAGCGCGCCGAGCGCGAGCAGATCCGGCCGGGCCACCCTGGTGCTGAGCGCGCCCGCGTAGGCGACGGTCTCCATCAGGTGCCGGTCGACGGTCCAGGTGTGCAGGGCGTCGCGCGGCGGCAGGTCACGGACCGCGCCCCACTCGGGGAACAGCCTGCCCCACAGGCCGGTTCGATCCAGCGCCTCGACCGCGTCGATGCTGCCGCGGCCGGCGCCGAGCAGGACCAGCAGGTCGTTGAGCGCGTCCTTGGGCCACGGCTCGCGCAGTTCCGGCGCGTCCTCGGAGAGCCGGTTGAGCGTGGTCGCCGACATCGGCAGCCCGGTCTGCGCCGAGGCGGCGGCGACCCGCAGGATCAGGCCGGGATCGCGCTGTGGCCGCGCGTCCCTGGCCAGCACCACCTCGCCGGAATGCTCGACCACCCCCTCATCGAGTGGTCGGCGCACCGGCATCCGGCGCAGCCTGGCCAGGCCGCGGCGCGGCAGCGCGTTGGCCGCGGTGCGCAGGCCGACATCGGTCGAGTAGCTCACCGTGCGGGCCGAATCGCTCAGCGTGCGGGCCAGATCGAACCGATCGCCGATGCGTAGCGCGGCGCCGATCTCGTCGGCGTCCTGGGCGCGCAGCTGGTCGCGGGCGCGACCGGCGACGCGGTGCAGTTCGGTGCGCACGTCGAGCAGCCTGCGATGGGCCTGCTTCAGGCCGCCGCCGGGGACCTCGGGGCCCAGCCCCGGCATGGCGTCGGTCAGCTGGGCGATGGCCAGCGCGTCGAGCAGCTGGATATCGCGCAGGCCGCCCCGGCCGTTCTTGAGGTCGGGCTCGGCGCGGTGGGCGATCTCGCCGCTGCGCTGCCAGCGCGCGGTGGTCTGGGCGATCAGTTCGTCGAAGCGGGACCGGATGCCGGTCCGCCACTCCCGGCGCACTCCGCCGATGAGCAGATTGGACAGGTCCTCGTCACCGACGATGTGGCGGGCCTCGAGCAGGCCGAGCGCGGCGACCATGTCGTCGGCGGCCACCCGCAGCGCCTGCGGCACGGTGCGGACACTGTGATCGAGCTTGATGTGGGCGTCCCACAGCGGATACCAGAGCTGATCGGCGACCTCCGACACCACGGCCGGGTCGACGTCGTCGTGCAGCAGCACCAGATCCAGATCGGAGAACGGCAGCATCTCGCGACGGCCGAGGCCGCCGACCGCGACGACGGCCAGGCCGCTGTCGGCGGTGATGCCCAGTTCGTTGCCCTTGCTGGTGAGCCACAGTTCGAACAGGTCGACCAGGGCCGCGCGCAGCGATTCCGGATCGAGCCGGGGATTTCGGGGCCCCGCCCCGTCGAGCAGCTGTGCTCTGGCCTTGACCAGGTCGGCCGCCCCGTTGTTCTGAATACCGCCGTTCTGTTGTGCCACAGTCCCACCGCCATTCATGCGGGCGGCCCCGCCCCGACCGGGTCGTACCGGTGGGAGCGGGGCCGCCGCTCGATCGTTTACAACCGTGCGTCGCTACCGAATTACAGAGCGTCGCTTCCGCGTTCGCCGGTGCGGACCCGGATGATGGTGTCCACCGGGGTCACCCACACCTTGCCGTCACCGATCTTCCCGGTGCGCGAGGCCTCGACGATCACCTCGACGACCTTCTCGACCGACGCGTCGTCGACGACGACCTCGACACGAACCTTCGGAACGAAGTCCACCGAGTACTCCGCACCGCGGTAGACCTCGGTGTGGCCCTTCTGCCGGCCGTATCCCTGGACTTCGCTGACGGTCATGCCGAGCACGCCTGCCTGCTCCAGCCCGGTCTTCACGTCTTCGAGCGTGAACGGTTTGACGATTGCCGTAACCAGTTTCATGTTCGTCATGCCTCCTTGACGAGCGAGCGTGCCGTGCCACCCACAGCAGCGAAATCGTAAGCGGTTTCCGCGTGCTCGGACTCGTCCAGGCCCGCCGCCTCGGACTCCTCGCTCGCGCGCAGGCCGATGGTGAACTTGATCGCGTACGCGATCACGGCCGTCACGACCAGCGAGTAGGCCAGGACGGTGAAGGCACCGACAGCCTGCAGCTTCAACTGCTCGACTCCACCACCGTAGAACAGACCCTCGACAGCTGCGGGAGCTTCGGCCGTGGCGACCAGGCCGACCATCAGGGTGCCGACCAGACCACCGACCAGGTGGACGCCGACGACGTCGAGCGAGTCGTCGAAGCCGAAGCGGAACTTCAGGCCGACGGCCAGGGCGCACAGCGCGCCGGAGACGACACCGATGGCCAGCGCGCCGACGACGTTCACCGAGGAACAGGCCGGGGTGATCGCGACCAGACCGGCGACGATGCCCGAGGCCGCGCCGAGGGAGGTCGGGTGACCGTCACGGATCTTCTCCACCAGCAGCCAGGCGAGCATCGCGGCCGCGGTGGCGATGGTGGTGGTGAGGAAGGTGGCACCGGCGATACCGTTGGAGCCCACCGCCGAACCTGCGTTGAAGCCGTACCAGCCGAACCACAGCAGACCGGCGCCGAGCATGACGAACGGCAGGTTGTGCGGACGGAACGGGGACTTCGGCCAGCCCTTGCGCTTACCGAGGATCAGGCACAGGACCAGACCGGCCGCACCGGCGTTGATGTGCACCGCGGTACCACCGGCGAAGTCGATCGCCTTGAGGTTGGTCGCGATCCAGCCGCCGTTCTCGGCGGTGATGCCGTCGAAGGCGAAGACCCAGTGCGCGACGGGGAAGTAGACGATGGTGGCCCAAATTCCGGCAAAGACGAGCCACGAACCGAACTTCAGGCGGTCGGCGACCGCGCCCGAGATGAGGGCGACCGTGATGATCGCGAACATGAGCTGGAAGGCGACGAAGACCGACAGCGGGATGGTGCCCGCGAGCGGGATCCCCGCCGGCGTCGCCGGGTCGGTGGTGGCCAGGTACTGGCCGCCGAACACGCCCTTCAGGCCGAAGTACTGGAGCGGGTCACCGAAGAAGTTGCCCTTGTCTTCGCCGAATGCCACTGAGAAGCCGTAGAGACACCACAGGATGGTCACCAGACCCATCGCGGAGATGCTCATCATGATCATGTTCAGCACGTTCTTGCCACGGACCATACCGCCGTAGAAAAACGCCAAGCCCGGCGTCATCAGCAGCACGAGTGCTGACGCGGTCAGCAACCATGCAGTGTCACCGGCATCGGGTGCGCCGATTACGGGAAATGCCACCTTGTGTTCCTCCTCATCTCGGGCCCTGCCGATGACGGCAAAAGGACCTGTACAGAAGGGTCGCCACTCGGTGTTTCATCCGTTGAGCTGTGGTGTTTCACCTGAGTGAACGGATAGCGCGGTTGTGTTGCTTCCACGTTTCGTGCGGTTGGCCACCACTTGTCGCCTCACGGTGAGACCGGTACGAGTGTGCGGTTCGCCCGGCGTTCGCGCGGGGAGGCGGGCACGGCGTTTCCCCTGAAAAACAGCGATGCCCGCCCGATCGCTGGATCGGGCGGGCATCGCCGGCTGACTACGCGGCGCTGCCGAGCAGGGCGTCGACGAAGGCACCGGGCTCGAACGGCGCCAGATCGTCGGCGCCCTCGCCCAGACCGACGAGCTTCACCGGCACGCCCAGCTCGTGCTGCACCTGGAACACGATGCCGCCCTTGGCGGTGCCGTCCAGCTTGGTCAGCACGACGCCGGTGATGTCGACGACATCGGCGAAGACCCGCGCCTGCATCAGGCCGTTCTGGCCGACGGTCGAGTCGAGCACCAGCAGGACCTCGTCGACCTCGGCCTTCTTCTCCACGACGCGCTTGACCTTGCCCAGCTCGTCCATCAGGCCGGTCTTGGTGTGCAAGCGACCCGCGGTATCGATCAGGACCGCGTCGACCCCGCGATCGATGCCGGCGGTGACCGCGTCGAAGGCGACGGCGGCCGGGTCGGCGGCCTCCTTGCCACGCACGGTCTCGGCGCCGACGCGCTCGCCCCAGGTCTGTAGCTGATCGGCGGCGGCGGCGCGGAAGGTGTCGGCGGCGCCGAGCAGCACCCGGCGGCCGTCGGCGACGAGCACCCGGGCCAGCTTGCCGGTGGTGGTGGTCTTGCCGGTGCCGTTGACGCCGACGACCAGCAGGATCGCCGGATGGTCGGCGTGCGGCAACGCGTGAATGGACCGGTCCAGCTCGGGGCGCAGCGCCTCGATCAGCACGTCACGCAGGGTGGCGCGGGCCTGCTCCGGTGTGCGCACGCTGCGCGCGGCCATCTCCTCGCGCAGGCGCTCGACGATCTTCGCGGTGCTCGCGGTGCCGATATCGGCCAGCACCAGGGTGTCCTCGACCTCCTCCCACGAGTCCTCGTCGAGGTCACCACCGCCGAGCAGACCGAGCAGGCTCTTGCCGACCGCGTTCTGCGAACGGGACAGCCTGCCGCGCAGGCGCTCGAGCCGGCCGGAGGTGGGGTCGATCTCCTCGATCGCGGCGGCGACCGCGTCGACCTCGGCGGGCGCGGTCGGGGCGGGGGCCTCGGCGACAGGTTCGGCGGGCGCGGTCTCGGCCGGGGTGGGTTCGGTCTCGGCCGGTGCCGTCTCGACGGGGACGGTGTCGGTGGGCGCGGTCTCGGTGGGCGCGGTCTCGGTCGCGGCGGTGTCCAGGGAGCTCAGGTCGTCCGGGACGACCACGGTCTCGGCGGCCTGGACATCGGCCTCGGGCAGCGGGACGTCGGTGATGCCGCGGCGGGGGGCGTCGCGCGGGACGGCGGCGTCGTCGCCGACGTGCGGCTGCCCCTCGTCGTCGGTGCGCTCCCCCACCGGTTCGGGTCGTGGCAGCGTGGGCGCCGACCCACCCTGACTGAAACTGAATCCGCCGGACGCGGTGTACCCACCGGACCGGTCCGTCAACTCCTTGTCCGGCTCGGGCGGTGCCAGGGAGATCTGGCGCCGCTTGTACAGGACGAAACCCGCGACGAGCGCCACCAACAGCACGGCGGCGATCGCGGCGATCAGGATCCACGCTTGCGAACTCACCCGGCAGAGTCTATTCGGGAGGCGGATCGCGGCACGTCGGCGGCGTCGGCGCGGCGGGTCGGTGACGAGGGACGGAGCGCATCGGCACGCCGGGGAAACACTACAGATTCGTTGTCCTGCGGAACTTCTGGCGCTCGCCCCATAGGATCGGCGACGTGACCGATCGAAACGTGCTTGGGGGGCCGCTGGAAGAGTGCGGCACCGATCCTCTCACGGGCTTCTACCGGGACGGCTGCTGCAGCACCGGTCCGGAGGATCTCGGCAGCCACACCGTGTGCACGGTCGTGACGGCGGAATTCCTGGAGCATCAGGCATCCATCGGCAACGACCTCAGCACTCCGCGTCCGGAGAACAACTTCCCCGGCCTGCAGCCGGGCGACCGCTGGTGTGTGGTGGCGGTGCGCTGGTTGCACGCGCACGAGGACGGCGTCGCCGCACCGGTGGTGCTGGCCGCGACGCACGAGAACGCCCTGGAGGTCATCTCCATGGACATCCTCCGCAAATACGCCGTGGACGTGCCGGACGACGTCAGCGATCTGCTGTAGGCACGGGGTGGCGCCTGCGGTGCGCCTTCTGCCGGCAGGCTGCCGAACAGTAGCGGGCGGGCCTGCCGGTGGCCGATCGGCGCACCGGTGCGGCGCACACGGGACAGCGCGGAGTTTCGTCACCCGGACGCGTTTCGTCACGGCCTGACGGCGCCGGTTCCGTGACGCCCGCCGGGCGGGCGCGCAGGGCGTCGAGGACGAGCACGACAGCGGGCGCGAGCGGCTCGCCCGCGCGCCGATGCCGTTGGATCGCCACGCAGCCGGTGAAGATGTCGAGCACGTCGGCGACGCCGACATCGGCGCGAACGGTGCCCTGCCGTTGGGCGGCGGCGAGCAGGGCGCCCAGCGCCCGATGAAAGCGGTTACCCGCGCCGCGAAGCAGGGCTCGTGGCCAGCCGTCGTCGGATTGCACCAGGTCACAGAGGTCCTTGTTGCCCGGCGTCGTCACGATGACGTGGGTGCACAGCGCGAAGAAGGCCGCGCCGGGGTCGGGATCGGCCAGATGCTCGGCGGCCAGCGCGGCGAGCCGGTCGACCCGCTGCTGCATCACCGCCTCCAGGAGATCGGTCTTGGTCGGGAAGTGCCGGTGAACGGTGCCCGCGCCGACGCCGGCCCGGCGGGCGACCTCTGCCAGCGAGACGGTGGTGCCGCGTTCGGCGAGCGCGCGCTGCGCGGCGGCCAGCACGAGGGCCCGGTTACGCCGGGCGTCGGCCCGGATGGCCGGTTCCGCGCCGTTGTCGACGGACATTTCGTTACGCCTTCCCTGCACCACACCTGGTCAACCGTGTCGACCCGCCCGTACCGTCCGGAATACGGGTCGACCGACCCGATTATAAGGAACGAAACGGAGCTCATCCGCAATGACTTCAGCACTGCCCGTTCTGATCACCGGCGCGACCGGCAAGCAGGGCGGCGCCACCGCCGGGAAACTGCTGGCCGACGGACACCCGGTGCGCGCCCTCGTCCGCGATCCCGCCGCGCCGGCGGCCCGCGCCCTGGCCGAGGCCGGCGCCGAGCTGGCGATCGGCGATTTCGACGATCCCGCCTCGATGCGGGCGGCCGCCACCGGGGTCCGGGCCGTATTCCTCGTTCCCCCAGTCGATTACGGCCCGAGCGGCTGGAACGCGGGCGATGAGGGCCGCCGTGGTGTCGCCATGGTCGATGCCGCGCGCGCCGCGGGCACCGACCAGATCGTGTTCACCGGCGTGGCCGCGCTCGGCTCGGCCGACTCGTGGGGCCAGGAGGGCAAACGCCGGATCGAGGACGCGGTCGCCGCGTCCGGCCTGCGCTACACCGTGCTGCGCCCGGTGCGGTTCATGGAGAACTACCTCCTGCGGGGATCGCCGGTCGACGGCATCAGGGCGGGCGGGGAACACCGCCACCTGTTCCCCGCCGATCAGCCGCTCCAGATGGTCGCCCTGGCCGACATCGCCGCCTTCGCCGCGCTGGCCTTCGCCGCTCCGGCCGACTGGCACGGCCGGACCCTGGAGCTGGCGAGCGAGGCGATCACCCCGGTCGCGGCCGCCGCGGCCATCGCCGAGGCCACCGGCCGGGCGATCCACTACCGCGAGATCGACGAATCCGAGGCCGAGGCGATCGGCCCCCAACTGGGCAACACCTGGCGATTGATCCGCGAAACCGGCGGCTGGCACGCCGACCTCCCCGCCCTGCGCGCGCTGTACCCGGGCCTCACAACCCTGCGGGAATGGCTGGCCACGGGCGGAGCGGCGAAAATATCGGCCGAGCTCGACGAGCCCGCCCCGACCGCCTGACCACCGCGTCGCCCGCCGCAGCCGTGCGACCAGGCAACAGCGCGCAGCCACGCGGCGTAGCCCCGGCAGCACAGCGCGGATTCCGGCCAGGGTGCCGGTCACCTGACCAGGCCCGCCGAGCCTTGTCACGCCGGGCGGTGGCAGGCCGATACCGCGCGGCTCCCGGTGGCTCGAGCGGGCTCTCTGCGCACGGTTCAGGCTCCGGCACGCTCGGGCGATGCGGCGCAGTGGAGGGTGGTCTGTCGGGTCTCACCGCATCACCACACCTGGTCGGCGGGTCGTGACGGTGACGTCGTTATCCCGCCAGCGACCGGTTCGGCGGCTTCCTACCGTCGGTCGTTGTGCATGCTGAACCTGTCGCCACGAGGCCGAGAACTCCGCTGCGTGGCTCTGTCGTGTTGTTCATGTCATCGGCTGCCGCGCTGGGGACCTCGGCGCTGTATCCGCTGCAACCCGCGATCGCGGATGTCGCGGACTCGGTGGGCGCGGGGATCGCGGTCGTGGGGACCGCGCTGGCGTGCGGGCCGGTCGGGTATCTGGTAGGGCTCGGGCTGCTGGTCCCGCTGGTCGACCGGTTCTCGCCCGCGCGGCTGCTCGCGGTCCAGTTCGCGGTGCTCGCCGCGGCATTGGCGATGAGCGCGACGGTCGGCCGACCGTGGCAGCTGGGCGTGGTGATCGGCGTGGTCGGGGCGTGTTCGGCGGTGGGCGCCGCGCTCAGTTCGGTGGCGGGACGGCTCGCGTCACCGGATCGGCGCGCGACGATCCTCGGCATCGTGACCGCGGGGATCTCGGCAGGCATCCTGGCCGGGCGCATCGTCGGCGGGTGGCTCGCCGACGAGATCGGCTGGCGTGCGATGCAACTGACGTTCGCGGCCGCCTGCGGGTGCGTCGCGCTCGGCTGCCTGGCCGTGCTGCCGACCGAGCGGGGCACCAGCGATCGCGGCTACCTCCGGACGCTGCGTTCCCTCCCCCGCCTGATGGCACGCGACGACACACTGCGGACCGCGTCGATCCGCGGCGCGCTGTGGTTCTTCGCGTTCTGCGCGGTGTGGAGCGGACTCGCGGTCGCGCTGTCCGAGCCGCCGTTCTCGTATTCGGCGGAACAGATCGGCCTGTACGCCCTGGCAGGGCTGTCGGGCATCGCGGCGACGCGGATCGCGGGCGGATGGACCGATCGCGTCGGCCCCCGGCGGGTCCTGCTGATCGGTCTCGCCCTGGCCGGTGTCGCCGCGATCGTCCTGGGCACCAGCCTGACCGGCACCGTGGTGACGCTGGTCTGCCTCGCGCTGTTCGACGCCGGCCTCTTCGCCGCCCAGGTCGCGAATCAGAGCACCGTGCTCGCCATCGACCCGGCCTCGCCCGCGCGCTTCAACAGCGCGTACATGATGGTGTATTTCGTGGGCGGCAGCCTCGGCACCGCCTTCGGCGCGGCCGCGGTCGAGTGGTTCGGCTGGACCGCGACCGCCACGATCGCGGCACTCGCCATCGGGGTCGCGGCGATCCTCGTCGCGATCGCCCCCCGCGACTCGACTCCGGTCGCACCGTGAGAAGCCCCGCCACGGCGCCGAGCGAATGCCGGTCTCCCCGGCGCCGTCGCGCGCGGATCAGTTCAGCGCGCCGTTGTAATCCGGGAACTTGAAGGTGCGCTCGGCGTGCCCACCGGACAGGTCCGACGGGCTGTTGCCGATATTGGCGACGATCGTGTAGCCCTTGCTCTCGATATCGGCCCGGCTCGCGGTCTTGCACTCGGCCAGTCCGGCATTGCCCGCCGACAGCGTGGTCGGCGCGCTGCCGTACAGCCCGTCGACCGGGTAGCCCACCGAGCTCAGGTTCGCCTGCGAATAGGCGTTGACCAGCGCGGGCCTGCCGGTGACGAAGATGATCGCGGCACCGTTCTGCTTCGCCCAGGTGGCCAGGCCGAGCACCGGCTGGATCGCCGGGATGATCAGCCCCGTGTTGTAGGAGGTCTCGAGCGTCGTGTTGTCGATGTCGAAGACGATCGCGGGCTTGGTCGCGCCGGGCAGCCGGCCGGCGAGATAGGTCTTCGCCTCGGCCACGACGGGTGTGATCTCACCGATCCACTGCGCGTACGGCGGCAGCTCGGACTTGTTGCCCGACAACGACGACGAGCCGCCGCCGGACAGCGACGACGAACCGGTGTCGGCGCCGGCCACGGGCAGTGGGGCGAGGAGCGCGGCCGCGATACCGGCGACCAGCGATGCTGTAACACGTTTCATCCGTCGCACGCTAACAGCGGCCACCATCGGTGAAATGTGTTGCCAATTCACCATCCCGGACAGTGGGACAGCTACGCCGGCGCGCCCACCGGATCGGTATCGGTCACCTCGGCGCGGTTCAACCGCTGCGAGATCACCTGGGTGATGCCGTCACCGCGCATGCTGACGCCGTAGAGCGCGTCGGCGATCTCCATGGTCGGCTTCTGGTGGGTGATGACGATCAGCTGGCTCTTCTCCCGCAACTGCTCGAACAGGCCGATGAGCCTGCGCAGATTGGTGTCGTCGAGCGCCGCCTCGACCTCGTCCATCACATAGAACGGCGACGGCCTGGCCCGGAAGATGCTGACCAGCAACGCGACCGCCGTCAGCGACTTCTCGCCGCCGGAGAGCAGCGACAGGCGCTTGACCTTCTTGCCCGGCGGCCTGGCCTCCACCTCGATGCCGGTGGTGAGCATGTCGGAGGGATCGGTGAGCACCAGCCTGCCCTCGCCGCCGGGGAACAGCTTGGCGAAGACGCCGACGAACTCCCGCTCCACGTCGGCGTAGGCCTCGGTGAACACCTGCAGGATGCGCGCGTCGACCTCGGCGACCACGTCGAGCAGGTCCTTGCGCGCGTTCTTGACGTCCTCGAGCTGAGTGGCGAGGAAGGTGTAGCGCTCCTCGAGCGCCGCGAACTCCTCCAGTGCCAGCGGGTTCACCTTGCCCAGGGTGCTGAGGTCCTTCTCGGCGCGTTTGGCGCGGCGCTCCTGGGTGGCCCGATCGTAGGGCATCGGCTGCGGCGCGCTGACCTGCTCGCCCCGCTCCTTGGCGGCCTCGTACTCCTGCAATTCCAGCGCCGAGGGCGGCAGCGCGACATCGGGTCCGTACTCGGCCACGAGATCGGCCAGCGCGATGCCGAACTGCTCGGAGATGGTCGTCTCGAGCTGTTCGATGCGCAGGGCCGCCTGGGCCTTGGCGACCTCGTCGCGGTGCACGGCGTCGGTGAGCTGGGCCAGCTGGGTGGTCAGCGCCCGCGACCGCTCCTTCACCTGTTCGAGCGCGGCGGCGCATTCGCCGCGACGCCGGACCAGCTCGTCGCGCCGGGCCGCGGCGGCGGCCACGACCTGCTCGAGCTCGCGCGCGATCTCGGCCCCCGACTCCGCGACCGCGGCGGCCACGGCGGCGGCCTGGCGGCGCGCGGCCTGCGCGCGTTCGGCGCGCGCCCTGGCCTCGCGTTCGGCGCGGGCGGCCCGGCGCAGCGAATCCGCCTTGCCGCGTACCGATTCCGCGCGTTCCTCGGCGGTGCGCACCGCCAACCTGGCCTCGACCTCCATGGTGCGTGCTTCGGCGAGCGCGGCCGCGGCCTCTTCGCGTTCCCGGCCCGCGGTCTCGGTGCCCGCGGCGCCGTAGCTGTCGTCGCCGCCGTCGTGTTCCATCTCGGCGTGGCGCAGGCGGTCCTCGAGCTCGGCGAGGGAGGCCAGCGACTTCTCCCGCGCGGCCTCGGCGTCGGCGCGCTGGGTCGCCAGCCGCTCCCCCTCGGTCTGCGCCGAGCGCGCGGTCTGGCCGACGCGGGCCAGCCGGTCGTAGATCGCCAGCAGCGCCTGATCGGATTCGTGCAGCGCCATCAGCGCGTGATCGGCGGCGTCCTTGCGGTCGGTCTGCTCGGCCAGCGCCCCGGCCAGTGCGGCTTCCAGTTCCTCCGCCCGGCGCTGCGCGGCCACCAATTCGGCGGTGGCGGTGTCGATCTCGGCCTGGACCTCGAGCTGGCTCGGCATCCGCTCCGAACCGCCGACGATCCAGCCCGCGCCGGCCAGATCGCCGTCGCGGGTGACCACCCGCAGTTCCGGGCGCAGCGCGACGAGTTCGGTGGCGGTCGCCAGATCGTCGACGACCACCACGCCCGCGGTGAGCGCCGCCAGCGCGGGCCGCACCGGCTCGGCGCCGTCGACGACCTCGGCGAGCCAGCGCGCCCCCGTCGGCAGGCTGCCGCGTTCGGAGGGCACCAGCCCGGCGGTGGCGAAGACGAAGGCGACCCGGCCGCCGTCGCCGGAGCGCAGTTCGCGCACGGCGGCGTCGGCCGCGGTGGGGGTCTCGGCGGTGATCGCGTCGGCGAGCGGGCCCAGCAGCGCGGCGACCGCGGCTTCGAAACCGCTATCGACCCGCAGCTGCGCCGAGAGCCGGTCACCGAGGCCGCCGACCCCGTGTTCGAGCAGCCAGGCCGCGCCGTCCTTGCGGGCCAGGTTCATGCCGAGCGCTTCGATGCGGGCGCCGAGCCGGGCGACCAGCTTGCTCGCCTCGCGGTCCTGTTCTCGCAGTTCCCGCACGCGTTCGTCGGCCAGCGCCAGGGCGGCGACGGCGTGCTCGTGCTGGGCGTCGAGGCCCTTCTCACCGGCGTCCAGTTCGCCGAGTTCGTCCTGCACCGAGTCGTATTCGACCTGGGCGGCCTCGCCACGATGGCGGGCGTCGGCGATGGCGACCGACAGCCGGGCGATCTCGGCGTCGACCGATTGCGACTTCGTGCGCAGGTTCTCGACCTGGCCGGAGAGCCGGGCCAGCCCCTCGCGCCGGTCGGCGATCGCGCGCACGGCGGCCAGATGCGCCTGCTCGGCGGCCTTGGCCGCGTACTCGCGATCGGCGAGCGCCTCGCGGGCGGCCTCGAGCGTTTCGGTGGCCATCTCGACCGCGTAGCGCAGCTCGGCTTCCTCGGCCTCGATCCGGTCGGCCTCGGCCTCGAGCTGGTCGGGATCGCGGCCGGTGCCGACGGGCGTCTCGGTGTGCAGGTGCCTGGCCCGGTCACCGGCGATGCGGATGGTGGCGTTGACCCGCTCGGCCAGCGCGGACAGTTGGAACCAGGTCTGCGCGGCGGCCTCGGCGCTGGGACTCAGGCGCGAGAGCTGGAACTCCTGCTGCGCGAGCGCGGCATTGGCGGCGTCGAGCTCGGACTGCACGGTGATCTGCTGCTCGCGGGCGTAGGCCTCCTTGCTGAGCTGAGATTCCAGCTCGCCCCGCCGGGTCACCAGATCGTCGGCGGCCAGCCGCAACCGGGCATCGCGCAGGTCGGCCTGCACGGTCTGCGCGCGCCGGGCCACCTCGGCCTGCCTGCCGAGGGGCTTGAGCTGGCGGCGCAGTTCGGTGGTGAGGTCGGTGAGGCGGGCGAGATTGGCTTGCATCGCGTCGAGCTTGCGAACCGCCTTCTCCTTGCGGCGCCGGTGCTTGAGCACGCCCGCGGCCTCTTCGACGAACGCGCGGCGGTCCTCGGGGCGGGACTCCAGGATCGCCGAGAGCTGGCCCTGGCCCACGATGACGTGCATCTCGCGGCCGATACCGGAGTCCGACAGCAGTTCCTGCACGTCCATCAGCCGGCAGCTGCTGCCGTTGATCTCGTACTCGCCCGCGCCGTCGCGGAACATCCGCCGGGTGATCGAGACCTCGGCGTAGTCGATCGGCAGCGCGCCGTCGGAGTTGTCGATCGTCAGCGTCACCTCGGCGCGCCCGAGCGCGGCGCGACCGGTGGTCCCGGCGAAGATGACGTCCTGCATCTTGCCGCCCCGCAACGCCTTGGCACCCTGCTCACCCATCACCCAGGTGAGGGCGTCCACGACATTGGACTTACCGGACCCGTTCGGCCCGACGACGCAGGTGATGCCCGGTTCGAAGCGCAGCGTGGTCGCGGACGCGAAGGACTTGAACCCCTTCAACGTCAAGCTCTTGAGATGCAAGGCTGGCCCGCCTCTCCGCGATTCAGGCCAGACTCGAGCGCGAGAGGGACGGCGCACGCGGCTGGCGGTCGGGTATCGGGTTGCGGTAGCCCGTGCCCGACGAGTTACCCATGTGCTCGCGTGAGCTTACCCGCCGCTACCGGCCGCTCCGCGTCAGTGCGGGCGATCCGGGTTGTGCGGGTCCATGTGCTGGACGTGCTTCATCTGCTTCTGCAGCTGGCGCAGGTGGGTCTGGGTGCCCGGGGACGCTTCCCAGCCGGTGAGGACGCGGAAGACCAGCACCGCGCCCCAAGGGCCGATGACCCACATCGGCCAGAAGTAGGTGAGCTCGCCCGCGCTCAACGAGATCAGACCCCAGATGACCACCACGATCAGGCTGACGCCGAGCCAGCTGCCCGCCTCGATGCGCTGCCAGACCGGGATTCGGGGACCCTTCTGCGCGGCAGGCGCGGCGGCCTGCTGCTGCGCGGTCAGCGGCGGCAGATCGGACAGCACGACGGCGAGTTCGTCGCGCGTGGCGGTCGCGTAGACCTTGGCGACGCGCTGGTCGTATTCGGTGAGATCGAGCCTGCCGTCGGCGAGATGGGTGCTCAGCTGCGCGACGATGGCGTTGCGCTCGGCGTCGGACGCGCGTGTGCCTGGGGTGATGTCCATGCCGACATCCTCTCGTTCACCAACCACAGTGGACAGCTGTTCCCAGCCTCCACCCTCCACTGTGTGATGTCAACCGCGGCGACGGTCACAGGATGGCGAACGCCACCACCAGACCCAGGGCGAAGTGCGCGGCCGCGACCACCAGCACCTCGGGGGTGTAGGTGTCGGCGTGCAGGGTACGGCCGATGTCGATGCCGGTGACCTTCTCGATCACACGCACCGAGATCACCTGCGCGATGATGCCGACCAGGCCGTAGACGACCGCGGCGATCAGCCCTTCGGAGAGCTTGTTGACCCCGCCGGTGGCCAGCACCGCGAACACGACGATGAAGGCCATGCTGACCATGCCCGCCGCGGACACGATCAGCGCGTTCGGCTTGCCGGCCACGACCAGGTCGCGCAGCTTGCCGGGCGTGGTCAGGTCGATGGCGAAGAAGCCGATCAGCATCAGCGCGAGACCGATGAGGCAGTACAGGATGATGGCGCCGACGCCTTCACCGAGCGCGCTCCAATAACCCGATTCCAGGGCGAGGGCGGTCATCGTGGTCCTTTCGAACAGTGTTGTGTGGTCACGGGTCAGTCGACGATGCGGTGCGGGACGAAGGCGGCGCCGTCGTCGGTGATCAGGCCCGCCGTCTCCCGGATGCCCAGACCCGCCGCCGTGTCGCCGACGACCCAGGCGCCCAGCACCGGGCGCATGCCGTCGAATTCCGGGAGCGGATCGAGCAATTGGTAGACGAAGCCCTCGGCGCCGTAGACGCCGCCGGTCGCGGTCTCCATGCCGGGACCGACGATGGTCATGTTGGCGCCCTCGCGACCGAGCTTGGGTTTGCGGATGTACTCGGTGAGCTCGTGCGGGCTGTCGAGGTAGGCGGGCAACAGGTTCGGGTGTCCGGGATACATCTCCCAGAGCACGGCCAGCAATGCCTTGTTGCTGAGCAGCGTGGTCCACAGCGGCTCGACCCAGGCGGTGGCGGGCAGGCTCTCGACCACGCGCTTGCCGAAGTCGTCGTCGAGGATCCACTCCCACGGGTACAGCTTGAAGACCGCCTCGATCGGCGCCTCGGCCAGATCGACGAAGCGGTTCAGCTCGGTGTCGAAGCCGACCTCCTCGATCGGCAGCGCGACCGTGTCGAAGCCCGCCTCGGCGGCGGTCTCCTGCATGTAGGCGGTGGTCACGTTGTCCTCGCCGGTCGCGTCGGCGCCCGACCAGGTGAAGTGCAGCTCGGTGCCCGGCAGCACGCCGCGCAGTGCGGTCCAGCGCTCCACCAGCTTCTCGTGCAGCGAATTCCACTGGTCGCCACCGGGGTACACCTGCTGCAGCCAGTGCCACTGGATGATCGCGGCCTCGAGCAGCGAGGTGGGGGTATCGGCGTTGTACTCGAGCAGCTTGGCCGGTCGCCGCGCGTCGTAGCGCAGGTCGAAGCGTCCGTAGACGTAGGGGTCACTGCGCCGCCAGGATTCGGCGATCGGCCCCCAGCTCCATTCGGGCAGCCCGAAATCGGCGTAGCGCTCGGTGAGGACCACGTGTTCGGCCGCGTGCAGGCACATCGACTGCAACAGCTCCACATCGGCTTCCAGCGCGAGGATCTCGTCCATCGAGAACTCGTAGTGCACCGACTCGTCCCAGTACGGACGCGGCTGACCGCTGGCATCGCGGCCGGGCGCGCCGTAGACCAGCCCTTGACTCTCGATGATCTGCTGCCAGCCCGGACGCGGCGTACTCGCCACCCGCCGCACTAGGACCCGCTCCCGCCGGTGGACTTGCTGCCGAGCCCGCCACGCTGGATCGTGGTGCCGCTCTTGGTGGTGACGGTGGCGTTGCGCGGCTTCACCGAGCTGCCGCCGCTGGGCGGCTTGCCGATGGTGGAGGTGCCGCCGTAGTGGTAGCGGTACTGCGGCCAGCCGAGCAAGATCAGGCTGCCCGCGCCACCGTGGCTGGTGTCGCTGCGGAAGTTGGTCTTGCCGTCGCCGCAGTTGTCGTCGGGGACGACGATCTCGTTGCCGTTCTGATCGATCTGCACGCACGAGGCGGTCACCTGATCCGGTGCCGCGATCGCCCGGTAGGCCAGATAGCCACCGCCGACCAGCGCGGCGACGCCGACGACGGCGACGCCGCCGATCATCACCCGTTTCCTGGTGCGCCGCTTGGCTTCCGCCGCCTCGGCGGCGGCACGCTGGGCCTGTTCGGCCTGCTTGCGCGCCTTGTCCCGGGCGCGCGCCTCACCGACGGTGGGCGGGCGGGGCTGAGTGAGGCCGGGTTCCTGCCTGGCCATCCGGCCGGGCCGCGGCGCATCGGCGGACGGTCCGGGCGGCTGCTGCGGCATCGGCGGCCAGCCCGCGCCGGGGTCGGGCGGCGGCCAGCCCGCGCCGGGATCCGGCGGCTGGTGGGGCGAGGGCCCGGAGCCACCCGCGGGCGGTTGATCGGGCGGACCAGGGTTCTGTGTGCTCACCGCTGCCGCCCCCTAGCCCCCGAAGTCACCACTAGCGCTCCTCGAATCCCGTCATGTCGCCCCGCGCGGGCTCCCAGCTTTCCACAACCAGGTCGACCCGGCCAGGTGCATCGCCGGACCGTAGCAGCTCGAGCAGCGTCGCGCCTGCCGATCGCGATCCTTCGGCGACCACGTGCACCCGTCCGTCGCGGTGATTGCGGGCATACCCGGTGAGCCCGAGTTCCAGTGCGCGCGAGCGGGTCCACCAGCGGAAACCCACCCCCTGCACCATCCCGTGCACCCAGGCGCTGAGCCGCTGCGGCGCCTCGCTCATGCCGCGTCCGATGCGCGTGATCGGGGTCGCTGCGTGGGGACACGGCGCTGCCGCCGCCGGGCCGGCCCGCTCATGCGTCGACGGCGAAGTTCAACGTCACCTTCGTGCCCGCCTTGAGCGTGCGGCCCACGGTGCACACCTTGTCGACGGCCCGCTGCACAGTGACCAGTAGTCGCTCGCGCGCGGCTTCGTCCAGCTCGGACAGGTCCAGTTCCAGGACCTCGTCGAGCTGCGGGTACAGCTCGTTCTCGCGGTCGGCGTCGCCGGAGACGCGGATGGTGGCGTCGAAGTCGTCACCGAGGCGGCGCGAGAGCGGCAGGTCCGAGCTGAGACCGGTGCAGGCGGCCAGCGCGATCTTCAGCAGCTCGCCCGGGGTGAACGCGCCTTCGACGCCCTGCGAGGCGATCAGGACCTCCGCGCCCCGATTGCTGCGTCCGGTGTAGGCCCTGGTTCCGGTGCGCTCGACCCACAGCTCGGTCGGTGCGGTGGTCACAGGTGCGTTCTGCTGCTCAGCCATGCCTTGATCCTGCCATTCGCGTCGGGGACGATGCACGCCTGGGAACGCCTGCGCGTGCGGCGGCATTCCGGCGCGTGACCCGGGGCACGCGTCACTCCTGGAAGCGGTACCCCATGCCGGCCTCGGTCAGCAGGTGCCGGGGGTTGGCCGGGTCGTCCTCGAGTTTGCGGCGCAGCTGCGCGAGATAGACCCGCAGGTAGTGGGTCTCGGTGGCGTAGGCGGGTCCCCACACCTCGCGCAGGAGTTCCTTGCGCCCCACCAGTTTTCCGCGATTGCGCACCAGCATCTCGAGCATGCCCCACTCGGTGGGCGTCAGGTGCACCGGCGCGCCCCGCTTGGTGACCTTCTTGGCGACCAGGTCGACGGTGAACGAGTCGGTGACCACCACCGGATCGACGGTGTCGACCTCGGTGGCCCCGCGCCGGACCGCGGCGCGCAGCCGGGCCAGCAGTTCGTCCATGCCGAACGGCTTGGTGACGTAGTCGTCGGCGCCCGCGTCGAGCGCTTCGACCTTGTCGGCGGAATCGGTGCGCGCCGAGAGCACCAGCACCGGCGCCGAGGTCCAGCCGCGCAACCCGGCGAGCACCTCGATGCCGTCCATATCGGGCAGGCCCAGGTCCAGGATCACGACGTCGGGCTGCCGTTCCGCGGCGGCGCGCAACGCGGCGGCACCGTTGCCCGCGGTGATGACCTCGTATCCGCGCACCGACAGGTTGATCCGCAGGGCCCGCACGATCTGCGGCTCGTCGTCGACCACCAGCACCTTGGTGGCGGCCGGAGCCTGGTTCTTGTCCGTCATCACCGTTCCTGGATTGTGGCCGGGCGGCCCGGCCTGATCTGTGGCGACCGCCGATGCGGTCATCGGTCAGTCTCGTCGGGATCGGCCGCGCTGTCATCGTCCGGGACCGGCGCGGCGCCGACCCCGGACGGCAGGTCGACCAGCATGGTCAAGCCGCCGCCGGGGGTCGGTTCGGCGTGGACGTTGCCGCCCATCGCCTCCACGAAACCGCGGACCACCGACAGTCCGAGACCCACTCCGGTGGTGTTGTCCCGATCGCCGAGCCGCTGGAACGGTTCGAACAACTGCTCCTCGGTCCCCGCCGGCACACCGGGGCCGACGTCGACGACCGCGATCGACACCCGGTCCCCGTCGTGTTCGGCGGTCACCCGGACCGGCGTCTCGCGGCCGGAGTGCCGCAGCGCGTTGTCGATCAGGTTGGCCAGCACCCGTTCGAGCAGACCGCTGTCGGCGAGCACGGAGACCTCACCGACCTCCACCTTCACCCGATCCATCGCCGCGCGGCGCAGTCCACGGGTTCCCATCCCGACGCTGACCAGCGCGCGATGGACCGCCTCGTCCATGTACACCCGTCGCAGCTGCGGGGTGACGACGCCGACGGCCAGCCGCGAGGAGTCGAGCAGGTTGCCGACCAGCGCGGTCAGCTGGTCGACCGATTCCTCGATCGCCTCGAGCAGCTCACCGGTGTCCTCGGCCGAGAACTCGATATCGTCGCTGCGCAGACTGGACACGGCCGCCTTCGCCCCGGCCAGCGGGGTCCGCAGGTCGTGGCTGACCGCCGACAGCAGGGCCCGGCGCAACCGGTCGGCCTCGAGCAGCGCCGCCGCGGCGCTGGCCTCCTCGGCCAGCGCGGCCTGGCGCACCAGCCCGACCGCCTGATTGGCGACGGCGTTGAGCACCGGCCGCTCCGTGGAATTGATCCGGCGGCCCGCCAGCAGCAGATGGCTCTGCGCGTCCCCCGCCTCGATGACGGTGTCAGCGTGCGACGGCCGGGTCGGCGGCTCGGTGCCCACCGAGGCGACGACCTGGTCCCCGGATCGCAGGCTCACCGCGCGCTGGCCGTAGGTCTCGCGGACCTGTTCGAGCAGATTGGGCAGGTCGGCGCCGTGCAGCACGGACCCGGCGAACATCGTCAGCAGTTCGGCCTCGCGGGAAGCCTTGCGCGCCTGCAGCGTCCGCTTCGCGGCCACATCCACCAGGGCCGCGACGGCGACCGCGACGATGAGCAGCACCACCACGGTCACGAAGTTGTCCGGCTCGGCGATGGTGAAGCTGTAGCGCGGGTCGGTGAAATACCAGTTCAGCAGCAGCCCGGACAGCAGGGCCGAGAGTCCGGCGGGTACCACGCCGCCGAACAGCGCCACCGCGACGACACCGACGAAGAACACGGCGCTGAGCCCGCCCAGCTGTAACCAGCCGTCGAGGAGCACCCCACAGATCAGGCTCACCAGCACCGGCACCACGACCGCGGCCAGCCACGCGCTGACCGGGCGCCGCGGGCGCAGCCAGTGCCTGCGCAGGCCGCGATTGGCTTCCTCGTGGGTCACCATGTGGACATCGATCTTGCCCGAGCGCTGCACCACGGTGGAGCCGATGCCCTCGTCGAGCATGCGTGCCCAGCGCGAGCGTCGTGAGGTGCCCAGCACCAGCTGAGTGGCGTTCACCTCGCGCGCGAACTCGAGCAGCGCGGTGGGCACATCGTCGCCGGTCACGGTGTGCAGCGAGGCGCCCAGACCCGCGGCGAGTTCACGCAGTTTGGCCATCCGCTCGGTCGACACCCCGGCCAGCCCGTCCCCGCGCACCACGTGCACCACCACCAGGTCGGCGCTGGACTTGGACGCGATCCGGCCGGCCCGGCGCACCACGGTCTCCGATTCGGGACCGCCGGTCACCGCGACGACCACGCGCTCGCGCGCCTCCCACAGCTCGGTGATCTTGTGGTCGGCCCGGTACTTGGCCAGCGCCGCGTCCACCTGGTCGGCCAGCCACAGCAGCGCGAGTTCGCGCAACGCGGTCAGGTTGCCGGGGCGGAAGTAGTTGCGCAGCGCCGCGTCGACCTTGTCGGCGGCATACACATTGCCGTGGGAAAGCCTGCGCCGCAACGCCTCCGGCGTCAGGTCGACGAGCTCTACCTGGTCCGCGGTGCGGACGACGGCATCGGGCACCGTCTCGCGCTGCTCGATACCGGTGATCTGCTGGACCACGTCGTTGAGACTCTCGAGGTGCTGCACATTGACCGTCGAGATGACATCGATGCCCGCGTCCAGCAACTGCTCCACGTCCTGCCAGCGCTTCTCGTGCACGCTGCCCGGCGCGTTCGTGTGCGCCAACTCGTCGACGAGCACCACCGCGGGCCGGCGAGCCAGCACGGCGTCGACGTCGAGCTCGGGCAGGTGCGTCCCCCGGTACTCGATCAGTTTCGCCGGAATCCGCTCGATGCCATCGAGCAGTTCGGCGGTCTTCTTCCGGCCGTGCGTCTCCACGACGGCCGCGACCACATCGCGGCCGCGTTCCAGCCGCCGATGCGCCTCGCCGAGCATGGCGTAGGTCTTGCCGACGCCCGGCGCAGCACCGAGGTAGATGCGCAGCTGTCCGCGTTTCACCGGTCCATCATCGCGGGTCGACGCGCCGGGGCCTGCGGGCGCACCGGCAACACACCGACGGTCACCATCGGTGCGTGTGAGGTGTTGAGCCGGCCGAGCACCCGGATCAGCAGCAGCGATGCGACGAAACCGAAGATCACCGCAAGGGTCACAACAGACACCGCGATCTCTCTTTCCGTGAACACAGGGGCCGGCGGTGCCCTTCGCCCGCCGGTGCACACCCTTTGTAGTCGCGCGAGTACGGCCTGATCTCGATCTTTACGGTGTGTTGACGGCTATCGGCCCTGCCTTGACGGCATCCTCACGCCCTTCCCCGGGCGACGCGTCAACATTTCGCAAAGGCCGTGCCGCCCGGCGCTAAGGAGTCGTAAGGAAACCACGCCGAGCCCTGATCCGGCGTTTCACTCACCTAGGCGCTTCACCTCGGAGCGCAAGGAGGTCGGAAATGTCTGTCGTGGTGTTCACGGTGCTCACCGTGGCGATCTTCGCGCTGCTGGGCGTGGTCCAGCGGGGGGTGGAGAAGCTGTGATCGCGAACCTTGTCGGTCTGGTTCTGGCCGTCCTCGTCGCCGTGTACATGGTCGCGGCGCTGCTCTTTCCCGAGAGGTTCTAGGTGAACACGACAACAGCGGGGATCGCCTTCGTGGCGGCCCTGGTCATCACGCTGGCCCTGGTGCATGTGCCGCTCGGCGACTACATGTACCGGGTCTACAGCAGCGACAAGCACTCCCGCGCCGAGCGGCTGATCTACCGTGCCATCGGCGCGAAACCCGAGGTCGAGCAGACCTGGCCGGTCTATGCCCGCAGTGTGCTGGCATTCTCGGCGGTGGGCATCCTGTTCCTGTTCTTCTTCCAGCTGGTGCAGGGCGCGCTGCCGCTGCATCTGAACGACCCCGGCACCGAGATGACCCCGGCGCTGGCCTGGAACACCGCCGTCAGCTTCGTCACCAACACGAACTGGCAGAACTACTCCGGCGAGTCGACCCAGGGCCACCTCGTGCAGATGGCCGGGCTGGCGGTGCAGAACTTCGTCTCCGCGGCCGTCGGCATGGCGGTGGCGATCGCGCTGGTGCGCGGCTTCGCCCGGCGCCACACCGGTGAGCTCGGCAACTTCTGGGTCGACCTGGTACGCGGCACCCTGCGGATCCTGCTGCCGATCGCGTTCGTCTTCGCGATCGTGCTGATCGCCGGCGGTGTCATCCAGAACTTCCACGTACACGATCAGGTCGCCCAGACCCTCGGCGGCGCCGAGCAGACGCTGACCGGCGGCCCGGTCGCGAGCCAGGAAGTCATCAAGGAACTCGGCACCAACGGCGGCGGCTTCTACAACGCCAACGCGGCGCATCCGTTCGAGAACGCGAGCACCTGGACGAATTTCCTGGAGATCTTCCTGCTGATGGTGATCGCGTTCTCGCTGCCGCGCACATTCGGCCGGATGGTCGGCAGCACCAAGCAGGGCTACGCGATCGTCGCGGTGATGGGCACCATCGCGCTCACCAGCATCACGCTGACCAACCTGTTCCAGCTCCAGCACCACGGCACGGTGCCGACCGCGATCGGCGCGTCCATGGAGGGCGTGGAAACCCGTTTCGGCGTGGCGAATTCGGCGACCTTCGCCGGCGCGACCACCCTCACCTCGACCGGCGCGGTGAACTCGTTCCACGATTCCTACACCAGCCTCGGCGGCCTGATGACGATGTTCAACATGCAACTGGGCGAGGTCGCGCCCGGTGGTGTCGGCTCCGGTCTCTACGGCATGCTGATCCTCGCCGTGATCACGGTGTTCGTGGCGGGCCTGATGGTCGGCCGCACGCCGGAGTACCTCGGCAAGAAGATCACGCCGCGCGAGATCAAGCTGGCCGCTTCCTATTTCCTGGTGAGTCCGCTGATCGTGCTGATCGGCACCGCGATCGCGATGGCACTGCCCGGCCAGCGGGCCGGCATGCTCAACAGCGGCCCGCACGGCCTCTCGGAAGTGCTCTACGCCTTCACCTCCGCGGCCAACAACAACGGTTCCGCCTTCGCCGGACTCACCGGCAACACCGAGTGGTTCAACACCGCGCTCGGCCTGGCCATGGTGTTCGGGCGGTTCCTGCCGATCATCTTCGTCCTGGCGCTGGCCGGTTCGCTGGCCCAGCAGGGCACCACTCCCGCGTCGATCGGCACGCTGCCGACGCACCGGCCGCAGTTCGTCGGCATGGTCGTCGGTGTGACGGTGATCCTGGTCGCGCTCACCTTCCTGCCCGCCCTCGCGCTCGGGCCGCTCGCCGAAGGAATCCACTGAGATGACAAGTCCCACCCTCGAAACACCGGCCGCGCCGCGGCCCGAACACCGGACCAAGGGCGTACAGAAGGGCGTGCTGGATCCGAAGCTGCTGCTCACCTCCCTGCCGGACGCGCTGCGCAAACTCGATCCGCGCACGCTGTGGAAGAACCCCGTCATGCTGATCGTCGAGATCGGCGCGGCGTGGTCGACCATCCTGGCGATCGCCGATCCGAGCTTCTTCGCCTGGGCGATCGTGGTGTGGCTGTGGCTCACCGTCGTCTTCGCCAACCTGGCCGAGGCCGTCGCGGAGGGGCGCGGCAAGGCCCAGGCCGACACGCTGCGCAAGGCCAAGACCGACACCGTCGCGCGCAGGCTGGCCGACTGGACCCCCGGTGGCCGCATCGTCGAGGAACGGGTCGCCGCGACCGAACTGCGCCGCGGTGACGTCGTCGTGGTCGAGGCCGGTCAGGTCATCCCCGGTGACGGTGACGTCGTCGAAGGCATCGCCTCGGTCGACGAATCGGCCATCACCGGCGAATCCGCCCCGGTCATCCGTGAATCCGGCGGTGACCGGTCGGCCGTCACCGGCGGCACCACGGTGCTCTCGGACCGGATCGTCGTGCGGATCACCCAGGAGCCCGGCGCCAGCTTCATCGACAAGATGATCGCGCTCGTCGAAGGCGCCAGCCGCCAGAAGACCCCGAACGAGATCGCGCTCAACATCCTGCTGGCCGCGCTCACGATCATCTTCGTCTTCGCGGTCACCACGCTGCAGCCGCTGGCGATCTTCGCCAAGTCGAACAACCCCGGCGTGCCGGATACTTCGGCGCTGGACGCGCACGGCATCACCGGCATCGTGATGGTCTCGTTGCTGGTCTGCCTCATCCCGACCACCATCGGCGCGCTGCTCTCGGCCATCGGCATCGCCGGGATGGACCGCCTCGTGCAGCGCAATGTGCTGGCCATGTCGGGCCGCGCGGTCGAAGCGGCGGGCGATGTGAACACGCTGCTGCTCGACAAGACCGGCACCATCACCCTCGGCAACCGGCAGGCGGCCGCGTTCGTCCCGATGCCGGGCATTCTCGACGACGAACTCGCCGACGCCGCCCAGCTGTCGAGCCTGGCCGACGAGACGCCGGAGGGGCGGTCGATCGTCGTGTTCGCCAAGCAGACGTTCGACAAGCGGGAACGTTCCGCGGGCGAGCTGCCCGGTGCCACCTGGGTGGAGTTCACCGCGCAGACCCGCATGTCGGGTGTCGACCTCGCCGATGGGCACCAGCTGCGCAAGGGGGCAGCGGGTGCGGTGATCGAATGGGTTCGGGCCCAGGGTGGTTCGGTCCCCAGCGACGCCACGGCGATCGTCGACGGCATCTCGGCCTCGGGCGGCACGCCGCTGGTGGTCGGTGAGGTCAAGGACGGCACCCCGCGGCTGCTCGGTGTCATCCATCTCAAGGACGTCGTCAAGCAGGGCATGCGGGAACGCTTCGACGAGATGCGCCGCATGGGCATTCGCACGGTGATGATCACCGGCGACAACCCGCTCACCGCGAAGGCGATCGCCGACGAAGCGGGGGTGGACGACTTCCTCGCCGAGGCGACGCCGGAGGACAAGCTCGCCCTGATCAAGAAGGAGCAGGACGGCGGCCGCCTGGTCGCGATGACCGGCGACGGCACCAACGACGCTCCCGCGCTGGCCCAGGCCGACGTGGGCGTGGCGATGAACACCGGCACCTCGGCCGCCAAAGAGGCGGGCAACATGGTCGATCTCGATTCGGACCCGACCAAACTGATCGAGATCGTGGAGATCGGCAAGCAGCTGCTGATCACCCGCGGCGCGCTCACCACGTTCTCCATCGCCAATGACATCGCCAAGTACTTCGCGATCATTCCCGCGTTGTTCGTGGCGCTGTTCCCCGGCCTGGACGCGCTGAACATCATGCGCCTGGCCAGCCCGCAGTCGGCGATCCTGTCCGCGGTCATCTTCAACGCGATCATCATCGTGGCGCTCATCCCGCTGGCGCTGCGCGGTGTCGACTACCGGCCGAGCGATGCCTCGACCCTGTTGAGCCGCAACCTGACGATCTACGGCCTGGGCGGCATCATCGCGCCGTTCCTCGGCATCAAGATCATCGACCTGCTCGTCCAACTCCTCCCCGGGATGTCCTGAAATGCGTATGTCAACCTGGATCCGCCAGCACCTGGCCGCCCTGCGCGCCCTGCTCGTGCTGACCGCGATCACCGGAATCGTGTACCCCGTCGCGGTTTTCGCGGTCGCGCAACTGCCGGGACTCCACGACAATGCCGACGGCTCGCTGATCGAGCGGGACGGAAAGCTGGTGGGCTCCAGCCTGATCGGGCAGTCGTTCACCGACGCCGACGGCAAGGCCATGGTGCAGTACTTCCAGAGCCGCCCGTCGGCCGCGGGCGACGGCTACGACCCGCTGGCCACCGCCGCGAGCAATCTGGGTCCCGAGGACATCGTCGACACCGCCGCCCGCACCAGCCTGCTCACCACCGTGTGCACCCGATCGAAGGAGGTCGGCGACCGTGAGGGGGTCGACGGCGCCCGCCAGTTCTGCACGAAAGACGGTGTCGGCGCGGTGCTCTCGGTGATCGGTCCGCGCGATGCCGACGGCGATGTGTCGCGACCGGTGCAGGTCGTCAGCGTCAACGAGCTCTGCCCGGCGCGGCCGTTCCTGGCCACGTTCCGCGGCGTCACCGTGGAATGCGCGCAGGAAGGCGAGGACTACTCGGCCGGCCGGATCATCCCGATCCTCGGCGACGCCCCGGCCGAAGCGGCGGTCCCCGCCGACGCGGTCACCGCGAGCGGCAGCGGCCTGGACCCGCACATCTCCCCCGCGTACGCGGCCATCCAGGTCGAGCGGGTGGCGAAGGCGCGCGGCCTCACCGGCGATCAGGTGCGTGATCTGGTCGCGGCGCACACCGCCGGGCGCACGCTCGGGTTCCTCGGCGAGCCCCGGGTGAATGTCGTCGAGCTCAATCTCGCTCTGGACGAACGGTTTCCCGTCCGCGGCTGAGTCCTGAGCAGGGGCCGGATCCACCACGGGTCCGGCCCCTGTGCCGTCCTAGGACTGCTCGTCGGTGATCAGCGCCCATCCTTCGGGCAAGCCGGTCACGGTCACCGCCGACCCGCAGACCTCGACATCGACGGTGACGTCACCGAGCCGGAACTCCGAGAGCCGCACACACCCCCACGCCTGCGGCACCTGCGGCCGCACGGTCAGGGTCTTGGCGGGCACATCGGGGTCGAGCCCGAGGAACGAGCGCACCAGCAGCAGCGGCGCGGCACTGGCCCACGCCTGCGGCGAACACGAGGTGGGATAGGGCACCGGCGACGCGAAGCGGGCACGCGGGAAACCGCAGAACAACTCGGGCAGCCTGCCGTCGAACGCGGCAGCGGCGTCGAGCAATCCGGCCGACAGCTTCGTCGCCAATGCCACCGCGCCCGGCACGTGCTGGTACCGCATCAACCCGGCGACCGCGATCGCCGTGTCGTGCGGCCACACCGAACCGCAGTGATAACTCATCGGGTTGTAGGCGCCCATGGTCGAGGCCAGCGTGCGGAGACCGAACCCCGAATCCATCTCGGCCTTGGCCAGATTCGCGATCAGGCTCTCGGCGTGTTCGTCGGTGGCGATCCCCGACCACAGGCAGTGCGCCGCGTTGCTGGTGAGCGCGTCGACCTGCCGCTTGCTGCCGTCCAGGGCCACCGCGTACCAACCGCACTGAGGTAGCCAGAACTGCTCGGCGAACTTGGTTCGTAGCTCGGCGGCCCGCTCGCGCATCCGCGTCGCCATCGCGGGATCGTCGAACTGATCGGCCAGCTCCGCCCGGGCCAGATACGCCGCGTACACGTACCCCTGCACCTCGCACAGCGCGATCGGGGCCTGCGCGATATGCCCCGCGGCGTCGTTGATCCCGTCGAAGCTGTCCTTCCAGCCCTGGTTGATCAGCCCGCGATCGGTGGCGCGCACGTACTCGACGAACCCGTCGTCGTCGCGGTCGCCGAAATCGGTGATCCAGCCGATCGCGGCATCGGCCGCGGGCAGCAGGGTCGCGATCGAGGCCGGGTCGGCGCCCCAGCGCAGGCACTCGGCCAGCAGCATCACGAACAGCGGTGTGGCGTCGACGGTGCCGTAGTAGATCTGCCCGCCGAGCACCTGACCGACCGAGGGGCCGCGCCGCATCTCGTGCATGATCCGGCCCGGTTCCTCCTCCACCAGCGGATCGACCGTCTGGCCCTGCAATTCGGCCAACTGCTGCAGCGTGCCCAGGGCCAGGTCGGTCTCCAGCGGCAGCGACATCCATGCCGTGAGCAGCGAGTCCCGGCCGAACAGCGTCATGAACCAGGGCGCGCCCGCGGCGACGAACGGTCTGCCCGTGCCGGAATCGGTGTGGATCTGCAACGCGCCCAGGTCGCTCTCGGTGCGGCGCAGGATCTGGTTGAGCAACCCGGAATCGGCGCTGATGTCGGTGGCGGTGGCCCGCCATGCCTGGATCTTGCGTACCGGTTCGCTGGCCCGGTAGCGCTCACCGGGGGTGCCCTGGGTCTGCGGGCGCTGCGCGGCACCCGCCGGTTGCGCGGTGATCTCGGTCTGCCAGCGGCCACCCGCGGGCACGACGACGCGCCAGATCATGGTGCCGGGCAGCACCATCGGCTCGACCGTCGAGGTGAGCGCGAGCCCGCGCGACAGGTCGGCCCGGTCGTGCAGCAGCAGTTCGCCGTCGGAGGTCGTCATCTCCGCGCGGCGCCCGCCCATCCGGCCTTCCTTCACCGAGAACAGGTCGACGAAATCGGCGTCGACGTGCAGTTCGAGCACCACCGCGGTGGCCTCACGGCTCATGTTCTCCAGGGTGATCAGCTCGTGCATGCCCTCGGCGACGAGCCGGTCGCGCACGACCAGCAGGGTGCTGTCGGCACGACCTTGCTGCGGCGGCCTGCGCAGCACGAACCGCCCTGCGAAGGCCTCCGGGCTGAGGACCGACAGCGGCTCCGGCCGCTTACCGTCGATCATCAGCTCCCAGCGCGAGATCACCCGCGCGTCACGGAAGAACAGACCCTGCGGCTTGCCGGGCTCGATGTCACCGAGCCGATCGGACAGGCAGAAGGTGCCGCCTTCGACCAGGGTGACGTTGCCGCCGTTGCCGCCGAGCCCCGCGGGTTCCCCCGCGTTGAGCGGGCTCGGCGACGACGCGTTGTTCAGGCTCATCCGCGCCCACTCACCGCCGCCCCGACCGGCATCGGCATCGTGAAGGCGTTGCCGTAGCCGATCGTGGTGCGGGCCAGCAGTTGCCGGTACACCTGCTCATAGCCGCCACCGAGGGTGTCGGCGCCGAAATTCGCTTCCACGTGCGCCCGGCAGGCTGCCGGATCGAACGTCGCGACCTCGGCGATGGCGGCGGGCAGTTCGTCCGGTTCCTCGCAGATGCGCCCGGTGACACCGTCGACCACGACCTCGGCCACGGCACCACCGCGCAACGCGACCACCGGCGTTCCGCAGACCATCGACTCGATCATCACCATGCCGAACGGCTCCTCCCAGCGAATGGGGAACAGCAGACACCGTGCTCCGGACAACAGTTTACGCTTGGCCGCCGCGTCGGCGAGGCCGAACACATGATCGGCGTCGGTCAGCCGCGGTCGCACGTATTCCTCGAAATAGGCCTTTTCCGGCGGCTCGGAACACTTGCCCGCCAGGATGAGCGGGATGCCCGCCGCGTGCGCGGCGTCGAGTGCCAGATGCGGCCCCTTGTCCATGGTGAAGCGGCCGAGGAACAGCGCGTAGTCCTGCTTCTCGGTCACGAACGGCCACTGGTCCGGCCGCAGCGCGTTGTGCACCCGGCCCGCCCACGGCAGTTCGGGCGCGAGTTCGCGCTGCCGGTCGCTGATCGCGACGAGCGAGCATTCCTCGCCCAATTCGCGGTAGTAGCGGTAGCAGTCGTCCTGCACCGGCCCGTGCACGGTGACCACCGTCGGCAGGCCCAGATTGGCGTACGCCGGGGCGTTGAGCGGGCCGGCGAAGGTGTGATCGTGCACCAGGTCGATGCCTTGGGTCTCGGCCAGACGCTCGATCGCGCGGCGCACGCGCAGCGCGTGCACCACCTCGGGGAACGGATCACCGAGTCGTTCCGGGACGATCCGGTCCCACAGCGGAACGAAATCCGCCTTGGTACCCGGCTCGCCCGCGCCGAACAGGGTGACGTGATGGCCGCGCTCACACAGCGAGTCGACCAGATCGGCGACTACGGCCTCGACGCCGCCGTAGGCCTTCGGGGGGACGTCGAAATACGGTGGAACCACCATCGCGATCCGCAGTGGGCCGCCGTTGTGCTCGATCGAATAGAGATCGGACGTGGAGAGCCCGGTCGGCGACATTGCCGACGTATCTGCACTCATGACCTTCCTTCCAGGGACACAACCTCGCAACACTTGCGCGAACAAGAGATGGCCGCCTCGGCGGGGGTGGAGACGAGAGCTTCACCGCCGTCCATGGGGCATGGTTGGCCTGGCCAGACGGGGAGCACACCACGCGGGTGCCCGGCTGAACAGAGGGGCCGTAGTGGAACGTACCCCGCTACCGGGGAGTAAACCAGCGGGTTGCTGGCAAATCGTGTCGGCGAATGCCCAACGAGACAGGAGATTACGCCGTCAGAGGCGGTCTACGGCGTACAGAATTTCGGTTCGACCGGGTCGACGCACGGGATGTTGCCGAACTCGGTCATGGTGAGCCTGGCCTTACCCCGCGTCAGATAGTCCAAGAACTGCGCGACCAGCGAATCACCGGCGATCGGACCGTGCGTGTAGGCGTACTCCACGCCCGTGAACCGGTAGGCACCGGACCGGATGGTCTCGGGCGTCGGGCTCACCCCGTCGATCGCGACCGCCCTGGTCTCCGCCCCGACCGCCGAGGTCTCCAGATATCCCACCGCGCCAGGGATTTTGGCAACAAACGTAGCCACTTCGTCGGTGACGTCGACCTCGCACTGCTCGCCGCCCGCGGCCATGCCGATGCAGCTGGTGTAGCGGAACACCTTGCGGTGGTCCTCGAGCAGCCGCGATTCCAGTGCCCGGCGAGTGCCCGAGCCCGCGGTCCGGTCGATCAGGACCACCGGCAGATCGGGACCGCCGATCTGGCTCCAGTTCTTGATGTTTCCCCGGTACAGGTCCCGGATCTGCTGGGTCGAGAGGTCTTTCAGGCCGACGCCCGGGTGCACGACCAACGAGAACGACCCACGTGCCAGCGGTAGCTCGGTGAGCGCCTCGAACGAGGTGCCCTTGGCGCCGTCGCCGATCGCGAGCAGGTCCGGGGTCGGACCCGCCTTGGTGATCGTGCGCAGACCGGGTTCGGTCCCGGCGAAATCGAAGCTGAATCGCGCTCCGGTGCAGGTCTTCTCGTAGTTGTGCGCGGCCTTGCGGATCATCGGGGCCATCGCGGTGGAACCGACGACGCGCAACTCACCCGCGGCGCAGTCGCGCGGCGGCGGATCACCGCGCAGCACGGTGGCCAGCAACTGCACCATCACCACCAGGGCGAGGAACACGCTCAGGCCGAGCAGCGCGGGCTCGCGGCCGGAGCGGCTGGTGGTCTCGACGAACCGGCCGCCCTTGAGGCCGCCCGCCTTGGTCACCACCTTCGCCGCGTTGACGTCCTGCGGATCGGGCGCCGGACCCGACAGCACCGCCAGCACCTTGTAGTGCTCGCCGCGCTCGAGCCGTTCGCTCGGCAGCACGATCCGCGCGGCATTGTCCGCGCCCACCGTGGAGGCCAGCTCGCGCAGGGCGTCGCTGAGCGCGGTGACCGACTGCCCGGTCCGAGTGACCCGCTCGGTGACCTCGAGCGCCCGGATCGTGTGGTGCGGGAACAGCAGTCGCGGGCTCTCCCCGGCGTAGTCGTCGGCCTCGATCACCGTGGAGCCGTAGTTCTCGATGCGGATCAGCACCACCGACACCGGCTCCGCCGCCGAGTTGCCCCCGGTGGCCCCGCTGTGGGGGTCGGCGAGCTGGATCCGGCTGGCGGGGGTGTTCATCTGCACGCGGTAGCCGAGGCGCTTGCGACCGACGAAGACGAACTCCCGCAGGAACGCGGCCGTCGCCACGAACAGACCGAGTGCCGACAGCACGATCTCGATCGGGAACTCGCCCATCGGCTCCCCTCCCCCACACCCCGGATACCTGTAACCGACTGTCTATCAGGTCGATCCGCCACCGCGGCGTCCGGCGCCGGTTGTTCGGCGAGTCTTCACCCGGTGGTCGTCGCGCACCAGCTCAGCAGCTCGTCGACCGCCCAGGTGTTGATCACCCGCTCGGCCGGAACGCCGTTGGCCAGCGCGCGCTCGCACCCGTACCCCTGCCACGCCAACTGGCCGGGGGCGTGGGCGTCGGTGTCGATACTGAAATGGCAGCCCATCTCCACGGCCAGGTCGATCAACCGCCCGGGCGGGTCACGGCGTTCGGGGCGGCTGTTGATCTCGACGGCGGTGCCGTACTTGCGGCAGGCCTCGAAGACGAGTTCGGCGTCGAAGCTGGACTCGGGGCGGGTGCCGCGACCGCCTTCGACGAGCCGGCCGGTGCAGTGGCCGAGGACGTCGACATTCGGGTTCGCCACGGCGTAGACCATGCGCTTGGTCATGGTGGCGCTGTCGTCGCGCAGATGTGAATGCACGCTGGCGACAACGATATCGAGGCGTTCCAACAGGTCGGCGCGCTGGTCGAGGGTGCCGTCGTCGAGGATGTCGACCTCGATGCCGGTGAGGATGCGAAACGGCGCCAGCTGCTCCTGGAGGCCGGCGATCACGTCGAGCTGGCGCAGCAGACGGTCGGCGGACAGACCGTTGGCGACCTTGAGCCGCGGCGAGTGATCGGTCAACGCACAGTATTCGTGGCCGAGCGCGGCGGCCACGCCCATCATCTCCGCGATCGGGCTACCGCCGTCGGACCAGTCCGAATGGGTGTGCAGGTCACCGCGCAGCAGGGTGCGCAGCGGATCACCGGCCGGGGCGATGGGGCGGGCGGCCCCGCGCAGCTCGGCCAGGTAGTCGGGAACCGCACCGGCGCAGGCCTGTTCGATGACGGCGGCGGTCTTGGGGCCGATGCCGGGCAGGTCCCGCCAGCTGTGCTCGCTCGCGCGGGTCGCCCGCTCGGACTCCGAGAGTTCGTCGACGATGTCGGCGGCACGGCGATACGCCTTCACCCGATGGGTCTCGGCGCGCGATCGCTCGAGCCAGAAACCGATCTCGCGCAGCGCCGCCACCGGGCCCGGACCCGCCGCCGACATCGGCGCTACCCGATCCGGCCGTACTTGAGGAAGGCGACACCATCGGCGTACACGCGACTGGTGATCACCCGGAAGCGTTCCGGCTCGGGCAGTTTCGCGCCACCGCCGAACAGCGGACGGCCGGTGCCGAGCACCACCGGATGCAGCTTGAGGAACACCTGGTCGATCTCGGGCAGCAGCGTCTGCGCCAGCTCACCGCCGCCGCACAGCCAGATTCCCAGCCCCGACTCCCGTTTGAGCTCGCGCACGGCGGCGATCGGGTCGGCGCTGATCAGCTCGACCCCGGGCGCCGGCGGCTCGGGCAGCGTCGTGGACACCACGAACTGGCGCAGGTGCTCGTAGGGGCTGGCGGTGCCGGTGCGCACCCCGAAGTCATGGGTCTTGCGGCCCATGATCACGGTGTCGAAGTAGACATTGCCCGCCGCGATGCCGCGTGCCTCGCGCACCTTGGTCGGCAGGGTCTCGGGATACTGCGAGATGATCGCGGGCCCGTGGTCGCCGCCCACCGGGAAGAAGTCCAGGGTCCCGTCCTCGGCGGCGATGAATCCGTCGATCGTCGATGCCACGAAATAGGTCAGCTTGCGCATAACGTCCTCCTGCACGGACCCGGTCCGATACGACCTGTCAGGAGAAACGGTAGCGTGCCCGGATCAGCGACGGCGAGGCTTCCGCTGACACTTCGGGCAGGAAAACGACGAGCGATTCATGAATTGTTCGCGGATCAGCAGCGCGCCACACCGGTCACACGGCTCGTTCGCACGGCCGTAAGCGGCCAGCGACCGGGAGAAATAGCCGGATTCGCCGTTCACGTTCACATACAGCGCGTCGAAGGAGGTACCGCCGACGGCCAGCGCCTCGTTCATGACCGCGCCGACGCCCTCGAGCAGCCGGCGCACCACCGGCCGGGTGAGCTCGGCGGCCACCCGGGTACCGTGCAGACCGGTCCGCCACAGCGCCTCGTCGGCGTAGATGTTGCCGATGCCCGACACCACGGTCTGATCGAGCAGCACCCGCTTGATCTCGGTGTTCTTGGCCCGGATCGCCGCGACCACGGCCTCGGCGTCGAAGCGCGGATCCAGCGGATCGCGGGCGATGTGGGCGACGGAGTCCGGGACCACGGTGCCGTCGACCTCGACGAGATCGGCCAGCGCCCAGCCGCCGAAGGTGCGCTGGTCGACGAACCGCAGCTCACTGCCGTCCCCGAGGACAGCGCGGATGTGGGCGTGCTTCTCGACCGGGGCGTCCGCGGGCTGCACGAGCATCTGCCCGCTCATGCCCAGATGGACGACCAAGGCGGTGTCCGGCTCGTCGAAGGTGAGCCACAGGTACTTGCCGCGGCGCTGCGCGCCCTCGATCTTCAGACCGGTGAGCCGGGCCGCCAGATCGGCGCCGCCCGCCACGTGCCTGCGCACGGCCCGGGGATGGGTGACGGTGACGGCATCGATCGCCCGGCCGACCGCGTGATCGGCCAAACCGCGCCGCACCACCTCGACTTCGGGCAGTTCGGGCACGGGTCAGGCTTCGTCGGAGGATTCGGCGGTGAGTGCCTTGTAGGCGGTGCCCGCGGCCTTCTGCTCGGCTTCCTTCTTGGAGCGGCCGACGCCCTGCCCGTACGGACGACCGGCGATCACCGTGGTCGCGGTGAACTCCTTGTTGTGGTCCGGGCCGGTGGAGGTGATCTCGTAATTGGGCACACCGAGGCCACGCTCGGCGGTGAGCTCCTGCAGGCTGGTCTTCCAGTCGAGGCCGGCGCCCATGCGGGGGCCGCGCTCGAGCAGTTCGGCGAACAGGCGCAACACGACGCCACGGGCCACCTCGATGCCGTGCTCGAGATGCACGGCGCCGAGCAGGGACTCCATGCCGTCGGCGAGGATGCTCGGCTTGTCACGGCCGCCGGTGAGCTCTTCGCCCTTGCCGAGCAGCAGGTACTGACCGAGTCCGCCGTCACCGAGACCACGCGCCACCTCGGCGAGCGCGTGCATGTTCACCACGCTGGCGCGCAGCTTCGCGAGCTCGCCCTCGGACTTCTCGGGGTGCTCGGTGTAGAGGCGCTCGGTGATGCTCAGACCGAGAACCGAGTCGCCGAGAAACTCGAGGCGCTCGTTGGTCGGCAAACCACCGTTCTCGTACGCGTACGACCGGTGCGTCAGCGCGAGGCGCAGAAGCTCCGGTCGTACGTCGACACCGAGTGCGGTGAGCAGGCTGGCGTGATCGGCCGAGCCCGCGGTGTCTTTGCTGGCTGTCACGAATCAGACAGCAGCAGTGACCTGGCGGCCCTTGTAGGTGCCGCAGGACGGGCACGCGATGTGCGGGAGGGTCTTCTCACCGCAGGCACGGTTCGGGCAGGTGACCAGGGTCGGCGCGACGGCCTTCCACTGGCTGCGCCGCGACCGGGTGTTGGAACGGGACATCCGGCGCTTGGGAACAGCCACGGCTACTTCTCCTCTGTGTTTTCGCTGGCCACGTGGGCATCGTTTGCCACGGGAGCGGATCGGTCTGGGGTGGTGGAACCCTCAGCGGGGTCGCCGGTGCCGGGCGCCTCTGCGGCGAAACTCGCCAACTTGGCCCAGCGAGGGTCCAGTATCTCATGCCCGTGATCAGGACCCGCAATCGCCATCCGCACACCGCACTCGGGGCACAGGCCCGCGCAGTCCGGGGTGCACAGCGGCTGCAGCGGAAGCTCCAGCCCGATGGCGTCGAGGATCACCGGCTCGAGGTCGATGAGGTCGTCTTCCATGCGGTAGACCTCGTCGTCCTCGGTCGTCTGCTCGGTGGTGCTGTCCGGATACGCGAACAGCTCCGTCAGACGAATCTCGACCTGGTCGTCGAACGGTTCCAGGCAGCGCGAGCACTCCCCCACCGTCGGCCCGGACGCCGTGCCGGTGACCAGCACACCCTCCGAGACGGCCTGCAACTGCAGGTCGAGTTCCACCGCGGCGTCGGCCGGGATGGCGATCAGATCCAGACCCAGCCGCTCATGGTCGGTGACGGTGCGACGCAGCTCCCGCATGGTCCCCGGCCGACGGCCGAGGCTGCGGACATCCAGCACGAAGCCCGCGTCGGACACAGGACCACTGGTCTTGTGCGGACGCGACGGCGAACCGGAAGCGGCGGGCATCACTGACTCACTTACTTCTGAGGGGATTTGGGCAACCACTCAACAGTACGGCAGGACCCCGTCGGAACTCAAAACGCGGGAGTGCGGTCAGCGCCGGTGCTCGGCGGCGTATTCCGGGTATTCGGCCGCCTGACCGCCGCGCATCTGCTGGCGACCGCGGGTGATCGTGCGCCGCGTGGTGCTCAGCGTCTCCTCCATCGCGGCGAGCCTGCCACCGAAATCGGCCATCTGCTCGTCGACGTAGTCGTCGCATTCGGCGCGGACCCGGTCGGCCTCGGCCTGGGCGTCGTCGATCAGGCGCGCCGACTCGGCGTGCGCGGCCCGCACGACCTCGGTCTGGGCGACCAGCCGGGCCTGCTCGGCCTTGCCGTCGGCGACCGAGCGCTCGTAGGAGTCCTTGCCCGCCTGGATGGCCCGGTCGGCGTCGATCTGGGCGCGGCTGGTGAGTTCGTCGTACTCGGCGTTGCCGTCGGCGATCACCTGCTCGGCCTCGGCCTGCGCGGTCGCGACCAGGCGATCGGCGTGCGTGGTGGCCTCGGCGACCATCCGGTCGGCGTGCGCCTTGGCGTCGGCGAGGATGCGGTCGGCCTCGGCGCGGGCGTTCTCGATGGTGGTACGCGCCTGGTCGTTGGCCGAGGTGATGGTGGTCTCGGCGCCGGTGCGGGCGTCGCCGACGATCTTGTCGCGATGATCGAGGACGTCCTGGGCGTCGTCGAGCTCACCGGGCAGGGCGTCGCGGACGTCGTCGAGCAGTTCGAGGACATCGCCGCGCGGCACGATGCAGCTGCGAGTCGGCGGGATGCCGCGCGCCTCTTCGACGATGGCGACCAGTTCGTCGAGTGCTTCGAATACGCGATACATGCTCACTACCCTCCTGCTTGCTCACGGCGAAACCACTACCGCCGTGGCCCAGTGTGCCCGTCGGCGGCGCGTGTTCCGAATGTCGTCGCGGTGTGTCGCGAGAGTGTCCTAGATCGCACAGATATCAAGTGGAGTGAATCCCTCCACTTCCGCTACCATCGGTAGGCACGACAACGCCGTCCGCCGGGAAGCACTGCACGTTTATTGCTGTTGTACTCCTCGACGCTCGTTCATTGCGATCGGAGTCGACCATGACCGTCCTCGAAACACCGAGACCTTCGGTGTCCCACGTCGCGGGCATGTTCACACCCTGGATCGGAACGTTCCCCGCCGTTCCCGCCGCTACACCCGCCCCCGCGGTGCGCCCGCAGGTCGACCGAACCCTCACCTACCTGCGCGGCGACCGTGCGCTCCCCCAGCTCATCCGCTTCGCCCTGGTCGGCGGCTCCAGCAATATCGCCTACGTGCTGCTGTTCTTCGCCATGCACGGCGTCGGCCCGCTGATCGCCAATGTCGCCGGCTCGGTGGTCAGCACCGTGATCGCCAACGAACTGCACCGCCAGCTCACCTTCCACGCCGCCGACCGGGTCACCTGGTTCACGGCGCAATGGGAAGGCGGCGGGCTGGCGCTGCTCGGTCTCGGCATCACGACGGCGGGCCTGGCCGCCCTCGGCGTGTGGGCGCCCGGCCTGGGTGACAGCGTGCAGGCACTCGCCGTCCTCGCCATCACCGCCGCGGTCGGCGGCATGCGGTTCCTGGCTCTGCGCGGCCTGGTCTTCTAGCCGCGACGCTCGGCCAGGCGGTCGAGCAGGCGCTTGTGCACCGCGGGCGGGAGCATGTCGCTGACGTCGCCACCGTAGGCCGCGACTTCCTTCACCAGGGAGCTGGACAGGAAGCTCAGCGACGGGTTGGTGGCGATGAAGAAGGTGTCGACACCGGCCAGCTTGTGGTTCATCTGGGCCATCTGGAGCTCGTAGCCGAAGTCGCCCGCGTCGCGCAGACCCTTGACGATCGCGCCGACGCCCTCCTGCTTGGCGAAGTCGACCAGCAGACCCTGCCAGGACGCCACGCGCACATTGGGCAGATGGGCGACCGACTCGCGCAGCAGTTCGATGCGCTCGTCGACGGTGAACATGCCCTGCTTCTTGGGGTTCACCATCACGGTGACGATCACCTCGTCGAACTGCGCGGCCGCGCGAGCGAACACGTCGAGGTGACCGTTGGTGACCGGGTCGAAGGAGCCGGGGCACAGTGCTGCAGCCATGGTTCAGACGCTAGCACCGAATTCGGCGAGCTCGATTCTGGTCTCCCCGTACTTGCGGATCTTCAGCGGCGCATAGCCTGCGGGCCAGGCAATTTCGGGTGAGCGGATGGACCGCTCGACGATCACCAGCGCGTCGGGCGCGAGCCAGCCGTTGGCCGCCAGCGCGGTGAGGTCGGCGATCACGTCCTCGGTGCTCACGTCGTACGGCGGGTCGGAGAAGATCACGTCGTAGGGACTCGGCGCGGCGTGCGCCAGCACCGAGCCGACCGTGCCCAGGCGCAGTTCCGCGCCGGGCAGGCCGAGTTCGGCGATATTGGCGCGCACGACCGCGGCCGCCTTGCGGTCGGCCTCGACGAGCAGGGCGTGGGCGGCGCCGCGCGAGAGCGCTTCCAGGCCGAGCGCGCCCGAACCGGCGTACAGGTCCACCACCCGCGCGCCGTCCAGATCCAGGCGCGCGTCGATCGCGCTGAACAGGGCCTCGCGGACCCGGTCCGAGGTGGGCCGGGTACCGGCGGGCGGCACCTTCAGCCGCCGCCCSCCCGCCGTGCCCGCGACGATGCGCGTCATTCCGACTCGCGCGCAGCCAGTTCCACCAGCAGATCGCCGCCCTCGACCTGCTGCACCTTGGCGGTCGCGATCCGGCCGACGATGCCGGCGCGCGGCGCGGTGATCGCCGCCTCCATCTTCATCGCCTCGATGGTGCCGACGGTATCGCCCGCGTGGATCTCGTCACCCTCCGACACCGCCAGCGTGACGACACCGGCGAACGGCGCCGCGATGTGGCCGGGGTTGTTCTTGTCGGCCTTCTCCGCGGCCGGCACCTCGGAGGCGATCGAGCGGTCCCGCACCGCGACCGGGCGCAGCTGCCCGTTCATGATGCACATGACCGTGCGCATGCCCTTCTCGTCCGGCTCGGAGATCGCCTCCAGCCCGATGAGCAGCGTGACGCCCTTCTCCAGCTGGACGCGGTGCTCCTCGCCGCGGCGCAGACCGTAGAAGAACTGGTTCTCCGACAGGCCGGTGGTGTCGCCGTACTTCTCCCGGTGCGCCTGGAACTCGGCGGTCGGGCCGGGGAACAGCAGGCGGTTGAGGGTGTCGCGACGCTCTTGGGAGGTGCCGTCGAGCCCGGCCTGGTCGGCCGCGGTCAGCGGGGTCTCCGGCTTGGGCTCGTTGCGCCCGGCCAGCGCCTTGCTGCGGAACGGCTCGGGCCAGCCACCGGCGGGCTCGCCGAGTTCGCCGCGCAGGAAGCCGATCACCGAGTCGGGGATGTCGTAGCGGCCCGGATCGGCGGCGAAGTCCTCGATGTCGACACCGGTGCCGACCAGCGCCAGCGCCAGGTCACCGACGACCTTCGACGACGGGGTCACCTTGATCAGGCGGCCCAGCAGCCGGTCGGCCGCGGCGTACTTGGCCTCGACCTCCTCGAACCGGTCGCCCAGGCCCAGCGCGATCGCCTGCTGGCGCAGGTTCGACAGCTGACCGCCCGGGATCTCGTGGGTGTACACGCGCCCGGTCGGCGCGGGCAGACCCGACTCGAACGGCGCGTAGACCTTGCGCAGCGCCTCCCAGTACGGCTCCAGATCGCACACGTTCTGCAGGTTCAGGCCGGTGTCGTGCTCGGTGTGCGCGGTGGCCGCGACGATGGCCGACAGCGCGGGCTGGGAGGTCGTGCCCGCCATCGCGGCCGAGGCACCGTCGACCGCGTCGGCGCCGGCCTGCCAGGCGGCCAGGTAGGTCGCCAGCTGACCGCCGGGGGTGTCGTGGGTGTGCACGTGCACCGGCAGATCGAAGTTGCCGCGCAGCGCGGTGACCAGCTTCGCCGCCGCGGGCGCGCGCAGCAGGCCCGCCATGTCCTTGATCGCGAGCACGTGCGCGCCCGCGTCGACGATCTGCTCGGCCAGCTTCAGGTAGTAGTCGAGGGTGTAGAGCGACTCGTTCGGGTCGAGCAGGTCGCCGGTGTAGCTGAGCGCGACTTCGGCGATGGCCGTGTTCGTTTCGCGCACGGCGTCGATGGCCGGGCGCATCTGGTCGACATTGTTGAGCGCGTCGAAGATGCGGAAGATGTCGATGCCGGTGGTCGCGGCCTCGGAGACGAACGCGCGGGTGACCTGTTCCGGGTACGGCGTGTAGCCGACGGTGTTGCGGCCGCGCAGCAGCATCTGCAGACAGATGTTGGGCACGGCCTCGCGCAGGGCGGCCAGCCGCTCCCACGGGTCCTCGTGCAGGAAGCGCAGCGCCACATCGTAGGTCGCGCCGCCCCACGCCTCGATCGAGAGCAGTTCCGGGGTCAGCCGGGCGACGTGCCCGGCGACACCGAGCAGGCCGTTGGTGCGCACCCGCGTCGCCAGCAGCGACTGGTGTGCGTCGCGGAAGGTGGTGTCGGTGACGCCGAGGGCCTTCTGCTCGCGCAGGGCGCGGGCGAAGCCCTCGGGGCCGAGGGCGAGCAGGCGCTGACGCGAGCCGTCCGGCGGCGGCAGCGTCAGGTCGACGGCGGGCAGCTTGTCGTACGGGTACACGGTGGTCGGGCGGTCGCCGTGCGGCTTGTTGACGGTGACGTCGGCCAGGTAGCTCAGGATCTTGGTGCCACGGTCGGCCGAGCCGCGCGAGGTCAGCAGCTCGGGCCGCTCGTCGATGAACGAGGTGGTGACCCGGCCCGCCTGGAAGTCGGGGTCGTCGAGCACCGAGAGCAGGAACGGGATGTTGGTCGTGACGCCACGGATGCGGAACTCGGCCAGCGCGCGCCGGGCACGGGCGGCCGCGGCGGGCAGGTCGCGGCCACGGCAGGTCAGCTTGACCAGCATCGAGTCGAAGTAGGCGCCGATCTCCGCGCCCAGGTTCGCGCCGCCGTCGAGACGGATGCCCGCGCCGCCGGGGGTGCGGTAGGCGGTGATGCGGCCGGTGTCGGGGCGGAAGCCGTTGGCCGGGTCCTCGGTGGTGATGCGGCACTGCAGCGCGGCGCCCCGGATCGACACCGTGTCCTGGCTCAGGCCCAGATCGGCCAGGGTCTCCCCGGCGGCGATCCGCAGCTGTGACTGCACCAGGTCGACGTCGGTGATCTCCTCGGTGACCGTGTGCTCGACCTGGATGCGCGGGTTCATCTCGATGAACACGTGCTTGCCGCGCTCGTCGAGCAGGAACTCCACGGTGCCCGCGTTGCTGTAACCGATCTGGCGGGCGAAGGCCACCGCGTCGGCGCAGATGCGTTCGCGCAGTGCGGGATCCAGGTTCGGCGCGGGCGCGAGCTCGATCACCTTCTGGTGGCGGCGCTGCAGCGAGCAGTCGCGCTCGAACAGGTGCATGACATTGCCGTGCTGGTCGGCCAGGATCTGCACCTCGATGTGGCGCGGATTCACCACGGCCTGCTCGAGGAACACGGTCGGGTCACCGAAGGCCGACTCGGCCTCGCGCGAGGCCGCCTCGATCGACTCGCGCAGTTGCTCGGGCGCGGCGACCCGGCGCATGCCGCGACCACCACCACCGGCGACGGCCTTGACGAAGATCGGGTACTCGAACTCCTGGGCGGCGGCCAGCAGGGCGTCGATATCAGCGGAGGGTTCGCTGGACTTCAGCACCGGCAGGCCGGCGGCCTTGGCGGCGGCGATGGCGGTGGCCTTGTTGCCCGCCATCTCCAGGACGGCGGCCGAGGGGCCGATGAACGTGATGCCCTCGCGCTCGCAGGCGGCCGCGAGGTCGGGGTTCTCCGACAGGAAGCCGTAGCCGGGGTAGATGGCGTCGGCGCCCGCGCTCTTGGCCGCGTCGATGATCGCCTCGATGGACAGGTACGCCCGGACCGGGTGCCCTTCCTCGCCGATCTGATACGACTCGGCCGCCTTCAGCCGATGGACGGAGTTGCGGTCCTCATGGGGGAACACCGCGACCGTTCCGATGCCGAGTTCGTATGCCGCGCGGAAGGCGCGAATGGCGATCTCACCACGATTGGCAACCAAGACTTTCGAGAACATTGGACCACGGTACCCGGACGCGACCGCAGGACCGTCACGCAAGGTGGCTTCGCAGCAATCTTCACATCGCACACCCGCCCACCTGCGAAGTTGCGTTCATCGGGCCGTCACATCTCACCGTGGCGGACGCCCGGCGGTGCGCCGCCGAAGCGCAGGTCACGCGGGCCACGCGCGCCGGGGTGGTCGCGACGGTACGCGCCGAGGCCCTATGCTGGGCGACGCAGCTGGTTCGCCTGCGCGGTGGAAGAGTCGGAGCCCCGACCTCCCGCGCCGGTGTCGAAGCCCGGGCACTGTGTGCCGGGTGAAGAGGGAACCCGGTGGGAATCCGGGACTGTCCCGCAGCGGTATGCAGGAACGACCGCCGTCATCAGCACTGGGCACGACGCCCGGGAAGCGACGGCCAGTAGGTCGGTCGATCACACGGCCGGTGCCCGCGAGTCCGAAGACCTGCCGACTGTGCCGGATACGCCGTATCCGGCGGCCACCGCCTCGTGGATCGGGCGCGCGGACCACCTGTGCCGGCCTGTCGTGTCTCGCGACGGGTCCCGGAGGTGTCTTCCTCGCCCGCGAAAGGCGTCGGCTCTCCCCGCACGACACTGGAGAATCTCCGTGACTGTTTCGCACTCTCCGTTCACCGCAACGGTTCTCGGCCTACCGCGGGTCGG
Organism: Nocardia canadensis; assembly: GCF_032656385.1. Lineage (NCBI taxonomy): Bacteria > Bacillati > Actinomycetota > Actinomycetes > Mycobacteriales > Nocardiaceae > Nocardia > Nocardia canadensis. Next base: position 435,231 of record NZ_JAVCWB010000010.1, read on the forward strand.
CCCGCGCCGGGAACTCAAGCGCGCCATCGAGTCCTACTGGGCAGGTCGGCTCGACGCCGAGGACCTGCACGCCGTCGGCCGCATGCTGCGCACCGTGCAGTTCGCCGCGCTCCACGCGGCCGGCCTGGATTCGGTGCCCGTCGGCACCTTCTCCTACTACGACCAGATGCTCGACACCGCCGTCCTGCTCGGTGCGCTGCCGCATCGGGTGACCGACATCGCCGACCCGCTGGACCGCTATTTCGCGGCCGCACGCGGGACCGACACGGTCACGCCGCTGGAGATGACCAAGTGGTTCGACACCAACTACCACTACCTGGTGCCCGAGATCGACGCGGCCACCGTGTTCACGCTGCACCCGGACAAGCTGCTGACCGAACTCGCCGAGGCCATCGCGCTCGGCGTGCCAGCCCGGCCGGTGGTGATCGGCCCGCTGACCTTCCTGAAGCTCGCCAAGTCCGCCGACGGCGCGGCGCTGGACCGGCTGCCGGAACTGGTGCCGCTGTACCTGGACCTGCTGGCACGCCTGGCCGAGGCGGGCGCGCGGTGGGTGCAGATCGATGAGCCGGTGCTGGTCACCGACCTGACCGCGGCCGAGATCGGGCTCGTGCGCGAGACCTACACCGCGCTGTCGGCCGCGCCGGACCGGCCCGCGCTCCTGGTCGCCACCTACTTCGGGCACCCCGACGGCGCGCTGGCGGCAGTGGCGGACACCGGCATCGAGGGTGTCGCCCTCGATCTCACCGCGGGCATCGAGGTGTCCGCGATCGCCGCCGTCCCGGCGCTGGCGGGCAAGCTGCTGGTCGCCGGTGTCGTCGACGGCCGCAACATCTGGCGCACCGACCTCGACGCCGCGCTCGACACGCTCGGCGCCCTGGGCACCGGCGTGGCGGTCTCGACCTCGTGCTCCCTGCTGCATGTGCCGTACTCGCTGACCCCGGAGACCGGGCTCGACGACCGGCTTCGCTCGTGGCTGGCATTCGGCGCCGAAAAGGTCGGCGAGGTGCGGGTTCTCGCGACCGCCCTGGCCGAGGGCGCCGCCGCGGTCGGCGACGAGCTGGCCGCGGCGCGCGCCGCCGCCGAGACCAGGCGCACCGACCCGAGCCTGCACGACGACCGGGTCCGCGCCCGCCTGGCCGCCCTCGACGAGGACGACCTGACCCGCTCCCCCGCCGACGAGCGCAGGGCGGCGCAGCGCGCTCACCTCGACCTGCCGGTGCTGCCGACCACCACGATCGGCTCCTACCCGCAGACCTCGGCCATCCGCCTGGCCCGCGCCGCGCTGCGCACCGGCGAGATCGATGCGGCCGAATACGAGCGCCGGATGCGGGCCGAGATCGCCGACGTGATCGCCCTGCAGGAGAAGCTCGGCCTGGACGTGCTGGTGCACGGCGAGCCGGAACGCAACGACATGGTCCAGTACTTCGCCGAGCTCCTCGACGGCTTCGCCACCACCGAGGCGGGCTGGGTGCAGTCCTACGGCACCCGCTGTGTGCGCCCACCGATCCTGTTCGGCGACGTCGCGCGGCCCGCGCCGATGACGCTGTCGTGGATCGGCTACGCCCAGTCGCTGACCGCCAAGCCGGTCAAGGGCATGCTGACCGGTCCGGTGACGATCCTGGCGTGGTCGTTCGTCCGCGACGATCAGCCGCAGGCCGACTCGGCTCGCCAGGTCGCGCTGGCGATCCGGGACGAATTGGTGGATCTGGAGGCCCAAGGCGCCCGGATCATCCAGGTCGACGAGCCCGCCCTGCGCGAGCTGCTGCCGCTGCGCGCGGCCGATCAGCCCGCCTACCTGCGCTGGTCGGTGGACGCGTTCCGGCTGGCCACCGCCGGTGTCGCCGACACCACCCAGGTGCACACGCACCTGTGCTATTCGGAGTTCGGCGAGGTGATCTCGGCGATCGCGGGCCTGGACGCCGACGTCACCTCGATCGAGGCGGCCCGCTCGCACATGGAGGTTCTCGACGACCTGAACGCGGCCGGTTTCGCGCTCGGGGTCGGCCCCGGCGTCTACGACATCCACTCGCCCCGGGTGCCCTCGGTCGAGGAGATCACCGCCGCACTGTCGGCCGCGCTGGCGGCCGTACCGGCCGAACGACTCTGGGTGAACCCGGACTGCGGTCTCAAGACGCGTGGCCCGGTGGAGGTCGAGGCGTCGCTGCGCAACCTGGTGACGGCGGCCGCCGCGCTGCGCTGAACACAGCACCGCCCCGGACGGGTGATCCGTCCGGGGCGGTGGTGCCGGTCCGCGGCGTCGGCGATGCGGGGCCGACGCGGACCGGTTCAGTGACGCGTGGGCACCGGACGCTGGTCGACGCCGCGATACTCCGACAGCGGCCGGATCAGCGCGTTCGCGGCCGACTGCTCGGCGACGTGCGCGGTCCAGCCGGTGATCCGGCTCATCACGAAGATGGGCGTGAACATCTCGATGTCGAAGCCCATCAGGTAGTAGGCGGGCCCGGCGGGGAAGTCGAGATTCGGTGCGATACCGGTCTTCTCGGCCATGGCCGCGGCGAGCGCGTCGTACATCCGCACCCACCGCTGTCCGCCGGTGACCGCGGCCACCTCGTCGAGGGCGGCCTTCATCGTCGGCACCCGCGAGTCGCCGTTGCGGTAGACGCGGTGGCCGAAGCCCATCACCTTGCGCCGCGCGGCCAGCGTCTCGCCGACCCAGGCCGCGGCCCGAGCGGGGTCACCGATCTCGAGCATGGTGTGCATGACCGCCTCGTTGGCGCCGCCGTGCAGCCTGCCCTTCAACGCGCCGATGGCCGCGGTGATCGCGCTGTACAGGTCCGAGCCGGTGGAGGTCACCACCCGGGCGGCGAAGGTGGAGGCGTTGAAACCGTGCTCGGCGTAGAGGATCAGCGAGATCTCGAACGCCCGCACGATCCGCGGCGCGGGCACCTCGCCGAAGCACATGTACAGGAAGTTCTCGGCGAACCCGAGCTGGGAATGCGGGGCGATCGGGTCGAGCCCGCGCCGCCTGCGCATCGCGGCCGCGATCACCGTGGGCAGCAGCGCGGTCAATCGCAGTGCGGCGGCGAGTCTTTCCCGTTCGCCCACGCTCTCGGCGGCGGCGTCCTCGGTGCCGAGGTAGCTGACGACCGTGCGCACCACATCCATCGGATGACAGGTGTCGGGCATCTTCTCCACCAGCGCCAGCACCGACCGGTCGATCCGGCGCTGCGCGCGTTCGCGCTGGCACAGCTGTTGCAGCTGCCCGTCGTCGGGCAGCTCGCCGTGCCAGAGCAGGTAAACGACCTCCTCGAAGGTGCAGCGCGCGGCCAGATCCTGCACGGGATAGCCGCGGTAGGTCAGCGAGTTGGTCTCGGCGACCACCTTGGAGATGCTCGTCGTGTCGACCACCACCCCCGCCAGCCCCTTGGCGATGGGCCGCGGTGCCGTCTGTCCACTGGTCATGGTCACTCACCCACCGTGAAATCGAAGATGCCGGAGTCGAATTCGTTGTAGCGCTGGTAGCCCAGCAGTTCGTAGAGCCGCGACCGGTGCTGCATGCGACCCAGCAGCGCCGCTTGAGTACCGGCCGTGGCGATCTCGCGCAGGCCGTCCTCGATCGCGCCCATCGCCAGCCGCAGCGTGGTGACCGGGTAGATCACCGCGTTGTAGCCGAGATCGGTCAAGGTCGCGGCCGACAGCAGCGGGGTCTTGCCGAACTCGGTCATGTTGGCCAGCAGCGGGACATCCACGGCGGCCCGGAACCTCGCGAACTCGGCCTCCTCGACCAGCGCCTCGGTGAAGATCAGGTCGGCGCCCGCGTCGGCGTAGGCCTTGGCCCGCTCGATCGCCGCGTCGAGTCCCTCGATGGCGCGCGCGTCGGTGCGGGCACAGATCACGAAGCCGGGATCGCGGCGCACCGCGACGGCGGCCCGGATCCGGCGCACCATCGCCGCGGTCTCGACCACCGCCTTGCCGTCGAGATGACCGCACCGTTTCGGATTGACCTGATCCTCGAGGTGACAGCCGGCCAGGCCGGCGTCCTCGAGCAGGGCCACCGTGCGGGCGGCGTTCATCGGTTCGCCGAAGCCGGTGTCGGCGTCGACGAGGACCGGCAGTTCGGTGGCGCGCGCGATCTGGCGACCGCGTTCGACGACCTCGGTGAGCGTGGTCAGGCCGATGTCGGGCAGCGCCAGCTCGGCCGACACCACCGCACCGGAGACGTACACGCCGTCGAATCCGATCTCCTGGATCAGCGTGGCCACCAGCGGATTCACCGCGCCCGGCAACCGCTGCAACTGTCCGGAGGCCAGGCCGGCCCGGAACGCGGCGCGTTTGCGCGCCGGGCTGGTGTGCGCGGCGAGCAGTCCCGAAACATTCATCAGAACAGTCCTTCCCGCGCGGCGGGGAGCACCTCGAACAGGACCGGGTCGACCGCGAAGCTGAGCTGGTCCAGCTCGCCCGCGGCCAGCTCCGGGGTCCGCTGCGCGGCGTCGAGGAAGCGCTCCTGCTCGTCCGGCGCGACGACGCCGTCGGCGAGGACGCGGAACTTCTCGAGGTACTGCGCGCGGGCGAACGGCCGCGCGCCCAGCGGATGCGCGTCGGCCACCGCGAGCTCGTCGACGACGACGGTGCCGTCGTCGAGGGTGACCACGGCCCTGGCGCCGAAGGCCTTCTCCGCCGGGTCGGTCGCGTGATAGCGGCGCGTCCACTCCGGGTCTTCGACGGTGGAGATCTTGCGCCACAGCGCGATGGTGTCGGGCCTGCGCGCGCGCTCGGGTGCGTAAGAGCGCTCGTGATGCCAGGTGCCGTCCTGCAGGGCGACCGCGAAGATATAGGGCAGCGAGTGGTCGAGGGTCTCGCGGCTGGCGTGCGGGTCGAACTTCTGCGGGTCACCGGACCCGGTGCCGATCACGTAGTGGGTGTGATGGCTGGTGTGCAGCACGATCGAGGTGATGCGGGCGGTGTCGGCGATCCGCTCGCGCAGCCTGCGCGCCAGGTCGATCGGGGCCTGGCTCTGGTATTCGGCCGAGTGCTCCTTGGTGTAGCTGTCCAGGATCGCGCGCTTGGCCTCGCCGGGGCCCGGCAGCGGCACCCGGTATTCGGCGTCGGCGCCGCCGAGCAGCCAGGCGATGACGCCGTCGGCGCCCTCCCAGATCGGGGCGGGCGCGCCCTCCCCGCGCATCGCGCGGTCGACCGCCTCGACCGCCATCTTGCCCGCGAAGGCCGGCGCGTAGGCCTTCCAGCTGGAGATCTCGCCCTTGCGGGACTGCCGGGTCGCGGTGGTGGTGTGCAGCGCCTGGCCGACCGCCTGATAGATGGTCTCGGCGTCGAGACCGAGCAGCGTGCCGATGCCCGCCGCGGCCGACGGGCCGAGATGGGCGACATGGTCGATCTTGTGCTCGTGCAGGCAGATCGCGCGCACGAGGTCGATCTGGATCTCGTAGCCGGTCGCCAGGCCGCGGATCAGCTCGGCGCCGCTGCGCCCGGTGTGCTGGGCGACGGCCAGGATCGGCGGGATGTTGTCGCCGGGATGGGAGTACTCGGCGGCCAGGAAGGTGTCGTGGAAGTCGAGTTCGCGGACCGCGACACCGTTGGCCAGCGCCGCCCACTCCGGGGAAAAGCGCTGCGCGCCCGCCAGTCCGAACACGGTGGCGCCGTGTCGGCGTGCGCCCACGGGCAGCGGATGGGCGCTCGCCTGCGCTCTGGCCGTCCGCACCGGGCCGCGCAGGACCGAGGCCGCGGCCACCGCCGCGTTGTCGATGATCCGGTTGACGATCATGTCGGTGACCTCGCCTGACACCGGCACCGGGTCGGTGGCCACCTCCGCCACCAGCGTGGCCAGGTGCTGCGCGCGGGGGAACTCCTCGGCGGCGCCGACACTGCGAACGAGATGGGTTTTCACTGATCCTCCGATTCCAGCTGGTCGATCCCAGCCACAATTCGCACGCTACGCACCGCGAACCGCTCGGAGAACATGCTGAACAAGCGTATTTTTGTGTGCGACACTCGATGAATCAGCGAACATTGCGAAGGCTGGACGGTAAGGTCGGGGACGTGATATCCGATCGCCACGGACCCCGGATCCGACCTAACGGTCTCTTCGCACGTTACGCACCGGTAGTCACAGGTAAAATCCCTTGCAGGACTGGGCTTCTCCCCAGACAATCACGATTTCGAGCGAACATTGCAAACCCGGCGAGTTAGGATCTCCGGCGTGCGGAAGATGTACGCGGGGGCCAGGCTACGACGGCTGCGTGAAGAACGACGGATGACTCAGGCGGCGCTCGCGAAATCGCTGGATCTCTCGCCCAGTTATCTCAACCAGCTCGAACGCGACCAGCGCCCGCTCACCATTCCCGTTCTGCTGAAACTGAACTCGACCTTCGATCTGGATGTGCAGTTCTTCGCCGCCGACTCCGACGCGCGGCTGGTCTCGGATCTACACGAAGTGCTCGTGGAAGCCGCGGGCGGTGGCGACACCGCGCCGATCACCGAGGTCGAGGAACTCGCGACCCGGCTGCCGGAGGTGGCCCGCATCGTCATCGCCATGCACCGGCGCCTGCGCGCGGCCACCGATCAGCTCGACCTGCTGTCCTCGCGGGTGGACACGCCCAGCGGCGCGCCGGGCACACCCATGCCCTACGAGGACGTACGCGACTTCTTCTACGACCACCGCAACCACATCTCCACCCTCGACCACGCCGCCGAGCAGCTGTTCGAGGAGTCGGGGCTGAGCATCGGTTCGCTGGATCGGCAGCTGGCCAGGATCGCGGAGGAACGCGCGGGTGTCACCGTGCTGGTCCGCGGCGACGGCGCCGACCCGACCATTCCCAAGCGCCACTACGATCCCGACACCCGCACGCTCACCCTGGCGCGGCGGCTACGCCCCGGACAGCGCGCCTTCCAGATCGCCACCACCCTGGGCCTGCTGCTCTACGGGCGCGAGATCGACAACGTCCTCGCCGAATCACGGGCACTCACCGGTGAGTCCCGCACCCTGGCCAGGGTCGGGCTGGCCAACTACTTCGCGGGCGCGCTGATCCTGCCCTACGGCCGGTTCCTGCGGTCGGCGGAGGAACTGCGCTACGACGTCGACCTGCTCGCGCTGCGGTTCGAGGTCGGCTTCGAGACGGTGTGCCACCGGCTGAGCACCCTGCAGCGACAGGGCCAGCGCGGGGTGCCGTTCTTCCTGGTACGCACCGACCGGGCGGGCAACATCTCGAAACGGCAGTCCGCCACCGCGTTCCATTTCTCCCGGGTCGGCGGCAGCTGCCCGCTGTGGGTCACCCACGAGGCGTTCGCGCACCCGGGCCGCATCCTCACCCAGATCTCGGAGATGCCCGACGGGCGCCGCTACCTGTGGATCGCCCGGACCACCCCGGCATCCGCGCAGGGCTACGGCACCGCGGCGAAGAACTTCGTCATCGGGCTCGGCTGCGATATCGAATACGCCGACCGGCTGGTCTACTCCCAGGGCCTGCAACTGGACGACCCGCAGGTGGCGGTGCCGATCGGGGCGGGCTGCAAGGTGTGCGAGCGGCCCGCGTGCCCGCAGCGCGCGTTCCCGCAGATCGGGCGGCCGCTCGCGGTGGCCGAGCACACCAGCACCGATCTGCCGTATCCGCGCCTGCCGCGCTGAGCGTCAGGACTTCGCGAGGTATTCGATGCGTTCGCCGTCGACGGCGGCGTCCATCATCCCCGCCAGCCCGGGATGCTTCACCAGGCCGGGGTCGTCGGCGACGACCTGCCTGGCCAGCTCCTGGGCGGCGGTGATCACCTCTAGATCGTCGAGCAGCGACAGCAGCCGCAGCGACCGGGCGGTGCCGGACTGCGCCGCGCCGAGCACATCGCCCTCGCGGCGCTGGCGCAGGTCGAGCACCGAGAGTTCGAAGCCGTCGGTGGTCGCGGCCACCGCCTCCAGCCGGGCCATCGCGGTGCCGCCGGGCGCGGCATCGGTGATCAGCAGACACAGGCCGGGATGCTTGCCACGGCCGATCCGGCCGCGCAGCTGGTGCAGCTGACTCACGCCGAACCGGTCGGCGTCGACGATCACCATCACCGTCGCGTTCGGCACGTCGACACCGACCTCGACGACCGTGGTGCACACCAGGACATCGATGGCGCCGTCGTTGAACTGACGCATCACCTGGTCCTTCTCGTCCGACGGCAGGCGGCCGTGCAGCAGCCCGACCCGCACGCCGGACAGCGCGCCCGCGCTCAGCGTCTCGTACATCTCGACCGCGGCCTGGGTGGTCGGGCCCTCCTTCTCCTCCGCGGATTTCTTGCCCTTGGCGGGCGGGGCGTCGGGGTCCTCGCCGATGCGCGAGCACACCACATACGCCTGTCTGCCCGCGCCGACCTCTTCGAGAATGCGCTCCCAGGCGCGGTCCACCCAGCCCGGATGCAGCTTGCGCGGCACCACCTTCGACACGATCGGTGAACGGCCCCTGGGCAATTGGGTGAGGGTGGAGGTCTCCAGATCACCGAGTGTGGTCATCGCGATGGTGCGCGGAATCGGCGTGGCGGTCATGACCAGCAGGTGCGGGCTGATGCCGTCCTTGGCCTTGGCGCGCAGGGCATCGCGCTGTTCGACGCCGAAGCGGTGCTGTTCGTCGACGACCACCAGGCCGAGGTCGAAGAACTCCACCGCGTCCTGGATCAGCGCGTGCGTGCCGATGACCAAGCCGGCTTCACCGGTCATCGCGTCCAGCAGCGCCGCCTTCTTCGCCGCTACCGACATCGAGCCGGTGAGCAGCACCACCTTCGTGGATTGTTCGGCCGCGCCGAGTTCCCCGGCGGTGCCGAGATCACCGAGCATCGCCCGCAGCGACCGGTAGTGCTGGGCGGCGAGCACTTCCGTCGGCGCGAGCAGCGCGCACTGGCGGCCCGCGTCGACCGCCTGCAGCATCGCGTGCAGGGCGACGATGGTCTTGCCCGAGCCCACCTCGCCCTGCAACAGGCGGTGCATCGGGCGGGTGCGCGACAGGTCGGCGGAGATCTCGTCGATCACCTGCTGCTGGCCCTCGGTCAGCTCGAACGGCAGCCGCTCGTCGAAGGCGGCGGCGATGCCGTCGGTGCGCGGCGGGCACGCCGGGGCGGTGCGGCCCTCGACCTCGTGCCTGCGCTCGGCCAGCACCAGCTGCAGGGCCAGCGCCTCGTCGAAACGCAGCCGGTCCCTGGCCTTCTCGATATCGAGCTTGTGTTCGGGCAGGTGGATCAGGCGCAGCGCGTCGGAGACCTCGAGCAGGTGGCGTTCCTCGCGCAGGTCGGCGGGCAGCGGGTCCTCGATCGGGTCGAGCTGGTCGAGCACCTGGCGAATGCAGGCCAGCAGATCCCAGCTCTGCACCTTCGCCGTCGCCGGGTACACCGGCACGAACTCGCGCTCGAAGAACGACGCGTCCACTCCCCCAGCGCCTTTCGCGCTCTGCGCCAGTCCGCGCAGCGCGCCGCTGCCGCGTACGGAGGTCAGCTCCTCGACACCGGCCTCGGCCTTGTCGGGCAGGATCAGATAGTCCGGGTGCGAGAGGTTCCAGCGGTCGGGGCGCCACCAGTGCACGGTGCCCGACATCATCGCTCGCACCCCCTCTTTCACCAGGTAGCGCACCTTGTCACCGTTGAAGAAGGTGGCCTCGATCGGGCGGGTGGCGCCGGTGTCGAGCTGCACCTTGAGCAGCGAGCCGCGCCGGTTCTTCATCGGGCGCAGTTCGGTTTTGGTGATCCGGCCGATGACGGTGATGTGCGCGCTCTCCTCCGGTTCCTCCTCGGTGAGCGGCTGTCCCTGGGTGGCGTAGCGGACGGGATAGTGACGCAACAGGTCCTCGACCGTGGTCATGTCGAACGCCTCGGTCAGCCGGTCGGCCGCCTTCACCCCGAGCACGTGGTCGAGCCGGTCACTCAACGTCGCCATCACTCGACCCCTATCTGCACCAGATCCGCTTGCTGCCCACCGGAATACACCACGACCTCGACACCGGGGAAACCGGCTGTCACGTGCTCGGCCAGGACCGCGCCCAGTTCGGGGCCCGCGTCGGCGCCCATCAGCAGTGTCACCAATTCGCCACCGAGACCGAGCATCCGGTCCAGCAGGATACGACCGGCGCCGACCACGTCGGGGTCGATGACCACCACGTCGTGGCCGACCAGGCCGAGTCCGTCACCGGGCGAGCACATGCCGACCATGGTCAGCGCGCGTACCCGGGCCGGGCGCAGCGCGCCCCAGCGGGTGGTCGCGGCCGCCTCCGACATCGCGAACGCGTCGTCCACGGCGATCCGGCCGCGATCGTGGACCGCGAGCGCGGCCAGGCCCTGCACCATCGACGCGCTCGGCAGCAGCAGGACGTCACGTGACCCGTCACGGGCGGCGACACCGGCGGCCACGAGTTCCTGCGCGGGCAGCGCGCCGTTGGGCAGGACGAGGACTTCCCGGTTCGGCATCGCGCGGATCGCGGTGAGCAGGGCGGTCGTGTCGAGCTGGCGGTCACCGCGCAGCACCACCGCGCCCGCGTCCTCGAACAGGCGGGCGGCCGCGGCGCCGGAGGCCACCGCCAGGATGCCCCGGTCGGCGGGCACCGGGGGGCCGGCGCGGTGCCGACCGTCGCCGTTGGTCGCCGGCGCGCCATCGCGGGCGGCGTCGAGCGCGACGTGTTCGGCGTGTCCGCCGTGGGGCGCGGTCACCGCGAAGCTCTCGATGCGGATGCCGGTCACGGTGCCGATCGCCAGTCCGGCTTCGATCGCCGCGCCCGCGTCGCGGCAGTGCACATGCGCCGACCAGGTGCTGTCCCCGTCGCCGACCACGACGACCGAGTCACCGAGCACGGCGAGCCGGTCGCGCAATCCCGACGCGGCGGCCTCGTCCGTGTCGGCGATCACGTACATGACCTCGAAGTGGGGATCTGAGAAGTCGCGGTGGTCGTCCCAGGAGTCGGCGGGGCGCGTCGGCTCCGAATCGGCGGTTCGGGGAGGCGCCTGCCCGGACGGATGCTCTCGGCCGTCGACGGGTCGGCGGGCGTCGGATCGGCCGCCATCGGCTCGGCTATCGGTGGATCGGATATCGGCGGATTGGCCGCCGCCGGATCGGCCGCCATCAGATCGGTTGGCGTCGGGCCGGTTGGCGCCGGATCGGCTGTCGGCGGGCGGGCCGTCGTCGACGCCAGGCCACCGCCGGGTCGCGCTCTGCCCATCGGCCCGCAAGTAGCTGTCCCTGGCCGGGGCTTGCCCGCAGATCCGTCGCACCAGGCAATCGAGCAACACCAGCAGTCCCCTGGCACCGGCATCGACGACGCCCGCCGCCCGCAGGACGCCCAGCTGCGCCGGCGTCTCGTTGAGCGCACGCGCGGCGCCCTCGGCTGCCGACTGCGCGACGGAGATCAGCGAGACTTCCGCCGAGGCGTCGGCCGCGACGGCGGCCCGGTCGAGCACCGTCAGAATCGTGCCCTCGACCGGAGCGCTGAGTCCGGTGCGCACGAGCACCGCGGCCCGCCGCAGGGCCGTCCGCAACCGTTCCCCGGTCAGCGGACCCCCGACCACCGCCTCGGCGATCCCACGCAACACCTGCGACAGAATGATCCCCGAGTTCCCCCGCGCACCTGTGGTCGCTCCGCGCGCGAGCGCCTGCGCGACGAGATGGGCCGAAGGGCCGCCGCCGGTCTCCGTAGCTCCCGTGCCCATGCCGACGTCCATGCCGACCGCGCTGTCGACCGCGCCGAGTCCGACGCCCTCGGCACCCGCCCCGGCGCCGTCCGGCGCCGACGCGACACCCGCACCGGGGTCCATACCCCCAATGCCGCCTGCGCCAGGGTCCACCCCCGCGATAGCGCCCGCGCCAGGATCGACACCCGCGACACCACCCGCACCGGGCTCCACACCCGCGAGGCCGACTCGATCGGCGGCGAGACCAGCACGTGTCGCGTCCGGAATCGCGCCCGCGCCAGGGTCGACACCCGCGACATCGCCCGCACGGGGGTCCGCTCCCGCGAGGCCGACTCGATCGGCGGTGAGACCGGCAGGTGTCGCGTCCGGAATCGCGCGTTCGGCGGCGGCGACGGCGGCACGCATCGTGGCGAGCAGATTGGTTCCGGTGTCGGAGTCGGCGATGGGGAACACATTGAGCGCGTCGATCTCGGCGCGGCGGAGTTCCAGATCGGTGCGGCAGGCCCTGGCCCAGTCCAGCAGCTCGGCGCCGTCCAGCGCCTCCCGCACGTGCGACACCGTCACCTCGCTCACCGTTGGCGGCGCCCGCCCGCCGGGCACCGCACGCCAGGTTAGCGCCAGCGACCGACAGGGGTATGCTGACCGCGGACGGGCCCGTCATCCGGGCCGTGCCCGGCGTGTCGACCGGGACACCCGGTTTGGAAGTTCACGGCCCGGCCAGCTACCCTTGCAGGGTTGCCTCGTGCGGCCGATCCCGGTCTGCGCTGGCCGACGCGAGTCGGCAAGGCATTTGACGACATCAGTTTCCGGTTCAGCGGGCATACGTGCGCCGCTGTCCGCTTATGACATGAAGGAGCTCGCGACATGGCTGCCGTTTGCGACGTCTGCGCCAAGGGCCCCGGTTTCGGGAAGTCGGTCTCGCACTCGCACCGGCGCACCAACCGTCGCTGGAACCCGAACATCCAGACCGTGCGTGCGCAGGTTGCCCCTGGCAACACCCGCCGGATGAACGTGTGCACCTCCTGCCTGAAGGCGGGCAAGGTCGTCCGCGGCTGATTCTCAGCCCGTACATTCTGCCGACAACGCCCCGGCGCCCCTCGTGGGTGATCCGGGGCTTTGTCGTCGGTGGGGGTCGACGTGACTGACTGGCGCCTCGCGTCGCTGACCGCCGAGCGGGTCACCGCGCTCGCCGCCTGTCATATCGCGAGCTGGCGCGAGGCCTACGACGCCCTGGTGCCGGGCCATGTACTGTCCGGGTTCGATCTCGAACGCTCCGCGCTCACCTGGGAGCGCCGCCGCACCGACGGAACACACCGCCTGCCGATCGCGCTGTCCGGCGACCGGCTGATCGGCTTCGCCTCGGCGACCGAATTCGAACTGGAAGCGCTGTATGTCCGCGCCGCCTGGCACGGCACCGGCGTCGCCGACGCGCTGATCGAAGCCGCCGCTCCCGGCTCACCGTGCACACTGTGGGTCTTCGGCGACTATCCGCGTGCCCACGCCTTCTATCGCAGGCACGGCTTCGCCGACACCGGAGTGCGCCGGGTCGACCCCTTCACCCTGCTGCCCGAACAGTGGTGGCGACGCGGCTCTCGCTAGGGTGACGCCATGAGTACCACCGAACCGGTCACCGCCGTCACTGTCGTCGACGGCGTCCTGCAGCTGCCGATCGCCACCGCCGCCGCGGGCACTTCGATGAATTTCGACCTGATCAACGCGGGCACCGAGGCCCTGCGCGCGCTCGATCCCGAGGTCGGCGCCGTGCTGCTGACCGGCACCGGCGCCAACTTCTGCGCGGGCGGCAACGTCCACCACTTCGCCGGCGCCGAGGACCGTGGCGCCTACCTGCACCAGCTCGCCTCCGAACTGCACGACTTCGTGCGCGCGCTGGCCGCGACGCCGGTTCCGGTCGTGGCCTCGGTGCACGGCTGGGCCGCAGGCGCCGGCATGAGCCTGGTGTGCGCCGCCGACATCGCGATCGGTGGCCCCTCGACCAAGCTGCGCCCCGCCTACCCGGGCATCGGCCTGAGCCCTGACGGCGGCATGTCCTGGCTGCTGCCCCGCATCGTCGGCACGAGCCGGGCCGCCGAGATCCTGCTCACCGACGCCGTCCTCGGCGCCGACGAGGCCGTGCGCCTGGGCATTCTGAGCCGCACCGTCGCCGACGACGAGGTCCGCGCCGAGGCACTGCGCGTGGCCCAGAGTTTCGTCACCGGTCCCCGCGCCACCTACGCGGCCATGAAAAAGCTGCTGGCCCAGTCGCCGACGGCGACACTGGACCAGCAGCTCGATGCCGAACGCGACAGCATCTCCGCCGCCGCGAACAGCAGCACCGGCACCGAAGGCGTCGACGCCTTCGTCGCCAAGCGCAAGCCGAACTACCTGGGCCTCACCTGATCATCGAAGGTTTCGGCCGCCTCGCCGCCGAGGGGCGGGACGTAACGCCGAAGGCGCAGTCTCGCCCCTCGGCGGCGAGGTCACGAGGCCGAAACCCCGCGGCGCCAGCCGCCTACTAGCACTGTGCGCCGAGGGCGCTGAAGGTGTTCTGCAGCAGGCAGGTCACCTTCGCGTTCACGCCCGAGGAGATGGTGGAGGTGCCGGTGGAGGTCCATTCCTCACCGATCTGGGTGGTGGCCACCGGCGCGGCCTCCTCGTTGTAGGGCTCGAGTGCCAGGCCCGCCGCGTTGGCCGAGGCGGCGCCCGCGGTCAGGGCGGCGGCGACGGCGGCGGTCGCGACGGCGGCGCGAACGGTCGTGATGTGCATCGGGTTGTGCTCCTTCATCATTTTCTTCTGGTGCGGGCGACGCCCCGGGTCAGGGCAGCCGCCAGTCGACGGGTTCGGCTCCGAGTTCGTCGAGCAGTTCGTTGACCCGGGAGAAGGGCCGCGAACCGAAGAATCCGCGCGAGGCCGACAAGGGTGAGGGGTGGGCCGATTCGATGTAGGGGATCTCGGCCTCGGTCAGCGTCGGCTTGAGCGAGCCCGCGTCGCGTCCCCACAGCACGGCGACCAGCGGCTCGTCGCGGGCGACCAGCGCCCGGATGGCCTGCTCGGTGACCGCTTCCCAGCCCTTGCCGCGATGCGAGGCGGGCGTGCCGGGCGTCACGGTGAGCACCCGGTTCAGCAGCAGCACACCCTGATCCGACCACGGGCTCAGGTCACCGCAGCTGGGCGTATCGAAGCCGAGGTCCTTGGTGTACTCGGCGAAGATGTTGGACAGGCTGCGCGGCACCGGCGAGACCTCAGGGGCGACAGAGAAACTCAGACCCATCGCGTGGCCCGGCGTCGGGTAGGGATCCTGGCCGACGATCAGCACGCGCACGGCGTCGAACGGACGGCGGAACGCGCGTAGCACGTTCTCCCCGGCGGGCAGATAGCCCCGGCCCGCGGCGTTCTCGGCACGCAGGAATTCGCCCATCTCGCTGATCCGGTCGGCCACCGGCTCCAGTGCCCGGGCCCAGCCCGGATCGATGATCTCCGACAGTGGTTTGGCACCCATGACCGCACAACCTATCGGTTCCGGCCGCCGGGCGTGGCGTCCGCCCCACGGAACGATTCCCAGCCGGTGCCGCCGGTCGGCGCGGCACCGTCCACGGTGACGCCGCTGCCTGCGGTGACGACGCCGATCGGCCGCCAGCCCGGCGGCAACGCGGTGCCCGCGGGCCAGGTGCCCGCGAAGGCGTGATCCTCGCCGCCGGCCAGAATCCATTGCGCCGCATCGACATCGAGCAGTACGGCGAGCGCGGCCAGGTCGGGGTCGGCCAGCGCCGCGCTGTGCATGTCGATCGCCACGCCCGAGGCAGTCGCGAGATGGCCGAGGTCGGCGAGCAACCCGTCGGAGACGTCGGTGAGCGCGGTCGGCGTCGCACCACCGGCGACATCGAGCACCGCGGCGTAGGGCGGTTGCGGAACCCGATGCGTCGCAAGGGCGTGCGCGAAAGCCGGGTCGGAAGTGTCGGCGTCGCCGGACAATACGGCCAGTCCGGCGCCGGACCAGCCGAGTTCGCCCGCCACCGCGACGATGTCACCGACGGTCGCGCCCGAGCGGGTCAGCGCCGCCCGGCCGCCCAGGTCACCGAACGCGGTCACCGAGACGACCAGCTGGTCACTGCGCACCAGGTCGCCGCCCGCGATGGACCCGCCCGCGCGGCTCGCCTCGGCCCACATGCCGTCGGCGATGCCGGTCACCACCGGCACCGGGGTGTCGGCCGGGCAGCCGAGCGCGACGACGAAGGCCGTCGGGCGCGCGCCCATGGCGACGATGTCGGCGGCGTTCTGCGCGATGGCCTTGCGACCGATGTCCTGCGGCGCCGACCAGTCGCGGCGGAAGTGCCTGCCCTCGACCAGCATGTCGGTACTCACCACGAACCGCCCGTCGGGCGCGGCGACCAGCGCGGCGTCGTCACCGGGGCCGAGCAGCACCTGCGGTCCCTGCTCCCGGTTCGCGGTGATCCGGTCGATCAGGGCGAACTCGCCCAGCTCACGCACCGTCTGCGGACGGCTGTCCTCGCTGATGACCGGCCCCTTCCCAGTGTGCTGCTGACCGACGAAATCGCCCCGACGGTACCCTTTCGGAGGCGATCGGACACAACGGAAAGGACCGGACGGTTATGGCGGCGGATTCGTCGGACCCGACAGCGGCGGACGACCGGGACGGCAAGTCTTCGGGCGCGGACGCCCCCGACACCGCGGCTGCGGCGACGACCGACCCGTCCGCGACCGGCTCGGCTGCCGCGTCGACGACGGACGAGCCCGCTGGGCCGACCGATCCGAACTCGGCCGACAGCGGCACGACGCCGGCCTCCGCCGCCGAACCCGATGCCGACGCGTCGACCCCCTACTCCCCCGCGCTGATCGCCACCGCGGTCGCCCTGCCGGTCATCCTGATCGTCGGCGTCCTCGTCGCGGCCTTCATCGCCCTGCGCGCCCCCGTCGAACGTGAGCCCCTCGCCCTCGGCCCGGTCCCGGCCCCGGCGGCCGACGGCCCGGCCTGCCAGGCCCTGCTGCCCGCCCTGCCCGCCGACCTCGGCGACTACACCAAGTCGACTCTGGTCGAGCCGGCGCCGCCCGCGACCCGCGCCTGGCAGCACCCCGACGGCGGCGAGCCGATCGTGCTGCGCTGCGGTCTGGATCGGCCGCTCGAATTCAACCGCGCGTCCCCGCTGACGGTGGTCGACGGTGTGAAGTGGTTCCAGGTCCGCGACGAGGTCGGCAAGGTCGGCACCTGGTTCGCCGTCGACCGCGAGACCTACATCGCCCTGACCGTCCCCGACGGATCGGGCGCGGGCTCCATCCAGACGGTATCCGAGGTCATCACCGCGAATCTGCCCGCCCGCGAACCCACCCCGGGCGAGCTCTAGTTCGGAGCCTCGATACTCCGAGACGCGACCACCACGTTTTCGGCCGCCTCGCCGCCGAGGGGCGAGACGAAACGCCGAAGGCGCAGTATCGTCCCTCGGCGGCGAGGTCACGAGGCCGAAAACCCGCGGCACCAGCCGCCGAAAACTCAGCGCAGGCCGGTGCCGCGCGCCACGGCGGTGTCGATCAGGGTCGAGACGAGCGCCGGGTAGTCGACACCGGTCGCCTCCCACATCCGCGGGTACTGCGAGATCGGGGTGAAGCCGGGCATGGTGTTGATCTCGTTGATCACCGGGCCGTCGGCGGTGACGAAGAAGTCGACCCGGGCCAGGCCCTGGCAGTCCAGCGCGCGGAAGGCACGCACCGACAGCTCGCGGATCTGGTCGGCGACCGCGTCGTCGAGCTTGGCGGGGACGTCGAATTCGCAGACGTCGTCGAGGTATTTGGTGGCGAAGTCGTAGAACTCCGGGGCCGCGGCGTCGGCGTCGGGCATCCGGATCTCGGAGACGACGCTGGCCCGCACCTGCCCGTCGGCGAATTCCAGCACGCCGCACTCGACTTCGCGGCCGACGATGCCCGCTTCGACGATCACCTTCGGATCGTGTTCACGCGCGGCCGCGACCGCGGCGTCCAGATCGGCCCAGTCGGTGATCTTGGTGATGCCGATCGACGATCCGCCGCGAGCCGGCTTCACGAACGCGGGCAGGCCGAGGCGCGCGCGCTCGTCCTCGGTCAGCGTCGCCGTGCCGGGCCGCAACACCACCTGCACGCCGACGGGCAGACCCTCGGCGGCCAGCAATTTCTTGGTGAACTCCTTGTCCATGCCCGCGGCACTGGCCAGCACGCCCGCCCCCACATAGGGGACGCCGGCTAACTCGAGCATGCCCTGGAGCGTGCCGTCCTCGCCGAACGGACCGTGCAGGATCGGGAACACCACATCGACGCCGCCCAGGGCGGCGGTGGGATCGTCGAGCGCGACCAGCGCGCCGCCCCGGCCCGGATCGGCGGCCAGGGTGAGCGCGGTGCCCGCCGCGTCGACCGCGGGCAGCGCGTCATGGCTGAGTTCGAGCGCGCCGAGGCCCTCGGCCAGCACCCAGCTGCCGGTGGTGGTGATGCCGATCGGCACCGCCTCGTAGCGCTCGGGATCGAGGTTGCGCAGCACACTGCTCGCCGACACACACGAGACGGCGTGCTCGCTGCTGCGCCCGCCGAAAACCACGGCCACCCTGATCCGATTCGTCATGAACGTCACCGTAACCGGTCGGCCGACCTGCGGCGCTATCGACCTACTCGGGCTTGATCCGCCTGCCGAGCAAACTGTCGACGGCCTCGCTGACCGAAAGACCCTCGTGACACACCCGGTGCACCGCGTCGGTCAGCGGCATCTCCACGTCGTGGGCGGCGGCCAGGGCCCGCACCGATGTGCACGACTTCACACCTTCGGCCACCTGCCCATTGGTCGCGTCCTGCGCGACCTGCATCGACCCGCCCGCGCCGAGGACATACCCGAAGGACCGGTTCCGCGACAGCGGCGAGGTACAGGTCGCCACCAGGTCGCCGACGCCGGCGAGCCCGGCCAGGGTGACCGGCTGCGCGCCGAGCGCGACTCCGAGCCGGATCACCTCGGCCAGTCCGCGGGTGATCAGGCTGGCGACGGTATTGTCGCCCAGTCCCATCCCGGAAGCGATGCCGCAGGCCAGCGCGATGACGTTCTTACACGCGCCGCCGATCTCGCAGCCGATCACATCGGTGTTGGTGTACGGCCGGAAATAGCCCGTGGCGCAGGCCCGCTGCGCGACGCCGGCCCGCTCGCTGTCCGAACACGCGATCACGGTGGCCGCGGGCTGCCGTTCGACGATCTCCCCCGCGAGATTCGGGCCCGACAGCACCGCGATGCGTCCCGGCTCGGCACCGGTGACCTCGGCGATGACCTGACTCATCCGCAGCAACGTGCCGGTCTCGATGCCCTTGGCCAGGCTCAGCAGCGTGGCGTCGGCGTCGATATCGCCCTTCCACTGCTCCAGATTCGCGCGCAGCGACTGCGACGGGACCGCGAGCACGACCAGGTCGGCGCCGGCGAGCGCGGCCCGGTGATCATCGGTGGCGTGTACCGGCGGCAACTGCACGCCGGGCAGGTAGATCGGATTGCGGTGCTCCGTGTCGAGCGCCTGCGCCACCTCGCTCCGTCTGGCCCAGATCGTGACCTCGGTCCCCGCCTCAGCCAACACCTTCGCGAACGCGGTGCCCCACGACCCCGCACCCATAACCGCCGCCCTCGTCATCAGCTCAATATGCCATGTAAGGATTGATGTCATGCGTCCGCACACCGTGCACGCCGTGATGGCGGTCAAGCACATCGATCGGGCCAAGAGCAGGCTGGCCGACGTGCTGACTCCCGAGCAGCGCGGTCAGCTCGTGTTGGCCATGTTCGCCGACACCGTCGTGGCCGCGATCGCGGTGCCCGAGGTGTTGTCGCTGACGGTGGTCACCCCCGATCCGCTCGTCGCGACCCGGGCCCGCGCGCTCGGCGCGCACGTCCTCGACGAACCGGTGGGCGCCCCCGATCCGCTCAACGCCGCGCTGTCGGCGGGCGCGGCCGAGGTGCGCGACCGGCACGGCCCGGCCCATCTGCTGGCCTTGCAGGCCGACCTGCCCGCCCTGCGCCCGGCCGAGTTGGCCGACCTGCTCACCGTCGCTCCCGACGGCGTCCGCTCGGTGGTGATCGACCACACCGGCACCGGCACCGCGGCATTACTGGTCCGCGACACGACCGCCGCGCTGGCTCCGCGCTTCGGCGTCGACTCCGCGCGCGCGCACCGCGCGGACGGCGCGCACGCACTCGGCGGGCACTGGCCCGGTCTTCGTTGCGACGTCGACACCCCCGCCGACCTGGCGACCGTCCACCGGCTCGGGGTCGGTGCGCACACCGCGCACACCCTCGCCGAATTCGGGCTGTCCTGTCACCTGGGTGATCCGGTTCGCACCGTGTGCTAGCCGATCGCCGCCACTGGTCAGGGTCGGGCGAACGCGGCAACGTCATACTGCGGACTGCCCGGTTCGTAGGGGATGATTGACAGCGTGAGCGATACGGAAACCATCAAGCAACAGCCTCCGATTTCCCCGCCACCTGCGGCCGCCACTGCCTCGGGCGGTGACCCGTCGACGCAGCGATTGCCCAGGGATCGCTACCTCAACCGGGAACTGAGCTGGCTCGACTTCAACGCCCGCGTCCTCGCGCTCGCCGAGGACGCCTCGCTGCCGCTGCTCGAACGCGCCAAGTTCCTGGCGATCTTCGCCTCGAATCTCGACGAGTTCTACATGGTCCGCGTCGCCGGCCTGAAACGCCGTGCCGAGACCGGGCTGTCCGTGCGCTCCGCCGACGGCCGCTCCCCGTCGGAGCAACTGGAGATGATCGCCGCCCGCGCCCAGGAACTCGCCGAGCGCCACGCGCACGTGTTCCTCGACGAGGTGAATCCCGCGCTGGCCGAGGAGGGCATCGACCTCATCGGCTGGGCCGATCTCGACGACGATGAACGGCAACGGCTCTCGGGGTATTTCACCGATCAGGTGTTCCCCGTGCTCACCCCGCTGGCCGTCGACCCGGCCCACCCGTTCCCCTACATCTCGGGCCTGAGCCTCAACCTCGCGGTCACGGTGAAGGACACCGGCACCGGCGGCGAGCATTTCGCCCGCGTGAAAGTGCCCGACAACGTCGACCGGTTCGTGCGCGTGCGCCGCACCAAGGCGCCCTCGGCGATCGCGGCGTTCCTGCCGATGGAAGACCTCATCGCCGCGCACCTGGATCTGCTGTTCCCCGGCCTGACCGTGGTGGAGACGCATTCGTTCCGGATCACCCGCAACGCCGATTTCGAGGTCGACGAGGACCGCGACGAGGACCTGCTGCAGGCGATGGAACGCGAACTCGCGCGGCGCCGGTTCGGGAAGCCCGTGCGGCTCGAGGTCTCCGACGACATGACCGAGCACATGCTGGAGTTGCTACTACGCGAACTCGAGGTCGACCCCGGCGACGTCATCCAGGTGCCCGGGCTGCTGGATCTGTCGTGCCTGTGGCAGGTCTACGGCGTCGACCGGCCCGATCTCAAGGACGCGCCGTATGTTCCGGCCACCCCCGCGGCCTTCGGCGAACGCGAGACCCCGCGCAACGTCTTCGCGGCACTGCGCGAGGGCGACGTGCTGGTGCACCACCCCTACGATTCGTTCTCCACCAGCGTGCAGCGCTTCATCGAGCAGGCCGCGGCCGACCCGCAGGTGCTGGCGATCAAGCAGACGCTCTACCGCACCTCCGGTGACTCCCCCATCATCAACGCGCTGATCGAGGCCGCCGAGGCGGGCAAGCAGGTCGTCGCGCTGGTCGAGATCAAGGCCCGCTTCGACGAGCAGGCCAACATCAAATGGGCACGCGCGCTGGAACAGGCGGGCGTCCACGTGGTCTACGGCCTGATCGGCCTCAAGACCCACTGCAAGACCTGCCTGGTGGTGCGCCGCGAGGGGTCCACGATCCGCCGCTACTGCCATATCGGCACGGGCAACTACAACCCGAAGACCGCGCGCCTGTACGAGGACGTCGGGTTGTTCACCGCCGCACCGGAGATCGGCGCCGATCTGACCGACCTGTTCAACTCGCTGACCGGGTACTCCCGCAAGGAGGACTACCGCAACCTGATGGTCGCCCCGCTCGGCGTGCGCGCGGGCATCATCGAACGGATCGACCGCGAGATCGAACTGGCCAGGGAGGGCTTCGACGCCCGGATCCGGCTCAAGGCCAACGCGATCGTCGACGAGCAGATCATCGACGCGCTGTACCGGGCGTCCCAGGCCGGTGTGCCGGTGCAAATCGTCGTGCGCGGCATCTGCGGCCTGCGCCCCGGCGTGCCCGGCCTGAGCGAGAACATCGAGGTGCGCTCGATCCTGGGCCGGTTCCTGGAGCACTCCAGGGTGATCGAGTTCCGCGCGCAGGAGCAGACCTGGATCGGCAGCGCCGACATGATGCACCGCAATCTCGACCGCCGCGTCGAGGTCATGGTCCAGGTGAAGGATCCACGCCTGGTCGAACAGCTGGCCGTGGTGTTCGATTCGGCGCTCGACCCGATGACCCGCTGTTGGGTCCTCGGCCCGGACGGCACCTGGCAGGCCAGCCCGACCGACGCCGACGCCGATCAGGTGCGCGACCACCAGCAGTTCCTGATGCGACTGCGTCGTCCCGATCAGCCGTGAGCGAGGGCGTACAGACCGCGATGCACGACCCCCGGGTTCGACCCAACATCCATGCCGCGGGCGCGGTCCTGTGGCGCGACGGCGCCGCAGGACCGGAGATCGCCGTGATCCACCGGCCCAAGTACGGCGACTGGTCGCTGCCCAAGGGCAAGCTCGACCCCGGCGAGACCCCGGTGATCGCCGCGGTGCGCGAAGTCGGCGAGGAGACCGGGCTGCCGTGCACCCTCGGTCGCTATCTCGGGCACGTCACCTATCCGATCCCCGGCCATCGTCAGCTCAAGCGGGTCGACTACTGGGCCGCCGAGGCGGCGGTGGGCGAGTTCGCCGTCAACGCCGAGGTCGACCAGCTGCGCTGGTACCCGCTCGACCGGGTGATGGATCAGCTGTCGTATCCGATGGACCGCCAGGTCGTCCGGATTTTCGCCCGGCTGCCCGCCCGGACGAACACGGTACTGCTGGTCCGCCATGCCAAGGCAGGCAAGCGCTCGCGTTTCGACGGACCCGACGAGTTGCGCCCGCTCGAGCCCGCCGGCGAGCAGCAGGCGAAGGCATTGACACCGAATCTGCTGGCGTTCGGCCCCTCCGAGATCCATTCGGCCGATCCGCTGCGCTGTATCCAAACCGTGACCCCGTTGGCAGAACAGTTGAACGCCGAAATCAATTGCGAGCCAATGTTTTCCGAGCAAGGTTACGATTCAGCGAAAAGCGCCGCACGGCAACGATTTCTGTCGTTGGTAACGGATCGGGGTGTGCCGGTGGTGTGCAGTCAGGGCGGGGTGATTCCGGATCTGACGCAGTGGCTCGCCGAGCAGGGCGGGCTCACCCTGCCGCCCGCGCGCAATCGCAAGGGCAGCGTCTGGGCATTGTCGTTCGTCGCGGACCGATTGGTCGCGGCCGACCATATGGACCGGTCGCTCTCAGCGGGAATCGTCACCACCTGAGTCGCCCGCACCGCCCCGAAACAGCCGAAACGGCCCCGGATTCCCGGGGCCGTTCTCGGTCCAGTGGTGGGTGATGCGGCCTACGTGCACATTCCCCGACCCGATCCCGCTGCGGCGGGATCAACGAGCACGACGGGTGGCTGTCTTCTTCGCAGCAGTCTTCTTGGCAGGAGCCTTCTTGGCGGCGGTGGTCTTGGCCGCGGTGGTCTTGGCGGCCGTGGTCTTCTTGGCCGCCGTGACCTTCTTGGCCGGAGCCTTCTTGGCCGCGGTCACTTTCTTTGCCGCCGTGGTCTTCTTGGCGGCGGTGGCCTTCTTCGCCGCCGTCGTGGTGGTCTTCTTGGCGGCGGGTGCCTTGGTGGCTGCCTTACGGGCGGTGGTCTTGGCCGGACCCTTCGACGGCGTCGCCTTCTTGGCGGCGGTCTTCTTGGCCGCCGTCTTCTTGGCTGCCGCCTTCTTCGCCGCCACCGGGGCGTTCACGCCACGCTTGACGGCAGGGCCGGACGCGGCCAGCTTCTGCTTACCCGCGATCACCGCCTTGAACTGAGCGCCCGGCCGGAAGGCAGGCACCGAAGTCGCCTTCACCTTCACGGTTTCCCCGGTACGCGGGTTGCGGGCAACCCTGGGGGCACGCTTGCGCTGTTCGAACACACCGAATCCGGTGATGGTGACGCTTTGACCTTTGTGCACGGCGCGAACGATGGTATCGACCACGTTCTCGACAGCCGCAGTTGCCGTGCGCCTGTCCGTACCCAACTTTTCGGTCAGAACGTCGATCAGTTCCGCCTTGTTCATTGAATCCTCCGCAGACTAATGGCCCGTCGTCGGACCGACTAGGTACCACGGTAAACCCAGTTTGAGCAAGAGTCTATGTGCCACGCCAAAATTCATGTGGTTTAGCACACGTCCAGCTACCGCCCCCAGGGAAGCGCCACTAAGCGTCCCAGGTGATTACGCCTGCGAAATAGGCTCCGGCAGCGTCACGGGTTTCCATGACGGCCTTCCCTTTTCGAACTCGCCGATGACGTCGGCCCGCCGCAGCGTGAGGCCGATGTCGTCCAAACCCTCCAGCAGACGCCACCGGGTGTAGTCGTCAATATCGAACGGCAACACGACGGTTCCCGCCGTCACGGTGCGCGCGGTCAGGTCGACAACCAATTCGAGGCCGGGCTGTTCCTCGATCAGCTTCCACAGCATTTCGACATCGTTCTGTGACATCTGCGCGGCCAACAGGCCGCCCTTCCCCGCATTCCCGCGGAAGATGTCGGCGAAACGCGACGAGATGACCACCCGAAAGCCGTAGTCCGACAGCGCCCACACGGCGTGCTCCCGGGAGGACCCGGTACCGAAATCCGGCCCGGCCACCAGCACGCTGCCGTGGCTGTACGGCTCGGTGTTCAGAATGAAGTCCGGATCGGCCCGCCAACCGGCGAACAAGCCGTCCTCGAAACCAGTGCGGGTCACCCGCTTCAGGTAAACGGCCGGGATGATCTGGTCGGTGTCGACATTGGACCGGCGCAGCGGGACCCCGATGCCTTTGTGAACAGTGAAGGCTTCCATAACGATTCTCCTTCGATCGTGGTGGTCGGGGCGCTCAGGCCAGATCGGCGGGCGAGGACAGGGTGCCGCGGACCGCCGTGGCGGCCGCGACCAGGGGCGAGACCAGGTGCGTACGGCCACCCTTGCCCTGCCTGCCTTCGAAATTGCGGTTCGACGTCGACGCGCAGCGCTGGCCCGGCTCGAGCTGATCGGGATTCATGCCCAGGCACATCGAGCAGCCCGCCTGGCGCCATTCCGCGCCGGCGGCGGTGAAAATCTCGCCGAGTCCTTCTTTTTCCGCCTGGACGCGCACCTTCATCGAGCCGGGAACGACCAGCATTCGCACGCCGTCGGCCACGTGGCGGCCCTTCAGCACATCGGCGACGGCCCGCAAATCCTCGATCCGGCCGTTGGTGCAGGAACCGACGAAAACGGTGTCGACGGTGACCTCACGCAGCGGCATTCCCGGCGTCAGGTCCATGTAGCGCAAGGCCTTCTCGGCGGCCTCGCGCTCGCTCTCATCGGCGATCTGGGCCGGATCCGGCACGTTCGCGCCCAGCGGCAGGCCCTGACCGGGGTTGGTGCCCCAGGTGACGAACGGGGTCAGCTGGTTCGCGTCGATGTGGACCTCGGCGTCGAAAACCGCGCCCTCGTCGGTCTTCAGCGCCTCCCAGGCGGCCACCGCGGCGTCCCAGTCGGCGCCCTGGGGCGCGTGCGGGCGGCCCTTCAGGAATTCGTAGGTCACCGCGTCCGGGGCGATCATGCCCGCGCGGGCACCCGCCTCGATGGACATGTTGCAGATGGTCATCCGCGCTTCCATCGACAGCTTGCGGATCGCCTCGCCGCGGTACTCCAGCACATAGCCCTGACCGCCGCCGGTGCCGATCTGGGCGATTACGGCCAGGATCAGGTCCTTGCTCGTGACGCCGGGCGCCAATTCCCCGTCGACGGTGATGGCCATGGTCTTGAACGGGCGCAGCGACAGCGTCTGGGTGGCCAGCACGTGCTCGACCTCGCTGGTGCCGATGCCCATCGCCAGCGCGCCGAACGCGCCGTGCGTGGAGGTGTGACTGTCACCGCAGACCACGGTCATGCCCGGCTGGGTCAGGCCGAGCTGCGGGCCGACCACGTGCACGATGCCCTGCTCGACGTCGCCCATCGGGTGCAGGCGCACGCCGAACTCGGCGCAGTTGCGCCGCAGCGTCTCGACCTGGGTGCGCGAGATCGGGTCGGCGATCGGCTTGTCGATGTCGACGGTGGGGACGTTGTGGTCCTCGGTCGCGATGGTGAGATCGGGCCTGCGCACCGGACGGCCCGCCGCGCGGAGCCCGTCGAAGGCCTGCGGGCTGGTCACCTCGTGCACGAGGTGCAGATCGATGTAGATCAGGTCGGGTTCGCGGGAGGAACCTTCGCCTTCGCCAGGGACGACGACGTGCTGTTCCCACACCTTCTCGGCCAGTGTGCGGGCGCGCTCGGCCATTGCTTGATCACCTTTCGACGGACATACTTGGAATCTCAAGATATGAGACGTTAGTATCGTTCTATGAGACAGCATAGCGGTATCGGGGTCCTCGACAAAGCCGTGGCGGTGCTCTACGCCGTCGCGGACGAGCCATGCGGTCTCAACGACCTGTGCACCCGCACCGGCCTGCCCCGCGCCACGGCGCACCGGCTGGCGGTCGGGCTGGAGACGCACCGGCTGCTGGCACGTGACGGCAACGGGCTGTGGCGTCCCGGCCCCGCGCTCACCGAACTGTCGGCGGGGGCCGCCGATCCACTGGTGGAGGCCGCAGGGGCCATTCTGCCCCGGCTGCGGGAGATCACCGGCGAGAGCGTCCAGTTGTACTGCCGCGACGGCAACGCGCGCGTCTGCGTGGCCGCGCTGGAGCCGCCCGTCGGCCTGCGCGACACCGTGCCCGTCGGCTCCCGGCTCCCGCTCACCGCGGGCTCGGCGGCCAAGGTCCTGATGGCGTGGGCGGACCCGGAGCTCCAACGCACCGTCCTGGCCGACGCGGTGTTCGGCGATCGCGCGCTGGCCGAGGTCCGCAAGCGCGGCTGGGCGCAGAGTGCCGCCGAACGCGCGCAGGGCGTGGCGAGCGTCTCGGCGCCGGTGCGTGACGCGGCGGGCGTCGTGGTGGCCGCGGTGTCGGTGTCGGGCCCGATCGATCGGATGGGCAGGCGGCCGGGCGCGCGCTGGGCGGCCGATCTGGTCGCCGCCGCCGAGGCGCTGCACAAGCGGCTGTGAACGAAGAAGACCCCCGGTCGAATTCGACCGGGGGTCTTTCTTTGTAGCCCCGACGGGATTTGAACCCGCGCTACCGCCTTGAGAGGGCGGCGTCCTAGGCCGCTAGACGACGGGGCCAGGACGATCTCACCGAAGTGAAATCTTGCTGGGGTACCAGGACTCGAACCTAGAATGGCTGAACCAGAATCAGCTGTGTTGCCAATTACACCATACCCCAAGGATGGAAACGCTCGGCCTCCGTCTCACCGGCTGGTTGTCGGTGTTGCGAGGCCGTGTTCCGCGGCGAGGAGAAGATTACCAAACACAGTGGGGTAAACTACAAATCGCCTGGTCAGAAGCCCATTTTCAGCTGTTTTGACCCTTCCGGGGCGGTGCGGACACCGCCCCGGAACGCACTCACTGCGCGGCGGGCACCCAGCCACGGGCGGCGCGGAGCCGGTCGAGCGAGACCGCGCGGCCGAGCAGCTCCATCGACTCGTAGAGCGGCGGGCTGATGTGCGAGCCCGTCACCGCGACGCGCACCGGCGCGAACGCCTTGCGCGGCTTGAGCCCCAGATCGTCGATCAGCGCCTTCTTCAGGGCCTCTTCCAGGGCCGGGGTGGTCCACTCGGCCAGCGGCTCCACGGCGGCGATGGCGGCCTCGAGCACGGGGTCGGCCTCGGCGCCGAGATTCTTGGCGCCGGCGGCCTGGTCGATCGCGAACTCCTCGGGCGCCACGAACAGGAATTTCAGCAGGTCCCAGGCGTCGCCGAGCACGACGATGCGGGTCTGCACCAGTTCGGCCGCGGCGAGGAAGGTCTTCTCGTCGATTTCGGCGCCGATATGGCCCTGCGCGGTCAGGAACTCCCGCAAACGGTGGCCGAAATCACCCGGCTCGAGCAAACGAATCTGCTCGGCATTGATCGCGTCGGCTTTCTTCTGGTCGAATCGGGCCGGATTGGAATTGACCGTCGAAATGTCGAACGCGGCCACCATCTCGGCCATGGAGAACACGTCGCGGTCCTCGGCGATACTCCAGCCGAGCAGGGCCAGGTAATTCAGCAAACCCTCGGGGACGAATCCCCGATCCCGGTGGACGAACAGATTCGATTCCGGGTCGCGCTTGGACAGCTTCTTGTTGCCCTGACCCATCACGAACGGCAGATGACCGAACTCCGGGGTGAACTCCGCGACCCCGATACGCTGCAGCGCCGCGTACAACGCGAGCTGGCGCGGGGTCGAGGACAGCAGATCCTCACCGCGCAGCACATGGGTGATCTTCATCAGCGCGTCGTCGACCGGATTCACCAGCGTGTAGAGCGGATCACCGCTACCGCGGGTGAGCGCGAAATCGGGCACCGTGCCGGCTTTGAACGTGGTTTCCCCGCGCACCAGATCGTTCCAGCTGAGATCTTCGTCGGGCATCCGCAGCCGGATCACCGCGGGCCTGCCCTCGGCCTTGTAGGCCGCGATCTGCTCGGCGGTGAGGTCGCGATCGAAGTTGTCGTAGCCCAGTTTCGGGTCGCGACCGGCCGCGCGATGGCGCGCCTCGACCTCGTCCGGGGTGGAGAAGGACTCGTAGGCCTCGCCCGCCTCGACCAGCTTGCGCACGACCTCGAGGTGCTGATCGCGGCGCAGCGACTGCCGGTACGGCTCGTAGGGGCCGCCGACCTCGGGGCCCTCGTCCCAGGTCAGGCCCAGCCAGCGCAGCGCGTCCAGGATCGCCCGGTAGGACTCCTCGGAATCGCGTGCGGCGTCGGTGTCCTCGATGCGGAAGACGAAGCTGCCGCCGTGGTGGCGCGCGTACGCCCAGTTGAACAGTGCCGTGCGGATCAGGCCGACGTGCGGCGTGCCGGTCGGCGACGGGCAGAAACGGACCCGTACTTCAGTCATGACTCTCTCTCCGCGGTATCAGCGCTTGGTGGCAACAGGATTGGTGAGGGTGCCGATGCCCTCGACGGTGACCGACACGTTCTGCCCGGCCCGCAGCGGGCCGACGCCTTCCGGTGTGCCGGTGAGGATCACGTCACCGGGCAGCAGGGTCATCACGGTCGACACCCATTCGATGATCTTGGGGATGTCGTGCAGGAACAGCGACGTGCGGCTGCGCTGGCGGACCTCACCCTCGACCTCGGTGACGATCTCCAGATCGCTTGGATCGATGGCGGTTTCGATCCACGGGCCGAGCGGGCAGAACGTGTCGTAGCCCTTGCCCCTGGTCCACTGCCCGTCGTGGCGCTGCTGGTCACGGGCGGTGACATCGTTGGCGACGGTGTAGCCCAGGATGACCTCGGCGGCCTTGGCGGCGGGCACATCCTTACACGGACGGCCGATCACCACGGCCAGCTCGCCCTCGTAGTCGACCTGGGAAGAGCTGGGCGGCAGGATGATCGGGGCGTTCGGGCCGACGATCGCGGTGTTTGGCTTCAGGAAGATGACCGGATCGGCGGGCGCCTCGCCGCCCATCTCGGCCGCGTGCGCGGCGTAGTTCTTGCCGACGCAGATCACCTTGCTCGCCAGAATCGGGGCCAGCAGGCGGACATCGGCCAGCGGCCAGCTCCGGCCGGTGAACGTCGGCGAACCGAACGGGTGTTCGGCGATCTCCTTGGCGGTGGCATCGCTGCCGTCACCTTCGATGCTGACGAACGCGACTCCATCGGGACTGGCAACTCGACCTAAGCGCATGCCCCGGAGTCTATCGAGACACGCCCACCTGCCCGAACGCGCCCGGGATGCGGCACAGCGGCGGTCATGCGCCCGCGCTCGGAATGCGGGAAAGCTCACACCACTGTGATTCGAAGGCGCTGCCCGCCTACGACATTCGCCACCCGCGCCGGGGCCGCCGATTGTGATCTGTCAGACACCGAAGCGGAGGGCGCCATTCAACGGTCACGGGTGTACCGTGAGTCCAGATGTTCACCACATGAGACATCCATCTCAAATATTGAGATGCAATAGTGCAACCCGGCGAGGTGAGAATCGTGACAGAGGTGCGGCCGACGGTCGAGACGACCAGGATGAGCGACGGCAGACGCTGGCTGATGCTCGCCCTCGGCGTCTTCGCGCAGACCTCGAGTTCGATCTTCATCCACGGCACCCCGTTCCTGCTGCCCGCGCTGACGGCCCGGGGAGATTCGCTGGCCGCCGCCGGTGCGCTGGTCGCCCTGCCGACCGTCGGCCTGGTGTGCACGCTGATCGCGTGGGGCTATGTCGTCGACCGGATCGGTGAGCGGATCGTGCTGGTGGCGGGCACGGCGCTGATGTTCGTGGCCGGCGTCGCCGCCGCGGTGGTGGACGATCCGATCGCCTTCGGCGCGCTGCTGTTCCTGGGCGGCGTCGGCGCGGCCAGCTCCAACGGCGCGAGCGGACGGGTGATCGTCGGCTGGTTCCCGCCGGACCGGCGCGGCCTGGCCATGGGCATCCGCCAGACCGCGCAGCCGCTGGGCGTCGGCCTGGCCGCGCTGAGCATCCCGTGGGTCGCCGCGCACCACGGCATCCCCGCCGCACTGCTGGTGCCCGCGCTGATGGCCGGCATCGCCGCGCTCGGCTGTCTGGTCGGCATCGTCGACCCGCCGCGCCCGCCCGCCGAGGCAGCCGACCGCGCCAACCCCTACCGTGGCGATTCCACCCTGTGGCGCATCCACGCCGTATCGATCCTGCTGGTCGTCCCGCAGGCGACCCTGTGGACCTTCGCCCTGCTGTGGCTGCACCGCGACCTGGGCTGGTCGCTGGCGGCCGCGGGCGCGCTGATGACGGCCACCCAATTCCTGGGCGCCGCCGGGCGGATCGGCGCGGGCGCCTGGTCCGACCGGGTCGGCAGCAGGCTGGGCCCGTTGCGCCGGGTGGCCGTCGCGGCCGTCGTCGTGATGGCCGCGCTGACCGTCACCGCCTGGACCGACTGGTGGTGGGCGGCCGTCCCGCTGATGGTCGCCGCCTCGGTGATCTCGGTGTCGGACAACGGCCTGGCCTTCACCGCCGTCGCCGAGATCGCGGGCCCATTCTGGAGCGGTCGCGGCCTGGGCGTCCAGAACACCGGCCAGAACCTCGCCATCGCCGCTGTCCCACCGGTCTTCGGCCTCCTGATCACCGCCACCGGCTTCCCCGCCGCTTTCGCCGTAGCCGCCATCGCCGCCGCCGCGGCCGTTCCCCTGGTCCCGCGGGTCACCGGAAAGTAGCTGTGCCGCAGCATTTTTCACGAAATCGAAATATGCTGCGGCACAACATAACAGCGAATGTCCACCCAACGCGAAGGCCCGCCCCGCAAAACCGGGACGGGCCTTCGGTCGTTGCTGTCCTCAGACGATGGCGGCGATCCGGTCGCCGACCTCGACGGTGGAGGCGGTCCCGGTGCGCGAGGCCAGGTCCTTGGCGACGGCGGACTCGATGCGGGCCGCGCCCTCGGTGTTGCCGAGGTGGGTGAGCAGCAGCGAGACCGACAGGATCGCGGCGGTCGGGTCGGCCTTGGACTGGCCCGCGATGTCGGGGGCACTGCCGTGGACCGGCTCGAACATCGACGGGTTGACACCCGAGGCATCGATGTTGCCCGAGGCGGCCAGGCCGATGCCACCGCTGACGGCGGCGGCCAGGTCGGTGATGATGTCGCCGAACAGGTTGTCGGTGACGATCACGTCGAAGCGGCCCGGATCGGTCACCATGTGGATGGTGGCGGCATCGATGTGCTGGTAGGCGGTCTGCACCTCGGGGAACTCGGCGGCGACCTCGTTCACGGTGCGCTGCCACAGCGACCCGGCGAAGGTGAGCACATTGTTCTTGTGCACCAGGGTCAGGTGCTTGCGGCGCGCCTGCGCGGTCGCGAAGGCGTAGCGCACGACACGCTCGATGCCGAAGCGGGTGTTGGTCGAGACCTCGGTCGCGACCTCGTGCGGAGTCTCGACGCGGATCGCGCCGCCGGTGCCGGTGTAGGGGCCCTCGGTGCCCTCACGTACGACCACGAAG
Source organism: Nocardia canadensis (assembly GCF_032656385.1). NCBI lineage: Bacteria > Bacillati > Actinomycetota > Actinomycetes > Mycobacteriales > Nocardiaceae > Nocardia > Nocardia canadensis. Next base: position 467,089 of record NZ_JAVCWB010000010.1, read on the forward strand.
TCGATGTCGGGGTTACCGGCCAACGGGCTGGTGACACCCGGGTACAGCCGCGACGGGCGCAGGTTCACGTGGTGGTCGAGCGCGAAGCGGGTCTTGAGCAGCAGACCGCGCTCGAGCACACCGCTGGGGACCGACGGGTCCCCGATCGCGCCGAGCAGGATCGCGTCGTGCTGCTTGAGCTCGGGCAGCACCGACTCCGGCAGGATCTCGCCGGTGCGGTGGTAGCGTGCGGCGCCCAGGTCGTACTCGGTCTTCTCGACACCGGGCACCACCACGTCGAGCACCTTCAGCGCCTCGGCGATGACCTCGGGCCCGATGCCGTCACCGGCGATGACTGCAAGCTTCATGAGTTTCCGACTCCAATCAGAACGATGACGGTCATCCGTCGAACATCGCCACGCTACGCGGCGTCCCTGCCCCTGCTCCCCCGCACCGGGCGCGGTGGGGCAATCCCGCCCCGCCCCACGCAACCCGCACGACTCAACCTCGAGGAAGGTCCCGCCGCGCAGCGGCGCGTCGCGGCCGTCCCGCCGATCAGCGGCAGTTGCGCAAGCGACGAAGGAGCAAGCAACTGCCGCTGATCGGCGGGACCGAGAGGCCGCGACCTCGAGCGCGCCAGCGCTCCAACAAACACAGTCCGCGGCCTCGAGCGCGCCAGCGCTCCGATTATTCAGGCCAGGTCGACCAGGACGACCTTGGCGGCGCCGACGGCCTCGGCGATCGCGGACTGCACCTCGGCGGGCACCTCGCGGTTGACGCGCAGCACCACGGTGGCGCCCTCGGCGTCGACGTCCTGGCTCAGCTGCGCGGCCAGGATGTCGATCTCGGCCTCGCCCAGCTTGGTGCCGATCTTGCCCAGCGCGCCCGGCTTGTCGCCGTAGTTCAGCACGGCCAGGTTCAGGCCCTCGGCGCGCATGTCGTAGTTGCGGCCGTTGATGTTGACGATCTTCTCGACCAGGTTCGGCTCGGTCAGCGTGCCGGCCACGTTCAGGGTCGAGCCGTCGCCGAACACGGCGCGCAGGTCGACGACGCTGCGGTGGTTCGGGCTCTCGGTGGCCGTGGTGACCTCGGCGGTGATGCCGCGCTCCTTGGCCAGCGCCGGGGCGTTGACGAAGGTGACCTGGTCCTCGACCAGCGCCGAGAACACCCCGCGCAGCGCGGACAGCTCCAGCACGGCCACATCCTGCGAGGCCAGCTCGCCGCGCACCTGCACCTCGACGCTGACGGGCAGCTCATTGGCGATGGCGCCGAGCAGCGCGCCCTGCTTGCGCACGACATCCAGCCACGGCGCGACGACATCGTTGACCGCGCCACCGGTGACGTTCACCGCACCCGGCACGAACTCACCGGCCAGCGCCAGCAGCACCGACTTGGCGACATCGGTGCCTGCGCGGTCCTGGGCCTCGGCGGTGGAGGCACCCAGGTGCGGGGTCACGACGACCTCGGGCAGGTCGAACAGCGGGCTGTCGGTGCACGGCTCGGTCTCGAACACGTCCAGGCCGGCGGCGCGCACATGGCCCGACTTGATGGCGTCGGCCAGCGCCTGCTCGTCGATCAGGCCACCGCGGGCGGCGTTGACGATGATGACGCCCGGCTTGGTCTTGGCCAGCGTCTCGGCGTTGAGCATGCCCTTGGTCTCGGGCGTCTTCGGCAGGTGGATGGAGATGAAGTCGGCGCGCTCGAGCACCTCTTCCAGGCTCAGCAGCTCGATGCCCAGCTGGGCGGCGCGCGCGGGCGAGGTGTAGGGGTCGTAGGCGACGATCTTGGTCTCGAACGCCGCCAGACGCTGCGCGAACAGCTGGCCGATGCGGCCGAGGCCGATGACGCCGACGGTCTTGCCGAGGATCTCGACGCCGTTGAACTTGCTGCGCTTCCAGGTCTTCTCACGCAGGGTCGCGTCGGCCGCCGGGATCTGGCGGGCGGCGGCGAGCAGCAGGGTGACGGCGTGCTCGGCGGCGGTGTGGATGTTGGAGGTCGGCGCGTTGACGACCATCACGCCACGCTCGGTGGCGGCGGGCACGTCGACGTTGTCGAGGCCGACGCCGGCGCGGGCGACGATCTGGAGCTTCTTGCCCGCCTCGAGCACCTCGGCGTCGACAGTGGTGGCGGAGCGCACGAGCAGCGCGTCGGCCTCGGGGACCGCGGCGAGCAGCGCCGGGCGGTCGGGGCCGTCGACCCAGCGAACCTCGACACCGTCACCGAGCGCGTCGACGGTCGACTGGGCGAGCTTGTCGGCGATCAGAACTACAGGACGGCCTGCTTGGCTCACTGTGGGGTACTCCTGGGGAAGAAAGGGGGTCGGCAGTTACCGCCGACCAGAATAGTCGCCGGGGTTCGGATGCCCTTACCCCCCTGCCAAAAACCGGGTGAACCCTGGGCGTCGCCCCGCCTACCATCACGCCATGTCCTTGCGCACCGTCCCCGACTCGATGGATCCGGCCGTCGTGGCCGCCGTCGACGCCGAGCTCGACCGGGTGGCGGCCGAGCACGGCGTAGCGATCCGCCTGGCCATCGAAAGCGGCAGCCGGGCTTGGGGTTTCCCCTCACCGGACTCCGACTACGACTGCCGTTTCGTCTACGTGGCGAGCCTCGAGACCTATCTGTCGCCGTGGACGACCCGCGATGTCATCGAGACCCCGCTGGTGGGACTGCTGGACGTGAACGGCTGGGACCTGGCCAAGGCCCTGCGCCTGCTGGTGCGGGGCAACGCGGTGCTGGTGGAGTGGCTGATGTCACCCATCGTCTATCGCGGCGACGAGGCGTTTCGCGCCCGGCTGCGCGAGGTGGCCCACCAGGTGGCCGATCGCGACCGGATCGCCCGGCACTATCTGCACCTGGGCGCGCGCCAGTGGGCGCTGTTCGAGCGCAACGGCGGCTTGAAGAAGGTGTTCTACTCGCTGCACCCGGCGATGGCGCTGCGCTGGCTGCGTGAGCACCCCGGCGCGGCGGTGGCGCCGATGCACCTGCCGACGCTGCTGGCCGAGTGCGCTCTGCCCGCCGACCTGGTCGCCGCGATCGGCGAGCTGACCGCGCTCAAGTCCAGGACCAGGGAGATGGGGTCGGGCGAGCCGCCGCGCCTGATCACCGATTTCATCACCGCCGAGTTCGGGGTGGCGACCGCGGAGTTCGTCGCGCGCGGGCCGCGGGACCTGACGGCGGCGCGCGCCGTGACCGACGAGTTCTTCCGGGCGGAGGCGTTGGCCCCCAGATAGCAGAAACTCCGCACCTACTGGTGCGGAGCTTCACGTTCGTACGCTGGTCAAGCGCAGAATCAGAGGACGCGGACGTCCTGAGCCTGCGGGCCCTTCTGACCCTGACCGATCTCGAACTCCACACGCTGACCCTCGTCGAGGGAGCGGAAGCCCGAGCCGCTAACAGCCGAGTAGTGCACGAAGACGTCGGGTCCGCCGCCGTCCTGTGCGATGAAGCCGAAGCCCTTCTCGCTGTTGAACCACTTCACAATGCCCTGAGCCATTTCAAAACCTTCTGTAGACGAGCCAGGTCCTAATAGTCCGGTCCCGGTCTCGGCTTCAACAATGCCATGATCCGACGAATTCCTCCACACTCGAGCTCGCGGACTGTGAGGAACCCAACCCCCCGATGCTGCCACCTGGTGCTGTCACACAGCGGGCGCGGCGGGCAACGAAGCGGATGCTCGGCGTATGCCGAGGCAGTTGCGGCACGGATGCCGGATTTGCTGGGAAGCACCGAGCAAACCGACTGGCACGGTTCACCATCGACATCTCTACGGCACGGTGACGTATCACCGTCAGCAACCCTAGACATTTTCGAGAAACCCAGTACGGCAAATTTTCTACCAGCGTATTTTCCGAGATCGTGAGGGATCGCACACCTCGCGGAGAAATCACGCAAGGAGTAGACAGTGCTGGACATCAACCATTTCACCTACGGCTGGGTAACCCCGCTGCTGGCGTATCTCATGTCGGTCCTCGGGTCGATGCTGGCACTGCGTTGCATGGTTCGCTCGCGCGCTTCCGGTACTCACGGCGGCTGGCTCACCGCGGCCGCGATCGCCCTCGGTGGGACCGGAATCTGGGTCATGCATTTCATCGCGATGCTCGGGTTTTCCGTCCACGGCGCGACCATCCGCTACAACGTCCCGATCACCTTGTTCAGCGCCGCCGTCGCGATGGGAGTGGTGTGGCTCGGACTGTCCATCGTGGTGCGGCGCAGCTGGGACAGCGCGGCTCTCCCGGTGGGCGGGACGATCACCGGACTCGGGGTCGGCGCGATGCACTATTCCGGCATGTACGCGATGAAGACCGACATCGAGATCGTTTACGACCCGTTCGTGGTGGCCGTGTCGATGGTCATCGCCGTCGTCGCCGCCACCGCCGCGCTCTGGTTCGCGCTGCACGTCCACGGCATCGTCGCCACCATCGGCGCCGCCCTGCTGATGGGCGTCGCCGTCTGCGGCATGCACTACACCGGCATGTTCTCGATGAGCGCGCACACCAGCGCCCACGTCGCCCACGCCACCGGCGCCACCGCGACCCAGCTGCTCACCCCGCTGATCATCGGCATCAGCATGGTCACCATGATCCTGCTCATGCAGGTCGGCATCACCGAGGCCGAGGACCCCAACCTGGCCCGGCCCGTGCACGGTCAGCGCGCGAGCCGGTTCTGGCCGAGCGGCCAGAACTAGGCCGAATCTGCCGTACCCCGGGGAGACACTCCGGCTCAGCGCCCGGCCGCTGATCGTCAGCGCGGTCGTCTCGCCGGCCGCGACCACACGGCGATCTATGCCGTCGGGGTCACTAGACGACCCGCACGTGCTGTGCTTCCGGTCCGCGCCGGGTCTCCCTGACCCCGAATTCCACCCGCTGACCCGCCCGTAGCGTGCGGAACCCCGCACCGACCAGCTCGGTGTATTCCACGAACACCTCGGGCCCGCCCGCGTCGGGGGTGATGAACCCGAATCCCTTACCGCTGTCGAACCAGCTCACAACGCCGTTCGGCATCGACCGACCTTCCGAATCATTTACCTGACATGCAGATTCGTTCATCGTCGCATGCCTGGGTCCGGCACCGGCAGCAGGGCGGCGGCGACCGGCGGCACCACCGGGCAGGTGACCGGTCCGCGACACGACGGCGGCGGACCTCACGTGCGCCCGCGCGCGCATCGGCCCTGGATAGACTCCCTCGCAGGTCCGCCCGGACCCAGCCGGTCGCGAGAACGGAGATTCGGTGCACGCCCCCATCGCGCGACGCCCGAAGAGCCCGCGACCACCCGTGCGGGCCGCCCGATGACCCGGCGGCCCAACGCCACCGAGCTGCGGACCGCTGCCGAAGCGGTCACGGTGTTCGTGGCCGCCGCGGTCGCCGTCCTCGCCATCATGCTGCCGATCAGCTTCGCCGCTCTGGCCGAATCGCGCCACGTCGACCTGCTGGTGTTCAACATCCCGCGCGCGATGACCGGCGGCGCGTTCGTCGCGGTCATCACCGCCGCGGTCATCGTCGCCGTCGGCAGCGTGCGCACGGCCCGGTGGACGGCACTGGTCGCGCTCGCGGGAATCCTGCTCAGTCATCTGGTCCTGGCCCGCAATGCCGACAGTACGCATTTCACCGGCTTGTCCCTGCCGACCCTGAACTTCGTCGACGCCCTCCTGGCCGGAATGGCGGTGGGCGCCTTGGCCGTCGCGGTCTGGCCCGCCCCGCTGTTGCGCGGGGTGTACCTGTTCGCCGTGCCCGCCGCCACCGTGCTCGGTGACCTCACCGAGGCGCCCACCGACGAGACCTCGGCCGGTTTCGACGGCGTCCTCGCCGGCACCCTGCCGCTGTGGTTCATCGCGGCCACCGTCCTGGCCCTCGGCTACTTCGCGGCGACGACCACCGCCTCGCCGCGCCCGGTCCTCGACACCGCGATCCCGTTGGCGCCCGTGTTCGCCGCCGTCATCGCCTTCTCGGCGATCCTGGCGGCGTCGCTGGCGGTGGCCGTGCGCGAGATCACCGTCCCGTACGTGCTCGTCGGCGCGATCGTCGTCGTGGCGGCCGCGACGACGGCCGCGCTGATCCTGCCCGACCGCGACGGCGTCCTGCTGCTGTTGATGACCACGTTCGCCGTGGCGGGCAGCCTCGTCATCACCCTGCCCCGCTCGGGCCTGGTCGACGTGGGCACCATGATCGCTCTCGGCGCCGGGCTGCTGGTCGGTCTGCGCGCACCGCGCGCGATCCTCGCCGCGGCCACCGTGGTCGCGCTGTCGGTATTCGTGCTGGCCACCGACCTGCTCGACCCGCCGGCGGCCCTCAACGCCGCCGTCGGCTGTCTGGCGCTGGGCGCGGTGTGCGGATACTGCGTCGGCTCGGCGGTCCCCGGGAGTCCCACCTCCGCCGTCGTCGGCCTGTCGATCCTGTTCGTGCCCTCACTCGGAGTCGCGTTGAGCGACGACGAATTCGGCCACCTCGCCTACTCCTCGTCGTGGTACCGCACCGCCGACGTCGACCGCGGTCCGATCCCCGCGACGGCCTCGATCGGCATCGCGCTCGCCTGCACCGCCGCGATCGCGCTGATCCAGCGCCGCCGACCAGCCGCCTAGTCCCAGCCCAACTCGGAGAACACCCGCCCGGCCAGCGCCGCCCGCACCCCGACCTCGCAGTATTCGACGATCTCCGCCGGGAGCTGTGCCGGATCGAACCACCGCAGCTCCGAACACTTCTCCGGTTCCCGATTGACAACCTCCCCACGCCAGCGCCGCACGACGAAGAACATCTGCACCCGCTCGTCGCTGTGCAGCACATGCGCGAATGCCACATCCCCGGCGTCGATCTCGACGCCCACCTCTTCGCGCGCCTCCCGGATCAACCCCGCCACCGCCGACTCCCCCGCCTCGAGATGCCCCGCGGGCACATGGAACAACCCGTCCCCGAAGCCGGTAGCGAGCCTGCGCCCCAACAACACCCGCCCGTCACCGTCGAGCAGCACCAGATGAACGCCGACGAGTACCCGATACTTGTCCACGAATTCACCCTACCGAGATACCGAGACCGCCCCTGTTGCAGCCGAATTCGGGGTACAACCGGTACATGAGTTTCCCGGTGACCTTCGGGTTCGCCCAGATCGGCCTGCTCGCCCTGCTCGCACTCGCCGTAGCCCTGCTCGTCTCCGCCGCCCTCGCGGCCCGCCGCCGCGGCGGCCTCAAGACCATCCTGGGCCGTGGCGCCCCCGGCCTGGCCCTGCTCCTCGTCGCCACCCTCCTGCTCTGGATCGCCACCCTCCTCCAGACCTACCTGGGCCTGACCGGCGAGATCACCGCCGCCCACGTCACCGCGAAACCCGTTGCCGGACAGTCCGACCAACTCGACATCGAACTGACCCTCTTCGACGACGACGGCGCCGTCGACACCCGCACCACCCACCGCGTCGAAGGCAACCTCTGGGCCCTGCAAGCCAACATCGTCGAACTCCACCCCTGGGTCAACGCCCTCGGCTTCCACTCCGGCTACAAGATCACCCGCCTCTACGGCCAGCGCCTCGACGGCAAAGCCACCCACCAGGACCACATCATGCTCAACGGCAGCGACCGAGACTTCTTCGAAGACATGAACACCGGCACCTGGTACACCTCCCCCTTCGTCAAATCCGCCTACGGCAACGCCGTCATCGCCACCCCCGGCGAATACGACGTCCTCATCTCCCACGACGCCATCAAGGTCCGCGCGACGAATTGATTCCGCGACCGGCGATCACCAACTCACAATCCGCTCCACGGCCCCGAACACGTCCTTGAGATGCGGAGAATCCTGAGGAAGTCCGGCCAGTTTGACCTTCTGATAGCCCAGAACGTCTGCCGACGACACCTGCTCGGACTGGGTCAACCGCATCTCGTCGCGGTATCGCTCGAACCAATCCTGTTTCGCAGCCTTGCCGTCGGTACCCGAAGGTACATAGCCCAATGCTTCGCTGAGCAACGATTCGGGAGTGGTACCAGGCAAGAAGTCCAAATGGTCGTTCGCCCAAAAGATGCACGTACGCACCGCTTTGCACTTGTTGCGGTTGTTCCGATCATTGTCAGAACCGTGATCGATCGGCAGATCGGGCACGGCCTCGTGGAAGGTCGACTTCCAGATCGCTTTCAGGGCATCGAAGTTGTCTCCCGCCGCACCGACAGCCCTGGCGACGTCGAGCGCCGAACCTCGTCCCGGAACCCGTTGGTCCCCATCCAACAGAATGCCGATCTCCGACATGTCGGACATTGCGAAGCTCGCCAGCGCGGTCTTGACGATGCCGCCCGAACCACCGGGGAAGGGCACGATCTCCAGCGTGTCCAGCTTCGTCGGCGCGTGTACGCGCAGTGCGGCCCGTACCAATTCAGCAGCCAGGTCGTCTTCGACCAGAATCTTCCGACGTGAGTTGAACACGGTCTGTCCCAGATGCGCGAACGCTTCGGTCGGCGAGCAGGCGTCGGCAATCTTCACCACCCGGTTCGACTTCGAGTCGAACGCCAGCACCTTGATCGCCGCGGGCGGCAGATCGGCGACCAGAATCGGCGAGTGAGTGGCAATAACGACCTGATGTCCCTTCGCCAAGGTCTCCGATTTGATGAACTCCATCAGCGCTGCCTGCGCCCCCGGATGCAGCGAAACCTCCGGCTCGTCGAGCAGGATCAGTGACCCTTCCGGTGCGCGCTTGATCGCATCCACCAACCTGACGACGGCGTACTCGCCACTGCCCGCGTGTGCCTCGGAATACACCGATCGACCAGCGTTGGACATACCCGTGGTGGCGTCACCGACGTGCAGTCGGACAGTGAAGCCCTGCGGCCCGAAGAACTTGTGCTCGAGCATATCGACACGCCGTAGCGGCTTTCCCAGGATGCGGGCGGCTGCCTGAACCGATGGCTCGTCCAGTTCACGAACCCTCGCCACCAGCTTCTTCTGGTGCGTGGTCGGGACGGAATCACCGCGCAGCGCACGCGCGACCAGAGCCGAGTTCAGGATCACCCGGAACCGCCGCTGCGACGGTTCCGAAACCCACCGGTCGAGCGGACTGTGGTGAATGTACTTGTCGAAGGCGCTGATCTCCGACCGAAAGTCGAGGTACACCACGTTCTTTCGGATCAGATTCCAACGGTCACGGTTGGCCGACACCATCGTGTCGAAACCGACCGCGGGTACATCCGCCATGTTGTCGACGTCGACACGTTTGGTGGGCTCCCAGTAGTCGGGATCCCGCTTCCCCGTGAGCTTCGCGGGGACCTTCGACCGATACGGCTTGTTTCCTCGATACTTGCGGCACTCCGCCCGCGTCCCGCTGTTGTCGAACACGTACTTGTAGATGAATCGGTGCGATGCCCGGCCCCTGCCACCAGCATCGATGTCGTCCACCTCGGTCGAGAACCAGAACTCCGCGAGACTTCTACCCTCCGGCGCCGACGACAGGGCCCGCAGGATGGAGCTCTTGTTGGTCCCGTTCGGGCCGATCAATGCCGTGATGGGCCATGGGAAGTTCAAGGTGAGATCGGCGGCAAGGGCTTTGTACATCGGAAATCGAATCTCTTCGATGTAGGGCAAGAACCTTGTGCCCCCGTCGAACGCCGAAGTCAAGGATTGATTCAGGTCTCGCTTCTGGCCGCCGGAGCCCATCGTGCACAACACCTTTCACAAGAGGCGCGGTCGGACTGCGCCGTTCCATCACAACGTGGAGAACAGAGGTGAGTCAGACCGGGAGAGCCTCCGCGAGTCGGCGGCCCTCCCGATGCCTCTCACCGAATTGTCACCGACCGGTGGTCGCCGGTGTCGCGAAAACCAGTGCGGCCCGGGCATCGGCGTCACTCGCCGAGAGTGACCCTCGTGCGGTCAGATACCCGACGACGGTTTCCCTGGCGATCTCGAGCAGTTCCTCGTCCAGCGCGTAGTCATCGAGCGCTTCGAACACGACGAACGGCGCCAGCCTGAGCAGGCGCTTCAGGAAGTCTCGAAGGATGTCACGCTCGGCCAAGCCTGCGAGATTCATCTGTTTCCACACCCGCAGAATCGATTTGATCAGGTGCGGGCTGCCGCCGAGAGCAGCGCGGCGCGCGTAGATCTGATCGAAGGCCGCTTCACCGAGAACGTGGAGGGCAGCGTAGGGGTCGGCGTCGGTCGGGGCGTAGACCAACTGCGCACGCCACCACATACGCCCGAAGACGTGACGGGTGAGGTCCGAGGCGAGCACGCGATCGCCCGGCGGCTTGGGGTAGCGCCAGTGCGCGACGTCGGGAAGGACGATCAGGGCCAGGAAGGCCCAGACGTCGCCCGACGCCGCCTCCGCGGGGGAAATGCGCATTTCCCGGTGCAGTGCGACCGCCAACCGCAGGTCGAAGGCGGTCTTCTGTTTGGCATCCGGAAGCTCCGGAAATCCGGATTCCTTTGCCAGGTCGACGACCATGTCCCGGAGTATCTGCAGCTTCTCGGGTTCCACCCGAGTACCCCCGGTGGCGACGAACACCGCCGTCTCGTCGGTGAGCGCCCACGCACTGTTCAGGTCGAGGGCACTGCGTTCCTTGTATTCCGCGGCGAGGAGTTTGGCCCGGTGCCGCAACAACCTCGGATACAGCAGCGTCATACGACCCCCTCGAAGATCTTGACCGCCGCCTGAAGCTGGGATGCGAACAGATTCGGCGATTCCTGGGCGGCCAGCCGGACATCGGTGATCGATCGTCCGGGGAACAAGCGCCCGAAGAGTTCTTGTAGCGTAGCGCCCAGCGTTTCATCGAGATACGTTGCGTCATCATCGAAATCGCTGATCCGAAGAGCATGGTCGACCATCGTCCGGGCCACATCCGCGTACAGCATCGACAGCGCCATCTTATCTTGGAGACGCGGATTCCCCGCCCGCTGCAGAGCTTCGGCGATCAGCGTCTTCTTCTCGTTGACCAGCAGGAGCAGCGACCCCATCGTGGCCACGTCGAGATTCGAACCGATCTCGAGGTGCCACGCGGCATCCCCCGGATAGTTGGTGCGCGCGAAATCCACGATCGCGATGGGGAACTGAGGCGCATCTCCCTGCAGACGAATCTGACTGCGATCACTCCACAGGACTGACCCACCCCGCCGCGGAGCAACCGGCCGGTCGGTGCCGCGCCTGCGGTGCGCCAGAACCAGGGAGGTATCCAGTGTCAGTACCCCACCGAGATCCGCTCCGACGAGTTCGGCTCGCAGCTCGATCTCGCCGTGCGCGGGAACGACGACACGCGAAACCACGCCGCGAAGTTTGGACCCTGTCGATGTCCACACCGCGGCCAAAGCCAACTCGGTGCCGGGAGCCAAGGTCGCCTCGGCCAGGGCCCGATCGATATCGACGTGGATTACTCTCCGCAACGACAGATTCGTCTGATAGTCCCAATGCGGCAGGTGGTCGGGAAGCGACATCTCGTCACCGTCGATGGACAGCAACCACGCGCCGGCACGAACCACGTTCGACGACGGCTTCTTGTACGGCAGGACGCGATTCGCCATCAGGCGACCGCCTCGGTGTACAGCACGATGTCGGTCATCGTGTCCGCCGCGGGCTTGACGACCGCCTTCCACACACTGCCGTCGCCACCCTCGATGACGTAGGTTGGGGTTTGATGTACCTCGCCCTGAGGGTCTTCCCAACCGACGAGGCCGGGCATCTCCGCACCGGCCGGCGGGTCCATCTCCAGGCCTCCGTCGCTGTTGAGGGCGACTGCCACGTCCGCGCTCACCCGCTGCGGAACGGCCACGGGCAATGTGAACCGTTGCACGACCACCCCGTGCCCCCAGAGCTCTGCCGGTTCCGGCTCACCGACGTACTCGATCTTGGGACGCCGTCGGCGCGGCGCCGGCTGAGCCGATCGTCCCCCGGCCTCGCTGAAGTCGCTGCCGAAAGAGGGCTGCCCGTCGGCACCCAAACCATTCGGTACCGATGGTGAACCCGGGGCATCCCCGTTGCCGGAGTCGACCGGCTCAGGTCGTCGACCACTGGGTCGTCGAGCAGGCGCGGCGCGTGGCGGTGGCGCGGTCTCGCCCGGTCTGCCGTAGTCGGTCGCCGATCCCACACCCCACGCTCCACCGACGAGGGGGGACAGCCGGTCGCTCGCGGCACCCAACGACACCTGGGCGACCTCGACGCCGCTGCTGCCACGAGGCCCGATGACCGCGTCGATCTCCTCCTTCATCCGCACGAACGTCATCTTCACGAACGAGTGCTCCGGGTGGTCGAGCGACTGATAGTTCCAGTTGTCGTGTGTCGGCGGCTCTGCCGCTGCGTAGGCGTCGTCGAGTTCTCGGTCCGCGCGGAAGACTCCCGCGTACGCCGAGTACTCACTGCCCGGCTTCGGCCCAGCCCAGTAGGTGACCACCAACTCTGCCGGACGCATCAGGCACACGTGGTGGACCATCCCGGTATCGAATCCCGCCATGTGCTCGGCGTTGCTCGGTTCGAAGCGCTGGGCGATCGTCTGATGCATCCCGAACCGGCCGAGGAGCTTCTTCGGCCGACGGCAATGCAACTCCGTGGCCTCGCGGCTGAGCATCTTTCGATAGGCCGCGACGAAGAGTTTGAGTGTCTTCATCCTGGCCGGGTCGGGGACGGGATAGTCGATGCCGTCACAGGTCACCGTGAACCGCATCGGCGGTGTGCCGTCGGCATCGGGAATCATCTTCGGCCACAGCTGGTAGACGATTGTTTCGGCGAGGTATCGAGCGACAGCCGACGGTTCGCTGTTGTCGAGATTCGGATCGAGAATCGAGATGGTCGTTCCGGTCTCGGTGTCGCCGAAGGGTCGAAGACCCAGTTTGCGCGCCATAGTGTCGGCTTCCGCGCCGACGAGCGGCTCGATCACCTCGCCCGATCCGTCGCCCCACCAGTGTCGCCCGGTGTAGCGACGTTCGCGACCGTCTTCCACCGCGTCATAGCTCTTCCACAGCGCCGCACCCATCAATCGAGTCTCGTAGCGGCCCTCGTATTCACACCGGGTATGGACCAGAATCGTGCCAGCGTTCGATACCAGGTAGAGGATGCCTTTGCCGAATCCGTAGGTGCCGCCGCCCAGTGCCTGATCGCGCGGCTCACCGATATTGCGCAGGAAGGCGACGAAATCACGCCCTCGGTCGGTGACGGCGTCTGCTCGAGTCGGTCCGCCGAGCCCACGGGTCCCGCGGTCGGAGATGGACAGGACCCGAATAGTCGGCTGTTGCAGCGACTCCCGCAGCGGCAGGCGCTGTTTCGCCGGCGCCCGGCGCAGTAGATTCTCCCGCCAGGCCGGAGCGTCCGCGGCACTGATCGTCTGCAGGTCGATGCGGTAGTCCACCGGGATGCCATCGCCTCGACGAGCATCCCAACTGTTCTGGGCCGACTCCCGGACCAGGATCGTCAGATGGTCCAGCTCGGGTTTTCCGAGCTGATTTCGAATTCCCTCGGCCGCGCTGGCCCCTTCGGGCGGGAACGGCTGAGATACCCACGCGGGCGCTGTCATCGGGATTCCTCGAGCATCAACGTGATGTGCCGCTCCACATCATCGGCGTCCATCGGCGCGGGCACCTCTCCCGATAGATCTATCGTGTAGTCGACATTGCGGACATTGGTCGAGACCGCCGCGGCTGCCAGGTCGACAGTCGTCAGCCGCGGGAACGCGATATCGACGTTGTACCAACGTTGCTCATCGATCGAGAACCGCACGTGCGCATAGTGATCGTTGTCCGCGGCGCGGTAGCCGACGGTGGCGAGGAGAGAGAGCACCTCGCTTTCGTCATCGGCGAGATCGAGCACCCGCTTGACCAGTTCCACGATTCCGATGCCGTCATGCGCACTCGATTCCAGCCGGAACCACACGAGACCGAGCGCACCATCCACCGGCGGCTCCAACTGATCCAGACCGTGAATTCTGACTTCGCGGCCATCGTGCCCCGTGGACACCTTGACCTCGACAGCGCCCAAGTCGGTGGCGAAATCGTGGCGGTAACCCGATGGACCCCTCCACAGCCGACTTGCGCCGCCATCCCGCTCGAGCAGCCGTTCCAAGACGATCAGCTCACCGAAGAGCCCCGCGATCTGCTGTGGGCCGAGGGGTGGTCCGGGATTGAGAAACAATGCGCGCCATCGGTCGAGCGTGCGGTGGAGCACCTTCACGGGATTCTCCGGCGCCTGTTCGGTCGCGACGAGGATCTCGGCGCACAGCGTGGTGAAGATGTCGTTCAGATCGGGACGCAGACAGGCCAGATCGGCGTAGTCGTGAAAGCTGCCGTCGTTCTCCAGTATTCGCTTGCTCAGACGCAAGACGGGACCGTTGAGGCCACGGCGCACATTCTGATACGCACCGATCGGGACGAGCAGATGCCGGTGACCGGCGTTGTCCACAGCCACCGCCAAGGATCCGGCGACGGTCACTACCGGCAATTCGGCGAGAGTGACGACGGAGTCCTCGGTCCGTGGCCGTCGGAGCAATCCGCGCCACTGCTCGTCGAGAACCTCCTTCACCCGGTTCGACATCAGAGCTCCTCGGATTCGAGGGCGCTGAAATCCTCCTCCTCGATCTCTACCCCGGACAGGTCCGCAGAGATGTAGTCGGCTTCCCACGCGACGGTGCTGTCGTCGTCGGTCGGTGTCGGGAACACCAGACCGACGCCGATGACGTGCTCCGGCGCGTTCAATGCCTGTCGCCGAGTCTTCGACGGCTCCGGCTCGGAGGTCTTGTCGATCGGATACAGCACCAGCAATCCGGCATCGGGGTGCTGCGCCTTCCGCGCCTTGGCGATGTCTTCCTCGGTTGTGCTCGAGGTGATGCCGTCGAGGTCGATCCCGGCGTCCCGGCGGCTCATCAACGTCTTGATATCCGTATGGTCCGACGTCGCGGCGAACTGCGATCGGATGATCCTGCCGACGCCGATCCCCGGGGCGAAGTCGAACAGGTCCGCGTCGTCGACCGCGGGCTTACCGACTACGGCGATGTTCCACCGCCGCAACGTGCCCGCGTTGCGGATCCGCTTCTCTATGTAGCCGATCATCAGATCGGCATCGCACTCCTGTGACTTCTCGTGGAACTGATACTCGCGCAGGAAGTTCATGACCGTCTCACTGGGAACGTCACGGATGAGGTAGCGGCCGTCCGCGCCGTTTCCCTCGACCTGGCCGAATCGACCGGCAGCAGTCACGAGCGCGCGGGCCGCGGATTGGTTCCGGAGCAACCAGTCCGATTCCTTGCGGAAGTACCGGGTCTGGACACGCTGGCCGCCATAGGACGAGAACGCCGACACCGCGTCCTTCATCTTCGCGGCGGCGGTGACTCGCAGCGAGGGATGGGTACGCAGCCGCACCGCGAAGGTCATCGGCGTCTTGCCCTCGGTCATGTAGACGTCGATGTCGCGGCGCATCTCGGTCTCGACGGTGGCGAGGTGGCGGAACCAGTCTTCGAGTTCGGCGGTCATCCAGATACGAGGGAGATCGGCGTAGCCCGTGCGATAGCCGAACCACCGGCCCATCTGGAGCAGGGTGTCGTAGGTCGACACGGCCCGGACGAAGTAGCTGACGGACAACCCCTCCAACGTCAGACCTCGCGACAACGTGTTACCACCCACGGCGATCGCCACCACGGGGCCGTTCTCGTAGTCGAGGCGGTCGGTGCTTTCCGAGTTGTCCATCACGACACGGCAGTCACGGAGCACTCCGGGCAGCTCGGCGGCCAATTCGTCGAAGGAAACCGGCTTCTCGTCGAACGCGACAGCGGGCACCCGCGAGGTCTCCTCGTCCCACAACGCACGCATCTCACGCAGTAGAGCCGCGTCCGACAGATTGCGTCCGGTCGCCGCGCGCAACGCCAGCAGCGGGTCGCGGAAGCTGTTGTGTACCGCGGTCCGCACGCTGGTGTGAATCAGCATGGTGGAGTGTGGGTTTCCGCTGCCACGCACCCGACGCGCGGCCGTCGTCATCCAGAAGTACATCACCGCGCGCCGCAGCGTGGCGGTGATCGACGGGTAGAAGTCCTCGGCGTCCGCTCGCGTCTTGGGGCGGACCAGCTCGACATCGTCGTCGGGAACATTGCGGATCATGTCGTAGCCGTCGTCGACCTCGGCAGGATCCTCACCGTCGAGGGCATACCGACCGAACAGCACCTCGGTGCCGAAATGGCCATCGGGTTTGGGCAGATTCACGATGAAGTGCTCGGGGTACAGGTCATCCGCGGAGGGGTCGATGAGCAAGTTCGCGAACGGTGACGCGGTGTAGCCCACGTAAGCCGATTTCGGCAAGGTGTTGAGAATCTGCCGGATCAGAGGGTTGATCGACTTCGTCGCCACCGTCGCCTGATCGGCCTCGTCGTCGATGATGAGGGCTGGGCAGTCAGCCAGGTAGTCGGAAGCATCGCCCAACCACTTCACCAGCTTCCGCAACACCGTGGCGTTCTTCTTCACGACGCAGAGAACGTGGGTCTTGTTCGACTTGCCGAAGAAACTCGCGGGATTGGCGGTGGGGCTGAAGTCACGATCGAGGTCGGTGATCTGGGTCCACAGCGTCGGGTTGGGTTCGACCAGCTGCTGGATGAGGCGCGCCTGAGTCTGCCGACGAAGGCCGTTGTGGATACCGGCCAACACGATGAACAGCTTGTAGCCCCGGTCGGCGGCCTTCGCCATCACCGCGGTGAAGTTCGTGGTCTTGCCCGACTGTACGTACCCGACCACGAGTCCCCGTGTGGAGAACGCGTTCTTTCGCGGGTGTTGCAGCAACGACACGATCCGGGTGGACGAATCGTCGAGGCTGTCGATGGCCGGGTCTTGCGGCCAGCCCTGCCTGATGAGGTCGTCCTGGATCGCGGGCCACAGTCGGTCGTCGGGATGCGGTCCCGCATACCAGGTTTCGTAATTGTCGATCACCACGGAGTGCGGTTCGCGCATCTCCTTGATCCGCACCATGTCCTGGTCGTAGCGGTCCATGATCCGCTTGATCACGTCTTCCGAGGCGAACAGCCTGAGCTTCTTGATGGCTTCAGCCGGAGTGTCCTTGTCCAGGAAGGTCTTGAACACGTCGTACTGGCCATCGATCAGATCACTCATCGGCTACTCCCACCTGCGCAGATCCCCTTAGTCGACGCTGGGAGGTTTGACTCCCCCACGTTGGGGGTAACAATATCGGCTCGATCCGACTAGTTCCGGTCAAGCGGGATAGTTGTTACCCGGTCGATGTGGGCTATCGGCGGGCAACAGCGGTTCGCTACACGTGTCCCACCAGACCGGACGACTCAGCCGGCCAGCACCGATTGCGCGATGAGTTCCAGCTGACGATCCTCGACCGCCGGCTGGTTGAAAGTCTGGGCAGGTGGTGGCCCGACGGGCCGAAGACCTGGTACGCCCAATTGGGACACCTTCCATGAACTGGCCACGGCCACGTCGAGCGCTTCCGACGACACCTGTCGACCGAAGACCGCCGCGCACAGCACGTGAGCAGCCAGCCTGGGTGGGATGGCATTGCCGATTTGCTGCGACACGTCCAAGCCCGACCACGGGTAGTCGTAGGGAAAGGTTTGAAGCCTGCCCGCATCCTCGGAGCTGACGTTGGCCACATACTTCCCGCGTGAATCGACAATTCGATTCCGCGAGACTTTGCCGGTCACGGTGTACGCCGGCTCGTCGAATCGACGTTCGCCACGAGCGGCCGGATCGCCACCTGTGCCGTAGTTGGAAATGACGACGAACTCATCCTCGCGCCCCAGCGCGTGCTGCATCGATACCCAGGGCTCGCGCTTATCAGCACCATGCCGAGTATTCCCACCCCGAACAAACTTCTGATGCGTTTTCTCCGGCCAGACCACCTCGCCCTCTCGCCGGGCGATCAGGATTGCTCGGCGGCGGGTCTGCGGCACGCCGTACTCTTCGGCGCACAGCACCTTGGCATCGGCGAAGTAACCGTTCTTACGAAGAACCTTCGCGTACGCATCCCACACCGGAAGTACGGTCGGGACCTGCTCGAGGATGATCGTGTCGTAGGGCCGGCCTTGCCGCTTCGCTTGAAGCGCCCACTTGAGAGGTTCGAGGACGAGGCCTGTCCGGACGTCGTCTAGTCCGTCCAGCTCAGGTCGGACGTTGGGATCAGGGGAATCGCCCATCCGCTCCACAAGGTCCAACACATGGGCCAGCCGATTGCGCCCTGCGCCGGCTCCAGCAACCGAATAGGTCTGACAGGGTGGCCCACCTGCCAAGATCTTGGCTCGATAGTCCGACGGTGAGCAATCTGTGACGTCCGAGGCAACCGTGTCGAGCCCCGCGACAGTCCGTGTCGCACACGCGTTGGGATCGAATTCGATGCCGACGGTTTCGATCCCGAGCCATTTCGCCGCAACATCGAGGCCCCCAGGGCCGGCGAACAGGTCGACCATCTCGAATCGTGGGGCTTCGGGGACTGCAGGCGGCATCCGACGATCTTAGTCGGCATTCAGGCACAGAAGCATGCACCCCGGCCGAGCTGCGACTACTGGCCTGCCGCACGCACTACCCGCTGAACGGAAGCGCCGCGCACGTGTCCCACCGGTAGGTCCGGCCTTCGCGCCGGACCACCACCAGTTCGACCTGGTGCACCCGCACTGTCACTGGATCGGCGGCTCGCAGGCAGGGCACGGCTTCAATGAGCTCGGCGGCGAGCCGACGGTGAGGTCGAACGGCTTCGTCGCGGAGTGCCGGTCTCGAACAAGCGAGATCGCGCGGTCGATCTGCGCGTCAGCGACAGTCGACGTGCTGCCCATCCCCATGATGGTGAAGTGCAGGCCGACCAGCGGGACGGGATCGAGCGCGTCTTGTGTGAAGGTATTCTGACCCCGTGTGCCGTGGGGCTACTGTTTCACCGTCCAGTGGTCCCGCAGAGCACCGATCGCGGTGAGGGAATCCCCCCGTCGTTTCGCATGAGGACGTCGTGATCCGAGGTGGCCCGCGACAGCTGTTTCGGGAACGGAATACGCGATGCCATGCCCGACGGCCTGTCTCTCGATGCCGAATTTCACGGCGAGCATACGGTCTGGATGGATGTTCCCCACATGGCATCACCCATCGGCATCGAAGGTCCTGCGTGTCAAGGGACACATGCTGTGAAACTTCGTCGGTGGGACGTCGGTTCACATGTATTCGTGTCGTTGTTTTCGTTGTTGTGCACAGATCTTCGTGAAGTTGGGGGTCGGGGGCGGGTGGAGGCGGCATCCTCGGGGGTGAGTTCGCGTTACCCAGGAGTCACATGACGAATCGAAGTGACCGTGAGGGTGGCGTGCCCGTGGCGCTGCCCTCGCTACAGAGTTTGCCTGCTGATGAGGCCAGGGACTTGTTCGAGTTGATGCGGGCGGCGGTGACGTTCGAGGCGAAGGCGTTGGACAAGTCGATCGACTCGATGTTGGGGGCGTTGCCCCGGCCGTTTCGCGCGGTGACGAAGAAGATCATGTTCGGCGGCAGATGACGGATCTGACTACGCGGGCGCAGTTGATTCTGCTGGCTCGCACGCTGCATGTTCATCCTCAGCGGGTGCAGCATCTGCGGTATCTGGGGGCCGATCGGTTGCACGAGTTGCAGCAGCAGATCGCGGGGGTGCTGTTCGATCAGCACACCGAGACGTTTCGGCGGATCAGCGCACTGGTGCCGTTCATTCCGCTGTCGATCTCGATTCCGTTGGTGCAGCGGCTGGTTCCGCCGATGACGACCGGGCGGGCCGCGGGGTCGGTGGGGGTGGAACATCCGGTCAAGGCCGCGGAGACGTTGATGATGCTCGATCCGGGGTACGCGGCGGATTGCGCGCCCTACCTGGATCCGCGGGCGATCGCGCAGCTGGCGGATGTGGCGCCGCCGGGGCCGGTGGTCGAGATCGTCAACGAGCTGCTGCGGCGGTGTGACTACGTGACGGCGGGGCCGTTCCTGGCGTGCGCCACACCGGAGCTGATCGCCGCGGTCGAGGCGGACGTGCACGACGACGCGGGGCTGATCCACTCCGCCGCGTACTCCTACGATTCCGAGATCCTGAGCTCGGTGATCCGGCAGTTGCTCGATGGGCCGCATCGGCGGATTCCGCGGATGGCGCAGGCGGTGATGGCGGGGCGGCCCGCGCTGCAACACGCCGCGCTGTCAGTGTTCTCGCGGTGCGCGCCGGATGTGATCAGCCGGGTCGGCGACGTGCTGTTCGGTAGCGCGCCGCAGCGGGAGGTCGCGAATCTGGTGCGCAACGCGATCGAGGTGGGCGCGGTGCCCGAGTTCCTCACGGTAGTCGGGCATCTCACGCCGCTCGGGTTGTGGACGCTGGTGGGGAATTCGGTGTTCACCGATCCGGGGGTGGGCGTCGGGTTGGTCGCGCCGCTCGACGATCGCAGTGATGTGGGGAGCTGGCGGGGGCTGTTCACGTTGATGTCGCGGATGGACGACACCATCCGGGGTGTGGTCGGGTACGCGCTGGCGGCACTGTCGGACGCGACGGTCGCGGAATTGCCGGCGCACGCCACCGAGACCAGTTCCTGGCCTGCGCTTCTCGATCTGGTCGCGGTGTCGGGGCCGGAGGCGCAGGGGCGTTTCGGCGCGGTGTGGTCGGATCTGGTGCCGGAGCGGCGGGCACATCTGCATCGGTGCATCCACGAGCATCACTACGACACTCGGTTGGCGGACATCACGGCCGCGGTCGATCCGGTCGCGGTCGATCAGTTGTTCTTCCGGCGGCGGCGGATGCAGCGGTATCGCAACGGCTGATGACAGAGGTGCCTCGCCGGCCGCCTCGTTACACCGGCGGGCCGCCGCGACGGCCTCCGGAGAACCCACCAACAGGACGATCGCCCACATCAGCGACTTCTCCGAATTCGCCTTCGCGAGTACACGAAGCCCCTCACCGAGGTCTACCGGCGAACGGAGGTGGTCGCATTCGACGGACTTCGCTCCCGCAGGGCACGCGAAACAGAGCGAGTGCACCGCCACACCATCGTGGCTACGGGATCCGGGCCTTCGTGTATTCGACCGCCAGTCCGGGTAACTGGGTAGGGGCGGCGGGCTCACTCGAGGGCTGGATGCGTGTCGGTGGACGAGACAGCGGGGCGAATCCGGGAGAGGGTGGGGTCGACCGGAAACAGCGAGGAGGAGCGGATGTACAGGGTTGCCGATCAGCGGCCTGCCAGTGGCGGGACGGCCGTGGTGGCGGCGGTGCTCGCGCTGCTCGGGGGAATCGCCGGGGCCGTGGGGGTGCTGTTCGGGCTGTTCAGGATGGTGCGGAGCGAGACCGGGGTGTTCGGGTGGGGGATCGCGCCGGGGTGGGTGTCGGTGGTATCCGGGGCGACCTTGCTGGTCGATGTGCTGTCCGCGGTGTCGCTGTCGGTGGGGGCGATTCTGCTGTTCCGGCGACGTGGGGCGGGGCCCACACTGGTGGCGCTGGGAAGCGTCGGGACGTTGGGCGCGTATGTGGTGACGGCGATGTCGACCGCGGTCCAGCTGATGCAGTACGACCTGTCGATCGGGCGTCACCTGGACGCGGTGCTGGGGCAGTCGGTGTTCAACGGGCTGTTCTCGGTGGAGCGCAGTGTGCCGTGGATGGTGTCGGTGCTGCTGTTGGTGTTTCCGGTGGTGGCGTTCGTGCTCGCGGTGCTGCCGTCGACCCGGCGGTGGTGCAAGGCGGCCCGACCGCCCGGCGGTAGGGGGACGCGGGAGCTGGGCAGGCATCCCGGCATACCGTCGATGGCCGGTGTGCCGGGCCGACCAGGGCCGGGCGCACCGCATCAAGCGCTCCACGCCCAGCCTCCGGGGGCCCAGTTCACCGGCGGTGCACCATATCCCGGCATGCCGCCCGTTCCCGACGCACTTGATGCAGGACGGCAGCAAGCTCCCGGCGCCCCGCATGCGGGCGCCCAACCGGCGCTCGGTGCGCTGCACTCGGGAGCCCAGCCCACGCCCTACCCCAGCGCACCGCTGCGGCCCGACGCGCAGCGGCCCGACAGCCCGGCACCGAATCAGGGGGCACCACAGGGATATCAGCGCCCCACTGGACCACCGCAGGATCATCGTCCGCAGGACGGATACCGGGCCTGACAGATCAGGGGACGACAGCGGCGGGAATCTGGGGCAGGGTGTAGGCCTGCACGATCTGGTTCGAAAGGATTCACCTGTGAGCTCGAAACAATCCCACCGTCGCCTGCTCCGACTCGCGCTGACCGGCGCGTTCCTCGCCCTCCCGCTCGTCGGTATCGCCGGTCCGGCCGGCGCGCACGCGGCGCAGCCGCCCGCTGCGGCCGAGTTCGTCGACCGCGGCTGGCACGACCACGACAACGGGCTGCACCTCGGACACAACCCGCTGCGCAAGTGGCTGCATCAGCTGCTGCCGCACGGCGCTTTCGGTAGCTGCGACTGATCGATCGGGGCCTGCTCTCCCCGTGGGGGCAGGCCCCTGCTGTGCGCGGAATTGCCAGCGGCGGTGTGGGATACCCAGAATGAGCGCATCGTTTCGATGCGAGGAGTTCGGGTAATGACACGCGGGCCGTTGGTCTTCTTCGGTGCCGCGGTGGCGGCATTCTGTGGCGCGGTCGGCGCGTTGATCGCGGCGGACCATCTGCTGGGCGAGCGAGAGCGAAAGCTGCTCGCGACGCACTGCGCGGTGGCGGTCGACGTTCCCGGCGGGGCGGTGCTGCTGAACTCGCTCGGGGCCGGGTTGCTGATCGGCACCGTGGTGTTGCTGGCCGGGCTGATCGTGTCGCTGACGCGCGGCGACGCGCGGTGGAAGGTGGGGGCGATTCCGGTGGCGGGGCTCGCGCTCGTCGGGGTCGGCCTGTACGCGGCGCTGGTGACGCTGGCGACGGTGTCGCCCGATGCCATCGAGCCCGGTTCCGCCGACTATCACCCCTGCGTGACCCGAAGCTGAGGACTACGACACGGCGCGGAACCGTGATCCCCATTCCGCCAGCCGCTCGGTCAGTTCCGGCGGGCCGAGGACGCGGAACTCGGCTTCCACCTTGCCCAGCAACAGGATCGGCCAGTCGAGGTTGTCGACGGTCATCTCGATGTGGGAGCGGTCGGCGGGCAGCGCGGTGACGGCGCACCAGCGGCCGACGCGGGCGTGGACGTCGAGGGCGGGCGCTTCGATCTCGGCGGTGACGGTGTACCCCGTTCGGCGCGAACCCATTCCGTCGCGGACGAAGGTGACGGCGTCCGGAGCGGGCAGGTCGCGGGGGCGGAACCGGATGCCGGTGGCGCGGGAGTCGGTGAGACGGTCGACGCGGAAGTTGCGCCAGTCGTGGCGGGTCAGGTCGTAGGCCACGAGATACCAGCGGCGGCCCAGCGAGACCAGGCGGTGCGGTTCCACCTCCCGCGCGCTGGTGCGGCCGTCGGCGGCGGTGTAGATGAAAGTGAGACGTTCCTCGCCGCGGCAGGTCAGCGCGAGGTCGGTGAGCACGGCCGGGTCGACGTCGGAGAGCGGGACGGCGTTCCAGCCGGCGGAGACGGTCATGGCGCGCAGCGCGTCGACCCGGCGGCGCAGGCGGGTGGGCAGGACAGTGACGAGTTTGGCCAGGGCGCGGACCGACGGTTCGGCCAGGCCGTCGCCCGCGCCCTGGGAGCCGGCTTGCAGGCAGACGGTGATGGCGACGGCCTCGTCGTCGTCGAGGACCAGCGGCGGGAGCGCGGCGCCCGCGGCGAGCTGGTAGCCGCCGTCGACGCCGGGCCGGGCGTCCACCGGATAGCCGAGCTCACGCAAACGATCGATGTCGCGGCGCAGCGTCCGTGGCGAAACACCGAGCCGCTCGGACAGTTCCGTGCCCGGCCAGTAGCGATGGGTCTGCAGCAGAGACAGCAGACGGAGGGTGCGAGCGCTCGTGTCGGCCATGTTTTCCATTCTCCCGCACATTGCGGACAGAAAGTGACCGCAATGGGTTCTACCTTGGCTTTCATACCGACAACGAAGGGAAACCAGCTCATGACCACCACCGCGTCCCCCCTCCTCGACACCGAGCGCACCGACCTGCTGGAGATGCTGGCCAAGCACCGCCACTTCCTGCGTTTCACCACCCGCGAGCTGACCGACGAGCAGGCCCGGATGCGGACCACCGCCAGCGAGCTCACCCTGGGTGGGCTGATCAAGCACGTGGCGGCGGTCGAGGCGAACTGGGCGAAGTTCATCGTCGAGGGGCCCGCGGCCGGACCCGATTTCTCCTCGATGAGCGAGGCGGAGATCGCCGAGTGGAGCAACAAGTTCGTGCTGCTGCCGGACGAGACCCTCGCGGGCGTGCTGGCCGAGTACGAGCAGGTGGCCGCGCGCACCGACGAGCTGGTGCGCACGCTGCCGGACCTGAACGTGTCTCAGCCGCTGCCGGAGGCGCCGTGGTTCGAGCCCGGCGGACGCTGGAGCGCGCGCCGGGTGTTCATGCACATCATGACCGAGACGGCGCAGCACTCCGGCCACGCCGACATCATTCGGGAATCGCTGGATGGAGCGAAGTCGATGGGCTGAGCTCGGACTGGATGGCCTGGGCCGCCGCGCGATGCTCGGCGGCGGCGTCCGGGTCGGTGGGTTCGAGCACGTCGGCGATGCCCTGGTGCGCGAGCGCCTCGGCGAGGCGGTAGCCGAGTTTCGGTGCCAGCTCCAGGGTCTGCCGGTACAGGCGCAACGCCTCGTCGGGAAGACCGGCCAGCCGGCAGGTTTCGGCGTAGCCGTTGAGGAAGTGGATCTTCCAGTGCTCCTCGAACAGGTCGTCGAGCAGGGCGAACGCCTCCCGATGGCTGGCGAGGGCCTGTTCGTAGCGGCCCATCCGGCGCAGCGCGACGCCCTGGCAGTTCAGGCACCAGGCCTCGTTGTGCTTGTGGCCGTCGGCGCGAGCCGAGGCCAGCGCGCTGCTCAGGTGCGCGAGCGCCTCCTCCGGCGCGTCGGCGGCGATCGCGACACCGAGGGTGATCTGGGCCTGCAGCGACGGCGGCCAGGTCGGATTGTCGGCGGGGACCGCCAGCGCCTCGCGGGCCAGCTCGGCGGCCTGCTCGCGATGGCCCAGCTGCAGCATGGCCCACGCCTCGCTGGCCATGGCGTCGGCGGCGCTCATCGGGCAACCGCTGCTCGCGTAGAGGTCGCGGGCCTGGCGGAACAGTTCGAGTGGTTCCTCGGTATCGCCTTCGTCCCAGCGTAATTGGGCGCAGCGCATGGTCAGCTCGGCGCGCGGCAGCGGGTCGCCCGCGGCCGCGACCAGCGGGGCGGCGGCGGCGTAGGCGGCGGCCGCCTCGGTCATCCGGCCCGCGTTGTAGCGGG
The DNA here is from genome assembly GCF_032656385.1 of Nocardia canadensis. Lineage (NCBI taxonomy): Bacteria > Bacillati > Actinomycetota > Actinomycetes > Mycobacteriales > Nocardiaceae > Nocardia > Nocardia canadensis. The sequence continues at coordinate 492,266 of NZ_JAVCWB010000010.1, forward strand.
CGAAACCAAGGTCGCTGTGCGCTTCGGCGAGCTGGCGGGGGTCACCGAGATGCTGTGCGGCGGTCAGGGATTGCTCGAACAGGGCATTGAGGTGGGTGGTGCCGCACCGCCGGGCGAAGAACGCGCGCATGAAGCGCGGCAGCTCGCACACGTGGACGTTCGCGCCCACCTCGACGGCCGCGTAGAACACCGCCATCAGGTTGGTGTACTCGGAGACGAACCAGAAGAACGCGGCGTCGCGGCCGGGGAAGGTCGGTAGGTCGGCCGGGGGCGAGCCCGCCGAGACGGGGCGGGTGGGCGACAGGAACGGCATCGCGGCGTCGGCGGCGGCCGCGGTGTGCACGTAGTAGTCCAGGACCCGGCCCAGCGCGCGCTCGCGGTCGGCGTCGGAATCGTGTTCGAAGGTGGCGTGGCGGGCGTGCTGCCGGACGAGATCGTGCAGGCGGTAGCGGCCCTCGGCCGGCTGCTGGACCAGGTGGGCGTCGAGGAGATCCTCGAGCATGGTGCGCGCGGTGCGCAGCGGCACATCGGCGACCGCGGCGGCGACATAGTCGGTGAAGGTGGAGCCGGGGATCAGGCCGAGCAGCCGGAACAGACGGCGCTGATCCCGGTTGAGCTGACGCACCGACATGCCGAACGCGGTGTCGAATTCGGTGGCGCCCTCGGCCATTCGCTCGACGAGGATGCCGACCGACCAGCCCGGACGGTGCCGCAACCGGGCCGCGGCCAGCCGCAACGCCAGCGGCAGATTGCCGCACAGCCGCAGCACCTCCGCGGCCTGCTCCGGCTCCCGCGCGAGCCTGCCGTCGGGTCCGCGCGCGTCACCACTGGCCCGGACCAGCAGTTCGGCGCTCTCCTCGGCGGTGAGCACGTCGAGGGTCACCGGCGGCACCTCGTCGAGCTCGAGCAGCCGATTGCGGCTGGTGATGATGGCGACCGACTCGCCCGCGCCCGGCAGCAGCTGGCTGACCTGCGCCGCGTCGGCGACGTTGTCGAGCACGACCACCGCGCGCAGCCGGGCCAGCTCCGAGCGCCAGCACGCCGCCCGCAACTCGACGCCACCGTCCTGCGGCACCTTCTCCGAGGGCACCTGCAGGGCGGCCAGCAGGGCACGCAGGGCGGCGTCGGGGTCCAGCGGCTGGCGGCCGTCGGTGAAACCGTGCAGGTCGAGATAGAGCTGGGCGTCGGGGTAGTCGGCCGTCAGCTGGTGCGCGGCGTGCACGGCGAGGGAGGTCTTGCCGACGCCGGCCATGCCGTCGATGGCGACCACGCGGTCGGCCCGGACGGCGGCCAGGACATCGGCCAGCGCCTGTTCCCGGCCGGTGAAGTCGGGGACGTCGCGGGGCAGGTCGTTACGCGGCGGCGGTGGGGCGTCGGCGGGCGGGCTCGGCGGCGCGACCTGTCGACTGGTCTTCGGCGGCGCGGGCAGCGGGTTGTTGGCGCGCTCCCAGAGCGGGCGCAGCGGACGCGGATCGCGTTTGACCAGGCGGCACAGTTCCAGCACGGCGGGCCACGGCGGCACCGTCTGCCCGCTGAGGTAGCGCGACAACGACGACGAGCTCAGCCCGGTGTCGCGAGCCAGCGCGCGCACGCCGCGGCCCGACAGCTCCTGGATCAGGCGCAGGCGCGCCGCGAGTTCGTCCTGCGGGTAGGCCTTCGCCGTCTGCTGTTGCACAACCACCGTTTCCCACTGTCGCTGTCCCGGCCCGGATCAGGAAGTTTCCCGAGGACAATCGGGAGGTCAGGGCCGTTTTCCACTGTCCCACAGTGTCCCACAGCCATCGTTTTCCGGCGCACGACGGGCTGTTATTGGGTCACACCGCAAGCAGCGGAGAACAACGGGAAACAAGGAGAACGACATGCAGTCTCGGATGCAGAACCCGGCCATGGTCCTCACCGACGCGATGGGCCCGATCCAGCAGGTCCTCAAGGCCGTGCAGACCGGCGGCGTCGACGGCGAGATCCTGGAGCTGGTGCACCTGCGGGTCAGCCAGATCAACGGCTGCAGCGCCTGTGTCGACGGCGGCACCAAGACCGCCCGCAAAGCCGGCGTCAGCGAGGATCGCCTCGCCACCGTCGTCGCCTGGCGGGAGACCCCGTACTTCACCGACGAGGAGCGCGCCGCCCTCGAGCTGGCCGAGGCGGCGACCCGCCTGGCCGACCGTCCCAACGCCGTCACCGACGAGATCTGGGACGCGGCCGCCAGCTACTTCGACGAGCGCCAGCTCGCCTCGATCGTGCTGATGATCGGCGTCACCAACATGTTCAACCGGCTCAACGCCACCACCCGCCAGATCGCCGGCGCCTGGGGCTGAGCCCCGTCCGACCCCCACCCCCTGATCCACCGAAAGGAACCTTCGAGATGACCACCAACCAGTCCCACAAGAAGAGCTCGCACGGGGGTTTCTCCCGGTGGATGCAGCACCGGATGAACGCCAGGATGAACCGCAAGGTCCGCTCGGGCCACGGCACCTTCATGGGCATGGACGTGCTGATCCTGCACACCATCGGCCGCCGCAGCGGCGAACCGCGACAGACGCCGATCTCCTGGTTCGCTGACGGCGACTCCTGGCTGCTGGTGGCCTCGGGCGGCAAGAACGGCCACCCCGACTGGCATCTCAACCTGATGGCACACCCGGACCAGGCCACCATCGAGCTGCCCGGCGAGGCACCGCTGCCGGTCACCCCGCGCGTGCTGACCGGCGCGGCGCGGGCCACGGCCTGGGAGTCCATCACCGCCGCGCAGCCCCGGTACGGCAAGTACCAGGCCAAGAGCGAGCACGAGTACGCGGTGGTGCGGCTCAGCCCGCGCTGACCGGACGCGAACTCACGCGGGCAGCAGCCGGCCGATCACCTCGGCCAGCTGCCGCACCGTGCGGCATTCGTGCATGGTGACGATGTCGGTGTAGACGTGGGCGGCCGAGTCACCGGTCGACCACGAGCGCGACGGCTCCGGATTGAGCCAGTACACCGCCTTGGCCCGTTCGGTCATCGCTTGCAGCGCGGCCAGATTCGGGTCGGTGCGGTTGGTGCGGGCATCGCCGAGGATGAGCACGCAGGTACGTGGGCCCAGGGCGTCGAGGTAGTGGTCGACGAAACCCTGGAAGGACTCACCGTAGTTGCTGGAGCCGAAGCGGGCCACGCCGGCGTCGCGGACGATCTCGCGCGCGAAGCCGGCCGGGGGCGGTTCACCGGGGGTGAAGTAGTCGGTGATCTCGGCGCACACGTCGACGAAGCCGAAACTGCGGACCCGGCTGAACTGGTCCTGCAGGGCCTGCACCAGTTGCAGGGTGAACTCGGCGAAACCGGTCACCGAACCCGAGACATCGGCCAGCACGACGAGATCGGGGCGGCCGTGGCGGCGGGCCCGCAGCACCGGATCGATGGGGACACCACCGGTGGCCATCGAACGGCGCAGGGTGCGGCGCAGGTCGATCTGCCCGCGCACGGCCTTCTTGCGGCGCACCGCCAGGCGGGTGGCGAGCTTGCGGGCCAGCGGATGCACCAGACGCCGCATCTCGGCCAGGTCCTGCTCGCGAGCACCGAGGAAATCGGTACTGTCCGCGCCGGATTCGACGCCGCGGCGCGCGATGTAGTCGGTGCCGCGCAGCTGCGCCGAGCGCAACCGGGCCTCGGCCTGCACCTGCGCGCGGAACTGCTCCACCCGGCGACGTGCCTCGATCGTGTGCACTGCCGCGTCGAACTGGCCTGTCCCGCCCATGGTCTGCGCGACCTGTTCGGAGATCTCGTCCGGGCGTAGCGATTTCATCGTCAGATACGACGACCAGCCCGCGCCCGACGCCGAGGTGACCCGGCCCGCGCTCTCCCCCGCGCCGCCGTAGGCACCGAAGGTATTGAGCGCCTCCCTGGCGAGTTCGGCGGTGTCGGCGCCTTGAATCAGCGCCGCGATGACCCGCTCGCGCAGCGGATCGGCATCCTCGTCCGCCACGGCGACCGGCCGGGCGCCGTCGAGGAAGTAGAGATCGAAGAGCTGATCGAACACCGCGCGCTGGCCGTTGCGGCGCAGCAGGCAGGCGGCCAGGCCCGAGCGCAGCACCCGGGAGTCTGCGGTGCCGAGGGCGACGATCGTCGCCGCGGCGTCGACGGTCTCGCTGGGGCCCGCGTGGATGCCGTGTTCGCGCAACAGCCCGACGAAGCCGACCAGGCGATCCGACATCGGTGCTTCGACACCGCCGTGCGCCGCCACGATGGTCACCACGCCACGGCGCCGGTCATCGGGCCACGCTGCCGTCGGTCCGATCGTCGAGACCGAGCCGTTCGATCGCCACCCGATGATCGGACTGGTACTTCAGCAGCACGCCCAGGGTGGCGCGGACAACGCCCGCGCTGAGCGTGCGGCTACCCAGCGCGACCAGGGTCTTGGCCCAGTCCACGGTCTCGGCGATCGAGGGTGCCTTGCGCAGCGACAGCTGCCGCAACGCGCTCACGGTCGCCACGACCGGCTCGGCCAGGTCCGCGTCCAGTTCGGGCACCTTGAGCCGGACGATCGCCTTCTCCAGTTCGGCCGCCGGATAGTCGATGTGCAGGTACAGGCAGCGCCGCTTCAGCGCTTCGGACAGGTCGCGGTTGGCGTTGGAGGTGAGGATCACGAAGGGCTTGCGCACGGCGGTGACCGTGCCGAGCTCGGGAATGCTCACCTGGAAATCACCGAGCACCTCCAGCAGCAGGCCCTCCAGCTCCACATCGGCCTTGTCGAGCTCGTCGATCAGCAGCACCGTCGGATCGGGGTTGCGGATGGCGGCCAGCAGCGGACGGGCGAGCAGGAACTCCTCGGTGAAGACGTGGTCGCGGGTGCCCTCCCAGGTCTCCCCCGAGGTCGCGGTGATCCGCAGCAGCTGTTTGGCGTGGTTCCACTCGTAGAGCGCGCGGGCCTCGTCGATGCCCTCGTAGCACTGCAGGCGGATGAGCTGGGCCGAGACCGCCGCGGCGACGGCCTTGGCGAGCTCGGTCTTGCCGACGCCCGCGGGCCCCTCGATCAGCAGGGGCTTGCCGAGGTGATCGGCCAGGAAGACCGCGGTCGCGATGTCGAGGGACGGCAGGTAGCCGGCCGCGGTCAGCCGGTCCTGCACCTGGTCCACCGAGGCAAAGAACTTACTCATCGGTAACCAGTGTAGGCGGCGAGGACCTCAGTAGGCGTGCGGGGCCGCGGTGATGCGGCCGGAGTCGATGGCGGCGAGCAGAGAGTGGCGGTCGGCGAGGGTCTGGTCGCCGTAGGCGAGGCCGAACTCGCCCATCGCGCGATCGAAAACGTCGCCCTTGCCGAGGTAGGCGGCGATGGCGACGCGATCGCCGGAGCGCGCGTGCGCACGGGCCAGCACCGAGCCGCACAGCTCCGCGTACTGGGCCAGCTCGCTGTGGGTCTGATTGGCGACGTCGGCGGAGCCCTTCATGTCGCGCAGCTGCCGCATGTAGAAGAACCGGCCGGCCGGCCCGGTCGCCCAGGCCAGGAAGACATCGCTGGCCGACTGCATCAATCGCTGCCCGACCACCACCCGATGCCCCTGGTGGTGATACTTGCTCGGATTCAGGTGCGGCGCCAGCACCGAGGTCTCGGCCTCCTTGAGCTGCAGGAACAGCGGGCTGCCCGTCTCCTTGTCCATCATCAACGCGATGAAGCACCGGGTGCCGACGCTGCCGACACCGACCACCTTCATCGCCTGATCCACCAGGCGGTGCCGGTCGAGCAGGATCCGGCGCTCGTCGGGCAGGCTACGGCGGAAGTCGGCGAAGACCTCCTTGATGATCTTCTCGTCCGGCACCTCGATCGGCACCAGCAGCGGCGGCTGGTTCTTGATGCGTGGAATACCGTTCGCGTCGGGCTCGGTGAGCTTGTTCAGCGCCTGCAGACTCGTCTTACCGCGGGCGGTGCTGATGGCACGGTCGAGCTTCTTGCGCACCTTCGGCTTCTGAATCAGGTCGTAGACCTGCTCGGCGTCGACCCGCTCGTACCAGACCGACATGCTGTCGGCCTCGGCGAGCATGTGCATGGCCTCGCGGTAGCCGCGGGCGGCGGCTTCGACGGCGGTGGCGGCTCGATCGTCCTCGCACCCGTTGTCGCGAGCGGCCACGGCGACACTGGCCGCGAGGCGTTTGACGTCCCACTCGAACGGACCGGGCAGGGTCTCGTCGAAATCGTTGACGTCGAAGACCAGGTTGCGCTCCGGCGAGGCGTAGAGCCCGAAGTTCGACAGGTGGGCGTCACCGCAGAGCTGCACCGTCAGGCCGGTGTTGGCGCTCTTGGCCAGATCCGCCGCCATGATCGCGGGCGCGCCGCGCAGGAAGGTGAACGGGGACAGACTCATCCGGGCATACCGGATGGGCACCAGCTCCGGCACCCTGGTCATGGCCTGACGCTCCAGAATGGTGACCGGATCCTCCCGGTCCGGCCCCGCGCCCCACTCCCCCAGTTCCGAGCGCGAGATCCGTTTGCGCGCCGCCTTGCCCTGTGCGACCGCTTCGTCCGCGAAGTCCTCCACCGTCTGATTCGTCATCGAGCAAGTCTCGCGCTATCGGTGATCAACAGCAAGGACGCGCGCCGAACCCGACCTCAGCGGCCGATCGGCAAATCGATGGCGAAGGGCCCGCTCGCGCGCGGCGAACGGGCCCTTCGACAGCGAACAGCGAGAACTTACGCGGTCTCGGTGATCGGGCGATCGACCCAGCTCATCAGGCCGCGCAGCTTGGCGCCGGTGACCTCGATCGGGTGCTCGGCGTTCTCCTTGCGCAGACCCTCGAGCTCCTTGTTGCCGCCCTCGACGTTGGCGACGAGGCGCTTGACGAAGGTGCCGTCCTGGATGTCCTTGAGGATCGCCTTCATGCGCTCCTTGGTGTCGGCGTCGATGACGCGCGGACCGGACAGGTAGCCACCGAACTCCGCGGTGTCGGACACCGAGTAGTTCATGCGCGCGATGCCGCCCTCGTACATGAGGTCGACGATCAGCTTCAGCTCGTGCAGGACCTCGAAGTAGGCCATCTCGGGGGCGTAGCCCGCCTCGACCATGACCTCGAAACCGGTCTTGACCAGCTCCTCGGTGCCACCACAGAGGACGGCCTGCTCACCGAACAGGTCGGTCTCGGTCTCTTCCTTGAAGGTGGTCTTGATGACGCCGGCGCGGGTGCCGCCGATGCCCTTGGCGTAGGACAGCGCCAGCGCCTGGCCCTCGCCGGTCGGGTCCTGGTCGACGGCGATCAGGGCCGGAACGCCCTTGCCGTCGGCGAACTGACGGCGCACCAGGTGGCCGGGGCCCTTCGGGGCGACCATCGCGACGGTGACGTTGGCCGGAGCCTTGATCAGACCGAAGTGGATGTTGAGGCCGTGGCCGAAGAACAGCGCGTCGCCGTCCTTCAGGTTCGGCTCGATGTCGTTGGTGAAGATCGACGCCTGGGCGGTGTCGGGCGCCAGCACCATGATCACGTCGGCCCACTCGGAGACCTCGGCGGGGGTGCCGACGGTCAGACCGGCCTCTTCGGCCTTCGGCCGCGACTTCGAACCCTCAGCGAGGCCGACGCGGACGTCGACACCGGAGTCGCGCAGGCTCAGCGAGTGCGCGTGGCCCTGGCTGCCGTAGCCGATCACGGCGACCTTGCGGCCCTGGATGATCGACAGGTCAGCGTCGTCGTCGTAGAACATCTCGACTGCCACTGTGGAGTCCCTTCTGGATAATTTCTGGTGGGTAAAAGTTAGCGGGTGGCCGTGATCGACTTCGGACCGCGTCCGACTGCGACCACGCCCGACTGCACGATCTCGCGAATGCCGTAGGGCTCGACCATGCGCAGCAGGGCATCCAGCTTGGACCGGGTGCCGGTGGCCTCGATGGTCAGCGCGTCGGGCGAGACGTCGATCACCTTGGCGCGGAACAACTGCACGGCTTCGATCACCTGGGTGCGCACCGACGCGTCGGCCCGCACCTTCACCAGGATCAGTTCGCGGGCCACCGAGGCGTCGGCGTCCTGCTCCACGATCTTGATGACGTTGATCAGCTTGTTGAGCTGCTTGGTGACCTGCTCGAGCGGCAGATCGTCGACGGTCACGACGATCGTCATGCGCGAGATCTCGGGGATCTCGGTGCCGCCGACCGCCAGCGACTCGATATTGAAGCCGCGGCGCGAGAACAGGCTCGCGACACGCGCCAGCACGCCCGGCTTGTCCTCGACGAGAACGCTCAGGGTGTGGGTGGTGCTCATTCCTGGGAACCCTTCTCGAAGGCCGCCTGCTCGCGCTCCATCGCCTCGTGGATGACGGCGGGCTCGGAGACCTGCTCGTCCTCGTCGAAGAGCGGGCGGATGCCGCGGGCGAACATGATCTCGTCGTTGCTGGTGCCCGCGGCGACCATCGGCCACACCTGGGCGTCCTTGCCGACGATGAAATCGATCACGACCGGGCGGTCGTTGATCGCCTGCGCCTGCCGGATCGCGGCCTCGACATCCTCTTCCTTCTCCACCCGGATGCCGACGCAGCCCAGGGCCTCGGCCAGCTTCACGAAGTCGGGGATGCGCAGGGTGTGCGTGCCGAGATCGGTGTTGGAGTAGCGCTGCTCGTAGAACAGGGTCTGCCACTGGCGGACCATGCCGAGGTTGCCGTTGTTGATCAGCGCGACCTTGATCGGCACGCCCTCGACGGCACAGGTGGCCAGCTCCTGGTTGGTCATCTGGAAGCAGCCGTCACCGTCGACCGCCCAGACCTCCTTCTCCGGGGTGCCCATCTTGGCGCCCATGGCCGCGGGAACCGCGTAGCCCATGGTGCCGAGGCCACCGGAGTTCAGCCAGGTGCGCGGCTTCTCGTACTTGATGAACTGCGCGGCCCACATCTGGTGCTGACCGACGCCCGCGCAGTACACGGCGTCGGGACCGGCCAGCCGGCCCAGCGTCTCGATGACGAACTCCGGCGAGAGCGAACCGTCGCTGGGCGTCTTCCAGCCCAGCGGGTAGTTGTCGCGGATCCCGCTGAGGTAGGCCCACCACTCGGTCAGGTTCAGCAGCGGGGCGGCGCCGGACTGCGGATCGGCCTTGAGGGTCTCGATCAGCTCGACGATGACCTCACGCGCGTCGCCCACGATCGGGACGTCGGCGTGGCGGTTCTTGCCGATCTCGGCCGGGTCGATGTCGGCGTGGATGACCTTCGCGTCGGGGGCGAAGGAGTCCAGCTGACCGGTGACGCGGTCGTCGAAGCGGGCGCCGAGGGTGATCAGCAGGTCCGACTTCTGCAGCGCGGCCACGGCGCCGACGGTGCCGTGCATGCCGGGCATGCCCATGTTCAGGGTGTGGCTGTCGGGGAACGCGCCCCGCGCCATCAGAGTGGTGACCACCGGGATGCCGGTCAGCTCGGCCAGCTCCAGCAGCTCGGCCGAGGCGTCGGACTTGATGACACCGCCACCGACATAGAGCACCGGCGACTTGGACTCCAGGATCATCCTGGCGGCCTCGCGCACCTGCTTGCCGTGCGGCTTGGTGACCGGACGGTAGCCGGGCAGCCGCATCTCCGGCGGCCACGAGAACGTGGTCTGGGCCTGCAGAGCGTCCTTGGTGATGTCGACCAGGACGGCGCCGGGACGGCCCGAGGCGGCGAGGTAGAACGCCTCGGCCAGGATGCGCGGGATGTCGATCGGGTCCTTGACCAGGAAGTTGTGCTTGGTGATCGGCATGGTGATGCCGGAGATGTCGGCTTCCTGGAACGCGTCGGTGCCGACCAGGCTCGACGGCACCTGACCGGTGATCGCCACGATCGGGACCGAGTCCATCTGGGCATCGGCCAGCGGGGTCACCAGGTTGGTGGCGCCGGGGCCCGATGTGGCCATACACACACCGACCTTGCCCGAGGACTGCGCGTAGCCGGTCGCCGCGTGACCGGCGCCCTGCTCGTGACGCACCAGGACGTGGCGGACCTTGGTGGAATCGAACAGCGGGTCGTAGACGGGCAGGACCGCGCCGCCGGGAATGCCGAATACGGTGTCGACGTCGAGCTCTTCGAGGGACCGGACCACCGACTGCGCGCCGGTGACGCGCTCGGGCGCGACCTGGCGGCGGGTGGGGTTGGTCGCCGGGTTACCAGTCTGGTTCGACTGTCCCGCTGAAGGCGCTGACCTGCGGGCCGATGGCCCGGGCCGTGCGGTTGGTGCACTCACCGTCTTCGTTCCTAACTTTGTCGTTCTGACCCCGGACAACACTTGGTGTGCCTGACACGCGGTGCCTTGCGACCCGCCGCGTCGGGTAATGCCCGAACACAAAAAAGCCCCCGACCAGCCATGGCTGTTCGAGGGTGGCGCGTCGCAACGCGAGCTGACGTATTCGACTCAGGCAGTCAGGCTCAACGCTGGACGCGCCGGCCGATTACGAGCAACTCGGTTCGATTCACGAGCACGACGTTAGGCGCGCGTGAGCCGAAGAGTCAAACAGACTACTCTCTGCGTCCCATTATGTGGGACGTGAGTGGTTGCGTGGGTCCGTGTACCAGGATGCGAGGATAGGAGGGTGTCATCACCGCATCAGTCCGTGCCACCGGCTAAATCGTCCCACACCGCCGCCGAGGGAACCGATACGGGTCGCTCCTCGCGACCCGGCGGCCTGCGCTCGGCGAGCCCGGGCAGGCTCGCGGCCATCGCCGCGGTGGTGCTCGCGTACCTGATCTTCGTCGTCGTCGGCACCGTGCAGGACTGGTCGCTGGGCCTGCGGATCGGGCTGATCGTGCCCACCGCGGTCGTCGTCTGGCTGCTGGTGCCGCGCAGGTCGACCACGCCCACGCCGGGCGTGCACGTCATCGGGGTGCCGCGCCTGGCCTACATCGGCGTGCTGGTGCTCGCGTTCTGCGTGTTCTTCCCGTTCGTCGGCTGGCCGGCGGGACTGTGGTGGCTGCTGCTGCTCCCGCTCGTGGCGATCTGGTGGGTCGTGCGGACGCACACCACGATCTCCGACGCGGGCCTGGACCTGAGCACGATGGTCGGCACGAAGCACCTCGACTGGGCACAGGTCAAGGGCATCAGCATTCCCAAGCGTGGCGCGGTGAAGGCACGGCTGGCCGACGACTCCGAGGTCCGGCTGCCCGCGGTGGGCTACGACCGGTTGCGTGAACTGATCGACGCCTCCGGTGGCCGCCTGCCCGATGTGTTCGCCGCCGCCGAGCAGGCCGAGGCCGAGCGCGTCGCCGCCGAGCGGGCGGCCGAGGCGAAGAAGGCCGAGCAGTCCGAAGCCGAGGAGCCCGGCACCGCGGAGTGAGGGTCGGCTCCGTCACTGTGGGAATCGGCACGGCGCCGCCTGCGGTTGCAGGGGTACGCTGACGGCACCCGGGCACCCCGCGCCGACGGCACCACCGCGGCGACACCTTCCGGAGCGACACTCCCGCCTCGAGCCCGGTTCCGGCACCCACCCGCACCCACCACCGGCGCGACGCGACCACCGCGCGCCGGAGTAACGTGCAGGCTTGCCGGACGCACCGCGCACTCGCCTTGTGCGGCGCAGGTCAGCCCCCTGCGCGCACGCTTGGACGCACCCAGCGACACTACGAGGACTCCCCCATGCCACCGCTTCGCTCACGCACCACCACCATCGGCCGCAATGCCGCGGGCGCCCGCTCGCTCTGGCGCGCCACCGGCATGACCGACTCCGATTTCGGTAAGCCGATCATCGCGATCGCGAACTCCTACACCCAATTCGTTCCCGGCCATGTGCACCTCAAGAACATGGGCGACATCGTCGCCGAGGCCGTGCGCGCCGCGGGCGGCGTGCCGCGCGAGTTCCACACCATCGCCGTCGACGACGGCATCGCCATGGGCCACGGCGGCATGCTGTACTCGCTGCCCTCGCGCGAGATCATCGCCGACTCGGTCGAGTACATGGCCAATGCGCACACCGCCGACGCGCTCGTGTGTATCTCCAACTGCGACAAGATCACTCCCGGCATGCTCAACGCCGCCATGCGGCTCAACATCCCGGCCGTGTTCGTCTCCGGCGGCCCGATGGAGGCGGGCAAGGCGGTGGTCGTCGACGGTGTCGCGCACGCGCCGCTGGACCTGGTCAGCGCCATCTCGGCGAGCGCCAGCCAGGCCGTCTCCGAGGAGGGCCTCGACGAGGTCGAGCGCTCGGCCTGCCCGACCTGCGGTTCGTGTTCGGGCATGTTCACCGCCAACTCGATGAACTGCCTCACCGAGGCGCTGGGCCTGGCCCTGCCGGGCAACGGCTCCACGCTGGCCACGCACTCGGCGCGCCGCGCGCTGTTCGAGCGGGCGGGCACCGTCATCGTCGACATCGCCAAGCGCTGGTACCAGGACGACGACGCCTCGGTCCTGCCCCGCAATATCGCCAACGCCAAGGCCTTCCGCAACGCGATGGCCCTCGACGTCGCCATGGGCGGTTCCACCAACACCGTGCTGCACACCCTCGCCGCCGCGCAGGAGGGCGAGATCGACTTCGATCTGAGCACCATCGACGAGATCAGCCGCCGGGTGCCGTGCCTGTCGAAGGTCTCGCCGAACTCGGACTACCACATGGAGGACGTGCACCGCGCCGGCGGCATCCCCGCCATCCTCGGCGAACTGCGTCGCGGTGGGCTGCTCGAGACCGACGTGACCACCGTGCACACCGCCGACTACGAGGAATTCCTCGACACCTGGGATATCCGCTCGGGCAAGGCTTCCGAGGAAGCGATCGAGCTGTTCCACGCCGCGCCCGGTGGCGTGCGCACCGTCGAGCCGTTCTCCACCAGCAACCGCTGGTCCTCGCTGGACACCGACGCCGCGGGCGGCTGCATCCGTGACATCGAGCACGCCTACACCGTCGAGGGCGGGCTGTGCGTGCTGCGCGGCAACATCGCCCCGGACGGCGCGATCCTCAAGACCGCGGGCATCGACGAGGAGCTGTTCACCTTCGAGGGACCGGCCGTGGTGGTCGAGTCCCAGGAGGAAGCGGTCTCGATGATCCTGGGCAAGAAGATCCAGGCCGGCGATGTGATCGTCGTCCGCTACGAGGGCCCCTCCGGCGGCCCCGGCATGCAGGAGATGCTGCACCCCACCGCCTTCCTGAAGGGCGCGGGCCTGGGCAAGGTGTGCGCGCTGATCACCGACGGCCGCTTCTCCGGCGGCACCTCGGGCCTGTCGATCGGCCACATCTCCCCCGAGGCCGCCCAGGGTGGCGTGATCGGCCTGATCGAGAACGGTGACCGCATCCGCGTCGACGTGCACACCCGCGCGCTCGAGGTCCTGGTCTCCGACGAGGTGCTGGCCGAGCGCCGCGCCAAGATGGAGGCCTCGGAGCGGCCGTGGCAGCCGGTGGACCGCGTCCGTCCGGTGACGACGGCCCTGCGCGCCTACGCGGCGCTGGCCACCTCGGCCGACAAGGGTGCCGTCCGCAAGGTGCCGTAATCGCCTTACCCGCGAGCAGTGCGCCGCCGGTCGCGTTTCGCGACCGGCGGCGCACTGCTCGGTCAGCTCGACTCGGTGAGTTACCCGGACCCTCACCGAATCAGCGGTTCCGCGCTTACACGAGCGCGGGTTGTGTTGTCGGCGTGGACGACTCGTCGTCCGTGCGGGACGGGATGAGCGCGGTGGCGATCAACCCGAGCAGGACGAAGCCCGCGGCCAGGTAGCCGCCCAGGGTGATGCCGTCGGTCATCGCCGTGCGGCCGGTCTCGGCGACCTCGCGGGTCTCCGGCTGGGCGGCGAAGCCTTCGATCGCCGCGCCCGCGCTGCTGGTGACGGCGTGCGCGTACTGCCGCGCCTGCGCCGGGGGCAGGCCGGCGGCGGTGAGGTCGTCGTCGACCTGCGAGCTCAGCGTGGTGAAGAAGACCGTGGTGAGCACCGCGATGCCGAGCGCGGAACCGAGCTGACGGAAGGCACTCTGGATGCCGGAGGCCTGGCCGTTGTCGTTCTCGGGGATCTCGGCCAGCACCACATTGGTGACCTGGGCCGTGGCGAATCCGACACCGATGCCGTACACGCACAGGATCAGCGACAGCGCCCACCAGGAACTGTCGGTGGCGGCGAAGAAGGCCAGCGCCGCCAGGCCGACGACTTCGAGGGCGAGACCGAGCCGCACCATGTTCAGCGGTGACGCCTTGCCCGCCATCCCGAAGCTGGCACCGCTGGCGATGAAGCTGCCGATGGCGATCGGCACCAGCGCCAGCCCGGACTGCACGGCGCTGTAGCCGAGGGTGAACTGCAGCCACAGCGGCAGCACCGCGACGATGCCGAACTCGCCGAGCCCGATGATCAGCGTGGCGATATTGCCGTTGCGGAACGAGGCCAGCCGGAACAGGCTCAGATCCATCAGCGCCTTGTCGGCGTCGGGACCGCGGCGCAGCAGCACCTGGCGCACCACGAAACCGGCCAGCGCGAGCGCGCTCAGCACCAGGGCGACCAGCACCGGCGACGGCCCACTGCCCCAGGTGAGTCCGCCGATCCCCAGCGGATGCACCGTGCTGATCCAGCCGTAGGTGCGGCCTTCGACCAGTCCGAAGGCGAGCAGCCCGAGACCGAGCACCGACAGGATCGCGCCGAGCACATCGAGTCGTCCCGCGACCTTCGGCGAGGGCGCGATGCACGCCAGCACACCGATCACGATCAGCACCGCCAGTGGCACGTTGATCCCGAACGCCCAGCGCCACGACACGTGTTCGGCCAGCCAGCCGCCGAGCAGCGGGCCGAGCGCCGCGGCGGCGCCGATCGTCGAACCCCACACCGCGAACGCCTGACCACGCGCCTTCCCGGTGAAGGTGGCGTTGAGCAGCGCCAGCGAGGTCGGCAGGATCATCGCGGCGCCGGCGCCCTGCAGGAACCGGGCGACGATCAGCAGTCCGCCGCCGGGGGCGAGCCCGGCCAGGACGCTGGTCGCGCCGAAGACGACGACACCGGCGACGAACACTCTGCGCGCCCCGACGATGTCGGCGATCCGGCCGACCATCAGCAGCAGCGCCGCGAACACGATCGCGTACGACTCCTGAATCCATTGCGCCTCGGTCGAACCCGTCGCCAGATCCTCGATGATCGACGGGATGATCACGTTGACGATCGTGGTGTCGACCACGATCAGCGCGACACCGAGGGCGATGGCGATCAAGCCGAGCCATCGGCGGATGGACGACTCTTGACTCATCGCATCTCCTATTTCCATGGTGGAATATTTCCATGGTCAAAGTAGATTGCGGGCAATAGGATGTCAACCGATGCGAAAGGAACCTATGACCCGGTCGGACGCTGGCGCGCAGTATCAACGGATCCACGAGGGCATGCGCGCCTACGGCGCGAACTACCGCGAATTCACCCATCGATTCGCGGCCTGGCTCGGGCTGCACTCCACCGATGCCGAGGCGCTGATCGAGATCCTCACCGCGGAGGAACGCGGCGCGACCCTGTCACCCGCGCGGCTCAGCGAGCGGATCTCGTTGTCCAACAGCGCGACCACCGCGCTGCTGAACCGGCTCGAGAAGGCCGGTCACATCGTCCGCAGCCGCGAGCACGACGACCGGCGCATCGTCACCCTGCGCAGCACCCCGCGCATTCACGACCTGGCCGACGACTTCTTCGGACCCCTCGGGGTGAAGATGGAGGAGACGGTCATGGGGCGATACTCCCCCACCGAGCTGCGGCGGTTCGAGGAATTCCTGGCCGATGTGCGGATCACCATGACCGCCCACCTGGCCGAACCCACACCGCCGCAGCCGTCCGGACTCAGTTGAACGGGCCGATGCCCTTCAACGGATTGCCGCCGTGGAGGAACACGTAGGTGGCGATCGCGGCGGCGATGGCGAGCACGACGACGGTGAAGGAGCCGTAGGCCGGGCGAGTCGCCCAGCCGCGGGCACGGTCGAAGGACCAGCGGCCGGGGCCGGTGAGGATGATCGCCAGCGCCGCGCCGGCCAGCACGCTGTCGAGTTCGACGCCGGTGGGGGTCCCCGCGTTGTACTGGAAGCCAGGGATCATGCCCTGCTTCCACATCCACGCGGTGAGGATCGTCGCCAGCACGGCACCACCGGCGAGCGGGGTGGCCAGACCGAGGACGAGCAGGATGCCGCCACCGAGTTCGCCGGCGATCACCAGGGCCGTCGACAGCGACGGATAATCCCAGCCGCCGCCCTCCATCATCGCCTTGGTGCCGTCGAGGCCGGGGCCGTGGAACCAGCCGGTGAGCTTCTGCAGCCCGTGGTAGATGAAGGTGTAGCCGACCACCAGGCGCAGCACGAACAGACCCAGGTCCAGGGTGCCGCGGCGGGGCTCGCGATTGCGGCGCTGCAGCCGGACCGCGCCCGCCGTGGCAGCCGCCGCGGGCGGGATCGACGCGTAGCCGTACCCGTCGTCGCCCCCACCGGCGGCCTGTGCGGCACCGGCGCTGGGCACCTCGTCACCGGGGTCGAGGCCGAGGTCCTCGTCGGTGCGCGGAATGTCCTTGTGCAGATCCGGTTTCGGCATCTGCGTGGTGGGCGAATCGTACGGGCTGGTCACCGGGCGACCCGACGACGACGCGGGCGGTCCGGTCGGCGCCGGCCCATCGGCGTTCGGCGTGTCATTCGACTTGTCGGTCACCGCCTCACCCTATGACGTGCCGAGTCGGTGTGCCGGTCTTCCCCGGAACAGGCGTGTCAGCCCCACTCGGCTGCCGGTAACGTCTGTGCCATGAGTTCGGTATTCGCGGGCCGCGTGGCGATCGGGTTGGCACTGGGCACCGTCTTGGTCGCCGGGTGCGCCCGATTCGACGAGTCGGCGTCGAGCCCGTTCACCACCGAGCCGTCGCTGGGTGGGTCCAATGTCGAGCCGAAGAAGCCGCAGGAGTCGCCCTCCCAGGTACCGCGGCCGACCGGCCCGTGCATCGATCCCGACCCGAATGTCATCGCCACCTGCCTGGATTCGGCCGCCGGGCTGATCCCGGTCGGCGACGGTGCGCTGGTGGCGGAGCGGCGGACCGGCCGCATCCTGCAGGTGACCCCGGTCGACGCGAGCACGCCGCAGGAGCCGGCGGTCGAGGTCGCGCGCGTGCCGGTCGACGGTTCCGGCGACGGCGGCATCTCCGACATCGTGCTCTCGCCCACCTTCGGCGAGGACGGGCTGATGTACGCCTACATCACCACCGGCAGCGACAACCGGGTGGTCCGGCTGTCCCGCAACGGCGGGGCGCCCAAGGAGATCCTGACCGGAATCCCGAAGGGCGCCAGCGGGAATCGCGGCGCCATCGACTGGGCGACGCCCACCCAGCTGCTCGTCCTCACCGGCGACGCGGGCAACCCCGGCGCGGCAGCCGATCCCGGCTCGCTCGGCGGGAAGGTGCTGCGCCTGGAGTCGCCGTCCTCGGGGGTGAACACGCCGCAGGTGGTGGCCTCGGGCATCGGCACGGCGGGCGACATCTGCCGCGACGGCAAGGACGGCATGTGGGTCACCGACCGCACCGCCGCCGAGGACCGGCTCCAGCATCTGGGCACCGACGGCACCCTGACCGTCTCGTGGACCTGGCCCGATCGACCCGGCGTCGGTGGTTGCACGGCCACCGGTGACGGTGTCGCCGTGGCCCTGGGCGAGGGCAAGGCGCTGGCCGCCGTGGCCGCCGACCCCAATACCTTCGCCGTCACCACCGCGCCCGCCCTGATCGCCCAGGACAAGTACGGCAAGCTCCTCGGCGCGACGGCCTCGCCCGACGGCAGCGTCTGGGTGACCACGACCAACAAGGCCGACGGCACGCCGGGCGAGTTCGACGATCGCGTCGTGCGCATCCCGCCGCCGCAGGGCGGGGCAGGCGGCCCCGACTAGAACACCACCGCCCCCCACCGGAATCCGGTGGGGGGCGGTGGTTGTCGAGCGTCTACGCGCAGGCGGCGAGGACCAGCTCGCGGACCTTGGCCGCGTCGGCCTGGCCGCGGGTGGCCTTCATCACGTCACCGACGATCTTGCCCGCCGCCTGGACCTTGCCGGCGCGGATCTTCTCGGCGATATCGGGGTTGGCGGCCAGCGCCTTCTCGACCTCGACCTGCAGGGC
This sequence comes from Nocardia canadensis, assembly GCF_032656385.1. NCBI lineage: Bacteria > Bacillati > Actinomycetota > Actinomycetes > Mycobacteriales > Nocardiaceae > Nocardia > Nocardia canadensis. The sequence goes on from NZ_JAVCWB010000010.1 coordinate 510,233, forward strand.
GGAGTCGTCGCTGACCATGCCCAGGCCCTTGGCCTCGACGATCGCGGCGGGCTCGCCCTCGCCCGCGAGGACGAAGTCGACGACCTGCTTGGCGACCTTGTTGTTGACGGTCTTGGCCTCGACCAGCGCGATCACTGCCGCCACCTGCGCCGGGGTGATCGGCAGCTCGGCCAGGGCGACCTCGCGCTCCTTGGCCTTCTCGGTCAGATAGGCGACCCACCACGAGCGCGCCTCGTTCGCGGGGGCGCCCGCCTCGACGGTGGCGATGATCAGGTCGAGCGCGCCCGCGTTGACGAGGTCGCGCATGACCTCGTCGGACAGGCCCCAGTCGGCCTGGATCCGGGCGCGTACCAGCCACGGGTACTCCGGAATGGTGGCGCGCAGTTGTTCGACCCACTCGGCGGCCGGGGCGACGGGCTCGAGGTCCGGCTCCGGGAAGTAGCGGTAGTCCTCGGCGGTCTCCTTGCGGCGACCCGCGGACGTGGAGCCGTCGGCCTCGTTGAAGTGCCGGGTCTCCTGGACGATCTCGCCGCCGCCGGTGAGCACGGCCGCCTGCCGGCGCATCTCGTAGCGCACCGCGACCTCGACGCTCTTGAGCGAGTTCACGTTCTTGGTCTCGGTGCGGGTGCCGAATTCCTTCGCGCCCACCGGCATCAGCGACACGTTGGCGTCGCAGCGCAGCGAGCCCTGCTCCATCTTCACGTCGGAGACGTTCAGCGAGCGCAGCACCTCGCGCAGCGCGGTGACGTAGGCGCGGGCGACCTCGGGCGCGCGCTCACCGGCACCGGTGATCGGCTTGGTGACGATCTCGATCAGCGGCACGCCCGCGCGGTTGAAGTCGAGCAGCGAGTGACTGGCGCCGTGGATTCGACCGGTCGCGCCGCCCACGTGCAGCGACTTGCCGGTGTCCTCCTCCATGTGGGCGCGCTCGATGTCGACCCGGAAGGTGGACCCGTCGTCGAGCACGACATCGAGGAAGCCGTCGGTGGCGATCGGCTCGTCGTACTGGCTGATCTGGTAGTTCTTCGGCTGATCCGGGTAGAAGTAGTTCTTGCGCGCGAACCGGCCCCACGGGGTGATCGAACAGTTCAGCGCGAGACCGATCCGGATGGCCGACTCGACGGCCTTCTCGTTGACCACCGGCAGCGAGCCGGGCAGGCCGAGGCAGACCGGGCACACCTGGGTATTGGGTTCGGCGCCGAACTCGGTGGGGCAACCGCAGAACATCTTGGTCGCCGTGGACAACTCGACGTGGACCTCCATGCCGAGCACCGGCTCGTACCGGGAGATGACATCGGCGTAGTCCATCAACTCGACCGTGGGTGCGCTCATAACTGTCTATCTTAGGAAGCTCTAGCGGGGCGGGACGCGCTGGGTGAGCCAGTCGGTGACGTAGGTGAGCACCGCCGGGTCGATGGTGGTCTCGATGGTGGAATATTCGCTGGGTTTGCCCGTGTCGGTGGGCTGCATCAGGTGGTTGAGGCCGGGAAAGGTGTGCACGGTGGCGTCGGGGTCGCCCGCCAGGTTCGCCCGCATCGGCGGCTCGTTCTGCGTGGCGAGCACCTGCTGGTCCTTGTCGCCGAAGAAGGCCAGCACCGGCACCCGCAGGGCCTCCAGCGCGGGCTTCGGGTCGTAGGTGATGAACGAGGCCATGTACGGGGTGTTGAACGAGTCGAGGGTCGCCTGGGGCGCGCGCTGCTCGGGCGGCAGCGAATCGTTGTGCTGCTGGGCGTAGGCCGCGGCGCCGGCCGTATCGCCCGCGCGCAGCAGGGCCGACCACCGGGTGACGTAGTCGACCTGCGCGTCGATCTCGTTCTGCGGCGCGCCCGCGCCGGCCATGATCACCTTGTTCTGCTCGATCAGCACGTCGGCGCCGACCACCGCCGGGCCCGCCATGAGCACCGCGAACGCGACGTTGCTGTCGGGCCGGGCGGCGACGAGCGGGGCGAGGTAGCCGCCCTCGCTGTGCCCGAACAGGCCGACCTTCGCCGGATCGATCTCGGGCCGGGCGCGCAGGAACGCGACGCCCGCGGCCGCGTCGGCGGCGAGGTCGGGGTAGGTGGCGTCGTCGAGGTTGCCGCCGGTGCCGCCGACGCCGCGGTCGTCGGTGCGCAGCACGGCGTAGCCGGCGCGGGTGAAGGTGTCGGCCAGCAGCAGGAACGGGCGGTGGCCCATCAGGTCCTCGTTGCGGTCCTGCGGTCCGCTGCCGGTGATCAGCAGCATCGCCGGGAACGGGCCGCTGCCTTCGGGTTCGGTGAGCGTGCCCGCGATGGTGATGTCACCGCTGCGATAGGTGACGTCCTCGCTGCGGTACGGGTACGGCGGTTTCGGGTCCTGCGGCCTGGCCACGCTCTCGACCGGGCCGCGGCGCAGCACCAGCGGCACCGTCTGGCCGGACTGCACCCAGTCGCCGGTGATCTGCTCGCCGTCGAGCTTGCCGCGGAAACCCGGGTCGCCCGGTGCGTCGGGCACCGTGAACTCGACCCGGTCCGGCTCGGTGCGCACGTCCTTCAGCGCCGCGGCGCGCACGCCCTGTGCCGGGATGTCGATGGTGGCCGAACCGTTCTCGGCGAAGGTCACGCCGATCGCGATCGGCGCACCCGGCACCTCGATGTCACCGTGCCACGGCCCCTGGACGGCGGGTCCGGCGTCCTCGTCCGAGGAACAGCCCGTCACCAGCGCGGCGACGACGAACAGTACCGAAACGATCACTCGACCGGTGCGCATACGGCAACGGTACCGACGCGCACCGAAAAGTCGAGGACCGCTGCGGGTCAGCCGAAGAAGGCCCGCGCCTCGCCGAGTCGTTCCGGCGGAACCCGCTTGAGCTGCTTGGTGGCCTCCGACAGCGGAACCAACCCGATGGTGGTGCCGTGCAGGGCGACCATCTGCCCGAAGTGTCCGGCGTGTACCGCTTCGGCGGCGTGCACGCCGAAGCGGGTCGCCAGGATGCGGTCGTAGGGGGTCGGGCTGCCACCGCGCTGGACGTGGCCGAGCACGGTGGTGCGGACCTCCTTGCCGATCCGGCGCTCGATCTCCGAGCCGAGCTGCTGGGCGACGCCGGTGAACCGCTCGTGACCGAACTCGTCGATACCGCCCTCGCGCAGCGCGAAGCCGGAATCCGGTGCGGGGTGCGCGCCTTCGGCGACCACGCAGATGAAGTGCTTGTCCCCGCGCTGGAAACGGCTCTTGATCATCGCGCACACCTGCGCCACGTCGAAGGGCTCCTCGGGCACCAGGGTCAGATGCGCGCCGGCCGCGATGCCGGAGTTGAGCGCGATCCAGCCCGCGTGCCTGCCCATCACCTCCACCAGCATCACCCGCTGATGGGATTCGGCGGTGGTGTGCAGACGGTCGATGGCCTCGGTGGCGATCGAGAGGGCGGTGTCGTGGCCGAACGTGACGTCGGTGCAATCGATGTCGTTGTCGATGGTCTTGGGGACGCCGACCACCGGCACCCCCTCGTCGGAGAGCCAGCTCGCGGCGGTGAGCGTGCCCTCGCCGCCGATCGGGATCAGGGCTTCGATGCCGTTGTCGTCGAGGGTCTGCTTGATCCGGCCGAGCCCGGCGCGCAGCACATCCGGATTGGTGCGCGCGGTGCCGAGCATGGTGCCGCCCTTGGTGAGCAGCCGGTCGGTGCGGTCGTCGTTGTGGATGCGGATCTTGCGGTCCTCTAGGAGGCCGCGCCAGCCGTCCTCGAACCCGACGATCGAGTCGCCGTAGCGGCCGTTCGCGGTGCGGACGACAGCCCGGATCACCGCGTTCAGCCCTGGACAGTCTCCGCCTCCGGTCAAGACTCCGATGCGCATGGCGTTCATCTTGCCGCACCGGCGGCGATCAGGGGCAGTGACCTCCGGCGAGCTCGCCGAGATGACCCGAGATCAGCGTCGCCATCTTGTCCAGCATGGTCATGCCGTCGTTGAAGGAGCCCGAATCCGGTTGCGCGGCGAAGGCGATCGCGATCCGGCCCGAGGGCGAATCGATGAGCCCGAACTGGCGGACCAGGTATTTGCCGGACGGGTCCGGGCCCCAGCCGCCCTTGAACTCGGCGCTGCCGAAGGCGCCCAGTCCCCAGCGATGACTCGGGATGATCTGCTGCATGAGCCCGACCACGCGCTGGCTCTGCGGAATGCAGGGCAGGTGCGCGGCGAAGCGCACCTGCTCGGCCAGCGTCCATTCGGCCTGGCCGTAGACCGACGCGTCGGCCCTGGTGCGGGTGGTGGGCACCGTGGTCGTGGTGTCGCCGCCCTCGCGCAGCACGTTCTCCACGGCCGTGGCCGCGGCGGCGCCGGAACCCAGCGACTGCCACAGGGTGTCGGCGGCGCCGTTGTCGGAGGCGGTGATGGCCGAGGTCACGGTGGTGACGTAGGAGGCGTTGTTGCGCAGCGCCGCGATGGCCAGCGGCACCTTGATCGTCGACCAGGCCGGGCCCGAGGTCCAGGTGCCGAAGGTGACCATCTTGTCCCCGCCCACCGGCATGATCGCCAGTCCCACGCTGCCGCGGAAACCCTGCTGTACTGCGTTGAAGTCGGCGGCCAGACTGCCGGGCACCGCGATCGAGACGTTGCCGGCGCCGCCCGCGCCGGGATCGATGGCGGCGATACTCGTCGTCGTGCGCGGCGGGGTCGCGGGCTCGGATCCGATGCCGCATCCGCCGGTGAGCACCACGACGGCCCCGAGCAGCGCGGTGAGCACCATCCGGACGGGGCGCCGATCTTTCGTCATCATGTAAAACATCTTCGTTTCTAAACTCCCCCCGGGCTTCGATGCCGGGGTAGCAGTCCCGACACCGTACTGGGCAGTATGGCCGAACGCCCACTTCGACCGTGAAACGCTCAGGTCAGACGATGTTCACCCGTGTAGATATTCATCGTCTCGCCGCGCAGGAAGCCCACCAGCGTCAGCTCCGACTCGGCCGCCAGGTCCACGGCCAGTGAGCTCGGCGCCGACACCGCGGCCAGGATCGGGATGCCGGCCATCACCGCCTTCTGCGCCAGTTCGAAGGACGCGCGGCTGCTCACCACCAGGATCAGATCCGGCGCGGGAATCCGGTTCTCCCGCAACGCCCAGCCGATCACCTTGTCGACGGCGTTGTGCCTGCCGATGTCCTCGCGGACCGCCAGCAACGTGCCGTCGGTGCTGAACAGGCCCGCCGCGTGCAGGCCGCCGGTGGCGTCGAAGAGCTTCTGACCGGCGCGCAGCTGCTTGGGCAGGCCGGACAGGACCTCGGTCGACACCGTCGCGGTGTCGCGCGGGATCGGGTAGCGGGTGTGCGTGCGCACCTCGTCGAGCGCGGACTTGCCGCAGAGGCCACACGCGCCGGTGGTGAGGAAGTTGCGGGTGTGCAGCGGCACCGGGGTGCGCAGGCGCAGGTCGAGCACGTTGTAGGTGTTGCGGCCCTGCTCGTCGGTGCCCGCGCAGTAGCGGGCGGTGACGATGTCGTCCGCCGAGCCGATGATGTCCTCGCCGAAGAGGAAACCGTGCACCAGGTCGATGTCGTTGCCCGGGGTGCGCATGGTGACGGTGAGTGACTGCCCGTCCACGCGGATCTCGAGCGGTTCCTCCACCGCCAGGGTGTCCGGGCGCTGGATCCGTCCGGTCGGCGACAGCCGGATCGTCTTGCGCCGTGCGGTGACTCTGCTCATCAGGAGGTGCCCATCGGTCGGGTTGCGGTGGGTTCGCTCAGCCGGTCGCGATGCCGACGACGAGATTGATCGTCGTCGCCAGGATGACCGTGCCGAAAGCGTAGGACAGCAGACAGTGCCGGAGCACGATGGCCCGCACCACCGGACTGGTGACATTGGTGTCGGAGACCTGATAGGTCATCCCGAGGTTGTAGCTGAAATAGAGGAAGTCGCGGTACGAGGGCGGCTCCTCGGAGTTGAAATCGATCCCGCCCGCCGCCGAGGACACCACCGAGATCTCCTGGACGAACGGCTGGAAGTCCTCGCGCCGCACATTCGCCTTGGTCTGCGCGGCGTCCATCGGCCACAGCACCAGCCAGCCCGCGACGACGAAGACCGTGGCCATCGCCGCGATGCCGATCAGGCCACCCAGCGCTACGCCCCGCCCGAGTCCGAGGCCGACGAGGACCCCGATCAGCGCCCCGATCAGGATCGAACCGACCAGGCGATTGACTGCGGGCACCACCAGGTGGTTCCTCATATCGATCGACAGTACCGAAGGTGCGCACACTCATAGCCGATGTCGATCTCAGCTCTCGCGCCGCTGCGCCGAGCGCCGCAGGGTGTCGTCGATACCGGCCGTGCGCGCGGTCTCGATGAGCGCTTTGACCAGCACCGACCCCGGCTCGACGGCCGGGGTGACGAGCACGATCCCGGCGGTCACGGCCGGGTCGTCCAGGCGCAGGGTCCGTACGCCCGCGGGCGGCGGGAAGATCGTCAGCCACGGCTGCGGCACCACACAGGCCCAGCGGCCGGTGCTCACATGCGCGAGCAGCGACACCACCGAATCGGTCTCCGCCTGCGGCGACGGCACCAGACCGGTGGGGACCAGGGCGTCGTCGATCAGATCGCGGCCGCGCATGCCCTTGTGCAGCAAGCACATCGGCATCTCGAGCGCCTCGGCCCAGCTGATCGCCCCGGACCGGCCCGCCAGCAGATCGGTGCCCGCCAGCAGGACCTGCCGTTCGGCGTAGAGCGGGGTCCGGGTGAGGCCCGCGGTGTCGACGCCGTCGCCGTAGACGATGCCCGCGTCGAGTTCGAAACGCCGCAGCCGCTCGACGATATCGCCCGAACGCAGGCTGGTCTCCACCCGGATCCGCACCAGCGGGTGCGCGGTGCAGAACGGGTCGGTCAGCAGGGCGACGGTGCCCGAGGCGGCCGGGATCGCCCCGATCCGCAGGTCACCGGTGAGGCCGGTCTGCAACGCGTGCACCTCGTGCGCGAGCGCGTCGCGGTCGGCCAGGATCCGCCTGGCCCACAACACGAGTCGTTCGCCCTCGGGGGTCAGTCCCTCGAACGTGCGCCCGCGCCGGACCAGCGGAACCCCCAGCTCGTGTTCGAGTTTGCGTAGCGCCTCGGACAGGGCGGGCTGGGAGACGTAGCAGGCCGCGGCCGCGCGGGCGAAGTGCCGTTCGCGGGCGAGGGCGACGAAGTACTCGAGTTGGCGGAACAGCAGCTCAGTCGTCCTCGGCGTCGGCGGCCTTGTTGCGGGCCTTGGCGATCTCGAGTGCTCGTTCGGCGGTGGCCTGGTCCGGGTAGGGACCCATCCGGTCGCCGTACCAGCAGGTCTTGCCCTGTTCGGCCTGATGGTGCTTGATGCAGTAGTACCACTGGTTGTCGTCAGCCATGTCGACAGTATGCATCGGTTCGCATGCCTTCGGCGGGGAGGTCGGGGCCGTGCCGAGCGCCGGTTCGCGGATCAGCAGCGCCACCGCGACGCCCACCGCGACACCGATCACCGTGTCGACGGCGCGATCGGTGAGCATGGTCAGCGGATCGGTGGGGTCGGCCAATTCGGTCATCGACATGATCAGCGGGGTGAAGAACCCGAGCGCGACCGCGTAGTGGCGGGCCAGGAACAGTTCGGTCGGGTACAGCAGCGCGATGATCGCCAGTCCCAGCATCGCCGGGCTGGGACCGGGAATCAGCAGCGGGGCCGTGACCGCGAGACCCAGGAAGGTCCCGACGACGCGGTGCAGCCCGCGGGTGATCCGCCCGCGCGAGTCGGCGGCCGCCAACGGCACCGCCGCGCCCGCCATCGCCCAGTTGGCGTGGCCGACACCGAGCAGCAGGCCGATGCCGCCCGCGACGGAGATGGCCAGCGCGTAGCGGCCCGCCTGCACCAGCGAGATCCGGCCGGTGCGATGCGGCGGAATCGTCACCGGGACAGCGCGGGTGTCGTCGCGACGCACCCGCCGCGTCGACTCGAGATAGCCGACCACCACGCACAACGCCGCGGTGAGCGCGCAGACCGCCAGCGCGGACAGCGGATCACGCCGGCCACCCGCGACCATCGCGACGGCGCCGAAGGCGAAGATGCCGAAGAACGGGCCCTCCGGCCGCAGGCCGAGCCGGTCGGTGATCGGCGAGGCGACCGCGGCGAACACCGCCACCGCCGCGACCAGCACGGCGGGCGGGGCGTGCAGCCGGGCGAGCAGGATGCCCGCGCCGACCGCGCCGACCAGCAGCACCGCCGCCTCGCACTGATGGACCAGCCGCTGCCGCGGCGCTTCCGCGAAGCCGTACATGCCGGTGAAGGACCCGAACACCGCGTAGATGAGCAGGTCGGTGCGGCCCGCCGCGACGAGCAGCAGGCCGGGCACGGCCAGGCCGGCGAACACCCGGGCAGCGGGCAGATGATCGATGTCGGTGGTGAACCGTCGAATCACCGGGCGCGCCTGGGTCGAGATGGTGCGCAAGGGGTTCCTCCGAAAGTCGGTCACGGGGCGGTCTCCCCTGGGCCGATGGACCATCGTCACCGACCCGCGCGGCGCGCGTCAAACCGTCGAAACGCAGGTGAGACGCGGTTTTCGGGACTCTACCGGCAGTGATAAGCGGCGCCTATCGGATGCTCGGAAGTCTGTCTTGGACGCGACCGGACCGGCGGGCACACACTCGAACCGCGCGCGACACGCTCGATGTCGGTGGGCCGGTACCCGGCCTACGCCCATCCGTGATCTCGGCGGTAGAGAATCCCAACCGGGTACCGACAGGCTTCGAACACTTTCGATCGAAGGGAACACGTCATGGCTGACGGTCCGTACACCGCGTATGACCCCGACAACGGACCGAGCGGCCCCGCCGATCGCGACGCCGTTCCGTCGGTGAAGCCCTATCACCATCCGGCCGCGGGGTGGGGCGCCGCGCTGGCCGTCGGCAAGTTCATGGTGCTCAAGGAGCACGAACCGCTGATCGGTACCAAGGCCATTCTCAAGATGAACCACGCCTCGCACGGCTTCGACTGCCCCGGCTGTGCCTGGCCCGACGCGACCGACGGCCTCAAGCTCGATGTCTGCGAGAACGGCATCAAGCACGTCACCTGGGAGATGACGCACAAGCGGTGCACCCCGGAGTTCTTCGCCGCGCACACCGTCAGCGAGCTCGCCACCTGGAGCGACTACGACCTCGAGGACCAGGGCAGGCTCACCCATCCGATGGTCTACGACGCCGCGACCGACCACTACGTCCCGATCAGCTGGCCGGACGCGTTCGAGATGGTCGGCAAGACGCTGCGCGAACTGCCCGACCCGAATCTGGCGTCGTTCTACACCTCGGGCCGGCTCGGCAACGAGGCCACCTTCCTCTACCAGCTGATGGTGCGCGAATTCGGCACCAACAACCTGCCCGACTGCTCCAACATGTGCCACGAGGCCAGCGGCCGCGCGCTGAACGCGGCCCTGGGCACCGGCAAGGGCACCTGCGACATCGAGGACTGGGACAAGGCCGACGCGCTGTTCGTGATGGGCATCAACGCGGCCTCCAACGCGCCGCGCATGCTGACCGCGCTGGCCGAGGCACACAAGCGCGGCGCGCAGATCGTGCACGTCAACCCGCTGATCGAGGCGGGCGCGCGCAACACGATCATCCCGCACGACTTCGCCGCGATGGCCACCTTCCACCCCACCAAGACCAGCACCCTGAATCTGCAGGTCCGCATCGGCGGCGACTTCGCGCTGCTGCGCGGCATCGCCAAACACGTGCTGGAGGAAGCCGAGACCGACCCCAAGGCCCTCGACCACGAGTTCATCGAGCGCTACACCGTCGGCTTCGACGACTACGTGCGCGAGGTGAAGGACACCACCTGGGCCGAGATCCAGCGGCAATCGGGTCTGAGCGAGAGCGACATCCGCAAGGCCGCCGGCATCTACTGCGACGCCGACCGCACCGTCATGAGCTGGTGTCTGGGCATCACCCAGCACGAGCACGGTGTCGACACGATCCGCGAGATCGTCAATGTGCTGCTCATGCGCGGCAATCTGGGCCGGGAGGGCGCCGGTCCGTCGCCGGTGCGCGGGCACAGCAATGTGCAGGGCAACCGCACCTGCGGCATCGACAACAATCCGAGCGCGGAGTTCCTGGACCGGCTGGCGCAGGTGTGCAAGATCGATCCGCCGCGCGCCAACGGCTACGACGTGGTGTCCACGATCCAGGCGATGCAGGCGGGCAAGCTCGAGTTCTTCCTCAGCATGGGCGGCAATTTCGTCGCTGCCGCGCCGGATGCCGCCTACACCTTCGCGGCGTTCCAGAAGTGCGGCTTCACCGTCAATGTCAGCACCAAGCTCAATCGCAGCCATGTCATCCACGGCAAACGCGCGCTGATCCTGCCCTGCATCGGCCGCACGGAACGCGACCACCAGCGCAGCGGGCCGCAGATCACCTCGATGGAGAACGGCATGGCGGTGGTGCACATGTCGCGGGGCATGAAGAAGCCCGCGTCCCCGCACCTGATGTCGGAGCCCGCGATCCTGGCAGGCATCGCCAAAGCCGCGCTGCCGCGGACCGAGACGCCGTGGGAGTACTACATCGAGGACTACGACCGCATCCGCGACGTGATGTCGAAGGTGCTGCCCGGCTTCGAGGACTACAACCGTCGCGTCCGCCTGCCGCTGGGTTTCCGCATCCGCCAGCCTGCGCGCGAACTGATCTTCCTGACCCCCTCGGGCAAGGCCGAATTCGCCACCGTGGCACTGCCCGACACCATCAATCCGCCCGGGGTGCTCACCCTGGCCACCCAGCGTTCCCACGACCAGTGGAACACCAGTATCTACTCCGACAACGACCGCTATCGCGGCGTGAAGAACCTGCGCACGCTGATCTTCATGAACGAGCAGGACATGCGCGAGCGCGGGCTGACGGAGTTCGACGACGTCGACATCACCAGCACCGCCCGCGACGGGTCGACCCGCTCGCTGCACCGGTACAAGGTGGTCCCCTACGACATCCCGCCGGGCTGCGCGGCCGGGTACATGCCGGAGATGAACGTGCTGTGCGCGATCGGCGATTTCAGCACCGAGAGCGATCAACCCCTGATGAAGAGCGTGAAAGTCACTGTCACACCGTCGAGTTGACCGGCCGAGGAGAACACTGTGAACGCGCATACCCGCAAGACGCTGGCGGCGATCACCGGACATCCGGCGCCCCGCGACCTGGAATGGACCCGGTTCGTCTCGCTGTGGGAGGACCTCGCCGACGAGGTCGAGCAGGAATCCGGTGATCGGCTCGCGGTGCGGATGAACGGGCACCGCGAGGTCTTCCACCGGCCGCACGACGGCCGGGTCGCCATCGGCGACATCGAGCACGCGCGGCAGCTGCTGGCCGACCATCCCGAAGTGAAGGGCACCGGCTCGCTGTTCGCCGTCGCGATGGATGCCGAGACCGCCCGGATCCTGCACTTCGACCTGGACACCACCGGCGTCAGCGACACCGAGCGCGACGTGCGCAACCACGACACCGTCGCCCGGCATCTGCGCACGGTCGAGCGGCACACCGGGCACGACGATCACCAGGTGTACCTGCGCTACTTCGACGATCTCGCCGTCGCGCTGCTCGCGGAGATCGGCACCGAGTCGTTCGTGCTGCTCGGGCACGGCACCGGGAAGTCCGATGTCGCCGAGGATTTCGCGCTGCGGCTGCAGGAGAAGAACCACGCGCTGGCCGACCGGATCACCGGGATCGGCGTCATCGATCTCAGCGCGGCCGACGACGCGGCGATCGAGGCCGCGGCGCAGCAGATCGCCCGGCAGGGCAGGTAGGAGGGATCGACGGTGGCCTATCTGCTCGCGCTCGTCGCCGCACCCGGTGCGGATTCCCTCGCGGCGCAACTGGCGACCGAGGCCCAGCGGGTCGCGGTCCGCAACAATGTCGACGTGGTGACGCTGGCCGAACTCGACACCCTGCCCGGCTACACCCCCGACCTCGACACCGAGGACGCGCGGCCGCTGATCGCCAATCAGCTGCGGCGCTCGGCGCTGGAAGCCGACGGCGTGCTGCTGTTCGCCGACGAGGGCACGGAGGTGCCCGCGCAGGCCGAGAACGTGATCGCCTGGCTGGCGCACCCGGGTTCGAGCCCGGCGCCGGCGATCGAGGGCACACCCGTCGCGGTGATCACGGCGGGCCCCGGTGAGGTGGTCAACCAGAACCTGGCGGATCGGTTGCGCCGGGCGGGCGCCGAGGTGGTCGCCGACGGTGTGTCGATCACCGGGTCGTGGAGTGATCCGGCCACGGTCACCCGGCTCGGGGACACCGTGGTGGCCGTCGCGTCGTCGGCGAGCTGACCCGGCGGAGGTCGCGGCCCGTGGTCCGGGCCGCGGCCGCGGCGTGGGTCAGTAGACGTAGACCACGGCGTTCTCGCCGCCGGTGCAGGTGACGAGCTTGCCCTCGGGCGTGCACGTCATCGTGTAGGTGCGGCCGGTCACCGGGCTGGCCGCCACCACCGGTCGCGGACCCGGTGCGGTGCCGCCGCTGACGTAGGCCGCCCGCACCGCTTCGGCGAAACCGCAACTGGTGACCGCGGTTCCGACTGCCGCCTTGCCGAACGCACCGCCGGCGCTATCGGATTCGCAGGGCTGGGCGCCCGCGGGCAAGGTCACCGGACCGGCCGAGGTGGTCGGCGCGGCGGTGGTCGCCCGCGGTGCGGTGGTCCCGGGAGCACCGCCGGTGCCGGCCGGCGCTGCCGAGCTCGGCGCCGCGCCGGTCGTCTCCGACGAGTCCGCCGACGACATCAGCCGCCAGCCGATCGCGCCGCCGATGGCGAGCACCACCACGGCGAGCACGCCGACGAGGATCGGCAGCAGCAGGGAGCGCCGGGGGCGCGAATCGCGCTGCTGCCAGGCCGGATCCGGCGCGTAGCCCGGGTCGGGGCCGTACGGATCGGCCGGGTCGCGGTAGGCGTGGTCGCCATAGGCGTCGTGCGGATCGTCGTACTGGGAGTAGGCGTCCGGCGCGGCCCCGGCATAGTGCTGGGTCGCGGCCGCGCGCGCCGGATCGTCGGGCGCCTGGTGCGCGGGGAACGGTGCCGCGCCACCCCGATACTGCCGGGTCGCCTGTGCGCGTTGCGGATCCGGCTCGTTCGCCGCACCGAATCCTTCGCCACCGCCCTGGTAGTGCTGGGTCGGCGCGGACCGCTGCGCGTCGATATCCGCGGGGTCGAACTGCTCGGTCGCGGGGAACCGGGCGTCGGGGGCGCCGCCGAAGTGCTGGGTCGCGGCGGATCGCTGCGGATCGTACTGCTCGGTGGCCGGGCCGAACCGGTCATCGGGGGCGCCACCGAAGTGCTGCGTCGCGGCCGACCGCAGCGGGTCGTACTGCTCGGTGGCCGGACCGAACGGATCCTCCGGCGCACCACCGAAAGGCCGGCCCGCGGGCGCCCGCTGCGGATCGTAGTGCTCGGTGGCCGGGCCGAAGTGATCGTCCGGGCCCGACGGGGCGGCAAGGGGTCGCAGGGGATCGTACTGCTCGGTGGCGGGACCGAACCGGTCGTCCGGAGCGCCGCCGAAGTGCTGCGTCGGCGCCGACCGCTGCGGGTCGGCGGGCTCGATCGGCGGTCCGAACCGGTCGTTCGGAGCACCACCGAAGGGCTGGTTCGCCGGGTCGTACTGCTCGGTCGGCGGGCCGAAACGGTCCGGGGCGCCGCCGAACTGTTCGGTCGGGGCAGCGAAGCGGGCGGGCGGATCGGTGTCGTCGGCCGGACCACCGAACCGGACGTCCGGGCCGAACTGATCGCCGTCGAACTTCTGCGTCGGCGCGGACCGAGGTGCCGAAGTGGGTCGCCTGTCGTCGAAAGGTCCTGCCGGAGCATCGAATCGAGCGTCCGGGCCGACGAAACCGGCGGGCGCGCGGCCGGGACCGGGCAGGGCGGGACCACCCGGTCGGGCACCGGGATTCGCGTGGCTGTCGTCGACAAGGTCTGCCGACCGGCCGAATCGATCGTCCGGGGCCGGGGCGAACCGGGAGTTCGGGTTCGACGGGCCGTGGTGTTCCGTCGCGGGGGCGTCGCCGACGAACCGCTGGGTCGGGGCGGCGCGTTGCGGGACCGGCCCCGAGGGCGCGTCGAGGCGAGGCGGCGGAGCCGGGCGGTCGGCGTCGGGCGGGACGAAACCGGTGGGTGCGGGGAACGGCGGGGCAGGCACCGGGCCGGAGGTACCGCCGGGCTGGGCATCGCCGTAGAGATGCGCGTCCGGGAACGGGCGCATCTTGGGCAGGCCCTGGTCCGGGGTGTAGGCGGGTGGGGGCTCGGGAGCGGCGGGCTCGTCCGCCGTCGGGAGCGGGGTGAAATGGGTGTCGGCCGGGCGGATCTCGGCGGGGCCGGTCGGCTGGATCACCGCGGGGATGGAGATCTCGCCGGAGCCCTCGACCGGGACGCGATGGAAGCCGGTGGTCTCGGGCTGCCCCGGCGCGGCCGCGGGCGGGCGGATGATCAGTGTCGGCTGCGCGCCGGTCGCGCTGGTCTGGCTGCGCGAAGTCTCGATGCCACCGGTCGCGGTCACCGCACCGACGACACGGAACTCACCGGTCGGCGTCGGTACGGGCTCCTGGGCGTCCTCCCCCGGTGCACCCGGGACCGCGCGTCCACCGGTCGTCGCGCCGGCGGGCACACTCCGGCTCCCGGTCGTGGCGCCGGCGGGCGTGCCTCCCGGTACCGGGTGCCCGCCCGTCGCGGCACCGCCCGGCACACTTCGGCCACCGGCCGGCGTGGCACCGGGCACAACCCGTCCACCCGTGGTCGCAGGCGCACCGGGCACAGCGCGTCCACCAGGAGCCCCCGCGGGCGCACCGGGCACAGCGCGCGCACCGGTTGTCCCACCGGCGGGCGCGTTCTGGGCGGCCAGGCCACCGGGCACCTCGCGGCCGGGCAGCGCACCGGGCGGCACCGGACGGGCGCCGGTCGCGGCGGCCGCCGCACCGAAGGCCGCGCCCGCGGCACCGAAGGGCGCGGCGGGCCCGTGTCCACTGCCGACGGGACCGCGCGTGCCGGGCGCGCGCATCGGGGCACCGCCCTGGAGCATCGCGGCGGCGAGGGCATCCCGGGCCGCGACCGCGAGCGCGCCCGCGCTCGGGTAGCGATCGGCCGGGTCCTTGGCCATGCCGCGGGCGATGACCTCGTCGAGGGTGACGGGCAGGCCGGGCAGGATCTCGCTGGGGCGCGGCGGCGCCTCGGACAGGTGCGAGCGGATCAGCACGCTCATGCTCGCGGCGGGGAACGGCGAGGCACCGGTGAGGCATTCGTGCAGCACACAGGCCAGCGAGTAGACGTCGGCGCGATGCGAGATCGGCCCGACGTCGAAGCGTTCCGGCGCCATATAGATGTAGGAGCCCATGGCCATCCCGGCCTGGGTCACCGCACTGTCGCCCTCGGTGTGGGCGATGCCGAAGTCGGCGAGGTAGGCGAAGTCGGCGGGGGTCACCAGGATGTTGGCCGGTTTCACATCGCGATGCACCAGGCCACCGGCGTGCGCGGCGTCGAGGGCGGCGGCGATCTGCTCGACCACCGCGACCGCGCGATCGGGACTCAGCGGCCCGCCCGTGTGCAGCACCGTCCGCAGATCGGTCCCGGGGACCAGGCGCATGTCGATGAACAGCACCCCGTCGATCACGCCCCAGTCGTGGATCGGGATGACGTGCGGTTCGGCCAGCTTGGCCGCCGCCTGGGACTCCCGGCGGAACCGGACCTGATAGGCGGGGTCCTGGGCGAGTTCCTCCGCCAGCAACTTCAGGGCGACTACCCGGTCCTTGCCGGTGTCGTAGGCCTCGTAGACCTCGCCCATCCCGCCTTTGCCCAGCATCGACCGCAACTCGTACGGACCGAACCTGCTCCCCGTCCGTGACCCAGGTGCCTGCACCAGCGTCCGCCTCCCACTTCTCGCATGCCCGAAGACCTGCTCGTCAGAAGGAGGATTCTCCCGGTGTCACCACGCCGTGGTCAAACGCGAACACGATCGCGGCGGCGCGATCACGCAGGTCGAGCTTGCCGAAAATGTGTCCGACGTGGCTTTTCACGGTGACTTCGGAGATGCCGAGCGCGGCGGCGATCTCGCTGTTGACCCGGCCTCGGCCGATCAGTTCGAACACTTCGTACTCGCGTGCGGTGAGTTCGCCGAGCCGGCGATCGGTGCGGGTCCCGGCCGGTTTGACGGTCCGGTAGGCGGTGAGCACCCGGCCGGTGACCGACGGATCGAGCCACGCGCCGCCCGCGGCCACCGTGCGCACCGCGCGGATCAGGTCCTCGGCGGGTGAGTCCTTGAGCAGGAACCCGGCCGCGCCCGCGCGCAGTGCGCCGGAGAGCAATTGGTCGTCGTCGAAGGTGGTGAGGACGAGGACCGGCGGCGCGTCCGGGCGGGCCCGCAGCAACCGTGTCGCATCGATGCCGCCGACCCGCTTCATCCGCAGGTCCATCAGCACCACGTCGGGACGGTCGGCGGCGACGGCGGCCACCACCTCGTCCCCGTCGGCGCACTCGCTGACGGTGAAGCCGTCGCGCCTGCGCAGGATCCGGCGCAACCCGCCGCGCACCAGTTCCTGGTCGTCGACGACCAGTACCGTCACCGGGTTGTCGATCGGCGCCGCGGCCGTCACATGTCCTCCTGGGGCTTGGGCTTGAGCAGACCGGGCAGCATGGCCGTGATCGTGGCGCACGCGCTGGATTTGAGCGGGAACCGCGCGCGCACCGTCCACCCGTCGTCGGCGGCGCCGGCGCTGATCGACCCGCCGAGCAGTTCGGTGCGCTTGCGCATGCCACGCAGACCCATGCCGACATCGCGACGTGGCGGCGGGCCGAGCGGCAACGCGTTGGTCACCACCAGGGTGGCCGCCTCGGCGGTGACGTCGAGGCACACCGTCGCCGGGGTGCCGGGCGCGTGTTTGGCGACATTGGCCAGCGATTCCTGCCCGATCCGGTACAGCGCGTGCCCGACGGCGCCCTCGATGACGGCCAGGTCGCCGCTGCGGTCGTAGTCGACGGCGAGCCCGGCGCGGCGGAAGTCGCCGACGAGTTCGTCGATGTCGGCGGCGCTGGGCTCGGGGGTGCGCAGCGCGGGGCCGGTGTCGAGCATGCCGACGGTGCGCCGGATGTCGGCCATGGCCTGTCGGCCGAGCCGTTCGGCGTCGACGAGGGCGTCCACCGCCTCGGTGACGTCGTCGTCGGTCTGCAGCGCGCGGCGGGCCGCGGTCAGGTGCAGCAGCGTGATCGAGAGCGAATGCGCGATCACGTCGTGCACCTCGCGCGCGATCCGGCGTCGCTCCTCGTCGGCGGCCTGACCGGCGCGGATCGCCTGGTTCTCACGTTCCTGATAGAGGAAGCGCCGCTGGTATTGCAGCAGTACCCCGACGAAGACACCGAGGATGACGCCGAGGACGTACATCGGCATCCCCTGTAACCGCTCCCCCGAGCCCCACTGCAGATTGCCCGCGAGGTCGAACGCGACCAGTTCGAGGATCGCGACCACGGTGAATCCGACGGTGATCCCGCGCGAGGCGACCGCGGCCACCTCTCCGGCGACGATCACCAGCACGAACGGCGCGAAATCGGCGTTGACCGGCTGCACCAGGAACAGCGCGGTCGACAGCAGCGCCGAGCCCTTCAGCAGCGCCGGGTGCGGCTTCACCCCGAAGATCGCGAACAGCGGGATCGGCAGGAAGGCGGTGGCCATCGCGATCAGGGGCAGCGGGCTCGGGAAGTAGGAGTGCCGCTGGATCACGGCCGCGCCGGTGACCACCAGCAGGGCCACATCGGCGCCGATGATCACGGCGGGCGGGTAGTCGTAGGGCAGCGACTCGATGCGTTCGCGCACCGTGTCGAGGAAGCGCCGCACCCCGTCCCGCGGCCGGTCCGCGAGCCGCCGCCAGCGGCTGCGCAGCCCCGCCGGGTTCGCGGGAAGGGCGTGACTCACCTCCATGGGGTAAGGCTAGCCGTCGCGTCCACGGCCCGTCATCGTCCCGTGAACGGGCCCGGTCTCCTACCGGGGTAGGAGAAGAAGTCGGGTCCCGGGCACGACGCTTCCGCGGCGGCGCGACCGTAGCGTTGGCGGTACCGCTCACGGAAGGTGAAGCCCATGACCTGGACCGATCAGCATCGACGCACCGAGATCGTGCACACCGTGCTCGCCAGGGCAGCGATCGACCCGAACGACCCCGCCCTGTTCACCGAGCTGCCCGAGGTGGATCGTCTCTTCGGCGGCACCGACGGACTCCTGCAGGCCCTGACCTACCGCTGGAACAATCACCTGCGCGCCAAGCTCGAACAGGCCGAGATCGAGGGACATTCCGCGGTCGAGGCCTATCTGGAACTGGCCGCCGAGCAACCCGCGCTCCGGGCAATTCTCGACGCGCACGCGGCGACCGTGCAGACTACCCGTACCCGCGCCTTCGCGCGCTGACTTTCCCGACAACCGAAAACCCCTGGGGGACACGACATGCCGGACAACGATTCGCCGCAACCGCCGATGCTGGAGCTGACGCGGGTGGTCAAGCAGTACCACGTCGGCGATCAGCGGGTGCGCGCGCTCGACGAGGTGAGCATGCGCATCGAGGCAGGCCAGTTCACCTCGATCATCGGGCCCTCCGGCTCGGGCAAGAGCACCCTGCTGCATCTGCTCGGGGCGCTCGATCGCCCCGACGAGGGCTCGATCCGCTTCCGCGGCACCGAGATCGGCGATCTCGACGAGGACGCGCAGGCCGCGTTCCGGCTGCAGCAGGTGGGTTTCGTCTTCCAGTTCTTCAACCTGCTGCCGACACTGTCGGCCTGGGAGAACGTGGCGGTACCGAAGCTGCTGGACGGCACCGGGTTACGCAAGGCCAAGCCGCGCGCACTGGAACTGCTCGAGCTCGTCGGTCTGGGTGATCGCGCCCAGCACCGGCCCGCGGAGCTGTCCGGCGGGCAGATGCAGCGGGTCGCGGTGGCGCGCGCGCTGATCATGGATCCGCCGCTGATCCTGGCCGACGAGCCCACCGGCAACCTGGACTCCAAGACCGGCGCGTCGATCCTGGATCTGCTGAGCGAGATCACCGCGCAGGGCAATTCGGTGGTGATGGTGACCCACGACATGGGCGCGGTCGCGCACTGCGACCGGGTGATCACCCTGCACGACGGCCGCATCGACGCCGACGACATCGTGCCCGCCCGGGTGGACGCATGATCGCCGCGTTCTGGGATCGGCTGCGGCTGTTCAACATCGGGGAACTGGTCCGCCATCCCGGCCGCACCTTCATGTCGACGGCGGTGATGTCGGTGTCGGCGGCGCTGCTGGTCGCCGTGCTCAGCATCTCCGGCTCGGTCACCGGGTCGGTCGACAAGCTCACCCAGGGCCTGGCCGGCGACGGCGTCCTGGAGATCACCGGCATCACCGACGCCGGGTTCGAGCAGTCGCTGCTCACCCGGATCGCCGCGACGCCCGGCGTGACCACCGCGGTTCCGATGCTGCGCAGTACCCTCGGCGCCGGACCGGACCGGGCCCTGCTGATCGGTGCCGACGCCACTATCGCCGCCCTGGGCAGCGATCTGGCCGCGCCGATGTCGAAGTACACGAACAAGCTGCTCACCACTCCCAAGGGCGTGCTGGTCGGCGCGGCGATGGGGCTGAAGGAAGGCGACAGCGTCCCGATCGGCTGGGGCAGCGCGACCGTCGCGGGCGTGCTCGACGACGAGGCGAGCAACCGGCTCAACGGCGGCCATCTGGTCGCCGCCCCGCTGCCGCTGGCCCAGCTGCTGCTCGATCGGGTCGACAAGCTGGACTCGGTGCAGATCATCGCCGCGCCCGGCACCGATATCGGGAAACTGCGCGCCGACCTCACCACGGTGGTCGACGGCCGCGCGGTGGTCGCCGAGCCGAGCCTGCGGACCGCGCAGGCGGGCGGCGCGATCCAGATCATGCGGTACTCCACGCTGATGTCCTCGGCGGCGGCGCTGATGGTCTCGGCGTTCCTGATCTACAACGCGATGAGCATGGCGGTGGCCCAGCGCAGGCCGACGCTGTCGCTGCTGCGCGCGATCGGCAGTCAGCGCGGGCCGATGGTGCGCGATCTGCTCGTCGAGGCGGCGCTGCTCGGACTCATCGGCGGGGCCATCGGCGCCGCGGTCGGTGCGGCGATGGGCCGGTTCGCGATCGGGCGTCTGCCCGCGGCGATCGTCCAGTCGGTGGAGGCCCGCACCGAGTTCATGGTGCCGAATTACGCGGTGCCCGTCGCCATCGCGGCCTGCGTCATCGCCACCGTGCTGGCGGCGGCGATCGCGGCGCGGCAGGTGTACAAGGTCGCGCCCGTCGAGGCGCTCGCCCCGGTGGAGGCCACCGTCGGCGCGTCGTCGAGCAAGCCGCTGCGCTGGGCGGCCCTGCTCGGCGGCCTCGGCTTCGCCGGCGCGGCGGTGACCCTGGCCGCGCTCGATCTCGGCCGGGTGTCGCTCGCCTCGATCTCGACCTCCTTCGCCGCGGCCGTGCTGCTGTGTTTCGCCGCGACCGGCCCGATCGTGCGCGCCGCGGCGGGCATCGCGCGCTGGTTCGGCGCGCCCGGCGCCCTCGGCGCGACCACCCTGGAGCGGGCCCCCCGCCGCGTCTGGGCGACCGCGATGACGGTGATGATCGGTGTCGCGGCCGTCGTCGCGCTCGGCGGCGCGTCGGGCAATATGGTCGACTCCGCCACCGACTCCTTCCAGAGCCTCGGCGACGCCGACCTCTATGTGAGTCCCACTCCGGTGGAACAGTTCCCGACCGGACCGGTGCTGCCGCCCGACATCGCCGAGCGCGTGGCCGCGGTACCGGGCGTCGAGCACGTGCGGCCCGCCCAGATGGCCTTCGCGACCGTCGGCAGCGGACGGGTCATGTTGCAGGGCTACCCGCCCAGCTACGACGATGCCCGCCTCGGCGCGGTCGACAAGGCGGTGATCGACCAGCTGGGTCGGGGCGAGGGCGTCGTCGTCACCCGTGACGTGGCCCGCTCGATGCAGCTGTCCGTCGGCGACCGGATCACCATGCCGACCCCCTCGGGTGAGCGCAACGTGCCGGTGCTGCAGGTGATTCCGTATTTCACCGCCGTGTCGGGCGTGGTGATGATGAACCTGGATCAGATGCGGGAGTGGTACCAGCGCCCCGGCGAGACGATCCTGGCGATCAAGTTCGCCCCCGGCGCCGACCCGGCCGCGGTGCGCGCCGGCGTCCGCGCGGCGGTGCCGCAGGAACTCCATGTCGAGAGCGGCGCGGACATGGTCGACGCCATCTCGTCGAGCGTGCA
The DNA here is from genome assembly GCF_032656385.1 of Nocardia canadensis. NCBI lineage: Bacteria > Bacillati > Actinomycetota > Actinomycetes > Mycobacteriales > Nocardiaceae > Nocardia > Nocardia canadensis. The sequence continues at coordinate 531,412 of NZ_JAVCWB010000010.1, forward strand.
GCAGGGCGCGGCCATGAGCAACATGATCCTGTGGATCGTCGTCCTGGTGGCGACGGTGGCGCTGCTCAACACGCTGATGCTGTCGGTGCTGGAACGGCGCCGCGAACTCGGCGTCCTGCGCGCCATGGGCACCAACCGTAAATTCCTGTTGCGCTCGGTGCTGGCCGAGGCCGCGGGCATCGGTTTCATCGGCGCCGCTATCGGACTCGTCGTCGGCGCGGCCGTGCAGTACCTGGCGACCGTGGCGATCGGGCACGCGATGACGATCGACATCGTCTATCGGCCGAGCCCGCTGCTGGTGGTCTACGGCGCCGTCGCCCTCGGCCTGGCCCTGCTCGGGTCCATCCCGCCCGCCTTCCGGGCGGCCAGGATGCCGATCGTGGCGGCGCTGGCGGTCGACTGAGGTGTGCTGTCGCGGCGTCACGCGGATTCCCGCGTGACGCCGCGACGCAGAGTCGTCCCTGGACGGCGACGCGTGCCCGGTTCGGGCGGGTCAGCTACGGATATCCGTCGGCCGTGACCACCCGCCGGTCAGCATTCCAGCTGCACTCGTGCCACCACGCTTCCGCCGCGCAGCACATCGAGTGACGCTGTGGCCGTGCGGCTTTCCCGCCGGCACTCGGCGTCACAGTGGCACTTCCTCCCACCAGGCGATCACCTCGTCCTGGGCGGTGGGGCGTGGGGCGCCCGCCACGCCGCTGCTGCCCCGGCGGCTCACCGCGATCAGGTAGTTCGCGCGGGTGGAGTCGTCGGGGAAACTCATGACCTGATGGGCGGTCTGGGTACGGACGCCGGCCTGGTCGGGCACCACCCACCGGCGCAACGAGAACGGCACCCCGTTCTTGGTGCCCGGATACCGCACCGCGGCGGGCATCGCCTCCACGACCGACCGCGCCTGGGCCGCCGTCGGATACTCCAGCACCAGGTAACTCACCGACCCGGCATTGTTGTCGGTCCGCTCGCACTGCCAGCCCGCGCTGATCGGATTCCATTGCAGCGCGGGTTCTTTCCACTCCAGCTCACTCACCGCGCGCACCGCGACACACCGCGCACCCCGATACCCCGGCCCCTCCGCCACGGACCCCTGCGGCACCAGTGTCGGAAACACCCGGCGGCTCGCCGCGAACGAATCCCCCACCGCCGCGACCGAACTCGACGGACCCTTCGCCGTCCCTCCGGCCGCGTCCGCCGCCTCGTCCCCGTCGGGCAACACCACCACAACCAGCGCCACCAACAACCCGACCAGCGCGAACACCAACGCCGCCAGCAACAACCACCCCAACCGGTGCACCCGCGACATCCGCCGCGGCACCGGCCGCCGCGGACCCACCCACGGCCCGCGCATTCCCGGCGCCCCCATCGCCGGCCCACCCGGCACCCCACCACCTTGCGGTGTTCCCGCCAGCGCACCCCCGGCCTGCGGCGAGCTCCCCGGCGGAGGCGAGTCCTGCGGCACACCACCGCCCTGCGCTCCGGCCTGTCCCGTGTGCGGGCCGATCACCGATCCCGGCTCGCCACCCGTGGCGAGGCCGTGCTGGGACGGCTCTCCCTGCCCGAGGGCCGCCCCCACAGCCGCGTTCCGTTCGTCGGCGGCCGGGACCGGGTGGTCTGCCGGAGCCCGCGATGCGCTCTCGTCCGACGGCGCGGCTGGGCGGCGCGAATCCTGTTGCCCTGGTTCGGGTCCAGCCGTGGTTCCGAACCCGTCAGCAACGGACACCGAGCGTCCCGCCTCCGCCGACGGTGCGCCACCCGACGCAACGCCTTCGGCCGCCGAGGGCCCCCCGGCCGCTGCCGTCGCATCACTCGGCGCGACGCCTCGCTGCGGCGAATCGTTGCGCCCGGGGTTCGATCCGTACGCCGCACCTCGGTCACCATCGGACTCCGCCGGGACAGCGGCCGCGGCATGCGGCGGCCCCTGCGCACCCCGTACCGGTTCAGCGGCCGCCACGCCTGAACCGACACCCCTTGCAGGGTGACCGGAATCGGCTGGAGCACCGGACGATTCCGCACTGCGGCCAGCCTCCTCCGCTGGTCGCGCAATCGGCGTCACCTCGGTCAGCGCACTCGCGTTGGCGGCATCCAGCTGATCCGTATCCGGCATCGGCACCACGTCGGTGACCACCGAATCGGCATCCGAACCACTCCCGCGGGACCCGGAACCCTCAGCCTTGCCGCCTTTTACGTCGGCCGAAGGCGCACCACCACCGGTTACCGAGCCTGCCACCGAATCGCCCGCCCACAGCCCTGCTGCCGGACCAGCGATGCCGCCGGGCACAGCGGAAACCGACGACCCGTCCGGGCCCTCCTCCCGCGTCCGAAGATCGCTCTCTGCGCCGGGCGTTATCCGAGCACCCTCGGATCCCACACCACCTGACGACCCTGCCGCCACAGGCGACTGCGCGCCGGTCGAGCCCCCCTGCAGGCGCGGGCCGGGCGCCGGTACGTCGGTCGGCGGGATCGCGGGTGCCTGCGGCACCGCAGGAATCGCCCCGGTCGGCGGCTGGGACGAGTGTGGTCGTTCGGCAACGGGATTCGCGATCGGAGCGGGCGAGCCCGGGGACCTCACCGCCTGCGGATCGACCGCCGGGAAGTCGGACCCAACGGCAGAACCGGGCTGCCCCACTGGCTCATGTGCGGCCTGCCGAACCTCCTGCACGGGGTAGGCCACAGGCGGCTCAGCAGCGGACGGCTGTGGCGCCACAGGCGGTTGCGGGGCCGGCTGAACCCCAGGCGCCGGGTAGGCCACGGGCGGCTCGGCCGCAGACGACCGCGCGCCCTGCCGCACCACCGGTACCTGCGGTGCCACAGGCGACGGTGGCGCGCCAGGCGGTTGCGCACTCTGCTGTCGCGCCGGCGACTGCTGCGCCACCGGCGGTTGCGGTGCCGGCTGACCGCTGGGCACCGGGTACGCCACGGGCGGCTCGACAGCAGGCGGCTGGGCACCCTGCTGCGCCACCGGCGGCTGAGCGGCCGGGGCGGCGTATCCGGCGGGCGGTGGACCGGGGGCCCGGGGTGCGGCGGGGACCGGGGCCTGGTGGGGTGGGCGCCACGGGGACTGGGGCGCGGGAGGGATCGGCTGGGCCGGGTTGGGGCCGTAGCCGGGGGCGTGCGGGGGGTAGGGGCCCACGGGGGCGGGTGGGTAGAAGGCGGGCGTGTTGGCCGGGGGCCGGGGCAGGGCGGGCGGGGTGTTGGAGGTCAGGGCCTGGCGGGCGGCCTTGGCGAAGGCGGCGCACGAATCGAAGCGGGCCGCGGGGTGTTTGGCCATGGCGGCGGCGAGGACGGCGTCCAGGGCGGGGGGCAGGCCCTGGCGGCGCAGGGCCAGAGGCGGCGGGTTGAGGTAGAGGGTGCCGCGGATGATCTCGTTCGGGTCCGGCGAGTCGAACGGGGCGATGCCGGTGAACAGCCAGTAGAGGGCGCAGGCCAGGGAGTACTGGTCGGAGCGGTGGTCGAGTTCGGCGCCGGTCATCTGTTCGGGCGAGGCGTAGGCCAGGGTCGCGGTGAACATGCCCTGCTGGGTCAGGTGGGTGGAATCGGCGCGCAGGCGGGCGATACCGAAGTCGGTCAGGAACATCCGCTCGCCCTGACCGCCGCCGGAGCGGGCCAACAGGATGTTGGCCGGCTTCACGTCCCGGTGCAGCACTCCCCTGCTGTGCGCGTAATCCAGTGCGTCGGCAACCCCTTCGACGATCTGCACGGCCCGTTCCGGCGGCAGTGTCATGGGATCGACGGTCGCCGCGTCGATCCCGTCGACATACTGCATGCTGATCCACAGCTGCTCGCCCTCGGTGCCGCGGTCGAAGACGGTGACGATGCCGGGATGATCGAGCCCGGCCGCCAGATCCGCTTCCCGTTCGAAGCGGGCGCGCACCCGTTCGTCGGCGAACAGATCGCGGTTGAGCAGCTTGAGCGCGGTCAACCGGTCCAGCCGCGGATGCCGCGCCAGATACACCGTGCCCATGCCGCCCTGGCCGAGCATCCGCTCGATGGTGAACCCGGCGAACACCTCACCGATGTCGAGCACTGCGACCCCCTTCCGGCGCCTGTGGCGGACCAGCATGGCACCCGCGCAGCGGTGTGACCACGTTCATTCGAATTCTCGCCGAAAATCGGTGAAACTTGCTAACGGTCGTCCGGTATTGTCCGGGCGCGCTCGACGAGTAGTTTGCACCGCCGGAGCAGGGCGCCGACGCGCAGTGGGTGGTGGGGAGGATTCGGTGGTGAAGTCGACCGGAAAGGCGGCTGCCTGTCGCAGGCTGCTGCAGTGTGTGGTGCTGGCATCGGCCGCGCTGTCCGCCTCGTGTGCCCTGCCGGGTACCCCGACCGCCGTGAGCGCGCCCACGGTCACGGTGAACAGCGAAGACGCCTGGCACCCCGGCCTGTCCATCATGCTGCCCGATTCGCTGGCCGCGGAGTTCACCCAGCTGCAGGCGCAACTGCCGGGCCAGGTCGGCATGGCGCTGATGCCGGTCGGCGGCGGCCGGATGACGATCTACGGCGACTGGACCACCGGCATCGCCTGGTCGACGATCAAGGTCCCGTTGGCGGTGGCCGCGCTGCGCCACGATCAGGACGAGTCCATCTTCGAGATGGTGCAGGCCGCGATCACGGTGTCGGACAACGACGCCGCCGAGGGCCTGTGGCAATCCCTGGGCGACGGCGAGGAAGCCGCCGAGGCCGTGCAGGAGGTCCTCGACGAGGCGGGCGACATCTCCACCGGCAAGGAGAATCTGCGCACCGAACTCGACTACACGTCCTTCGGCGGCACCGAATGGTCGCTGGCCAATCAGGTCCGCTTCGCCTCGCGCCTGCCCTGCCTGCCGCACACCGAGCTGGTCCGGCAGCTGATGGGCGAGATCACCCCCGAGCAGGGCTGGGGGCTGGGTCAGCTCGACGGCACCGAGTTCAAGGGTGGCTGGGGCCCCGACGACGACACCGGCGTCTACACGGTGCGCCAGTTCGGGCTGGTGCCGGTCGGCAGCGGCCTGCTGGCGGTCGCTCTTGCCGCGCAAGCGGATTCGGGCACCTTCGACGACACCACCGCGCTGCTGGACCGGATGGCGCTGCTGCTGTCGCGGCACCTGCCGGAGCTGCGCGGCGGCGTCTGCCCGCGCTGAGCGCACCGGCTCAGCCGGGGACGACCAGGCCGGATTCATAGGCCAGCACCACCGCCTGCGCCCGGTCGCGCAGGCCGAGCTTCGAGAAGACCTTGGAGACATGGGTTTTCACGGTCTGCTCGGCGACGAACAGCGCCTCGGCGATCTCGGTGTTGGACAGGCCCTTGGCCACCAGCTCGAGCACTTCGCGTTCGCGCGGGGTCAGCGAGGTGAGCGCGGGGGCGGCGGGCGTGCGCACGGTGTTGCGCCTGCGGGTGACATCGGCGATCAGGCGACGGGTGATGGTCGGCGCGAGCAGCGCCTCACCGTCGGCGACGACGCGGACCGCGCGCACCAGTTCCTCGGCGGGCGCGTCCTTGAGCAGGAACCCGCTCGCGCCCAAGCTCAGCGCCTCGTAGACGTAGTCGTCGATGTCGAAGGTGGTCAGCATCAGCACCCGCACCGGCGGATCGAAGCCGGCGGCGAGGATGGCCCGGGCGGCGTCGAGACCGTTCATCTCCGGCATGCGCACATCCATGAGCACCACGTCGGGGCGCAACCGCTTGGCCTCGGCCACCGCGACCCGGCCATCCGGCGCGTCACCGATGACGCTGATGTCGGGCTGGGCGGCCAGCAGCGCGCCGAAACCCTGCCGCACCATCGCCTGGTCGTCGGCGATCAAAACGGTAATAGCCACTCGACCACCCTAATGGGCGTGCGGACGAGGCGAAGAGGCCTACGGTGTGGGCAGTTTCGCCGAGACCTCGAACCCGCCGTCCGGAGTGGGTCCGGCCGCCAGCTCGCCGCCGACCGCCTCGACCCTGGTCCGCATGCCGTCGATCCCGTGTCCGCCGCCCGCGCCGGGCCCGCCGACGGCCGCCGCGGCCGCGTTGCGCACGGTCACCATCACCATCCCGGGATCGACCGCGACGGCGACGTGCACCGGCGCGCCCGGCGCGTGCCTGGCCGAGTTCGCCATCGACTCCTGCACCACCCGGTAGACGGTCAGCCCGGTCGTCTCCGGCACCGCCGCCAGCTCACCGCGCACACTCCACTCGACCGGCAGACCCGCCCGCTGGGCCGAGGCGCACAGCTCGGGCACGTCGGCCGCACGCGGCTGCGGCGCGTGCTCGGGCAGCTGACCGTCGCTGCGCAGCACCCCGAGCAGCCCGCGGATCTCGTTGAGCGCGGTGCGCGCGGTGGCGCCGATGGACTCGAATTCCGCGCGCGCGGCCGCGTCGAGATCGTCGATCCGGTAGGGCGCGGTCTGCGCCTGCACCACCACCATGGACATGTGATGGGCGACCACGTCGTGCAGGTCACGGGCGATGCGCGCCTTCTCCTCGAGGATCGCCCTGCGCGCGCGTTCGAGCTCGGTGACCTCTTCCTGGCGCTCCAGCTTGCGGCGCGAGGCGACCACGGTGCGCAGCAGGTACCCGAACAGCGCGAGCGCGCCGAAGCCGACCACCCAGCCCCACAGCGGCCCGTCGGCGGATCCGGGCATGGTGGTGGCGAACAGCATCGACTGGGCCGCCCAGGCCACCACGATGATCGGTACCGCCGCCCGCAGCGCCACCGCGAACAGCAGCACGAACAGCACGATGACGTGCACGACCTGGAACGGCAGGTCGTTGTCGGGCAGCGGCGTCATGGCGATCGAGAACAGCAGCGCCGCGCCCGCCGAGATCGCCCAGCCCAGGGCCGGGTTGACCCGCACGAACAGGATCGGGAACACCGCCATCGCCGCCAGCAGCGGGGCCAGGCCCGCGGGCACGTCGTGGGTGACGAACAGGGTGGGCCAGGCCACGCTGTACAGGACCAGCGCGACCGCGACCGTCGCGAGGTCGAACCACGTGCGAGCGGTGATGCGGCGCGCGACGGGGCGCAGTTGTCCGGGCATGGCTCGAGCCTACGAACCGTCCGGTCAGCGGACCTCATACCCACGAACGATTTCGGACCCCCTACCCTGGTGTGACCCCGGCGCCGGGTCACCCGCCCGCGCGCCCCGAGAACCGGTCCACAGCGGGATGCCCGCCACCGGACCCGCTCCTTATCGTCGGAGGCCATGAACACCCCGCTTCGCCAGGTACCCGCCGCTCGCCGTGCCCGTACCGCCGTCTCCGCCGCCTCGTCGAACACCGGTACCCCGGCCGAAGCCGCGCATCGCCGCCGCAGCGGTGTCGCCCTGTGTACCGCGGGCCTGGCCATGGCCGCCGCCGTCGTCATGTCCGCGCCCGGCGCCATGGGCACCACGCCCGGTGGCGGCACCGAGAACGCGGCCGCGGCCGCGGTGGTGCGCGCGCTCACCGACGACGACCCCGACGCCACCGCGCTGATCCCGCGCGACTTCGGCTACAAGTTCGGCTACGACCCGGCCCAGCAGGACGGCCTGCTGGTCAACCCGAACGGTAGCTGCTCGTCCCCGGTGACGCTGCCCGCCGAGTTCGGCCCCGCCTGCAAGGCCCACGACCTGGGCTACGACATGCTGCGCTACGCCGAACGGGTCGACGAGCCGCTGGGCCCGTGGGCGCGGCGCGCGGTGGACGCGGCGCTGAACCGGCGCATCCACACGGCCTGCGAGTCGCGCGACGACGAGTTCTCCCGGGCCCGCTGCGGGGTGATGGCCGATATCGCCTTCACCGCGGTCGACGTGAACTCGCGCAGGCAGGAGTACGGCGCCCCGGTGGTGGAGAACGTCTTCGCCACGACCGACCCGGCCGACCGCCCGAACCTGTGGCCGCTGGCCCGGACCGTGCTCGGCCTGTTCGCGGTGACGGCGGCCTCGGCGGTGATCATCGACGCCCTGCGCAAGCGCAGGCGGCGGCTGGTCTGACCCGGTTGCCGAAAACTAGAACATGTCCTAGTTTTTCCGCATGGCCCTCACTATCGACGAAACGATCGAGATCGACGCCCCCGCCGAGACGGTGTGGCGGGTGCTCACCGATTTCGACCGCTACGGCGAATGGAACACCTTCTGCTACGAGGCGGCGACCACGCTGGAACCCGGCTCGCCCATCGACATGCGGGTGCAACTCGGCCCCAACCGGCGCCCGCAGCGGGAGTGGATCCGCAGCCACACCCCGGGCACCGAGTTCAGCTACACGATGAAGCCGGTGCCGCTGGGCGCCCTGCACAGCCTGCGCTCGCACACCGTGGTCGCGCTCGGCCCCAACCGCACCCGCTACGAGTCGCGGTTCACCCTGGCCGGCTGGCTCAGCCCCGTCGTCGAACTCGCCCTCGGCAAGCATCTGCGCGCCGGTTTCGCCGCGATGACCGCCGGCGTCGGCAAGCGCGCGACCGAAATCTGAAAAACGGGGTGCGCCAGGCCGATTCGGCCCAGCGCACCCCGCTCGGTTCCGACGCTAGAGGCCCGCGGGCGCGGGCAGCGCGCCGCGCGCCGCCTCGTAGGCCGCGCCCACCCGGTACAGGCGATCGTCGGCCAGCGCGGGGGCCATGATCTGCAGGCCCACCGGCAGGTTGTCGTCGGCCGACAGGCCCGACGGCACCGACATGCCGCAGTGCCCGGCCAGGTTGGTCGGCAGCGTGCACAGGTCCGACAGGTACATGGCCAGCGGGTCGTCGACCTTCTCGCCCAGCTTCCACGGGGTGAACGGGCTGGTCGGCGAGACCAGCACGTCGACCTGCTCGTAGGCGGCGTCGAAGTCGCGCGCGATCATCGTGCGGACCTTGAGCGCCTGACCGTAGTAGGCGTCGTAGTAGCCGGCCGAGAGCGCGTAGGTGCCGATGATGATGCGGCGCTTCACCTCGGGACCGAAACCGGCCTCGCGGGTCAGCGACATCACCTGGTCGGCGCTGTGGCTGCCGTCGTCACCGACGCGCAGGCCGTAGCGCATGGCGTCGAAGCGCGCCAGGTTCGACGACACCTCCGACGGCATCACCAGGTAGTACGACGACAGCGCGTATTCGAAGTTCGGGCACGACACCTCGATCACCTCGGCGCCCAGTTCCTTCAGCACCGCGACCGCGGCGTCGAAGGAAGCGAGCACGCCGGGCTGGTAACTGTCGGAATGCAATTCGCGGACCACGCCGACGCGCACGCCGGTCAGGTCGCCGTTGGCGCCCTGCTCGGCCGCGGCGACCACCGGGGCCACCGGCACGTCACGGGAGGTGGAGTCACGCGGGTCGTAGCCGGCGATCACCTCGTGCAGCAGCGCGGTGTCGAGCACCGTGCGACCGCACGGACCGCCCTGGTCCAGCGACGACGCGCAGGCGACCAGGCCGTAGCGCGAGACGGTGCCGTAGGTGGGCTTCACGCCGACCGTCGCGGTGACCGCGGCGGGCTGACGGATGGAGCCGCCGGTGTCGGTGCCGATCGCCAGCGGCGCCTGGAACGAGGCCAGCGCCGCCGCCGAACCTCCGCCGGAACCACCCGGGATGCGGGTGGTGTCCCACGGGTTGCGGGTCGGGCCGTAGGCCGAGTTCTCGGTGGAGGAGCCCATCGCGAACTCGTCCATGTTGGTCTTGCCCAGGATCGGGATGCCCGCGGCGCGCAGCCGCGAGGTGACCGTCGCGTCGTAGGGCGACATCCACCCCTCCAGCACCTTCGAGGCGCAGGTGGTCGGCATGTCCGTGGTGGTGAAAACGTCCTTGAGCGCCAACGGAACTCCCGCCAGCGGCGAGGCGGGCGTCTCGCCGGCGGCCAGCGCGGCGTCGACCACGGCGGCCGCGGCCAGCGCCTCGTCCCCCGCGACGTGCAGGAACGCGTTGAGCTCACCGTCGACCGCGGCGATCCGATCCAGGTGCGCGCGGGTGACCTCGGTGGAGGACACCTCGCCGCCGTGGATCTTGGCCGCCAGCTCGGCGGCCGACAGCTGGGTCAACTCGCTCATTCGCCCTCTCCCAGGATCTGCGGGACCAGGAAACGCTGTTCTTCCACGGCGGGCGCCTGGTCCAGCGCCTGCTCGGGAGTCAGACCGGGCACGACCACATCGGGCCTGGTCACATTGGTCGTCGGGTTCGGCGACGCGGTGGCGGGGACGTCGGCGGCGACCTCGGAGATGGTCCGCACGTGGCTGAGGATCGAATCCAGCTGACCGGCGAACTGGTCGAGTTCGGCGTCGGTCAACGCCAGCCGGGACAGCCGGGCGAGGTGAGCGACCTCGTCACGGGAGATTGCGGGCACCGCGGGACCCCTTTCGGCTTAGGTATGGGAACTAGTTGCCCACAGCCTATCGAGGGCGGGTGACGGGGCCGGACGCACCCGCCTCGCGCGAAAGTTCGCGCATGTCGCGCCCAGGGGCGCATACTTCGACTCGATAGCCCGCGCTCGGGGGTGTAAGTATTGCGTCACCGGGTATTCGTGTCGAACAGCCCCGGCCGCCTAGGAAAGGAACGCACGTGTCATACCTGCTCCGCGTGCAACTTCCGGATCGACCGGGAAGCCTCGGCTCCCTGGCACTCGCCCTCGGCGGGGTCGGCGCGGACATCCTCTCGCTCGACGTCGTGGAGCGTGGCGCCGGTTTCGCCATCGACGATCTGGTGGTCGAGGTGCCCACCGGCGCGCTGCCCGACACCCTCATCACCGCCGCGGAGTCCGTGCACGACGTGAGCGTCGACTCGATCCGCCCCTACTCCGGCGTCCTGGACACCCATCGCGAGCTCGAGCTGATCGATCAGGTCGCCAGCGCGCGCGACGATCGCCTGCAGGTGCTCGTCGACGGCGTGCCGCGGGTCCTGCGGGTGGGCTGGTCCACGATCATCGGCATGAGCCCCGGCGGCGCCTACCGCGTGGTCGGCAGCCCGAGTGCCCCTGAGACGCAAGCGGGTTCGGCACCGTGGATGCCACTGGAGAAGCCGTCGTGGCTCGACGGCGAAGCCGACTGGGTACCGCAGATCTGGCGCGACATGGACACCAAGCTGGCCGCCGCCCCGCTGGGCAACACCGGCAAGTCGCTGCTGCTCGGTCGTCCGGGCGGCCCGGACTTCCGCCCGTCGGAAGTGGCGCGGCTGGGCTATCTGGCCGGCATCGTCGCGACCGTGCTCAGCTGAGCGCGAGCCGCATCACATACAGCTGCAGTCCGTCGTGGGTCGACCAATTACGTTCCGGCACACCGACGAACCCCAACCGCTCGTAGATCCGGTGCGCGTCCACCATCGTGCCCATGGTGGTCAGCGCCACCGCCTCGTAGCCGCCGGCACGCGCCTGGTCGATCACGGTGCGCACCAACGCCGTTCCCACGCCGAGGCCACGCGCGTCCTTGGCCACCGCGAGCATCCGGAACTCCAGTTCGCCCGGTAACGCGATCTCCGCGTACGGCGTGCCCGGCTTCGCGACGGTGAGCGACCCGGCGACCTTGCCGTCGTACACGGCGACCAGCACCTCGGCCTCGGCGGCCCGGTGCGCGACGTCGCCCAGCTCCCGGACGTAGCCGTCGTCCTCGTCGACGTAGCCGTCGCCCACATACACCTGCACGGTCAGCGCGGAGATAGCGGCGAATTCCTCGGGGCGGGCGGTCCGGATCCGGAGGCCGCTCCCGGGGGTCTGATGGTCGTTACCCTGCATCCGGGCATGATCCCACCCGGCCCGCTGTGATCTGAAACTCACCCATGTCTCACCGGGATGGTGAGCTCAGGACCCCAGGTAGGACCGCAGACCGGGATGCTGGGCCACCCAGTTGTCGGGGTTGCGCGGCGAGTAGACGACCAGCAGCTGGTCGCCGATCGACGGCCACTGCGCGGCGTCCCAGGCGAAGCGCCGATACACCACCACGCCGGGCACCGACGGGCCGATGAGGGTGCCGGTGATGGTCACGTAGTGCTCGCCGGTCATCGCGGGCAGCGGGCTGACTCCGGTGATGTAGAGCGAGCCCTGTTCCTGGTTCGCGCCCCCGCCGCGGCCGATCCGGTGGGCGGCCACGGCGCCGATCGTCACGACCAGCATCGTCACCATGGCCGCGGCCATCACCACTTCGAGCATGCCGCCCATGGTAGGCCCCGCGGGAATGTCACAGCGGCGTGAGCTCGCTGACGCCCTGTTCCCGGCGCAGCTGCCAGACCGCGGCCCTGGTGCGCTGCGAGCGGCCGTTGCCCCGGTCGATCAGCGCGCGCTGGGCGGTGGTGTAGATCAGTTGCGCGCCACGCGCGTTGGTCTCCGGGTTCTGGAACAGCTGCACGAGCCGGTCGGTCTCCTCCACCGGCAGGCCCGCGCCGAGATCGTCGACCGCGAGCACCTGGCCGGTGTCGAGCGCCTCGAGCATGGCGGGCAGCACCCGCAGCAGCGATCGAGTGGCAGTGGATTCGTCGGCGAGCTCGAACGGCACGTCGATGCCCTCGTGTACCAGGCTCAACCCAGCCCCGCGCCGGTCCACCATCCGTCGGTACAGCGCGTCGCGGGCGGCGCGCAGGGTGCTCAGTTCCCGTTCCAGCAGGATCGGCTCGGCGCCGCCGTGGTCGAGTCGGGCTGCCAGCGCGCCGATCTCGGCGTCGAGGTCGCGCAGATAGTCCGCGTACATCGGATCGTGTTCGGCGACGAGCAGATCCTCGATGCCCAGATCCGCTGTCCGCAACAGCATCAGCAGCCGCGCCGCGTTGTCGGGCGAGCGCGAGATGTGGCTGCCCAGATCGTGCGCGAGCTCCTCGACGCCCGCCTCGCCCTGCTGCACCCGCAGGTTCGCCGCGAACCAGCGATAGGCAGGCACCAGCGCCTCGGCGTACATCTGCCCCGCCAGGCTCAGCAGCAACGCGTTCGGCCGCACCAGCGGCACCAGCGCCGCCACGCCGTAGCGGGCCGCCTCGAACATCGGGCCGATCTTGACCTGGTCACCGTTGCGCTCGAACACGATCCGCTTGCGCGAGCGCGGATGCGTGTACAGCCACTCCGCGATCACATCGGCGTTGTCGAGCCGGAACCCGTAGGTATAGGGCACCCCCTCGGCCACGAACCCCGCCACGAATTCGGTGGGCCGGTCCGCGAATCCGAGATGCGGCCTGCGCACCGGCCCCGCGTAGGGGTCCCACCCGCTCACCGAATGCAACACCGCGTCCCGCATCTGTGCGAGCGCGTCGACCAGGCTCGTCTTCCCCGACGCCGCCACTCCGTACACCGCGGTCACCGGCACCGCGACCGGACTGCCGCCGCCTTTGCTCGACCGCAACTGCTGCGCCTCGGCCAGCGATCGGTGATTGGTCACCTGAAAACTACGCAGCAAGGGTCGTCCGCCTCTCCGAGATCCTTCGCAAGACTAGGCGACGGCGGACCCATGCACGCGGTAGGCGTCGACGACGGCGGGTGTCGGGTCCGTGGCGGATCGGCCGTGGCCGGGCGTGTCCGGCCTGGACGCATTAGCATGCTGGGCACCGCGGCCGCCCGGTCCGCGGGGCTGAGTCGGACGAGGATGGGTGCGCGGGATGGCTGTTCGGATGATGGTTCGCGGAGTTGTCGTCGCCGCGGTGACCGCGGGCGCCGTGGTGCCGGTGGTGCTGAGCGCGCCGAGCGCGGTGGCCGATCCGTGCCCGAACGGGACCGCGCGCGTGTTCCTCGGGAACGAGACGAATTCCTGTCAGGGCGCCGGGTCGGTGTCCTACACCGACGGCCCGGTGTCGAAGGTGTGCTCGATGTCGGGGACGCACGTGGCCGTCGACATCCAGACCAACATCAAGAAGCGGCCGACGCGCCATGTCGAGATCAGCAACGGGCAGTGCTCGAGCTTCGACATGAAGACCCAGATCGGCAACACCGTCACCGTCACGCCGCACTGAGCGCGGACACCGCGGTGATCCGCCGTACCGCGGCGGACCCCGAGCCGGCGGCTACTCGTCCTCGGTGAGCTCCGGCGCGGGGGTGACCGCGGCGGGTCCGAACTCGAGCAGGAGCCGGAAGCCGTCCTCGTCGAGGATGGGGACGCCGAGTTCCTCGGCCTTGGCCGCCTTCGAGCCGGGCGCCTCGCCGATCACCACGAACGCGGTCTTCTTCGAGACCGAGCCCGCCGCCTTGCCGCCGCGCAGCAGGATCGCCTCCTTGGCGCCGTCGCGGGTGAAGGATTGCAGTGAGCCGGTGACGACGATGGACAGGCCGTCGAGAGTGCGCTCGATGGAATCGTCGCGTTCGTCTTCCATCCGTACGCCGGCCGCACGCCACTTGTCGACGATGGCGCGGTGCCAGTCGACGGTGAACCATTCGACGACGGCGGCCGCGATGGTCGGGCCGACACCGTCGGTGGCCGCGAGTTCCTCCCCGGTCGCCGCCTCGATGCGGTCCAGGCTCCCGAATTCGGCGGCCAGCGCGCGGGCCGCGGTCGGGCCGACGTGCCGGATCGACAGTGCGACCAGTACGCGCCACAGCGGCGTGTCCTTGGCCCCGTTCAGATTCTCCAGCAGGCGCGCGCCGTTGGCGGACAGCGTCCCGTCCTGTTTGGTGAACAGCGGAACCCCGAGCAGGGCCTGCTCGTCGAGGGTGAACACATCGCCCTCGTCGGTGATGGCACCCGAGGTGAGCAGCGCGTTGGCGGCCTCGTAGCCGAGGGCTTCGATGTCGAAGGCGCCGCGGCCGGCCAGGTGGAAGACGCGTTCGCGCAGCTGTGCCGGGCAGTGCCGCTGATTGGGGCAGCGGATGTCGGCGTCGCCCTCCTTGGCCGGAGCGAGTTCGGTGCCGCAGGCCGGGCAGTGGGTCGGCATCACGAACTCGCGTTCGTCGCCGGTGCGGGCGTCGACGACCGGGCCGAGGACCTCGGGGATCACATCGCCGGCCTTGCGGATGGTGACGGTGTCGCCGATCAGCACGCCCTTGCGCTTCACCTCGGAGGCGTTGTGCAGGGTGGCCATGGCGACGGTCGAGCCGGCGATGGAGACCGGGGCCATCACCGCGAACGGGGTGACCCGGCCGGTGCGCCCGACGTTGACCTCGATGTCGAGCAGCGTGGTCGTGGCCTCTTCGGGCGGGTACTTGTAGGCGATGGCCCAGCGCGGGGCGCGGGAGGTGGAGCCGAGGCGGCGCTGCAACGCCGTCTCGTCGATCTTGATCACCTGGCCGTCGATCTCGTGTTCGATGTCGTGGCGGTGCTCGCCCCAGTAGGCGACCCGCTCGATGACCGCGTCGATGCCCTCGACCAGGCGGGTGTGCTCGGAGACCGGCAGGCCCCAGGCCGCCAGCGCCCGATAGGCCTCGTGCTGGGACGCGGGCCGGTAGCCCTCGATGCGGCCGAAGCCGTGACAGATCATCCGCAGCCTGCGCTGCGCGGTGATTGCCGGGTTCTTCTGGCGCAGTGAGCCGGCGGCGGTGTTGCGCGGGTTCGCGTACGGCGGTTTGCCATCGGCGACGATCTGGGCGTTGAGGGTCTCGAAATCCGCGAGCCGGAAATAGACCTCGCCGCGCACCTCCAGCAGCTCCGGGATCGGGAAGTCCGCGCTGGGGGTGAGTTCGGCGGGGATGTCCTCGATGGTGCGCGCGTTGAGGGTGACGTCCTCGCCGGTGCGGCCGTCGCCGCGGGTCGCGCCGCGCACCAGTCTGCCGTTCTCGTACACCAGGTTCAGCGCGACGCCGTCGATCTTGACCTCGCACAGGTAGTGCAGGCCGGGCCCGGTCTCGGCTTCCACCCGGCTCGCCCAGGCGCGCAGCTCGTCGTAGTCGAAGACGTTGTCGAGCGAGAGCATCCGTTCGAGATGGTCGACCGCGGTGAACTCGGTGGCGAAACCGCCGCCCACGAGCTGGGTCGGCGAATCGGGCGTGCGCAGATCGGGATGCGCGTCCTCGAGCTCCTGCAACTGCCGCAGCAGGGTGTCGAACTCACCGTCGGAGATGATCGGCGCGTCACGCACGTAGTAGCGGAACTGGTGCTCACGCACTTCGTCCGCCAGCCGCTGCCACTGCACCCGCTGCTCGGGGGTCGCGCCCACCGGCTCGGCGCCCACGGAAACCACGCTGTCGCTGTCACTCACCCGTCGAAGAGTAGTCGAGCCCACCGTCACTTCCGGCCATCGTTCCCGCACGTCGCGGGCTCATTCCGGGGCGATCACCGGCAGACGGACACGCGATCCCCGCGCGTGCCGGCCCGCGACTCAGTCGAGCGAGATCGACTCCGGTTCCTCGGCGAAGGCGCGGGCGACCTCACCGGTGAGGGTGAGGGCCGTGCGAGCCCAGGGCAGCGGTGCGCCGGCCAGGCCGCACGCGGGGGTGACCAGGATCTGCTCGGCCAGCACCCGCCGCGCGAAACCGAGCCGGTCGATCAAGCGGACGCCGGGTTCGGCGATAGTGCGCCAGGTGGGTGGCGCCGCCGGGGCCGTGGTCGGGGTCAGGCCCAGGGCGATCTTCTTGCCGGAGTCGAGGATCTCGCCGAGGGCGTCGAGATCGGTCGTGGTGATCGTGGCCGCGTCGAAGGAGATCGCGGCGGCGGCGGTGCGGCCCAGCGTGGTGAGAGCGGGCCGGGCGGCGCAGGTGTGCACCAGCACCGGCGCGGACTGCGCGGCGATCACCGTATCGAGGATGTGCAGCGCCTCGGGTTCGGGCAGGGCGCGGATGGTGTTGAGGATGCTGGGGCCCCGCAGGGAGCCGTCGAGCACCGTGGTGAGCCGGGGCTCGTCGAGCTGGACGACCACCTGGGCCCCGAGCCTGCGGGCGACCTCGGCGGCGTGCCGGGCCAGCCCTTCGGCAAGCGACTCCGAAAGATCACGCACCGCACCGGAATCGGTGAGGATGCGGTGCCCGCCGGGCAGCTCGACCTCGGCGGCGAGGGTGAGCGGGCCCGCCGACTGGATCTTCACCACGCGGCCCGCGCCGACCAGACCCGCTGTCTCCCAGGCCTCTTCGATGGCGTCGAGATCTTCGTGCAGCAGATCCCTGGCGCGGCGCGACACCGCGCCTGGACGGGCGGCCAGGCGATAGCCGCGGGTGGTGGAATCGAAGCGCAGGTCGACGAGCAGTGCCGAGACCCGGCCGATCATGTCGGCGCCGACCCCGCGATCGGGCAGCTCGACCAGGTGCGGGAGATCGGGGAGTTCGCCGATGATCGTCGCGGCCGCTTCGCGCGGATCGGTGCCGGGCCACGAGCCGATGGCTGTGGCGGTGCCGCCGGACAGCGGGACGACCGGCTCCGGTGCGGCGGTCTCCTGCGAGTTCTCGCTGCGCCACAATGTCACGCGCTCAACACCTTTCGATTCATCGAACGCCGTCGCCACCGAGCCGGTGCGAACATCACGCGCCACGGACCGCACCGCACCGATTCGTGCGACGCACGGACCGCCGGTCACCATCCTGCCCCGCGCCACCGCGACGACGGCTGTCGGCCCCGAGGACCCCTACTCACCGAGACGACCGCGTCCCGGCGCGGCACGCGGCGATCAGACCGAAGCGTCGGCCGCGTCCGCCGCGACACCGGCACGGTCGGTGCCGTTGATGGTGCCGCTGCCGACCACGGTGTCCCCGCCTTCGGCATCGGGTAGATACAGCACGATCGCCTGGCCCTTGGCGACACCGGTGAGCGGTTCACGCAGGCGGGCGACGAAACCGTCGCCCTCGGGGGTGACGACAGCGGGCGCGGTGCCACCGTGCGCACGCACCTGCACGACGCACTCGACCGGCGCGTCCGGCCGCACGCCGGAAGTCCAGACGGCGCGATCGGCGGTGACGACGTCCACCTGGAGGTCCGCCACCGACCCCACCCTGACCGTGCCGGAATCGGGATCGATGCCGGTGACATAGCGGGGCTTGCCGTCGGCGGCGGTGTGGGTCAGGCCCAGGCCCTTGCGCTGGCCGACGGTGAAGCCGTGCACGCCTTCGTGCTCGCCCAGGACGGTGCCGTCGGAGTCGACGAGCGCGCCAGGCCGGATGCCGATCTTGGCGCCGAGGAAGGCGCGGGTGTCGCCGGAGGGGATGAAGCAGATGTCGTGGCTGTCGGGCTTGTCGGCCACGGCCAGGCCGCGCTCGGCGGCTTCCTCGCGGATCCGCGGCTTCGGGGTGTCCCCGACCGGGAACATCGCGCGCGACAGCTGTTCGGCGGTGAGGACCGCGAGCACGTAGGACTGGTCCTTGTCGGCGTCGACCGCGCGGCGCAGCACGCCGTCGTCGAGCCGGGCGTAGTGCCCGGTGACCACGGCGTCGAAGCCCAGCGCCTGCGCGCGGTCGGCCAGGGCGGAGAACTTGATCTTCTCGTTGCAGCGCAGGCACGGGTTGGGGGTCTCGCCCGCGGCGTAGGCGGCGACGAAGTCGTCGATCACGTCCTCTTTGAAGCGGTCGGCGAAGTCCCAGACGTAGAACGGGATGCCGAGCACGTCGGCGGCGCGACGCGCGTCACCGGCGTCCTCCTTGGAGCAGCAACCGCGCGATCCGGTGCGCAGCGTGCCCGGCGTCGCGGACAACGCCAGGTGCACCCCGACCACCTCGTGGCCGGCGTCGACGGCCCGCGCCGCGGCCACCGCCGAATCGACGCCACCACTCATCGCGGCGAGTACTCGCATCAGGCACCTCCTCTAGCGCCGGCCAGGCCCGCGGCTCTGGCCCGTTCGATGACCTGCGGCAGAACGGTCAACAATGTCTCGATATCGGCCCCGGTCGAGGTGTGACCGAGCGAGAACCGCAGCGAACTGCGGGCCTGCCAGGGCTCGACGCCCATCGCGATCAGCACGTGACTGGGTGAGGCCACGCCCGCGTTGCAGGCCGACCCGGTGGAGCATTCGACGCCGGCGGCGTCGAGCAGCATGAGCAGCGAGTCGCCCTCGCAGCCGGGGAAGGTGAAGTGGGCGTTGCCGGGCAGGCGGCGCTCGCCGGCCGGTCCGTTGAGGACCGCCTCGGGCGCCACGTCCCGCACGCCCGCGATCAGCTGTTCGCGCAGCGCGCGCAGGTGCTCGGCGCGGGCGGGCAGCTCACCCACCGCGTCGCGCAGCGCCGCGGCCAAGCCGACCGCCGCGGCCACGTCGGAGGTGCCCGAGCGCAGGTCGCGTTCGTGGCCACCGCCGTGGACCAGTGGCACACAGGGCACCTGCCTGCCGAGCAGCAGCACGCCGATGCCGTGCGGGCCACCGACCTTGTGTCCGGCGACACTGAGCGCGGCCAGGCCGCTCGCGCCGAAATCGACGGGGATCTGGGCCACCGCCTGGATCGCGTCGCTGTGCATCGGGACGCCGAATTCCTCGGCGACAGCTGCCAATTCGGTGATCGGCTGGATCGTGCCGACCTCGTTGTTGGCCCACATGACGCTGACCAGCGCGACCTCGTCGGCGTACTCGGCGAGCACCTCGCGCAGCGCCTGCGGCGACACCACGCCCTCGGCGTCCACGGGCAGCCAGCTGACCCGCGCGCCCTCGTGCTTCTCCAGCCACTCGACCGCGTCGAGGACCGCGTGATGCTCGACGGAGCTGGTGACGATCCTGGTGCGCCGCGGATCGCCCGCCCTGCGCCCCCAGAAGATGCCCTTGAGGGCCAGATTGTCGCTCTCGGTCCCCCCGGAGGTGAAGATCACCTCGGACGGCCGGGCACCGAGCTCGGCCGCGATCGACTCGCGCGCCTCCTCCAGCGCCCGCCGCGCGGCCCGGCCCGATCCGTGCAGCGACGAGGCATTACCCACCGTCGTCAGCGCGGCCGTCATCGCCTCGACGGCGGCCGACAGCATGGGAGTGGTGGCCGCGTGGTCGAGGTAGACCGTCTTGGGCGCACCGTTGACCGGACCCGTGTAAGCCGACTTCATGACCGACAAAGCCTATACCACCGCTGACCTGGTCATCTCCGGGGTCCACCCCTGCTTTCTACGATTTTTCTACGATTTACCCAGGATTTTCAACACGTGTATCACCTATCTGTATTCCTGGATCGGTGACGAGATCGCGGTGAGACGGCCGAGCAGGGTAGGCCAAGCAGGGTGCGGATCCGGGGTCGCACGACGAACCGGATGACACACGAGGCAGGGCTCGAGACGCACAAGACTCGGCAGACGCACCCCGGACGGATCGGCGACCACACGCGACAGGGCGTCGCCTGGACCACCAGAAGAGATGCGTCACCCGGCGGCCGGACGTCCGACGCGGGACCACTGCGCCCGGACACTGGCCGCTGACGTCGCCGCTGTCCGACCGGGAACAGGGATCCAGCATCGTTGGTACCCGGGTTCGAGCGGTGCTTGGACGTCACGTGCTCGAGTGTGGTCCGGCCGCCGTCGACCCCGTCGTGCGGATCGTGCAGCTGGACCGGGTGGGCTACACCCTGCCGTTGCGCGCCAGCACCGTTGCTGGCGATTGACATCGTCGATCGCGGGAGACTTTGGCTTGAGGTGTGCTGTGCGCCATGATCAAACCAGCGCGGACCGCGCTGGGTAAGTGCTTGCGGCCACGGTTGACCCGACTTACTCAGTCCGGAGGCTGCTTGGGGGGCGGTAGGTCGATCGCGGGACCATAGTCCAGCTTCCACTGACTCAACGCCACGTCATACTCTTCCCTGCGTCGCTCATACTCCTGCTCCAGACGGTACTGCTCAAACTTTTGCCGCATGAGCACCCGCACGTTCTGCGGGACCTTGGCGGCATCCCACATCACGGTCACAACTTCGTCGACCATCTTCGGGTTTGCTGCGACCTTTTGGGCGTCCGGTTTGCCGTCAGTTCGGTAAGCAGCAGGAACTCTGGAAAGCCAGGTAACC
Source organism: Nocardia canadensis (assembly GCF_032656385.1). NCBI lineage: Bacteria > Bacillati > Actinomycetota > Actinomycetes > Mycobacteriales > Nocardiaceae > Nocardia > Nocardia canadensis. The sequence continues at coordinate 552,082 of NZ_JAVCWB010000010.1, forward strand.
AGGGCCGACGTGGTCGCCTTATGTTGGTCCACGGGAAGCGATACTGCTGGCGCGCGACCTTCGCGATACTTCCACACAAGATGCTGGGCAAGTACGGACGGAACCCCGTGGTGGCCTTCAACTTTAGTCCATTCGGCAACGGGGATGTTGCTGTCGGCCCGAGGGCGATGCCGATTGGGTGCGAGTTCCTCGTAACGGGCAACCTCATAGCCCAGAATGGGGCTGCCATCAGGGCGCGCCCCGACAATGAATGGACCTTCCCCGAGAGGAGTCTCCACTGTCGTATGAAGGATCTTCGGCGGCTCCCACCGCAACCCTGGAACGGGTGGCGGCGCCCCATTTCGAACATAACCCCGCACGTCGAATTTCGGCGGCTCCGGGCGCGCGGGCACCATTCTAGGGAGGCCCCCACGATAGCCGGTGGCTCGCCGCGGCACCCTCTGCGCCAACCGTTGCATCCATCCTGGCCGATTAGTTCTGGCACCCGCCGACAGCGCTGCGAAAAGGGCTGGCTGGCCAGCGTCTGATCCTGGTGAGGTCCAAGCAGAATCGTCGACTTTGCTGGTCGGTTCGGGTCTTGGTGACTCCTCACCTGTCTGGTTCCATCCGGGGGTTGACCAGGTGTGCGGTGTACCGGAGTTCTGAGCACCCTGCATCCGTGATTGCAGTACCCGAGTAAGGCGCGTGATCGCATTCTCATGATCGGGCGGGTTCGACTCCAACGGCACGCCTGGTGGTTTGGTCGGCGAGCCGGCCCCGGATATGTGGCGCCTGGGCTGATGCGTGCGCCTGGGCAACTTCGTCCCAATCGCTTGCCGAAGTTCCGAGGTACGACCCAGGAGACGGGCAAGAACGGGCTGATTATCTGGCAATGTCGGTGGCTCCGGAGCGTCTGAAAAGTCCTGCCCCGCTCCAACCGGTGTGGAGTCGGTGAATGGTTGGTCACCCGCAGGCTGTGTTGACACGACCTGGCCTACCCCGCCTTTGGACGGGCCCGACCCACCAGTTGGTGCCTGGGGCCGCTCGGGCGCGTCGTCGAGCCGCTCGTACAGCTCGTTTTGGCGCTGCTGTGCTCGTTGTTGACTGGCTCGTTGTTGACTGGCTCGTTGTTGCTGGCGCTGCCGCTCGCGCCAACGATTTTGCGTCGCGCGTTGAAACGACGAACGATCGAACATGCCCATTGCAACCACCCGCTAGAGCCATGGCCGAAAGATGCGAGCACACCCAGCCGAAGCGGAACGCACCCACACACAGAGTATGACTGACCTGGTCGTTTATGCACCAGGGTTTAGCCAATCGCGGTGTTCCCCAGGTCGTGCGTCCGCCGAGCCGCGGTACGCGAGGTCCGAACCCGATCCCGTACGAACCTGTTCCGCGCGGCTGGCCTAATCAACCAGCCCGATACTTCGTCCGCAAACGTGTGTCGGTACAGGCTCCGAGTATTCGATAATGGGCATATCCAGCACGTTCGGTCACGTTGTGGAGGGCAGTATGAGCTCGGGATCGTTGGTACCTGTAGTGGTGCCGACCGTGATAGCGGCGGTGATCGGCACCGGGTTGGCGGTAGCGGTGAATCTGGCGACCGGAGGAGGCTCGTGGTGGCTGTGGGTGGTGGTCGCTGGGTTGACCGTGGCCGGTGTCGTGACGTCTGTGTGGCAGTACCACCGCCAATCGGGCGCTGATGAAACGCCACGTACGACCTCGCCAAGTGCTCCAACAACAGGTGGTCCGCAGGTGACGGCATCGGGTGATCGTTCGGTTGCCATCGGCGGAAACAACCAGGGCGTCATCTCATTGGACACCCGAGACAGTCGGCCACCAACACCGTGAAGAAGACTTCTTCGGGCCGCAGGGAAGACAACGAGCCGACGCCACCAGCGGCGGACATTCGCGGTCCTGCGGTAGCAGCGTCCGGCCCTCACGCTGTCGCCGTTGGTGGGAACAATCTTGGAGCGATCCTGACCGGGGACCACGCCACCGCCCGGGTTGTGCAGCTTCCTCCGGAGGCGTTCGAGCCGGTCGCTGAGTTGGACGCCCCGCCCGGGATCGACAACTTGCCCTCTCGTCCGGGACAGTTCGTCGGTCGGGAATCTGAGCTCGTCAGTCTCACCTCGATGTTCGCTAGCTCAGGCCCGGTTCCGGTTACGGTCGTGTATGGGCTGGGTGGGATCGGGAAGAGCGCCTTGGTCGCCCGATGGGCTGCGAGCAAGGCGCACGTAAACAGTCCCATACTGTGGCTTACTGCCGACACAGCTTCCGAGGTCACTGCGGGCCTTGTCGGGTTCGCCACTCGGCTGCAGCCGGCGCTGGCCCAGGCGATAGAAGCTGATCAACTGGGCGAACGAGCCTTGCAATGGCTGGCTACCCACACAGGTTGGCTATTGGTCCTCGACAATGTCGAGGATTTCAGCGTCATCGCTCCGGTGCTGGCTCGAGTAGGGACCGGAGGCCGGGTTCTGATCACCAGTCGCCGGGCGAGCGGCTGGCAGCCGGGCACCGCGATCGTACGACTGGGAGTTCTCGAACCCTCCGAGTCCCTGCGTTTGCTGGCCGGTCTACTGACCGGCGCGGGTCCGCGGTACGAGGACGGGGCGGCCGAACTGTGCGCAACACTGGGGCATCTGCCGCTGGCGATCGAGCAGGCCGGAGCCTATCTGGCGCAGGATCCCTTCCTCACCCCACGTGCCTACCTGCAGCTACTCGCCGACTACCCAGCACAGATGTTCGCTCAGGAAGCCCTCGACACCGACTCCGAGCGCACTATCGCTCGGATCTGGCGGATTACCTTGGACCGCGTTGCCGACATCGAACCCGCCGCGGTCGAACTCCTGCAAACCCTGGCCTGGTATGCCCCCGATGCTATCCCGCTGGCCTTGTGCCAGATTCCCAAGCACGACCCGCTGACCCGCAGCCGCGCGCTCGGGCTGCTGGCTGCGTACAGCATGATCACGCCCGACCCTGCCACCAGCACCGTCTCGATCCACCGACTGGTCCAAGCGGTCGCCCGTAACGCCGATTCAGCCAACCCACACAGTCAGCCGGATGCTATTGCCCGTGCCCGCTTCCACGCCGCAGACACCCTTTGTTCCGACCTGCCCAACTTGCATGATCCCGCCACGTGGTCGGCCTGGAGAGCGCTGCTGCCCCACGTGGATGCACTCGCCAGCTACAGCATCACGAGCGACGTGCCAACCGCCGATCTGATTGCAACCATCTGCGTCTACAGCGGCAGGTTCATGGCCGACCAAGGTCTCTATGCCGGTTCGCTAGCCTACCTGCACAGAGCCCTCACCGACTGGCAGTGGATTTTGGGAGTCGACCACCCCGACACCTTGGCCGCCGCTAGCAGTCTCGCCTACGGGTATCTACAGGCAGGGATGGGCGAGGAGGCGATCTCGCTTGCAGAGCGGACCCTCGCGTCTCAGGAGCGAGTTCTGGGAAGCGACCACCCGGAGACCCTTTCCACTTGCAACAATCTCGCCAGCGCCTATATGGAGAAGGGGCGGTTCGAGGAGGGGATCTCGCTCGCAGAGCGGACTCTCGCTGCTCGCGAGCGGGCGCTCGGAAGCGATCACCCCGACGCTCGGATGTCCCGGCGCAATCTCGCCGCCGCCTTCGCTAGTGTGGGCCGGCTTGACGAGGCAATCCCTCTCCTCCAGCGGAACCTCGCCGAAGACGAGCTGATTCTCGGTCCCGATCACCCTGAAACTTTGTTGTCGCGCAGCAACCTCGCCGCCGCGCACCTTCAGGCGGGGCAAGTTGACGAGGCGTATCCACATGTCCTACAAACCTTTAGCGGGCGGATGCGGATCCTTGGAGCTGACCATCCTGAAACCCTGACCGCCCGGAACAACCTCGCAATGACGTACCTCTATGCGGGTTGGGTCGACGGGGCGATCCTGCTTATCGAAAAGAACCTCACCGAGCGGGAGCGGGTCCTCGGATCCGACCATCCCGAAACTCTAACCTCCCGACGTGACCTCGCATACGCCTACTTTCAGGCTGATCGGCTGGAAGAGGCGATGCAACTGTATGAGCGGACCGTCGCCGATCGGGAACGGGTGCTGGGAATCGATCACCCTGACACCTTGAGCACTCGCAACGACCTCGCAACGACCTATCTGGTGACAGGTCGGGTCGATGAGGCGATACCGCTCTACGAGCAGACCCTCGCCGATATGGAACGTGTCCTGGGACCCGACCATCCCGAAATCTCCACAACACGTGTCAATCTCGCCGAGGCGTACCAGGCTGCCGATCGGACCGACGAGGTCGACAGGGACAAAATTAGTCTGCCCACCCACGACGACATTGAGTCTGGTTGAACTGGGTTAGATACGGCGTAGGCATGGCATGGGACGCCACCTACGCATCGCGCCGATGGGGGGAATCGGCGTTTGCCGACCGCACTACGCCTCGATCAGCAAGAGCGAAGCATTCGCATCTGGGCAATCGTTATCGCAAGGTCGCGCCGGCTGACCGGTGTGGGATGGCGTCGATCAATCGACGAGCACGCTGGTGCAGCAAATTTGAGCCTCGGAAGAATCCCAGCGCTGCGGATCCTCGCCGACACCCCACTCCTAAACATCGAGCCACCGAGAGCCGTCAGCGGAAGACGGTCCCGCACAACTGGATCCGCCATCCCGGCGCATCGGTGGCCAACCTCGCGATCGGGGAATTGCAGTGGCCCTTGCAGGGCGTGGAGCATCGCCCGCTCGGCAGCAGTGTGACGGCAGGTACCTGCGTCGTCGAGCTGGCCGCCAGAGCCAGCAGCTCGACGTCATCGGCACGGCACTGCAGTGTGGTGATTCCTGCTCCGATGGGCGGGCACATCTCCTCCACCGTGAAATGACACCGCGGCGATGAGCGCGTCGAAGTGCCCTTTGTTGAGGGGAGCCAGCCGCAAGTTCACGCTTCCACAACGGCTGGATATCCAGGTTGTGGGTGCCGTAGCTGCAATTGTGCCTTCCGTCGGACCGAACTCGTGCCGACGACGGCACCGGCTGGCAGGTCGTCCAATGCCAGCCCGGATCGGCTGATGACGGCGTCTTGGACGCCTCCACGAGGCAGGTACGCGGCGAAGGCCAGACCCTGAGGGATTTGGGTGTCGCCGAGAATGTCCTTGAGGCAGTGCACCGCCAGGCCGGCATCACCGCTGAGCAGCGCGGCGTCAATCTCTTAACGAACGCGCCCTTGTCACCGAGCGCCGCGAGGTCGCCCATCCACCGATCACCAGCGGTGGTTAGTTTGACCAGTTCGGTGTACGGCGCCGAGCGCAGTCAGGCTGGCCGGCCTGCGCCAGCGCGACGTGCACGTCGACGACACCGCCGTCGCCCGAATTCCCTGATACAGCCAACCCCCACGACAGATCAGGCGTGGTGACATCGAGTAGTGCACTACCCTCGCGATCATTTATGCCCCATCCCACACTGATCTGGTGTCAACTGCGACTGCTGTGCACGCCAGGCAGTCGCCTACCGGATCGAGGGAGGCGCGTGATGTCGACGGCTCAGGTGTTCGTGATCGAGGGACGGGTAGTTGGACCAGACGGCGACGGTGTACACGGGCTAGTAGTCGACGTCACCGACCGCGACCTCGTTTTCTATGAGGATCTCGGCTCCACTCGCACGCGCCGCGACGGTGGCTTTCGGATCGAGTACAGACCGGATTTGCTCTCGCATCTGTTCGACGGGCGGCCCGAGGTGAGCATCGTGGTCCGTGACGCCAGCGGGGCGAGTGTTTACCGCGGAGCGGAAGTCGAATGCGCGGTAGGGCAGACAGCGCGGTTCGACGTCGTGGTCGAGGGCGCCGTGCTGGACCGCCACCACGCCTACGGTCGCACTCTGACGCCGCCTCCCGGACCGGTGCTCGATGATGCCACGTTCGGGGTCGTGTCGGCGGCTTGGGACGCACTTGCACAGAGCGGTCGTCCGATCCGGCACGGTGCCTTCCGGCGTTCATGGACCTGTCCCCTGCCACCGATGGCCAAGATCGAAGATCTGATACCGACCGCGCTCGCTACGATCGCCGGTGACATGGCTGCTGCGCAGCGGTTCGGCGAACGGTTGGACCAGTTCGCAGCACAGAGCGCTGCGGGTGCAGACGCCGGTCCAGCTCTGAGCGACGCTCGATCGTGGAAGGCATTGGAATCCGCGCTGCGCGTCCGGGTAGGTGAGCATGTGGTTGGTGAGTCGGTGGTCACACGCGACGCAGCGCTAGCACTGTTCGCCGCGACCCTTTTGGTGGGACACGCGCGGGACCCCGAATTCGCGGGCGGATACATCGGCGTCGTGGCCGACCAAATCTGCCCGATCGAGCAGTTCGGTGGCGTCGTGCGCGCCGCTCGCAGGGTTTTGCGTAGCGATGTGGGCGCGGCCGAATCATTCGAACGAGAGTTGCGCGGATTCTGGGGAGGTACGCCGGAATGTGGGCCGATCGACGGGCCGCTGCCCCCCTGGCCCGATCCGGACCCCGACCCCTTCCCGCCACGACCGAGCCCCTGCCCCTCGTGGCCACCTCGACCACCCTTCACACGGTTCCCCGAGGTCGTACTGGAGAAGTTGCTCTGCCAGGCAGAAATGGTCAACGCGCTACGACGAATTCTCGCGAACCGGTACACGATCACAGCACTGTCGCCCCGCCGCGGCTGCCCCGGCCAGACGTTGGTCATCACCGGCACCAACTTCGGTACCGCGCCCGGGGTGGTGCGGTTTGGCGTGGTAGGCGGGGAATCCGTCGACGTGACACCATCTTCGTGGAGCGACACGCGAGTGCAGGTGGTCGTCCCCGGCGGCGCGCAGAGTGGCCCGCTCTCGCTGATCATCCCGAACGAGACAATCGAGGTATGCGGTCGCTTCATCGACTTCAACAGGCAAGCTCTCGGTACGCCGCCAAGGTTCGAAGGGGGTACGACCCAGGTGACGTCGGTCGTCATCAGCGGAACGCCGACCGCCGGATGTGCTGATCCGCGTACCCCGCTGACTGTGCACTGGGAAACCAGTAACACCGACAGTGTCACGCTGGATATCAGCACGAGCGACGGGACGGTGCTGCACTCCGAGACCGGGTACGAGCCCGGGGGCAGCTACCGACAGACGCTGCCGCATTGGACGACTACCCACACCATGAGCATCCGGGTCACCGCCTCAGGCCCGTGTGGCACACACACAGCCACCCGCACTGTGGTCGTGCAGCGGCCCTACGCGTTGGTGATCGACGGTGTAGAACTCACACAAGCTATTCAGTACTACCACGCCGCCGACCACCTCACCGACCCTGCGGACCGAGATGCGGACAATTCGGTACGGCTCGTCGCAGGTAAGGGTGCTCTGCTCCGGGTGTATCTGCGGAGCGGCCAGGACGCAGACTTCGCCAACGGCGACCTGCCCAATGTCACCGGGACTGTCACCGTGGAGCGTCGGGTGTCTGGCGCCTGGCAGACAGTGCAAGCCCTGACCCCGCTCAATGCACCATTCACAGCCGTCGACGAGTACGCAAGTTACGACGCCGAACGTGGCGTACTGGGCAACTCCCTCAACTTCCCCGTGCCCGCCGCGGTCATGACCGGACGCCTCCGGTTCACCGTTGAGGTGAACTCACCGGACGCGTGTTCCGGCGGCACGGCCGAGGCTGTGCTCAATGCCACCGTGGACCTGCAGCAAACGCTCACCGTACGCGCCGTCGCGATCGGCTATCAGGGCAACAATCTGGCGACGCCGCCAGCGGTGGTCACTTTCGCGGCGCCCACACTTGCCCAGATCACGACCGACCTCGCTTACACGATGGCCGCCTATCCTGTCCAGGCCACACCTGTTGTCGGGCTGATCGCCACAGTCACCGCGACACAGCCACTGAATACTCCGCCCGCGGCGGCCGGTGGTTGCGACCCCAATTGGGGACCGATCCTGAACCAGGTCCAGACCGCGCGCATCAACGACGGCAACCTGCCGAACGCCGTCTATTACGGGTGGGTGACTGCGAACATCCCTTCCAACAGTGGCAACCCAGGATGCTCCAATAGTTCGGCGGCTGGCCTGGTAGGTAATGGCACCACCGTGGCGCATGAGCTAGGGCATCAATTCGGACTCGACCACGCACCCTGCAACGCTGTCGGCACACCGAATGCCGCCTACCCGAACTACGATCCGTACGATCCCGGCACCACTACTGTCAACGCCGCCGGCGACACCGTCTGGGCGAGTGCCAGTATCGGTGAGTACGGAGTCGACCTGACCACGCTGACCCTGTTCAACCCACGAACCGCAAACGACTTCATGTCCTATTGCGGGCCACAGTGGATCTCGCTGTTCACCCATGATTTCCTGATCAACCAAGCACGGCTCACGCCGACCGCTGTCGCTCTCGGAGCCTCATCGAGCGGTAGGGTCGGTATTGGAATCATGCCGACAGACGACACCCCACGAAGCCTGATCACCATGCTCGGCACTGTCAATGCCGACGGCACGGTGCAGATACAGAGCGTGTCCAGGGTGGTGGCGCTGCCCCCACCCGCCGACGGACCCCGCACCGACATCACCGCCGAACTGCTGGGCGACGATGCGAGCATCCTGGCCTCGGCACCTGTGTTCGTACAACTCCTCCACGGGGCGGGCTGCGGCTGCGCATGCAACGGTGAGGAACCACCTCGGCCGCCTTACCGATTCCGCGCAGTTCTGCCGGACCGCGGACGAGGCACCGGCCTGCGGCTACGCACCGCAGAAGGCGAGGTCTGGCATCGCGACGCACCCCCGACCCCACCACAGGTCGACAACGTGCAGGCTCAGGTAGGCAAAGACGGCCAGATCCACCTCACCTGGACAGTGACCACCGCCAGCACCGTCGCCCCCGAAGCCTGGCTGCGCTGGTCCGACGACGGCGAGCACTGGCAGGGCCTCGCAGTCGGAATCACCACATCACATCATGACCTCGACGCCAGCGCCATCCCCGCGGACCGAGTTCAACTCGAGGTCGTTGTGCACGACGGATACGAGACCGCCTCGGCCCGCTCAGGACCCATTGACCTACCTCCCCGCCCACCCACTGCCGCCATCCTGCACCCATCCGAGAACGCCGAGCCGCCAGCAGGCAAACTCCATCTCCTCGGCTGCATCATCGACCCAGGCACGGCACCTCTGCCCGACCCCCTGGCGAGCTGGTATCTCGACGGCAAGTTGGCGGCCGAAGGACTCGACACCTGGGTCGACAGCACGATCGGAACGCACGAACTGCAACTGCGCCTACCAGGCGCCGCACCTGTTAGCGTCCACTTCCGAGTTCGCCCCGACTGATGCGTAGCCGATCCCCTGGATGAAACCCCCTTTCATCCCACAGCAGAGTTCCACGTCTGCGTGGACAGGACGCTAAAGGGAGGTACGTTCGCCTACGGCCCACGCACGATCCAGTGCGCTCGGCGGCGCGGTCGCGTGCGGCGAACAGCACCAGCCCGCACCGGACCCCGGGCAGGGCGAATGCCGAGGCCTTGTCAATCAGTTCCGCCGACGAGCCGAATACCGGAGGCTGCCATCCGATAGTCACGCAGTCCACAGCGAAGAGCATCTCCGAGCGTCTGAGCTGCCGCATGCTGCCCGTCCACGAGGTGGGTGTAGATGTCGAGGGTGGTGGTGTTGTTCTTGTGCCGCATCCGGCGGGTCACGTCAGCCAGACTGTAGGCGCCGTCTGCCAGTAGCGAGCCGTAGAGGTGGCGCAGGGAGTGAAAGCCCATCTGCTGGCGCATCTTTCCGTCCGGCCCCCAAGGCACCAGCTTCGCGGGTTCGCCGCCGAGCTCCGACACAGCGGCGTAGACCCGGTTCCGCAGCGCTTTCTGTGACATACGGCCCGCCGAGCGGCTCGCCGCGAAAGTGACGAACTTGCCGGTGGTGCGCCCGCTGGAACTCTTCGGTCGGGAGCGGGTTCCAGTCGGCGTCGTAGAAGGTCGAGAAGTCCAGGTTCGATAGGGTCTCAGGCTAAACCGCCGAGGGGGGAAAGTGACTGCCGAGGTCGATCATGGATTCTTCCTGCCTGATCGGGAACGACAGGTGTACCGAGCTTTCGACCGAGAACTTCTCTTGGCACTCGAAAGCTGGGACCGGGGCGTAAGCCCCGGCCGCCTAGCCAAACCAGACCCACGCCCCTTCGCAGAGGTGGCCGAACGATCGGCGAAACAATGCCGCAGGCTGCTGGCCATCCTGTCGCCAGACGTTGCCATCTCGGCATGGCAGCAGGCCGATCCGGTGGTGCTCCATGGACTCAACGACCTGACACTGCTGAATCGCCTGCTCTGGGCATTGGCTGCTGGCGCAACCGGTCACAGCGATGATCCTGGTGTGATCAACCGTTTCCTCGTGCACGCGGCACGGTGGTGGACGGCACAATGGACCGCCGATAGCTTCGAAAAATTCGAAGACAGGATCGACCTCGAACTAGGTGACAGCGCCACGCGGGAGTTCTTCACCCGGACCAGCTCGAGCGTGATCCGGTACCACTGGGCATCGCGAATGATCTGCACAGAGATCGGCAACCAGATCCAGCAGGACCCCGATTACGGTGCAATTTTCCCGGAGTTCACAGCTGCCAACATCGACCGGTGCCTGAATCTCGCTTGGCAGAACGGGCAACTGACAGTCGCGATAACACCGTGGACCGACCCCGCAACCGAAGTTGCCCGGCATATAGCCCTCAAAGCTGGTGCCCTCGCCGACCGACCGTTTCCAGAGATCGCCTTGTCGGCCGAGATGGACAAGCGCCCCTGGATCGCATTCGCGGACGGTATTGCGCCGATCGCGCTCGGTACGGTCGCCTTCGCCATGGATCGGGCGCTTCTGTCTGCCGTGGACGACCGGCTTCTTGCACACCGTGACCGCCGCTCCGCACCAGCCCTCGACAAAGGCGAGCTCTACGAGCGCGTCACCCAAGCATGCATCAACAACGCTTTGGCCAGCCTGACCGGCCCACAGCCCCCTCGTCCGCTGACAATTCGAATTCCAGGAGAGAATCGGCCCGACATCGACTGCGCGGGCATCGGTGACTCAGTCGAGTTCATCGGCGAAGTCAAGGCGATGGCAGCCCCTGCCCGAATCACCAGCGCCGCCAGCGCGTTCGAAGAACAGATATCCAAGCTCATCAGCCAACTACGCAAAAGACTCGACGCCATCGACAGCAACACACCGATATTCGACGGCAACAGACATGCACACACCGGTTCACACGAGACAGTCGGACTCGGCATCGTCCTGAACACCTACAGCGGTTCGTTGACCACCCCATCAATGCTGAACCTTCTGCCGTCTGTCGTGGTCAGTGACCGGATCGCGGTCGCCGACCTACACGCATGGGTCCTGGTTCTGTCCGCGATGGCTTCCTACGACGAGATCCGGGACTACTTGCGGTTCCGGTCTCAGCTGCTCGCCATGGACGTCAGCGTTATCGACGAATGCGACATCGCACACGCCTTCTTCCAGCCCGATCGCAACCAATTCCTTCGACGGTGTCAACAGACTCGTGAGGAGTCAGCCGACTCCGATCCACACCTGATACTGCCCGCGATGTACATCGATGGAGCGACTGCGTCCACGTGCCCTCGCCCGACTGATCCACATGCCTGGCGCAGGCAGTTCTACGACTCGGCGCAGGAAGTACCCCGGTTCGGCGATTAGCCGTGAATCCATCGAGCGGCGTGGCAAGGCGCCTTCAAGCGGCTCGGCGGCATCGAGGATCTGCGCCCGCCGCTGGTGCTGCGCCGCTCCCGGATTCAGCCGCCTCATCATCCGAACCACAAGTTCTCCCTTGCCTGTCCAGCTCTCGGCCCGCCTGCATGCACGAAGAGTGCAGATACACTCTGAGGGTGCATCTCTCGAGTTGGCGCCCGAACGCCACACCGTCCGCCGAGGCTGATCTGGCATCACCGCTTCCCACCTCACTGAGTAGGAGTGGTCAAGTTGGTGGCTGATGCACAAACGTTTGCCGAGGTTGCGGGCAAACTTGCGAAGTCCCTGGCGAGGAAAGGCCCGGCCATTGGCGACCCTGAGGCGAACCTACGAACTCCTATCGCCCAGTTCCTAGAACAAGCGGGAGAAGCCCTCGGGTACAAAGTGACCCCCTACGACGAGGTGCGTGAGCTCGACGGCAGGACACGGCTGGACTGGGCAGTCGCGGTTAACGATGTACTCACCGGCTGGGTCGAGGTCAAGAAACCGACCACCGATATTAACCCCGCGTCATTTGCCAAAAGCAGCCACAACTACCGCCAATGGCAAGCACACAAGGAGTTGCCCAACCTCCTCGTCACCAACGGCAAGGACTGGCGCCTATACCGCACTGGCGAACTAGTCGGCGAGCAAACAGGCCTGGAACTGAAGTCTCTACACACCAGCGCCGGAAGCGTGAAGCCCGCTCCTAGATTCGAGGCAACCATCCTCGACTTCTTCGCATGGCAGCCGGCCGAGATCAAGACCGTTTCTCGCCTGGTGTCCTGGCTTGCGCCGCTCACCCGGGCCACACGAGAGGCTGTGCGACTTCAGCTTACGCACGAACGACAAGTTCAGAAGGCAGGAGCGGACGTTACGGAACTCGTCTTCCTTGGTGCGCTGAAAGATTGGCGGGCGGCGCTCTACCCACGCGCGAAAGACGCCGAATTCGCCGACGGATTCGCGCAGACCGTGACATTCGCATTGCTCCTCGCAGTATCTGAGGGTATATCGCTTGAAGGCGGCTTGGCTCCAATCGGTGCCCAACTTCGTAAAACGAGCTATGGCTTGATGGGCCAAACGCTCGATCTACTAACCCGGCATATCGGCGGAACGGCAGTCGATGACACAGTGGATACGATCGTGCGTGTTCTGACTGCCGTAAAGTGGGAGACCATCGCGGAGAAAAGTAGCGACCTTTATCTACATCTGTACGAGGACTTTCTCACCGAGTACGACTCCGAACTACGCGAGAAGAGCGGCTCGTACTACACGCCACTACCCGTCGTAGAGAGCATGGTGCGGATAGTCGATAGCATCCTGCAAGTACACCTTCACCGCGAGCGCGGATACCGTGACCCCAACGTATCAGTAATAGATCCGGCAATGGGGACAGGGACCTACCCGCTCGCTGTGATTCGCCACGTCTCGTCTCAAGCTGTCTCAGAATTCGGGCCTGGGGCTAGTGCCGAAGCTGCCGCATCAATGGCAGGACGACTGTTCGGATTAGAGTTGCAGACAGGGCCATTCGCTGTGGCTGAACTCCGGCTAGCACAAGCCATACATGCAGCCGGGGCGACAATTCCCAAGCAGGGACTGGGCCTCTATGTAGCCGATACTTTAGAGGATCCTCATACTGGCACTGCCGATCTATCATATGACCTTGCACTAATCGCCAGACAACGAAGCGAAGCCAATGAGATAAAGCGGAACAAGAACATCACCGTCGTAATCGGCAATCCACCCTATGATGACGCGGCCGGTGGACGGGGCGGCTGGGTCGAGGCAGGGCCAGGCGACGGTCAGTCCGCGCTACTCGATGACTTCAAGCTCGGGGTTGCAGGCAACTTGACCCGCAAACTAAAGAACCTCTACACATATTTCTGGCGGTGGGGTGCCTGGAAGGTATTCGAGTCAACCAGCGGAGTTGACCTTCCGCTCGCAGACCAGGGGATAGTATGCTTCATCACCCCGCTCAGCTATACCACCTCTGATGCATATGCAGGAATGCGTGAATATCTTCGTCGGACGTGCACGCACGGGTGGGTTATCAATCTCAGCCCTGAAGGGCATCTCCCCGATGTCCCGACACGGGTATTTCCGAAAATCAAGACCGAATTGGCGATTGGCATCTTTGCCCGTGCCAACAATTGTGACGAAAATACACCCGCGAAAGTTGAATATATCGAGCTTCATGGACGCCGGATCGATAAGTTCGACGCCCTGAAATCACTGGGTATCGAATCAGACCAGTGGCGAACAACCTCCGATGGATGGCAGGAACCATTTACTCCGGCACCCTCCAACTCTTGGGCAAACTACCCCAAGCTAGGCGATCTGTTTCCGTGGTCGAATACAGGAGTGACCCCGAGCCGAGGCTGGGTATCCTCACCGAGCGCAGACACTCTTTACAGCCGTTTTGTGAACCTCATAACTGAACCGGATAAGGGCAAACGCGACGCCCTATTCCACACTACCGCAACATGTACACCCTACCGAGGCAAGAAGCGTTTGCCCGATGTGTCACTCGACACCGAAGTCCCGTTCGACAGCATTGCAGTCCCTCCAGCCGACATCCCTACCGAGACTATTCAGTATCGGTCTTTTGATTTGCAGCTGATTATTGCCGACGCCCGGCTAATCGACCGACCATGCCCTGCACTATGGGAAGCCCGAGGTGTGCCCGGACAGATATTCCTTGTCGAGCAGCACAATTACAATCCGGGCCGGGGGCCAGGGTTGTTTGCAACCCCATTCCTCCCCGACCAGCATTGCTTCAACGGACGAGGCGGCCGAGTATTGCCACTTTTCCACCCCGACGGAACACCAAATCTCGCACCAAAGCTAATTGAAACATATAGCACGAAGTTGGGTATGTCAGTAACACCAGCAGCTTTCGCGGACTACGTAATCGGAGTGATTGCGAATCCTGCCTACACTGAAACATTCTCTGCAAATCTGAATTCACCAGGCGTCCGCGTTCCGCTCACCGCGGATCGTGAGCTGTTCAGCGATACCGTTGAACTCGGGTCGGCAGTACGCTGGTGCATGGGCCTCGGATCCGCTGGTGTGCCGCCGAAGGAGGAGCCAGTCGAGCAACCGATGCCTTCGTATCACACTCCTGTCGGTCGTTCTGTGCCCCAAAATTACTCATATGACTCCGCGCTCAAACAACTCCATGTCGGCCCTGGGTTGTGGGCCCACGTCAGTCCCGAGGTGTATGGCTACGAAGTTGGAGGCCGCAAGGTAATCCCGTCCTGGCTCGACTACCGGATCGCATCTCTGAATGGATCAGAACAAGAAGGCCTCAATGCCATCGTAGAGTCACGTTGGCTGCCCGAATGGTCTGAGCAGCTGACGACTGTTCTGCGTTCAGTAAGTCGGCTGCAGAGTCTCGCGGTACGTCAAGCAGCGAATCTTGAGAAGATCATCGAAGGCCCACAGCTGTCAGTTGCAGATTTGGGTGGCAGCATTCCGCCATCAGATGCCACTCGCAAGGCGCGGCGTCGGACCGAGGGGACTCTACTGTAAGCGGCCCTAAAACAAGGTGCAGTGTGGTAATCCACTGGCGCTCCTCCGGCCTCGGGTTACCACCGGATCGGCGTCGAACGGAAACCAGGCAAGTACCGCAGCTTCTCAGTCCAGTGCGAAGTCCGCGCTGATAGCCAGCGGGCCCGGGCAACTCCTCAGGTCATCCGCGTTCCCAGGTTTGGGTATGCTCCGCCGAAGGCATCGGTGTTGCCGTGATGCCGCCTACACGGTCGAGGATCTGCCCTCTTCCGGAACCGCTCGGTTGCGTCCACGGGAGGGCCGCTGCGCGACTGGAATATGGCTGGGTCGAGACACGATGACAACGTCGGTGACGTAGGGTAGCTTGACCAGCGCGTTGCGAGTAGTCCCGTGCTCCTGCACGGAAGCAGACTCGTCGTAGATAAACACAGCAAGTTTCGTATACGGTCGGTTGTCGAGGAGGTAGGCGACGTAGTCCTCCATGATTTCCTTCTCAAAAACCTTGAAGTCGGACGCCCTGCGTGCGTACTTGACTTCGATGAGTAGGCCGAGGGAGGGAATCCCGAAGTCGGCCCGGTAGGTACTGTGACCGACTTTGCGCAGAGTTTCCTCGTCGACGAGGTCATCGAAGACGGGTCGAAGCATCAGCCAGAGGATGTTCTGGATCTCGCGTTCCTCTGTGATCGGCCACCGAATGGGATGGATGAGATCATCTCCATCGTGCCGCCATTGGCGCATGGCGTCGCTGAAGCGGCTCAGCAGGACACCGACATGGTTGGTGCTGAGGACGAAATCATCAACGCTCGTGGTGACAACGCGGACCGCAGCATCCAGCAAGAGCGCAGCCCGCGGTGCAGATAGCGACTCGGACTGGCTCAATGCCATGGCGCTGATCAGACGTGATCGCAGTCTGCGCAGCTCGTCCGGGTCGTTGAGCAGCTGGCATTCCGGAAGAGCCGCGAGCCAAAGCCAGCCGGCGAGTTCGACCGGGTCGGCGAGGTCGCGAAGATCGGGATGGATGTCGACTGGTATGCCGATGATGTGGCGTGCGTACTGCTGAAAAATCCGCAGTAGCGGAGTAGCTGGTCGTAGTCGGGGATCCTGGAGTACCTCGGCAAGCCAGGTGTGTGCCTTCGGCTCGTCCTCCAGGGCAGCGTTGACAGCGAGTGCGAGTCCGATGACTTGACCGGGGTCGTTCACAAACGTGACGCCATCGGCCTGGAAGGGGTTCTTACGCATGAGGTTCGGCAGGTTCTCCGTCAGATACTGCCGACCGGTTTGGGATTCGCTTGAGACAAACTCTGTGAGACCGAATCCAAGTATGGCCAGGCCAGCCGCGAACGCGAACCTGTGGTGGTTCTCGGCCAACCATTCCGGGGTCATAGGGTTGACATTCCATGCAACGCTATTTTGACGATCCGCGAGTATGTGATGCGCCAACAGACCTTCAAGATTGCCGGGAAGGTTCGCGCGTTGAACGATGCTCTCGAGGTTGGCGATCCGCTCCCTGAGGATCTCTCCGGTGACGGCGGTGATGTCCTGGTTGCCGCCGGTCGTCACAAGAACCACCTGCTGGAACGCAGCTTGGTGACGACGGCATCGGCATTCCAATTCCGAACGTGGCGGAGGTGGCCGAGAAGTTCGGCGATCAGATCGGAATACAAGATCGTCACCGGCCGACTGGACGGGTACACGGTGCGCCACGACATCGATGTGAACCGGAAGACCTGTCGAGACAGGTACTCCATATCCGTGAACGTGGACTGTCGATGAAGTTGCAGAAGCAGCGGTTTGGGTGCACCCTGCAACGCGCTCTTTAGGTCTCTCGGGCCGCTGACGGCCAAAAGCACGTCGCGTGCCCCCACCGGGACAGCGAATCCTCGATTCGGAACGTAGAAGCCCTTACCTTGTCCCCGGGTCCGCTGATTCGCTAAGCCAGAGCTGGCACGATCGAACATCACCCACTCGTGTTCCGTGCTGATATGCACGAACGCAAACTCAACTCTTGCATACTGCCGAGTCAAGTCCTCGACAAGCTCCTTGACAGCGGTCGCCTCGATGTCTTTTAGCGGCTTGAAGACGTGGAACACGAGTCGGAGTTCGTCGCCTCTTTGCCAGGCATTACGCCTCTTGATGTCGTCGATGCACTCGGTGAGCGACCTCAGTAGTTCTTGGGGATAATCCTCGTAGTCCGCCTCGCGGGAGGTGTTCGACAGCAGGTAGTTGCCATCAGCGCTGAAAACTGTGGTGATCCCGACGATCCGTTCCGGATCGGAGAGGCGACTCGACTTGACGTGGGCGCTACCGATACCGATGACCAACTCCTGAGCGAGAGGGCGTGGAGCTGCGATCACGAACGGAACACCACCAAGCTTGGCGTAGCAGGCTAACGCGATGCTGTTGAGTGGGTAGGCAAGCTTGCTCTGCCGCGCGGTCTCGATCCTGACGTCCTGAACCGGGACGCCTTGTCCCATGAAGGTCGATTTGGCGACTAGGTAAGGGCTGTCGTCACCGTTCAGGTGAACCTGAGCCTCACTGGTAATCACAAGGGCAAGGTCGACTTCGCCGGCACGGAGCGCTGCTTTACATGCCTCTCTGTATGCGCCCGCATCGGTAGCATCGCCGTCGAACGCCTGCAACTTCACCTCACATCCACCCAGGTGGTACTTTCGGATGAAGCCCTGGCTGTAGCCAGACTCGCCTCGAACCCCGTACAGAAACTTGGTAACGAAGTTCTCCACGATGCCTTTGTGGGCACGCGGGGCGACGACTGCGATGCGAGGCTTCTTCTTGGCGAAGAACTCGGCATCGAATGGGCCATACTCGTCGAGTCCACGATCGACAGAACGGTGGGTTTTATCGCCGGACTGGTCGAACTGAAACACTGGCTCGTCGTAGAGCTTCCAGTCGACAGTGCGAGCACGAGGATTGCTCGATCCCACCGGTGGATCCAGCACTACCAACAGGTCACGAGCAACGGGCAGCGGTCCTCGCCTCGCGAGGCGGCTTGCGATTTCGATGGTCTTTTCGTAGCGGCCGAACGCCCCCAGCAGATCGAACGTCGCTTGCTCCAGTTCCTTGGTGATCTGACCACCGTCTGCGCCTGCGAGAGCTGCCAGCACGGTGGTGAAGGTCTCACGGCGGCTTTCCGGCCACGCCTCCGAGGCTGGGACTTGACCTTTGCCGGGTGCGTCACGAAGCACCAGGTCGGTGCCATCGATGCGGTCGATCGCACCGAGATTCCGTCGGGAGGCGTAGCGATCCATCCATGGCGAGGTTTCGACTGTGGGGTCTTCGGCAAGGACGTATAAGCCGTCGACCGAGAGGCCGCGGTCGAGAAGTTCCGCGACCGTCATGTCGATCTCGTACCGGGTTTTCAATCCGATGACAATCCCAGGGCGATTCGACGGACCGACGGCTCTGCTATCCAGTACCCATTGCGGGAACACGTGCAGGTTCTGCAGATCGTCGTGACGTCGGCTGTGCACGGCGGGAGTGAGCAGGTCCTTGCCGGGCAGCCGCGACACAAAGGTCGGTGGTACGCGCTTGCGCAGTTTGTACCCCCACTCCAGAACCAACCGCAGCATTGCCTCCTGTACCAGTCGCATCGTCAGGTGCCTGTACTCACGGGTCTGCAACGTGGTCGGTGTGCCAGGCAAGTCGGCTTCATCGACAAGCGGGATACAGGCGATCCCGCCGCGAGTTCTGGAAACTACGTGTGTGCCTTCAAGTTGCGCCCGAAGGCCGTTCAGTTGATCGGGCGACTCATACGGAACCAACCCTGCATCGAACTTCTCGGCGGAGAACTGCACCGGGACGAAGTTGAACGCCAACTGCGGCGAGCTCGATCGAGACATACCAGTTCCCATCCACCTCTGTCTCCCCGCGACGGGGGACAACAACCTGTCTGTGCACGAACGGGCTTCGTGTAGACCCGGCCCGGCAGGCAATCATCTCAGGCGGGTACGACATCAAGGCGGACCATCAACTACACGCAGGTTCGTGGGCGACTGCCGCTCAATCCCGAATCAGCTGTCACCCCCGGGCCACTCAGCGAGGCACATCAGGCACGAAGACCTTGTCCTCTGTCCTTACCCGCACGGTCGGCACCGGGCGGATTGGCATAGCTAGATCATGGAGGAACCCTCGATGACCAGGCGTTTTCCGGTTGCCCATGTTTTGTGTGTCCTGCCGACGGGCCGATACACTGCGAACACTCGCAATCCGCGAGATGTACCGCAAGCCTGTCCAGGCCGATACCCCAGCCGTGGTGCACGCTGGTTCGTCCCAAAGCCAACGGGCCGAACCAGCACTACGCGCTGCAACCCAGATGACTACCGCAGCTCCTCAACTCAGAGCGAAAACCGCGTCAACAACCAGCTGGCCACCACAACTTCCCAGGTCACCCGCGTTCCCATCTTCGATGTGCCCCGCCGAGGAATCGAACCTGCGACTCCCCGGCGGGGCCGGGCATCATATCCAGGATCCTAGCTTCGCACCCATGCGCGCCCGAGGGGTGGGCACTGTCGTTGGTGCACAAGAGAAACGCGCGCCGATCATGCGCCACCACCTCAATCGCGGGTCTTTCTACGATTTACCCAGGATCCACAACACATGTATCACCTATCTGTATTCCTGAATCGACGACGAGATGGCCGGTGAGACGGCCGAGCCAGTCGGGTACAAAGCACACAGAGCGGGCCTCGCGCTTCGGTTCCCGGCACCGCGCGCAGACGGGAGATACGAGACTCGACCTGCTTCTTCACGGCGCCCGATGTCACGAGCGACCGGGACCGGAGAGGCGGGCGCGGTTGGAACGTCTCCTCGCCCGACAAAGACCCGTCGGGAATACAGCAGGACAGCCGCACACGGGTCCGCCGCGCCTGCAGGACGCCGCCAATAGCGGCTAGCACCGCCGCTGCGGGGTGACCAACCCGATAACGGCATCGGTATGCCCGTGCACGAGCGGCGCGCGCATGCCGCGTGTTGGAGATCGCCCCGGATGAAGCAGCTCGGAATGCAATGACCACCACGAAGTCACCGATCAAACCGGTTCGGTGCCCGATCGTCCCTTCCCCTGCGAGGTCTACGCTAGCGCTCTGCCATGACACGCGCCGCTGCGAAACAAACCAGGGCAACCAGCCGCGTGTCGACCAGCGCCGCCAGGGGCGCCCGCGCTGTCGGCCTCGACGAAGCGACACAACAACGGGTTCGGACACCGTTACGAAACCCCGGTGCAACGAATCTCCTGCAGATGCCAAAGGCACAGTGCTGCAGCACTGCTGACGTCGATCCGGGTACCGTCTCCACATGAATCACACGATCACGAAGCACGCTGGCGACCACCTCCTGAAGGCCACAGCCTCGGCGAAGCGCGACGTGTTCCTCGCGAGCCCCTATCTCACCATTGATCTCGCATCTCAGCTAGCCAAGCGAGCGTCCTCAAAGGTGAAGTGGCGCTTCCTGACCTGCCTCAATCCAGTCGCGACAGCCAACGGCTACCTTTCGATCGAGGGATTGCAAAGGCTGCTCGACGCCGGTGTGCAAATCGGTCATCATCCGAGGGTTCACGCCAAGGCCTACATCGTCGACGAGGACTTCGGCCTCGTCGGCTCAGCGAACCTGACCGGAGCAGGGCTCGGCATACACACCACATCGAATGCCGAACTGTCCGTATTGCTTCATGGGGAGGCGATCCAGGAAACTCGCCGCATACTGGCGAGCTGGTGGACTGACGACCTGGTCGATTCCGACCGCCTCGCCCAACTCGCTGCGGAAGCCGCTGACCTGCCCAAAGCGGTCAAATACGTCCCGACGAACGGCGGGAAATCAGCACCGACCGGCCGCGACGTCGAACAGCTACTGGCCGACGCACGCGATCCTGAACGGGCTCTGTGGGTCAAAGCCCAGCACAACGACCCATATCTCGACGGCTGGCGCGAGCACGGCTGGTTCTCCAGCTCGAAGCGAGGCAGACCGGGATTCCGTCAAGGTGACCTGGTGCTCATCTACTCAAAAGAAGCCCACGGGTGCTATGCCGCTGTCGAGATCGCCGACGAGCCGACCTTCGACCCCGCCTACGTTGCAGATCGGAGTGACGTACCCGACGCCGGCGAGCGGTGGCCGTGGGTCAACACGACGCTGCCCCGCCTCGTGCCTACCGAGCTCCACGTCGTGACGTACCAGGAAATCGGCTTCAGCCCACAAGGACTTCAAGGCGGACACAAGCGTCTCACTCTCAGCGAGTTCGCCATGGCTGTTCGCCTACTCGCTGAACGAGCCGTCGTACCTCTCTGACCGGCCTGCATCGGGCCGTCATCCAAGCAAGCCTCCGAATCGGACAGGTATGGCAGCGAAACCCGTGCGCAACCCGCGCACCGAACGGGACTCCCGCACGGACGGTGACATTGAGACCCGATCGTGCATCAGTGCCGTTCCCACCCCTCGCCGGGTCGCTGTGACATCTGGCTGACGGCCATGTGGGCAAACCGGCAACCGAGCTTCAAACCAGTATGCCGGGTGGGACAGGGCTTCCGGAGCCCAGCAGCCGAGCATCTGGGAGTATTGGCGAATGCCACTCGAAGTCGTATACGGGGAAAGCCGTGACCGCGGATCTGCGCAGAAGCTCGCCAGTCTGCTGCGGCCTGTTGTCGAAAATGGCACGATCTACCTCGCCTACCCAGTCCTGACCACGGCAGATGAGCGAGTCGAAGTCGACGCGCTGCTTGTCAGTGAAGACCACGGTCTGGTTGCGTTCCTCATCGCGAAGGACATGCCCCAGGATGCAGGCGACTGGGGCCGGTTCATCGAATCGCAAGATCGGTTGTACTCGGCGCTGGAGGCCAATCTACGTCGCCATGATGGGCTTCGCAGGGGGCGTATGTTGGCTCTATCTCCTGCTACTGCCACCTTGTTCCCTGCCCCAGTCACTCCCCCAGCAGATGTTGACGGGTTCTACGGCGAACTGGAAGCGGTGCCTCAGTTCGTACAGGGCCTTGATCCCATCAGCGAAGAGACCAAACGCAAGCTCGAAGCAGCGCTCCAACGGGTCTCGACCATTAAGCCGGCAAAGAAGCGCGCAAGCGTATCCTCCGCAACATCGCGGGGAGCGAAGCTGAAAGAGATCGAGAAAGGCATAGCGAATCTCGACCGCTGGCAGAAGGCTGCTGCCATCGAAAGCCCAGAAGGACCTCAACGTATTCGCGGTCTGGCTGGTTCAGGAAAGACGGTCGTCTTGTCGCTCAAAGCTGCCTACTGGCATGCGCAGCATCCCGAGTGGTCCATTGCGCTGACGTTCTCTTCTCGGGCGCTCTACCAGCAGATCGATGACTTGGTGACCAGGTTCACCTTCGAGCATTCGAATGATCAGCCTGACCACGCCAAGCTTCAAATTCTTCACTCTTGGGGTTCCCGATCCAGACTTGGCATGTATGCGCTAATGGCCGCGTCACTCGGACAGCCGGTTCGCGACTACGGCTACGCACGCGGAAAGTACGGAATGGAAGATGCCTTCAAAGGAGCCTGCCAAGAACTACTGAATTACGCCGAAGCGCAACAAGAAATTGCGCCCATTTTTGACGCCGTCCTAATAGACGAGGCGCAGGACCTACCCGCAGAATTTTTCCAACTCGTATACTTATTCACCAGCGACCCCAAGCGAATTGTTTGGGGATATGACGAGCTACAGAAACTTTCAGAGGCAGCGATGCCGACCACCGACGAGCTTTTTGGCTTGGACCCCCAAGGGGCAACCAGAATCTCCCTGGACGCTCCTGATGACGCACCACAGCGCGACATCGTCCTGCCAGTCTGCTATCGAAACACGCCCTGGGCCCTTGCGACAGCACATGCTTTGGGCTCGGGAATTTACCGACAACCGAACGGCCTAATTCAACATCCGGACGAACCGCAACTGTGGTCTGACATTGGTTATCAAACTGTCAGTGGAGAGCTGAAGCTTGGCTCGCCTGTCACACTTTCCCGGCGACCGGATTCAAGCCCTGACTACTTCGACAAATACTTAACGCCAGACGATGCCGTGCAGATTCGTGGATTCGAGACAGAGGATGCCCAAGACCGGTGGGTTGCCGAGCAGATCCGAATAAATCTTGACGAGGACGAACTTGAGCCAGACGACATCCTCATCGTACTTCCCGATACATATCGGGCAAAGTCTCGGGGTTCGCGACTCATGCGCGAGTTGAGCAGACTGAAGATTACCTCCCACCTGGTTGGAGTCACAACCAGCCAAGATGCCGTGTTTACGCCAGATTCGGTGGCGATAGCTCATATTTATCGCGCCAAGGGCAACGAGGCACCTATGGTGTACGTAATGGATGCACAGCATGCAGAAAATCCAGCGAACTTGGTTACCCGCAGAAATATCCTCTTCACAGCAATTACCCGCAGCCGCGCTTGGGTGCGCATCGTGGGATGGGGAGAAAGCGCCAAGCCGGTAGTAGCTGAATCAAAAAAGATCGTCGAAAACAAATACATGCTCAAGTTCAAGATTCCCACCGGCGCGGAACTGCAATCTCTGCGCCACACCTACCGCGACCGGTCGCCGAGGCACGAGGAGAACGTACGCAGGGCGACCGAAGGACTCGGGACATTCCTCGAAGCGTTCCATCGGGGCGACCTCGACCTCAACGATCTACCGCCAGCGATGCGTACCCAACTTGCGCAGAGCATCGCCCGCCACGACGCAGATGAGGGCCCTTTCGGTGACATCTAGTATTACGGTTCGCGGCGTTGCGGATTCCATCCGAAATGCGATCGACTACCTTTGGGAAGCCGAACTCCTGCTCAACTACACGTCCCTGTCAGAGACCACGACAAGAGTGTCTTGGCACCCCATAAATCCACGCTTCGCATTCCTGGATAGCCGAGAACACACCACTATAGGACAGTACCGAAACTGGATTACAGGGGGCAACTATACCTGCGTCCTGTTCGATGGCGCTCTATTGCAGATATCCTACACTATAGAACGCGGCCAAGTTTCTGGACATCGCCTCGCCTACATACCTTGCCCCTGGGATATCGATTCATCACTGATCGAAGAGGGTATCCCCCTCGATGAGATCCTTGAGTTCTACGACTCCGATGCCATATCCATGAAATCGCCAGTCCGATTCGATTTCGACCCAAAGGCCGGTCGACCCGGCCATCCAGTGTCCCACATGACGTTCAATTCTGTGGACTGCCGCATTGCGTGCATCGCTCCACTTCACGCCCACCGCTTCACAAACTTTGTTTTTCAGCATTTCTACGCAGACATCTGGAGCGCACATCGAGAATTCTTTGCAGTTGCGCCATTTCGCCATTTGGGCGAGCCGGTAATCCTAGCCGAGGAACGCGACGACATGCATATAGGTTGGAACCCACGGCTCCAACTCTCCGCATAAACTACCAGCATACAAATCGGGCGGGTCGCTGCCATCACAATCCTCGCCACCGCCTCGGGACAGGCCCGGCGCCCGGGAGCAGCCGCGCGACGACCGGCCCGAATGTGACGAGGACGGCGAAGGTCGCAGGATCGACCGTAACGACGGCCAGGGCTTTGCACTCGGACCGTCGGTTGCCGCTGAAGGCGGCCCACGTGCGACAGCCACCGACCCGGACATGTGCGGTGGGCTGAGGGGCCGAACAAGAAGGGCAAGCCGGACTGGATAGCGGTACCCCTCGAACCGCGGCCGTGACCTGTTCGCGCTCCAACGTGGCTAGTCCCCGAGCATGCCCGACGCGGCACGAAGCGAGCTGTCACCGGCCTGGTTGATACTCGACAGCGTTCATCGAACGACTATGGAGGGGCGGGTGTTTCAGTGATCCAACGGACAGGTACAGGTGTGTTCACCACTCAGGTCGGCGGGCGCGATTTTCGCGGTTGGTCAGCCACCGTCGACGAGATGCAGACAATCCTCCTCCGTCTCGGCATCGACGCCGCTACCACTGGTCCGGCGGTGTCGCCAGCTGTCGTAGCCGAGAACGACGAACTGCTCCAGGACTGCCGACTCGACCATCCCCACGATCAGTGGATGCACCGCCTGCACTCGGCGGCCGATCGGCCGGAGCGGGCAGCGCTGAGAGAGGCCCTGACGACGTTGCGGGATGCTATGCCTGCACCGGGTCCACATGCTGCGCAGATGTTGTGGGTCCGCGACCCCGATCCGGGTGCCGAACTACAGGCGTGGCTCAGCGAACGAGTCACCCGGGTGAACGCCGCGGCACCACAGGTAAGACGGATCTCGGTCTTCGGTTCGAAAGTGGTGCCGCAGGTGCGCTATGGATCTGCCGCGCGCGCGTACTACCTGGACTGGGTGGATCCGACACAAATCGCGAGCACCCCCGATCCTCAACGGTGGGGTGAGTTCGATCGCACGGAGCCGGCTCGGCGCACGCTGGCCGAGCTCTGTGTGGCACTGCATGCGGTCACGACCCCGGCAGATTTGGACGCGTGGATCGACCGACGATTGATCGGGGGCACGACGCAGCCGGTGAACCTCGAACGGATCGAAGGACCGGCCGGGCCCCTGTATGCGGTGCGTGGCGACGGCACGCATCGCGCCCACTTCGCCCGCATCTTCGGTCTTCCGCTGTTGGCGCTGATCCGCACCAGTACCTTGCCCCGGCCGCTGCGGGTGTTCGACCGCCCCGAAGTCGAGGGCGCACCATTCGGGCGGTGGGCATCACTGTGGCACGGACTGCGAGAACAGGGTTTGCTCGAGGTCGTCGAGCACCCCGGGCCTGGGATGGCGTCGTGGACACCGACGCGGACGTGTGGAGAGTGGATGCTCATGAACCCCCAGGAGGCCACCGCGGTGAACCGTGCCTACGACCGGGCGTATCCACATGCCCTGCAGAGCGCCACCGGGCTGTCCGACGGCGAACTGTTCGACCCTGAACAATGGGCCCGGAAACTTCTCGGCTCCACGAGGTCCCGGTCGCACCGAGGGCGATGGTCTTCCCTCACGGAGCTGGTCCACACCGCGCTCAGCCAACGAGCAGGACGACGCCAACTACCACGCACCATCGGTTCCATCACAGGAACCGGTGATGCACCGTGAATCGCTTGCTCTTCTGGGATCGGCCAGGGCCGGCGGTACTAGCCAATCCACGCTTGGGCCCGTGAACGGTCCTGACTCCGAGCCGTACCGATCCCCACGTGATCAACCGGCACCGAGGACAAAACGGCCGCAGTCGCAAGTACCACAACACCTTTCCCGAACCTGGCCGATCCAACCGACGGGCCCCGGAAGACTTCGCGGGGCGAGGTGGACTCCCCGCCGGAGAAGATCCGGATAAGCAGCCAACGCGAACCCGCCGACATCGCCGCCTACCGCGCCCCACGGCGGGCCGAAGACTCTCCCGACGCCGGTGGGATCCTTGCCATGCGCGACCACGCCCAGCACCACCTCGCCACAGCCGATCCCGCCACGCCCGCCGTGCTCGTCCTTGCCCGCTCCCATCGCGCGGTCACCGCGATCAAAGCGGCCGGCTCCCTTCTCACCTCCCACTGGCCGCCCGCTCCTGAGCATCGCCCGCCCATCGTCGAGGGCGCCGACCGGATCGCCGCCGTGATCGGCAACTGCCTGCGCCGCCGTCACCCGATCATCGATGCCCGCCCGGACGACCCAATGCTGCACTGGGTCGGCCCGACCCCGAACGATGCCGAGCAACGCATGCTCGGCATCGCCGAAGACCTGTAGGAAGTCGTCCGAATTGCCGGGAGCCCGACACCAGCACGTTACGTCCAACCTGACATGACCCCTGAAGACCGTGACGCTCTGATCGAGGCGGGCTACGACCCCGACGATCCCGATATTCAGGCCCGTATGAGGCAGGTCGATCGCGGCCTGAAAGTGCTACGTCAGCGCTGGCACCCGCATCTGCAGCACCCGATCGGAGCGTCGGTCACCGATGAACCTTGCGGCTATTGATGGCGACGACGGCCACATCCGGACGCCAACGATCGCTGCCACTGACCCGACACTAGGCAGACCGACCTCACCAGGGTCCTGTCGGTGTGGGTCGGCGATGCATACTGGCCCGGCGCCGATGAGGCCATCGTCGTCACTCTCAGCTATACCGACATCACCCGCTTCGCTCCGCTGGCCCGGCCCCGCCGTACACCGGGTCGAAGCCAAACGAACGAATCCGCCACTCCGCCCTTCGAAACGGAGTGCTGGTCGCCGAGACCGCCGAGCACCCCGAACCAAACGACCCGCGGCCGTGGAATCCCGATCGGGCCATCGCGCCGCCACCGCGGCCAACCTCGACGACCCGGTCCAGGGCCTCACGCGGACGGCCGAGCCCGTCCACATAGGCCGCCGCCATGGCGCCCCGCACGATGTGCACCGGATTCGCGCAGGAATGTCGCCGTAGCGTGGTTGCTCGACGCCAGGAAAGACATGCCTGTTGGTGCCGTACTGCCGGGGATCGGCACAGGTGCCCGACCGATCTCGGGGCCCGCCGCGATCGCGTTTCACGAACAGGACACAGCAGTGAAGTCATCCGAATCCGGCGGGTTCCCCAGCCAGCGGCAACGGGCTAGAGGCCTGAGCTTGCCGCCGTCCGGTCGAATCATCGGTATGAGTAGCGCCGACGGCGATCCAGTCGTTGCTCAGGCCCGGGAATTCCTCAAGATGCTCACTATTGACGCTGGCGCCAATCGCGCGAGGTCAATGGCGAGTTCGCTCTCGAACAGCGCCAGTTGCAGCCGCACCGCCTCGCGCACGACCGGCGGACCGGCGAAGCGCTCACGGGCGATGAACGCGAAATGGTCGCGACGCCTGGCAGGACCTGGCAAGCCGTGCCGACGGGCAGTTTCTGCGCGAGAGCTCTCACGGCGTCGGGGGCAGCCTTGCCGTCGTGCATGCCGAGGTGGTTCAGGACAAGTGTCAGCAAATTCGGATCTGGCCTAGTCGCAATGTGCCTCAGTCTCGACTGTCCGTCGGTGCTCAACACCCAGTAGACAGCTGCTGTCCTCGGATTTGCCCAGCAGGTCGTCCGCCAATGCCCGCAATACCGTCGGATCAACGAAGGATAGAGCCTGTACCGGGATCTCCCATCCGGCGACAGACCAGGCGAGTGCCAGTAGTCGTTTGCTTCGGCTGTGCAATGGACTTGACGCGGGTCCGGGGGAAAAGCTACGGAACGTAGGAGCTGCAGGATTGGAGAACCAGGTCTGGCCGTGATCGTTCTTTGCGGCCACGGCTGCGATCGCACTGAGCGACCGGGCTTGATGCCATGGGTCGGGGATGGAGCGAGCGAGGGCCTCGGCACGATCGGGATCAGTTTGGGCAATCCCGACCGCGACGTCAGCGAGCACCAAAGGTTGCCGCTCGGGATCGTAGATGGTGCGGGCGAGGGCCTCGGCACGGTCGGGATCAGCCCAGGCGATCACGGTCGCGACCCCAGCGAGCGCCTGCACATGATGCAATCGGTCGGCGACGGAGCGGGCGAGGGCTTCGCCGCGGTCGGGATCGGTCCGGGCGATCACGGCCGCGACCTCAACGAGAACCTGGTCCCGCTGCCATCGGTCTGTCATGGAGCGGGCGAGGGCTTCGGCACGCTCGGCGATGCGACCTGCACGATCGGGATCAGTCCGGGCGATCCCAGCAGCGACGCCAGCGACCGCCTGCGCTTGCTGCCATGGGTCGGCGACAGAGCGGGCGAGGGCCTCGCCACGATCGGGATCAGTCCGGGCGATCCCAGCAGCGACGCCAGCGACCGCCTGCGCTTGCTGCCGCGGGTCGGCGACAGAGCGGGCGAGGGCCTCGCCACGATCGGRATCGGTCCGGGCCACCGCGGCCGCGACCCCAGCGAGGACCCGGGCTTGATGCCATTGGTCGGTTACGTTGCGGGCGAGGGCTTCGGCACGGTCTGCGATGTGATCCGCGCGATCGGGATCGGTCCAGACAATTGCGTCCGCGATTCCAGCGAGTACCTGGGCTTGATGCCGAGAGTCAGGGAGGGTACGAGCGAGGGCTTCGGCACGGTCGAGATCGGTCTGGGCGATCACGGCCGCGATCCCAGCGAGTGCCTGCGCTTGGTTCGATAGATCCGGAATAGTGCGGGCGAGGGCTTCCGCACGGTCGAGATCGGTCCGAGCCACTGCGGCCGCGACCGCAGCGAGTACCCAGGGTTCCTGCTCTGCGTCGGGGATAGTGCGGGCGAGGGCTTCAGCACGTTCGGGATCAGTCCGGGCGATCACGGCCGCGACCTCAGCGAGCATCCGGGCTTGCTGCCACGGATTGGAGACGGAACGGGTGAGGGTTTCGGCGCGGTCGGTGATGTGACCGGCACGGCCGCGATCGGTCTCGACGACCTTAGCCGCGACCCCAGCAAGAGCCCAGGCCTGCTGCTCTGGATCGGAGATCGAGCAGGCGAGGGCCTCGGCACGGTCTGGATCAGTCCGGGCGACCTCAGCCGCGACCCCAGCGAGAGCCCAGGCCTGCTGCTCTGGATCGGAGATCGAGCAGGCGAGGGCCTCGGCGCGATCGGGATCAGTCCGGGCGACCGCGGCCGCGACCTCAGCGAGCACCCGGTCATGCTGCCATGGGTCTGTCATGGAATGGGCGAGGGCTTCGGCGCGATCGGGATCAGTCCGGGCGATCACGGCAGCCACCCCAGCGACCGCCTGCGCTTGCTGCCGCGGGTCGGCGACAGAGCGGGCGAGGGCCTCGGCACGATCCGGATCAGTCCGGGCGATCACGGCCGCGACCTCAGCGAGCACCCCGGCCTGCTCCCATTGCGCGGTGATGGAGCGGGCGAGGGCTTCCGCGCGATCTGGTTGGCCGAGTTCGCCCCAGATAGCGGGCAGCTTGGTGGGAATGTTGTCATTGGACGTGGTGAGGCGGTCGCGGTAGCGGGCCAGGCGGGCTGTGGTGAGGAGATCAGGGTCGGGTTGGTCACAGACGCATTGCTGTACCGCACGGATCTCGTTCAGTGCGATCACGTCGCCACCCGTGCGGGCACGGATCCGGTCGTGACGGATGGAGTCCAGTGCCAAGATGCTTGTGCGGGCCAGGTCTATGCGCTGATTCAGGACATCGAAATAGCGGCGCAGCAGGAAATCAGGCGTTTGGGGCGGCCACCCTCTTTCTCGGTAGCGGTCAGCCCAAACGTGCAGTCGTCCAATCGCGGTGCGCAACTGGGTGCCGAGCTGGTCTTCGGCAATGTCTTGCAGGGTGTCGTGGGCTAGGACGTATGCCAGTTCCTCGGGAGTGTCACGAGTTGCAGGCACAAGGTTGGTGCGGAAGCTCCGCCCAGCGCGGTGAAGCAGCAGCAGGTCGATCTCGAAAGGTGCCAGGTCGGTGAGTTCGGCGATCTCACGGAGGGTCAGGCCTTTCGCGGCGGTGATCAACGCGACCAGGTCTCGATGAACGGGATCCCCGCACAGCAACATGGTCAGTTCGGTTCGGGCGCGTTGTTCGAAGTCGGTGGCGAAGCGTGATTTGGTGAGTTCGTAGCGGGTGGCTGTGGCCAGGGGGTGGTGGGCCGGTACGACGATCTCGGGTCCGTAGCGGCTGGCGACGATGACCTGCAGGTTATCGTGCGCACGAGCCGGGAGCAGGTCCGTGATCGGGGTTCGATCGGTTCCGGCGTACTCGTCGAGGCCGTCGACCACCAACACCAGCCGTCGCCCGCTGGCGGCCTCACGTTCGGCGGCGGTCGTGAGCAATTCGGCGCGTAGTCCGTCTCGGCTGACCGTTTCCCGTGCGATCGTTTCCTGCTGATCGGGCAGCAGTACTTTCAGTTGGTCGAGAACGGTGTCGGTGAACTTCACATGGCCGTTCTCACCCATACGGTCGGTGATAAAGAACCCGATCACCGTCACACCAGGGGGCGGGTCGAGGAAGAACGTCGACAACAGCGCTGTCTTCCCTGCCCACGGATCCGCCTGGATCCACAGATACCGTTCCGGGCCAGCACAGAAGCCGGTCAACATCGCCCGTTCGGTACCCCGGTCCTGCAACCCGCCGAGCGGTGCGAAACCTTCCCGCACCTTCGCTGTGTAGAACGACCGGACACGGGTGGCGGGGCCGTTCGTATCGTCCGCGGCGTCGCGACGTTTCAGCCAGTCCCGCCAGGTCTTGCCATCCAGTCTCTGCTGTGACGCCAAAGCTCCGGCTTCCCGCAGCAGAAACTCGATCACCGCAAGGAACTGGTGATCGATGCGCGGCACCGTCCGCTTCTGCGGATCATTGGCAGGAAACCAGCCATACAGCGTCGAGACCGCGATACCGGTGCCGTCAGCAATCTTCTGCACCGCGAGCGGTCGCCGCCCCTTGTTGGCAGCCAATCGCAATGCATCGAGCTCAGCGAAGAACGCCGACCGTGCATCCGATCCGATCACCGCTGATCCTCGCACAGGTGTTGCTCGGTACGACTCGAATCGACTCGAAAGTGTCTCGACTCGCGAGAACCCCTGTATGACATGCGCATTCACGCACTCTAGCCAGCGAATCGGGTCGATACGGCGGTACCTGTCACGGTTCTCTGGGATCCGGCCCCGACCCGAACCTCACCCATGGAGGATCCTATGAACCAGATGCAGCGCAAGGCACTGCTGGTTACCATTGCCGGCCTGATCGGTTTCATCGTCGGCATCATCGCAGCACTGCTGGCCCATTTCGGAGGCGAACACATCACTGTGGCGATCCGCGACGGCGGCATCGGCTTCGCCACCGCATCCAGCTTCGTACTGCTGGTCATGGCTTACCTCGGAGCCCTGTAAATCGCGACCACCGGATCGATCCTCACGTCTAGCCCACTCGCCCACACCGACGGCGGGGATAGAGACCGCCCTAGTGCCCTGACCCCACTCTGCCTGTGACTACGGAGTCTCCTCAGCGGGTCCGGGCGCCGGGTTCGCCACCATGGGCACGGCTCAACGCCTCTCGGGTTGGCTGACCACGCGAGGCGGTTCGAGCACACCTCAGCTAGGCCAGAACACGGTTCTGGACGAGCCAAGGTCTGCCCGGTACCCAAACGCTGGACGTACGACGCCAGAGAACAGTTTCCGTTTCGCCAGTGCCGCGGCGGCCGGCTACGCCGACGCCGCTCGGCAAGACGACCAAACACGCCGCGCGGTGGTCCTTGACTGCCCGAAGATGCTCATGCAGATTTGCCATGGCCTCAAGGACTGCCTTTCCCCGGCGTGCAGCTGCCCCGTTCGTACGCCGATCAGGGATGAAGAAGCGTTCAGCTCCGCCGGTTTTCAGTATGTGTCCACTCGCTGCGCCCTCTTCAGAGTGCGCTGACCACGCCGGTCACCTCGGGGCAGCGGTGTCTGAGCTGGAGTCGACATGTCCGCAAAGGGCCGGGTCGCTGACGACCTCCGCACGTACAGGCACTACACCGGAGAATCATTCCAGTACGCAAGGAGTGGAGTTCGCCTGGATCGGGTAGCACCGCTTCCCGCAGCTGATCGAGCACACGCTCGACTGGAGTCCCGGATCTTCACGGCGCTGGCCGACATCCGGCTGTGGACCAAACACCCGTTCGCGATCACCCGGGTTCGGCCGCAGCCGGATGGCTCTGTGACGATTCACCTCGATGTCTACGCCGCCGCGTTCGACGAGAGATACGACGCAGCTGAACGCGCCTTCTCATGTCTCGCACCGTTCGCCGAAGCCGACGGGTCATTTGTCACAGGAATTCCGGGTTTGCGCGTCCGTGAGATACACACAACCGAACTCGTACTGACCCTAGCCGGCGAGACCGCAACCATCAGGCTGAGATGCGCACAGGGAACGCGATGGCAACCCATCCTCGCAGCAACACGGATTCAGATGGAGGACGCGTCCATGCAGCCGTTATGGGACGAGCCCCGCGTGGCGGACGACGAGCGCAGCTACATGCGATCCGAGGCCAGCGTCCATGGGCACCTCGACTGGCTCGGATCAGCACTGTTGAGACGCGCGAGACTGTTCCAGTCCGCAACCAATGCGTTCTATCTCAAGGGGTGGACGATGGACCGCAAACTCAAGATCGAATTCGTATCGGCGGTCGAAGCCGGTGCCTACCATCAAGAGTTCATCGACCGCCTAACCGACCGAACCTGGGGTCTACCGCTGACTGTTCACAGACACGAATGCTACTGCCGCGCATCACGGTCAGCTCCTTCGATGTGCTGGATCGAGCTCACCCAGCCGGGCCGCGACGAGCCCGTCCTTCAGTTGCGTTTCGGCCACGAGAGCCCTCGCTACTACTCCGACCTTCGCCCCCAGTTTCGCGCGCTCGGATCCGGGACCCGATGGCTCAACCGCGCCCTGCCACCGACCGCACAGGTGCCACAGCCGCCTCTGTGCTATCACGCAAACGAGGCCCACCGGCTGGTCGAATGACACAACCACCCGCCCTACGCGGCCTCGACAATGATTGGCGCCGCCCCGTTTGCCCTAACGTCGTCGCCAGCGATCGGCAGCGCGCGGGCCAATCGCTAGTGCGGCCCCTAGACAGGGTCTCGCTGCCGATTGCCGCCACATCGACCGTTGCGGCGCAGCGGTACCGCGAATGGAGCGCTCCGCAGTGCTACACCCATCAAGCAAATAACCAAACGGGGGATTTGCGTGGGGTCAGGCCCGAATAAACAGGTCAGGCCCGGTCTTAGACCGGGCCTGACCTGTTATTCACGTGGAGCTAAGGCTACTCGAGCCCCTGCCCCCCTACTCAGGGGCTCAGGTATCTCATGATCTCCGCCGCGACCGCCGGTCTTCCCTCCCCATTGACGGCGTGGGCAGAAGCCAGTCGGTACCCAGAGGATGGAGACCATCAGAATCATAGGAATCTCACGCAGGAGTTCGAACCTGCGACCACCCCCGTTGCGACTCTCACTAATCCAGGCTTCGTAGCTCTCGCCAACGTCTCGAGATGGATACTGGTTCCAATGACGTCACAATTCGGTCGCGCGCTACCGGCTTCCGTCGACGGCGTTTCTACGATTTTTCTACGATCTGCAAGCGTGTTTGCACAGGAACTTTCGGGAATGGTCCGGTGGTTTCGGGACTACCAGAGCGTCATCTACCTGCGCAAACAGGGAAATTATGGGAAGGGTCGAGCATTTTCGGGAACCTGCGGAAACGCTGCGCCGAATTCATGACCGACAAAGCCTATACCACCGCTGACCTGGGCATCTTCGGGGTCCACCCCTGCTCTCTACGATTTTTCGACGATTTACCCAGGATCCTCAACGCGTGCGTCGTCCCTCGGTATTCCCGCATCGGCGACGAAGGGCCCGGTCAGCAGGGCTGCGAGTACGACGCGCGGAGGCAGTGGCGGCCTCCGCGCGAGCGGCGACGGTGGGGCGGTCAGGTTGTCGCGGAGTGGGCGGCCTGGACGACGCCGAGTTGCTGCAACATGCCGAGCGTGTCCCAGCAGGCCCAGCTCTCGATGATCTTGCCGTCCTGGAAGCGATTGACCGTGATGCCTTGCACGACCGCCGATTTCCCAGTGGCGTGCATGCCCATCATCTCGCCGTCGTTGGTTCCCGTCCCGGTCCATCGGGTGGTCACGAAGTCGCCCTCGGCGATCTGTTCGTTGACCAGGAAACGCTGATCCGAGAACGCGGCGAGATACATCTGCGCGAGTCGTTTCAGGCCGTCGGGTCCATGGAGTTCGGCGAAGGGGTTCTGTGGATCGTGGTTGATGCAGTCGGGCGCAATGACCTCGTCGAAAACGTCGAGGTCGCGCGAGTTCCACGCGTCGAAGATGCGCTTGGCGGCAGCCTTGTTCTGCTCTGACATGGCGTGTCCTATCCAGTAGTTACGCCGAACCGGCGAAGGCTCGCAGTCGCTACAGGCAGCGTTCGCCGCGCCCGGCGTTCAGTGGGGTGTGCGCGATGCCGA
Source organism: Nocardia canadensis (assembly GCF_032656385.1). NCBI lineage: Bacteria > Bacillati > Actinomycetota > Actinomycetes > Mycobacteriales > Nocardiaceae > Nocardia > Nocardia canadensis. The sequence continues at coordinate 587,126 of NZ_JAVCWB010000010.1, forward strand.
CGGCGAAGCCAATCGTCACTACCCGATACGAAGACACTGCCGGCACGATGCCCGCCGGAGTCCAGCCCGGCAGAGATTCGGCTACCCGTCGGTCGCAACCTTGAAGCCGGTGTACGGAATCATTGTGCGCCCTTTTTCTCCGCGAGGTAAGGGGCGCCGGAGAGCGCGACTCCCCGGCGCACCGCCGTCAGGTCAGCGCACTCATATCGACGTCGTACTCCTTGATCCAGGCGTTGGCGCGCAGAATCGTCTCGGTCCGAAGGCGGGCCCACGAGCCGCTGCCCGCGGTGTCGGTGCCGTCGACGATCGCCGTGGCCGCGTCGACGTTCAGGAACTCCCGGATCGGCTCGTCGGCGCCGGTCAGCACCTCGTTCAGGCCCTTGCGCAGCATGTCGTCGTAGCCGGTGTCCAGGGTCGCCGGGAAGACCGACTTCGGGCGGTTGCGCACCGCGTCCGGCAGCAGATCACCGGCGGCGGCGCGCAGCAGCCATTTGCTCTCGCCCGGGCGCTGTTTCATCGACCACGGCACGTTGAACAGGTAGTCGATCAGGCGGTGGTCGCAGAACGGGACGCGGACCTCGAGCCCGACCGCCATGCTCATGCGGTCCTTGCGGTCGAGCAGCGGCCGCATGAATCGGGTGAGGTCGAGATAGTTGGCCGCCCGCATCCGCGCGTCCTGGGGTGATTCGCTGTCGAGGCGGGGCGCCTCGGCGATGCCCTGCGCGTACATCCCGCCGATGCGCTCGAACAGGCCGGTACGCGCCAGCACGCCGCCGTCGAACAGGCTGAACGTCGACGGGGTCCCCTGCAACAGCTGGAACGCCATCCACGGATAGATCGGCACGTCGAGGACCTTCTCGTCGTGCAGCCACGGGTACCCACCGAACACCTCGTCGGCGCCTTCCCCGGAGATCGCCACCGTGCAGCGCTCCCGCACCGCCTGGAACAGCAGGTACAGCGAGACGTCCATGTCGCCCAGGTGGTTGGGCAGATCCCAGGCCCGCAGCACCCGGCGCCGGACGTCGGGGTCACAGAGCGCGGCGGTCGCCACGTCGATGCCCTCGTGCTTGCAGCCGACGTAGTCGACCACCTCGCGGATGAAGGGCGCGTCCTCGGTCGCGCGCAGGATGTCGGCGGAGGTCTCGAAGAAGTCGGCGTGCCCGACGAAATCGATGGAGAACGACCGCACCACATCGGCCGCGGTGTTGGATCGAGTCGCCAGCGCGGTCAGCAGACTCGAGTCGATGCCGCCCGACAGCAGCGTGCCGATCGGCACGTCGGACACCAGCTGCCGCTCCACGATGTCGGCCAGCAACGCGCGCACCGTCTCCACGGTGGTGTCGAGATCGTCCTCGTGCGGGCGGGCCGTCAACCGGTAGTAGCGATGCCGCTCGATTCCCGCTCTGCCGACCCGCAGGTATTCGCCGGGCTGCAATTCCAGCAGACCGTCGAACGGCGTCTGGCCCGACATATTCGCCTGCAACACAAGGAAACTGGCGAAACCGTCGACATCGACCTTTCGCTCGGCCGCCGGGTTGGCCAGGATGGCCTTGGGCTCGGAGCCGAACAGGATCCCGTCGGGGGTCGGGTAGTAGTAGACGGGTTTGACGCCCACCCGGTCCCGCACGAGGAACAACTCCTGGCTGCGCTCGTCCCAGATCGCGAACCCGAACATGCCGTTGAAGCGCTCGACGCAGGCGATGCCCCACGCGAGGTAGGCGCGCAGCACCACCTCGGTGTCGCTCTTGGTCGTGAACCGGTGACCCGCGCCTTCCAATTCTTGCCGCAATTCCCGGAAATTGTAGATCTCGCCGCTGTAGGTCAACACGACGTCATCGCGGACCATCGGCTGGACACCGCCCTCGATATCGATGACCGACAATCGACGATGCCCGAGTGCGGCGTGCCGGGAAATCCATTCCCCGCCGGCATCCGGTCCGCGCAGGAGCATCGTCTCCGTCATTCGCCGAACAATCGATCGTTGCGTCTCGAGATCTCTCGAGAAGTCGACCCATCCGACAATTCCACACATTTGTTTTCAACCTCCGAGAATATGACCGAGCGAATGCGGCGACGCGCGTGCGCAGGGGCGCCCGGCAGGTCACCGCCGGGGCGAAACCGGTTGGCCACCAACCGGATCGCGCCCTCGACACGGGGCCGACATGGTTAGCTACGCCACCTATCGAATTCGCCGAGCCCGCCGCCACACACCCCCATCGAACGCACACGGGGCACGGCCGCGCAATGACCGGAACCCAAGAGAATGCCCGACTCAGCTCAGACGACGAGCGCGGACTCCAGTTTTCTTTCCCCCTCGCCTCAAAGCCCGCAGCCCAAAATATGCGCTCGACCTTCGTGCGTCAAGGCGCTCGACTCGACACCATTCAGGGAATCACCCGACGAGAGCGGAACTCTGGTGCGCGACACTATTGCGCCGATCCGCGGGGCCGCCTCAGACCCGGCCCGCGACCGCGCGGCCCGCCGCCCGTCCGGAGAAGAGACAGCCGCCCAGGAACGTGCCCTCCAGCGCGCGATACCCGTGCACCCCGCCACCGCCGAATCCCGCGACCTCACCCGCCGCGTACAGGCCCTCGACCGCCGTCCCGTCCGGTCGCTGGACCTGGGATGACAAGTCGGTTTCGATGCCGCCCAGCGTTTTCCGGGTGAGCAGATGCAGGCGGACGGCGATCAGCGGGCCCGCCTCGTGGTCGAGCAGCTTGTGCGGTGCGGCTACCCGGATGAGCCTGTCGGGGCGGTAGGCGCGCGCCGCGCGGATCGCCGCGATCTGCAGATCCTTGCCGAAGGGATTGTCGAGCTCGCGGTCACGCGAGGTCACCTCACGCCGCACACTCGCCACGTCGAGCACATCGTCACCGGCGAGTTCGTTCATCCGGCGCACCAGGTCGTCCAGTTCGTTCTCGACGATGAAGTCGGCGCCCTTGCGCTTGAACGCCTCGACCGGGCCCGGCGCGCCCTTCTTCACCCGCTCCAGCAGCAGCCGAATGTTGCGGCCGGTCAGGTCCGGGTTCTGTTCCTGCCCGGACAGCGCGAATTCCTTCTCGATGATCCGCTGGTCCAGCACCAGCCAGGTGTAGTCGAAGCCGGTGCGGTTGATGTACCGCATCGAGCCGAGCGTGTCGAAGCCGGGGAACAGCGGAGGCGGCAGCCGCGTGCCGGTGGCGTCCAACCAGAGCGAGGACGGACCGGGGGCGATGCGGATGCCGTGGTTGGGCCACACGGGGTCGTAGTCGATGACGCCCTCGGTGTAGTGCCACATCCGGTCGCGGTTGATCACGCTCGCACCGGCGCGCTCCGAGATCTCGAGCATCCGCCCGTCCACGTGCGCGGGCACCCCCGCCAGCATGTGCTCGGGCGCGCGACCCGCACTCGCCGGCCAATTCCGGCGGATCAGCTCCGGGTTGTGCCCGATGCCGCCGGAGCTGACGATCACCGCCTGCGCACCGAACTCGAACTCCCCCACCGGTTTCCGGGATGACGCGACACCACGCGCCGTGTCCGAGGGCTCGAGCACGGTGCCACGCACACCCGTCACCGCGCCGTCGGTGACGACCAGTTCGTCGACCTGATGGCGGAACGCGAAGGTCACCAGCCCCCGATCGACGCCGTCGCGAACCCGCGACGCGATGATGTCGACGATCCGCGGCCCGGTGCCCCAGGTGATGTGGAAACGCGGCACCGAGTTGCCCGGCCCGTAGGCGCCGTAGCCACCCCGCTCGGCCCAGGCGACGATCGGAAACGACTTCCAGCCGCGTTGGGACAGCCAGCCGCGCATTTCCCCGGCCGCGAATTCGACATAGGCCTGCGCCCACCTGCGCGGCCAGTGGTCCTCACGCGCACGATCGAATCCGGCATTGCCCAGCCAGTCCTGCCATGCCAGGTCATAGGAGTCCGTGATGCCGACCCGGCGCTGCTCCGGGCTGTTCACCAGGAACAGCCCGCCGAAGGACCAGAACGCCTGTCCGCCGACATTGCCGGCGTTCTCCTGCTCGACGATGAGCACCCGCTTGCCCGCGTCGACCAGCTCCGCCGCGGCGACCAATCCGGCGAGTCCGGCTCCGACGACGATGACGTCAGCAGATTCGGCCATCATCAACGGTAACTCCGCGTCCCGGCCCGGGGAAGAGACACTTCCGCCGTGCCAGAATGCGGCATGACCATCAAGTTCGACGCACTCGATGCCGCGTTGCTGGCCGAACTGGCCGCGGACCCACGGGCGCCGATCCTCGAGCTGGCCCAGCGGCTCGGAATCGCCCGCAATACGGTGCAGGCGCGGATGAAGCGGCTCGAATCCTCGGGCGCGGTGCGGGGCTATCCGCCGGACATCGACGTGCAGGCGATCGGCTTCGCCGTGCACGCGTTCCTCGGGGTCGAACTCGATCAGAACAAGATGGATCCGATCATCGAGACGTTGCGCGGTTTCCCGCACGTGCTCGAGGTGCACGCCACCACCGGACGGGCGGATCTGCTGGTCCGCATCGCGGCGCGGTCACAGCAGGACCTGCTGGAGATCATCCAGCGGGTACACGCCATCGACGGGGTCAACCACACCGAGACCATGCTCGCGCTGGCCACCCCGATCGGTTACCGGAGCCTGCCGCTGGTCGACCATCTGACCCACCGGCCGAATCAGCCGTAGCGGAGTCGGGTCGCCACTTCGACGACTCGCCGTCGCCGACCGGTGCCGCGACGGCGACGGAAGACCTCGGCCTGCGGGACCTGCGGCCCTGGCCGGGGCGATCGGCCGACGACGATGCTGGAGGTGACAGCACCAACCGACGACAGAAGGCACCCATGCGCGGGTCCCGACTCTCCGAGACCGATTTCCTCACGTGGCGGTTGCAGCAGAACCCGATCCTGCGGCCGACGATCGTCGCGGTGCTGATCCTCGATTCCGCACCCGGCTGGGATCGGCTGGTCGGCGCGGTCGAGCGCGCGACCCGGGCGGTGCCGGGATTCCGGAGCAAGCTGGTCGGCGAACGCCTCGGCCTGCGTCCGCCGCACTGGGTACCGGACCAGGCCTTCGACCTGTCGTGGCACCTGCGAGAGGTGCGAACTCACCGCCCGGTGGATGCCTCCGTGGCGCTCGAGTTCGCTCGCGCGGAGGCGATGGCGGTCTTCGATCGCGCCCGTCCGCTGTGGCGAGCGCAGCTGATACAGGGACCCGATGACGGCACCGCCGCACTGGTGCTGACGGTCCACCACACCCTGACCGACGGCGTCGGCGGTATGCGCATGCTGTCCGCGATGTGCGATGGCGAGGCAGCCGGGCACCGCTCGGACACCGGACCGGCGGCCGGCGCCACGCGTTCCGGCCCAGCCCACCGCGTGCGATCCGTGCGGGGCGCCGCCACGGCGGTGACCTCCCTCGCTCGCCTGGTCAAACCGGTCCTCTCGACCCTGTCACCGGTCATGACCGAACGCAGCACCGGACGCAGGCTCGCGGTGCTCGATCTTCCCGCCGAGCAGTTGCGGCGCAGCGCGCACACCGCTGGGTGCACGATCAACGACGCCTTCCTGACCGCGGTCCTCCTCGGCCTGCGCCGCTACCACGACCAGCACGGCGCGACCGTCGACCGGCTGCGGGTGACCATGCCGATCAGCCTGCGCGCCACGGACGATCCCCTCGGCGGCAATCGGATCAGCCTCGCCCGCTTCGTGGTCCCGGCGGACATCGCCGATGCCACCGACCTGATGCTCGCGGTGGACACAGCGGTTTCCGCCCAGCGGAACGAGCCGGGCGTCCACTACTCGGGCGCGGCCGCCGCTGTCCTCAACCGGGTCCCGATCCGGTTGATCTCGAGCATGCTGGAACACATCGACTTCGTCGCCTCGGATGTCCCGGGTTCCCCGGTGCCGCAGTTTCTCGCCGGGGCGCGCATCGATCGCCTGTACGCGTTCAGCCCGACGCTCGGCGCGTCGTTCAACATCACGCTCACCACGAATACCGGGATCTGCGGTGTCGGCATCAACGCCGACACCGCGGCCGTTCCCGATCTCCCGGCGCTGCGCGACTGCGTCGCGGCGGGATTCGACGCCGTACTGCGGGTGGGGCGCGACTCGGGCGAGACGGACCAGACGTGATGTGACCAAGGTCTCCCCGCTCGAGCAGATTGACACCCCCACCCCAGTGGCGTAGATCACTTTTGAGCAGACTGATCAACTTTTCGACTGACTGTTGACACCCATCACCCACCCACGGCAGATTTCGCGGCACCGATAGCAAGTTCCTTCGTTGCAGTGAGGCGTCCATGACCACCGTCGTCTGTCCGACCGCCCGGCCGCAGGCCGAGCCTGCCGCGCCCTACGACCTCGCCGATCGTTATCGCTCCGGAGCCGGACCGGTGCTGCTCACCGGCGTCCAGGCCATCGCGCGGCTGCTCGTGGAACAGCATGTGCGCGATCTGCGCGCCGGGCGCCGGGTGGCGACCTTCGTCTCGGGTTATCAGGGCAGTCCGCTGGGCGGGGTGGACAAGATGCTGCTCGGGATGCCGGAGGTGCGTGCCGAGCACGACATCACCTTCGTCCCCGGGTTCAACGAGGAACTGGCCGCCACCGCGGTCTGGGGCAGTCAGGCCGAGCTGCCCGCCGGCACAGCGACCCATGACGGCGTGGTCGGCGTCTGGTACGGCAAGGGGCCCGGCGTCGACCGCGCCACCGACGCGATCCGCCACGCCAACATGTACGGGGTGAACGCGCGGGGTGGCGTACTGCTGCTGGTGGGCGACGATCCGGCGTCGAAGTCGTCGACCGTGCCCGCGGTGAGCGAACGCTCGCTGGCCGCGCTGGGCGTGCCGGTGCTGTTCCCGCGCAATGCCGAGGAGATCATCACTCTGGGGATGCGGGGCATCGCGCTGTCGCGGGCCTCGGGCTGCGTGGTGGCGTTGAAGATCGTCGCCGACGTGGCCGACGGCGCCTGGACCGTCGACGCGAGCGTGGCCGATCTCGCCGTCACCGTGCCCGAGGTGCAGTGGGAGGGCAAGCCGTTCGGCTACCGGCAGCGGCCGATGGCGGCGCCCGCCGACAGCGTGCTCGCCGAGGCGGACCTCTACGGTCCGCGCTGGGCGATGGTGCAGGCGTACTCGGCGGCCAACGCCCTCGACGTGGTCGAGGTGGATCCGGCCGGGGCGAAGCTGGGCATCGCGGCCACCGGGACCACCTTCGACGCGGTCCGCCAGGCGCTGCTCGACCTGGGCGTCGACGAGGCGGCCATGCATCGGGCCGGTATCCGGCTGCTGCGCATCGGCATGCCGTACCCCGTCGGCGCGGCCGCGGTGACCGAGTTCGCCCGCGGCCTCGACGAGCTCGTGGTGGTCGAGGACAAGACCGCGTTCATCGAGACCCAGATCCGCGACATCCTCTACGGCACCCAGGACGCACCCCGCGTCCTCGGCAAGCACGACGAGCGCGGCGCGCGCCTGATGCCGGTCGACGGCGAACTCACCGCCGGTCGGCTGCTCGCCCCGCTGCGCCGGGTCCTTCGCGGCCGGGTGGAGCTGAAAAGGGCAGCGCCCCCGGCACTTCCGCTGGAGGTCCTGTCCGCCAAGCGCACGCCGTACTTCTGCAGCGGCTGCCCGCACAACCGGTCCACCGCGCTGCCGGAGGGCTCGATCGGCGGCGGCGGCATCGGCTGCCACACCCTGGTGACCATGTCCGGACGCGCCGACAGCGCGGTCACCGGGCTGACCCAGATGGGCGGGGAGGGCAGTCAGTGGATCGGCCAGGCGCCGTTCACCGATGTGCCGCACCTGTTCCAGAACATCGGCGACGGCACCTTCTTCCACTCCGGGCAGCTGGCCGTGCAGGCGTGTGTCGCGGCCGGGGTGAACATCACCTACAAGCTGCTCTGGAACGAGGTCGTCGCGATGACGGGCGCCCAGGACGTGGAGGGCGTGCTCACCGTCGCGCAGCTGACACACAAGCTCACCACCGAGGGCGTGCGGCAGATCATCATCTGCGCCGACGAACCTCGGCGGCACCGGAAGCGCTCGCTCGCCAAAGGCACGCTGCTGTGGCACCGCGACCGGCTCGACGAGGCCCAGCGGAGGCTGCGCGAGATCGAGGGCGTCACCGTGCTGATCTACGACCAGCACTGCGCCGCCGACGCGCGCAGGCAGCGCAAGCGCGGCGCGCTGCCGGTGCGCAACACCCGGGTGGTGATCAACGAGGCGGTCTGCGAAGGCTGCGGCGACTGCGGCACCAAGTCGAACTGTCTGTCCGTGCAGCCGGTCGAGACCGAGTTCGGCCGCAAGACCCGCATCGATCAGACCTCGTGCAACACCGACTACAGCTGCCTCGACGGCGACTGCCCGTCGTTCGTCACGGTGGAGACGGTGCCCGACAAGCCCCGAAAGGCCAAGCGCCGCAAGTCCACCGCACCGCCCACCGTCGCCGACCCCGGCCTCGGCGCGCCACAACGCACCCAGAACGTGCTGATCGCCGGCATCGGCGGCACCGGCATCGTGACGGTGAATCAGGTCTTGGCCACCGCTGCCCTGCGCGCCGGCTACGAGGTGGAGAGCCTGGACCAGATCGGGATGAGCCAGAAGGCCGGTCCGGTGGTCTCACACCTGCGGTTCTCGGGTGCGGAGCTGGAGCCGGCCAACCGGCTGACCCCGGGCAGCGCGGACTGCCTGCTCGCCGTCGACCTGCTCACCGCCACCGAATCGCGGTATCTGCAGTACGGCGACGCGGCCCGGACCGTGGCCGTGGCCTCGACGAGCCAGACCCCCACCGGCGACATGGTCTACGACAAGTCGGTGGCCTACCCCGCCACCGAGACGCTGCTGGATCGGCTCGCGGCGGTATCGCGTTCGACGCACCACCTCGACGCCCTCGCGGCGGCGCAGACCCTGTTCGGCAACACCGCGGCGGCCAACTTCCTGATCGTCGGCGCGGCCGTGCAGTCCGGTGGGCTGCGGCTGCCGGTGGCGGCGATCGAGGAGTCCATCGGGATCAACGGGGTCGCGGTGGATGCCAATATCGCGGCGTTCCGATGGGGGCGGGTCGCCGTCGCCGATCCGGCCGCGTTCGCCGCGGCTGTCGATGAGGGGCAGCCGCGACACACTCCCCCGCGGGTGCCGGTGGAACTGCTGGCGCACACCGACTTCGACGGCGAGGTGCGGCGGCTCCTGGAGCTGCGGGCGGCGAACCTGATCGGCTACCAGAACGCCGAGGTGGCCCGACGCTACATCGAGACCGTCGACATCGCCTGGGCGGCGGAGCGGAAGGTCACCGACCGCACCGACTTCAGCGAGGCCGTGGCACGCGGGCTCTACAAGTTCACCGCCTACAAGGACGAGTACGAGGTGGCCCGGCTGCTGGTCGATCCGGCATTCCTCGACGAGGTAGGGGCCCAGGTCCCCGGCGGCGAGAAGCTCACCTACCGGCTGCATCCGCCGGTACTGCGGGCCCTGGGCAGGCGCAAGAAGATCGGACTGGCGCCGAAATCGCATGTGGCGCTGAAGGTACTGGCCAAGGGCAAGTTCCTGCGCGGCACCAAGCTCGACCCCTTCGGCTATGCCCACGTCCGCAAGGTCGAGCGGGAACTGCTGGCCCACTACACCGACATGGTGCGGCGGCTGGCGGCCGAGCTGCGCCCGGAGAACTACGACACCGCCACCGCGGCCGCCGCGCTGCCCGACGTGGTGCGCGGCTACGAGGACATCAAGCTCGCCAATGTCGAGCTGTACCGCGACAGACTGCGCGAGCTCGGCATCGAGTACTGACGAAACACCCTGCGGCGCGCCCACTGCGGAGCTCCGCGACACCCGTCGCGCACCGGCGGTGACGATCCCACCGTCGTGCGCCACCGCACCACGACCCCCGTGGTGCGCCCCACCGCCGCACACCCGCGGCACCACAACACCGACGCACCCCGGCACGACCCGTGGTGCGCGGCCACCGAAAGGAATCGACAGTGACCGTTGTGCACACCGAAGCGGGAGTCTTCGGCCGATCGCACGAGTTGAGCGCCCGCGCCCACGAGCAGGTGGTGTTCTGCGAGGACGACAGGTCCGGGCTGAAGGCGATCATCGCCATCCACTCGACCGCGCTCGGTCCGGCCCTGGGCGGCACCCGCTTCTACCCGTACGCCGACGAGTCCGCGGCGCTGCAGGACGTGCTGCGGCTGTCGTGGGGCATGACCTACAAGGCCGCCGCGGCCGGGGTCGACCTCGGCGGCGGCAAGGCGGTGATCATCGGCGATCCGGCGACCGCCAAGAGCGAAGAACTGCTGGCGGCCTACGCCCGCTTCGTCGAGACCCTCGGCGGGCGCTACATCACCGCGGGCGATGTGGGCACCGACACCGATGACCTGGATGTCATCGGCAGGCACACCCGCTACGTCACCGGCCGCAGCGTCGCCGCGGGCGGCAGCGGCGACAGCGCCAGGCTGACCGCCCTCGGTGTCTTTCACGCGATGCGCGCCGGGGCCGAATCCGTGTGGGGCGCACCGACACTGGCCGGTCGCACGGTCGGCGTGGAAGGCGTCGGCAAGGTCGGCCGCGAGCTCACCGCCCTGCTGCTGGCCGACGGCGCCGAGGTCTGCGTCACGGATGTGAACGAGGCCGCCCTGCGGCGCATCGCCGACGAACAGCCCGCCGTGCGGCTGCTGTCCACGGTGGCCACCGCCCCGGTCGACGTCTACGCCCCGTGCGCCATGGGCGCCACGCTCACCGCGGCGAGCGCACCGACGATCGAGGCCAAGCTGATCTGCGGCGCGGCCAACAACCAGCTCGCGACCCCCGAGGTGGAGCAGGCGCTGAGCGACCGCGGCATCACCTGGGTGCCCGACTTCGTCGCCAACGGCGGCGGCCTCATCCAGGTCGCGGGCGAACTGCGCGGCGCCGCTCCGGCCGAGGTCGAGGCCGAGGTCGCCGACATCTACCCGCGCTGCCGCGAGATCATCGCCACCGCGCTGTCGGCAGGGATCGGGACCGGCGCCGCCGCCAACCGGTTCGCCGAACGCCGGCTCGACGCCATCCCCCGGTCGCTCTGATGACCGGCACGAGCGGCTTGTTCCGCACCAAATCGGTCGAGCAGTCGATCCGGGACACCGACGATCCGGAGTCCAAGCTGCGCAAGGATCTGACGGCCAAGGACCTGACGATCTTCGGTGTCGCGGTGGTGATCGGCGCGGGCATCTTCACCCTCACCGCGCGCACCGCGGGCACGGTGGCGGGACCCGCGGTCTCGCTCGCCTTCGTCTTCGCGGCGGTCGCCTGCGGCCTGACGGCCCTGTGTTACGCCGAGTTCGCCTCGACCGTGCCGGTCGCCGGCAGCGCGTACACCTTCGCCTACGCGACCTTCGGTGAGGTCATCGCCTGGATCATCGGCTGGGATCTGATCCTGGAGTTCGCACTCGCGGTCGCGGTGGTCGCCAAGGGATGGTCGCAGTATCTGGGCAATGTGCTCGGGTCGTCGGCGCCGGTGGTGCAGATCGGCTCGCTGCACTTCGATTGGGGCGCGGTGCTGATCATCGCGGTGGTCGGCGTGCTGCTGGCCACCGGGACCAAGCTGTCCTCGCGGGTGTCGGCCATCGCCGTGGCGATCAAGCTGGGCGTGATCGCGCTGGTCCTGGTGGTCGGCGCGACCTACTTCACGCCGTCGAATCTGACCCCCTACATCCCGCCGTCGGCACCGTCGGAGAAGGCCGAGGGCCTGCGGCAGTCGCTGTTCGCCTTCCTCACCGGCTCCGGCGGCACCAGCTACGGCTGGTACGGCCTGCTCGCCGCGGCGAGCCTGGTGTTCTTCGCCTTCATCGGCTTCGACGTGGTCGCCACCACCGCCGAGGAGACCCGCAACCCGCAGCGCGACATCCCGCGCGGCATCCTGGGCTCACTGGCCATCGTGACCGTGCTCTACATCGCGGTCTCGCTGATCCTCACCGGCATGGTCCCCTACACCGCGCTGGCCGACGGCAACGCCACCCTCGCGACGGCCTTCGCCATCCACGGTGCCACCTGGGTGAAGAACATCATCGCGATCGGCGCGCTGGCCGGTCTGTCGACGGTGGTCATGGTGATGTTCCTGGGCCAGACCCGGGTGCTGTTCGCCATGGCCCGCGACGGGCTGCTGCCCCGCGGCCTGGCCCAGACCGGGAAGAAGGGCACGCCGGTCCGGTTGACCGTGATCGTGGGCGTGGTCTGCGCGCTGCTGGCCGGGTTCGTCGACTTCGGCACGCTCGAGGAAATGGTCAATATCGGCACCCTGGTGGCCTTCGTGCTGGTGTCGGTCGGTGTGCTGGTGCTGCGCCGGACCCGCCCCGATCTGCCGCGTGGCTTCCGCGTCCCGTTCGTTCCGGTGGTGCCCGTCCTCGGCGCGCTGGCGTGCGTGTGGTTGATGGTGAACCTCTCGATCGAGACCTGGCTGCGCTTCGTGATCTGGATGGCCCTCGGTGTCGTCGTCTACTTCGCCTACGGCCGTCGGCACTCGGTCCTCGGTCGCGGGCGACGGGAGCCGGCCGAGCCGGAGCTGACGCCCGTCCGATAGCCGAAACCCGCTGGGCCGCCACCGCTCGACCATCGAGGCGGTGGCGGCCCGGTGGGCGTCCGTGCCCCCGGTGGCCAGCGCTTTCGACAGCCTGTGGCACTCAGTGCCAGCTCGGGTGAAATAATCCCCGGGACAGCCAGGGCAATGCGATGTTGGGAGTTCTGCAGTGGAGTTGATCGGAGTGATCGGTGGCGGCACCATGGGTGCCGGCATCGCGGAGGTGTGTGCCAAGGCAGGCAGCTCGGTGCTCGTGCTCGAGACCAAGCCGGAGTTCGCCGAGGCGGCCGAGCAGCGGATCGCGAGCTCGATCAGCCGGGGCGTGTCCCGCGGCAAGATCACCCAGGAGGAGGCCGACGCGGCGATCGCGCGCGTGCGGGTCACCCTGGACATCGACGAGTTCGCCGACCGTGACCTGGTGATCGAGGCCGCGCCGGAGATCGAGTCGGTCAAGTACGAGATCTTCGGCAAGCTCGACAAGATCGTCAAGCCCGAGGGCATCCTCGCCACCAACACCTCCTCGATCCCGGTGATCAAGGTGGCCGGCGCCACCGAGCGTCCCGAGCGCGTGGTCGGCGTGCACTTCTTCAACCCGGTGCCGGTGATGCCGCTGGTCGAGATCATCTCGACCCTGGTGACCGCGCCGGAGGCGGCCGCGGCCGTCACCGACTACGCCAAGAACACCCTGGGCAAGATGACCGTGCAGGCCGGTGACCGCTCCGGCTTCATCGTCAACGCGCTGCTCATCCCCTACCTGTGCTCGGCGATCCGGATGCTCGAGTCCGGCTACGCCACCGCCGAGGACATCGACGCGGCCATGAAGGGCGGCTGCGGCTACCCGATGGGTCCGCTGACCCTGCTCGACACCGTCGGCCTCGACATCGCCCTGGCCGCCTCGGAGTCGCTCTACGCCGAGTTCGCCGAGCCGCACCTGGCTCCGCCCGCGCTGCTGCGCCGGATGGTCGACGCGGGCCGCCTCGGCCGCAAGTCCGGCCGTGGGTTCTACGACTACGCGAAGTGATCGCGTCCCACGGGAGCCGGCTGCGCGGCTCCCGTGGGGTCTTCCCCTCAGAAACTCACCCGCAGGGCCGAGGCGGCCAGCAGGTCGATGAGATCGCGGTCGTGCACCGGTAGCCGGCCGGTCGTGCCGATGGCCGCCAGCGCGCCCGCGACGGTGCCGTCGGTCGCGCGCACCGGCACCGCGACGGCGCTGCGGCCGACGCGACATTCGTTCACCTCGGTGGCGACGGCGCGCGCGCTGACCCGCCGCAATTCGGCGGCGAGTTCGGCCGGGGAGGTGATCGTGAAGGTCGTCACCCGGCGCAGTGGGCCCTCGGCGAGCTCGGGGTGCTGTGCCATCAGCACCTTGCCGATGGCCGAGGCATGCGGATGGCGGACGAGAATCTTCTCCCCGCTCAGCTCGTGATCGGGATCCTTGTCGATCATCCGGATCCGGTGGCCGGTGAACGCGGCGAGATGGATGCCGAAGCGCACCTGGGCACGCACATCCTCGAGTACCTGACGGTGATCGGTCGCGGGTTCGGGTGCGGCACCGGCCAATTCGCGAGTGCGGCGGCCGAGCGCGAAGCCGGACAGGTCCTCGATGCGCACCAGGTAGCCGTCGGCGACGAGCAGATTCAGCAGCCGATAGGCCGTCGCCGGGGCGATCCCGGTCTGCGCGGCGATCTCCTTCGCGGTGGCGCCCGAGCCCAGCCGCGCCACCGCTTCCAGCAGGGCCAGGGCCTTCTGAACGGCGCGCGGCTCGTGTCCGGTCGGGCCGTCGCGGCGGGTCGTCGCGGTCATCGTTCGCCGGGGCCGAACCGCCGCCGCCCGGCCTGATTCCCCCCGCTTCGCCGCACCCCGACCAGGGCGATCGCGCCGCGGGCGTTGACGGCGAACACCCCGGCGCCCGGTAAGACGTCGGCCGACTCGGGGCTGTCGAAAACCCCGATGGCGCGGAGGCTTTCGGGATGCGCCCGCCGGAGATAGCGGTACCAGAGCGCGCCCGCGAGCAGTACGGCGACGACCATCACGGGCGCGATCAGGACACCGTGCCGCGCGTCGGAGACCGTCAGATACCCGAGGACGACGGCGAGGACGGAGCTCGCGGTCCCGCCCGCGTAGCGATCCAGGTGGCTCAGCTCGTCGATGCGGGCGAGAAACCGCACCGCCGCCACCGCGACCAGGATGTAGGACAGCGCCAGCGCGGTCCGCACGACGGTCTTCACCGACATGGGCACCCCGTCGAGCGCGACGAAGAGCAGACCGCCCGCCGCGACCGTGCCGGTGCTGACGATCAACGCGACGTGCGGGGTCCGCAGCCGCGCGCCCACCCGGCCGAACACCCGCGGCAGCACACCCTCCACGCTCATCGAATAGACCAGCCGCGAGGCGGCATTCGACGACGCCATCGACGAGCCGAGCCACGAACACGTGAGTCCCGCGTCCAGCAGGATCACCACGAGCAGGCCGGCTCCGCCCGCCGTGCCGTGCAGATACGCGTTGACCACCGTCCCCGCGCGCCCCGACCAGGCCGCCCAGGACGCGAAGATGAACAGGGCACCGCACAGGATCGGGGTCCACAGCACGGTGCGGGTCACCGTCACCAGCGGACGCCGCGTCTCCGGCGCGAAGAAGGTGGCACTCTCGAATCCCGCCAGGGCGAACAGCGCCGACAGCGCGATCGCCAGCACCGCGGGCACATTCGGCGCGACCGGGGTGATCGGCACCGCGGGCCCCGACACCAGCATCAGACCGATGATGAAGCTCAGCGAACACGCCTCGACCGCCAGGATCGCGATCGCGGCGAACCGGACACCCCGCACCAGCACGGCGCCGACGAGCACCGCGATGGCGAGGTAGACCGCGCCGATCCCCCAGCCGCGCACAGTGATTCCGAGCTGCGCGGCCAGCGCCAGCGCGGTCTGCGAGCCGTGATACATCGTCAGCGCGGCACTGCCGAGATACTTCACGAGCATGCCGACCCCGCAGGTCAGCGCCGCCCGCGGCCCGGCGCCGTGGCTGACGAAGGTGTAGAGCCCGCCCGCCGCGGACAGTCGCCGGGTGAACTGCGCCAGGCAGTGCGCGATCAGGGTGACGACCACCGTCGCGACGACGATCGTGACCAGCCCGGGCAGCAGCGCGTCGTGGGTCAGCATGGTCACCGGCAGCAGCACCATCGAGGCGGCGGGCGCGGTCGTGGCCACCGACTGACCGAGCAGCGCGACGCCCGAGAGCTGCCTGCGGCCCAGCGCGCGCAACGGCGACACCGCGGGCCGTTCGGGTTCGCCCGCCGCGAACGACCTCGCGACCGCGTCGGCCAGAGCAGTCACCACACACCTCCCACGCCGGCGACGCGTGCTCGCCGGTGCGGGCGACCCTAACCAGAGCGGGTTTCGGCGATATTGCGGTGGTGAGTCCGTCGGTGGACACCGAGCGAGAAAGTGCCGCCGCCCCTCTCACTCGCCACCCGGTGAACGTTTTCCCCGGCGTAGCGCCACCGCCGCAGCGCCCTTCGAGACTTTCACGGAACGGACATCGCGGATCAGCGGACGGAGCGCCCCATGGCAGTCACCAGAAGATCATTCATGCAGAGCCTCGGGGTCACCGGCGGCGCGGGGCTGGCCTACGGAGCGTTGTCGACGCTGGGTCTGGCGCCCGCCACGGCGCAGGTGCCGTTCCGGTCCCCCGCCAGGGGCGATCTTCTCGGCACGTCGGCCGCGGGCGCGTCGGTCGCGATCCTCGGTGGCGGGCCCGCCGGACTGTGCGCGGCCTACGAATTGCGCAAGGCGGGCTACGACGTGACCGTGCTCGAGGCCAGGAAGCGGCCGGGCGGGCGGGTGTGGTCGGTACGCAACGGCACGACCGAGACCGACCTCAACGGCGAAACCCAGACCTGCACGTTCGCCGAGGGGCACTACTTCAATCTGGGCGCCACGCGGATTCCGCAGGGCCACATCACCCTCGACTACTGCCGCGAACTGGGGGTCGAGGTCCAGCCCTTCGGCAATCAGAACGCCAACACCCTGGTCAACTACCAGAGCGCGACGCCGATCTCCGGGCAGTCGGTGCAGTATCGGGCGGCCAAGGCCGACATGTACGGCTACCTGTCGGAGCTGTTGCAGAAGGCAGCGTCGCGGGGCGCGCTCGACGATGTGCTCACCGGCGCCGACAAAGAGGCGCTGGCCTCGTTCCTGCGCGACTTCGGCGATCTGTCCAGCGACGGCCGCTATCTCGGTTCGCCCCGGCGCGGCTACGACTCCGAACCCGGTGCGGGACTGAACTTCGGCGACCAGCGCAAGCCGTTCGCCCTGTCCGACACCATCCGCAGCGGTCTCGGCCGCAACTTCAGCTTCGAGTTCGGCTACGACCAGGCCATGATGATGATGACCCCGGTCGGCGGCATGGACCGCATCTACACCGCCTTTCAGCGCGAGATCGGCACCGAGCGGATCCGCTTCGGCGCCGAGGTCTCGGCCATGCGGAACACCCCGGGTGGGGTGCGGGTCGAGTACACCCAGGACGGTGCGAAGCAGGCCATCGACGCCGACTACTGCATCTGCACGCTGCCCCCGAATCTCGTCGGGCGCCTGGCCACCAATCTGCCCGCCGGCGTGCTGACGGCGCTGAAAGCGGCGATCCCGGTGTCCTCCGGCAAGCTCGGCATCGAGTACTCGCGGCGCTGGTGGGAGCTGGAGGACCGGATCTACGGCGGCGCGACCAATACCGACAAGGACATCGCGCAGATCATGTTCCCGTACGACCACTACCACGGCGAACGCGGTGTGGTGGTCGGCTACTACAACACCGGCAAACGGCATCAGGCCTTCGAATCCCTCACCCACCGCCAGCGATTGGCGAAGGCGGTCGAAGAGGGCTCGGCCATCCACGGCGAGAAGTACGGGCGCGATATCGCCTCGTCGTTCTCCGGCAGTTGGCGGCGCACCAAGTATTCCGAGGGCGCGTGGGTCGGTTGGTCCGGCAGCGACGCGCACGGCGGGGTCGCCACGCCGGAATACACCACGCTGCTCGCGCCGGTCGAACGGGTGTATTTCGCCGGCGACCACCTGTCCAACGCGATCGCCTGGCAGCACGGCGCCTTCACCTCGGCCCGCGATGTGGTCACCGCGCTGCACGCCCGCGTCGCCGCCTGAACAACCCACTCGGACAAGGAGACCCACCATGAAGACCCTGATCGGTGTCGCCGCGACGACCCTCGTGACCCTCACCCTCACCGGCTGTTCCGCCGATTCCGACGCCGCCCAGACCCCGAAGCAGGCCCCGAGCTCGTCGATTCTGGAAGCGGGCCAGGCCACTCCGATGATCGCGCAGGGCGTGGTGATCGCCGCCGACGCCGCCGTCTACAAGACCAGCGGCATCGGCCCCACCGCGCTCAACAAGACAGCCCCCACCGGCAGTCCCGAATCCTTCATCGACACCCAACAATTCGCCGGCGGCACGCTGGGGCCCGGCGTGACCGTCACCGAGGCGCAGGGGATGTCGGTACTGGCCCGGATCAGGGAGAACCTGGAAGCTCAGGGACTGACCCTGGACGACGTGGTCACCATGCGGGTGTTCCTCGACAACGCTCCCGGCACCGACCGTGCCGACTACGCGGGCTGGAACCGCGCCTACCGCCAGTTCTTCGCCAACACCAACCTCGACACCGGCGACACCGAGCTCGTCCCGCTCGGCACCGCCGCCCCGGCCGCTCCCCTGGTCCGCAATGCCGCGCGGCCGACCAGGTTCGCGCTCGAGGTGGCGAGCCTGCCGGTCGCGGGCTGGCTGGTCGAGGTGGAGGTCGACGCGGTGTTCCCGGCGGACGCCTAGGCCGGCGCCAGGGTGCCCGCGTCCGGTGCGGGGAAGAACCCGGTCTCGATGTAATGGTCGAAGTAGCGGCTGATGACGGTCGCGTCGACCGCGGGGAACTCGATCGGCAACCCCCGGTAGGGCTCGGCGGGGGCGGCGGATTCGACCGCGCTCAGGACCGTCGCGGGGGTCGCCGCGGCGGTGGCGGCGGCGTAGTTGCCGCTCAGGGCCGAGGCGCGGGCCAGGATCGGATCGGCGTCCGCGCGTTCGGCGGCGGAGGTCAGGGTCAGGCCGAATTCCATCGGGTCGATGAAGTCGAACCGGTAGTGACGGCGCAGGATCTCCTCGTAGACCACCTGCAGCGGCACCTGGGCGCCCGCCGCCCGGTAGATGTTGCCGATCGCGGCGGCGTCACGCGACTGGTGCACGATGCCCGCCGCGACGTGGTCGACCGGGGCCATCTCGACGCCGATCGCGCGCACGTCGACGGCGACACCGAGCACCAGCATGGCGCGCAGCATGGTCCACCAGGCGTCCTCGGCGGGCGCGACGCCGGTGCGCGAGTCGCCGGTGATCAGGCCGGGCCGGTAGACGGCGACCGGGATGCCGCGCTCGATCGCGGTGTGCACCAGCTGCTCGGCGACCCACTTGGTCATGGCGTAACCGGGCAGACCGCCGGGCACGCCGCTGTCCTGCGGGATACCGGCCAGCACCGACAACGTCGAGACGTAGTGCACCGGCTTGACCCGGGTGGTGGTCGCCAGGCGCAGCACCTCGGTGGTGCCGCCGACATTGGCGTCGCGCATCCGGGCGTACGGCTCGAGATGGTTGACCAGCGCGCCGTTGTGATAGATCGCGTCGACCCGCGCGGCCAGTTCGGCGAAGCGCAGCTGTTCGATGCCCAGCCTCGGCTGCGCCAGATCGCCCGGCACGCCGACGATCCGGTCCCGGTAGGGCGTCAGATCGATGCTGTACTTCGCGGCGGTCGCGACGATCCGGTCCACCGCGCTCGCGTCGTCGGTGGCCCGGACCAGGCAGTGGATCGTCGCCCGGGTCTGCTCGAGCAGTTCGCGCAGTAGGAAGCTGCCGAGGAACCCGGTGGCGCCGGTGAGCAGCAGCGTCGCCGGATCGCCGGGTCGCTGAGGCGCGCAGCCGGTGAGATCGATCGCGGGGTCCAGGACGGTGTCGACGGCCGGATCGGGGCCCGCCGCCGAGGCCGAGGATTCGTCGCGCACGGCCAGTGCCAGGTCGCTGACCAGCGGGTAGCTGAACAGCAGACGCAGGGGCACCTCGATGCCGAGGCGCTCGGCGAGCGCGGCGCGCACCCGGATCGCCGAGAGCGAGGTGCCGCCGAGGACGAAGAAGTCGTCGTCGCGGCCGACCCGCTCCAGGTCGAGGACCTGCGCGAACACCGCCGCCACGATCTCCTCGTCGGCGGTCGCGGGCGCCTGGTACTCGCGCTGTCGCATCGCGGGCGCGGGCAGCGCCTTGCGGTCGAGCTTGCCGGTGGCGCCGAGCGGGAACTCGGCCAGCTCCAGCAGCCGGTGCGGAATCATGTACGGCGGCAACAGTGTTCGGATCACGGCCTGCACATCGGCGAGGTCGACGGTCTGCCCGGCGGCCGGGACGACGTAGCCGACGAGCTGTTCATGGTGCACCGTCACCGCGGCGCCCGCGACGGCCGGGTGGGCGCGCAGCGCGGCCTCGATCTCGCCGGGCTCGATGCGCAGGCCGTGCAGTTTGAGCTGGACGTCGGTGCGGCCCAGGTAGGTCAGGTCACCCGAGGGGAGCCTGCGGACCAGGTCACCGGTGCGGTACATGCGCTCACCGACGGGACCGTACGGATCGGCGACGAAGCGCTCGGTGGTCTTGTCCGGGCTGCCGAGGTAGCCCCGCGCCAGCTGCGCGCCGGCCAGGTAGAGCTCACCGGGCGTGCCGACCGGCACCGGCCGCAGCCGGGCGTCGAGGACGTAGGCGCGAGAGTTCCAGTGCGGCGTGCCGATCGGGACGATGCCGTCCCCGACATCGGTCACATCGGCGGCGGTGATGGACACCGTCGCCTCGGTGGGTCCGTACAGGTTGTGCAGCCTGCCCGCGGTGGCGGTGGTGAAGCGGGTGATGGTGGCGTTGGGCAGCGCCTCGCCACCGACCCAGACAGCGCGTACCGAGCGCAACGCGCCGGACGGCGCCGCCTCGAGCAGCATCTGCAACACCGACGGCACGATCGTGGTGCCCGTGACCCGATGTCGCGCGATGAGACCGGCGAGGTAGGCCGGGTCGGTCAGACCGGGCGCGGCGGCCACGATCATGTGCGCGCCCGCGCGCAGCGGGGTCGCGAAGCCGATCATCGAGGCGTCGAAGGTCCACGGAATCGATTGCAGGACGGTGTCGCCGGTGCCCACGGCGTACTCGCCGACCATGAAGGCCGCCTGGTTGACGATGGCCGAGTGCGGCACCCCGACACCCTTGGGCTTGCCGGTGGACCCGGAGGTGAAGATGACATAGGCCAGATCCAGCGCGCGCAGCGGGCGCAGGCGGTCGGCATCGGTCAGCGGGCGGTCCGGGAAGGCCGACAGCGCACCGGAATTCGCGACCAGATCGACCGAGACGACCGGCAGTCCGTCGACCTCGACGGTGTCGGCCACCGTCGTCAGCACACAGACCGGGGCGGCGACCGACACGATGTCGGCGCGGCGTTCGGCCGGGGCGTCCGGGTCGATCGGCACGTAGGCGCCACCGGCGGTGAAGACCGCGTACATGGCGACGACCAGGTCGATCGACGGCCGGATCGCGACCGCCACGGTCGTGCCGGGGCCGACGCCGGTGGCGACGAGCAGCCGGGCCAGCCGGTTGACCCGGCTCGCGAATTCGCCGTAGGTCAGCGTCGATTCGGCGAAGGTGACGGCGGGCGCGTCCGGGCGCAGCAGCGCCTGCGTCGCGACGGCCTCGGCGAGGGTCGCCTCGGGCACCAGCCGCACCTCGCCCGCGGGTTCGCCGCGCTCGGCCTCGGTCAGCAGCGGCAGGTCGCCGACGGGGCGGTCCGGCGCGGCGACGGCCGCGGCCAGCAGCCCGGCCAGGCGCTGACCCAGCATCGCCATGGTCGACTCGTCGAACAGATCGGTGGCATAGCGCCAGGAGCAGCGCAGTCCGGCCGGGCCCGCCGCGTCCTCGTGCGGGACGACGGTCAGTTGCAGATCGACCGGCGCGACCTCGTCGCCCAGGTCGACGGCCGAGACCGCCAGGTCGGGCAGTTCCAGCCGGGCGCCGCCGAAGTTCTGGAACGACAGCGCCACCTGGTAGAGCGGGTGATGCGCCTGGGTGCGCGGCGGATCCAGTTCGGCGACAAGACGTTCGAACGGCACGTCGGCGTGGGCGAACGCGGCCAGGTCGGTCTCGCGGACCCGATCCAGCAGGGCGGTGAAGGGTTCGGCGGCGTCGACGCGGGTGCGCAGCACGACGGTGTTGACGAACATGCCGACCAGGTCGTCGAGTTCGGGCTCACCACGACCGGCGACCGGCGCGCCCACGGTGACATCGTCGGTGCCCGCGATGCGCGCGAGCAGCACCGACAGCGCGGCCCGCACCACCATGAACAGCGACGCGTTGTGGTCGCGCGCCAGGGTGTCCAGCGCCCGGTGCAGCGACGCGTCGACCGCGAAGTGGTGCGCGGCGCCGCGACTGCCCGCGATCGGCGGACGCGGCCGGTCGGTGGGCAGCTCCAGCAGGGTCGGCGTGCCCGCGAGTTCCTCGCGCCAGTACCCGAGCTGCTGGGCCAGCAGCGAGCCGGAATCCTCGGCCGCGCCGAGCATCTCCTGCTGCCAGAGGGTGTAGTCGGCGTACTGCACCGGCAGCGGGGCCCAGTCCGGCGCCGCGCCGTGGGTGCGCGCGGCGTAGGCGGTCACCAGGTCACGGGTGAGCGGAGCGAGGGAGAAGCCGTCGGTGGCGATGTGGTGCACCACCACGGCCAGCACGTGTTCGGTCGCCGAGAGCTGGAACAGCGCGGCGCGCACGGGAACTCGCGCGCAGACATCGAAGCCGCCGAAGGTCAGCCGGGCCAGCTCCATC
Organism: Nocardia canadensis; assembly: GCF_032656385.1. Classification (NCBI taxonomy): domain Bacteria; kingdom Bacillati; phylum Actinomycetota; class Actinomycetes; order Mycobacteriales; family Nocardiaceae; genus Nocardia; species Nocardia canadensis. The sequence goes on from NZ_JAVCWB010000010.1 coordinate 609,506, forward strand.
CGCAGGTCGGACTCGGCGATCGCGGTGACGGGCACGTCGAGCCCGGCCTCGGCCACCGACAGCACCCGCTGGTAGCCCTGACCGTCGTACTCGGGGTACACCGTGCGCAGGACCTCGTGGCGGTCGAGCACGTCGTCGAGAGCGGCGGTCAGGGCCGCGGTGTCGAGCGGGCCGGACAGCCGCAGCGCGACCGGGATGTTGTAGGCGCTGGAACCGGGGTCGAGGCGGGCCATGAACCACATGCGCTGCTGGGCGAGCGACAGCGGTACCCGCTCGCCGCGCGCACGCCGGGTCAGCGGGACCCGCACGGCCGCCTCGCCGACGAGTGCGTCGAGCGCGGCGGCCAGGTCGGCGACGGTGCCGTGTTCGAACACGGTACGGGCGGGCACGCGCACGCCGGTGCTCGCGCCGAGGCGGCCAGCGAGGCGGGTGGCCAGCAGCGAGTTGCCGCCGAGGGCGAAGAAGTCGTCGTCGCGGCCGATCTGGCCCGCGCCGAGCAGGTCGGCGAAGATCTCGGCGACCGACTCCTCGGTGCCGGTGCGCGGAGCCGCGAAGGCGCGGGCGGTCAGCTCCGGCTCGGGCAGCGCCCGGTAGTCGAGCTTGCCGACCGGGGTGAGCGGCAGCCGCTCGATGGGCACGATGGCGGCGGGGACGGCGTGCGCGGGCAGACGCCGCTCGGCCAGGCGGGTCAGCGCGGCCGAGTCGACGGTGGCGCCCGCCGCGGGCACGACGTAGGCGATGAGCGCGTCCACGCCGCTGGGCAGGGTGCGCACGAGGGTGGTCGCGAAGCGGACGGACGCGTCGGCGGTGAGCACCGCGTCGATCTCGCCCAGCTCGATGCGGAAGCCACGCAACTTGACCTGGGCGTCGGTGCGGCCGAGGAAGGTCAGCTGCGGGTCGCCGTCGGCGGTGAACTCCCATTTCACCAGGTCGCCGGTGCGGTAGAGCCGGCCACCGGTGATCGGATCGGCGACGAAACGGGCCGCGGTCAGCCCGGCGCGCTCGTGATAGCCGCGGGCCAGACCGGGACCGGCCAGATACAGCTCGCCGGGGGTGCGGTCCGGGACCGGCCGCAGCCGGGCATCGAGGACCACCGCGGTCATGCCGGGGATGGGGCCGCCGATGGTGATCAGGTCACCGGGGGCCAGCGGATCGCTGATCGAGGCCGCGACGGTGGTCTCGGTGGGGCCGTAGAGGTTGTAGAAGTTGCGTCCGGGCGACCAGCGCGCGATCAGCTCCGGCGGGCAGGCCTCGCCACCGACGACGATCGCGGCCAGGTCCGGCAGATCCGACCCGTCGACACCGGCGAGCGCGGCGGGGGTGATGAAGGCGTGGGTCACCCGTTCGGCGCGCAGCAGGTCGGTCAGCTCGTCGCCGCCGTAGATGTCGGGCGGCGCGATGACCATCGTCGAGCCGGCGCCGATGGCCAGCAGCAGTTCCAGGATGCTGGCGTCGAAGCTGGGCGAGGCGAAATGCAGCGTGCGGGACGCGCCGGTGATCCGGAAGCGGCGGATCTGCTCGGCGCACAGCCCGGCCAGGCCGGTGTGGGTGACGGCGACGCCCTTCGGCACGCCGGTCGAGCCGGAGGTGTAGATGATGTAGGCGATGTCCTCGCCGAACAGCCTGCGAGTGCGGTCGCCGGCGACCACGGGTGCGTCCGGGGCGCGCTCGAGCTCGTCGCGGCACTCGGCGGAGTCCAGGGCCAGCCAGCGCAGTCCGGCGTCGAGCCGGGCGGCGTCGGCGGCCAGGGCGACGCCGAATCCGGCGCCGGAGTCGGCGAGCATGTGCGCGACCCGCTCGGCCGGATAGCGCGGGTCGACGGGCACGAACGCGGCGCCGGTCTTGGCCACCGCCCACAACGCCACCATCGACTCGATCGATCGGGTCAGTGCCAGCACCACCCGGTCACCGGGGCCGACACCGCGCTCGATCAGCACCCGGGCCAGCTGCGAGGACTGCTGGTCGAGTTCGGTGTAGGTGAGCACGCGTCCGGCCAGGCTCAGCGCCTGCGCCTCCGGTGCGCGCTCGACGGCGGCCATCAGCAGCCGGGGCAGGGTGGACACCGGCGATCGACGGCCGCGGCGCGCGGCGGGACGACGTACGCCAGAAGCTTGCTCGGTCACCGGTAATGCTTCCCTTCACCATCGATCACCCCTGCGATCGCACTGCTCGAACGTCGCCTGGACTCTCGGCTACACCGGGGTATCGGGAAAATCCTGCGTGACGGTACCGCAAATATCTCATCAATTTTGGCGCAGCGGCAATTTGGAGGTTTCAGTTCACAATGGTTGGGTATAGCCAACTGCCCGGTATGTAACCCACGTCATACGCAGGTCATATGCTGTGCGAACGAATTTGGGGCGGATGTGACTGTTTCACATTTCGCGCCGATTCCCCGCCGGGCTCGGACCTGCGAATCCTCCGCAATTCGGTCAGACGAACGCCTTTACCGGAGACCGCGAGCGCGGTCCCCGGTAAAGGACGAGAAGCACCGACAATCGGTTACCAGGCAGTAGCCGATACCTTTTCCGGCGTCCGCTGATCGACCGACGGATCTTGCACGCGGGTGTTGCCCGCTTCGATCCATTCGGTGTCGCGCACGCCGTGGCGCGAGCGGTCCGTACCGCGCACGGCGGCCTCGCACCGCCGCGCGAGATCGCGGCGGTCCGACCCCGGGTGCTCCAGCGGCTCGAGCGAGATCTCGACGACCATGCCGCGACTGCGCAGTACCCGCTTCGCCGAGTCGGCGAAGCTGTCGTCGCCGACGAAACCGGGCACCGTGCACGGGACGCCGTGCCGGTCGAGGTAGCGCAGCCGAACCGGCTGCACCGGGGTGGTGGTGTCGATCGCGGCCTGGAACATGGCCGGGCGCATCGAGCCGTAGGCCCGCCCGCACCAGGTGGTGCCCTCCGGGAAGACCGCGATCCGGTTGCCCTCGGCCAGCCGCCGCCCGACCTGACCGACCACGCCCGGCAATTCGCGCAGGCGGGCCCGCTCGATCGGGATCACCCGGGTGAGCTGGGCCAGCTTGCCCAGCACCGGCCACTCGACCATGTCGGCGCGGGCGACGAAGCCGACCGGCTGCACCGCGGCCAGGGCGACCACGTCGGCCCAGCCGATGTGCCCGGTCACCACCATCACCGCGGTGCCCGGCTCGGCGAAGCCCGCCGTCGACGCGCCCTGCTCGGGGGTGCGGTTGTCGATGATGCGCAGTCGCATCCCCAGGCAACCGAGTGCGGCGCGGGCATACCGGCGCTGCACGTTCTCCCGGCGTGACCTCGGCGTCGCCGCGGTCAGCACGGGGAAGGTGAGCACCAGGCCGATCACCCCGGCCAGCCGGGCGATCGTCCTGGCGGTACCGACCTGGTCGATCGGTTCGATGCAGCGTGAACCACAGGGGCTCGACGGCATCCACGAGTGCGAGTGAGTGGCGGGCGGCGCGTCGAACACCATGGTGATTACTTCCCGTCGAAATTGGCGGCCGCGCTCTGCAGCCGCTCCAGATACCGGGTGTTGATGGTTTCCATGCCGAGCAGCGCGACGAAGTCGGCGACGGCGAAATCGGGATCGTGGGCCGGTTCGCCGCAGATCTCGGCGCCCAGGCGCAGGTATCCGCGCAGCAGCGGCGGGAGCTTGGGGCGGCTCGGCGGGGTCAGCTCGTCGAGGCAGAGCCCGTCGACGACGACGGGGCGGTGCGGGTGCACCCGGCGCTCGGGGTCGCAGGCGTGGCGGCCCAGCAGCAGGTCACGCACGCCGCGCACGTTCACCCCGGCCGGGTCCTGGGGGCCGTCCTGCATGGGCACCGAGACGCAGCCCATCACCCAGTCGTAGCCGGTGAGCTGGATGTAGTGCAGAATCCCCGCCCACATCAGGGTGAGCACCGAGCCGTTGCGGTGGTCGGGCACCACGCAGGCCCGGCCCATCTCGACGATCCGGTGACCGGTCGGGTCGAGCTGGGTGAGATCGAATTCGGTCGCCGTGTAGTACCCGCCCGCGGCGGTCACCTTGTCCGGCGGCAACATCCGGTAGCAGCCGACGAACTGCTCGGTGAACTCGTCACGGACCAGCAGGTGGTCGCAGTGCTCGTCGAACCGGTCGGCGTCCAGGCCGGTGCCGTTGTCGGGCATCCGGAACCCGGGTTCGGAGGCGAAGACCTGGAATCGGAGCCGCTGCGCGGCCTCCCTGTGCTCGGCATCGGACGCGACGACCAGACTGTACCGAGACTTCCCCACCCCGGAGTCCGGCGCCGGCGCGGTCAACACGGACGAAATTGTCATACCGCTGATGAAGCCAGTCCGAGCTGGCATCGGGGCGACACATCGGTGTCGTGTCGATGCCCGTTCGGTGAACGAGATGGGGGTCACACCGAGCGTTCATTTCACGGCCGCACAACATTCGCCGATACCCAGTTCCGCCCGTACGGCAGCACCCATCGCGGCGATCGCGGCGGGCAGCGTCACCGCCGGATCGGGGGCGAATCGCGAGGAGTGATTGACCGGGAAATGCGGCGGTAGCGTGCCTTCGGCCAGCATATAGGCCGCGTCGTCGGGGCCGAAGCGATCGGGGCCGAAGCCACCGATGTTCCAGAACACCGACGGACAGCCTGCCGCCGTGCCGAGGAGACCGAAGTCCTCACTGCCGCTGAGCGGGTTCCTCAAGGGCAGCACAGCCAACCCGGTCGCGCCGAGTTCGGCCATCACCCGCTCGGTGGCGCCCACAGTGTTCACCGTCATCGGGAAGTGGTCGTAGAACTCGACCTCCGGCGCGATGGCGGTACCCGCCGCCGCGGCCTCGGCCGCGACGACCCGCCGGATCGCCTCCATCATCTGCGCGCGGGAACGCTCGGAGAACGTGCGCAGAGTGAGCAGGAGTTCGGCGTTCTCGGCAATGATGTTCGGCCGCGTGCCCACGTGCAACGAACCCGCGGTGAGTACCGGACTCGACCCTACGGCCGCCTGACGCGCGACCAGGCCGTCCAAGCGCAGGACGAGCGAGGCGGCCATGGTCAGCGGATTCACGGCCAGATGCGGACTCGACCCGTGTCCGCCGATGCCCGCCAGCCGCACCCGCACCGAGTCCGATGCCGCCATCAGGGTGTCGCTGCGGGTGAGGACCAGTCCGGCCGGGGTCGGCCCGACGTGCTGCCCGAGACAGATATCCGGGCGTGGAAAGCGCTCCAGCAGACCGTCGTTCAACATGCCGGCCGCACCCGCGCCGGTTTCCTCCGCGGGCTGGAAGATCGCGACGACGGTACCGGTGACGGTATCGCCGGCGGCCAATTCGGCGCAGACACCGAGCAACGCGGCCACGTGTATGTCGTGTCCGCATGCGTGCATGACACCGGACACGGTCGAGGCGTAGTCCAGTCCGGTGTCCTCGTGCACCGGCAGCGCGTCCATATCGGCCCGCATCCACACGACCGGGCCCGGCCCGCCCCGCAGGACCCCGACCACGCCGGTGCCGCCGACCCGTTCGGTGACCTCCCAGCCCGGCAGCGCGCGCAGCTGTTCGGCTACCAGGCTCGCGGTGGCGAATTCCCTGCCCGACAGTTCCGGATGGGCGTGCAACTGCCGGTACACCCGCTGCCAGGGGTCCTCGGTGGTCGCCGGGACGATCGTTCGACCGAGCCCGGCGAGGGGGGACGGGGTCGATAGCGCGCTGAGTTCGTTCACCACGGTGGGCTCCTCGGATGGAAGGGCTGGGCCGCTTCACGGTGCCGATCGAGTCGCCGGACCGATACAATTTGCCGGATCTCGCCGTTGAAAGGCCCAACTATGCAGAATTCCGCCACGCTGGACGAGCTCGACTACGAATTGGTGGCGGCCCTACAGGTGGCGCCGCGGGCACAGTGGCAGCAGATCGGACGTGCCCTCGGCATCGACGGCTCCACCGCGGCACGCCGCTGGGCGCGGCTGCACAGCGAGGGCCTGGCCTGGCTCACCTGCTATCCGCTCAGCATCGACGGCGTGTCGCCGATCCTCGCCGTCATCGAAATCGACTGTGCTCCAGGACGTCTGCATGAAGTAGCGGCCGAACTCGCCCTCGATGTGAACCTGGTGACCGTCGAACTCACCACGGGTGCGCGCGACCTGATGATCACCGCGGCCTTCTTCGACCACGCGTCCCTGGCCCGCTATGTCACCTTCCGGCTCGGCGCCCTCGCCGGTGTGGTCACCACCCGCTCGCAGGTGGTGACCACCTCGTTCACCGAGGGCAGCCGCTGGCGGCTCGATCGGACCCGGATGGCCCACACCGCGTTGTCGGCGCAGACCCAGCGCCGCACGCCCGGTTACGGCTCCATCCACGCCGCCGACATCCCGCTGGTGACCGAACTCAGTCGCGACTGCAGGCAGTCGGTCACCACTCTGGCCGAGCGCACCGGGATGAGCCCGACCACCGTGCGCAGGCGACTGGCGCGACTCGACCACGACAACGCCATCGCCTATCGCTGCGAAGTGGCGCGGTTCGCGTCGGGCTGGCCGCTCAGCGTCACCTTCTGGGCCGCAACGCCGCTGGCGCGGGCCGCCGAGATCGGCCACGCGATCGCGGCGATGCGCGAGACCCGCATGTGCTACTCGATGACCGGGCCGCGCAATCTGATCTTCAACGTCTGGCTGCGCACAATGGCCGATATGCCCGCCTTCGAGGCGCGGCTCACCGAAGCCATGCCGGACCTCGCCATCGCCGATCGGTCGATGGCGCTGTGGCCGCTGAAGATCGGCGCTACCCTGCTCGACCCCCACGGGCGCTACCTGCGCCACATTCCGATCGGTCGCTGGGCGGACCGCACGGCTTCCGGAGCCGAGGACGCGCTCGTCGATGCCCTGCGCACGCGCGCCACGGCGGCCGACTCACCCACCGATCGATAGAACCCGGCGGCCCGCCGCCGGCGCGCAGCGCGAGCCGGGCCCCGCCGGTGGCGATTATCCTCGGCAAAACAACCTTCTCCGCCCGTATTCGGCACCAGCGCGCCCGCAATGGCCGACATTTGCGATAGTCCGGCGTTCGGCAGCGACGCTGCTTCCTTGATGTCACCTCACGCATCAAGGAGTTCGCATGAAACGCCCCCTCTTCGCAGCGTGTGTCGCGGCGGTCGCGACACTCGCCGCGTGCACGACATCGCAGACCGCCGATCGGGGCGGCGCGTCCGGCGGGACGGTGCGCCTGGCGCTGACCTCCGACGTCGGTAGCTTCGATCCCGCACGGGCGGCCGGATCCTCCGAGTACGCCGTCGACCGGCTGCTCTACTCGACGCTGGTCGGCCTCGACGACGACAACGTCGTCGTCCCGCGCCTGGCCGCGTCGTGGGATGTCACCGCGACGCAGGCCACCTTCACTTTGCAGCAGGGCCTGACCTGCTCGGACGGGGCCCCGCTCACCGCGCGCCAGGTCGCCGCATCGCTGGAGTACTTCCGCAAGACGGCTCCGGGCGCGGCGTACACGTTCGGCCCGGCCAATGGCGGCGACAAGACCACCATCACCGGCGACGACGCGGCCGGCACCGTCTCGGTACGCATGGCCACGCCCTGGACGGAGTTGCTCCCCTCGCTGGGCTTGGTCAACTCGGGCATCATCTGTCAGCCCGGTCTGGACGACCCCACCGGTCTGGCCACCGGTTCGGTGGTCGGCGCAGGCACCGGCCCCTACGTCCTGACAGCGAGTGAACGCGGCTCCCGCTACATCGCCTCCCTGCGCGAGGGTTTCGACGCGTTTCCCGCTTTCGCCGCCGACCGGGCGGGCCGCTCCCCCGCCACGCTCGAGCTCAGCATCGTCAAGAGCGAATCCGCCGCGGCCAATCTCCTGCAGACCGGTCAGCTCGACTTCGCCGGCTTCACCGGTCCCGACGGGACCCGATTGGCACAGGGCTTCGACACCGAGACCGCGCCGATGGTCCGCAACTTCCTGTTCTTCAACCAGCGCGCGGGCAAGCCGGGCGCCGACGCGGAGTTCCGCAAGGCCGTGGGACAAGCCATGGACGCTCCGGCCTACAACAAGGTCCTCGGCGGCTCGGGAACCCTGCTGAAGAGCTATGTCGACGACACCGCCAATGTCTGCGCCAACACCGACGATGCCCTGCTGACCCGGCACGACCTCGCGGCGGCCACCCGAGTTCTGGCAGGCAAGAAGATCACGGTGACCGGCACCAACGCGATCGCCGACGGCGCGGGCAACACCTATGTCGCCGAGGCACTGCGCGCGGCCGGAGCCGAGGTGAAGCTGGTCAATGTCGACAACAACACCTGGGCCTCGTCGGTGCTACCCGGCGGGGACTGGGACATCAACGTGATGGCGTCGCTGTCGACCACGCTGCTCACCGCGTCCAACCTGCTCACCGGTGCCGAACCGCCGGCGGGTCGCAACTACGGCGCGACCCACAACGACGCCTTCGACGAGGGTCTGCGCGCGGCGGTCGTCACCACCGACCAGACGGCCAAATGCGCAGCCTGGCAACGGGGTCAGGCGGGGCTGCTCAGCGCCGTCGACATCGTGCCGTTGTCGACGCTGAACGTGCGCTACGTTTTCGCCGACGGTGTGCGCGCACACATCCCCAACGGCCAGATCGACCTCAGCACCCTGCGGATCGGCGCGTGACAGGGTGGATCGGCTTCGCGGTGCGCCGCGCGGCCGGACTCCTCGCCGTGGCCGTGGTGCTCGTCGTAGTCACCTTCGCCATGATCCAGCTCATTCCCGGTGACCCCGCCGAATCGCTGGCCGGGCAGAACGCGACCCAGGCCGACATCGCCCGGATCCGGGCCGAACTGGGCCTGGACCGCCCGCTGCTCACCCGCTTCACCGACTACGTGTCGGGGCTGGCCCAGGGTGATCTCGGCAGGTCGTTCCAGACCAGGGAGGCGGTCTCGGACGTGATCGCGACGCGGCTGCCGTTCACCGCCGAGCTGGCGGTGTTCTCGCTGATCCTGGTGCTCGCGGTCGCGCTGCCACTCGGCATCGCGGTCGCGGCACGACACAGCAGGCGGGCCGACGGGGCGTTCACCCTGACCACCGGATTGCTCGGTGCCGTCCCGGAATACGTGGTCGGTACGGCGCTGGTGGTGATCTTCGCGATCATGCTCGGGGTGTTGCCCGCGGGTGGCGCGCAGACCGCGCAGTCGCTGATCCTGCCGGTGCTGGCGATCAGCCTGCCCAGCCTGTGTGTGATGGCACGGGTGGTGCGACGCGAAGCCGGAAACGTCTTGTCCCAGGACTACATCCGTACCGCGCGCGGTAGACGGCTGCCCCTGCTACGGCTGTATCTGCGGCACGTACTGCCCAACCTGCTCACTGCCGTCATGACCCTGAGCGGTCTGGTCCTGGCCTCGATGCTGGGCGGCACGGTGATCGTGGAGACCGTGTTCGCCTGGCCAGGCATCGGCCAGCGGGTGGTCGACGCGTTGCTGGTGCGCGACTACCCGGTGATCCAGGGCTGCGTCCTGGTTCTCGGACTGCTGGCCGCCGTGCTGAACCTACTGGTCGACATCGCGCTGGCGATTCTCGACCCGCGCTCCTCGCTCGCCGGAGGCAACCGATGAAGACTCGTCCCCATCCCTCCCTGGTGGCCGGTGCGGTCGGCTTCGCCGTCGTCGTCCTGGTCGCCCTCCTCGCCCCGCCCCTGCTGCACGACACCGCCACCGCCATGTCCGACACGGTGCGCGGCGGGAGCAGCGCCGAGCACTGGCTCGGGACGGACTCACTCGGGCGCGATGTGTTGGCGCGGGTCCTGGTCGCGACCCGGCTCACGGTGGTGTTGACCACCGTGGCGACCGTGCTCGCCGCTGCCGTCGGCATCGCGATCGGTACCGCGGTGTGGGTGTCCGGGCCCCGGATCCGTGAAGTCGGGCTCCGGATCATCGACATCATGGTCACCGCCCCGACGCTGATCATGGCGCTGGTGATCGCCACCATTCTCGGCGCGGGTCCGACCGCCTCGGTGATCGCCATCGTGCTCGGCGGCTCGCCGTCGTTCGCACGGCTCACCGCCAACCTCGCCGGCTCGGTCGCCGGGCGCGACTTCGTCTCCACCGCCAGACTTCTCGGAGTCTCACCGGCGCGGGTGATGAGCAGGCATTTGCTGCCCAACATCGCCGGACCGCTGACAGTGCTGTTCTCCTCCGCGTACGCGCAGGTGCTGGTCGCGCTGTCGGGTCTGTCGTTCCTCGGGCTCGGCGTGCAGAACCCCCAATTCGACTGGGGCTCACTGCTCAACGGCGGACTGCGCTCGCTCTACACCACACCGGCGGAAGCTCTGGGTCCCGCTGTCGCGATCACGGTGACCGGGGTGTTCGCCTCGCTGATCGGTGACGGCCTCGCCGCCACTATCGATCCGCGCGAGCGCACCGCCCCGCGGCGAGCACCGGCGGTCACCGCACCGGTCACCCCGAAAGCTCCCGAGCCCGGCGCACTGCTGACGATCACCGACCTCAGCGTCGAGTTGGACAGTGGTGTCCGCCTGGTCGATTCGGTCTCACTGCGGGTGGCGCCGGGCGAGATCGTCGGCCTCGTCGGTGAATCGGGCTCGGGTAAGTCGTTGACGGCGATGGCGGTGGCCCGGTTGTTGCCCGACGAACTCACCATCAGGGCGGCCTGCCTCGATCTGGACGGGCTCGACCTGACGAGCACCGACAGCGACCCGGCGCGATTGGCGACCGCGCTCGGCATCGTCTACCAGGACCCGTCCGCTTCCTTCAATCCCGCGCTGCGCATCGGTACCCAGCTGACCGAAGTGCTACGCGTGCACGGCAAGACGACACGACGCGAGGCTATGGCACGGGCCACCGAGGCCCTGCGCCGGGTACATGTGCGGCAGCCGGAGACAGTGCTCGGCCAGTATCCCCACCAGCTCTCGGGCGGAATGCGGCAGCGGGCGATGATCGCCGCTGCGGTGCTGCCCGATCCCCGGTTGATCATCGCCGACGAGGCGACGACCGCACTCGATGTGACCGTGCAGGCGGAGGTCCTGGACCTGCTGCGGGAGATCAATGACCGCGGTACCGGAATGTTGTTCATCTCCCACGACATCGGTGTGGTCGGCACGCTCTGCCATCGCGTGGTGGTGATGTACTCCGGGCGGGTGGTCGAGGAGCTGACCGCTGCGGAACTGCGCGCCGGACGCGCTCGGCACCCGTACACGCGCGCCCTGCTCGCGGCCAGCCCGACCCTCGACGGCAGCGCGCCCGGAGGCAGGCTGGCGACCATCCCCGGCCGCCCGCCCGCACCCGCCGACCGGCCGATCGGGTGCGCCTTCGCGCCACGGTGTCCGCTCGCGGTGCCACGTTGCGCGGCCGAGCCGCCACCGCGAATCGGCGGCGTTGCCTGCCATGTCGTCGAGGCCGCACAGGAGGTTCCCACGCGATGACCACAGGACTCGAGATCACCGGGCTCAGCATCGCCTACGGCTCGGGCCGACACGCCACGACCGTGGTCGACGAGGTCACCCTGCGGGTGCCGACCGGCCGAACCCTCGGCCTGGTCGGCGAATCCGGCTCGGGCAAGTCGACGATCGCCAAGGCAGTGGTCGGGCTCGTGGCGCCCACCGCCGGGCGGATCACCCTCGACGGTCAGTCACTCACCGGAAAGTCACCGCGCCGGTTGCGGCGCCGCGTGCAACTGGTGTCCCAAGATCCCTACGCCTCGTTGAACCCGCGCATGACCATCGGGCGGGCCATCGCCGAAGCCATCGACCCGACCCGCGCCGATCCGCGCGTACACGCCGAGGCGATCGGGCGACGGCTGGCGACGGTATCGCTGGATCCCAGCGCAGCAGGGCGTTATCCCCACGAGTTCTCCGGCGGCCAGCGTCAGCGGATCGCGATCGCCCGGGCGCTGGCGGTGGAACCGGAGGTGATCATCGCCGATGAGATCACCTCCGCGCTGGACTGCTCGGTGCAGGCAGAAGTTCTCAATCTGCTGCTCGATCTGCGCGAACGCCTCGCGTTGACGATGCTGTTCATCTCGCACGACCTGGCGGTGGTGCGCCATGTCAGTGACGCGGTGGCGGTGCTGCGGCACGGCAAGCTCGTCGAATCCGGGCCCTGCGCCCAGATCTACGAGGCTCCGGCCGCGGCCTATACGCGCACGTTGCTGGCCAGCGTGCCCACCTTCGCGGCCGCCTCGCATCGCTGATCGCCGCTGACCGACAGCGACAGCGCCCCGTCATCGTGATGACGGGGCGCTGTCGTCTCGGTCAGACCGCGATGTGCTCTCGCGTGTCGGGCTGGTGCTCGGCCTGTCGGGCGTCGACCTTCGTCTCGGCCGCGTCGGCGAAGCCGGGGCGGGCGGTGCCGATGAAGGCCACCAGCCACGAGGCGACCGCGGCGAAGCGGTTGCGGAAGCCGACCAGGTACATCAGGTGCACGGCCAGCCACATCGCCCAGGCGATGGTGCCCTTGAACGTGATGCGGTCGTTGAGCTTGACCACCGCGCTGAAGCGGCTGATCACCGCCATGCTGCCCTTGTCCCAGTAGACGAACGGCGTGCCCGCGTCCTTCTTGCGCCGGATGATGTCGGCGGCGTGGCGACCCTCCTGCATGGCGACCGGCGACTGGCCGGGGTAGCCGTTGAGCGAGGTCATGTCGCCGATGGCGAAGATGTCGGCGTGGCCGCCGACGGTCAGGTCGGGGTTGATCAGCAGCCGGCCCGCGCGGTCGGTCTCGGCGCCGGTGGCCTCGGCCAGCAGTGCCGCGAATCCGCCCGCCTGCACGCCGGCCGACCACACCACGGTCTCGGCGGCGATGCCGCGCTCGATGCCCTCGGCGTCCTTGACCGTCACTTTGCCCTCGTCGATATCGGTGACGAAGGTCCCGAGCAGCACCTCGACGCCGCTGTCGGTCAGCGAGCGCTTCGCGTATTCCGAGAGCCCGCCGCCGAACGGGGGCAGCACCGCGCCGGCGCCCTCGACCAGGGTCACCGAGACCTCCTGGTGGAAGTGCCGCTTGGCCAGTTCCTTGATCTGGCCCGCCACCTCGACGCCGGTCGCGCCCGCGCCGACGACGACGAAGCTGAGCAGCCTGCGCCGGGTCGCCTCGTCGGCGTTCTCGGCCGCGGCGAACACCGAGGCGATCTGGTCGCGCAGGCGCTGGGCGTCGTCGATGGTCTTGAGCGAGAAGGTCTTGTCGGCGAAGTCGTCGCGGCCGAAGTAGCTCTGGCTGGCGCCGGTGGCCGCGATCAGCGAGCCGTAGCCGATCTGGCGGGTACCCTCGGCGGTCTCGTAGGTGAGCACGGCGGCCTCGGCGTCGATCGCGGTCACCTTGCCGAGCCGGACGTCGGCCTCGGGGTGACGGCGCAGTACGTTCTTGATCGGCGGTGCGATCTCCTCGGGCGCGAGCACGCCGGTGGCCACCTGGTAGAGCAGGGGCTGGAACAGGTGCTCGGGCGTGCTCGAGATCAGGACGTAGTTGATTCGTGACTTGCTCAGTTGCTTGGCAGCGGCGAGTCCGCCGAAGCCCGAACCGACGATGACGACATCCGTGTGTTCCATGATCGCGCGCTCCAAGATCGGTAATGAGTCCTTTCATATGAGTAAACGCGATGCGGAACGCAGATGTTTCCAGTGTTTGGGCGCATACTGAAGATGACTCTTATCTGTATAACTAATCAATAGGAGGGACCTGGTGGAACTTCGCCAGCTGGCGTACTTCGTCGCGGTCTGTGAGGAGCTCAGTTTCAGCCGCGCGGCGAGCCGCTGCTTCATCTCCCAATCCGCGATCAGCCACCAGATCGCGAGACTCGAACGTGACCTCGGCGCCCAGCTGTTCGAGCGCACGACCCGCGCCGTCGTCCCCACCGACGCCACCCTGCGCCTGCTGCCGCTGGCCAAGCAGATGCTGAGTCTGGAGTCCGCGATCCGCGCCGCCGTGCGCACCACCGGCCCGCGCATCCGGCTCGCCGCCAACATGTCGTTCGCGGCCCGGTCGCTGTCCGCGATCGCCGCCGCCCGCGCCGCCCACCCCGACGCCGAGATCGAGTACGTCATCAAGCCGTTCCGTCAGCGGATCACGGCTGTGGCCGACGGTGACTGCGATCTGGCGCTGATCCGCGGCAGTGTGGATCAGCCGGGGCTGGCGGTGGAGCAGTTGTGGGTCGAGGATCTGGTGATCGCGATCTCGAGCAGTCACCCGCTGGCGGGCAAAGGGGTCGTCACGCTCGCCGACCTCAGTCCCTATCCGCTGTTGCTCCCGCCCGAGCAGGAACAGGTCCTGCTGCACACCCTGATCCGCTCGGCCTTCGCCGATCTTCCGGTCGGCCCCACCTTCGGTCCACCGATTCCCCCCGACCACACCGCCACGATGGAACTGCTCAACCGGCCCGAGTCCTGGACGGTCCTCTACGAGGGCCCGACCAAGGGGCTGCTCACCCTGGACCTCACCGACCACCGCCTGCGTATCCCGGTGTCGGCGGTGCTGCGTGAGGACGCACGCCAGAATCCGATCGTGAACACCCTGCTGGACGCGTTGCACCGGCGGTAGGAGCGGCTAGCCGATGGGCGAGCTCGCCAGGGCGTGTGCGACGGCCAAGTGGAGCGGCAGCGTCTCGGCATCGTCGTCCTCGACCGACCAGATGATCTCCTCGATCGCGCGCAGGAAGGCCCAGCCGTGGGCGCGGTCGGCGGGGATGCCGAGGTCACGTGCCGTCGCGGCGACGACGGCACGGGCGTGCTCGGGGGTCGGGGAGGACTGCACCTGGATCATGATCACAAAGCCCGCGTCGAAGGCGGCTTCGCCGAGGTAGGGCTTCGGATCGATGAGCAGCCACGGTTCGCGTTCGGCGGCAACGATATTGCCGAGGTGGGTGTCGCGATTGACGACGAGCAGCGGGCCCACCGGAACCGCGAGGCGCGCGCACCACGCCAGTGCCCGCTCGCGCAGAGCGTCCGGAAGGACCTCGGCGAGTTCGGGTTCCGGCTGCTGGAGCCGCGCGGTCCACTGCGCGACCACGTCGGTCGCGATCGGTAGTGCCGGATAGTCCTCGGGAACGTCGACCGGCTCCCGCCGCAACCGGCGTAGCAGCCCGCAGGCCAGGCGGACCCGCTCGGTGTTCTCCGGCCTGCCCTCCAGACTCGGGAACCCCGGCTGCTCCAGCAGCGGCTCCCCCGGCCGCGCCCACTCCATCAGCATCGCGCCACTGTCGACGTCGAACCGGTACAGCGTCGCCGCCCCGTCCCCGCCGTAGCAATACAGCCCGGTCGCCTCCGCCGCGTTCTCTTCGTCGACCACCGGCACCTTGAGCACCGCCACCGACCCGTCCCCGCGGCGCACCGGCGCGACGAACGCGTGCGTCCCACCCTCGAACGCCGGGCCGATCAGCATCAGCTCCCAAGCCCCACAGAGCTTTTCCACCAGCGCGGGCAGGTCGTCCAGCCACCGCTCCCCCGCGGCCCCGAACACCGCCCGTACCGTCTCCTCGACCTCCGGCGGCACTACGATCGGCAACATCGTCACCCATCCCACCCTGCCATGCCGATCCGCGTGCCGGGAGAGCCCCACCGGGCATCCGGGTGACCCGAAACCCGCTCGACAGCGCGGTATCCGGCCTGCGATTCTGCCCACATGACCGACACCCCACTACCCGAGATCCCCGACGGTTACGAGGTCTCCACCGAGACCGCCCGCATCGACGCCGCCCGCGTGCACACCTGGCTGTCCACCGACTCGTACTGGGCCATGGGCAGAACCCGCGAGCTGCAGGACCGCGCCATCGCGGAATCACTCAATTTCGGAGTGTACGAACGTGTTTCGGGCGAGCAGGTCGCCTACGCGCGCGTGATCACCGACCGGACGACCTTCGCGTGGCTGTGCGATGTGTACGTGGATCGCGCGGTACGCGGCAAGGGGGTCGGCGTCGCGCTGGTCGCCGCGATCCGCGACCACCTCGCCCCCGACAACCTGCGCCGCGTCGTGCTCGCCACCCACGACGCCCACGGCCTCTACGAGAAGTTCGGCTTCGAAACCCTCACCGACCCGGACAAGTGGATGGTGCTCGGCCGCCCGGTGAACGCTCCCGGCTAGACGAACCCTTCCTCGACGAGGTCGAACCCGTCCGGCCGAACCCGATGCCGTTGGCCCGAACCACCGGCCACCCGGCACCAGCTGGATACCTCGAGTTCGTCCGCATCGGCGACCAGCTCGATCGCGAAGCCGCCGTACATGCCCGGAATCGCCGCCCACAGCGTCGCGCCCGGGTACTCGAGCAGCGGTGTCAGCGGCGGCGGTCGGAAGCCGCACTTCCGGCACAGGTCCAGCACTCGCCCCAGAATCACGGCGTGCAGCTGGCATTCGAGCTGGGCCGGCACCGTCGCGTCGACCTCGCGCACCAACCGGGGCGCGAGCAGACCCGCCAGCTGATCCTTACCGCGCGCGGCCGCGATGTCCGCGGCGGTATCGCCGTCGGCGGTCCGCAGGGTCCGCCATGCCCCGAGCCCGAGCAGTCGTTCGACGACCGACTCCGGCGCACCGTGCCACGCGGCTTGATGCAGCGGCGCGAAACCCGAACTGCCGGCGTCGGCCAACCGGTCACGCGCGGCTATCTCCTTGTCATCGAAGAAGTTTCGCCGATACCAGCCCCACCACACCATCTCCACGAGCACAACATAGCCACCGGCTCGACCACCGTTCCAGCAGTGGTCGCACGGCCTCCACAAGGAGGCCCTCCACTCGAAACGCCGCGGCAATCCCCGGTCACCGGAGAAACCTTCGACGCATCGGAGACACGAAACATCAGAAGGCCAGCGCGGACCAGGGGACCTCGATCGGGAAAGGTTGAGGGAATGACACCGTGCCGTCGGCATCGTTGATCCACTCGTCGACGAGTCGATAGTCGACAGGGTGCAGTGGACCACCTAGACAACGGTGTATCAAGAAGTCCGGGGTGACAAAGTCCGACTTTCCGGTCGAACCGAGGAACACGGTCGTCTCGAGATTGGCGACCCAGCAACGGTCAGGGTGCCCCGCCATGTCGTCTCCCGCGGACCGCTCCAGCGCATTGGTCAGCCGACGCATGAAGATCTGATGCTCGCCGGGGCCACGCCGCAGCCAGACGACCCGACCCTCCCAGAGCTCGATCTGGCCGGCGATCTCATCCGGAAGTTGCCCCAACTGCTCCCACGTCATGAATTCGGGCAGGTCAGGACGGTCGATACCGGACAGGGACATGCATTAGGTGAATCGACCGCCTCGATCAGCGGCAACGACGACCGGCCACACCACGGTGCACAGCCCACCCGGACAGAAGTCGCCGAAGCGGTGTCAGCAGGGCGCGGGCTACGACATCTCTCGCGAGACGCAAGCGGCCCCGCCCGGGATACCCGGACGGGGCCGCAGTGCGCTCAGCGCCTCAGCGATTTATCCCTTGTGGGACTTCACGGCCTCGGTCAGCTGCGGGGCGACGTTGAACAGGTCGCCCACGATGCCGTAGTCCGCGATCTCGAAGATCGGGGCCTCTTCGTCCTTGTTGACCGCGACGATGGTCTTCGAGGTCTGCATGCCGGCGCGGTGCTGGATGGCGCCGGAGATGCCCAGGGCGATGTAGAGCTGCGGGGAGACCGTCTTACCGGTCTGACCGACCTGGAACTGGCCCGGGTAGTAGCCCGAGTCGACGGCGGCACGCGAGGCGCCGACGGCGGCACCGAGCGAGTCGGCCAGCGCCTCGACGACCGCGAAGTTGTCGGCGGAACCGACACCACGGCCACCGGAGACGACGATGCTCGCCTCGGTCAGCTCCGGACGGTCGCCGCCCACGATCGGCTCACGCGAGACGACCTTGACGACGCCGTCTTCCTGGGCCGGAACCTCGACGACGACCTGCTCGCCCGCACCGGCCTGCGCGACCGTCTCGATGGCGCCCGGACGGATCGAGATCACCGGCACGTCGCCGGTGGCCTTGGCGTCGACGGTGAACGCGCCACCGAAGATGGAGTGCACGGCCGAGCCGTCGGCGTTGACGCCGATGACGTCGACGAGCAGGCCGGAGCCGATGCGCGCGGCGAGGCGGCCCGACACCTCCTTGCCCTCGGCGGTGGCGGCGACCAGCACGGCGGCGGGCGAGGCGGACTCGACCAGGCCGGCCAGCACGTCGACCTTCGGGGTGACCAGGAAGCCGTCGACGTCGTCGGACTCGGCGACGTAGATCTTCTCGGCACCGGCGGCGGCCAGCGCGGAGGCCAGCTTGTCGGCGGTGCCGGCCGGGCCGGTCACGACGGCGGCGGGCTCGCCCAGGGTACGGGCGGCGGTGAGCAGTTCGGTGCTGACCTTCTTCACGGCACCGTCGGCGTGCTCGATGAGCACAAGTACTTCAGCCATTGTTCTTTCTCCTTCGAAGTCTCGGACGGGGCCGGATCAGATGATCTTCTGACCGATGAGGTAGGTGGCGATCTGGTTGCCGCCCTCACCCTCGTCCGCGATCTTCTCGCCCGCGGTGCGGGCAGGCTTCGGGGTGGAGCCGGTGACCTGGGTGCCGGCGTTGGCCACGCCCACGGTCGACGGGTCGATGCCCAGATCGGCCAGGGTGAAGACCTGAACTTCCTTCTTCTTCGCGGCCATGATGCCCTTGAAGGACGGGAAGCGCGGCTCGTTGATCTTCTCGGTGACCGAGACGATGGCGGGCAGGGACGCCTCGAGCTTGAAGACGCCCTCGTCGGTCTCGCGCTCGCCGGTGATCTTGTCGCCGTCGACGGCCAGCTTGCGCAGGTGCGTCAGCTGCGGGATGCCCAGGTACTCGGCGATGATCGCCGGCACGGCACCCGCGCGACCGTCGGTGGCCTCGTTGCCGGCGATGACCAGCTCGACGCCCTCGACCTGGCCCAGCGCGCCGGCCAGCACCCACGCGGTCTGCACGGCGTCGGAGCCGTGGATCGCCGGGTCGTTGATGTGGATGGCCTTGTCGGCACCCATGGACAGCGCCTTGCGGATGGCCTCGGTGGCGCGATCCGGACCGGCGGCCAGCACGGTGACCTCGCCGCCCTGCGCCTCCTTGATCAGCAGCGCTTCCTCGACGGCGCGCTCGTTGATCTCGTCGAGGACGGCGTCGGCGGCCTCGCGGTCGAGGGTGTAGTCACCATCGGTCAGCTTGCGCTCGGACCAGGTGTCGGGAACCTGCTTGATGAGTACGACGATGTTCGGCATCGGTCTTCGTCGACCTCCTTCTGGGTACACGTGTGTGGTGGCCGCACGAGCTGGGCCGTACGTCCGTGTGAGTAGCTCAGAGCGGAACACTACCCTACGCTAAGTTACTCGTGGGTAACCTACATGCACAAGGGGTTCGGAACCGATCCCTGAGTCCTGGGGGAACCGGCGGTACCAGTAACGTCGGAGAAATGAGCGAGGCTGTGATCCCTGCCGCACCTGTGGCCGCCACACATGAACCACTGCCGCTGACCGGTGAGCGGACCGTGCCCGGCATCGCCGAGGAGAACTACTGGTTCCGTCGGCACGAGATCGCCTATGCCCGCCTGCTCGACCGGTGCACCGGCAAGACCGTGCTCGAGGCGGGTTCGGGCGAGGGCTACGGCGCCGACATGATCGCCGGCGTGGCCGCGCGTGTCGTCGGCGTGGACTACGACGACGGCGCCGTCGCGCACGTGCGCGCGCGCTACCCGCGGGTCGAGATGATCCAGGGCAATCTCGCCGAGCTGCCGCTCGACGACGAATCCGTCGATGTCGTCGTGAATTTCCAGGTCATCGAGCACCTCTGGGACCAGGCGCAGTTCCTGCGCGAGTGCCTGCGGGTGCTGCGCCCGGGCGGGCAGCTGCTGATCAGCACCCCGAACCGGATCACCTTCTCTCCCGGTCGCGACACCCCGCTCAACCCGTTCCACACCCGCGAACTCAACGCCGCCGAGCTGACCGAACTGCTGGTCGAGGCCGGTTTCACGGTCACCGAGATGCTCGGCGTGCACCACGGCGCGAGCCTGAAAGCGTTGGACGCCAAGCACGGCGGGTCCTTCATCGACGCCCAGATCGAGCGCGCGCTGGCCGGTGAGCCGTGGCCCGCCGACCTGACCGCCGACGTCGCCGCCGTCACCATCGACGATTTCGACCTGCGCGCGGGTGAGATCGACGCGAGCCTGGACCTGGTCGCGATCGCCGAGAAGGCAAGCGCCGCAAAGGCAAGGCCTTGACCGATTCGCGCTCCGCCCGGTCCGGCTCCGTGCCGGGCCAGTTCACGCTCGTCCTGCATTCCCACCTGCCCTGGCTGGCCCATCACGGGCGCTGGCCGGTCGGCGAGGAATGGCTCTACCAGTCCTGGGCCGCGTCCTACCTGCCCGTGGTCCGGGTCCTGAAAAACCTTGCGGCCGAAGGCCGTACACACCTGCTGAGCCTGGGCATCACCCCCGTGCTGGCCGCCCAGCTCGACGATCCGCACTGCCTGGCGGGCATGCACCACTGGCTGGGCAACTGGCAGTTGCGCGCCGACGAGGCGTCCATGTCCGGCAACGTGGCGCTGGGCAGGCACGAACATCGGCTCGCCGCAACGGCGTTGGCCGAGTTCGAGCGGGACTGGCGGCACGGCAGCGCGCCGGTGTGGCGCTCGCTCATCGACGCCGACGCGATCGAGCTGCTCGGCGGCCCGCTGGCGCATCCGTTCCAGCCGCTGCTCGACGAGCGACTTCGGCAGTTCCAGCTCACCGAGGGCCTGGCCGACGCGCGCCTGCGCTGGGGCACCACCCCCACCGGCATCTGGGCACCCGAGTGCGGCTACACACCCGGCATGGAGCGGAACTACGACGCCGCGGGTGTGACGCATTTCATGGTCGACGGCCCGTCGCTGCGCGGTGACACCACCCTCGGCAGACCCGTTCGCGACGCCGACGTGCTCGCGTTCGGCCGCGATCTCCAGGTGAGCTACCGGGTCTGGTCGCCGAAACAGGGCTATCCGGGCCAGAGCGCCTACCGCGATTTCCACCACTACGACCACGCGACCGGTCTCAAACCGTCCCGGGTGACCGGCAAGACCGTCGCCGGTCCTGACAAGGCCCCTTACGATCCGGAGCTCGCCGCCACCGCCATCACCCGCGACGTCGCCGACTTCGTCGAGACCGTGCGCGCCCGGCTGATCGAGGAGTCCGCGCGGATCGGCAGGCCCGCCCTCGTGGTGGCCGCCTTCGACACCGAGCTGTTCGGTCACTGGTGGCACGAGGGTCCCGCCTGGCTCGAACAGGTGCTGCGCGCGCTGCCCGAAGCGGGCGTCACCGTCGGCACCCTCGCCGACGCCCGCGACAACGGCTTCGTGGGCGAACCCGTGCAGCTCAACGACTCGTCGTGGGGTTCCGGCAAGGACTGGCGGGTGTGGGCGGGCGACCAGGTCGCCGACCTCGTCGAGCTCAACGCCGACGTCGTCCGGCTGGCGCTGGACACCCTCGACAAGGTCGGCCGGGACGGTTCGCTGCGCGATCCGGTCGCCGATCAATTGCTGCGCGAGGCGATTCTCACCGTCTCCAGCGACTGGGCCTTCATGGTCTCCAAGGACTCCGCCGCCGGGTACGCCCGGGATCGGGCACACGAGCACGCGCACGCGGTCCGCGAACTCGCCGAGGCCATCGGGGCCGGCCAGTTCGCCAAAGCGGCCCGTCTCGCGGCAGGATGGAACCTGGCCGACGGATTCTTCCCTGGTCTGGACGCGCGGCGGTTGCCGAGCGCTGTCCCGTCGGCCGCCGCTGAAGGATTCGCATGAAGATTTTGATGGTGTCGTGGGAGTACCCGCCGGTCGTGGTCGGCGGGCTCGGTCGACATGTCCATCACCTGGCGGTGGAGCTGGCCGCCGCCGGTCACGAGGTCGTGGTGCTGGCGCGCAGGCCCACGGGCACCGACTCGATCACCCACCCCACGCACTCCTACATCGCCGACGGCGTACTCGTCGTCGCGGTGGCCGAGGACCCGCCCTGCTTCGACTTCGGCGAGGACATGCTCGCCTGGACGCTGGCGATGGGGCACGCGATGGTCCGCGCCGGTGTCGCCCTGGGCAAGCCGGGCGTCGGCGAGGGCTGGACGCCCGATGTGGTGCACGCGCACGACTGGCTCGTCGCGCACCCCGCCATCGCGCTGGCCGAGTACTACGACGTGCCGCTGGTGGCGACCATCCACGCCACCGAAGCCGGTCGCCACAGCGGCTGGGTGTCCGGCCGGGTCAACAAGCAGGTCCACTCGGTCGAGTGGTGGCTGACCAACGAGGCCGATCAGCTGATCACCTGCTCGAGCTCGATGCAGGACGAGGTGGAACGGCTCTACGGGCCCGAGCTCGCGCCGATCACGGTGATCCGCAACGGCATCGACGTGGGCGCGTGGACTTTCCGGCCGCGCGCACCGCGCTCCGGGCCGCCGAAGCTGCTCTACGTCGGCAGGCTCGAATACGAGAAGGGCGTGCAGGACGCCATCGCGGCGCTGCCCCGCATCCGGCGCGCCCACCCCGGGACCACCCTGACCGTGGCCGGTGTCGGCACCCAGTTCGACTGGCTGCGGGAACGGGCGCGGGTGCATCGCGTGGCCAGGGCGGTGCAGTTCGTCGGCAGTCTCGGGCACTCGGAGCTGCTGGGCTGGCTGCACGGCGCGGACGCCATCGTGCTGCCGAGCCGGTACGAGCCGTTCGGCATCGTCGCCCTGGAAGCGGCCGCGGCGGGTGTTCCGCTGATCGCCTCCACCGCGGGCGGGCTCGGTGAGGCCGTCATCGACGGGGTCACCGGCGCCTCCTTCGAACCGGCCGACGTGGACGGCATCGTCGACGCCACCCGTGCCGTCCTCGACGACCCCGCGACCGCCCAGGACCGCGCCTACAACGCCCGCGAACGGCTCACCGCCGACTTCGCCTGGGACGTGGTCGCCGCGGAGACCGCGCAGGTCTACTCGGCCGCCAAACGCCGGGTGCGCACCTCGCTGGGCCGTCCCGACATCGTGGAACGTCCGCTGCCCGAGCGCGACCCGAAGTAGGCAGCTCGAGTTCACCCACAACGCATGACGCCGGGGTCCTCCCCCGGCTCTACCGTCGCTGGTGCCGACCACCACGACGAAGGAGCCGATCATGCCCCTGGAACCGATTCCGCACCTGCCCGCCGCCACCATCGGCCTGCGCGCGACCGGCACCGTCACCGCCGAGGACTACACCACCGTCCTCGACCCGGCGATCGACGCGGCCCTCCAGCACGAACAGCCGATCAACCTCGTCTACGTCCTCGGCCCCGACTTCGACCGCTACTCCCTCGACGCCATGTGGCAGGACCTGAAACTCGTCCGCGTCCCCCGCAGCGCCTGGGGCCGCATCGCCCTGGTCACCGACCACAAGGCCCTCGGCGAAGCCGTCCACCTCTTCGGCTTCCTCATCCCCGCCGAAGTCCGAGTCTTCGCCGTCACCGCCGAACCCGACGCCATCGCCTGGGCGGGATGACAATCGTCGTCGCTGGTCACGATAGTTCCGCTCATCTAAACGTGAGTTGTGTAACACCTGCGGCCTCAGCACCGACATTCCTCGGCATCGCCGCTGAATCGTGGTGTGCGGTAAGGGGGTCAGCGGGTGGGTCGGCTGCATCGCCTTGCGGGTGAGTGTCGTGCCGAGCCTCGAAGGGTGAGCTGCTGTGTCGTCTTCGCTGTTGTCCAAGGGCCAGAACATCGCACTGCCGGAGGATGTCGACCGTATCGACATCCTGATCGGCTGGCCGGAGCCGGCGGTCGAAGTCGACGCTTCGGCACTGCTACTCGGCACCGACCGCAGGGTCGGCTCGGACGCGGACTTCGTGTTCTACAACCAGCCCGAATCCCCCGACGGGTCGGTGCGATTTCTCGGGACGAGCGTTACCGAGGAGGGTATGCAAGCCAGGGTCTCGATCGACCTCGCCACCGTTCCGGATCGGGTGCACACCATCGCCCTGGCGGGCAGTGTCGGCGCGGGAACATTCGGTGATCTCGGCAAGCTCGCTCTCCATGTCATCGATCCGGCCGGGGGATCGCTGGCCGAGTATCTGACCGCCGACGCCGACACCGAATCGGCGTTCGTGTTCGGGGAGGTCTACCGCAGGGACGGCGGGTGGAAGGTCCGCGCGGTCGGCCAGGGCTGGGATTCGGGACTGAGTGGGCTGGCAACAGATTTCGGTGTGTCGATCGATGACGCCGAACCGTCACCGGCCGAAGCGCCGGTCGAACCGGCACAACCCGCGCCTGCACCGAAACCCGCTCGGGTCGGCGGTGTCCGTACCGCCAAGCGTCCGGTCCGCAAGGTCAAGCCGATCGAATTCCGGCAGGCCGAGGCCGAGGGATGGCAACCCGCGCGGCTGTTCTCGGTGATCGGCGTCGGCGCGGGCGAAGAGCAGGAACGGCGCACGACCTCGGCGTTGATCGCGACCATGCAGGCGGTGCGACCGTTCGCCCGCGCCGTCTGCGCCAGGATGGGCGCCCCCGCAGGCGCATTCGAGGGCTACATCGAAGTTCAGTACGAGGCGGGCGACTCGAAGGTCGTCCCGGATGCCGTGCTGAAAGTGAGCCGGGGAAGCAGACAGTGGACCGGGCTGCTCGAGGTGAAAACCGGCAGCGGCAAGCTCAGGAAGGACCAGCTCGAGAGCTATCTCGACATCGCACGGCGGAAGAAGTACGACGTCGTCGTGAGTTTGTCCAATGACATTCCCGCGAGCCCGGGCGAGCTCCCGGTGCAGGTCGACCGCCGCAAACTGACGAAAGTCGCCCTGCGCCATCTGTCCTGGGCCGAGATCGCCCACGAGGCCAGGATGCTGCTCTCACACGGTGATATCGACGACCCGCTGCAGTCCTGGATACTGGCCGAGTTCCTGCGCTTCCTCGACCATCCACGGTCGGGCGCTGCGGAATTCGTCGACATGGGCAGGCATTGGGTGACCGTCCGCGATGCCGTGACCGCGGGCACCTTGCGCGCAGGTGATCAGAAGGCGCTGGCGGTAGCCGATACGTGGGTATCGCTGAGCAGGCACCTGGCCCTGCGACTCACCGCGGAGCTCGGCGTCGAGGTCAAACACGTGCTCGCCCGCAAGTATCGGGCCGATCCCGCGGCTCGCGCGGCAGCTGTCGCCGAGCGGTTGGCCACCGACGGCTCCTTCGAGGCCGTGCTGCGAATCCCCGACACCGCGGGCGAACTGACCATCGTCGCCGATGTCCGCACCAACAAGGTGCGCTGCCGCACCACTATCGCCGCACCGGACGAAGGAACGGCTGCCCGGCGGGTCTCGTGGCTGACCAAGCAACTCACCGACGCCCCGGGCCGCCTCCAGATCGAAGCCGTGTTCGCCGAACGTGGCAACGAGACCTGTGAACTGCTCGACACGGTCCGCGCGAACCCGAGGTCCCTCACCGAAGGACGCACCGCCCCGATCGTCTCGTTCACCCTCGAACACACCTTCCCGATGGGTAGCAAACGCTCCGGCACCGCCGCCAGCTTCATCACCAGCGTCACCTCGGCCACCGATGCCTTCTACGGCACGGTGGTGCAGCCGCTCCGCGAATGGGTGCCTGCCGCCCCGATCCAGGCCGACATCGCCCCTGCCGAACCGGCCGAATAGGCATTCGCTGGGACCGCCCCAGCCCGAGTCGGCGACGAACTCAGGCTGGGGGAATGCCGCCACTGTGGTAGCGGGTGGCGGCGTTCCAGAGGAAGAAGCTGTCGATGCCGGTGTCTCGGGTGGCGTCGATCTGGGCGCGGAGTTCGGCGTCGCCGTAGGGGACGCCGAGGCTGAAGTCCTGGAGCCAGGGGATGACCTTCGCGCCGGTGCCCGCGGTGCTGGTCCGGAAGTCGTGCAGGGAGCGGGCGATGATGTCGTAGGGCTGGGCGTTGGGGTCGGGGACGCCGTATTCGCCGGAGTTCCAGTGGGAGGGGTAGAGCATGGGGGCGACGAAGTCGACGTTGCGGGCCATCCGGGGGATGTCCTGGGCGATCTGCTCGGGGCGGGTGGCGGCGATGCCGTAGACCGCGGCGCTCAGGTGCGCACCGGCGAGGTGGACGGGGTAGCGGCTCTCGGCGAGGAAGCCGGCGACCGCGTCGGTGGGGGTGCCGGCGAGGCCGGGGAAATGCATGCTGGTCAGGCTGCCGTCGGGGCGCCGGACGTAGTCGTACATGACGCCGTCGAAGCCGAGCCGGGCGGCTTCGACCGCCAGATCGATGGTGTAGCGACGGATGTCGGGATGCGCGACATTGGTGAAGGCGATCGGGCCGTAATGGCTGGAATAGGGCTGTCCGGACGGGTTCTGGACCACCCAGTCGGGCCGGCCGTTGTGCCAGGCCCACGCGGCGACGGTCGGATCGCGGAAGGCGACGATGCGCCCGACCACCTGCAAGCCCAGCTCGTGTAGCTGCCGCAGGGCCGACGGCGCGTCGTAGATATCGGCGACGGCACCGGACTCGCGGGCCAGCGGGACCTGGGAGTCGTAACCGACGACGCCGTCCTCGTCCTTGATATCGAGCTGCACGGTGTCGATGCGGCCCTCGCGCGCGAGATCGAGCACGGCCTCGCGCAGCCCCTCGTGCGACCAGGCGTGCGCGGTGACGTGCACCGCCCGCATCCGCGGCAGCGCGACCGCCGAGACCGCGATCGCGCTGCTCCGGTTACCGGCCGCGTCCACCGCGACGACCTCGACGGCGGGCGCCCACGGCACCGAGATCTCGAAGGTGCCGTCCGCGGCGGGTGTCACCGCGTCGGTGCCGATCGACACGCGGACCGCGTCGACGGCCTTGCCGCGCACCACGATCGGTGCGCGATAGGACCGCGCGAGCTCCGCTGGTGCGACCTCGAGCACCGGCGGCACGGTATCGGCCGACGGCTCGGAAGCCGTTCTGCTCAGCGCGAATCCCGCCACCATCGCCACGATGACCATCGCGAGGACAGCACCCGAGGCGATCGTCGCCCACCGCCGCCGCTCGCCCGACCGGATCCGCAATCCCAACGCCCGCACCAACTTCCACTACCGTTCGCCAGGCCACTATGGCGCAGTCGCGCGGACTGTCCGCGGGTTATCGCAAGATCGGGGGAAAACCTGCGCCGCCGCGTAATATCGCCGCGATGACCGGCGGTTCGAACGTTGCCCTGCGACTCGCGCCCGCGCTGGTGCTGATCACCGCGCTCACCGCCTGCGCGACACCGCAGGCAGCGGCCCCGGCCGCACCACCACCGGCGACGACGGCGAAACCCGTACCGCCGGATCCGGCCGAGATCGCCGCCAACGAGCTGGGATTCGTCCCGGTGCTGATGTATCACCAGATCACCCCGCACCCGGCCGGTGAATACGACCAGACCCCGGCCGAGTTCCGGGACGAGCTGGAACGGCTCTATCGCGAGGGCTACCGTCCGGTGACCGCCGCGAGCTACCTCGCCGGCGATCTCGACCTGCCCGCGGGCACGCACCCGGTCGTGCTCACCTTCGACGATTCCACCGGCAGCCAGCTCTCGTTCACCGACAGCGGTGCCGTGTCCCCCGACAGCGCCGCGGGGATCCTGGCCGAATTCGGCGCCCGCTACCCGGATTTCCGACCGGTCGCCACCTTCTACGTCAACAACGACCCGTTCGGCGGCGACCCGCGAGCGCTGCCCTGGCTGGCGGCCCACGGCCACGAGATCGGCGCGCACACCGCCGATCACGCGAATCTCGCGACCCTGGACGCCGACGGCGTGCAACGCGAACTGGCGCACAACGTCCGCGCGATCACCACGGCCGCGCCGGGAGTCGCCGTGCGCACCATGGCCTTACCGCTGGGCATCTACCCGCGCGAGCGCGCGCTGGCCGCAGAGGGCAGCTGGGACGGGACCGGCTACCGCTTCGAGGCCGTCATGCTGGTCGGCGCCGGCCCGGCCCCGGCACCGTACGGCGCGATCGACCCGCTCGCCGTGCCGCGCATCCGATCCGGCCGGGGCGCGGTCCCGTTCGACTCGGGCTACTGGCTGGACCGGCTGGCCGCGCACCCGGAGCAGCGCTACACCGCCGACGGCGACCCGGCCCGCGTCTCGTTCCCCCGCCACCTCACGGCGGAGATCGGCGCGCGCTGGGCGGACCGGAGCAACCCGTACTGACGGTCGATCAGGCGTCGGGGGTGAAGGTGAAGATCTCGCCGACGCGGGTGGCGACGACGACCTCACCCTTCGGCCCGACGGAGGTGCCGGTGGTGGTGCCGGTGGCGCCCGGCAGCACATCGGAGTCGACGGTGTTGCCGGTGGCGGTGTCGAAGGTGATCAGGCTCAGGCCCGCGCCGATGGCGGCGACGGTGTAGCCGATACCGCCCGCGGTCTGGGCGGGGGTGCCGCGCAGGGTCAGGTCCTTGCGCTCCCAGGCGGGCTCGGCGCGGTCACCACGGTCGTGCACGGCCATCAGGTAACCGTCGTCGCCGGCGGGAATGATCAGGTCGTCGACCACGGAGATGCCGCCGCTGGGCGTCCAGCCGAGCGCGTGGGTCCAGCGGGTGCTGCCGTCCTCGGCGTTCACCGCGATCAGGCGGCCGCTGTTGTCGCCGATGTAGACGGTGTCGCCGTCACCGGAGAGGGTGGGGCTGGTGGCGCTGCCACCGGTGAGCATGTCGGCGCTCCACTCCTGGACGACCTTGCCGTCGGCGTAGCGCATCGACCGCAGCGAGGCGGCCGCCTTGCCCGGCTCCCACACGGTGACGAAGAACCGACCCGACTCGGCGTCGACGGCGGTGGTGTTGGCGACCGCGCAGCGCGGGCCGCCGGTCCGGCAGTCGCCCAGGCCGTCGCCGGAGGCCGGGCGGGTCAGGCCCGGCAGCTGCAGGAAGTCGGGCTCGCCGAGCAGTTGCAGGGTCGGCACCTCGCGGCCGCCGGTCTGGCGGCTCAGGATGTCGACCTGACCGGACTGGGTCACCGTCAGCACGCGGCCGTCACCGGTGAACTGGATCGCCACCGGGACACCGGCCACCGGCGTGCGCCAGCGGGGCTGGCCGAGGTAGTTGAAGGAGTTCACCGCGCCGTCGTCGCCGACGTAGACGTTGCTGACGCCGTCGACCACGGTCGGCGCCTCGATCGTCGACGGGCCGAGCGGGTTACAGAAGCGCTTGCGGCCGGTGCGCATCTGGAAGGAGAAGATCGCGCAGTTGCCGGTGCTCGAGGTGACGAACATCTGCCCCTCGGAGCCGATCGTCAGCGGCTGGGCGATCGGGCCGCCCACCGGGCGTGACCAGCTCAGCGTCATCGCGTCCGCGCCGGCCACCGGGCTCGCCCCGCCGTTGCGGCCGTCGTGATGGGCTGCGGGCCAGCCTTTTCCGCCGCCGACGGTGATGTCGTCCACATCGGTGCCGCATCCTGCCAACGCCACCACACCGGCGGCAGCGAGCGAGGCCGCGACGCGAGTCCGAGTTCGCACCTGCTGATCTCCCTGGGTAATCGAGCCGATGATCGGGGTATCGCACGGTAGGCGTGCGCTCCGAAAGTACTCTGTGTAACCGACGACCGAATCCCCGGGGCTGGCCCGGTGCGATCACGACGGGAGAGTACTTCGTGACGAGCATGTGGGGCGCGCCGCTGAGCGCGCGCTGGCGTGGTTCCCGCCGCCGCGATCCGCAGCAGGCGCGGTTCCTGACCAAGGACTCGCTGCGCTGGGTACTCGCCAACCGCGCGTACACCCCCTGGTACCTGGTGCGGTACTACCGGCTGGCCAAGTTCCGCCTGGCCAACCCGCACATCGTGCTGCGCGGGATGGTGTTCCTCGGCCGCAATGTGGAGATCCACGCGACGCCGGAATTCGCCCGCATGGAGATCGGCCGCTGGGTGCACATCGGGGACGGCAACGCCATCCGCTGCCACGAGGGTTCCCTGCGCATCGGCGACAAGGTGGTCTTCGGCAAGGACAACGTCGTCAACACCTACCTCGACATCGAGATCGGCGAGTCCACGCTGGTCGCCGACTGGTGCTACATCTGCGACTTCGACCACAAGATGGACGACATCACCCTGCCCATCAAGGACCAGGGCATCGTCAAGAGCCCGGTCCGGATCGGCCCCGACACCTGGATCGCGGCCAAGGTGACCGTGCTGCGCGACACCCGTGTCGGCCGTGGCTGCGTGCTCGGCGCGCACGCCGTGGTCCGCGGTGACGTCCCGGACTACAGCATCGCCGTCGGCGCCCCGGCCAAGGTCGTCAAGAACCGCAAGGTCGCCTGGGACGCGAGCGCCGAGGAGCGCGAGGCCTACCTGGCCGCGCTGGCCGATATCGAGCGCAAGAAGAACGCCGCCGCCGCGCAGGCCTGACGTCGTCGCGGCGCGCTGCGATGGTGCGTGTCGGTGGCGGTCGGTACGGTCGGCTCCGTGGAGAGCTATGCGGCGCTGCTGCGGGGGATCATGCCGACCAACCCGAACATGCGCAACGAGAAGTTGCGCGGGGTGCTGGAAGGGCTCGGGTTCGACAAGGTGGCCTCGGTGCTCACGAGCGGCAATCTGGTGTTCCGCACCGATGACGATCCCGCCGACCTCGAGGACCGCATCCAGGAGGCGCTGGCGGCCGAGCTCGGCATTCCCGGCGGCACCATCATCCGCAGCCATCGGGTGCTGCGCACGCTGCTCGATCGCGACCCGTTCGAGGGGCTCCCGCACGAGCGCGGCTCGTATCTGACGGTCACCTTCTTCAAGCACGAGATGCGCGAAGCGGACCTGTCCTCGTTCGACGACGATCCGCTGACCCGCGTCATCGGCTACGACCGCGACGCCCGCGCGTTCCTGACCGTCATCGACAACAGCACCGGCGCGACGCCGGACTTCATGGCCCGCTTGGAGAAGACCTACGGCAAGGACATCACCACCCGCACCTGGCTCACGGTGCAGCGAGTGGTGAAGAAGATCGAGGGCTAGGCCGCCGCGGCGACCGCGGTGCACACGAACACGACGCCCGCCCGGCCGATCCGGGTGACGACCAGGGTGTACGGAACCGAGCCGCGCGGCTTGAGCTTCTTGCGCAGCGCGTCGGGGTCGAGATCGATACCGCGGACCAGGATCTCGAGCGAGCCGCAGTCGCGCCGGGACAGCTCCTGCCGCAGGGTCTTCTCGCGCAGTTCGAACCGGTCCTCGATGCGGAAGCCGCGCAGGCCCGCCGGGACCGTGTCGCCGGTGAGGTAGGCGATCTGCGGATCGAGCTGCCAGAGACCGTGTTTCGCGGCGTAATGGCGGACCAGGCCCGCGCGCACGATCGCGCCGTCGGGGTCGACGATCCACTCACCGGGGGCGCGTTCGGGGATGTCGTCGGGGTCGGCGTCGGTGAGCGTGGTCGCGCCGCCCCAGGAATCGAGCACGGTGGCGCGCCGGGTGATGCCGGGTTCGGTCAGCCCGGGCGACCACAGGCAGGCCTCGCGGACCGCGCCGTCGAGGGAGACGATCTCGATCTCGCCGTCCCAGCCGAGGCGGTCGAAGTCCAGACCGGGCGCGGACTTCACCGCGATGTCGCGACCCGCGTACGCGGCCAGCAGGTCGGGCAGCGGAGGCTGGAGTTTCGCGGGGTCGTAGGTGCGCCTGCCGTCGGCTCGGCGCGCCGGGTCGGCGATGATCACGGTATCGCGGGTGGTCGGGGTGAGGGCGTCGGCTTTCGCCAACACGATGTTGCGCCGCCGTGTCGACGAGGTCTCGGGGGCGCCCGGCGCGGCGTCGGGGGCGGCGGGTGGTTCGGCGTCGACCGCGGTCGCGCGGAGCGACACGGCGCCGAGATTGTGGGCCGCCATCGCCAGCCGCACGTCGTCGAGATCGCTGCCGATCACCGCCGGGCACACGGCCGACAGCTCGGCCAGCTCGGCGCCGATCGAACAGGTGACGTCGTGCACGGCCCTACCGGCCAGCCGGGCCGCCCGGTGCCGAGCGACCAGCGCGGGTGTCGCCTGCTGCAACGCGTCGTCGGTGAACAGCCAGTCGGCGGCCGCGGGCAGCTTCACCGCGGCCTTGCGCCGCAACCGCACCGTCTCGATCAGCGCGGCGGCCTGCTCCGGAGACGAGCGACGCACCTGCTCGATATCGCGCAGGTGCGTCGCCGGAGTCAGCTCCAGCCGGTCGACCTCGGCGAGCGCGGCGGATCCCGCCGCGCTGCCCAGGAAGGCGACATCGTCGCGGCCGAAGCGGTACCCCACTTACTTCTTGGCCGCGCCCGGCTTCACGCCGGTGATCATCGCGTTGTAGAAGAACTCGCGCGGGACGACCTTGCGCAGCACGTTCTCGTCGAGCCAGCTCAGGCCCAGCCAGGCGCGGTACTGCGCCATGCGGTAGCCGACCGTCAGCTTCTCGTCGGGCACGGCGGCCTCGAAGGTGCGCACCGGCCAGCCCCAGAGGGCGGCGGCGAACTCCTCGGTGGTGGCCTTCACGTCGACGGCACCGGCCGATTTCGCCATCTTCTCGAGATCGCTCGGGTCGAAGGTGTGCAGGTCGACGACGGCCTCGAGCGCGGCGGCGCGCGAGGACTCGTCCAGCTCGGTCTGCGGACGGCGCCAGCCGGACAGGAACGGCAGCTTGGTGACCTCGGTGGTCACCTTCCAGGTGGCCTGGCCGAGCTTGCGGGCGTAGAGGTTGCCGATGGTGGTCGGCTCACCCGCGAAGACGAAACGGCCGCCCGGCTTGAGCACGCGCAGGCACTCCTTGAGCGCCAGCTCCACGTCCGGGATGTGGTGCAGCACGGCATGGCCGCAGACCAGGTCGAAGGTGTCGTCGTCGTACGGGATGGTCTCGGCGTCGGCGACGCGGCCGTCGACGTCCAGGCCCAGGTGCTCGGCGTTGCGCAGCGCGACCTTCACCATGCCGGGCGAGAGGTCGGTGACCGAACCCTTCTTCGCGATCCCGCCCTGCATCAGGTTCAGCAGGAAGAACCCCGTGCCGCAGCCGAGCTCGAGCGCCCGTTCGTAGGGCAGCGGGGCGGGGCCGACCGCGAGGTCGAACCGGCCGCGGGCATACGCGATACAGCGTTCGTCATAGGAGATCGACCACTTGTCGTCGTACGTCTCCGCTTCCCAGTCGTGATACAAGACCTGGGCGAGCTTGGTGTCCTTCAGCGCTGCTTCGACCTCGGCCTCGGTGGCGTGCGGGTTCGGCGCCGGGTCATCGGGGTGGACCGTCATAACCGCCAAGAGTAATAGGAGACCCTCAGCACGCAATGGGCGGTCTTGTTTCCGGCGGTTCCAACTGGTCGCATGACCGGTCTCAGCTCACCGTCCGGTGAAAACGGCGCTGTTCGGACCGTCCGCGGCGAAGGTCCGGGTGCCCGTGCGCGCGTCGTCGGTGTCGAACAACGCCGACCACTCGGTGACGGCGGCGGAGTGCCCGTGCGGGCCCGCTTCGAAGACCGCCTTGGCGGCGGCCAGGGCCCGCGGAGCGGCCGTGACGAACTGCTCGGCCCAGCGGCGCGCGGCCGCGAGGACATGGTCGGGCGCGACGACCTCGTCGACCAGACCGAGCGTCGCGGCCTCCTCGGCGTCGACGAAACGGCCGGTGTAGACGAGGTCCTTGGCGCGGCTCGCGCCGATCAGCAGCGACAGCTTGCGGATGCCGGCGAGCGGGATCAACCCGGCCTTGATCTGCGGGAGGCCGAGCTTGACGTTGTCGCCGATGATCCGGTGGTCGGCGCCCAGCGCGAGCTCGAGACCCGCGCCGAGGCAGTAGCCGGTGATCGCGGCGACGGTCGGCTGCGGCACCCGGGTGAGACAGCCCAGCGCCGCCTGCAGATCGGCCGCCATCGCGGCGGCCTGCCCGGCGTCGAGCTCGGCGAGCTCGGTCATCTCGTCGCCCGCGCTGAAGACCCGCTCGTCGCCGTAGACGATGAGCGCGGCCACGCCGGGGTGCCGGGCCACCGTTTCGGCCGCCGCGGCGACCTCACGGGCCAGCTGGGCGTCGACCAGGTTCAGCGGCGGACGATCGATGCGCAGCAGCGCGACGCCGCGCGCGGACGGGTCGGCGGGCAGCTCGAGGGTGACGAATTCGGCCATGCGGCCAACCTACCGGCCGCCCAGTGCGCCCAACTGCGGCAGCTCCGCGAAATACCGGCCGTTGTCGGGGAAGTCGGTCAACGGCGGCCCGCCGGCGGTGGGCGTGTAGTGCGGCATGATCGGCGTGATCGCCCGTTCGGCGGCCAGCACGGCCGCGGTATCGGCGAATTCGCGCAGACCGTCGAGCTGTGACCACGTGGGCGGCAGCAGGACGTGTTCGCCCGCCCGCCAGCTCGCCAGCGCATCCTGCGGGGTCGCCCAGACGACCTGGGCAGCCTCGGAGGTGGCGCCGTCGGCGATCTGGCCCTGCGGCAGCACGGCGACGAAGAACCGGGTGTCGTAGCGGCGGGGTTCGGCTTCGGGGGTGATCCAGTTCGACCACGGGCGCAGCAGATCCGCGCGCAGCACCAAGCCCTCGGCGGCGAGGAAGTCCGCGAGCGAGAGCTCCCGGCGCTCGAGCTTGCCGCGCGCCTCGCGATAGACCGCGGAGTCGTCGACGACGGTGTCGGCGGTCGGCCCGGCCAGCAGCACACCGCATTCCTCGAAGGTCTCCCGGACCGCGGCCGCGACCAGCGCCTGCGCGGCCTGCTCGGTCGTCGCGAACCGCTCGGCCCACCACGCGGGCGCGGGTCCGGCCCAGGCGATGTCGGCGGTGCCGTCGGCGGCGTCGACGCCACCGCCGGGGAACACCGTCATGCCGCCCGCGAAGGCCATCCCGCTGACGCGGCGCTGCAGGAACACCTCGATGCCCGCCGCGCCGTCGCGCACCAGCATCACCGTCGACGCGTCGCGTGCGGCTACCCCGGACTCACTCATACCGTTCCTCTCCACCACGTGGCCGACGGTCCGACGGCCGCGGTGGATCGGACGGCTCACCGGAGCCGACGCCGTTCCACCGCGGCCGTCGCATCGGCCTGTCTGCACCCTAACGCCCGCTTGGTTCGCTGGGGAAACAGTTCAGCCCGGACGGCCGCGGTGCGACGCGACGGTTCCCACTGAGTGGGCCTCAGGCGCGGCGGTGCTGACCCGCGCGCCGGGCCCGGCGGGCGAACCAGCGCCCGTCGACCCGGTCCAGCGC
The DNA here is from genome assembly GCF_032656385.1 of Nocardia canadensis. Classification (NCBI taxonomy): domain Bacteria; kingdom Bacillati; phylum Actinomycetota; class Actinomycetes; order Mycobacteriales; family Nocardiaceae; genus Nocardia; species Nocardia canadensis. Next base: position 644,463 of record NZ_JAVCWB010000010.1, read on the forward strand.
GATGGACTGGCTGAACGCGGCGCTGAGGTTGGCGGCGGTGAGCACGTCCTCGAGCAGTCCCTGCCCGACCACCTCGCCCTCCTTGAGCAGCAGGGCGTGGGTGAAGCCCGGCGGGATCTCCTCCACGTGGTGGGTCACCAGGACCATCGCGGGCGCGTCGGGATCGGCGGCCAGATTGCCCAGCCGCTCCACGAGTTCCTCGCGCCCACCCAGGTCCAGGCCCGCGGCCGGTTCGTCGAGCAGCAGCAGTTCCGGGTCGGTCATCAGGGCACGCGCGATCAGCACCCGCTTGCGCTCGCCCTCGGACAGGGTGCCGTAGGTGCGATCGGAAAGATGTTCGGCGCCCAGGGTTTCCAGCATGTCGACGGCACGTTCGGTATCGATGTCGTCGTAGCGTTCGCGCCACCGGCCCAGTACCGCGTACCCGGCCGACACCACCAGGTCGCTGACCTTCTCGTCGACGGGGATGCGGCTGGCCACCGCCGCCGAGGACAACCCGATGCGCGGCCGCAAATCGGTGACGTCGACGCGACCGAGGGTCTCCCCCAACAGGTTCGCGTCACCGGAGGTCGGATGGACCTCGGCGGCGGCCATTCTCAATAGCGAGGTCTTGCCGGCCCCGTTCGGGCCGAGCACCACCCAGCGTTCGTCGAGCTCGACCTGCCAGGTGACCGGACCTACGAGCGTTCGGCCCGAGCGGCGGATGGTCACGTCGGAGAAGTCGATGAGCAGATCGGGATCGGGTTGCGACACGCGCTCCATCTTGGCCCACGCGGCCCCTCAGCGGAACGACCGGCCCGTGTGGGATTCGTTGTTCCTGGTCGACGCGGAACCGCGGCGCCCGTCCGGCTCGTCACGCAGCATCCGGGCGGCGAGGAAGGACACCGGCACCGACAGCACCACCCACACGATCAGGATCACCACAATCGTCGTCACCATCGCGGAACCTCCCTACGCCCTCGATCCCCCAGCCGTCGGTTACGTATACCCCCGGGGTCCGCCGGATACACCGAGCCCGGGCGGCGGGTCGCGAAATCCGTCATCCGATCGACGAATTCGGTTCGCGCGTGTCGCGCCGATCAGGAGCGGGCGGGCACCGCGATCACGGTCATCGAGCCGGGAGCCACCTCGGTGAAACCGGCGTCGCGGACCGCCACGGCGCGGCCGGCGGCGACCTCGGCCACCAGCGTCGCCCACAGTCGCTCGTCGGCGTCGCGGACCGCGCACCGGAAGTCGCGCTGCGCCCAGGCCGCCGCGGCGCCCACCGGGAGTGCGCCGGCCAGCAGCATGCTCGCGTGGCCGACCTGGGCGGCGGCCTTGCCGACCGACATCTCCAGCGCCGCGTCGACCCACAGCACGGGCAGGTCGGGGTCCGGTGGGCCGGGCTCGTCGTGGTCGAGGTCGGTCCCGCCGATCTGGAGCTTGCGGATCCGCTGGTCGATCGCGCCCACCGGGCCGGGGACGAACGCGCGCGCCTGCGCGCCGTCGACCTCCACGGTCACCCCGTCGACCTCGCCCGCCGCGACCCACTGCGCGCCGCGCGCCCGCCGCGCCACCTTCCTGATCCTGGAGCGCTTCCACGCCAGATAGCGCGGCTCCCACTCCCCGCCCGGCCCGGAGCGCGGGTCCAGGCACACGGCCACCGCCGCGGCCGCCGCGGCTTCCAGCAGCGCGCTGCGCGCGGGTGGGTCGGCCTTGGGGATGTGCAGGACCATTTGCATGGCCTGGACCATGGCCGGGTCGTCGGGATCGCCGTTGCCGCCGTATCCCCGCGCCAATTCGGCGTGCCGGAGGGCGAATGCGGCCGCGTCGTCGCGGGCCTCCGCCTCGATCTCCACGCTGCTCAGTTCCCCGCTGCCCATGCCACAACACCCGATCCGATCGACGCCACTGCGGGTCAAGCCTAACGAGGCGGCCACCACGCCGTCCGTGGACGCTAGGCGACCCGCACGGTCAGGATGAACTCCGGCCCCGGCCCGATCGGCGGCTGACTGGCCGGACCGTAGACGAACTGAATGGTCGAGGTCCCCGGGCCGACCCCGCGGAACGGCCACACCGTGCTGGTGCCCTCCGACAGCGGCGGCTCCGGCGCCAGCACCCCGCGCTCGATGTTCACCGGCGTCCAGGACTCGGTGTCGTTCGGGTTCTGCGGCAGCCGGACCAGCAGCTGCTGACCCAGCCCGAGCGCGACCGTGCTCCCGCTGAACATCTGGTCGACCTCCACCGGTCCGGCCGCGGACTGCGCGGCCGTGGTCGGCAGGTCGATCGTCGTCGAGGACAGATCCCCGGTGTCGTCGCCGTCGTCACCGCACCCGGTGACCAGCATCGCCACCGCGCAGGCCGCGAACAGGATTTTCCGCATGGAACTCTCCCAACGCCGAAAGGACACCCTGCGCTGGAGGCTAACGTCGCGACCGGGTCGCACCGGTCGCGACGCGCCAGGGCTACCGGCCGAGCAGCGGAACCCGGCGCACGCCGCCGTCGCGGGCGTCGGCCGCCTCGACCTCGTCGCGGGTGACGCCGAGGATGAACAGCACCGCGTCCAGGTACGGATGCGACAGCGCCGTATCGGCCACCTCGCGCAGCGCGGGCTTGGCGTTGAACGCCACGCCCAGACCGGCCGCGTTGAGCATGTCGATGTCGTTGGCACCGTCACCGACGGCGACGGTCTGCTCCATCGGCACGCCCGCCTCGGCCGCGAACTTGCGCAGCGCGGTCGCCTTGAACGCCCGGTCGACGATCTCGCCGATCACCCGGCCGGTGAGCTTGCCGTCGACGATCTCGAGGGTGTTGGCCTGCACGAAATCCAGTTCCAGCTCGTGCGCCAGCGGCTCGATGACCTGCCGGAAACCACCGGAGACCACACCGCAGCGGAAACCGAGCCTGCGCAGCGTGCGAATGGTGGTGCGCGCGCCCGGGGTGAGCTCGATCCGGTCGGCGACCTCCTCGATCACCGATTCGTCGAGACCTTCGAGGGTGGCCACTCGCTGGCGCAGCGATTCGGCGAAGTCGAGTTCGCCGCGCATCGCGGCCTCGGTGACCTCGCGGACCTGCTCCTCGACGCCGGCGTGCGCGGCCAGCATCTCGATGACCTCGCCCTGGATCAGCGTGGAGTCCACGTCGAAGACGATGAGCCGCTTGGCGCGGCGCGCGAGCCCGGCTCGTTCCACCGCGATGTCGACCTGTTCGGCGACGGCGATGTCGGCCAGCGCGGTGCGCAGCCGCGAATCGGTGTCGGCACCGGAATCGATCGCCGAGACCATCAGTTCCATGCCGGTCACCGGGTAGTCGGCGATGCCGCGGATGGTGTCGATATTGGCGCCCAGGCCGGCCAGCAGCCGCGAGATCGCGCTGAAGGCGTGCGCGGTGACGGGCGCGCCGAGCACGACGACGGCGTGCGTCGACATCGGCGGCTTGCCGATCTGCGCGTCGACCGACACGTCGACCTGCATGCCGACGGTGTTCATGGCCTCTTCGAGCTCGTCCTGCAGTGCCTCGGGGTCGTTGGGGCACGAGACCAGCACACCGAGGGTGAGCCTGCCCCTGATGACCACCTGTTCCACGTCCAGCAGGCTCACCTGGTGGCGGGAGAGCGTCGCCAGCAGCACGGATGTGACGCCGGGTCGGTCGGGGCCGGTGACGGTCACGAGAACTGTGGTGTCGGCCAAGTCGATCTGCTCCATATCTGGGCCTTTCCTGGGAGAGCCGTCCTGGACAACTTCGTCAGGAAAAAGCGCATGCACCTGCTGGTCACCCAGCAGGTGCACACCCTGGTCTTCCGGTCTTTCCTACTTCTTGGCGAGCGCGCCTTCGCTGACGTGCGTCGCGTGCTTACCCGAGCCCCAGCCGACGTGCGCTTCGGCCTTCATGCGCTCGACCATGTGCGGGTAGTGCAGCTCGAACGCCGGACGCTCCGAACGGATGCGCGGCAGCTCGTAGAAGTTGTGCCGCGGCGGCGGGCAGGTGGTGGCCCACTCGAGCGAGTTGCCGTAGCCCCACGGGTCGTCCACCGTGACGACCTCGCCGTAGCGGTAGCTCTTGAAGGTGTTCCACACGAACGGCAGCATCGACGAGCCCAGGATGAAGGCACCGATGGTGGAGATCGTGTTCAGCGTGGTGAAGCCGTCGCTGGGCAGGTAGTCGGCGTAGCGACGCGGCATGCCCTCGGCGCCCAGCCAGTGCTGCACCAGGAAGGTGGTGTGGAAGCCGACGAAGGTGGTCCAGAAGTGCCACTTCGCCAGGCGCTCGTCCATCATGCGGCCGGTGATCTTCGGGAACCAGAAGTAGATACCGGCGAAGGTGGCGAACACGATGGTGCCGAAGAGCACGTAGTGGAAGTGCGCGACGACGAAGTACGAGTCGGTGACGTGGAAGTCCAGCGGCGGCGAGGCCAGGATGACACCCGACAGACCACCGAAGAGGAAGGTCACCAGGAAGCCGATCGACCACAGCATCGGTGATTCGAACGTCAGCTGACCGCGCCACATGGTGCCGATCCAGTTGAAGAACTTCACACCGGTCGGGACCGCGATGAGGAAGGTCATGAAGGAGAAGTACGGCAGCAGCACGGCGCCGGTGGCGTACATGTGGTGCGCCCACACCGCGATCGACAGCGCCGCGATACCCAGCGTCGCGTAGACCAGCGTGGTGTAACCGAAGATCGGCTTACGGCTGAAGACCGGGAAGATCTCGGAGACGATGCCGAAGAACGGCAGCGCGATGATGTAGACCTCGGGGTGGCCGAAGAACCAGAACAGGTGCTGGTAGAGCAGGATGCCGCCGGTGGCCGGGTCGTAGATGTGGCCGCCCAGGTGGCGGTCGTAGGCCAGACCGAACAGCGCCGCGGTCAGCAGCGGGAAGGCCAGCAGCACCAGGACCGAGGTCACCGCGATGTTCCAGGTGAAGATCGGCATGCGGAACATGGTCATGCCGGGCGCGCGCAGGCAGACCACGGTGGTGAGCATGTTGACGCCACCGAGGATGGTGCCCAGACCGGAGACGGCCAGGCCCAGGATCCACAGGTCGGTGCCGACACCGGGCGAGTGCAGGATGTCGGTCAGCGGCACGTACGCCGTCCAGCCGAAGTCCGCCGCGCCGCCGGGGGTCACGAAGCCCGCGGTCGCCATGGTGCCGCCGAACAGGTACAGCCAGTAGCTGAACGCGTTCAGTCGCGGGAAGGCGACGTCGGGGGCGCCGATCTGCAGCGGCAGGATGATGTTGGCGAAGCCGAACACGATCGCCGTCGCGTAGAACAGCAGCATGATCGTGCCGTGCATGGTGAACAGCTGGTTGAACTGCTCGGGCGACAGGAACTGCAGACCCGGGCGCGCCAGCTCGGCGCGCATGAGCAGCGCCATGAGACCGCCGACCAGGAAGAAGCTGATCGCCGTCACCAGGTACATGGTGCCGAGCACCTTGGGGTCGGTGGTGGTGACCGCCTTGTACAGGAACGAGCCCTTGGGCCCGGTCCGAGCAGGATACGGTCGAGTCGCTTCCAACTGAGGGACTGGCCTGGGCTCTACCGCAGTCACTGATCCTCCTGAAGATGCCTGTACGTCACTCGCAGGCCCTCCGTCCTCCGGTCAGAGGCAGACGACGGTCAGCATGCGTTGGTGTGAATCGTAAACCGTGCTGCCGCAGCATTCCGCGCGGGTCCTACTCTGTGTCGTATTCAGCGCGCCGTAGATGGCCGACCACGTGTCGGTCCGGCGCCGTTCTCGATCTTCCTCCGCAGGTCGGGCGGGTGCAACGGTTGTCGGCGATGACTTTTCGGAGGTCGCGGCGTCATGATCGATGACGGTGGGCGCGTCCTGCCACCGTCTCTGTCGAGCCAGTCCCCCGCAGCCGAGGAGTCGTCATGTCCAGTGCCCAGCAACCCGGTGATCCCACCTGGGTCGATCTCTACACCGCCGATCTCGACCGTGCCATCGCCTTCTACGGCGAGCTGTTCGGCTGGACCGCCGAACGCGGCGGCGAGGAATTCGGCGGCTACACCACCCTGCGCAAGGACGGCAAGGCCGTCGCGGGCGCGATGCCCCGGATCCCCGACGCCGGTGACCCCTACCCCGATCGCTGGACGGTCTACCTGGCCTCCGCCGACGCCGCGGCGACCACGGCGAAGGCGAGCGCCGCGGGCGGCAACATCTTCGTCGAGCCGATGGCGGTCGGCGACCTCGGCACGATGGCGGTGCTGGCCGATGTCGGCGGTGTCGGCGTCGGCGTCTGGCAGGCCGACGAGTTCCCCGGCTTCGAGGCGATCGGCGATGTCGCCGACGGTGTCTGGCGCAACCACGACGGCGTCCCGTCCTGGTTCGAGCTGATGACCCGCGCCTACGAGCAGTCGCTGACCTTCTACCGCGAGGTCTTCGGTTGGCGCGACACCTTCGCCGTGGCCGACACCCCCGAGTTCCGGTACACGACCATCCACGCGACCTCACCGATGCGCGGCGGCGTCATGGACGCCACCGGCCACCTCCCCGAGGGCATCCCCGGCGCGTGGACGGCCTACTTCGGCGCCGACGACGTCGACAAGACCGTCGAACTCGCCAAGACCCTCGGCGGCGTCGTCGTCTTCGAGCCGATGGACACCCCCTACGGCCGCCTGGCCGGTCTCACCGACCCCACCGGCGCCCACTTCAGCATCGGCGGCAACGCGCGCTGAGCGGTGTGGCGGCGCGTTTTCCGCGTCGCCACCACCGGCGCTAGTCTCGACTCGACACCCGGTGGGGCGGTGTCGATCGAGTCCTTATCCGGGGGGAACATGTCCGACGATCAGTCGACCGAGCGCGCACGTTCGTCGTGGCCGGTCCACGCGGGTGTGATCGGTGCCGTGCTGGTCGCCGGGGGTGTCGCGCTGGCGCTGTACAGCTGGTTCGTCGCCGCACCGATTCCGGTGCCGTTCGACAGCTACGCCGAGACCGGCGAGTTCCCCCGCCACCTCGTCCGGGCAACCCTGATCTTCGCGGGTGCGGTCGTGCTGATCGCGACGGTGGTGCTGATCCGTGGGCGCCGCGGTGATGAGCGGGCCGCGGGTGTCACGGCCGGTGGCGTGCTCGCCCTGCTGGCGGTGCTCATCGGAAGCATCGTGTTCGCGGTGACCGCGCACATCCCGTCGACCTATCAGCGGCTGACCGCGGAGTTCGTCGTCACGCCGCGGGTACCGGGCGCGATCGCGGCGCTGGCCCTCGTCGTCCTCGGTGCGGCGCTGATCTTCGTGCTCGTGGCGACGCCGACCGCCCCGATGCCCCGGCGGTCGGCGCTCGTCGTGGCCCTCGTCGTCGGCGTCGCGCCGGTGCTCGGCGCCGCCGGGGTCGCGGGCCGGCTGGGCGACGACAGTGCCTCGGTCGACCACGTCACCGCCGACCCCGGCCCGGAGACCGCGGTGCCCGCCGTGCTCGGGCCGGAGAGATTCCGATTCCGGCCCCCGGTCGGCGGCTCGAACGCGGACACTCGAATCGCCTTCACCGGAACGGGTTTCATCGTTTCGACCAGGGGCGGCATCACGGCCTACGATGGTGCGACGGGTTCCGAACGCTGGCACTACCGGCGCCTCGGTGTCGGCTCCGACAGCGTGGGGAACGTGCCGCCGAAGACCGTCGCGCTGCGCGGCGAGGACGTCGTGCTGACCTACTGGGAGCAGCGCGGCTGGCTGGCCTTCGACACCGACACCGGTGAACTCCGCTGGTCCGACGCGGACTTCACCCGAGACGGGGCCGTCAACCGCGCCGGGGATTTCACCCGCGACCGGGACGCCATCGTTCCCGGGCACCTGCTGGCCACCACCTCCGCCCGCGGGACGGTGACCCGGTACGACGCGAGGACCGGCCGCCACCTGTGGACCACTCCGGCCGAACCGCCCGGGTGCACCTCGACCGGGGAGCGCGTCGTCGCCACGATGACCGCGATCTACCGAGTCGCGACCTGCGGCGACGGCGACACGGCGACGGTGGCTGTCACCGTGTTCGATCCGCGGTCCGGGCAGGTGCGCGACCGGCGCGACTTTTCCGCGCCGCGCCAGGAGTCGCCCGGCTATGTCGAGGTCCGGGTGCTCGACAGCGGCTTCGTCTGGATCAGCTACGTCCGGGACGGCGCCGGCACCGCGCTCCTCCTGCCGCCGAACGCCCCGCTGACGTCGGCGATCGCCGCATCGAGCCGCACAAACGTCGACGTGCGCGCCGCGGACGACCACGCCCTGGTCAGCTCCGACCACCCGGACGGATATCGGCTGCCCAGGCGATGGGAAATCCTGTCGGCGGCCGACGGCGCATCCACCGAGCTCGACACGACCTCCGACGAGCGAGCGCAGTACGCCGAGGCGGCGGTGCTGCTCGCCGACCAGGTCGTCACGCTGACCTCCGACAACGGCTACCACCTACGCACCTGGGACCGGTCGACCGGTCGCGCGGGACCGATGCTGCCGCTCACCGTGGCGCCGGGGACCAGATCCCTGCGATTCACCACGGTCGCCGGTTCCCTGCTGCTGATCACGACCGATGCGAAGTACCGCGATATCGAGGTCATCGGCTTCGGCTGACGACCACCGGGTTCAACCACCTTGGGGTGGGAAACGCGCCCCCCTGGGAGGCCACCCCCCAACGCTGGGGTCGCTGTCGGAGACCCCGCCCGGCGACGACAGTAGAGGTGTACCGAAAAGCACCTCCTACCAGCGCCAAGGGGACACCACGATGAGCACGACGACCACCTCGATCGCCGACAACGTCATCCAGCTGCCGCGCAAGCAGGCCGGCCCGATCGCCACCGATGGACAGCTCGCCGACGCGGATCTGGATCGCTGGGCCAACCGGCTGGCGCGACTGCTGCTGGGCCGCGGCGTCACCGCGGGCGCCCGGATCGCGCTGGCGGTCGACGCCACGATCGAGGCGATCGTCGCCGAGGCGGCCGTGCGCAAGATCGGCGCGATCCCCGTCGCGGTCACCGACGACGAGTTCGTCTTCGGCGCCTACGCCGGCATCACCACCCGGGCCCGCAGGCCCGAACTGACCGACGTCGTCGATTGGCTGGTCCTCGACGATCGCTCGACCCTGCAGCGTTATCTGGTCAGCTCCGACGCGCCGCTGTCGACGGCCGATCTGCGCGCTGTCTCCTGAACCCATTCCGGTCTGGTCCTCGCAGGTCCAGAATGGATCGAGAGCGCAGTACGCAGCGGCGGGTACTACCTACCAGGTAATCGCCCGCCGGTCGGGGACACATGGTGAATACCGAGCTCCAGACATGAGAACGCAGGTCCGCTCATGACCCAGCCTTCCGAGGGCGCCTTCCCGCTGTCCGCGGCCCAACGTGGTATCTGGTTCGCCCAGCACATCGCGGGCGACACCCCCATTTCCATCGCCCAATACGTCGAATTGAGTGGTCCGGTCGACCACGAACTGCTGCTGCGGGTCGTGCGCCGGACCGGCCGCGAGTTCGGCACCGGCTATCTGCGCCTGATCGACATCGACGGCCAACCCCACCAGTACGTCGACTTCTCCCTCGACGACGAGATGGCCGAGCTGGATCTACGCGCCGAGCCCGACCCCGTCGCGGCGGCGCACGCGTGGATGCGCGCCGAGTACACCGCTCCCCTGGACGTGATGCGCGACCGATTGGTCCGGTTGGCCATGCTCCGCGTCGCCGACGACCGCTGGTTCTGGTATTCGCGGATGCATCACATCGCGCTGGACGGCATGGGGGCGCTGGCCCTGGTGCAGCGCACCGGCGAGCTCTACAACGCCGCCGTCGAGGGCAGAGAGGCCCCGGCGTCCAAGGCCGAGCCGTTGCAGAAGATCGTGGCGGCCGACCTGGCCTACCGCACCTCCGACCGTTTCACCGCCGACCGGGAGTACTGGCGTGAGCACCTGGCGGGGATGGCCGATCCGGTGAATCTGGCCGGGCGCGACGCCGAGGTCGACGGCCACCCGAACCGGGTCTCGGGCGCGCTGCCCGCCGAGACCGCGGCGCTGCTGGATTCCGTTGCCGCCGCCGTGAACTCGGGTGTCGCGCCGACGGTGGTCGCCGCGTTCGGCGCCTACCTGGCCGCGATGACGGGGGCGCGAGAAGTGGTATTGAGCCTGCCGGTGTCGGCGCGCACCTCCGCGACGCTGCGCCGGTCCGGCGGCATGCTCGCCAATGTCGTCCCGCTGCGGGTCGGTCTGGACCCGACCACGACCATCGGCGCGGCGATCCTCGCCGTACAGAGCGAGCTGACCGGCGCGCTGCGCCGCCAGCGCTACCGCCAGGAGGACATCGTCCGCGACCTCGGCTGGGCGATGGACGAGGCCACCTCGTTCGGCCCGGCCGTGAATCTGATGATGGTCGACACCAGGATCGCGCTCGGCCCGGTCGTCGGGCGGTTGCACGTGCTCACCTCCGGCCTGATCGACGACCTGTTCGTCAACCTGTATCCGGGCGTCGGCGGCGAGAGCACCCACATCGACTTGCAGGGCAACGGCAATCTGTACAGCGAGGCCGACCTGGCGGCGCATCAAGCGCGCTTCCTGCGGTTCCTGCACCGATTCCTGGTCGCCGGACCCGAGGCGCCGCTGTCGGCGGTGCCGGTCCTGTCCCCCGCCGAGGAGGCCCTCGCGGTCCCCGCGCGCGGTCCGGCCGGGGTCGACATCCGCACGCTGCCCGAGATCCTCACGGCGGGCGCCGCACTCGACCCGGACGCGGTGGCGCTGCGCTGGGGCGCGCACGAGACACTGACCTACCGCGCCGTCGACGACTACACCAACCGGCTCGCCCGGGTGCTGATCGCCGCCGGCGCCGGCCCCGAACACGGTGTCGCCCTGTCCATCCCGCGCTCGGCCGAGTCGGTGCTGGCGACCATCGCGGTCGCCAAGACCGGCGCGCCGTTCGTCCCGATCGATCCCACCTATCCGGCCGACCGCATCGAGCACATGGTCGACGACAGCGGGGTGATCACGGGCCTGACCGTGGCGCAGGCGCGCAAATCGCTGCCGGACGGGGTCGACTGGCTCACCCTCGACGACGAGGCGACCCTCGCGCAGATCGCCGCCCAGGATGCCGGGCCGATCGCCGACGCCGACCGCCGCGCTCCGGTGCGGCCGGATCAGGTCGCCTACATCATCTACACCTCCGGCTCGACGGGTCTGCCCAAGGGCGTGCTCGTCTCGCACCGCGGCCTGGCCAACCTCGTAGCGAGTTCGGGAGCCGGGTTCGGTGTCGACGCGAGCTCCGTTGTCGCCCACGCCGTCTCGCCGAGTTTCGACATCTCCGTCGAGGAGATCCTGGTGACGCTGGCGGCGGGCGCGAGCCTGGCGGTGGTGCCGCCCTCGGCGTACGCGGGCGAGGACATGGCGCAGGTGCTGCGCGCGCACCGGGTCACCCATCTCAATGTCACCCCGGCCGTCGTGGGTTCGCTCGATCCCGCGACGCTGCCCGGGCTGCGCACGATCGTCGTCGGCGGCGACGCGTGCCCGCCGGAACTGGTGGCCAAGTGGGCCGGTCGCACCCTGCTCAACGGCTACGGCCCCACCGAGACCACCGTGACCACCACCCTCACCGACGCCTTGGTGCCCGATGCGCCGGTGACGATCGGCAGTCTCGTGCGCGGGGTGACCGGTCTGGTGCTGGATCCCTGGCTGCGCCCGGTCCCGGCGGGCACCGTCGGCGAGCTGTACCTCGCCGGCCCCGGCGTGGCCCGCGGCTATCACCGGCGCACCGGTCTGACGGCGAGCCGGTTCGTCGCGAATCCGCACGCACCCGGTGAGCGGATGTACCGCACCGGCGACCTGGTGCGGTGGCGCGACGACGACGGCCGGTTCGTCCTGGAATACCAGGGCCGCAGCGACTTCCAGGTGAAGGTGCGCGGCTTCCGGATCGAGCTCGGGGAGATCGATGCCGCCCTGCAGCGGCTGCCCGAGATCGATTTCGCGCTCACCCTCGGCGTCGAGACGGCCGCGGGCGCGACCGCGCTGGTGTCGTATGTGACGACCGAGCCCGGCGCCGACGTCCACCCCGAGGGCGTGAAAGCGGCGGTCGGCGAGAGCCTTCCGGCCTACATGGTGCCCGCGGTGGTCATGGTGCTCGACCGGGTTCCGCTGACGCCGCTGGGCAAGGTGGACCGCAAGGCGCTGCCCGCACCGGATTTCAGCGCGCGCACCGTCACCAGCCGCGCGCCGTCCACCCCGCGCGAGGAGACGCTCGCCGCGCTGTTCGCCGACGTGCTCGGCCTGGAGTCGGTCGGCGTCGACGACAGCTTCTTCGCCCTCGGTGGCGACAGCATCGTCTCCATCCAGCTGGTCTCGCGGGCGAAGGCCGCCGGGATCGCGTTCAGCGCCCGGGACGTGTTCGAACGCAAGACCGTCGCCGCGCTGGCGGCGGTCGCGGCCGACACCGAGGTCCACGTGGTGCACGAATTGCCCGGTGGCGGTGTCGGTCCGGTGCCGCTCACGCCGATCGTGCACGCGCTGGTCGAGCACGGTGACACCTGGGGCCGGTACGGGCAGGCCGTGCTGATCGGCCTGCCCGCGGGCATCGACCGTGCGGCGCTGGCGACCGCGATCCAGGTCCTGCTCGATCACCACGACCTGCTCCGCTCGTCGCTGCGCGAGACCCCGCGGGGCTGGGAATGGGTGGTCGCCGAACCCGGTTCGGTCGCCGCCGGCCCGCTGCTCGACGTCGTCTCGGCCGACACCGACGACGCCGTCGAGCGTGCCTTGCAGGACGCCGCGGATCAGCTCGACCCCACGGTCGGCGCCGTCGCCCGGTTCGTGCTGCTCGACCGTGCCGAGGCCGCGCCGCTGTGCTGGCTGGTCCTGCACCACCTCGTCACCGACGGCGTCTCGTGGCGAATCCTGCTGCCGGACTTCGCGACCGCCGCCTTCGGGGGCGCCCTCGACCCGGTCGGCACCTCCTTCCGCCGCTGGGCGCACGGACTGGCCGACGATGCCGACACCCGGCTCGGCGAACTGCCGATCTGGCAACACGTCCTGGCGACACCGGACCCCTCGTTCGCCGCCGACCGGACCGCCTTCGACCCCGTCGTCGACATCGTCGCCACCATGAAACAGCGGCTGAGCACGGTACCGCCGGAGCTCGCGCACACCGTCCTGACCACCCTGCCCGAGCAATTCCATTGCGGCGCCGACGATGTGCTGCTCGCGGCACTGACCATGGCCGTGTGCCGCTGGCGCGACCGCACCGGGGCCCTGCTGACCCTGGAGGGCCACGGCCGCGACGAATCCCTGCTGCCCGGCGCCGATGTCGCGCGCACGGTCGGCTGGTTCACCAGCGTGTACCCGGTCGCGGTCGACCTCGCCGACATCGACCTGAGCGACGCCTTCGCCGGCGGCCCGGCGGCGGGGTCCGCCCTCAAGGCCACCAAGGAGCAGTTGCGATCGCTGCCCGACCGCGGGGTCGGCTACGGCCTGCTGCGGTACCTGAACAGCGACACCGCCGCCGCGCTGGCCGATGCCCCCACGCCCCAGCTGAGCTTCAACTATCTCGGCCGCGCGGTCACCGGCGAGGATCCCTGGATGCCCCGGCGCTTCGCCGCGACCAACGACGAGCGGGCCCCGCTGGCCGCCGTCGTCGACATCAATGCCGTGCTGACCGACGCCGGCCTGGAAGTCACCTGGGCCTACGCGAGCAGGCTGCTCGACGAGCACGCGGTCGACGAGCTGGCCGACCTGTGGACCGCCGCGCTGCGCGCGCTCGCCGACCACGCGCGTTCCGGAGAGGCCGGTGGGCGCACGCCGTCGGATTTCCCGCTCGTCGCCCTCGACCAGCCGCAGATCGATCGCTGGGAACAGAGCTACCCGAATCTCGTCGACGTGTGGCCGCTCTCGCCGCTGCAGTACGGCCTGCTCTTCCACGCGCTCTACGACTCCGACACCGCCGACGGCTACACCGTGCAGTCGATGCTCACCCTGGCGGGCACCGTCGACACCACCCGGCTGCGGATCGCGGCCCAGGCGCTCGTCGACCGGCACGAGAACCTGCGGGTGGCGTTCGTGGAGACCGACGACGGTCCACGCCAGCTGGTCCTGGCCGACGCCGAGATCCGCTGGACCGACATCGATCTGACCGACCTCACCGACGACGCGGAGCGCACCCGCGAACTCGACCGGATCATCGCCCTGGACGCGCTGACCCGCTTCGACCTCACCCGTCCCCCGCTGATCCGCTTCACCCTGGTCACCACCGCGCCCGGCCGGTTCCGGCTGATCATGACCAACCATCACCTGGTGCTCGACGGCTGGTCGACGCCGCTGCTGGTCCGGGAACTGCTCGCGCTCTACGTCACCGCGGGCGACGCGTCGGTGCTGCCGCCCGCCCGCTCCTACCGCGACTTCCTGGCCTGGCTCGCCGCCCAGGACGCCGACGCCTCGCTCGCCGCCTGGCAGCAGTCCCTGGCCGGGATCGACACCCCGACGCGCGCGGTCCCCACCCTGGCCGGGATCGCCTCACCGGAGACCGCGATGGTCACCCGCGAGCTGTCCGCCGCCACGGTCGCCGAGCTCGAGGGCGCGGCCCGCGAGGCGGGCGCCACGGTGAACACTCTGGTCCAGACGAGCTGGGCGCTGCTGCTGGCCATGCTGACCGGCCGCACCGACGTGGTGTTCGGCAGCACGGTGTCGGGCAGGCCGCCGGAGCTGCCGGGCGTCGAGGAGATGGTCGGCCTGTTCATCAACACCGTCCCGGTGCGGGTGACGCTGGACCCCGCCGAGAAGGTCTCCGATCTGCTGGCCCGGGTGCAGGCCGAGCAGGCCCGGCTGATGGATCATCAGCACGTCGGGCTGGCCGCGATCCACCGTGCGGTCGGGCTGGCCGAATTGTTCGACACCCTCACCGTGTTCGAGTCCTATCCGATCGATCGCGAGGCGCTCTCGCAGGCGCTCGACATCGCGGGCATGCGGGTGCTCGACGTCGAGGGCACCGACGCGACACCGTATCCGCTCAATCTCATGGTGATCCCGCTGCGCGGCGAGGCGGGGGCGGGCGACGCGCTGCGGATCACGGTGAAGTTCATGGCCGATCAGCTCGACGCCACCGCCGCGCAGTCGCTGCTGGACCGGTTCGTCGGGCTGCTCGGCCGGCTCGCCGCGCAGCCGCACGACCTGGTCTCGCAGGTGCGCTACTGCGACGACACCGAACTGGCGCGGCTGGCGCCGGTCCGCGGGCTGCCCTCGGTGCCGATGCGGACGATGCCCGACATCCTGACCGCGGGCGCGAGCATCGATCCCGACGCGATCGCGGTCAGCGCGGGTGAGCTGCGAATGAGCTACCGCGACCTGGATTCCTGGTCGAACCGGTTCGCCCGGGTCCTGCTGGGCCGCGGCGTCGGCCCCGAGGTGTTCGTGGTGCTCGCCCTCACCCGGTCGCTGGAATCGGTGGTGGCCGTGTGGGCGCTGGCCAAGACCGGCGCGGCATTCGTCCCGCTGGACCCGAGCTATCCGGTGGAGCGCATCGAGCACATGCTCGCCGATTCGAAGGCGCCGATCGGCGTCACCGTCACCACGACCGGGGAGACGCTGCCCGGCACCATCGACTGGCTGCTGCTCGACGACCTGAACACGCTGCGCCGGGTGATGCTGGTCTCCGATGCGCCGATCACCGACGCCGAACGCGGCGGGCCCATCGACATCGACCACACCGCCTACCTGATCTACACCTCCGGTTCCACCGGCAAGCCGAAGGCGGTGCTGCTCAGCCATCGCGGCATCGCCAATCTCACCACCGCGCAACGGGAGACGCTGGCCCTCGACCCGTCGGCGAGCGCGCTGCAGGTCGCCTCGCCCAGCTTCGACGCCTCGGTCTTCGAGATGCTCACCGCGCATTCGGCGGGCGGGCGGCTCGTGATCTCGCCGCCGGAGGTCTACGGCGGCAGCGAACTCGAAGGGCTGCTGCGCGCCGAACGGGTCACCCACGCGGTGATCACCCCGTCGGCGCTGGCCACCATGGAACCGACCGAACTCACCGATCTGCGGGTGCTGTCGGTCGCCGGCGAGGCCGCCACCCCCGAGCTGATCGAGAAGTGGTCGGCCGGTCGCCGGTTGGTGAACTTGTACGGCCCCACCGAATTCAGCATCTGGGCCACCGGTCCCGCCGAGCTGGTGGCGGGCGAACCGATCACCATCGGCGGACCGATCCGGGGGTCGGCGGT
This sequence comes from Nocardia canadensis, assembly GCF_032656385.1. Taxonomy (NCBI): domain Bacteria; kingdom Bacillati; phylum Actinomycetota; class Actinomycetes; order Mycobacteriales; family Nocardiaceae; genus Nocardia; species Nocardia canadensis. The sequence goes on from NZ_JAVCWB010000010.1 coordinate 660,589, forward strand.
GGTGGTGCTGGACACCTGGTTGCGGCCGGTGCCGGTCGGCATCGCGGGCGAGCTGTATCTGGCCGGGCCCGCGCTGGCCCGCGGCTATTTCAACCGGTTCGAGATGACCGCGAGCCGGTTCGTCGCCGATCCCTACGGCGAGCCCGGTGACCGCATGTATCGCACCGGCGACATGGTCCGCTGGGTCGTCGAGGACGGCGACCTCGCGCTAGAGTACCTGGGCCGCAGCGACTTCCAGGTGAAGATCCGCGGCCTGCGGATCGAGCTCGGCGAGATCGACGCGGTGCTCTCGCGCGACGAGGAGATCGACTACGCGGTGACCATCGGGCGCGCGGGCCCAGCGGGGGCGACCGTGCTGGTGTCCTATGTCCTGCCCACGCCCGGTGTCGCACTGGAGACCGAGCGGGTGCGCGCGGCCGTCGCGGCGGAGCTGCCCGGCTACATGGTGCCCGCCTATGTCGTCGTGCTCGACGAGATTCCCCTCACCCCCGTGGGCAAGCTGGATCGCAAAGCCTTGCCGGTGCCGGACTTCTCGGCGGCGCAGCGCCCCTACCTCGCGCCCCGGACCGACACCGAGGCCGCGGTGGCCGCGGTGTTCGCGGAGGTCATCGGGGCCGAGCAGGTCAGCGTCGACCAGTCGTTCTTCGAACTCGGCGGCAACTCGCTGAGCGCGACCAAGGTCGTCGCCCGGGTGAATTCGGCGCTCGGCTCGACCATCGCCCTGCGCGATCTGTTCGACGCGCCGACCGTGGCGCAGCTGGCGGCCCGGGTCGTGCCCGCCGCCGAGGGCGGGCCCGGCCGCCCGGCGCTGGCCGCGCGCGTGCGCCCCGACCGGATCCCGCTCTCGCCCGCCCAGCAGCGCATGTGGGTGCTCAACCAGCTCGATCCGAGCTCGGCCGCCTACAACATCGCCATCGCCCTGCGCCTGACCGGCGCTCTGGATGTCGAGGCCATGCGCCTGGCGCTGACCGACGTGATCGCGCGGCAGGAAAGCCTGCGCACCCGCTATCCGGCCGATACCGAAGGGCCACGTCAGGTCGTCGTCGGCCTCGACGCGGCCACGCCCGCCATGCCGGTCCTCGACACCGAAGACGGTGCGCCGCTGCGGGATCGGATCACCGAGCTGGCGGGCACCGGATTCGATCTCACCAGGCAGGCGCCGCTGCGGGTCGGGCTGTTCCGGCTCGTCGACGCCGGGTCCGACGGTCTCCCCGTGCATGTGGTCGTGCTGGTGGTGCACCACATCAGCGCCGACGGCGCGTCGATGGCGCCGCTGGCGGGCGACCTGGTGGCCGCCTACTCGGCGCGCGTGGCGGGCGAGGCGCCCACCCGGGCCCCGCTCACCGTGCAGTACGCCGACTTCGCGCTGTGGCACCGCGAACTCCTCGGCAGCGCGACCGACCCGGAATCGGTGGCCGCCCAGCAGATCCGGTACTGGACCGACGCCCTCGCCGGCGCACCGGACGCGCTGGAACTGCCCACCGACCGCCCGCGACCCGCGGTGCAGACGATGCGCAGCGACGACCTCGACTTCGCGATCGACGAGCAGCTGCACCGCACGCTCATCGACGTCGCGGCCGCGAGCAATGTCAGCGTGTTCATGCTCGTGCACGCCGCGCTCGCGGTCCTGCTGGCCCGGTTGAGCGGCACCGGTGACGTCGTCATCGGCACTCCCGTCGCCGGGCGCGGCGAGGCCGCCCTGGACGACCTCGTCGGCATGTTCGTCAACACGCTGGCCCTGCGCACGCCGATCGACCCCGGCGCGAGTTTCCGGCAGGTGCTGGCCGAGGTCCGCACCACCGATCTCGACGCGTTCGCCCATGCCGACGTGCCCTTCGAACAGCTCGTCCAGGCGCTCGACCCGACCCGCTCGACCGCGCACCACCCGATCTTCCAGGTGTCGCTGTCGCTGCAGAACTTCGTCGAGCCGGTGCTGGACCTGGCCGGACTGCGGTTCGAGGTCGAGGACTTCGACCGCGACGCCTCGGCCTTCGACCTCACCCTCGACCTGCGCGAACGATTCACCGACGCCGGCCCCGCCGGGCTCGACGGCGTGCTGACCTACGCGACCGACCTGTTCGACGCGGCCACGGTGGCCGCGTTCGTGACCCGCTGGCAGCGCGTCCTGTCGGCCGTCCTCGCCGACCTCGACCTGCGGGTCGCCGATATCGACCTGCTCGACGCGGGTGAACGCGCGGAACTGATTCCGGTCCGCGGCCCGGCCACGGCGGGCACGATCACCCTGCCCCGGCTGCTCGCCGACACCGCCGCGACCTACCCCGACCATCCGGCGCTGGTCGCCGGGACCACGACGACCTACCGTGCGCTCGACGCCCGCTCGAACCAGCTGGCCCGCCTGCTGATCGACGCGGGTGCGGGCACCGAAACCGTTGTCGCCCTGGGGCTGCCCCGCTGCGCCGAGCTGCACACGGGGATCTGGGCCGCCGCGAAGGCCGGTGCCGCGTTCCTGCCGGTCGACCCGAAGCATCCGGTGGACCGCATCGATCACATGCTCACCGACTCCGGCGCCCGGGTCGGTCTCACCCTGACCGCGTACCGGGCGAGCCTGCCCGACACCACCCGCTGGCTGGTCCTCGACGACCCCGACATCGTCGCCCGGCTGCGCGCCACCGCCGACACCCCGCTCACCGCCGACGACCTGCCCACGCCGATCCGGCTGGCGAATCCGGCCTGGATGATCTACACCTCCGGGTCGACCGGAACTCCCAAGGGCGTCACCGTCACCCATCGCGGCCTGGCCGACCTCGTGGCGGCGCAGCGGGCCGATCTCGGACTCGATGACCGGTCGCGGGTGCTGCAGGTCGCCTCGCCGAGTTTCGACGCGTCGATCTTCGAGGCGCTGATGGCGTTCGGCAGTGGTGGCGCCTGTGTGATCGCGCCGCCCGAGGTCTTCGGTGGCGCGCCGCTGGCCGAGCTGATCGCCGCCGAGGCGGTCACGCACATGGTGATCACGCCGTCGGCGCTGGCCACGATCGATCCCGCCGAGGTGTCGAGCGTGCGGGTACTCGCGGTGGCGGGCGAGGCGGTCGGCCCCGATCTGGTCGGGCGCTGGTGCGGCGGGGCCGCGGAGCGGCGGATGGTCAATCTGTACGGGCCGACCGAATACACCATCTGGGCAACGGGTTCCGCGCCGTTGTCCACGACGGAGCCGGTCACCATCGGCACCCCGATCCGGGGCGCGGCCGTGCTCGTCCTCGACGATCGGTTGCGGCCGGTACCGGTCGGCGTCGCCGGTGAGCTGTATCTGACCGGCACCGCCACCGCCCGGTGCTACCACGCCCGGCCCGGGCTGACCGCCGCGCGCTTCGTCGCCGATCCCTACGGCGCGCCCGGCGAGGTGCTCTATCGCACCGGCGATCTGGTGCGCTGGATCCGCCCGCCCGAGCTCGGGTTGACGCTGGAATATCTCGGCCGCACCGACTTCCAGGTGAAGGTGCGCGGTCAGCGCATCGAGCTCGGCGAGATCGACGCGGTGCTCGGCGGCATCGACGGCGTCGATCTCGCGGTGACACTGGGTGTGCCCGGTCCCACCGGCGCGACCGCGCTGGCGGCCTATCTGGTGCGGATGCCCGGCGCCGACCTCGATCTCGCGCGGGTGCGGGCCGTCGCCGCCGACAGTCTGCCCGCCTACATGGTGCCCGCGGCCTTCGTCGTCCTGGACGCCATCCCGGTCAACGCCGTCGGCAAACTCGATCGCAAGGCCCTGCCGGAACCGGTGTTCATCGCCGAGGAGGCGCCGTATCTGGCGCCGCGGACACCCACCGAACACGTCCTGGCCGAGGTGTACGCCGAGTTGCTCGGGCGCGACCAGGTCGGCGTCGACGATTCGTTCTTCGCCCTCGGCGGCGACAGCATCCTGGCGATCCAGCTGGTCACCCAGGCGAAACTGCGTGGGGTGCACTGCACACCGTTGCAGGTCTTCGAGCATCGCACCGTCGCGGCGCTGGCCGCCGCCGTCGACGCCGCCGGGACGGTCGAGGCGCTCGCGGAGCTGCCCGGCGGCGGGGTCGGCGACCTGCCGCTGACCCCGATCGTCCGGTACATGATCGAGCGCGGCGGCGATTTCGACCGCTTCGCCCAGACCGCGGTGCTGGAACTGCCCGTCGGCATCGAGCGCACGGACCTGGTGGCCACGCTCACCGCCGTCATCGACCGGCACGACATGCTGCGGGCCCGGCTGTGGTCCGACGAGGACGGCTGGCAGCTGCGGGTGGCGGAACCGGGCACGATCGAGGTGGACGCCCTGGTGCACCGCACCGAGATCGACGCCGCGGCCGAACCCACCGAACTGCGCGAGGACGTCCGCAGCGAACTCGACTCCGCGCTGAACCGGCTCGATCCGGCCGACGGCGTCGTGCTGCAGTTCGTCTGGCTCGATCCGGTCGGTGCCGCGGGCTCGCGCACCCGGCCCGGACGGCTGATCGTGGTGGCCCACCACCTCGCCATTGACAGTGTGTCGTGGCGAATCCTGGTGCAGGACTTGATCGGAGCCTGGGCCCAGGTGTCGGCGGGCGCCACCCCGGTGCTGGCCGAGACCGGGACCTCGATGCGGCGCTGGTCCTACGCGCTGACCGAAGCCGCGCACTCCGACCAGCGGCTGGCCGAACTCGGCTACTGGCGCGACCTCGTCGGCGGCCCCGACCCGCTGCTCGGCGGCAGGCACCTCGATCCCGCCATCGATCAGGCCCACACCGTGCGCCGGGTCGACATCGAGGTCGACGCGGACGTCACCACCGCCCTGCTCACCACGCTGCCCGGGCTGTTCCACGGCGGTGTCACCGACGCGCTGTTCGCCACGCTCGCCCTGGCGCTGGTGCGCTGGCGGGCCCGGCGCGGCGTGGACGAGAAGTCCGCGCTGCTGCGGCTCGAAGGCCATGGCAGGCAGGAGGAAGTCGTCCCCGGCGCCGACCTGTCCCGCACGATCGGCTGGTTCACCAACCTGTACCCGGTGCGGCTCGACCTGTCCGGCATCGACATCGACGACGCGTTCGCCGGCGGCCCGGCGATGGGCGCGGCCATCCGCGCGGTCAAACACGATCTGCTGTCGGTGCCGGACAAGGGCATCGGGTTCGGCCTGCTGCGCTACCTGAATCCCGAGACCGCGGCACAGCTGCCGGAGCGGCTGCCCGGCCAGATCTGCGTCAACTATCTCGGCAGGCACACCGCCGCCGAGATCCCGGCCGGGCTGGAAGGTCTCGGCTGGCTGCCCACCGACGAATTCGGCGACCTGGATGTCGGCGAACACGCCACGGTCCCGGTGATGGCGGCGATCGACATCAACGCGTTGGTGCTCGGCGACCGCCTGCGCGCCGACTTCGGTTATCCGGCAGAACTACTCGACCGCGATGACGTCGCCGAGCTGGCCCGGCTGTGGACCCGGGCCCTGGGCGCGGCGGCGCGCTTCGCCGACTCCCCGGCGGCCGAACGCGCCTCCGCCGAGGAAGCCGCCGCCATGGTCGCCGCGGCGGCCGAACCCACGGGCGCCGGCTCGAGCGGTCTCGGACTCGACGTGCTGCTGCCGATCCGGCTCGGCGGCGACAAACCCGCCCTGTTCTGTGTCCATTCCTCCTCCGGAATGTCGTGGAGCTACCTGGGATTCGCCGAGCGACTGCGGCCGGGCAGACCGATCTACGGCCTCCAGGCGCCCGACCTCAGCGGCCGCGAGCCCTCGGCCCGGTCCATCGAGGAGTTCGCGCGGCGGTATGTGCGCGAGATCCGCGCGGTCCAGCCGCAGGGCCCGTATCACCTGCTCGGCTGGTCCTTCGGCGGACTGATCGCCCATGCCATGGCGGTGCAGTTGGCCGAGGCGGGCGAGCGGGTCGGCGTGGTGGCGATGCTGGACACCGACACCGCCGATATCGACGGCGACAGCATCGAGCGCCTGTCGCCCGGCGCGTTCATCAACACCTTCGGCGCGATCTTCGGCATCGACAACGTCCCCGCCGAAGCCACCGCGCAGGAGGCGGCCGAGCTGATCGCCGCCGAACTCGGCGGGGTCGAACTCGTCGACGCGGCCACGATCGAACGGATGGCGGGCTCCTACAACGCCTCCGCCGGGACCAGAACCGGCTACCAGCGCCCGGTCTACCACGGTGACGTCCTGTATTTCACCGCCGCGGTCGACCCCGGCGAATGGATGGGTCCCGACGGCTGGCGCCCCTACGTGACCGGCGCGATCGTCGCCCACGACGTCGAGACAACGCACGACGAGCTGACCAATCCCCTCGCACTGTCGGTGATCTCGCCGGTGCTGGATGACCACATGGAAGCAGGAGACCGGACATGAGCGTCGCACCGAGCCCCACCCTCACCTCCACCGGCGGCGTGGTCGTCGAAGGGATCGAGAAGTCCTTCGGCGACGTCCACGCCCTGCGCGGCGTCGACTTCGTGGCCGCGCCCGGCGAGGTACTCGGCATCCTCGGGCCCAACGGCGCGGGCAAGACCACGATGGTGAACGTCTTGTCCACGCTCATCACCCCCGATCGGGGCCGGGCCGTGGTCGCCGGGCACGATGTCGTCACCGACCCCGCGGCGGTCCGCAAATCCATCATGCTGACCGGCCAGTACGCCGCGCTCGACGACATGCTCAGCGGCTACGAGAACCTCGTCCTGTTCGGCAGGTTGATGGGCCTGCGTAAACCGGCGGCCCGGGCCAGGGCCAAGGAACTGATCGCCGAATTCGATCTGGAGCGGGCCGCGAACCGGCGGGTCGGCACGTACTCCGGCGGCATGCGGCGGCGCATCGACATCGCCTGCGGGCTGGTGGTCCGGCCCGATGTGGTCTTCCTCGACGAGCCGACCACCGGCCTGGATCCCCGCAGCCGTCAAGGTGTCTGGGACCTGGTGCGCAGCTTCAAGAACGCGGGCATCACCACCCTGCTCACCACCCAGTACCTGGAGGAAGCCGACGCGCTCAGCGACCAGATCATCGTCATCGACCACGGCGTTGTGATCGCCTCCGGCACCGCCGACGAGCTGAAACACCGCACCGGCGGCAGCTACTGCGAGGTGGTGCCGCTCGATCTGGAGGAGATGCCCGCCATCGTCGCCGCGCTCGGCTCGCTGCTGCCCGCCGAGAATCTGGCGGCGCTGACACCGGAATCCGACCGGATCACCATCCCGGCCCCCGACGGCGCCAAGACCCTCGCCGAAGCACTGCGCCGCCTCGACGACGCGTCGGTCGAACTCGTCGACATCGCGCTGCGCCGTCCCTCGCTCGACGACGTGTTCCTCCAGCTCACCGGCCATCTGCCGACAACCGAGACGGCACCGGAGGTCGTGTCGTGACCGCCACCACCTGGCATACCCACGTCCGCGCCGCCCCGGACACCGTGCAGCAGTGGTGGGTGCTGACCACCCGGCTGATCGTGCCCTCGGTCAAGACCGGCGAGGTGCTGTCCTCGATAGTCGCGCCCGCCGCGTTCACGGCCAGCTTCTACATCCCGCTCAAGACCGTGATGATGTTCTCCGGCAACGGTTTCAGCAGCTACGCCCAGTACATGATGCCGCTGGTGATCCTGCAGGCCGCCGCCTTCACCGCCATCTCGGCGGCGTTCCGCTCGGCCACCGATTCCGTGGCCGGGCTCAACCGCCGGTTCGGCGCGATGCCGCTGCGCCCGCTGGTGCCGGTGGCGGCGCGGATGTCGGCCAACATCTTCCGGCTGCTGATCTCCTTGGCCGCGGCGATCGTGTCCGGGTACGTGATCGGTTTCCGGTTCCGGCTCGACGCCGCGCACACCCTCGGGTTCTTGGCGTTCTCGTTGCTCATCGGGATCGCGTTCACCCTCGGTGCCGATGTCATCGGCACCGTGTCCAAGAGTCCGGAGGCCACCACGCAGGCCTTGGTGTTGCCGCCGTTGATCTTCGGCATGCTCTCGACCGGTCTCGCGCCGGCGAGCCAGTTCCCGAGCTGGATCCAATGGTTCGTCCGAAATCAGCCGGTTTCCCAGTTCGCCATCGTGTTGCGGGCGCTGGCCGGTGACACCGCCGGGAACGCGGGCACGATCAGCTGGTCGCTGGTGACCCCGTCGCTGCTGTGGCTCGCGGCGATCCTGCTGATCAGCCTCCCCGTGGCCATCCGGCTGAGTTCGAGGAGGGCGTGATGACACTGCTTGCCGCTCGTACCGAGCAGACCACCACGGGTTCGGAGACCACGCCGGGCGCGCTGGTCCGGCACACCCTCATCCAGACCCAGCGCCTGCTGCTGCGCTGGGCCCGCAATCCGGTCACCCTGCTGGAGACCCTGCTCATCCCGTGCCTGCTGCTGATCATGCTCGACATCGTCGTCGGCGGGCAGATCCAGAAGTTCACCGGCGACGACGCCCTCTACGGCTCGGTCCCGATGGTCGCCATCGTCGGCGCGCTCTCCGGCGCCGTGGCCAGCGGGGTCCTGCTCGGGCGCGAACGCGACGCCGGTCTGCTGGCCCGGTTCTGGGTGCTGCCGGTGCACCGGGCCTCCGGGATCGCCTCGCGCGTGCTCGCCGAGGGCTGCCGGATCGTGCTCGGCACCATCGCCGTGGTGCTCGTCGGCGCGCTGCTGGGCTTCCGGTTTCATCAGGGTCCGCTGGCGGCGCTCGTGTTCCTGGCGGTGCCGGTGCTCTTCGGACTCGCCTTCGCCACCATCGTCACCGCGATCGCCGTCTTCACCGCGAAAGCCTCACTGGTCGAAGGCGTCACCATCCTCACCTCGCTGATGATGTTCTTCAGCACCGGCTTCGTCCCGCTGATCGCCTTCCCGACGTGGATCCAGCCGATCGTGCGCAATCAGCCGATGTCGGTCGCCGTGGACGCCATGCGCGGTCTCGCCGACGAGGGGCCGATCGCGCGGCCGCTGACCCTGACCCTGGTGTGGTGTCTGGGCGCGATCGTGCTGTTCGCGGTCCCCGCCGCGATCGGGTTCCGGCGCGCCAGCCGACGCTGAGTGGCCCCGCGAACCCGCGGCGCCGGGCCGCCCTGCCACGCAGTACCCTCGTGCGCATGCCGGTGAGCGCCCGAGTACGCACCCGATTCCGTCGCACCGCCGAGCAGGGCGTCCGCGTCCGCTCGCGTGGCGTCCTCGCCGTCGCCGCGCTGCTGTGCGTCGCCGTGGTCACCGCGGGCTGCGCGGACAAGCACGACGACGCGAGCACGATCATCCGCACCACCACCAATATCGCCGGGGCCGGTGTGGTCGGCGTGGCCAGGGACACCGCCACGGCGTGCCCGCTGCCGAGCGCCCCCGATCCCGCCGCGGGCGCGACCCGCACCGTCACCCATGCCGCCGGGACCACACAGGTCCCCGCCGACCCGCAGCGCATCGTGGTGCTCACCAGCTCGGCGCTCGACGCCGCCTGCGCGGTGGGCCTGTGGGAGCGGGTCGCCGGCGCGGTCACCCTCGACGGTGAACGTCCGCAGCCGATGTACCTCGGCTACGGCGTGCTGAAGGTGCCGAGCATCGGCTCGATCGGGCAGCCCGATCCGGCGCGCATCGCCGCGCTGAAGCCCGACCTGATCCTCGGCGACGTCGCCCCGGCCGCCGGCGGCTACGAGGCGCTGAGCGCGATCGCCCCGACCGTCCTCATCGGCTCCGGCGGCAGCTGGCAGTCCGACTTCGCGGCCTACGCCTCCGGAATGGGCCGCGGCGCCGCCGCCGACGCCGCTCTGCGCGCCTACCTCACCGAGGCGCACGATCTCGGCCCGGCGCTCAACGCGAGCCAGTCGCAAGCCTCGGTGCTGCGTTTCACCGCCGACACCACCCAGGTCCAGGGCAGCGAGACCTTCGCGGCCCAGGTCCTGTCCGATGTCGGCGTGCAGCGCCCGACCGCGCAGCGCGGCACCTCCTACGACATCACCACCGCGGACCTGGCCACCAAGGCCGAGGGCGACATCATCTACGTGATGTTCGCGGGCAAGGCGGGCGAGGACCACGGCAAGCGGGTCCTGCGCTCGGACGAGTTCACCGAGCTCGGCGCCGCGACCGATCGTCGCGTCTTCGCCGTCGACGACAGCGTCTGGCACACCACCGGCCTGACCGCCGCCCGCGCGATCCTCACCGACCTGCGCGACAGCCTCAACGGGTACGTCACCGACTGACCGCGGGGGCTCCCAGCGAACACCCAGCGTGTTCCCAGCTCCGGCGCAGTGCCCGCGCCTACCGTCGTCGGCGACACGGTACGAGCGAAGGAGCAGCGATGGACGACCACGATCTCGGACTCGGGCACGACCTGCGGGTCATGTCGCGACGGCGGATCCTCGGCATGATCGGTGCCGCGAGCCTGGCGACCGCGGCGGCGGCCTGCGCCTCGGCGACCGACTCGGGCGTCACCGACACCGCGACGACCACGCCCGACACGGCGACTCCCGCCGCCGCGCCGCAGGAGACGGCGGGCCCGTACCCGGGTGACGGGTCCAACGGACCCAATGTGCTGATCGAATCGGGCGTCGTCCGCTCCGACATCACCACCAGCTTCGGCGCGTACTCCGGTGTGGCCCAGGGTGTTCCGATGACTCTCACGCTGAACCTGCGCGATCTCGCCAAGGGCGCCGCGGGCGCGGGAATGGCCGTCTACGTCTGGCACTGCGATCGCGAGGGCCGGTACTCGCTCTACAGCGAGGGCGTCACCGAGCAGAACTACCTGCGCGGCGTCCAGGTCGCCGATGACACCGGCACCGTCCGCTTCACCTCGATCTTCCCCGCCTGCTACGCGGGCCGTTGGCCGCACATCCACTTCGAGGTCTACGACGACCTCGCTACCGCCGTGGCGGGCGACAACGCCCGCCTCACCTCCCAGATCGCCCTCCCCCAGGACTCGTGCGAATCCGTCTTCGCCGCCGACTCCGGCTATTCCGCGAGCATCGAGAACATGTCCGGCGTGTCGCTGTCCTCGGACAATGTCTTCGGCGACGGCTGGGACGCCGAACTCGCCACCGTGACCGGGACACCCGCCACCACCATGGCCGTGTCCCTCACCGTCGGTGTCGCCGCGAAGTCCCAGAACACCCAGTCCGGCACCGGTTCTCCCGGCACCCCACCCGGCGGCAGTGGCCCCGCGGGCCCTCCGCCCGGCGGTCAGGGCCCCGGTGGTGGGCCATCACCCCGGTAACCGGCCACCGACGCCCCGCGCGGCGGAGAGGTCGTCGGCCGTCAATCGAATTGCACGGTCGCGAGCATGTCGCGCGCGAGTTGTTCGGGATCGGCCGACGAGGCCAGCTCCGACCCGTCCAGCGCGCCCTCCCGCCACAGCGTCGCGAACCCGTGCACCAGTGACCAGGCGGCGAGCCGGGTCGACCGCTGGCGATCGGGCGACTGCCCGGCCTGCATCTCGGCGATCCCCGATCGCAAGGCCGCGCCCGATCGTTCTCGGGCAGCGCGTAGTTCGGGGTCGTCGGCGCGCAGCACCTCGCGCCGGTACATGATGTCGAACCGGCCGGGGTTGGCCAGCGCGAAGCGGATGTAGGCGACGGCGACCTCGCGCATGTCCGCACCCGCGGCCGCCAATTCCGTGGCCAGCAGATCGAATCCCTCGATCGCCAAGGCGGTGAACAGGCCCGCCCGGTCGCCGAAGTGGTGTGCGGGGGCCGCGTGGGAGACCCCGGCCCGGCGCGCCAGCGCGCGCAGCGACACCGCCTCGACGCCCTCGGCCGCGATCTGCTCGGCCGCCGAGTCCAGCAGCGCCGCCCGCAGATCCCCGTGGTGATACCCGGTCTTGGTCATGCCTCGATCCTGACGCACAAACTTGTCATTGACAAGTTCAGCGTTCGGTGCCAATCTTTCCAGTGTCAAGATTGGCAGCAGGCCAGTCGGCACCGCTTCGAGGAGTTCCCATGGCCCCGTTCATCGTTCTCGCCGTCGTCACCGCCCTGGCCAGGCTGATCGGCCTGCTCACCGGAGTGTCCTGGCTGGATTCCTGGCCCCGCGCGTTCGCCCTCGGCCTGGCCGCCATGTTCACTCTCACCGCGAGCGCCCACTTCCTCGAACCCCGCCGGACGGCCCTGATCGCCATGGTCCCGCCCCTCTTCCCCAACGCGGCCGCGCTGGTCACACTCACCGGCATCCTCGAACTGGCAGGTGCTCTCGGCTTGCTGATCCCGGCCACCGCCCCGCTCGCCGCCGCCGGACTGTTCGTCCTGCTACTGGTCATGTTCCCGGCCAATGTCCGCGCGGCCCGCGCCGATCTGGGCATCAAGACCATGCCCCTGCCCGCCCGCACCGCCCTCCAGGCACTGTTCCTCGCCGCCTGCGCGGTCGTGGTCGCGGCCTGAGCGGGCGGCCCGCCGCACCGCTCTCGCCGGTGACGGCGCGGTCGGGGCCGCGCCGTCACCGCCCTGCCGTCGCGCCGGCGGCGCCGTCCCGGTCGCGTCGACCACGGCGCGGATCGCCCTCGGCTTCGCGACGTAACCTCCAGCGCGGCAACCCGATCCGCGACAAGAGGAGTCCCGCGATCAGCGACCGGCGTATTTTTCGGCGGCGGCCGCCAACCCCAGGTGCACGATGTCGGTGAAGGTCGTGAGATCGCGGATGAGGGTGTCGATCTCGCCGGTGGTGCCCGCGGCGGTCTGGTGCAGCCAGTCGGCGACGGTGTCGAACAGGCCGCCGATCGTGGAGACGGCGAGGGCGTGCAGGTCGATGCCGATTCCCACGGCGGGGACGAACTCGTATTCGCGCCACAGGGTTTCGAGGAACTGGGCGGCCCAGCGGCGGTTCGTGCGGCGCTGCTGTTCGACCTTGGCGGAGATGCCGCTGGCCTCCCCGAAGGTGACCTGGGCGACGCGGGGATCGTCGACGAGCGAGTGCGCGAAGGCCGCCACCACCACCGACACCACCTCGTCGCGCCCGCCGGTGCACTCGGCCAGCGCGGTGGCGACCTCGGCCTGGGCGCGTTCGCTGAGCTGCTGGAGCAGGGCCAGGTAGCAGGACTCCTTGCTGTCGAACAGTTCGTAGAAGGCCTTGTTGCCGACGAAGGCGGTCTGACAGATCTGCTCGATCGCCGTGTTGACGTAGCCGTCGACGGCGATGAGCTCGAACGCGGCGGCCAGGATCTGCTCACGCCGGCGGGCGCGGCGCTGCTCGGCGTCCAGACCCTGGATGCGCCGGGAGCGAACGGGACTCTTCTCGGTCGACGTCACGCAGCTCAGCCTACCGATCGCGCAATATGAACAAGAACTCTTGTTACTAACAAGAGAACCTGCTGTAATCAGCATCACCTACCGAAGGAGATGCCATGCAGCGCAGCACGGCCACCCACCGATCCCGACGCCTCGGCGCCCCCGCCCTGCTGGCCGCCGCCGTGCTGGCGATGACCGCCGGTCCCGCCGTGGCCGAGGATTTCCAGCTCGCCCCGTTGCCGAACGAGGCCCAGGTGTATCCGGCGGTCGTACCGCTGCCGACCCCGCAGCAGGACCCCTGGTACGACGACCCGGCCGATATCGCGGCCTACGCCAACGGCGAGGTGATCCGCACCCGCGTCGTACAGACCTACGCGCTCGGCATCCCGGTCCCGGTGCACACCACCCAGCTCCTGTTCCGCAGCACCGACGCCCGCGACAACCCGATCGCCACCGCGACCACCGTGCTGATGCCGGGCATCCCGTGGCTGAGTCCCGGTGCGCGCCCGCTGATCTCGTACCAGGAGGCGATCGACAGCCTCGGCAGGCAGTGCAATCCGTCGTACACGCTGCGGGCGGGCATCCAGAAGGAGGTCGCGCTGATCGGCCAGTTCCTGGCCGCGGGCGCGGCGGTGGTGGTCACCGACTTCGACGGCAAGCGCAACACGATCATGTCCCCGAGCGAGGGCCGGATGGTGCTCGACGGCATCCGGGCCGCCCAGCGCGGCGGACTCGGTCTCGAGGCGTCGCCGGTGGGCCTGTGGGGGTACTCCGGCGGCGGCAACGCCTCGGCGTCGGCCGCCGAACAGCACCGCGGCTACGCGCCCGAGCTCGCGCTGCGCGCCAGCGCCCAGGGCGGTATCCCCGGCGACAAGGTCGCGATCGCGCCGTTCGCCATCTCGGGCACCCAGCCGCAGGCCAACTTCACCGGCTGGCTGGCCATTCTCGGGCTGGCTCGCGAATACCCCGAGTTCGATCAGGCCCTGCAGACCTACCTGACGCCGGAGGGCAAGCAGGTCGCCCGCGATCTGGCGGACCGCTGCCTCTACACCGCGGTCGGCTCCACACTGCTGCGCCCGGTCGCCGACTACCTGACCGACCCGGCCGCCGCGCTGGCCGCCGCCCACGAGGGATTGGCAGCGGCGAGCTTCGGCCGTCCCGAGAACACCCCGGACATCCCGCTGCTCATGTGGCATTCGACCACCGATCAGCTGCTGCCCGCCGAACTGGCCATCGACGAGATCGCCGCCGCCTACTGCGCGCGCGGGGTGAACATGCGCATGTTCCGGGTGCCGATGTCGGAGCACATCAGCGCCGAGATCGTCCCCGAGCTCGGCACCGTCGCCTGGCTGCTGGCGGTCACCGCCGGCGCCGACCCGGGGCCGACGCTGTGCTGAGCCGATCCACGTCCACTCGCCCCCAGGGAGATCCACCATGAGCCCATCGACCTGGACGCACACCGCGTCGACCATGGCGCGCCAGCTGCGCGCCATGCAGCGTGCCGGACTGATCGATCTGCGGCGCCCCGATCGACTCGTCCACACCGCCCGCGCGATGCGCGTCTACGGCCCGATCGCCGGCGGCATCCTGACCTCGGCCAGGCGCACCCCGGACCGGATCGCGCTGGTCGACGGCGCACATCGGATCAGCTACGGCGACCTCGACCGACGCACCGACGCGATCGCCGCCCGCTGGCACGCCGAGGGCGTCACCGCGCGCGACACCATCGGCGTGCTCTGCCCCGACGGACTGCGCCTGGTGCAGACCATGGCCGCCGCGGCGAAACTCGGCGCGCGACTGGTGCTGCTCAACACCGGGTTCGGTGCTGCGCAGTTGCGGGATGTGCTGTCCAGGGAAAAGGTCGCGGCGCTGGTCCTGGACCCGAGTCTGGCCGCGCTCGCCGACACGCTCCCCGAGGGGGTGGTCCTGCTCGACACCGAGGGCCCCGAGACCGGGGCGCGGGCGCCCGTTCCAGCCGAGCAGGGCGGTTTCGTCCTGCTCACCGGCGGCACCACCGGAACACCCAAAGGCGCACCACGTCGGGTCGAATCGCCTTTGGCGGGCGCGCAATTCGTCGACCGGGTGCCGCTGCGGCGCGGGCAGACGGTGCTGCTGTGCGCTCCGCTGTTCCACGGTACCGCGCTGTCCCAGTTCATCCTGTCGCTGAATCTGGGCTCGACGATCGTGCTGCACGGCAAGTTCGACGCCCGCCGCGCCCTGGACCAGATCGCCGAACACCGCGCCG
The DNA here is from genome assembly GCF_032656385.1 of Nocardia canadensis. Taxonomy (NCBI): domain Bacteria; kingdom Bacillati; phylum Actinomycetota; class Actinomycetes; order Mycobacteriales; family Nocardiaceae; genus Nocardia; species Nocardia canadensis. Next base: position 675,938 of record NZ_JAVCWB010000010.1, read on the forward strand.
ACATGATCGTGCTCGTCCCGACGATGCTGCGCCGCATCCTCGATCTGGGCCCGGAAACGTTGTCCGCCACCGACACCGGTTCGCTGCGGATCGTGTTCACCGCGGGCGCCGCGCTCCCGTCGGCCCTGGGCAGCAGGGCGATCGAGGTCTTCGGCCCGGTGATCTACAACTTCTACGGCTGCACCGAGACCGGCACCGCCACCGTCGCCACGCCACAGGACTGGCTCGCCGCGCCGGGCACGGTCGGCCGGGCGCCGGTCGGGATCACGGTGGCGCTCTACGACGGCGACACCAGGGTGACCACCCCGGGCGCGGTCGGCACCGTGTACGTCGGCAACTCGATCGCCTTCCACGGGTACTCCGGTGGGGGTTCCAAACAGCTCAGGGGCGGGTTGATGAGCACCGGCGACCTGGGCCACTTCGATACCGCGGGCAGGCTTTTCATCGACGGACGCGACGACGACATGATCGTCTCCGGCGGCGAGAACGTCTTCCCCGGCGAGATCGAGGACCTGCTCTACCGGCACCCTGCCGTGACCGAGGCCGCGGTGATCGGGGTGCCCGACGAGGAGTTCGGGCAGCGGCTGGCCGCGTTCGTGGTCCGGGCGGGCGAGCTCGACGCCGACGCCGTCCGCACCTACGTGAAGTCGCGTCTGGCCCGGTTCAAAGCCCCGCGCGATGTGGTGTTCGTCGACGAACTCCCGCGCACGCCGACCGGCAAGATCGACCGCATCGGCCTGGCGGCACTGCGCTGAGCAGGTGGTGGCGACGAGGGGTCGCCGCCACCGTGGGATCATGCGCGGTCGAGTGCGGCGGCCAGCACGGGTCCGATGGTGGTCAGGGCGCTCGGGCCGGTGATGTCCCAGTGGGTGGCGTCGACGGCGACATCGCGGATCTCGCCGTCGATGTGGTCGCGCCACGCCCCCGCGGCTCGGCCCGCGCCGCGGTCGTCGCGGCCCGCGGTGAAGAACAGCAGGTCGCCGTGGAAGACACGGGGGCGGTGCGCCGCGCCGATGACCTGGGCGTGCAGGATGCCCGCGAAGATCCGGTGTACCCGCTCGGCGGTCAGTTCCGTGAACGGTCCGGGCAGCTCGGCCACCAGCGCGACCGCGTCGTCGGGCGTGAATTCGCCGATGGGCGTGACCAACTCGTGGTCGGTACCGAACTGACCGAGCAGATCACCGACCGTCACCGGTGTCTGGCTGCGGTATTCGACGTCCCCGACGAAGGAGTCCAGCATGGCCAGTACCGTCACCCGCTCGCCCAGGTCCTGCAACCGCACGGCCATGGCGTGGGCGATGACCCCGCCGACGCACCAGCCCAGCAGCCGGTACGGCCCGTGCGGCTGGACGGCCCTGATCCGCGCCACGTAGTCGGCGGCGAGCGCGTCCAGCGACTCCGGCAGCGGCGCCTCCTCGGCGATGGCCGGTGCCTGCAATCCATAGACCGGGCAGTCGAGTTCGCCGGTCAGCCCGGCGAAACTCCAGGCCAAACCGACCACCGGATGCACGCAGAACAGCGGTGCGCCGCGCCCCTGCGCGCGCAGGGCGAGCACCGGTGTCAGCAGGGAGGCGTCCTCGCCCGCCGTGTTCTCGGCGATGCGGCGGGCCAAGCCTGCCGGGGTGGGGTCGGTGAACAGCCACAGCAGCGGGAGGTCGGTGGCCAGCTCGGCCCGCAGACGCGCCACCACGCGGGTGGCGACCATCGAGTTGCCGCCGAGATCGAAGAACGAGTCGTCGGCGCCGACCCGGTCGCGGCCGAGGAGTTCGGCGTACACGGCGGCGACGCACTGTTCGACGGCGCCCGCCGGGGCACGGTAGGCGGCCGAACCGAACTCCGGGCTCGGCAGCGACGTGAGCGCGAGCTTGCCGTTCGCCGTCAGCGGCAGACTGTCGATGACGACGACCGCCGCCGGAATCTGATGCTCCGGCAGCCGGTCTCGCAGCTGGGCGCGGACCTCGGGACCGCTGATCGCCTCACCGCCGCCGGGCACGACGTAGCCGATCAGCTGTCGTCCGGTCGCCGGATCGTCGCGCACCACCACGACCGCGGCGCCGATCCCCGGGCACTCCAGCAGCGCCACCTCGACCTCGGCCGGTTCGATGCGGTAGCCGCGGATCTTCACCTGGCGGTCCGCGCGACCGAAGTGCTCGAGCGTGCCCGCGCGGGTCCAGCGGCCGAGATCGCCCGAGCGATACAGGATGCCGCCCGCCACCGCGGGATCCGCGATGTAGCGGGTGGCGGTGAGGCCGGGCCGGTGCAGATAGCCCCGGGTCACCTGGGCACCGCCGACGTAGATCTCGCCCAGGACGCCGGCCGGCACCGGCCGCAGCCGATCGTCGAGCACCCGCACGACGAGCCCGTCGAACGGTCGGCCGACCGGGCTGCCCGCGCGATCGTGCGCGCCGGCGGCGAGGGTCGTGTGGGTGAGGTGCACGGTGGTCTCGGTGATGCCGAACATGTTGACCAGCTCGGGTCCGCCCGTGCCGTGCCGGTCGTACCAGGCGGCGAGTCGGCGCGGGTCGAGCGCCTCGCCGCCGAAGACGATGCGCCGCAGAGACAGTGGTGGAGCACCCGTGGCCCGTGCGTCGGCGTCGTCCAGCCCGGCGAAGGCCGACGGGGTCTGGCCGAGGATCGAGACCTGTTCGCGCACCAGGAGTTCCCGCAGGTGCTCGGGTGAGCGCGCGGTGTCCTGGTCCACCACCACCAGGGCCGCCCCGGTCGTGAGCGCACCCCACAGCTCCCACACCGAGAAGTCGAAGGCCGTCGCGTGGAACAGGGCCCAGACATCGGTGGACCGGGTCGACAGCACCCGCCGGGTCCGGTCGAGCATGGCGACGACCTCGCGATGTTGCACCGCGACGCCTTTCGGTGTGCCGGTCGTCCCGGAGGTATAGATCACGTAGGCGAGATTCGCCGCGTGGATCGTGCCGTCCGTTCCTGTGGCGAGCCGAGGCTGTGACCCGCGCACCGCGTCGGGCTCGCGCCGCGCACCGGTCGGCCGCCGATCTTCGGCGTCGACGTGCGCGGGGTGGGTGACACGATAGGCCGAGAGTGCTTGCGGCTCAGACGTATCCGACGAGGCGTCCCCACCGGACGTGCGGTGCGGCGGGCCTGGGTCGGTGTGACGGACCACGAGCCCTTCGGCGATCACGCACACCGGTCGCGCGTCGGCCAGCAGGTAGTCGATCCGCTCGCGGGGGTTCCCTGGGTCGAGGGGAACGTAGGCCGCGCCGCTGCGCACCACCGCGACGATCGCCACCACCAGCTCGGCCGAGCGCGGCACCACGACGGCGACCCGTCGCTCCGGCCCCGCCCCGTGCGCCACGAGTTCCCGTGCCAGGGCCGCGCTGCGGTCATCGAGGTCCTGATAGGTGAGGGTGGTCTCCCCCGCGCGCACGGCCACCGCGTGCCGGTGCCGATGCGCGGCGATGTCGAACAGATCGCGCAGCGTGCGGTGGTCGAGGCGGGTCACGACGGGTGCCGGCGCCGGGTCGACCAGCACGATGTCACCGACCGTCCGTCCCGGTTCGGCGGCGACCGCGCGGGCGATGCGCTCGATCGTCTCGGCGAACCGGGCGATGGTGTCGCGGTCGAACAGGTCGGTCGCGTAGGTGAGCGCCAGGCCCACGGTGTCGGCCGTCGGGTTCGACATCGTCAGCTGGAGGTCGAATTTCGCCGGTGTCGCGGTCGGCGCGACCGGTTCGACAACGAGCCCGCCGAGGTCGGCTCCGACCGCCTCGACCCGGGTCTCGGCGGTGAGCACGACCTGGAACAGCGGATGGTGGGCCCGGGTGCGCGGCGGATCGAGCGCCTCGACGACCCGTTCGAACGGAATGTCGGCGTTGGCCAGCGCGCCGAGGTCGATATCGCGGACCCGGGTGAGCAGCGCGGTGAAGGACTGCGCGAGATCGACGCTCGTGCGCAGCACCACCATCGCGACGAACATGCCGACGAGGTCGTCCAGTTCGGGGCCACCGCGCCCGGCCACCGGAGTGCCGATGGCGATATCGGAGCCAGCGCCCGATCGGGCCAGCGCGACCGCGAGCACGGCATGCACCACCATGAACTGGGTCGCGCCGTGCGCCACCGCGATCCGGCGCAGGGCGGCGGTGAGCTCGGCGTCGAGGGTGACCTCGTACAGCGCGCCGCGTCCGGAGGCCACCGGCGGGKGCGGRCGGTCGACGGGCAGGGCCAGCCGGGGCGCCAGCCCGGACAGCCGAGCCCGCCAGTACCGCAGTTGACTGTCGAAGGTCGCCGCACCGGCGGGATCTGCCGACCACTCCTGGTGTGCCAGTGCGTAATCGGCGTAGGTGACGGGCAGCGGCGGCAGTTCCGGCGCCGAGTGCCGGAGCCGCGCGGCGTACGCGCCGAGCAGATCCCGCAGCAGGGGGCCCAGCGACCAGCCGTCGGCGCTGATGTGGTGCACGACCACGGTCAGCGCGTGGTCGTGGTCATCGAGCCTGAACAGCCTGGTGCGCAGCGGCAGGTCGACGGTGAGATCGAAACCGGCCGTAGCGAATTCGGCCACCATGTCCATGATTTCCGTGGAGCGCACCGGCACCGGGGTGAGGGTGGTGCGCGCGTGATCGATCGGGACGATGTGCTGAATACCGACGCCGTCCCGATCGGGGTAGCGGGTGCGCAGTGGTTCGTGCCGCGCGACCACATCGTCGAGGGCGGCGCGCAGCACGTCGATCGACAGCGGTCCACGCAGCCGCACCGTCAGCGCGATATTGTCCGCCGGCGAACGGTGGTCGATCCGGTTGAGCACCCACAGACGCTGCTGGGCAGGCGCCAGCGGCACCGGCTCCGGCCGGGCGCGCCGGGTCACCGGCGGTCGCGGCGCCGCCTGCGCCAGGTGGCGGATCGCGACGGCGAGCCGGGCCACCGTCGGTGCGTCGAACACGGTGCGCACCGGGATCTGCTTGCCGGTCGCCGCGCCGAGGCGCGCCCCGAGCTGGGCGGCGAGCAGCGAGTTCCCGCCGAGGGCGAAGAAGTCGTCCTGGGCGGCGACCGAGTCCACGCCCAGCAGGCCGGCCATGACCGTGCCGATCAGCCGCTCGACCGAATCCGTCGGTGCCGCACCGCCTCGGGAGGCGAACACCGGGGCGGGCAGCGCGGCGCGGTCGACCTTGCCCACCGGCGTCAACGGCAGCTCGTCGAGCACGATCACGGTCGCGGGCACCGCGTGCGCGGCGAGTCTGCTCCGCGCGAATGTCAGCAGCGCGCTGGTATCGACGGCCCGACCCGGCTCGGCCGTCACGTAACTCACCGGCACCCGCGCCCCCGCCGGGGTCTCCCACCCGGTGGTGATCGCCGAGCGGACCGCATCATGGCCGGTCAGGACGGCGTCGATCTCGCCCGGCTCGACGCGGACGCCGAGCACCTTGAGCTGGAAGTCGGTGCGGCCGAGGAACTCCAGGGCCGCCGCGTCACCGCGATGCGCGCGGACCAGATCACCCGTGCGGTACATCCGGGCGCCGGGCCGGCCGAAGGGATCGGCCACGAAGCGCGTCGCCGACGTCCCCGGCCTGCGCCGGTACCCGCGCGCCACACCGGGGCCGGTCAGGTAGAGCTCACCGGGCTCGCCGGGTGGCACGGGACGCAGGCGATCGTCCAGGATCATCGCCGACCAACCGTCGAACACCGTCCCGAGCACCACCGGCTCACCCGCGGACAGCGTTGTCGCGGTGACGAAGATCGTCGTCTCGGTCGGGCCGTAGGCGTTGACGTAGATCCGCCCCGGCGCCCATCGCGCCACCAGCGCCGGGTCCGAGACGTCACCGCCGACCACCAGCCCGCGCAGTGTCCCGTGGCGCGCCGGGTCGAGGGTGGCCAGCACCCCGGGGGTGAGCACGGCGTGGGTGACCGCCCGGTCGGCGATGAGCTCGTCGAGTTCACCACCACCGGTGATCTCCGGCGGCACGATGACCGCCGTCGCCCGGTGCGTGCACATCAGCATCAGCTCGAGCACGAACAGGTCGAAACCCGGTGAGCTGACCTGGAGGACGCGCGCCCGCTCGAACGAGCCGAGCCGCGCCGACACCGCCGCGACCAGCGTCGCGAGCCCGCGGTGGGTCACGGCGACCGACTTCGGCGCCCCGGTCGAGCCGGAGGTGTAGAGGACATAGGCGAGCTGGTCCAGGTGTGTCGGCGCGACCCGGTCGGCCTCGGTGAGCGGCGCCGGATCATGGCGCGCGCACCGCCGCGCGAAGTCGGGATCGTCGAGCACCAGCCAGGTGATCCAGGTCGGCAGCTCGGCGAGCATCGACCGGGTGGTGATGCCGATGGTGGCGGCGGCATCGGCCAGCAGGTAGCGGCGCCGGGCCTGCGGCTGGCGCAGGTCCACCGGCAGGACGGCCGCACCGGTCGCGGCCACCGCCCACACCGCGCGCACCAGCTCCGCCGAGCGCGGCAGGGCCAGCACCACCACGGACTCGGGGCCGACCGCGTGCGTGATCAGCTCCCTGGCGAGCCGATGCGCCGCACCGGACAGGGTCGCGTAGGTCCAGCTCTCGTCGCCGTCGACGACGGCGATCCCCGCACCGGATCCGCCGCGATCGAGGATGTCACCGAGGGTGGCCTGTGGTCCGATCGCGGTCATGCTCCGATTAGATCGGCAACCGGATAGATCGGAAAACCCCGATTTCCATGGGCAAACCGCAGGTAGCAGCGTGATTGCTATCATGGCGGGCAGTGATCCATGACGTCGCGCCGTCTCGGCGCCGTTGCTCCGTCGCCGCTGTACGAGGAGGAAACATGGCTCAGGATTCCGAGGGTGCACCGATCCCGCCCGCGTCCGACAACGCCGCCGATCTGGACCTGCCGTGGGCCCCGCGCGACCATCCGTGGAGCGGACACCGCGCCGAGCACGACGCGCTCGAACGGGCCAAGGGCGATCCGCGGAAGCTGGCCGGAATCTATCTGTACCGGCAGCCCGGCGGTAACCCGGCGACCGAGGCCGACTACAAGTTCCCGGTCGCCGACATCATCGACGGACAGCCCACCCGCGTCTTCCACGCCGTCGCCAATGCCGCGGCCCGGCTCGACCAGGCCGATATCCCCGAGGCCGACCGCACCCGGGTCAAACACCGGATCAGCGAGCTGTACCGGGACGCGGCGAAGGCCTTCGACCACCCCGATCTGCGGGCGCCCTGGGATCGCTGAGTCAGCGCAGGCCGCGGAAGAACGCGCGGATGTCGCCGACCAGTAGCTCCGGCGCCTCCATCGCCGCGAAGTGCCCGCCCCGGTCGAACTCCGACCAGTGCACGATGTGGGCATTGCCTTCGGCGTAGCGGCGAATGGCGACGTCCTCGGCGAAGACCGCGACGCCGGTCGGCGTGGTCGACGGGGTGCTCGACCACGAGCGGGTGTGCGTGGCCTCGTAGTACAGGGCGGCCGAGGAACCCGCGGTGCCGGTGAGCCAGTAGAGCATCACATTGGTGAGCAGCCGATCTCGGTCCACGGCCGCCTCCGGGAGTCCGTCGGCCGGGAACGTCCACTCCTTGAACTTCTCCACGATCCACGCGAGCTGACCGATCGGTGAGTCGTGCAGACCGTAGGCGAGGGTCTGCGGCCGGGTCGCCTGGATCCGGAAGTAGCCACTGCCCTCGCCCTTGAACTGCGCGAGCCGGTCGAGCCGGGCCAGTTCGGCCACGGTCATCGTCGCCTTGTCCGCGTCGGTGACCGGCCCGAACGGCAGGAAGCCGACGGTCGCGGCATTGACGTGCACGCCGATCACCCGGTCCCCACCCGCCCGCCCGACCTCGGGGGTGATGAACGCGCCCCAGTCACCACCCTGCGCGCCGAACCGCTGGTAACCGAGCCTGGTCATGAGCTCGACCCAGGCCGCGGCGATCCTGGCCGGATTCCAGCCGGCGTCGGTCACCGGGCCGGAGAACCCGTACCCGGGCAGCGAGGGGATCACCAGATGGAAGGCGTCGTCGGGATCGCCGCCGTGGGCGCCGGGATCGGTGAGCGGCCCGATCACGTCCAGGAATTCGACGACCGACCCCGGCCAGCCGTGCGTGAGCAGCAGCGGTGTCGCGTCGGGCCGGGCCGAGCGCACATGCAGGAAATGGATGCGCTGGCCGTCGATCTCGGTGGTGAACTGCGGGAACGCGTTCAGTTCCGCCTCGGCCGCCCGCCAGTCGTAGGTGGTGCGCCAGTACTCGGCCAGTTCCCGCAGGTACCCCACCGGAACACCGCGGCGCCACTCGGCGCCCGGCTGCTCGGCGGGCCAGCGCGCGTCGGTCAGCCTGCGACGCAGATCGTCCAGGTCGCGCTGGGCGATGTCGATGCGGAAGGGAGTGATCGCGGTGCTCATCCCCGCGACGCTACGGACCGAACGCGATCTCGGGAACACCGTGTTCGCCGCCCACCGGAAATCGGTAGGCGGCGAGGCGGATTCGGCCGCGCGGGCTCAGGACGCGGGTTCGCTCAGAACTCCCAGTCCTCGTCTTCGGTATTGACCGCCTTGCCGATGACGTAGCTGGAACCCGAGCCGGAGAAGAAGTCGTGGTTCTCGTCGGCGTTGGGCGACAGCGCCGACAGGATCGCCGGGTTCACCTCGCACTCGTCCTTCGGGAACAGGCCCTCGTAGCCGAGGTTCATCAGCGCCTTGTTGGCGTTGTAGCGCAGGAACTTCTTGACGTCCTCGGTGAGGCCGACCTCGTCGTAGAGATCCTGGGTGTAGTCGACCTCGTTGTCGTAGAGCTCGAAGAGCAGCTCGAAGGTGTAGTTCTTGAGCTCGTCGCGCTCGGCCTGGGAGACCAGCTCGAGGCCCTTCTGGTACTTGTAGCCGATGTAGTAGCCGTGCACGGCCTCGTCACGGATGATCAGGCGGATCATGTCGGCGGTGTTGGTCAGCTTGGCCCGCGAGGACCAGTGCATCGGCAGGTAGAAGCCGGAGTAGAACAGGAAGCTCTCCAGCAGGGTGGAGGCGACCTTGCGCTTGAGCGGGTCCTCGCCGTTGTAGTACGACAGGACGATCTCGGCCTTGCGCTGCAGGTTGCGGTTCTCCTCCGACCAGCGGAACGCCTCGTCGATCTCCTTCGACGAGCACAGCGTGGAGAAGATGGAGCTGTAGCTCTTGGCGTGCACCGACTCCATGAACGCGATGTTGGTGTACACCGCTTCCTCGTGCGGGGTGAGCGCGTCGGGGATGAGCGAGACCGCGCCGACGGTGCCCTGGATGGTGTCCAGCAGCGTCAGGCCGGTGAAGACCCGCATGGTGAGCTGCTTCTCGTCGGGGGTCAGGGTGTTCCAGGAGGGGATGTCGTTGGACACCGGCACCTTCTCCGGTAGCCAGAAGTTGCCGGTCAGGCGATCCCAGACCTCGGCGTCCTTCTCATCGGGCACCCGATTCCAGTTGATGGCGCTGACCCGATCGATGAGCTTCATTCCGCCTCCACACCTTTCCGCCTGACCGTTGACCCGCACCGCCGCCGTGTACGAGCCCGTTCACCCTGAACACTACTCGTAGTGGGTGACATCTCCCGCCAACACAACAGCTTGTGTTGCAGCGCATCGAACCCCGCCGCTCCGACAGGACACCCGCGCCACACACGCGGCCCCTATTGTGCGGCACGACCGCCGCGGCACCACCATCGCACCGCCCGTGATTCGCCACATACGCGCGCGACCGCGTCCCCGCGTGAATCCGGCCACGCGAGGTGCCTTTGCATTCTCACCGGGCACCCGGCAAACTGCGGCTCGCGTGTCCCCGCACGGACACGCGATCACGACAGGGGGATCCACCATGCTCCGCCGGCTGCTCGGCACCACTGTCGCGGCACTTCGCCCGCGCCGGCTCGTACCGCTGATCGCCGTGGCGCTGACCGTGCTCGCGTGTCAGCGCGCGGGCACCCCGGACACCATGCCGACCGGCGGATTCTGGTCCACCGCAGCGGTTTCCGATCAGGAGAAGGCCACGGTGCTGCGCACGGTGCGGGCGATCGACGTGTGCGCGCTCATCCCGCGCGAGTCGGTGACGGGGCTCGGGACCGTGCGGGATGTGGAGAACGTGCACCCGAACCAGTGCCGGATGGGGATCGCGGTCGACGGGCACCTCACCGGGATCGACGCGACCTGGACCACCGGGGTGATGTTCTCCGGCGAACCGACCATGGACGCGCCGGTGACCGAGCAGGCCATGGGCGATGTGCGGGTCCTGTTCGACGACGAGCCGTCCGGCTCGGCCGACCCGCAGGTGCGCGGCAGCTGCCAGGTGTGGGCGCGGTTCGTCGCGGGCGCCGATCTGTCGATGAGCGTGCGGGCGCCGAAGGACGCGTGCGCCACCGCCGAGGCTCTGATGCGGATCGCGCTGAGCGAATGGCGCACGGAGCCGGCGCAGGGCAGCTCGCCCGATTCGGACCGAACGGTGGTCACCGGCGCCGATCCGTGCGCGGTCGCGCCGCTGCTCGGTATCCGGGTGCCGGTGGCCGATCAGGGCGTCACCACGTGCCGGCTGACCATCGACGGTCACCAGGCCATCATCACCTACGACTACAACGAGGAACGCTCGATCACCGACGACACCCCCGCCTTCACCGTGGGCGCGCGGCAGGTCTACCGATTCGACGCACCCGCCGCGCAGTCCGGCATCGCCTCGCTGACCGCGATCGTCGGCCCCACCATGGCGGCGGGCCCCACCGACGCGCTGCTCGGCCCCCGCGTGCCGACGGTCTCGGTCACCGCCGATTCGGGCGCCGCCGAGAAGATCATGCGCGAGACGCTGCCGCTGCTGAACTGACTCGCACCCGGTCACAACGTTCTGGGAACGACCGACGCGAGTTGTTTGCGGCCTGGTTGCCCCGGCGGGCAGACTCGATGGTCGGGCGCGCGTCCGAGCCCGGATCCGTCGAGGACAGGGGTGCTGATGGACCGCAGGTTGGCGCTGGCCGCTGTCGCGTTGCTCGTCTGCGCCGGCTGCGGCGGCGACGACTCGGCGCCCGACCACGAGAAGTTGCCGCCGCTCCCGCCGCCGGTGATGCCCGCTCCACCGCCGGAGTTCTGGTCGCAGGTCCCACGGGATCAGGCCGGGCGGGACGCGGTCGCCCAGGCGACCCGACAGGTCGACGTCTGCGCCGTGTTGCCCCGCGAGACCTTGGCACCGCTGGGCGACATCACCGGTGTGACCGTCGGCTTGGACTCGTGCCGGGCGATCCTGGGCAGCACCACCTCCGGCGAGGGCACCACCCTCACCTGGCACGCCACCCTGCTGCCGGGCCTGACCCCGAGCGCCCGGGGCGTGACCGAGCAGCTCGGTGACGTGACCGTGCGCTCGGTTCCCGACCGCGACGCGGGCGAGCCCCGCTCGTGCGGCGCGACCGCCCACTTCCCCTCCGGCGCCGCGTTCTACCTCGGCCTATCGACACCGCCGGGGAAGAATCCGTGCACCGTCGCCGACGAGCTGGTCCCCGGCATGATCGACCGCTGGCGGCAATCGCCACCCCAGGGCACCTCCCCCGACACCGTGCCGACCGTGTTGCTCGGCGCCGATCCGTGCACGGTCCGCACGAAACTCGCCGACACCGTCCCCGACGACGAACAGCGTCTCACCCAATGCCTGTTCGGTTACCGCGGCGAGAAGATCACCGTCGGCTACGAGTACCGGGTACCCGCTTACCTCGCCGCCAACAGCACCGAGGAACACATCGACGGCCGCGTCGTGCACCGCTCGGTCTCGGTCTACGACAACCGGATTCCGATCTACACCGCCGCCGTCGGCCCCGAGCTTCCGGCCGAATCCACCGCCTTCGGCCGCCGCATCCCGATCGTGGAGGTCGTCGCCGCCACCGACGACGTCGCCCGAGACGTGATGGCGCGCGCCCTCACCTTGTTCCCCCAGGGCTGACGGCGACCCGGGGCCCCGGGTCGCCGCGGCCCGGATCGGGTCAGATGCCGAGGACGAGCTTGGCGGTGGTGAAGTAGATGATCAGGCCGGTGGCGTCGACCAGGGTGGTGACCATCGGGGCCGAGACCACGGCGGGGTCGATGCGGAACTTCTTGGCCAGCAACGGCATCGTGCCGCCGATGGTGGCGGCCCAGCCGCAGATGATGACCAGGGTGATGGCGACGACGACGGCGATCTTGGGGCCGACGAACAGCGTGCCGATCAGCAGGCCGGCCGCGGCGAGCATGCTGCCGAGCACCAGGCCGACCCGGCATTCCCGCCAGATCACCTTGAACAGGTCCGACGCCCGCACCTCGCCGACGGCCAGGGCGCGCACACACGCCGTCGCGGCCTGCGCGCCCGCATTGCCGCCCGCGCCGATCAGCAGCGGGATGAACAGCGCCAGGCTGGCCGCCTGCTCGAGCGTGGTGGAGAAGACGTCGGTGACGCTGACGGTCAGTGTGGCGGCGAACAACAGCAGCATCAGCCACAGCGCCCGGTAGCGCGCCAGCTGGAACACCTTGGCGGCCATGTAATGGCCCTCCCACGGCGCCGAACCGGCCTGCTTGGCCACGTCCTCGCTGTCGGCGGCCTCGAGCACCTCCATCGCGTCGTCGATGGTGAGCAGCCCGACGACCCGGTCCTCGCTGTCGACGACGACCAGGTTGATGTCGTTGGTGGAACTCATCAGGCGCGCGGCCTTCTCGGCGGAGTCGGTGGCCCGCGCGAACGCCGGTTCGGTGACGACCAGCTCCGACACCATCGCCTCCGGCGCGTGCAGGACCAGCTCGCGCAGTTCGACGATGCCGGTGAGCCGACGACCACAGTCGACGACCGGCAGGGTGTACACCGTCTCGGCGTTGCCGCCCTTGGCACGCACCCAGGCCAGCGCCTGCGCGACGGTCAGATTATCCGGCAGCGCGACGACTTCCGGCGTCATGTACAGGCCGACCGAACCCTCCGGGTAGCCCAGCAGCGCAGCGGTCATCCGGCGCTCGCGCGGGCTCAGCCCGGCCAGCACCTTCTTGGCGACCTTGGCGGGCGCCTCGTGCAGCATGCGGGCGCGGTCGTCGGGGTCCATCGCCTCGACCAGATCGCGAAAGCTCTTCTCGCGCAGGCCCTGCAGGATCTGCTGCTGGTCGACCGGCTCGAGTTCCTCGAACACGGTGATCGCGCGATCCTTGTCGAGCAGCCGGAACACGACGCCCGCCTGCACGGCGTCCATCCGGGCCAGCGCGTCGGCGATGACATGCGGCGGGCGGTTGTCGAGCCACTCCATGGCGCCGTCGACCCGGTGGGTCTCGACGAGGTGGCGCACCGATTCCGACAGAATCTCCAGCGCCTCGGTCACCGAATGATCATCGGCGCCGGAGCGGTGGTGCTGCTGCGGCGAATCCGCTTCCGGCACAGCGGAATCGGCGGCTACGTGACGGGCTTCGACGAGGTCGATCTGCGACATGGGAGAGTCCTCTGGCGCGACAGCGCGCATGCCTGCGGCCTGGCCGCGGGGATGCTACGTGAGTGAATCGGGAGACGGTGTTGTCCACCGCGGGCGTCCACCGCCACAGCCGTCACGCACAGCCGAAGGAAATCGACCGGGAATCAGCGAGAGAGCGAAGGGGCGACGCCGCGCGGCCTTCGACTGGGGGGTTCGCTGCGCATCGCAACACCACCTCCTCGTCGTCGCTGCAGGCCATCGCCAGTGCAGATCGCTCGGAGTACCCACCCGGGCACACCCTTCCACCTGCAGGGTACATGCGGAGCCCAGACGTTTCATCTTTACACCGACGTACCACTGGTCACAGTGACCTCGATCACATCGCGGGCGGCAATCCGGCGACCACCGTGTCGACCGCCTGCTCGGCAAGGCGCCACACCTCGGCGCGATCGAGATGGCGCAGCGGCCCCCGCAACGCCAGCTCGGCGAAGCCGTGCACGGTGGACCAGCAGCTCCAGGTCGCCGCCGGACGAGCGGCGGGCGCCAGATCACCGACGTGGACCATCATGTCGAGCGCGTCGGCGAGGGCCAGGTAGGCGGGCGAGTCGAGCACCGACTCCGGCGAGGTGTCGCCCGTGCCGAAGAACGCGACGGCGAACCAGCCCGGCTCGGCCAGCGCGAAGGCGATATAGCCGAGGCCGACGGCGCGCAGGCTGTCGCGCGGGGTGGCCAGGCGCCGGTCGGTGGCCATCCCGGTCGCCATCGCGGCCTCGATCGCCGCCGACACCGCGCGCAGCAGCGCCTGCCGGTCCGGAAAGTGCCGGTAGGCGGCGTTCGGCGTGACGCCGACCCGGCGGGTGACCTCGCGGATCGTCAGCGCGTCGGGACCACCGGCCCGGGTGAGCTCCAGCCCGGCCTCGACGAGCGCGGCGGCGAGATCGCCGTGGTGATACGCCAACCCTCGAGCTCCCTCCGACCGAAGTGTACGGTGTGAACATATCAAATGTGCACGCCGTACACATTCAAGGAGTGGCCCTCATGACCGCATTGCCGACCATCGTCGATCGCGACACCTGGCAGGCCGAACTCGACAAGCTCCGGATCAGAGAGAAGGCCGCGACGCGCGAACTCGACGCCGTCGCCGCGCAGCGACGGCGCCTGCCCGCCGTCGAACTGCCCCCGTACACGCTCGAAGCCGAAGACGGGAGCGCTGTTCCGCTCGCCGAGGTCTTCGACGGGAAGTCCCAGCTGATCACCTATCACCACATGTGGACCGACGGGAACACCTGGCAGTGCCCCGGCTGCACCGGCCTCACCGCGCAGTACGCCCGGCTGGACTTCCTCGCCGCCTACGACGCGCGCTTCGTCATCGTGACCCAGGGCCCGATCGAGGAGGCTCTCGCCTACAAGCGCCGCGTCGGCAACACGATGACGTGGTACTCCACCCACGACAGCCCGTTCGGCGCCGACATGGGCGCGGGCCCGGGCGCGGGCTTCGCGGTCAACACCTTCCTGCGCGACGGCGACACCGTCTACCGCAGCTGGCACACCGACGGCCGCGGCACCGAACAGCTCGCCTACACCTTCGGCCTGATCGACGCGCTCCCCTACGGCAGGCAGGAGGAATGGCAGGACAGCCCCGAGGGCTGGCCGCAGTCACCGACCTACAGCCGCTGGCCCAGCTCCCAGGACATCGCCGCCTCCTACGGCGACCCGAACGCCTGACCCGCCGCGTAGAGATCCGCGCGGATCACCCGCTCGACCGCGGGCCAGTCCGGCGTGTGACACAGCCAGTCCGGCGCGGGCGCGGTCTGCGCGCCGAACAGGTACAGCCGCGGCACCAGCCCGCGCAGCGCCGCGTGCACGTCGAGGCGGTCGTCGATCATGTGGGTGATGCCCAATTCCGCGCAGTGCGGCGCCTTGTCGGCGCGGGTGCGACAGAACCGCAGGTGCTCGCGCGGGATGCCGGTGCGCGCGGCGAAATCGTGGTGATCGAGCCACTGCCTGGTGCGTTCCTCGATCCGCGGGCCGCATTTGGAGATCACCCAGGCGTTGCCGCCGAAGCGGGTCACCAGGCGGGCCAGCGCGTCGAAGGCGTGCGGAGTGGGCGGGGTACTCATCGCCTCGGCGAAGCCGCCGGACAGGAAGACCGTGTCCGCGGCACCCGGCGCGAGCGCCGCCCCCTGGATGACCCGGCCGAAGTCCACGCCGAGGCGTGGTTGTCGCATATCGTTCATACGGCTCTCAGCATGCCCGCCCGCGACGGCCTCGCCAAGCGAATAACCGCCGGTCCGGGATTCAGCGCGCCGAGCGTTCAATAGTTGCCTCGGTGCGCGGCAGTGGGAAAAGTGGGCAGGGCAGCCGCGGTGCGAGGCGCCGCGACCTCCGGCTCGATCATCACACTGAGGAGAATCACGTGCGCTTCGGCATCTTCGTCCCCCAGGGCTGGCGGCTCGACCTGGTCGGTATCGAACCGGCGGACCAGTGGGCGGTGATGCGCGAGCTCGCCCAGCGGTTCGATACGGGCACCGACTGGGAATCCCTCTGGGTCTACGACCACTTCCACACCGTGCCGGTGCCGACCAACGAGGCCACCCACGAGGCGTGGACCCTGATGTCGGCGTTCGCGGCCAGCACCTCCCGCGTGCGGCTCGGGCAGATGTGTACCGCCATGAGCTACCGCAACCCCGCCTACCTGGCCAAGGTGGCCGCCACCGTCGACCTGATCTCGGGCGGCCGGGTGGAGATGGGCATCGGCGGCGGGTGGTACGAACACGAGTGGCGCGCTTACGGTTACGGCTTCCCGCCGGCCGGTGAGCGACTCGGCCGCCTGGACGAGGGTGTGCAGATCTTCCGGCAGGCCTGGCGGACCGGCCGGGCCACCCTCGACGGGAAGTACTACCAGGTCGACGACGCGATCGTGCACCCGAAGCCGTTGCAGGAGAACGGCATTCCGATCTGGATCGCCGGTGGCGGCGAGAAGAAGACGCTGCGGATCGCCGCGACGTACGCCGACTACACCAACTTCAGTGGCGAACCGGCGGAATTCACCCGCAAGTCGGAGATCCTGCGCCAGCACTGCGCCGAGGTCGGCACCGATTTCGACGCGATCACCCGCAGCGCCAACTTCAACGCCATCATCGGCAGCACCGAATCCGAAGTCCAGGAACGCCTTTCCGCCGTCATCGACCGCTACACCCCGTTCCTGGGCGCCGACGAGGCCAAGGCCCGCGTGCACGAGCAGTTCGACACCAGCGCCGCCGTCGGCACCCCCGAGCAGATCATCGAACGCCTCACCGCCGTCCAGGATCTCGGCCTCGACTACGCCATCTGCAACTTCCCCGAGGCCGCCTACGACACCTCCGGCATCGAACTCTTCGAACGCGAAGTCCTGCCCGCCCTCCGCTGAACCACCCGGGCCCCCGCGATCGCTTCGCCGACCCACAGGAGCGACGCGGGGGCGGATCGAGCTCGCCGCTCCGGCGAGCCGCCCGCACCACCTCGGTCGGTCTCGACATCCCACAGCTGCTCCCCGTCGCCGTGGCGCCCGGTGATGCGCTGGTCGGCGATGTTGCTGACGATGGTCGTCGCATCGACGGACGCCGCCCCGAGGTCGGTCCCCACCGGGCCCCGACATCTCCTCCGGCCGTGGCGATTCCACTCGTGTGGCCTTGACCACATCGGTAGTCCGACGCTATGGTCTCACGCCAGTACTTGGACGTGCGTTCAGTTGGACGCATGTCTACCAGTGGATCGAGGAACACTGATGGCGAGAGCGGGCATTCGACGGCGGCGAGGGCCGGGGCGATCGCCGAGGTGGGTGGCGGCGTTCGCGCTGGCGATCGGCATGATCGTGAGCGGCGCGATCGCGCCCGCGAGTGCGGAGCCGGGAGTGACACCGCTGCGGGCGCAGGGGGCGGCACTGGTGGACGGATTCGGGCGGACCGTGCTGCTGCACGGAGTGAACACCGTCGACAAGGACGCGCCGTATCTGCAACCCGGTGACGGGTTCGCCCTGAGCGACGACGCGGCGGCGCTGCTCGCCCGGCACGGGTTCAACACCGTGCGGCTCGGGGTGTCCTTCGACGGACTGATGCCGACCGAGGGCGTGGTCGACACGGCCTATCTCGATCGCGTCGAGGCGGTGGTGGATACCCTCGCCGCACACGGGATCTACACCCTGCTCGACAATCATCAGGACGGGTTGTCGCAGATCTGGGGCGGCAACGGCTTTCCCGAGTGGGCGATCCGGGCCAGGCCGGGCGACGGCGAGCCGAATCCCGGCTTCCCGCTGTACTACCTGATGCCGAGCATGAACGCCGGGTGGGACGAGGTCTGGAACAACACCTACGGCGTCCTCGATCATCTCGGGACCGCCCTCGGCGCCCTCGCCGAGCGGATGAACGGGCGCGCGAGCGTGCTCGGGATCGAACTGCTCAACGAACCCTGGCCCGGCACACCGTTTCTCACCTGCTTCCCGGACGGCTGCCCGGACTTCGACGCCGAGTACCAGCGCGCGCTGCAACGGCTGACCGACGCGGTGCGGGCGCGCAACGGCGCGGTGCCGGTGTTCTGGGAGCCGAACGTGACCTGGAACGAGACGATGCCCAGCCATCTGGGCAAGAATCCGCCGATCACCAGCCCGAACATCGTGTTCTCCCCGCACGACTACTGCATCCCCAGCCAGCTCGCCATCTACCTCGGACTGTCCGAGGAACTGCGGGCGGTGTGCCCGGTGCAGCAGGACAAGACCTGGTCCAACATCGACTCCTTCACCGACCGCACCGACATCCCCACCCTCGTCACCGAATTCGGCGACGGCGACCCGACCGTGTTGCGCAACAACACCACCCGCGCCGACGAGCGCTTCATCGGCTGGCACTACTGGCATTTCCGCGGCACCGGCGCCGACCCCTTCCACGGTGACCTCGGCCGCGAACTGGTCCGCACCTACCCTCGCGCCACCGCGGGCATCCCGGAGGCGATGGTGTTCGATTCGGCGACCGGCGATTTCGCCTACCGCTACCGGCCGGCAGCCGCGTCGGCCCCGACCGAGATCTATGTCTCCGACCTGGCCCTGCCCGACACCTACGAGGTACAGGTCAGCGGCGGCCGGGTGACCTCGCCGACCGGAGCGCGGGTGGTCACCGTGGAAGCCGACGGCGCCGCACCGGTCACCGTCCGCATCCACCGCCCCGGATCGCAGGGTGCCGAGTTGCCCGACGGCAGCGGCACCGGCTCGGCATCGGACCTGCCACGCATCCTCACCGGTTCGGCGGGGTAGTCGTGTCGTCGCTGCGCCGCCACTTCCCCGGCAGCGCAGCGACGATGCCGACCGTCCCGAGACGCCGTCACCGGTCACGCGTCCCGACGTGCCTCACGGGATCAGGCCCAGCCGACCTCGTGGGCGTCGACCGTGCCGTCGGCGATCGCGGCCACCAGTTGCGCGTGGTCGCGCTCGTTCTGGTCGGCATAGGCGCGGGCGAAGTCGACCAGGGCGGTGTCGGTGCGCTCGCTGCGGCCCAGGTAGTCGGCGATGCGGGCGGCGTCGCCGGAGCGGGCGTGGGCGCGGGCCAGTACCCGGGCGCAGGCGGTGGCGAACTGTTCGAGTTGGGGTGCGACGAGGGCGCCGTCGGCGGTGATCTTCATGTCCCGGAACTGACGGACGTAGAAGTCCATGCCGTCCACGCTGGTCCAGCCGAGGAACTTGTCGGTGGTCGATTGCAGCATCCGCTGGCCGTGGGCGACCCGCGAACCGTGGTTGTCGTAGCGGCTCGGCGCCAGGAAGTCCTCGTAGACCGAGCGGCCCGCCTGTTTGACCTGGATGAAGAACGGGTCGCCGGTCCGGCGCTCCTCGAGCAGGGCCAGGTAGACCCGCATCCCGACGCTGCCGACGCCGACCACCTGCCGGGCGACATCGACGACCCGGAACCGGGTCAGCAGCGACCAGATGTGATCGGGCACCGATTCGGCGTAGTCGTGCACGACCGCCCCGACGAGCCTGCGCTGGTCGCCGCCGACCGCCACCCGGAACGGTGGGAGCTCGGTGATCCGCCGTCGCCCGTCCCGGATCTCGGTGAACTTGCCGAACGCGCCACGGCTGGTGCGTTTCACCGACCCACGCCGGATCTCCTTGCGCGCCAGCTCCTGTGCGCGGGGGCCGAAGTAGCCGAGGAAGTCCTCCACGTCGACCCGCTCATACCAGATGTCGAGCTCGGGGGTGCGCGCGTACTCGGCCATGGCGCGGCGGTACGCGGCCGAGGTCGCCGCCACCGCCGCGTCCGACCGCGCCGCGGGCACCCCGTTGTCCCGGCCGAGCACCACCAGCGAGGCCACCAGGCGTTGCAGATCCCACTCGAACGGGCCGGGCAGCGTCTCGTCGAAATCACGCAGGTCGAAGACGAGATTGCGCTCGGGGCTGGCCCACATCCCGAAGTTCAGCACGTGCGCGTCCCCGCACAGCTGCACGCCGATTCCGGTATTCGGCCGGGAGGCCAGGTCCGCGGCCATGATCGCGGCACCGCCGCGATAGAACGTCCACGGCGAGGCCGCCATGCGCGCCATCCGGATCGGCACGAGATCCGGCGCCCGCAGCGCGTTCTGCGCCAGCACGGTCGCCAGCGCGTCGTGCCCACGCTGCCCGGGATCCCACGCGCCGAGGGCCGAACGCGGCACGATCTTGCGCGAATCCCGGCCTCGCCCAGCCTGTTCCGGCCGTTCGATCCGCTCGCGCGGCGCCAGCGGAAGGTCGAGCCCGTCCCCCACCGTCTTCCCATGCTCCGCGACGGACATCCGGCCTCCTCGGATCGACGCACTGCGCTGCGACACAACAGGGTTGCCTTCCACCGTAACCGGCGGATTCCGGTCCGACGCGCATCGCCGCGGCGCGGCGACCTGGGCTTCCCGCGCACGGCAAGGTCGGCACCGGGTGGTTGTTAAGCGAGGTCGGCCACGCTGGGCCCCATGAGCACGACGACACCGCCCCGGCGCGCCGAGCGGACCGGCGGCTACGAGCGCGACGCCGACGGGCGACTGACCTACGTCCGCCCCGACGCCGCGGAGCCGCAGCGCCCGGCAGACGAATTCCCGCTCAGCGGAACCACTTCCACCGGCGACGAGACCGGGGTGATCCCCGCCTTCCTCATCGACACGGCGCTGCACGCCGCCATCGGTGTCACCGTCTGGTACCTCGCGACCGGTTCGACCGCCGTCCTGTACGGCATCGCGGCCTGGCTCGGCGCGTCCTTCCTGCACCGCACGGTCGTCCAGCGGTTCACCCGCACGACCTTCGGCAAATGCTCGTTCGGCCTGCGTCTGCGCTACGCCGACGGCCGCTACCCGTCGCTGTGGCGGTTGATCGGGCAGTGGTTGCGCGGCGGCTGGTGCTGCTTCGATCTGTTCGGCAGTATCGGCTGACGCGAAAGGGGCGGTCTCCCACGGAGACCGCCCCTTTTCCCGCGCTCAGCTCACAGCATGCAGGACACGCAACCCTCGACTTCGGTTCCCTCCAGGGCCATCTGACGCAGGCGGATGTAGTAGAGCGTCTTGATGCCCTTGCGCCAGGCGTAGATCTGGGCCTTGTTCAGGTCGCGGGTGGTGGCGGTGTCCTTGAAGAACAGCGTCAGCGACAGGCCCTGGTCCACGTGCTGGGTGGCCGCGGCGTAAGTGTCGATGATCTTCTCGTAGCCGATTTCGTAGGCGTCGTCGTAGTACTCGAGGTTGTCGTTGTCGAGGTACGGGGCCGGGTAGTAGACGCGGCCGATCTTGCCTTCCTTGCGGATCTCGATCTTCGACGCCACCGGGTGGATCGAGCTGGTGGAGTGGTTGATGTAGGAGATCGACCCGGTGGGCGGGACGGCCTGCAGGTTCTGGTTGTAGATGCCGAACTCCTGCACCGAGGCCTTCAGCTCACGCCAGTCGTCCTGGGTGGGGATGTGCACGCCGGCGTCGGCGAAGAGCTGACGGACCTTGTCGGTCTTGGGCTCCCACGCCTGCTCGGTGTACTTGTCGAAGTACTCGCCGCTGGCGTACTTCGACTCCGCGAAGCCGCCGAACGCGCTACCGCGCTCCTTCGCGATCAGGTTCGAGGCCCGGATCGCGTGGTAGACCACGGTGTAGAAGTACATGTTGGTGAAGTCGACGCCCTCTTCGGAGCCGTAGTGGACCCGCTCCCGCGCCAGGTAGCCGTGCAGGTTCATCTGGCCGAGGCCGATGGCGTGGGACTCGTTGTTGCCCTGCTCGATCGAGGGCACCGAGTAGATGTGGGTCTGGTCCGAGACGGCGGTCAGCGCGCGGATCGAGGTCTCGATGGTCTGGCCGAAGTCCGGCGAGTCCATCGCCTTGGCGATGTTGAGCGAGCCGAGGTTGCAGGAGATGTCCTTGCCGACCTTCGAGTAGGACAGGTCGTCGTTGAACTCCGAGGGGGTCGAGACCTGCAGGATCTCCGAGCACAGGTTCGAGTGGGTGATCTTGCCCTTGATCGGGTTGGCCCGGTTCACCGTGTCCTCGAACATGATGTACGGGTAGCCCGACTCGAACTGCAGCTCGGCGATGGTCTGGAAGAACTCGCGCGCCTTGATCTTCGACTTGCGGATGCGCTTGTCGTCGACCATCTCGTAGTACTTCTCGGTGACGTCGACATCGGCGAACGGCTTGCCGTAGATGCGCTCGACGTCGTACGGCGAGAACAGGTACATGTCCTCGTTCTTCTTCGCCAGCTCGAAGGTGATGTCGGGGATCACCACGCCCAGCGACAGCGTCTTGATGCGGATCTTCTCGTCCGCGTTCTCCCGCTTGGTGTCGAGGAAGCGGTAGATGTCGGGGTGGTGCGCGTGCAGGTAGACCGCGCCGGCGCCCTGACGCGCGCCCAGCTGGTTGGCGTAGGAGAACGAGTCCTCGAGCAGCTTCATGATCGGGATGACACCCGAGCTCTGGTTCTCGATCTTCTTGATCGGCGCGCCGTGCTCACGGATGTTGCTCAGCAGCAGCGCCACACCGCCGCCGCGCTTGGACAGCTGCAGGGCGGAGTTGATGGAGCGGCCGATCGACTCCATGTTGTCCTCGATGCGCAGCAGGAAGCAGGACACGGGCTCGCCGCGCTGCTTCTTGCCGGAGTTGAGGAAGGTCGGGGTGGCGGGCTGGAACCGGCCGTCGATGATCTCGTCGACCAGCTTGTCCGCGAGGACCTGGTCGCCGGCGGCCAGCGTCAGCGCGACCATCACGACCCGGTCCTCGAACCGCTCCAGGTAGCGCTTGCCGTCGAAGGTCTTGAGCGTGTACGAGGTGTAGTACTTGAATGCGCCGAGGAAGGTCGGGAACCGGAACTTCTTGGCGTAGGCCCGCTGGAACAGGCTCTTGATGTACTCGCGGCTGTACTGGTCGAGGACTTCGGCCTCGTAGTAGTTCTCGTCGACCAGGTAGTCCAGCTTCTCGTCCAGGTTGTGGAAGAAGACGGTGTTCTGGTTGACGTGCTGCAAGAAGTACTGGTGCGCGGCCTCGCGATCCTTGTCGAACTGGATCTGTCCGTCGGGGCCGTACAGGTTCAGCATCGCGTTGAGGGCGTGGTAGTCGAGGACCTCGCCCGCCTCGCCGCGCACCGCGGCCTGCTCTAGGCGGGCAGTCTTGCCGGTCGGTGCTGTGGTTGCTGTTGCCAAAACAATCCCAATCCCTCTCGGACGCGCGCGACGTCCTCAGCGGTTCCCATGAGTTCGAAGCGATACAGGTACGGCACCCCGCATTTTCGCGAGATGATGTCGCCCGCAGCGCAATAGGTATCGCCGAAGTTCGTGTTGCCGGCCGCGATCACCCCGCGCAGCAGGGCGCGGTTGTGCGGGTCGTTGAGGAACTTGGCGACCTGCCGCGGTACGAGGTCCTTGTCGGACCGTTGTCCACCCATCACGTGCCGACCACCCCCGTAGGTGGGGGTGATCAGCACGTAGGGTTCGTCGACGCGCAGCGAATCAGCGGTGTGCAATGGAAGCCGAGTAGCCGGCAAACCCAGCTTCTCGACGAAACGACGAGTGTTCTCCGAAGCGCTGGAGAAGTAGACCAGCCCGCCCGGAGTCGTCCGTTCGGGCATGACGCCTCCTTCCGGCGAAGGTCCTAAGCGGCCGCGACGGCGAGCGACTTGATGCGATCGGGGCGGAAGCCCGACCAGTGATCCTCACCGGCGACGACGACCGGTGCCTGCAGGTAACCGAGCGCCATGACGTAGTCACGGGCCTCGGTGTTCTCGGAGATGTCGATGATCTCGTAGTCCACCCCGGCCTTGTCGAGCGCCTTGTAGGTGGCATTGCACTGGACGCAAGCGGGCTTGGTGTACACGGTGATGGTCATCTAGGTTCTCCCTCTCCTATGCCTGATCCACAGCCTGTGATCCGTATGCAGTGCACGAACGGTGATGCTGCGCAAACTCCTGGATCTGGCGAAGAAAGCCCTGCTCGTAACCCCTTCCCTTGGGCCCGATCAGTGGTGGCTTCACACCGTGTTCCAGTACTGGAGACACTACACCTAGTGGCCGACAGATTGGAACAACACAAGGTGTTGCGAGTCGCACAGATGTAATTCCCACGCCGTAAGTCCCAGGACGCGCGATCGACACGCTGGGAAAACAGTGGCCCAGATCACGATTTTGCATCCCGGCGAGTCTTCAGCAAACTTCGCGGACATGCGAAGGGGCGTCACATCCGCGTGGGATGCGACGCCCCGTGTCGAGCCGACAGGCAGCTTACGCCGAGACGAGCTTGCCGTCCGCGGCGGCAACCAGCTCGTGCACGGTCGCGCCGAGCTGGGTCAGCGCCTCGGCGTCCTGAGCCGGGTGGGTCTGGCCGAAACGCTCGCCGATGGTGCCGAAGCGCGCGTGGGCCGCCTCGACGACGACGCCGCCCGCGACACCGATCGCCTTGACCGCGTCACCGTGGGCCCACTCGGCCGCACGCGGGCTGATCGAGGCACTCACCACGGCGACCGGCTTGTCCTTGATCGCACCGGCCGCGTAGGGACGCGAGGCCCAGTCGATGGCGTTCTTCAGCACGGCGGGCAGGGTGCCGTTGTACTCGGGGGTGACCAGCAGGACGGCGTCGGCCGCGGCGACGGCGGCACGCAGCGCCGCGGCCTGCGCGGGCACCGAACCCGCGACGTCCAGGTCCTCGTTGTAGAACGGGATCTCCCCCAGACCCTCGTAGATCGCGATGTCCACACCTTCCGGGGCGGTCTGCACGGCCGCCTCGGCGAGCCTGCGATTGATCGAGCCCGCGCGCAGGCTTCCGACGAGAGTGAGGATGCGGGTCCCGGCCATGACGACTCCTGGTGTACTCAGTGGGATGATCGAAGTTTCATCCGACATTAACCGGACCGCAGTCCGATTACTTCCCGCGGAGGACGTGTGAGCGGCGTGAGCTCCAGCACACCCAGGCCGGACGAGCCGCCGCTGCTGCCGATCGGGCCGCCACGGCCCGGCGAGGCCGAGCCGATCGAGCGCGCCGACGCCGCCCGCAACCGCGCGCTGCTGCTCGACGCGGCCCAGCAGCTGGTGCGTGAGCACGGGGTGGCGGGACTGACGATGGACGCGGTCGCCAAGCGCGCCGGGGTCGGCAAGGGCACCGTCTTCCGGCGGTTCGGTAACCGCACCGGGCTGATGCTGGCCCTGCTCGACCACTCCGAACAGAAATTCCAGGCGGCGTTCATGTTCGGGCCGCCCCCGCTGGGCCCCACAGCGAACCCGGTCGAGCGGTTGATCGCGTTCGGCCGTACGCGCCTGCTCGACGTCGCCGTCGAGAGCGATCTGCACCGCGCCGCGGAGGAGAAGGGGCGGTTCGGCGGCGGCCCGTACGGCCTGCACAAGGCGCATGTCGTGCTGTTGCTGCGGGAGGCCGGGGTGAGCGGGGAACTGCCGCTGGTGGCCGACTCGCTGCTGTCGACATTGTCCGCGGCGCTGGTCATTCACCAGATCGACATCCTGGGCTACACCCGCGCTCAGATCGGCGACAACTGGGAATGGCTCGTTCGCCGCGTCGTTTCCCCTGCCGCACAAGTAGAGTGAGGCGGCATGGGGACACTGCGTGAACAGATCATCGCCGAGTTGGGCGTGCTGCCGGAGATCGAGCCGAAGCAGGAGGTCCGCCGTCGCGTCGACTTCCTCAAGGACTACCTGAACTCCACCCCCGCCCGCGGCTTCGCCCTGGGCATCAGCGGCGGCCAGGACAGCGCCCTGGCGGGCAGGCTGTGCCAGCTCGCCGTCGAGGAACTGCGCGCCGAGGGCGTCGAGGCGACCTTCCTCGCCGTGCGGCTGCCCTACGGCATGCAGGCCGACGAGCACGACGCGCAGATCGCGCTGAACTTCATCGACCCCGACCGGGCGGTCGTGGTGAACATCCGGCCCGGCGCCGACGCGGTGGCCGCCGAGGTCGCCGGGGCGCTCGACCACGAGCGGCTGCGCGATTTCGTGCGGGGCAACATCAAGGCCCGCGAGCGGATGGTCGCCCAGTACGCGCTGGCCGGGCAGGAGAACCTGCTGGTCGTCGGCACCGATCACGCCGCCGAGGCGGTCACCGGGTTCTTCACCAAGTTCGGTGACGGCGGCGTCGACCTGACCCCGCTCACCGGTCTCACCAAGCGTCAGGGCGCCGCGCTGTTGCAGGAACTGGGCGCGCCGTCGAGCATCTGGTCCAAGGTCCCCACCGCCGACCTCGAGGACGACCGCCCCGCCCTGCCCGATGAGGAAGCCCTCGGCCTGCGCTACGCCGAGCTCGACGACTACCTCGAGGGCAAGGACGTCACGCCGGAGGTCGCCGCCCGCGTGGAGTCGATCTTCACCAACACCCGGCACAAGCGCACCGTCCCGGTCACCCCGCTCGACACCTGGTGGCGGTAGCCGGCTGCCCGGGATTCCGGCCGCCGGGTCGACTCAGTTCTCCCCCGGCGCGCCGACACCGGACGCTGTCGCGCGCAACAGAGCGCGGACCAGGTCGTAGTCCGGTTCCTTGCGGAAGCGCAGGCAGCCCTTGCCCATGTCCTGGCTCGCCAGGCGCTCGGCGAAGGCGGCGCGGACGTCGGCCCGCAGCAGGTAGAAGGAGATGTACTGCTTTCTGGCTCGCGAAGGCGATCTCGCCGACACCATCTCGCTCGTAGGCGGGCATGCCGTAGGCCATGACCTCGGTGCGGCCGGGGAGTTCGGCCAGGCACAGCTCACGCAGCCGGGTCAGCGCCGCGCGCCGATGGTCCGGGAGTTCGGCGAGATAGGCGTCGACGTCGGGAGCCGCGCTCTGGACCATCCTGCTAACCGCCCGCGAACGGGGGCAGGACGTCGACCCGGTCGCGGAGCATGGCCGACGGGTCGCGGGTGAGTTCGTCGCCGATCAGGAAGGCGCAGACCCCGACGAGCGAGTCGACCTCGGAGCCGTAGGCGGCGGCGAGCGAGGCGCGCAGGTCGGCGACGGTCGCGCCCGCGGGCAGGTCGAGTGATTCGGTGCTCTTGCCGACCGCGTCGGCGATCGCGGCGAAGTAGCGGACCTCAACCACCGATGGCTCCCATCGTGCGTTCCGGAGGGACGAAACCGGCGGCGTCGATACCGTGACCGGCCCACTTCTGCCACATGGCGCCGCGCCACAGCTCGGCGACCTCGTCGTCGTCGGCACCGGCGCGCAGCGCGGTCCGCACATCGAACTCCTGGTCGCTGAACAGGCACGAGCGCAGCATGCCGTCGGCGGTGAGCCGGGTCCGGTCGCAGCTGTCGCAGAACTTACGGGTGACGGTCGCGATGATGCCGACCGTGGCCGGGCCGCCGTCGACCAGCCACTTCTCGGCCGGCGCCGAGGGGTCGGCGCGGCCCGCCTCGGTGAGGGTGAACCGTTCGCCGAGCACGTCGAGCAGGTCGGCGGCGGTCACCATGTCGGTGCGCGCCCACTCGTGGTCGGCGTCGAGCGGCATCTCCTCGATGAAGCGCAGCTCGCACTGTTCGGCCAGGCACCACGCGAGCAGGTCGGGCGCACCGGCCAGGTTCTGCCGCATCAGCACCGCGTTCACCTTGACCGGGGCGAGCCCGACATCGCGGGCGGCGCGGATGCCGTCGAGTACCGACTCGAGCCGGTCGCGGCGGGTCAGCCGGGTGAAGTCGGCCCGGTCGACGGTGTCGAGGGAGACATTGACCCGGCTCAGTCCGGCCTCGGCCAGGGCCTTGGCGCGGTGTTCGAGGCCGACGCCGTTGGTCGTCATGGCCAGCGGGGTGTCGGGCACGGCCGCGTGACAGCCCGCGATGATCTGCTCGAGCTCGCGGCGCATCAGCGGTTCGCCGCCGGTGAAGCGGACCTCGCGCACGCCCAGTTCCCGCACGGCCAGCGTCACCAGCCGGACGATCTCGTCGGCGCTGAGCAGTTCCTCGCGCGGAATCGGCGGCAGGCCCTCTTCGGGCATGCAGTAGGTGCAGCGCAGCGAGCACTTCTCGGTGATGGAGACGCGCAGATCGCGCGCGACCCGACCGAAGCGGTCGACGAGGAGCGGCGTCTCGGGCCGGCCGTCGAGGGAGGGCCGCTCCGATCGCACAGCGGGTATCCCCATTTCGACCAGCGTCATCTTTACAGTATGACCCGTCGCCCCCGACGCGGACCGTCCGGAGCGCCGATCCGTCACGAAGTCGACAGCTCACCGTCCGTGCCCCTCGACGGTGAGCGATCCGGGCCTGACCCGCCGGTCGGACGGCGATTAGGCTGGCAGCATGACTCCCCGGCCCGCCACCGCGTCGGCGCGCAGCGTCGACGAGTACCGCGACACCGTCGCCGCGCTGCTGGCCCCGCTCGCCGACCGCCCGGCCGAGCAGGTGGCGGTGCCCGACGCGCTGGGCCGCGTGCTGACCGCCGACGTGCTGTCCCCGATCGATCTGCCGGTCTTCCGCAACTCGGCCATGGACGGATACGCGGTGCGCGCCGCCGACGTGGCGGTCACGCCGGTCACCCTGCCGGTCGTCGGGGTCGTGGCGGCGGGCAAGCCGGGCACCGAGCCGCTGCCGGCGGGCTCGGCGCTGAAGGTGATGACCGGTGCGCCGATCCCGCCCGGCGCCGACTGCGTCGTCCCGGTCGAGGACGTGCAGGCGGGCGAGGGCCGGATCGTGGTCGAGCGCGGCCGGGCCCGCGGTGAGTTCGTGCGCGAGGCCGGCACCGATGTGCGCGCCGGCGAGCTGGTCGCCCGGGCGGGCACCGTGCTCGCGCCCCGGCACATCGCGGCGCTGGCCGCCGTCGGCCTGCCGACCGTGCCGGTGCTGAGCCGTCTGCGCGCGGTCTGCATCACCACCGGTGACGAACTCCAGCCCGCCGGGACCGAGCTGGCACCGGGCCAGATCTACAACTCCAACGGGATCGCGCTGGCCGCGGCCCTGCGCGCCGACGGTGTCGAGGTCGTCGAGGTCGCGCACAGCACCGACGATCCGGCGGAGTTCACCGCCGTGCTGCGCGCAGCCGTGGCCGCCGCCGATCTGGTCTTCACCTCCGGCGGGGTGTCGAAGGGCGATTTCGAGGTGGTCAAGGACGTGCTGCAGCCCCTGGGCGGCACCTTCGGTTCGGTCGCGGTGCAGCCCGGCGGACCGCAGGGGTACACGGTCGTCGACGGTGTGCCGGTGCTGAGTTTTCCGGGCAATCCGGTGAGCACCACCGTGTCCTACTCGGTGTTCGCCCGCGACGTGGTGCGCGCGCTGGGCGGCCTGCCCGCGCCGGCCACCGCCGAGGTCACCCTGCTGACACCCGTGCGCTCCCCCGCGGGCAGACGCCAGTATCTGCGCGGCCTGGTGACCGACGACGGCGTCGAGGTGGTCTCGGGCCCCGGTTCCCATCTCATCGCGGGCATGGCCTGGGCCGATGTGCTCGTCGATGTGCCCGCCGAGGTCACCTCGCTGCCCGCGGGTGTCCCTGTGCGAATCTTGTCGCTATGAGCGAGTTGTCCCACGTCGACCGCGAGGGTCGCGCGCGCATGGTCGATGTCAGCGGTAAGGCCGACACCACCCGGATCGCTGTCGCCGCAGGCGAATTGCAGACCACCGCCGAGGTGGTCGCGCTGGTGCGGGCCGAGGGGATGCCCAAGGCCGATGTGCTGTCGACCGCGCGGCTGGCCGGAATCGCCGGTGCCAAGAAGACTTCCGAGCTGATTCCGCTGTGTCATCAGCTGGCACTGTCGTCGGTGAAGGTGGAGTTCGGGTTCACCGAGACGACCATCACCGTCGAGGCCACCGCCAAGACCACCGGGCCGACCGGGGTCGAGATGGAGGCGCTCACGGCCGTGGCCGTCGCGGGTCTCACGCTGCACGACATGGTGAAGGCGGTGGACCCCGCGGCAGTGATGAACGGGGTGCGGCTGGTCACCAAAGAAGGTGGCAAGCACGGGCATTGGGTGCGTCCGGAGGCGCGATCCAGCAGCGCGCCGACGAGCCCGACCGGCAACGGCTCGGACACCGCACCCGCCGAATCCGGTTCGGCGACAACCGCTCCGGTCGACACCACTACCGAACACGCGACCGCCGTGCGTGATTCGCGCACGGCGGTGGTCGTGGTCGCGTCCACCGGGGCCGCGGCGGGAACCCGCGTCGACACCACCGGCCCGGTGCTCGCCGAATGGCTCGGCGCCCAGGGATTCTCGGTGCGCGGCCCGCTCGTGTACGCCGACGCCGAGATCGCGGCCGGGTTGGCCGATGCCCTCACGGACGCGCCGTCGCTGATCGTCACCACCGGTGGCACCGGCGCCTCCCCCACCGATGCCACCCCCGAGGCCACCCGGGCCGTCCTCGATCGCGAACTGCCCGGCGTCGCCGATGCCATCCGGCAGCGCGGCACGGCGAAGTTCCCGCTCGCGGCGCTCAGCCGGGGCGTGGCCGGGCTGGCAGGCCGCACCGTCGTGGTCAACCTGCCGGGTTCGCCCGGCGGGGTGAAGGACGGGATCGCGGTCCTGGAACCCCTGTTGAATCATCTGCTCGCGCAAGTAGCCGGAGGCGGCGACCATGAATGACCACGGCGCGGTGCGCCTGACCGCGATCAGCGACCAGGCGCTGGATCCGATCGCCGTCGAAAAGGCTGTCGACGGACCGGAGTTCGGTGCCGTCGTGGTGTTCACCGGCAAGGTGCGCAATCACGACGGCGGCCAGGCGGTGACGGCGCTCGAATACTCCGCGCACCCCCAGGCCGAGCGGTTCCTGACCGAGATCTGCGCCGAAGTCGCCGCCGCGCACGGACTTCCGGTGGCGGCGAGCCATCGCATCGGCTCGCTCACCATCGGTGACCTGGCGATCGTGGTGGCGGTCGCGGCGCCGCATCGGGCCGAGGCGTTCACCGTCTGCGCCGAACTCGTCGACCGGATCAAGCACGAGGTGCCGATCTGGAAGCGGCAGCTGTTCGCCGACGGCCTGTCCGAATGGGTCAATGCCTGCGGCTGAGCGTCACCGCGGGGTGTAGCGCCAGACGCCGAGCATCGCCTGGTCGTCCATCAGCTCCTCGCCCTCGAAGACGGTGCCGCGCAAGCGTTCCAGTGCCGCGTCCTCGTCGAGTCCGGTGCCGATGAGCACCAGGTTCGACACGCGTTCCTCGCCGCGCCCCCACGAGCCGGGGGTGAACACCACATGCCTGCCGACCAGGTGCATCTCGAACTTGCGCCGCTCTCCCGCCACCGCGAAGGCCACACAGCCCTTGGCCCGGAACAGGCCCGGCGGCGGATCTTCCAGGAAGGCGATCAGGGCGCGCGGGTCCAGCTCCCGCTTGCTGGTGAACGACACCGACACGTATTCGTCGTGCAGGTGCCGGTGGGCCGGGTCGTCGTGATCATGGTCGTGGTCGTCGAGCAACGAGTCGAAACTGAGCTGCTGGGCCACCTTCGGTTCCGCGAGCACCCGGTCGTCGAACAGCAGACCGGGATCGACGCGGCCGTAGGTCGTCGCGTAGACCGGCACCTGGCCGACCCACTCCGACACCTGCGCGCGCAGCTCGGCCAGTGCCTCGGCCGAGACCCGGTCGGCCTTGTTCACCAGCACGAGATCGGCCAGGCGCAGGTGCGAGACCAGTTCCGGGTGCTGGGCGCTCGTCGCGCCGAACAGCTCGGCGTCGACCACCTCGACCAGCCCGCCGTATCCGATCCGCGGGTTCGGGTTGGCCACCACCATGCGGATCAGATTGCGTGGCTCGGCCAGCCCACTGGCCTCCACCACGATGACGTCGACGGCGCTGCGCGGCTGCGCCAGCGTCGCGAACAGGTCGTCGAGTTCGGAGACGTCCACCGCGCAGCACACGCAGCCGTTGCCCAGCGACACCATCGCGTCGACCTGGCCCGCCACCAGCATCGCGTCGATGTTCACCGCGCCGAAGTCGTTGACCACCACCCCGATCCGGGTGCCCCGGTTGTTGCGCAACAGCGAGTTGAGCAGGGTCGTCTTACCCGACCCGAGAAACCCCGCAACGATCACCACAGGAATCACCGTGCCGATTGTGCCGCAACGGCCGCGGCCGCCGACCCCTGGGCGGGTCGGCGGCCGCGCGCGTGCGGTTACTTCGTCGGGCCGAAGACCAGGCCGACCAGCGTGTAGGCGAGGTTGATCAACTGGTTGGTGATCGCGGTGTTGTCCATGCCCAGTGCCCTGGCCAGCGGCATCAGCATGTTCATCACGGTGAGGATCGGACCGCCGAGCGAACTCAGGTCGGGGGCCGTCTCGTCCGGGGCGGACTGCTGCTGATTCTTGGGCGTGGTGCCGCGTTCCCGCGGGGTGGGCGCGGGCGCCGCCGGTGCGCCGGGCGCCGCGGTGCGCACCTCGGCGGTGCCGGGGATCGCCAGGTGCCCGCCCGAGCCGGTCGGCGGCTTCGGGGCCACCCGGGGCTGCTGGGCGGGAGCCTGGTCGGGGGCGCCGCCGGGGAACGTCAGGTGTCCGCTGGATCCAGCGGGCAGCCGGGGCTCGGCGGAGACCGGGTCACCGAGCGGTGCGCGGGCCGGAACGGCCGCGGGCTGGGCGGGCGCCGGTGCCGGAGTCGGCTCGGTGGTCGGCGGTTGATCGCCGCCGGGCGCTGCCTCCGGGGCCGCGGCGGGCGCTTGCGCGTCCGCGGGCGGGCTCGGGGGCGTGCTGGTCGGGGTCGTCCCGGCAGGCGCGCCTGCCGGGGCGGGGGCCGGTGTGGGGTCGGCCGGAGCCGGATTCTCTGCCGGGGCCGGGGCCGGATCGGCGGGATTCGAGTTCGCTGCCGGGGCCGGGGTGGTCGGCGCGGCGGCTGGTTCCGGCGCCGGAGCGGGGGTCGCGGCGGGGACGCGGCCGTTCGCGGGTGTCGAATCCGGCGCGGACGCGGGCACGGCGGCCGAGACGGGCTTGTTGAGCAGGAAGCCCACCACCCCGGTCGCGATCGCGACGGCGTGCTCGAGCTGTCCCTCGCGCGATTCGAGCAGTGCGGCGTCCTCGGGATTGGCGCCGTTGCCCATCTCGACGAAGACCAGCGGCACCTGGGTCAGCGCCGGGCCGGCCACATCGGCCCTGGTCTGCAACCCGTTGCTGACGCCCGCGTAGGTGGCGGACGGGAAGCCGGCGGCGAGATAGGCATCGCGCACCGCGGTCGACGCGGCGCGGCCCGCACCGGACTGCGCGCGGTCGGCGACCGCATCGGGGATCGGCAGCTGCGGCACGATCAGATGGAAGCCGCGCTGGTCGGCGGGGGCGCTGTCGGCGTGGATGCTCACCGCGATCGCGGCACCGGACTCATTGGCGGCGCGGGCGCGATCGTCGACGCAGCCGCCCCAGCCGGTGTCGTCGGCGCGACTGAGCACCACCTCGGCGCCGAGCGCCTGCAGCGACGCCTTCACCAGCTGGGTGACCTCCCAGTTGATGGTGTGCTCGGGGATGCCGTTGAGCGAGGTCATGCCGGTGGTCTGGCAGTCCTTGGTGCCGCCGCGCCCATTGTCGACCTGGCGGCTCAGATCCTCCGCGTGCGCGGACCCCTGATGGCCGGGGTCGAGGAAGATCGTCTTGCCGGCGAGCTGGTCACCGACGGCGGGTTCCGGCGCGGCGTGCGCCGTCGCGGGCACCAGTCCCGTCAGCGACAGGACGACCGCGGCGGAGACGGTGGAGCAGAGACCGGCCTTGATGATGTTTGGTTGCATGTTCGGTCGGTGCCCCGGAACGGAGCACCCCTCCCTTCCCATTGGTAACACCAAACCCAGTGGTTCACTCTTGCAACGTGAGCAACCACAGAGCAAGCACCGTTACCGAAATGTGACGAGAGGAAAGCGCAGGTTAACGCTGGTCAAATGCCCAGATCGCGGGCGATGTCGACCCGATCAGGCAACCTCGGGCAATTGCCGCAGCGAGCGCAGCGCGTAGTGCACGCGGGTCTTCACCGTCCCCACCGGCACCCCGAAATCCGCGGCCACCTCCCGGTAGCCGCGATCGTGCAGGATCACCTCGACGACCGCGGCCCGCTGCGGCTCGGGCAGTCGGGCCAGCAGCTGATCGACCAGCAACCCGTCGACCAGCCCGTCGGCGAAATCCGGCCTGCCGATGCAGGCGACCTCGGTGATGTCGTCCCAGCCGACGTCACCGGGCCGGGCGGCGCGCGCCCGCACGATGTCGACGACGACGTTGCGCTCGATCGCCAGCAGCCAGGTCCGCACGCTGCCCTTGCGCGCGTCGAAGTCACGACACGACCGCCAGCCACGCAGCAGGGTCTCCTGCACCGCGTGCTCGGCCAGGCCGGGATCTCCCAGACTGCGCATCGCCCGCCAGTGCAGCAGGCCACGGTCGGTGGCCAGCACCTCGGCCAGCCCGTCGGGGGTACACAGGCGCGCGCAGTGCGCACCGCAGGAGTTGTCCTTCATATGGGGGTATCGCCGCGCATCGCCCCGATGACAACGCCGGCGTTAAGCCACTCTTCAGAATCCTGCTGGCCCCGCACGCGACACTCGTTTCGCGAGCCCGGCCAGGGCCTGCTCCAGGAGGGGGGAGCAGGGCCGCCGGGCTCGCCCTTTTCCACCCATTCCCTGGCGCGAGCGGGGATCGGCGACGACAATCGCGGCGAGGGAGCGAGAAAACGTGGACATCCATGCATATCCGACCGACGCGCAGACGCCGGTCGACCGGGCCGAGGCCACCCGCATCGCGGCCGACCATCTACCACCCCCGATCCCGGCCACCGACCGGCACATCGTCGAATTCGCCGGCGGCTTCGTCGTCTACGAGGTCCGGCCGCTACACGCGCCCGTGGATCGGCCACTGCCGATCGGCGGTTCGGTGTACGTCATCGACAAGGCGACCGGCGCGGTGTCGTACTGGCCGACCTACCCGTGCTCGGCGGTCGCCGAGCGCTACGAAGCGGGACGGGTGATCGTCGAGGACGCCTGGCCCGAGCAGGACGACTGATCGCGGAGTACAAACACCCGACGCCGGTCGGCAGGCCGCGCCGGCAGTTCAGGCCCGGAACGAGTGCAAGGCGGCCGTGCACAGGGTCTGCTCGGCACCGAACCATTCGAAAGTGCCGACCACCTGAAATCCCAGGCGAGCGGCGAGTCCGCGCGAGCGAACGTTGGCCGACCGGGTCGCGATGAGGACGGGCTGGTCCGGGAGTTCATCCGCGGCAGCGCGCAACACGGCGCGGGCCGCTTCGGACGCCAGGCCCGCGCCCCAGGCGCGACGCCGCAGCAGGTAGCCCAGTTCCAGTTCCCCACCGTCGTCGGTGACGTGGCCGGGCTCGTCGGCGGCGCGCCGTTTGAGTTCGAAGGTGCCGATCAGCTCATCGGTGACCTTGTCGGCGATGACGAAGTGGCCCGGAGTCGCGGTCGCGTTGGCCGCTCCGCCGATCGCGTCGATGCGTCGTTCGACATCCTCCCGCCGCCGCGGCTCCCCGAGGAAGGTCCAGACATCCGGGTCGGTCTGCAGCTCTATGAGCCCTTCCCGATCGGTGTCACGCGCCTTGCGCAGCAGCACACGCTCCGCGACGATCTGGATCGCGGACAGCATCGGTGACTGTGTCATGTGGCCTTCCGTTGCGTGGACGTCGATCCACCCATCTTGCACCCCGCTCGGACAACCTCGACGCACGAGAACTCCTTCACGGCAATGACGTTCACGTGATCCTGAGCCCACCCACCCACAGGACCAGGGCACGGACAGCGCCGGCGGATTCGCGTCAACCGTTCAGGTAGGTGCGGATCAGTTCACGATCCTCGGCGGTGGCGGGCAACTGCGCGACGAGGAGCAGTTCCGGGTTCTCGACCAGCCGCAGCTGGAACAGCTCGAGGGCGATCGGCCCCATCTCGGGATGGTCGATGTCGAGGACGGCGGGCTGGAAGTCCTGTACCGGATACTCCGACCACCAGGTGCGGAATTCGGCACTGGCGGCGCTCAATTCGGTGACCACGCGGGTCAGGCGTTGGTCGCCGGGGCTGTTGCCGACCAGCACCCGGAACTGGCTCAGGATCGCCCGCGCGGCGGCTTCCCAGCCGCGCATCATGGCTCGGTTGCGCTCGTCGGTGTACATCCACCACAGCAGATTCCGGCGCTCGGGTGCCAGGGCGGACGGATCGGTGCGGATCCGGCGGAACGCGCTGTTCCACACGACGAAGTCCAGGCAGGCGTCGTGCACCACGGCCGGAGTCGGCCACATCTCGTCGACCAGACGCTGCAGACGCGAGAGCTGATCGGTGGCGCGGTAGGTCACCACCGGGTCGGCGAGACCCGCGAGTCTGCGCAACTGTCTGTGCTGCACGGGTTCCAGGCGCAGCGCTCGGGCCAGCGCGTCGACCACCTGCGGGCTCGCGGTGATCTTGCGGCCCTGCTCCAGCCACGTGTACCAGGTGAGACTCACCCCGGCCAGGTTTCCCTGCTCTGCACTACTTGCGGCCGGAACTGGTGCGTGATTGCCTCTTTCAATCGCCAGATCGGTGGTCAGTGCGGGCAGACTTGACGTCGTCGCGCAATCGTTCTGCCTACCGATCAATCAACAGAGCACCCAGTATGCACAATGGCGCCTTCCTCAGCGCGAACCAGCTACCGACGGGAATTGGCCGCTTGCGCTTCCCACCGAAATTCGTAGTCAGTGCTGCCCAGTACCAACCGGATCGCAGCCAGTAGTCCTGCACGGTTCCGGGGTGTTTCTAACCTCTGCATCAGGGGTGGGCTCGGATGGGTTAGTACGATGGTCCACCCTTCAAGCCTGACCAACGAAGCTCCAGATAGCAAAGCCAGGAGCGTGCTTCCATATGGGCGGGTGGCGGACTTGATTTCCTGCCATGCTTGCTGGATCTCTTCAAGTCGGTGCGGCGGCTTCGGCTGCGCTTCGAGCGCCCGAAGGGCAGCGGTGGCCAGCTGCGAGCAAGATTCGAAGCGCCCGCCCGCATCCTTCGCAAGAGCTTGATCAATAACGTCATCGAATCCGGTCGCTATAGACGCATTTTGGGCACTAACTCTCGGCACAGAACCAGTCGCACGGGCTGCAATGATCTGCCATATATCTCCGTCGTATGGCAAGGAGCCGGTGAGCAATTGGAACAGCACGCATCCGAGGGAATATACGTCGGAACGATTGTCAACTGTCGCCTGTGGATCAAACCTCTCCGGTGCCGCATATCGGATGGACGCGATCATGTTGGATGTGCCAGTCAGCCGGCTCGTCTCATCGAAACTCTTCGCGATACCGAAATCCCCGAGGATTGCCCGCTCCCGGCGGCCGCTCGTCAACAGCACATTCGCCGGTTTCACATCCCGGTGAAGAAACCCGCGGTCATGTGCGTGATCGAGCGCTTCGGCGATGTCAGAAACTATCGAGACCGCGCGCTCCGGTGCGATCGGACCTCGTTGAAGTTCGGCATCAAGATCGCTTCCATCGATGTACGCCATCGCGATCCACGGCCGACCCCGCTCTTCCCCGCCTGCGTGAATGGCAACAATGTTGGGATGTGTAAGCGCCGCAACAGCATGCGCCTCGCGTTCGAACCTTTTCCTGGAAGCTGGATCGATACTCGCGAGCGCGGGCAAGACCTTGAGCGCAATCTTGCGGGGAAGGTCGCGATCCTGTGCCAGGTATACCTCACCCATTCCACCCGAGCCGAGCAGGTACTCGATTTCGTATCCGGCGAAGATATTTCCTCGCTCAAACGAGTTCCCCACCCGGCGCTTCCCTCCCCCATTCGCAGTCCCCAGTCATGGAGACGTGTACAGCACCTGCCGCGTAGCTGATTCCGGACGATACGGCCAGGCCAAGACTCCCCACGCCTGCGTGGCTTGCCCGCGTGCCGTCACCGTCACCTTGAGAGATCCTACGCTGCAAGGCCTCCCGAAGTCGCGTCGATCTGCTGCCTGTGACCGCGCCCTTGGTGCTCACCCATACCTGGGTGCACCTCAGCCTCCGCACGCCGACCGCAGTCGCGGATTCATCCCCGCTCGCACGGGGACAGAGTGATCGACCACGGCGCAGGTGAAGGATGAAACGCCGACCAAGATTACTCGGTCTGCGCTGTCACGGCCGTTCATACCCGCATCCTTCGGGTACTTTGCCGCCTACGGCGCTCCATACGACTCCTGCTGTTCCACAGGTGAACGCCCGCACTGAGACGCCACATAGGTGACAGCCGTCAATGAATGTGTGGCCGATATCTTACCCAGGAGAGTGGTACGACCTCTACACCACCTATCGCCTGTGCTGTGGAAATACGCTAGCTGCGCCCGCTTTCTCGGGGGCAGCTCGGCGGGACGGGTATGCCTGCCCTGGTTGTGGCTCCTGAACGATCGCCATGCTTGGATCGAGGCTGCGCTCATCGAGGAGTGAGAATCGTTGGTGCAGAACGCTTCCTGGCGACAGCTGCCTGGCATTGCTGCACGATGGCCGTAGACTAGCCCTGATCCCTCGCGCAGCGGGGTCGGTTGGGGGGAGCAATGACGGCAGCATTCTTCGCTGCGTTGGCTCGCTTGGTCGGCGTCATGGTCGGGCGATTGTGGGATATACGATCCGAATCGACTCGCTGGCGCCGCGATCAGAAGACCGCTAGCTATCAGCGCGTCATCGAACAGTTCCAAACCACCTACGAAGCGATTCGTGTAGTCGCCCTGACCGATACCGACGCAGCAGCGTTTCAAGCCCTGATCGAGCACACCCGTTCGGGCGGGTTCGCGGCCTGGGACAGCGCGGTAGCCGCCGTGTGGCTCCACGGGTCGACTGACGTCGTCGTCGCGGTCACTGATCTCGACGAAGCCCTCGGGGCCTTGTTCTCCGCCGCAACCGACCGGCAGATTCAAGACCGCGCCGAGTGGGACCAGGCGCGCCAGCCAGCAGGGGCTGTTTTCGAACAGTTCGTCAACGCGGCGCGTAGGGAGCTCAACCTTCCCCCGGCCCCTGTAAGAGTGTTTCACTCTGCACAGACCCTCCCGACAACCGGGCGCGAGTCGGCTGAGATCACTGAACAGCGATGGGGCTCCTGATGACTGCCGCGCTACTGGCAGCGTGCGCTGCCGTCCTCGGCATCGTGATCGGCCGCCTCTGGGACCATCGCACCGAAGCAACCCGCTGGCGGCGGGATAAGCGCGCCGACAGTTACCAGCAGCTCGCTGCCGCTTTCCGTACCAGTTACGACACCATCCAACAGATCGCCCTAGCCAACACAGCAGACGATGGCATCCTCGCGACCGACAACCACGTGTGGCACAACGCGCTCAGCGGTGTCTGGATCTATGGCACTCCGGAGGCTGCGCTGGCCGCCACCCGCCTCGACAGAACCCTTAGTCAGTTGTTTGAGGATTCGAAGAACCGTCAACACAGCACAAGCGACTGGGCTTGGCCCGTGTCGCTGCTCGTCAAGGATTTGAGCAGTTCCTTGCTACTGTCCGCGCTGAGGTCTCCCGCCAGGCAGTACCCTCCACCTTCTACGACGAAGTCGCTTCGCTGTAGCCACATGGGGCTTCCGGTGCAGCCGCTATTCACCTGGTGTAAGCCGTGCGGGTTCTTCTGACTCTCCGCACTCCGGCACTCGCAGCTACTGCAATTGGTTCGCTGAATCCCGGCCTGGTGTTGCCGGACTCGGCTGCGCCTTAAGGCTGTGTAACCGACATCTCACCCCAGCCAGATGTGCACCCTACATACGTCACGTCGACTGAGCAGCGCAAAGAACACTTTGGAATTCCTCCCTCAGCGACCACCGAGCCGGTCGGCCGATCAGGGCGGCGCGTACGCTGAGCCCCACGGAGAGAGGCTGGCCGGTCGCACGGCAGGCGCCAGATGCGGATGTTCTTCTCAGAGTCCTCGGTCCAATTCCGACCTTTCTGATGCTGCTCTACCCGGTCCTGGTCTGCTTGCCGAACACCTGCGGCATCAGGACCACGAGCCAACCGTCCGGATCGGCGAACAGCACCGCGCCGCCTCGTGCCCAATATGGATTTGCGGGTGCGACCGGTTGGTGACCGCGTCCGGCTAGCCGATCTACCACGGCCCGAAGTGCTTGCTCCCCTGGCAAATACAGCACCAGTTGGTTCTCCGGACGAGGCGGTGGAATCACTGGCGGTGCCCCATGTTGGGTAATCTCCAGTTGCACCCCCGCCCCTGGCAGTCCGAACACAACCCCGTCGTACCCGTCGTGGTCATACCACTGCGCCAGCACGGCCAATCCCAGATCCTCGCGGTAGAACGCGATCACATCATCGAGCCGTGCCGTGGGCCGCGCAAACCGCACCGCCCCTACGCTCAAATGTTCCGCCCACACATCCACCTCAACACCACAATTCAACTGATCCAGAGCGATCATGGATCGGCTCCGACGACACCATGATGCGCGGTAATCGGCAGATGCGGACGTTCGTGACCGCGCGCCCAGCGCCATGAGCGGACATTCGGTGCAGTAGGCCAGTCCACCTCGCGCGGTCCCTATGATGGCGTCGTGTTCATCGCAGGCATCGGACCGTTCACAGCTCAACCAGGGCCCGAAGGCGAGAGCATCTGGTCTCCACCGGCCGCGATCAGCAGCAGCCTGTTCGACGATCCGGTCGAGGTGAATGTACTTCTCCCAGAGGGGCGGTCCGCCGATTCGGCGCTCATCGCGACGGTGCTGGGCGACATGGACCACTACCTGCTAGTCGGCCTGCGATTCCTTCACACCGAGCTGATCGCCGACCCCGCGTCCTTCGGTTCGACACCCGCGGGCGTGCGTCGATTCGAGCGGTTCGATCCCACGACCTTCCCGGTCGACCGCCCCCAGCTCAACTTTTACGATGGAATCGAATGGCTCCTGCGCTTCGCCGAGGGTGGGTTGCCGATCTGCGAACCCTACGGCGTGGCAGTGGTTTTCGTGAACCATGAACCTGTTCGGGTCGAGGATCTGCGCGACTCGACATCGATCTGAGCGGTTGCCATGCCGCTGCGCTCACACGCCCGCTTCGAGGTCGCCGTTCACCTTTTCGCATGCGCACGAAGACGCCCCTGTGTCGTGAAGGTTGCGCTGTGCCGTCAAGGCGCTGACATCGGCATTACAGGATGCTCAGATGGACTCGGTGATACCGATGGGGCACCGGCCTATTCGCGGACGGGAGAGGTGACCTTGTCTTCTCCTCTCGTGCTCGGGCTCCGAGGAGTGTGTAACCGACATCTCACCCCGGCCAGTTCGGCGACCTCTTCGCGGCGCAAGCCCGGGGTTCTGCGGCGGCCCGGGATCAGGTCCTCGGGCAGACCGACGTCGGCGGGCCGCAAGCGGGAGCGGTGGGTGGTGAGGAAGGCGGCCAGTTCGGTGCGGCGATTTTCGCTCATGACGCTCCCGGTGTCTCGGCGAACAGTGATGTTCTGGGTAGCAGTATCGGTGCCAGGACCGCGAGGCGTCGGCGGCTTAGCGTCGTAGTCGAGAGGTGATCGCGAAAGATCAGCCGGGACAAGGGAGTACGACGATGAGTGACGACAACGGGCCGGTACTGGTGATCGGTGCCACCGGGCAGCAGGGGCGGGCGACCGCGGCGGCGCTGCTCGAACGAGGACGGCGGGTCAGGGCGTTCGTGCGCGATCCGGAATCGGCGGGTGCGCTGGCGCTGCGCGCCGAGGGTGCCGAACTGGTGGTGGGCGATCTCGACGATCCGGGCAGCGTGAAGGCCGCGCTGGACGGCAGCGACAGCGTGTTCCTGATGCTCACGATGATGGAGGGGGTCCACATCACCGCGGCCGGGATCGCCGCCGAGCGGCGGCGGGGTGAGCTGGTGATCGATCTGGCGCGCGACAGCGGGATCGACCATCTCGTGTACAGCTCGCTGCGGGGCGCCGGGGAGGACTCGGGGGTGGAGTACTACGCCGCGAAGACACACCTCGAGGAGTACATCGACGCGCAGGGCGTCCCGGCGACGATCCTGCGGCCGGTGTTCTTCATGGACAACTTCCGGTCCTTCAATCGTCCGGTGCTCGACGATTCCGGCACGCTGCTGGTGAATCTCGCGGTGCGCGAGGATATCCCGATCTCGCTGATCTCGGTTCGGGATATCGGCGCCTTCGCCGCGCTCGCCCTGACCCACCGCGAGGAGTACCTGGGCCGCACGCTGCCGATCGCCGGTGATCGGCTGACCCCGCCGCAGATCGCCGAGGTCTTCGGCGCGGTGGCCGGGTTGCCCGCGCGCAGCGTGCAGGTGCCGATCGAGGCGGTGCGGGCCTTCGACGAGCAGGTGGGCAAGATGTTCGCGTATTTCAACGAGCGGCCCGACGAACCGCTCAACCTGGCCGCGCTGCGCGTCGCCCACCCCGGTGTGCAGGACCTGCCGTCCTGGCTGGCGGCTACCGGCTGGCGGCCGTAGCCGGCCGGCGTAGGGCGACCAACACGCCGAGCGACATGATCGTGAGGGTCGGCACGCCGAACCAGTCGCCCCACCGGCCGTACGGCGTGGGGCCCTGGCTGGTGCCGAGATCGGCTAGGGCCATTCGGGTTTCAGTGATGTCGGTTTCGACCGCGACGGCGATCCGGCCGCGCGCGTCGACCCCGACCAGTTCGCCGAGTTGCGCGGGTCGGGCGATGGCGATGCCCGACTCGACGGCTCGCACGACGGCCATGCGGCTGTGCAGCCAATGGTCGACGGTGAAGTCGAGGGCCGGGGCGAGCAGCAGGGTCGCTCCGTTCGCGCGGTTCTCGCGGACGAGGTCGGGGTGGTCGAGATCGGCGCAGATCGCGAGTGCCCATGGCCGACCGGGTACCGGCACCACGCTCCGGCCTGCCCGCAAGCCGGCTTCCAGGCCGGGCACCAGATACCGCTTCGCGTAAACGATGTCACCCGGATAGGCGATGGCGGCATTGACGTTGCCGTCAGGGTGCTCCAGTTCCGACCCGACCACCACGTGTATTCCGCGCCGCGTGGCGACTTCGTCGAGTGGTCCGCTCAGCAGGGCGATGTCGGATCGGGTGGCATGCCAGGCCTTCTCGGTGAACACGACGACCTGCGCGCCCTGATCGGCCGCGCGCCCGACCATCGTCACCGCCTCGGCGATCATCGCCGCGCCGGGTGCGGAATCGACGGGAACGTACATCGGCGGCTGCGCCAGCGCGACGACCGCGACCCGGACGACAGGCCCCTCGGCGGCCGAGTACCACGCACCGGCCCCGCCGACCCCGAGAATCAGCACCACCGCGACACCGAAGGTCCAGCACCGCACCGTCTTTCGCACCGATGACACAGCCCGGGCGTCGCCTCCGAGAGGGCGGCTTCGGCACATGTTTCGCCCCTGATGCGCGGTACCGGCAGCACCATCGATCGTCACCGT
Organism: Nocardia canadensis; assembly: GCF_032656385.1. Classification (NCBI taxonomy): domain Bacteria; kingdom Bacillati; phylum Actinomycetota; class Actinomycetes; order Mycobacteriales; family Nocardiaceae; genus Nocardia; species Nocardia canadensis. The sequence goes on from NZ_JAVCWB010000010.1 coordinate 718,972, forward strand.
TTTCGGCGTCGCCACGGCATCGGCAGTCGGGTGCGGGCACGCGGTTCGCTCTCCCGGCACCGTCACGGCCGCGACGACGGCGGGCACGGCCAGCACCAGGAAGCTGATCCCCGCGACGCCGGTGACCGCCGCGATCCGCACGATCGGTCCCACCTCGGCCTGGGAGTAGCCGATGCTCCACCACGCGCCGACCCCGCCGACCAGGCGGTGCAGGTATTCCGCGCAGGTCCAGGCGGCGGGGAAGGCGAGCGCGGCGAGTCCGATTCGCCGGCGCGCGAGCAGCGTGCGGAACAGCAGGACACACGCCCCGTAGGCGATGGCACTGCCGCCGAGCAGTATGGCGGCGGCGGTCAGCGGTTGTTCCAGCGTCCGGACGAAATACGGCCAGTAGCGGGTAGTTCCGCCGAGCCACGACAGCACGGCCGCCGCGCCCACAGCCCAGGCGGGATAACGCGGCGCCGTCCACAGCACCGGTAGTGGCGCGAGAAACGCGACCAGCGGGATCGGATGCAGGCCGGTTCCCACCGCCCACAACCCTGCCGACAGCGCCGTGGCAGCGCACCAGATACCTACGTGGACAGATCTTTTCGTCGAGAACGTCACCGCTCGATGGTGGGTGGCAACCGGCCCCGCGCACATCACCCGGGCGAGCGGTCTCGCCTCCCTCGCGCGAGGGAGGTCAGCGTCCCGGCAGCCCGTTGTCGCCCGGCGCCACCATCCCGGATTCGTAGGCGAACACCACCGCCTGCGCCCGGTCGCGCAATCCGAGTTTCGCCAGGACCGAGCTGACATGGGTTTTCACGGTGTGCTCGGTGACGACCAGGCGCGCGGCCAGTTCCGCGTTGGATCGGCCCGCGGCGAGCTCGCGCAGGATGTCGCGTTCGCGGGCGGTGAGGGCCGCCAGGTGGGGTGTGGCATCCGGTCGACGGGTGCGCGCGATCTCGGCGATCAGGCGGCGGGTCACCGACGGGGCGAGCAAGGCCTCCCCCGCCGCGACGACGCGGACCGCGTTGACGAGTTCGGTGCGGCGAGCGTCCTTGAGGAGGAACCCGCTCGCACCCGCTCGCAGGGCCGCGTAGACGTAGTCGTCCATGTCGAACATGGTCAATACCAGGACTTTCGCGTCGCCGGCCGCGCAGATCCGGGCGGTGGCGGCGACACCGTCGAGCCGGGGCATCCGCAGATCCATCACCACGACGTCGGGCCGCAGCCGTCGTGCCGCCGCAACGGCGTCGGTGCCGTCGGCGGCTTCACCCACGACCTCGATGTCGGGTTCGGCTGCCAGGATCAGCCGGAAGCCGGTGCGGAACAGTTCCTGATCGTCGACGACGAGGACCCGCATGCTCACTTCCCCGGTGTCAGTGGCAGTTCGGCGTCGACGGCGTAGCCGGTCGCGGTCGGCCCCGCACGGAGTACGCCGCCGCAGGCGTGCACGCGCTCGCGCATCCCGAGCAAGCCGAAGCCGGTGGCGTCCGATCGTGGCGCGGCGGTGCCGTCGTCGACGACGCTGACCCCGAGCCGGTCCGCCGACCAGCACAACGCGACGTCGACCCGGCTCGCCCGCGCGTGCTTGCCGGTGTTGGTGAGCGCCTCCTGCACGATCCGGTAGGCGGCGGCCTCGGTCTGCGGCGCGATCGGCGCGCGTGGTCCGTGTTCGGTGTAGTACGCGGCCAATCCCGCGCGCTCGGCCCGCGCGACGAGATCGGCGACGGCGGCCACGCCGAGTGGGTGCGGCAGGTCGTCGCTGTCACGCAGGGCGCCGATGCTGTGCCGGAGTTCGCGCAGGGCAGCGCGGCCGTCGTCGGCGATCGCGGCGAAGGCGGCGTCGGTGGCGGTCGGGTGCGCGAGCAGGGGGCCGGTCTCGGCGCGCAGGATCATGGCGCCGACGGTGTGGGCGAGGCCGTCGTGCATGTCCCGGGCGATACGCAGCCGTTCCCTGGCCACGGCGCTCGCCCGTTCCTCGTCGAGGCGGCGGGCCCGCTCGGCGAGAACGTCGATCTGGGCCTGGCGAGCCCGCGCCCCGGCGCCGAGCGCCCAGGCGGTCAGGAACGACATCGCGGCGTAACCGTAGGAGTCGGCGGATTCATGCGGTACCAGCAGCGAGACCAGGATTCCCGCCGCGACCAGCACGAACGCGATGCGCCGCCGGCTCGCCGGGCAGTAGGCGGCGATCGTGTAGACGCAGACGACGGTGCCGAACGGCAACACGGGCATGGCGTGCGCGCACGACAGCGCGGTGATCGCGGGTCCGACCACCGCCAAGGTGGCCAGTGGCGCCCGGCGCCGCCACAACACCGGAACCGAGGCCAACGCCGACAGGCCGACGATCCACCACGCCGCACCGGCGGCGACGGCGGGCCCGACGGTCACGACCGTCACGATGACGGCGATCAGCACATCGATCGGTTCCGGCGGTTTCCGAAGCAGGTCCACGACGATCCAGTCTGACCGGTGACGCCGCGCCGCGCCTCCCTCGCGAGAGTGATTCCGGCGCCGCGCGGGTGGTTCCCCACGGCGGCACTCACGGGCCTAGGCTGGATCCGGACCGGAGCAACGGGCAGCCCACAGGCCGATGACCTGCGATGATGCCCGGCTCGGACCGCCCCGATCAAGAACGAATTGCATACATAGCGATGTGTGCATACGATAGCGACCGATCGAACCGCAGGGAGAGGTGAACACGATGGGCGCAGGACACGGACACGACCACGGGGTGTCGGCCGACAGCGACAAGCGCTGGCTGGCCGGGGCGCTGGCGGTGATCGTCACCTTCCTGATCGGTGAGGTGATCGTCGGCATCGTGGCCGATTCGCTGGCACTGCTCTCCGACGCGGCGCACATGACCACCGACGCCGCCTCGATCGTGCTGGCCCTGGTGGCGATCCGCCTCGCCAAGCGCCCGGCCACCGGCCGGATGACCTTCGGCTGGAAGCGGGTGGAGATCCTCTCGGCGCAGGCCAACGGCCTGACACTGCTGCTGCTGGCGCTGTGGCTGGGCTACGAGGCGATTCGCAGGCTGTTCGAGCCGCCGGAGGTGCACGGCACGCTGGTGCTGGTCACCGCGCTGGTCGGCATCGTGGTCAATGTGCTGGCGACCTGGATGATCAGCCGCGCCGACCGGACCAGCCTCAATGTCGAGGGCGCCTACCAGCACATCCTCAACGACCTGTTCGCCTTCATCGCGACCGCCGTGGCCGGCCTGGTCATCATCCTCACGGGCTGGGTGCAGGCCGACGTCGTCGCCACCCTGATCGTGGTCGTGCTGATGATCAAGGCGGGCATCGGGCTGATCCGGGCGTCGAGCCGGATCTTCCTCGAGGCCGCCCCCGACTACCTCGACCCCGAGCAGGTCGGTCGCGACATGGCCGCCCGCGACGGCGTGACCGAGGTGCACGACCTGCACATCTGGGAGATCACCTCCGGCTCCCCCGCCCTCTCGGCGCACGTGCTCGTGCAGCCGGGGCACGACTGCCACGCGGTTCGCGAGGACATCGCGCACATGCTCGACCACGAGCACCACATCGAGCACGTCACCTTGCAGGTCGACCACGCTCGGCCCGCGGTCATCGGGATCGGCGCCGCCGACGACGACAGCCACTGCGGCGAGGCGCACGGCCCCAAGCACGTCTCGACCGGGCGGGCGCCGCACACGCACTGACCCCACGAACGAGGGAAGGCCCCACACCGGCAACGGTGCGGGGCCTTCTCGTCGGTCACGCTGTCAGGGCGGACCTGGTCGTTTCATCGACCTGGGGCTGGGGTCAGCCGCCGAAGGAGCCGGTCCACAGGGTGTCGACCAGGCCGTGCAGGGCGGCGCCGAGGGTGTCGAAGAGGCCGTTCAGGGCGGCACTACCGGTGTCGATGATAACGGGGATCATAATAATTCCTCTGTTTCTCGCATAGGCCCAGCCGAAGCTGGCTTACAGATGGCCTATCGACACCAGAACGCCGCGAGTTACGACATTCGGAGAATTCGTGACCCTCGTAACAACCACCCATTGAAACCTATTACCACCTGCGGTTTTGCTCAAATGCCTCACGTTTCTGAGGGGATTATGAGAATCGCATGAGATTCATGTTGCGCTCATCCGATAAGCCCGAATTTTCGATGCCCCGAGAAATAGGGGCACCGATCACGAATACATAGCGCGACATCTGGTCACACATATTCGTCGCCGCGGATGGGTCGGCCGCCGAACATCCCCGCGACCAGGCCGAGGAAGCCGAGGTGGGCCCGCAGCGCGGCGCCGTCGCGGGCGACGGAGGCGACGGTGGCCGTCCCCGACGTCACCGGACGCCCGGCGAACCGGTCGGCCAGCCAGGCCAGCACGACCGGAACCACCAGGAACTCCAGCGGCAGGTGCGAGCCACGGCGCACGCGCAGGTATTCGACCGTCGCGCCCGCCCGCCGATAGCGCTCGACGTGCGCGTCGACGTCGGCCACGGCGATGACCTCGTCGCGCACGCCCTGCACCACCAGCAGCGGGGCGGCGGGCGCCCTGGTGCCGGGCTCGATGTCGGCCAGGATGCGGCGCAGGGCCGGTTCGGCCAGCAGCCCGGCGAGGCCGTCGCGCAGATGCCGGGTGACGTCGCGGCGGGCGAAGCGCCACAGCAGCGCGAAGGTGGTGCGCTCTTCGGCTTCGCCGAGCAGGCCGCGGTACCGGTCGTCGAGGTGGTCGTCGAGGACCGGGTCGAGATCGGGGTAGGCCCGGCGCAGACCCGCGACGAACGCGGCCGGGAATCCGGCGAACCAGCCGCCGTTGAGGCGGACGAACGCCGCCGCCGGATCTCCGACCGGCGACCCGGCCGCCGCGCCGACGATGTTCAGCTCCGGCGCGTAGTCGGCGGCCAGCTCCGCCGCCCACGCCGTCGCCAGGCCGCCGCCGGAATAGCCCCACAGGGCCACCGGCGTCGACGGGCTCAGGCCCAGCGGCACGAAGCCGAGCGCGGCTCTGATCCCGTCCAGCGCCCGGTAGCCGGGCTCGCGGGCGGCGCCGAACCGGCCACCGAGGCCCTCGTGATCGGGCACCGACACCGCCCACCCCTGCTTCAGCGCCATCGCCACGATCGGCAGTTCGAGCGGTGCGATCGAGCCGGTGGTCTGCGCGCCGAGCCGCAGCGCGTAGGAGGGAAAGCACCGCGGTGCGACGGCGTCGATCGCGCACTGGAACGAGATCAGCGGTCGCGGGCGGGTGGGGTCGGCGCCCCACGGCAACAGCACCGTGGTCACCGACACTTCCGGCGCGCCGTCGAGATCGCAGGTCCGATACAGCAGTTGCCAGGCCACGATCCGCTGCCGCACCACCCCGAACAGGGCCAGCTCCACCGAACGCGAGCGCACCACCGTGCCCGGCGCGAGCAGCTCGGCTCCGGGCGGGGCGAGGTAGAACGGATCGTCGGGCGGAAGCAGTGGCGCGGTGCCCCACTGCGTCAGCGCGGGCAGGTCGAGCCTCATAGGCTGCCGCCGCCACCGAAGAACCAGGGGTTGAACGTACAAGTCAAGGCGGGGCTGCCTTCCGGATCGAGAGCCCGCAGCGCGATCGAGGCCGCGCGGGGCGAGTACATCATGGTCAGGTGGTCGGAGACGTCCTGCTCACACCCGTCCTGCAGGGCGATGTTGTCGACGGTCGCGTCGGGCCCGGCCCGCAGGAAGGTCAGGTCGAGGGGGTTCATGACCTCGTCGTAGCGGGAGCCGACCACGGTGTAGGCGACGCCGGGGACGGTGTCACCGGTGGCGTTGAGCGTGGTGTAGAACGGCGAGCCGACGGCCTGTTCGACATTGGCCACGCCGATGATCGGCCGGTAGAAGCCGAGGATGTCGATGCCGGCGTTGTTGATCATCCGGCCGAGCGTGGCGATGCCGAGCAGCGCGGTGCCGTGGTGGGTGGCGCCGAAGGTGACCAGCTTGTCGACCTTGCCCTGTCCACCGTCGAACTTGAGGTACTGGTTGGCGATCGTGCCGCCCTGCGAATGGCCGACGATGTCGACCTGGTCGGCGCCGGTGGCCGCCCGCACCCGTTCGATGAATGCCGCGACCTGGTCGGCGGAGTCGGCCATCGGCCCGACCCCGTAACGGCCCGGCAGCACGGCGCCGAGCCCGCCGCCCTCGAGCAGCGCCGACTTGCCGTAGTTCAGGGCGAAGACGCAATATCCGGCCTGCGCCAGGCGCGGCGAGAGGTAGGAGAAGGTGTCGTAGGCGTTGAGCCAGGTGCCGTGCAGGAGCACGACGGGGCGCGGATGCTGCGCGCTCGGCGTGCAGTCCCAGCGATTGGCGCCGGGCGGCGCGGCGTCGGGGTGCAGCAGGCCGTAGGCGAAGGCGGGCAGATAGGCCGACATCTCCGGCCCCTCGCCGACGGCGTCGGAGGCCCGGCTGCCCGAGGAACCCGAGCTGCTGCCGGAGGCGCTGCCGGTGTCGGCGATGGCGGTGGGGCGACGACCGTCGGGGGTCGTGGCCATGCCGGCGTCGAGGTATTCGGCCAGCGAGGCGATGGTCGGTTCCAGCACCGGGTCGGCGGTCGCCGTACCGGCGCCGAGGACCGAGGCCGCGGTGAGACCCGCGGCGATGCCGAGTCCGCACAGGGTGCGGCGCAGTGGCTGCGTCGTTGCAATCATGGTGGTCACTTCCTCGAACCGCGTCGGCCAGCGTTGGCTCGGACGCGCTCAGCGAATCTATGACCGGCGCCACATCGCTGTCACTGCACGGTGAACCGAGAAAACCCGCCTCTTGTTGGCGCGAGAACCAAGATCTGTGCCTTCTCGACGGGAGGTGCCCACGACGCCCTGTTCTCGGACACAATCGAGTCATGCTCGCCGAACACCCCGTTTCCGCACCACCCGCTTTGACCGCACGACTATTGACACGCTGGCCGCAGATCGCCGAGCGCATGCTCGCCGCGGGGCTCGGCGCCACCGCGCCCGCCGAACTGCCGCCCGGCCACTTCACCGCGGAAGTCCTGCCGACCATCTACGCCTGCGGGCGCGCGGTGCTCGAGGCGATCGCGGCCGAGCGCGAGTTCACCCAGGCCGAGGTCGCCGCGTTCGTCGGGCCGGTCGCCGAGCGCCACGCCGAGGACCGCCTGCCGCTGCCGATGTTGATCGGCGCGATCCACGGCTCGGCGCAGGCCGTCCTCGCCGAGGCATCCGCGCTGGCCGAGCCCACGGAGATGAACGACCTGATCCGGGTCGGCAGCGGGCTGCTCGAGCTGCTGCGCCATATCAATGTCACCGTCGTCGAGACCTACACCGAGGTCGAGCAGTCGATCTATCACGCCGAGCGCGAGGCCCGCCGGGAACTGTGTTCGGCGCTGGTGCGCGGGCTACCCGCCGAGGAACTCGCCGCGCGCGCCGACACCGTGCTAGCCGAGCAGTACACGGTGCTGGCGATCCACCTGAGCGAACCCGCCCGCACCGGCAGCGCGGCCAACCTGGTGACCCGCCGCCGCATCCGGGTGCTCCAGCGCGCGCTCGACGAGCTCACCGGCACCACCACCCCGGCCACCTTCGACGGCGCCAACGGCATCGCGCTGCTGAGCAACAGCTCCGAGACCGACGTCCTGGACGCGCAGCGCTTCGACGAGCTCGCCGCCCGGCTGACCGAGCAGTACGGCGTGACGGTGTATCTGGCCGAGTTCTCCGGCGTCGCCCGCGATGCCATCCCGGCCGCGGCCAAGGACGCGACCGAGCTGACCGAGCTGGCGCGGCTGCGCGGCAGGCCCGGCGGCTGCTACCGCCTCGACGACCTCCTGCTCGAATATCAGCTCACCCGCCCCGGCCCGGCCCGGGAACGCCTGGCGCAGCGGGTGATTCCGCTGCTCGGCAGCCCGCACCTGATCGAGGCGCTGGAGGCGCACCTGCGCCACGGCGCCGACCGCAAGACGGCCTCGCGCAGAATCCACGTGCACCCCAACACCTTCACCTACCGGTTGCGCCGCATCGCCGAGCTCACCGGCCTCGATCCGGCCGACCCCACGGATTCGCGCATGCTGGCCGCCGCGCTCACCGTGCACCGGCTCGACACCCCGCAGCGCCGCGGCGAGGATCAGCAGGTCTAGCGGGTCAAGCCGTCGGCGACGGCGCCGAGCCCGGCGGAGATCGCGGCGCGCTGCGCGGGCTCGAGCACGTCGACGAACACCCGGCGCACGACCTCGACGTGTCCGGGGGCCACGGCGTCGAGCTTGGCCCGGCCCGCCGCGGTGAGCACGGCGTTGACGCCGCGGACATCGGTGTCGTCGTCGACGCGGCGCACCAACCCGGCTCGCTCGAGCTTGCCCACCTGGTAGGTGAGCCCGCTCTTGGAGGTGTAGATCGCGGCGGCGAGGTCGGTCATCCGCATCGCGCCGCCGGTCTCGGCGGCGAGCCGGACCAGCACCTCGTACTGGGTGTGCGTGAGCCCCTCCCCCTTGAGGTGCTGGTCCACCGCGCGGTCGACGAGCGCGCCCGCGGCCAGGAACCTGACCCACAGCCGCATCTCCTCGGCATCGAGCCACCTGGGTTCTTCCATGCCGCAAACCCTAATCACTTCGGCGGAATAGCTGCGCATCGCGTATTGTTCAAATTTGAACATCAGTAGTTCACCCGATCCGAAGGAGCCCACCGTGACCATGCCGGTGCTCTACCTCTCCCACGGCGCCCCGCCGCTGATCGATCACGCCACCTGGCCCGCCGAGCTCGCCGCCTGGTCGGCCGAGCTACCCCGGCCGCGGGCGATCCTGATCGTGTCCGCGCACTGGGAGTCGGCCCCGGTCACCCTGGGAGCGACCACCACCGTGCCGCTGGTCTACGACTTCAGCGGCTTCGCCCCGCGCTACTACGCCGAGCGCTACGCCGCACCGGGCGCGCCCGATGTCGCCGCCCGGGTGCGCGAGCTGCTCGGCGGCACCGTCGCCGACGCTCCCGACCGCGGCCTCGACCACGGCGCCTACGTCCCGCTGAGCCGGATGTACCCCGATGCCGACATCCCGGTGCTGCAACTGTCGATCCCTACACTGGATCCGCGGGACCTGATGAAGCTCGGCCGCGCGCTCGCGCCGCTGCGCGACGAAGGCGTGCTCATCATCGGCAGCGGGTTCTTCACCCACAACCTGCGCGCGCTCACCGCCGACGACCACCACGTCCACTCGTTCACCGCCGAGTTCGACGACTGGGGCCGCCGGGCCCTCGACGACCGCGATATCGACGCGCTGCTCGACTTCGAGCACACCGCCCCCGCACCGCGCCTGGCCCATCCGCGCACCGAGCACTTCGCTCCGCTGTTCCTCACCCTCGGCGCCGGCGCCGAGGACATCGACTCCCTGCGCACCGTCATCGACGGTTACTGGTTCGGGATGGCACGACGCTCGGTTCAGATCGGCTGACCGGGCGAAACGGAAAGGACATCGCCATGACGACGACATCGACCACCCCCACCGACGCCGGCCTGCTGGTGCTACGCCTCGGCGTCGGCGCGACCATGGCCGCGCACGGCACCCAGAAGCTGTTCGCCTGGTTCGACGGCGGCGGCCTGTCCGGAACCGAGAAGTTCTTCGCGGCGAGCGGCTATCCGATGGCGAAATCCTTCGCCGTGGTGGCCGGACTGAGCGAGACGCTCGGCGGCATCGGCCTGATCCTCGGCCTGTTCACCCCACTGGCCGCCGCGGCGATCCTGGGCACGATGCTCAATGCGATCGCGGTGAAGTGGGGCGGGTTCTTCGCGCCCAAGGGTGTCGAATACGAGACGATCCTGGCGGTCGCGGCGACCAGCCTCGCACTCAGTGGCGCAGGCGGTTTCGCGCTCGACCGGTTCGTCCCGGGGCTGCGCGACTACAAGCTCGTCTACGGCTTGGCCGCTATTGCCCTGGCCGTGATCGTGGCCGGTATCACGCTGCTGATCCGGAATTGAAATTCAACGAAAAAACCCGCTATTCGACGTGTGCATCGAATAGCGGGTTATTCGTTTCCCGACAAGGAAAGTCTTACTTCAGCGCGCTTTACAGGTAGGCGCTGCACACCGGCCAGGCGCCGGGACCCTGCGCGGCCAGCACGTTCTCGGCGACGCGGATCTGCTCCTCGCGGCTGGCGTTGTCGGCGGTGCCGGTGCCACCGTAGGCCTCCCAGGTGCTCTGCGAGAACTGCAGGCCGCCGTAGTAGCCGTTACCGGTGTTGATGTTCCAGTTGCCCGTGCTCTCGCACTGCGCCACGGCGTCCCAGTTGTTCGCCGAGGCGGTCGCGGTGGTCAGACCAGCCGGAACGGCGATCATGGCGCCGGCGACAGCGGCGAAACCGAGGGCACGAGTGGTGAACTTGCGATTGAAAGACATAAGGATTCCTGCCTGCGCCCACCGGCTCGGTGATGAAATCCACCGCGTCCCTGCCCCTCAGTAATGTCGGGGATCCTCGAAATCGCGGGGCAGGCTTTCCGGTGTTCTGCGATTCGATTCGGCTCGGGTTGTTGTTCAAGCCGTGACCGAATGTAGCCGGAATGCGAGCCGAGATCACGTCCGGATCACGGACGCGTCTGTACCGGCCATTGTCCAAAGGAACAGTGTTCCGCGCTGGTCCGCCGTGACAAATCCGTAATCACATTACTGTCGTTATAGCACCGTAATGTGATCGGGATCACCAGGTTATAGAGACCCGGGTCACGTTTCCTATCCGGCAATTCGGGCATCGTGCCCGCGCGGATCAGCGATATTCGGGGTTCTCGAAGCCGAACCGGCAGCCGGCATCCCATTCCGAGCGCTGGTTGCCATGCGCCGGGATGCCGCCGACATCGCGCAGGATCCGGGCCAGATGCAGGAGATTCCAGGTCATGAAGGTGGTGTTGCGGTTGGTGAAGTCGTTGTCCGGGCCGCCCGAACCGGGGTCCAGGTAGGACGGGCCCGGCCCCGCCTCGCCGATCCAGCCGGCGTCGGCCTGCGGCGGAATGGTGTAGCCCAGGTGCTGGAGGCTGTAGAGGATGTTCATCGCGCAGTGCTTGACGCCGTCCTCGTTCCCGGTGATCACACAGCCACCGACCTTGCCGTAGTAGGCGTACTGGCCCGCAGCGTTGAGCTGGGAGGAGTTGCCGTAGAGCCGCTCGATCACCCGCTTGGTGACCGAACTGTTGTCACCGAGCCAGATGGGCCCCGCGAGCACCAGGATGTCGGCGGCCATGACCTGCTCCTGCAGCGCGGGCCACGCGTCGGTGGCCCAGCCGTGCTCGGTCATGTCGGGCCAGACACCGGTGGCGATGTCGTGATCGACCGCGCGCAGCTGCGAGACGGCGACGCCGTTCTCCGCCATGATGTGCGCGCTGACGTCGATCAGCCCCTGCGTATTGCTCGGTTCGGGCGAGCGCTTGAGCGTGCAGTTGATGAACAGCGCCGACAGATCGTCATAGGTCGCCATGGTCGTTCGGCCTCCTCGGTGGATGACGCGGCGGTGAACCCGCCACGCGGTACCGTGCCCGCACCGCCGGTGACGTTACGGCCGCGAGATCACGTTCCAAGGCGCCGCGAGAGCACAGCACGATGTCACGAAGGACGGCCCGCCCCGGCCACCGCGCTCTCGGCCGCCCGGTGCGGCAGGTCCGGGTCGCGATCCAGCCGGAGCAGGACCAGCTGGTGCTGGACCGGCGCCGCCGACCTCGTCGCGAGGTTGTGGGGCTAGCGCTGGAAGTACTGCTCGAGCCGGGCGCGCACTGTCGCTCTGGCGCGGTGCAGGATCACCCGCTGATTGCCCGCGGAGATGTCGAGCAGCGCGCAGACCTCGTCGGCGGAGTAGCCGTCGACATCGCGCAGGGTGAGAACCGTGCGGTGGCGGGGCGGCAGGGTGGCCACGGCGGCGGCGAGCAGGCGGGCCACTTCGGCGCGCTCGGCGGCGTCCTCGGGTTCGGACCACGGGCGCGGCTGGGCGCCGACCGCCCAGTGGCCCGGATAGCGGTCACCGGGTGGGCGGAAACGGCCCGGATCGACGGCCGGGCCCTCGTCCTCGGGCAGCAGCGTGGCGAACGGGACCGTGCGATGCTCCTTGATCCCGCGCTTCTTGGCGGTGTTCACCAGGATCCGATACACCCACGTCTTGAGCGAGGAGCGGCCTTCGAAACGGTCGACGCCCTGCACCACGGCCAGCCACGCCTCCTGCACGACTTCCTCGGCGGAGGCGTCGGTGGAGACGAACGAGCGCGCCAAGCGCAGCATCGAGCCGGACCAGGCGTCCACGACCAAGGCGAACGTCGCGTCGACTCCCGACCGTAGCTCGGCGACGAGCACGTCGTCGGCGGGCAGGGCGCCGTCGTGTCCCACCGGGTCTCCTCGCTGTCACCACTCGCGTCGCTGGCAGCACAGTACCGCCGTCGCGCGGTGTAACGCGCGGGACGGGTCCGGGAACGGAGAACGCATGCGAGAGAAGGAGAAGACCATGCCGCACCGCCGTATCCGCCGTACCGTCCTCAGCGTGCTGGCGGCGGGGTTCGTGGCCGCGCTGGTCGTCGGCCTGTACCTGTTCCAGCCGTGGCGGTTGTTCACGACGACGACCGTCGACGAGGCCCCGGTCACGGCGACGGGCGGCGCGCCGCTGTCGGTGATCGCCTCCGGCGAGTTCCTCTCCCACGAGCACGAGACGACCGGTTCGGCACAGCTACAGCGCTCCCCCGACGGCACACTGGTCCTGCGGATCACCGATCTGCGCACCTCCGACGGCCCCGCGCTGCACGTGTGGCTCACCGATCAGCCGGTGATCGGCGACGACTGGCACAACTTCGACGACGGCACGCACCTCGACCTGGGCGCGCTCAAGGGCAACGAGGGCAGTCAGAACTACACCCTGCCCGCCGACACCGATCTGTCGGCGATCCGGTCGGTGAGCATCTGGTGCGCCCGCTTCCACGTGTCGTTCGGGGCGGCCACGCTGACGCCGGCCTGAGCGGGTCAGGCGGGGCGATGCCAGTCGCGAAAGGCCGCGAGCAAGGTGCTGCGCGCGTCGCCGGAGAGCTGCTCGGGCGTGAGTTCGCCGAGGTCACGGGTGGTGCGGCGGATCTGGTCGAGGTAGACCTCGCAGCCGTCGCACTCGGCGAGATGGGCGAGGAAACGCAGCTCGGTCTCGCTGTCGAGAGCGCCGTCGAGGAACCCGGTGACCAGCTCGACGAATTCGTCGCAGTCCATGCGTCCTGGCTCCTCTCGCTCGCTCGGCACAGCATAGTCATCGCCGCACCGGTTCAGAGCCCGGCGCGGGCCCGGCGTTACAGCGGGGGTGGCCGCCGTCACCGGCTCAGGCGAGCAGCCGCTTCTCCGTCGCCACCGCGACGGCCGCCGCCCTGGTGTCGACGCCGAGCTTGTCGTAGATGCGACCCAGGTGCGTCTTCACCGTCGCCTCGCTGATGTGCAGCGCGCGGGCGATCTCGCGATTGCCGAGGCCCCGCGCGAGCTGGCCGAGGATGTCGCGCTCGCGGGCGGTGAGGGTCGGGCCGGGATTGCGCATCTTGGCCATCACCTTCGCCGCGACCGGCGCGGACAGCGCGGTCTGCCCGCTCGCGGCGGCATGGATGGCGGCGAACAGTTCCTCGGGTCGTTCGGCCTTGAGCAGGTAGCCGGTGGCACCCGCCTCGATCGCGCGGGTGATGTCGGCGTCGGTGTCGTAGGTGGTGAGAACCAGGACGTGCGGGGTCGGGGCGGGCTGCGCGGTGATCCGGCGGGTCGCTTCGACGCCGTCCATGTCGCTGCCGAGTTGCAGGTCCATCAGCACCACGTCGGGGTGCAGGCTCGCCGCCAGCGCGACCGCGGCCGGGCCGTCGGCGGCCTCGCCGATCACCTCGATATCGGGCGCGCTCGACAGCAGTGCGTGCAGTCCGGCGCGGACGACCGCGTGATCGTCGCAGATCAACAGGCGCACGGCGGGATTCACAAGTGCCGATGCTAGCGCGCGGCCCCGGCCGGAACAGCGTTCCTCGTTGCGCACACTGTTCGTCAGACGTACAGTGTTCGATATGACGAACAACGTGCGTACGGCGCGGAGTGGGGACACCACACCCGGCCCGATCGCGGCGTTCGCACGCTTCGTGGCGTGCGGCGGCGGGCTGGGACTGGTCTCGAGCGCGGCGGTCGGGCAGCTGGCCTGCGTGCTGCCGTGGGCCGTCGCGAACGCGGTGGTCACGATCGTCTCGACGCTGCTCGGCACGGTGCTGCACGCGCTGATCACCTTCGGCGGGCGAGCGCTGCCGGGGTGGCGGGAGCACTGGCAATCGGCGGGCTCGGCCGCGGCGGCCTACGCGGTGACGAGCGCGGCGATGTTCGCACTGTTCGCCGTCCAGCCGTCGCCGGGCGTAATGACCGTGCAGGTCGTCTATCTGTCGGCGTCGGGGCTGGCCGGGATCGGACGGTTCCTGGTGCTGCGGATGGTCGTCTTCGCGGGCCCGGAGCCGACCGCGCCGTCCATCGCCGCACGTGGGCCGGTCACGAATACCGGCGCACCGGTCGAGGTCATCGGCGCCGGGCGGCCCGCGGCCGGGACCCAGGCCCCGGTCCGGATGCGACCGAGCACCACCCGACTGGTCCTACCGGCGCCCCGGTCGCACCGGCACTGGATGCCCGCGGCGGCGTAGCGAATTCAGCCCACGGCCAGCGGAATCGCGACCGAGAGCACCGTGCCGTCCCCCGGCGCCGACTCGATCGCGCAGGTCCCGCCCAGCTGACGCACCCGCGCCCGGATCGCGGGCAGGCCGTGCCCGCGATGCTCGTCCGGATCGGCCAGGTCGGTGGGATCGAAGCCGCGCCCGTCGTCGGCCACGTCGAGGACGATCTGGTCGTCGAGGCTGGTCAGTGTGATGGTCGCGGTCGTGGCCGCCGCGTGCTCGCGCACATTGGCCAGCGCCCCCTGCGCGACCCGCAGCAGCGTCGCCTCCACCCGCTGGGGCAGCGGGCCCGGCGTCCCCTCCAGATGACACCGCACCGTGAGCGTGTCGGTGGACTCCCGCGCGGCGAGCGCGGTGAGCGCGGCGGCGAGCGACCCACCGGCGGCCAGGTCGGCGGGCGCGAGGTCGTGGACGAAGCGACGGGCCTCGGCGAGGTCGCGTTCGGCGATCTCGGCAGCCGAGCGCAGATGGTCGCGCGCCAGCCCGGGATCGCTGTCCCACACCAGATCCGCCGCCTGCAGCAGCATCCGCTGGCTCGACAACCCCTGCGCGAGAGTGTCGTGGATCTCCATGGCGAGCCGTTCGCGTTCGGCGAGGGTGCCCTCGCGGCGTTCGGTCTCGGCCAGCTCCCGCCGGGTGCGGACGAGGTCGTCGATGAGCGCCGCCTGCTGTTCGGTCTGGCGGCGCATACCGACGAACAGCACGGTGGTCACCGCCGCGACCGCGGGCGGCGCGAGCACCAGGTTCGGGTCAAGCCAGCCCGCGATCCGCACCTGACTGAACACCACCAGCGCGGTCAAGGCGCAGACGAGCGTCACCGCGACCCGTACCGACAGGATCCGTAAACCGGTGTACACCAACGGAACCGCGCACCAGGCGAAGCTCGGCGCCAGCACCACCAGCACCGCCCAGGTCGCGACCAGCAGCGCGAACCACATCACCCGATACGAATGCCGCAGCTCGCTCATCGCGTAGAGGACCGCGAGCAGCAGGGCGAGGGCGACGACCAGCGGGGTCGATCGCGTGTCGGAATGCCGGATCAACCAGCGCATGAGCGAGGCCGCCAGCAGCACGTAGAACGCGCTGTACACGATCACCGTGAGCAGTCGCGTATCGTCGTTCCGGTCGCCGAGTGTGCTCCGCATCGGTACCTCCCGTCCACATCAGCTGGGCAAACTCCCCCATTCTCTCCCGCCTGCCGCCGTGCCCGGGTCATCCGATCGGTTGACCCGGGTGTCGCCCGATCCGGCCGCGCAAGTGCAGCCACATCGCCGATCCGCGCGGGCCGCCGAGCGAACAGGATGGATATCACCAGGCCACGGCACCACCGCCGGACGGCCGAGAATCCGATCAGGAGCAGCCATGAGCACCCAGTTCAGCACCCGCAACCGTCTCATCGTCGCCGGCGCCTCGGCGGCCGTCGTCGCCGCGGGCGTGGTGGGCGCGGTGACGGTGCAGGCCCAGAACCCCGACCCGGCGACCCGCACCCCCGTCGTCGCCGATGCCGCCGACACCAACCTGACCCAGAGCACCCACCTCTCGATCGCCGCCGCCACCAAGGCCGCGCAGACCGCGCTCGACGCCGCGGCCAAGGAGAACCAGCGGGTCAGCGTGGCGGTCGTCGACCGCAACGGCAATGTCATCGTCACCCTGCGCGGCGACGGCGCGGGCCCGCAGTCCTACGACGCCGCCCAGCAGAAGGCTTTCACCGCCGTCTCCTGGAACGCCCCCACCACCGAGCTGAGCAAGCGCCTCGAGTCCGCCCCGCACCTGGCCGACATCGACGGCACCCTGTTCCTCGGCGGCGGCGCCCCGGTCAAGGCCAACGGCGCCCCGATCGCGGGCATCGGCGTGGCCGGCGCCCCCAGCGGCGACCTGGACGAGAAGTTCGCCCAGGCCGGGGTCGCCGCGATCGGCGAGTAGTCCCGAACACCGGCCGCGCTGTCTCAGTTCTCCCTGCGCGCCCTGGCCCGGCGTTTGCCCTCGTGCATGGCCTGCACCCTGGCGATCGGGATGGTGTGCCCCTCGGCGATCAGGTCGGCCGGAAGTTCCTGCGGTGCGGGCATTTCCGCGGTCCACGGGTCGGTGTCGCCGAGGAGGTTCGGCGCGCTGCGCAGGGTGAAGTCGGCCGGGACCACGTCGTCGATAGCGCTCCAGCGCAAGGGGAACGAGACCGGGACGCCGGGGCGGACGCGCGGACTGTAGGCCGCGATGACGGTGGCGCCGCCGGCCCGCGTCGAATCGAGGAAGACCTTGCCGTGGCGGTCTTCCCTGATGAACGCGGTGGTGCCGACGGTGGGGTCGATCCGTTCGGCGCGGGCGGCGATCGCGCGGGTCGCGGCGGCCGCGTCCTCGATCGAGATGCCCGGCACGACCGGAACGAACACGTGCAATCCCTTGGCCCCACTGGTTTTCACCGCGCCGTCGAGTCCGTCCGCGGTGAGGGCGGCCCGGATCAGCCGGGCGCCCGCCGCGGCATCACGAAAGGTCTGTCCCGGCGACGGATCGAGATCGAGCACCAGATGCGTGGGTCCGGCGCTGTGGTCGACCGGCAGCAGGGTCGGGTGATACTCCACCGCCCGCTGATTGCCGAACCACAGCAGCGTCCGCTCGTCGTTGCCGAGCGCGTAGGTGACTTCCCGATGCGAACTCTCCGCCCACACCGTCACCCGCGGCACCCACTCCGGCGTGTACTTCGGCAGGTTCTTCTGCATGAACGGTTCCTGCCCGGGCCGCACCCGCACCACCGACAGCGGGCGGTCGCGCAGCACGCGCACCAACCGCTCCCCGGCGAACTCCAGGTAGTCCACCAGGTCCCGCTTGGTCGCCTCGGCACCGTCGAACAGTGGTTGGTCGAGATTGGACATCTCGACCCCGCCCCGCACTTCCTTGCTGGCCATCGCCCCACCCTCCCCCGTCCGTCCCCCGAGGTCAACCAGCCGTTTTGGTCGATTGCCCGGTCGTCGGCTATCGTATGTTCCGCGCGGTTCACGCAGCTGAATCGTGGTTCTGGCCCCGTCGTCTAGCGGCCTAGGACGCCGCCCTCTCAAGGCGGTAGCGCGGGTTCAAATCCCGTCGGGGCTACAACGAACTCCCCGGTCATCGCGACCGGGGAGTTTTTTCATGCCCGGCCTCGTGCAACACATTGACAGACGTTGCACCGTCCATACACTGTGGGAGATGTTGCACCAGGAGGTGACGTGACCGAACAGACCGCACTGGGCAGGCGGCTCGACGACCTCGCCGCCCGGCCCGACGCCATCACCGCGTTCAAGGCGGCCCGATCCGGCTTCCTCGCCGGCCGCAGGCTCGAGATGAAGGAGCTCGCCGACGAGCTCGGCGTCAACCGGGCCACCCTGTTCCGCTGGGTCGGCGGCCGCGACGAGCTGCTGGCCGAGGTGATCTGGTCGGTGGCCGATCCGACCCTGCGCCGCGCCGTGGCCGCCAACACCGAGCGGGGTGCGCGCCGGATCGCCGGTGTACTGGGCGATTTCGCCGAGGCGGTCAACACCTCCGACGCCTTCCGCCAGTTCCTGCGCCGCGAACCCGAACGCGCGCTGCGCCTGCTCACCACCCGGGCCGGTTCCGTGCAGCGCCGCTTCGTCGACGTCATCGCCGGCCTGCTCACCGAGGCGATCTCGGCGGGCGAGCTCGATCCGCCGCTGCCGGTGCCGGAACTGGCCCTGCTGCTGGCGCGGATCACCGAGACCTTCATCTACGCCGACGTGATCAGCGGCGAGGAACCCGACGCGGCCAAGGTGGTCCAGGCGTCGCTGGTTCTGCTGGGCGAACGGCCCGAACAGTAGGAACCGAAAGGAAAACCATGCAGCGCACCATCTACTCCGAGGACCACGAGGCGTTTCGCGCCTCCGTCGCCGAATTCGTCAAGCGGTCGATCGAGCCCAACGCCGAACGCTTCGCCGAGGAACGCGCGATCGACCGCGACACCTGGCTGGCCGCCGGTGAACTCGGCTACCTCGGACTCGGCGTGCCGGAGGAGTTCGGCGGCAGCGACGCAGGCGACTACCGGTTCGCCGCGGTGCTCGGCGAGGAACTGGCCAAAGCCGGTGCGGCGCTGTCGTCCTCGTTCGGCATCCACTACGACGTGTGCGCGCCCTACCTGGTGGAACTGACCACCGACGAGCAGAAGCGGCGCTGGCTGCCCAAGTTCTGCACCGGCGAGATCATCACCGCGATCGGCATGACCGAGCCCTCGGGCGGCTCGGACCTGGCGGCGCTCAAGACCACCGCCGTACGCGACGGCGACGACTGGATCATCAACGGCTCGAAGACGTTCATCACCAACGGTTTCAACGCCGACCTGGTCATCGTCGCCGCCCGCACCAGCCCGGAGAAGAAGGCCAAGGGCATCACGCTGTTCGTGGTGGAGAACGGTATGGCGGGCTTCACCCGGGGCCGCAAGCTCGACAAGGTGGGCCAGCCCGAATCCGACACCGCCGAGCTGTTCTTCGACAACGTGCGGGTGCCCGACGCCAACCGGCTCGGGGAGACCGACCGCGGCTTCATCTCGATGATGGAACGGCTGCCGCAGGAACGCATCGGCGCCGCGATCTCCAATATCGCCCACGCCGCGGCGATCCTGGACGAGACGCTGGCCTACGCCAAGGAGCGCAAGGCGTTCGGGCAGCAGATCGGCAGCTTCCAGTACAACAAGTTCCTCTTCGCCGAACTGGTCACCAAAGTCGAAGTGACGCAGGCGTTCGTCGACCAGGGCATCGCCGCGCACGCCGCGGGCGCGCTGTCCGCGGTCGACGCCGCGAAGGCGAAGTGGTGGTCGGCCCAGGTGCAGAACGAGGTGCTCGACGCCTGCGTGCAGCTGCACGGCGGCTACGGCTACATGCGCGAGTACCGGGTCGCGCGGGCATGGATGGACGCCAGGGTCACCAAGATCTGGGCGGGCTCCAACGAGATCATGAAGGAACTCATCGGCCGCGATCTCGGCCTGTAGGTCGGCGCCATGAGATAGTGCGTCGCGCCCGGCGCAAGTCCACCGGGCGCGACGCGACGCCGGTCAGTTCAGGATGATCGGCAACGCGGCCAGATCGTTCTGCGTGAGCACCGGCAGATTGCCGAGCTCGCTGTCGGGCACGGCCAGCCGCAGCTGCGGGAAGCGGGCGAACAACGCGGGCAGCGCGATCGCGGCCTCCAGCCGCGACAGCGCGGCGCCCGGGCAGATGTGCGGGCCGTAGCCGAAGGCCAGGTGGCGGTTGGCGGTCGGGCGGGTCACGTCGAACTCGTCGGCGGTCTCGCCGTGCACCGCGGTGTCGCGGCCGATGGCGCGGTAGGACATCACCACGCCCTCGCCCTTGGCGATCACGGTGTCGCCGACGGTGATGTCCTCGGTGGCGAAGCGCATCAGCAGGTGCGAGACCGGCCCGTCCCAGCGCAGCGACTCCTCGATGACCTGCTTCCACTCCACGTCGCCCGCCAGGACTTTCGCCAACTGCTCGGGCTCGTTGAGCAGTGCGCGCACGGTGTTGACGATCAGGCTGACGGTGGTCTCGTGCCCAGCGGCGACGAGCGCCTTGATGTTGCCGATCGCCTCCTCCTCGGTGAGCGGCTCGCCGCCCTCCTCGTCGGCGACGACGAACGCCGAGGTCAGATCGTCGCCCGGGTTCGCGATCTTCTGGCGCACCTGATCGGTGAAGTACACGTCGAGCTCGCCGATCACGCGCAGGCGCTCGTCCTGCGGGGTCATCACCGAGAAGAACTTCTTGTACCAGTCGAGCAGCTGCGCGTGGTCCTCGCGCGCGACGCCCATCAGGTCGCCGACCACGCGCATCGGCAGCGGGTAGGCGAAGACCGACTTGAGGTCCACCGGCGCGCCGTCGGCGCCCGCGGCCGCGAGGTCGTCGAGCAGTTCGAGGGTGAGCCGCTCGATCACCGGCCGCAGTTCCTCGAGCCGACGCGGCGCCAGCGCCTGCGCGGTCTTGAGCCGCAGCCTGCGGTGCTCGGCGCCGTCGACATTGAACATCGACCGGTCGACATCGACCATGCCGATCAGTGGCCACTGGTTGGTCACCACGCCGTCGGTCCACAGCTTCCACGCGTGGATGTCCTTGACCAGGCGGCTGTCGGTGGTCAGCTGACGGGCGACCGCGTGGTCGGTGACGGTCCAGGCGGGCACACCGAGCAGGTCGATCCGGGCGAGCGGACCTTCGGCGCGCAGTCGGGCGGTCTCGCCGTTGAGGTCACCGACCATGGGGTCGATGGCAAAGGGGCACTGGGAACTCACGACGAACCTCCGACGGGTCTAACTGGTGTGAAACGAACGGGCAGTGCGGTCATGCCCCGAAGGAAAGCCGAAGGTCGCCGGGTGAGTTGCTCGGCGGGAACCGCCAGGTCGACATCGGGGAGCCGGTCGAGCAGCACCTCGATCCCGGTCCTGGCGATGATCTCGGCGATCTGCTGCGCCGGGAAGGGGCAGCGGTATTCGCCGTAGCTGAACGCGAAGTGCGCGTTGTTGCCGGTCGGCACCGTGTCACCGTCGGTGAACGACTGGCGGATGTGCGGGTCGAGATTGGCCGCGGCCAGCCCGAGCAACAGCATGTCGCCCGCGCGGATGGTCTGGTCGGCCAGGCGGGTGTCGCGCGCGGCCCAGCGCCCGGCCAGGATCGAGGTGGGGCCCTCTTCCCAGAGCACCTCGTTCATGGCCTGGCCGACACTGCGCCTGCCGCCGCCGAGCGCCGCGGCGAACCGGTCGTCGACGAGCATCAGGCGCATGGAGCTGCCCAGCCAGTCGGCCGTGGTGAGGTGACCGGCGGCGGTGATCGCCATCAGGTCGTTGATGTACTCCTCGTCGGTGAACGGCTCCGGATCGGCCAGCATCAGCGACACCAGATCGCCGGCGGGCCGCGCGCGCTTGGCCGCGACCAGCCGGGCCATGTGCTCGCCGAAGCGGGCGTGCCCGGCCTGGGCGTCCGCGCCACCGTCGGCGAGCAGTTTCATCGTCAGGGCGAGGTCGGCGGCGTCGCTGTCGGGCAGGCCGAGGATGCGGCCCAGCGCCAGCACCGGCAGCGGCTCGGCGAACTCGGCCACCAGGTCCGCGCTGCCACGGCCGCAGAACCCGTCGACCAGGCGATCGGCGAGTTCCTCACAGGCCCGGCGCAATTCGAAGTGGTCGACCGCGTCGAGCGCGGGCTCCACCATCGCCAGATGCCGGCGATGCTCGGCGCCCGCGGTGAAGTAGATCGAGGGCATCGGCCGACCGACCATCGGCAGCAGCGGCCAGTCCTCGGGCACCCGGCCCCACTGGTTCCACAGCGAGACATCGCGCGGGAACAGCAGCGGATCGCTGGTCACCTGGTGCAGTTCGCGATAGCCGATGACCAGCCAGGCCGGGAACCCGCCGGGCAGCTCGACCGAGACCACCGGACCGTGGTCGCGCCGCATCCGGCGGTAGACCTCGTGCGGTTCGATGTGGAATTCGGGGCCGCTCAACGGCACCGCGCCGGTGATCGGGCAGGCACCGGTGCCGGTGGGTGTGCTCATCAGACGGTCTCCCCCTGCGGGACAGCGGAATACAGGTGCTCGACCAGGGCGATCAGCACCTGTTTGCTCGATTCGCGCGAGCGCGCGTCACACATCAGCAGCGGTACCGCGGGATCGAGGTCGAGCGCGTCGCGCACCTCCTGCGGCTCGTGCGCGTCACCGAAGTCGTTGCAGGCCACCACGAACGGGGTGCCCTGATGCTCGAGCCGGTCGATCGCGTACCAGGAGTCGGCGATCCGGCGCTGATCGACCAGCACGATCGCGCCGAGCGCGCCGGTGAACAGCCGATCCCACAGGAACCAGAACCGCTGCTGGCCGGGCGCGCCGAACAGATACAGCACGTGCTCGTCGTCGAGGGTGATCCGGCCGAAGTCGAAGGCCACCGTGGTGGTCGACTTGCCGGGAACCCCGGTGGCGTCGTCGATCCCGACACCGACGTCGGTCATCGTCGCCTCGGTGTCGAGCGGCCTGATCTCGCTCACCGACCGCACCAGGGTCGTCTTACCGACGCCGAATCCGCCGATGACGACGATCTTCAACCCGTGTTTGGCCGTGCTGTGCAGCGGCGCCATGGCCCGCTCCGGCGCGGATTCAGAGCTTGCGAAGTCCAACGAGCACCTTCTCGAGGGTGGAAGCATCCAGCGACATCGCCACCGACAACGGTGGCCGAACGGTGATCTTCCCCGCGTGCAACAGGTCCCCCAGCAGCACCGTGGCGACGCCGACGGGCAGGCGCAGTTCCGCCGCGATCTCCACGACCGCGGTCGGCGCCCGGCACATGTCCAGGATCGCGACCTGCTCGGAGGTCATCCCCGCCGACGGCGCCGATTCGCTGACCACCAGGGTGACCAGGTCGAAGTCCTCGGTGGCCGGGGCCCGACCGCCGGTCAGGGTGTAGAACCGGTCCGGATCCTCGTCGCGGACCGACCTGCTCAATTCGGCGCTCCGCGTCTGGGCTGGGCGGCCATATGCTCGCCGAGCTGTTCGACCAGCTCGTGCATGGTGTGCCCGACCAGCCCCGCGTCGGCGTCCTCGGCGGCCACCACCGCTAAGTGCGCGCCGCGCCCCGCCTCGACCACGAACAGGATGCCGCCGTAGAACTCGGTCATCGACTGGCGAACACCGCCACGCCCGTCACCGAACTCGACGGAAGCCCCGTGCGACAGGCTCTGGAACCCGGCGGCGATCGCGGCCAGCTGATCGGCGCGGTCGACGTCGAGTTCCGGTGTGTGGCAGATCTTCAGGCCGTCCCCGGACAGCAGCAGCGCGTGCCGGGTGCGTGGGGTGCGGGCGAGCAGTTTCTCGAGCAGCCAGCCGAGATTCGTCGGGGCGGTGGTGGTCATCGGTCCTCCATGGGGTCGGGAGCAGTGGCGGCGCTGCCTGGGTGCTGGCCTGACTGATCCGCCCCGCGACCGGGCGCGGACCGCTGGAACGCGCCGAGCGCGGCCGGTTTGGCCGGTGCGGTGTCGGCGACCGGGGTCCCGGCCAGGCCGTCGGGATGGACTTTGGCCAGGGTGTCGCCCCTGCGTCGCTTGGGCAGGGCGGGTGAGGTGGACACCGTGGGCGTCGGCGCCTCGGCCGGGGCCTGGCGGGTCTGCTGGCCGACGGTCTCGGCCCAGCCCGATTCGTCGGTGGTCCTGGCGTGCTGGGCTCGCGGGGTGGGTGCGTCGAACTGGCCGAGGGTGGTGAGCTGGGGTTCGGTGCGACGCGGGGTCGGCGCGGCGAGCGGGGCGCGACCGCGGCGTTCGGCGCGGGCGGTGAGCTCACGTGGGACGACCACGACCACCGCGGTGCCGCCGATCGCCGACGGCCGATACGACACGGTGAGTTCGTGTTTGCGGGCCAGATGGCCGACCACGGCCAGACCGAGCCGGGTGCCCGACAGCGAGGCCAGGTCGGCGCCCTTGCCCTTGTGGTCGCGCCCGCTGACCGCGGCCTCGGCCCGGCGCAGCGCCGAGTCGCTCATCACCAGGCCGCTGTCCTCGATCGTGATCACCACGCCCGCGGGCACTTCCGCGGCGTAGACGTGCACCTCGGTGGTCGGCGGGGAGAAGTTGCAGGCGTTGTCGAGCAGTTCGGCCAGGGTGTGCATCACGCCCTCGGCGGCGTGTCCGGCGATACCGACGTCGGCGACGGCGCGCAGCCGCACGCGCTGGTACCCGGCGACGCGACCCATCGCGCCACGCAGGATCGATTCCATCGCAATCGGTTTGGCCCACCGGCGACCGGTGCGAGCACCGCTGAGCACCGCGATGCTGTCGGCGAGGCGTCCGGTCTGCGCGGTGCGGTGGTCGATGTGGAGCAGGTCGGTGAGCACGCGCGGGTCGGCGTGGCGGTGTTCCATCTCGCGCAGCTCGGCCAGCATCGAGGTGGTCATCGCCTGGATGCGGCCCGCGGCGCCGGCGAAGGCGGCCAGCGCGGCGGCGCCACGGCGACCGTTCTCCTGTGCCTCCCAGGCGTAGTGCGTCGCGTGGTCCTCGGCGGTGGTGATCCGCTGGGTCGCCTCGGCGACGGCCGCGGCCAGCTGCTGTTCGGCCCGGGCGGCGGCGGCCGTCGCGGCCCGGGCCCGCGCGCGCTGGCGCAGGGCGACGAACACCGCGGGGCAGGCGATCAGGGCGACGGCCAGGGTCGCGGCGAGAACCGGAATCCCGAGGGCGGGCGGTGTGAACACGGCGACCACCACGGCGATCGCGGCCAGCACCACCCCGGCCCCGAGGACGACGTAACCGGCGGCTCCCGCGGCCTCCCCGCGAGCGGTACGCTCCCCCGGCGACACAGCCGTCGACTGCGCCATCGGCCCGACTTCCGCAGTACTCACAGGCCCCCAACCACCAATCGGCACACCGAACACGCAGCACGACAGCCCGTTTCGATAACGCAGGCGAGCATATCGAGCCCTCGCCCCGCCTGCCACTCGAGCGGCGAGGGTTCATCACGAGTTCGACTGCGATTCGTTACCGAATCGGGATGTCCCCCACCCTCCGACCTGCGGTCATGCCGGGATCGCCGCACCGATCGTGGCGGCCGTCACGCCGTAACCGGAATCGTTGGGATGCAGGTGATCACCGCTGTCGAGCGCGTCGGCGAGCCGGGTCGGGTCGCCGGGCGCGGCCATCGCCCGGTCGAGATCGGCCACCGCGTCGAAGGCGCCGGGTGATCTGATCCAGCTGTTCACCTCGGACCGGAGACGGTCGCGGTCGGCCGAGTAGTACGGCGACCCGGCGAACGGCAGCAGCGTGGCGCCGACGACGCGCACCCCCGCCGCCCTGGCCGCGGCGACCAGTTCGCGATACCCCGCGACGAGCTGCTCGACCGAAACCTGTGGGGACACCTGACCGTCCGGACCCGTCGATCCGGCCAGGCCGATGTCGTTGATGCCGATCAGCACCACGACCGTGCCGACGCCCGGCTGGTCGAGCACGTCCCGGCGGAACCGGGTGAGCCCGCTGTCGCCCAGCACGGTCGAATCGGTGAGCAACCGGTTGCCGCTGATCCCCGCGTTCACGACGGGCCGCCGGCGGCCCTCGGCGGCGAGGTAGCGGGCGAGGTGGTCGGGATAGCGCTGATCGGCGTCGACACCGGAGCGGTAGCCGTCGGTGATCGAATCGCCGAAGGCCACCGTGACATCGCGAGGCCGGTCGCTCCGAACGGTGTCGACGCCGACCAGGAAGTACCAGGACTGGGACGTCTCGGTGAACGCCGCGGCGGTCGGGTCGGCGGTGTGCTCACCCGTCGCGCGGTAACTCGTCGCGGCCGCCTGGGCGTGTTGGGTGGCGGGGCCGGTGGGCGTGGCGAAGTACAGCGTCACCGCGAGCGCCTCGCCCGCCGCGACCGAGGTGGTCACGGCATCGCTGGAGACCTCGGCGCCCGGCGCGATCTCGAACGACCCCGCGCCGGTGACCGTCAGCGGTCGCACCGTCTCCGGGTGCACGGCGGCACCGCCCGCGCTGCGGGCGACCGTCGCGCCCGCGACAGCCAGCGGTGCCGTGCCGTATCTGTTCGACAGCCGGACCCGCACCCGCGGACCACCGTCGGTGAGCCGAACCACCTGGCGGACGGTCTGATCGGCGAAGCCCGCCGCCGACCAGTTCGGCGTCACCGCGGTGGCCGGATGCTGGGCGGCGGCCGCCCACGCGCCCGACCAGTCCGGCGGGGTCGCCTCGACACCGCACGCCACCAGGGTCAGCGTGGTCAGCGCGGTGACGAGCAGCCCGAGGCGGCGGGCGAGCCAGGTCATCCGAGGGTCCAGCTCATGCCGAAGGCCGACAGCGCGTCGAGGAATTCGGCCGGCTCGAACAGCTCGGCGGGCGCCAGCGCGCCCGGCGTGCCCGCGCCCGCGGCGAGCCGGGTGGCGACCTCGACCGCGAGCTGAGCGCTGTTGCGGTAGGCGTCGGGTCCGCTGCCGATGCCGCGCAGGGTGCGCCCGGCGTGGTGGACGTCGACGACCACCGAGTACGCGGCGGGCGCCGACGGCGTTTCCGGCGCGGCCGCCAGATCGTCCTCGGTGACGGTGCCGATGATCTCGAAGATCGACGTCGCCAGCACGCCCTCCACCGATCCCGCCGTCGTGTGCCGCGGGATCGTCACCACCGACGGCTGCGGGAACTTCCGCACCGCAATGGGTTCGGTGGCGCCGGGCAGCAGGAAGGTGGCGCGGCGCGCCTGGGAGCCGGTGCGGAACTCGCCGTCGGACCACGACAGCCCACCGCTGGTGAAGACGTCCAGATTCCGCAGCACCGTGCGCATGCTGCCGCGCGAGCCCTCCCCGCCCGGCAGCGCGACATGACTCAGCACGATCTCGTCGGCCCCGCCGAGCCGCTGCGCTCCGAGGTGGGCGAGCAGATCGCCGAAGATGCCGGCCTCGGTGGTCGCGGTGGCGAGGGTGACTCCGGCCGCGGCCGCGAGCGGGCCGTACTCGGTGAACACCCGCTCGACGAAGAGCTGTTCGCCCGCGACGTCGACGTAGTGGGCACCGGCCGCGATGGCGGCGCGCAGCACGCCGGCTCCGTTGCCGGTGTAGTCGGGCAGGGTACTGATCACGACGTCGATCCCGGTGAACGCCTCGACCAGGGCGGTGTGATCGTCGGCGGCGGCCACCCGGATCACCCCGCCGACCTCGGCGAGCCGCCCGGCGTCGCGACCGACCACCACCGGGTCGATGCCACGCCCGCGCAGCTCGTCCACCGCGAATCGGCCGACGTGTCCGGTGGCTCCGTAGACGGCGATCTTCATGTCGTTCTCCTTGTTCATCGGGATGATGAACTCAGACTATGCAGCGATGATGAGACAGAAAATCATCCAGAATCTTCAGGAGATATCCAATCGTCTCGCAGCGTAGGGTTTACGACATGGATCTGCTCAGCGACGTCCTCGCCACCGCGCGGACCGGCACCCCCGCCTCCGGCATGTTCGTGCGGAACGCGCCATGGGGCCGTCGGTATCCGCACATCGACGGCGCCGGCTTCCACGTCGTCCTGCAGGGCTCGTGCTGGTTGACCCGGCCCGGCGTGGAACCGATCGCGCTCGGCACCGGCGACGCGGTGTTCCTGCCGCGCGGCATCGCCCACGATCTGCTCGACCAGCTCGACAGCCCGATCACCGAGACGGCCGGACCGGGCGATGTCCGGTTCGTCGACGGACCGGGCGCGCCCGCGACGCTGCTGTGCGGTTCGTATCACCTCGCCGTCGACCGCACCCATCCGCTGCTGACCGAGCTGCCCGAGGTGGTGCACGCCCCGGCGCGGCTGGGCACCCACCCGGCGCTGCGGTCGGCCGTCGAACTGCTCGCCGCCGAACTCACCGACGCGGGCCCCGGCTCCGACGCGGCGATTCCCCCGCTGCTGGATCTACTGCTGCTGTATCTGCTGCGTGCCCATCTCGCCGAGGCCGCGACGTCCTCGGGCTGGGCCGCGGCCGTCGCCGACGCCGACATCTCCCGATCCCTGCGCGCCATCCACGACGACCCGGCGCACGGCTGGACCGTCGAATCCCTCGGCGCCACCGCGGGTCTGAGCCGCGCCGCCTTCGCCCGCCGGTTCGCCGAGCTGGTCGGCGAGCCACCGCTGACCTACCTCACCCGCTGGCGGATGCTCACCGCCGCCCGGCTGCTGCGCGACACCGACCACCCACTGGCCACGGTGGCCCGGCGCAGCGGCTACGGCTCCGAGTACGCCTTCGGCAAGGCGTTCAAACGCGCGTTCGGCACCGCCCCCGGCCGCTATCGCGCGGCCGGGACACCGGTGCTCGTCGCGGGCGCGAGCTGAACCGTCAGGCGCGGGCGGCAGGTTCTCGACCTCGACGAGCAGGCCCGGTTCACTCGGCGCCGCGACGCCGAGCCGGCTCCCGATATCGCGGCGCCATCGGCCGCGCTCGACACCGGAATTGGTACTCACCGCGTTGTTCGTGGCGGCCGGGGACGATCCCGAGCGGTGCGCGCGGCCGGTGGCGGCGGGCGGGCAGGTCAGTCGAGTTCCGCGACCGCCCTTTTCGCCGCCTCGGCGACCAGCGCGTTGGCCGGCTCGGCGTCCTGGTCCGGCTTGGTGGTGAGCACGGCGAGCACGAGCGGCGCGCGCCCCGGCGGCCACGCGACGGCGACGTCGAGGGCGGAGCCGTAGGCCGGGCTGCCGGTCTTGTCGCCGACGATCCAGTCCGCGGGCAGTCCCGCCTTGATGCGCTTGGCGCCGGTGGTACTGGCCTTCAGCCAGGCGGCGAGCTGCGCGCGCTCGGGCTCCGGCAGCGCGGTGCCGACGACGAGGGCGCGATAGTCGGCGGCCAGCGCGGCGGCCGTGGTGGTGTCACGTTCGTCGCCGGGGATGGCGGTATTGAGCTCGGGTTCCCAGCGATCCAGGCGCGACACCGTGTCACCGAGGGAGCGCAGGAACGCGGTGAAACCCTCGGGGCCGCCGAGCAGACGGAGCAGCAGGTTGCCCGCGGTGTTGTCGGACTGGGTGATCGCGGCGTCGCAGAGCGCGGCGACGCTCATGCCGGTGTCGATGTGGCGTTCGGTCTCCGGGGAGTTCACGACGATGTCGGCGGCGGTGTAGTGGATCACCTGGTCGAAGTAGCCGCTCGCGAGCGGATGGGCCTGCAGCAGCGCGCCGCAGGCCAGACCCTTGAAGGTCGAAGCCATCGGGAAACGCTCGTCCGCGCGGTAGGCGACGGTGCCGCCGGTGCCGGTGTCGATCACTGACAGGCCCAGGCGCGCACCGTATTCCGTCTCCAGCGCGGCGAACGAGAGCGCGGCCGCCGTGGTCGAGGAGACGGCGGGGGTGGTGGTCTCGGCGGCGCTCGAACAGGCCGGAACGGCGACGGCGGTCATCGCCAGCGCGACGGCGGCGAGGCGGCCGCGCAGGGTGGTGGTCACGAAGGAAGTCACCACCGCACCCCATCACCGCCGCCACCGCCCGGGCCAATACCCGACACGGCCGCCGGCGAGTCGGCATCGATATCGGCGCAGGTCGCCGCCGACCGGCGCGGACGAACGGTCGAGCGCCGACGCCGGATCCGGGGCGCCCGTGCCGCGCACGCTGGTTCAATGGCCGACATGGATCTGCTGCGACACCTCCGGTTCTTCGTCGCGGTCGCCGACGAGGGCCACTTCGGGCGGGCGGCCGCCGCGCTGGAGATGACGCAGCCGCCGCTGTCCCAGGGGCTGCGTCGGCTCGAACAGCATCTCGACCTCGAACTGATCCACCGCACCAGCCAGGGCGCGATGCTCACCGCCGCGGGCAGGCAGTTGCTGCCGCGGGCCCGGCTGCTCGTCGACGACGCCGACCGGCTGCTCGCGGAATCGGAGCGGATCGCCCAGCGCAGCGGCACCGTGCGGTTCGCCGCCACGACCGCGCTGCCGGACCGGCTGGTGGCCGCCTGCGTCACCGCGCTGCGGGTCCCGGGCGGCACCGTCTCGACCGCGCTCGGCACGACGGTCGATCTCACGGCCGAGGTGCGGGCCGGGATCTGCGATGTCGCCGTGATCGAACATCCGGCCCTGGTCGACGGCATCGACGCCGGTCCGGTCGTGAAACTGCCCCGATGGCTGGTGGTTCCGGCCGAGCACCGCACCACCACCGCCGAGCGGCCCACCTTCCCGATGCTCGCCGGACTCCAGTTCGCGCATCCCGCCCGCAGCGCCAATCCACCCGCCTTCGACACCGTGCTCGACCTGCTGCGCGAGCGCGGCCTCGACACCGGCACCCTCAGCGCGCCCGACGACCGCGCGGTGCTGGCCGCGGTCGCCGCGGGCACCTGTTTCGGCCTCACCGCCACCCCGCCCACGCCGACGCCGGGCGTGGCCTGGCTGACGCTCGCGCCACAGTCGGTGGCTTTGCGGGTCAGGATCATTCGCCGCCCCGACGCCGCCGACCACGCCGACGCCCTGGACCGGGTGCTCTACCGCGAGCGCCTGCGATGAGCGTCACCGACCGGATCCGCGCCGTGTTCGCCGACGCGGGCTGCACCGGATGGCTGCATGCCCGCCGCTGCGACGACTCCCCCGCCGAGCTGTCGGTCGGCGGCCGTGAGCGGGTGGTCACCGCGTCGGTGTACAAACTGCTGCTGTTCGTCGCGTTCTGCCGGCAGGTCGACGACGGGCTGCTCGACCCCACCGCGCCGATCACCGTCGACCCCGCCGAGTGCACCCCCGGCCCGACCGGCCTCGCGGCGCTGCACGACCCGGTCACCCTGAGCCGCCGCGACCTGGCCACGTCCATGATGACGGTGTCCGACAACGCCGCCGCCGACGTGCTGCTCGGCGAACTGGGCTTGGCCGCGGTGACCGATCTCGTCGACGCGCTCGGCCTCACCGAGACCCGCGTCCTCGGCGGCACCGCCGATCAGCACCGCAGTCTCGTGCGCGATACCGACACCCACACCACCGCCGAGGCTTTCGCCGCGCTCGCCGACAACGACGAGGCCTGGACGGTCTCGGCCTACGACCCCGCCTACGCCAGCGCCACCACGCCCGAGGAGATGACCCGCTTCCTGCGCCTGCTCTGGCGCGGCGACGTGTTGTCCACGGCGAGTACCGAATTCACTCGTACCGTGATGAGCAGGCAGATCTGGCCGCACCGGATCGCGGCCGCCTTCCCGCATCGCGGGGTCGTCGTCGCGGGCAAGACCGGCACCATCGGCATCATCCGCAACGAGGTCGCCGTCGTCGAGTTCCCCGGCGAAACCCCCGTCGCGGTAGCGGTTTTCACCCGCGCCGCCCGCGCCGACCCGACCCTGCCCGTCGTCGACGCCGCCATCGGCGAAGCCGCCCGCCTCGCCGTCACCGAACTCCGCCGCCCCCACTGACCGACCCCGACGCGGCCGGATATGGCTAGCATCGTCGGTCGTGGGTGGAGATTCTTCCGGTGTCGGCCGGGTGCGGATGGTCGGGATCGTTGCGGGGGTCGTCGGGGTGGCGCTGGCGGTGGCGGCTCCGCTGCTGCCGGTGCGACAGGAGCGGGCGAGCCTGGACTGGCCGCAGCCGCAGTCGATGCAGCTGAGCGCGCCGCTGGTGGACTATGTGCCGTTGTCGCTGGAGCTCAGCGTGCCGTGCACGGCACTGCGGGACCTGACCGGGGCGACGGTGCTGGCGACGGTTCCGCCGCAGGCCCCGCGCGCGGGGTCGAAGGGACTGGTGGCGCGGATCGAGGACCGCCCGGAAACCGGCCGCACCCTCGCGGTCGTCCTGCGCGATCGACTGCTGCTGAGCGCGTCGCTGGCGGAGATCGCCGGTGGTGCGCCGCTCAGCGGTGGACCGGGCTCGTCCGAGAGCCGACCGTCGGGTACCGACCCCTCCGGCAGCACTCCCCCTTCCGGCACCGCCCCACCACCCGGCACCTCGCCTCCCCCCGGCGCGACACCGCCACCCCCCGGGGCAGCACGGTCGGATGCTCCGGCCGGACCCGCAGCCGGTTCGCAGAACGACGCGCCTGCCGGATCGACACCGACCGGCCAGGGCACACCCACCGGGCCTGCTGCACCCGTGCCCAACGCTCCGCAGTCCGGCGCTCCCTCCGGGTCCGGCCCCGGCGCAACGAACGGACCGACCGGGTCGACACCTCCACCGGCCGGGGCGCCGGGTGGTGGAAACCCGAGCGGCGCACCGCAGAACGGGCAGACGGCCGGGTGCGGTGCATTGACGGTCGTGTCGACGGCGACGAGGACGACCGCCGAACTCACCGGGCTGACAAAGCCCGACGGGTCGCCGCTGCGGACCACCATCGATGCCGATGTGCGCCCGCAGCTGGTCGGGGTCTATACCGAGCTGGACCGGGCGCGGGCGGGCGATGCGCGCCTGCACGCCGAGATCGATGCGCGGTTCTCGTCGAGTCCGAGCGGCTGGAAGCTGGCGGCGATCCTCGGTGCGGTGTTGTGCACGCTGATCGCGCTGATCTGCCTGCATCGCGGTGACATCCGCGACCGGCGGCGCGCACGACGCGTCCTGCCCGCGCGCTGGTGGCGCGTCACCGGCCTGGACGCGACGGTCGCGGGCACGCTGATGGTCTGGCATGTGATCGGCGCGAACAGCTCCGACGACGGCTACATCCTGACCATGGCGCGCGCCGCCAGGGAAGCCGGCTACACCGCCAACTATTACCGATGGTTCCAGGTCGCCGAGGCGCCGTTCGGCTGGCCCTACGAGGTCCTCGCCCAGCTCACCCGGATCAGCGACGCCGGACTGTGGATGCGCGTGCCCGCGCTGCTGGCCGCCCTGGTGTGCTGGCTGGTGCTGAGCCGGGAAGTGCTGCCACGCCTGGGTTCCCGCGTCGCCGCGAGCGCACCCGCCCGCTGGAGCGCCGCCCTGCTGTTCCTGGCCCTGTGGCTGCCCTACAACAACGGCCTGCGCCCGGAACCGCTGATCGCGGTCGGCGCGCTGCTCACCTGGTGCTCGATGGAGCGGGCGATCGCCACCCGCCGGCTGCTGCCCGCCGCCGTCGCGGTGCTGATCGCGGCGTTCTCCCTCGCCGCCGGTCCCACCGGTCTCATCTGCCTGGCCGCCCTGCTGGCCGGATCACGGCCGGTGCTGCGCACGATCATCGCCCGCGCGAGGACGGGCTCGGGACCGGCGCTGCCGCGCTACGCCGCGGTGCTGGCGCCGATCGCCGCCGCGGGCACACTCGTGCTCGTCGTCGTCTTCGCCGACCAGACCTTCGCGACGGTGCTGGAGGCCACCCGGGTCCGCCAGCTGGTCGGCCCCGACATGTCCTGGTTCGAGGAACGCACCCGCTGGGATTCGCTGCTCTCGGTGAATCCCGACGGCTCGCTGGCCCGGCGCTTCGGCGTGCTGGCCATGCTGCTGTGCCTGGCCGTCGGTGTCCTGGTGACCCTGCGTCGCGGCGGGCGCATCCCGTCCACCGCCCGTGGCCCGGTCACCCGCATGCTCGCGGTGACCTTCCTGGCCCTGCTTCTGATGATGTTCACCCCCACCAAGTGGACCCACCACTTCGGTGTCTACGCGGGTCTGGCGGGCGCGCTGGCCGCGGTGACCGCTGTCGCGCTGAGCCGCAGCGTCCTTCGGGCGGCCTACCTGCGCACCGTGTTCGCGGCGGCGGTGCTGTTCCTGCTCGCCGTCTGCTGCACCGGCTCCAACGGATACTGGTACGTCTCCGGCTACGGCGTCCCGTGGCCGGACCGGGCCCCGACCGTCGGCGGCATCGAGGTCTCCACCCTCTTCCTCGTGGCCACCGCCCTCACCCTGCTGGTCGCCCTGTGGCAGTACTACCGTGCCGCGCCCGAAGGAACCGAAACGAGCTCGCGCAGCTCCACACCCAGCGTTGCCGGCTCGCCGCACCCAACGGCCGACGACGCGGCCACCGCCACCGCATCCACGGGCGAGCCCGCGACGCTGCCCGGAACCGATGCCGGGGCCGCGAGCACGCCCAGGGCCGCCGGGCGATTCCGACTGCCGGTGATCGCGCCGCTCACCGTCGCCGCGGCGGCGATCGTGCTGTTCGACGTGGGATCGCTGGCTACCGCGGCCCTCGCGCAGTACCCCGCCTATTCGGTCGGTCTGTCGAATCTGCGGACGATGACCGGCGACTCCTGCGCGCTGGCCGACGCCGTACTGGTGGAAACCGATACGGCCGACTCGCTGCTGACTCCCTACACCGGCACCGTCGCCGACGGACTGTCCGCCGAGAACATCGGCTTCACCCCGAACGGCCTCGGCAGTCTCGCCCCCGACCCGGGCCCCGGCCAATCCTCCGCGCCCCCTTCGGGTTCGGGTCCGACCCCCGGCGGCCCTGGCGACGCAGGACCGGGCATCGCGGGTCCGGGCGGCAGCTCGGGGCCGGGTGGCGCAGCTCCCGGCGGAGCTGGGCCCGGCGGCTCAGGCGCAGACCCAGGCGGCGCGGCACCCGGCGGTCCCGGTGGGCCCGCGGGCGGTCCCGGCGCCACCCCCGGCGTGAACGGCAGCACCGTCGCCCTCCCGTTCGGCCTCGTCCCCGAACGCACCCCGGTCCTGGGCAGCTACTCCACCGGCGCGCCCCAACGCACTCAGCTGACCACCCAGTGGTATCGCTTGGACCTCGCTGCCGCACAACAGGATTCGGCGTACCGGGTGTTGATCCTCACCGTGGCGGGCCGCATCGAATCCGTGGCCCCCGACGGCAGCCCCCTGCCGGGACAGCGCTTGCGGGTCGAGTTCGCACGCCGCGCGGACGACGGAACCGTCACGCCCACCGGCGAACTCACCCCGCCCACGGTCGGCGGCGCGCCCGGCTGGCGGAACCTGCCGATCGACCTGGACGAGATTCCCGTCGGCACCACGGCGGTCCGGCTCGTCGCCGCGGCGGGCGAACCCGATCCGATGCAGTGGCTGGCGGTCACGCCCCCGCGCCTGCCGAAACTCTCGTCGCTGAACACCGTGGTCGGCACCACGGCTCCGGTGCTCGGGGATTTCCAGGTGGGACTGGCCTTCCCGTGCCAGCGGCCGTTCGATCACCGCAGCGGTGTCGCGGAGATGCCGATCTGGCGGATCCTGCCGGACAAGCTCAACGCGCAGGTCTCCGAGACCTGGCAGGGCGACACCGGCGGCGGCCCGCTGGGCTGGACGGGGCTGCTCATGCAGTCGCGCACCCTCCCGGCTTACCTCGCCGAGGACTGGACCAGGGACTGGGGCGAACTCCAGCGCCTCACCCGCCTGATCGCCGCACCGACGGCGGAGATCACGGTCCGCGCCGACGACCGGTGGGGCTGGACGAACGAAAGCCCCATCAGGACAAGCTGATTCGGTGAAAAAGAAACCGCCGTTGCCTCCATGGAGACAACGGCGGTTTCGCGCAGGAAAGACTACTTCGGCGGCTCACCCGCGGGCGGCTGGCCACCGGCGGGCGGCTGCCCCGGCGCACCGGCCGGCGGCTCCCCACCGGCGGGCGGCGCACCGGCGGGCAGCGGCTTGCCGATATTGCGCGCCATGTCCGGCATCAACCGGATGGCGACCTGCTCCCAGGTGCCCCAGTTGTGGATGCCGATGTCGGGGAAGTCGTAGCTGACGTTGGTGTATCCCAGTGCGGTGAGCCGCTTCTCGAACGAGCGGGTGTTGGCCAGCGCGATCGCCTCGAGCGGCATGCCCTGGGTGATCGCGTCGATCGAGGACAGGTCCTGATCGGCCGGCTTGGCGCTGCCCGCGGAGATGTAGAGGCGGGTGTTGTTGGCGATCAGTTTCTCGGCGAACCCGTAGGGGTCCATCCGCTTCCACTTCTCGCTGCCCGCGGGCGCCATCGCCTCGATGTTGTAGCCACCACTGGCGATCATCGCGCCGGCCAGCGCCTCACGCATGCCCGGCATGGACATGTGCAGGTAGCCCGACAGCGAGCCGGCGTAGGTGAACTGCTCGGGGTGGTAGGCCGCCATCAACAGTGCCGCGCTGCCACCGCTGGACAGCCCGACCACGCCGTTGCGGCTGTTGCTGAAGCCCAGCCGGGACTTCAGCGCGTCCGGCAGGGTCTTGGTGATGAAGGTTTCCCACTGATAGGTGTTGGTCTTGCCCTGGGTGTCCTCCCAGCCGCCGATGGCCGAACCGGAGTCGGCGCTGGGCAGCAGGGACCCGTCGGGGTTGACGCCGTTGAAGCTGCTCGGCTGGTCCCAGTCGGCGTAGAAGCTGGACTGACCGCCGACCGGCATCACCACGTTGATGTTGAACTTGGCGATCTGGGCGGGGATGGAGGTGTGCTTCTCCCAGCCGTTCAGGTCGTCCTCGGCGCGTTCACCGTCGAGCAGGTAGACCACCCGGTCGGTGTTGCCGTCGGCCGCCCGCAGGATGCGGGTGTTGATGGTGCCCATCGAGGAGTCGACCGGGAAGTCGATCGCCGCCGGGTCGGCGTCGGCTGCCGCCGGAGCGACCGTGGCCACCGACGCGCCGAACGGCAGCAACGCGGCCACCGCGGCACTCGCCAGGAGTCTGCTCGTGCGGTGTCGGCGCTCCTGCGCCCCTCCCACAGTTACGCCACGCATGATCGTGTTCGGACCTTTCCGTTGTGCGGCCGAGCCGCTCCCCACTCCATCCGGCCGCGGCGAGACAGCCTGCGGACGGATCCTGCCGGGCAGCATAGCGCGCCCCCGATCCGAGGGGCATATCGAAAACCGATGTGACGCAGTTCTCTTCGGCGCGCGCGCTCACCCGGTCGCGTCGACGCGGGAGACACAGAATCCGTCGGTGCCGTGGTCGAGGGTGAGATACACCTGCTTCGAGACGCCATCGGCGCTGGTCACCGGCGCGCTGACGGTGACGGCCGAACCGGTCGAGCCACGCACCGTGAGCGCCTTGTCGTCGAAGCGCTTCGCCCCCGACAACGCGGTGCCCAGCTGGGCGCCGGTGCACAGCAGCGGATAGTCGGGTTCCACGTCGGCCGGATTCACCGGATACCCGACCACCCGGCTCAGATACCGCTCGGCGGTGTAGCGGGCCTGTTCGTCGGTGAGCCGCGTCGCCGACCGGTCGCTGACGATCGGGCAGCCGTAGCCGGACCGCAACTCGCTGGGGCGCAGGCTCACCTTCAGCACGTCGTTCTGCCAGTACGGACCGAACTGGCCGAGGACGCCGGGGCGGCGCACCGCGTCGGTGATCTGTTCCACGTCGCCGTACATCCGGGGGATCTCGACCGGCGACTGGGTCCAGCACTTGCGGATCAACGCGGCGATGTCACCGGCGCGGACGTCGTCGAGCCAGGGCCGCAGCACCGTCGCCGCGGTCGGGCTGTCGGGAACCGCGCCGATCTGCGCCGCCTGTGCCGGTCCCGGCGCGTTCGAATTACCGGGCGAGACAAAATCTTTGGCGGTGAGCACGGCGATCGCGGTAAGTCCGGCGACGGCGGCGGCCGCGCCGACGCCGACCAGGATCGACCGTGTCCGCGACCGGGGCCTGTCCGCGGGTCCCGGCAGCTCGGCCGACCGGGACACCAGCGTCTGGGCCGACAGCGCGGTGTCCGGCATGGTGCCCGCCAGCGCCGCGACCGCCGCGTCGGCGAGCTCGCCGCACGAAGCGAACCGGTCGCGCGGATTCTTCGCCATGGCCCGCGCGATCACCGCGTCCATGGCGGGCGGCAGCGCCGGGTTGCCCGCCGACGGACGTGGCGGCGCTTCGATCAGGTGCGCGCTGATCATCGCGGCCGGGCTGTCGCGCTGGAACGGCACGAAGCCGGTGAGCAGCTCGTAGAGGGTGCCGCCGAGCGCGTACACATCGGTGCGGACGTCGAGCGGTTCGCCTTCGAGCTGCTCGGGCGCCGCGTAGGCCAGGGTGCCGAGCACCGAGCCTGCCGAGGTGAGGCTGGTCGTCTCGCCCATGCTGCGGGCGATCCCGAAATCGGTGACCAGCACCTCGTCGGCGCCGTCGTCGGTGCGGGCGATCAGCAGGTTCGCCGGCTTGATGTCGCGATGCAGCAGCCCCTGCCGGTGCGCGTAGTCCAGACCCTTGGCCGCCTCGGCGACGATCCGCACCGCCCGCTCGGGGGTGAGGATCGCCAGGCCGTGGCGCAGCAGCTGAGCCGCGTCGAGGCCGTCCACGAACTGCATGGCGATCCACAACCGGTCGCCGTCGACGCCACGGTCGAAGATCTGCACCACGTTCGGATGCCGCAGCCGCGCGGCCAGATCCGCCTCCCGCTCGAAGCGGGCGCGGAAGGTCGGTTCCACCGCGAGCCGCGCGTCGAGCACCTTCAGCGCGTCCCGGCGCGGCAGCCGGGGATGTCGCGCCAGATACACCGCGCCCATGCCCCCGCCGCCGAGCCTGCGTTCGATGCGGTATCCCGCAAGGCTCGCCCCTGGCCCGAACTCCATCACCCGGTCAGGCTAACGGCTGTCTTCCGGCGCCGCCGCCGGCTGGATCGGACTGCGCCGGTTCATCGGTGGTGGGCGGCGAAGAAGTCCCAGATCAGCCTGGTCGCGTCGAGGGGGCCGCGCTGGTCGGCGCCGGGCCATTCGTGTCCCGCACCGGCCACCGTGACGAGGTCGACCGCACGGCCGTCCCGGCAGGTCGCGCGCAGGGTCGTCACCCGATCGCCGGCCGTGGCGACCGGTGCCGCGCAGGCGTCGACCATCCGCCAGAACGCGTTCAGCTCCGGCACCGCCGGCCCGTCGATTCGCGCTGCGCCGCTGCCGGGCGCACCGTCGTAGCGAATGTTCTCGTCGTCGGTGCCGTGCACATGGATCACCGAAGCGGGCGCCGGATGCTCGCAGTCGCCGAGCTGGGTACCCGCGACCGCACCGACGGCGGCGGCGAGCGCGGTGCGGCACGCCATCGCGTAGGCCATCATGGCGCCGTTGCTCATGCCGGTGAAGTAGATCCGCTCGTGGTCGATCGGCAGGGCGCGGGCGATCTCCGCGAGCATTCCGGTCAGGAAGCCGACGTCGTCCACGCCGGTCCGGCCGGGAGTACCGCAGCAGTCACCGCCGGCGTTCCAGGCCCGGCCGATTCCGTCGGGATAGGCGACGACGAAACCGGCGTCGTCGGCGGCGGCGTCCCAGCCGTAGGCGCGCTGCGCCTGCGCACCGGAGCCGAGGCCGCCGTGCAGCACGACCACCAGCGGCGCACGCGCCGGCAGCACTGCGGGCCGGTAGACACGGTAGCTCCTGGTGCGGCCGTCGTGCGCGAGCTCGTGCGACGAGGTCACGGCGCCGACCGGCGTCGCGCTCCCCGGATCCTCCCGGAGTACGACGATGCCCGCGACGAGCAGCACCGCGGCGACAGCCGCCGCGGTGAGCGTAGCGATCCGCATGGCACCAGTGAACCGGCCCACGCGCCGCCGGGCAACAGGGCGGCAGATCCGGCGGCGCTAGGCTGGATGATCTATTCGTGGCCGCGACCTCACCCGGCGGCCCTGCGCAGGACGGGACCCCGTGAGACTCGCTGTACGCCTGATGTTGATGCTGTTGATTCCGGCGGTGCTGTTCGCGCTGCCCTGGTGGACGCTGGTCGCGGCACCGTCCGGCGGCACCGGCACGCTGTTCTGGGTCGGGACCGCGGTGTGCGTCCTCGGGTATCTGTGCCTGCCCGCCACGATGTTCCTCGGCCACGGTCCGGCCCAGTCCGATCCGGCGGTGATCGTCGGCGACACCCTGCTCGGGGTGCTGTGGGTGGTGTTCTCGTGGTCGGTGCTCGGCGTATTCGTGCGCGGTGGACTGGCCGTCGCCGGGGTACAGGGCCTGCTCGCCGCGCGGATCGTGGCGCTCGGGGTACTGATCGTCTCGGTCGCGCTGATCGCCTGGGGTGTCTACGAGGCGCGCCGGGTGCCGCGGGTCCGCACCGTCGACGTCGCCCTCCGCGGCCTGGCCGCGGGCCTGGACGGACTGCGCGTCGTGGTCGTCACCGACACCCACTTCGCCGCGCTCGACCGGCAGCGCTGGTCGGAGCGCGTGGTCGACGTGGTCAATGCCCAGCGCCCCGATATCGCCTGCCACGCCGGCGATCTCGCGGACGGCTCGGTGGTGAAGCGGCGCGCCCAGGTCGACCCGCTGGCCCGTGTCGAAGCCCCGCTGGGCCGGTTCTACATCACCGGCAACCACGAGTACTTCGGTGACGCGCAGGGCTGGATCGACCACATGGCCTCGATCGGCTGGCAGCCGCTGCACAACGCGCACCGAACCGTCGACCGGGACGGCGACCGCCTGGTCGTCGCCGGGATCGACGATCCCACCGGCGCGGGCCTGCCCGGCCACGGCCCCGACCTGCCCGCCGCGCTCGCCGGCGCCGACCCCGCGCTGCCGGTGATGCTGCTGGCCCATCAGCCCAAGCAGATCACCGACAGCGTCGCGGCCGGGGTGGCGCTGCAGATCTCCGGACACACCCACGGCGGGCAGATCTGGCCCTTCCACTACCTGGTGCGCCTGGACCAGCCGGTGGTCGCCGGCCTGAGCAGGCACGCGAACCACACTCAGCTCTACACCAGCCGCGGCACCGGCTTCTGGGGTCCGCAACTGCGGGTGTTCGCGCCCAGCGAGATCACCGTGCTGGTGCTGCACCCGGAGCCGGTCTAGCGGTGCGGCTGGGTCACTTCCGCCGGAAGCGGCCCGCTCATCACGACCTTCGAGCCGTTCCAGGTGTAATGGATCGCCACCGGGCCGCCCTGCGGGGCGGCGAACGGCTCGTCGCCGGCCAGCCACTTGTACTCGACGGTCACGGTGGTGTCGGTGTAGCCCACCACCGAGGTGAAGGCGTAGGCCTCGGACGTGGCTGTGCCCAACCACTTCCCGTCGTGGAAGAACAGCACATGGATCGGCGCGCCGGCGGAGTTGCCGCCGACCGCGCGCACCCACAGCAGCTGGGCGCACTGGCCCGGTAGGTCCGCCGAGGCCTGCTGGGCGACCCAGCTGCCGTCGAGGCGAGCCAGCGCGTTGCGCACACCGGCCGAGCCGGGGTCGATGCAGCGTCCCGGACCGCTGATGTCGTTGGCCGGCTGCGGTTTCGTGGTCGCCTGCGTCGTGCCGGGCGCCACGGTCACGTCGGGTGCCTCGGTGACGGCGGGGACCTCGGTGCCCGCGGGCGCCCCGGTGCCGCCGGGAGCCTCGGTCGCCTGCGGCTGCTCCCCCGGAGTCCGCGGCGCGCTCGCCGCGACCGTGGTCGTCGCCCGGCTCGTCGACGGCGAGGTGGCCGAACCGTTTTCCGCGTCGCACCCCGCCACCGCCACCGCCGCCGCGGCGACGGCGATCAGCGCACTCATCCGAACTGCGTTCTTCATGATCCCTCGACTCCTGTCCGCCGCGCCGGTAGCGCGTTCTGCTGACTCCATCGGGACCCTGAACAGCCCTGTTAGGCGTACATCGGCGATCATCACCCTAGGGTGCGAAATCATCACCCTTGCTGAGGAAATCCCCTGCGGGGTAGAGCGATCCGCGACACGGACACCCGAAGAGCCTGCC
Organism: Nocardia canadensis; assembly: GCF_032656385.1. NCBI lineage: Bacteria > Bacillati > Actinomycetota > Actinomycetes > Mycobacteriales > Nocardiaceae > Nocardia > Nocardia canadensis. The sequence goes on from NZ_JAVCWB010000010.1 coordinate 760,409, forward strand.
GCACACACAGATCCGGCCGAGGGCGCACCCTCGGCCGGATCGTGGGCGATCAGACGATGTCGGTGGTCCCCGAGCAGGTCACGACCGGCACCGGCACGGGGCCGGTGTTGACGACCGACAGGTCGATCCGCACCGGCCCGGTCCCGGTCGGCACATCGGTGAAGTACACCGTGCCGCCGGTGCCGAAGAACGAGGAGATGTTCGTGTGCCCGGTGAGCGAGCCCGATGCCCCGGTGGCCAGATTGGTCCAGGTGAGCGTGGGGTGGGTCTGGTAGCCCCAGATGCTGGCCCCGGAATGCACGGTGAACGACGGCAATCCCGACTGGTCGTACAGGTAGGAGACGATCACCTGGTTGCTGTAGGGCACATCGACGATATTGGGGCTCAGCCCGAGGCAGTTGATGCCGACCAGGCTGCTCGGCAGCGCGTTCGCCGCCCCCGCTCCGGCGACCATCGTCCCCGCCACCACCGCGGCGCCCGCCGCGAGACCGGCGATCGTGGACCTCACTCGCATAGTCATACAGATCCTTCCACTCGTGTCGTTTCACCCCGCGTATCCCACCGGGACGCCACATTGTTACCGAACGAAAGCATCCTTCGAGGTCCGACACACCCCATACCTAGGTCTGCTAGGTTATGACCTAGCGGTTCTAGGTATAGGAGTGCGATGCGGATAGACAAAGACCTGGTGGCGGCCTCGGCGACCCCGCTGGTGCTCGGCATTCTCGCCGAGGGCGAGTCGTACGGGTACGCGATTCTGGAGCAGGTCAACGCCCTGTCGCGGGGCCGGATGCAGTGGACCGACGGCATGCTCTACCCCCTGCTGCACCGCCTGGAACGGCAGGGCCACGTGACCTCGACCTGGCGCACCGCCGACAGCGGACGACGGCGCAAGCACTACCTGATCACCGACTCCGGCCGGGCGGCCCTCGCCGAGCGCCGCGCGCAGTGGGCCGTCGTGGCCGAGGCGCTCGACCAGGTCTGGCGCGACGCCACGACACCACCCATCGTGACGAAAGGATGGGCGTGATGGACGCCGAGACGCAGTTGCAGACCAACATCGAGCAGTGGCGCGGATACGTCCAGCGCCACCGCGCGATCTCGGTCGCCGACGTCGACGAGATGGAAGATCATCTGCGCGAACAGGTCTCGTCCCTCCAAGACGCGGGACTGTCGGCCGACGAGGCGTTCCTGGTCGCGGTGAAGCGGATGGGTAGCCTGGACGCGCTGTCGCGCGAGTTCGCGATCGAGCACTCCGAAAGGCTCTGGAAGCAGCTGGTTCTGCTGCCCGCCGAGTCCGACGAGACCGGGCGGCAGAGCAATCGGGAACTGGTGGTCGTCCTGTCGCTGGCAATCGGCGCCGCCCTGTCGCTGAAGGCCGGCTTCGCCTGGCTGCGCGGTTCGGCCGTGGGCGTGAACGCGGCCCTGCTCGTCCTTCCGTTCCTCGCCGCCTATTTCGCCTGGAAACGACAGGTGACCGCGAAGGTCGCCGCCACGCTGATCGTGCCGTTCGTGCTCGTGGCACTGGTGCTGAATCTCTTTCCCTTCGAGCCCGACGGCGCGACCGAGGTGATCGCCGCGATCCACGCGCCGATCGCGCTGTGGTTCGTGATCGGCCTGGCCTATGTCGGCGGCGACTGGCGATCGGACCGGCGCCGGATGGACTTCATCCGGTTCACCGGCGAGTGGTTCGTCTATCTCACCCTGCTGGCGCTGGGCGGCGGCGTCCTGATCGGGTTGACGGTCGGCGCGTTCGGCACGCTCGATCTGAACATCGAGCCGTTCATCGAGGACTGGGTGCTGCCGTTCGGCGTCGCGGGCGCGGTGATCGTCGCCGCCTGGCTCGTCGAGGCCAAGCAGAACGTCGTGGAGAACATCGCGCCCGTGCTCACCCGGGTGTTCACGCCGCTGACCATCCTCATGCTGCTGGCCCTGCTCGCCGCGTTCGCCACGACTCCCAGCGTGATCGACGTCGACCGCACCCTGCTCATCCAGATGGACCTGATCCTGGTGCTGGTCCTGGGCCTGCTGCTGTATTCGATCTCCGCGCGCGACCCGCTGGCCCCGCCCGGCTTCTTCGACCGGGTCCAGCTGGTCCTGGTGCTCAGTGCCCTCGCGGTCGATGTGGTGATGCTGACCGCCATGCTCACCCGCATCGCGGAGTTCGGATGGTCGCCGAACAAGATCGTCGCCCTCGGCCTGAACGTCGTGCTGCTGGTGAACCTGGTGTGGTCGGTCCGGCTGGGCATCGGATTCCTGCGCGGCCGTCAGGGATTCGCCGAGCTGGAACGGTGGCAGACCCACTATCTGCCCGTGTACGGGATCTGGGCCGCCGCCGTCGTGATCGCCGTTCCGCCCGCGTTCGACTTCGTCTGAGCCCGAACCAGCGCGAGTAGACTCGGGGGATGCACGCGGCGTCGGCGTGCCCGGCGCCGCGGTCCACGGGAGTGGCGGATGAGCGCTGGTGACGGGTCGGAGCGGATACCCCGGACGTGGCGACTGCTACTGACGGCAGTCGTGGTGCTCTTCCTGTCCCTGCTCGTCGTACCCCGGCTGATCGGCCTGTACGTCAACTGGTTGTGGTTCGGCGAGGTCGGCTACCGCGGCGTCTGGTCGACGGTGCTGCTCACCCGGCTGACGCTGTTCGCGGTGATCGCGACGATCCTCGGCGCCGCCCTGTTCACGGCCATGTGGCTGGCCTACCGATCGCGCCCGGCCTTCTTCCCCGGCGGGCGCGACGACGACCCGATCACCCCCTATCGCACGGCGGTGAGCCGGTGGCCGTTGCGGTTCGGGCTCGGCATCGCCGCGGCCTTCGGTCTGCTCTGTGGCCTGGCCGGGCAGTCGCGCTGGCAGACGGTACAGCTGTTCCTGCGGGGCGGCTCCTTCGGCGAACGTGACCCCCAGTTCGATCTCGACGTGGGCTTCTACGTCTTCGACCTGCCGTTCTACCGGCTCGTGCTCAGCTGGCTGTTCGTCGTCGTGTTCGTCGCCTTCCTGGCCTGCCTGGCGACCCACTATCTGTTCGGCGGAGTGCGGCTGTCCGGGAAGTCGATCGGCATCACCGCGGCGGCGCGCTGTCACCTCGCGGTGCTGGTCGGCGTGTTCTTCGTGCTGAAGGCGGGCGCGTACTGGCTGGACCGCTACGCGCTGCTGTCGAGCGGGCGGCGCGAGCCCACCTTCGCCGGCGCGGGCTACACCGACATCAACGCCGTGCTGCCCGCCCGCTTCATCATGTTCGCCATCGCGCTGATCTGCGCCGCCGCGGTGTTCTCGGCGGTCGTGGTGCGTGATCTGCGGGTGCCCGCCATGGCCGCGGCTCTGCTGTTGCTGTCGTCGATCGTGGCGGGCGGGGTGTGGCCGCTGGTCGTCGAGCAGTTCTCGGTGCGCCCGAACGCCGCCGACCTGGAGAGCCCCTACATCGAGCGCAATATCGCCGCGACCAGGCAGGCCTATGGGATCGGCGCGGATCGGGTCCACTACCAGCCCTATCCCGGTGTCGGCACCGCGCCGCCACCGGAAGTCCCCGCGGACGCGACCACGATCGCCAACCTGCGCCTGCTCGACCCGCACGTGCTCTCGCGCACCTTCACCCAGCAGCAACAGCTCAAGAACTTCTACAGCTTCCCCGACAACCTGGACCTGGATCGCTACCGGGTCGACGGGCAGCTGCGCGACTACGTCGTCACCGCCAGGGAACTGACCCCCGCCGCGCTCAGCGGCAACCAGGGGCACTGGGTCAACCGGCACACCGTCTACACCCACGGTGACGGGTTCGTCGCCGCCCCCGCCAACCGGGTCAACGCGGCGGTCGTCGACGCCGCGAGCGACAGCGCCGCGGGCAACAGCGGATACCCGATCTACGCGGTCAGCGATATCGCCACCCAGCACACCGGGCACCAGGTGATCCCGGTCGACCAGCCCCGCGTCTACTACGGCGAGGTGATCGCCAGGGGCGAGCCCGACTACGCCATCGTCGGCGGCGGCACCGAACCCCGCGAATACGACACCGACAGCACCAAATACACCTACGCGGGCAAAGGCGGTGTGCCGATCGGGAACTGGCTGAACCGGCTCGCCTTCGCCACCGTCTACACCGAGCGCAACATCGTGTTCTCGACCGCGATCGGCGCCGATTCCAAGATCATTTTCCACCGTGCTCCCGGTGAGCGGGTCGAGCTGGTCGCGCCGTGGCTGACCACCGACGGCAATCCCTATCCCGCCGTCGTGGGCGGGCGCATCGTCTGGATCGTGGACGCCTACACCACGATCGACGGCTACCCCTACGCCGCGCGCAGCTCGCTCGCGCCGCTCGGCGCGGTCGAGGACCAGGGGTTGCGCGAACCCGGCGAGATCTCCTACATCCGCAACTCGGTCAAGGCCACCGTCGACGCCTACGACGGCACGGTCACGCTGTATCAGGTCGACGAGCAGGACCCGATCCTGGCCGCCTGGATGCGCGTGTTCCCCGGCACCGTCGAACCGCCGTCGGCGATCAGCGACGAGCTGCGCGCCCACTTCCGCTATCCCGAAGACCTTTTCGTCATCCAGCGCGACATGCTCGCCCGCTACCACGTCGACGAACCACGAGAGTTCTTCACCAACAACGCGTTCTGGTCGGTACCCAGCGACCCGACCGTCGAGACCAACCCGCACCAGGCCCCGTTCTACGTGCTGGTCGGCGATCCCCGGACCGCCGAGGCCTCGTTCCGGCTGGCCGGCGCGATGGTCGGCTTCCGCCGGGAGTTCCTGTCGGCCTACATCTCCGTGCATTCCGACCCCGAGAACTACGGCGAGTTCAGCATTCTCCAACTGCCCACCGACACCCTCACCCAGGGACCACAGCAGATCCAGAATTCGATGATCTCCGACACCAGGGTGGCCTCCGAACGCACGCTGCTGGAACGCTCCAACCGCATCCAGTACGGCAACCTGCTCACCCTGCCGATCGCCGACGGCGGCGTGCTGTACGTGGAACCGCTGTTCACCGAACGGATTTCGACCGCTCCCAACGGGTCGACCTTCCCGCAGCTGGCCCGCGTGCTGGTCAGCTACCGCGAACCCGGTACCGGCGGTGTCCGGGTCGGGTACGCGCCGACGCTGGCCGAGGCCCTCGACCAGGTGTACGGCCCGGCCACCGGCGATCTCGCCACCGCCCCCGGCGGCAGCCCCGGCGCCCCGCCACCCCCGGGCCGACGTCCACCGGCGCAGGCCCCGCCGCCGTCGGCCACTCAGGCACCGCTGGACGAGGACGCGATCGCCCGCATCGAAGCCGAACTCGACGCGGCCAGGGCCGCCCTGGAACGGCTCGAACAACAGCTGGGCATTCTGCGCGGCCCGGACAAGTGAGCCTCACCGATCACACGCGACTCAGAGCTGGGCGAGCACCAGCGCGACACCACCGATCAGCGGCGGAACCAGCTGGATCGATGCCGCCCGCGCCTTGTCCGGCGAGGACACCAGCAGCACCACCCCCGCCGCCACCATCGACCCGGCACCCGCCAGCACCAGCGACACGCCGATCCCGGTGTCGCCGAACACGGTGAACCCCATGCCGACCGCCGCGACGACGGCCAGGAACAGGTTGTAGAACCCCTGATTGAACGCCATCTCCCGGGTCGCCTCGGCCTGCTCCGCCGAGATCCCGAACGTCGCCCTCGTTCGCGGACGCGTCCATTGCAGCGACTCCAGCACGAAGATGTACCCGTGCAACAGCACGGCGATCCCGACGAACACCAACGCCACGACCGTCATCGCGCCACCTCCAGAAGGGCAGGGCCCGCACCGGGCTTGCCGCGATTATCACCCACCACCCCGCCGCGCACGCCCTCGCCGGGCCGGGTTCTCGCCCCGGAAAACCGCTGGCCCGCCATCGACGGCCGCCGAATCGCTCCCTTCGCTGTCGGCGGCGGGGAGCACGAGTTGCGCGGGCGTGGCGTGGCCGCCCGCGCCGATCGAGGTGCGGGTGGCTAGCCGACGGGTGCGGGTGCGCGGACCTGGCGGCCGACCTCGTCGAGATGGCCCAGGGCCTGGGCGTAGGACTCGAGCAGCGACGTCTCGCAGTAGGGGACCCCGATTTCGGCGCAGAAGTCCGCGACGATGGGCTGGGCCCGACGCAGGTTGGGGCGGGGCATGGACGGGAACAGGTGGTGCTCGATCTGGTAGTTCAGGCCGCCCAGGGCCGTGTCGACGAGGAAGCTGCCGCGGACATTGCGGGAGGTGAGCACCTGACGGCGGAGGAAGTCGGTGTTGTCGCCCTCGGGCAGCACCTCCATCCCCTTGTGATTGGGGGCGAAGGTCGATCCCATGTAGAGGCCGAACAAGCCCTGCTGAACAGCGATGAACACCAACGCTTTCCCCGGCGACAGCACCAGGAACACCGTGCCCAGATAGGCGCAGGCGTGCGCGGCGAGCGTCAGGCCTTCGACGAGCCGGTTCGGGATCGGCCAGCGCAGCACCGCTCGCACGCTGGCGAAGTGCAGGCTGCCGCCCTCGAGCAGCAGCATCGGGAAGAACAGCCAGGCCTGGTAGCGGAAAATGAAGCGCCGCCATCCTTTTCCGGCCCGGGCCCGCTCCGCCGAGAACGCCAGGACGCCCATGGCATCGGGATCGGCGCCCTCGGTGTTGGGGTGGGCGTGGTGGCGATTGTGATTGCTGGTCCACCAGCCGATACTCAGCCCGATCGCGAGATTGCCCGCGATCAGCCCGTAGAGGTAGTTGGCGCGCCGGGACACGAAGATCTGCTTGTGTCCCGCGTCGTGCCCGAGGAACGCGATCTGCGAGAACACCGCGGCCAGGAACACCCCGAGCCCCACCGCCCACCACGAATCCCCGAGAGCGATCAACGCGACCCACCCGCCGAGGAACGCCGTCGCGGTGAGCGCGCTCTTCCACCCGTAGTACGGCAGGTCACGGTCCAACAGGCCCGCCGCCCTGATCCGGCGCAACAAGATCGAATACTCGCTGCCGCGCACCGGGGCGACATCAGACACGACTACCACCGCACCAGCATGACGGATGCAGGCCACCACCAGGTGAACTCGGCGCATCTGCGCGAGATCGCCCTACGGCGCGTCGCTTCGAGAACGCTCCGTGTCCAACGCCGTGAAGGCCGCGGCGGCGAGAATCAGCACCGCCGACACCACCAGAGCCACGTCGAGCCCGTGATGGAACGCCACCTTGCCCTCGTCGAGCACCTCCGACACCTTCGACAGGTACTTCAGATAGGGCCCGATGTCGACGCCCTCGGGGATGCGGCCACGTTCCACCGCTTGAATCGCGTCGGGCTGCAACGTGGTGGGCAGCCCCAATTCGTCCATCTTCTGCTTCAGGTCGGCCGAGAGGAACGAGCTCACCAGGACACCGAGCACGGCGACACCGAACGCCGAACCGACCTGGCGCATCGTATTGGTCACCGCGGCCGCCATGCCCGAATGCTCGGCCGGGACGCCCGACATCACCGCCGAGGTCAACGGCACCACCGCGATGCCGAAGCCGAGCCCGGCCACGCCCATCGCGGCGGCGATCCACGGATCGTGCAACGTCCCCGACAGCGCCTGGCGGGTCAGCAGGATGCCACCCGCGCCGAGCACGCACCCGAGGATCATCGGCACCCGCGCGCCGCGACGCGACACCCAGTAGCCCGCCACCAGGGAGCCGATCACGATCGCGACGGCCATCGGGACGAAGACCGCGGCCGTGCGCGCGGCCGAATACGACTGCATCACTTGCAGATACAGCGCCGTGAAGAAGAAGATCGAGAAGATGCCGAAGTAGACCGCGAAGGCGACCACCAGCGCCCCGCGCACGGCCCGCAGGCGCAAATAGCGGAAGTCGAGCATCGGTGCGCGCGCCCGCTTCTCGACGACGACGAACGCGGCGAACGCGATCGCCCCCAGCGCGAACAGCCCCAGCACCGACGGTGCCGTGTAACCCCGATCCTGGCCGACGGTCGCGGCGTAGATCACCGCGCCGAACGCCGTGGCGCCGAGCACCGCGCCGGCCCAGTCGACCGGCGCCTGCTGCGGGTCCGCGCTCTCCGGCACCGACCACCACGCGACGACCATCGCCACCGCGCCGATCACCAGGTTGAACCAGAAGATCGAACGCCACCCGTACAGATCGACCAGCACACCGCCGAGCACCGGCCCCGCCGCCAGCGCCAGCCCCGACACCGCCGCCCACACACCGAGCGCCTTGGCTCGCGCGCGCTCACCCGGGAAGATGTGGCGCAGCACCGACAGGGTGCCCGGCTCCGACGCCGCGGCACCGAGTCCCATGATCGCGCGGCCCGCGATGAGCAGCGCGACGCTGCTCGCGAGCGCGGAGACCACCGATCCGGCGCAGAAGATCACCAACCCGACGATCATGACCTTCTTGCGTCCCCACCGGTCACCGAGCGATCCGCCCGCCAACATCAGCCCGGCGAAGACCACCGTGTAGGCGTTGACCACCCACTGCAGCAGGGTCACATCGGTACTCAACTCACGTCGGATATCGCCGAGCGCAACGCTGACCACGGTGGTGTCCAAGAAGGTCACGAATACCACTGCCACGACTGCTGCCAGAGCGACACCCGGCCGCGCCGGTGTGCCCGGCGCTGTGTCCATCGGTCTCACGGGCACAGGTTACTGGCGAGTTCCCCCGGACGCCGACCCAACCTCACCGCCTGAGCGAACACACCGGAGTTCGACGGTTCCCGTTGGGCGAGCCGACGTCTCGCCGTCACCAGTCGTAGTACGAGCGGACCGACGGCTGCCCCGTGTATCCCGGCCCGGCGGCGTCGTCGGCCCCCAGGTAGGTCGCGGGGAACCGGGGCGAGCGTGGACCCTCGCCGCGCACGCGACGCGTGCGCCGGTCGAAGCTCATCCCGCTCGCCCGCAGGGCCGCGAGGACGGCGGCGCTCGCGGCGGACCCGTCGGCGCGGCGGATCTCGTCGGGATCGAAGTCCGCGGTGAATCGGCCGCCCGGCGCGACCCAACCGGCCATGGCGGTGATCGCGGCGAGTTTGTCGCCGAGATAGTGCAGCCCGTGGACGCAGGTGACCAGGTCGGATTCCGTGGTCACCCCACCATTCTGGTCCGCCTACGACGCGTTCAGCTCGACAGCCGCCCGCACCAGCCTCTTGAATCCCTCTTCATCGAGCGCGTCCCCCTCGCGCAGATCGATCACCCGCCGGGTATTGCCCTCCAGCCCGGAGTTGAAAACCCCACGCGGATCGGGCAATCGAGCCCCTTTGGCAAAGGTGACCTTCACGATCTCCTGGTACGTCTCCCCCGTACACACCATCCCGTCGTGGTACCACACCGGGACCCCGCGCCATTTCCACTCTTCGACGATCCCCGGATCCGCCTCGTGCACGAGCTCCCGAATCCGCGCCAGCAACTCCCCGCGCCAATCCCCCAACTCCGCGATCCGCTCATCGATCCGCCGTGCAGCCGAACCCTGATCACCCGTCACAGTCATCACCGGTCGCTCTCGTCGTCGCGCGCCTGAACCCCGAGTATCCCCCGCGCCCCGGGCAAACTCCGTCAGGCTTGCTCGAGCATGTCGAACGGTACCGTCACCACGATCGGCGAAAGACGATCCTGCCGACTCGGGTGGGGATGACGATGGGCCCGCAGGAGTTGGCTCGCACGGCGCACCCGATCGCGGTGAACAGGGACCGAACGAGCGCGGCGAAGCCGGTACCCAACGAACCGCTGCCCGAACCCGCAGTGGCCTCCGCGGCGGCGGGACCAGCGGCGACGGCGAGTCCGGCGGTCACCGCGAGGGCTACGGCACCGGTGCGCGATACCCGACGGGCCCTCCTCACGCAGGGCGGGCGAAGCGGCGCCGACCACGTGCGCCGATCACCCGCATGATCGCGTACACCGCGCGAAAGCTGGTTTTCGAATAGGGGAACCAGATCAGGGGCGGCATGGGCAGTCGCGGCTCGGTGATCGCTTGTGCCCGGCAGTATTTGCGCAACCCCGCGGCACCACCGAAGCGGGTACCGACGCCGGATTGTTTCCAGCCGCCCATCGGCAGCGCGAAGCTGAACAGGTTCGCGATGGCGTCGTTGATGTTCACCGCGCCTGCCTCCAGTCGCGCGGCGATTCGCCTGCCACGCGCGAGATCACCGGTCCACACCGTGGCGGAAAGGCCGTAGACGCTGTCGTTGGCCAGCGCGACGGCCTCGTTCTCATCGCGCACCTTGATCACCGGCAGCACGGGTCCGAAGGTCTCCTCGGTGACCACCGCCATGGTGTGGTCCACGTCCACGAGCACGGTGGGTTCGAAGAAGGTTCCGGTACCGGTGGGCTTGCCGCCGGTGAGTGCCCGCGCGCCCGCGCCGACGGCGGCCTCGACATGCCGGGCGACCAGATCGCGTTGCGCGGCGGTGGCCATTGCCCCGATGTCGAACCGGTAGTCCCGATCGTCGTGCCCCTGCCGAAGCTCGCGCACGTGCGCGACGAGCTTGCTCACGAACTCGTCGTAGACGGACTCCTCGACATACACCCGCTCGATGGCCACGCAGGTCTGCCCGGAGTTGAACAGCCCGCCCCACGCGATGCCGCGCGCGGCGTGGTCCAGGTCGGCGTCGGCCAGCACGATCGCCGGGTCCTTGCCGCCGAGTTCCAGGCTGTAGGGCGTCCACGTCCGAACACACTGGGCGGCGACGGCCGCACCGGTCCGCGTGGACCCGGTGAACTGCACGTAGTCGGCGGCCTCGACCACCGCGCTGCCGACCGCGCCGGCCCCGGTGGCCACCGCGAACACCGGCGGCGCGCCGATCTCGGCCCACCCGCGCGCCAGGGCGAGCGCCGAGAGCGGCGTCACCTCGGAAGGTTTGTGCAGCACGGCGGCTCCCGCCAGCAGCGCGGCCGGAATGTCGAGCGCGCCCATGGCCAGCGGATAGTTCCACGGGGTGATCACGCCGACCAGCGGGTACGGCCGGTAGGTCACGCTCAGCCGCTTCACCGCACCGAGTGGGCTGTGCGGCGCGGGGTGCTGCTCGGCGAGGAACTTCGCCGCGTTGCCGGCGTAGTAGTTGATGACATCGATCCAGGCGGCGGGCTCCAGCTCCGCCTCGGGCCGGGCCTTTCCGCTCTCGGACTGCACGATGTCGGCCAGCTCGGCACGGTGATCGACGACCCAATCCTGCAGGGCGAACAGCCATTCGGCGCGCTCGCCGGGCCCCGCGGCGGCCCACGCCGGTTGCGCGGCCCGCAGCGATGTGGCCAGCGCGGCCACCTCGGCGGCGGATTGCTCGGCCGCCGTGCCGACCGATCGGCCGTCCGCGGGGTTGCGTACCTCGAAATACCCTGCGGGTAGGGAGGTTTCGTCGATCATCGCGTGTCCTCATCCTGGTCGGCTCCGGCCGGGACGAAGGCAGTGCCCGCCGTCGCCACGCCGTCGACGTGGTCGGCCACGCCGCCCTCGACTGTAGGCAGCCGAATTCGCTTCCCGCCGTGACCGAATCTCTCGGCTCGTTGACCGAAACGCTCAGCCGTCGATGAGGCGGACGAGCTCGGCGCGCGTACTCGGCCAGCGATCGCGGGCACGGTCGGCCCGATGTGGCTCGAACCGCGCGGCCAGGGCCAAGCCGCGCATCGTGTCGATGGCCACACCCAGTCTGCGCGACCACGTTCGGTCGCCGGCCAGGTGTGGCGTGAGGTCGGCGACCACGGCGGCGATCGCGGTGGACAGCTGTTCCTCGTTCGGGGCCAGGGCGGCGTAGAGCTCGGGATCGTCCGCGGCGGCCGACCACACCTTGACCCACACCTGAAAGAGGTTTCCGTCGAAGAGCTGCCACAGCAGGTCGAGCAGCTGGGCGGTCCGCGGCGGCCCGTCGTCGCCGAGGGCGGCCGCGCGCCGGGCCAGCTCGGTCACCGCTCGCCGGCCGACCTCGTCGAGGGCGGCGGCGATCAGCTCGTTCCGGCCGGCGAACTGATGCGACATCGCGCCGAGCGAGGCGCCCGCGCGGTCCACGATGGCGCGATTGGTGGCCGCGTGGAAACCCGAGTGCTCGATCGTCGCGATGGTCGCCTCGATCAACGCGGAGCGCGTCTGTTCCCGGCGCTGGCTCTGGGTTCGCCGGACGGGCCGGTCGGTGGCTGTCACGGAGTTCACCCTACACATACAGATCACTTGTTCTGTATGCTGAATTTACAGATCACTTGATCTGCAAATAGGAAGGTTTCTCCATGTCGACATCTCCGCCCGCGCTCGCCGAACTGACCGAGCAGCAGCTGATCGAGGTGATCAACGCGGGTATCGAGCACACGATCCCGCCGATGCACGGCCTCGGCATCCATGTCGTCGAGCTGACCGCGCGCCGGGCGGTCGCCGCCGCGCCGCTGGCAGGCAACGCCAACCACCTCGGCACCATGTACGCGGCGACGATCTTCGGCACGGCCGAAATGCTGGGCGGGGCATTGTTCTTCCCGACCTTCGACCCGCAGCGGTACTACCCGACGGTCAAGTCTCTCCAGATCGACTACCACCGCCCGGCCACCTCCGACATCCGTGCGACCGCCGAGTTCGACGACGCCACCTGGGCGCGGCTGCCAGTGGAACTCGCCGCCGCGGGCAAGGTGGAATTCGTGCTGGCCGCGAAGGTCACCGACGACACCGGCACCGTCGTGGCGACGACCAGCGGGATCTACCAGATCCGGTCGCGCTGACGCCTCGGCCGTGACGGCCTGGCGTGATCCGACGATCGGCGGGGTGCCCGACACCGGGCGGCCCGCCGATCCGGCCGGGACCGACGGGCGGTCCGCAGCGGACCGGCGGCCGGACTACTTGATCGGCAGCGCGCCGTTCATGCCGCCGACGTCGGTGATCTTCCAATCCGCGCCGCGATCCACCGACACGGTGTAGGTGACGGTGCTCTGGCCGCCCTCCGGCGCCTGGGCGCTGGTGGAGGTGACATTGACGAACACGTTCACCTGATAGAGGCCGTTCGCCTCCGACATCACCTTGGCGGTGATGGGAGTGGAGTTGGAGGTCCACTTCAGCGGGACCAGGATCTCCCGCAACGCCGGGGCCGTGGCGTCGAATTTGTTCGCCAGCGCGGGGGCGGTATTCGACTTCAGCTCGGCGAACCAGGGATTGAGATCCTGATAGTTGATGGTGGAGGCGCCGACCGCGTAATCAGCGGCGATCTGTTCGGCCCGCCGCTGATCGTCGGCCGTCGCCCGCTGGGCCGCGAGCTCGGCCCGAGCCGACCACAGCAGCCCGCCGAGCGTCACCATGATCGCCACGGCGGCCACCGCGGCGGCCACGCCGATCACGGCGTTGAGCGAGAAGGACACGCTGCGTGGTCTACGCCTCGGTTCGGTGGCGGGCCTGGTGGGCGCGTCGGCGGCGGTCGTGGTCTGCTCGGGGGTTTCGACGGACATGGTGACTCCTGCAAGCTCGAGGGTGAAGGGCGTTACTTGACGTGGATCTGCACGCGCAGCCTCCCGTCCTCGCCGACAGCCTCCAGCGCCTGCGAGATCAAACTGCCCAGGTCGATCCGGCGCAGCGCCGACGTCGAGTTCTGGGCCAGCGGAGCGAGCACGGGAACCAGCGCCGACAATTCGGGGCCGACGCGGTCGACCCGGTCCCGTAGCTGGTCGAGGAACGGCACCAGTCCGGTCCCGGTGGTGTAGTCGGCGGGAACGTCGCCGATGTTCGCCCAGGCCGCGACAGCCTCGGCCGCATCGTCGAAAGTGCCGCCGAGCGCGCCCCATTCGGGCCCGGCGTCGGCCAGCGCGGCTCCGGTCCAGTCCATCTCGCCGCCGAGGGTCTGCAGGTCGGTGAGCAGGGCGCGGATCTTGTGGGTGCGGCTGAGCAAGGTGGCGGCGAGCAAACTGGTCGACCGCGCCAACTGGGGCATGATCGCTTCGGTGCCCGCCAAGCCCTGGCTGAACGTGTCGATGAGGGAGCGAATCGTGCTGGGGTCGAGTTGGTTCAGCAGTTCGGTCACCCGGCGGGCGACCTCGGGAAGAGAGGTCGGGGTGCGCACCGCGCGGGTCTCGATGGTCTGGCCGTCGGCCAGGTAGGGCGCGACCGCCCGGGTCGGGACGAACTGGACGTAGGGCTCGCCGAGCGCCGACAGGTTCTCGATGACGGCGGTGCTGGCCACCGGAATCCGGTACTCGTCGTCGACGCGCAGGGCCACCTCCACGCCCGTGGCGACGGTACGTACGCCGGTGACCTCACCGACCCGGATGCCCGACAGCAGCACCGGCGACCGCGGGCCGAGGCTGCCGGAATCGGCGAGCACCATGGTCAACCGGGTGTACCGGGTGAACCAGTCCACCCCGACCACGCTGAAGGTCAGGTAGCTGATGCCGATCAGCAGCACGCCGGCGAGGGCGGCCAGGGAGGCGGTGACGCCGCGGGTCATCGTAGAAGTCCGATCATGCGCAGGGTGTCGACGATGCGGGCGGTCTGCTCGGCGCGGTCGCCGGTGGCACCGAGCACGGGCACCACGTCGACCTTCGCCCCGCGTTCGAGGAACGGCAGCAACCGATCGCGGATCAGCGACACCAGGGTGTTCAGGTTGGACGGCGCGTTCGGGTCCAGCGGCCGGTCGGTGAACAGCATCGGCAGCAGCGCCTTGGCCGCGGCGTCGCCCGCGACGACGGTCGGGCCCAGCCATTCCAGGCTGTGCGCGACGGTGCCGAGCGCCCCGAAAGCACCGAGGACCAGGATGATCGAGCGCACCGCCTCGGTGACGTGGGTCGCGCCGGTCTCGGAGAGCAGTTCGCTCAACGCGCGGCGATTGTCCACCAGCACTTGCGTATTGGCGTGCACGCCGTCGAGCAGCGCGCCGACACCGTCGAGGTGCGCGGCGGCGTCGGTGAGATCTCGGCCGAGAACCTCGGCGATGCGGGCGCTGTCGGCCGGTTCGGCGGGCAGCACCGTGTTCATCCGGTTGACGATGTCCTGGAACTGATGCACGGCACCGCCCTGCACGAACGTCGCCAGCCCGGCCAGCGCGTCCTCGACCTGCAGCGCCGGTTCACTGCGCGCCAGCGGGATGGTGCCGTTGTCGGGGAGCGACACCGCTTGGCCCGTCGGCGCGGACAGCGCGATGAACACGTCGCCGAGCAGCGTGTTCTGGCGCAGTTGCGCGCGGGTGTCCACCGGCAGGCGGACCGCGCGGCTGATCTCGACATCGGCGATCACGTAGCCCGCGCTGCTCGGCGTCGGATCGACGACCGTGACGGCGCGCAGGTCGCCGACCTGGACGCCATTGGCCACCACCTGCGCTCGGGCAGGCAGGTTCAGCGCGTCGGCGAATTCGATGTGCAGCCGGTAGGTCGGCCCGTCGACCCCGGCTCCGGGCGGGGTGAGCGCGGAGGGATCGAACGCGCAACCGGCCAGCGCCGCGGTCACCGTCAGCGCGGACAAGCTCTTGGCGACAGCGTGTCTCATCGCGCACCCCCGGCACCGAGAATCAGACGGGTCAGGTCGATATCGGCCATCGCGGCGCCGCTGTTCGCGCAGCCGCCGGGCGTGAGCGCGTTGATCGCGGCGCAGACCTGGTCGGCCTCGGGCTGCGCGACGGTGAGTTTCGGTGGCGCGTAGTCGATTGCGGTCAATCCTGTCTCGGGATCGGCGGACTTGCGAAAGGCCGCGGTGATCGGCGGGATCATGTCGACGAGCTCGTGCAGTGAGCCCACGTTGGCGCTGAGCAGACGGACCAGCGGAACCGTGGCGTCGAGGCCGTCGAGCAGGGCGCCACCGAAGGTACGGGTGAGGTCGTTGAACCAGATCAGGATCACTTTCAGGCGGTTGATGGCATCGACCACCACGGGGAGCAGCTCGCCGTTGACGTAGCGCAGGGTCTCGCCCAGCCGGGTCAGCGTCTGTTCCACCGCGCCCCAGTGGGTTCCGAGTTTCGCGGCCAGTTCGGACATCGCATCGATCAGCGCGCCGATGTTGCCGATGGCGGCGTCGGGCGAATCCAGGGCCGAGCCGAGTGCGCGGATCAGCGTGTTCAAGGAGGGGCCGGTGCCCGCGGTGGCCCGGTCGAAGGCGGCCAGGCCGCGGCCGAGTAGTTGGCGCTCGGCCGGATCCTCGCCCGCGGTGAGCGCGCCGGACAGCTTCTCCAGTGCCGCCATCGTCTGCGTCATGCTCTTGGGGGTGAGGGTGTCGGTGACGCAGGCGCGCTGGTCCCACTCGGACGCGCCGGCGCCCTCGGTGAGCACGGCCAGGTCCCGGTCGGCGACCAGGGTGTCCGACACGGTGACGGCGGAAACCGCCCCGCGCAGCGGATGATCCGCGTCTACCCGGAAGTCCACCCGCACTCCCGTGCCCTCGGGGCGCAGTGCCGACACCGCGCCCACCCGCACACCGCGCAGCGTCACGTGACTGCCCGGATACAACCCGATGGCGTCGGGCATCAGGGCACAGTAGGCGCGTGTCGGCCGTCCCGCATCGGTGGCGACGGCATACCCGCCCACGACAGCTGTGGTGACGAGTACGACACCGGAGACCGACAGGAATCCCCGGGAAGCGAAGAGTCGCCGCAACATCAGCAGGTCCTTCCCGGTACCGGAACGCACACTCCGCCGGTGCGTACGGCCGCGGTCGAATGGTCGATCGCGAGCCCGTCCGGCCCGCTGAGTTCGCCCAGCCGCGCGATCGTGTCGCGCAACGACCCGATCAGACCGTCGAACCGATCGCCCAGCGACCGCAGTTCCGGTAGCGCGCGGGCGAGTTCGGCGGCCATCGGCTTCAGGGTGTTCGCGTAGGCCGGCTCCAGCGCGGCGATGCGGGAGAAGACGTTGTCGAGCAACTGGATCGACACCGCGATCTCCGACTTCTTGTCCAGCAGCAGCGTTTCCACCAGGCTCAACTCCGCGTTGAGCCGCCCGTAGAGCTGCGAGGTGGCGTTGATCGAGGTGAGATATTCGCCGGCGATCGACAGCGCCTGGGAGACGTCCTGGTTCTGTCGATCGAGGATGTCGACGACCGCGTCGATGCTGGTACCCAGCTGCCGCAGACCGTCCGGGCTGCGATCCAGCGACTGTTGCAGGGCGGCGAAATTCTTGCGCACGGTGTCGCCGTCGACCTGGGCGATCGGTCGAGCCGCGTCCTGGAACGCCTGCCCGAGGCTGTAGGGCAATCGCACCCGATCCGCCGGAATCGGTGTGCTGCCCAGGGGTTCGGTGCCCGCCGGGGACACGGCCAGATAGTGGCCGCCCGCTACCGTGAGCATCCGAACGGCCAAGGTCGTCTTGTCGCCGAGCCGCACCGCGTCGTCGACGGTGAAGGTCATTCGCACCCGGTCATCGCGCAGTACGAGCGAGGTCACGCTGCCCACCGGGATGCCCGCGATTCGCACATCGTCGCCGGGACGGATGGCGCCGGACTCGGTCAGCTCCGCGGTGTATTCGGCGCGCCCGACCGGGGCGACGTAGAGGATCGTGCCCGCAGCGAGCAGTGTCACCACCGCCAGGGCGCCGCCGAGTCCCCAGCGCAGTTCCCGCCGCGCGAGCGTCGCCTCGTCGGGTTGTCCCGGGGCACGCCTGCGCCACTTGTCCTTCATCGGTTGCAAATCGAGATCCTCCGGCCATCGATCAGGACGGCGACGACGCCGGGAACCTCGGCTCGGCCGCGCGAGCAGGTGAGGTCGACGCCGGGGCCGGTCGCCGGGATGAGGGTGTTGAGCGACTGCAACAACCCGGGCAGCCGCCCGAGCGCCTGAACCGCCGTGTCCGGATCCGGAATGGCGGTCCGGATCAGCGCGTCGGCGTCGGCGTTGTAGCCCACGTTCAGGCCGAGCGTGGCCGCCAGACTGTCGATCGGGCCGAGTACACCGGGGGCGGTGACCGCGAAGTCGACCAACCCGTACACCTTCTGCTCCAGCACCGTGAACAAGTCGGTGAGTCCGGCGATCAACGTCTCGAGATGGGGTGATCGCCCGCCCAGCTGTCCGGCGATGTCGCCGAGATTGCGCACCAGCGCCGAGATCACGGTCTGCCGATCGGTGACGTAGCGACTGAGCCGTTCGATGGCGTCGAGCGCGGGCCCGATGCCGGTGCCGTTGCCCTCGACCACGGCCAGCACGCTCTGCGCCAGCTGATTCAGCGCGGCGGGCGAGAAGTCGGCCAGCACCGGCTGCAGTCCGTTGAACAGCGTGGTGATGTCGAAGGACGGGACCGTGTGCTCGGTGCCGATCGTGGTCCCGGTGGTCAGCCGGTGCCCGGCGACGGCGGGCTGGCGGATGTCGAGGTAGCGCTGGCCCGTCAGTGACTGGTACCGGATGACCAGGGTGCTGGTGTCGTACACCGGATGCGAGCGCTGCACGCTCATCCGCACCTCGGCCTGCCCGCCGCTGAGCCCGATCTCGCCGACCTTGCCCACCTGCACGCCGAACATGCGCACGTCGTCGCCGGTTTTCAGGCCGTTGGCGTCGGTGAACATCGCGGTGAAGGTGTCGGTGTCGCCGGGCACCGGACGGGTGATGGCGCTGATCACCCCGACCAGCAGCACCACCATGCCGACGGCGAAGAGCCCCAGCCGGACGCTCACTCCCGCAATGGATGTCATCGCTGACCACCACCCAGCACCGGCGCGAGCACCGGAATCGTGCTTACGACGACCTCGAGTCGCAGCACCGGCCCCTCGGGGGTGTCGACGAAGGAGCGATCGACACCCGCCAGCAGCGCGCGTACCTCCGCACTCGATCGTCGCGGGTCGGCGACGGTCGCGGCGGCGGCCGTGAGCAGGGGTGTCAGGATCTCGGCGTAGCCGCCCAGGTGCTGTCGCAGGCTCAGCGCGAGCTCGGAGACACCGGGCACGAAGAGCTGCTCGACGATCATCTGGATGCCGCCGTCGAAGGCCCGTCGGTCACCGCGCAGCGCCTCGATGTTGTTGATCCGGTCGAGCAGTTCGATGGTGCCCGCGCTGAATCGCGCGGCGCCGGCGAGGGTGTCGGCGTACCGGCCGATCAGGTACGAGGGGTCCAGCCGCTGGGTGTCGGCCACCGAACGCCCGAGCATGACCACCGCCTCCAGGATCGGCGTGAAGGCTTTCAGATCGCCGGCCAGGCGGGTGAGCAAATCGGTCAGCCGTGGTGTGAGCACCTGGTCGGTGGTCGCCGCGAGCGAGCGCATCAGCGCGCCCATGGTGGCGTCGGAGACCCGGTGCGCCTCGGCGCCGGCGAGATCGACCACCGCGCCGTCGCGCAGCGGCGCTCCGCCGGGCCCGCGCCGCAGCTCGACCTCGCTGATGCCGAACATGTTCGACGGCGCGTAGTCCACGAGCAGGCTGTCGGTCAGACCGGCGAGCTGGGTATCGTCCAATCGGAGCGTGAGGCGCGGCGAACCGCGCTCGTCGACGGCGATGTCGGCGATCCGGCCGACCGTGACCCCGTCGAGGCGGACGTCGGCTCCGGTGACCACGCCGTCCCCGACCAGCGGAGTGCGCAGCACCACCTCGATGCCCGCCTCCGCGCGCAGGGACTGGATGCCCAGCCCCGCCGCCGTGACCACCGCCGCGACCACGAGGGCCGCGAATCCCGCTCTGCGCGAGACCCGTTCATCGACGGCGACGCCGGGCATTCCGTATTTCGGCATCTGTCTACCCCGTGAAAGTGATCGACGAGTGGAAGCCCCACAGCATGATGCTCAGCACCATGTCGAGGGCGATGATGGCGACGAAACTGGCGCGGACGGCCCGCCCGGAGGCGATACCGACGCCCTCGGGCCCGCCGGTGGCGAAGAACCCCTGATAGCTGTGGATCAGGATCACCGCCAGCCCGAACACCAGCACCTTGCCCACCGCCGCCAGGACGTCGCCGCCGCTGACGAACTGGTCGAAGTAGTGCGCGTAGACCCCCGCCGCCTGCCCGTGCACGCTGACCACCACGGCGGCACACGACAGATACGCCAGGATCAGCGTCACCACGAAGCACGGCACCAGCACCAGCACCCCGGCGATGACCCGGGTCGTCACGACGAACGGCACCGACCGCAAGCCCAGGCATTCGATGGCATCGATCTCCTCGGAGATGCGCATGGAACCGATCTCGGCGGTCATCCGGCACCCCGCCTGCGCGGCGAAGCCGATGGCGGCGATGATGGGCGCGAGTTCGCGGGTGCTGGCGAAGGCGGACACGATGCCGGTGAGCGGTCCGAGCCCGATCATGTTCAGCGTCGCGAACGCTTCGATCCCCATGCCGGCACCGAGCACGATGCCCAACACCACCAGCATGGGCAGGGTGCCACCGCCGACGATGAGTGAGCCACGGCCCCAAGTCAATTCGGCGGTGGTGCGCAGGGTCTGCGCGCGATAGTGCCGTAGGGTCAGGGGAATCGAGGACAGCACCTGCCAGACGAAACCGAGGACGAACCCGGCCGAGTCGATCGGCGCGAGGGCCCGCTCGCGATGGCGCACGATCCGGTAGACGTGCCGTAACCCTCTGGGCGCGTAGGGAGTCGCCGCCATCACGCCAGCCTCGTCGGCGCGAACATGGTGACCAGCTGCGTGATCACCAGGTTCACCACCAGGATCGCCACCACCGACAACACGACCGAGGCGTTGACCGCGTCGGACACCCCGCGCGGCCCGCCCCGCGCCTCCAATCCGCGCTGGCAGGCGATCATCACGACGATGAACCCGAACAACACCGCCTTGAACAGCGAGATCGCGATATCGGTCACCGTGGTGAAGGAACCGAAAGTGGCCCAGTAGCTGCCGGATACCGCACCCTGGGTGCCGACCGCGACCGTGAAGCCCGCGACCACACCGGTGACGATGATCAAGATGTTGAGCAGCGGCGCGATCAGCACCATGGCCGCCATGCGCGGAATCACCAGCCGATGTACCGGACTGATGCCCATCACCCGCAGCGCGTCGACTTCCTCGCGGATGGTGCGCGCGCCGAGATCGGCCGCGATGGCCGCCGCACCCGCGCCGCCCAGCAGCAGCCCGGTGGCGATGGGCGCCCCCTGCTTGATCACCCCGAGCCCGCTGGCCGCGCCGAGCAGTGAGTCGGCGCCGAGTTGATGGATCAGGTTTCCGATCTGCACGGACACGATGACGCCGAACGGCACGGCCATGAGGACCGCGGGCAAGGTCGTGACGGTGATCAGGTACCAGGCCTGCCGCAACATCTCCTGCCAGGGGAATCGACGGCGGACGGTATCGCTCGCGGCCCCACTCACCGATTCGCTCGACAGCCGGACCAGGCGGCCCGTGGTGCGCAATCCCGACACCACGGTATCGGTGAAGTTCTTGCGCAAGACGGCCGACAGCGGCGCTTGCTCGGTGGTCGCTCCGGCCGGCGACCTTCCTACTGCTGATCGGGCCCTCATCGTGTCCTCGCCCCGATCGAGCAAGCGGACGACAGGCGTTGAGCGAGTCCGAACATGCCGACGAACATCGAATTCCCCTATCAGCAGGCAGTGCGCATAAACGTAGATTCGTGAGTGCGGGCCGACCATGATCGCGCCGCTCACACCCTTGACCCGAACGCTCGCGACATCCCTCACATGTCGTCGCGCAGCGGGATCCCGGCCAGTCCGCCCCAGCACAGCTCGGCGGTGAGCCGCACCGCGACCGCCTTGGGGATCTCGCGGTTCGATTCGACCCAGTGCGCGGCACCGGAGCGGCTGGCCCCGACCATGCCGACGGCGAGCATGCGGGCGCGGAAAGGATCGAGGTCGCCATCGTGGGCGATGAGATCGGCGGCCGCGGTCACGCAGGCGTCGATGGCGTTGCCGACGCGCCACTGGACGGAGGGTTCGATCGTGGCGTCCGATTCGAAGATCAGGTGGTAGCCCACGGAGTTGTGGTCGACGAAGTCGAAATAGGCGGCGACCACCGCGTGCACCCGCGCGCGATTGCCCGTGGTCGAACGCAGGGCGGTGCGCACCACCTCGATCAGGTCGTCGATGTGGTTCTGCAGAACCTCGAGATAGAGCGCGAGCTTGCTCGGGAATTGCACGTAGACCGTCGGTTTGCTGAAGCCGGCGCGGTGGGCGATCTCGTCCATGGTCGCCGCGTGGTAGCCCTGCCGGGCGAACACCTCGCCCGCGGCCGCGAGCAGATGCCTGCGGCGGCGGGCGCGCAGGACCGCGCGCGGTGGGTCGGCGGCGAGACTATCGATAGAGGTCATCGATGGTGGCGCGGTAGTCGGTGGCGATGGGTTTGCGCTTGAGCTTGCCGGTGGGGGTCAGGTACGCGCTGCCCGGTTCCCACGTCTCGGTCAAGACGGTGAACTTCTTGATCTGTTCCACCCGGGCGAGTTTCGCGTTCGCGGTGTCCACGCCGGCCTGCAAGGCCTTGCGGACGACGGGGTGGCCCGCCAGCGTGGCGACCGCGGTGTCCGCGAGATCGTGTTTGGCGGCGAAGGCCGCGGCGGCGTCGGGGTCCAGGCAGATCAGCGCCACGTTGTAGGGGCGTTGATCGCCGATCACGACGGCGGCGCCCACCAGCGGGCTGTTGGCGGCGAGCGTGTTCTCGATATTGGTCGGCGACATGTTCTTGCCTGCCGCGTTGATGATGAGTTCCTTCTTGCGGTCGACGATCCGCAGATAGCCGTCGGCGTCGATCTCGCCGATGTCGCCGGTGCGCAGCCAGCCGTCGGCGTCGATCGTCTCCGCCGTCTTCTCGGGATCGGCGCGGTAGCCGCGCATGACCATGGGGCCGCGGGCGAGCACCTCACCGTCCTCGGCGATGCGGATCTCGGCCCCCGGCACCGGGGTTCCCACGGTGCCGAGCTTGATGCGCTCGAGCCGGTTGACCGTGATGGCGGCCGTGCATTCACTCATTCCCCAGCCCTCACTGAGCGGAACTCCGAGTGCCAGCACGAATTCGTGCACCTCGGGCGGGATCGGCGCGGCCCCGGTGACACCGATCCGCAGTCGGTCCATGCCCAGCTTCGCCCGCACGCGCGACAGCACCACCCGATCGGCGATCGCGTACCGCACCGCGTCCAGCGCGCTCGGCGAGCGGCCCGCCGACGCCAGCCGGGCGCGGTGGCGGCCGACCTCGATCGCCCACCACGCCAACCGCCGCCGGAGCGCGCTCGGCTCCTCGTCGAGCCCGGCCTCGATCGCCGCCTTGAGCTTCACCCAGACGCGCGGAACGCCGAGGAACAGGGTGGGCCGCACCTCGGTCAGCGCGGCGAGAATCGTCTTCATGTCCGCGACCGTGGTGACCTGAGCACCGGACAGGATGCCGCCGTAGTGGGCGAACCAGCGGTTGGCGGCATGCGCGTCCGGCAGATACGAGATGGCCCGATCGGCCGCCCCGATGCCACCGAATTCCGCCATGACGCGCGCGTTCTCGATGAAGTTGCGATGGGTCAGCTCGACGCCCTTCGGCGGGCCGGTGGTGCCGGAGGTGTACACGATGGTGAGCAGGTCCTCCGGACCCACCGCCCGCCAGGCCGCGTCGAAGTCGAAACCGTCGGCCGGGGCCGCGACGAGGTCGTCGAGGGTGAGCACGCCGGCGGCGGCATCACCGGCCGGGAACTCCTCGTCGGCGTCGTCGACGCACACCACGCGCTCGACCGCGCCGCCGAGCTCGCGGGCGGCCAGCACCGTCGGCAGGAACTGGCGCTCGCAGACCACCACCCGGTTGCCCGCGTTCTCGAACAGATACGCCAGCATGTCGGCCGGGTTGGTGTTGTACATCGAGAACGGGGTCGCGCCGAGGTGCAGGACCGCGGTATCACACACGTGGAACTCGGGTCGGTTGGTGAGCATGAGCGCCACGGTGTCGCCCGGGGCGACGCCCAGCCCCGCCAGGCCCGCCGCGACCCTGCGCACCTGATCCGCGTACTGCCGCCAGGTGAGGGTGACCGCGCCACCCACCGTGCGCAGCGCGACCTCGTCCGGGTAGCGGCGCACCGTCTCTTGAAACGCCTCGCACATGGTGGCGGGCTGGGGGTCTGTGGACCGATTCGTCATTGCTGGCGTCCTCGTGTGATCGAACGATGGTGTCGTACGGGCTGATCAGTCGCCCTGCGCGCGGGCACGCTCTTCGTAGGCCCGGCGCTGCACCGGATCGACGTCATCGGTGAAGACATGCTCACCGCCCAGCAATCGGGTCAGCGCCTCGCCGACCCGGCGCGGCAGGAACTTCTGTGCCACGACCGCCGCGCCGAACACCCGGCTGACGCGCAGCTTGGGGCGCGGACGTGCGATGAGCGAGAGAATGCCCGCGGCGATGTCCTCGGGTTCGGCGTTACGAAAACCCCGGATGCCCTTGGTGCCCGCGGTCAGCTCGGTGTTCACGAACGACGGCAGCATGAGCGAGAAGTCGAGTCCGCTCCCGCGATGCTCCACGCGCACCGACTCGGTGAAACCGATCACGGCGTACTTGCTGGCGCAGTAGGTGGACAGGCCCGCCGTGTACGTCTCGCCCGCCATCGACGACACATTGATCACCTGGCCGCGGCCGCGCGGAAGCATCCGCCGCACAGCCGCTTTCGTTCCGACGATGACGCCGTAGGTGTTGATGTCGAGAATGCGCCGGGTCACCGCGTCCGGCTCGTCGGCGATCAGGCCGACGGGCATGATGCCCGCGTTGTTCACCAGCACGTCGACCGGTCCGAGCCGGGTCTGCACCTCGTCGAGGAAGGCCTCGAACGAATCCGGGTCGGTCACATCGAGTGTCGCGTACACGTCGAGTCCGAGCGACTTCCCGGACGCCCGTACCGCCTGCTCGTCGATGTCGCCGATCGCGACGTGCGCGCCCAGCCGGTGCAGGGCGGTGGCGGTCGCCAGCCCGATGCCGCGGGCGCCGCCGGTGATCGCGACAACCTTGCCGCGTACCGCGGCCGCTGTATCCGTCATGGTTGTTCCTCACTGATCGCAGATCGAAGTCACGCGGTGCCGGCGTGTGCGGTGTGCATCGGTCCCGCGAGTTCGGTCGCCAGCGCGACGATGTCGTCGGGGGCGTCCAGATGCGGGCAGTGGCCGATGCCGTCGAGCAGGACGAGACGGCTGCCCGGTGTCGCCGCGTGCAGATTGCGGCTGGCGGCCGGGGCGACCACCAGATCGCGCCGACCGTGCACCACGATGGTGGGACAGGCGATGTCGCCGGTCCGGGCGGCCGCCGACACCTCCGCCTTCAAGCGGGTGGCGAGACGGGCCAGCTCGCGTCGCCGAGTGCGGGTGGAGAACTGGTCGGCCAGCATCCGCACCATCGCCGGGTCGGCCGCGCGGGGATCGCCGTACAGCAGCCGGGCCACCAGCCGCCGCGACGCGGAGCCTTGCAGCAGCCGGGGCAGCGGCAGTCCGGCCGCCGCCGTGAAGGCCCGACCGTCGGCGACCAGCAGCGTCTTCACCAGCGGAGTCCACTGGTCGGTGGCGATATCGAGGGCCACCAGTCCGCGGACCGGCAGTCCCGGCACGGTGTCGAGCATGCGCACCGCCGTGGCGGCACCGAGCGAATTGCCCACCAGCACCACGGGCGCGCTCGCCCCCTGGGCGGTGACGACGGCCTCGAGAAAGCGAACCAGCTGGGGCAGCGCCGGTCCGGGCGCCAGCGGGTCCGCCAGCCCGAAGCCGGGCAGATCGATCGCGACGGCCGGCCGGTGGGCACGGGCGCAGCGCTCCAGGACCGGCCGCCAACAGGGTGCGGGGTGGCCGAAGCCGTGCACCAGCACCAGCTTCGGCCCCGCGCCTTCGACAAACAGCTCACGGGTGCGATATCCGGCGTAACCCGCACGCCGTTCGCCGATCACTACTCGGCCTTGGACCAGTGGTTCAGCTGCGCGGGCAGCTTGTCCAGCAGCCAGGGCCCGTCGGTCTCCACCGTCTCCTTGGTGGTCCAGCCCTGCAGCAGCGAGATGGCGCCACCCTGCACCGCCAGCACCTTGCCGGTGAGCGGGCAGTCGGTGCCGGCCAGGTAGGCGACGACCGGCGCGATGTTGGCCGGGCTGAACGCGTCGAACTCGCCCTCGTCCACTTCCTCGGCGAAGATCGCGCCCATGCCGGGGGTGGCCAGGGTGAGCCGGGTCCGCGCGACCGGCGCGATGGCGTTCACCCGCACGCCGTAGCGCTCCAGCTCCACCGCGGCGACCTCGGTGAGCGCGGCGATGCCCGCCTTGGCGGCGCCGTAGTTCGCCTGTCCCGGGTTGGGCATGAAGGTGCCCGACGCGGAGGCGGTGTTGATCACCGCGGCGTTGACCGGCGTGCCCGCCTTGCTCTGGTCCTTCCAGTAGGCGGCGGCGTGGTGGAGCACCGCGAAGTGTCCCTTGAGATGGACCGCGATGACCGAATCCCATTGCGCCTCATCCATACCCGCGACGAAGCCATCGCGCAGGATGCCCGCGTTGTTCACCACGATGTCGAGGCCGCCGAATTCCGAGATCGCCTGCTGCACCAGATTCTGCGCGCCGGCCCAGGTCGCGATGTTGTCGGTGTTGGCGACGGCCGACCCACCCGCGGCGCGGATCTCGGCCACCACCTCCTGGGCCGGACCGGTGTCGGTGCCGCTGCCGTCGTTTCCGCCGCCGAGATCGTTGACGACCACGCTCGCGCCCTCGCGGGCGAGCAGCAGGGCGTGCTCACGGCCGATGCCGCGTCCCGCGCCGGTGACCACGGCGACACGGTTCTCCATTGAACCCATGGGTTTCTCCGTCTGTGTAGAAGGTGCGGGGACTCAGCCGACGAGCGCGGCGAGCTTGTCCAGCGAGGCGGTCAGTTCCTTGGTGGTGGCGCGCTCGATCGCGCCGCCGATCGCGCCGACCATCATCTGGCTGATGAACTCGGCGTCGATGGTGGCGGTGGACGCGTCGGCGCCGTCGGCCGCCACGGACAGGGTGAAGCTGATCTTCGCGCCCGCCATCCCGGTGCCGGAGAACTTCGTGGTGTGGGGAGCGTCGTAGGTCTCGACCGTGAAATCGATGGTGTTGGCCATCCCCATGATGGTCAGCACCTCGGCCATGGTCGCGCCCTGCGAGAGCTGGGCCGGCGGCTCGGACTTCCACTTGGTGTGCACCGTCAGCCATTCCTCGAACCGGCGCGGGTCGGAGATCGCCGCCCACAGCTTGTCCTGTGCGACGGGGAATTCCTTGGAAACGTTGGCCTTGGCCATGATCTTTTCTCCTGATGCGTTGTGATGGAACGGATCTGTGGTGCCGCGACCGCGCGTCAGCGGTTCGCGGGGCGGTAGGCGGTGACGAAGGACGCGCCACCGAGCCCGATGTTGTGCGCCAGCGCGACACCGGAGGCGGCGGCGGCCGAGACCACCTGCCGCTGTTCGGCCTCACCGCGCAACTGCCAGGTCATCTCGGCGCACTGCGCCAGGCCGGTCGCGCCGAGCGGGTGGCCCTTCGAGATCAGGCCGCCGGAGGGATTGACCACCCAGCGACCGCCGTAGGTGGTGTCGCCGTTGTCGATGAGCTTGTGGCCCTCGCCCTCGGCCGCCAGCCCCAGCGCCTCGTAGGTGAGCAGTTCGTTGGGCGCGAAGCAGTCGTGCAGTTCGATGACGTCGACGTCCTCGGGCCCGATTCCGGCCTGCTCGTACACCTGGCGCGCGGCGGCCGCGGTCATGTCGATGCCGACCAGCGCGCGGGCGGTCTTGGCGGTGAAACTGGATTCCAGGTCGGTGACCACGGCCTGGCCGACGATCTCGACCGCCCGATCGCCGAGCCCGTGCTCGTCGACGAAACGCTCACTGGCGAGCACGGCGGCGGCGGAGCCGTCGGAGGTCGGTGAGCACATCAACCGGGTCATCCCCAGCGGCTCGTAGACCATCTTCGCCTCGCGCACCTCGTCGAGGGTGTACACGTCCTGGAACTGCGCGTACGGATTGTTGGCCGAGTGCCGGTGGTTCTTCTCGGCGATCTTGGCGTAGTGCTCGGGCGTTGAGCCGTAGGTTTCCATATGCTCGACACCCGCCGCGCCGAACATCCACGGCGCCACCGGCATGGCGAAGTCCCGCAGTTCGGCCAGCGCCTGGATGTGGTTCATGAGCGGCTGTTCACGGTCGTTCCACTGCGACTCCAGGGAACCGGTCTGCATCTTCTCGAAGCCGATGGCCAGCGAGCAGTCCACGAAACCGCCCCGGATGGCCCTGGCCGCGAGGTAGAGCGCGGTGGATCCGGTGGAACAGTTGTTGTTGACGTTCACGATCGGGATGCCGGTCATCCCGAGTTCGTAGATCGCGCGCTGGCCGCTGGTCGAGTCGCCGTAGCAATAGCCCGCGGCGGCCTCGCCCACCGCGCGGTACTCGATTCCGGCGTCCGCGAGCGCCTTGGTGCCGGATTCCTTGGCCATGGCCGGGTAGTCCCAGCCCTCCCGGCGGCCCGGCTTCTCGAACTTCGTCATGCCGACGCCGACGACGAACACTCTGTTGGACATGATCACTCCTGAAAGTTGGCGCGGCTCAGGCGGTGGCGAACTCGGCCAGGCCGTCGGTGATGAGGAACTTGCCCGGCTTCTCGTCGCCCGCCGTCTCGTAGGCGTAGACCTCGCGGTCGCCCACCACTCCCTTGCGCCACACGCTGGTGGTGATGGTCTCCAGCGGCAGACCGGGTTTGGTCAGTCGCACCGCCAGACGCTTGAGCCGCGTCGGGTCCTGCGGGCTGATCTCGGTGATCAGCGCGTGCGAGGTGAACGCGATCGTGCACAGACCGTGAATGATGATGCCGGGCAACCCCATCGCCCGCGCGAAGTCGTCGTCGAGGTGGATCGGCATCGGATCCTCGGCGGGCCCGGAGTAGCGGAAGGTCTGGTCCTCGTCGAACTTCTGCACCGTGGTGAAGTCGGCCTCGCGGGCGCGCAGTGATTCGTCGAAGGCGTGGTCCGGACTGGCTGTTCCGACAGACCCCTCGAACTGTCCGCCCCGGAAGAACCCGATGAAGTACTGCTCGTTGACCAGATCACCGCTTTCGCCGCGGGTCTCCATCAGCGTGGTCACCACGACGCCCGACGACTTGCCCTCCACGCCGATCGGCTTGGCGCGCACCGTCAGGGTCTCGCCGGGCACGATCGGCCGGTGGAGCCGGAAGTCGTGCTCCCCGTGCAGGATTCGCATCATCAGTTCGTCGGGGACCACCGACATGGTGGCGTCGGCCATCATGACCATCGCGGGAACCACCGCGAAGACCGGCGGCGCGTAGGTACCGTCCAGGTGCTGCGCGATGGGGTCGTTGGTGGCTTCGGCGTACGCGATGGTCTGCTCGGCGTCGACCTTGAACCGCTGTTCCTCGCCCCAAGTGTCTAGGTGATCGAGGTTGAAACCCTCGTTGTCGGCCACGGCTGTCTCTCCTGTGCGCGTCGTTGGGCAGTGCCTGACTCGACGGTAGGGAGCGCGCACCCCTGGCTGCGATGACCGAATCTCTCTGCGCGTTGACCGAAACGCTCGACCTGACCGTCGCGCCCGGATTCGATTGATACGGTCTGGCCCGTGCCCTCCTCCGACGCCCAGAACACCCTGCCCATCGGCCGGGTGCGCGCCATGGTCGACCTGGCCGCGCACCGCGGCTGGGACGTGGACGCGCTCCTGGCGCAGGCCGGTATCCCGCCCACCCTGCTGTCGGAGGAACGCTCCCGGGTCACCTGGGAACAGGGCGCCGAGCTGGTGCGGCGGGTGTGGTTGGCCACCGATGACGACCTGCTCGGTCTCGGCCTGCAGCCCGTCCCGCGCGGAATGTTCCGGGTGGTGTGCTTCGGCTTGATCAGCGCGCCCACCCTCGGCGCGGGCATCCGCCGCTTCGAGAGCTTCGAACGGTCGCTGCCCGGGTTCCCGGCGATCGTGTTCACCGAGGCCGAGGACGAAGCGCGGCTGGCCTTCGATATCAGCGCCATCGCCCACCCGATCGCCATTCTCGTCGACACCATGCTGGCCACCACGCACCGCTTCCTCGGCTGGATGATCGGCAGGCGGTTACGGCTGCTGCGGGTGGAGCTCCCGTATCCGCAGGACCCCGAGATCGACGACTACGACATCATCTTCGGTGCGCCCGTGGTCTTTTCGGCGGGGGCGCCGACACTCGTCTTCGACGCCGCGCAGCTGGACGCGCCGATCGTGCGCACCGAGGACGACCTGACCGCCTTCCTGCGCGACGCCCCGTCGGGTGTGATCGGTACCCGCAGCTATTCGGTATCGCTGGCCGCGCAGGTGCGGCGCATCCTCGAACGTGGCCTCTCGGGCCGATGGCCGACCGTCGACGACATCGCGCGGGAACTGCTGATGAGCCCGCAGACCCTGCGCCGCAGGCTGCAGGAGGAGCACACCACGCCGCGCGATATCCGCGAGGAGATCCTGCGCGACGCCGCGATCGCGAGCCTGGTTCGCGGCGAGGAGACCGTGGCCGCGCTCTCCCGCCGCCTCGGCTTCTCCGAACCCAGCGCGTTCTCCCGCGCTTTCCGCCGCTGGACCGGCAGCCCGCCCGGGTCGTATCAGCACCCGCCCGCCGAGTGAGCGATCTGGTCAAGCCCGCGATCGACCGGGTCATCGCCGCCGGCGCGGCACCGCCCTAGCGTCACAGCGGAGCCGACAAGAACAGAGGAGTTCACTCGTGGCCCTGCACCGATCGCCGTGGATGGATGAAGACCTGGACGCGCTGAGGGACCTCGCGCGCCGGTTCTTCGAGAAGGAATGCGCCCCCAACGAGGACCGCTGGGCGCGGCAACATCACATCGATCGCGACATCTGGAACAGGGCGGGCGAACTGGGGCTGCTGTGCCCCAGCATCCCGGAACAGTACGGCGGTGGCGGCGGCACGTTCGCCCACGAGGCCGTCATCCTGGTCGAGCAGATCCGCGCGCTGGCCCCGAGCCTGGGCAACCCCGTGCACAGCGGGATCGTCGCGCACTACCTCAACACCTACGGCACCGAGGAGCAGAAGCTCGCCTGGCTGCCCGGGATGGCCGCAGGCGAGCTCGTCGGCGCGATCGCCATGACCGAGCCCGGCACCGGCTCGGACCTGCAGAACATCAAGACCAAGGCGGTCACCGACGGTGACGACTACGTCATCACCGGGGCCAAGACCTTCATCACCAACGGCTACCTGTCCGACCTGGTGATCGTCGCCTGCAAGACCGCCGACGGCAAAGGGGCCGACTCGGTGTCGCTGATCGTGGTGGAAACCGAGCGAGACGGATTCCGGCGTGGGCGCAACCTGGAGAAGATCGGCCAGCACGGCCAGGACACCTGCGAGCTGTTCTTCGACGGCGTCCGGGTGCCGCGGTCGAATCTGCTGGGGACGACCGAGGGGCTGGGCTTCATCCAGCTCATGCAGCAGCTGCCGCAGGAACGGCTGATCATCGGTGCCATCGCCGCCGCGGCGATCGAGCAGACCGTCGAGATGACCCTCGCCTACACCAAGGAACGCGAAGCCTTCGGCAAGCCGCTGTTCGCGTTCCAGAACACCCAGTTCACCCTCGCCGAGTGCGACACCATCAAGACCATCGCGTGGTCGTTCCTGGACGACTGCATCACCAAGCACCTGCGCGGCGAACTCGACGTACCCACCGCGGCCAAGGCCAAGTGGTGGCTCACCGAGCAGCAGTGCCGGGTCGCCGACGAATGCCTCCAGATGTTCGGCGGCTACGGCTATATGGCCGAGTACCCGATCTCCCGGATGTACGCCGACGCCCGGATCCAGAAGATCTACGGCGGCGCGAACGAGGTCATGAAGCTCATCATCGGACGCTCGCTGTGAATGCCGGACCGCTGCGCGGGGTGAAGGTCGTCGAGATGGCGGGGCTGGCACCCGCTCCGTTCGGCTGCATGATCCTCGCCGACCTGGGCGCCGAGGTGCTGCGCGTCGATCGCGGCGGCGCACCCGGCGCTGGACTCACTCCGCCGGAGGGTCCGCTGGACCGCGGCAAACACTCCGTGGCGCTGAACGTCAAAGACCCCGCCGACCGCGAAACCCTCTACGCGCTGATCAACCGGGCCGATGTGTTCGTCGAAGGCTATCGACCCGGCGTCGCCGAGCGCCTCGGCATCGGGCCGGAGGATCTCGCCGCGCGCAATCCGCGGCTGGTCTACGGCCGCATGACCGGGTGGGGCCAGGACGGCCCGCTGGCGTCTCGGGCCGGACACGACATCAACTACATCGCCCTCTCCGGCGCGCTCCACCTGATCGGCCGCGCGGGCGAACGCCCGGTGCCGCCGGGCAATATCCTCGGCGACTTCGCCGGTGGCGGAATGCTTTTGGCGCTCGGTGTGATATCCGCACTCTACGAACGCGCTCGGTCCGGGCAAGGCCAGGTCGTGGACGCGGCGATGGTGGACGGCTCGGCGCTGTTCACCGCGTTCATGCACGGCATGCACCAGGCCGGCCTGTGGAACGCTCCGCGCGGGGAAAATCCGCTCGACGGCGGCGCGGCGTTCTACGACACCTACGAATGCGCCGATGGCGGGTACGTGGCGGTCGGGTGCGTCGAAACGCAGTTCTACGCGCAGCTTCTCACCATCCTCGAGATCGACGATCCAGCGCTCCCCTTCCAGCTGGACCCGACCGGATGGCCGCGTCTGAAGGAGGTCATCGGCGCGAAATTCAAGGAGCGAACCCGCGACGAATGGGCCGCCCGCTTCGCCGACTCCGACGCCTGCGTCACCCCCGTCCTCACCCCGTGGGAAGCCCACGAGCACCCCCACAACCAGGCCCGCCACGCCTTCATCGACATCGACGGCCTCCGCCAGCCCGCCCCCGCCCCGCGGTTCACCCGCACCCCCACTACCACCCCGGCGGCACTGACGAAGGATCCCGAACAGATCCGAAAGCTGCTGTCCGCCTGGGGAGTCCCGGAGGAGACGGTCTCTCGTCTCACTTAGGCCGCGATGGGCGCAGTCAGCGACTGCGCGAAAGCCGCAAGTCGTCCCCGCTCCCATTTCGATGCGCCCCGCCGAGGCCATCACTTTGCGACAACGGTTTCCGCAGGTCAGAACATTCTCGAGCCTGTGTTCTCCCGCGCGAGGCCGACGCTGAACTCAAAGTCCCAGGTGCGATGACATCGTCGCCACCGAGATCACATCCATTTCTTGCGGCGGAAGATGACGAAGAGGACGGCACCGAATGCAATCATCATGCCGATAGCGAGCGGGTATCCGAGCATCCAATGCAGCTCCGGCATGTGGTCGAAGTTCATCCCGTAAACGGAGCCGATGAGGGTGGGGGCGAACAGGATCGCCGCCCACCCGGAAATCTTCTTCATGTCCTCGTTTTGCCGCTGCGCGACCAGTGTCGCGTTGACGTTCAGGATCTGCGCGAGAGCATCGCGGTACTCCGATACTCGTATGTCGACTCGGGTGAGATGATCGGCTACGTCTTGCAGATAAGCCTGCAGCGGCTCAGGGATCCCGTAGCGGGTGAATCCTCTCCGAAGAGCGTCGAGCACTTCGCTGAGCGAGCTAGTCGTTTGCTGCAGATCGATGACTTCCTCGCTGAGCCGGTAGATCCGTTCTGCGACGGCAGCGTCACCACCGAATACCTGTCGCTCGATCTGCTCCTTGTCGACAGCGAGCCCACGAAGCACCGGAGCGTAGCCGTCGACAATGGCATCGAGCAGCCGATAGAGAATCGCTTCGGGCCCGAGGTCGAGAAGATGCTCGTCGTCGAGCAGCGTGTGACTGCTGCGGTCGGCCACGGCTGCCGCGTCGCCTAGAAGTTCGGTTGCGTCGGCGCCGTCTATCCATCGCCCGTCCTGGCATAGCACCGCCACCGCGTGCGGACGCACCAGGACATGGAACTCGGAGAAGTCGACATCCTCTGTCTCGTCGATATACCGCGCGGAGCGGACGACGAGGAACAGGACCTCGCCGTAGCGCTCGAGCTTCGGACGCTGGCCGGCATGCAGCAGGTCCTCGGCGAGCACGGGGTGCAGCGCCCACGCCTGTGCCAGTTCGTGAACATCCTTCGGAACCGGCGCGGGGAAGAGGTAGATCACCGTTCGGTCCGGGCTGTCCTGCGCGTAACTCAGCGATTCGGAGATCGTCGCGTCGTGCGGTCCATCCGAGAGGCGCCCGCTGATCACATATCTGGTTCGCCGCGTCGATACCACCGCGGAGCGGAGACCGGCGGGGTTTCGACGTTGGAACAGACCTGTCCGATGCGATGTCGAATCATCATCAGGGCGTCGAGACATGGTTTCCCTCCTCGTTCTCGAAGCCGGCATACACCGGTCGGCTACCGGCTGTTCAACCGCGCCCATCCGTCGGCTTTGCAGTCGAAACCTCTGCGTTGGACTGAGATCGGAAAGATCTATTCGGCGTCGCTGTCGGACAACGCTGCTGAGCCTGCCACCACGACGCGCGCGAGCCGCGCGGGCAGGGCGGCGTCCAGAGGAGTGCGGGTAAGCAACGTGCGGAAATGCAATGGAGCGATATACATTTCCAAGAGCAGGTCGGCATTCACCGTCTCTGGCAGTTCGCCACGTGCGATTGCGCGCGTAACCATATCGCGAGCGGCGGAAAACCGCGTGCGCCAGAAGTCGACCCGCATCCGCTCGACTTCCCCGCTGTCACTCGCCGCAGCGACCAACGCCCTATCGATCGCGATGCCGAGTGGTTGTGACAGGTTGGCCACGAGTTCAGTGCCGAAGGCGGTCAGATCGCCGAGCAAAGTCCCGGTATCCGGTATCGGCAGATGCTTGTCGCTATGACTGAGCAACGCATCGAGAATGAGCTGCTCGCGCGTCCCCCATCGTCGGCGAATAGACGTCTCGTGAACGTCGGCACGCGCGGCGATCTCGGCCAGGCTCGGCTCTCGTTCGCCATCCTCGAACAACAGAGCGAGCGTTGCGTCGAGTACTGCGCGGCGCACCCGCGCCGACCGGCCTCCTGGACGGCGACGAATCTGAGGATCGATCACACCATCATCATAAAGGCATGATTTCAAGCGTTATTGATCCTCGAACAGCTGCTCGACAACGGTTACACGCGATGATCGACAGCACCCTTCCGTTCCGGGTCCGAAGACGACCGTTGGACGGCGTGTATCTCATCAAGTTTCGGCGCACGGCCACGAATTCTGTGGCGCGGGGTGCCGTCAGCTCGCAATCCGTCCAGAGCGAGGTCGAGATAACGCCGCCACGCGTCGGGGTCGATAGGTGAGACCCGCTCGCCCACAGCGTCGATCATCACCGTCAGCACGTAGAGATCGCCGATGCCCACACCATCGCGCACAGCGCCCGCGGCACGGGCGCGCTCGATCAGTCGTACGAGCGCGGCCTCGAGCGAATCTCTAGTCTCACGCAGGTCGTCGTGAGTCACGATGAGCAGCTGCGCCAGCCCGCGATCAGGAGCGGCGTATTCGAAAGCGGCATCGAAGAACTCGACGATGCCCTGCCACGGATCCGGGTTTACGGCGGCGGCTTCGGCATGTGACACCAAGTCCGCCAGGACGTCCTCGAAGGCATCGTGGATCAGGTCTTGCTTCGTTGAGAAGTGTCGGTAGACCGTACCGACCCCGAGTGCGGCCTTATGGGCGACCTGATCGAGGCTGACGGCCAGACCGCGTTCTGCGAACAGTTCCCGGGCGGCGACCAGGATGTGACGGCGGTTGCGTAGCGCATCCGCTCGAATCGGCCTTTTGCGGGGAAGTCGATCGCGGCCCACACGTTGTGTGTACCGACTCGGTCCCTCGTCAGGTGTATCCGACGAGCGGAAAGCGCCATTGATCCTATTCTGCATGCGTCAATACTCGATTCCAGCCGTTCGGGTTACTGGTCGGACCTCCGCTGGTGGGCGAAAGATTGCCCGTACGAACCGGTTTCGCGGGGCTGTGTGCGAGATCACCGTGGGCACCGAATTGCGAGGGCATCGTTTGGTCCAGGATCGTGCACTCGACCTGATCCGGCGCGAGCCCTGCCCTGCGCAGCGCGCCGGATCAGGTCGGAACCCGATGGTCTATCAACGCCCCCGGTAGGCGTCCCACCGGATCCGCGCCCCAGCGACGATGACGGACCGGCGATCCATTGTCATTCTGCCCCTCGCAGGTCGATGATCAGGTCGGTACCGGTCGCGGCCCTCACCTGCTCGGTACTGACATCGGGTGCGAGTTGGCGCAGCACCAGGCCCTGATTCGCGACATCGATCACCGCCAGGTCGGTGATGATGCGATGCACCACTGCTTTGCCGGTGAGTGGAAGCGAGCACCGTTCAACGATCTTGGGATCACCGGCACGATCGGTGTGCTCCATGACGACGATGACGCGACGAGCACCATGCACCAGGTCCATGGCACCGCCCATCCCCTTGACCATTTTTCCCGGCACCATCCAGTTCGCGAGATCACCCGTGCGTGACACCTGCATGCCGCCGAGGACCGCGGTGTCGATGTGTCGGCCGCGGATCATTCCGAACGACAACGCCGAGTCGAAGAATGCCGCCCCAGGGTTGACGGTCACTGTCTCCTTGCCGGCATTGATCAGGTCGGGGTCGACCTCCGCCTCGGTTGGGTACGGTCCAGTGCCTAGGATCCCGTTCTCGGAGTGCAGGGTGACCTTCACGCCTGGCGGCAGGTAGTTGGGAATCAGCGTCGGCAGACCGATACCGAGGTTGACGTATTCACCGTCGATCATCTCAGCGGCAGCCCGGGTCGCCATCTGCGCTCGTGACCAGCTCATGCCGACACCGTCCGCTTCTCGATTCGCTTGTCCGGGACGCCGGTGGGCACTACCCGCTGGACGAACACACCGGGAACATGGACCTGCGCGGGATCGATGTCGCCCGGATCCACCAGGTGCTCGACCTCAGCGATGGTGATCCGCCCTGCCATCGCCGCCAGGGGGTTGAAGTTCATCGCAGTCTTGTTGAAGACGAGATTGCCCTCGGCGTCGCCGAACTCGGCGTGCACGAGAGCGAAGTCGGCCACGATCGACTCCTCGAGCACGTAGGTTCTGCCACCGAAGACGCGGGTTTCCTTGGCAGGAGACGCGACGGCGACAGATCCGTCAGTGCGATACCGCCAC
This sequence comes from Nocardia canadensis, assembly GCF_032656385.1. NCBI lineage: Bacteria > Bacillati > Actinomycetota > Actinomycetes > Mycobacteriales > Nocardiaceae > Nocardia > Nocardia canadensis. Next base: position 797,281 of record NZ_JAVCWB010000010.1, read on the forward strand.
GGCAGACCGCCCTCGGACACCGGCGTATCGACACCGGCTGGGGTGTAGAAGGCAGGGATTCCGGTACCACCGGCCCGCAAACGCTCAGCGAGGGTACCTTGCGGGGTCAGCTCCACTTCCAATTCACCCGACAGGTATTGCCGTGCGAATTCCTTGTTCTCTCCCACATACGATGCCGTGATTCGGCGAATTCGACCGGCTGACAGCAAGACTCCCAAGCCGAAGTCATCGACACCGCAGTTGTTCGAATACACCTCGAGGTCGCTCACGCCGCCATCCAGGAGCGCGGCGATCAGCTCACTCGGGATGCCGCACAAGCCGAAACCTCCTACCGCTAAAGACGATCCATGCCCGATACAAGAAACGGCCTCGCTCGCCGTGGCGAATACTTTGTTCACGGGTGGACGCTTCCGATCGTGGGTGCCGCGATCACTTGCCCGCCTTCGTCAGCTCGGTCAGCCCGAGCATCCGGGCCGTTTGCTCAACGGTGGCGATATCGCGATCGAGACCGCGAGCCAGGGTGACGGCACGCTCGACGAGCGGATTGTTGCCGGGGCTGAGTTCGCCCTTGCGAAGGTACAGACTGTCTTCGAGACCAGCACGAGCGTTGCCGCCGAGAGCGAGACCGATGGCTGTGAGCTCGAGGTTGCGGCGGCCGATCGCGATGACTTGCCAGACCGCGTCCTCGGGCAGTCGCCGAACCAGGGTCAGTAGATTGTCCGGAGTCGCGGCCATGCCTCCGGCGACGCCGAGAACGATGGAGAACTGCATCGGCTTGTCGCTGAGCAGTCCCTCATCACGCAGGCGCAGGCAGGCGTCGAGGTGGCCGGTGTCGTAGATTTCGAGTTCAGGTTTCACACCGAGGTCGCGCATGCGCGCGGCAAGTCGACGGACATCGGCGGGCGGATTGCGGAACTCCGATGGCCCGAAGCTCATGCTGCACGGGTTCAGAGTGGCCATGGGTGGCTGGAGTTCGACGAGTGCAGCGCGTTGTTCGAACGGGACATCCAGCCCGACACCGGTCGAGAGCTGGATCAGGATCGGACAGCGATCAGCGATCAGGTCCATAGTGCGCCGGGCGATGTCGAGATCGGCGGTGGGTCGGTCTGCTCCATCCCGCAGATGGATGTGGGCGACCGAGGCTCCGGCCAGGTAGGCGCGGGCGACAGCATCGGCGATCTCCTCGGGCTGCGTCGGCAACTGCGGATTGTCGGATTTCGCGGCGATAGGTCCGGTGGGTGCCACCGTGATGACGACGCTCATGGAGTGTCTCCTTTTGTGGTGTTCAGGATTTCGCAGGGTTGCCGAGATCCGAGTCCAGTTGATCGACGGCCCGCGTCCCGCGAACGGAAGCGAGGCGTGTTGGGAGGCCCGCCACGTTTCGTCCACGTACATCCAGCGGCTCCGGTGCGCCCTGGAGTTCGAGCGCGACAACGTCGAGCCGAGGTGGAGCAGATCCAGCGGGGCGATCGCATCAGCACTGTTTGCTTCGATGACGACCCGCCGGAAAAGTGCCGGGCATTGTTACGGCTGTTGTGGCGCCGCCCGAACAGGGTCGGGCGCCGATGACCACGTCGATTTCCAGCGGCACCTCACGCCACTAACGCAAGTCAACTGCGTTTAGGTTAGCGCGGCGACTCGCCAAACGCAATACCTCAAGACTTAACACAATCTAAGCTTCGGGCAGCGACGTAGCGCGACCGGGGCGGAGACCGCAAGCTGGTGAGCGCGGTACCCGGCGACCGCGGTCGAGGGCAGTCGCGACCACCGGATGCTTCCGGCGCGTAGCCGCGACCGGCTACTCGGTGTCCGCGCCGAGCGCCTTCTGGACGACGCGCATGGCTGAGAGAGCGGCGGGCGCCCCGCAGTATCCGGCACAGTGCACGATGGCTTCGGTGATTTCCTCGTGTGTCAGGCCGTTTGCGAGGGCTCCACGCACATGCCCGGCCAGCTCTTCGTGTGCTCGCAGAGCCGTCAAGATGCCGATGGTGAGCAGGCTGCGGCTGCGCCGGTCCAGACCGGGTCGCGTCCAGACCGCACCCCAGACGTTCTCGGTGACGAACCGTTGCAGTTCGCCCGACTCGGTACCATCGGCGCGGCCGAGCGCCTGGTCGACGAACCGCTCCCCCATCACCTCCTTGCGAATGGTCAAGCCGGCGACGAAGGCCTCAGAAGGGTCTTGGTCAAAGGAATTGCGGCGCTGGGCCATGGGTCATCTCCATCCAGTCCGACGAGGACTTGTCCTCAGTGTTCGATGGTCGCGCCGCTGGGCGATCGGACAGCACGGCTGTGATACGACGCCCAGACCTGCGGATCGCACGAAATGCTGTGTGCGGCTCGCGGCCAGGGGAATCAGCGCGATGGCGTCGCAATACCGCTACTCCGCCGCTTCGGCGTCGCGGAGCGCGTACTTGACGATCTTGCCGGTCGAGGTGCGGGGCAGCTCGTCGAGGAACACGATTTCGTCGGGCAGCTTGAACTTGGCGAGGAATTCCCTTGCGTGCTCGATGAGTTCGTCCTGGCTCACTGTCGCACCGGGCCTGACGCTGACGAACGCTTTCGGTCGCTCGCCCCACCGCGTGTTCGGCACTCCTACCACTGCGACGTCGAGCACCGCCGGATGAGCGATGAGCACCTGTTCGATTTCTACCGTGGAGATGTTCTCGCCGCCGGAGATGACGATGTCCTTGGCGCGGTCTTTGATCTGGATGTAGCCGTCGGCGTGCATGACGCCCAGGTCACCGGTGTGGAACCAACCACCTGCGAAAGCTTGGGCGGTGGCATCAGGATCTCGGTAGTAGCCGCTCATCACATTGTTGCCCCGCAGAACGATCTCGCCCATGGTCTGCGCGTCGGCGGGAACATCGACCATGTCCTGATCGACGACCCGTGCGGTGTCGGACTGCGTCATGGCCACTCCTTGTCGAGACAACAGCGCGGCACGTTCGGCTGGGGGCTTGTCCGCCCAGGAATCCTGGTACTCGCAAATCGTGTAGGGCCCGTACACCTCGGTCAGTCCGTAGACGTGCACCACCTGGATTCCCAGGGCTTCCAGTGCCGCGATGACCGTCGGTGACGGCGGTGCGCCGGCGGTGGTGATGCGCAGGTTGTGTACTGGATGTGCCTGCGGAGATTCAGCGATGACCGAGCACACGGTCGGCGCACCGCACAGGTGCGTGACACCGAGCTCGTCGATCGCAGCCCAGATGGCGGCACCGCGGACCGCGCGTAGGCAGATGTGGGTACCGGAGGCCTGGGTCACCGCCCAAGTGGTGCACCAGCCGTTGCAGTGGAACATCGGCAACGTCCACAGGTACTTGGTATGTCCATCGAACCCGTTGTGGAAGGTTTCGCCGAGAGCGTTGAGATAGGTGCCACGGTGGGTGTACATGACCCCTTTCGGCTTACCGGTGGTGCCGGAGGTGTAGTTGATCGAGATCACCTGGTTCTCGTCTTCCACACCCCAGTGCAGCAGCGACTGATCGTCGTCACCAGCGGCAAGGAAGTCCGCATAGGGTTCGACGTCGGCGTCTGCCTTCCGTGGCCGCACGGGGATCGTCGAATCGACGATCTCGATCACGTCCGTCGAGTTCGGTACAGCACCCGACGGCTCGGCGACTACATCCGTCAGCTCGGAATCGACGAAGAGGATCCTCGCCTCGCAGTGGTCGAGGATGTAGTGCAGTTCGTGCCCGGCCAGCCGTGAGTTGAGCGCGACCAGCACGCCGCCTGCCAGCGGCACCGCGTAGTGGGCGAAGAGCATCTCCGGGGTGTTCGGGGACAGGAAGGCCACTCGGTCTCCCGGATCGATCCGGCTACGCAGGGCGCGCGCAAGGCGTTCGACCTCCTCGTGGAACTCTCGGTAGGTCAGTCGCTTGTCGCCGTGGATGATTGCGACCCGGTCGGGAAATACGCGGGCAGACCTTTCCAGGAACGACAGGGGGCTCAGCGGGGTGTTGTTGACTGCGAGGCGATGATCTGTGGACATGGTTGGATCTCCAGTTTTCGGCATGGTGACGAGCAGGGGGCTGAAGCCGCTCCGCAGGAGCTGATGTTGTGAGGCCGGGAAAGTGGCGATCAGATTCGACGCCAAACCCATTCCCAGACAGCTGTATTGGCAGTGCCGGTGCGGTGGTCCGCGACTGTCGGCCGGACCGGTTGTGCGCCGAAACGCAGACCAACGACCTCCCCGGCCAGCTGGAGAAGATCCAGGCGCTTGCCCGTCTCTCCGACCGGATGGCTCGATGAGAGCACGGCTTCGGTCGCACCGGGTTTTCGTTCGATCTGCCGGCTCGACCTGGAAAAGGCAGCGGCACTCGAACTCGCCGTTCGATCGCCCGTCGAGCTCGTAATACCCTGCAGCGCGGAGTGTTCAGTGGTCACAGTGCGTTTTCCCGTTGTGCCCAACGGAGGTCGAACGTGTCCCCACATCATGAAGCAGCTCGAGTTGGTCGCCTTCGTCCGGCTGTGGCGGCGGGTTCGGTCCGGAATCAGGGTGCCGGTTCTCATGTCGCCTGGTCGATGATCGCCACCGCGCGTGTCCATCCCGCTGAGGCTTGATGGATTTTCACGGGGAAGCAAGCAATGTCGAAGCCGTGCGACGGGATGCTCTCGAGGTTGCCCAGTTTCTCGATGTGGCAGTAGCCGATGTCGCGGCCTGCGCGATGCCCTTCCCACACGACTGCGGGGTCGCGGTCGACGGCATAGCGTTGAGCCGTGTAGTGGAACGGCGCATCCCAGCTCCAGGCATCGGTTCCGGTTACCCGCACGCCCTGCCGTAGCAGGTGCAGCGTCGCGTCGCGCCCCATCCCGCAGCCGGTGGTCACGTAATCGTCGGAGCCGTATCGGCTGCCTGCCCGGGTATTGACGACCACGATGTCGAGTGGAGCGAGGGTGAACCCGATTCGGTCCAGCTCTGCATCGATGTCGGCGGGGGTGACGACGTATCCGTCTGCGAAATGACGGAAATCGAGCTTGACTCCGCGACCGAAGCACCATTCCAAGGGAACCTCGTCGATGGTGATGGCACGCTTGGCGCCATCCATCGTCGCCGAGTAGTGATACGGCGCGTCGAGGTGTGTGCCGTTGTGGGTGGACACACGAACCTTCTCGATAGCCCAGCCCTCCCCGTCGGGCAAGTCGTCGACCTGCATCCCAGGAAAGAACTGCAGCAGATCGCCACGCGTGGCTTGGTGGTCGAGGTAGTCGATTTCCGGTAGATGCCCGGGCGGGTCGGAAGCTATCCCTGCTCGCAACGAGACCGACAGGTCAACAATCTTTCGCATCAGCACTCCTGATCGCGGGGCGGTAGGTAGCAGACAGCGCGACGCGCCCCGCTGTCGGCCGCAGCCGGGTCAGCATGCGGGGATAACCGGCAGCAACAGCGAGCTTCCCGCGCCCGGTCCGGTGTGCAGCGTGGTCGTTCCGTCGAACACACCAGCGGGGCGATCGTCTGGATCGTCGTGAACGAAGACACCGTTGCCGCGCTGTTCGATGCCGTACACCACCGGCCATGGGCCGTCGCCAGGTATCTGGAAGTCGCGCCCCGAAATGGTCACCCCGAGTCGGTATCCCTGTGGTACGACGATGGATGTGGGCCAGATCTCGACATCGAGATCGACGATTTGCCCGGGGGTGAGCGGCAGGGTGCGGGTATGCGGATGCCAGGGCCGATACGGCAGACTCGCGGCCTCGTCGAGTTCACGATGCGAGGCTCGCAGCCAACCCACCGCGATCACGCCATGTTCGTCGATCGCCGACACCAGTGAGATCTCCCGGTTCTCGGGATCGCGAACGCGAAGTGTCACAAACAAGTCGGCGTCGGCGGTCGAGGAGGCGACCCGAATCCGCGCCGAGGCCGGGCCGGTGATCTCGAGGGGCTCGGCCAATGGCGCGGTCCAGAATTCGGCACCGGGTCCCAGCGCTGCGAAACCGACGGTGCACTGGGCGACCGGAGGCGTCGGGGCCAACGTCGCGGAACCGGCATCGAGGTAGAAACGCGTCCACTGGGTGCGCGCAAGGGGCCATTCTCGCTCGTCGCGGCCCTCGAACGTGCCGTCGACGTGCCGAATGTTCAGCCGCACCGGCGGTTGCTCGCCCCAGCCCGTGGCCTCGTTCTTGAGGAAGTGGCCGAAGAATCGCTTCTGCAGGTCCACGCCATAGTCGGTGTAGAACTCGGCATAGTGCTCATGGCCGTGTACCTCCAGCCATTTCCGTGTGGAAGATACCTTGTCCCAGCCGTCGAAATTGCCTCGTGTGTGCAGGTGATGGGCCCAGTTGGCTGCGGAGAGGACTGGCACCTCGATCCGCGTCAGATCCGGGGTGCGCGCTCGGCTGAACTCGTCGAGCAGCACTCGGCGCTTGGTCTCTGCGATCGTCTCGACCCTGTTGGCCGCGAGCTCTTCGTCGCTCAGCGTCTCGGGACCGGCGACGAGATCACCGGTGTTGGGGTTACGGCGGCCGCGCTCTCCGACGCCGTGCTGCACGGTAAAGATCTGGTATTCCTGCCATGCCGTTCCGAATCGGCTGAATATCCCGCCGTGTCGGCTCAGATCTCGATAGAAGTCCGTGAACCCCTCCCACGGGCAGATCGCCGCCAGGTGCGGCGGACGTAGCGCCGCGACCAGCCATTGGTTGGCCGCATAGTACGAGATGCCCAGCAACCCGACCCGGCCGTTCGACCAACCCCGCGTGCCCGCCCACTCGATCGCCTCGTAGTAGTCGCGGGCCTCCTGCGGGCTCAGCATGTCCAGCAGTCCGGCTGAGCGCCCCGCTCCGCGGGAGTCGACCCTGACGCAGATGTATCCGTCGGGTATCCACTTCTCCGGATCGGGTGTTTCCCACACTTGATAGCGGTTGCTCGACCCTGCGACCGCGTCGGGGTACGCAGCGGACAAGCGCTGCCACATCGGGGCGAATCCCTCTTGGAATGCCAGCCCCTTGCCGTAGGGCCCGAAGGTCATCAGGACCGGATAGACGCCATCGTCGTCCGGCCGGAAGACGTCGGCGCGCAGCACCGCGCCATCCGTCATCGGCACTGGCACATCCCAGTCGATCCGCATCCCCTGTACAGATTCACTGCGTTCGGTGATCTGCGCACCGACACTCGACGTCATGCCCGAACCCTGCTGGAGCGAGCTTGCCGCCGACCGGACTGCGCCGTGGTCGCCCTTTGCTGAGACATCAATGTCTCCCTTCCAAACGCTAGTAAGTTGCGTTAGCAGTATGCGCCGCGTCACATCACTAACGCAAGACCCTTGCGTTAGAATCGTGGAATGGGTGAAAACGGGACTCAACGCCGCCCCGGCGGGCGCTCCACCCGCGTCCGTCGTGCCGTGCTCGAAGCCACACAGGCCTTGCTCCACACCCACGGAATGAACTCACTGTCCGTGGCCGACGTCGCCGCCCACGCCGGCGTGCACGAAACGTCGATATATCGACGCTGGGGCACCCGGGAAAACCTGATGATCGACGCGCTGCTCGAAGAGGCCGAGCAGCAACTCCCGGTACCCGACACCGGCTCGCTCCGCGAGGACCTGATCGTCTACGGCACTTCGCTCGCGACATACCTGGCCGGCCCCGCAGGCAACGCACTGGATCGCGCATTGGCCGCTGGGGGCGACGACCCCGCCACCACCCAGGCACGACAGCAGTACTGGAACACACGGTATTCGCGCTCGACCCAAATGATCACCCGCGCCATCGCCCGGGGCGAGATCCCCGCCGAGACCGACCCACGGCTGGCAGTCGAAATGCTCGGCGCGCCGCTGCATTTCAAAGTCGTGCTCACACGGGAACCACTGGACCCGAATCAAGTCCATCTCATCGTCGACCTGCTCTTGTTCGGTCTCACGAACGGTCACGGCGGAGTACGTCCCGACGCAGGCGACGGCAACCTCGCTCATCGAGCAGGTCATGCCCCGATTGCCGCAGGGGGACCGGACGGCGTTCCCAAGTGACGACACGACCGTCTCGGTACAGACGTCCGGGCGGCTATCGAGTCGGTGCTCGTGAAGTTCACCCGTGGAGAGCTGGAAGTGGTGCTGGCGGATGCGCTGAAGGTGCCCTGGACACAGGATGATTCATCGGGCCCCTCCTACTCCAAGCGCGGCCTTGTCCAGGACTACACCGATGAGGATTGACCTTCCGTCATCTGATCGCACGATGGAGAGCCAACAGTGAAGGTCCAAGAGATCGAGGCGACCAGGCGGTGGGACTGTCGCTCTACACCGCCGACTGACCGCAAGTCTCGCAGGAAACGACGCGAAGCGACTGATTTTCACCACCGACGGTGAGCAGTATGCGAAGTTCGGGTTCGGCACTCCAGGATTGATCCGCAGGTCTCCCCCGTAGGCCCACCACCGGCCAAACAGAATTCAGTAACCAAAAACGGGGGACCAGACATGAAAACAGGTCAGGCCCGGTCATTGACCGGGCCTGACCTGTCTTTTCTGTGGAGCTAAGGGGACTCGAACCCCTGACCCCCACACTGCCAGTGTGGTGCGCTACCAGCTGCGCCATAGCCCCATGTTCTTTTGTTTCAGCCGCTCTCGCTGCTGCCTGAATGAAGTTACACCATGCATCTCGGCGACAACAAATCGGCTGGTAGACGGCAGAAAAGTGGGGTTCTGGGCGGGGCGGGAGTGGCGTGGGKGGGAGGCGGGGAGGGTGGGGGCGGAGTAGAATGTGCCGAACCTCACGTAGGGGTGTCAGGGGGCCAGGTTCACAACCCAGTTCGCGTCGGTCCAGTCGATCTTGGTAGTGCCGTCGTAGATGGCGGGGGTGGCGGCCTTGTTGCCGGTGCGGGCGTCGAGGTCGTCGAGGTTCTTCTTGGCGGCGGCGCGGGCGGCGTCGAGCTGGGTGCCGTTGGTGATGCACGGGCCGACCGACTCGGGGGCGCCGGATTCGATGGCCAGGGCGGCCAGGGCGGGGTTGCTCAGGTCGTCGCCGCCCTCCTCGGGCTGCTTGGTGGTGAACAGCGCCTCGTGGAACTTGCTGTAGGTGGGGCCCGAACCGGCCTGGGCGACACAGAGATTCGCGGCGAACGCGCGGGTGGAGTAGTCCTTGCTCTTGGACTGGGGGTCGAGGAACGTCACGAAGTGGTAGTTCACCGCCAGTTTGCCCTCGTCGATCTTCTGGGCGAGTTCCTGACCGAAAGTCGTCTCCATGACGCCGCAGGCGGGGCAGATCGGGTCCTCGAAGATGTCGATCGTCTTCGTCACGTCGGGCTTGCCCAGGCGGATGACACCCTCCGGCGTGGTCGTGACCTGCACGGCGGCGTCGCGCACGGCACCGTAGCCGTCGTTGCGGACCTCGGTGGGCGCCTGCTTGGTCCACTTGAACGCGGCGAACACGAGGAGCCCGATCACGACGACAGCCACCGCGGCCAAGGCGTAGGTGGTGTTGCTGGAAACAGGACGGGGATTGTGCTGGGAACCGGCGCTACTCACCCGTCCACAATGCCTCGAGTGCTCGGCGACGCGCCGCCGGGGCGGTCGATCGTGCCGCTGACCTGGGGATCTATCGGGTCGGCGTGTCGGAGTCGAGCGGCTTGCGCAGCGGAACCAGCCCCGCGCGCACCACCGGCACGCCGTCGGGACAGCCGTCACAGCTGCATTGCGGGTCCAGGCCGTCGCCGGCGTGGTCGAGATGCTCCGGGTCCTCGGGGTGGCGGATGCGTGACGGCTCGGGCGTCAGCACCCAGACCGTCGCCGAGACCGCGAGCACACCGCCGGTGACGGCCATGCCCACCCCGAACGAGGTGTGCTCGGCGATCCAGCCGATCCCGATCGGCCCGAGCACCGTGCCCAGGTCCGCCGCCATCTGGAACGCCGCCAGCACCGGTCCGCCGCGCGAGCGGGTCCCGATCACATCGGCCAGCGCCGCCTGCTGGGCGGGGCTGAACATGCCGGACCCGACCCCGGCCACGAACGAGGCCACCAGGAACCAGGGCAGCGACGGCGCGAACCCGAGCACGCCGGTGCCGAGCGCGCAGATCGCCGACCCGGCGATCAGGAACGGCTTGCGGCCGAACCGGTCCGACAGGCGGCCCGCGACGAACAGCACGGCGGCATTGCCCGCCGCGAACACCGTCAGCGCCACGCCCGCCATGCCCGACTCCTGGTGCAGGGTCTCCACGACCAGCAGCGGGACGAAGGCCATGCGCACGCCGAACACGGCGATGCCACCGGCGAAACTCGACAGCAGGATCGCGCGGTAGGCGGGTTCGGACCACGCGTGCCGGAAGGTGAACGCCGGTGCCGCCGCGCTCTCCTCGGCCGCCAGCACCGGCGACTCCCGCAGACCGAGGAACACGATGAGGCACACGATCAGCAGGGCGGCAGCGTAGATGAGGAAGGGCGCGCGCAGCCCGAGCCCAGCCAGCGCGCCGCCGACCAGCGGACCGAGCAGCGAGCCGATCAGGAAGCTGGTGGAGTACACCCCGGAGACCCGGCCGCGCGCGGCGGGCGGGGACACCCGGATGATCAGCGCCATCGACGACACCGTGAACATCGTCGAGCCGACGCCGCCGAGCGAACGCAGCACCAGCAGTTGCCAATACGTCTGCGCCAGCGCGCACGCACCCGTCGACAGCGCGACGATCAGGATGCCCGCCAGGTACACCCTGCGCTCGCCCAGCTTCTGCACCAGCCGCCCGCTGGCCGGCGCGAACAGCAGCCGCATCAGGGCGAACGCGCTGACGATCGCCGAAGCCGCCGCGATGCCGACGCCGAACTCGCGCGCGTACTGCGGCAGCACCGGGGCGACCAGCCCGAAGCCGAGCGCGATGACGAACGCCGCCGCGATCAGGACCCAGATCTCGGCGGGTAGCCGGACCTTGGCGGGTGCGCTCACTCGCTCAGCGCCTGGGTCACCATCTCCTCGGCGGCGGCCTGCACCTGGGTGAGGTGCTCGGCGCCGAGGAAGGACTCGGCGTAGATCTTGTACTTGTCCTCGGTGCCCGACGGGCGGGCCGCGAACCAGGCGTTCTCGGTGGTCACCTTCAGCCCGCCCAGCGACGCGCCGTTGCCGCGCGCGGTGGTGAGGATGCCGGTGATCTCCTCACCCGCGATCGCGGTGCCGGTGATGGCCTCCGGGGTCAGCGCGGCGAGCTTGGCCTTCTGCGGGCCGGTGGCCGCGGCGTCGATGCGGGCATAGGCGGGGCTGCCGTACTGGCGCTCGAGCTCGCCGTAGCGGGCCGACGGGGTCTGCCCGGTGACGGCGGCGATCTCGGCGGCCAGCAGCGCCAGCAGGATGCCGTCCTTGTCGGTGGTCCACACGGTGCCGTCCATCCGCAGGAACGACGCGCCCGCGCTCTCCTCACCGCCGAACGCCAGGCTGCCGCTGAACAATCCGGGCACGAACCACTTGAAGCCGACCGGGACCTCGTAGACGTCGCGGCCGAGCACATTGACGACCCGGTCGATCATCGACGAGCTCACCACCGTCTTGCCGATCTTGGTCAGCGCGTCCCACCACATCCGGTTGGCGACCAGGTATTCGATCGCCACCGCCAGGAAGTGGTTGGGGTTCATCAGGCCACCGTCGGGGGTGACGATGCCGTGCCGGTCGGCGTCGGCGTCGTTGCCGGTGGAGATGTCGTAGTCGTCCTTGATGCCGACCAGCGCCGCCATCGCGTGCCGGGAGGACGGGTCCATCCGGATCTGGCCGTCGCTGTCGAGGGTCATGAAGCGCCAGGTCGGGTCGACGAACGGGTTGACCACCTCGAGTTCGAGATCGAACCGCTGCCCGATCTCCTCCCAGTAGTCGACGCTCGCGCCGCCCATCGGGTCGGCGCCCATCCGGATGCCCGCGCCCCGGATCGCGTCCAGGTTCAACGCGTTCGGCAGGTCGGCGACGTAGTGGTCGAGGTAGTCGTAGCGCTCGACGTGGGTGCTCAGTGCCTGCACCAGCGGCACCCGCTTGACCTCGGCCAGGCCGCCGCGCAGCAGTTCGTTGGCGCGCGCGGCGATCGCGTCGGTGGCCTTGGTGTCGGCCGGGCCGCCGTGCGGCGGGTTGTATTTGAAGCCGCCGTCGCGCGGCGGGTTGTGCGACGGGGTGACCACGATGCCGTCGGCCTGGTGCTTGGTGCCGCCCCGATTGTGGCGCAGCACAGCGTGACTGAGTGCCGGGGTCGGGGTGTAGCGGTCGCGCGCGTCGACCACCGCGGTGACGTCGTTGCCCGCGAGCACCTCGAGCGCGGTCGTCCAGGCCGGCTCCGACAGCGCGTGGGTGTCGCGCGCCAGGTAGACCGGGCCGGTGATCCCGCGGGTGGCGCGATACTCGACGATCGCCTGGGTGATCGCCATGATGTGCGCCTCGTTGAACGCGCAATCCTCGCTCGAGCCGCGGTGTCCCGAGGTGCCGAACACGACCTGCTGGCTCGGTTCGGCCGGATCGGGCACCCGGCTGTAGTACGCGGTGACCAGGTGGGCGATGTCCACCAGGTCGGTCGGGCGGGCGGGCCGTCCGGCGCGATCGTGGGCCATGGTGGGTGTTCCCTTCCGTGTCGGCTGCGCGCGGCTGGTCATGAGGATCATGCGCACAACCACTGGGTAAGGGACGCGGCGGCGTATACCGCGGCCAGGCTCGCCGCGACACTGATCACGACGTTGCCCACGGCATACACGTAGGCGCCCTCGGTCACCAGACGGATCGTCTCGTAACCGAACGTGCTGAACGTGGTCAGCGCACCACAGCAGCCGGTTCCCGCGAAGGCGAGCAGCGTACTGCCCGCACTCGCGCCGATCAGACCGCCGATCAACGCCGAACCGACAATGTTAACGGCAAGCGTGCCCCACGGCAGCCCAGTGGGAAAGCGCGCGGACACCGACCGATCGACCAGGTAACGCGCCGGTGCGCCGAGCATTCCGCCCGCCAGGACCAGTGCCGTCGTCATGCCCGGCCTCCCCGTCCCCGCGCCCACATCTCGATCATCGGATGGCACCTTCCGTCGTCGGATTCATGTGGTCCGCCCCGCCACCCACCTGGTCGCGCCCATGGCCACGACGACAGCGCCGAGCCCGGCGAGCATCGACAGCCCGAGATAGGCCACCGCCGTGGCCGCCGCGCCGGCGTCGATCAGTCTACGAAGCTCGAGGGCGAAGGTGGAGAAAGTCGTGAACCCGCCCAGCACACCGATTCCCAGGAACGGGCGCACCAGCTTCGGCGCCGCCCACAGTTCGGTGACCGTCACCATCAGCACACCGATGGCGAAGCAGCCGACCACGTTGACCGCCAGCGTCGACCACGGGAACTCCCCCGGCCGGACCGGCCACCACTGCGCGACGCCGAAACGCGCGGTCGCACCGAGGCCACCACCCACCGAGATCGCCGCCAGGACGGCCGGATCGAGCGCCGGGGGCCGCGATGCCATGCGCTGCCCTCCCCTGCCGATCCGATGATGGTCGTTGCTCATGGTATCGAGAAGCACCGACAGCCGGACGGGCGGTCGCCCGCAACGACGGCGCGAGCGCGGACTCGGGCAAACTTCCAGCACCCACGCGGCGGCACCCGCCGGGAACGCGAAACACGACGGCCCGGACCGATCTCGGTCCGGGCCGTCGTGGCGTTTCCGGCAGGTCAGTGCGCGAGCACCGGCTCGCCTTCGGCGGGCGCGGGCACCGTGTTCGGCATGAGCAGACCGATCACGATCGCGCCCAGCACGAACGTCGCTGTCGCCCACCAGAAGCTGGTGGTGTAGCTCTCGATCGCGCCCTGCGCCATGGTCAGCGGGCCGGGCTGGTGCGAGGACACGTAGTCGGTCATCGCCGAGGCCGCGATCGTGCTCAGCAGCGCGGTGCCGATGGAACCGCCGACCTGCTGGCTGGTGTTGACCATCGCCGAGGCCACGCCCGCGTCGTCGTGGTGCACACCGGCGGTCGCGCCCTGGAACGCCACCGACATCGCGCCACCGAGGCCGAGGCCCAGCAGGATCAGCGCGGGCAGGATGTGGGTGACGTAGCCGGTGTCGAGACCGATCCGGGTCAGCCACAGCATGCCCGCCGCGGCGACCAGGAAGCCGCCGCTGATGACGACCTTCGGCCCGACCTTCGGCAGCAGCAGCGAGGGCGCGGTGGTCGAGGAAGCCACCATGCCCGCGACCATCGGCAGGAACGCGACGCCGGTCATGATCGGCGAGTAGCCCAGGGTCAGCTGCATGTAGTAGGTGAGGAACAGGAAGATCGCGAACATCCCGATGCCCATGATGAACACGGTCAGGTAGGACGCGCCACGAGTGCGGTCGGCCACGATGCGCAGCGGCAGCAGCGGATGCGCGACCCGGGTCTCGATCCAGGCGAACGCGGCCAGCAGCACGGTGCCACCGATCAGGAAGGCCAGGGTCGACGGCGCGGTCCAGCCCTCGGTCTCGGCCTGCGAGAAGCCGTAGACGATGCCGAACAGCGCGGCGGTGACGGCGATCGTGCCCGGCCAGTCGAGCTTGGGCCGGGTGGTCGAGACGTGCTTGGCCAGCAACAGCACGGCACCGACCAGGGCGACCGCGGCGAAGATCAGGTTGACGTACATCGCCCAGCGCCACGACGCCCACTCGGTGAGCGCGCCGCCGAGCAGCAGGCCGATGGCGCCGCCGGCACCGGCGACCGCGCCGAAGATGCCGAAGGCCTTGGCCCGCTCACCGGGTTCGGTGAAGGTGACCGTCAGCAGCGACAGCGCGGCGGGGGCGAGCAGCGCGCCGAAGACACCCTGGCCGACACGGGCCGCGACGAGCATCTCGAAGCTGGTGGCCGCGCCACCGATGGCCGAGGCCAGCGCGAAGCCGATCAGGCCGATGATGAAGGTGTTGCGGCGGCCGAACAGGTCGCTGAGCCTGCCGCCGAGCAGCAGGAGGCTGCCGAAGGCCAGGGCGTAGCCGGTGATGACCCACTGCCGGTCACCGTCGCCGAAGCCGAGGTCGGCCTGGGCCGCGGGCAGGGCGATGTTCACGATCGTCGCGTCCAGCACGACCATCAGCTGGGCGATGCCGAGAACGGCAAGCACCCACCAGCGCAGGGCGTGGGACCCGCGGCGGCCGGTGTCCGCGGCCGCGGGACTCTTCGTCCCGGTCTCGAGTGTGGTGGTCATAACTCCCCTTGTAGGTCGGCTGGGTTCGGTGCGAGTGGCATAATCGGAGATACCGCCTCCGCTTCATTCGAAGCTACCAGATTAACGGAGAAACCACCTCCGCTTAATCCCGTCGATTGGTAGGATGTACCTGTGAATCACGCCACCACGACCGCCTCACCGCCCCGCCGACTGCGTGCCGACGCCGCCCGCAATCAGGCGCGCATCGTCGCGGCCGCGCGTGAACTATTCGCCGATCACGGCCTGGAGATCACCCTCGACGACGTCGCCGAGCGCGCCGGCGTCGGCGTCGGCACCGTCTACCGGCGCTTCGCGAACAAGAAGGAACTGATCGCCGAGGTCTTCGACCAGCACATGGTCGACTTCGCCGACGCCGCCGACGCGGCGATGAACAACCCCGATCCATGGCTGGGCCTGGTGGAGTTCTTCGAGGACGCCTGCCGGCACCTGGCGACCAATCGTGGCTTCGGCGAGGTGATGCTCGAACTCGAGGAGGACCCGGCCCGCTTCGCCGAACTGCGCGACCGGATCCGCCCCTCGGTCACCGCGATCATCGATCGCGCCCGCGACGCGGGTGCCGTGCACCCCGACGTCACCACCACCGATTTCTTCGCGCTGATCCACATGGTGAACGCCTTCGCCGAGTTCGCCGGCCCGGTGAATTCCGAAGTGTGGCAGCGCTATATGGCGATCACCCTCAATGGCGTGCGCACCGACGCGGTACCGCGCAGGCCGCTGCTCGTGGCCCCGCTGACCGATGACGAGGTCGAGCGCGCCAAGGCGGCCGGCTGCCTCGGCCGACGCCGCTGAGCAGTACTTCTTCCCGCGACGAGTAGCGCGCGTCACAGTCCATCCTCTACAGTTGGACACATGACCAAGAGCACCTGGGTGAACTGGGCGGGCGAGCAGCGCTGCTCACCCGCCGTCGTCGCCGCACCACGCGACGTCGAGGAACTGGCCGAGATCGTCACCGCGTCCGCCGCCGCGGGCCGGACCGTGCGCGTCGCCGGATCGGGCCATTCGTTCACCGATGCCGTGCTCACCGACGGCACCCTGCTCGATCTCGGCGGCCTGGACCGCGTGCTCGACGTCGACACCGCCACCGGCCGCGTCCGGGTCGAAGCGGGCTTGACCCTGCACGCGGCGAGCCCGCTGCTGCACTCGCACGGCCTGGCCTTCCCCAACCTGGGCGATATCGACACCCAGACCATCGCGGGCGCGACCGCCACCGGCACCCACGGCACCGGCGCCAAACTGCGCAATATTTCCGCCGCGCTGCACTCGGTGCAGATCCTGCGCGCCGACGGCACCACGGTCGAGCTCGACGAGGAGACCGATCCCGACGGCTGGCGCGCGGCGCGGGTCAGCATCGGCGCGCTCGGCATCGTCACCGCAGTCACCCTGCAGCTGGAGCCGTCGTTCGTGCTCGACCTCGTCGAGCGACCGGTCCCGATCGCCGACGTACTCGCGAATCTCGACGAATTCGCCGACGGCAGCGATCATTTCGAGTTCTTCGCCTTCGCGCACGCCGAGGTGGCGATGACCAAGTCGAGCAACCGCAGCGTCGAGCCCGAGCAGCCGCGCGGCAAGGCGGGCGCCTGGCTCAACGACGTCCTGCTCTCGAATCATCTGTACGACACCATGTGCAAACTGGGCAGACGGGTCCCCGCCACAGTCCCGGCGATCCACCGGCTCGCGACCAAGGCGGGCAGCAACAATCGCAAGATCGACCGGTCCTACCGCGTCTTCGCGACCCCGCGCCTGGTGAAGTTCAACGAGATGGAATACGCCATCCCGCGCGAGCACGCGCGGGCCGCGATCGGCGAGATCCTCGACGTGACCAAGCGATTCGGCACCCCGATGCCGATCGAGGTGCGCTGGGTGGCCCCCGACGACGCGCTGCTGTCCCCCGCGGGCGGACGCGAGACCTGCTACATCGCCGTGCACCAGTACGAGGGCATGGTGTGGGAACCGTATTTCCGCGCGTGCGAAGCGGTGTTCGACCGGTACCAGGGCAGGCCGCACTGGGGTAAGCGGCACTTCCAGACCGCCGAGACGCTGCGCACCCGCTACCCCGAATGGGACCGGTTCGCCGAGGTGCGCCGCCGGTTCGATCCCACCGGCGTGTTCGCCAACGACTACGTGAACCGGGTACTCGGCCCGCTGAGCTGACGCGGCCGAGGCGGACATCCGCCGGACAACAGTGTCGCCGGTCGGCCCCACACCCACCGTGACGGATGGAATGATGGTCGGCGATACCCGAAGCGCCACAAGCACTTCGCCCCTGCGCCGAAAGGGCGACCATGGCCCACACTCCCAGCGTGTTGTTCGTCTGCGTCCACAATGCGGGTAGATCGCAGATGGCGGCAGGTTTCCTACGGGCGATGGCGGGCGACCGGATCGACGTCCGGACCGCGGGCAGCGACCCGGCGGCGGCGCTGAACCCCGCCGCCGTCGCGGTGATGGCCGAGATCGGCATCGACATCGCCGGGGAACGGCCCAAGCCCCTCACCGACGACGCCGTCGGCCTGTCCGATGTGGTGGTCACCATGGGCTGCGGCGAGGTGTGTCCGTACTTCCCGGGGATCAGCTACCGGGACTGGGTGCTCGCCGATCCGGCCGGGCAGCCGATCGAGGTGGTCCGCAGTATTCGCGATCACCTGCGGATCCTGATCGGCAATCTCATCGCCGAACTGGTGCCGGTGCCTGCCCGCTGAGATCGTCGGCGGCGACGTCCGATTCGTTCAAGACGACTCCCCACGACGGTGTCTACGCTGCGGATATGACTCCTCAGCTCGATGTCGTCTCGATCGTCGTCTCCGATATGGCCGCCTCGGTGGCCTTCTACCGCAAACTGGGGCTCGTGTTCCCCGAGGGCGCCGAGTCCGAGGTCCACGCCGAGGCCCACGTCGGCAATGGCCTGCGGCTGGCATTGGACACCGAACAGGTGATCGCCTCGTTCACTCCCGGCTGGCAGCCGCCGACCGGCTCCGGCCGCAGCGGCATCGCGTTCCGCTGCGCCGACCCGGCCGAGGTCGACAAGCTCTGGGCCGAACTCGTCGACGCCGGCTACCACGGTGAACTCGCGCCGTGGGACGCCGTCTGGGGCCAGCGCTACGCCACGCTCGCCGACCCCGACGGCCAGGGCATCGACCTCTACGCCCCGTTGCCCAGCGAATAGGCCGACCAGCCGCCCGGGTCGCGCCGACGCTGCTGATAGCGGCCCAGGATCTCGCGGACCTCGTCGCTGACCGGTGGTTCGCCGGTCAGCCTGGTCCACAGGTGGGTGTCGTGGTCGGCGAGCGTCACCGGCCCGGTCGCGGCGACATCGACGACGAAGGTGAACTGGCGGGTGCGCGCGCCACCACCGGACAGATAGTCGAATTCGCCCAGGTAGTCACTGATCCCGGTGACCTCGAGACCGGTCTCCTCGAAGACCTCGCGCGCCACCGCGTCGTCGAGCGACTCCCCCGGCTCCACGACCCCACTCGGCAGTTCCCAGCGACCACTCAGCGAATCCGATCGTCGGCGGCGGAGGATGAGCACCCGGTTGTGGCGGACGACGACCGCTCCGACGACAAGTCGACGGACTTCGTCTCTTTCGGCCTCGATACGGAGCGTGGAGTACACGGATACGTCGATCATCGGGTTCACATCCTCTCGTCGGTGGTTCGGACTTGCCTGGCACATACGACGGGGCGTGCCCTCTGAGCGTAACTCGCCGGTACGACCTTGCCGAATGAGACTTTCCGGGCGCCGACGGCGCGATCACCCCGCCTGCAGCGCGCGAACTGAACATCCGGCCAGGTCACGGACCTCCCGGGACAGATGCGCCTGGTCGGCGAACCCGGTGACCGCGGCGGTCTCGGCCGCCGGAACACCAGCGCGCACCGCCGCCAGCGCCCGCTGGAACCGCAGAATACGGGCCAGCGTCTTGGGTCCGTAGCCGAAAGCGGCCAGTGAGCGCCGGTGCAGCAAACGCGCGGACATCCCCGCCGCGGCCGCCGTCCGCGCCACCGACGCGCCCGCGGCGATGGAGTCGACGATCCCGGCGAGCGCCGGATCGGGCGGTGCCGTCTCGGCGGCGAATCGCAACGCGATCGATTCCAAGGCCGCAACGCGGTCGGGCGCGTTGTCCACCCGGTCGACCAGGGTGCGGACCCGGCGGCCGGGGAACAGCTCGGCCAGGTCGACCCGTCGATCGAGCAGTTCGACGGCGGGAGTGCCGAGCAGCGCGGGCGCGATACCCGGCGCGAACCGGATACCGACGAACTCCGCGGCCCTGGCGGTGGGCACGCGGACGGCGCGACTGTCCGGACCGGCCACCATCAGCGTGCCCTCGGTCCAGATCAGGTCCATGCAGCCGTCGGGGAACACCGTGACCGGGCCGCTCGGGGCGGTCACCGCGCGCGTCCAGACCACGGCCCGATCCAGCCGCGCGGCGCGTTCCCGGTACTCCGTCACGCTTCGACGGTAACCCCGGCCACCGACGAACCGCTCCGCCGCGCGCCCGCCGTCGATACCCTGACGGCGTCGGGACAGTGAGGTCCCGTTTCGCGAAAGGACGCGGCCCATGCCCGCAGACGACTTGGTCGACACCGTCAACAGCGCCATCGAGGTGGCCGTGCCCGTGGCCGCGACCATGGGCGTCCGGGCGCTCGAGGTGCGGCGCGGTTACGCCGTCACCACCGTGCCGAGCGAGGGCAACGGCAATCACTTCGGCGCCATCTACGCGGGCGTGCAGTTCACCGTCGCCGAGGTGCTCGGCGGTGCGATCACCGCGGGCAGTTTCGACACCTCGGCGTTCTATCCGCTGGTGAAGTCGTTCGACATCGCGTTCCGGGCGATGGCCCGCAGCGATCTGCGCGCGGAGGCCACCCTGAGCGAGGACGAGATCGCGCGCGTCAGCGCCGAGGCCGCGGCCAACGGCAAAGCCGATTTCGTGCTCGAGGCCGTCGTCACCGATGCCGCGGGCACCACGGTCGCCACCTCGCGCGGGCTCTACCAGCTGCGAGCCTTCGGGCGCTGAACTCGTAGGGTCGCGGCATGACCGTGCTGCGCTCTGTCCTGCTGTTCGTGCTGGCCGCCGTCGCCGAGATCGGCGGCGCCTGGCTGATCTGGCAGGGTGTGCGCGAGCACCGGGGCGTGGCATGGATCGGTGCGGGCGTGCTGGCGCTCGGCCTGTACGGCTTCGTCGCGACCCTGCAACCCGACGCCCACTTCGGCCGCATCCTGGCGGCCTACGGCGGAGTGTTCGTCGCGGGATCGCTGCTGTGGGCGATGGCGCTGGACGGGTTCCGGCCCGACCGCTGGGATGTCCTCGGCGCGCTGGTCTGCCTGGTCGGGGTCGCCATCATCATGTACGTGCCGCGCGCGGCG
Organism: Nocardia canadensis; assembly: GCF_032656385.1. Taxonomy (NCBI): domain Bacteria; kingdom Bacillati; phylum Actinomycetota; class Actinomycetes; order Mycobacteriales; family Nocardiaceae; genus Nocardia; species Nocardia canadensis. Next base: position 817,741 of record NZ_JAVCWB010000010.1, read on the forward strand.
AGCTAGGCGTGTCCCCGCGGCCGACCAGGCCTGACTGCCGCCCGGCGCGGAATCGGTCGTAAGATCTGGCGGCACAACGTTTCGGCTCGGCGGAGGGGTGGCTCCATGCAACCGGCAGGATCAGTGCAGCGGCCGCGCGTCGCGGGCTTTCCCGGCCCCGACATCGACGACGAACCCGACGTCTGGTCGGGCGCGGCGATCGACGACGACCGGATCAGAGCACTCGCCGTCGGCGCCTACTACGGGCGCAGCTGGGGCGCGTACTGCGACGGCGTCGCGTTCCTGCCCGAGGAGGACGACAGCACCTCGACCCGGCGCGAGACCGCGATCGAGGGCCTGCACGAATCGTGGGGCGTCGACAACGCCGACGACGCGCGCGACACCATCCGCAGGCTGCTCGCCGGCATGCACGCGCCGCTGTTCGAGCTGGTCCACCCGCTGGCGGTGGCCGCGGCCACCGAGGCCGGCCGGGTCGACCGCGCGGGCCTGGCCGACGAACATCGCGAATTTTTGCACACGCTCTCGGGTTTCCGCGGCTACCGCGGCCCCGCCGGCATCGACCGCGACTACGACGCCTGGCTGCAGGCCATCAAACTCGGCATCACCGAGAGCCTGCCGACGCCGCTGCAGACCGACGCCACCGCCTGGGACCTGGCGCGGCTGGTCTTCATCGCCCGCGCCGCCTGCACCGCCGGGTATCTCACCGAGGACGAGGCCTGGGAACACATGCTGACCGGCCTGGATCGCGCCCGGCAGCACTACCGCAACTGGCGTCAGTTCGGCGACGGTTTCCTCACCGGCGCCATCTTCTGGGCCGCCGCGCAGGATCTCTCGGCCGCCAGGACCCAGATCGCCGAACGCCGGCGGATGATCGCCGGACTGCACCTGCGCCCGTCGAGCCCGTGGCGGCGGGTGGCCCTGCACCGGGGCGCGCCGGTGTTCAGCCCGGCATCGCCAGCATGATGCCCACGGCCTGACGCCGGAACGGATCGTCGGCGACCATCCCCAGCTTGCGCCGCTCCACCAGCAGCTGCCATTCACCGAACAGATCGGCTGAGGACGGCAGCGACGGCGAGATCGACCCGTCGACGTGCTCGATCTCGCAGGCCAGCCGCAGCGCCTCGGCGACCCGGCCGAAATCCTCGGGCTCCCAATCCAGGAAGTCCAGGTCGCTGCCCGCGCCCGACACGCGCAGCGTCACCACCTGTCCCGGCACGGTGCGCACCTCGGCGCCGGTGAGCACGGCGACCGGGAACTCGTAGATCGCCCACGCCGAGACGAACAGCAACCGCAGCGTGGTGATCGCGACCAGTCCCGGCGCACCCTCGTGCCCCGCCTGAGCCAGTTCGAGCACGTATTCGTCCGGGCGTGCGCAGCTGTGCAGGATGTCGATCTCGCGGACCGAGTTGCCCGCGAAGCGCATTCGGCCCGCCGCGGCCGAGACGTCCGGGCGCCGCGGACCGTTCGGGCCGGGAACCGGGCGCGGCGGCACGAGATTCGGGCGCGGCGGGAACACCCGGCGCAAACTGATCAGATCGCGTTCGACCGCCCTGATCAGCACCTGCGCCTGCTCGCGTAGCCCGGTCTCGAGGAACACCGGCACCGGATGCCGGTCGGTCGCCGACCCGTTGACGCGAAACTCCGACGATCGGAAGAACAGCAGCATCGCCAACTGCTCGTCGTCGGTCGTCGCGAGCGCGATCCGAGCCAGCTCGGCCACGCCGACATCGAGCGCGGCCTCGTTGTCGGCCCGCAGCGGTGTCGTCACCAGCCTGCCGTCCGCGTATCGCACCGCGACGCGCGCACCCCACACCTCGATCACAGCCACATCCCTCCTGGCCCGCCCCGCCTCGCAGGATCCTACCGATGGGCTGTCGCGGCGGAAGGGGGCGGCGTAGATTCGACTGCGCTGCTCGGGTGAGTTTTCTTCCACGAAGGGATCGCCGTCATGAGCGTGTCACCCCGGTATCGGGGGCACCGCGGAGCGTCCGCGGTGCTCGCGTTCCTGCTCGTCCTGGCCGCCGCGGCGTGCGGGTCCGACAGCGAATCCGGGTCGTCGACCGCGCCGCCGGACAGTCCCGAGACCACGGCGATCACCGATATCGTGCGCGGCAAGGTAACCGAGCTCGGCGTCAGTTCCGCCGTCTACGGCGTCTGGCGGGGTGAGGAACAGCTCGCGCTCGGCGCGTTCGGCGGCTCACCGCTGGGCGTCCCCGCGACCCCCGACATGAAAGTGCGCGTCGGCCAGCCGATGGAGCCGATGCTGTCGACCGTGCTGTGGCGCCTCGACGGCGACGGCGTGCTGAAAATGGACGAACCGATCGCCCGCTGGCTGCCCGATTTCCCCCGCGCGGACAAGATCACCCCGCGCATGCTCGCCGACAGCACCTCCGGCATCGCCGACTACGTGACCGATCCGGAGTTCCTGAAGATCTTCGCCGAGAACCCGATCCGCGAGTGGACCGCGACTCAGCTGTTCGAACGCGCCAACGCCCGTCCACCGCTGTTCGAGCCCGGCACCGACTTCGGCTACGCGCACAGTGATCTCGTCGCCCTCGGCGAGGTCTTGCAGAACGCGACCGGCAAACCCCTGGGCGAGTTGATCGCCGAGCACATCCTCATCCCGCTCGGCATGCACAACAGCAAGGTCGTCCTGAATCCCGCGATCGACGAGCCGTACCTGCACGGCTACACCAACGAACGCAACGGCTTCGAGGACTCCACTTTCTGGAACCCGACCGCCTTCCTGCACAGCGGCAACATGAACGCCCCCGTCGCCGACATCGGCCGCTGGGTCCGCGCCCTGGCCACCGGCGAACGCCTCACCCCCGACCAGTTCCAGCAGATGATGGGCCCCTCCACCGCGGGCCTCGGCCCGTTCACCCCCGAGAAGTACTTCGCCTTCGGCGTGGTCCACCTCGCCGACTGGCTCTACATGAACCCCGCCTACGGCGGCTACGACGGCATCGCCCTCCACGACACCAAGACCCAGACCACGATCATCGTCTACACCACCCACGGCCCCACCTCCCCCGCCACCAACAACGCCATCCCCATCGGCACCGCACTGGCCACCCACCTCGTCCCCGACCGCCCACCCGCGATTCCCGGATGACCGCCTCGCCCTCAGCCACCGATCCGGACGAACCCCGGGGCGATCACCGTCCCCCACCGGCGGACGGGCCGTTCACTCTGAACGTCGACGACGAGATCTTCACTGTCACGATCTCGCCGGACGGTCGCTCGGGTTATGCCTGGGACTCCGGCCCCAACCCCGGCTACGGATTCGACGGCTTCGCACCGCGGTTCACCCACCCGCCCGACGGCTATCGGCCGAGTGCCGAGCCGATCCGATTCCCGACGTTCGAGGAGCACCGCCGGTCCATCCGCACTTTCCTCGACCAGGTCGACCCATCGACCGGCTACATCGAAGAATGAGCCGAGTCCCACCGAGGAACGGCGGGCGTTGCGCGGCCGGGGATTCGAAGATCACCCGGAGGTGGCAGGCTGTGCTGATGGCCGACGAACTAGAACCCGCCACCGAACACTCCGGTGGCGAAGCAACCGAGTCGCAGGAAGATGCGACCAAGCGGAAGTTCCGCGAAGCACTCGAGCGAAAGAACGGAAAGGCCGGCGTCGGCGGGGCCGCGCACAACGCCGCCAAGGTCCGCGGCACCCAGTCCGCGGCAGGTGGCAAGCGCACCTTCCGCCGCCGCGCGGGCGGCTAGCCGATACGACAAAGCCCCTCACCTGGATGCCAGGTGAGGGGCCTCGAGTGGAGCTGCCGGGAAGTTACTCGAAACACGTCGACCTCCTGCGAAGCCTTTGCGAGCTGGGCGAACGACTGCACGCATGCGGATCACGGAGTTCAACGGATCCGGAGCCTCGAACCTCCAGGGGCGCGAAGAAGCACTTGAAGCCCGAGGAAGTCGCCGAGATTGTGGCCAAGTACGAGGCCGGCGCGTCCATGACTCAGCTGATGGTCGAGCATCAGATGGCGAAGCGGACCGTAGCGAGAACGCTGCGAGAAGCTGGCGTCGCCATCAGAGCGGCAGGCGGACAGCGAGGTCGGCAACCCCGATCGCCGGAAGGGGACGGAACGACCACCTCCAACGGATACACTGCGTAAGCCTCACCGACGGTTCGCAGCCATGGGTCAACAGCCACGCCGTTAGATGGGCGTTCGAAAACCCCGATCTGGAGAATGCTTGCCAGCAACAGCGGGCGCAGGACTCTCCTCCACCTCGGTAGCACAAGATCCCAAGCCTTCAAAAAGCATTCACCGTGTACCCGCGAAACTGCGCAGCCCTCCTCTTACCGGGTCAGCTTCTCGGCGAGTGAAATTGTGAACCGGATCGTGTTCGCCAATTGCTCGTCAGTCATGGATTCTGCGGGCGACTGGCCGATTTCGAATCCCGCCACGTGGTCGTTGAGGTAGACCTCGACTCTCACCTCGGACACTTCCTGCGCGCCCGGGCGCCGGTCGTAGACCCAGGTCGGATAGCCATACCCGTCGACCTGCCTGTAACCTTGCCCGGTCTTCACGTTGGCATTGTCTGTGCGAACCCTCTCGCGTTCTGCCGGTGGCAGTTTGCTGTCTTTGTCCTCGAACAGGGACGCCGCCATACCCCCGCTGCCTGGCCAATCGAAGGTGCACGTCCTGTGACCCACGCCGCCTTTCTCCATCTTGAATCTCGGATCCTGGGTCCCACCGGTAACACCGGCTATATGGAGTTCGTTCACGAGGTAGTCGTTCCACGGAATGCACAGCTCCGACAGGGCCGTAGCGGTTGCTGGCTCCTCATCTGTAGAGCAGCCAGCGGTCAGTCCCACCGTCAGCGCAACTGCGAGGGCAGACACAGCTATCCGGTTCATCGGACCGACCCCAATCCTTGGCCGTATTGGATGTGATAGTCCTGCAAGTGGTCATGGAATATTCCGCCACGATGGTTGTTCAGCACATTCGTCAGGTTGCCATTGACCGTGTGATGGTCGCCGCCCTTGGCTGCGAGAAGTTCGTCGTAGCTTTTCAATGTGCCATCGCCGTTGAACATGTAATTGTATGTCGGGCTATGGTCGAGCGCCCCGTGGGATTGGAGCGCTTGCGCGATCTGATAATTCTGACGCGAGGCGTCGTAGGTGTCGTAGCTGACGGTCGTCGCCGGAGTATCGGGCGGCAGATACACGCCGACGATACTGTTCTTGGCAACGGTGTTGTAAGCATCAACCGCTGGCGCCCACACATCTTTGACGACTGGCGTATATTTCATTCCGGTACTCAGTGCAGACTTTATTCCGTCATAGGCCTCACCCTTGTTGGCGAAGCTGTTGGCACCGTGCGCTTTTGCGTCTTTTCCTCGCTCTTCGGCTTCGGCCGTGAGGCCCTGGTCGATCAGCCCCCGGATCACCCCAGCACGACTGGCGAGCTCGCCATTCGGTTCCTCCGGATTGGCGACTGCCGAATTGGCCCACGCCTGCTGCAGCTCCGACGTTGTCATGAATGCCTGGGCATTGAAATAGGTCGCCGTGTCCTTGTCGGTATCCATGACCGTGAAGACACTCAGAGCTTTGGAGTGATCGTCGTCAGTACCCCAGTAGAAGTTGCGAGTTGCCGTCTTATCGTCAGCAACCCCGGCCATATCAGCGATATACGGACTGAGCGCCGAGGCGATGCCTTGCGTTGCGCGTGGGTTGGCGGCACCGATCGATTCCGAATACGGGCCGTTGACGTTGAGTAGTTCGTCCTTGTGGCCCGCGACGTAGTTGGCCAAACCGGACGCCGCCGCACCGGCGCGATCGGCAACGGCCGTGTCGGGCGACGTGGCGTCGCCCTCTATCCAGCTGAGCATGTCTTGGACTGCGGCACCGTCATCCTTGCTGTACTCGTTCGTCAGCAGCGGGCCGAAAATGTCTTCTCGCTTACCCGGGTCAGCCAGCACCTCGGTGACGGCGATCTTGTCTTCCCCGGCCGTTTCGACCATCGACTGGACAAGATCACTCACGAGACCGTCTTCGGTTTCTCTGGTGACGTTGTGCCCACTCTTGTCAACGAGATCACCGGCAGTATTGAGGAGCTCGCGGTTGATGTCGCTGCCAGGCGCGGTCATCTTGTCGCCGAGCGCCAGCATCGACGTAACCTGCTTGAGCTCGCCACCGTCGATGTTCGAGTGGTGGGTGCGGTTGCCATCTCGAAGTGAGTAGTCACGGGTCAAGACGTTGGAGATCCCGGACGGGATCTGGTTGAGGCCGCCTTGCAGTTGCATCGGGTTCCCGGTGGGACCGATACCGGTGGCACCGACGTTGGGGTTGGCCAGCGTATTGAGTCCATTGACCACGCTCGCGGCATGCACGGTATCGCCGCCGGTGCTCATCTGCTCGGTCATCCAGACCAACCCGTCCTTACCTGCGGTGTTGTAGAACGAATGCAGGTAGGCGAACTGGGCCTCGGTCAGATCGACCTTCTTGCCGGAGTTGATATCCGCGATGTCCTGTGCCGTGAGTCCGGCCTCGGCGAGGCGATCTGCGATGAGCCGCATCTGAGCCGGAGTCGCATTGCGGTCGGCGACAAGCAGACCGTCCTGCACTCCGGTGTTGCCGGAGTCGATGGTGTCCATCGTCCAGGACCCGAGCCCTGCCTCACCCGCGGCTTTCTGCACCATGTCGAGCAGTTCCTGCCCGGCAGCCTGGGCCAGAGCGAGGTCTTCAGCGTTGAATTGGTTGACCAGACCTTTCACCCTGGTCGATGCCTCGACCGCGTAGGTGGCGAGCTGCTCAGCGCTCATCGGGATCGTCTGTCCGGGCGCAGCGCCAGGAATGTCTTTCTTACCCGCCGGGACGGTCACCGTGCCGTCGTCGGCGACATCGAAGCCTTGCCGCAGATAGTCGTCGGCCGCCTTGACCGCGGCCGAGCAGTAGCCATCCATCGCCGAGCCGTGCTTGCGGTAGGCCGCGGCGATGTCGTCGAGTTCGCCGATCAAGGTGTTGCCGGCCACCCGCTCGCCGAGCGCTCGCTGGTTCGCCGCTGTCGCCGCAGCTCCTTTCCAGTTGTCCTGGCTGGCATCGACTTTGACGTACATGTCGTTCATGTGCGTGCTGAACGTAGCGACGAGCGCGTCGATCGCACCGGCCACAGCGTGTGTAGTGGCTTCGGGATGGAAGCCGCGCATGGCGGCCAGACCGACGGTCACGAGTACACGCCTTCCCCAAGATTGCCCAGCAGACCGGCGAACGCCTTGTCGGCTTCCTCGTAGTTCATGCAGCACCTGATTGCCGCGCCGCCCATCGCATTGATCCGCGAGGCGACCGAGGTCAGGGCCGTCTTGACCTGATCACTGGCTGCTGCCGAAACAGCTGCGGTCGCTGTGCCTTTCAGATCGTCGACCCCGACCCGAAAGGGTTCCGTGGTGTCCATTCCCTCGACGGCAGCACCGACGCGCGATAGCTCCATACCGAGTGTGATGAGCACTTCTTTGTTGACATCCAGACCGGTCATAACTCCTGGCCCCTCCCTGATTCAGCAACTCGCTACATGACGTGTCATACGGTGCCGCTTCTAGCTCACCGGTGGCAGTGCGGCTTCTACGGCTCGGGCTGCCTCTTCGCGCGTCTTACTCAGCACTGCTGTCACGCTCCCCGCCTGCCATCCCGCCAGCCTCCGCCGTCATCACACCCATTCACTTCGTAGGACGCATCTCGGCCCGGATCGGTTCCCCCATCTTCAGAAAGTCGGCGGACCATGGTGGACGGGCGAATGATGCTCCGTCCGCCGATTGCTAAGGGTTGTCCCGTAAGTCCGGGAGAGCTACGTCAGACCCAGTACCCCGTGTCCGCGCTAGGCAGTGTCCTCAAAGCCACATGACCCAGCGTGGCCAGATCCAGCATGCCGTGGAACGAGAGGGACTGCTCCAGGACCCCTACTACGCGGGATGGGTCATCGTCGACGAACAGCTCCGACCGGGTAGGCCGACGCTATCGTCACCCAAGAATTGTTCGATCGGGTTCAGGATGTCCGAGACGTGCGAAGCCGCCGCGGGCAGCGGGATCGCGTGCTTCAGCACTATCTCGAGGGCGACCTGTCTGTGGTCGCTGTCGAGGCGACGGCAGGACCTCGCGATTCATCTACACCGAAGCTCGTGGGCGCAATGGCAAGCGGTACAGCTACTTCTTGTGCCGGGGTCGCCAGGAAGGCGTGTGCGATTTGCCTCACCTCCCCGCTGATCGCGTCGAAGATGCCATCGTCGAGCACTACGGGACGCTCCGCATCCCAGAGGGGTTCCAGACGACGGCGCGTGAGCTCCTCGGCCAGGTCATGACAGACGAACAGGCCAGCGTCCGTCAGATGCACAGCAGTATGACCAAGCAGCTCAAAGACCTCGACGCCAAGGAAGAGCGACTGCTCGACCTGGCCGCCGACGGCACGCTGCCACAAACCAAGATCAAAGATCGCCTGCGGAAGATTCACGCCGATCGGGCGGCTGTCGAAGCCGGTCTCACCGCGACGAACGCTGAACTCGCTGTTGGGTGGAGATCCTCGAACGAGGGCTCGACCTCCTGGCCGATCCGTGGGATCTGTACCGAACCCGCACCGATGAGGTCCGACGCCACCTCAACAGGGCGTTCTTCGAACGCCTCTACCTCGACATCGACGGGGTCGTCGCCGACGAGCTGCAGCAACCATTCGCCGACCTTCATACTGTGGCCGGAGCCAGGATGACCTGCGGAAATCCTTCGATACGACCAGCGCCCAGGAACGGGAAAAGCGGCCCTACTCTCGGCGGGGTCCTTTCGGACCCCGTCTCGAGTAAGACCGCTCTTGTGGAGCTGCCGGGAATCGAACCCGGGTCCTCCGCCGCGTCTTCAGGGCTTCTCCGTGTGCAGTTCGCTAGGTCTCTGCTCGGATCTCCGAGTCTCGCGAACAAGCCCGGATGACGATCCCAGTCGCTGTTGGATGTCCCGTCCGACTCCGCGACCGAGCCGAACGGTAATTCCCTCTAGCTGATGCCAGGGTCCGGGTCGAGGGACGAACCCGGTCTGACAGAGACGACCTGCTACTTAGGCAGCGAGGGCGTACTCGCGCTGATTGGAATCGGCGCTTAATTGGTTGCAGCGACGCTTACGGTGGTCTCTTGCCTGCACCGACACGCTTCCCCTGAATCAACGTACGCAGTCGAAACCGTTCAGCCCCGTACGTGCCCGCACCGTGCGGGCTAGTCATGTTAACACTGCCGTCGCCGGGAATCTTCCCGATATTTCTGCCAGCGCGCGGTGTCGCCGATGTGACTCGTCAGCGAACCACACTTATTCGCACCGCCGATCCGGGGAGATGCGCCGGTCGACCGGGGTACTGTTCTCGATCGGCTGGACCGGGACGCGCGAGATCCCGTGTGCGGCTGGAACAAGGAGTTACCTCATGGCATTCACCAGCCGGCTGCGCCGGTCGGCCGCCGTGCCCGTCGTGGCCGGCCTCCTCCTCGCCGCGGCGTGCTCCGCCGGCGATTCGACCGCCGGGCCGGGAGTCACCAGCGCACCGTGTCCCGGATCGACGCACAAGGACCGCGGGTGCATCTATCTCGGCGTCCTGTCGGACCTGGCGAACGGCCCGTTCTCCGCCCTCGGCTCGTCGATGAACGAAGGCCAGCTGGCGTTCTGGAACCAGGTGAACCAGGCGGGCGGCATCGGCGGCTACGACATCGACATCACCACCAACGCCCGCAACACCTCCCTCGACCCACGCACGCATCGCACCGCCTACGCCGAGATCGAGCCGCACGTGCTCGCGCTGGCGATGAGCTTCGGCACCGCCCAGACCATCGCGATGCTCAATCAGATGGACGCCGACGACATGGTCAGCGTGGCGGCCACCCAGTGGTCAGGCTGGAACTATCGCAGCGCCGACCGCAATCTGGTGCTCAGCGCGGGCTATTCCTACTGCACGGAGGCGGTGACCGGCCTGGACTGGTTCACCCGCACCCACTACGCCCCGCGCAATATCGCCATCGTCGCCTACCGCGGCAATTACGGCGGCGACTACGCCAGCGGCGCGCTGAAGTGGGCGGTCGCCAACGGTGCCACCATCGCCGACCGGGTCGACACCGGCCCCAACGGCGAGGTCGGCAACCAGGACGGACCGGTCGAGGAGGTCCTGGCCGCCGATCCCGACCTGGTCATGCTGGCCACCGGTCCCGCCGAGACCGCCGAGATCGTCGGCAAGCTGGTGAAGTCGGGCTACACCGGCCGCTTCCTCGGCTCGCTGCCGACCTGGAACGCCGCGCTGTTGCAGACCGCCGCGGCCCCCGCGCTGACGGCGCTCTACAACTACACGACCCCGGTCGACAGCTGGAACGGCGACAGCGTCGGCGCCCGGCACGCCCGCGCCGCCGTCGATCGCGCACCGGCGAACTTCGGCTATTCGCTGGGCTGGGCGATCTCCTATCCGCTCAAGGCCCTGCTCATCGCCGCGGCCGAAGAGGGCGAGCTGACCCGGGCCGGGTTGCGCCGCACGATCGAGGACCTGCGACCCGATGGCGAGGGCATGGTCGTCATCCATCCGGCGGGCGCGGTCCAACCCGATCTGAGCGGTGAGTGGACCTCGGTGTTCGAACCGGACAAGGCCGCGCCGATGGGCGCCAGGGCGATCGAGGTCGGCTATCAGGGCGAGACCCTGGGCAAGCTGGACCTGCACGAGCCCTGCACCCGGCTGTAGTGGCCTCAGCTCGCGGCGATCATGGCGACCGCCGCGAGCGCGAGCACCATGCCCACCTTCTGCGTCCCGCTGATCCGTTCGCCGAGCAGCACCATCGCCAGCAGCACGGTCGCGGCCGGATACAGCGAGCCGATCACGCTGACCACCGACAGCAGCGACCCGTGGAAGGCGTACAGCAGCGCCGCGTTGGCGATCACATCGAGGACGCCGACCGCCAGCGCCAGCCGCAAGGGTTCCCCGCGCAGGCCGCGGAACTGGCCCGCGGCCAGCGCGGAGGTCCACACGACGGCCGTCGCGGCGGCGCGCTGACCGAGCAATGGCCACAGCCCGGCGCTCGCGCTGGTCTCGTGCAGGAAGAAGAACGCGAAGCCGAACGCGGCGCCCGAGCCGACGGTGAGCAGCGCGACCCGACGGGTGAAACGCAGTTCCCGGCCGCCGATGATCTCCTCGGTCGTCTCGTCCGGCGCTTCCCGGCTGACCAGCACCACCGCGACCAGCGCGAGCGCGATTCCCGCGATCGCGGCGGGCCCCGGTCGCTCGCCGAGGAAGAACCCGGCGATCACCGGGATGCCGGCGACCAGCACCGCGGTCACCGGCGACACCACCGACATCGGACCGTCGGCGAGCGCGGCGTAGAACCACCACACCGCCAGTCCGCTGGCCACGCCCGCGGCCAGGCCCCACAGCATCGATGCCGCGTCCGCGTGCCCACCGACCAGCGGCGCGATCAGCAGGACCAGCAGCACCGACCACGGGTAGGACACGACGACCACCCGCAACGCGGTGACCCGCCGGGCGGCGATCCCGCCGAAGAAATCGCTGACTCCGTACCCCGCCGCCGCCACGAGGGCGAGCAGGACGGAGATCAACGCATGCCTTTGACCCGCCGACCGATCTCGCGCGTGACCTCACGCTCGGCCTGCCTGCGGGCGAGGTCCTGACGCTTGTCGTAGTCCTGCTTGCCCTTGGCGAGCGCGAGCTCGACCTTCACCTTGCCGTCGGAGAAGTACATCGACAGCGGCACCAGCGTCTGGTTGCCCTCCCTGGACTTGCCGACCAGGTGCTCGATCTCGCGCTTGTGCAGCAGCAGCTTGCGGGTGCGCCGCGGCGAATGGTTGGTCCACGTGCCGTGGCTGAACTCCGGAATGTGCAGGCCGCGCAGCCAGACCTCGCCGTTGTCGACGGTCGCGAAGGCGTCGACGAGAGACGCCTTGCCTTCGCGCAAGCTCTTGACTTCGGTGCCGACCAGCGCGATCCCCGCCTCATAGGTGTCGAGGATCGTGTAGTTGTGCCGCGCCCGGCGGTTGGTCGCGATGACCTTCCTGCCCTTTTCCTTCATAACGGTCAACTCTAAGTGACCGCGCCAGCCGTTTCTTCCAAGGTCCGTCCCACCCTCAGCTCGCCGCGCGCTCGAGGGCGCGGGCCAGGGCCCGGTCGCGTTGTTCCTCGAATCGGGTCGCCTTGGCCTCGAGGTCGAGCAGGTAGGCGTGCAGCTCGTCGCGGGCGCGTTCGCCCTCGTCGCCGAGATCGGTGCGGTCGAAGACCTTCCAGGTGCGCAGCACCGGCTCGAGCACGACGTCGAGGTGCTGGCGCAGGTCGTAGACGCCGTGCTTGGCCAGCATGACCGCGTTGCGACGGAAGTTCGGCTGGTTCAGGCCGGGCATCTGGAAGCGCACGACGACGTCGGTGATGGCGCGCATCGTCGCGTCGGGGGTGAGGTCGAGGGCGGCCGCGCACAGCTTGCGATAGAAGATCATGTGCAGGTTCTCGTCGGTCGCGATGCGCGCGAGCATGCGGTCGGCGATCGGGTCGTCGCACAGCCTGCCGGTGTTGCGGTGGCTGATCCTGGTCGCCAGTTCCTGGAAGGTGACGTAGGCGACGCCCTTGAGGAACTGCGAACCCTTCTCCGGCTTGGCGATGCCGGCGGTCATGTGCGCCATCCTGGCTTCCTCGAGCGCGACCGGGTCGACCGCGCGGGTCACCACCAGGTAGTCGCGCATGACGATGCCGTGGCGGTTCTCCTCGGCGGTCCAGCGCCCGACCCAGGTGCCCCAGGCGTTGTCGAAGCCGAAGGTGTCGGCGAGCTCGCGGTGGTAGGAGGGCAGGTTGTCCTCGGTGAGCAGGTTGGTGATCATGGCCGCCTTGGCCACCTCGCTGAGTCGCGACTGCTCCGGGTCCCAGTCGATCCCGCCCATCGCGGCGAAGTTGCGGCCCTCGTCCCACGGCACGTAGTCGTGCGGGTGCCAGTCCTTGGCCTTGGCCAAGTGGTCGTTCAGGTTCGCTTCGGCGGTCGGTTCGAGCTCGGCCAGGATGTCGCTGTCGGAGAGCTGGAGCGTCAAGATGTCACCTCGGAGTTGGCGGGCGGGAAAGGCGGACCCCCCTGCGCCCACCATGCTGTGTGGACGCGTCCGCGGCGGTCACATGACGAAACACTGTGTTCGCTCACAGGAACCGACCCGTCCGGGCTAGGCGGGCGGTAGTGCCGGACCGAACTGATCGATACGCAGGGGCAGGGCGGGCCACGGGGTGCGGTCGGGGGTCAGCTCGCCGACGACCAGCACGCCCGCGGCGTCGAAGGCGGCCCTGGCCCGGTCGAGGTGGTCACCCGAGGTCACCAGCACCGCGGCGCGCAGCTGGTGCTCGGCCATCAGCGCCGCCGTGAAGCGGGCATTGGCCACGGTCGAATCGGCCTGCGGCTCACGCAGGATCCGCGCCGGGTCGATGCCCGCCGCCACCAGCCAATCGGCCATCGCGTCCGCCTCGCTCAGCCCGGCCCGTGGATTGCCGCCCGTAACGATGATCGGCGACCACGGCGCGAACACCGCCTGCACGAGGCCGGCCCGTAACCGCCGGACCAGTTCCGGGCGCACGGTGCCCTCTGGCGTCAGGCCGTAGCCCAGGATCACCACGGCGGTGTCCTCGCCGTAGGTGCCGGGCAGCGACGGCGTCAGAAGGCGGGGCAGGTCTCGCACGCCGATCGGCGACGAGGGCTCCGCGCTGCCCGATGGTGCTGCCGCACAGACGATTCCGGTCGCGGTCAGGACCGCGCACACCCCTCGCGTCACCCAGGCCACCCACACCGTTCCCGTCGCCTCCTCGGGCCGGGACCGATCGCCGCGATCGGTCGAGGAGGCCTACAGTGCGCCGGGAAGCGGGCCGCAGGCAGGGCTATGACCTGCGGCTACCACAGGTCACAGCGCTCGGCGTCATCCACTGGTCCGCAGCATCGCAAACATTCCGGAACCGCTCGGGTACCGAAACGCCGTGGGCGGGCGCGTGGATGAGAGGTCAGCCGCCGGGGCGCAGGGCCAGATAGAGCGCCAGCGCCGAGGCGAAGAGGAGGAGCAGCGCGACGGTCGACCAGCGCGGCCTGCCCCGGTGGACCACCGGCTGGTGACCGCCGAGCAGGCTCGGCGCGACGACCGGGTCGATGTGCCGGTGCGGCAGCGGCGGCAGCGGAGCGTCGGCGCCGCCCGAGCTCGTGCCGCCCGACGAGTCGCTGTCGGAGCCTTCACCGTTCGCCATGGCTCGACAGTATCGCGCGCCACCCCGGTTCGTCGCGCGTTCCTTTTCCGCTCACTGTTCGGCGAGCGCGGCCAGCACCCCCTCGCCGTAGCGGGCCAGTTTGTTCTCGCCGACGCCGCCGACGGTACCGAGTTCGGCGAGCGAACCCGGTTTGCGCGCAACGATTTCGCGCAGTGTCGCGTCGTGGAAGACCACGTAGGCGGGCACGCCCTGCTCCTTGGCGGTGGCCGCGCGCCAGGCCCGCAGCCGCTCGAACAGCGGCAGATCGGTCGCGGGCAGATCGACGGCCGCCTTGGCCGATTTCGCGCTGCGCGCGGGCCGGGCGGCGCGTTCGGGCTCGCGGCGCATCGGCACCTTCTTACCCTCGAACAGCACCTCGTTGCTGGCGTCGGTGAGGGTGAGCACGCCGTACTCCCCCCGCACCGCGAGCAGTCCGCCGGCGAGCAACTGCCGCGTCACGCCCCGCCATTCGGTGTCGCGCAGGTCGGTGCCGATCCCGAACACCGACAGCTCGTTGTGCCGGTGCTGGGTGATCTTCGGATTCGTCTTGCCCAGCAGGATGTCGATCAGGTGGCCCGCGCCGAAGGCCTGTCCGCGTTCCCGCTCGAGCCGCAGCACCGTGGAGAGCAGCTTCTGTGCCGGGACCGTGCCGTCCCAGGTCTCCGGCGGGTTCAGGCACACATCGCAGTTGCCGCAGGGTTGGCCGGGCTGCCCGAAATAGTTCAGCAGCCGCACGCGACGGCAGCCCACCGTCTCGCACAGCGCGAGCATGGCGTCCAGATGCAGTTGCAGCTGTCTGCGGTGCGCGGCGTCGCCTTCGCTCGAGTCGATCATCTTGCGCTGCTGGACGACATCGGCGAGGCCGTAGACCATCCACGCGGTCGACGGCTGGCCGTCGCGGCCGGCGCGACCGGTCTCCTGGTAGTAGCCCTCCACCGACTTGGGCAGGTCCAGATGGGCGACGAACCGCACGTCGGGCTTGTCGATGCCCATGCCGAAGGCGATGGTGGCCACCACGATCAGGCCGTCCTCCCGCAGGAACCTGGCCTGGTTCTCGGCGCGGGTCCGGTTGTCCAGGCCCGCGTGATAGGGCACCGCGCGCACGCCGTTCTCGTTGAGCATCGCGGCGGTCTTCTCCACCGAATTGCGCGACAGGCAGTAGACGATGCCCGCGTCGCCGGCGTGCTCGGCGCGGATGAAGTCGAGCAGCTGCCGGTCGGCGCGGTTCTTCGACTCGATCCGGTACTGGATGTTGGGGCGGTCGAAGCTGGAGACGAACTGCTTCGCCGCACCCAGGTCGAGCCGCTCGACGATCTCGGCGCGGGTCTTCTCGGTGGCGGTCGCGGTGAGCGCGATGCGCGGGACATCGGGCCAGCGCTCGTGCAGCAGCGACAGCGCGAGATAGTCGGGCCGGAAGTCGTGGCCCCACTGCGACACGCAGTGCGCCTCGTCGATCGCGAACAGCGCCACCGTGCCGCGGTCGAGCAGCCGCAGCGTGGACTCCAGGCGCAAGCGTTCGGGCGCGAGATAGAGCAGGTCGAGATCACCGGCGACGAACTGCGCCTCCACCGTGCGCCGCTGATCCGGGGACTGGGTGGAGTTGAGGAACCCGGCCCGCACGCCGAGCGCGCTGAGCGCGTCGACCTGGTCCTGCATGAGCGCGATCAGCGGGGAGACGACCACGCCGACGCCGGGCCGCACCAGCGACGGCACCTGGTAGCACAGCGATTTACCGCCACCGGTCGGCATCAGGACCAGCGCGTCACCGCCGCCGACGACCTGCTCGACGATGGCGGCCTGGTCGCCGCGGAAGGCGTCGTAGCCGAAGACCCGGCGCAGGACCTCCTCGGCGGTCTCCGGGCGAGCGGGGGCCGCCGCGCGGCCGGGCGTGGCCGGAGCGAGGTCGTCGAAGTGGAAGCCGCCGGTGTCGTCGAAATCGTGCTCGGAGACATAGCCACCGTCGGACGGGTACGCGTCGTCGGGCGGGAAGTCTTCGGGCGGGAAGTCGTCGACATCGGGGGCCGTGGCGCCGGAATTGCTCACCGGGCCATCCTACGAGCGTGGGCCGGGACGGCAGCCCGTCCGCCGGGCCCGACGACGTGGTTCACCGGCCCCCGCTCACATGTGGATAACCCCGATCAGCCGCGCAAACGGGCGAGGACCTCGTCCTGGAGCAGGCTGTTGCTGGCCACCGCGTCACCGCCGTGCGGACCGGATCGGCCGTCCAGGGAGGTGAACGCGCCACCTGCCTCACGGACCAGGATGTCGAGCGCGGCCAGGTCCCACAGCGACACCTCCGGCTCGGCGGCGATGTCGACCGCACCCTCGGCGACCAGGCAGTAGTTGAAGAAATCGCCGTAGCCGCGAACCCGCCAGACCGCGTCGGTGAGATCGATGAATCGCTCCCGCAGCCCGCGCTCGTGCCAGCCCGACAGGCTGGAGAAGGCCAGACTGGCCGAGTCGAGAGCGCCCACCGCCGACACGGTGATCGGCTTCGGCGCGCCGGGGTGCACCTGCGCCCACGCGCCCGAGCCCGCGGCCGCCCACCAGCGCCTGCCCAGCGCGGGCGCGCTGACCACGCCGACCACCGGCACACCGTCGACGAGCAGCGCGATCAGGCTGGCCCAGACCGGCACGCCACGGACGAAGTTCTTGGTGCCGTCGATCGGGTCGACCACCCACTGCCTGCCGGTGAACTCCGCGTCGCCGCCGAATTCCTCGCCGAGCACGGCGTCGTCGGGGCGTTCGGCGGCGAGCACGCGCCGGATGACCTGCTCGACCGCCAGGTCGGCATCCGAGACCGGCGTCAGGTCCGGCTTCGAGTCGACCTTCAGATCGACGGCGCCGAAACGCACCCGCGAGATCGCGTCGGCCTCGTCGGCCAGTCGGAGGGCAAGGTCCAGGTCAACGGAGTAGGCAGCCACACAGCCAGTGTATTTGGGTGCGCGGGGGCTCCCGACGCCGCGGCCCGCGGATGTGCCGTTCGGCCGTGAGCACGCGTGCTCACGGTGGCCGCCGGGTGCGCAGCGCGGCCTCACCGCTGGGCCGAGCACACGCTCAGGCCGCGACCTGCGCCGCCCGCGCCGCGACCAGAGCGCTCGCCCACCAGTGCACCTGGTCGAGCAGCGCCTGCGCCGCGGCCTCGAACTCCTGCGGCTCCCGCAGCCGCCCGTCCTCGTCGAAGAGCAGGTAGTAGCGCGGGAAGGAGACGTAGTTGCGCACGGTGTGGGCGTTGAGCTCGTTGAACACCTGGCGCAGGTGCTCGATCGCCAGCAGTCCGCCGGAGCCACCGCTGTAGCCGACGAAGCCGATCGCCTTGGCGTCCCACTGGGTGTAGTGCCAGTCGATGGCCGACTTCAGCGCGGCCGGGTAGCTGCGGTTGTAGTCGGGCGTGACGACGACATAGGCGTCGGCGGCGGCCAGCCGTTCGGTGAACTCGGCCATTCCCGCCGGACGCGGCATGTCGGGGTCCACCGCGGGCGGCACCGGCGGCAGCGCGGCGGGCAACTCGGCCTCGGCCAGATCGATGATGTCGACGTCGAAGCGGTCGTCGACCTGCTGGGCGAACCAGCGCGCGACCACCGGCCCGAACCGGCCCTCGCGGACGCTGCCGATGATGATCGCGAGCTTCAGTGGCTGTGTGGACACCGTGTTCTCCTCTGTCGTCTGCCCGGCCCGATCGGCCGGTGTGTCCACCGTCGCCGTTCGCGACGCTGTCAGGGAGACCACGCTGAGAGTGGTAGTGGCACGGCCACTCTCCGGGCCGCACCGGTGGGTACCGTCGATCGGGTGAGCGACAACGAACTCGGTCTGTTCCTGCGGACCCGCCGCGAGGCCGTCACACCCGCCGAGGTCGGGCTGCCCGCCGGGCCGCGCAGGCGCACGCCGGGGCTGCGCCGCGCGGAGGTCGCGATGCTGGCGGGGGTCAGCGTGGAGTACCTGATCCGGCTCGAGCAGGGTCGCGACCGGCACCCCTCGCCGCCGGTGCTGTCCGCGCTGGCCGAGACGCTGCGGCTGAGCCCGCGCGAACGGGTGCACCTGCACCAGCTCACCAAGGGCATGTCCGGTTTCAGCTGCGGCGCCGCCGAGAACGGCCCGAAC
The DNA here is from genome assembly GCF_032656385.1 of Nocardia canadensis. Classification (NCBI taxonomy): domain Bacteria; kingdom Bacillati; phylum Actinomycetota; class Actinomycetes; order Mycobacteriales; family Nocardiaceae; genus Nocardia; species Nocardia canadensis. The sequence continues at coordinate 836,069 of NZ_JAVCWB010000010.1, forward strand.
CGCACGGTCCGGCCGACGATCCGCGCGATCCTCGACCAGCTCGAGCCTGCGCCCGCCGCGATCACCAACCGGTTCACCGAAGTGCTGGCCTGCACCGCCGGCTACCGCACGCTGATGGCGCCCAGCGGCCTGTTCGAGCAGGGCGAACCGGCCAATGTCGCGCGGTTCGTCTTCACCCATCCCGGCGCGCGCGAGCTGTATCCGGACTGGGACGAGGCCGCCGACAAGCTCGTCGCCTCGCTCAAGCAGGGCCCGTTCCGCGCCGACCCGATGGTGGCGGCGCTGGTCGACGAGCTGACCGTGACCGCGGGCGCCCCGTTCACCGACCGGCTGGCCGCGCTGCCGGGACTGCCGCCCTCGGGCGGGATCAACCGGATCAGTCATCCCGAGGCGGGCACGCTGCGGCTGGCCTACGAATCGCTGGATCTGTCCATCGACGACGACCAGTCGCTGTATGTCCTGCTGCCCGCCGACGAGGCCAGCGCGACGGCACTGGATCGACTGCTCGGGCGACGTCCCGGCGGCCTGCGCGCCATCGCGAGCTGACCCGCGCGGGTGCGCGTGTTTCACCGTGTCGGAGCCGACCGGTAACCTTGGGAATCGTGCATCCTGACGTTATCGCCGACCTCGCCGAACTCGACACCACGCTCAAGACGGTCGAGTCGGTCCTCGATGTCGAGGAGCTACGCCGTCGTATCGACGAGCTCGAGCACCAGGCGGCCGATCCCGAGCTGTGGAACAACCAGGACCACGCCCAGCAGGTGACCAGCGAGCTGTCGCACGCCCAGAGCGAGCTGCGCCGCGTGGAGGAACTGCGTCAGCGCCTCGAAGACCTGCCGGTGCTCTACGAACTGGCCGAGTCCGAGGAGGGCTCCGCGGCCGAGGAAGCCACCGCCGACGCCGACAACGAGCGCGCCGCGCTGCGGGTCGACATCGAGGCGATGGAGGTGCGCACCCTGCTCTCGGGCGAGTACGACAAGCGCGACGCGCTGGTCAACATCCGTTCCGGCGCCGGTGGCGTCGACGCCGCGGACTGGGCGCAGATGCTGATGCGCATGTACATCCGCTGGGCCGAGCGGCACAAGTACGTCGTCGAGGTCTACGACACCTCCTACGCCGAGGAGGCGGGCATCAAGAGCGCCACCTTCGCGGTGAAGTCGCCCTACGCCTACGGCACCCTCTCGGTGGAGATGGGCACGCACCGGCTCGTCCGGATCAGCCCGTTCGACAACCAGGGCCGTCGCCAGACCTCCTTCGCCGAGGTCGAGGTGCTGCCGGTGGTCGAGACCACCGACCACATCGAGATCCCCGAGGGCGAGGTCCGCGTCGATGTGTACCGCTCCTCGGGCCCGGGTGGGCAGAGCGTCAACACCACCGACTCCGCGGTGCGCCTGACCCACATCCCCACCGGCATCGTGGTGACCTGTCAGAATGAGAAGTCGCAGCTGCAGAACAAGATCTCGGCCATGCGCGTGCTGCAGGCCAAGCTGCTCGAGCGCAAGCGCCAGGAGGAGCGCGCGCAGATGGACGCGCTCAAGACCAACGAGGGCGCCTCGTGGGGCAACCAGATGCGTTCGTACGTGCTGCACCCGTACCAGATGGTCAAGGACCTGCGCACCAACTATGAGGTGAACAACCCCTCGGCGGTGCTCGACGGCGACATCGACGGCTTCATCGAATCCGGAATCCGTTGGCGCATGCGGGAACAGGCCGACGCGTAGCCACCTGTTCGCTCGGCCGGTGTGACGCTGTTCGCGTTTGACCGGGCACCGTGACCCCGCTGTAACCTTTCGGGTGTGTGTTCGAGCGAACCGGAACTGTGCCAGCGCAAGCCCCGTCGACTCTCGGCCGGGGCGAGGCGATGAGCGGCGTCCTGGCGATCAACACGGCACCGGAGATCACCGCGTGGCTGCGGTCCAGCGGGCTCGAGATCGTCCTGCTGGTGGTCGGCGCGATGCTGTTCGGCCGGTTCGCGGCGTTCGTGCGCGACCGGGTGACCACCAAGATCGACGCGGGTTTCCACTCGAGCGACGCGCTGGTCCGCACCGAGGCCGCCAAGCACCGGCACGCCCTGGCCCAGGTGATCACCTGGGTGGTGCTGACCATCGTCTACGTGCTGGTCGGCATGGAGGTGCTGCGCAGGCTCGGCTTCGCGGTGACGGGTCTGGTGGCGCCGGCGGCGGTGCTCGGCGCGGCGCTGGGTTTCGGCGCGCAGCGGATCGTCCAGGACATCCTGGCCGGGTTCTTCCTGATCACCGAGCGTCAGTACGGCTTCGGTGACGTGGTGCGGATCGCGGTCACCGGATCGGCCGACGCGGCCGAGGGCACCGTGGAGGACGTGACGTTGCGCATCACCACGCTGCGCAACTCCGACGGCGAGGTCATCACCGTCCCCAACGGGCAGATCGTGAAGGTGACCAACCTGTCCAAGGACTGGGCACGCGCCGCGATCGACGTGCCGGTGTCGGCGCAGGCCGACATCACCAAGATCAACGAAATCCTGCACGAGGTGTGCACCAAGGCCTACCAGGACCGTCGCCTCAAGCCGCTGCTGCTCGACGAACCGTCCGTGATGGGTGTGGAAGATCTCTCGCTCGACGAGATGAACATCCGGATGGTTGCCCGCACATTGCCGGGCAAACAATTCGAGGTGGGGCGCGAGCTGCGCGTGCGCGTCGCGGCCGCCCTGCGTAAGGAAGGAATCAGTGAAACCACGTAAGTCGACGGCGATCCTCATGGCCACCTGGGTGTCCACGTTCGTCGTCTATCTGTTCGTCAAGCCCGCCGACACCACCAGCACCGGACCGGTCTCGCTCCTCAACGCCGTCCCCACCTGGGTCGATCAGACGCCATAGGGTTGCTCGACGCCTCGCCGAGGCCGTCGGGGCCCGGTCACCGGGGAGGTCGCTGGCTACACTGGCTCCCCGTGATCACCATGCGCAACGTCACCAAGTCGTACAAGACCTCGACGCGGCCGGCGCTGGACAACGTCTCCGTCGAGGTGGACAAGGGCGAATTCGTCTTCATCATCGGCCCGTCCGGTTCGGGGAAGTCGACCTTCATGCGACTGCTGCTCAAGGAGGAGTCGCCGACCGCGGGCGAGATACGGGTGGCCGATTTCCGGGTCGACCGGTTGCCGGGGCGCAAGGTGCCCAAGTTGCGCCAGCGGATCGGCTGCGTCTTCCAGGATTTCCGGCTGCTCCAGCAGAAGACCGTGGAGCAGAACGTGGCCTTCGCGCTCGAGGTGATCGGCAAGCGGCGTCAGTTCATCGAACGCACCGTGCCCGAGGTGCTCGACATGGTCGGGCTCGGCGGCAAGGGCAATCGGCTGCCCTCGGAGCTGTCCGGTGGTGAGCAGCAGCGCGTGGCGATCGCGCGCGCGTTCGTCAACCGGCCGCTGGTGCTGCTCGCCGACGAGCCCACCGGCAACCTCGACCCCGACACCAGCGCCGACATCATGGCGCTGCTGGAACGGATCAACCGCACCGGCACGACCGTGTTGATGGCCACCCACGACAACCACATCGTCGACGCGATGCGCAGGCGGGTGGTGGAGCTCGACCACGGCAGACTCGTGCGTGACGAAGCGACCGGTGTCTACGGGGTGGGGCGATAATGCGACTGAGTTTCCTGTTCACCGAGGTCGCCGACGGTCTGCGCCGCAACCTGACGATGACCATCGCGATGATCCTGACCACCGCGGTCTCGCTGATGATGCTCGGCGGCGGCATGCTGTCAGTGCGGATGGCCGACAAGACCGAGAACTTCTTCATCGGCAGGCTCGAGGTGCGGTTCTATCTCGACGACGCCGTCTCCGACACCGACCCGGACTGCGCCGCCGACCCGTGCAAGTCGCTGCTCGCGGATCTGAAGGGCACCTCCGGCGTGGAGAGCGTGCAGTTCCTCAACCGCGCCGACGCGCTCGAGGAGGCCAAGAAGCTGTTCGCCGATCAGCCCGAGATGGTGCAGTACATCGCCGACTCACCGCTGCCCGCCTCGCTGCGGGTGAAGATGACCGACGCCGATCAGTACCAGCACATCTACGACAGCTTCGCGACCAGGCCGGGCGTGCGGATCGTCGCCAACGACAAGGAGTTCGTCGACCGGCTGGTCAGCCTGTTCGACGGCCTGCGCAATGCCGCGTTCGGTCTGGCGCTGGTGATGGCGCTGGCGGCGATGCTGCTGGTGCTGAACATGGTGCAGATCGCCGCGTACACGCGGCGCACGGAAGTCGGCATCATGCGCCTGGTCGGCGCGACCCGCTGGTATACCCAGCTGCCGTTCCTCTTGGAGGCGGTGGCGGCCGCGTTCGTCGGCTCGGTGCTGGCGATCCTCGGGCTGGTCATCGCCCGGCCGCTGGTCATCGACCGCGCGCTGGGCCCGCTGTTCGACAGCAATGTGTTCCCGCGCATCACCGGCGACGACATCGCCGTGGTCGCGCTGACCATCGCCCCGATCGGCATCGTGTTCGCCGCCGTGACGGCCTATCTCACCCTGCGCTTCTACGTCAGGGAGTAGTCCCGACACCGCGCTGGCGGGGACCTGTTATCGGGTCCCCGCCAGCGGCGTCTGTACGCCGAGTGAGGCGTCGAGTTGCGCGGTGAGTTCGGTGCGCTGACGGTCCAGGTCGGCGATGCGCCGGTCCAGCTCGGCGGTGCGCTCGGACATGATCCGCACCGACATCTCGCATGCCTGCACCGGTCCGTCCGGTTCGGCGCACGGCATCAGCTGAGCGATGTCCTCGGTGGTGAGGCCTGCCGCGAGCAGCTCGCGGATCTTCGCCACGGCCGCCACCGCCGATTCCGGATAGCTGCGATAGCCGTTCGGGTCGCGGTGCGGATGCAGCAGCGACTGCTCCTCGTAGTAGCGCAGCAGCCGCGTGCTGACCCCGGTCCGGTGCGCGAGCTCGCCGATCAGCATGTGATCGCCCGCACGTTCGCCTTGACCTTCACACCCATGTGAATCCCTAACCTCCGGCGCATGACAACGATTCCCCTGCGGACCACCGTCCACGGCTCCGGCCCCGGTCTCGTGCTCGCCCACGGCGCCGGTGGCGCGATCGCGAGCAACTTCGGCGTCGTGCTCGCCGACCTGGCCGCCGAGCACACGGTGGTCGCCTCCGACTATCCCGACGACGACACCCCGCTCGACCTCGATGCCCTCGCCGACGCACTGGTGGCGGCCGCGGTCGAGGCGGGCGTGCCGACCTTCACCGTCATCGGTTTCTCCCTCGGCACCGCCGTCGCCGTGCGCGCGGCCGCCCGGCATCCGCAGCGGGTCACCGGTCTGATCCTCACCGCCGGGTTCGCCGCCCCGGACAACCGCGCCCGGCTGGCCGTGCGGGCCTGGCAGGAGCTGCTCGCGCGCGACGCCTCCGACAGCTTCGCCCGGCTGGTCCTGCTGACCGGGTTCTCGCCGGAGTTCGTCAACGCGCTGCCCGCGGCCGCGGTCGACGAGCTGGTCGCCCAGACCGCCGCCTCGATCCCGGGCGGGACCAGGCAGCAGGCCGCGCTCATCGAGACCGTCGACACCACCGCGGACCTGGCGGGCATCACCGTGCCGACGCTGATCGTGAACACCACCGCCGATCTCCTCGTCGACCCGGCCAATTCCCGTGCCCTGGCGGCCGCGATTCCCGATGCCGAGTACACCGAGATCGACGCGGGTCATGTGGTGATGGCCGAGCAGCCCGACGAATGGCGCAAGGTGCTGCTGGAGTTCCTGACGCGACACGGTCGGTAGTCCGCGGTCAGCCGAGGGCGCGCAGCCGCGGCCACACCTGCGACCACGGCCGCACCGGCTCGCGGCAGGCGAACAGCGGTGCGCCCTGCTCGTCGTTGTCGAGGCCGAGTCCGTTGTCGAGCACGCCCGCCGGTTCGACGACCGCGCACAGGCCGTCGAGCCGGTCGCGCTCGATGCCGACGGTGAGCACCGTGGTCGCGGTGTCCGGCGGCGGGCCCCACCACCAGTAGGCGTTGTGGCCCGAATACGGTGTCGGCAGACCGTATTCGGCGCCGTAGCGTTCGATGGCACCCGCTTCGCCGTAGTTCGCGGTGAGCACGGCGGCCCCCGGTGGCCGGGCGGCCGCGATCTGAGCGACGTAGCCGGGCCAGCCGACGGTCTCCCCCGCGTCGTAGTTCACCGCGCGCACCGGCGAGTCCGGCAGCTGCTCGACCGGGTACACCGGCAGGAACAGCACCGCCGACAGCACCGCGTTCACCGCGACCACCGAACCGACTGCCGCCCAGCGCTTTCGCGAGTCCCCGAGCGCCGTGGCGAGCCCGACCGAACCGGCGGCGAGCAGCACCGGATACATCCCACCGAGGTAGTACGCCTTGCCACCCGCGACCAGGAACAGCACGAACAGCAGGCCGTAGGCGAGGGCGAACGCCCGATACCGCGAGCGCCACAGCCGCCACAGTCCGTATCCCCACAGCGGCACCAGCAGCGGGCCGAACAGCCCGAACTGCAAGAGCACGAACATGATCGGCGAATCCGAGGTCCCCGACGACCCGCCCGCGATCGCCCGGCTCAATGCCCACTGCGGCCAGCCGTTGTCGGCCTGCCACCACAGATACGGCGCCGCGAGCACCGCCGAGATCCCGAGCGCGACCGCGAAATACCCGGTGGCGAAGACTTTTCGCCGACCGGTCAGCAGCAGGGCGATGACGAGCGCGCCGACGGGCACGACGATCAGCACCTTGTTCTGCACCGCGAGCCCGGTCACCGCGCCGACCGCGAGCCACCATCGCGGATCGGCTCCGCGCACCAGCTTCAGCACCAGCAGGCAGATCAGCGACCAGCCCGCCAGGTCGAACACCGTGGTTCCGAACAGATGCCCGGCCGCCTGCACCATGGCCGCGCTCGCCACCGCCGCGGCCGCCAGCGCCCGCGCGCCGCGTCCGCCGCCCAGTTCTTTCGCCATGAGCCCGGCGCAGACCACGACGAAGGTCGCGGCGGCCACCGCTGGCAGCCGCAATACCCACAGCGCATCGGGGTCGATCGTGGCCATGAGCCGGGCGAGCGCGGGTGTCAGTGGGGGCTGATCGGGATATCCCCAGTCCAGCCGGCGGCCCGCCGCCAGGAAGTACATCTCGTCACGGTGGTAGCCGTAGCGCGTCGTGGTGATCAACAGAACAAGGGCGAAAACCGACGCGATCACGGTCACTCGTCCAGACTGACACGAAATCCCCGATTTCGCGGACATCGACGAGCTTCTTACTCCAGAGTAAGATAGTCTTACCGAGGAGTAAGATAGCTGGGGTCCACAGCGCCCCGACAGCCGAGGAAATCAGGTGATGATGAGCACTCGAGACAGCGCGACGAAGCGACGTCCGAACGACACGTCCGCGGTCGGCCTCAGCCAGCCCAAGCGGGACTGGATGGGCGCCGCCATGCGCGCTTTGACGACCATTACCGGGTCGGAGCTCGCCGAGAAGTACAACCTGCGCAAGCCCATCGAACGCGTCACCTACGAGGGCACCAAGACCGGGTTCCGCACCCTGGGCGCGGCGACCCGGACCTTCGCCAAGGTCACCGGCGGCGGCCAGCCCAAGCGGCTGCCCGACAACGAGGCCAAGACGAAGGACTACTTCGACCTCACCCCCTCCGACGAGCAGCAGATGATCGTCGAGACGGTGAAGGACTTCGCCGGTGAGATCCTGCGCCCGGCCGCCTACGAGGCCGACAACGCGGCCAAGGCGCCGCGCGATCTGCTCGAGCGCGCCGCCGAACTCGGCATCACCCTGATCAACGTGCCCGAGGAGCTCGAAGGCGCGGCCAGCGAGCGTGGCGCCGTCACCAACGCCCTGGTGGCCGAGGCCCTCGCGCACGGCGACATGGGTCTGGCGCTGCCGATCCTGGCGCCCAGCGGCGTGGCCGTCGCGCTGTCCCAGTGGGGCACCGACGCCCAGCAGCAGACCTATCTGCCCGCCTTCACCGGCGAGAACGTGCCGCAGGCGTCCGTGGTGATCAACGAGCCGCGCGCGCTGTTCGACCCGTTCGCCCTGCAGACCAAGGCCACCCGCTCCCCCAGCGGCTTCCGCCTCTCCGGCGTGAAGAGCCTGGTCCCGGCCGCCGCCGATGCCGAACTGTTCATCGTGGCCGCCGAGCTCGACGGGCGCCCCGCGCTGTTCATCGTCGAGTCCGACACCGCCGGTCTGTCCGTCGAGGCCGACCCGAGCATGGGTCTGCGCGCCGCGGGCCTGGGTCGCCTGGTGCTCGACAACGTGGCCGTCGGCGCCGACGCCGTGCTCGGCGACGGCGACGCCAAGGCACGCGCCGAGGAGTACGCCGACGCGGTGCAGCTGGCTCGCCTGGGTTGGTCGTCGCTGGCGATCGGCACCGGCCAGGCCGTGCTGGACTACGTGATCCCCTACGTGAACGAGCGCGAAGCGTTCGGTGAGCCGATCTCGCACCGTCAGGCGGTCGCGTTCATGGTCGCCAACATGGCCATCGAGCTCGACGGTCTGCGGCTGGTGACCCTGCGTGGCGCCTCGCGCGCGGAGCAGGGTCTGTCGTTCGCCCGCGAGGCGGCGCTGGCGCGCAAGCTGGCCACCGACAAGGGCATGCAGATCGGCCTGGACGGCGTGCAGCTGCTCGGCGGTCACGGCTTCACCAAGGAACACCCGGTCGAGCGGTGGTACCGCGACCTGCGAGCCGTCGGCGTTGCCGAGGGCGTGGTGCTGGTCTAGTCGGTCCGTCTTCGATACCCAGGAGAATTCCATGATCAATCTCGAACTCCCCAAGAAGCTGAAGGCGAGCGCCAACCAGGCCCACCAGGTCGCCTCCCAGATCTTCCGTCCCATCTCCCGCAAGTACGACCTCGCCGAGCACGAGTACCCGGTCGAGCTCGACACCATGGCCGCCATGATCGAGGGCCTGTCGGACTCCGGCACCCAGAAGATCGGTGGCGCCGCCGGCGGTCGCGGTGACGAGGCCGACGCCGACGTGGTCGCCAACGCCAACGGCGGCAACATGTCCGCGCTGCTCAACGCGCTGGAGACGTCGTGGGGCGATGTCGGCCTGATGCTGACCATCCCCTACCAGGGTCTGGGCAACGCCGCGATCGCCGCGGTCGCCACCGACGAACAGCTGGAGCGCTTCGGCAAGGTGTGGGCCGCGATGGCCATCACCGAGCCGTCCTTCGGTTCCGACTCCGCCGCCGTCACCACCACCGCCGTCCTCGACGGTGACGAGTGGGTGCTCAACGGCGAGAAGATCTTCGTCACCTGCGGTCAGCGCGCCACCCACATCGTGGTGTGGGCCTCGGTCGACAAGAGCCTGGGTCGCGCGGCGATCAAGTCCTTCGTCGTCCCGCGCGACGCTCCGGGCCTGTCGGTGGCGCGGCTCGAGCACAAGCTCGGCATCAAGGCCTCCGACACCGCGGTGCTGCTGCTGCAGGACTGCCGCATCCCGGCCGACAACATCCTCGGCTCGCCGGAAGTCAACGTGGAGAAGGGCTTTGCCGGGGTCATGCAGACCTTCGACAACACCCGCCCGCTGGTGGCCGCGATGGCCGTCGGTGTCGCCCGCGCCGCGCTCGAGGAACTGCGCACCATCCTCACCGAGGCCGGTGTCGAGATCTCCTACGACACCCCCGCGATCAATCAGCACGCCGCCGCCGCTGAATTCCTGCGCCTGGAAGCCGATTACGAGTCGGCCTACCTGCTCTCGCTGCGCGCGGCGTGGATGGCCGACAACAAGAAGCCGAACTCGCTCGAGGCTTCCATGTCCAAGGCCAAGGCGGGCCGCACCGGCACCGACGTCACCCTCAAGGCCGTCGAACTGGCGGGCACCCTTGGCTACTCCCAGCGCCTGCTCCTGGAGAAGTGGGGCCGCGACTCGAAGATTCTCGACATCTTCGAAGGCACCCAGCAGATCCAGCAGCTGATCGTGGCTCGCCGCGTGCTCGGAAAGACCAGCGCCGAGCTCAAGTGAGCCGGTAGACGGCGCGAAACCGGTGCGAGCCGCGATGACTCGCACCGGTTTCGCGTTGCGGGAAGTTGTCGGGGCGGCTGACTAGGGTGACACCGTCGCGTGCCGCGGGGCAGGCAGAAGCGAGGGTGGCATGGGCTGGACAGCGAACGGACTGCTCGTCGAAGGGGCGGTCGATCCGACGCGGTTGCCGGGGCACCCCGGCGGTAGCGGCGAGACCGTCGATCTGGCGCAGGCGTTCTCGCGTCCGGTCGACTACGCGGTCGCCGAGGTGGACGGCTGGACGTCGATTCTGGATCCGCACATCCTGGTGACCTTCGACGACGACGTGGTCCTCGCGCTCGCGGAAACTCGCCGCGCACTGGCCTATGTCGCCCACAGCGTGTCGGACGTCTACGGATTCACTTGGTACTCCGGCGGTCAGCCGATTCGGCGAATCATCTACTCTGCCGGCGAGCTCGCCGACGAATCCGGCGAGGTACTGCCCGACGAAGCCCGGCTCGAAGCCGCCATCGACGAGGACTTCACCTTCGACATCATCGCCGGGCTGACCGGACTCGGCTGGGGCAAGATCGCCGACGCCACCTATCGCGTGTGGACGGCCTGAAGACGGATCGACCAACGCCGCGGGGCCGTGTGGATCAGCCGAACCGGACATCAACCCCGAGCAGTCGCCGAACCCTTCAGCCCTGGTTGACCGGACATCTCCGTCTTGGGATGATCTGACGATGACTTCTCTTTGCCGAAAGGCCGATGGCGCGTAGGCCGCCGGGCCGGATGCGGGCCGTACCACTGGCGCATCCGCCGATCTCTCCAATCAGGAACAGACGTGTCGTCGCCGGGGTTTCCGCGCGGACGCAGCACGAAATCGCGCAGTTCGAGGATGCCCGGTGGTGGCCGGGCGCGGTCGACGAAGCGTTGACGAGTTGGGTTGCCAGGGTGCACGGGCCACGGCGGTGGTTGCTCGAGCTCAGTCGCGGGCCAGGGTGTGGTGTACCGGAATGTTGTCCCGCGGTGAACAATTCACGAGAAGTCCTCGAGCAGGCCTTGTGCGCGCTGCCCCGCGCGGCGGCACGGGAACTCCGCGTTCTCGTCCGCCCGCTCGACGAGCGTTTCCTCTCCCGCACGCACCCCGATCCGACCGCCGCGCCGGATAGTCCCTGGTGGCAGCGGCGCTGCTGAGCCTGCCCCGTCGAGACCCGATCCGCTCCCCGCTCAGAGGGCTGTCTGGTCGTCGAGGTGCAGGCGGCGGTCGAGGCGGTGGGGGTCGACGTCGAGGAGTTTGCGGTCCCAGTGGGCGAGGTCGGCGGCGGCGGCGTAGGTGGTGTCGAGGAAGTGCAGGAGGGTGGCGTCGGGGTCGTCGGACTTGCGGACGACGTCGTACGGGAGGACGAATTCGCCCAGGGTGGAATCCCATTCGGCGCCGTCGGGGCCCGCGGGCTTGGTGGAGTAGCCGTCGGGCGCCGGGTAGGCGTAGGCGTAGAAGGTGCCCTCGGTGCCGCCCGCCCAGAAGCCGGCGCTGGCGCACTCGCGGGAGTAGGCCTCCTCCATGACCCAGTCGGCGCAGTTGGGCGCGCCGCCGGGGTGCGGCGGCGCGGTGCGGCCGGAGAAGCGGGTGCAGGCCAGGTCCAGGGAACCCCAGAACACGTGCACCGGACTGGTTTTCCCGGCGAAGCCGGCGCGCCAGAGCTGGAAGACCCGCTCGGCCTGGACCAGCTGCTGCCAGAACAGGTGCACGGCGTCGCCGTCGTAGGAGTGATGGGTGGTGTCCTCGGCGAACGGGATCGCGGGGTCGACCTCGTTGGGTGAGGCCTCGATGTCGACGACGATGTCGAGCCGGCCGAGGACATGGCCCAGCTCGGCGTAGAAGTCGGCGACGGTGCGCGGGCGCAGCGCGATCATGGCGCGGCGGCCGTCGCTGGTGCGCAGGACGAGTTCGTGGTCGACGAAGTCGAATTCGATGTCGAGCAGGCGGCCGTCGACGGGGATCGCGCCGGTCGCGAGTCCGCGCGCGGAAACCGCGAAGGTGACGTTCCACCAGTGGTTCACCAGCGGCGTGCCCGCCATCTTCAGCTTGCCGATGATCTGGGTCCACATGTGCAGGGTGTCGCGGGTGTCGCTCCAGGAGTCGACCCGCAGGGTCGGCCACACGGCTTTGGCGGGAGTCAGGGTCATCGTCGGTCCTCGCTCTCTCGGTGCCCGACCGGCGCGGGCGCACCGTTCACTGACAGCCAGGGAGCTGGCTGACTGGTCAACCGTCCGACATGTTCTGCGATGCCCCATCGTACGTCGGCGCAGGTAACGGGCACGGAAAGAGCGAATCACGGACCCGCACAGTTGCCTGAGACTCGGAGTCCCATATAAAGTGAGAGCTGGGCCACCCCGAAGGAGACACCGCTGATGCTGTCCACCACGCTCAAGAACACCGCGACCGATCCCGAGTACCACGAGATCCTGCGCAACCTGTCCGACGGTTCGGTGAACCGGCACTTCGACCCGTATGTCGATATCGACTGGGAGTCGCCGGAGTTCGCCGTCCATTCCGACGATCCGCGCTGGATCATGCCCGACGAGGACCCCCTGGGCCGTCACCCCTGGTACAAGGCGCAACCCGTCGACAAGCAGATCGCGATGGGGATGTGGCGGCAGGCCGGGATCGCCAAGGTCGGCCTGGACTTCGAGCAGCTGCTGATCCGCGGGCTGATGCAGTACCTGATCTCGGTGCCCAACGGTGACCCGGAGTTCCGGTACGTCACCCACGAGGCGGCCGAAGAGTGCAACCACACGATGATGTTCCAGGAGATGATCAACCGCATCGGCTACCGCGATGTGGTCGGCATGGGCACCATCGACCGCAAGCTGACGATGATCATCTGGCCCGCGGTGAAGTACTTCCCCGAGCTGTTCTTCACCATGATCCTCGGCGGCGAGGAGCCGATCGATCACCTGCAGAAGTCGCTGCTGCGCGCCGGGGTCGACCTGCATCCGATGGTGCAGCGGGTGATGCAGATCCACGTCGCCGAAGAGGCGCGCCACATCTCGTTCGCGCACGAGTACCTGCGCCGCAATGTGCCGGGGATGAACCCGATCACCAAAACCGCGCTGTCGGTGCTGTTCCCGATCGCGATGCGGATCATGCTGGACATGATCATGACGCCGCCGAAGGAGTTCGTCGACAAGTTCGACATCCCCGCCGAGGTCATGCGCGAGGCGTACTGGGGCGGCGAGGAATCGCAGGTCACGATGCGCAACATCTTCGGCGACGTGCGCGCGCTGGCCACCAACAGCGGACTGATGAACCCGGTGGCCAAGCTCGCCTGGCGCCTGCTCGGCATCGACGGCCCGGTCACCAGGTACCGCAGCGAGCCCGCACGCAAGGTCGCTTGAGCGAGATCGGCCCGCCGCGTACCGGCGGGCCGACGGCGTCCCCGCCGTCGGACGTCACCACTGTACACAGCGATGTACAGTGGGATATGGCCGATTACGAAACTGTGCCGTTGACCGAATTGCGGGGGCAGCTCGGTAGTGTTTTCGACGGGGTGTCCGCCAGCGGACGACCGGTGATCGTGACGCGGGAGGGGAAAGAATTGGTCGCGGTGGTTCCTGCCGAAGTGTTGCGCCACGGGGCCCTGCCCCCCGCGTACTTCAACGACGACCTGCGCGAGCAGATCCTGGGCGGCCTCGACGACCGCATCCAGCAGCACTCCGCCGCCGACATCGCCGACGCGCAGGCCAAACTCGACGTACTCATGAGCGCACTGGACGGCACCGGCGCGGGCCTGCGGTGAGCGTCGCCGACCACACCGCCCTCACCTCGCTCGCCCTGTCCCCGCTGTTCGGGCAGGTCATCATGCGCCAGTTCACCCAGCAGCGCCGGATCATGGTGGTCCCGGCGGTGAGCCTGATGGCCGCCATGCGCGCCGTCGACAATATCGACGAACTCGGTCGCCTGCTCGACAATCGGGTCGCCGTGCGCTGGGCCGAACTGGACGCGGCCACCGCGATCCGCATCGGCACCACCGTCCCGATGGCCGACGACCACACCGAATGGCCGCTGGTCGCGCCCGTCGTCTTCACCGCGCAGAACCTCGATATGCCGGTGCTGACCGCCAAACCGGAGCTGTATCGCGGCTACAAGGTGCAGGTCGCCCCGATGCCGTGAGGCCGGGCCAGTGACCGCGGCCACAGTGCGCGTCGGTTACGGTGCACGAGCGAACGATCCACCAGGGAAAGCAGTACCAGGAACACTCGAGGAGAGCTGGTTATGCATCAACTGAGTTTCATGCGTCGCTTCACCACCGCGGTCGCCGCCACTTCGGCCGCCGTCGCCGTCGTCTTCGCCGCCCCCGCCTCCGCCGACCCCGCCCCGCAGGCCACGGTCGACGTGGCCGCGGCCGTCGCGCAGCTGCGCACCACGGTCGCGGGCAACCCGGGCGCGCTCGCCGCCCTGGACAAGCTGGTCGACAAGGGCACCGTCGACGTCGCGCTGCCCGCGCAGCCCTTCCAGATCCCCGCGACCTCCGACATCGGCCAGAACGGCGGTGGCCCCGGCGTATACGGCTCGGGCATCGCCCTCGACATCGACGGCTTCCGGATGGGCTTCTTCGGCGGGCCCGGCACCATCTCCCCCAATCAGGGTGGCGCGAAGCTCGAGGTCATGTGGCTGAACCTGTCCAACGGCCAGAGCGGCACCGCGGTGCTGACCGAGCACCAGGACGTGCCGGTCGACACCACGATCCGCACCGCTCCGCTGAACACCGGCGGCGGGCTCGTCGTGGCCGCGGTGTACGGCAACCTGTGGCACCGCTGGTCGGTGCCGGTCGACGAGGCGCACCCGGACGGCTACGCCTACCAGCTGGGCACCATCCAGCAGCCGACCTTCGGCGCGGTCACCCGGTAGTCCACTCCCGCACGCACCCCGGAATCGCCACGTTTCCGGGGTGCGTGCACGGTCGGCGGGCAGCATTGCCGCGCAACAGGTCCGGTGTGGCGTAGGTTTGCCGCGTGGATCTGGTCGACCGACTCGAAGAACTGGAACGACGGGTAGCCGCCCTGGAGCAGTCCGGCGGCGGTGACCCGCAACTGCCGTGGGCGGTCGCGCGCCTGCGGCAGGAGTTCGACGCCGCCGGCGTACGCAACGGCGGCGTCCTCCTGGCGGGCGCGCTGCAATTGCCGACCGGCGAGCGGCTGGACTGGCAGGCACAGTTCGCCACCGATGCCATCGTGGGTGACGTGTGGACCATCGAGGCCGCCAATTGCCTCGCGGTCCTGGCCAATCCGGTACGCCTGCGGCTGCTGCGCGAGATCGTCTACGGTCGCCGCACCGCGGCCGACCTGGCCGCCATCGAGGAACTGGGCACCTCGGCCGAGATCTACCAGCACCTGCGCCAGTTGGCCGCGGTCGGCTGGCTGCAGACCGCCGGGCTCGGCCGGTTCGAGGTACCGGAGGGCAGGCTCGTCCCGTTGCTCGCGGCGCTGGCCAGCGCGCAACGCTGATTGATAAATGTCCTAATTGTCCGGTTGGAATACTGTGATGCAGGGCACATCGACTGCTACCGTGAGCATCCAGGGATCGATGCTGTGGAGGTAGCCGAGTGAACGTGACCCATCTGCTCGAAAGCGTGAAGGCGCTCGGGGTGCTGCGTTCGCGCGGCGTCTCCGACCCGACCAAACCGCTCGAGACCTTGCGGACCATGAAGGAATCCAAGATCTACGGCCCCCAGGCCACCTTGGTCCGGCACTCCGCCCGCGTCGCGCCCGAGCAGGTCGCGCTGGCCGACGAGCGGGGCGAGCTCACCTACCGTGAGCTCGACGAGCAGTCCACGGCGATCGCCCGCGGCCTGCACGACGCCGGCATCAAGCAGGGCATGGTGATCGCGGTGCTGGCGCGCGATCATCGCGGGCTGCTCATGTCGATGATCGCGGCGGGCAAGCTGGGCGCGCGCATCGCGCTGATGAACACCGGCTTCGCCAAGCCGCAGTTCGCCGAGGTGTGCGAGCGCGAGCAGGTCCGCGCCGTGCTGCACGACAGCGAGTTCATCGGACTGCTCGACGCACTGCCCGCCGAGCTGCCGCGCTTCCTCACCTGGGTCGACGAGGGCGCCGAACTGCCCGCGGGCGCGACGACCTTCGACGACCTCATCGCCGGCAACTCCACCGAGCCGCTGCCCCCGCCGAGCAAGCCGGGCGGGTTCATCATCCTCACCAGCGGCACGACCGGCCTGCCCAAGGGCGCGCCGCGCACCAAGGTCACCCCGATGGCGACCGCGCAGTTCGTCGACCGGGTGCCCTTCCCCAAGCGCGGCACCATGATGATCGTCTCGCCGATCTTCCACAGCACGGGTCTGGGCACCTGGCTGGTCGGCACCATCCTGTCGAACAAGATCGTGGTGCGCCGCCGCTTCGACGCCGAGGCCACCCTGGCCGCGATCGCCGAGCACAAGGTGGAGATGCTGGTCGCGGTGCCGACCATGCTGCACCGGCTGACCGAGCTGCCCGCCGAGGTCAGGGCGAAGTACGACCTGTCCTCGCTGAAGGTGATCCTGTTCGCCGGGTCCGCGCTCTCCCCCGAGCTGTGCATCAAGGCCACCGAGGCGTTCGGACCGGTGCTCTACAACCTCTACGGCTCGACCGAGGTGGCCATCGCGACCATCGCCACCCCGGCCGAGCTCGCCGAGGCGCCGGGCACCTGTGGGCGCTCCCCGATCACCTGCGAGGTCCGCCTCTACGACGAGAACGACCAGCGAGTCGAGACGCCGGAGACCACGGGCCGGATCTTCGTGCGCAGCGGCGCGCCCTTCGAGGGCTACACCGACGGCCGGAACAAGCAGATCATCGACGGTTTCATGTCCAGCGGCGACCTCGGGCACTTCACCGCCAGCGGCCTGCTCATGGTCGACGGCCGCGACGACGACATGATCGTCTCCGGCGGCGAGAACGTCTTCCCACAGGAGGTGGAGAACCTGCTGGTGGAGCGCGTCGACGTGTTCGACGTCGCGGTGGTCGGCGTGGACGACGTCGAATTCGGCAAGCGACTGCGCGCCTTCGTGGTGCTCGAAGAGGGCCACAACACCGGCGCCGCCGAGATCCAGGCGCACGTCAAGGAGAATCTGGCCCGCTACAAGGTGCCGCGCGAAGTGGTCTTCGTCGACGAACTCCCCCGGAACGCGACCGGCAAGATCCTGCGCCGTGTCCTCATCGATTATGAGGTGTCACAGTGAGGTCGGCGGACTGAGAGACAGAGCACAACCGGACCGCGTTGCTTGCTATTGTTAGCACCAGCACTGGATCTCGATGACGCGGTCCGGCCCCACGGGGGTTCGTCGTGGGATCGGTCTGCCGGAAGGCTGTTCGATGTCTCTGTCTCTGCCCGCGCTCGGCGGAACCGCCCGGCGCGCCGGTGATTTCGCGCTCGGCGTCAAAGTGATGATGGATCGCAAGCTGTTCAATCCGCTGCGCCTGGATCACGCCGCCCGCTCGTTCTTCAACGTCTCCAAGTTCGGCCCGTTCGCCGGTGTGGTCATGCACGCCGCCCAGACCAGGCCGGACGCGGGCGCCATCGTCGACGAGCGCGGCGAACTCACCTTCGGGATGCTCGACGAGCAGTCCAACGCGCTGGCCCGCGGCCTGCGGGCGAGCGGCATCGCCGAGGGCGACGTGATCGCCGTGCTGGCCCGCGATCATCGCGGCATGGTGCTCAGCCTGCTCGCCGCGGGCAAGCTCGGCGTGCGCGCGGTGCTGATGAACACCGGCTTCGCCAAGCCACAGTTCGCCGACGTGGCCG
The DNA here is from genome assembly GCF_032656385.1 of Nocardia canadensis. NCBI lineage: Bacteria > Bacillati > Actinomycetota > Actinomycetes > Mycobacteriales > Nocardiaceae > Nocardia > Nocardia canadensis. The sequence continues at coordinate 853,788 of NZ_JAVCWB010000010.1, forward strand.
CGCGCGAGAAGGTCAAGGCGGTGCTGCACGACAGCGAGTTCGTCGACCTGATGAGCGCCATCCCCGCCGACATCCCGCGCGTGCTCACCTGGGTCGACGAGGCGCACGGCGTCGACCCGGCGATCCCGACCGTCGAGTCGGTCTCGGCAGGCCGTTCGGTGTCGCCGCTGACCCCGCCGAGCAAGCCGGGCGGCATGGTCATCCTGACCAGCGGCACCACCGGAACCCCGAAGGGCGCCCCGCGCGACAAGGTGAGCCCGTTCGCCTCCGCCCAGTTCATCGACCGGGTGCCGCTGCCCAACAACGGCACCATGATCATGGCGGCGCCGATCTTCCACGGCACCGGGCTGTCGCAGTTCACCCTCGGCCTGGCGCTGGGCAACCGGGTGATCTTCCAGCAGCGCCGGTTCGATCCGGAGAAGACGCTGGCCAATATCGTGAAGTACCAGGCGGATTCGCTGATCGTGGTGCCGACCATGCTGCAGCGCATCCTCGATCTGGACGAGCAGATCCTGGCGAAGTACGACCCGAAGACGATCAAGGTCATCTTCGCGGCCGGCTCGGCCATCGCGCCCGACGTGGTGACCCGCACGCTGGACTACTTCAACGACAGCCTCTACAACCTCTACGGCTCCACCGAGTGCGCGGTGATGACGGTGGCGACCCCCGAGGACCTGCGCAAGGCGCCGACCACCGCGGGCAAGGCCCCGGTCGGCATCCGGATCGTGCTGCTCGACGAGAACCGCAAGCCGATCACGGCGCCGAACGTCACCGGAACCATCTTCGTGGACAACGGTTTCGCCTTCACCGGCTACACCGACGGCCGCACCAAGGAGATCGTCGACGGGATGATGTCCAGCGGTGACGTCGGCCATTTCGATGCCGACGGGCTGCTCTACATCGACGGCCGCGACGACGACATGATCGTCTCCGGCGGCGAGAACGTCTTCCCGCTCGAGGTGGAGAACCTCATTGCAGGCCGGGCGGACGTGTTCGAGGCGGCCGTGGTCGGCGTCGACGACCGCGACTACGGCAAGCGGCTGCGCGCGATCGTCGTCCCCGGCCCGGAGTCGGCGCGCGACGCGCAGGAGATCAAGGACTACGTCCGCGAGAACCTGGCCCGCTACAAGGTCCCGCGCGAGGTCATCTTCGTCGACGAGTTGCCCCGCAACGCCACCGGCAAGCTGCTGCGCAAGCCGCTGATCGAGATGGACGCCGAACAGGCGTGAGTCCGGCCGTGCGATGGCGGTCGGTCGGCCCATACCGGTCGACTATCATCAGCGCGTGATCATCGAGTTCGCGCGGACCGCCGCGCCGTCGCGTGCCGTCGGCGCGCGGCTGCGCGGCGCCTGCGCGGGCTCGATGTCGGGAGCGTTGTCGCTGGCCGCCCACGGGCTGGCCTCGGGCGGCGCGCTGCCGGGCAGCACCACCGTCGTGCTGCTGGCGGCGGTCTCGGCCGTGGTCGGCGCGGTGGTCGCAGGCATCGGCCCGCTCCGGGACGGCGCGGTCGGGCTGGCCGCGGTGCTGCTGGGCGGTCAGCTGCTCGGCCACACGACCATGAGCTGGTCCGGGCACGCCCACCACGGCGACGACACACTCGGCCTGGGCATGCTCACCGCGCACGCCGTCGCCGCCGTCCTCGCCGCCGCGATCATCCTCGGCGCCGAGGCCGCCTACCGGATCGGCAGCGCCGTGCTGGCGCGGATCCTGCCGCTGTGCTACCGCGCACCCCGCATTCCCGACCCGGCGCCGCTGCGCCTGGTCCACCGTGACCGCGTCATCCTGCGGATCTTCGCCGCGCGCTCACTGCGCACCCGCGCTCCGCCGCTCGCGATTCCTTTCTGAGCCTTCCTCCACCCGGTGCACGAGCGATTTCGCCGTGCGCTCTTCGCGCGTGCGCACCGGGTTTCCGCACTCCAGAAATGAATCACCATGAGCATCACGGACACCCGTCCGGCCGAGGAGCAGCCCACCTCGTCACCACCGGCTTCCGCTGGACGGCCCCGCTCCGGCACCCGCCGGGGCGCGCGCCTCTATCCCCTGGCCCTGCGCCTGCACTTCTACGCGGGGATCTTCGTCGCCCCGTTCATCCTGATCGCCGCGCTCACCGGCGCGCTGTACGCGATCGCGCCGACCATCGAGGGGATCGTCTCCCGCGATCTGCTCCAGGTCGACACCTCCGGCCCCGACCAGGCCCTCTCGGCGCAGGTCGGCGCGGCGGTCGCGGCCCGGCCCGACCTGACCCTCGTCGCCGTCGCGCCCGCGCCGGGCGACGGCGAGTCCACCCGGGTGCTGTTCAACGACCCGACCCTCGGTGATTCCGAGCGGCTCGCGGTGTTCGTCGACCCGCATACCGCGCGGCCGGTCGGCGAGGCCGTGGTCTACGGCAGCGCAGGCGCACTGCCGTTGCGGAGCTGGCTCAGCGAGTTCCATCGCAGCCTGCACCTGGGTGAGCCCGGCCGGCTCTACAGCGAGCTGGCGGCGTCGTGGCTGTGGGTGATCGCCCTGTTCGGCCTCGTGCTGTGGGTGCATCGGGTGCGCAAGCGCCGGGCCAAGCGCTCGGCGCGGTGGCTGCTGGCGCCGGATCTGTCCGAGCCAAGGCGGCGCAAGCTGAACTGGCACGGCGCGATCGGCTTCTGGATCCTGCCGGTGGTGCTGCTGCTCTCGGCGACCGGCATGACCTGGTCGACGTATGCCGGCGACAATGTCACGAAGCTGCGCGAGGAACTGAGCTGGACCACCCCCGCGGTGAACGTGAAGCTGCCCGGCGCCGTCGGTCCCGCGCAGTCCCCTGGCGGCGATCACCACAGCGCCGGCCACACCGCGCCCGCCCCGGTCGACCCGGCCGCCCGGATCGCCCAGCTCGACAGTGTGTGGGCGATCGCGCGGGCCAACGGCATCACCCAGGCCGCCGAGATCGCGATCCCGGCCACGCCGGAGAAGGCCTTCGGCGTCAAGGAGCTGCGCAAGTCCGGCACCTACACCATCGACTCCGTCGCGATCGACGGCGCGACGGGCACGGTCACCGACCGGCTCGCCTTCGCCGACTGGCCGCTGATGGCCAAGCTGACCAACTGGGGCATCGCCTTCCACATGGGTCTGTTGTTCGGCATCGCCAATCAGCTGCTCTTGCTCGCGGTGGCGCTCGGCCTGTGCGCGCTGATCGTGCTCGGCTACCTGATGTGGTGGCAGCGGCGCCCGACCAAGGCGACGGGCAAGTTCGCGGCCGGCGTGCCTCCGCGCCGGGGCGTGCTGCGCCGGACCTCGCTGTGGCTGACCGTCCCGCTGGTCGCCGCGGCGGTCCTGGTCGGCTGGTTCATCCCGCTGATCGGGCTGAGTCTGCTCGGCTTCCTGATCGTGGACGTCGCGCTCGGCCTCGCCGCGCGCGCCCACCCCACGGCCTGACCGCACACCCTCCGATCGCGAGGCGAAAGCTCCTCGCCCCCAAACCTTTCCCGTGCTCGGGTGCCGTCGCGATGACGCGTGCCCGGAGCCGCTCCATTCGATGAAGGATGCACCGATTCCATGAAGACCACCAAGATCGCCCTCGCCGCTGCCGCCCTGCTGACCGCGGGCACCGTCGCCGCGGGCACCGTGCACGCGGCGCCGACCGCGCGGGCTCCGATCGGCTTCACCGCCGAAACGATCGACAGCACCGCGCGGATCACCACCGACGCGGGATCGCTGATCGTCGAGGACGGTGTGTTCGCGGTGCGGGCCGCCGACGGCACCACCGTCGCCACCACTGCCCTGCGGTTCCAGCTCGACGATTTCGAGTTCCCGATCGCCGCCGAGATCACCGGCCGCACCGCCACCCTCACCCCCCAGCTGAGCATGGACAAGGCCGTCTACAAACCGGTCGCACTGCCCTTCGAGGACAAAGCGCCCTGGAAGTCGGAGTACGACCGCGAACAGGCCGCCTGGTCACGCATGACCAGCACCATCTCCCTCGGCGCCGCTGTCGGCACCCTGGTCGGCGGACTCGGCGGCGCCGCCGTCGGCTGCGTGCTCGGCGGGATCGTCGGCGCGACGGTCGCCTCGGCCACCATCGTCGGCCTGTTCGGCCCGTTCCTGCCCGCGGCGGCGGTCGGCTGCCTCGGCGGCATCCTCGCCATCGGCGCCCTCGGCACCGTGGCGGGACAGATCCTGGTGACCGCGCCGGTCGCCCTCGGCGCGGCCATCCAGTACTTCACCACGATCAACCAGCCGTTCCAGGGGAAATGATCCGGCGCTGCTGACCGCAGTGCCCAGTTCGACCCGCGTCGACCGGCTGCGTGCGCAGCCGGTCACGGTGCGGCCGTCGCCTCGCTGACGAGCACGGCGGCGACGCGGCCCGCGTAGTCGATGACGGTGGCCGGGTCGTCGCCCGCGTCGACCCGGCGCACGCACGCGTCGACCAGCGCCTGGAGTGACTCCGTCACCAGGGCGGGATTCGTCACCGCCGCCGCGGACAGTTCCCCGCGCAGGAGGTCGGCCAGTTCGGTGTGCAACGCGATCACCCGGGCCCGCGCGGGCGCCGAGAGGTTCATCCGCGAGAGCGCGGTGCGCCAGGCGTGATCCCCGTCGACGGCCTGCTCGACGTTGACGCGGACGTAGGCCACCACGCCGGCGGCGGGTGTCGGTGCGGCCTCGATCGCGTCGCGGACCGCGCTCGTCCACCGTGGGAAGCCGCGGGTGGCCACCATCTCGATCAGATCGTCGATCGAGTCGACGTAGCGGTAGATGCTGTTGCGGGCGATTCCTGCGCGGGCCGCCACCGCCCCGGCGGTCAGGGTTGTCTCGCTGTCCTGGGCCAGGAGGAACTCGGCGCTGTCGATCAGCGCCGCGAGTACTTGGGCGCGATGCTCGCGGACGCTGTCCGCGTTGATCTTGGGCATGGACCTCGGCTGCTTTCTCTTCCCCGTGTCCGGTTCCAGTTCGGGTACGTGCTAGCGTGCCGTCGAGCTTTTGGAGACACCGTGTCTCCAAGAGCGATTCATGTGCGTCCCGGACCTGGTCGGGCCTGCGCCGCGCACCGACGACACGGAGCTATTGCGATGAACGACCTTAGTGGGATCGACGGCTTCCTCGGCACGAGGGCGTCGATCGCCATGGACATGATGGTGACGTCGATGGTGCTGGTGGTGCTCGCGCTCGGATGGAGTGTGTACCGGGTCAAGGTCGGCAGGCGGTTCCGGCTCCACCGCGGGATCCAGCTCGGACTGGGTGTCGCGCTACTGGTCGCCGTCGTGCTGTTCGAACTGGATGTGCGCTTCAATGGCTGGCAGGAACGCTCCGCGGGAGTCGTGGGCGGCACGGCCTCCACCGCGGTGTGGACGTCGCTGGCGATCCACCTGGTGTTCGCCGTCACCTCGGTACTGCTGTGGCCGGTGGTGATCGTGCGGGCGGTGCGCAATTTCGGCAATCCGCCGCTGCCGGGCGCGCACGCTGCGTGGCACCGCCGGTGGGCCGGGGTCGCGGCGATCGATATGACGCTCACCGCGCTGTCCTGCTGGGTCTTCTACTGGCTCGCTTTCGCCGCCTGATCGGCCGTCTCGTTCGCGTGTCGGGGCCGGGCCGGACAGAATCGGAGGGGAACTCCGCATTCGGTGACGGTGAAAGGACGACAGGCGATGACGCTGTCCCGTCGGCAACTCCTGCGCTTCGGCGTGACCGGTTCGGTCGCGGCCGCGGTCGGCGTGTCGGCGGTGAGCAGCGCCCGCTTCGCCGCGCCGCGCACACTCGGCGAACCGTTCTCCCTCGGTGTCGCTTCCGGGGAGCCGACCGCCGACGGCGTAGTGCTGTGGACGCGGCTCGCACCCGATCCGCTGGCGCCCGACGGGTACGGCGGGATGCCGATCGACCCGGTGACCGTCGACTACGAGGTCGCCGAGGACGAGCGCTTCACCAGGGTGGTGGCCAGGGGCGCGGCGGTGGCCACCCGCGCGCTCGGCCACAGCGTGCATCCCGAGGTCGGCGGGCTGGCGCCGGATCGGTGGTACTTCTATCGATTCCGTGCGGGCTCGGCGATCTCCCCCGTCGGTCGCACCCGCACCGCGCCGGTGGCGGGCAGCCCGACCGCTCGGATGCGCTTCGCCTTCGCCTCGTGCCAGTCCTGGAGCTCCGGCTACTACACCGCCTACGAGCATCTCGGCGCCGAGGATCTGGACCTGGTGGTGCACCTGGGCGACTACATCTACGAGTCGTCCTGGGTGCTCGCGCGGCAGGGCGCGAGCCTGCCGCCCCAGCTGGAGGGCGAGGCGGTGAACCTGACGGGGTACCGCCTCAAGTACGCCCAGGCCAAGACCGAACCGCCGCTGCAACGCGCGCACGCGGCCTTTCCCTGGCTGGTCACCCTCGACGACCACGAACTCGACAACAACTGGGCCGGGGCGCAGCCGGGACTCGGTCTCGACGTGTACCGGCTGCCGCCGCTGTACCGGCGCCGCAAGGCCGCCGCCTTCCAGGCCATGTACGAGCATCAACCCCTGCGCCTGGCCCAGCTGCCCGCCGGGCCGAGCGCGCACCTGCACCGGCGCTACCGTTTCGGCGATCTGGCCGAGTTCACCATGATCGACACCAGGCAGTACCGCTCCCCGCAGGCCTGTGGCGACGGCACCGCGGTCACCGGCTGCGCCGACCGCTTCGCCACCGACCGCACGATCCTCGGTGCGGCGCAACGGGACTGGCTCGTCGACGGCCTGTCCACCTCGCCCACGCGCTGGCAGGTGCTCGGCAACCAGGTCGCGATGGCACAGTCCGACTACGACCCGGGACCGGAGCTGTTGCTGGGCACCGACGCCTGGGACGGCTACATCGCCGACCGCAACACGGTGCTCGGCGCCGCCGCCGCACGCGCCGCGGGCAATCTCGTCGTGATCACCGGCGACCGCCACGAGAACTACGTCGCCGACCTGCGCGGCGACTACGCCGATCCCGAATCACCCGTGGTGGCCACGGAATTCACGGGCACCTCGATCACCACCGGCGGTGACGGCGCCGACTTCCCCGATAGCGGGCGGGCGCTGCTCGCGGCCAATCCGGACATGAAGTTCTACAACCGGCAGCGCGGCTATGCCCGGGTCGAGCTGGATCACCGGCTGTGGCGCACCGACTTCCGGGTGCTGCCCTATGTCACCCGGCCGGGAGCACCGATCAGCACCCGCGCCGGTTTCGTCGTCCAGGACGGTATTCCGGGAGCCGCTCCGGCGTGAGAACGGCGGCAGGTCCTCCTGCGCCGACGTCGGATGCCCGACAGGCCCCGAGACTCACGGCACGGAGACAGGACGCAGGCAGCTCTGCAAGGGAGTGACGATCGAACACAGCGCGGGTCGGCGGGTCGGACGATAGTCCGCCGGGACGCCGTTCGCGGAGGTGATCGCACGCAGGGCGGCCACCGCGTCGGTGGGGCGGCGGGTCAGGCCGGGGTCGGTCACATCGACGGTGTAGAGCCCGAAACGCGGTGCGTAGCTGCCCCATTCGTAGTTGTCGGTGAGGCTCCAGTAGTTGTAGCCGATGACGTCGATGCCGTCGAGCTCGGCACGCTGGAGCCAGTACACGGTGTCGCGCAGATGGTCGGCGCGGGTATAGCCGTCGTGGCGGGGCGCGCCGTGCTCGGTCGGCAGCCCGTTCTCCACCACATAGATCGGCAGGCCGGGGAACTTCTCGGCGTAGGTGCGCAGGTCGTAGTAGATGCCCTCGGGCTCGATCGCGTTCTTCCACAGCTCGTCACCCACCAGCGCGGTGGTCGGCGGATGCTGGAGCGAGACACCGTAATAGAAGTCGATGCCGAGGTAATCGAGCTTGCCCCGCACCCGGTCGACGAACAGCAGATCCGTGAGATTCTGCACGATCGGATACTGCGCGACATTGCTGGTCACCTTCGCGCCCGGCTGCCGCTGGTGGATGTAGTCGTAGATCGCTCCGTGTGCCTGCACCAGCCGGTCGAACATCGGCACGGCGTCGAGCGGTCCGATGTCACCGATCTTGATCGACTGGGCCACGTACCCCATCGGCTCGTTGATGGTCACCCACAGCGGATCGAACGCCGCGTACCGATCGACCACGCGGCGCATATTGGCCAGCCAGTCCGCGACCATGCCCTGGTTCGTCCAGCCGCCCCGGTCGGCCGCCCAGCCGGGGATGACCCAGTGATCGAGGGTGAGCATGGGCCGCATCCCCGCCGCCCGGATCCTCGCCAGGACCGCGTCGTAGAACCGGAAGTCGTCGTCGTTCCAGACATCCGCGCGCGGCTGCACCCGCGCCCACTCGATGCTGAGCCGGAAGACCCGTACCCCCAGCCCGGCCGCCAGTTCGATGTCTTCGGCGTAGCGGGTGTAGAAGTCGACCGAGTCGCCGTACGGATCTCGCGCCTTCCCCGAACCGGCGTAGCGGCTCCAGTTGCTGTCCGGCGCATGACCTTCGGACTGGAACCCGGACATGGACACGCCCCACTGGAAGTCCGCGCCGAGGGCGGGCACACGCGTCGGCGCGGCCGCCGCACTGCCGGTGCCGGACCCGCTGGGCGCCGCGAAGACCGTGCCGCTCCCGCCGAGCACGAGCGCGATCGTCGACAGAATCGTGCACAGGATGCGCGTGCGTCTCATATCGGCAGGATCTCCCCAGGTGGTCGAGCGGTGGTGATGTCAGCAGCCCGGACTTTACTGGTCACATGTCCAATATGTGGCGGATTCCGGGAGCTACTGATCGGGAGTGAAGTCCTCCAGGGTGAGTGGGGACGTCTCGGGCACCCGGACCGGGCGCAGGAACGCCCAGCCGACGAACACGACGGTCACCCCGAGCATGCCAAGACCCGCCCACAGGTTCACGTCGATCCCTCCGGTCTTGGCCTCCTGCGCGGCCGGGTCCTGCACCAGCGAGGTGATCACCAGGACGACGCCGTAGCAACCGAGCAACGCGCCGATGATGGTGCGGATATCGAAAAGCATGGCCCTGTCTCCCTATCCGACGACGATGTTGAGGGCGATCACCAGCACGAGCGCGATCCCGGCGAGCAGTACCGGGCGCTGGTACCAGGGCAGTGAGTCCGCGTCGGGGTCGGTGCGCAGCGCCTTGGGGGTCTCGGAGTAGACCAGGCCGACCAGTTCCGCGGCGGGCTTGGGCCGGGTGACCAGCGTGACCGCGACGCTGACGGTGATATCGACGACGAAGGCGGCGCCCGCGGCGACGAAGCTCGCGCCTTGCCCGGACAGGTTCGTCACCCCGGTCTCGTTGAGCAGGAACACCGATACCGCGGCCAGCGTGCCACTGACCAGGCCGACCCAGCCCGCGGCGGGTGTCATCCGCTTCCACAGCATGCCGAGGATGAAGGTCGCGAACAGCGGCGCGTTGAAGAAGCTGAACAGCGTCTGCAGGTAGTCCATCATGTTGCTGAACCCGCCCGCGATGAACGCGGTGAAGATCGCCGCGACGGTCGCGCCGACCGTCGCCAGCCTGCCGACCTTCAGGTAGTAGCCGTCTGGCCTGCCCTTGCGGACGTACTGCTGCCACAGGTCGAAGCTGAACACGGTGTTGAACGCGGAGACATTGGCCGCCATGCCCGCCATGAACGCCGCGAGCAGACCGGCCAGGCCCACCCCCAGCAGCCCGTTCGGCAGCACCTCTTTCATCAGGAACAGCAGCGCCTGGTTGTAGGTGACGTCGCCCTCGAAATCCGGATTCGCGGTGACCTGCTGCTTGTACTCGATCATCTGCGGCACCAGCACCGCGCTGATCATGCCGGGGATGACCACGATCAGCGGGATGAACATCTTCGGGTAGGCGCCGATGATGGGCGTGCGCCGCGCGGCCGAGATCGAGTGTGTCGCCAGGGCGCGCTGCACCTCGACGAAATTGGTCGTCCAGTAGCCGAAGGAGAGCACGAAGCCCAGGCCGAACACGATGCCCATGATCGAGGCGAAGTCGTCGGTGAACCCGCTCATCGCGTTGCCCGGCCAGGTGCTCAGCTGGGCGGCACCGCCCGGCGAGGCGGTCACCTTGTCCTGCAATCCTTCCCAGCCGCCGACCCGGTGCAGACCGACCAGGGTCAGCGGCAGCAGCGCCGCCACGATGACGAAGAACTGCAGCACCTCGTTGTAGATCGCGGCCGAGAGCCCGCCCAGGGTGACATAGGACAGCACGATCGCCGCCGCCACGATCACCGAGATCCACAGCGGCCAGCCCAGCAGCACATTGACGATGGTGCCGAGCAGGTAGAGGTTCACCCCGGCGATGAGCACCTGGGCCAGCGCGAAACTCAGCGCGTTCACCAGGTGCGCGCCGGTGCCGAAGCGCCTGCGCATGAACTCGGGCACCGAGCGGACCCTGGAGCCGTAGTAGAACGGCATCATCACCACGCCCAGAAAGAGCATGGCGGGCACGGCGCCGATCCAGAAGTAGTTGAACGTCGGGAAGCCGTACTGGGCGCCGTTGGCCGACATGCCCATGATCTCCACCGCGCCCAGATTGGCGGAGATGAAGGCGAGCCCGGTGACCCAGGCCGGCAGCGATCGGCCGGAGAGGAAGAAGTCGACGCTGGAGGACACCCGGCGCCGGGCGATCAGCCCGATGCCGAGCACGAAGACGAAATACAAAGCGACGAGCGCGTAGTCGACGGGAGCGGCGTCCAGACGCAGGGTCGACGACGCGTCGAGCGTGGTGGTGGAAACGGCAAGCGGCACAGCGTGTCCCTCCTGGCCTGGAACCGGGCGGCGCAGGGGCGTCGTTGGCGACGGCGCGGGCCGCGTCGCCCGCCGAACATTCTCGGATGGATTTACTGTGCGCGATGGTGCTGCGCGTCACAGGCCGAATCGGGTTCAGCGAACTTTTGTTCAGGCCACTCGGTGAGCCCCGGCGGCCGGTTCGACGGTGAAGACCCGGGGCGCGGCCAGACCCGCCGTCAGGAAGCGCTGCTCGATCCGCGCGGCCACCCGGTCGCCGTCCGCACGGTCGACCAGCGCCAGCACGCTGCCGCCGAAACCGCCGCCGACCAGCCGCGCGCCGTGCGCGCCCGCCGCCAGGGCCGCGTCGACCGCGAGGTCGAGCGCGGGGGCCGACACCTCGAAATCGTCCCGCAGCGACCGGTGCGACGCGGTGAGCAGTCCACCGATCGTCCGCGGGTCGGCACCCGAACGCAGACGGTCGACGACAGCGAGCACCCGCGCGTTCTCGGTGACCACATGCCTGGCCCGCCGCCGCAGCAGCGGATCGGCGAGCCGGGGCAGGTCGGCCTCGGTGGCATCGCGCAGGGCGCGCACCCCCAGCACGGCGGCGGCCGCCTCGCACTGCGCCCGGCGCTCGGCATACGCGCCGTCGGCCAGGTCGTGCGGATGGCCGGTGTCGGCGACGATCAGTGCCAGCCCCGCCGCCGCGAGATCGAACGGAATCTGCTCCACCGCAGCGGGTTCGGGGCCGTCGGGCGCCGTGAAGGCGCGCACGTCGAGGAACAGCGCGTGACCCGCCGTGCACAGGATCGACGCGGACTGGTCGAGCAGCCCGGTCGGCACCCCGGCGAAACCGTTCTCCGCGGCGCGCGCGATCTCGACGACGGCGCGATCGGCGAGTTCGGGCGCGAACAACTCGCGCAGCGCCACCGTCACCGCGCAGCACAGCGCCGCCGAGGACGACAATCCCGCCCCGATCGGCACCGCGCCGTCGACCTCGAGCCGCACCCCCTCGATCGGATGCCCCCGGCGCGTGAACTCGACCACCACCCCGAGCGGATACCGCGCCCACCCGGGCACCCGATCACGCTGCGCCGCAAGCTCTCGCACCGCGACCACGACGACCTCGCCCGGCCGCTGCGCCGAGGTGAGCCGGACCCGGCCGTCCGCGGTGGGCCCGGCCGCGCAGACCACGCCCAGCGGCAAGGCGATGGGCAGTACGAACCCGTCGTTGTAGTCGGTGTGCTCACCGATGATGTTGACCCGGCCGGGTGCGATCCAGCTGTCCATCTTTCGGCTCCTCTACACTCGTCGACGCTGCGGCGATCCCACCACACACCCTGTCGGCCGGGTGCCGCGCACCGGGTACCGAATCGGTATCCGGCAATGCGCGCAAGGGCACGACAACCGGGTGCCGAACGTGTCATGATCGACTGAGTTGTAAAGGTTTTGAGCGTCTCTTACGTTCGATCGGCGCTCGTCGCGTGCGCAGCAGGATCGAGGGGGGCTGATGACCATCAGCGAGACATGCCGGCGGAACCCGCGCTGGTACGCGATCGTCCTCGGGGCGGCCGGGGCCGCGCTGCTCGCGCCGCTGCTCGGCACGCGGTCACTGTCGTTCCTGCTGCTGGTCGCGATTGTCGCGGGCAGTCTGGCGATGATCGGCTACGGCCTCTACAGTCACCGGCCGGCGCACCGGACGCCCTGGTACCTGCTGGCCACCTCGGTCCCGCTGTTCGCTGCGGGGACCGCGATACGCGAACTCGGTTTGCACAGCGCGTGGCGCCCCGTCGATGATCTGTGCACCGTGGCCGCCTACCTGTGCCTCGGGCTGGCGGCGGTGGGCTGGCTGCAACCGCGCCGCGTGGCGGGCGCCCGCGATCTGTGGCTCGACTCGATGCTGATCGGGCTCAGCGCCCTGCTGGCCTCGTGGACGTTCCTGATCTCGCCGATCCTGCGCCACCCCACCGGTTTCGACACCGTGCTGGCCGCGAGCTACCCGGTGATCGACGCGCTGCTGCTGACCGTGCTCGCGCACTCGCTGGCCACCGTGGTCCGCAGCGAGACCGCGTTGCGGCTGCTGCAGGCCGCGCTGATCGCGGTGCTCGTCGGCGGGCTGCTCGAAAGCCTCACCGCCGCGGGCACCGTCCTCGTCGACAGCGGTTTCGCGCTGGTGCCGCAACAGTGGGCGTACCTGCTGGCGGGGCTGGCCGCGCTGCACCCGACGATGGGCGTGGCGCACGTGGCCGACGACGCGCACCCGCACCGATCGCGCAGACGCGCGGGCGCGATCGCGGTGGCGCTGGTCGCCGCCTCGCTGGTGAGCGTCGTCGGCGCCGACCTCGGCTCGGGCGACCGGGTGGTGATCTGCCTGCTGCTCACCCTGCTGCTGGTCGGGGTGCTGGTGCGCAGCGAACGCGCGATCGCCCGGAGCCTGCGCAGCGAGCGCCGCGCCCAGTACCAGGCCGACCACGATCTGCTCACCGGCCTGTTCAACCGGGGCGCGCTGCTGCGGGCGCCGCACCGGCATCGCCGGGAGTGGGCCGGAAAACCGTTGTGCCTGTTGTTCATCGACCTCGACGGCTTCAAGATGGTCAACGACAGCTACGGGCACGCCGTCGGCGACGAACTGATCGCCGAGGCCGCCGCCCGCATCCGCCGCACCGCCCGGCGCAGCGACGTCACCGCCCGCTACGGCGGTGACGAGTTCGTCGTGCTCGCCGCCCGCAGCCGGGCCGAGGCGGCGGTACTCGCCCAACAGCTGCTCGGCGCGTTCGTGCGGCCGTTCGATCTGAGCTGCGGCGAGATTCCCATCACCGCCAGCATCGGCGTCGCCTGTGTGGCCACCCGGCCGACCGACTCCACGGTCTTCGACCTGATCCGCGCCGCCGACGCCGCGATGTACCACGCCAAGGAATACCGCCTCGGCCTCGCCTTCCACGACAGCCTGCGCCAGAACACCGGGCCCCGGGTCCTGCGCAGTACCGGAAGTCCCACCAGCACAGCGGTATAGCCGTGCGGGTGGGGACGGCGCTCAGTCTCCTAGTTCGGCAAGGAGCCTTTTGGCCGCCTCCAGTTCGGCCTGCAGCTGGGCGACCTTGGCCTGCTGCGCGCCCCGCGCGGCCTCCAGGATCCCGGCCACGACTTCCTCGACCTCCGGGTGCAGGATCTTGGCGGCCTGGGCGACGGCGCCACTGCTCACCGCCAGCCCCTTCACACTGCGCTTCTTGCCGTTGACCACGTCGACGGTCCACTCACCGTCGGACGTGCCGGTGAGGGTGACGGTCACCTCGGGCGCCTTGGGCTTGCGCGCCGCCGTGGTCTTCGCCGCCGGACGCGGTGTCGCCGGCTTGGGCGCGGCGGACTCGTCGGGGACGGGCGCGAGCGACCGAGGAGCGGGCGGCGTCGGTGCGGCGCTCGGCAGGGTCGACGGCTGGGTCACAGTGTGGTCCTTTCGATTGCTCGGCTCGGGGACACTCTCCGGGCGGGTCCGCGAGGATCCGCCCGGCGCTACGGTAGTCGCGCGGGCCGGCTTGGTCAGCGTCACCTCGCTCGGTCCGAACGACAGCACATCTTTGGAACCGGTGGGCTTCACCTGCAGGAAGTCGCCGTCGGCCGGGTCGCCGAGGGCGACGACCTTGCCCGACTTGCCCTCCGCGACGCCGACGGCGGCGGCGGTGAACCACACCATCGGCGGTTTGCCGTCGGCCAGCTCACCCGCGATGCGCGCGAGCTCGGCCTCGGACAGTACCTGCGGGGCGGATCGGCGGGATGCGGACTTGGTGCTCGGCGAGGACATCGTGGACTCCGGAGGTTGGTGCGTTCTACAGCGTGGTGTGCTGGAGATGATGCCGCACGCCACCGACATGTTCCGGGCGAGCCCACCGTCACGGCCCGAAAACCCGTCCGATGACGGGCTTCCCGGCCGTCCGCGGATCAGTCGCGGGCGGCGTTGCCCGCGGTCGTCGGGCGGATGTTGGCGCGCACCGCGGCGACATCGGGATACCCGTTGACGGCCATCAGCAGATCGGCCTCGGCGGCGTAGCTGCGCAGCAGGTGCACCAGTCCGCGCACCCCGCCCAGCGCCAGCCCGTACACGTACGGCCTGCCGAGCCCGACCATGGTCGCGCCCAGACCCAGCGCCTTGACGACGTCGGCGCCGGAGCGGACGCCGGAGTCGAACAGCACCGGCACCCGGTCGCCACACGCGGCGACGACAGCGGGCAGCGTCTCGAGCGCGCTGAGCCCGCCGTTGGCCTGGCGCCCACCGTGATTGGAGCAGTAGATGCCGTCGGCGCCGAAGTCGATCGCCTTGCGCGCGTCCTCGGGGTGCGAGATGCCCTTGAGAATGATCGGCAGCTCGGTCAGCGAGCGGAGCCAGGTCAGGTCGTCCCAGGTCAGCGAGTTGCCGAAGGTCGCGATCCAATGCAGGACAATCAGCTTCGGATCATCGGAGCCGACCATCGCCTGGAACACCGGGTCGCTGGTGTAGTTCTTCAGCACGTGCCCGCGCAGCTGCGGGAAGTTGCCGCTGGACAGGTCGCGCGGACGCCAGCCGGGGACCCAGGTGTCGAGGGTGACGGTGATGCCCGCGTAGCCGGCCGCCTCGGCGCGGCGAACCAGGCTCTCGGCCAGCTCCCGGTTCTTCGGCGTGTACAGCTGGAAGAACGCCGGTGTGTCGCCCGCGTGCGGACGGACGTCCTCGAGCGGGTCCTCCATCAGCGTCGAGAACATCGCGGGCACACCGGTTTTCGCCGATGCCTGGGCCACCGCGATGTCACCGTGCCCGTGCTCGCCGACCAGGCCGATCACGCCGACCGGGGCCAGGAACAGCGGACTGGCGAAGGTGTGCCCGAAGGCGGTGACGGTGAGATCGCGCTCGGTCGCCCCGACCAGCATCCGGGGCACCAGCCCCCAGTCGGCGAAGGCCTCGGCATTGCGGCGCTGGGTGAGCTCGTCGCCCGCCCCACCGGCGATGTAGTTCAGCAGCGTGTCGGGCAGCGCGGCGGTCGCCTTGCGCTCGAGCGTCGCGTAGTCCATGGGAAATTCGGGCAGATTCCCACCGAGCGCGGCCAGGTAGATCTCGTTCTGATAGTCGGCGAACTGACTCATCGCTGAACTTTCGCATGCGAGCCGGGGTTCACAGACCCCAGGGGGGATGTAAGGTGCGTCATACTCGTAAGTAGACAGCAGCGTACCCAGCAGCACGTTCCGAGATTGTGAGTGCCCCTGTCGTGACCCTCGTCGAACACTCGGCCGCACCCGCCGACCCGGACGTTCTCCTCGCTCGGCGCATCACCCACGGTGCGATCCGCTACCTCACCCTCCTCGCCTGTGGCCTCTCCCAGGATTCGATGGACCTGCTCACCTCGGTGACCGACCGACTACGCGCCGCCGAGGGCGCGCTACGCGATCCGCTCACCGCCGATCTCGGCTTCGACTGATCACCGCAGCCGGGCGGTGAGCGCGGCCAGGTCGGCCAGCCGATGCGCCCGCGCGATCTCGGCCGGCGTGAACGGTTCGTCGGGACGCACGAATCCCCAGCGATCGTCGTCGCGTTCGAGTTCCAGCACGGTGCCCTCGCCCACATCGCCCGCCGCGGGCGTGCCGGGCGCGAGATAGCGCGCGCCGAGCAATTCGGCGACGGCCAAGGGCAATTCGTCCGGATCGCCCACGATCCGGGCCGCGATGGCCAGCGCCTTGGTCTGACCGTCGATCAACGACAGCACCGTCGCGGGCCAGACCCGCACCCCTGAACCACCCGCCTGCACCACCGCCGAGGTGAGACTGTGCACGGTGACCCCCTCGGGCGCGGCGACGACGAGTTCGTCGAGCACCGCGTCCTCGAGTTGATGCACGTGCACCGTGAGGATGTTGGCCCCGCGCTGCGCCAGGTGTTTGGCCAGCGTCTCCAGCGCGCCCGGCCGGTCCGCCAGCCTGACCCGGATCCGCCACAGTGCCTGCGCCTCGTCGATCCGGTCGCGGTGGCGTAGCTCCGGGCCGTGCAGCCAGCCGCCCAGCATGCGCATCGCCCCCGGCTCGACCACCCAGATCACCAGGATCGTGGTGGTGATCGTCAGCAGGGCGACGGTGAGCAGATAGGGCGGGTGCAGGTGGATCACCAGCGCGTGCAGCGCCAGCTCCACCGGGAACACCGCCGCCAGTTTGGCCAGCGCCAGCCGGGTTCGGCGCGGGTGCGGCAGCCGCCCGCACACCTCGCAGGCCAGGGCCGTGACACGGGGTCGCACTGCGATTCGCCACATGCGGCTCAGCGTCACCCGCGCACGTGTCGATCATCGACGAGACACGTAAACGGGGCGTGACAGTCGCACCGAAACCGCTTGACCTGCACCGCCTTCCACGGTGACACCCGCCACGCGCACCGCGCGGATGTGACCGCGAGCACCCGGGACCGAATGGTGACCGACGATAGCGCCGCGCAACGATTGTGACTCGTCTCACCATAATTGATTGACAAAGCAACACAAACGGGCATAAAACAATATGAGTACACATTCAGCGCATCGGAGGAACCCATGTACGCCGAGGAACGGCAGCAGGCCATCGCGACCCTCATCGGGCATCGCGGACGGGTCTCCGTCGCCGAACTGGCCGATCAGTACGGGGTCACCACCGAGACCGTGCGGCGCGATCTCGCCGTCCTGGACCGGCTCGGCCTGATCCGGCGGGTACACGGCGGCGCGGTCGGCGCGGGCGCGCTGACCACCATCGAGCTGGGTACCGCCGAACGCGACAACACCCGCGCCGCCGAGAAGGACCGCATCGCCGTGCTGGCCCAGCGCCACCTGCCCGCTTCCGGCGGCAGCGTGCTGTTCGACGCGGGCACGACGACGGCCAGGGTGGCCGCCGAGCTGCCGACCGACCTGGACCTCGTCGCGGTCACGAACTCACTGCCGATCGCCACCCGGCTCACCGGTTTCGCCGGGGTGCGGGTGCACCTGCTCGGCGGGCGGGTGCGCGGGGTCACCCAGGCGGCCGTCGGCGCCGAGACACTGCGAATGCTCGGCGAGCTGCGGGTCGACGTCGCCTTCGTCGGCACCAACGCGCTCACCGTCCGGCACGGCCTGTCCACGCCCGATCCCGAGGAGGCCGCGGTGAAGCGCGCGATGATCGCCGCCGCGGACCGGGTCGTCGTGGTCGCCGACGCGGGCAAGGTCGGCCGGGAGGATTTCGTCCGCTTCGGCAGCACCGACGACATCGATGTGCTGGTCACCGATACCGACATCCCGGCCGGCGCGCACGCGGACCTGGTCGCGGCGGGCATCGAGGTGGTCCTCGCATGATCGTCACCCTGACCGCGAACCCGAGCGTGGACCGCACGGTCACCCTCACCGGACCGCTGCGACGCGGGCAGGTGCATCGCGCCGCCGGGGTCACCGCGCAACCCGGCGGCAAGGGCGTGAACGTCGCGCGCGTCGTCGCGGCGGGTGGCGCGCCGGTCCTGGCGGTGCTGCCGGGGGCCGAGGACGATCCGGTGGTGCACGGATTGCGCACGGCGGGGATCGGTTTCCGTACCGTGCCGGTGCCGGGTGAACCACGCATCAACCTGACCATCGCCGAGACCGACGGCACCACCACCAAGATCAACGCGCCCGGCCGTCCGCTGACCGGCCGCGAGCTGGCCGAGCTGACGGCGGTGCTCGTCGAGCTGGCCGCCGGGGCCGACTGGATCGTGCTGTCCGGTTCGCTGCCGCCCGCGGTGCCGGTCGACTGGTACGCCGAGCTGGTCGCGCGGTTGTCGCCCCTCGGCGCGTCCGCGAACGGCGCTACCCGCACCCGCATCGCGGTCGACACCTCCGACGCGCCCCTGCTGGCGCTGTTCGCCGAATCTGTCGGCGTCGCACCCGATCTCATCAAGCCCAACGCCGAGGAACTCGCCCAGCTGACCGGGCTCGACCCGGTCGACCTCGACGACCCCGTGGCCGCCGCCGTGGCCGCCGCCCGCCTGGTCGATCGGGGCGTCGGCGCGGTCCTGGCGACCCTCGGCGCGGCCGGTGCGGTGCTGGTCACCGCCGAGGACGCCTGGTTCGCCGCGGCCCCGCCGATCGTGCCGCGCAGCACCGTCGGCGCAGGCGACTCCGCCCTGGCGGGATATCTGCTCGCCGACGCGGCGGGCGCGGGCCCCGCCGACCGGCTGCGCGCCGCCGTCGCCTACGGCAGCGCGGCCACCGCGCTGCCCGGGACCGAACTGCCCGGTCCGGCCGATGTCGACCTCGACGCGGTCACCGCCCGCCCGCTCCGAACGGCCTCCGATCGCCCACCGGGCTCGGCATGAGTACCGCGCGCCGACCCCCTGACGACCGCCGTCCGCCGCGGCACCCCGGCCGACAACGCACCGCGGCCCGGCTGCCGCACTGCGCCCGGCCCCGCCCGTCGACTCCCGTTCGCCCCACCCGCCCCCCACTGCCGACCTGCTGACCCGCTCCACCCCCACTCGCGAAAGACACCACGATGGCCGATTCGATCATCACCACCGACCTGATCACGCTCGACACCGATCTCGGCGCCGACAAGGACACGGTGATCACCGCGCTCGCGGGCAGGCTCGCCGCCGCGGGCCGCGCGAGTGACGCCGACGCGGTGAGCCGGGCGGCGCTGGACCGGGAAGCGCAGTCGGCCACCGGGCTCCCCGGCGGCATCGCCATCCCGCACTGCCGCGCGGCCGCCGTCACCACCGCGTCCCTGGCCTTCGCCCGCCTCTCCCCCGGCGTCGACTTCGGCGCCCCCGACGGCCCCGCCGACCTGGTGTTCCTGATCGCCGCGCCCGAGGGAGCGGGCGCCGAGCACATGAAACTGCTGTCGTCGCTGGCCCGCGCCCTCGTCCGCCCGGCCTTCGTCGCCGACCTGCGAGCAGCCGCGACACCCGCCGACATCGTCGCCCGGGTCGACGGTGTCATCAACCCACCGCCCGCCCCGGCGCCGGGCACCACCATCGCGACGGGCGCCACCGCGCCACAGACACCCGATGCCCGTAACTCCACCAGTGGCTCCCCGGCCGCGAGCACCGCCCCTGGCACTGCCACCGCAGCCGGCACAGGCGCGCCGACCGCCGAAACATCCTCGGCCACAGCCATCGCCGCTCCGACGGGCGAATCGGTCTCGGCCGCAACGACTGGCACTGCGACTGCCGGAACAGTCGGCGCCGCACAGACTTCCGCCGGGAGCGCGGCCGAGGGGGCGCGGCCGAGGATCGTCGCGGTCACCGCCTGTCCGACCGGCATCGCCCACACCTACATGGCCGCCGACTCCCTCGTCGCCGCGGGCGAGCGCGCCGGGGTCGATGTGGCCGTGGAGACCCAGGGCTCCAGCGGCGGCGACAAGCTGGACCCCGCCACCATCGCGGCGGCCGACGCGGTCATCTTCGCGACCGACGTGGGCGTGAAGGATCGAGGCAGGTTCGCGGGCAAGCCGGTCGTCGAGTCCGGCGTCAAGCGGGCCATCAACGAACCGGACACGATGATCGCGGAGGCGGTGGCGGCGAGCGCCACGCCGGGCGCGGCCACGGTCGGCGGGTCGGCACCGGCGGCGGCCGCGGCGGCCAAGGGGATCGGCTGGGGTACCCGGCTGCGGCAGATCCTGCTCACCGGCGTCAGCTACATGATCCCGTTCGTCGCGGCGGGCGGTCTGCTGATCGCGCTGAGCTTCCTGCTCGGCGGGTACGAGATCTCCGACAGCGCGAAGGACATCGTGCTGAACAACTCGATCACCGACCTGCCCGACGGCGGCCTGGCCACCTATTTCGGCGCGGTCCTGTTCCAGATCGGCGCACTCGCCTTCGGCTTCCTGGTGCCCGCGCTGGCCGGCTACATCGCCTTCGCGATCGCCGACCGGCCCGGGCTCGCACCGGGTTTCACCGCGGGTGCCATCGCGGTGTTCGTCGGGGCCGGGTTCCTCGGTGGTCTGGTCGGCGGTCTGGTCGCCGGTTTCGCGGCCCTGTGGGTCGGCAAGCTGCCGGTACCGACGTGGGCGCGCGGCCTGATGCCCGTGGTCGTGATCCCGCTGCTCGCCTCGCTGATCGTCGGCGTCGCGATGTTCGTCCTGCTCGGCAAGCCGCTGGCCGCCGTGACCAACGGACTCACCGATTGGCTCAACGGCCTGTCCGGCACCTCGGCGATCGCGCTCGGTGTCATCCTGGGCGTGATGATGTGCTTCGACCTCGGTGGGCCCGTCAACAAGGCGGCCTATTCCTTCGCGGCCGCGGGCCTGTCGGTGACCGACACCGCGACGCTGCGGATCATGGCCGCGGTCATGGCGGCGGGCATGGTCCCGCCGCTGGCGATGGCGCTGTCGACCACCGTGCGCCCGCGCCTCTACACCGAGGCCGAGCGGGAGAACGGCAAGGCCGCCTGGCTGCTGGGCGCCTCGTTCATCTCCGAGGGCGCGATCCCGTTCGCCGCGGCCGACCCGCTGCGCGTGCTGCCCTCGATGATGCTCGGCGGCGCGGTCACCGGCGGCCTGGTGATGGCGACCGGGGTGACGCTGAGCGCACCCCACGGCGGCATCTTCGTGTTCTTCGCGATCGGGCACCTGGCCTGGTTCGTGCTCGCGCTGCTGGCGGGCACCGTGGTCGCCGCGCTCAGCGTCACCCTCGCCAAGGAGTTCACCCGCAAGCAGTCCGTGTCCCCCGTCCTCACCACCGCGTAACCCGTTCACCCACAAGGAGATATCCCATGGCCAGCACCACCGTCACCGTCGGCTCCTCGGTCGGCCTGCACGCCCGTCCCGCCGCCCTGATCGCCGAAGCGGTCGGCGCGGCCGGGGTTCCGGTCACCCTCGCGCTGGTCGGCGGCGACCCGGTCGACGCGGGTTCGGCGCTGATGATCATGACCCTCGGCGCGGGCCAGGGCGCCGAAGTGGTGATCACCAGCGACGACCAGCCGACCCTGGACAAGATCGCCGAGATGGTCGCCAGCGACCTCGACGCCTGACCGTCCGGCAGCCGCGCGGCCACCCGTCGACCGGGTGGCCGCGCCGCGTTCGGCCGCCGCCGCCGACAGGCGTACCGGCGTTACTCCCGGGTACATTCGAGGAGCTCGTACTTCGGTTCTCTCGAAAGGCCCTCTGCCCTATGGGTACTCGCTGGCTGCGTCGCCTGTCCCCCGCCCCGGGCGCGGAATCCCGGAAGCTGGTCTGCTTTCCGCACGCCGGCGGTTCCGCCCTCGCGTACGGGCCGCTGGCCAAGTCGCTCGGCACGGACTACGACGTGCTCGCCGTGCAGTACCCCGGTCGCCAGGACCGGCGGCAGGAACCGCTCGTCGACAGCATCTCGGGCCTGGTCGACGGGTTGGCGCCCGAGCTGATCGAAGCCGTCGACGGCGACGAGAACTTCTTCGTCTTCGGCCACAGCATGGGTTCGGTGGTCGCGTTCGAGGCATGCCGTCGGCTGGAGCGGGCGGGCGCGACCGCGCGCGTGCTGTTCGCCTCCGGTCGCCGCGCCCCCTCGGCTCCGCAGCCGGGAACCGTGCATCTGCTGGGCGATCGGGAACTGGCCGCCCAGCTGCTGGACTTCGGCGGCACCCCGCCTGCCTTGCTCGCCGATCCCGAGTTCCGCCGGTTGATCCTGTCGATCACGCGCAACGACTACCGCGCCATCGAGACCTACACGTGCCCGCCCGAGACCACCGTCGCGAGCCCGATCGTCGCGCTCGCGGGCGTGAGCGACGCCGACGCGCAGCTCGCCGACATCCAGGCGTGGGGTACCCACACCACGGGCGACTTCGTCGCGACGACCTTTCCCGGCGGCCACTTCTACCTCGACGCGAATCTCGACGGCATCGGCCGCCTGATCCGCGAGCACAGCGCCCGCGCCTTGTCGCGGTAGCCGCGTGGCCGGGTGCGCCGCTCGCGCACCCGGCCACGCGGTTCAGGACCCCAGCCAGTCCTCGATGGCGGCGGCGGTATCGGCGGACCCGCTCTCCAGGACGGTGAAGTGGTCGGCCTCGACCGGCACCACCGTGTGCGCCGGATCCCAGGCCCTGGCCTGCCAGTCCGGCCGCTCCGCCGTGCTCGCCAGGAACGACTGCGCGCACTGGATGAGCAGGGCCGGGGTGGCGACCGTTCCAGGCACCATCTCCTGCATCAGCTGGACGTACCAGCCCATACCGGAGAGCCGGGCACTGTCGAATCGGCCGAACTCGGCCTCCCGCGACACCATGTGCTCGGCCATCTCCCGCAGCAGCCATTCGCCACCGTCGTGCACCCGGTAGGTGTCGATCATCGCGACGCCCTCGGGCACCGGACCCTGCGCCGCCTCCAGGTACTCGGTCACGAGGTAGGCCAGCAGCCCACCCGAGGAGTACCCGAGCAGGACGAACGGCTCGCCCTGCGCCGCGTCGAGGACACCGCAGGCCAGCGTCTCCAGTGCCGCCTCCGGGGTCGCGGGCAGGGGCTCGTCGGCCGCGAAGCCGATCGGCGGCAGCACCACGACCTCGCGACCGGCCCGCAATTGCGCGGTGACCCTGGCGTACTGGTGCGCGCCGCCGGTGGCCAGCGGCGGGTTGATGCAGATGATCCGCGGAAGATCCGAACCCGCCGCCAGCCGGGTCGGCGCCGGGAGTTCGTCCAGGTCCGCCGCCGAGGCGAACCGCTCCCGCAGCTGCGCGGCGACCCGCAGCAGGGCGAAGCCGGTGCGGGCCCGACCGCCCTGCACCGCGCCACGGAACATCCCGTACAGCGATTCGTCGGTGCCCGATCGCTGCCCCGGCTGCGCGACCGCGGCCAGTTCCGCGCGCAGGAAGCGGGCCAGCCCCGCCGGTGTCTTCTGGTCGAAGATCGCGGCGGTCGGCAGCGTCAGCCCGGTGGAAGCGTTGAGGGTGGTGCGCAGTTCCATCGCGGCCAGCGAGTCGAAGCCGGACTCGAGGAAGTCCCGCTCGGCGTCGAGCGCGTCGGCGCTCTCGTGCCCGAGCAGTCGGGCGGCGGTCTCGAGAATGTGCTTCTGGAGCCACTGTTCCTGCTCGGCCTCGGACAGGTGCGCCAGCTGTGCGCGCACCGCGCCCGCGTCGGGTGCGCCGCCGCTGGGCCTGCGCCCGGCCCGCCGGACCAGGTCGCCGAGCACCGGCGGCACCGTCGCCCTGGTCCGCAGGACGGCCGGGTCGATCTCGACCAGCACCTGCGCCGGTCGGTCGGCCGCCACCGCGGCATCGAACAGGGCGAGCGCCTTGTCCGCGGCCAGCGGCGGTAGACCCTGGCGACGCATCCGCTGCCGGTCGGCCTCGCCGAGCCACTGCGCCATGCCCGTATCGATGCCCCACAGACCGTAGGCGAGCGAGGTGGCGGGCAGCCCGGCGCCGTGCCGGTGCGCGGCGAGCGCGTCGAGGAACACATTGGCCGCCGCGTAGCCGCCCTGGCCCGCGGGCAGGATCGACCCGGCCACCGACGAGATCAGCACGAAGGCCGACAGCGCGGTATCGCGAGTGAGCTCGTGCAGGTGCCACGCGGCGTCGGCCTTGGCGCCGAGGGAGACGTCGATCTGCTCCGGTGTCAGGGTGTCGACGAGGCCGTTGTAGGCCGTGCCCGCCGCGTGGACGATCGCGCCGAGCGGATGGGCGACGGGGATCGAGGCGAGCAGCTCGGCCACGGCGTCCCGGTCGGCGACATCGCAGGCGGCGATGCGGGCCTGGGCACCGAGCGCCGCCAGCTCGTCGACGAGCCCCGGCGCGGCGTCCGGACCGCGCCTGCCGACCAGCAGCAGGTGCCGCACCCCGTGTTCCACCACCAGGTGCTCGGCGAGGAGACGGCCGATCCCGCCGGTGCCACCGGTGATCAGGACGGTGCGGTCGGGATCCCACGGCGTCGCGCGGTCGGTGGTCGCGACCGCGCGGACGAGCCGCGGCACCCAGGTCCCATCCGCCCGCACAGCCACTTCGGGTTCGCCGGTCAGCGCGGCGGCGACCAGCTGGTCCGTCGGCTGATCCGCGGCGGCCTCGACCAGCACGATCCGGCCGGGGTTCTCGGCTTGCGCCGCTCGCACCAGCCCCCAGACCGCCGCGGCGGCCGGGTCGTTCGCGCTGTCGGTGACCATCGCCAACGTGCTCGCCGCGTAACGCTGTTCCTCCAGGAAGTCCTGGAGGACGCCGAGGGTCCCGTGCAGCGCGGCCCGCAGCCGGTCGGGCGTCTCGGCACCGTCGACCGCTACCCGGTGGACGACGACCGAGGCCGCCGCCTGCGCGTCCCACTCGACCCAGGACGCCGTGGCCGGGGTGAGCGCCGGCCCGGGCCGCCAGCTCATCTCGTACCGCGCGTCCCGCGCGGACCGGGCAGGCGCGGACAGCAGTTCGGCCGACATCGGTCGCAGCGCCAGCGACCCGACCGACAGCAGCGGCGCGCCGGCGGCGTCGGCCATCGTCAGAGTGACGGTGCCCTGGTTGAGCCAGCTCAACCGAACCCGCACCCGCCGAGCGCCTTCGGCGTGCACCCGCACCGACGACCACGCGAAGGGCACGAGCGTTGGCCGCTCGGCGGTCTCGTCGACGCCGTCCGGCAGCCCGAAGGACAGCGCGTGCATGGCCGCGTCGAGCAGTGCCGGGTGCACGCCGTAGCCCTGTGCCGAGGTCTGTTCGGGCAGGGCGACCTCGGCGAAGAGGTCCTCGCCGCGCCGCCACAGCGACCGCAGTCCCTGGAAGGCGGGGCCGTAGTTGTACCCGTGGTCGGCGAGTTCGGCGTAAGCGCCGTCCAGCCGCACCTCGACGGCGTCGGCGGGCGGCCAGTGCGCGAAGTCGGCCCAGGCCGTGGCGTCGGACGCCGCGGCGGGGCGCACGGTGCCCTCCGCGTGGTGGGTCCACGGGATCGACGGATCGTCGTCGTCGCCGCGCGAGTAGATGTCGAGCCTGCGATGACCGTTGTCGTCGCCGTCGCCCACGATGACCTGCAGGTGCGCGCCCGCGTGCCCATCGAAGACGAGCGGCGCCAGCAGCGTGAGTTCCGCCAGCTCCGGGCAGTCGACGAGTTCCGCCGCGTAGGTGGCCAATTCGACGAATCCGGTGCCGGGCAGCAGCACTACACCGAGCACGTCGTGGTCGGCCAGCCACGGATGGGTCGCCGTGGACAGGCGGCCGGTGAGCCGCACTCCGCCGCTCTCGGGCTGCGCCACCAGCGCACCCACCATGGGGTGTTCGGTGGCGCGCAGGCCGAGGGTGTTGGCCTCGCCGGTGCCCAGCGGGCTGGTGGCCCAGAACCGGCGGTGCTGGAAGTCGTAGGTGGGCAGCTCCGTTCGGGTGGCCCCGGTTCCGTCGAGATAACGCACCCAGTCGACGGTCCCGCCCGCGACGTGGAGCCGGGCCAGGCCCGTCACCAGGGTCGTGGGGTCGGCCTTGTCGCGTCGGGTCAGCGGGAGGACGGTGGCGGTGTCCAGGGTCTGCGCCACCATCGGCGTCAGGACGGCGTCGGGTCCGGCCTCGGCGAACCGGGTCACCCCCAGCTCCGCCATCGCGGTGACGGCATCGGCGAAGCGCACCGTGGCCGCGACCTGGCGCACCCAGTACGCCGGATCGGACATCTCGTGCTCGACGCGAGTTCCGGTGACCGTCGACACCAGCGGGATGCCGGGCCGCTGGAAGGTCAAACCTTCGACCACCGAGGCGAAGTCGGCCAGCATCGGCTCCATCAGCGCCGAATGGAAGGCATGCGACACCCGCAGCCGGTGTGTCCGCCAGCCGTTCTCCGCACACACCGCGACCACGGCCAGGACCGCGTCCTCGACACCGGAGAGCACCACCGAGGACGGACCGTTGACCGCCGCGATCGACACCCCGTCCGTCAGCAACGGCAGCACATCGGCTTCCGGTGCACCCACCGCGACCATCGCCCCACCCGCGGGCAACGCCTGCATCAACCGGCCACGCGCGGCGACGAGCACACACGCGTCGGCGAGCGAGAGCACACCCGCCACCTGCGCGGCCGCGATCTCACCGATCGAATGACCGGCCACCACATCGGCGTGCACGCCCCAGGATTCGAGCAGCCGGAACAACGCCACCTCGAACGCGAACAACCCCGCCTGCGCGAACACCGTGTCATCGACCAGTGCGTCGTCGGCCAGGGCCTCGCCCAGCGAAACCGACTGTCCCAGCAGCGGTTCCAAGCGATCGACGATGCCGTCGAAATGCTCGGCGAACACCGGATACACCCGGAGTCCGGCGGCCATGCCCGCCCACTGCGCACCCTGCCCGGAGAACACCAGACCGGTCGATCCCGCGACCACCCGGCCGCTCACCACACCGGGAGCACCCTCGGCTACCGCCCGTGCCCCCGCGAGCAGACCGTCGCGTCCGTCGGCGAGGACCACCGCGCGATGCTCGAACGCTCCGCGCGTGGCGACCAGCGAGAACGCGACGTCGAGCGGATCCTGACCGTGCTCGGCCACATGGTCGGCCAGGCGGGCAGCCTGACCGGCGAGCGCCGCCCCACCGCGAGCGGAGACCACCCACGGTACGACGCCACCGGCCGGAGCGGCCTTCACCGCCAGAGCCGAATCCGCCACCGGCGGGGCCTGTTCCACGATGACATGCGCGTTCGTACCACTGATACCGAAGGACGACACCCCCGCGCGTCGGGGCCGATCCGCGTCCGGCCAGTCGACGGCCTCGGTCAGCAACCGCACGTTCCCCTGCGACCAATCCACCTTGGTGCTGGGCTGATCCGCGTGCAGGGTGCGCGGCAGCACCCCGTGCCGCATCGCCATGATCATCTTGATCACGCCACCCACACCAGCCGCCGCCTGCGCGTGACCGATATTGGATTTCAGCGAACCCAGCCACAACGGACGATCCTCGGCCCGATCCTGACCGTAGGTCGCCAGCAACGCCTGCGCCTCGATCGGATCACCCAACGTCGTTCCGGTGCCATGGGCTTCGACGATGTCGACCTCGGCCGGCGACACCCCCGCATTGGCGAGCGCCTGCCGGATCACCCGGCGCTGCGAGGGACCGTTCGGCGCGGTGAACCCGTTGGACGCACCGTCCTGATTCACCGCCGAACCCGCGAGCACCGCCAGCACCTGATGACCCCGGCGACGCGCATCGGAGAGCCGCTCCAGCACGAGCACACCCGCGCCCTCGGACCAGCCGACACCATCGGCGCTGTCCGCGAACGATTTACACCGCCCGTCCGGCGACAATCCACGCTGACGGCTGAACTCCACGAATGTCTCCGGCGTCGCCATGACGGCCACACCACCGGCCAGCGCCAGATCACACTCCCCCGACCGCAGCGACTGGGCCGCGAGGTGCATGGCCACCAGCGACGACGAGCACGCCGTATCCACCGACACCGCGGGGCCTTCCAACCCGAGCGTGTAGGAGATCCGGCCCGAGACCAGGCTGCCGGTGGCATTGCCGCCGTTGCCCTGCGCGTAGTCGTGGTACATGACGCCGGTGAACACGCCGGTCGAACTCCCGCGCAGCACAGCGGGATCGACACCGGCCCGTTCGAGGGCCTCCCAGGTCGTCTCCAGGAGCTGGCGCTGCTGCGGGTCCATCATCGTCGCTTCGTTGGGGCCGATTCCGAAGAAGTCGGCGTCGAAGTCGGCGGCGGTGTGCAGGAAGCCGCCCTCGCGGGTGTAGGACTTGCCCGCCCGACCGGGTTCCGGATCGTAGAGGCCCGCGATGTCCCAGCCACGGTCGGTGGGCAGCGGCGTGATCGCGTCCCCACCGCGACGGACCAGGTCCCAGAGATCCTCGGGCGAGGCGACGCCACCGGGGTAGCGGCACGCCATGCCGACGACGGCGATCGGGTCACCGTCGGCGGACCTACTCGCAGTGACCGCGACATCCTGACCGGTCCCGGCGAACTCGGCGGCCAGGTAGTCGGCCAGTGCCTGCGGGGTCGGGTAGTCGAACACCAGAGTGGCGGGCAGCGGCAGACCTGTCACCGCCTTGAGCGAGTTGCGGAACTCGATCGCGGTGATCGAGTCGAAACCCAGTTCGCTGAACGCCTTGTCGGCCGCGACCGCGTTCAGGTCCTGATGCCCCAGCACCGTCGCGACCTGGCCGCGCACGATCTCCACGAGCACACCCGGACGTTCACCGTCGGGCGTGCCCGCCAACCGGGTGCGCAGCGCGGTCGCGGCGCCGGAGGCCGCCTTGCGGCGGTGCGGAATCAGGCCGGTGAACAGGGCGGGCGTGGCGAGTCCGGCACCGCGCAGGGCATCGAGATCCATCCGCGCGAGCACCAGTGTGGCCGTGTCGATCCGGGTGGCGGCGTCGAAGAGGGCCAGGCCCTGTTCCGGTGACAGCGGCAGCAGGCCCGAGCGGGCGATCCGCTGTCGGTCGACGTCACCGAGCTCGCCCGCCATGCCGGCGTCCCACATGCCCCACGCCAGCGATGTCGCGGCCAGACCGACGGCGCGGCGGCGCGCGGCCAGCGCGTCGAGCGTGGCATTGGCGGCGGCGTAGTTGCCCTGGCCGGGGTTGCCGAAGGCACCCGCGACCGAACTGAACAGCACGAACGCCTTGAGGGCGAGATCGGTGGTCAGCTCGTGCAGATACACGGCCGCGTCGACCTTCGGCCGCAGGACGGTCGACAGCCGGTCCGGGGTCAGCGAGCCGATGGCACCGTCGTCGAGGACACCCGCGAGGTGGTACACGCCGGACAGTGGCCGCGCCGCGGGGATATCGGCGAGCACGGCCGCCAGCGCCGCGCGATCGGACACGTCACAGGCGGCGAACACGACCTCGGCACCCGAATCCACCAGCGCCGCACGCAATTCGGCAGCCTCCGGACCGGTCTCGCCCCGCCTGCTCACCAGCAGCAGACGACGGACGCCGTGCGCGGCGACCAGGTGCCGGGCGAACAGACCACCCAGCGCCCCACTCGCACCGGTGACGAGCACGGTCTCGTCCGGACCGAACAGCGTCTCCTCGGCGGACGCGCCCGCCGTGGCGGCGGACCGGACGAGGCGCGCGGCGTACACCGCACCGTCGCGCACCGCCACCAGCGGTTCACCGGCGACCAGCAGTCCGCCGATCACGGTGTCCAGCAGTGCATCCGGGGCGGCGTCGACCAGGATGATCCGGCCCGGGTTCTCCGACTGCGCGGAGCGCACCAGACCGCCGATCGCGGCACCGGCCAGGTTCGAGAGGGGCTCGCCCGCCACCGAGACCGCGCCGCTGGTCCGGACGATCAGCACCGATTCCGCGTAGGCGGGCTCGGTGATCCAGGACTGGAGCACGCCGAGGACGTCGCGGGTCGCGGCGTGAACGGCGGCCGGGTCATCACCCGCCGGACAGTCCAGGATCACCGCCGGCGGTACCTGCGCACCCAGGTCCGGCCACGCGACCGTGGCGATCTCGTTGTCCGGCAGCGTGATCGGTGTCCAGTCGATCCCGAACAGCGCCGAGGCGGTGATGTCGGTCCCGGTGGTGAGCTGCGCGGGGTCGATCGGCCGGGAGGCCAGGTGTCGCACGGTCGCGACCGGCGCGCCGGTCGCGTCGGCGAGGTCGATGGCGACCCCGCTCGCGCCGACCCGGACGAGCCGAACACGCAGGGCGTCGGCCCCGGTCGCGTGGACGGTGACGCCCGACCATTCGAACGGCAGCGCGATGCCCGCGCCGTCCGAAGGCAGATCACCGGCGACCCGCAGCGCGTGCAGGGCGGCGTCGAGCAAGGCCGGGTGCAGGCCGAACCGCTGCGCGTCCACGCGGGCCTGATCGGGCAGCGCGAGCTCGGCGTAGACGGCATCGCTGTCGCGCCAGACCGCGCTCAGCCCACGGAAGACCGGTCCGTAGTGGTAGCCCTGCCCGTCGAGGGTGTCGTAGACGCCGTCGAGGTCGACCACGGTGGCACCGGCGGGCGGCCACTGGGTGAGATCCACCGGCACGGTGTCGCTGCCCGCCGCGAGCACGCCTTCGGCGTTGACGGTCCACGTGGCCGTCGCGCCGTCGGGACGCGAGAAGATCCGCACGGCGCGTCGGCCCGGCTCGTCCTCGGCACCGACGACGACGCGCACCGCGACACCCGCGGCGTCCGGCAGCGTCAGCGGAGCCCGCAGGATCAGCTCCGCCAGGGTCGGGCAGCCGACCTCGGCGCCGGCCTGCAAGGCGAGCTCGACGAACCCGGTGCCGGGGAACAGCACCGTGTCCAGCACGGCGTGGTCGCCCAGCCAGGGCTGGGTCCGCGTCGACAGCCGTCCGCTCAACGCGACGGCGTCGGTCTCCGGCTGCGCGACCACCGCCGATACCAGCGGATGAGCACTGGCGACGAAGCCGAGCGCGCGGGCATCACCACCGGGCGAACTGTCGGTCAGCCAATAGCGTTGACGCTGGAAGGCATAGGTGGGCAGGTCGACGCGGCGCGCGCCGGTCCCGGCGAACATCGCCGCCCAGTCGACCTCGGCACCGGACACGTACAGCCCGGCCAGTCCGGCCGACAGGGTGACCGCGTCGGCGTGGTCGCGGCGGGCCAGGGCCACCATCGTGGTGGTTGTCTCGACGATCTGGCCGATCATCGGCACGAGCACGGCGTCCGGCCCGACCTCGGCGAACCGGGTGACCCCCGCGTCGATCATCGTGGCGACCGCGTCGGCGAAGCGCACCGTGTCACGGACCTGGCCGACCCAGTAGGCCGGATCGGACATCTCCTCGCCGACCCGATCGCCGGTCACGGTCGACACCAGCGGCAGGCTCGGGCTCGCGAAAGTCAAACCCTCGACCACCGAGGCGAAGTCGGCCAGCATCGGCTCCATCAGCGCCGAATGAAACGCGTGCGAGACTCGCAGACGGTGTGTGCGCCAACCGTTCTCACCGCATGCCTCGACCACCGCGCGTACCGCAGTGTCGACACCGGAGAGCACAACGGACGACGGGCCGTTCACCGCGGCGATCGACACCCCGTCGATCAGCAACGGCACCACGGCGGCTTCCGGCGCGCCCACCGCGACCATCGCCCCACCCGCGGGCAACGCCTGCATCAACCGGCCACGCGCCGCCACCAACGCACACGCGTCAGCGAGCGACAGCACCCCCGCCACGTGCGCGGCCGCGATCTCACCGATCGAATGACCGGCCACCACATCGATTCGCACACCCCAGGACTCGAGCAGCCGGAACAACGCCACCTCGAACGCGAACAACCCCGCCTGCGCGAACACCGTGTCGTCGACCCGATCGGGATCGGCGAGCGCGTCCGAGAGCGAAACCGGCTGCGCCAGTAGCGGGTCCAGCTGCGCGACGATTCCATCGAATTGCTCGGCGAAGACCGGGTAGACGCGCAATCCGGCGGCCATGCCCGCCCACTGCGCACCCTGGCCGGAGAACACCACACCCGTCGAACCGGACACCACGCGACCGGTCACCACAACCGCGAACGCTTCGCCACGGCCCAGCGCGGCCGCACCGGCCAGCAGATCTTCCCGCTCGGCGGCCAGCAGCACGGCGCGATGGTCGAATCCGACGCGCGAGGTCACCAGCGAGAACCCGATATCCACCGCCGCCGCGTCCCGCCCGGTCACCTGCGATGCCAGGCGGCTCGCCTGCTCCGCGAGCGCCGCGTCGCTGCGCGCCGACAGCACCCACGGCAGCACACCGCCGACGGGCGCGACCGGTTCCGCGGGCACGGGCGCCCCCGGCGCGGCCTCGACGATGACGTGGGCATTGGTCCCGCTGATCCCGAACGACGACACACCCGCGCGCCGCGGCCGATCCACCTGCGGCCACGCGACCGACTCGGTCAGCAACCGCACCTCGCCCTCGGACCAATCCACCTTCGTGGAGGGCTGATCCACGTGCAGGGTCCGGGGCAGCACGCCGTGGCGCATCGCCATGATCATCTTGATCACGCCACCCACACCGGCGGCGGCCTGGGCATGGCCGATGTTCGACTTCAACGAGCCCAGCCACAGCGGACGATCCTCGGCCCGATCCTGGCCGTAGGTCGCCAGTAGCGCCTGGGCCTCGATCGGGTCACCCAACGTCGTTCCGGTGCCATGGGCTTCGACCGCGTCGACCTCGGCCGGGGAGACGCCCGCATTGGCCAGCGCCTGCCGGATCACCCGGCGCTGCGACGGGCCGTTCGGGGCCATCAAGCCGTTGGACGCGCCGTCCTGGTTCACCGCCGAACCCGCGAGCACCGCCAGCACCTGGTGCCCGTTGCGGCGGGCGTCGGACAGCCGCTCCAGCACCAGCACGCCCGCGCCCTCGGACCAGGCCACACCGTCGGCCGCCTCGGCGAACGACTTGCAGCGTCCGTCCGGGGACAACCCGCGCTGACGGCTGAACTCGATCAGCGTCTCCGGCGTCGCCATCACCGCGACACCACCGGCCAGCGCCAGGTCACACTCCCCCGACCGCAGCGACTGCGCCGCCAGATGCATCGCCACCAGCGACGACGAGCACGCCGTATCCACCGACACCGCAGGGCCTTCCAGCCCCAGGGTGTAGGCGATCCGGCCCGACACCAGCGAGCCGGTGACATTGCCGCCGTTGCCCTGCGCGTAGTCGTGGTACATCACGCCGGTGAACACACCGGTCGAACTCCCGCGCAGCTCCGGCGGATTCACCCCGGCGCGTTCCAGCGCCTCCCACGACACCTCCAGCAGCAGACGCTGCTGCGGGTCCATGGCGATGGCCTCGTTCGGACTGATCCCGAAGAACTCGGCGTCGAACTCGGCCGCCGAGTACAGGAACCCGCCACGGCGGGCGTAAGTCTTGCCGGGCGTGCCGGGAACGGGGTCGTAGATGCCGTCGATGTCCCAGCCACGATCGTCGGGCAGGTCACCGCTGGTGTCGGTACCCGAGGTGACCAGGTCCCACAGGTCCTCGGGCGAGGCGACGCCGCCCGGGTAGCGGCAGCTCATCGCGACCACGGCGATCGGGTCGTCACCGGCCGACCGGCTGGCGGTGACCACGACGTCCCGGCCGGTTCCGGTGAACTCCTCGGCCAGGTACTGGGCGAGGGCCTGCGGGGTCGGGTAGTCGAAGACGAGGGTGGCGGGCAGCGGCAGCCCGGTCACGGCCTTGAGGCCGTTGCGGAACTCGATCGCGGTGATCGAGTCGAAACCGAGTTCGCTGAACGCCTTGTCGGCCGCGACCGCGTTCATGTTCTGGTGCCCGAGGATCGCGGCGACCTGGCCGCGCACGATCTCGACCAGCACGCCCAGCCGTTCGCTGTCGGGCGTGCTCGCCAACCGGGTACGCAGCGCGGTCGCCGTGCCGGTGACGGCCTTGCGACGCTGCGCGATCAGACCGGAGAACAGCGCGGGCAGGGCGAGACCGTGACCGCGCAGCACCTCCAGATCGAGGCGGGCGACCAGCGGCGCGGCGACCTCGGTACCGGCCACCGCGTCGAACAGGGCCAGACCCTGCTCGTCCGACATCGCCAGCATGCCCGAGCGAGCCATCCGCTGTCGCTCGACCGCACCGAGCTCGGCCGCCATGCCGCCGTCCCACATGCCCCACGCCACCGAGGTACCGGGCAGACCGGTGGCCCGGCGATGGGTGGCGAGCGCGTCCAGGAAGGCGTTCGCGGCGCCGTAGTTGCCCTGACCGGCATTGCCGAACGCACCGGCCACCGAGCTGAACAGGACGAACGCCTTGAGCGGGAGGCCGGCGGTGAGCTCGTGCAGGTGCGCGGCGGCGTCGACCTTGGGGCGCAGGACGGTGTCCATACGGTCCGGGGTCAGCGCGGCGATCGCACCGTCGTCGAGGACACCGGCGAGATGGAAGACGCCGGACAAGGGCTGTGCCGCGGGGATATCGGCGAGCACGGCGGCCAGCGCCGCGCGGTCGGCGACATCGCAGGCGACGAACTCTACCTCGGCACCCGAATCCTCGAGCGCCGCGCGCAATTCGGCGGCACCCGGGCCGGACTCGCCCCGCCTGCTGAGCAACAGCAGGCGCCGGACACCGTGCCGCGCCACCAGGTGCCGGGCGAACAACCCGCCCAGCGCACCGCCGGCACCGGTGAGCAGCACGGTCTCCTCGGCACCGAAGAGCTCGGCGTCCGCCGAAGTGTGTGCCGCAGTGGCGATTCGAGTGAGCCGGGCGACGTGGACCACACCCTCACGCAGCGCGACCTGCGGCTCGGCCGTGTCCAGAATCCCGCCCAGGGACGCGTCGGTGTCGGCCGAATCGGCGTCGAGCAGGACGATCCGGCCCGGGTTCTCGGCCTGGGCTGCGCGCACCAGGCCACCGACCGCGGCGCCGGCGAGGTTCGTGATGTCCTCGCCCGCCACCGACACCGCGCCCACGGTCCGGACCACCAGGACCGCGTCGGCGAAGCGCGCCTCGGCGCCCCAGTCCCGCAGCACCGCGAGCACCTGATGCGTGGCGGCGCGCACAGCGGCGGGATCATTGCCGCTCGGGCTGTCGAGCACGACCGCGGCAGGCACCTGCTCGCCGAGGTCGGCCCACGACACCGCACCGATCTCGGCGTCGGACACCGTGATCGGGGACCACACGACCTGGAACAGCGCGGAGGAGACAACGGACGCACCCGTGGTGAGCTGCGCCGGATCGATCGGCCGTGCTGCCAGGTGCCGCACGGTCGCGACGGGCGCGCCGGTCGGGTCGGTCAGATCCAGCGCGACCCCGTGGTCGCCGACCCGGGTGAGGCGGACGCGCAGCGCGTCGGCGCCGCTCGCGTGCGCGGTCACCCCGGACCACTCGAACGGCAGGGCCAGCTCGCCGCCCGCCACGGTGGCATCGCCGGCCAGCCGCAGGGCGTGCAGGGCGGCATCCAGCAGGGCCGGGTGCAGGCCGAAGCGCTGGGCCTCGGCCCTGGCCTCCTCGGGCAGCTCGACCTCGGCGTAGAGCAGACCGTCGGCGCCCCGCCAAGCCGCGCGCAGAGCCTGGAACGTCGGGCCGTAGTGGTAGCCCTCCTCGTCGAGCGCGTCGTAGACGCCCTCGACGGGGAGCGCGGTGGCGTCGGCGGGCGGCCACTGAGCGAACTCCGCCGGGGCGCTGTCGGTGTCGGCCGCCAGGACGCCTTCGGCATTGAGGGTCCAGGCCTCCGCGTCGGCGTCGTCGTCGGGGCGGGAGAAGATCCGCACCGCCCGACGGCCCGCCGGGTCCTGCGCGTCGACGACGACGCGCACCGCGAGTCCACCGGAGTCCGGCAGCGCCAGTGGCGCCCGCAGCGCCAGTTCCGCCAGAGTCGCGCAGCCGACCTGATCGCCCGCGTGCAGGGCGAGTTCGACGAATCCGGTGCCGGGGAACAGCACCGTGTCCATGACCCGGTGATCAGCGATCCACGGCTGCGATTCGGTCGAGAGGCGGCCGGTGAGGGTCACCGCGTCGGAGTCCGGCTGCGAGACGACGACCGAGGCGAGGGGATGCCCGGTGGCGACGAGACCCAGGGCCTTGGCGCTGGTCCCGGTCGTGCCTTCGGTCAGCCAGTAACGGCGCCGTTGGAAGGCGTAGGTGGGCAAGTCGACTCGGCGTGCACCGGTACCGGCGTAGAGCGCGGCCCAGTCCACCTCGCCGCCGACGACGTACAGCCCGGCGACCGCGCTCAGCACGCCCGCGGCGTCGGCGCTGCCGCGGCGGGCCGTCGCCACGACGGACGCGTCCTCGACGATCTGCGTGATCATCGGCACGAGGACAGCATCGGGCCCGACCTCGGCGAACCGGGTCACCCCCGACGCGGCCATGGTGGCGACGGCGTCGGCGAAGCGCACCGTGTCACGGACCTGGCCGACCCAGTACGCCGGATCGGACATCTCCTCGCCGACCCGATCGCCGGTCACGGTCGACACCAGCGCGATACTCGGCGCGGCGAAGGTCAAACCCTCCACGACCGAGGCGAAGTCGGCCAGCATCGGCTCCATCAGCGCCGAATGGAAGGCATGCGAGACCCGCAGCCGATGGGTACGCCACCCACGTTCGGCACACACTTCGGCCACCGCAGCTACCGCAGTGTCGACACCGGAGAGCACCACCGCCGACGGTCCGTTCACCGCCGCGATCGACACCCCGTCGACCAGCAACGGCAGCACATCGGCTTCCGGTGCGCCCACCGCGACCATCCCGCCACCCGTGGGCAACGTCTGCATCAACCGGCCACGCGCCGCCACCAACGCACACGCGTCAGCGAGCGACAGCACCCCGGCCACCTGCGCGGCCGCGATCTCACCGATCGAATGACCGGCCACCACATCGATTCGCACACCCCAGGACTCGAGCAGCCGGAACAACGCCACCTCGAAGGCGAACAGACCCGCCTGCGCGAAGACGGTCGCGTCGATCCGCGACTCGTCGTCCATGGCCTCGCTCAGCGGAACCCGCTGTCCGAGAAAAGGTTCCAGCTGGGCGACGATCCCGTCGAACTGCTCGGCGAAGACCGGGAAGGCTCGCAGTCCGGCCGCCATGCCCGCCCACTGCGCACCCTGGCCGGAGAACACCACACCCGTCTTGCCCGCCACCGCCCGGCCGGTCACCACACCCGGCAGGATGTCGGCACGACCCAGCGCCTGCGCGCCGGCCAGCAGACCCGCCCGATCGGACGCGAGTACCACGGCCCGATGATCGAACGCGACGCGTGCCGTCACCAGCGACAGGCCGACATCGACCGCGTCCGAATCGTGCTCGGCCACATGGGCGACCAGATTGACCGCCTGATCGCCGAGCGCCGCGCCGGTGCGCGCCGACAGCACCCACGGCAGCACGCCACCGGCCGGGACAGCGGTCTCCACCGGGGCGGCCTGCGCCGCGTCGGGTGCCTGCTCGAGGATGAGGTGCGCGTTGGTGCCGCTGAGCCCGAAGGAGGACACACCGGCACGACGCGGCCGATCCAGCGCGGGCCACGGTGTCGGTTCGGTCAGCAGCCGAATGTGGCCCTCGGACCAATCGACCTTCGTGCTCGGCCGATCCACGTGCAGCGTCTGCGGCAGTACCCCGTGCCGCATCGCCATGATCATCTTGATCACGCCACCCACACCGGCGGCGGCCTGCGCGTGACCGATGTTGGACTTGAGCGAACCCAACCACAGCGGACGATCCTCGGCGCGATCCTGGCCGTAGGTCGCCAACAGGGCCTGCGCCTCGATCGGATCACCCAACGTCGTTCCGGTGCCATGCGCTTCGACCGCGTCGACCTCGACGGGCGAGACTCCGGCATTGGCCAGGGCCTGCCGGATGACCCGGCGCTGCGACGGGCCGTTGGGCGCGGTCCAGCCGTTCGAGGCACCGTCCTGGTTGACCGCCGACCCGGTGATCACGCCGAGCACCTGGTGCCCGTTGCGCTGCGCGTCCGACAACCGTTCGAGCACCAGTACGCCGGCGCCTTCGGCCCAGGCGACCCCGTCGGCCCCGTCGGCGAACGACCGGCACCGCCCGTCCGGCGACAGCCCGCGCTGACGGCTGAACTCGAGGAACATGTCCGGTGTCGACATCACCGCCACACCACCGGCCAGCGCCAGATCACACTCCCCCGACCGCAGCGACTGCGCGGCCAGATGCAGCGCGACCAGCGACGACGAGCATGCCGTATCGACCGTGACGGCAGGCCCTTCCAGGCCGAACACATACGACACCCGGCCGGAGACCAGGCTGCCGCCCGCGCTGTTACCGGTGCCCGCACCCTGCGCGTAGTCGTGGTACATCACGCCGGTGAACACACCGGTGGCGCTGCCCCGCAGGCCCGCCGGGTCCAGCCCGGCCCGCTCGAGCGCCTCCCAGGACACCTCGAGCAGCACGCGCTGCTGCGGGTCCATCGTCAGCGCCTCGTTCGGGCTGATGCCGAAGAATTCGGCGTCGAATTCCCCTGCGGAATAGAGGAATCCGCCCTGCCGGGTGTAGGTCTTCCCGGCCTTGCCCGGTTCGGGGTCGTAGATGTCGTCCAGGTCCCAGCCGCGATCGGTGGGCAGACCTCCGGTGGCGTGGCCGCCCGAGACGACCAGTCGCCACAGGTCTTCCGGCGAGGTGACCGCACCCGGGTAGCGGCAGCCCATCGCGACCACCGCGATCGGCTCGGCGTCGACCGTCCTGGTCGCGGTGACCGCGACCTCCGCCACCGTGCCGGAGAGCTGGGAGTCGACGAACTCGGCGACCGCCTGCGGGGTGGGGTGATCGAAGATGAGGGTGGCGGGCAGCCGCAGGCCGGTCGCCGCGTTGAGCTTGTTGCGGAACTCCACCGCGCCGAGTGAGTCGAAACCGAGTTGCTGGAAGGCGTGGTGCGATTCCACCGCCTCGGCCGTGGCATGCCCGAGGACCTCGGCCGCCACCGTCTGGACGAGGGCGAGCAGGGTGCTGTGCCGGTCGGCGTCGGACAGCCCGGCCAGTTTCTGCGCGAAGGCGCGGCCCGCGCCGCTGCGGGCGCTGGTGCGGCGCACGGGAATCGGCGCGATGCCGCGGAGCAGGGCGGGCAGCTGCTCGCCCCGGGACCGCAGCACGGCCGGGTCGACGCGCAGGGCCACCAGCTGGGCGGTCTCGGTCGCGACGGCCGCGTCGAACAGGGCCAGGCCGTCGGCCTCGGACAGCGGCGGGAACCCCTGCCTGCGCATCCGGTCGAAGTCGTCCGCGGACAGCTCCGCGCCCAGCCCGCTGGTGCGTACCCACAGGCCGTAGTCCACCGAGGTCGCGGGGAGCCCGGCGGCGCGGCGGTGGGCCGCCAGCGCGTCGAGGAAGACGTTCGCGGCGGCGTAGTTGGCCTGGCCCGCGGTCAGGACCAGCCCGCCGACGGAGCCCAGCAGGACGAACAGCGACAGCGGCTGATCGCGGGTGAGTTCGTGCAGGTGCCAGGCCGCGTCGACCTTGGGCCGGAACACCCGGTCGAACCGTTCCGGTGTCATCGCCTCGATCACGCCGTGGTCCGCGGTGGCGGCCGAATGCACCACGCCCACCAGCGGCTGTTCGGCGGGAACCGACGCGAGCAGCGCGGCCAGCGCGTCACGGTCGGACACGTCGCACGCGGCGACGGTGACCTGGGCGCCGAGCTCGACCAGTTCGGCGCTCAGCTCGGCGACACCGGGCGCGTCCCGGCCGCGCCGCGAGGTCAGCAGCAGGTGGCGGACACCGTGCACGGCCACCAGGTGCCGGGCGATCACCGCGCCGATGCCGCTGGTGCCGCCGGTGACCAGCACCGTGCCGGACTCGATCGGGCGCGCGACCGCACCGGGCGCGTGGCGGGTCATCCTGGGCACGAGCAGGGTGGTGCCGCGCAGGGCAGCTTCCGGTTCGCCGGCCGCGCTCGCCGCCGCGACGGCCGACGGCTCGTAGTCGCCGTCGAGATCGAGCAGCTGGAATCGTCCCGGGTGTTCGGCTTGCGCGGCCCGCAGCAGGCCCCACACCGGCGCCTGGGCCAGGTTCACCCGATCGGTCGCACCGATCGTGACGGCATTGCGGGTGAGCACCACCAGGCGAGCGGCGACCAGGCGCGGGTCCGCCAGCCAGCGCTGCACCGTGTCGAGGGCGGCGGTGATCGCCGCGCGCACGGCCGCGGGCGGCGCGCCGTCGTGGTCGGCGCAGTCGTACAGCACGACCTCGGGAACCGCCGGATCCTCGGCGGCGTCCAGGTCGGCGAGCAAGGCGTCGACATCGGCGAAAGCCGCTGTTGTGTCGGCACTTCCGGTGCCGAGCACAGCCACCCGACCCGGCTCGGTCGCGGGCAGCGGGACGCCGACCCAGTCGATGCCGAACAGGGCCTCCGAGATCTGGTCGGCGCCGAGGCGTTCGGCCGACACCGGCCGCGAGACCAGGGCGCCCACCGACAGCACCGGCAGGCCGTGCTCGTCGGCGACCTGCATCGAGTGGCTACCGGTGCCCCGCACGATGCGCACCCGCACCGACGCCGCGCCGCTCGCGTGCGACACCACCCGGTTCCAGGTGAACGGCAGTTCCGGCGCGGCGACTTCACCCCGGCGCCGGGCTTCGACGATGCCGACGTGCAGTGCCGAGTCGAACAGCGCCGGATGGATCAGGAACCCGTCGGCATCGCGGCGATCGGGCAGCGCGACCTCGGCGAACAATTCGTCACCACGCTGCCACGCCGCCTGCAAGCCCTGGAAGAACGGCCCGTATTCGTAACCCGCTTCGAGCAGTTCGTCGTAGGCGCCGTCGATGACCAGCGGCTGGGCGCCCGCGGGCGGCCAGGCGATGAGGTCGAAATCGACGTCGGACTCCTCCGGGGCCAGAACGCCCTCGGCGTGGATCGACCACGGCCCGCCCGCGATCTGACGCGAGTGCACACTCAGGCGTCGGCGTCCGGCCGCGTCGGCGTCGGACACCACCACCTGCACCGAGACACTCC
The DNA here is from genome assembly GCF_032656385.1 of Nocardia canadensis. Taxonomy (NCBI): domain Bacteria; kingdom Bacillati; phylum Actinomycetota; class Actinomycetes; order Mycobacteriales; family Nocardiaceae; genus Nocardia; species Nocardia canadensis. Next base: position 894,623 of record NZ_JAVCWB010000010.1, read on the forward strand.
CCTGCGCGGGCAGGGTGAGCGGAGTGTGCAGGACGAGTTCGTCCACCACCGGGCAGCCGACCAGACCGCCCACATAGCAAGCCAATTCGACGTAGCCGGTACCCGGCAGCAGCATCACGCCGAACACGCTGTGGTCGGCCAGCCACCGCACCGAGTCCACCGACCAGCGGCCGGTGAAACTCACCGCGCCCGATTCCGGATGGGCCACCACGGCACCGAGCAGCGGGTGCTCGGCGATCTCGAGCCCGACCGAGGTGGCGCCGCTGAGGTCGGCGCCCAGCCACGACTCGGCGATCACCCGCTTGGCGTCGAGCCAGAACCGCTCGTGCTGAAAAGCGTAGGTGGGCAAGTCGACTCGCCTGCCGCTGGCGACCGGGCCGGCCCACGCCAGCTCCCCGCCGGACACGAACAGCGCGGCCACGCCGGCCAGCACCGACGACGCGTCGGCCTGGCCCTTGCGCGCCAACGGAACCATCACCGTGGCCTCGGCATCGGCGGCCGCATCGTCGAGGGTCTGCGACACCATCGGGGTCAGCACCGCGTCGGGCCCGACCTCGGCGAACCGGGATACCCCCAGCGCCGACATGGTGGCGACCGCGTCCGCGAAGCGCACCGTGCCCCGGACCTGGCCGGGCCAGTACGCCGGGTCCGACATCTCGTCGGTGACTCGCGCGCCGGTCACTGACGACACCAGCGCGATGGTGGGCCGCGAGAACGTCAATCCCTGGACCACCGCCCCGAATTCGGCCAGCATCGGATCCATCAGCGCCGAGTGCGACGCGATCGAGATCCGCAGCCGGTGCGTGCGCCACCCGCGCTCGGCACAGGCGTCCTTGGCGGCGAGGACCGCCTCCTCGACACCGGAGAGCACCACCGACGCCGGACCGTTGACCGCCGCGATCGACACCCCGTCGGTCAGCAAGGGCAGCACGTCGGCTTCCGGCGCCCCCACCGCGACCATCGCCCCACCCGGGGGCACCGCCTGCATCATCCGGGCGCGCGCGGCCACCAGCACGCACGCGTCGTCGAGCGACATGACCCCGGCGACATGCGCGGCGGCCACCTCACCGATCGAGTGACCGGCCACCACATCGGCCCGCAGGCCCCACGATTCGAGCAGCCGGAACAGCGCCACCTCGAACGCGAAGACACCGGCCTGGGTGAACACCGTGTGGTCGAGCAGGGTGTCGTCGTGCAGGGCCGCGCGCAGCGACTCCGGTTGGGCCAGCAGCGGTTCCAGCCGGGCGACGATCGCGTCGAAGTGCTCGGCGAAGACCGGGTAGACCCGGAGTCCGTCGGCCATGCCCGCCCACTGCGAGCCCTGCCCGGTGAACAGCACGCCGGTGGTGCCGGGGACGGCCCGGCCGGTCACCACGCCGGGAACCCGGGTGTCCGCGGCCAGGGCCCGGACACCGGCCAGCAGGGCGGCGCTGTTCTCGCCGAGGACCACGGCGCGGTGGTCGAAGACGCCACGGGTCGAGGTCAGTGAGAAGGCGACATCGCGCGGATCCAGCGCGGGCGCCACGGCCGCCAGGCGGGCCGCCTGATCGCCCAGCGCCGCGCCGCTGCGGGCCGACAGCACCCACGGCAGCACCCCGGGGACCGGGGCCGGTTCGGGCTGCTCCGGCGCAGGCGGAGCCTGTTCCAGGACGAGGTGCACGTTGGTGCCCGCGACACCGAACGAGGACACCCCCGCTCGACGCGGCCGGTCCAGCGCGGGCCAGGGCACGGCCTCGGTCAGCAACCGCACGTGCCCGGCCGTCCAATCGACCTTGGTGCTGGGCTGATCCACGTGCAGCGTCTTGGGCAGCACACCGTGCCGCATGGCCATGACCATCTTGATCACGCCACCCACACCGGCGGCGGCCTGCGAGTGCCCGATGTTGGATTTCAGCGAGCCCAGCCACAGCGGGCGGTCGGCGTCGTGGTCCTGACCGTAGGTCGCCAGCAGCGCCTGTGCCTCGATCGGATCGCCCAACGTCGTTCCGGTGCCGTGCGCTTCGACGACGTCGACCTCGCTCGCCGTGACGCCCGCGTTGGTCAGCGCCTGGCGGATGACCCGCCGCTGCGAGGGACCGTTCGGGGCGGTCAGACCGTTGGAGGCGCCGTCCTGGTTCACCGCCGACCCGGCGATCACCGCGAGCACCTGATGACCGTGGCGCTGAGCGTCCGACAGCCGCTCCAGCACCAGCATGCCCGCGCCCTCGGCCCAGCCGACGCCGTCGGCGGCCTCGGCGAACGCCTTGCAGCGCCCGTCCGGGGAGATGCCGCGCTGCCTGCTGAACTCGATCAGTGTCTCGGGGGTGGCCATCACCGCGACGCCACCGGCGAGGGCCAGATCGCACTCGCCCGACCGCAGGGCCTGGGCGGCCGAGTGCATCGCCACCAGCGACGACGAGCACGCGGTGTCGACGGTGACCGACGGCCCTTCCAGGCCGAGGACATAGGAGATCCGCCCCGACGCGACGGCGCCGGCGTTCGCGTTGGCCGGATAGTCGTGATACATCATGCCGACGTAGACGCCGGTGCTGCTCCCGCGCAGCGCGGCGGGATCGAGCCCGGCCCGTTCGAAGGCCTCCCACGAGGTCTCCAGCAGCAGGAACTGCTGCGGGTCCATCGTCGCGGCCTCCTTCGGGCTGATCCCGAAGAACGCCGGGTCGAATTCGCCCGCGGCATGCAGGAACCCGCCCTCGCGGGTGTAGACGCTGTTCGGCCGCTCGCCGGTGTGGTCGTAGAGGCGCTCGGCGTCCCAGCCACGGTTCACCGGGAACTCCGAGGCGGCGTCCACCCCGTCGGCGACCAGCCGCCAGAGGTCCTCGGGCGAGGCGACGCCGCCCGGGTAGCGGCAGGCCATGCCGACGATCGCGATCGGCTCGCGCAGGGCGGCGTCGAGCTTGCGGTTGCGGGCGCGCAGCCGCTCGGTCTCCTTGAGCGAGACCCGAAGGGCGTCGGCGAGTTTCTGAATGTTGGTGTCGGGCTTCGTCATCGCCGTCAGTCCTCTGAGGAGTTGTGGTAAGCCAGATCGATCAGGTCATCGATGTCGAGGTCGTCGATCGACTCCTCGGTGATGGGCTGATCGGGCTCGTCGTGGCTGTGCTGACCCTGGGCAAGATGCAGGAGCGCGTCCAGCAGGCCCGCGTCGCGCAGCCGCGCGAGGGGGATGGTCTGCAGGGCCCGGCGGATCTCGGCATCGGGGTGATCGGCGTGCGGTTGCCGGTCGGTCAGCTCGTCGTGGAGGTACTCGGCGAGCGCCGCGGGTGTCGGGTAGTCGAACACCAGCGTCGCGGGCAGTGCCAGACCGGTGGCGGTCTTGAGGGCGTTGCGGAACTCGATCGCGGTGATCGAGTCGAAGCCGAGTTCGTTGAAGGCCCGATCCGCGTCGACGGCGTGGGCGTCGCGGTGGCCCAGGGTCGCGGCGACCTGACCGCGGACGATCTCGACCAGCACGCCGTGTCGCTCGCCGTCCGGGGTCTCGGCCAACCGGGCGCGCAGCCCGGCGCTCGCGTCCACGGCTGCGGTCCGGCGTGGCGCGGTCAGCCCGGCCAGCAGGGCGGGGGCGAAGCCCGCGTCGCGCATGGTGGCCAGGTCGAGCCGGGCCAGGATCGGGGCCGCCGTGTCGAGGCGCGTCGCGGCGTCGAACAGGGCCAGGCCCTGCGCTCGCGACAACGGCAGCATGCCCGTGCGGGTCATGCGCAGCCGATCGACCTCGCCGAGTTCGCCTGCCATGCCGCCGTCCCACAGCCCCCAGGCCAGGGACTGACCCGGTCGGCCGGTGGCCCTGCGGTGCGCCGCGAGCGCGTCGAGGGTGGCGTTGGCCGCGCCGTAGTTGCCCTGCCCGGTATTGCCGAACGCGCCTGCCGCCGAACTGAACAGCACGAAGGCTTTCAACGGCAGGTCGCTGGTCAGCGCGTGCAGGTGCAGCGCGGCGTCGACCTTGGGGGCGAGGACGGTGTCCATCCGGTCCGCGGTGAGCGAGGCGACGGCGCCGTCGTCGAGGACGCCCGCGAGGTGGAACACCGCGACGAGCGGGTGCTCGGCGGGGATGTCGGCCAGGACGCGGGCGAGCGCGTCGCGGTCGGCGACGTCGCACGCGTCGATGTCGACGTGCGCGCCCGCGCCCTCGAGCTCCGCCCGCAACTCGGCGGTGCCGGGCGCGGATTCGCCCCGGCGGCTGAGCAACCGGAGTCGGCGGACCCCGTGCGCATCCACGAGATGCCGGGCGAACATCCGACCCAGTAGGCCACCGGCACCGGTGATCAGCACGGTCTCCGCCGGCGCGACAGCGGGACTCGCGACCGTGCCGCTCGCTGCGGCACCGAGGCGGGCCAGCCGTGCGGCGGTGACCTGCCCGTCGCGCACCGCGACCTGCGGTTCACCCGTGGCCAGGATCCCGCCCAGCAGCCCGTCGAGATCGGCGTCCGCGTCGATCGAGACGACCCGGCCGGGGCTCTCGGACTGCGCCGAGCGCACCAGGCCACCGACCGCCGCGCCGGCGAGATTCGTGATGTCCTCCCCGGCGACGGAGACCGCTCCCTCGGTCCGGACGACGAGCACCGAATCCGCGAACCGTTCGTCGCCGAGCCAGGTGTGCAGCGCCGACAGGACGAGATGGGTCGCGGCGCGGATATCGGCGGGTTCGTTGCCCGCCGGGCAGTCCAGGACCGCGACCGCCGGCACCTCGACACCGAGGTCGGTCCACGCGACAGCGTCGATCTCGGTGCGCGACACCGCGATCGGCGTCCACTCGACCCGGAACAGCGCGTTACCCACGGTGGCCGCGCCCGCCGTGAGCTGGGCGGGATCCATGGGCCGGGACGCCAGGTGACGCACGGTGGCCACCGGCGCGCCCCACTGGTCGGCCAGCTCGAGCGTGGCGCCGTGGTCGCCGACCCGGGTGAGCCGGACCCGGACGGCGGTCGCTCCGGCCGCGTGCACGGTGACACCCGACCATTCGAACGGCAGCGCGATGCCGTCCGTGGGCAGGTCGGCAGCGGCGAGGAGCGCGTGCAGGGCCGAGTCGAACAGCGCCGGGTGGATGCCGAAGCCGTCGGCGCCGACCGATTCGGGCAGCGCGACCTCCGCGAACACCTCGTCCCCGCGCTGCCATACCGCGCGCAGGCCCTGGAAGAACGGGCCGTATCCGTAGCCCGCGTCCAGCAGGTCGTCGTAGACCGTGTCGAGCGGCAGGGGCTGGGCGCCGGCGGGCGGCCACGCGGTGAGCGCGGTGGTGGGGACCTGCGCGTCGGTCGCGAGAAGGCCCTCGGCGTTCAGGGTCCACGCCGCGTCGCCGTCGTCCGGACGGGAGAAGATCCGCACCGCACGCTGTCCGGCGGGGTCCTGGTCACCGACCACGAGGCGCAGTGCGAGACCACCGGTCTCGGTGAGCACCAGCGGTGCCTGCAGGACCAGCTCGGCCACCGTCGAGCAGCCGACCTGCTCGGCGGCGTGCAGCGCGAGTTCGACCAGCCCGGTGCCGGGGAACACGACGGTGTCGAGCACCCGGTGGTCGGTCAGCCACGGCTGCGCCTGCGCCGACAGGCGACCCGTGAGGGTGACCGCGTCGGAATCGGGGTGCGTGATGACCGCCGACACCAGGGGGTGGCCGGTCGCCAGCAGTCCCATGGATCGGGCGTCGCCCGCGGCGGCGCCTTCGGTCATCCAGTAACGGCGACGCTGGAAAGCGTAGGTGGGCAGGTCGATTCGCCGTGCGCCGGACCCGGCGTACAGGGCGGACCAGTCCACCGGCGTGCCGGCGACGTGCAGCCGGGCCAACCCGGTCAGCAGGGTCGACGGATCGGCGTGCTCGCGGGCGCACAGCGCGACCGTCGTCGCGGTGTCGAGAGCTTGCGCGACCATCGGCGTGAGCGCCGCGTCGGGCCCGATCTCGGCGAACCGGGTGACCCCCAGCTCGGCCATCGTGGCGACCGCGGCGGCGAAGCGCACCGTGTCGCGGACCTGCCCGACCCAGTAGGCCGGGTCCGACATCTCGTCGCCGATCCGGGCACCGGTGACGGTGGAGACCACGGGCACGTTCGGTCGGCCGAACGTCAAACCTTCGATTACCGAGGCGAAGTCGGCCAGCATCGGCTCCATCAGCGCCGAATGGAACGCGTGCGAGACCCGCAGCCGGTGGGTCCGCCAACCGTTTTCGGCACAGCGCTGCACCACCGCGGAGACCTCGGCGTCGATGCCGGAGAGCACGATCGAGGACGGGCCGTTGACCGCGGCGATCGACACCCCGTCGGTCAGCAACGGCAGCACATCGGCTTCCGGCGCGCCCACCGCGACCATCGCGCCGCCGGTGGGCAGCGCCTGCATCAACCGGCCACGCGCCGCGACCAGCACGCACGCGTCGTCGAGCGACAACACCCCGGCCACGTGCGCGGCCGCGATCTCACCGATCGAATGACCGGCCACCACCTCGGCCCGCACACCCCACGACTCCAGCAGCCGGAACAACGCCACCTCGAAGGCGAACAGGCCCGCCTGGGTGAATACCGTCCGGCCGCTCAGCTCCTCGTCACCCAGGGCGACAGTCAGCGAATCAGGCTGTCCCAGCAGTTGTTCCAGTCGAGCGGCGATGCCGTCGAAGTGCTCGGCGAAGATCGGGTAGCCGCGCAGTCCGTCGGCCATGCCCGCCCACTGCGCACCCTGCCCGGAGAACACGAAGCCTGTCGAACCCGACACCACCCGGCCGCGCACCACCCGCGTGGGCTCGGTGCCGTCGGCCAAGGCCCGCAGCTCCGCAGACCGGTCGGCGCGATCTCCGGCCAGCACGACGGCCCGATGCTCGAAGACGCCGCGCGTCACGGCCAGCGAGTAGCCGACGTCGATCGGGTCGAGATCGTCCATTCGGGCGACGAGCCGAGCGGCCTGATCGGCCAGCGCCGCACCGCTGCGCGCGGACAGCACCCACGGCGTCGGGCCGTCGGGCCGGTCGGTCGGCGTGGTCGAATCCGCCACCGGCGGCGCCTGTTCCACGATGACGTGTGCGTTCGTGCCGCTGATGCCGAACGAGGACACCCCCGCGCGCCGCGGCCGATCCAGCGCGGGCCACTCGACAGATTCGGTCAGCAGGCGGACATGTCCTTCGGACCAATCCACCTTGGTACTGGGCTGATCCGCGTGCAGAGTGCGCGGCAGCACCCCGTGCCGCATCGCCATGATCATCTTGATCACGCCACCCACACCGGCCGCCGCCTGCGCATGACCGATGTTCGATTTCAGCGAGCCCAGCCACAACGGACGATCCTCGGCGCGATCCTGGCCGTAGGTGGCCAACAGGGCTTGCGCTTCGATCGGATCACCCAACGTCGTTCCGGTGCCATGGGCTTCGACGACGTCGACCTCGACGGCCGAGACTCCCGCATTGGCGAGCGCCTGGCGGATCACCCGCTGCTGCGAGGGACCGTTGGGCGCGGTGAACCCATTGGACGCACCGTCCTGGTTGACCGCCGAACCCGCGAGCACCGCCAGCACCTGATGGCCGTTGCGGCGAGCGTCGGACAGCCGCTCCAGCACGAGCACGCCCGCGCCCTCGGACCAGCCGACACCATCGGCGTCGTCGGCGAACGACTTGCATCGCCCGTCCGGTGACAGCCCGCGCTGACGGCCGAACTCCAGGAACATGTCCGGGGTCGCCATCACGGCCACACCACCGGCCAAGGCGAGTTCACACTCTCCCGACCGCAGCGACTGCGCCGCCAGATGCAGCGCGACCAGCGACGACGAGCACGCCGTGTCCACCGTGACCGACGGCCCCTCCAGCCCGAACACGTAGGAGACCCGGCCCGAGACCAGGCTGCCCGCGGCGCTGCTGCCGGTACCGGAGCCCTGCGCGTAGTCGTGGTACATCACGCCGGTGAACACCCCGGTCGCGCTGCCCCGCAGCACCGCCGGATCCAGACCGGCGCGCTCGAGCGCCTCCCACGAGACCTCGAGCAGTACCCGCTGCTGCGGGTCCATGACGGTGGCCTCGTTCGGGCTGATCCCGAAGAAGTCCGCATCGAATTCCGCGGCGTCGTAGAGGAATCCGCCGCGGCGGGTGTAGGTCTTGCCCGGCTTGCCGGGTTCGGGGTCGTAGATGCCGTCGAGGTCCCAGCCGCGATCGAGCGGCATGTCCCCGGTGGTGTCGCCGCCGGCGGTCACCAGCTGCCACAGGTCCTCGGGTGAGGCGACGCCGCCCGGGTAGCGGCAGCTCATGGCCACCACCGCGATCGGCTCGTCGTCGGCGCGGACCCGGCCGACCACGCGTTCCTCGGCCGCCCCCGTGCCGGTGAGCTGGGAATCGAGGAACTCCGCGACGATCCCCGGAGTGGGGTAGTCGAAGATGAGCGTGGCGGGCAGGTGCAGACCGGTCGCCGCGTTGAGCTTGTTGCGGAACTCCACCGCGCCGAGCGAGTCGAAGCCGAGCTGCTGGAACGGCCGATCGGCGACGACGGCCTCGGCCGAGGCGTGCCCGAGGATGTCGGCGGCCACCGACCGGACCAGGTCGAGCAGGGCGCCGCCGCGATCGGCATCGGAGAGCCCGGCGAGCTTGCGCAGGAACGCCTGGCCCGCCGCCGTGCGGGTGGGACGACGTGCCGGGGCCGGTGCGATCGCGCGCAACAGCGCCGGGATCTGTTCGCCCCTGGTGCGCAGCACGGCCGGATCGACGCGCAGGGGTACCAGCTGGGCGGTGTCGGAGGCGATGGCCGCGTCGAACAGCGCCAGCCCCTCCGCCTCGGTCAGCGGCGGGAAGCCCTGCCTGCGCATCCGGTCGAAGTCGGCCTCGGACAGTTCGGCGCCGAGCCCGGTGGCGCGTGCCCACATGCCGTAGTCGAGCGCGATCGCGGGCAGGCCGAGCCGGTGCCGGTGCGCGGCGAGGGCGTCGAGGAAGACGTTGGCCGCCGCGTAGTTCGCCTGCCCGGCGGGCAGGACCAGGCCGCCGGCCGAGGACACCAGGACGAACAGCGACAGCGCGCGCTCGGCGGTGAGTTCGTGCAGATACCAGGCGGCGTCGGCCTTGGGCCGGAACACCCGCTCGATCCGCTCCGGAGTGAGCGCCTCGATCAGCCCGTTGTCGGCGGTGCCCGCCGCGTGCACCACACCGACCAGCGGATGCTCGGCGGGCACCGAGTCGAGCAGGGCGGCCAGGGCGGCGCGGTCGGCCACATCGCACGCGGCGATGGTGACCTCGGCGCCGAGTTCGACCAGTTCGGAACGCAACTCGGCCGCACCGGCCGCGGTCGCACCGCGCCGCGAGGTCAGCAGCAGGTGCCGAATACCGTGCGCGGTGACCAGGTGCCGCGCGAACACCGCGCCCAAACCGCCGGTGCCACCGGTGATCAGGACCGTGCCGGTATCGAGCGACCGCGTGATCGTGCCGGCGGTGTGGCGGGTCAGGCGCGGGACGAGCAGCGTCGTCGCGCGCAGTGCCGCCTCGGGCTCCCCGGCCGCGACGGCCGCCGCGATCCGGACGGGGTCGGGATCGGCATCCAGGTCGAGGAGCTGGAAGCGGCCGGGGTGTTCGGCCTGCGCGGCGCGCAGCAACCCCCACACCGGCGCCTGCACCGGGTTCACCTCGTCGGTATGGACCGCGTGTGTGGTGAGCACGACCAACCGCGCATCGTCGCAGCGGGGATCGGCGAGCCACCGCTGCACGGTGTCGAGGACACCGGCCAGGGCCGCGCGAGCCGCCTCCGGCACCGCGCCCTCGGGGTCCGGCGCGACGAGCAGCACGAGCTCGGGGATCACCGGCTCTTGCGTCGCGTCGAGATCGGCGAGCAGGGCCGGGAGATCCGGGTACCCGCGTACCTCGCCCGTGCTCGAGGCACCGAGCACAGCGATGCGCTGCGGTGCGACCGTCGCCGTCGGCATGGCATACGGCACCCAGTCGACGGCGAACAGCGATTCCGCGATCCGGTCCGCACCGAGTCGTTCGGCCGAGACCGGGCGCGAGATCAAGGCGCCCACCGACAGCACCGGCTGTCCCTGGTCGTCGGCGATCTGCAGGGCATACCTGGTGCCGTCCAGCACGATGCGAACGCGCACCGCGGCGGCACCCGCCGCGTGCACGACGACCTGGTTCCAGGTGAACGGCAGTGCCGGGAAGCCCTCGACGCCGCCGCGCAGCCCGTGGATGATCCCCGCGTGCAGCGCCGAGTCGAAGAGCGCGGGATGGATGCCGAAGCCCGCGGCATCGCGCGGATCGGACAGCGACACTTCGGCGAACAGCTCGTCGCCACGCTGCCAGGCGGCCTGCAAGCCCTGGAAGAACGGGCCGTATCCGTAACCGACATCGAGCAATTCGTCGTAGGCGCGGTCGACGTCGATCGGCCGCGCGCCGGCCGGGGGCCAGGCGGTCAGCTCGAAATCGGCGGTCGTGTCCGCCGGTGCCAGCACGCCTTCGGCGTGGCGGGCCCACGGACCGTCGACGCTGTGCCGTGAGTACACACCGAGCCGTCGGCGGCCGGTGTCATCGGCGGCGGCCACGACGACCTGCACCGCGACACTGCCGTCGGCCGGTACCGTCAACGGGGTGTGCAGGACGAGTTCGTCCACCATCGGACAGCCGAGCAGTCCGCCGACATAGCCGGCCAGCTCCACGAAGCCGGTGCCCGGTAGCAGCACGACACCGAGCACGCTGTGATCGGCCAGCCACGGCACGGTCGCCGGGGACCAGCGGCCGGTGAAACTGATTCCGCCCGACTCCGGATGTGCCACCACGGCGCCGAGCAGCGGATGATCCACCGTGTCGAGACCGACGGAGGTGACCCCACCCAGCTCGGCGCCCAGCCACGATGTCGCCAGCGCCTGCTTGGCATCGAGCCAGAACCGCTCGTGCTGGAAGGCGTAGGTGGGCAGGTCGACGCGGCGCGCACCGGTACCGGCGAACACCCCGGCCCAGTCCACGACCCCGCCGGAGACGAACAGACCCGCGACGCCGTTCAGCACCGACGACGCGTCTGCGCGGTCGCGGCGCGCCAGCGCCACCACCGTCGCGGCGGTGTCGTCGACGATCTGGGTGACCATCGGGGTGAGCACGGCATCGGGTCCCACCTCGGCGAACCGCGTGACCCCCAGCTCGGCCATGGTGGCGACCGCGTCGGCGAACCGCACCGTCGCCCGGACCTGCTCGACCCAGTAGGCCGGGTCCGACAGCTCGTCCTCGACCCGGCGTCCGGTCACGGTCGACACGAGCTCGATGCTCGGCCGCGAGAACCGCAATTCCCCGACCACCGCGGCGAATTCGGCGAGCATCGGCTCCATCAGCGTCGAGTGGAAGGCGTGCGAGACCCGCAGCCGATGGGTACGCCACCCGCGCTCGGCACACACCTCGGCCACGGCCGCGACGGCATCCCCTGGACCGGACAGCACGACCGCGCCGGGGGCGTTGACCGCGGCGAGGGATACCGACTCGCCCAGCAGGGGCGACACCTCGGCTTCCGGCGCACCCACCGCGACCATCGCCCCGCCCGTGGGCAGCGCCTGCATCAACCGGCCGCGGGCCGCCACCAGGGCGCAGGCGTCGCCGAGGGACAACACGCCCGCCACGTGTGCGGCGGCGATCTCACCGATCGAATGACCGGCCACCACATCCGGGCGAACGCCCCAGGATTCGAGCAGACGGAACAGGGCCACCTCGAAGGCGAACAGGCCCGCCTGCGCGAACACCGTCCGGTCGACCGCCTCGTCGTCCGCGAGCGCGTCCACCAGCGAAACCGACTGTTCCAGCAGCGGATTAACGCCGGTGACGATCTCGTCGAAAGTCCGCGCGAACACCGGATACGCGGCACACAGCTCGGCCGCCATGCCCGCCCACTGCGCGCCCTGACCGGAGAACACCAGACCTGTGGCGCCCGCCACCGCCCGGCCGGTCACCACACCGGCGGCGGCCGAACCGGTTGCCAGCGCCGCGATTCCCGCCCGGAGACCAGCCGCGCCCTCGGCCAGGACCACGGCGCGATGCTCGAACACACCGCGCGTGCCGACCAGCGAGAACCCGACATCCTGTGGAGTGAAACCGAATTCATCCACCTGTGCACCCAGCCGCGCGGCCTGCGCGGCGAGGGCATCGTCACCGCGCGCCGACAGCACCCACGGCAGCAGCCCCGCGGCAGCGCCGGGCGACACCGAATCCGCCACCGCCGGAGCCTGTTCCACGATCACGTGCGCGTTGGTGCCACTGATGCCGAACGAGGACACGCCCGCGCGACGTGGCCGATCGACCTGCGGCCACTCGACCGCCTCGGTCAGCAGTCGCAGGTTTCCCGCGGACCAGTCCACCTTGGTGCTGGGCTGATCCACGTGCAGCGTCCTGGGCAGCACACCGTGCCGCATGGCCATGACCATCTTGATCACGCCACCCACACCGGCGGCGGCCTGCGAGTGCCCGATGTTGGATTTCAGCGAGCCCAGCCACAGTGGACGATCCTCGGGGCGGTCCCGGCCATAGGTGGCCAGCAGGGCCTGCGCCTCGATCGGATCACCCAGCGTCGTCCCGGTGCCGTGCGCTTCGACCACATCGACCTCGACCGGCGAGACCCCGGCATTGGCCAGCGCCTGCCGGATCACCCGCCGTTGCGACGGACCGTTCGGCGCGGTCAGACCGTTCGACGCGCCGTCCTGGTTCACCGCCGACCCGGCGACCACCGCCAGCACCGGATGACCGTTGCGGCGCGCGTCCGACAGCCGCTCCAGCACGAGGACCCCGACACCCTCGGACCAGGCGACACCGTCGGCGGCATCGGCGAAGGACTTGCTCCGCCCGTCCGGCGCCAGCCCCCGCTGACGGCTGAACTCCACGAACGTCTCCGGCGTGGCCATCACCGCGACACCACCGGCGAGCGCGAGATCGCACTCCCCCGAGCGCAGCGACTGCGCCGCCAGGTGCAGCGCGACCAGCGACGACGAGCACGCGGTGTCGACGGTGACCGACGGCCCTTCCAGGCCGAACACATACGACACCCGGCCGGAGGCGAGGGAACCGGAGTTCGCGTTGACCGGATAGTCGTGATACATCATGCCGGTGAAGACGCCGGTCGCGCTGCCGCGCAGTACCGCCGGATCCACCCCGGCCCGCTCGAAGGCCTCCCACGAGCTCTCCAGCAGCAGGAACTGCTGCGGGTCCATCGCCGCGGCCTCGTTGGGGCTGATGCCGAAGAAGGCGGGGTCGAATTCGCCCGCGCCGTGCAGGAATCCGCCCTCGCGGGTGTAGGTGGTGTTGGGCGTCTCACCGGTGGGGTCGTAGATCCGCGCGGTGTCCCACCCGCGATTCACCGGGAACTCCGTGACCGCGTCGACGCCGTCGGCGACCAGTCGCCACAGCTGCTCGGGCGTGCTGACGCCGCCCGGGTAGCGGCAGGCCATACCCACGATCGCGATCGGATCGCCGTCGACGGCCCGGTCCGCGACGACCGCGATCTCGGTGGCCGTGCCCAGGAATTCCTCGGCCAGGTGCTCGGCCAGCGCCTGCGGTGTCGGGTAATCGAAGACGACCGTGGCGGGCAGGGCGAGACCGGTGACGGTCTTGAGCCGGTTGCGCAGCTCGACCGCGCTCAGCGAATCGAACCCGAGATCCTGGAAGGCCCGGCCGGGATCGATCGCGGCCACGCTGTCGTGACCGAGCACGGCCGCGATGTGCGTGCGCACGGTGTCGAGCACCAGCTGTCGTTGCCGGTCGATGTCCGCCCCGGCCAACCGAATCCGCAAGTCCGACACCATTGTCGAGGTGGCGGCGCGGCGCGGCGCGGGCGCCAGGTCGCGCAGGAGCGGGGGCAACAGCCCGGCCTCGGCCTGGGCCCGGATCGCGGCGGTGTCGAGGACGGCGATCACCGCATGCGGTGCGCCGTGGGCGATGGCCGCGTCCCATCCGGCCAGCGCCTGCGCGTCCGGCATGGCGGTGAATCCGCTGCGGCTCATCCTGGCCACGTCGGTGTCACCGAGTTGCCCGGACATCCCGCTCGAGCGGGCCCACAGCCCCCACGCCAACGACTGCCCCGCCAGCCCGGCGGCCCGGCGATGCGCCACCAGCGCGTCGAGGAAGGTATTGGCGGCGGCGTAGTTGCCCTGCCCGGGTCCGCCGACGGTGCCCGAGGCCGAGGAGAACACCACGAACGCGGACAGGTCCAGGTCCGCGGTCGCCTCGTGCAGATACCAGGCGGCATCCGCCTTCGGCGCCAGAACGGTGTCGATCCGCTCGCCGGTCAACGAGGCGATGACCCCGTCGTCGAGGACACCGGCGGCATGGATCACCCCGGTCAACGGCCACTGCTCGGGCACCTCACCCGGCAGCGCGGCCACGGCGGCGGCATCGGTGACATCACATGCCACCACCCGCACCTGGACGCCGGACTCGGCCAGCTCGGCACACAGCGCCGCCGCGCCGTCCGCCCGCGGACCCCGACGGCTGACCAGCAGCAGCGACCGCACCCCGTGCTCGGCCACGAGGTGGCGCGCGATCACGCCACCGACACCACCGGTGCCACCGGTGATCAGCACCGTTCCCTCGCCGAAGGCGGTGGTAGCGGCGGTACTCGTAGTGTTCACGCCGGTGCGCCGGGTGAGTCGGGCGGTGTGGGTGACGCCCGCCCGGACGACGACCTGGGGTTCGCCCACGGCCAGGACGGTGGCCGCGAGATGCTCGTCGACGACGGTGTCCGCGTCGACCAGCACGATCCGGCCGGGATCCTCCGACTGCGCGGAGCGCACCAGGCCCCATACAGCGGCACCGGGGAGGTCGAGGAGGTCTTCGCCGGGAAGCGCGATCGCGCCGCGCGTGACGATCAGCAGGGTGCTCGTGGCGAAACGGTCCTGTGCCGGCCACTGCTGGATCACGGTGAGGATCCGGGCGAGTTCGGTGTGGGTGGTCGCCACCGTGTCCGCGCCGGTGCTCCCGGTCCCGCCGGCTCCGGCGTCGACGACGACCACCGGCGGGACCGGCGACGCCGCGTCGAGCCGCTCCCATCGGCCGATGGTCGCGGGTGTCGTGGCGGGTTCGGCCGTGACCGGTGACCAGGTCAGTTCCAGCAGCGGCGCGGCGGGTTTGCCCACGCCGGCGGTCAGCTCGTCGAGCGGCGTCCGCCGGGTGGTCAGCGTTCCCGACAGCACGGGCAGGCCCTGCTCGTCGGTCGCGGTGAAGGCCACCGATGATCCCGTCGAGGCCAGCCGCACGCGCAGCACGGACGCGCCGGCCGCGTGCAGCGAGACCGACTCCCACGAGAAGGGCAGCACCACCTGTCCGGCGGGGATCGCGAACGGCGACCGTGCCGCATCGGCAGCGCTGTCCATTACCCCGGCGAGCAGACCGGCCTGCATAGCCGCGTCCAGCAGCGCGGGATGGATACCGAATCCTTCCGCGCGGGCGCCGGTCTCGGCGTCGACGGCGACCTCGGCGAAGACCTCGGCACCGTGGCGCCACAGCGCGCGCACGCCCTGGAAGGCCGGACCGTACTCGTATCCCCGCACCAGCAGCGCGGCGTACGCGGACTCGACGTCGATCTCGGTCGCGGCGGGTGGCCAGGTCGGCGCGGCGGTCAGGCTCGCCGCGGGCTCCCCGGCGAGCAGACCGCGCGCGTGCAGCAGCCACTGTCCGTCGCGGTCGTGCTCGCCACGCGAGTAGATCGAGACCGACCGGTGCGGGGCGTCGTCGTCGGCCCCGCCGACCACCACCTGGACCTGCACCCCACCCGCGGCGGGCAGCAGCAGCGGGGCCTGCAAGGTCAGTTCCTCGACCACCGGATATCCGGCCTCGGCACCGGCGCGCAGCGCCAGCTCCACGAATCCGGTACCCGGCAGCAGGACCGAGCCGGCGACCACGTGGTCGGCCAGCCACGGCTGGGTCGCGACCGACAACCGCCCGGTCAGCAGGACACCGCCGGATTCCGGTTCCGACACCACCGCGCCCAGCAGCGGATGGCGCACGGCACCCAGCCCGGCCCACGCGACGTCGGCGGCACCGGCCGAGGTCTCGAGCCAGTAGCGACGGCGCTGGAAGGCATAGGTGGGCAACGAGACCCGCGCGACCGGCCGCGCGGCGAAGAACGCCGCCCAGTCGACGTCGACGCCGACCGTGTCGACACTCACCGCGCAGCGCACGAACTGTTCGACCTCGGCCTGTCCGCGCCGCGCGCCCGCGACCACCAGTGACCGCGCCTCGATCTCGTCCGGCAGGCACTGCCGGGTCATCGCGGACAGCACCGCGTCCGGGCCGATCTCCACGAACCGGCGCACGCCCGAGGCCACGAGCGTGTCCACGCCGCGGGCGAACCGCACGGCCTCGCGCACCTGCCGGACCCAGTAGGCGGGCTCGAGCACCTCGTCACCGGCGAGCTCGCCGGACAGGTTCGAGACCAGGGGAACCTGCGGACGCCGATAGGTCACGCCCCGGGCGACGGACTCGAATTCGGCCAGCATCGGGTCCATCCGAGCCGAGTGGAACGCGTGCGACACCGTCAGCCGCGAGGTCTTGCGGCCGCGCTCGGCGAACAGCCGCTCGAGCGCGGTCACCGCGTCTTCGTCACCGGAAACCACCACGGCGGTCGGCGAATTCACCGCCGCGACGGACACCGTGTCCACAGAGGCGGTCAACGCCTCGGCGACCTCGGCCTCGCTCGTCGCGACGGCCAGCATGGCGCCGCCTTCCGGCAGCCGCCCCATGAGACGGCCACGCGCCGCCACCACCCGGCACGCGTCCGGCAGCGACCACACGCCGGCCAGGTACGCGGCGGTCAGCTCACCGATCGAATGACCGAGCAGCACATCCGGTGTCACCCCGACGGATTCCCACAGGCGGTACTGCGCGACTTCGTAGGCGAACAGGGCGGGCTGGGTGTACTCGGTGCGATGCAGCGAGCCGTCGGCGCCGTCGAACATCAGCTGCCGCAGCGAGACTCCCAGCAGCGGATCGAACTGCGCGCACACCTCGTCCAGCGCGGCCGCGAACACCGGGAACGCCGCATACAGCGCACGTCCCATCCCGTCCTGCTGCGCGCCCTGGCCGGTGCACAGGAACGCGGTCTTGCGCAGCACCGCCTGGCCCGTGGCCACCCCGGGCGCGGGCGAGGACTCCGCCAGGGCGGTCAGTCCGGCGAGCATCCCGTCCCGGTCGGCGGCCACGAACGCACCGCGCCACTCCAGCCGGGCACGCGTGGTCGACAGCGAGTATCCGAGATCGTCGACCCGCAGTGCGGGCTGCTCGGTTACCCATCGCAGCAGCTTGGCGGCCTGATCACGCAGGGCCGGAGCGGATTTCGCGGACAGCAGCAGCGGGGTGACACCGAGCGCCACGGCGGGCGGCGGGTCCTCGTCCGACGGCTCGACGGCGATCTCGACCGGAGCGGGCGCCTCTTCCAGGATGACGTGGGTGTTGGTGCCGCTGGCGCCGAACGAGGACACACCCGCACGCCGCACCCGCTCGCCGGCGGGCCACGGCTCCGCCTCGGTGAGCAGCCGGACCGTCGCGGGCGACCATTCCACCTGCGGGGTGGGCGCGTCGACATGCAGTGTCGGGGGCAGCATCTCGTGCCGCATCGCCTGCACCATCTTGATCACGCCGCCGACGCCCGCCGCGGCGGAGGTGTGGCCGATGTTCGACTTGAGCGAACCGATGCGCAACGGTTCGCCGGTGCGATCGCGGCCGTAGGCGGCGATCAGGGCCTGCGCCTCGATCGGGTCGCCGAGGGTGGTGCCGGTGCCGTGCGCTTCGACGGCGTCGATGTCGGCGGGCGTCAGCCCGGCGTTGGCCAGGGCCTGGGCGATCACCATCTCCTGCGAGGGACCGTTCGGCGCGGTCAGCCTGCTGCTGGCGCCGTCCTGATTGACCGCCGTACCGCGCACGACCGCGAGGATCGGGTGGCCGTGGCGGCGGGCGTCGGAGAGCCGCTCGACCACGAGCATGCCCAGGCCCTCGGAGAACCCGGTGCCGTTCGCCCCGGCCGCGAACGCCTTGCAGCGCGCGTCCGGTGACAGCGCCCGCTGGCGGCCGAAGGCGATGAGCAGGGTGGGATCCGACATCACGGTCACGCCACCGACCAGCGCGAGCGATGTATCGCCCTGCCGCAGCGCCTGGCACGCGAGGTGCAGGGCGACCAGTGAGGACGAGCAGGCGGTGTCCACCGACAGCGCCGGACCCTTGAGGCCGAAGGTGAACGACACCCGCCCGGACAGCACGCTGGCCGAAACACCGGGATAGGCATGACCTTCCGCCTCGGCCGTCAGGCCGGGCGAACCCACGCGCGGACCGTAGTCCTGATGGATCACACCGGCGAACACGCCGGTGTCGCTGCCGCGCAACGACACCGGGTCGATGCCCGCGTCCTCGAGCGCCTCCCACGCGGCTTCGAGGAACAGCCGCTGCTGCGGGTCCATCGCTTCGGCCGCGCGCGGGCCGATCCCGAAGAAGGCGGCGTCGAAGTCGCCCGCCGCGTCCAGGAACCCGCCCTCGCGGGTGTAGATGCTGCCCGCCGCGTCGGGGTCGGGGTCGAACAGGCGCTCGAGGTCCCAGCCGCGATCGGCCGGGAACGGGCCGACCGCGTCGGTGCCGGTCGCGACGAGGTCCCACAGCTGGTCCGGGGTCTCGACACCGCCGGGATACCGGCAGCTCATGCCCACGATCGCGATCGGTTCGGCGGCCCGTTCCTCGAGCTGGTCGATGTGCTTCTTGGCGGCGCGGAGGTCTCCGGTGAGCTTGCGCAGATACCGGCTGAGTCGTTCCTCGTTGCTGGTGCCGGGGTTGCTCATGCTGGGCCAAACTCCTCGTCGATCAAATCCAAGAGCTCACTGCCGGACGGCAGGTCGAGATCGTCGTACTCGGTGTCCGGCCAGCGGCCGGACAGGTAGGTGCGCAGGCGGTTGTTGACACCGCGCAGACCGGCGACGGTCTCGTCGTCGTCGCCCGCGGTAGCCAGGATCCGGTCGAGCAGCGACTCGAGCCGGGCGATGTCGTCGGGCGCCGCCGTTGGCGCGGCCGGTGCGGTCACCGTGGTCCGAGACAGCAGGTAGTCGGCGAGGTCTGCGGCGGTCGGGTAGTCGAACGCCAGGGTCGACGGCAGCGACAGACCCGTCAGGTTCGCCAGCCGGTTGCGGAACTCGACGGCGCCGAGCGAGTCGAATCCGAGTTCGTCGAACCCGCGATCGGGGGCGATCTCGTCGGCCGAGGCGTAGCCGAGCACGGCGGCGACGGTCTCGCGCACCAGATCCAGGACGAGTCCGCGGCGCTTGGCCTCCGCCACCCCGTGCAGGCGCTCCCCGAGCGTGGGTTCGGTGCTCGTGGTCGCTGCGGCGCGGTCCCTGGTGCGGACGAAGCCGCGCAGGGCGCCGGGCACCGGGCCGGTGTGCGCTTCGATGCGGAGCTTGTCGGTGTCCAGGTGGACCAGGGCCTGCACCGGTTCGGCGGTGGTCAGCGCCTCGTCGAACAGGCGCAGGCCGTCGGCGCGGTCCAGCGGGGCCAGGCCGAGGCGTTCCATCCGGCTCAGGGCGAGCCGGTCCAGGGTGCCGGTCATGCCGAGGTCCGGCTGCCACGGCCCCCACGCCAGCGACAGCGCGGGCAGCCCCTCGGCCCGGCGCCGGATGGCGAGAGCGTCCAGGAAGCTGTTCGCCGCGGCGTAGTTGGCCTGCCCCGCCGAGCCGAGCACGCCGGCGATCGAGGAGAACAGGACGAACGCGGACAGCTCCAGGTCCCGGGTGAGTTCGTGCAGGTGCCAGGCCGCGTCGGCCTTCGGCGCGAACACCCGATCGACCTGATCGGCGGTCAGGGCGTGGAACGTGCTGTCCGCCAACAGGCCCGCGGTGTGGACGACGCCGGTGAGCGGATGCTCGGCGGGCAGGTCGTGGAGCAGCTTCGCCAGCGCGTCGCGGTCGGTGACATCGCACGCGGCGATGCGCACCTCGGCGCCCAGCCCGGCCAGTGTCCGCGCGAGTTCTGCCGCGCCCTCGGCATTTTCACCGCGCCGCGACACCAGCAGCAGCCGCCGCACACCGTGTTCGGTGACCAGGTGCCGGGCCAGCAACGCACCCAATCCTCCGGTGCCGCCGGTGATCAGCACGGTGCCCGGACCGAAGGAGACCGGCGCGGTGGCCGGTGCGGTCACCGGTTCCAGTCGCGGCGCCAGGACGCGATCGCCGCGCACCGCGATCTGCGGTTCGCCGGTCGCGACCGCGGCCAGGATCGCGTCGGCCGAGACCGGTGCCGCGTCGGCGTCGACCAGGACGATCCGCCCCGGGTACTCGGTCTGCGCGCTGCGGATCAGGCCCGTGACCGCGGCCGCCGCGATCTCGGGCGTCTCCTCGGGCAGCCCGGCCGCCCGCCGGGTGACGACCACCAGCCGTGATCGGGCGAACCGGTCGTCCGCCAGCCAGCCGCGCACCGTGTCCAGCGCGGCCCGTACCCGGTCCCCCGTCAGCGCGTCCTGCGGCGCCGCCGCCGCTTCGGACCAGACGACGAGGTCGGGCACCGCTGCCGCCGCGGCGAGTGCCGCCAGATCCGGGTAGCGCTCGTCGACACCGAGGATCGGTGCGACACCGAGCACGGCGGCGCTGCCGGGCGGTGCGAGGCCGTCCGGCGTCGCGGCCGCGGTCCAGCGCACTCCGTATCGGCCTGCCCGGCCACCGGCCAGGTTGGCGCGGAACTGCTGGACGTCGTAGGAACGCATGACCACTTCGTCGATGGAGACGACCGGGTTGCCGTCCTGGTCGACGGCGACGACGGTGATGGTCTCGCTGTCGCGCTGGATGGCCATCACCCGCAGCGACGTCACCGTCGCGGTGGTGTGGAAGCGGGTCGCGCCCCAGCGGAACAGCAGTTTGCCCTCGGCGGGGTTGTTCGCTTCCGCGGACCAGATCAGGCAGACCAGTCCGGCGTGCATCACCATGTCGAACAGTGCCGGATGCAGCCGGAACCGGTCGACCGGGACCTCCGGGCTCAGGGTGACCTCGGAGAAGATGGTGTCCCCGGTGCGCCACGCGCCGTCGATCCCGTAGAACGACGGCCCGTATTCCAGGCCGGCCACCCGGCCCACCTGGGCCGGAATCCAGGCGGGATCGACCGGTGTGGCCCCGACCGGCGGCCACGGTTCGGCGCGCAGCATCGCCATCAGCCCGATGTCGGTGAGCTGATGACCGCTCAGCACGCCGCTGGCATTGCGCGTCCATGCGGTGTCGGCCGCGTCGGCGAGGCGGTAGTGGAAGGTGAACGACCGGCGGCCCGCCGAATCCGGTTCCCGCACCAGGACCTGGAGCTCCACGGCGCCCTCTGGCGGCGGCAGGATCGGCGCCTCGAGGGTCAGTTCCTCGACCGCGCCGCACCCGATGCGAGCCCCGGCGACCAGCAGCATCTCCATGAGCGCGGCACTCGGCACGAGCACGACGCCGTAGGTCATGTGGTCGGCGATCCAGGGATGGGTGCGCAGCGACAAGCGGCCGGTGAACAGCCACTCGTCGCGATCGGCCACCCGCACCACGTCGGTGAGCAGCGGGTGGTCCGCCGACCCCGTGCCGGAATCGCCCGGCGCTGGGTCGAGCCAGAACCGCCGATGCTCGAAGGCATAGGTGGGCAGGGTGACTCGGGCTGCGTGGCCCGCGGTGAACAGTGCGTTCCACTCCACCTTCGCGCCGGCGGTGTGGGCCTGGGCGAGCATGGTCAGGAACTGCTCGACCTCGTCGTGCTCGCGCCGGGCCGCCGCGGCCACCACCGCGCGCTGCTCGAGCTCGGCGGGCAGGCTCTGGCGGGTCATCGCCGCGAGGACGGCGTCGGGGCCGATCTCGAGGAATCGGCGCACCCCCGAGGTCACCAGGGTCTCGACGCCCGGCGCGAACCGCACCGCGCCGCGCACCTGCGCGGCCCAGTACGCGGGAGCCAGGATCTCATCGCCGGCGAGCGCGCCGGAGACGTTGGACACCAGCGGAATCCGCGGCGAGTGGTAGGTGACACCCGCCGCGACCGTCACGAATTCGGCCAGCATCGGCTCCATCCGCGCCGAATGGAACGCGTGCGAGACCCGCAGCCCGCTGGTCTTGCGCCCCTGCTCGGTGAACCGCCGATCGAGGGTGTCGACGACGTCTTCGTCGCCGGAGATCACCACGGCGGCAGGCCCGTTGACCGCGGCGATCGACACCCGATCACCGAATTCCGCGATGGCCGTGGCGACTTCGGCTTCGGTCGCGGCGACGGCCAGCATCGCCCCGCCCTCGGGCAGCGCGTCCATCAGCGCGCCGCGGGCCGCGACGAGCGCGCAGGCGTCGTCGAGCGACCACACCCCCGCGACGTGCGCCGCGGCCAATTCCCCGATCGAGTGTCCGATCACCAGGTCCGGGACGAGCCCGAACGACGCCACCAGCCGGTACAGCGCCACTTCGAAGGCGAACAGCGCGGGCTGGGTCAGCCGGGTCCGGTCCAGGACCCCGCTCGCCGCGGCGACGCCCTGATCGTCGACCAGGCCTCCGGTGAACATCGCCTGCTTCAGCGAGCACCCCAGCAGCGGGTCGAAACGGGCGCACACCTCGTCGAGGGCGGTCGCGAAGACCGGGAACGCCTCGGCCAGACCCGCGCCCATGCCGACCCGCTGCGCGCCCTGACCGGTGAACAGGAACGCGGTCTTCCCGGCGCCGACCGTGCCGGACAGCACGCCGGTCGCGGCGGTACCGGCGGCCAGCTTGCCCAGGCGGTCCAGCAGGTCGTCGCGGTCACGGCCGAGGACCGCCGCGCGGTACTCGTGCTGCGCGCGGCCCGTCGCGAGCGAGTACGCGACGTCGACCGGATCGGTGTCGGGATGCTCGAGCAGCCAGGTCCGCAGGCGCGCCGCCTGGGCCGCCAGCGCGGTCCGGCTCTTGGCCGACACCAGCAGCGGCACCGTGCGCGGACCGTCGGCGGCGCGCGCGGCGACGCTCGACCGGGTGGCGGGTGCTTCCTCGAGGATGGCGTGGGCGTTGGTCCCGCTGACACCGAACGACGACACACCGGCCCGGCGCACCGGCCCGCCCGCACGCCACGGTTCCGGCGCGGTCAGCAGGCGCACCGACCCTGCCGACCAATCCACATGCGGAGAGGGCACGTCCGCGTGCAGGGTGGCGGGCAGCGTTTCGTGCCGCAGCGCCTGCACCATCTTGATCACGCCGCCGACACCGGCCGCCGCGACCGTGTGCCCGATATTCGATTTGATGGAGCCGATGCGCAGCGGTTCGCGCTCGCCGCGGTCCTGGCCGTAGGCGGCGATCAGCGCGTTGGCCTCGATCGGGTCGCCCAGCGGGGTGCCGGTGCCGTGCGCTTCCACCGCGTCCACGTCGGCGGGGGTGAGTCCGGCACTGGCCAGCGCTTGGGCGATCACCCGCTCCTGGGAGGGGCCGTTCGGCGCGGTCAGCCCGTTGCTGGCGCCGTCCTGGTTGACGGCCGTGCCGCGCACCAGGGCGAGGACATCGTGGCCGAGGCGCCGGGCGTCGGAGAGCCGTTCCAGCACCAGCACGCCGACGCCTTCGGAGAACGCGACGCCGTCGGCCGCGTCGGAGAACGCCTTGCACCGCCCGTCCGGCGAGAGGCCGCGTTGCCGGGCGAAATCGACGTAGAGGTAGGGGGTCGCCGCGACGGTCACGCCGCTGGCCAGCGCCAGCGAGCTCTCGCCCTGGCGCAGCGCCTGGCAGGCCAGATGCAGGGAGACCAGCGACGACGAGCACGCGGTGTCCACGGTGACCGCGGGCCCTTCGAGTCCGAGGACGTAGGCCACGCGCCCGGAGATCACACTGCTGGTGGTGCCGGTGAGCCGGTAGCCCTCCAGCTCGCCGACCACCCGGTCGACGTAGCCCGAGGCTCCCGCGCCGGCGAACACGCCGGTATCGCTGCCGCGCAGGGAGATCGGGTCGATTCCCGCGTCCTCGAGCGCCTCCCAGGAGACCTCGAGCAGCAGTCGCTGCTGCGGGTCCATCGCGGACGCCTCGCGCGGGCTGATCCCGAAGAAGCCGGGATCGAAATCGCCCGCGTCGTAAAGGAATCCGCCGCGATTGGTATAGACGGTCCCGGGCTTGTCGGGGTCGGCGTCGAGCAGGCGCGGCAGATCCCAGCTGCGATCGGCGGGGAATTCGCCGGTGGCGTCGATGCCGGACGCGACGAGATCCCAGAGCTGCTGCGGTGATTCGACACCGCCGGGGAAGCGGCAGGCCATGCCGACGATCGCGATCGGCTCGTCGGCCCGTACCCGGCGCACGGTCTTGGCGGTGGGACCGCCGGTCGCCGGGGTGACGCGAGACCGCACCAGCTCGGCCACCGCCGTCGGGGTCGGGTGGTCGAACACCAGGGTCGACGGCAGTTGCAGGCCGGTGGCCTTGCCGAGCCGGTTGCGGAACTCCACGCCGCCGAGGGAGTCGAAGCCGATCTCGTCGAAGCGCTGGTCCGGCCGGATATCGCCGCCCGACTCGTGGCCGAGTACCGCGGCGGCCTGGGTCAGCACGACATCGAGGATCAGTTCGCCGCGACGCGCCTCGGGGACCTCGGCCAGCTGGGCAGCCAGGGCGCCGACCGGCGCTGCCGCCGCGTGCGCCGGGCGGGTCGAGCGTCGCACGTAGCCGCGCAGGACGGCGGGCACGGCGGCGGGGTCGGTCTCGCGGCGCAATGCCGCGGCGTCGAACCGGATCGGTGCCGGCCGCGCCTCGGTGTGCGCGAGCGCCTCGTCGAACAGACGCACGCCGTCGACGTCGGCGAGCGGGCTCAGGCCCAGCCGATCCCACCGCGCGAGGGCGGCCTCGTCCAGACCACCGGTCATCCCGCTGCCCTGGTTCCACGGCCCCCACGCCAGTGACGTGGCGGCCAGACCCGCGGTCCGTCGCCGCTGTGCCAGGGCGTCGAGGACGCCGTTCGCGGCGGCGTAGTTGCCCTGCCCGGCCGAGCCGAGCACCGTCGCGATCGAGGAGAACAGCACGAACGCCGCCAGAGTCCGGTCCCGGGTCAGCTCGTGCAGATGCCAGGCGCCGTCGACCTTGGGGGCCAGTACCCGGTCCACCTGGTCGTCGGTCAGCGTCGCCACCGTGCCGTCCGCGAGCACGCCCGCGGTGTGCACCACACCGGTCAGCCCGGTGCCGATGCTGTCGAGCAGGTCGCGCACCGCGTCCCGATCGGTCACATCGCAGGCGACGATCCGCGTCTGGGCGCCCAGGCGCGCCAGCTCGGCCACCAGGGCGGCGGCACCCGCGGCCGCGGGGCCGCGACGGGAGGTCAGCACCAGGTCACCGACACCGTGCGCGGTGACGAGGTGGCGGGCGAACAGGGCGCCCAGCCCCCCGGTCCCGCCGGTGATCAACACGGTCCCGTCGCCGAAGGACACCGGTGCCGCGTCCGTGGTGGCCGCGCGCACCAGTCGCGGTGTCAGCAGCCGACCACCACGCACCGCGACCTGCGGTTCGCCGGAGCGCACCACGGCCGCGATCCGGTCCGCGTCGACAGGGGTGGCCGGGTCCTCGTCGACCAGGACGAAGCGGTCCGGGTTCTCCGACTGCGCACTCCGCAGCAGGCCCCACAGCGCGGCCGCGGCGAGGTCGGGTGTCTCACCGGTCAGTCCCGCGCCGCCGGTCGTCACGACGACCAGCCGGGTGTCGGACAGCCGGTCCTCGGCGAGCCAGCGTCGCAGCGTCGCCAAGGTGTCGCGGACGCTCGCCCGCACCGCTGCCGGGTCGTCGGAGACCTGTGCCCCGAGAGCCCGCCACACCACGACAGCCGGAACAGGTTCAGCCGCAGCGAGATCCGCGATCGAGGCGGCCGCGTCGAGCCCCGGGACAGCGGTGCCCGCGAGCGTGACCATCGCGGGCACGGGCGCCGGGCCCGCGCTGTCCGCCTGCTCCCATCGCACCTGGTACAGCTCGGCTTCGGCACCGGCGACCGTGCTCCGGAATTCCTTGACGTCGTAGGGACGCATCACCACCGCGTCGACCGAGACGATCGGTGCGCCTTCGGGATCGATCGCCGCGACGGAGATGGTCTCCGGCCCGGACGCGACCGCGATGACGCGCAGCGAGGTCACCGCCGCGGGCCAGGGCCCCGACTTGTGGAATCGCGCGCCGCCCCACCGGAACAGCAATCGGCCGGTGTCGGGATCGGGATTCCCCTCGTCCCAGAGCAATCGGGAGAACCCGGCGTGCATGACCATGTCCAGCAGGGCCGGATGCAGGTCGTGGCGGCCCGCCTCGGGTGCCGCGTCGAGGTTCAGTGCGATCTCGGAGAAGACCGTGTCGTCACGCTGCCACGCGGCGCGCACACCGAGGAAGGCGGGACCGTACTCGAGCCCGGCGTCCCGGGAGATCCGCGCCGGAAGTCCCGCGCTGTCCACGATGTCGGCGTCGGCGGGCGGCCAGTCCTCGTCGCGCAGGCGCTGCGCCAAGGCCGAGTCGCCGTCCCAGCGGGCGGCCAGCACGCCGGTGGCGTTGTGCACCCAGTCCGACTCCGGCGAGGTGCGGAAGTAGAACTCGAACGGGCGGCGCCCCGAGTCGTCGGCGGCCTGCACCAGGACCTGCAGCTCGATCTCGGTGTCGTCGGTCGGCAGGATCGGTGCCTGCAAGGTGAGTTCGTCGACGACCTCGCAACCGATCCGCGCCCCGGCGGCGAGCAGGAACTCGATCAGGGTCGCGCTCGGCACGACGACCACGCCGTAGGTCATATGATCGGCGATCCACGGATGGGTGCGCAGCGAGAGCCTGCCGGTGAGCAGCCACTCGTCGGTACCCGCCACCCCGACCACACCGGTCAGGATCGGATGATCCGACGCGCCCGCCGCAGCGCCCTGGTCCGGCTGTAGCCAGTAGCGCCGACGCTGGAAGGCGTAGGTGGGCAACGACATCCGTGGCACCGGCCGGCCCGCGAACAGCGGAGCCCACGTCACCGGCACACCCGCGACCTGCAATCGCGCCAGCGCCGTGACGAACTGCGCCACCTCGTCGGCGGACCGACGCGATGTCGCCGCCGCGGTCGCGACCGACTCGACCTCGGGAACCTCGGCCAGGCACTCCCGGGTCATCGCCGTGAGCACCGCGTCCGGGCCCAGCTCCACGAAGCGCCGCGCGCCCGCCGCGACCAGCGCGTCCACGCCCGGCGCGAACCGCACGCAGCCGCGCACCTGCCGCACCCAGTACTCCGGATCGGTCACCGCGGCGTCGGCGAGCGCACCGGACTCGTTCGACACGATCGGCACCCGCGGCGTCGCGTACGCGACGCCCTCGGCCACCGCGCGGAATTCGGCAAGCATCGGCTCCATGCGCGCCGAGTGGAAGGCATGGCTGACCCGCAACCGGCTGGTCCGCACCCCGTCGGTGCCGAGCCGCCGCTCGATCTCCGCGATCGCGTCGGCCTCCCCGGACAACACCGACGACGTCGGCCCGTTCACCGCCGCGATCGACACCCGGTCACCGAGACCGGCGACGATCTCGCCCGCCCGGTCGGCGGTGACCGCTACCGCGAGCATCGCCCCACCCACGGGCAACGCGCCCATCAGCCGACCCCGCGCCGCCACCAGCGCGCACGCGTCCGGCAACGTCCACACCCCGGCGACGAACGCGGCCGCCAGCTCACCGATCGAGTGACCGATCAGGAAATCTGGTGTCACACCGAAGGATTCGACCAGCCGATACATCGCGACCTCGAAGGCGAACAGCGCGGGCTGGGTGAATTCGGTCCGGTCGAGCACGCCGTCGGTGTCGGTGAACATCACCTCGCGCAACGACCGCCCGAGCAGCGGATCGAATGCCGCGCAGAGCTCGTCGAGCGCCGCCGCGAACACCGGGAACGCCCGATACAGCTCCGCGCCCATACCGATTCGCTGCGCGCCCTGACCGGTGCACAGGAAGGCGGTGCGCTCCGGGGCGGCCTTCGCCTCGAGCACGCCGGGCGCGCCAGCCGCCAGCTCGGCCAGCCCGGCCAGCACGTCGTCGCGGTCGCGGCCGACGACCGCGCCCCGCCACTCCAGCAGCGCCCGCGAGGTCGTCAGCGCGTGCGCGACGTCGCGGACGTCCCGGTCGGGATCGTTGATCAGCCACTGCCGCAGGCGATCCGCCTGGGCGCGCAGGGCGTCGGGAGACTTGGCCGACAGCACCAGCGGAACGATCTCCGTCTCGGTGGGTGTCGCGAGTGGCTCGGTGTCGTCGACGACCGGCTCGGCGGGCGCCTCCTCGAGGATCAGGTGCGCGTTGGTGCCGCTGGCCCCGAACGAGGACACCCCCGCCCGCCGGGTCCGCTCCCCCGCAGGCCACGGCTCGTTGTCCCGCAACAGCCGCACCGTGCCCGCCGACCAATCCACATGCGGCGTCGGCGCGTCCACGTGCAGGGTCTTCGGCAGCACCTCGTGGCGCAGCGCCTGCACCATCTTGATCACGCCGCCGACGCCCGCCGCCGCCGAGGTGTGGCCGACGTTCGACTTGAGCGAGCCCAGCCGCAGTGGCGCACCCGCGCGCCGCGCGCCGTAGACGCTGATCAGCGCCCGTGCCTCGATCGGATCACCGAGCATCGTGCCGGTCCCGTGCGCCTCGACAGCGTCGATGTCGGTGGGCTCGAGCCCCGCGTTGGCCAACGCCTGCGCGATGACGCGCTCCTGGGACGGACCGTTCGGCGCGGTCAGGCCGTTGCTCGCGCCGTCCTGGTTGACCGCGCTGCCGCGCACCACCGCCAGCACGGGGTGGCCGAGCCGCCGCGCGTCCGACAGCCGCTCCAGCACCAGCACGCCGAGCCCCTCGGAGAACCCGGTTCCGTCCGCCGCGGCCGCGAACGCCTTGCAGCGGGCGTCCGGGGACAGGGCCCGCTGCCGCGCGAACGCGATCAGCAGGGAGGGATCCGACATCACGGTGACGCCACCGGCCAGCGCGAGCGTGGCGTCGCCCTGACGCAGGGCCTGGCAGGCCAGATGCAGGGCCACCAGCGAGGACGAGCATGCGGTGTCGACCGAGATCGCCGGGCCCTTGAACCCGAACGAATAGGCGATCCGCCCGGACAGCACGCTGTTCGACACACCCAGGTAGGCATGGCCTTCCGTCTCGGCGCCGATGGTCGCCGAGCCGATGCGCGGACCGTAGTGCTGGTGGATGACACCGGCGAACACGCCGGTGTCGCTGCCGCGCAACGACACCGGGTCGATGCCCGCGTCCTCGAGCGCCTCCCAGGAGGCTTCGAGCATCAGCCGCTGCTGCGGGTCCATCGCGGCCGCCTCGCGCGGGCCGATCCCGAAGAACGCCGCGTCGAATTCGCCGACGGCGTCGAGGAATCCGCCGTCGCGCGTGTAGACGGTGCCCGGCGCGTCGGGGTCCTCGTCGAAGAGCCGGTCCAGGTCCCAGCCACGATCGGCCGGGTAGGCCCCGACCGCGTCCACCCCGTCGGCGGTCACCCGCCACAGGTCCTCGGGTGACCGCACGCCGCCGGGGTACCGGCAGGCCATGCCGACGATGGCGATCGGCTCCTGCGACCGGTCGGTGAGCTCACGAAGCTGCTGCTTGGTCTCGTACAGCTCTTTCGCGGTCTTCTTGAGGTACCGGCGTAGCTCGTCGTTGTCGGCCATCGGTGGAACTCCTGCTCGTTCAGCTCAGCTGAGGTTGTCGATGAAGTCGAATAGCTCGCGGTCGTCGGCGGCATCGAGGCCGGCGATGTCGACCTCGCCGGGGTCTCTGCCTTCGAGCCTGCGCACCAGCGCGGCCAGCTTGTCGGCGATCCCGGACCGGTCGGCGGCGGACAGGTCGGCGGTGTCGAAGCTGCGGGCGAGTGCGTCGACCTCGTCGGTGATCCGCTGCGCGGGGTCGTCGACGGGGGCGATCTCCCGGCGGACGAATCCGGCCAGCGCTTCCGGGGTCGGGTAGTCGAACATGGCGGTCGCGGGCAACTGCAGGCCGACAGCGGTTTTCAGCCGGTTGCGGAATTCCATGACGCCGAGCGAGTCGAATCCGAGATCGCTGAACGGCTTGTCCGGGGCCGTCGCGTCCGCGCTCGCGTGACCGAGCACGGCCGCGGCCTGGGCACGGATGACGTCGAGGACGAGCCGGTCCTGTTCGGCGACACCGCGGCCGAGCAGCCGCGCCGCCAACGACGCCGCGTCGTTCGACGCCGCCCGCGACCCGGTGGCGTCGCCGACCCTGCGCCGGGTCGGCCGGGCCAGGGCGCGCATGACCGGCCGGACCTCGCCGGGATCGACCGCACCGAACGCGCCCGGGTCGATCCGGACCGCGACGAACGCGGACCTGCCGCCCGCCAGGGCCGCGTCGAACAACGCCATGCCGTCGTCGGTGCCCAGCGGGAGCAGACCTTCGCGCCGCAACCGGACGAGGTCGGCCTCGCCGAGGCCGCTGGTCATGCCGCTGCTCTGCTGCCACGGACCCCACGCCACCGAGGTCGCGGGCAGCCCGCGCACCTGGCGGTACCGGGCCAGCGCGTCGAGGAAGACGTTGGCTGCGGCGTAGTTGGCCTGCCCCGGATTGCCGATGACACCGGAGACGGACGAATACAGCACGAACGCCGACAGGTCCAGGTGCGCGGTCGCCTCGTGCAGGTTCCACGCGGCGTCGACCTTCGGCCGCAGCACTCGGGCGATCCGGTCGGCGGTCATGGTGGCGAGCAGGCCGTCGGCCAGCACGCCCGCGCAGTGGACGACGGCGGTCAGCGGATGCTCCGCCGGGATCGCCGCCAGCACCGCGTCCAGGGCGGCGCGGTCGGCCGCGTCACAGGCGACCACGTCGACCTGTGCGCCGAGTTCGGTGAGCTCGGCGACGAGTTCGGCCGCACCGGGAGCCGCCGGACCCCGCCTGCCCGCCAGGACGAGTCGCCGCGCGCCGTGCGCGGTGACCAGGTGGCGCGCGGCCACGGCGCCGAGCCCGCCGGTGCCGCCGGTGATCAGCACAGTGCCCTCGGGCCGCAACGGTGTCGGCACGGTGAGGACGTTCTTGCCGATCCCCCTGGCCTGGCTGAGGTGCCGGAATGCCTCGGGCGCCCGGCGCAGGTCCCACGCCGTGGTCGCGCTCGGCGTGAGCGCACCGCGCTCGAACAGGTCGACGAGCGCGGCCAGGATCTCCCGGAGCCGGTCCGGGCCCGCCTCCATCAGCATGAAACTCGCGTACCGCACACCCGGGTGGGCGGCCGCCACGGCGGCGGGATCGCGGCGGTCGATCATGCCCATCTCGACGAACCGGCCACCGCGCGGAAGCAGCCGCAACGACGCGTCCACGAAATCGCCTGCCAGCGAATCGAGCACGATGTCGACGCCGCGACCGCCGGTGCCGGCATGGAACTTCCGCTCGAAGTCCAGGGTCCGCGAGTCACCGATCTGATCGTCGTCGAAGCCCATCTCCCGCAGCACATTCCACTTCGGAGTGCTGGCGGTGACCAGCAGACGCAGATCCCAGTGCCGGGCGAGCTGGACAGCCGCCATGCCGACGCCACCGGTGGCCGCGTGCAGCAGCAGGGTCTCGCCGGGTCGCGCGGCGGCCAGGTCGACGAGGCCGTAGTAGGCCGTCGCGTACACGATCGGCACGGCCGCGGCCTGGGTGAACGACCAGCCGCGCGGCATCCGCGCGAGCAGCCGGTGATCGGTCACCGCGACCGAGGCGACGCCGGGGGTGAAGCCGAACACCCGGTCACCCGGCGCGAATTCGGTGACGTCGGGCGCGACCTCGAGCACGATGCCCGCGCCCTCGCCGCCGATGCGGCCGTTCGGATCGGGATAGGTACCCAAGGCCATGAGCACATCACGGAAGTTGAGCCCGGCCGCCCGCATGCTCACCCGCACCTGTCCCGGGGCGAGAGCGGTGCGCGGGCGCTCGACCAGCGCGAAGTTGTCGCTGGACAACGTGCCCTTGTCGAGCGGGGTCAGCGCCCACTCCACCGCGTCCGGCACCTCGAGCGCGCCCCCGCCGGGGTGCAGTCGGGGCAGGTACGCGCTGCCCCGCCGCACGGCCAGCTGGGATTCGCCGTCGGTCGCCACAGCCAGGGCCACGGCGGCGCGGTAGTCGGCCCAGGAGTCGACATCGACGAGCAGTATCCGGTCCGGGTTCTCGCTCTGCGCGGTGCGCAGCAGCCCCCAGGCCGCCGCGACGGCCAAGGCCACCTGCTCGCCGGGGTGCACGGCGACGGCCCGGCTGGTCACGACGACGATGCGTCCGTCGTCGGCCAGCAGGCGCTGGACCCGCACGGACAGCTCCGTCATCGCAGCACGCACGGTGGCGGGCAGATCGGTGCCGGTCGACGCGCCGTCGAGGCGCACCACCGTGGCGGTTCGACCGTCGATCGTGACGGTCTCGGCGTCGTCGGAGGTGGTCCAGTCGCCCAGGCCGAGGGCGACGGTGGGCCCGGGGGCGGCGACCCAGTCCAGCTCGTAGCCGACGCTGTCCGCGCGGCGGGTGACCGTGCCGAGCGCGTCGGTCGACAGGGACCGCAGGGTCAGCAGGCCGACCTCGGCGACCGCCGAACCCGCCTGGTCGGCGAAGGTCAACGTGATCCGCGCACCGCCCGGACCGGTCCCGGCCGAGGTCGCGCGCACGCGCAGCGTGGTCGCTCCCGTGGCACGCAGAACGACGTTCTCCCAGGTGAACGGGACGGCGACGGTGCCGGTGGGCTGGTCGGGAACCAGGCCACCGAGCAGGATCGCGTGCAGGGCCGCGTCGAGCAGTGCCGGATGCAGGCCGAAGGCGGCGGCGTCCGCGCGCACCGACTCCGGCAGGCCGACCTCGGCGAACACCTCGCCCTCGCCACCCCACAGCGCGGTGAGCCCGCGGAAGGCCGGACCGTACTCGTAGCCGCGCTCGGCCAGGCCCGCGTAGGCGTCCGCGAGCGCGATCGGGGCGGTGTTCGGGGGCGGCCAGGTCACCAGGTCGGATCCGGCGGCGGAGGTCGGCGCGGCGGTCACCGTCGCGACGGCGTGCCGGACCCACCGGTCCGAATCCTCTTCTGCCGCCCGCGAATACATCGACACCGTCCTGGCGCCCGTGTCGTCCGGGCCGCCCGCCACCACACGCAGTTCGGCGGCGGACTCGGCCGCGATGGGCAGCGGCGCCTCGATCACCAGCTCGGTGAGCAGCGGGCACTCCACCACGGTGCCCACGTGCAGAGCCAGCTCCACCAGCGCGGCGCCGGGCAGCAGCGCCACCCCGGCGACGGCGTGATCGGCCAGCCAGGGATGACCGGCCTGCGAGAGCCTGCCGGTGAACACCACGTCCGGGGAATCCGGCAGCCGCACCATCGCGCTCAGCAGCGGATGGGCCGCGTCGTCGAGGCCCGACTGCCGGACATCCGAGGCCTCGACCGGCCGCACCCAGTACCGCTGATGCTGGAAGGCATAGGTGGGCAGGGTCACTCGTCGTGCGGCCCGGCCGGCGAACACCGGCGTCCAGTCCACCGGCAGCCCCACGGTGTGCGCCTGGGCCAGCGCCGTGACGAACCCGGCCGTCTCCGCGACCGAGCGCCGCGACGATGCCAGCACCGCCGACTTCGCCTCCAGCTCGGGGTGTTCGGCCAGGCACGACCGGGTCATCGCGGTGAGCACCGCGTCCGGGCCCACCTCCACGAACCGGCGCACTCCGGACTCGACCAGCGCGTCCACCCCGGGCGCGAAGCGCACGCAGCCGCGCACCTGGGCCACCCAGTACTCCGGGTCGAGTACCGTGTCGCCCGCCGCGGCGCCGGTCACATTGGACACGATCGGCAGCAGCGGGGCGCGATAGGTCAGACCCTGGGCGACCGTGCGGAATTCGGCCAGCATCGGATCCATCCGGGCCGAATGGAACGCATGACTGACCCGCAACCGGTGCGTGCGGCCGCCACGTTCGGCGAACAGCCGGGCGAGCTCGTCGACCGCGTCCTCGTCGCCCGAGAACACCACCGCCTCCGGGCCGTTCACCGCGGCCACCGCCAGCCGGTCACCGTATCCGGCCACCAGTTCCATCGCCTCGTTCTCGGACACCGCCGCGGCCAGCATCGCCCCGCCCTCGGGCAGCGCGCCCATGAGCCGGCCTCGGGCCGCCACCAGCGCGCACGCGTCGGCGAGCGACCAGACACCGGCGACATAGGCGGCCGCCAGCTCGCCGATCGAATGACCGGCGACGACATCCGGGAGCACACCGCACGATTCGAGCAGCCGGAACATCGCCACCTCGAAGGCGAACAACGCGGGCTGGGTGAACTCGGTGCGGCTCAGCCCCGCCTCGGGGGCGTCGAACATCACCGCGCGCAACGATCCGCCGAGGTGGCGATCGAGCTCGGCGCAGACCTCGTCCAGCGCGGCCGCGAACACCGGGAAGTCCCGGGACAATTCGGCGCCCATGCCGGGGCGCTGCGCGCCCTGCCCGGTGAACAGGAAGGCCGTCTTGCCCTGTCCCACAACACCTGCGACCGACCTGGACGATCCCGTCCCGGCCGCGAGGTCGGCGAGCCCGTCCAGGAGCTCCTGGCGGTCGACGCCCAGCGCGCCACCGCGCCACTCCAGCAGCGCCCTGGTGTCGAGCAGGGCCGACGCCACGTCCCGCAGGTCGGCGTCCGGGCGCTCGATCAGCCACTGCCGCAGCCGATCCGCCTGCGCCCGCATTGCCTGCTCGGACTTCGCCGACACCAGCAGCGGGACGATCCCGGAGGGGGCGGCCGACGCTCGCGCGGCGAGCGGAACCACCGGCGGTTCCTCGAGGATGACGTGCGCGTTCGTGCCGCTGATCCCGAACGAGGACACCCCCGCCCGCCGCGGCCGCGCACCGGCGGGCCACCGTTCGGCCTCCGCCAGCACCCGCACCGACCCGGCCGACCAGTCCACATGCGGCGACAACGCGTCCACGTGCAGGGTCTTGGGCAGGGTGTCG
The DNA here is from genome assembly GCF_032656385.1 of Nocardia canadensis. Lineage (NCBI taxonomy): Bacteria > Bacillati > Actinomycetota > Actinomycetes > Mycobacteriales > Nocardiaceae > Nocardia > Nocardia canadensis. The sequence goes on from NZ_JAVCWB010000010.1 coordinate 929,381, forward strand.
TGGCGCATAGCCTGCACCATCTTGATCACGCCACCCACGCCGGACGCGGCCTGCGAGTGTCCGATATTCGACTTGAGCGAGCCGATGCGCAGCGGCTCGTCGCGGTCCTGCCCGTAGGCCGCGATCAGGGCCTGCGCCTCGATCGGATCGCCCAGGGTGGTGCCGGTGCCGTGCGCTTCGACCACATCCACGTCCGCCGGCGTCAGGCCCGCGTCGGCCAGCGCCGCCGCGATCACCCGTTCCTGCGACGGTCCGTTGGGCGCGGTCAGGCCGTTGCTCGCGCCGTCCTGGTTGACGCCGGTGCCCCGCACGACCGCGAGCACGTTGTGGCCGAGCCGCCGCGCGTCCGAAAGCCGCTCCACGACCAGCACGGCCGCGCCCTCCGACCACGAAACGCCGTCGGCCGCCGCCGAGAAGGACTTGCACCGACCGTCCGAGGCCAGCCCCCGATTCCGGGAGAACTCCAGGAACACCATCGGCGTCGCCATCACGGTCGCGCCGCCGACCAGCGCGAGGGAACTCTCCCCCTGGCGCAGGGCCCGGCAGGCTACATGCAAGGCCACCAGCGACGAGGAGCACGCGGTGTCCACCGTCATCGCGGGGCCCTCCAACCCCAGCGCGTAGGACACCCGCCCGGACGCCACACTGCCCACGGCCCCGGTCACGACGTAGCCCTCGACCTCGGGGGTCTGCCGGGTCAGCGTCTCGTAGTCCTGGTACATCACGCCCGAGTACACCCCGGTATCGGTGCCGCGCAACGACATCGGATCGATGCCCGCGTGCTCGAGCGCTTCCCACGACACCTCGAGCAGCAGTCGTTGCTGCGGGTCCATCGCGATCGCCTCGCGGGGCGCGATCCCGAAGAAGTCCGCGTCGAAGTCGGCCGCCCTGGTCAGGAAGCCGCCCTTCCCGGAGTAGGTCGTGCCCACGTGATCGGGGTCGGGATCGATCAGCCGATCCAGCGCCCAGCCGCGATCCGCCGGGAAGTCGCCGATGGCGTCGGTGCCCGTGGACACCAGCTCCCACAGCTCGTCCGCGGAGGCGACCCCACCCGGGTACCGGCACGCCATGCCGACGATGGCGATCGGTTCGTCCGCCCGCGCCCGCCGACCCGGCCGCGCGGCCGGGTCGCTCGCCGCCTTCGGCTCGACCCGCGACTGCACCAGCTTCGCCACGGCCGCCGGGGTCGGATGATCGAAGACCAAGGTCGACGGCAAGGTCAGGCCGGTCGCCTTGCCCAGCCGGTTGCGGAACTCCACCGCACCGAGCGAGTCGAAACCCAGCTCGCGGAACGGTTTACCCGCGTCGACCGCCTCACCCGAATCGTGGCCGAGTACCGCGGCCACCTGGTCGCGGACCACCGCCAGCACCACGGCGGGGCGCTGCGCCTCGGGCACGCCCGCCAGGCGCGCGCCCAGCGAACCCACCGCGTGGAGGGTGGGCGTGGGGGCCACGGCCGGGCGGCGGACGAAACCGCGCAGGACGGCGGGGACGGTGTCGGGGTCGGACTCGCGACGCAGGACGGTCGCGTCGAACCGGATCGGGACGAGGCGGGCGTCCGGGCGAGCGAGCGCGGCGTCGAACAGGCGCAGTCCCTCGTCGTCACCGAGCTGTCCCAGGCCCAGCCGGTCCCAGCGCGCGACGGCGACGCGATCCAGCGCGCCGGTCATCCCGCCCGCCTGGTTCCACGGACCCCAGGCCAGCGCGGTCGCGGGCAGACCGGCGGCGCGACGCTGTTCGGCCAAGGCGTCCAGGACACCGTTGGCCGCCGCGTAGTTGCCCTGTCCGGCCGTGCCGAGCAGCCCGGACACCGAGGAGAACACGAGGAACGCCGACAGCTCGTGGGTCTGCTCGTGCAGGTGCCACGCGCCGTCGACCTTCGGCGCCAGGACCCGGTCGATCTGGTCGTCGGTCATCGCCTCGACGACGCCGTCGTCGAGGACGCCCGCGGCGTGCACGACGGCGGTCAGCCGCCCGTCGGCGGCGATGGTGTCGAGCAGGGACCGGATGTCGTCGGCGTCGGCGACATCGCAGGCCACGACGCGGACGTCGGCGCCCGCGCGCCGCAGCTCGTCGACCAGGTCGGCGGCGCCGGGAGCCGCGGGACCCCGGCGCGAGGTCAGCACCAGGCTGCGGACCTCGTGCGCGGTGACGAGGTGGCGGGCGAACAGGGCGCCCAGTCCGCCGGTGCCGCCGGTGATCAGCACCGTGCCGTCGCCGAACGACGTGGCGCCGGTGTCCGCCGACGCGGACGTGCGCGTCAGCCTGGGTACCAGGAGCTCCGCGCCGCGGACCGCGACCTGGGGCTCCCCCGACCGGGTGACGGCCGCGATCCGCTCCGCGTCCAGCGGCGCGGCGGGATCTTCGTCGACGAGGACGAAGCGCCCCGGGTGCTCCGACTGCGCGCTGCGCACGAGGCCCCACACGGCGGCCGCGCCCAGATCTGGCGTTTCGCCGGGAAGGGTGGCGCCCGCGGTAGTGACCACGACGAGGCGAGGCGATCGCTCGTGGGCGAGCCAGGACTTCAGCGTCGCGAGGGTGGTCAGGACGCCGTCGCGGACCGCCGCCGGCGTCTCACCGCTGGGCGCCCGCCACACCACCGCATCCGGAAGCTGTTCAGCGGCAGCCAGATCGGTCACGGTGACGGAGACGTCGATCCCCCGCACCACCGTGCCCGCGAGCGCCGCCATCGACGGCGTGGACCCACCGGTGACCACGACGGGCTCCCAGCGCACCTCGTACAGCTGTGCGTCGTCGTCGGCCAGTGCGCTCCGGAAGGCGTTCACGTCGTAGGGACGCATCACCACCGCCTCGACCGACACGATCGGCGTGCCGTCCGGATCGACGGCGGCGACGGATACGGTCTCCGGGCCGGTCGCCACGGCGATGACCCGCAGCGAGGTGACCTCGGCCGTCGGCGCGTGGAAGTGGACCCCGCCCCAGCGGAAGAGCAGCTTGCCGGTGGCCGCGTCGGCGGCGGCGTCACGCCACACCAGCTGGGCGAGTCCGGCGTGCAGGGTCATATCCAGCAGCGTGGGATGCAGGCCGTAGCGGCCCGAGTCCCCCGCCGTGTCGGTGACGAGGGCGAGGTCGGCGAAGACCACGTCGTCTCGTCGCCACGCGGCGCGCACGCCGGTGAACGCCGGGCCGTACTCGAGGCCGGAGCCGTTCGACATCAGCGCCGGAATCTCCTCGGCGGCGATCGGTTCGGCATCCACCGGCGGCCACTGCTCGCCGCGCAGGCGCGCGAGCAGGGCCGAATCGCCGGCTCGCGCCGACAGCGCACCGGTCGCGTTGCGCGTCCATGCCCCCTCCGGCGAGGTCCGGAAGGAGAACTCGAACTGGCGCGATCCCGACGCGTCGGGCGCCCGCACCAGTACCTGCAATTCGACCTCGTCCGTGCCGGACGGCAGGATCGGCGCCTGGAGCGTGAGCTCCTCCAGCACACCGCAACCGATTCGATCACCGGCCGCGAGCAGGAACTCGGCCAGGGCCGCGCTGGGCACGACCACCACGCCGTAGGAGGCGTGATCGGTGATCCACGGCTGCGCACGCAACGACAGACGGCCGGTGACCAGCCACTCGTCGGTACCCGCCAGGCCCACCACCTCGGTGAGGATCGGGTGACCCGAGGTCGAATGCGGCGCGTCCTGCACCGGCGGCAACCAGAACCGGCGATGCTGGAACGCGTAGGTGGGCAGCGGAATCCGTCGCGCCGCGCGATCCGCGAACAGCGCAGTCCAGTCGACCCGAACACCGGCGACATGTGCCTGCGCGAGACCGGTGACGAACTGCGTCACCTCCTCGGCCGACCGTCGCGCGGTGGCGACCACCGTCGACTCCGGTTCGACCTCCGGGTGCTCGGCCAGGCAGTTCCGGGTCAGCGCCGACAGCACCGCGTCGGGACCCACCTCGACGAACCGGCGCACGCCGCCCGCGGCGAGCGCGTCCACGCCCGGGGCGAACCGCACACAGCCCCGCACCTGGCGGACCCAGTACTCCGGGTCGACGATCTCGTTCCCGGCGAGCTCACCGGTCAGGTTCGACACGATCGGCACCCGGGGCGATGAGTAGGCGATAGCTGTTGCTACAGAACGGAATTCGTTCAGCATAGGGTCCATGCGCGCCGAGTGGAAGGCATGGCTGACGCGCAATCGGCTGGTCTTGACGCCGGCCGCCACGAGTCGCTGCTCGATCTCCTCGATCGCGTCGGCATCGCCGGACAGCACCGTCGAGGACGGGCCGTTCACGGCCGCGACCGCGACGCGATCGCCGACGGCGGCGACGATCTCGACCGCGCGCGCTTCGTCGATCGCGACGGCGAGCATCGCGCCGCCCGTGGGCAGGGCGCCCATCAACCGACCCCGCGCCGCCACCAGCGCACACGCGTCCGGCAGCGACCACACTCCCGCCACATAGGCCGCGGCCAGCTCACCGATCGAATGGCCGATCACCGCATCCGGTGTCACACCGAAGGATTCGAGCAGCCGGTACAGCGCCACCTCGACGGCGAACAAGGCGGGCTGGGTGAACTCGGTCCGGTCCAGCACCGCGCTGTCGCCGTGGAACATCACCTCGCGAAGCGACTGGCCCAGCACGGGATCGAAGTGCTCGCACAGCGCGTCGAGTGCGGTCGCGAACACCGGGAACGCCGCGTACAGATCGGCGCCCATGCCGATCCGCTGTGCGCCCTGACCGGTGAACAGGAAGGCCGTGCGTCCCGCACCGGCGCTGCCGTCGACGACACCGGCTCCGGTTCCCCCAGCGGCGAGGTCGGCCAACCGCGCGAGGATCTCATCGCGATCGCGACCGAGCACGACACCGCGCGCATCCAGGTGCGCGCGGGTGCTGACCAGTGAATAGGCGGCGTCGGCGACCTCCACCTCGGGGTGGTCCGACAGCCACGCGTGCAGTCGCGCGGCCTGCGCGCGCAAACCCGGCTCGCCCTTCCCGGACACCAGCAGCGGCGTGATCGTCGCCGTCCGCGCGGGCGCGTCCTCGGTGACCGGTGCGGCCGGCGCTTCCTCGAGAATGACATGCGCGTTGGTGCCGCTGATACCGAACGACGAGACACCCGCTCGCCGGAGCCGCTCCCCGGCGGTCCACGCTTCGGGTTCGGTCAGCAGACGCACCGCGCCCGCCGACCAATCCACATGCGGCGACGGCGAATCGAGATGCAGGGTGTGCGGCAACCGCTCGTGCCGCATCGACTGCACCATCTTGATCACCCCGGCCACACCCGCGGCGGCCACGGTATGGCCGATGTTCGACTTCAGCGAACCGATGCGCAGCGGCTCGCGGTCCGCGCGACCCTGGCCGTAGGTGGCGATCAGGGCCTGCGCCTCGATCGGGTCACCGAGGGCGGTTCCGGTCCCGTGCGCCTCGACGACATCCACGTCGGCCGCCGTGATTCCCGCGTTGGCCAGCGCCTGCGCGATCACCCGTTCCTGGGAGGGACCGTTCGGCGCGGTCAGGCCGTTGCTCGCGCCGTCCTGGTTCACGGCACTGCCGCGGACAACGGCCAGCACCTGGTGGCCGGATCGCTGCGCGTCCGAGAGCCGTTCCAGCACCAGCACGCCGGAGCCCTCGGACCAGGCCACGCCGTCGGCGGCGGCCGAGAAGGGCTTGCACCGGCCGTCCGGAGCCAGGCCGCGCTGGCGGGCGAAGTCGACGTGCAGGTACGGGCTGGCCGCGACGGTGACGCCACCGGCGAGGACCAGCGAACTGTCCCCTTGACGCAGCGCTTGGCACGCCAGATGCAGCGCCACCAGCGAGGACGAACACGCCGTATCCACCGTGACCGCGGGCCCTTCCAGGCCGAACACGTACGCGATCCGGCCGGAGATGACGCTGTGCGAGGTACCGGTGAGCCGGAACCCCTCCAGGTCACCGGTCACCCGGCGCGCGTACCCCGAGGAGCAGGCGCCGACGAACACGCCGGTGTCGCCGCCCCGCAGTGAGGTCGGGTCGATGCCCGCGTCCTCCAGCGCTTCCCAGGCGGTTTCCAGCAGCACGCGCTGCTGCGGGTCCATCGCCAAGGCCTCGCGCGGGCTGATGCCGAAGAAGCCGGGATCGAAATCGCCCGCACCGTCGAGGAATCCGCCGTGGCGGGTGTACACGGTGCCCGGGGTACCAGGATCAGGGTTGTAGAGGCGGTCGAGGTCCCACCCGCGATCGGTGGGGAATTCACCGATGGCGTCGCGTCCCGCGATCATCAGGTCCCACAGATCCTCCGCGGAGGCCACCCCACCGGGGAAACGCGCGCCGATGCCGACGATCGCGATCGGTTCGTCGGTGGTCGTGCGCCGCGAGACCCGGTGCCGGTCCTGCCCGCGCCCGGCGACACGGGCCCGCAGCAGCCCCGCCACCGCTGTCGCGGTCGGATAGTCGAAGACGAGGGTGTCGGGCAGCGGCACACCGGTGGCCGTGGTCAACCGATTGCGCAGCTCCACACCGCTGATCGAGTCGAAGCCGCTCTCGGTGAACGGCAGGTCGGGGTGGATCGCCGTCGGCGACTCGTGGCCGAGGACCGCGGCGGCCTGCTGCCGCACAATGTCGAGAACCAGTGCGTCGCGCTGGAATTCGGGTGCGGCGGCGAGAGTCCGCGCCAGGTCGGTGTCGTCCCGAGCATCTACCCGGACCTGATCACCTTGCTCCCCAGCACCATTCGCCGTGGTCGTCGGCTGCGCGCCGTTGTGGCCCGCCACTCCGAATGCCGGATCTTCGTGGCCCAGAGCCCCCCGCCCTGAGGCGCTGAACCGGGTGCCGTCGCGCTCCGGGTCGTCGAGCTGCGTTGCCGGGACCCCTGCGGTGCCGTCACCCACTCCGCTGAGATCCGGTGCCCTGAGTCCTGCGGCATCGCGCTCGGTGGGGGAATAGACGCCCGGGGGAAGGGTCCTCGGGGTTCCGGACCAGAAGTTCCGGCGCTGGAATGCGTACGGCGGCAGATCGACTCGCGATCCGCCGGTGACGAGTGCGTCCGGTCGGACCGGCAGGCCTGCACAGTAGGCCTGGGCGAGCAGGGCGACGAACCAGTCCGGACCGTCCTCACCCAACCGCCGCGAACCGAGCACCGCGACGGTGTCGGAGGCCACGTCGGCGAGATCGGAGGTGAGGGACGGGTGTGGGCTCATCTCGACGAATCCGGTGATGCCGTCGGCGATCAGCGCGGATACCACCTCGGCGAACCGGCCCGGGGCTGGCTGCGATCGGAGCCAGTACTCGGCATCCAGGTCCGCGGTGTCGACCGGGTCGGTCGAGGCCGTGGAGCGGAACGGGACCGCCCCCGAGCGTGGTCGGATCGACGCCAGGTCTCGCCGCTGTCGGGCGGCGTCCTCGGTCCGCGACCGGACGACCACCACACGCGCCGCGTCGTCCAGCGACAGCCCACCGGCGATGTGCGCGGCGGCGATCTCGCCCAGCCCGTCGCCGAGCACCAGATCCGGCGCAACGCCCGACGCCTGCCACCGCCGAGCCATCGACACCATGACCGCGAACAACACCGGCTGCGCCACGTCCGGGCGATCCGCCGACGGCGCGCCCTCGTCGCCGCGCAGCACCGCGCGCAGCGACCAGCCCACGTACGGCGCCAGCGCCGCTTCACAATCCGCGATCGACTCGGCGAACGCCGGGTCCGACGCCAACAGCCCCAGCGCCAGACCGGCCCACCTGCTGCCCTGCCCGGGGAAAACGAACGCGACCTTTCGCGGCGCCGCCTCGACGATCGTCGCCCCGGACCCCGCCACAGCCGCCAACGAGGCCAGCAACTCCGCACGATCCCGGCCGACCGCGTACCCGCGCCACTCCATCGCGACCCGGGTGGTCACCAGCGAATGCGCGACATCGACCACATCCAGCTCGGGACGGCCGCCCAACCACTTCCGCAACCGCTCCGCCTGGGCCCGCACACCGGTTTCGGTGCGCGCGGACAACACCCACGGCACCACCCCGACGTCGACCCCACCGCGTGCAGTGCGCGCGGTGGCGAATTGCCCACGGTGAGTGGTAGAAGGGGCGACAGCTGTCCCGTGGTGAGGGATGACCGCCGGGGCTTCCTCCAGGATCACGTGGGCGTTCGTACCGCCCATGCCGAACGAGGACACTCCGGCCCGGCGCACGGTGTCGGTCGACCAGCCCTCGTTGGCGGTCACTACGCGCAAGCCCAAGTCGTTCAAGGGAATTCGTGGATTGGGTGAGTCGAAGTTCAGGCTGGGTACCAGGTCTGCGCGACTCAGGCAGAGGGCGGTCTTGATCAGGCCCGCGATGCCGGCGGCGCCTTCCAGATGGCCGATGTTGGTCTTGACCGAGCCCACGGCCAGCGGTGCGTCCGGTGCCCGGTCCGCGCCGTAGATGTCACCCAGGGCCGCAGCCTCCACCGGATCGCCCGCCGGTGTTCCGGTGCCGTGCAATTCGACGTACTGCACCGAGGACGCGTCGACCCCGGCCGCGCGCAATGCGGCGCTGATCGCCGCCGCCTGCCCCGCCCGGCTCGGGGCACTCAGTACCCTGCGTTCGTTGCCGGTGTTCACCGCGCTGCCGCGGATCACGGCGTGGATGCGGTCGCCGTCGGCGATCGCCCGGTCCAGCGGTTTCAGCACCACGATGCCGCCGCCCTCGCCGCGCACGAACCCGTCGGCCCTGGCGTCGAAGGTGTAGCAGGCGCCCCGCGTCGACTGCGCGCCGAACTGCTCGATCCGCGCGCCGCTGGACGGTGACAGGATCAGGTTCAGGCCGCCGGCCAGCGCCACCTCGCTCTCGCCGCTGCGCAGGCTCTCACAGGCCAGGTGGACCGCGACCAGCGACGATGCCTGGGCGCTGTCGACCACGAGACTCGGTCCGCCGAAACCGAAGTGGTTCGAGATCCGGTTGGCCATGATGCCGCGCCCGGTCCCCCACAGCGCGTGTCTGCTGACGCCGGGACCGCCGCGCAGGGCCATGACCTCGGCGAAATCGCTGCCGGTGCTGCCGAGGAACACGCCATAGGGCCGCGACCGGTGCCCCGGCGCCGCCAGCCCGGCGTCCTCGAGCGCCTCCCAGCTCAGCTCCAGCGCCAGCAGCTGCTGGGGATCGACCGCACGTGCCTCGTTGGGCGAGACACCGAAGAAGTCGGCATCGAAATCACCTACGGTGTCGAGGAATCCGGCCCGCTCGGTGATCGCGTCCCGCCCGGCGGGCGCGGTCCCGATCGCGGCCCGCCCCTGACTGAGCAGCTGCCAGAACCCCTCGAGATCAGCGGCGCCCGGCAATCTGCAGGACATACCGACAATCGCGACGTCGAACGTCGAACCGGTCACCTCTGAACATCCTTCCGCGAAACACGCTAATTCCCCCGAGCCCCCTGCCGAGTATGTGTGGGGGCTACCAGATCGCGGAGCGGGTCATGTCACCATCGATTCGTAGTACTAACTAATGAGTTCGACGACTCAGACGATTCGTGCGTCGACACAACGAATCTCGATGCGGTCGAGCAGAAGGGGCGCGGAGATCGTCCGCGGATTGCCGTGGTCGCGCAGTGGGTGCGGGCCCGGCTGGAGTCGGCCGTTCGGCCGGAAAGCTGACGCGCTACGTCGCCATTCCGGCGGCCCGAGGCGCGGGTCTGAGGGCGTCTCGGCCGGGCGAACCGGCGCGCTGATCCCTCTCGAAAGGTTCGAACGGCAGAACAGGACTCATTGAACTGCACAGTATTTGGGGTATCTCGAGCTTGTCAACCGTCCGGTTTCTTCCCGTTCATCGCGCTGATTACTCACAAAGCTTCCCACGATCCGAGCCGCTTCGCAGTGTTCGGTGGCTGGAATGTTGCCCGGCACTGGTACCGCTCGACCGTTCCGCGCCGATCGCGCGACGGACCGGCCGCCCGCGCTCGCGCTCCGCCGGGCCTCACCGGCCCATCATTACCGGATTGCCCTGCGCACCTCGGGATTCGGACCCGAGGAACTCGGGGACTGGTGGCAGCGCCACCGGCCACGGCGAACGTCGCCGGGAACGGTCCCGCCGTGACCGACGGACGGGGGTCTTCCGACGTCCCGCCCGCAGGCTCGACTGTGCGGCACGCACCCTGCCCGACAAGGGTTCCCGGCCGCCACTCGAACGGCCGGGATCGGTTTGCTGACGATGCTGTTCACACCCGCCGGTGCCGTCGACCGGCTCCCGGCCGTCCGAATCGGGGACCCCGGCCGGGCTCGATTGCCGGTGCGCACTTTTCGACGCGTACACCGTGGGCCGCGCAGCCATGCCGGTAGTCACGGTAAGGCCGACCGATGGGAGGCGGCGCCGGGCGAGAACGGCCGCCGTAGGGGGTCGTCAGTACGCGGGCGGTCGCGGCGCCTCCAAGCGAAGGGCCGCGACCGGGCAGGTGTCGACCGCGAGTCGGATGGTGTCGAGTTGGTCCTCGCTGACCGGACCCAGCACGGTCGCCTTGCCTTCGTCGTCGGTCCCGTAGACGTCGGGCGCCAACGCGACACAGAGCGCGTGGCCCTCGCATCGGTTCCGGTCGACGCTGATCCTGGGCGTCATACGGCCGAGGACGATTCGGTCGCGCGGGCGTGCCGTGGCCGGAGGTCGATCGGCAGGCCGTCGTCGGGAGTGGGCCCGGTGCCCCAGGTCAACGGTGGCTGATAGCCGACGGGAACACTCCACTCGTATCGAAGCAGCATTCGGTGCATGATGGATTTCACGGTCATCCCGCCGAAGTACAGACCGATACACTTGTGCGCCCCGCCGCCGAAGGGGGACCAGGCATAGCGGTGCACCTTGTCCTCGCGCCGATCCGCGGCGAACCGTTCCGGGTCGAACTCGTCCGGTCGCGGCCACCACCGCGCCAGCCGCATCGACGGATACGCGCCGAGGAGGATGTCGGTACCCGCCGGGATGTAGTGACCGAGGATCTCGGTGTCCTCGATCGCCTGGCGAATCAGCATTCCCGCCGGGGCGTACATGCGCAGTGTTTCCTTGAACGCGAGATCCAGCGACGGCAGGCGATCGAGGTCGTCGTAGTCGAGCGAGGCTTTCCCCAGCGCGAGCGATTCCGCGCGCAGCCGCTCCTGCCAGTGCGGATCGGCGCCGAGCAGATAGGTGAGCATGGAGGCCGTGACGGCGGTGGTGTCGTGCGCGGCCATCAGGACGAAGATCATGTGGTTGACGACGTCGGCGTCGGAGAACACCTCCCCGTCCTCGCTCCTCGCGCGACACAGCACGCTGAACAGATCGTTCCCCTCCCCGGCGCGTTTGGCGGGCAGTCGGGCACGGAAGTACTCCTCGAGGACCCGGCGGCCACGTAACCCCCGCGACCACGTACCGCCCGGCACCTGTGCCCGGATCAACGCCTGGCCGCCGACCACTGTGTGCTCGAACGCGCGCTCCAACTGTTCGGCGCGCGAACCCATTTCCTCGCCGACGAAAACCTCGGTCGCCAGGTTCAGCATCATCTGCTTGACGGCGTCGTACAGCCGAAAGCCGTTGCCGGGCCGCCACGATGCGAGGTCCCGATCGATGCCCGGCCCCATCAGGTCGAGGTAGCTGATCAGTCGAGGCCGCGTGAACGCCTGCTGCATGATGCGCCGGTGATACATGTGCTCATCGAAGTCGAGCAGCATGATGCCACGTCGAAAGAACGGCCCGATCCAGAATTCCCAGCCCTTCTCGCTGGAGAAGGCCTTGTTCCGGTCGGCCCAGACGGTCTCCAGCGCGGCCGGGCCCAGCGCGCAGACGGCGCGGTGGCCGAACACCTGCGTCCAGGAGACCTCGCCGTACTTGTCGAAGGTGCTGCGCGCCCATGCGAGCGGGTCGGTGTAGACCCGCAACGACTGGCCGATCAGAGGTAACCCCGCGTTGCCCGGCACCGGAAGCAGACCGCTCCCAGCCGGTGGCTCGGCGAGCGGCATGGTTCTCGACGGATACAGGTCGGCCAAGTCGGCGGCACGCTGTTGAATCCTGCGGCGAATGTCGTGGTGCATGTGGTGTCCTTTCGCGACGCTGCGAAGGTTCGACGGAGGCCCGGTGACAGCCACCAAATTGGTGACACTCCGTCACCAATTAGCTCTCTTGCCGCCCGCCTTTGTCAAGATGGAGCCATGACCACCTCCCAGACCTGGGGCGGGCGCACTGCCCAGGCGCGCCGTGCCGCGCGCCGCCAGCAGCTGATCGACGCCGCCATCGACATCTGGGCCGACAGCGGCTGGGCGGCGGTGAGCCTGCGCAGCGTATGCGCCAGGGCAGGGCTGAACGATCGATACTTCCGGGAGAGCTTCGCCGATCGAGACACGTTGCTTGCCGCGGCATGGGACCAGGTGCGCGACGAAACGACGGCCACCCTGGCCACGGCGATCAGTGATCGCGGGAGTTCACCACCGCTCGAAGTGCTGCGTCGCGCAGTCGAAGCCGTGGTCACCAGCTTCGCTACCGACCAACGCCGCACCCAGGTCCTGTTCGGCGACCACGCGGGCAGCGAAGTACTCGAGCGCCGTCGCCGCGACCTGATATTCCTCGTCACCGATATGCTCGCGACGGGCATGCGGCCGTCGCTACGAAACGGCGTGAACTACGACGAGTTCCACCGCACCGTGCTGATGGCCGTCGGCGGTTTCGTGGAGTTGACGACCGCGTGGCGTGCGGGCACCATCGCCATCGACCCCGCCGGGATAGTCGCCCAGACAACCCGCTTCGGCGAGATCCTCGCCGGCCACTACCTCGAGCCCGACCCGCCGTCACATCGGGCAGACCCGCGCGACGCCGGTACCGACTCCACCCTGGTTCGATTGCCCACTACCGCATCCGACGACTGAGGACCGGACTACCGGCCCCTAGCCAGGACCGCGAGGCGCGGAGATCGCGTGCCGCATCCACGCAGTCAGTCGACGAAAATGCCTCAGGCCGGAAGATCTTTCGATCTTCCGGCCTGAGGCGCTTGTAGCGGGGACAGGATTTGAACCTGCGACCTCTGGGTTATGAGCCCAGCGAGCTACCGAGCTGCTCCACCCCGCGTCGGTGAATACAACATTACACACGGGTTAGCGCGGATGCCAAATCGTGAGGTCAGGGCAGGTTTTCCCGGCGCTGCACGCGATCTTCGACGAGCTGCCGGGCCGCGCGGAACCGCACATTGTGACCGACGTCATATTCTCGCTCGACTCGACGAGCGGCGCGTGCGGAGAGCCGGATTCGCGTGACCGGGGTCACCATTTCGGCGTGATCTCACGCACATAACGGACCAATAACAGACCGACCGGGATCTAGGTATTCCCCCACGCTATGCAGCGTAAACATTGGTAAGACAGCTATTTCATTCATACAATTGTCTCGTTATCAAGATGTGATCGTCATGGATTTCTTGGTTAGCGTCTCCCCCATGACTGAGACCCGGAAATTCCGCACCCGTGCCCTTGGCGTCGCCGCCATCACCGGCGCCCTGGTTGCCGTTCCGTTCAGCCTGGCCACCGGCACCGCCTCCGCCGCGACCCACAACTGGGACGGTGTCGCGCAGTGCGAGAGCGGTGGCAACTGGGGTATCAACACCGGTAACGGCTACTACGGTGGCCTGCAGTTCTCGCAGAGCACCTGGGCCGCCAACGGCGGTCAGGGTTCGGCGCACAACGCCAGCAAGGAAGAGCAGATCCGCGTCGCGGAGAACGTGCTCGCCAGCCAGGGTGTCGGCGCGTGGCCGCACTGCGGCCGCTACCTGCAGGCAGGCACCTCCGAGCCCGAGCCCGCCGTCGAGGAGCCCGCCGCGGAGCTCCCGGTCGAGCTGCCCGCCCAGACCAAGACCGACGTCCAGAACGCCGTCGACCAGGCCAAGGCCGCGGGTCAGGCCCTGGCCGACCAGTACGGCGTCGCCGGTCAGTACCAGGACCTGCTCAACGCCGGCGCCCCGCTGATCGCCTCGATCGGCGGCTGATCCACCGTTCCCCCTGCACGAGAAAGGCCCCGCCATCCGGCGGGGCCTTTCTCGCTCTCGCTACCGACGACTACCGGCCGCCGGCATCCTGGTACGCCTTCACCGCGGCGTCCAGTTCCTCGAGCGCCTTACCGAAATCGGTGAAGTTGCCCGTGCGCATCGCCGTGCGCACCGCCTCGATCTTGCGGCTGAGCTCGGCGGCCGCGGCCTCCTGGGCGGTCGACCCCGGCGGGGTCGTCGTCCCGGGCGGCGGGGTCGTGCCGCCGTTCGGCGGAGTGGTGGTGCCCTGGTCCACCGGCGGCGTGACGCCCGGTTTCGGCTTCACGGCCGGATCGCCGCCGAACGGCGTCGCCAGCGAACCGGCGCCCGGCATGACCTGGTTGAGCGCCTCGGCCAGCGTCGCCGCGTAGCCGACCTTCACGCTGCCCGCCGCGTCGCGGTAGCTCACCAGCACGCGCAGCAGCTGCGGGAACGTCGAGGATCCGGTGTTGCGTTCGTTGTAGAACGGCTCCACGTAGAGGATGCCGCCGTCGGCCACCGGCAGCGTGAGCAGATTGCCGTAGCGGATCTTGTTGGAGTTCGACAGCAGGGTCTTCTCACGAGACACCGCGTCGGCGGTGGTCATCGAGTTCTGGGTCTGCTGCGGACCCTGGGTCTGGGTCTCGACCGGCAACTGCAGCACGGTGAACTTGCCGTACCCGTCGGGGTCGGAGCGCACCGAGATGTAGGCGGAGAGGAACTGACGGTTGTAGCCGACCATCGCCGAGGTCAGGTTGAACACCGGCTTGTTCGTCTTCGGATCGCCGAGCAACACGTAGTACGGCGGCTGGTTGAAGGTGCCGCCCTCGATCGTGGGATCGCTGGGGACCGACCAGAACGCGTTGTTGGTGAAGAACTCACGCGGGTTGTCCACGTGGTACTTGGTCAGCATGTCGCGCTGGACCTTGAACAGATCCTCCGGGTAACGGAAGTGCGCCCGCAGCTCCGGCGAGATCTCGCTCTGCGGCTTCACCGCGTTCGGGAACACTCCGCGCCAGGCCTTGAGGACCGGGTCGGTGGAGTCGGTCTCGTACAGGGTGACGGTGCCGTCGTAGGCGTCGACGGTGGCCTTCACCGAGTTGCGGATGTAGCTGACCTCCTTGCGCGGGATGACGCGCCCGGTCTTCTTGTCGATGCTGTCCTCGACCGCGCCGTCGAGCGAAGTCGACTGGGCGTAGGGGTACTTGTCCAGCGTGGTGTAGGCGTCGACGATCCAGACGATGCGCTTGTCGACGACCGCCGGGTAGGCGTTGCCGTCGGTGGTCAGCCACGGGGCGACCTTCTGCACCCGGTCACGCGGACCACGGTTGAACAGGATCTTGGAATCGTCGCTGATCGCCGAGGAGAACAGGATGTTGCGCTCGGCGTACTTGGCGGCGAAGGCCAGCCGGTTGAACCAGTTGCCGATCGGCACGCCGCCGCTGCCCTCATAGGTGTAGGAGGCCTGGTCGGAGTCGTATTCGCGAGGGGCCTGGCCCTCGGCGGTGCCGACGATCGCGTAGTCGGGATCGGTCTGGGCGATCAGCTCGCCGTAGTAGATCCGCGGCTGCTCGACCTTGATCTGCTGATCGTCCATCTTGGTGAACAGATCGCTCACCATGAACAGCGGATAGCCGGAATCGCTGCCGCCCACCACGCTCGGCGCGTCGGACTGCGGCTTGTTCACCCGGTTGGCCGGCGCGGCGACGAAACCGTTGCCGTGGGTGTAGACGGTGTGCTGGTTGATCCAGTCCTTCTGGTTGCCCGAGAGCGCGGCCGGATGCAGCTCACGCGCGGCGACGATGTAGTCCTGGGTGTCGCCGTTGAGGGTGTATCGGTCGATGTCGAGCGACTCGGGGAAGCCGTAGAAGTTCTTCCGCTGCTGGAGCTGGGTGAACGTGGGCGAGAGGATGTTCGGGTCGAGCAGGCGGGCGTTGCCGATGGTGGCCGCGTCCGCGGGAACCTCGAGCGGGCTCTTCTTGCTCTCGCCCTGATAGTCCTGGTATTCGACCCTGTCGTCGGTGATGCCGTACGCCTGGCGCGTCGCCATGATGTTGCGCTCGATGTACGGGCTCTCCTTGTCGGCGGCGTTCGGGCGCACCGAGAACTGCTCGACCACCATCGGCCACACCGCGCCGACCAGGATCGACGAGAGCACCAGCAGGGCGGCCGCCATCGCGGGCACCCGCAGATCGCGCAGCACGATGCCGGCGAAGAACGCGATCGCGCAGATCACCGCGATCGAGAGCAGGATCAGCTTGGCCGGCAGCACCGCGTTGATGTCGGTGAACGACGGACCGCCGAAGGTCGGCTCCTTGCGGGTGCTCGACAACAGGTCGTAGCGGTCGAACCAGTACGCGACCGCCTTGAGCAGCACGAAGATACCGGCGATCACGGCCAGCTGCACGCGCGCGGCCCGGGTCAGCGTGCCCTCGCGACCGGCCAGGCGCAGGCCGCCGAAGACGTAGTGGGTCACCAGGTTCGCGAAGAAGGCGATCACCACGGCGACGAACAGCCAGTTCAGCACCATCCGGTAGAACGGCAGATCGAAGGTGTAGAAGCCGATGTCGAGATGGAACTGCGGGTCCTGCTGGCCGAACTCACCACCGTGCAGGAACAGCTGCACGGTCGCCCAGTTCGACTGCGCCACCAGTCCCGACAGCAGACCCAGCAGCACCGGGATGCCGATGCCGAACAGCCGCAGCCTGCCCATCACGGTGGTGCGGTAGCGCGCGATCGGATCGTTGGGCC
This sequence comes from Nocardia canadensis, assembly GCF_032656385.1. Classification (NCBI taxonomy): domain Bacteria; kingdom Bacillati; phylum Actinomycetota; class Actinomycetes; order Mycobacteriales; family Nocardiaceae; genus Nocardia; species Nocardia canadensis. The sequence continues at coordinate 946,038 of NZ_JAVCWB010000010.1, forward strand.
CGGCGACGGGCACGAAGACCGGCCGCGACCGGTAGGCCAGCAGCAGCGCGGCCCAGACCACCAGGCCGACGAACAACGCGACCACGACGAACAGGAGCAACCGCGTGCGCAGCACACCCAGATACACACTGCGATAGCCGACCTCGCCGAACCACAACCAGTTGGTGTAGGCGTCGGTGAGCCGGGGCCCGAGCAGCAGTAACGCCGCGAGGACGACTGCTGTCACCAGCAGCACTCGGCTGCGTCGGGACAACGAAGGTAAACCGGTGGGGGGCCGCATGCCCACGGTGCCACTCTCCAAGGGTCCGGCGGCAACCGCGCCGCTGATCGGCGCAGCACCGCAGTCCGATGTTGCGGATGGTCCGTTGCCGGACCGTTGGCGCCCACTCTACGGAAATCGGACACCGTGCAAGCGCCTGGGCCGAAAATGATTGGATGGGCGGGTGACCGATGACCAGCACGCCGAAGTCGTCCTCGCCCGTTGTGTGCGCGAGGTCGTCGAGTTCGCCGACGCCGAGGGCTGGGGTAACCCGCCGCAGATGTTCGCCCTGGTGCCGACCGCCGACCTCGCCGCGGCCGAACCCGATCTCCAGGATCAGCTCGACGACGGCAGCGAACTCACCCCGATCGCGCAGGAAGCCTTTCCCGACGACATCACCGGCGGGTCGATGGCGCTCGACGAATTCCTCGCGACCACCACCTGGCCGCCCGCCGTCGAGGGCTGCGTGCTGGTCCAGGAGATCGTGGTGCTCCCGCCCGACGCCGAGAGCGACCTCGACGAGGCGCTCGTTCCGCTGCTGGCCGACGATGAAGCCGCCGACGCGGCCGGGCGCGCCGCGGCGCACGCCCATCCCGGCCGCCGGGACGCGCGGCTCATCGCCGGCGTGCTGCGCCAGGGCACCTCGCTGTGCCTGCTGCAGATCCGCCCCGAGGACGACGACGGTTTCGGCGACCTCGACCTGCGCACTTACCCGAATCTGGCGCCGGGCCTGGTCGAGGCCCTGCACCACACGCTGGAGTGATCAGCCGCAGCTGACGGCCTCGCGGCCGGCGTCGATGTCGGCCAGCGAGGTCACCGCGCTGTCGAGCGTGTCGACCTTCACCAGGCGCAGCCCCTCCGGGGCGCGCTGCCTGGCCTCGTTGCAGTTGTCGGCCGGGACCAGGAACGTCTCGGCACCCGCCTCCCGGGCGGCGATCATCTTGTACTGGATGCCGCCGATCGGACCGACCTTGCCCTCCTGGTCGATGGTGCCGGTCCCGGCGACGAACCGGCCGCCGTTGAGCTCACCGGGCGAGAGCTTGTCGATCAGCGCCAGGCTGAACATCAGCCCGGCCGAGGGTCCGCCGATGTCGGCGAGGTTGAACTCGACCTGCAGCGGCGGGCGGCCGCCCTCCCCCGGCGTGATGCCGAGGTAGCCCTTCGTCGAGTCGTCGGGACGAGGCGCGAGGGTGATCGGCGTGGTCTGCTGGGCGTCACCGCGGCGGTAGACGACGGTGATGGTGGTGCCGGGGCCCTTGGTGGAGACCAGGTCGACGACGTCCTTGGGCGCGGTGATCGGCGTGCCGTCGATGCTGATCAGCTCGTCGCCGACCTGCAGCACGTCCTTGGCCGGGCCCTCGTCCCCGAGTCCGCGCACCAGCACGACCGTCGGCATCTTCAGGTAGTGCAGCGCGGCGACCTCGGCGTTGCTCTCGGAGTCCTTGAAGTCCTGCTGATTGGACTTGTCGACCTCCTCGCGCGACACCCCGGGCGGGTACACCTCCGCGCGTGGGACCAGTCCGTGCTCGCCGCTGACCCAGAAGCCGAACGCCTCGAACAGGTTGAGTCCGTCGCGGACGGACACCGTGGTCATATTGAGGTGCCCGCTCGTCGGATCCAGCGGCGCGCCCGTGACGTCGACCACCTGCTTGCCCTCGACCTCGCCGAGGGTGTCGAAGGTCGGCCCGGGTCCGAGCGCGACGAACGGCACGGTGACCACGCTGCCGACCACACCGAGGACGAGCACGGGTACCAGGGCCACGATCAGGGTGAGGATCCGACGATTCACTCGGACCACAGTAGTGATCACCGGCCGTGACCGACGGGAGTGGCACGCTTTTGCCGGGTACCCGGTGCCATCGATTTCGCGATGCGCGAACACCGTGGCCCCCTGGTGTCCGCGTAACGTATGAGGTATGAGCGATCTCCCCTTCGGCTTCTCGAACCGCGACGACGACGAATCGGGCAAGCGTCGCGACGAGGCGAACGGCCCCGGCGGAAACGATCCGTTCGGGTTCGGAGCTGCGGGCGCGGGCGGCTTCGACCCGTCGCAGCTGGGACAGATGCTGACCCAGCTCGGGCAGATGATCAGCGGCATGGGCCAGGCGGGCGGCCCCGGCGGCGCGCAGGCCGGGCCGGTCAACTACGACGTGGCCAAGCGCCTGGCCCGCCAGCAACTCGGCGCCACCGTCGCCCCGATCGCGGCGAAGACGACCTCCGCGGTGACCGACGCGGCGCACCTGGCCGAGCTGTGGCTCGACGGCGCCACCGTGCTGCCCGCGGGCGCGAGCAAAACCGTCGCCTGGACGGCCAACGACTGGATCGAAGAGACCCTGCCGACCTGGAAGCGCCTGTGCGATCCGGTGGCCGAGCAGATCTCGGGCATGTGGACCGCGCAGCTGCCCGAGGAGGCCAAGCAGTTCGCCGGGCCGATGGTCGGCATGCTCGGGCAGATGGGCGGGCTGGCGTTCGGTTCCCAGCTCGGTCAGGCCCTCGGCCAGCTGGCCAAGGAGGTGCTGACCTCCACCGATATCGGTCTGCCGCTGGGCCCGGCCGGTACCGCCGCGCTGCTGCCGACAGCGATCTCGGCGTTCAGCGAGGGCCTCGAGCAGCCCGAAAGCGAGATCATGGTCTTCCTGGCGGCCAGGGAGGCCGCCCACCAGCGACTGTTCGCGCACGTGCCGTGGCTGCGTCAGCAGGTGCTCGGCGCGGTGGAGGACTACGCGCGCGGCATCAAGATGGACTTCTCCGCGCTGGAGGAAGCCGCGCAGAACATCGACCCGATGTCGCTGAGCGATCCGTCCAAGCTCGAGGAACTGCTCTCGCAGGGCACCTTCGAGCCGCAGACCACCCCCGAGCAGAAGCAGGCGCTCGAGCGCCTGGAGACCCTGCTCGCGCTGATCGAGGGCTGGGTCGACGTGGTGGTCACCGACGCCGTCGGCGAGCGACTGCCCGGCGCGAGCGCGCTCTCGGAGACGCTGCGCCGCCGCCGCGCGACCGGCGGACCCGCCGAGCAGACCTTCGCCACCCTGGTCGGCCTGGAACTGCGTCCGCGCAAGGTCCGCGAGGCCGCCGCGCTGTGGCGCCGTCTCACCACCGATGTGGGCATGGACCGCCGTGACGGCGTGTGGGCGCACCCCGACCTGCTGCCCGACTCCAGCGACCTGGACTCCCCCGCCGGCTTCATCGACTCCGTGATCGGCGGCGGCACCGGCGCTTTCGACGATCCGCTGGCCCAGCTGGCCGAGACCGAGGCGCGCGAACGCGACGAGGCCGAGCGCGGCAAGACCGATCCCGACACCGACCAGTCCTGAGCTGAGCCGACGCGCCACCACGACCGCCGAAAAATCTGCGGATCATGGTGGCGCGACACGGTTTCCGGGGTGACACCCGCCCAAAAACGCCGTCACGACCGGCCGGACACGAGTTGTCCACAGGCTGACCGTCCGAGCACGACACGCCGAAAGCCTGTGGATAACCGCACTTTTCGCGCACCGTCGGACCCGGGCCCGCGCCGATACTTGCGCCATGACGACCACGGCGCCACTGCGCGGACCGATGTTGCACCCGCGGGTGATCACCCTGGTTCGGCCCTCCGGGACCGTGCAGCTGGGGTGGGACCCGGAACGAGCGCTGCTGCTCGAGACCACCGAGCTCGACACCGGCACCGTCCTCGCGTTCCTGCGCCTGCTCGACGGCCTGCAATCGCTACCCCAGATCGTCTGGCGCGCCGGTGAATTCGGCATCGCGCCGGCGCGTACGGTCGCACTCGTCAGCGCGATCGACGAGGCCGGGCTGCTGCTGCAACCGGAGCGCAAACAGGGCACGGTGCGCGGTGTCACCGTGCACGGTCTCGGGCCGCTGTCGGACGCGGTGACGATCGGGTTGCGGCGCATGGGCATCCGGCCGACCCGCTCGCGGGAGTACCGCCCGGGCACGGCGGTCGGGGCCGGCGGCAATCTGGTGGTGCTCACCGACGCGCTGATGGTCGATCCACGGCTGTCGGTGGACCTGGTGCTGCGCCGAATACCGCACCTGCAGGTCCGGATCCGGGACGGTATCGGCGTGGTCGGTCCACTCGTGCTGCCGGGCGAGACCAGCTGCCTGCGCTGCGCCGATCTGACCCGCACCGGGTTCGACGCCGACTGGCCGCACCTGGCGGCGCAGCTGCTCGGCCGCACCGGGCACGCCTCACCGGCCGGGATCGCGGCGACCACCGCCCTCGCACTGGGCGAGTTGGAGACCATCGTCGCCTGTTCACCCCGCCAGGATCCGGGCACGCTCGACGCCACCATGGAACTCAATCTCGACACCCACGAGGTGCAGCGACGCCCCTGGCCACCGCATCCGGACTGCGGCTGCCGCACCCTGTCCACGACCGAGCCGGGAACGGGCCTATGAGGGCTCCCACAGTGCGGTGTGAGCATTCTTATGGCACACCACCGGCAAGTTCGGCCATGATGGGTAGCGTGTCCGAGATCGTGCGCCGCAGTTCCAGCCGCAATGCCAAGTTGGCCAAAATTCCGCTCGGCATCGCCGGACGAGCCGCCGTCGGCTTCGGCAAGAAGCTCGTGGGTGGTGACAAGCAGCAGATCAACGCCACGTTGAACCAGAAGGCCGCCGAGCAGCTGTTCACCGTGCTCGGCGAGCTCAAGGGCGGGGCGATGAAGTTCGGCCAGGCGCTGAGCGTGATGGAGGCCGCGGTCCCGGAGGAGTTCGGCGAGCACTATCGCGAGGCGCTCACCAAGCTGCAGGCCGCCGCACCGCCGATGCCTGCCGAGACGGTGCACCGGGTGCTGGACCAGCAGCTGGGCACCAAGTGGCGCGAGCGCTTCCAGTCCTTCGACGACACCCCCGCCGCTTCGGCCAGCATCGGCCAGGTACACCGGGCGGTGTGGTCGGACGGGCGCGCCGTCGCAGTGAAGGTGCAGTACCCCGGCGCCGACGAGGCGCTGCGCGCCGATCTGAAGACCTTGTCGCGAATGACCGGCCTGCTGTCCTCGGTCATCCCCGGCGCCGATGTGAAGCCGCTGCTGGCCGAGATCACCGAGCGCACCGAGGAGGAGCTCGACTACCGCATCGAGGCCGCCAACCAGCGCCGTTTCGCCGCCGCCTTCGAGGGCCACCCGCAGATCGTGGTGCCGCGGGTGGTGGCAGGCGCCCCGAAGGTGATCGTCACCGAATGGCTCGACGGCACCCCCGTCTCCGCGCTCATCGCCGCGGGCGCGGCCGACCCGGAAGGCACACGGGCGCAGCGCAACCGGATCGCCGAGCTGATGGGCACCTTCCATTTCTCCTCCCCGGAGCGAGTGGGCCTGCTGCACGGCGACCCGCACCCTGGCAACTTCCTGGTGCTCACCGACGGCAGGCTGGCCGTGCTCGATTTCGGCGCCTGCGCGCCGATGCCGGACGGCTTCCCCGAGATCCTGGGGCGGATGCTCGCCCTGGCCGTCGCGGAGGACCACGCCGCGCTCACCGAACTGCTCTACGAGCACGGCTGGGTGATCCCGGGCCGCACGGTCACCCACGAGGAGATCGAGGCGTACCTTCGCCCGTTCAGCGACCCGATCCGCACCGACACCTTCCACTTCACCCGTTCCTGGATGCAGCGGGTCGCGGGCAAGGCCTCGGAGTTCACCAGCCCGGAGATGAAGACCGCGCGTGCCCTGCAGCTTCCGGCCGAATACCTGACGATCTTCCGGGTGCTCGGCGGTTCGGTCGGCATCCTGGCCCAGCTCGACGCGGAACTCGGGTTCATGAACCTGGTTCGCACCTGGGTCCCGGGTTTCCGCGCCGAACGCGCCTCCTAGTCCGTCACGCGGGGCCGGCGTCACCCACCGGTGGTGGGCGCACTCCCCGGACACCACCACCCTGGTCGTCGCTGTCGCCGACGACCGCACGGTCACACGTACCGGCCGCCGATGACAAACGAACCGCTCACCAGGACTCGGTGAGCGGTTCGTTTGCGGTACAGGCCTTTTCCGGGGTTCATGCCGGGATCGCGACCTTGCGCGGACGGCCACGCGGGCGCTTGCGGGCGATCACGACACCCTGGTCGAAGATCTCGCCACCCCAGACACCCCACGGCTCGGCGCGGTCGATGGCCGCGGTCAGGCAGCCCTTACGGATCGGGCAGGACGCGCACAGTTGCTTGGCCTGCTCGAGGTCGTTCGGGCTCTCGGCGAACCACAGATCAGGGTTTCCGGCCCGGCAGGGCAGGGACGCCACGTTTCGGCATGTCACGTCAGCAGTGGCCGTCGGCCATTCCTGGGCGGTGAACACGTCGTTCTCCTTCAGCTCGTTTGCAGCGGTTGTTCGTTCGGTGTGCGAACCCGGTGCCAACGGCTGAAGAGCCGAATGAAAAAGGCCACGGATTTCGCTTCTCGCGATCCGTGGCCAGGAGGTCTGGGAGGAGTTCCCTACCTAGTTCGACATTTCTGCCGAGACCTGATCACGGTCGCTGGGTGGACACGGAGGCGGATTGCGCCGGCGAACTCGGGTGCGTATCCGAATTCAACGGCCGGAGCTGCCGGTGCCTCGAAGGCCGCCGGCTGCCAACCCACGCTGGGCTTGTCCTGGAGACGAATCGGGGTGTGCTGATGGACGACAGTCATCGGCACAGCTTTGGTATCGACGCCGGACAGACCGGTCCCCTGCAGAGCGAGGACCCCCCGGGAGGCCGACACCATGGATGCGTTCACCAGGACGCGATTGCCCATCGCGTCGAACGTGGTGTTGCTGTTCATCTGACTGCCTCCCTCCTGAACTCGTGTGCTGATAGAAACTCGCGCCGAGATCACTCTCGGTGCGTGTTCTCCACCATAGGCAATGATCGAGAACCGAACAACCTATTTTCTACCTGCGGTTTTGTGTCGTGGCCCGCATTCGGGACGCGACGATGGCGAGCACATCCGCGCCGTACTGCTCGATCTTCTTCGCGCCGATGCCGGCGATCGCGGCCAGGGCCGCGTCGTCGGCGGGCAGCTGCTCGGCGATCGCGGTGAGCGTCGTGTCGGTGAAGACCACGAAGTCGCGCACCCGCAAGACCTCGGCCTTCTCGGCCCGCCACTCCTTGAGCGCGTCCAAGAGCTGGGGGTCGAGTTCGGCCGGGCAGCGGCGACAGCGGCCCAGCATGGTGGCGTAGGTGCCGATCAGCGGTTTCGCGCAGACCCGGCACAGCGGGCGCTTGCCGTCGGCGTCCTTCGGGCCGGTCGCGGTGGCGGCGATGCGGGAGGCGGGCGAGTCGTCGGGAACAAGGCCGTTGAGGAACCGCGAGCGCCTGCGCACCCGCCTGCCGCCCTCGGTGCGGGCCAGCGCCCAGGACACGGCGAGGTGTTCGCGCGCCCGGGTGACGCCGACGTAGAGCAGCCTGCGTTCCTCTTCGAGCGCCGCCTGATCGGACGGACTGCCGTCGTCGCCGAGGACGTGCTGGATCGGCAGGGTGCCGTCGGCGACGCCGACCAGGAACACGGCGTCCCACTCCAGGCCCTTGGCCGCGTGCAGTGAGGCCAGGGTGACGCCGTCGACGGTCGGCGGATGCTTCGCCTCGGCCCTGGTCGCGAGCTCGCGCAGCAGTCCGGTGAGGTCGATCTCCTCGTCGTGGCCGACCAGTTCCTCGGTGAGCTGCACCAGCGCCAGCAGCGAGGACCAGCGTTCCTTGGCCTGCGCGCCCGCCGGTTCCTCGGCGGTGAGCCCGACCGGGGCGAGCACGGCGCGGACCAGTGTGATCAGCTCGGCGCCGCTGCGCGACTCGTCGGGCAGGTCGTCGCGCGCGTCGGCCTGCCGCAGCGCCTGCACCGCCTGGCGCACCTCCTGGCGCTGGAAGAAACCCTCGCCGCCGCGCACCTGGAACGGGATGTCGCGCGCGCTCAGTGCCTGCTCGAACGGTTCGGACTGGGCGTTGATCCGGTAGAGCACGGCGATCTCGGCGGCCGGGGTGCCCGCCGCGATCAGCTTCTTGATCCGGCCCGCGACGGCCGCCGCCTCGGCGGGCACGTCGGGATATTCGGCGAACTCGGGTTCGGGACCGTCGGGCCGCTGGCCGATCAGGGCCAGCCTGGTCCCGGCGATGCGCCCGCGCGCGGCGCCGATCACCCGGTTGGCCAGCGATACCACCTGCGGGGTGGAGCGGTAGTCGCGTTCGAGCCGGATGACGGTGGCGTCGGGGAAGCGACGGGAGAAGTCGAGCAGGTAGTTCGGGGTGGCGCCGGTGAAGGAGTAGATGGTCTGGTTGGCGTCGCCGACGACGGTGAGGTCGTCGCGTTCGCCGAGCCAGGCGTCGAGCACCCGCTGCTGTAGCGGGGTGACGTCCTGGTATTCGTCGACCACGAAACTGCGGTAGCGGCCGCGGAATTCGTCGGCGACGGCCGGGTAGTCCTCGAGCGCGGCGGCGGTGTGCAGCAGCAGATCGTCGAAGTCCAGCAGCAGACCGTCGGCGGAGGTCTTCATCGATTCGTAGCCCGCGTAGACCTGGGCCACCCTGGTGACCTCGACCGGCGCGTCCCGATGGTGCCTGGCCGCGGCGGCGGGATAGTCCTCCGGCGCGATCAGCGAGGCCTTGGCCCATTCGATCTCGCTGAGCAGGTCGCGGATCAGTTCGGTCGAGGTTCCCAGGCCGGCGCGGTGCGCGGCCTGCGACACCACCGGGAACTTGCTGTCGAGCAGGCGCCACGGCACGTCACCGACGACCTGCGGCCAGAAGTACCGCAACTGCCGCAGCGCGGCGGCGTGGAAGGTGCGGGCCTGGACCTGTCCGGCGTCGCCGCCGAGCCCCATCGAGCGCAGCCGGTTGCGCATCTCCCCCGCCGCCCTGGCGGTGAAGGTCACCGCCAGCACCTGGTCGGCCTTCACGTGCCCGCCCGCGATCAGATGCGCGATGCGGTGGGTGATCGTCCTGGTCTTGCCGGTCCCCGCGCCGGCTAGCACGCACACCGGGCCTCGTGGCGCCCGCACCGCGGCGGCCTGTTCCGGGTCGAGGGCGGTGAGATCGAGTGCTGGCACGGGCACCATCATGACAGCGCCCGCCGACAACCGGGCCCGACGGCCGCCGACCTGCGCCTACGGCGTGCCGTCGCGCAACGTGCGCTGGGCACCGGCGAAGCCGCCGACGCCCGCCCGGCGGCCCGAAAAGGCTCCGGTCGCAGTTCTCCACGGCCACGAGCGCCCGGTTGGCCAGCGCGACGCCGGCCCGCGGTGGCACCAGCGGAACACCACGCCCACCTCAGACGTTGCACATCCCGTGACTGAAGCAACCACTGATCTGACGATGTACTCGACCACCTGGTGCGGCTACTGCCGTCGCCTCAAGACCCAGCTCGACGAGGCGGGCATCACCTACACCGTGATCGACATCGAGGACGACCCCGCTTCGGCCGAATTCGTCGGCAGCGTGAACAACGGCAACCACGTCGTCCCGACCATCAAGTACCGGGACGGCTCGACGGCGACCAACCCGTCACTGTCGCAGGTCAAGCAGGCCCTGGCCGCCCTGGCCTGAGCGCCGCGCGCCGGCTACTCGGCCCAGGATTCGATGATCGTGCGAGCGATCGAGATGGAACCGGGCACCAGTAGCCGCGCGCCCTGCTCGCGCGCCGCGGTCCAATCTCCGGCCCGCAGCGCCGCGCGGACCTCGTCGCGGGTGAACCAGTGCGCCTCGGCGATCTCGCCGTCGGAGAACACCAGCTCCTGCTCTGGATCGCCGACCGCGGCGAAGCCGACCATCAGCGAGCGCGGGAAGGGCCACGGCTGACTGCCGAGGTAGGTGACCTCGCGCACGTCGACGCCCACTTCCTCGCGGATCTCCCGCTCGACGCAGTGCTCGAGCGATTCGCCCGCCTCCACGAATCCGGCCAGCAGCGAGAACATGGTCGCGGGCCAAGCGTGCTGGCGGGCCAGCAGCACCCGGTCGGCGCCGTCGTGCACCAGGCAGATGATGGCGGGGTCGATCCGGGGGAATTCCTCCTCGCCGGTGGCGGTCAGCCGGGACCAGCCCGCCCGCGCCGAGGTCGTCGAGGTGCCGTCGCCACCGTGGTAGCCCGCCCGGTCGTGCCAGTTGAGCAGCGCGTAGGCGGTGGCGAGCAGGTCGGCGGTGAAGTCGTCCACAGCGCCGAGGGCCCGGAGGTCCTTGAGCGTCCCGTCGAGCTCGGGCTCGCGCACGGCCCACAGGTGACTGTCCTCGGCGACACCGAGGAACACCGCGCCTGCGCCTGGCTCGTCGGCGATCGTGATCGCCGCGTCCAGGACGACGCCCGCGCTCTCCACCCGCACCCGTCCCCGCGCGTCGACGCGCAGGACCTTGGCCTTGCCCCACCCCTCCCGCAGCGCATCGGGGTCGAGCCGGACGTGCTCGGCTCGATCGATCGTGGAACGCGACAGCAGCGGAACGTCTTTCAACCGGAACGACACACGTCCGAGCCTAGCCGGTCGCGCGGTCCCGGATCACTTGCCGGTGTGCCGGATGTAGAGCAGCTTGTCGCTCGCCTCGAGCGCGTCGACCTCGGGCTCGCCCACCCGGATCAGGTTCCCGTCCCGCACCACGCCGAGCACGATGTCACTGAGATGGCGCGGCGAGCCACCGACCTCGGCCGGTTCGACCTCGCGTTCGGCCACGGCGAAGCCCTGCTCGGGCGTGAGCAGATCCTCCATCATCTCCACGACGGTGGGCGTGGTGGTGGCGATGCCGAGCAACCGGCCCGCGGTCTCCGAGGACACCACGACCGAGTCCGCGCCGGACTGGCGCACCAGGTGGGTGTTCTCCGCCTCACGGATGGCGACCACGATCTTGGCGGTCTTGTTCAGTTCCCGGGCGGTGAGCGTCACCAGCGTCGCGGTGTCGTCCCGGTTGGTGGCGACGATGACCGAGGCGGCCCGCTGGACGCCGGTCAGCCGCAGCACATCGGATTTGGTCGCCGAGCCGTGCACGGTGACCAGTCCCGCGCTCGCCGCCGCTTCCAGCGCCACCGCGTCGGTGTCGACGACCACGATGTCGGCCTGCTGCACCCCGTCGGCGAGCATGGCGTCGATCGCGGTGCGTCCCTTGGTGCCGTAGCCGACGACGACGGTGTGATTGCGCACGGTGTGCCTCCATCGCTGAATCTTGAACGCCTGCCGGGACCGTTCGGTGAGCACGCTGAGGGTGGTGCCGACCAGCACGATCAGGAACAGGACGCGCAGTGGCGTGATGACGATCGTGTTGATCAGTCGCGCCGAGGGAGTGATCGGGGCGATGTCGCCGTACCCGGTCGTCGAGAGCGAGACGGTCGCGTAGTACATCGCGTCCAGGAACGACAGTTCGTCGCCGGAGTTGTCACGGTAGCCGTCCCGGCCGATGTACACCACGGTCGCCGCGGCGAACAGCAGCGCGATCGCGAACAGGACGCGGCGGGTGAGCGACACCCACGGACTGGTCTGCACGGCGGGAATCCGCAAGAGACCGACCAGCGCGTAGTCCGGGCTGCTGCTGAGCCCGATCGGGCCACGTTTGTCGCCTAGCATCGCCCCCTCCTTTCGCTCGGCCCGTCACCGCTGGGCTCCGGCACAACCCGGGAGCCTACTGCGTGCGGGCGTCTCGGGCTCATTCGACATCAGGGACCGGCGCCGCGTCGCGGATGAGCTGTGCCAGTTCGCGCGGACCGGCCAGGTCGGTGGGCGCGATGGTGCGCCCGGACCGGACGTAATGGAATGCCGCGCCGACCCGTTCGAGCATCGTCGCCTCGTCGGCACCGGTGCGCGCGGCCATCAGCCGCGCCCAGGCGAGCCGGTAGACGGCCAGCTGCACCGCGACGGCGGCTTCGTCGGCGGGGCCGGGCTCGGCGCCGGTCTTCCAGTCGACCACCACCCAGCGGCCGCCGGGTTCGGCGAACACCGCGTCCATCCGCCCCCGGATGACGGTGCCGGCGATGCTGGTCTCGAACGGCACCTCGACATCGATCGGATTGCGGTGCGCCCACGGTGAGCGACGGAACGCGGCCTGCATGGCGGCGAGTTCGCGGTCGGCCCGGCCCAGTTCGGTGCCGCTGTCGGCGGCACCCGGCAGTTCGTCGAGACCCAGCAGCTGTTCGGTGCCGAACCAGGACTGCACCCAGGCGTGGAACGCGGTGCCGCGCCTGGCCATCGGGTTCGGCGGATACGGCAGGGGGCGGCGCAGCCGGGCCGCCAGGCGGGTCGGGTCGGCGCGCAGTTCCACCAGCGCGGTCGCGGGCAGCTGGCCGGGCAGCTCCACCTGCTGGTCGGCGAGTTCGGCCGCGGTGAACTCGGCGAGCAGCGCGTCGACGTCGGTGGCCCAGCCCTCCGGATCGTCCTCGTCGTCGGTCGGCTCGGGATCGGCCGGGCGGGAACGCAACCGCTCGAGTGCCGCGCGCACCAGCTCCGCGCCCTGTTCGATCGGATCGCGCCGGCCGCCGAGCGGATCGCGCGGCCAGGGGGCGGTGGGCGGATTGTCGGCGAACGGGTTGACGGCGTCGGGCGCGGGCTGGTCGTCCCAGCGGGCGATGGTGGCGACACCGAAGGCGGCGCTGCCGGGGTCCTCGTTCGCCTGCTTCAGTTCGAGCAGGAAGTCCGACGGACCCTTCTGCGCGGTACCGGTCTCGGGCCAGTAGTAGGCCGAAACCAGCAGGACCCGTTCGGTTCTGGTGAGGGCCACATAGAACAGCCGACGTTCCTCGTCGAGGCGGCGGCTCTTGAGCGCGTCCTTGTGGTCGGCGATGGCGCGTTCGAGTTCGGCGCGGTCCCCGACCCGGCTCAGGTCCAGCACCGGCACGCCCTCGGACGCGTCGGGCTGGGCGCGGTCGCCGCGCAGGGTGGTAGGCAGTTCGGTGAGCGCGCCGAGCCAGGTGCTCAGCGCGGTCGTCGAGGGGAACACCGACGCGCTCACGTGCGGCACCGCGACGACCTCCCATTCCAGCCCCTTGGCCGCGTGCACGGTGAGCACCTGCACCCGATCACGGGCGACCTCCACTTCGCCCGGTTCCAAGCCGTTCTCGACCGATTCCGCCGCGGTGAAGAAGGCGAGCAGACCGCTGAGCGAGGCGCGCGAGTCGGCCGCGTAGCCGGCCACCACCTCGGCGAACGCGTCGAGGTGCTCACGGCCCGCGCCACCGCCCGCGATGGCCCGTCTGGCCTGGGTCTCCACGCCGACGCCGATGGTGCGCTCGACATCGGCGACGAGCTCGACCAGTGGCTGCCCGCTGCGTTCGCGCAGGGCGCTCAGTTCCGCACCGAGCGCGACGATGCGGGCGAACCCCGCCTCCGAATACTGATCGGGCGCACCGGGATCGGCGATGGCGTCGGCCAGGCCCGCTTGTTCGGTGGGTTCCGGCGCCACTTCCCGCAACGCGCTCGCCAGTCCGGCGGCGTCGGTGATGGCGGCGGACGCGTCGCCGGACAGGCTGCCGATCGACAGCATCCGCGCCCGCCGGGCCAGGGCGGCGAGATCGGCGACGCCGAGCCGCCAGCGGGCGCCGGTGAGGATGCGCACGGCGGCGCTGCCGGTGCCGGGTTCGGCGATCAGCCGCAGGGTGGCGACGATGTCGGCGACCTCCGGTGTCGCGAGCAGCCCACCGAGACCGACGATTTCGACCGGAAGTCCTTGCTCGCGCAGCGCCTCGGCCAGCGCCGCGGCGTCGGCGTTGCGCCGGATCAGCACCGCCGAGGTCGGTGGCGGCTGGTCGGCCGCCCTGGCGTTCGCCCATTCGTGGGCGATCCGTTCGGCGATCCAGTCCCGTTCCTGGGCAACGGTTTCGGTGAGCGCCAGTTCGACGACACCGGGCTGCGCCTCGGGTTTGGCCCGCAGCGCGTCGACGGTCGCCCCGCCCGCGGCCTTGGCCCGCAGGCGCAGCGGATCGGCGACCAGGTTCGCCAGGGCGAGGGCTTGCGGCGGGTTTCGCCAGCTGGTCAGCAGCGGCAGGATCGGCGCGGGGGCACCGGAAGCTTCGGGGAAGTCGGTCGCGAAACGGGGCAGGTTGGCCGCCGACGCGCCACGCCAGCCGTAGATCGACTGCATCGGGTCACCGACCGCGGTGACGGCGAGAGACCTATCGGTTCCGCTCGACGCGTGGCCGCCCGCCGACCCGCTCTCCGGCCGACCACCCTCGCGGCTCGCCGATACAGCCGCAGCCCCGGTGACACCGAAATCACCCGCCGCCGCGAGCGAGTGATCCGCGGGGTCGACGGGTCCGGTGCCGAGGAGATCGGGCTCTCCCGCACCGAGATGATCCGGGCCCCAGAGCGTCTCGGGTCCCGGTGCCGGGGCTGTCGACGAACCGCCGCGAACCCGCACCGGACGCGGCCGATCCTGGCGCACGGCGTCGGCATCGCCGAACAGCGCCGACAGCAGAACCCGCTGGGCGTGCCCGGTGTCCTGGTATTCGTCGAGCAGCACCAGCTTGAACCGGGCGCGTTCGGCGGCCGCCACCTCTGGATGGTCGACGGCCAGCTGCGCGGCCAGCGACATCTGGGAGCCGAAATCGAGGGCGCCACGGCGGTTCAGCGCCTCGGCGAGCTGACGGACCAAGGGCAGCAGCGCGACCCGCTCCCGCTGCGCGTCGACCACGGCGGTCAGCGTCTTGCTCGGCCCGCCGCGCTGCCGCGGCCCGGCGGGCAGGGTGTACACCAGTTTCTCCAGCTCGGCGTGTGCCTCGGCGAGCTGCTCCGGTTCCACCAGGTGCTCGGCGAGCTGGCCGGACAGCGCCAGCACCGCCTCGGTCACCGAGACCGGGGTGCGGTCGGTGTCGAGGTCGCCGTCCCAGGACCGCACCACCTCGTGCGCGAGCTGCCACAGCTGGGTCTGGGTGAGCAGCGCGGCCGACGGCTCGACGGGCAGCAGCAGGCCGTGCGCGGTGAGCAGCCTGCCCGCGTACGAGTGGTAGGTACTGATCTCCGGTTCGGCGCCGGAGATCAGCGTGCGCAGCGCACCGGTCGGGTCGATCTCACGCACCAGCGGCGCGCCGGCCAGGCGGGCCAGGCGGGTGCGGATACGCGAGGTCAGCTGCTGGGCGGCCTTGCGGGTGAAGGTGAGGCCGAGCACCTCGTCCGGGGCGACGAGCTGGTTGGCCACCATCCACACCACGCGCGCGGCCATGGTCTCGGTCTTGCCCGCGCCCGCCCCCGCCACGACCAGTGTCGGGCCCGGCGGCGCGGCGATGACCGCCGCCTGCTCGGCGGTCGGTGGCGGCAGCCCGAGCGCGTCGGCCAACCGCTGCGGGGTGACGCGCACGCCGCTCACTCGTCGGTCACCTGCCGTCCGGTGTCCTGCACCGGGCAACTGCCCGCGACCGGACAGTGCCTGCACCCGTCGTTGCGCACGGCCAGGTAGCCGGGCCCACGCGTGGCGGCCGCCGCGTCGTGGATCGTCTCGCGCCAGGTGTCGAGCCCCTCGGCGTCCAGCGCGGTCTGCGCGCGTTCGGTGGCACCGGTCTTGTGATGTGGCTTGGCGACATAGACCAGCCTGGCCCCACCGGGATCGGCGGGCGCGGCCGATTCCGCCTCGTCGAGCGCGCCGTGCGCGGCGGCGACCTGGTAGGTCGCCAGCTGGGCGTGCTCGGCGACGGCCTTCGCGCTGACCGGTGTCTTGCCGGTCTTCACATCGACGATCACGAAGCGCCCCTGCGCGTCCCGCTCCAGACGGTCGATCCGGCCACGGATCCGCACCGCGCGTTCGTCGTCCGACCGCGCGGGCAGCACGCAGTCCACGGGCACCTCGACACCCGCCTGGGTGAGCTCGCCGCGGGTGGTCCTGACCCAGGCCAGGAAGGTCTCCAGCATCGCCTCGGTGCGGCGCAGCTCCTGCCGGGAGTGCCAGCCGGTGGCCGGGTCGACCGACTTCCACGCCTGGTCCAGCGCCGCGCGGACCTGTGCCTCCGGCACGTCACCGGCCAGCGCCTGCACCAGGGTATGCACGAGATTGCCCTTGACGGCGTGCGGATTGTCGCCGTCGGTGCCGCCGTGGCGTTCCAGCGCCCAGCGCAGCGGGCAGGTGCGCAGCAGTTCGACCGTCGACGGGGACAGGCCGATCGGGGAATCGTCGTCGTCCCACAGTCCCTTGTCCGAGCTGAGCTCGGCGGTGCCGTACCAGTCGCCGGGATCGGTACCGGGGACACCGGCGTCGGCGAGCCGGGCCAGCTGGTGGGCGGCCCGGTCCCGCCGGTCCGGGGCGGTGGTGGGATCGCAGACCACGCCGCGCAGTTCGGCGACCAGGGCGTGCATCACCAGCGCGCGACCGGGATCGGCGACGGGCAGCGCGCCGGGTTCGCCGGTGTCGTCGTCGCCGAGCAGTTCGGTGAGGAAGCGCGAGGGCACCAGATCCTGGTCGCCCGCCGCGGATTCGACGGCGGTGACCAGCAGCGATCGCCGGGCCCGGCTGCACGCGACGAGCAGCAGCCTGCGTTCCTCGGCCAGGATCGGCGCGGCCCGGCTCGTGGTCGCCCCGAGGTCGACACCGGCGACCAGGTCGACGAGATCCTCGGTGTGCAGCAGCGTTCCCCTGGCGCGCGGGTTGGGCCAGATCCCCTCCTGCACCGCGGCCACCGCCACCACATCCCACTCCCGGCCCGCCGCCGCGTGCGCGCTGAGCAGCGACACGGCCTCACCCTCGGCGGTCAGCGGCCTGCCCTGCTGGGGAATCTGCTGGTGCAGCAAGTATTCGACGAAACCGTCGATGCTCGCCTTGGGCAGCCGGTCGACGTAACCCGCCGCGGCGTCGAACAATTCGACGGCGGCGTCGAGGTCGCGGTCGGCCTGCATGCCCGCCGCGCCGCCGCGCCGGGACTGGCGGAACCAGCGCCGTTCCAGGCGGGAACTGGTCCACAGTGTCCACAGCACGTCCTCGACGCCCTGGCCTCTGGCCTGGGTCTCCCTCGCCTTGCGCACCGCCCGCAGCACCCGCTGCAGCGGCGCGGCCTCCACTTCGGTGAGTCCGTCGAGCAGCCGCTCCTCGCCGCTGCCGACGATCAGGTCGCGCAGGACCTCCGCCGAGGACTGGTCGATGAGCGGCACCGCCGGGGGTTCGGGTTCGGGCCGGGGCGGGCCGACGACGGGCGGCGTTGCGGCGGGCGGGTTTTCGGCGTCGAGCAGGTCGATGTCGTCGGGCAGGCGTTCGGCGATGTCCCAGTCCGGTTCGGGTTCCGGGCGCAGCGGATCGTCCGGGTCGGCCTGCGGCGGCAGCCATTCGCCGTCGATCGGATCCGGTTCCGGTTCGGGCGCTTCCGGTGGGGGCGGCGGTGTTTCGCCCCAGAGCAGGAATTGGTCGGCGTCGGCGTAGGGGTCGGCGGCGGCCAGTGCCCCGGCGCGCTCCAGGTCCAGGACCGTGCGGCGGATACCGCGGCGCAGCCGCCGCAGGGCGATCTGATCGGCGCCGCCGAGCGGGCCGGACAGCAGATCCATGGCGTCCTCGGGCGAGAACATGGCATCGATCGCGCGCCGCGAACCAGGTCGTGACGAGTCACCGGCCAGCAGCACACGCAGCGCCAGCACCATCCACGCCGCACCGCGCCTGCGGGCGAGCGGTTCGGCCACCGCCGGTCGGCGCACCGGAACACCCGCGGCCAGCAGTGCGCGCCGCAGCGGTGCGAGCGAGAGCGGGACCGAGCGCACGATCACGGCCATGGCGGACCACGGGATGCCATCGGTCAGATGCGCCCGGCGCAGGTGGTCGGCGATCAGCGCCGCCTCCTTGGCCGCGGTCGACAACACCCGGACCCGCACGCTCGACTCGACCTCGTGGTCGGGCACCTCGTCGGCCCGGCCCGGTGCCGCCGTCGAACCACCGCCGAAGTCGCCGGACCGATCCGGTCCCGCGTCGTCGGTGTCGCTGGACGTCGATGGCCGGGACTCACCGCGGCGCCTGGACTCGGCGTGGCCCCTCGTGTCGAACAACTCCGGCATCGGCCGATGACCAACCGAATCCCCTTCGGTACCACCGTGCTCGGTGGATTCCGGCGGAGCGGCCTGCCCGGGTAGCACGCGGTGACGCGCACTTCCCGGCAGTCGCGCCGCGATCCGCGCGGTGGCCAGGCGGATGGGTTCGCCGCTGCGGTGGTTGTGCCGCAAGATGATTCGCCGCTGCGGCACCGTGTCGATATCGATCAGGAAGCGGGAGTCCGCCCCGCGGAAGGTGAACACGCTCTGGTCCGGGTCACCGGTGACGACCGTGCTCGCGCTGCCGCTGCCGATGGCGCGCACCAGGGTCGCGGCCTGCGGGTCGAGGTGCTGGGCGTCGTCGACGAGCAGGTAGCGGATCCGATCGCGTTCGGCGGCGAGCAGATTCCGGTCACCGGCCAGCGCGTCGAGGGCCGCGCCGACGAGTTCGGCGGCGTCGAGGGCGGGCGCTGTCGCCTCGGGGGCCGCGACACCGACCGACCAGCGCAGCATCGACGCCTGTTCGTAGCGCTGGAAGAACCGCCCCGCCGCCACCCAGGCGTCGTTGTCGTGTTCCCGGCCCAGCGCCATCAGATCCTCGGGGCCGAGCCCGCGTTCGGTGGCCCGCAGCATCAGGTCGCGCAGTTGTTCGGCGAATCCGCCCAGCGCGAGCGCGGGGTGCAGCCGGGGCGGCCACAGTCCGCGCGCGCCCGCCTCGATGTCGGCGAGGTCGCCGCGCAGCATCTCGCGCAGCACGGCGTCCTGTTCGGCGCCGGTGAGCAGTCTCGGCGGCGGGTTGCCGTGCAGCTCGGCGTGGCGGCGCAGGACCGAGAACGCGTAGGAGTGCAGCGTGCGCACCATCGGTTCCCGGCTCGCGCCCGGGATGCCGCCCGCGTGCGGTCCGAGCTGGACGGTGATCGCGTCGCGCAGCGCGGCGGCGGCCTGCTTGGTGTGGGTGAGGACCAGCACCGACGAGGGGTCGGCGCCGTCGGTGATCCGCGCGGTCACCAGGTCGACCAGCAGCGCGGTCTTGCCGGTACCGGGGCCGCCGAGGACCTGCCAGGGCAGCCAGCCGGGGCGCGACGGCGCGGGCTGGGCCTGCTCGGCGAACAGCGCGCGAACAGCGGCGCCCCAGGCTCGCGGCCGGGGCGCCCGCGTCGTCCGGCGCACGAGTCGCACCGAGCTATCCGATCGCACCACGTCGGCTATTGCAACAGACCAGTACGACACGCCAGCACTCCCCTGCCGGGGGGACACGCTGCGCGATGGTGCGCGACCGGCCAGAATGGCTGTCGTGTCCTCGCTTCATGTGTACCGTTTCGGTCCCGCCGACGGCCCTGCCGTCCTCGCCCTGCACGGTCTCACCGGCCACGGCAACCGCTGGGAAACCCTGGCCACCGAGCACCTGCCCCAGGCCCGGGTCATCGCTCCCGACCTGCGCGGACACGGCCGCTCGACCTCGCTGCCACCGTGGGACTTCGAGACGATCGTCGACGATCTGGCGGCCCTCGTGCGGGCGGAGACCGACGGTCCGGTGGTCGTCGTCGGCCACTCCTTCGGCGGCGCGGCCGGCATCCACCTGGCCCGCCGTCATCGCGACCTGGTGCGGTCGCTGATCCTGCTCGACCCCGCGATCGGCATCGATCCGAAGCTCATCGAACAGGTCGCCCTCGCCAACCTCGCCTCCCCCGACTACACCGACCTCGCCGAGGCCAGGTCCGACAAGCAGCACAGCGCGTGGAGCCCCGACGAGGTCGACCCGGCGCTGCTCGAACGCGAGCTGGCCGAGCATCTGGTGCCCACCGAGGGCGGCCGGGTGGGCTGGCGCATCTTCCAGCCCGCGATCACCTCGTACTGGGGTCAGCTCGCGCGTCCGTTCGTGCTGCCGCCCGCCGACCTGACCACCGTGCTGGTCCGCGCGGCCAAGGTGCAGCCGCCCTATGTCACCGCCGAGTTCCTGGCCGCGCTGTCCGCTCACCTCCGCGACCGGCTCACCGTCGAGGTGTGGGAGTGCGATCACATGATCGCCCAGGCCCGCCCCGCCGAGGCGGCCGCGCTGATCGCCGCGGCACTGTAGCGGCGATGGCGGCGACGACGGAGGAGCAGGTCGAACGAGTCCGCGCACTGGTCGCGGCCATCCCGCCCGGCCGGGTGTCGACCTACGGCGATATCGCCCAGGGTGCGGGTCTGTCCTCGGCGCGCACCGTCGGCTGGATCATGCGCACCGACTCCGCCGACCTCCCCTGGCACCGGGTGATCGGCGCGTCCGGCCGCCCCGCCGCCCACCTCGCCGCCCGGCAGTTGCGTCTGCTCGCCGAAGAAGGGGTGCCGATCGTCGACGGTCGCGTCGACCTCCGCACAGCCCGGCTCTGAGCGTTACCCGGCCGTCGGTTCGCGCTCGATCACGCAATGCCCGCCGGTCGTGCTCGATCCGCGACCGATCCGACCCGCCCCGAAGCGATGGCCGTCGGCCGGGCGGCGACTCAGTGCTCGTCCGGAAAGGACTGCTGCACAGTCGGATCCGAGGGCGCTACCGGTCTAGCCGGAGGTGTGACCGGGGAGGAGCGGCGAGCCGGGTCCTCCGCGTAGGTATCCGCCGAGGGCGAGTGCACCGGGGGCCGGTCCCCCGGCCGCACCGGCGGCGGCGTCAACGGCGCACCGACATCGGAGCGCCGCACGGGCCCCGCTGTTTTGGTCGGCGCCGAGTGCCGTTCGTCTACAGCAGGTTTCGATGCATTCGGCGCACCGGTTCGCGCGTCCGGGGCGCTGGGTCTCGTGTCCGGGGCGCTGGGCCTCAGGTCAGGACCGCCGGGCCTCGTTTCCGGGGCGCCGGGCCTCAGGTCAGGACCGCCAGGCCTCAGGCCCGAGGCGCCGGGCCCCGTGTCAGGACCGCCGGGCCTCAGGTCAGGATTGCTGGGCCGCACCGCAGTGCCGTTGGGCCGCACGGCAGGACCGTTGGGCCGCGAATCGAGACCACCGGGCGGCGCGCTCAGCTCACCAGGTCGCGCCGCCGCTCCGCTGGGCGCGTCCTGCGGTCGCCGTGCTCCCGCATCTGGGCGCTTCGGCGTCCGCTCGGGGTGGGGCCCACTCCCCGATGCCGCGGGCCCACCCCGCCAGTTCCCGGGCGTCTGCGCCCCACCGAACTGCTCACGCCCGGGCGTCTGCACCCCACCGGACTGTTGAGGTGCGAGTGGATGCGCCCCACCCGACGGTTGAGGCACGGGCGGCTGCACCATGCCCGACTGTTGAGGCACGAGCGGATGCACCCCACCCGACTGTTGATATCCGGGTGGCTGCGCCATGCCGGGCTGCTGGATCACGGGCGACTGCGCTCGGCCGGGCTGCTCGTACGCCGCCGGAGTGTGCGAAGGACTCACTCCCGCCTGTGCGCTCCCCGGCGGATACGCCGACAATCGCCCCGCACCGACACCACGTTTCGTCGGCGACCGCGAGGACTTGATCCACCAGAACACCAGCGCACCGAGGATCGCGAACACCACCGACCACACGAGGTAGACGACCAGGATTCCCATATCGCGTTCGACGAGTCCGACCACCACCCCGAGCGCGCCGAACAACCCGCCGAGTGTGACGACCACGAACAGGAATCCGCGGATCACGTCGCCGAGCATCGTCGGCTGACCCGGTCCACCTGCACCGGACATCCCCACCCCCTTGCCGGACCGCGACGCGACGCCGCCGTCGGGCGCTCGAGCATCGACGTCACGCCCCGCTAGCATGACTTTCGTGCCGATTACCCTACGCCGGATCAGCCGATGACCGCCGCCGATGCGATCGTGCTCGCGGGCGGACGCGCGAGCCGGATGGGCGGGGTGGACAAACCCGCGATCGTGATCGGCGGCCGATCGATGCTCGACGCCGCGCTGGCCGCGGTGGCCGACTGCGGCCGGGTCGTGGTGGTCGGTCCACATCGGCCCGCGCTGGATCCCGGGGTGCAGCAGGTCAGGGAGGTCCCACCGGGTTCCGGCCCGGTCGCGGCGATCGGCACCGGGTTCAGCGCGCTCGGCCCCGACCCGGCGCCGTGGATCGTGGTCCTCGCCGCGGACATGCCGTTCCTCACTCCCGACACCGTGCGCGAATTACTGCGCCGCGCAGCCGAATCGACCACCGACGCGGTCTTCGCGATCGACGCCTCCGGCCGACCCCAATACCTCGTCGGGGTCTGGCGTCGCACCGCCCTGGCCGCGGCACTGGCCGGGCTGGACGCGCTGGAGAACCAGCCGATGAAGGCGATCGTCCCCACCGAGACCACCCTGATCGAACTGCCCGGCACCGGCGACTGCGACACCGAGGAGGAGGTCCGCCGCGCCCGCGAGACGATCGCCGACCGCGCCGCCACCCGCCTCGACCTCACCGCGGCCAGGGCCCGCATCGCCGCCGAGCTGACCCCGCTGGTCGCCTACGAGGCCGAGCTGGGCGAAGTGAGCGGCGCCGCCCTCGCCGCCCCGATCGTCGCCGCCGGCGCGCTGCCCCGCTTCGACGTCTCCGCGATGGACGGCTACGCCGTGTGTGGCGACGGGCCATGGCAGTTGCGCCGCGATATCGGTTTCGCGGGCGGCGCCCGCCCGGTCGGCCTGCTGCCCGGCGAAGCGGTGCGCATCGCCACCGGCGCGCACGTCCCCGACGGCACCACCTCCGTCCTGCGTGACGAGTTCGCCGACGTCACCGGCGACGAGCTCACCCGCCGCCCCGACACCCCGATCCGCAGCGATATCCGCACCCGCGGCGAGGATCAGATGGTCGGCGATCTCCTCGCTCCCGCAGGCACGCGCGTCACCGCCGCCCTGCGCTCGGCGGCCGCCTCCGTGGAGGTCACCGCGGGCCTGGTCCGTGGGCCCGTCCGGGCCCGCATCGTCATGACCGGCGACGAGATCCGCAGCAGCGGCCCGCTGCAAGCCGGTCAGACCCGCGACTCGATCGGCCCCGTCCTGCCCGACCTGCTCGCCGGCCTCGGCGTCACCGTGCTCGACCGCGTCCACCTGCGCGACACCGACCACGGCTTCGACGACATGCTCACCGCCACCGCCGGTTTCGATCTCCTGGTGGTGGTCGGCGCCACCGGCGGCGGCGCCGCCGACCAGCTCCGCTCCGCCATCGCCCGCGCCGAGGCTCGTGTCGTCGTCCCGCGACTGGCCATGCGCCCCGGCGGCTCCACCATCGTCGCCGAACTCCCTACCGGCCCCACGGTTCTCGGCCTCCCCGGCAATCCCTTCGCCGCGATCGCCGTCCTGCTCGCCCTGACCCCCGCCATCGTCGCCGCCCGCACCGCCGCACCCCCACCCCGCCCGGCCTACGGCCCCCTCCACAACGCCGCCGAAACAGCGGGCCCCGTCCAGCGCATCACCCCCGCCCGCTACACCCCCGAAGGCGGCTGGACCGCCGACACCTCCGTCCGCACCGCCCACTTGGCCGGCCTCATCGACCGCGACGGCCTCGTCATCGTCCCGCCGGATGCCCCCGACGGCACCATCGTCGAATTCCTCCCACTGCCCCATTGAGCGGGCGAGCGGTCATCGTCACCGGACGTCGCCACCGCCGACCCGCTGTCACCTGACGACCTTGCGGGACAAGCGGATAGTCGCGGCCGACCTCCCGCCGTCGAACGCCACCGACACCAAGAACAAGCGCTACCGAATCACCGACTCCTACCTGCGTTTCTGGCCGGCCTTCCTGGAACGCGGCATTCCCCTCGTCGAACGCGGCCGTGGCGACCTCGCCCTAGCGGTCCTGGACGTCATGGCGCGGCCGAGCGGTCGAACCCCTCGTCCGCGCATCCCTGCTCCGCCTGCCGCCCAACCAGGACTGGCCTGACACCGAGGAGATCGGCGGCTGGTGGAACCGCGCCAAGCACACCGCCCGCGACACCGCGCCCGAGCCGTGTGCGGAGGTTCGGCGCGCATTGGCCGATGTGCTCGGCGCGATCCAAGCCCGAGACGACTACGACACTGGGCAAGACACCGGTCTCGGGGGGAACTGATGACCGACACAGCACTTAGCGCAGCTCTCGACCATCGTCGCGGGCGAAACCCCGCCGAACCAGGTCGGTTGAGCTGGGACGACGGTCCGGTAGAGTCGTCGCGATAGTCGGCGCCGGGGATCCGGCGGGGAGAATCGAACCATTCGGGGGAATCATGCACAGGTGGCGAAAGGCTGTCCCAGCTGTCGCGATCGTGGTCGGAGCGCTGGTCAGCGGGTGTGATGAGGCCGAGCCGGTCCAGACGGCACCGCCCGCCACTACCGCAGCAGCGGCTACGACGAGTGTCGATCCGAGTGCCGGGCTCTGGGACCCCTGCACCCTGCCCGACTCAGCACTGTCCGCCGCCGGACTGAACACCGCCACCAAGGAAAAAGATGTCGCGGGAGTGGCGTTCGAGGGGTGGAAGGTCTGCGCCTGGCAGGATTCGGCGAAGACGTACTCGTTCACCATCTACGCGAGTAGCCACACTTTGGACGAGGTCCGCTCACGTGCCGACCGGACCGATTTCGTGACCGTCCGAGTCGGCCCGTACGAAGGTCTCCAATATCGCCCGTCAGGATCTGCGCATGACGCCGGGTGCTTCATCAGCCTGCCGATCGGCAGCCAGATGGTCGACTTCAGCGTCCTGAACCGACATAGTGCGCGCGCTGTCGCCAAGGAAGCCTGCCAGGAGACACGACGGCTCGCCGATGCCCTGGTTCAGAACGTTCCTGCACACTGAGGCGGACCGATGCTGTCGAACATCGACCCGGCCGAATGGACGAAGCTGGACGCGCAGGCTGCCGCGGGCCAATTGTCCATCGATCCAGCAGTCGGCACGAACCTCGCACGGGTGTGCGACGACCATCTCGATGCGCTGGAGACAGTGCTGACGCGACTCCTGCAGATCGAACAGATCACCGGATTCGGCTCGTTCAACTCCAGCAAGATCCTCGAAAACAAGTTCTCGCAGACGGCAGCAGGCGGTGACCGGTCGCTCCGCGACACCATCACGCAGCACATCGAGGCCGTCACAACCGCCAAAGAAGTTGTCCTCAAGGCGATCGCCAACTTCCAAGCCCAAGACGACGACAACGCTGGGCAATACACCGGTCTCGAGGGGAACTGATGACCTATGAGGAGTACAAAGCGCGGGTGATCGCCGCGCAGGAGCAATGGAACCAGGAGCGCAGCGTCATCTATCTGACGCAGAACCTGGCGAACTTCTCCCAGATCTTCGCGGGCGAGACCCAGCCGAACCATCTCGTCGGAACGGTGGACAGCTACGACCACATGCAGCTGCCGGAGATTCTGAGCGCGGTGTCCGCGATGAAACCGGCTGTGGTGCACAGCGCTTCGGAGGTGTGGAGCAAGATCGGCGCCGATCTGTCGACGACCATCGTCGCGTTCAACAAGGCGTTCGAGGCGACGACGAACGGGCCGAACGGATGGGTCGGCGAAGCGGCGACGGCAGCGGTCACGGCGGTGAAGAACTACGCCGCGCAGTCGGCCACGCTGCCCGCCGCCGCGACGGCGGTCAGCCTCAAACTCGCCGAGATGAAGACGGGTCTGGAGCAGACGCAGGCGCTGATGCCGGGGCTCACCGAGCGTCCGACCGTCGCGGGCAAGACCCTGCCTGCCGACGGCGAGATGAAACTGGATCAGTTCGAGGGAGACGAGGCGTTACAGGAAGCGCGTCGCATCCTGCGCACCGTGTACAGCCAGGTCGCGGTGCAATCCGATACCGGTGTCCCGTTCATGCCGACCGCGCCGAAGGTCGTCGGCGGCGACGGCGGCGACCCGTCGATTCCGGGCGGCGGCGGCAGCGACCAGGGCACGCAGTCCGGTGGCACCACCGGGGATACGGCGGGCACGGACGGGCAGACCACGGCGGGGACCGAGGACGGGCAGGCGTCGGAGAACACCGGGACCGAGGGCACGACGACCACCGACGACGGCGGCACGGCCGACGACTCGACCACGTCGTCGTCGACCGACGACACCACGGCGGCCTCGACCACGTCGCCGACGACGACCTCACCCACGACCACCACCCCGTCGGGATCGCCGACGGGCACGAATCCGTCCACACCGGGGACCACCACACCGATCGGCACGACTCCCGGCGGCGACCGGGGTGGGAGCAGTGGGTCGACCGGCGGGCGCGGCGGGGCGACCGCGCCGGGCGCTGGCCGATCCGTCACCGCCGCCCCGGTGGGCGCGACCACCGCTGCCGCCGCCGGGCGCGCGGCGGCGGGCGCCGCGGGCCGCGCGGGTATGCCGGGGATGGGCGGCATGGGCGCGGGCGCGGGCCGCGGTGGGCAGAACGACGACGAAACCCACACCGCCCCCGACTATCTCGTCAATCAGGAGAACGGGGAGATCCTCACCGGGCTCGGCGACATCAGGACGGTGCCGCCGGTGATCGGAGCGGACAACGACAGTGCCCAGCAGTAGGTTCACCGGGCAGGAGTTCGAGATCCTGTGGGCCGCCTACGGCCGGGACCGACTGCCGTATCCGCTGCGATTCCGTACGCGCATCAGCGATTTCGACGAGTTGAAACGCGACCGGGAGCTGGCCGTGCGCTCGCTGCTCGACAAGTACGACCCGATGGTCGAGCGCGCCATCGATACCCTGCTGCATCCCGATGCCCGGCTGGAGTCGAAAGGATATGCGGGGCAGGATAGTCCGCAGATCATTCGATTCCACGGCGCCATCCGGGGTGCGTCGGGCGCCACGCTGACCCAGGAGCCGGACGACGGCGACGACACCGGCGGCGACGTGGTCCTCACCTGGTGCGGTATCGACGAGGTCGCCGAGACCGCGGTGGCGGCCCTGCCGGAACGCGGGCCGGGCAGGCTCGCGCCGATCGAGATCCCGCGCGCGCGGATCGCCGACGAGGACGAGCATTTCGAGTACCGCAGGGGCGCGGTCAGCGCGGCGGATCAGATCTCCCGGGTGTTCCGGCGGCCACGTTCGGGACACGGCGAGATCGCCGCCTACGCCGGGGGCGCGGTGGACGCTCGCCCGTCGACACCGGAGCGCACGTTCTGGTGGATGGACTTCCCGGACGGGCGCTACTACGCCAGGACGGGCGATCCGATCATCGCCGAGCCGTTGGACCGCACCCGGATGATCGCGGGAATTCGCCAGATGCTGCTGCGCGCGCAACGTCGTTACCGTGCCGAAGAAAATTGACCGGAAAACCGCCGTCCAGGCGGCGAATTGCCACGATTAATGCGTCGGCAAATAATGTTCGAGAATTCTCCCGAACAATCGACACGCCGGGAATTCCCCTGGTCGGACCATCATTTTGCGCACACCTCTACCGAAGTGCATTTGCGCTGGCTATCGTTGGCGCGTTAGGCGAAACACTATCCCTCGGAAAGGACCGTGTGGAGATGGCTGACAAGTCCAAGAAAACGCCTAAGAAAATGCCCAAGCAGATGCCGCGGCAGCAGCAGCAACAGCGGCAGGAGCAGATGGGCGAGAACTCGCAAGGTATGACGCGAGCAGGTCAGGACGATCGGCGTGAACCGCGCCGCCCCGACCATCGCTGATCCACGTGTGTCGACGAGCCGCCGGTTCCCCTTCCGGCGGCTCGTCCACGTCAGGCCCCGATGCGCTGGAGCGCGCTCGCCGCGGATCCGTCCCGGCCACGGCGAGCCGTCGACGGGTCGGGAGCCGGCACCGCGTCGAGCAGGCGGCGGGTGTACTCCTGGGCCGGTGCGGCGAAGACGGCACCGACCTCGCCGGTTTCGACGATCCGGCCCTGCCGCAACACCACCACCCGGTCGGCGACCTGGTGCACTACCGCCAGATCGTGGCTGATGAACAGGCTGGCGAAGCCGTATTCGGCGCGCAGGTCGGCGAAGAGGTCGAGCACCTGGGCCTGCACCGAGACATCGAGCGCGCTGGTCGGTTCGTCGGCCACCAGTAGCCGTGGCGCCAGCGCCAGCGCACGGGCCAGTGCCACCCGCTGACGCTGACCGCCCGAGAGCTCGCCCGGCCGCCGCTGCGCGTAATCCCGTGGTAGCCGCACCGATTCGAGCAGGTCCCCGACCTTGGCCCGCAGCAGCGCGCCCGAGGCGGCGCGATGCACCTGCAGCGGTTCCGCGATCGCGTCGGCGACGCTGCGCCGCGGGTCGAGCGAGGCGCTCACGTCCTGATGCACCAGCGCGACGTTCTTGCGCAGGCCCCGTAGTTCGCGTCGTGACAGCCCGGCCAGGGAGACACCCTGCAGTTCCACGGTGCCCGATGTCGCGGGCACCAGTCCGAGCGCGGTGCGGCCCAGTGTGCTCTTGCCCGAGCCGGATTCGCCGACCAAGCCCAGCACTTCGCGCGGGCCCAGCGTCAGCGTGATGTCGCGCAGCGCGGGGAAAGGTGCCGCGCCGTGGCGTCCCGGGTAGGTCACCGACAGGTCGTCGATGTGCAACACGTCGCGATAGTCGGGTTCGTCGGTACCGCCGCCCTTCTCGGCGACAACAGCCGGACCGCGCACGACGACTCGTCGCAGGATCCGGCGGGCAGCCGGTTCCGGCTCCTCGGCATCACCGGCCGTCGCTCCCTCGGACGAACCATCGTCCGCGGAGTTCACGCCCTCACCCGCAGCCGATCCCACGACATCGCCACCCGCAGCACCGACGCCATCGCCCGCACTACGCTCGCCACCGTCGCCCGCAGCACGCTCGTCCCCATCACCCGCAGCACGCTCGTCGCCGTCGATCCCGGCGCGCTCGGCGTCGCCGTCACTCGCGGTACCGCTCACTCCGGTGGGATCGGGCTGCGCCGCGTCGACTTCACTCGCGGCGCCGACGATCTCACCCGGACGGGCCCCGGCCCCACGCTCGGACACCGCGGGCAGCCGCGGCACCGACGCCAGCAGGGTCCGCGTGTACTCCGCCTCCGGTGCGCCGAACAGCCCGAACACCGTCTGTTCTTCGACGACCCGCCCGGCCCGCATCACCACCACCCGGTCGGCGATCTCGGCGACCACGCCGAGGTTGTGGGTGATGAACAGGATCGCCGTGCCCCGCTCGCGCCGCAGGGTCCGCAGCAGGTCGAGGATCTCCGCCTGGACAGTGACGTCGAGCGCGGTGGTGGGCTCGTCGGCGATGAGCAGGTCCGGGTCGCCGGACAGGGCCAGCGCGATCACCACGCGTTGCTTCTGCCCGCCGGAGAGCTGGTGGGGATACCAGTCCAGCCGCTTCGCCGGCTCCGGGATGTCCACGGCGGCAAGCAGTTCGATCGCGCGGGCCTTGGCGGCGGCCTTGTCGGTGACGCCGTGGGCTCGCAGCGCCTGCCGGATCTGGGTACCGATCTTCTGCACCGGGTTGAGCGCGGTCTGCGGCTCCTGGAACACCATGGCGGCCTTGGTGCCGCGCAGTTCTCGCAGGGCCGTCTCGGACGCGTCGATGACCTCGGTGCCCGCCAGCCGGAGGGAACCCGTGGCGTGCGCGGTGCCGGGCAGCAGGCCGAGCACCGACCGCGCGGTGAGCGACTTCCCGGAGCCGGATTCGCCGACGAGGGCGACGACCTCGCCGCGGCGGACCCGCAGGCTCACCCGGTCGACCACGGTTCGATCGCCGAAACCGACAGTCAAGCCGTCGATATCGAGCACCAGCTCGTCGGTCATGCCAGTCTCCTTGCCCGGCCCAGTGCCTGGGCGATCAACAGGAAGCCGAGCGTCAGCCCGGCCACGACGGTCAGCGGGCCGATCGCCATCCACGGGTTGGCGTCGAGGTTGGCGATGGACTCGCCGATCAGCGAGCCGAGCGAGGGTTCCGGCGGACGCACCCCGATGCCGATGAAGCTCATCGCGCCCTCGATGAACACCGCCAGCGACAGCGACAGCGCCAGCTGCACGCCGAGCGGTTCGATCACGTTGGGCAGCACATGCTTACGCAGCGTCCACCAGGTGTCGGCGCCGATCACCTCGGACGCCTCGACGAACGGCTGCTCGCGCACCGCCAGGACGGCGGTGCGGATCTGGCGACCGAAGATCGGGATCTCGGTGGCGATGATGACGATGACGACCGCGTGCCAGCCGGGTCCGGTGACGGCGGCGAGCGCGATCGCGAAGATCAGCGCCGGGAACGCCAGGATCAGGTCGAACACCCGCTGCACGGTGACATCGGCCCAGGGATTCACGGTGGCGGCGAGCCCGGCCAGCGACCCGATCAGCGCGCCGATCGGCACCGCGAGCAGCACGATCAGCAGGTCGACGCGGATGCCTGCGAGCACCCGCGCCGCGACATCCCGATTCAGGTGATCGGTGCCGAGCCAGTGCTCCCCGCTCGGGCCGAGCAGATTGGCGCCGGGGATCTGGGCGAGCGGGTCGTAGGAACTGAGCACACCGGCGAACACACCCGCCAGCGCGATCACCGCGATCAGCGCGACACCGGCGAGCCCCTGCCCCGTGCCCAGCGCCGCGAGCGCACCGGCGCGACGAGGCGACTCCTCGTGGGCGGCAGCCGGTTTCTCGATGGTCGCGGTCATGACCGTCCTCCGATCCGGATGCGGGGATCCAGCCAGGCGTGCGCGATATCGGTCACCAGCTGGATCACCACGAACACCGCCACCGACAGCAGCAACAGCACCTGCACCAGCGGGTAGTCGCGACGACTGATGCCCTGTTCGATGAGCTGGCCGATGCCCGGCCAGACGAAGGCCGCCTCCACCAGCACGGCACCGCCGAGCAACTGCCCGGTCTGCAGGCCGAGCACGGTGAGCAGGGTCGGCAGCGCGTTGCGCAGCGCGCCTCGGGTGACGATCTCGCGGTGCGGGACGCCGAGTGAACGCGCGGTCAGCACATACGGTTTCGTGAGTTCGGTGCGCAGCGACTCGGTGAGGAACCGGGTCAGTGCCGCCGCCACCGGCAGCGCGAGGCAGATCGCGGGCAGCAGCAGATACTGCACGGCGATGTCGGGCCGGGCGATGAAGCCGTCCGGCGGCACACCACCGGCGGGCAGCACCGGGACCGCGACCGCGAAGACCAGCACCAGCAGCGGCCCGACGACGAAGGTCGGCAGGGCCACCGCGACCGTATTGGCCGCGGCGACAACGGCGCTCAGCCACCGGCTCGGCCACAGCACCGACGCCAGCGAGACCGCCAGACTCGCCACGACGGCCAGGATCAGCGCGGTCACCGTCAGGACCAGGGTGTTGGTGAGACCGCGGCCGACCAGATCGGTGATCTGCCCGCCGACGATGTAGGAACGCCCGAGATCGAGGGTGAACAGGTCAGCGAGCCAGTTCAGGTACTGCACCGGGATGGACCGGTCCAGGCCCAGCTGATGGCGGATCGCCGCGATCGATTGCGGCGTCGCGTCGTTGCCCGCCAGGATCGTGGCCGGATCACCGGGCACCAGGCGCAGCAGCAGGAAGATCAGCACCGAGGCGCCGAACAGCACGAGCAGTGCCGACGGCAGCCGGTGCAGCAGATAGCGGGTCATGACAGGAAGGTGTCGGTGAGCACGGGCTCACGGCGCTTGGTCCAGGCGAGCTCGTGCACCTTGTTCGCCGTGGCGTACTGCTGGAAACGCACGCCGATCTCGATCAGGAACAGTCCTTCCAGCAGTTGGTCGCTGACGGTGTGGAAGGCGCGCACCGCGTCCGGGCCGGTGCCCTGGGGCAGCTGCCAGGCCGCGTCGGCCGCCGCGGTGTAGGCGGGCGATTCGTAGCGGGAGGCGTTGCGGCGGGCGTTGAACGGGTAGGCGCTCACGGTCAGCGTCGACGGCACGAACTGCGCCCACGAGTGATCGGTCACCCACAGGCCACGGAACTGCTGACCGGTGAGCTGCTTGACGAAGGTGGCGGCGTCGACCGGGTCCAGGGTCACCTCGATACCGACCTCGGCGAGGTTGGCCTGCACGATCTGGGCCGTCTCCTCGTAGCCGGGCGCGAAGGTGAGCGGCAGCTTCGGCGGCTTGCCCGCCTGGGTGAGCAGCTCCTTGGCCTTGGCGACATCGCGGCTGTACTTGGTGTTGCGCGACTCGTCGAAGGCGGGCGAGGTCTTGGGCCACGGCACGTTCAGCGGATAGCCCGCGCCGCGGAAGACCTCGGCGATGATCCGCTCACGGTCCAGGGCGTAGGCGATGGCTTGGCGCACCCGCACATCGGCCAGCGCCGGTTCGGTGACGTTGACGCCGACGTAGGCCTGCAGTTCCGCGCCCTCGAGGTCGAGCACCCGGTAGCCGCCCGCCTCGGCGAGGTTCTCGGCGTCGCGGTAGCCGAGTTCCCTGGCCACCGCGATCTGCCCGGACTTGAGCGCGTTCAGCAGCGCCTGCGGGTCCTGGATGATCGAGACCTCGACACGGTCGAGGTAGGGGCGCTCGGGGACCCAGTAGTTCGGGTTCTTCTCGAAGACGATCTGCGAATTCGGTACGCGCTGGACGTATTCGAACGGCCCGGTGCCGATGTAGGTGTCGCCGGTGCCCAGCTGGTCGATGGTCTCGCTGTCGAGGATGGGCACGGTGTCGAGCAGGTCGTAGATGTTGCTCAGCGGATGGGCCAGCTGCAACACGATGCGGGTGGGCGAGACGATGTCGAAGCCGGTGACCGCGGCCGCGGTGCTGCGCAGCTGGGCCGACCACTTGGCGTCGGCGTAGGTGCGGATGGAGAACTCCACGTCCTCGGCGGTGAACGGCCTGCCGGAGTGGAACTTCACGTCGTCGCGCAGGTCGAGCGCGATCGAGCGGCCGTCGGCGGCGAGCTGCCACGACTTCGCCAGCAGCGGTCGCGGTTCCAGCGTGTCGTTCGGGTAGCGGATCAGCGATTCGTAGACCAGGCCGATGACGACCGGCGTCGCGGCGGTGTTGGTCAGCAGGTTGGCGGGCACCAGGTCCTCGCGGATACCCACCTTCAGGGTGCCGCCGCGCACCGGAGTCGCGTTGTCACCGCCGGCCTTCTGCTCCGAGACGGCCGAGGTGCAGGCCGCCAGCGCCGTGCCACCGAAGATGGCCGCCGCGGCGATGCCGCCGACGCGCAGGAAGTTGCGGCGATCGAGGCCGCCGGGGGTAAAGCTCATCGTGGGATTCCTCGAGGACACGTCGACCCGCGCTGCGGGCCGAACGGCGCGCAGCACAGGAGCGCACCGGGGAAAGGGGACACATCGGCTCGTTCGGCCGCGTACGTCAGCAGACGTACGTCAGCCACGCAGGACGCGACACGAACAGCAGCGAGAGGGCTGATTCGTGGGCACGGCAGTGACGCTAACAAGTTGCGCCGCAGGGGTCACCGATTCCGCGCAAGATGCATATAACCCTGGTGACCAGGGAATATGTCACCTTTACTGCCAGAATGCCTGTTCCACCCCACGCTCGCGGCTACGAATCCTTCGGTGGTTCGGCCGGTCGCACCTCGGCCGATTCGACCCCGGAATGGACCTCTCCCCCGACCGCGCCCGCCGGCGCGCCCAATATCGTCGTCGTGCTCGTCGACGATATGGGCTACAGCGATATCGGCCCGTTCGGCTCCGAGATCGAGACGCCGACGCTGGACCGGCTGGCCGCGCAGGGCGTGCGCCTGTCGAATTACCACACCACGCCGCTGTGCTCACCCTCGCGCGCGGCCTTGCTGACCGGAATCAATTCCCACCGCGCGGGTTTCGGCTTCGTCGCCAATGCCGATCCCGGCTATCCCGGACTGCGCCTGGAACTGGCCGACGACGTGCTCACGCTGCCGGAGATCCTGCGCGGCAACGGATACGCGACCTACGCCGTGGGGAAATGGCATCTCGTGCGGGACGCCACGATGAATCCGTCGGCGCATCGCGATTCCTGGCCGACGCAACGGGGTTTCGACCGCTACTACGGATCGCTGGAGGGGCTGAATTCGTTCTACTACCCGAATCAGCTGGTCTCCGACAGTTCAGTGGTCGATATCGAGGAGTACCCGCAGGGCTACTACCTCACCGACGATCTCACCGACAAGGCGCTGGCCTACCTCAAGGACCTGCGCGCCCACGATGCCACCAAGCCGTTCTTCCTGTACTTCGCGCACGTGGCGATGCACGGACCACTGCAGGCCAAGGCCGAGGACCAGGCGAAGTATCGCGGCCGCTACGCCGAGGGCTGGGACGAACTGCGCCGCCAGCGTTTCGCCCAACAGCTGGCCCAGGGCCTGTTCCCGCCCGGCACGCAGCAGAAGCCGCGCAATACCGAGCCCGGTTACGAAGCCGCGGAATGGGATTCGCTCTCCGACGACGAGCGCAGGCGCTACGCCAAGTACATGGAGGTGTACGCGGGCATGGTCGACAGCATCGACCAGAGCCTGGGCCGCATCGTCGATCTGCTCGAGGACCTGGGCGAACTCGACAACACCATCATCGTGTTCACCTCCGACAACGGCGGCACCGCCGAGGGCGGCCCCGAGGGCACCCGCTCGTACTTCGCCGAGTTCGCCCATATCGACGATCCGGACTGGGTCGGCGACGTCCCGCACGACGAGGACCTGATCGGCACCGCCGAGCTGGGTGTGCACTACCCGCGCGGCTGGGGTCAGGCGTCCAACACGCCGTTCCGCTTCTACAAGGGCCAGACCTTCGCCGGTGGCGTGCGGGTGCCGCTGGTGGTGTCGTGGCCGAAGGGCCTGCCGCGCACCGACGCCGACACCGGCATCCGGCACGAGTACGCCTATGTCACCGATCTGGCCCCGACCCTGCTCGAGCTGGCCGGACTGGAGCGGCCGTCGGTGCGTAACGGGCTGCCCGCCAAAGAGTTCGACGGTGTCTCGGCGGCCGAGCTGCTGCGCGATCCGGCCGCGCCGACCCGCCACACCGAGCAGTACTCGGAGATGACCGGGCATCGCGGGTTCTATCGCGATGGGTGGAAGCTGCTGTCGCTGTACGAGGCCGGGGCCGATCTGGACGCGCCGCACTGGCAGCTGTTCGATGTGCGCGCCGATCCGACCGAGCTGCACGATCTCTCGGCGCAATACCCGGACAAGGCCGCCGAGCTGGCCGCGGCCTGGGACGAATCGGCCTGGGCGAATACCGTGTTCCCGCTGCTCACCCGCGCCGACCTGTTCCGGCGCCGTCCCGAGGAAGCCCGGTTCGCCGCACCGGTGCGGCTGCTGCCCGGCACGCCGACCCTGGAGCGCTACCGCTCACAGCGCCTGATCGCCTACCGCGATTTCACCATCACCGCAGATCTCACCGGTCGCCGGGCGGAGTCGCCGACGCCCGCCGGGGACAGTCCCACGGTCACCGGCTTCCGGCCGGGCGACGAAGGCGTGCTCGTCGCGCACGGCGACCCGCTGGGCGGCTACCTGCTCTATGTCGAGAACGACGAGGTGGTGTTCGGCGTCAACAGCTACGGCCGCTACGCGTCGGTGGCGGCCGCGCTGCCGGGCGGGGCCGGGGAGATCACCGTGCGCGCGGCGATCCGGCCGCACCTGCGCTGGGACTTCGTGGTCGAGGTCGACGGGGCGGCGGTCGCCGAGCTCATCGATCAGGTGCAGCTGGTCGGCATGGCGCCGTGGACCGGTATCTCGGTCGGCGTCGACGCGCGTGGTCCGGTCGACGGGGAGCTGCGCGAGCGCCGTGGGCCGTTCCGGTACACGGGGTCGCTGCGGGCGATCACCTACACCCCCGGTCCGATCCAGGTACCGCAGGCCACGATCGACGCCGTGGAGCGCGAGGCGGAATACGTCGCCGAGTGACCGGGGCGACCGGGCCCGGGCTTCGTGCCCGGACCAGGTCGGATACCGTTTATCAGGCACGATGACCGACCCGAAGTAAGGACACCGATGGACGACAGCTCGCTCACCTGGGACGACGGAGCGCTGCTCACCATCGACCAGCGCGGGCTGCCGCACGAGGCGCGGCAGCTGCGCCTGGGTACCGTCGACGAGATCATCGACGCGATCACCACGCTGGCCATTCGCGGCGCCCCGGCGATCGGGATCGCGGGGGCGTTCGGCGTGGTCATCGCGACCAGGGCGCACACCGCGGGCGGGGTGGTGGACGAGGCCGCCGTGCAGGCCGAGGCCGATCGGATCGCGGCGGCCAGGCCGACCGCGGTCAACCTGGCCTGGGCGGTCGAGCGGGTGCGCGGGCGGATCGCCGACGGCGCCGACGCGGTGCTGGCCGAGACCCTCGACCTGCTCGCCGAGGACGGCCGGGTGAACCTGGCCGCCGCCACCCACGCCGCCGACCTGGTGCAGCGCCTGTGTGGCGACGGGCCGCTGCGGCTGCTCACACACTGCAACACCGGCCGCCTGGCCACCAGTGCCGTCGGCACCGCGATCGGCGCGCTGCGGGTGCTGCACGAGCGCGACGCGGTCGCGGACGTGATCGTCGACGAGACCCGACCGCTGCTGCAGGGCGCCCGGCTCACCGCGTGGGAGCTGGCCGAGGCAGGCATCCCGCACCGGCTGACCATCGATTCCGCCGCCGCCTGGGCGATGGCCACCGGGCAGGTCGACGCCGTGCTCGTCGGGGCCGACCGGATCACGGCCAACGGCGACGTCGCCAACAAGATCGGCACCTTCACCCTGGCTTTGGCCGCCCGCCACCACGGCATCCCGTTCATCGTGGTCGCCCCGGAGTCCACCCGTGACACCGCGATGGCGACCGGCGCGCAGATCGTGGTCGAGCAGCGGGCCGCCGCCGAGGTCACCGGGTTCGGCGCAGTGGCGACAGCACCCGCGGGTACCGCCGTGTTCAACCCCGCCTTCGACGTGACCCCCGCCGATCTGGTGACCGCCGTCGTCACCGAAAACGGTGTGGTCTACGGGATTTCGCAGCCGCATGCCACCCAGGGCGCGGCGATCGCGGCCACCGCGCGCCAGCTATACGAGCGCGGCTGGATGCCGGGCACCGCGGGCAATATCTCGGTGCGGGTCGACGAGGACGCGCTGATCACCGCGAGCGGGCTGTCCAAAGGCGAACTGACCGAACGGGATATGGTCCTGGTCGCCGTGGCCGACACGACGCCGCGCCCGGGCCAGAGCCGGAAACCGTCCGCGGAGACCAGCATTCACACCGCCGTCTACCGCACCCGCGCGGCCGGGGCCGTCGTGCACGTGCACTCGCCGTTCGCGACCGCGCTGGCGACCACCGCCGCGCGGCCCGGTGACGCGGTGAGTACGCTGTCGATCACCGGATACGAGCTGCTCAAGGGCTTCGGCCTGGCCGACCCGGCCGCGGTCGCGGTCCCGGTGTTCCCGAACTGGCCCGAGGTCGCGCGCATCGGCGCCGACATCGAGACCTATCTGCGCGATAACCCCGGCGCCCCACCGATTCTGTTCATCACCGGGCACGGCATCACCACCTGGGGTGACACTCTTGCCCAGGCGCGCGATCGCGCCGAATGCCTGGAAGCCCTGTGCGAGTTGATCGCCCGCACGGGGCGCACCGACGCCACGCCACTCGAGATCGGATAGACAATGACCCTGCTGCAAGTGATGGCCGCCGACAACGCCGCCGACGTGCGCGTACGCACCACCGATACCGCCGAGATCGCCGCCGAGCTGGACAAGCACGGCATCGCCTTCTCACGCTGGGACGTGCTGGCCGACGCCGCGAACACCGACTCCGACACCCTGCTCGCCCACTACGCTCCGCAGATCGGCGAACTCAACGCGGCGGGCCGCTACGAGCACATCGACGTCGCCCGGATCCACCCCGACGACGACAAACCGGAATGGCCCGCCACGGCGGCGGGCGCGCGGGCGAAGTTCCTCGACGAGCACCGCCACGCCGAGGACGAGGTGCGCTTCTTCGCCGCCGGTCGCGGCTGCTTCTACCTGCACCTCGGCGACGCCGTGCTGGCGACGGTCTGCGAAGCCGGCGATCTGCTCTCGGTCCCCGCGGGCACCCTGCACTGGTTCGACATGGGCACCCGGCCCGACTTCATCGCCATCCGCTTCTTCGAGGAGGCCGACGGCTGGATCGGCGACTTCACCGGCGACAAGATCAGCGCGGGCTTCCCGACGCTGGACGAACTGCTCGCCGCGTCGTGACCCGCGCCGTCGTCCTCGACATCGAGGGCACCACCAGCCCCACCGACTCGGTGCGCAACGACCTCTACGGCTACACCGAGCAGCGGCTGCCCGCCTGGCTGGCCGAGAACGCTGCCGGCGCCGCCGAATCCGTGCTCGCCCAGACCAGGGAGCTGGCCGGTGAGCCCGGCGCCGGCACCGACCGGATCGCCGAGATCCTCATCGGCTGGTTGCGTTCCGATGTCAAGGCCGAGCCGCTCAAGGCCGCGCAGGGCGCGATCTGCGCCCAGGGGTTCCGGGCGGGCGCGCTGCACGGGCGGTTCTTCGCCGATGTGGTGCCCGCGCTGTCGGCCTGGCACGCGGCCGGGCTCGACCTGTACGTGTACTCGTCGGGTTCCGAACGCAACCAACGGGATTGGTTCGCCTTCGCCGAGTCCGGCGACCTGTCCGGCTTGATCACCGATCACTTCGATCTGGTCAGCGCCGGCCCCAAGCGCGAGGCCGCGTCCTACGACGTCATCGCCGAGCGCATCGGCGTCCCGGCCGCGCAGATCCTGTTCCTGTCCGACCACCCGGACGAACTCGATGCCGCCGTGGCCGCCGGATGGCAAGCCGTCGGCGTGCACCGCGCGGGCGAACCCAACCCGCCGCGCCCGCCGCATCGCTGGGTCGGGTCGTTCGCCGAGGTCGAGGTCGGCGCGGCGGTCTGACCGATCGGCCCGGGCGCGGTCAGCTGACGTGCGCCCGGACCGCACCCAGCTTTCCGCGCTGCACCGTGGTGAATACCCGGCGGGCGTGCACGGCGACAGGGCTGGTCGACCACGGAGCCAGGGTGGTGGTGAACATCAGTTCGCACCAGGACAGGGCCGGGATCTCGCCCGCGGCGAGGGTGGCGATCAGGGAGAGCTCGGTGTCGTGGCCGAGCCAGGACGCCACCAGCCAGGAGGCGTCGAAGCGGCCGAGGAACTCCTCGGCGTCCTCGGGCGGGCCGTGCGGGGTGTCGACGGTGAGGTGGACGACGGCGGAGACGGCGTGGCGCATCTTGGCGTCCATGCCGATCGCGTCGTGCAGCAGCAGCCCCTCCAACGCCGAGCGCAGTTCCGACCAGTGATCCGTGGCGTTTTCGTGCATGACAGGCCCTTCCTGTGGTTCGGACTGCTGTTCGAGGCCGCCGG
The DNA here is from genome assembly GCF_032656385.1 of Nocardia canadensis. Lineage (NCBI taxonomy): Bacteria > Bacillati > Actinomycetota > Actinomycetes > Mycobacteriales > Nocardiaceae > Nocardia > Nocardia canadensis. The sequence continues at coordinate 985,244 of NZ_JAVCWB010000010.1, forward strand.
TGATCGAGCGGAGCACCGGCGCGCTCGGCGGCTCGGCGGGATCGACCAGGCTGGTCAGTGGGCCCGAGTTCCAGTCGAGCCTGCCGAAGGCATGGCACCAGTCCTGGGCTGGATTGTCCTCGGTGACAAGGAGATCGAGGGCCAGACCGGCCATCGATGCGGTGCAGGCCAGCGTGACGGCGTCGAGCTCGTCGTCGCTGACCGACAGGTGCAGGGTCGCCTTGTCGACGCCCGTATCGTCGCGGGCCCGGCCGGCCAGCCAGATCGCGCGGCCCGCGGCACCCATGGCCGCGGCGTGGCGGTCACCGCGTGGATGGTCGACATCGGCGTCGAGATAGGGGCCGTACCAGATGGCCCTGCCTTCCGCACCGCACACCGCGAAGGTGTCCGAGAGCCCGTCGCCCGCGGCGGCAAGCCATATATGTGCGTGATTTCCGTACTCCGTCACCCTCATCAGTTCACTCCCCGAAATTCTCTGATCGAGCCGTACGTCGTTGTCCTTCGATCCAATCGGCCGTGAACACATGTGTCCATAGCAGGCGGTAAATCGGCACACCCCCTCGAGGTACATACACTCGCCAGTGAATTCACAGAACCGGCGGTGACCACATTTCTGACGGCGGGGCGAAATGGTCGTCAGCACTTGTATGTTTCGAACATGCCTTATGTGCACTCCGACTCGGTGAACATCCATTTCCGTACCGGCGCGGTTCGCGGGCCCACCCTGCTGCTCGCCCACGGATTCCTGATGGACGAATCCATGTTCGATCCGATTCGAACCATATTGGCGCACAACGGCATCAACGTCATCGCCTGGGACGCCCGCGGTCACGGCCGGACCGGCTACGGCGCCGACCCGCGCTTCGACTACTGGGACCTGGCCGAGGACGGTCTGCGCGTGCTCGACGCGGTCGGCGTCGAAACCGCGGTGGTCGGCGGAATGAGCCAGGGCGGATACGCCGCCTTACGGATGGCGCTGCTCGCGCCGGGACGGGTCAGCGGACTCGCCCTGCTCGACACCGAGGCGGGCGCGTGCACCCGGGCCGACGAAACCTACTACGAAGAATTCTTCGACGAATGGTGCGGCACCGCGGAATTGGTGCCACTGGCCGAAGAATTGGCGCCCCAATTGATCGGGGGCGATCGCCCGGATATCTGGCGCTGGTGGATCACCCGCTGGCTGACCCACGATCGCACGGCCCTGCATCCGGCGGCCCGGTGCCTGATCGATCGGGATTCCGTGCTCGAGCGGCTCGGCGAGATCACCGTGCCCGCGCTCGTCCTGCGCGGCGAATACGACCACAGCAGCACCGCCGAGAAATGCGCGCGGCTGGCGGCGGGACTCCCCGGGGCACGCGGCGTGCAGACGGTGCCCGGCGCGGGTCACGGAGCCCCCGTGACCCACCCCGACGACGTCGCCGCCGCACTGATCGAGCTGGTCACCACCTGCACACCACACACCGCGGCACCGGTCGCCGTCGCCGGCATCTAGGCGCCGTCGGGTTCCCGCACCGCCAGGTAGTACTGGATGCGGCCGGGGTAGGCCACCGAGTCGAGGCGGAAGAGCTGGACGTCGACGGTGTAGTACTCGCCGGTGTTCAGATCACACAGCCGCATGGCGGTGTGCTCGCGGCCGTAGACGGTGTCGCCGTCGTCCCAGATCCGCCGGAAGTCCTGGTACTGGGCGAGCTCGTCGAGCAGCTCCGCCGCCCACTCACCGCCACCCTGCTGACCGATCAGACCGCGCAGCCAGTGCACGGTCAGGGTCGACTCCTTCTCCCATTCCACCATCACCTTGCGCGAGAGCGGGTTGCCGAAGAACCAGCGCAGGATGTTCACGTCCTCGACCAAGCCGGGGAACGCGCGATGATAGGAGTCGTTGCCCGCCAGCACATTCCAGCGCGTGTCGACATAGGCCGCCAGGTTCGGCTCCTGGAGGGCCAGCGTCCGGCGCATCTCGGCGTTGATCTCGGCGCGCAGGTCGTCGACCGACGGATTGTCCACGGGAGCGAGCCCGGCCAGATCGAACAGATGCCTGCGCTCGATGTCGGTCACCGGGGTGATCCGGTCGAGGTAGCGCACCAACGCCTCGACGACGGCCTGCGTCGGCCGGTCCCGGTCCCCGCTCTCCAGATGCGTGATGTAGCTCGAGCTGACACCGGCCGCGAAAGCCAGTTTTTCCCGGGAAATCCGCCGATCGTCGCGCAGTCGCCGCAGCAACCCGCCGAGTGTCGGCGGCTTCGGCGGACCAGCCGGCCCGTCGGACGATGACTTCGGTAGCACCCCAACCCTCCCTGTCTGCACCGCCCCATCCTGGATGACGTTTCAACCTCGAACCAATCGCCGAACGGAAAAGTTGCCGTTTCTTTATATTGACGCGTTGTCTATTGGGTAGTTACCGACCGGCAACTGTGGGCGCGATCACGAAACACCAAGGGCCGAGGCGAAATAAAAGGATTCGAATTCTTTCCGTACAGCAGTGCTATAGACTTCGCCGCCGCACGCCAGTCGACGCGCGAGCGACCTCGATCCACCCCTCCCGCACGGGCGCCGACTCCGCCGCGACAACCCCCGCGCAGTGTGCGGGCCGTCACATCTTCCCTGTTCAGCGAGCCCGCCGGATGTGTAAACAAATGTAAACCGCCCGAGAACCAGCGGTTTCCGAAGCATCACCGCGGGCCCGGGAACAGGCTCCGCGCGACTCCCGTTCAGCCAGGTCGCCGCCCGTTGACCCAGGTCGGCCCCGAATCGCGCGCCGCCGCCCGAGCCGCGTCCGTGACCACGAGATTTCGCCGACCTCACAGCTCACCGAGGGGTCACCGAGGATGTGAAAAGTTCGTTTTGCCGGAGCACCCGGTCTCTTTACAGTTGCCCCTATCAGCCCGAAAGCACAGCTCGAAGGGGGCGTCGTGGTTAATTCGCGCACTCATGGTCCGTCGCCCACCGATATCGGCGACACGTTGCTGAACCTCGGTAAATACTTTCAGCGCGGTGAGGTCTCGCCGGACAACCGGTCGGTGTACAAGGTCGGCGGTCGCGACGCCGACGCGTTCTACCGCGACCGCTGGTCGCACGACAAGGTGGTGCGCTCCACCCACGGCGTGAACTGCACCGGTTCGTGCTCCTGGAAGATCTACGTCAAGGACGGCGTGATCACCTGGGAGTCGCAGCAGACCGACTACCCCTCGGTGGGCTCGGACAAGCCGGAATACGAACCGCGCGGCTGTCCGCGTGGCGCGTCGTTCTCCTGGTACACCTACTCCCCCGCCCGGGTGCGCTACCCGTACGTGCGCGGCACGCTGCTCGACCTGTACCGCAAGGCCAAGGCCGAGCTCAAGGACCCGGTGCTGGCGTGGGAGTCGATCGTCGAGGACCCGGCCAAGGCCAAGGCCTACAAGACCGCGCGCGGTAAGGGCGGTTTCGTCCGGGCCGAGTGGTGGGAGGCCGCCGAGATCGCCGCGGCCGCGCACGTCTACACGATCAAGCAGTACGGACCCGACCGCGTGGCCGGCTTCTCGCCGATTCCCGCGATGTCGATGGTCAGCCACGCCACCGGCGCCCGGTTCGTATCGCTCATCGGCGGCTACATGCTCTCGTTCTACGACTGGTACGCCGACCTGCCGGTGGCCTCGCCGCAGGTCTTCGGCGATCAGACCGACGTGCCGGAGTCGGCCGACTGGTTCGACGCGGGCTACCTGATCATGTGGGGCTCCAACGTCCCGGTGACCCGCACGCCCGACGCGCACTACATGACCGAGGCGCGTTACCGCGGCCAGAAGGTCGTGGTGGTCTCCCCCGACTACGCCGACAACACCAAGTTCGCCGACGAGTGGGTCGCGGCGCGACCGGGCACCGACGCGGCGCTGGCGATGGCCATGGGCCACGTGGTGCTCAAGGAGTTCTTCCTCGAGAAGCAGACGCCGAGCTTTCTGAACTACATCAAGTCCTACACCGACCTGCCCTTCCTGATCTGCCTCGACGAGGCGGACGGCCAGGGCGGCGCGCTGCCCGGCAAGTTCCTCACCGCCGCCGACCTGGGCCAGACCGGCGAGGGCGTCGAGCACAAGCCGGTGCTGCTGGACCAGGCCGGGAACCCGGTCGTGCCCAACGGTTCGCTCGGCCATCGCTTCGGCGAGGGCGACGCGGGCAAGTGGAACCTCGATCTCGAGGGTGTCGACCCGCTGCTCACCCTGCTCGGCCACTCGGGCGACGCGCCCGCCGAGATCGCGCTGCCGCGCTTCGACACCGACTCCGCCGAGTCGATCATCCGCGGCGTGCCGACCAAGATCGTCGCGGGCAAGCGGGTCACGACGGTGTTCGACCTGCTGCTGGCCCAGTACGGCCTCGGCCGCGAGGGTCTGCCCGGCCAGTGGGCCAAGGGCTACGACGACGCCGAGTCGCCGTACACCCCGGCCTGGCAGGAGACCATCACCGGTGTGCCCGCCGTGCAGGCCGCGCGCATCGGTCGCGAGTTCGCCGACAACGCCGAGCGTTCCGGCGGTCGCTCGATGATCCTGATGGGCGCGGGTACCAACCACTGGTTCCACTCCGATCAGATCTACCGCGCGTTCTTCACCCTGACGCTGCTCACCGGCTGCCAGGGCAAGAACGGCGGCGGCTGGGCCCACTATGTCGGCCAGGAGAAGTGCCGTCCCGTCACCGGCTGGGCCACGCTGGCGTCGGCCTCGGACTGGCAGCGGCCGCCGCGCCAGATGCAGGGCACCGTGTTCTGGTACCTGACCAACGACCAATGGCGCTACGACCCGTTCACCTCCGACGCCTTCGCCTCGCCGCTGGGCAAGGGCAAGTTCGCGGGCCGCACCGCCGCCGACAACATCGCGCTGGCCAGCAGGCTCGGCTGGATGCCGAGCTACCCGACCTTCAACCGCAACCCGCTCGACCTCAGCGACGAGGCCGCCGCCGCGGGCACCACCGCCGCCGACCACGTCGTCTCCCAGCTCAAGTCCGGTGACCTGCGGTTCGCCTGTGAAGACCCCGACGCTCCCGAGAACTTCCCGCGCGTGCTCACCGTGTGGCGGGCCAACCTGCTCGGCTCCTCGGGCAAGGGCAACGAGTACTTCCAGAAGCACCTGCTCGGCTGCGGCTCCAACCTGCAGACCACCGACGCCACCGGCGTGCGGCCACAGGAACTGGAATGGCGGGAGGAGGGCGCGGAGGGCAAGCTGGATCTGCTGCTGGCGCTGGACTTCCGCATGACCAGCACCACGCTGTTCGCCGATATCGTGCTGCCGGCCGCCACCTGGTACGAGAAGCACGACCTGTCCTCCACCGACATGCACCCGTTCGTGCACGCGTTCTCCCCCGCCATCTCCCCGCCGTGGGAGGCCAAGACCGACTTCGAGGCGTTCCACCGGATCGCGCGCGGTTTCTCCTGGCTGGCCGAGAAGCACCTGGGCACCCGCAAGGACATCGTCGCGGTGCCGTTGCAGCACGACTCCCCCGACGCGCTCGCGCAGGCCGGCGGCAAGGTGCTGGACTGGAAAGCCGGTGAGTGCGAGCCGATTCCGGGCAAGACCATGCCCAAGATCGTCGAAATCGAACGCGACTACACCAAGATCGCGGAGAAGCTCGCGGCACTGGGCCCGCTGGTCGACACCCTGGGTGTGACCACCAAGGGCATCACCACCTACCCGGACAAAGAGGTGGCATACCTCGCGGGCAAGAACGGCACCGTCGTCTCCGGCATCGCGGCCGGGCGGCCGTCGCTGGCCAAGGACACCTTCGCCGCCGAGACCATCCTGGCGCTGTCGGGCACCACCAACGGCCGCCTCGCGGTCGAGGGCTTCCACCAGCTCGAGCGCCGCACCGGCACCAAGCTGGCCGATCTCGCGGCCGAGGCCGAGGGCAAGCAGATCACCTTCGCCGACACCCAGGCCAGGCCGGTCCCGGTGATCACCTCGCCGGAGTGGTCGGGCAGTGAGAGCGGTGGCCGCCGGTACTCGCCGTTCACCATCAACGTCGAGCGACTCAAGCCGTGGCACACCCTCACCGGGCGCCAGCACTTCTACCTCGATCACGACTGGATGATCGAACTCGGCGAGCAACTGCCGATCTTCCGGCCGCCGCTGGACATGACCGCGCTGTTCGCCGAACCGTCGATCGGCAATGTCGCCGGTGGCGGGGTGACCGTGCGGTACCTGACGCCGCACTCCAAGTGGTCCATCCACTCGGCCTACCAGGACAACCTGCACATGCTGACGCTCTCGCGCGGCGGTCAGACGATCTGGATGTCGGACCGCGACGCCGCCAAGATCGGTGTCGCCGACAACGATTGGATCGAGGCGATCAACCGCAACGGCATCGTCGTCGCCCGCGCCATCGTCTCGCACCGCATGCCCGAGGGCACGGTCTTCATGTACCACGCGCAGGACCGCGCGGTGGACGTGCCGCGCATCGAGGGCACCGAGACCACGACCAAGGAAGCCAAGGGCAAGCGCGGCGGTATCCACAACGCGCTGACCCGGGTGCTGATCAAGCCGTCGCACCTGATCGGCGGCTACGCCCAGCAGTCCTTCGCGCTGAACTACCACGGCCCCACCGGAAACCAGCGTGACGAGGTCACGACAATTCGCCGACGCAACCAGAACGTGGAGTACTAATCATGCGCGTAATGGCTCAGCTCGCCATGGTCATGAACCTGGACAAGTGCATCGGCTGCCACACCTGCAGCGTCACCTGTAAGCAGGCGTGGACCAACCGCGGCGGCACCGAGTACGTCTGGTTCAACAATGTGGAAACCCGTCCGGGACAGGGTTATCCGCGCCAGTACCAGGATCAGGAGAAGTGGAAGGGCGGCTGGACGCTGAACAAGCGTGGCAAGCTGTCGCTGAAGTCGGGCTCGCGGTTCAAGCGCCTGATGAACATCTTCGCCAACCCGGACCTGCCCACGGTCGAGGACTACTACGAGCCGTGGAGCTACGACTACGACAACCTGCTGGCCTCCCCGCCCACCGACACCACTCCGGTCGCGCGGCCGAAGTCGCTGATCACCGGCGAGGACACCAAGGTCACCTGGGGCGCCAACTGGGACGACGACCTCGGTTCCGGTCCCGAAGCGGTCGGCAAGGACCCCTTGCTCGGCAAGCTCGAGGACAAGGTGAAACTGGAGTTCGAAGAGACCTTCATGTTCTACCTGCCGCGCATCTGCGAGCACTGCCTGAACCCGTCGTGCGCCGCGTCGTGCCCGTCGGGAGCGATCTACAAGCGCGAGGAGGACGGCATCGTCCTGGTCGACCAGGACAAGTGCCGTGGCTGGCGCCAGTGCATCACCGGCTGCCCGTACAAGAAGATCTACTTCAACCACAAGACGGGCAAGGCGGAGAAGTGCACCTTCTGCTACCCGCGCGTGGAGGTCGGCATCCCGACCGTGTGCTCGGAGACCTGCGTCGGGCGGCTGCGCTACATCGGCGTGATGCTCTACGACGCCGACGCGGTGCTCGAGGCGGCGTCGGTGACCGACGACAAGGACCTCTACCCGTCCCAGCTCGGGGTGTTCCTCAACCCGCACGACCCGCGCGTGATCGCCGAGGCCGAGAAGGCCGGCATCTCGCCGGAATGGATTCAGGCGGCACAGGATTCGCCGGTCTACAAGCTGATCGTGGACTACCAGCTGGCGCTGCCACTGCATCCGGAATACCGCACCATGCCGATGGTCTGGTACGTGCCGCCGCTGTCGCCCGTGGTCGACGTGCTCAGCGAGACCGGGCACGACGGTGAGGACGCGGGCAACCTGTTCGGCGCCATCGACGCGCTGCGCATCCCGATCGAATACCTGGCCGAGCTGTTCACCGCCGGGGAGATCGGGCCGGTGCGCGCCTCGCTGCAACGGCTGGCCGGCATGCGCGCGTTCATGCGCTCGGTCAACCTCGGCGAGGAGCCCGAGCCCGGTATCGCGCCGTCGATCGGGCTCGAGCCCGAGGAGATCGAGGCCATGTACCGGCTGCTCGCGATCGCCAAGTACGAGCACCGCTACGTGATCCCCTCCGGGGCGACCTCCCGTGCGCACGAACTGGATTCGCTGGCCACCGGATGCAGCCTCGACACCGACGGCGGACCCGGCATGACCGCGTTCGACCAGGTGGTGGAGAAGTTCTCGCTGGCCGACACCAATCAGGCCGCGCCCGAGGAGAAGTCGGGCCGGATCAACCTGCTCAACTGGGACGGCCGCAGCACCAGCGGGCTCGTGCCGAGCGGCGACAAGCTTGCGCCCACCGCGAACGGCAACGGCGCCGACGCAGGGAGCAACGGCAACGGCAGCAACGGCGCTGCCGTGGCCGACTCCACGGTCAGCGGTGCGGCGCAATGAGTCTGCTCTCGATCCGCAAGCGACCCCAGCCGGTCACCGCCATGCCCGAGCACGATCGGCGGGTCGTGTGGCGGCTGGCCGCGCTGCTGCTGGACTACCCCGGTGAGTCGACGCTGGCGCTGCTGGACCAGATGTCCACGGCCGCGGCCGAATTGCCCGCCAAGGTGCGGGCGCACTTCGACGCGGTGCTGACCTACCTGCGGGAGACGCCCTCGATCGAGGTGGCACAGAGCTATGTCGAGACCTTCGACATGCGCCGCCGGGCCAGCCTGCATCTGACCTTCTACGCCTACGGCGACACCCGCAAGCGCGGCATGGCGCTGCTGCGGTTCAAGCATGCCTACCGGCAGGCGGGGGTGGAACTCGGTGACGAGGAACTGCCCGACCACCTGCCGGTACTGCTGGAGTTCGCCGCCACCGTCGACCCGATCGGCGGTGAGCGCCTGCTCGGCGAGCACGTTCCGGTCATGGAGCTGCTGCGACTGTCCTTGGGCGACAACGACTCGCCCTACAGCGGCGTGCTGGCCGCGGTGCTGACGACGCTGCCGCCGGTGACCACCGCCGACCGGCGCCGCATCGCCGAGCTCGCCGCGCAGGGGCCGCCCGAAGAGGAAGTCGGGCTGGAACCCTTCGCCATGGACCCCTCGTTGTTCGACGCCACGGAAGGCCGCCGATGAACGCCACCATCCCGCTCCCCGAAGGCCTGTGGCTGATCCTGCCCTATATCGCCGCCACGTCCTTCGTGCTCGGCCACATCTGGCGCTACCGGTTCGACCAGTTCGGCTGGACCACCCGGTCCTCGCAGATCTACGAGTCCAAGCTGCTGCAACTGGGCAGCCCGCTGTTCCACTTCGGCATGCTCGGGGTGTTCGGCGGGCACGTGATGGGTCTGCTGATCCCCGAGTCGTGGACCAGCGCGCTCGGCATCTCCGAACACGCCTACCACCTCGTCGCGGTGGGCGCGGGTTCGGTCGCCGGGCTGATGGTGGTGGCCGGTGTCGCCATCCTCTGCTACCGCCGCATCGTCGTTCCCGCCGTGCGCAAGGCGACCAGCCGCAACGACATCATGATGTACACCCTGCTGACGCTGGCCCTGGTCACCGGTCTGCTCAACACCTGGGGTTCCAACCTGCTCTGGGGCACCTACAACTACCGCGAGACCGTCTCCCCCTGGTTCCGCAGCCTGTTCACCATCAACCCGGAACCGGGGCTGATGGTCGGTGTCCCGTGGACCTTCCAGCTGCACGGCCTGGTCGTGCTGGCCCTGGTCGCGGCCTGGCCGTACACCCGCCTGGTGCACATGTTCAGCGCCCCCATCGGCTACCTCACCCGCCCCTACATCGTCTACCGCCGCAAGGAAGTCGACACCAAGGACAAGACCCGCTTCGCCAAGGCCTGGGACGCCCCGGTCACCCCCGACCGCTGGTAGGGCCCGGATTCGCTCGCTCGTACCCCCTGACCCGGGCCAGCGCCATACTGGTCCGGTCAGCTGGAACACCAACTAGCGAGGGGACCGATCTGGATCGTCTGACCGGCCTTCCCCCGCACACCGAGCTGATCGACGGGAGCCTCGTCTTCGGGAGCCGCAGATGGCGTTTCACATGCTGGTCATCGACTACCTTCGCGACAGTCTCAAAGCGCAGGCTCCACGCCATCTCCACGTGCGTCGGGAAATGACCGTGACGCTGTCCGCACGGCAGCGACCGGAGCCCGACATCATGATCGTCGATGCGGCGGCGAGCACCGGCCTCGAACAAACGACCTACGAACCACAGGACGTGCTTCTCGCGATCGAGGTCGTCTCCCCGGACTCGATCATCCGCGACCGCAAGCGCAAGCCGGTGCTCTACGCGGACGCAGGCATCCCGCACTTCTGGCGCGTCGAGAACGTCGACGGGCGCGCTGTCGTCTACGTCTTCGAACTGGACCCGGCCACCGGTCAGTACGCACCGACCGGGATATACCATGACACCCTCGACCTGACCCTGCCGTTCCCCATCACCCTCCACCTGGCCGAGGCCACGGCACCGTAGGGGGCGTACAGCACGCATCCGTGTCCTCACGGCCGACGCCGGCGAACGGACCATCGGGGTTGGCGGCCGTCGCGGCGAGATGGTCGATGCCCAGCACTGCGGCACCGGTCACGGAGCGCTGTGGACGCGCGGCGTGGGCTTGTTCTCAGCTCAGGACGAAGTGGGGCCCAGAGTTGCGCGGACGGCGTCGAACCAGGCCTGGGTGTCGACGAGGCCCTTCTCGTTGTCCTTGCGGCCGCCGGTGAAGCCGAAGAGGTCGGCGGCGAAGCGGCTCAGGACGGTCTTGTCGGTCTCGTCGAGTCCGGTGAGGACCTCGGTGTCGCCGAGCAGGTAGGCGACGACGGCTACCTGGCCCGCGGGCCAGGTCTCGCGGTGGGCCGACCAGCCGTCGGAGCGTACGGCGCGGGCCTTGCTCAGCAGGTCCTCGCGCAGGGCGTCGCGATCTGCGTCGCTGGGCCGACGTGGCTTGCCCCAGGTGATCCGTTTCGCGTTCGACATGGCGATCCTCTCGCTGGAGCGTCCCGGGGTCGACAACCCGGACTTGCCTCGACTGTCCCAGATCGAGGAACGCGGACAGCCCACCGGCCCGCCCCACGGGCGATTCGGTGGGCGGTCGCGCCGGCTACCCGGCGCGCAGGAACCGGCCGACGCGCTCGGTGCCGAGCACGGGATCCTTGCTACCCGCGCCGAACACGTACCGCCCGCCGACGAACACCGCGGTCACGGTCTCGTCGTTGCGGTTGACCATGCGCGGCAGGTTGTCGAACTCCGGGATCGGATTCTCCGCGTAGGCGTCGAGGCTGTCGTCGAGGTGGGCCGGGTCGATGACGACAGCGTCGGCGCGGTCGCCGACCCGCAGATGACCCGCGTCGAGCCCGTACCAGTCGGCCAGCTCGCCGGTGATCCGGTGCACCGCGTGCTCGATCGTCATGAACGGGGCGCCCGCGCGCTCCGCGTCGGCGACCCGCCGCAGCAGGCGCAGGCCGAAGTTGTAGAAGGCCATGTTGCGCAGGTGCGCGCCCGCGTCGGAGAAGCCGAGCTGGATTCCGGGATCGGCGGCGAGGACATCGAGCACCGCGGGCCGGTGGTTGGAGATGGTGGTGCGCCAGCGCAGCTTCGATCCGTGCTCGACGACCAGGTCGAGGAAGGCGTCGACCGGGTGCACGCCGCCGCGATCGAGGCCGACCTGGCCGAAGGTCTTGCCGACGACGGTGGGGTCGGGGCACTCGACGATGTCGGCGTCGAAGAAATCGCGGTGCCAGACCCGGGGACCGTACTTCTGGTCGTAGTCCTTGCGGAACCGGCGCCGGTACTGCTCGTCCTGCATGAGGTGGCGCTGCTCGTCGATGTGGTTCGACAGGTGTAGTGCCGCCGCGCCGGAACCGAATTCCTCGAAGATCGGCAGGTCGATGCCGTCGGAGTAGACCTCGAACGGCACCGGCAGGTGCTGCCACCGGAAGTCGCCCTTCAGCGCGTTGATCGCGCGGGCCAGCAGCGGAAACACCTTGGCCACACCGGGAATCGCCTTGATGTCGGCGGCGGAGAGCAGGCTCACCTTCAGCGGCTTGCGCCACAGGCCGATGCTGCTCGCCGCCATCGCGATCATCGTGTCGGCCCGGTTGACGTCGGGCCCGCCCTGGAGTGCGCGACCGCGAGTCCGCAGGATGGTGTTGAGTGTCTTGCGTTCGGCCCGGGTCGAATACGTGGAGGGCAGCGTGCGTGAGCGGCACATTTCGCCGTCGAGTTTGTCGAACAGCAGCCGCTGCGAGGACATCCCGACGAAGCCGGCGTCGAGCGCCTCGGTCAGCTTGGTGGCCATCGCGGCGAGTTCGATGTCACTGGGCTCGACGTCCTTGCGGGTCGCCCGGTCCAAGCCCATCACCGCGGACCTGATGTCGGAGTGCCCGATGAAGCTCGCCACGTTGGGTCCCAGTGGCAAGGTGTCGAGGGCGGCGGCGTATTCGGCCGCGCTGTGCCAGGACTTGGTCTCCTCCACCGCGCGCACCACGTGGGGGCGCGGAATCGCCTCGACCCGGCCGAACAGGTCACCGGCGATCTCGCCGTCGACGTGCACCGTCGACAGCGAGCACGAACCGAGCAGCACGGTGGTCACCCCGTGGCGCACCGATTCCGACAGCGACGGATCGAGCAGTACCTCGACGTCGTAGTGGGTGTGGATGTCGATCATGCCGGGCACGACCCACTTGCCGGTGGCGTCGACGACCCGGGCGCAGCCGGTCTCGTCGAGTGGCGTCGCCGAGATCTCGGCGACCTTGCCGTCCTTGATGCCGAGGTGGCGGATGGCGGACGCGGCCCCGGTGCCGTCGAACCAGCGGCCGCCCTTGATGATGCTGTCGAACATAACCGTTCCCTCTTACAGCGCGAGATCGCGTCGGGTGACTTTGCCTGTCGCGTTGCGCGGCAGGGCTTCGGTGGTGAACCGCCATCGGGCGGGCACCTTGAAGTAGGCGAGCCGCGCGGCGACGAAGTCGCGCAGTTCGTCCGGCTCGACCGCGCCGGGCTCGGCGACCACCACGGCCGCCACCTCCTGGCCGAGATCGGGATGGGCGACGCCGAAGACCGCGCACTCGGCGACGGCGGGATGCTCGGACAGCACGTTCTCGATCTCGGTGGGGTAGACGTTCTCGCCGCCGCGCAGGATCAGGTCGGTGCGCCGGCCGGACACGGTGAGCCTGCCGTCGGTGACAGTGCCGAAATCGCCCGAGCGCAGCCAGCGTGCACTGTCGATGGCCTTGGCGGTCGCGGCCTCGTCGTTCCAGTAGCCGAGCATCACGTACGGGCTGCGGATGCAGATCTCGCCCTCCTCGCCGTCGGGCACGACCGCGCCCTCGGCGTCGCGGATCTCCACCGCCACCCCGAAGATCGGCCTGCCGACCGAGGCGTCGTCGGCGACCAGATCCAGCGGCGTGGCCACCGTCGCGGCGGTGCCGCTCTCGGTGAGCCCGTAGCTGGTGGTCAGCGCGAACTGCAGGGACGGGATCTTCTCGCGCAGGCTGGCCAGCAGCGCGGGCGAGGACGGCGCCGAATTGAGCGACAGCGCGCCCAGCGAGGACAGATCGTGCTGGGAGACATCGTGATCCAGCAGCCGCGAGGCCATGGTCGGCACGGCGGCCCAGTTGGTGACCCGCTCGCGCTCGACCAGGTTCAGCACCCGGCCGACCTCGAACGCGCCGTGCGGGAACACCGCGGCCGCGCCGGTCACCAGCCGGGGAATGACCAGGTTGTGCAGGCTGGCGATGTGGAACAGCGGCGCGGTGACCAGGTAGCGGCGATCGCTCGGCGCGTCGCTGGGCGGCTGACCGGCGAACGCGGCGAGCATCGCGTCGGTGAAGCGGTGATAGTCGCTGATCGCCACCATGTTCCGCTGCGAGTGCACCACGCCCTTGGGCCTGCCGCTGGTGCCGCTGGTGTAGAGGATCACGGCCGGATCGTCTTCGCCCACCGGCGTATTCGGGATCTCGCCGCCGCCGAACTCGGTGATCAGGGCGGGCAGGTCGTCGTCCATGGTGAGGACCGGGATGTCGGTGCCGGTCTCGGCCAGCAGCGCGGCCCGCTTCGCGTCGGCGATCACCACGGTGGGCGCGGTGTGCTCGAGCCCGTAGGCGATCTCCGGCGGCGCCCACCAGGCGTTGTAGCCGACCGGGATGGCGCCCAGGCACTGCGCGGCCCAGAAGGCGATCACCCAGTCCGGGCCGTTGGCGGCCAGGATGCCGACCCGGTCGCCCTTGCCGACGCCGTAGCGGGTCGCCAGCGCGGTGGCCAGCGCGCCCGCCGCCGCGGCGTGCTCGGTGAAGGACAGCCGCCGGTCCTCGGTGATCAGGTAGTCACGCTCCCCCCAGCCCAGCGAGTGTTCGAGCAGTTCGCGCAGGCTGCGGCGGCGGTGCGCCAGCACCGGAATCGGCACGCCGAGCACCGGTTCGACGGTCAGTTCGAAGGGCGCGCCGGGCGCGGTCAGGCCCGCGGCGACCTTGGCCACGAATTCCTGTGGGTCCACTACATCGGTCATGGTCTTGTTCTCCATCAGGGAATGAGGACGGCGCGTCCGCGGATCGCACCCGCGTCGAGCCGGTCGAAGGCGGTGCGGGCATCGGCGAGGTCGAAGCGTTCGACCTCGGCGCGGACCTTGCCCGCGGCGGCCAGCGCGATGACGTCGACGAGGTCGCTTCTGGTGCCGCCGTAGGACTTACGCACCGTGGCACCCCAGGGCAGGCCGGGGCCACCGGCCGGACCGGAGTCGATGCCGGGGATGCCACCGGCCAGACCCACCATCCGGTAGGCGCCGTTGGGCGCGACGGTTCGCACGGCCAGCTCGGCCGTGGCGTCGGCGCCGACGAAGTCGAACACCGCCTCGGCGCCGCGTCCGCCGGTGAGCTCGAGAATGGTGGCCGCGGTGTCGTCTCCGGCGGTCAGCGCGATGTCGGCGCCGCAGGCGGTGGCCAGGGCCAGCTTGTCGGGATCGACGTCGACCGCGATCACCCTGGTCTCGGTGAGCGCCTTCAGCAGTTGGACGGCGACGTGGCCGAGGCCGCCGATGCCGATCGCGACCGCGGTCGCGCCCGGCCACAGCTGATCCAGCGCGCCGCGGATGGCGTGCATCGGGGTGAGCGCCGCGTCGGCCAGCGGGGCAGCCTGCGCGAAATCCATGTCGCCGATCGGGACGAACGAGCGCACCGGGATCCGCACGTACTCGGCCATGCCGCCGTCGGGGCCGAGGCCGGGGCACGGCGGCATGGCCGTACGCCCCGCCGCCAGACAGACGTTCTCGTTGCCGTGCAGGCACTCCCGGCACTCGCCACAGGACCAGCACAGGTAGACGAGCCCGCGCTCGCCGACCCGGCGGCCCGCCACCCGCGACCCGACCGCCTCGATGGTGCCCGCGATCTCGTGACCGAGGGTGAGCGGCTGCTCGCTCATCGGGAACGGCAGGCTCAGCACGAACGAATCCGAGTGGCAGATCCCGGCCGCACCGACCCGCAGGAGCAGATCGTCGGGTCCGAGATCGGGCACCGGCACCGTCCGCAGCTCCAGGGTGCCGGGCGCGGTCAGCTGCATGACGCGCATCGTCATCGCAGCTCCCCCACCGCGTCGAAGGTGGCCTTCAGGTACCGGTCGCAGCGATCGGAGCCGATCAGGCCGGTCGCCATCCGATTCATGGTGTAGGCGAAGGTGATCCGGCGATCCAGGTCGTTGACGACCATCGAGCCGCCGTAGCCCGCCCACCAGCACACCCGGCCGTCGGGAATGTGCGGGAAGGTCTGCGGCCGGGGCAGCCCGTAGCCGATGCCGAAACGCAGCGGAGTCAGCAGCGCCAGGTCGATGCCGTCGGCCTGCTCGCGGAAGATCAGATCGATGGTGGCGGGCGAGAGGAACCGCCTGCCGCTGAGCTCACCCGCGGTGGTGAGCAACGACTGGATCCGGGCCACCGAGCGCGCGTTGCCGTGTCCGTTGGTGCCGCCGATCTCGGCCGCCCGCCACTGCGGCGTCGCCGTCTCGCCGATCTCGAGCCAGGGACTGGTGAGCGTCTTGATCAGCACGCTGTCCTGGTCGAGGGTCGACAGGTCGAACTCGGGCAGCTCCGGCGGGATCAGGGTGGCGATCCGGTCGGCGTGCTCGGGGCCGGTGCCGATGTGGAAGTCGGCGCCCAGCGGGCCCGCCAGTTCCTCGGCGAAGAAGCGACCCAGCGAGCGACCGGTGATGCGGCGCACCAGCTCACCGATGAGATGGCCGTAGTTGATGGCGTGATAGCCCGACGCGGTGCCGGGCTCCCACCAGGGCGCCTGGGTCGCCAGCCGGGCGGCGGCGGCCTCGGTGTCGTAGATGTCGGACAGCTCGATCGGCTTCTCCCAGCCGGACACGCCCGAGGTGTGCGAGAGCAGGTGCCGGACCAGGATGGCGTCCTTGCCATTGGCCGCGAACTCCGGCCAGTAGGCGGCCACCCGCGCGTCGAGGTCGAGCTCGCCGCGGTCGACCAGCAGCAGCGCGCACAGGGCGGTCATCGTCTTGGTCACCGAGAAGACGTTGACCAAGGTGTCGGCACCCCACGGCATGGTCCTGTCCGGATCGCGGTAGCCGCCCCAGAGATCCAGGACCGGATCACCGTCCACGGTGACACACAGTGCCGCGCCGACTTCGGAGCCCGCGTCGAGCTCCCCGTCGAAAGCGGCGCGCACACCGGCGAATTCGTCGCGACAGAAGCCGGCGGCGCTCATCGGAGCACCCCGGTGGTCGCGCGCGCGGGCACCGGCAGCGTATTGCCCGCCGCGGCGGCGCGTTTCGCACCGCGCGCCATCTCCTTGGTCATCGCGCGCACATACGGCTCGAATTCGATCTGGATGGTGTGCCGGGGCGAGTCGTAGTAGCGACCGGTGCGCCGGGATTCCTGCTCGCGCAACACCGTATCGATCTCCGCGCGCGGCGGCAGGTGGTAGCGGCCGGTCAGGTACGCGGCGACCAGCTTGCTCTGCTGCTCGGCGAAGTTCACCAGCGTCGGCATCGGCTGGGCCAGGCCGAGATAGAACAGATTGTCCACGCCGGGCTTGTGCATCATCTGGAACAACGGGAACCGGTTGGCGGCGTCGGGGACCAGCGCGGCGTCGGTGAGGAACGGGAAACTGATGTGATAGCCGGTGGCGCACACGATCACGTCGATCTGTTCGCTGCTGCCGTCGGCGAAATGTACGGTGTCGCCGTCCAAGCGGGTGATCGCGGGCTTGCATTCCACGTCGCCGCAGCCGGCCCGGTGCAGGAATTCCTCGCTCGCCGACGGGTGCGCCTCGAACGGCTCGTGGTCGGGCGCCGGCAGGCCGTAGTTGCGCATGTCGCCGCGATTCTTGCGGACGAATCGCTGCTTGAGTTTCAGCGCCACCTTCGCCGGAATCCAGGACGGCATCGAACGCCGGTCGCCGACTTCGCCGTTCACGTACTTGGGCAGGACCCAGACACCGCGGCGAGCCGAGACGAACAGCTTCTCCGCGATGAATCGCTGGGACAGTTCCGAGGCGATATCGAGCCCGGAATTGCCCATCCCCACCACCACGACCCGCTTGCCGCGCATGTCGACCGGATCGAACGGGTCGTTGTAGGCGTGGCTGTGCATCAGCACGCCGTCGAATTCGCCCGGATAGTCGGGGAATCGGGGATTCCAGTGGTGGCCGTTGCACACGATCAGCGCGTCGTAGACCTCGGTGTCGCCCGCCGCGGTGGTCACCCGCCAGAGCCCGGCGTCGTCGCGCTCGGCGGCGGTGACCAGGGTGTTGAACCGGATGTGGTCACGCAGCTCGAAATGGTCGACGTAGTCCTTGAAGTACTGCAGCAGCTGGGAATGGTGCGGGAAGTGCGGCCATTCCTCGGGCGCCGGGAAGTCCTCGAACTGCAGGCGGTACTTCGAGGTGTCGATGTGCAGACTCTGATAGCAGGCCGACATCCCGTTGGGGTTCTTGTAGTACCAGTTGCCGCCGACTTCGTCGGACGCCTCGTAGCAGTCGAACGGAATTCCGTTCTCGGCCAGCCTTTTGGCGACGGTGATCCCCGAGGGTCCGGCGCCGATGACGCATACCCGGGGCAATTCGCGTGTATTCATGCACAACTCCTGAACAGCGCGGTCACCGATGACCGCGCCGAGTGACGTGAACCACAGCGTAGCGGCTCGCTAGACATGGTGTCTAGTGAATGGGCGGATCGTCTAAGATGAGCCGCATGCCGACCGAACCCGCTGCGCGCCGCGGCTCCCTGCGCGAGGAACAGAAGCGCCTCACCAGGAACAAGATCGTGGAAACCGCGCGCTCACTGTTCGAGACCGAGGGTTACTCCGCGGTCCGGGTCGACGACATCGTCGCCGCCGTCGGCTGTAGCCGGGCCACGTTCTACCTGCACTTCACGAGCAAGAGCGAGGTGCTGCGAGCGATCGCCAACGAGGGCACGCTGACCAGCGTCCGGGAGTTCTACGCCGACCTGGACCGGGTGCTCACCACCGGCTCCAGGGCGGCGTTCGAGGAGTGGATGACCCGCGCGATCTACTGGTTCCTCACCAACAAGGACATGCTCCCGGCCTGGGACGAGGCCACCGCGCTCGAACCGGAGTTCCGCGCGGTCGCCCGCGAGGGGATCATGACGCTGGCCGACAGCATGCCCGCCTACCTCGCCCGCTGGCCCGAACAGCGCCGCGACGAGGCCCGGCTGCGGATCGAACTGCTCGTCGCCCAGCTCGAGCGGTTCTTCACCCGGTGGGCCATGCAGGGCGTCATCGACGTCACGGCAGAGAAGGCCGCCACCGTGCTCACCGACGTCTGGTTCCCCGCGCTGCAGGCGCCGGTCGAGTAGCCGCTAGCGGGTGGGCCAGCCACCGTTGCGTTTGCTCTGATCGATCTCGTCGTCGCCGCCGGCCAGGTGCTGGATCCCGAGCTTCTCGGCGAACAGGTGCCGCTGGGTGATCCAGCCGAGCAGCGCCAGCCCGATCCAGGCCAGCACGGAGGTCACCTGCTGCCAGCCGGGCTCGGGATCGCGCAGGAACGCCAGCGAATCGCTCATCCGGCCCAGGCCGCTGACCACCATGCTGGCGCCGCCGATCGAGGTCAGCCACAGCAGCGCGCGGGCGCGGAACTTCTCGGCCAGGAACGCGCCTGCCACGCACATGGCCAGCGCGACGATCATGCTCAGCGCGACGTTCTTGTCGCCCGGCTGCAGGACCGTCGCCAACTTGGTGCCGATCATCGCGCCGGTCAGGCCGCCGATGAAATACGACGCGAAGCGGAACACCAGCGAGGTCACCACCCACGACGACACCGCGCCGATCAAGCCGACCAGCACCAGCCACGCCAGCGAGGCGTTGAACAGGTCGGCGATCATCCAGCCGAGGCCGAAGCCGATCGCCAGGATGCCCAGGTGGACCGAGCGGATCCCGTAGAAGCACAGCAGCGCTCCGACGATCACGACGACGATGCCATTCATAGCTTCCACGCTAGAACTCCGGGCGCCACCCCGGTTCACCCGATTCGGGTGAGGTGGACGCCGCCGGATCGGCGCACGATCAGGCCATGGGATCAACACCTGCGCTGGGCCCGGTCGATTTCCTCGTGCTCACCTTCCCCGGCACCGCCGTCGACGCGACCGTCGCCGACGCGCTCGCCGAGGTGGTCGGAAACGGCCTGGTGACGCTGCTCGACCTGATCGTGCTGACGATGGACGAAGCGGGCACGATCACCGAATCGGAGATCGACGACGACCTGGTCGAGGTGGGTCTCACCGGGCTCACCGCCGCCGACATCGACCTGGTCAGCGCGGCCGACGTGGAAGTCGTGCGCACCTCGATGGCGCCCGGCAGCACCGCGGTGATCCTGGTCTTCGAACAGACCTGGGCCGCGCGGCTGGCGGCCGCGGTACGCGACGCCAGGGGTGAGGTGACGCTGCACGTTCAGGTGCCGCGCGATGTCGTCGAGTCCGCGGTCTCCGCGGCGACGACCGGCTGAGGAGGAACCAGCATGCCACTACGAAGGGGCCGCGCCGGACGGCCGGGACTCCTGGGCACGATCGCCCGCACCGCGGTCGTCGCCGGCACCGCGACCGCCACCTCCAACGCCGTGAACAACCGGGCGGCCAGGAAACGCTCGGCCGAGCAGCAGACCGCCGCCCCGCCACCCGCGGCCGCCGCACCGCCGCCCCCGGCGTATGCCGCGCCGCCCCCGGTGTACGCCGCGCCGCCACCACCCGCCGCACCGGTCGATCTGGTCGGGAAGTTGAAGGAGCTGAGCGACCTGCATTCGGCCGGTGCGCTCTCCGATGCCGAGTTCGCCGCCGCGAAGGCACAGCTGCTCGGCTGAGACCCCGCGCGACAGCGCCCCCGGCCCTGGGCGGCCGGGGGCGCTGTTCATGAACCCCGAGCTGGGTCTCAGGGTGTGACGATCGGGAACCGCGGGTCGGGGGTCTCGATCACGCCGACCAGGGCCTTCAGGACCGACTGGTCGCCGTCGACCGTGACGCCTGCGAAGCCCTGGCCACCGAGCCCGGCCAGCAGTTGCGCCTTGGTCAGCGTCAGGGTGAGGTCGGCGGGACCGCGCAAGGGCGCGTACTCGGAGGCGGTCCGGTGGGTGAGCGCGCCGTTGGACATGGTCAGCCGGGTGACCGTGCCGCTGTCGGTCAGGTTCAGGTCCAGCACGAAGTCCGATTCGGCGGCGCGCAGGCCGTCGACCCGGATCGCGATCGAGTCGATGATCATGTCGATCGTCAGCGCCGCCAGCATCTGCGGATCGGCGGTGTCGAGGGTGACCGGGGTCGGGCCGTTGCGCAGCTCGGTCGCGCCGACCAGGAAGAAGTTGCGCCAGGTCCCGTTCTCGCTGCCGTAGCCGAGGGTCTGATAGACCTCGGCCAGCGCTTCCTTGGCCGCCGTGTTGCCCGGGTCGGCGAAGACGGCGTGATTGAGCAGCGTCGCCGCGAACCGGTGGTCGCCCTCGGCCGCGTACGCCCGCCCCTTGGCCACGACCGCCTCGACACCGCCGTAGTCGGCGACGTAGCGCTTGGCCTGCTCCACCTCGGTGTGCTCCCACAGATGCGCCGGATTGCCGTCGAACCAGCCGAGATAGCGCTGGTAGATCGCTTTCACGTTGTGGCTGAGCGAGCCGTAGTAGCCGCGGTTGGCCCAGATGCCGTCCAAGCCGGGCGGGAAGGTGAGGACCTCCGCGATCTCCGGGCCGTTGAGACCCTGGTTGAGCAGGCGCAGGGTCTGATCGTGCAGGTAGGCGTACATGTCGCGCTGACCGGCCAGCCATGCGGTCCAATTGTCGGCGCCCCAGGTCGGCCAGTGGTGGGAGGCGAAGGCGACATCGGCCCGGTCGGCGAAAAGGGCGATGGCTTCGTCGAGATAGCTCGACCAGATCCGCGAGTCGCGGACGAGTGCGCCGCGCAGGGTGAGCACGTTGTGCATGTTGTGGGTGGCGTTCTCGGCCATGCACAGGGCGCGGCGGTCCGGGAACAGGAAGTTCATCTCGGCGGGTGCCTCGGTACCGGGGGTGAGCTGGAAGAGGATGCGGACGCCGTCGACCACTTCCTCCTGGCCGGTGCGGGTGATGTCCACGGTCGGCGGGATCAGGGTGACCGTGCCGGTGGAGGTGGTCATCCCCAGGCCGCAGCCGAGCTGGCCGTCGGGAGCCTTGGCCAGGCCGGTGCCGTACATGAAGATCGCGCGCCGGGTCATCGCGTTGCCCGCGTAGACGTTCTCGCTGACGGCGTGCTCGAGGAAGCCCTCCGGGGCGATGATCGGCACCTTCGGATGCCCTTCGGGCACGACGCCGCGCGCGCCGCCGAAGTGGTCGGCGTGCGAATGCGTGTAGATCAGGCCGGTGACCGGGCGGTCACCGCGATGCTTGCGATAGATCGCGAGTGCGGCGGCCGCGGTCTCGGCGGAGATGAGCGGGTCGATGACGATCACGCCCCGGTCGCCCTCGACGATCGTCATGTTCGACAGGTCGAAGTTGCGCACCTGGTAGATGCCCTCGGTGACCTCGAAAAGGCCCTGGATGTTGCACAACTGGCTCTGGCGCCACAGGCTCGGGTCGGCCGTCGGCGGGCACCGGTCGTCGAGGAAATCGTAGGCGCCGATATCCCACACCACCCGGCCGTCCGCCGCGGTGATGACCGGCGGGTCGAGCTTGTCGATCAAGCCCCGATTGGCGTTGTCGAAGTCGGTCGTGTTCCCGAAGTCCGGATACGTGCCCATGGTCCACCCTTGCCTCGTCGGAATCCTGGCGGTCCCGCGACCGTATCCGCGCGGGACGGGCGGGAAATCACCCGTTGTGGGTGAGTTCGGGCGGTATCAGATCAGGCCGACGCGGCGGGCGCTGCCGATCGCGTCGGCGCGGGCGTTGACGCCGAGCTTCTGGTAGATGCCGCGCAGGTGGGTCTTCACGGTGTTCACCGAGACGCCCATGTTCGCGGCGATATTGATCGCGGTCATGCCGGACGGGAGCTGGCGCAGCACCGCCAGCTCGGTCTCGGTGAGCTGCGGCGCGTCGGTGGCGGGCGCGCGATGCGAACGGACCAGGTCGACGAAGGCGTCGAAGCGTCCGAACCGCCCGCCCAGGCGGTCGAGGGTCTCGGCCGCGCCGGGCACGTCGAGGAACGGGCGGATCAGCCGTTCGCCGCACGCGAGGGCGAGTGCCTGCTCGAACGCGTCCTCGGCCTTGCGCGGCCGGTCCAGCCGGTCGGCGGCGACGCCCTCCAGCAGCCTGGCGGTGACCAGGGCGCCCGCCGTCAGCCGCGGGGCTCCGCCGAGCAGCGGCTCGAGGATGGTCAGCGCCGCGCTGGGCCGATGGGTGTAGACGGCCAGGGCCGCCTCGGCGACGGCCAGCTGCGGGGTCGACCCGAACACCCGGGTCGCGTGATCGACCAGGTGCTGGGCGTCGGTCTTGGCCTGTAGACGCAGCAGCACCCACAGCACATCGGTGACCAGCGTGCCGATGCCGAAGGCCGCCGGGGAGTCGTCGAGCAGGCGGTGGGTCTGGGTACAGAGCAGGGTCGCGGCGGCCGCGCGATCGGGGGCCGCGTCGAACATCAGCACGCCGGTGATCACGGCGGCCTGCCGGGCGGGCGCCGGGGCGCTCGCCTCCGCCGCCGGCCCACCGGGCTGACCGGGCAGTGGCAGTTGCACGGCCTCGCCTTGCTGGTACGCACCGTAGGCCTCGATCAGCCGGGCGAACACGCCTTCGGGAGCCTGCGCCAGGTCGTAGCGATCGGCACAGTCGCGCGCGGCGGCGGCCAGGGCTCGCAGGTCTCCGACCCGACCCGCGTACCCGGCGGCGACCGCGACCGCGGTCCGGGCCCGCACCGCGACGCTGCCGAGCCCCACTTCCTCCGCGTGCACGATGGCGTGCCGCAACGCGGCGATGCCGCTGTCGATCGCGCCGCCGGTGACCTCGGCGGTACCGCAGTGCAGCGCGGCGTAGCAATCCAGGTCGGGTTGGCCGGTCACCGCGGGCAGCGGCCAGCTCATCGAGGCCGAATCCCCCACCAGCACAGCCAGCCCCGCGCTGACCGCCCGGTCCAGTGAGACCGTCCAGGCATCGGGAACCAGCCGCGAGACCTGCTCGGACCCGAGATGCGCGGCCTCGAGATAGACCTCGGCGGCGGCGATCTCGCCCGCCTCCACCGCGACCGCCGCGCGTAGCAGCCGCACGAAGGTGTCCTCGGTCGCATCCGGCAGATACTCCATGGCGGCGAGCACCTGCTGGCCCGCGCCGTCGAGGACCATGCGCGGGCCCCAGTCCCGCAGGAACGACACCAGGCCGGGCGCGCCCGGTTCGGCCAGGACGTGCTCGAGCGCGGGGCCCGGCAGCGCGGCCGCCCCGAACCACTCGGCGACGCGACGGTGCACGGTGGGCAGGCGGTCGGCCCGCGAGTGCGCGGCCTCGGCCAGCAGATACGCCCGCAGCAGCGGGTGGTAGCTGTGCCAGAGCTGACCCGCGTCGGCCACGGTCTGCATGGGGAAGTTGGCCCGCAGCAGTTCGTCGACGATCCGGGCCGCGTTCTCACCGGCCAGCTCCTCCGCCAGCGGCAGGCAGAACC
Organism: Nocardia canadensis; assembly: GCF_032656385.1. Lineage (NCBI taxonomy): Bacteria > Bacillati > Actinomycetota > Actinomycetes > Mycobacteriales > Nocardiaceae > Nocardia > Nocardia canadensis. Next base: position 1,009,175 of record NZ_JAVCWB010000010.1, read on the forward strand.
GGGTGGGAATCGCGGTGACCAGCAGGAAATCCAGGGTCGACGTGGGCAGCGACTGCATCAGCTCCGCGACCAGGAAATCCGCGACCGCGTGTGACGGCCGGGCCAGCGTGGTGAGCGCGGTATCGCGATCCTCGCCATTGGCGGCCACGTAGATCGCGGCGATCCGGACCAGCGCGGCCCAGCCGCGGGTCAGCGAGTGCACCGTGGCGAGTTCGTCGTCGTCGAGCCGGCAGCCGTGCTGGGCGAACAGCTGGACGATCCGCTCGGGCGAGAGCGCCAGTTCGCCCACACCGATCCGGGTCAGCCTGCCCCCCAGCTCCAGCGCGTGCCAGCGCAATGGCGGATCGAACCGGCCCGCCAGCAGCACGGTGACCGTGCCGGGCAGGTGCGCGAGCAGGTACTCCAGGCCCGCCAGCTGCAGCGGGTCGGTGATCAGGTGGGCGTCGTCGAGCACCAGGACGGCGTGCTCGGCCCGCGCGGCCAGCGCGTCGACCAGGTCGGCGGCCTGGTCGGCCGGGGTGCGCAGGGTCGTGTCGACGGCGTCGGCGGGGCGGTGCAGGAGCCGCGCGATCGTGGGGAGCAGCTCGCCGCTGTCCGCCAGGCGCGCGGTGACGGTGAGCCAGCCGACGGTGGCCGCGCGAGCCTTGCGTGACCGGGTCACCCAGTCGACCAGGGCGACGGTCTTGCCGCTGCCCGCCGGGCCGGACACCAGCACCGTGTGCCCGCCCGCGGCGTGCGCGCGGTCGAGCCGGGCGGCGAGGTCGCCGGAGCGCACGGAGGCGAAGGACAGCTCGGGAATCTGGACACCGACCGCCGAGACGTCGTCAGCTAACGCGCGGTACGAGGTTGCCACCACCACACTCCTCAGCTCGTCATCTCCCCGCGGGGTCGATCCACCAGCAGGTTCGACGGTAGGCCAAACGCGACCAGCGCGTTCGCCGGTGGTGCGGCGTCGACGCGCTCGTTATGAGATCGACGTCATCGTGAGGGTTTGCCGCAACCGGCTATCGTTCGGCAACCTCACGATCAATCGGGCAGGCGAGACATTCCGAGCAGGGTGAGCCCGAGGACATCGATGCGGGCGAGCACGCCGCGCATGGCGGTGTTGTCGGCCAGCTCGCCGTAGAGGGTGGTGGTTCCGGTCGGCGAATGGGCGCTACGCCGAAGCTCCGGGAACGCGGCGACAGCACGTTCCGTGAGTTCGCCCTCGATGACGAACTGGTAGCGAACCGCATCCGACGTCGGCATGTGTCCAGTCTCGACGACAGCCGCCGCGATCGCCTCATCCGCACGGGATGATTCCGGCGTCACCTGTGACGAAGCGGTCGCGACAATTTTAAACAGTCGTTTTTCTGTTTCCCGGACAGCGCGGCGACCGGGTCGATAGTGTCGCCACACCCACAGCGGTGGGACAGCGCGATACAGGAGAACAACCATGCAGACCAACCAGGCTCGGCGGGCCGGCTTCGGACTCACAGCTTTCACCGCGGTCGCCGCGGCAGGCGTCCTGGTGGCGCCGCAGGCCTCGGCACTCGTCCAGGGTGTCACCGTCAGCGGCAGCACCCACTACGTCGGCACGGCCTACACCGTCACCGCCGATGTCACCGCGACGTCGTTCCTGTTCAAGGTGACCTTCACCGACAACGGCACCCAGATCGGCGAGCCGGTCTCGGTCTCCGACGGCAAGGCCACCATCACCTGGACCCCGACGACCCCCGGTTCGCACGAGATCAAGGCCGTGCAGGAACTGATCAGCTCCAAGACCGTCACCGTCGAGGTCACCACGAAGCCGACGACGCCCGGCGGCGGCACCGGCACCGGCTCGGCCGACCTGGGCGGTCTGCTGACCGGCTCGGCGGGCTGACCCGACCCGACACGCCTCGACGGCCGCCGCGGACTACCGATCCGCGGCGGCCGTCGACGTATCGGGCCTCAGGCCTGGTCGTAGGCCTGTTGCAGAGCGGCGATGTCGAGCTTGGACATCGACCGCAGCGCGGTGCCGACCGCGATGACCCGGTCGGTGTCGCCGCTCATCAGCTTCGGCAGCACCGAAGGCACGACCTGCCAGGACAGCCCGAAACGGTCTTTCAGCCAGCCACACGGGCCGGGCTCGCCGCCCTCGGACAGGGTGTCCCACAGCCGGTCGACCTCGTCCTGGGTGTCCACGACGACCTGCAGCGAGGCGGCGTCGGTGTGCGGATGCGCCGGTCCGCCGTTCATCAGCGTGACGGCCTGACCGTCGAGATCGAGGGTGACGATGAAGGCCGAGCCGTCGGCCTGCCGGGTGACCTCGACGACGCGCGAATTCGGCACCGTCGCGGCGTAGAGCTCACCGGCCGCTTCGGCGTCGGTATCGAACCAGAGGAAGGTGTTGACGGACATGATGTGCTCCTTCGGGAGGGTGATGCGCAGGCTTGCTGTCACCCACTGGTCGGAGCCGAGCACGCGGTCTCGACACATCCATCGAAGTTCTCTCTACTTTTTTCGCGGCAGGGTTCTGGCGTAGCTCACGCCGCGCTCGACCCACTCGCGCAACACCGCGTCGTCGGCGACGGCGGCGGTGTCGACCCGCAGCCAGCCCACCATCTCCCGCCCGCCCATCACCATCGGCGACACCGACAGCCCGTCGACGAGCGACTCCCCCTCGGCCCGGTCGACCCGCACCAGCAGCCCGCCCTTGCCGCTGGCGGCGACGGCCATATTGCCGCCGACCAGGAACGCGAGTCCACCGAACATCGGTTGCTCGACCAGATCCGGTCCGGGGTAGACGATCTCCCGGATGCGCTCGGCGAGTTCCTCGTCATAGGCCATGGACCCAGTGTGCGCCGGGGCACCGACAGTTTTCAGAGGCCGAGGGCGGCGGCGAACATCGGCCACGAATCGTGCACGTCGTCCTGCCAATACGGCCAGGCGTGGGTGCCCGCGGTCCGGAAACGCACGTCGGCGGGGATGCCGAGCTGGGCCAGCCGGGCCGCCATCGGGCCGGTGCAGCTGCCCGCGACTGCCTCCATCGTGCCGCCGACCAGCAGCCGGTCGACCAGCACGCCGAGATTGCCCGCGATGCTCGGATCGTTGATCGCCTCGTGCTGACCCGGGATGCCGTTGCCGGCGGACAGGTAGATCGCGGTGCCGCGCAGGCGTTCGGCCTGCACGACCGGGTCGTTGCCGATCCAGGCCGGGTCGATCGGGCCGCCCCACATATTGGTGGCGTCCGCGGCGAAGGTCGCCAGCTGGGCGCGAACCAGCGCCTGCGCCAAGGGGTTCGCGGTCTGAGTGCACCCGCTGAACGCGCCGACCGCGCGGTAGAGGCCGGGCGCGGCGATGGCCAGGTTCAGCGCCGAGGTGGCCGACATCGACAGCCCGGCGACCGCGTTGGCGCCGGTCATGCCGAAGCGCTGATCGAGCAGCGGTGGGAGTTCGCCGGTGAGGAAGGTCGTCCACTTGTTGCGGCCCAGGATCGCGTCGTCGCGCTGCCAGTCGGTGTACATGCTGGCCCGGCCGCCGATCGGGACCACCACATTGACCGGCTTGTCGGCGAAGAAGTCCACCACGTCGGTGCGGCGCATCCAGGGCCCGCCGCTCTCCCCGCCGTCGACCGCGTTCAACAGATACAGCGCGGGCGCTCCCGCGCCGGGATGCGACAGCCACAGCGTGATCGGGCGGTTCATCGCCGCCGAATACACGACCACTTCGTATTGCCTGCCACCGAGCGGCCGGACGTCGATGATCCCCGCCTCCGCCACCGCGCGCGGCGCGATCACGAACCCACAGCCGAGCAGCACGAGCACACCGCACAGGAGCCGAAGCATACCCCGAGCATGCCCTACCGAACGGCCGATATCCGGCATTGACGGGCTCGTGTCCGCCGTCGCGCACGGCGTCGGCAAACCTAGAGCATCCCCGCTGTCGCACCCTCGGGCAGGACCGCGCGCAGCACCTCGCCGAGCGCGGAGGCGGTGACGCCGAAGGTGGTGCGCAGTGCGGAATCGTCGGCAACGAACTCCCGGTGCGACATGTGCGCGGTCTCGAAGAGTTCGCCCCAGAACGGATCACCCTGCGCCAGTTCGGCGATCTCGGCGTCCGCCAGCACAGCGAGGTCGGGCTCGGGCGCACCGGCCAATGCCGCCAGCCGGCCCGCGACCGTGCGCACGGTGGTGGTGATCATCGGCGCGTGCCAGGCACGACCCCACGCGCGGTCGTCGCGGGCGACGGCGACCAGCGCCGTGGCGGCGTCGTCGATCGCGGTGAACGAATGCGCCAGGTCCAGCGCCTGCGGCACCTTCGCCGGTGCGCCCGCGAGCACCGCGGGCTGCACCAGCAGGGAGAAGACCGAGACCGCGCCCGCGCCGAGGAACTGGCCCGCCCGCACCTCGGTGACCCGCAGCCTGCCCGCCTCGTGCGCGGCCAGCGCCTCGATCCACATCCTGGCCCTGACCTCGCCCTTGCTGCCGGCGGCGGCCAGCGGTGTCGCCTCGTCGACGATGCCGTCGACGGGTCCGTAGCCGTAGAGATTGCCCATCATCACCAGGTTCGCGCCGGTGGCCTCGGCGGCGGACCTGATCGAACCGAACAGGGGCGGAACGGTTTCCGGCCACGTGTGATACGCGGGCATGGCGAGGTTGAACACGGTCTCGGCACCGGTGGCCTGCGCGATCAGCGCGGTGGTGTCGGTGGCGTCGAGGGCGACGCGGTCGATGCCGGGGTGGTCGGGACCGAGGCCGCCGCGGCTGATCATCGTCACGCGGTCGCCGGACTCGGCGAGGCGCAGCGCAGTGGCGGACGCGGTCGCCCCGCGACCGATCACGACATGCTTGGTCATGTGAATTCTCTTTTCCAGCAAAGTATTTCAGGCGATTCGGCGCTGTTCGCCGGGTGCACTGTCAACGATGCCGAGCGGGAGCGGGCTAGACTAGTGGCCGGAATGCCAGCTATCCCAAGGATCAGGCCATGAAGACTGTCGCCGTCGTCGCGGTTCCCCCGGTGAAGTCGTTCGATCTGGCCATGCCGGGATCGCTGATGGAATCGGTGACGATCGACGGCGCGCCCGGCTATCGCGTGCTGGTGTGCACCGCCGAACCCGGTGTGGTGCTCGCGAACTCGGGTGGGTTCGACGTGGTGATCCCGCACGGGCTCGACGTCCTCGAGTCGGCCGACACCGTGATCGTGCCCAGCACCGGCGCCCGGACCGACGCCGAACCGGCTATCCTGGCCGCGCTGCGCGCCGCCGTCGACCGGGGCACCCCGGTCACCTCGATCTGTAGCGGCGCTTTCGTCCTGGCCCAGGCCGGACTGCTCGACGGGCGGGCCGCCACCACGCACTGGGCGCTGGCCGACGAACTGGCGGACGCGCATCCGGGCGTCCGGGTGCGCACCGACGCGCTGTTCGTCGCGGACGGCCCGGTCACCACCTCGGCAGGCGCCGCCGCGGGAATCGACCTGTGCCTGCACCTGATTCGCCAGGACTACGGTGCCACCGTCGCCAACGAGGCGGCTCGGGCCGCCGTGGTGACGCCGGTGCGTCCCGGCGGGCAGGCCCAGTTCGTCGACACCGCGCTGCCGCCCGACGACGACCTCTCGCTCTCGGCCACCCGTGCCTGGGCACTGACCCGGCTCGACACTCCCCTGTCGCTGCGCGAACTCGCCGAGCACGCCACCACGAGTGTGCGCACGCTGACCCGGCGCTTCCACGAGGAGACCGGGCTCAGCCCGCAGAAATGGCTGTTGCACCAGCGCCTGCACCGGGCCAGGGAGCTGCTGGAATCGACGTCGCTGCCGATCGAGCAGGTGGCCAGGCACAGCGGGATCGGGTCGGCGGAATCGTTGCGGCAGCACATGATCCGCCAGCTCGGCGTCCCCCCGAGCACCTACCGGGCGAACTTCACCAGGGCCCGGTAGGCGGGTAGGGCTGGTATCCCGGCGGTGGGGCCGGGGCGAAGAAGGCGGCGGAGCGGGGGTTCCAGAGCAGGATCACCGCGGCGAGGCCGATGATCACGGTCACCACGGTGAAGGCCATCGATTGCAGGTCGGTCCGGGATCCGGTGGCGAACACGCTGATCACGCTGACAGCCGAGGACAACACATTGAGGCCGAAGAACACCGTGCCGGTGATACGGGCCCAGTTCTTGCCCGCGCGGCAGGCGAAGGCCATCCACACCCACAGCCCCGCCGTCACCAGCGAGACCAGGATCCCGCCCGCGAGCCCCGCGTACACGACGACGTCGAGGTCGTCGCCGCGGAAGACCCCGCCCGAGGCGTCGAGCGCGTCCGAGCGGATCCGGTCGATCGTGGTCAGCATGTAGGCGGCACTGAGGAGGGTGACCACCGCGCCGGCCAGCATCACGTAGAACGCGATCTGCACATTCTGCGGAACCACTTTCGGGCCCGCGCCGACCGGCGCTGCCGTTGGAAAGGGGGTCGCCGGCGGATAGGGCGACTGCCCGCCCGGCACCGCCGACGGATAGATCGCGGGGCCGGCGCCGGGCCCGGCCTGCGGGTAGGGCCCGCCCGGGTGACCCGTGGCGTGTGGATATGGCTGGTGCGCAGCCGGATTCGGGGAGGGAGCGCTCGCCGCATTCGGCGGGGGCGGGTACGGTGCCCCGGAACTCGGGGGTACCACCGGGGGCGGATACGGCGTGGGCCCCCCGACGCCACTCGGGGACGGTGGCACCGCCGCGCTCTGGTTGGCCGGTGCCTGCGGAATCGCGTCGGGATACGACGTCAGCTCGTCCTGGTGCGGTCGCGGATCCTCGTGGTCCGCCGACGAATCCTGCACGGTGCCCCCTCGCTGTGAAGTCGGGCCCAACTCTAGCCGCCGGAGCCCGTACTCACCGGGCAGCGGCGACGCGCGTCCGACGAGGTCCGCGCACCCGCGCGAGGCCGTCGCGCACAGCGGCGGCGGACCTCGGCGCGGACGCGGACAACTCGGTCAGCGCACCCGGGCGCGGACGAGTTCCCGTGCGGCCGTGCGGTATCGGTCCGCGATCAGGCGGACCACCGCGGGATGGACACCGATCGGCTCGGCCACCCCGTCGGCGCCCGCGTCGTGCAGGCGCTGGTGGAACAGGCCGTGGGCCAGCAGATAGGAGGCGACGAAGACCCGCCCCGCACCCGCTTCCCGCAGTTCGGCGACGACCTCGGGCACCCGCGGCGCCCCGGTCGCGACGTAGGCGATCCGCACCGGCACGCCGAGTTGTTCGGCCAGCATGCCCGCCGCCCGGCGGACGTCCTGGCGGGCTCGCGCGTCCGAAGATCCCGCGGCGGCGAAGACCACCGCGTCACCGGGACGCCAGCCGGCGGCCCGCAGCCGCACCGCCATGATCCTGGTGAGCGCCGGATCGGGGCCCATGGCCGCGGTGACCGCGACCTCGGCGTGTCCGCTCTCGGCGACTTCGCGCGGCACGTCCTGGTAGACGTGGTAGCCCGAGGCGAGGAAGGCGGGCACGACGACGGCCGGACCGTCGAGGTCGCGCAGGACCTCCGACGGTAACGGGCCGAGCACGTCGACGAAGGCGGTCCGCAGCGCCGCGTTGGGCGCCGCGCCGTCGGAGTCCGCGCCCTCGGCGCCGCGCCCCGAAACCGCGGCGCCGAGTTCGGCGGCCACCGCGTCGGCGAGCGCGGCGATCATCTCCACACCGCGCGCGCTGCGGGTGCCGTGCGCGACCAGCACCAGGGCCGGCTCATCCGGCCGCGCGGTGCTCACCAGACTCCGATCGGTTGCGCCGGGCGCGGCGACCGGGCGGGCGTGCCGATCCCGGCCTGGTGCGGCGGCTGCACCGGCGGGCGGGCCGCCGGGGTGTCCGAGCAGTCCGCGGCGTCGAGCGCCAGCCGGTAGCCACGCTTGACCACGGTCTGGATCGCCTTGGGCGTGCCCAGACCGGCACGCAGCCGGGCGATCGCGGTCTCCACGGCGTGGGTGTCGTCGCCGCCGCCGGGCAGGGCCGAGAGCAGGTCCTCGCGGGAGACGACCCGGCCGGGCTGACGGGCCAGCGACCGCATCAACGCCATCGGCGCGGGCGCCAGCTGACGCACCTCACCGTCGACGACGACGCAGCCACCACGCACGCTGATCAGGTGACCGGCCGCGTAGATCCGGCTCGCCCGGCGCGGCAGCTCCTCGGCGACGTGGCGGGCCAGCGCGCCGAGCCGCGCACGGCCCGGCATGGTGGTCGGCACGCCGAGCTCCTCCAGCGGCGCGGCGGTGATCGGGCCGACGCAGGCCGCGAGCACGCGCCCGCGCAGCGCGTGCAGCACGGACTCGAGCAGGCCGGTCTCCTTGGCCCGCATCAGCAGCGAGGCCACGGCCGGGGCGCTGGTGAAGGTGACACAGTCGAGACTGCCGGAGATGATCGACTCGATCATGGCGTCCATCGGGCCGCGATCGGCGGGCGGCTCCCAGCGGTACACCGGCACCGGGACCACGTCGGCGCCCGCGCAGCGCAGCACCTCGCAGAAGTCGGGAACCGGCTCCCACTCGGTGGTCGCGCCGTGCAGCTGCACCGCGATGCGGACGCCTTCGACGCCCTCGGCGAGCAGGTGATCGAGCACCTCGGCCGAGGACTCCGAGGCGGGCGACCATTCCTCGCGCAGTTCGGCGGCGCGGATCGCGCCCTTGGCCTTGGGGCCGCGGGCCAGCATCCGGGTCGAGGCGAGCGTGTCACGCAGCGTCTCGGCCAGACCCCAGCCCTCGGCCGCTTCCATCCAGCCGCGGAAACCGATGCCGGTGGTGGCGACGGTGATCTGCGGCGGATCGGCGATCAGCAGCTCGGTGACGCGCTCGAGCTCGGTGTCGTCGGCCAGCGGGATGATGCGGATGGCGGGGGCGGAGACCACGGTCGCGCCCTTGCGGGTGAGCAAGGTGCCGAATTCCTCGGCGCGGCGCGCGGCGGTCACGCCGATGGTGAAGCCGGCCAGGCCGGGGCCACTGTCGGTGGGAGCAGTCATGAAATCAGCCGTCCGAGGATTCGAGGGCCGCGACCTGCACCGGCTCGTTGGATACCGCGACGACGCCACCGTCGAGTTGCACGGCGTAGACCGGGAGGGACTTGGTCGGGTCGTCCAGACAACGACCGTCGATCAGCGAGAAAGCCTGCTTGAGCAGGGGCGAGGCGACGACCGGAATGCCACCGCGATCACCGACGATGCCGCGCGACATCACCGCGGCCCGGCCGAACGGATCGATGTTGCCGACGGCGGCGAGGGTGCCGTCCGTGAGTAGGAACAGGGCGGCCTGCTTGCCACCCTTGAGCAGGACAGCAACGCCGCGGCCCGGGATCAGGAAGTCGAGTCGGCACGCCTGTGTCCAGGTCGCCGTCTCCGTGGTGATGGTGGGTGTGTCGATAACGGTCATCGGTTCCTCCTCCGAACGCCTTACCTATTGGTACAGGCGCCCTGTTTCCGCAGGGTTAAGCGCTTATTTCCCGGCCGCTGCTGTGTCGGAGCCAACACCGGCGGGCATGCCGGGCAGGCCGAGAAGCACAGGCACCTTGCGCTCGCCGCTGTCGTCGAACGAGATGGTCGGGTCGGCTTCGCCAGGGGCGTTGACGAACGAGACGAAGCGCGAGAGCTTGTTCTCGTCCTCGAGCACGGCCGCCCACTCGTCCTTGTAGCCGTCGACGTGCTTGGCCATCGCGGCCTCCAGGTCGTCGGCGATGCCCAGGCTGTCCTCGCACACGACGGCCTTGAGGTAGTCGATGCCGCCCTCGAGCGCCTCCTGCCAGGGCGCGGTGCGCTGCAAGCGGTCGGCGGTGCGGATGTAGAACATCAGGTAGCGGTCGATGTAGCGGATCAGCGTCTCGTCGTCGAGGTCGCCGGCCAGCAGCACCGCGTGCTTGGGAGTCAGGCCGCCGTTGCCGCCGACGTAGAGGTTCCAGCCGTGCTCGGTGGCGATCACGCCGACGTCCTTGCCGCGGGCCTCGGCGCACTCCCGGGCGCAGCCCGAGACGGCCAGCTTCAGCTTGTGCGGCGAGCGCAGGCCGCGGTAGCGCTTCTCCAGCAGCACGGCCATGCCGACCGAGTCCTGCTGGCCGTAGCGGCACCAGGTGGAACCGACGCAGCTCTTGACGGTGCGCAGCGACTTGCCGTACGCGTGGCCCGACTCCATGCCCGCGTCGACCAGGCGCTTCCAGATCAGCGGCAGCTGCTCCACGGTCGCGCCGAACAGGTCGATGCGCTGACCACCGGTGACCTTGACGTAGAGGTCGAACTCCTTGGCGACCTCACCGATGACGATCAGCTGCTCGGCGGTGACCTCACCACCGGGCATCCGCGGCACCACCGAGTAGGTGCCGTTCTTCTGCATGTTGGCCAGGAAGTGGTCGTTGGTGTCCTGCAGCGCGGCCTGCTCGCCGTCGAGGATGTGATCGCTCGAGGTCGAGGCCAGGATCGAGGCGACGGTCGGCTTGCAGATATCGCAGCCGGTGCCCTTGCCGTGCTTGGCGATCAGCTCGGAGAAGGTGCGGATGCCGGTGACCTGCACGACCTGGAACAGCTCGGCGCGCGACTGGGTGAAGTGCTCGCACAGCGCCTTGGACATCTCCACGCCGGACTGCTCGAGCAGCTTCTTGATCATCGGCACGCAGCCACCGCAGGAGGTGCCGGCGTTGGTGCAGCTCTTGATGCCGGGGATGTCGCAGGCGCCCTCGGCGATGGCGCCGCAGATCGCGCCCTTGCTGACGTTGTTGCAGGAGCAGATCTGGGCGTCGTCGGGCAGCGCGTCGGCGCCCAGTTCGGCGCCGGCCGGCGAGATCAGCGCGGCGGCGTCGGCGGGCAGCGGACGGCCGACCAGCGGACGCAGGGCCGCGTACTGGCTGGCGTCGCCGACGAGGATGCCGCCGAGCAGGGTCTGCGCGTCGTCGGAGACGACCAGCTTGGCGTAGGTGCCCTTGGCCGCGTCGTGCAGCACGACCTCGAGCGCGCCCTCGGTGGTGCCGTGCGCGTCACCGAAGGAGGCGACGTCGACGCCCATGAGCTTGAGCTTGGTCGACATGTCGGCGCCGGGGAACTCGCCGGCGCCGCCGAGCAGCCGGTCGGCGACGATCTCGGCGGTGGTGTAGCCGGGGGCGACCAGGCCGTAGCAGATGCCCTCGATCGCGGCGCACTCACCGATGGCGTAGACGCTCGGGTCCGAGGTCTGCAGGGCGAGGTCGGTCAGGATGCCGCCGCGGGCGCCGATCTCGAGGCCCGCGGCCTTGGCCAGGGCGTCGTGCGGTCGGATACCGGCCGAGAACACCACCAGCGAGGCGTGGATCTCGGACTCGTCCGACAGGTGCAGGGTGACGTTGTTCGCCCCCTCCTCCTCGATCGAGACGATCTTGGCGGTGCCGACGCCGGTGTGCACGTTGAGGCCGATGTCGCTGACCAGCTTCTCCAGGATCGCGCCACCACCGGCGTCGACCTGGGCGGGCATCAGGCGGTCGTTGTACTCGATCACGTGCGGGGTCATGCCCATCAGCCGCAGCGCGTTGGCGGCTTCCAGGCCGAGCAGACCGCCACCGACGACGACGCCGTGCGCGCCGGGACCGGCGGCTTCGGCGGCGGCGCGGATGCCGTCGAGGTCGTCGATGGTGCGGTAGACGAAGCACTCGGGCAGATCGTGGCCGGGCACCGGCGGGACGAACGGGTAGGAACCGGTCGCCATGACCAGCGCGTCGTAGGCGATGACGTCGCCGTTGGAGCTGGTGACGGTCTTGGCCGCGGTGTCGATGGCTTCGCCGCGCTGGCCCAGCCGCAGCTCGACCAGGGCGTCGCCGTCGTAGGTGTTACCCGGCAGCGCCAGCTCCTCGGCCTTCCAGCTGCCGACGTAGTAGGACAGGCCGACGCGGTCGTAGGCGGGCAGCTTCTCCTCGGAGAGGATGACGATCCGCCATTCGCCTGCCTCGTCGCGCGAGCGCAGGGCCTCGACGAAGCGGTGACCGACCATGCCGTGGCCGACCACGACCACTGTCTTGCGAGTGCTGTTCATGAGAGTGACCTCCTTGGTAGTGGTCGGTAGTCAGCGAGCCGACGTCTTGGCCGACGAAGCGTTGGTTTCGGCCTCGAGGACCAGGGACTCGGCCTCGACCACGACATCGGAGTCGGTAGGCACGGACAGGCGGGGACGGCGCAGGAACACCGTCCAGGTGACGGCCGCGCAGACCACGTAGAAGGCGAGGAACACCCAGAACGCGGTGGTGGCCGAGGCGGTGGCGGAGTAGGACGAGCGCAGCACCATGTTGATGCCGACGCCGCCCAGGGAGCCGATCGCGCCGACGAAGCCGATCAGGGCGCCGCCGGCGTTCTGCGACCACGCGGCCTGCTCGGCACGCGGGAGCGGCAGGCTCTTGGACTTGGCCTCGAACACCGACGGGATGATCTTGGTGACGGCGCCGTTGCCGAAACCGGAGAGCACGAACAGGGCGATGAAGCCGACGACCAGGAAGGCCATGGTGGCGCCGGAGGCGACGCCGTTGTTGCGGTCGGCCATGGTCGAAGCAAAGATCACGATCAGCGCGGCGGCCATCATGGCGCCGAAGGTGCCGAGCGCGACCTTGCTGCCGCCGATCCGGTCGGCCATCTTGCCGCCGTAGGGGCGAGCCAGCGAACCCAGCAGCGGGCCGATGAAGGCGATCGAGGCGGCGTGCACGGCGGCCTGGGCGGCGGTGTCGCCACCGGCTTTGAAGCTGATCTGCAGGACCTGGCCGAAGGCGAAGCTGTAGCCGATGAACGAACCGAAGGTGCCGATGTACAGGAAGGCGATCGCCCAGGACTGCGGCACCCGCAGGGCCGTGCCCATGGAGGACAGGTCGGCCTTCTGGTTGGTCAGGTTGTCCATGTACAACGCCGCGCCGACCGCGGTGAGAGCGACGAGGACCAGGTAGATCGCGCAGATGAGGTAGGCGTAGTCGCCGCCGAGGGTGACCAGCACCAACAGACCGAGCAGCTGGATCACCGGGACACCGACGTTGCCGCCGCCCGCGTTCATGCCCAGCGCCCAGCCCTTGAGCCGCTGCGGATAGAAGGCGTTGATGTTGGTCATCGACGAGGCGAAGTTGCCGCCGCCGACACCGGCGAACGCGGCGACGACCAGGAAGGTCGTGTACGAGGTGCCCGGCTGGGTGACGAAGTACAGCGTCAGCAGCAGCGGGACCACCAGCAGCAGCGCGCTGAAGATCGTCCAGTTGCGACCGCCGAAGCGAGCGGTGGCCACGGTGTAGGGGATCCGCAGGAACCCACCGACCAGGGTCGGCATGGCGACCAGGAAGAACTTGCCCGCCGGGTCGATGCCGAACTTGTCGGCGGGCATGAACAGCACCATCACCGACCAGATCGACCACACCGAGAACCCGATGTGCTCGGCGAAGACCGACCAGATCAGGTTGCGCTTGGCAATGTCCTTGCCGCCGGCCTCCCAGGCCGCGACATCTTCGGCATCCCAGTGCTCGATGTCGTGGTTACGCTTCAGCGTGCTCAAGTTGGGCCTCCCAAAAGTGCGATGGCCCAACGGTAGGAAATGGGTATTGCCGGAATGCTGCGGGAAATGTCGCGCGAATCAACGGTTTCTCACCTACCGCACTTCGGGTAGGTGAGATCAGCCCGTTTGTTTCCGGCGTGTGACACAACGATTTCCGCAGGTAAGGAAGCGGCCAGAAATCGTCGGAATCACCCGTGAGGGTGTGACCTACACAGCATTACTCTCGACGCACACGCGTGCAACTCGAGCGGTGAGATTTTCTCGGCTCAATTCCAGGTGTCTTCGAGCATCCGCGGTTTGCAGGCCTGCCAGGCACCAGCCAGCAGCACGCCGAGGGCGACCAGGAGCAGGGCGAACGGGGCCGGCCAGCCGCCGGTCCAGGTGTGCAGCATGCCGAACAGCAACGGACCGACACAGGCGACGGCGTACCCGACGCCCTGAGTGAACCCGGACAGCGCCGCCGAGCCCCGCGGGGTGCGGGTGCGCAGGTTGATCAGGGTCAGCGCCATCGGGAAAGTGCTCGGGCCGAGGCCCAGCAGCACCACCCACAGCACCGGCGCGCCCATGGGCGCGATCAGCAGACCGGCGAAGGCGACGACGAACAGCACCATGCAGGCCACCACGACGGGGAACGGATTGCGCATCCGCGAGACCACGGTCGGCGCACCGAGCGCGGGGATCAGGCCCATCAGCGCGAACAGGCCGACCATGCTGCCGCCGAAACCGGCGCTCGCCCCCGCGTCGGACAGGATCTTGGGCAGCCAGGCGAACATGGCGTAAGTGGTCAGCGAGGTCATGCCGAACATCGCGGCCATCCCCCAGGCCACCGGCGAACGCCAGATCCTGCCGGTGTCCGTCGCTGAATCGACGGGCAGGGCGGTGACGTCGTGCCGGTCGCGGCCCTTGCGGTCGCGCAGGACGAACACCCACGGCACCGCGGCGGCGAAGCCGACCAGCGCCCACACACCCATCGAGATCCGCCACCCGTGGTCTTCCGCCAGCGGCACCGCGACGAACGCGGGGACGACGGTGCTCAACTGCACCATCACGATGTACAAGGAGCTGATCGCGGCCAGCTGATCGGCGAAATACCGCTTCACCAGCGGCGGGATCACCACATTGCCGATGCCCATCCCGAGCAGCACCACACCGGAGAAGGCCAGCAGCTCGCCCGTGCCCGCGGAGAACACGCGGGTGAGCGACCCCGTCCCGGCCAGCAGCATCGCGATGAGCACCGTGCGCTCCAGCCCGAACCGGCGCACCAGCAGCGGCGTCACCAGCCCGGCGATGGCGAACATCGCGGTCGGCAGCATGCCGAACACGCCGACGATCGCGGTCCCGTACCCGATATCGGCGCCGATCTCCTCCGCCAGCGGGCTGAACGCGGTGACCGCGGCGCGCAACGTCAGCGCGGACATGACAATGGCCGCCAGCACGAGCAGGCGGCCTTCGATCAGCGCGCGGGTACGACTGCGCGTACCGGAATCGGGCAGAGTTCGGGCATCGGGGAGGGTCGCGGTCACCGACAAATCATAGGATGACCCGATGACTAACGCCAAGGGACTGTGAGCGATCTCCAACGCGAGAACATGGACAACTCACCGGGGACGGGCTCACCCGACCCCGCACCCAAGGCTTGCCGCGGCCCCAGATCTCCACGCACCTGAGTCTGGCCGATATTCGCGGGGCGGCGGGTGAGTACCCTGGCTGACGTGCAACCCGTCCGGCGAACCAGCCTCATCGCTCAGGTCACCGAGCAGCTTCGGGCCGAGATCCGTTCCGGCCGTTGGCCCGTGGGCCAGCGAATTCCCACGGAACCGGAACTCACCGAGCTCACCGGGACCGGGCGAAACACCGTCCGCGAAGGCGTCCAGGCCCTCGTGCACGCGGGCATGCTCGAACGCAGGCAGGGCTCGGGCACCTATGTGATCGCCACCTCCGAGGTCGGCGGCACCCTGGGCAAGTTCTTCGCCGACGCCGAGGAGCGCGACATCCTCGAACTCCGCCAGGCGCTCGACACCACCGCCGCCGGCCTGGCCGCACGCCGCCGCGACGACGCCGACATCGCCACCCTGCGCCGACTGCTCGCCGAGCGCAGCAACCGCAACTGGACCGAACCCGACCCGGTCGCCATCGCCGCCGACGTGGAACTGCACCGCGCGATCGTCGTCGCCAGCCACAACGCGGTATACCTGGAGTTCTACGATTCGCTGCTGCCGATCATCGAGCAGGTGATCCACGCGCGCACCGCCCGCTCCGACGACGCCTACGACACCGAGCACGCCGAACTCGTGCAGGCCGTGATCGACGGTGACGCCGACAAGGCGATGCAGGCGACGCGTTGTTTCCTCGGCTCGCTGATCGCCGAGTACCCCGATCGCTGAGTACAGCGAACGGCGGCTGTCCTACATCCAGGTTTCCGGCCGGTCACCGGTCCGCGTTTTCCACGGTGAGCGTGAGTTGGCTGGAACGTCACCTGAGGCCATTGTCACGCAACAACCGGCTTCTACCTTTATCTCGACCCCGCAAGAAGCGCATCGAACGCCACGAAATCCGATGCGCCTCTATCGAGCCCGATCGAGAGGAAGCCGATGACCGCAATCGCCGCCACCGGCCAGGAGACGGAATCCCCGTCCTTCGAATATCAGAAGAAGGGTCGCTGGCTGACCCAGTGGAATCCTGACAATCCGGCGTTCTGGGAAGCCGGCGGCAAGCAGACCGCCCGCAAGAACCTCTGGTTCTCGGTCTTCGCCGAGAACCTGGGCTTCAGCATCTGGGTGATCTGGGGCTCCATCGTCACCGCCATGGGCGCGGCCGGCTTCGACTTCCTGGCCGGACTGGGCAAGGGCAACCCGACCGCGGTCAGCAACGCCCTGCTGCTGACCTCCATCCCGACCCTGGTCGGCGCCGCCCTGCGCATCCCCTACACCTTCGCCGTTCCGAAGTTCGGTGGTCGCGCCTTCACCGCCTTCAGCGCGGCGATGCTGTTCATCCCGACCCTGGGCATCCTCTACTTCGTCAATCAGCCCGGAACGCCGATGTGGGTCTTCCTCGTGCTGGCCTCGCTGGCCGGTGTCGGTGGCGGTAACTTCTCGTCCTCGATGGCCAACATCTCGTTCTTCTTCCCCGAGGGCAAGAAGGGCGCCGCGCTGGGCCTCAACGCCGCCGGTGGCAACCTCGGCGTCGCGCAGACCCAGCTGATCGTGCCGCTGCTGATCACCTTCGGCACCCACGTGATGGCCAAGGACGCGGGCGGCTACCGCTTCGGCATCACCCTGGCGGTGCTGTTCTGGCTGCCGTTCATCGCGGTCGCCACCGTGGGCGCGCTGTACTTCATGGACTCCATCGCCGAGGCGAAGTCCGACGGCAAGTCCTACAAGCTGGCCCTGACCAACCGCCACACCTGGATCATGGCCTTCCTCTACATCGGCACCTTCGGTTCGTTCATCGGCTTCTCCTTCGCCTTCCCGACCCTGATCAAGGCCACCTTCCCGGACCTGGCCAAGATCAGCTGGATCACCACCCTCGGTAACCTCGCCTTCCTCGGCGCGCTGGTCGGTTCGTTCAGCCGTCCGTTCGGTGGCTGGGTCGCCGACAAGGTCGGCGGTGGCGCCAAGATCACCGTCTACGTCTTCGGCGGCATGTCGATCTCGGTCGCGTTCATCGTCCTCGCGGTGGACCTGAAGAGCTTCCCGCTCTACCTGGTCGCCTTCCTGGCGCTGTTCGTCCTGGCCGGCATCGGCAACGGTTCCACCTACCGGATGATCCCGTCGATCTTCAACGCCACCTCCAAGAAGTACGCCGCCGAGCACGGCATCGACATCGCCGAAGCCGCCATCTCGGCCAAGCGTCAGGCCGGCGCCGCCATCGGCGTCATCGGCGCGGTCGGCGCCGCGGGTGGCTTCGTCGTCCAGCAGGCGCTGCGCCTGTCCAACGTCCACCTCAAGACCATGGCCCCCGCCTTCTGGGCCTACGCCGTGGTGTTCCTGGTGATGGCGGCGGTCACCTGGTGGTGCTACCTGCGCACCAGCTTCGCCACCGACCGGGCGCCCTCGCTGGCCTACGCCAGCGTCTGATCCACCCAGCGCGACCCCGAAAGCCACGTTCGGCTCCCCTCACCGAACGTGGCTTTCGGCTGTGTGACAACACTTTTCGTCCGTGGTTGTGGCCGCGATCACCGATCTGCGCTTACCCTGGAGTCCAGACTTGCACCGGGGCGGCAGAGGTGAGCGGTATTGAACATCTCGAACGAGCAGGCAGAGTTACGATTCCGATCCGCAACGGTCGATGATCTGGCCGCCATCGCCGAGCTCGAATCGAGCGAGTTCAGGCCACTGGCCTACCCCTATTTCGCCATTCGGCAATTGTTCGATATCCACGGATCACATTGGCTGGTGGCCGATGTGGATGGTTCGCTCTGCGGGTACGCGATGGTGGCCGTCGGACCGGATTCCGCCTGGCTGATCGGCCTGGCCGTCTCGGCGAATTATCAGGGCCGGGGACTGGGCCGGTCGCTGCTCGATCTCGCTGTCGCGCAATGTCGTTCGTCGCAGGTCGACGCCGTCTTCATCACGGTTCGCCCGTCGAACGTGCCCGCGGCGACGCTGTACAAGAATTCCGGCTTCGTCTGGGCGGGCTACGAGGACCAGTATTTCGGGGTGGGGGAACCGCGAGATCTTTTGGTGCACCGCATCGTTCCCGATTGGCCGAACGCCGATCCCACCGATCGCCGGTGGTACAAGGACCGTGGGCCGGTCGACGAGGGATGACCGACTACGCCGAACACGATCGGCTCGGCGACTTCGTCGCCTCCAAGACCACCCTGATCCGCAGGCACGCGGGCGCTTTCGCCGAGGTCGTCGCCGATTTCCTGCGCGCGCCCGGACCCGCGGGCGAATACACCCTGCTCGACGAGCTCAACCATCGCGTCGAGCAGTTCCTGGCCGACTACGTGCCGCCCTCGACCCGGCGGGTCGGCGACAGCCTGGTCTTCGCCCATCTCTACCGCGACGCCGATCCGGACATGCTCGACAACGCCGGGCGCGAGCTGTCCTGCGAGACCGTGCTCACCGCGCTGTTCGCCGCCGAGGTCGAATTCCGCGGTCCGCTGCGCCTGAGCCGCACCCAGTCCATCCTGCTGGCCGAGGTGTACGAGGAACTCGGCGCACAACTCTCGGCGCACAAGCTGCCCGCGCACGCCGCGCTCGCCTACCGGCAGGCCTACCGCCTGCACACCACCACCGAGAACCCGCGTGGCCAGGACCGCTGCGGCCTGAACATGGCCCGCGCCAAGACCAGGGCGCGCAGTCCGCGCTGGCGGCGGCTGCCCGGGATGACCTCGGATCTGCTGTGCGGCTACGGCTATCGGCCGTTCCTGCTGCTGGCCTGGATCGCGGTGGAGATCGCGCTGTTCGTCGGGGTCTTCTATCTGTCGAGCACCGGGATCGGCGTCAACACCGCCGTGCGGGTGGGACTGCTGAACTTCCTGAATCCGGTAGGCACCGACGATCTGCCGAAGCTGGGATCGTTCGCGCAGGCCACCCTGATCGTGGAGTCCTACGCCGGCATCGTGTCGACCTCGGTGTTCTTCGCGCTGCTGGTGCGCCAGTTGTTCCGGCTGTGATCACCACCGCGACTGGCTGCGGGTCAGCGCCCCGAGGGTCGCCACCGCGACCCGGTCGCGCAGCTGCCCGATCCGGGTATTCCACTGCACGGTGAAGCCGGGATCGGCCTCCAACCCCGTCCACAGGCCACGCAGCGGGGCGGGGGTGAACGCACCGGGCAGCCACAGGTGCACGAGGTGTTCCAGCAGTGGGGTGAGCACCTGGGCGGGCGAGCTACGCGACAGCTCGGCCATCTCGGCCTCGTCGATCACCTCGGTGAGCACCGTCAACAGCCAGTCGTGCATGGCCAGGTCCTCACAGAAGCCCTGCACCGCCGCCAGTTCCGCCTCGTCGCCGACCACGACCGAGGCCAGCCGAGTCTCCTCGTCGAGCAGCACGAACGACATGCTCGGCGCCTGCTCGCGGTCCACCCGCGCGGCCCAGCGCAGCCGCGACGCGCTGGTCTGGATCGGCGGCTTCTGATTCAGCATCGGATCGGTGCGGACCCGCATGTGCAGCCGGGCCGCGATCGCGCCCGGGTCCAGGGTGGCCGTCGCCGCGTCGCCGGGACCGAGGAAGCCGTCGGCCAGCTGCGCGCCGATGTCCGGCGGTATCCGGGTGAGGATCTCGACGATGCCGATCCGGCTCAGGTAGTGCCCCCAGCCGCGCCGGTGCGTGCCTTGCCCGGCGGTGACGGTGGCCGTGGCCGAGCTCTGCAGGATCCGCCCGCCCAGGACCACGGCGTGGGCAGCGACGGTCCCGACCGCGCGCACCCGGGTGCGCGTCGGGGTGGCGAGCCGGCAGTCGACGCCTTCGGAGATCACCGGTGACCGCGCCCAGCTGACCGGCCGTTCCCGTGATTGCACGCGCCTGCCCCGTACGAGGGTCAGCAATTCCGCGGCCGACCCGCGGCTCAGTGCCGCCGACTCCGGGAGCAGGCCGGTGCGCACTTCGCCCAGAAGCGCCAGCGGTCCACCGCTGAGTTGCATTGCTGCAGCGTAGCCCGTCTGCGCTGGGGACGGCATCGGATCAGAGGCTGCTGAGGAAGAAATGCGAGAGCCGGTCGGTGACGTCGTCGGTCATCGCGATCCCCTGCTCGCTCGCACGCCGGGTGATCAGCCCGACGACGGCGGGGTCGGGCTGCACATGGTCGAGGATCATCCGCACCGCGTGCTCGATGCCCACGTACCGCTGCGGCAGCAGCGACAGGGAGCGGAACGCGGCGAACGGCGCCGCCCGCTCCTGCAGCCGGATCACGCTCGGGAAGTCCGCCCAGCGCGCCGGCCATTCGTGGCCCGGCTGCCAGTACTCGGCGTCCACGATGGCTCTGCCCTCGTAGCGCAGCATCCCCAGGCGCAGCAGTTGCCAGACCGAGGCCAGGAACGGACACGACCACAGCACGTCTTGGCCGGCGCCCCGGTCCCGCCACATCTCGACGTCGAGGAAGATGTTGTGATTGCGCGCCGCGAACTCCACCGGCGGCCGATAGCTGACCTCCATGGCGTGGCCCGGCTCGTGGTCGCTGGACCGCTCGCCGTTGCACAGCCAGCCGGATTCCGCGGTCGGTGGCCTGCGCCCGGTACTGCCCGGCGCCGGTTCGGCCACGATCGAGTCGGCGACCATCTGGGCCAGCGGGATCCGCGGTTCGTCGTGCTGACGGCGCAGATACCGGCTGCACCCGGCCTCACTGGCCAGGTAGTCGATCCGGACGCCGCACTCCTGCGCGATACGCAGCAGTTTCGGCACGATCCGGCGCGGATCGGCGTCGGTCTGGAAGTAGTCGTCGAGCAGGAAGCAGGTGCTCACCCGCACCCGCGAGGCACCGCCTGCGGCCTCGGCGAAGTCCTGCCTGGCGATCTCGGTGAACGCCTCGAGCAGTGGTGCCACGCGCCGGAATTGGGCGGCGATCGTCGCTTCACCGTTGAGCAGATCCGACATGTAGAAGTGCCCGACCTCGATGGACACATGCGACAGCGGTACATCCTCGACACGCACTGACGCCGTCGACTCGGCGTAGACGGCGCCACCCACAACCACAGCCCCTGTCAACCCGTCCGGATAGAATCGTCGCGATTCTAGCCATCACGTCGGCGCGCCCATCGATCGGACACGCCCGATCGAATTTTCTCCTCCCCCAGTCCCTTTCGCAAGTTTTGTCGCGATTGCGCGCATCGTCCCCACCCGGCGTCTTCCTGCGGTTACACCCGCACCCACGTCGCGCGATCCCACAGCCGCCGCGCCAGTTCCTCGAACGCGTCGACGGTGGCGCGATTGGCGATACCCGCGTTCACATCCGCGTCGAGCACGATCTGCTCCCGCCACTGCAGCACGGGCTCGACCGGCGTCTCCCCCAGCAACGCGCCTGCCCCGAGCCGGTACTCGGCCGCCAGCGAGCGCAGCGCGTCGTTCTGCTTGAGCAGCCACGCCGCCTGGGGTCCGCCGTTGGCCGCGTGCTCGTCGGTGACACGCGGAACGGCGGTGCGGACGAAGCGGATCCGGGCCAGCAGGTCGTCGGGGGCGTAGCCGAGTTCGACGCCGGTCTTCAGCAGGCCCTTGGGCCCGTGCACCAGACCCTGGGCGGCCATCAGGTGCTGCCGAGTCCAGCGGTGGTAGACCAGCCAGCACACCTCCTTGTCCGGCATGTCCTGGGGACGCGTCGCTTCCAGCGCGATCTGCATGGCCACCGACCGGCCGGCGCTCAGGTCGACGATGACCACCTTGTAGGTGCTGTCCAGGTCGAGCAGCAGCTCGCGGCAGCGGCGCACCACGTGCGCGTCGTTGGCCGACATGGCCTCGCCGCCGCCCTCGTCGCCGGGCAGCAGGACCAGCTTGCCGCCGCGAGATCGCTGGCTGCGCAACGCGTCCCGGTTGGTGTTGGCCCGCACGTCGATGCGCTGCGGCAGGCTGTTGTGGCCGCGCAGGTACGAGTGCAGGCCGCTGCCGGAGGCGGTGCCCCGCTCCACCGCGCTGATCTCGAACAGCGCGCCCGCGGTCGGCGAGCCGAAGTCGAAGTCGAGGTAGGCCGTGCTGATCCCGCGCAATCCCAGCCGGTAGGCCAGATTGCAACTGGTCACCGACCGTCCGGTGCCGCCCTTGTCCGAGGTGGCGAAAACGATCATGGGATCACGTGCTCCTCATCGCGTCGAGACGAGCGTAGGCGAGCCGGTCGAGTTCGATCAGGGCCGCCGAGGCGAGCGTGAACGCCGTTCCCGGTTGCAGATTCACCACGTCTCTGGCCCGGGCCAGCTGCTGCTCGACACCGTCGAGCGCGATGCGGTTGGCCGAGGTGTCCTCGACGCTGACATTGAGCATCTCCTGGTTGAGCAGGTGCTCGGCCTCGTTGAGCAGTTCGACCGCGCGCACCACCATGGCCGGTGAGCGCAACGGCGCCTCCCGGTAGGTGCGGTCGGCGGTGACCAGGCATTCGATCACGCGCTCGGTCATGTACCAGGACGGCAGGGTCTGGCCCGGCTGGGCCGCGGCGCCGAAGGCCGCGCCGGGATCGTCCCACAGGCCCGCGGCGTCACCCTCGGTGATCATCCGCAGGTCCAGGTGGTCCATCACCTTCTTGGCGAGTTCCATCAGGCGATCGCGCGCGGTGATGTTGCCCGACAGCCGGGCCGCCTGCAGGCTGCGCTTGAGCAGCACCGGCGCGAAGTCCGAGGCGATCCACTCCAGCCGGGAACCGCCGCCGTCGACGAGTTCGCTGCCGCGCAGTGTCATCCGGACGCCGGGATGGTGCAGGGCCAGCGACGGGTCGTCCTGGGTGGGCCTGCGGATGATGCGGCCGCGGCGGGCCAGCTCGTCGAAGATGCCGATCGCGCGGGTCAGGTCGTCGTCGGAGGCGGTGCGGGCCACCAGTTCCTGGATCAGCACCGCGGACACGAGCAGGGAGAAGTAGTCCGATTCCTCGCCGTCGGAGGTGCGCCACGGGATGTCTTCCAGCGGCCAGGTGCCGCTACCGAATCGCGCGACGGTCGCCCAGTAGCGCTGGGTGATGTCCCAGCGGATGCGCAGCGCCTCGGCCAGGCGGTACTGGGTGTCGTCGAGCAGGTCGAGTTCCCGGGTGCGCTGGGAGAGCACGTCGTTGATGCCGTCGAGGGCGGTGATGGTGAAGTAGAGGTAGGGCCTGGGGTCGGCGTAGCCGACGCTGGAACCGATCGCGTCCGGGACGAAGTCGACCGGGTCGGCGCCCTGCACCACACCCCAGCTCCAGCCGCACTCGAACAGCAGATCCTCGTCGTCGAGTTCGGATTCCGGTGCCCGGCCCAGCGTGACGTCGTTGCGCAGCCGGGCGCGCACACGATCGAGGCTGCGGGCGACGGCGTCGACGACGACCTTCTCCGGCTGCCCCGACTGGTTGAGCATGCCCAGCATCACCTTGCCGGCCGGCGAGCGCGGCGAGGCCGTGTTGACCACGAAACTGCGCACCAGGCCGGTCATGGCGGCGGTCAGCCGGGTACTCAAACCGGTACTGAGCTCGGCGATCCTGGCGCTGATGTCCTTGCGCCGCTCGGTGCGCGCCCAGCGGTCGAACACGCGCGCGAAGCCCAGCGCCGCGATGCACAGCGTCACCGACATGGAGTAGCCGTCGACCACCTCGAGCGCGTGCTGGGCGGGCGACGGCTCGGTGTCACCGGTGGTGCGCAGGTAGCTGCCCGCGTCGAACCGGGGCAGGCCGTCGGGCGCGGTGTTGCGCGCCAGGTACTCCTCGACCAGGCCGAGCACGGTGATCCCGATCCTGGCCTGGCCGCCGAACGCCTCGAGGACGACCCTGACGTCGTCGGACATCGCCTCGGGACGGTCCAGCGCGAAGCTCTCGATCTCGGTGGCCGGATACAGCAGGCACAGCAACTGTTCGGAATCACTGATCGAATTGGCGCCGAGGACACCGTCCCAATGCCATTTCTCGTCCCGATAGCAGGCCGAGAGCATGGCGCTCCAAATATCCAGAATCTGTTGTCTGGGCTGGATTCTCACCCGCAGCAATCCTCACCGCTCGTGACGGGCCGCACGGGTCCCCCGGTCCGGCGCAGGACACATGGCGGCGATGCTCGATGAAGATAGCACGGGATATCCCAGGAAACGTTGGGTCTCAACGGATTTGAAATCACATCCGACCCATCGGTCACTATCGGCGCAATTCGCCCTTACAGTGCCAATCGGACCATGTCCGCCGTGCGGGCCAGACCGGGAAAGGCCTCCGGGGTCGAGCGCGGATGCAAGGCGTGTACCGCGAGCCGGAAGATCAAGGCGCGCAACAACATCTGCGGCCATTCCGGCAGACTGGCCCAGCGGTCGAGCAGTCCGTCGTCGCCACCGCCCCAGGCCAGGGCATCCACGACGACCACGCCGGCCGCCCAGGTGGCCGGGCGCCAGTACGGCGTGATGTCGGTGAGGCCGGGCGTGTGCGCGCCGGCGAACAGGACGGTGCCGAAGAGGTCGCCGTGCACCAGCTGATCGGGGCTGCGCACCGGCTTGCGCAGGGTGGCCAGCTGGCCGATCAATTCGAGGCTGCGCTGCCCGTCGGGGGTCGCGGCGATCGGGACGCCGCCCGCGCGCAGACTGCGCAGCGGCACCGATTCCCAGGCGGCCCGGTCGGCGGCGACGAAGACATCGACGTCCACCCAGGGCGCGACCGGCGGCTGCACCAGGAAACGCGGGCGTTCCAATTGCGCTGTCGCCTTGTGCAACCGCAGCGACACCGAGACCACCTCGTCGTGGCGCGGTTCCGGCGCGCCGTCGACGAAAGTGTCGGCCCGCCAGCCGGAGACCACGTACCGGCCATCGGTGGCGCGCACCGGGCGCGCCACCCGCAGACCGTCGACCGCGAGCGTCTCGCGCACCTTCGCCGACCACGCGGCCCGCGCGTGATCGGCGACCGGACTCAGCACCACGTCACCCAGCCGCCAGCCACCGTCCCAGTCACCGAGGGAGACCGGTGTCACTTCGCGAAGCCCGAATGTGGCCCGCACATGCTCGGGAGGTTCGACTGAGGTCACGGCCGTACCGTAACCCCGCGGCTACCGCCCGAGCCCGAAGGCACGCTGGCACACTCCACTTTGCGACCTCGCCGCAATCTTCGGCGAGGTCGGCAACAGCGTGGTTACCGGATCAGTACACCGGCAGCGAGGGATCGACCTGCTTGGCCCAGGCGACGACGCCGCCCTGCAGATGCGTGGCGTCGGCGAAACCGGCCAGCTTGAGCGCCGCCAAGGCCTCCGCCGAACGGATACCGGTCTTGCAGTGCAACACGATCGGCTTGTTCTGCGGCAACTCGGCCAGCGCCTCGCCGGACAGGATGCGGTCCTTGGGAATCAACGTCGCGCCGTCGATGTGGACGATGTCCCACTCCACCGGCTCGCGGACGTCGATCAACTCGACCTTGTCCGCGTCGAGCAGATCCTTCAGCTCAGCGGCGGTGATCGTGGACCCGGCCGCGGCGGCCATGCCCTCCTCCGAGACCACACCACAGAACGCCTCGTAATCGATCAGCCCGGTGATCGGCTGACGCTCCGGATCGCGGCGCAGCTTGATGGTGCGGTAGTTCATGTCCAGTGCGTCGTAGACCATCAGCCGGCCGAGCAGCGTCTCACCGATGCCGGTGATCAACTTGATCGCCTCGGTCACCATCACCGAACCGATCGAGGCGCACAGCACGCCCAGCACGCCGCCCTCGGCGCAGGAGGGGACCATGCCCGGCGGCGGGGCCTCCGGGTACAGGTCGCGGTAGTTGATGCCACGGCCGTCGGGAGCGTCCTCCCAGAACACCGAGACTTGGCCCTCGAAGCGGTAGATCGAGCCCCACACATAGGGCTTGCCCGCGAGGACGGCGGCGTCGTTGACCAGGTAGCGGGTGGCGAAGTTGTCGGTGCCGTCCACGATCAGGTCGTACTCGCGGAACAGCTCGACCGCGTTGTCCGGTTCCAGGCGGATCTTGTGCAGCCGCACGTCGATCCCGGAGTTGATCTCCCGGATGGAATCGCGGGCGCTGTCGGCCTTCGAACGGCCGATATCGGACTCGCCGTGGATGATCTGGCGCTGCAGGTTCGACATGTCGACCTCGTCGAACTCGACGATGCCGAGGGTGCCGACACCGGCCGCGGCCAGATACAGCAGGGCGGGTGAACCCAGACCACCCGCACCGATCACGAGCACCTTGGCGTTCTTCAGGCGCTTCTGACCGTCGACGCCCAGATCGGGGATGATCAGGTGCCTGCTGTAGCGAGCGACCTCGTCCTTGGTCAGTTCCGCGGCCGGCTCGACGAGCGGCGGCAGGGACCCGTTGAATGACACGTCAGAGCTCCTGTGCTTGTTGGCGGCTGGCGCCGCGGGTTTTCGGCCTCGTGACCTCGCCGTCGAGGGGCGAGGCTCCGGCTACGCCGTTACGCCTCGCCCCTCGACGGCGAGGCGGCCGAAAACCGTACGGGTTGGCATTGGTGACAACGTCGCCTGCCGCGGGGTTCTTCCCGTCCATGGTCGCGCATCACCGCGACCGTCACCCTCTCGGGTACGGCCAGGGGTTGAAGCGGCAGGTCTTGCCGTCGGCGGGGACCACGCCGTGCGGGTCGAGCAGGGCGATGTCGTTGTTCTTGGTGCCGAAGGTCTGCTGCATCATGATCGGCGCCAGGCCGCCGTCGGTCTCGCAGGGCTGGTGCCCGTGGTAGCCGATGGCGTGGCCGACCTCGTGGTTGATCTGGTACTGCCGGTAGGAGCCGATGTCGCCGTCGAAGGCGAGCGCGCCGCGCACCCAGCGCACCTCCGAGAGCACCACGCGGTCGAGGTCTGCGTTGTAGCAGGACGAGTCGATCGGGATCTCGAATCCGCACGCGGCGCGGGTGCTCTCGCGGGAGGTCAGCGAGAGCCGGAAATCGGGTTCGCCGGTGTCGACGCGCTGGAAACCGAAGCGCGGGTCGTGGGTCCAGCTCTTAGGGTTGGCCAGGGTGGTCTCCACCATCTTGGCCACGGCGGCGTCGCCGCCGAAGGGCGCGGTGTCGATGCCGTCCTCGACCTCGACGGTGTAGCGGAACACACGCTCGGTGCCCGCGCCCACCTGCGGGCTGGTGCCGGGCACCACGTGCCAGGTGCCCGCCGCGCGGTCGACGTACTCGCCGCCCTCGGGCAGCGCGCCCAGCGGCAGATCGGCGGGGAACTTCCCGTCACCGGGCGGGGCGCCGATGATGCCGGACTGGGCGATCTTCGGGCTCAGCGCGCCGAAACCGGGCTCGGTCGCGGCGGGCATCGGGCTCGCGCGCATCGCGTCGACGACGACGAACACGGTGACGGCCAGCAATACCGGCAGCGCGTAGGCGCGCCAGCCGTAGCGGCGCACGAATCGGCCGATCGCGCTCTGCTTCTTGGCCTCCCGCTGCGGGCTGCGCGGTCGGCCGGTGTCGGCGTCGGTGGGGTTCCAGTGGGCGCGCAGCGGCTGCCGCGACTTGTCGGCGGGCTGGTAGAGCCCGAGCGGGTCGTAGACCTGCAGTTCTCGCCCTTCTGGCGCCGACGTCACGGAACCGGACTCGGTGGGTTGCGTGGGGCGAGCGACATCGCGCCCGCCGCCGGATGGTCGTTCCGGTCGGTCGGTCACCCCACCAGATTCTCACAGTGCGCAAGCGCGACCTCGCGGCGGCCGCAGGAGATCACGCGGTTACGGCCCGGCGAACCCTGGGGACTGGTACTACATTTCCAGGGCGAAACTTGATGGGAACACCGTGCGGGTATCGTTCGTGGGACACCGGACCGCACCCCTGGGCCGGGGTAAACGACAAAGAGAGCCGAGATGACAGACCTCGTGGACCGCATGACCTCGCGCCGATCGGTGCCGGAAACGGTCCCGGCAAAGCGCGGCACCCGGCTGCCCCGTGACGAGCGACGCCAGCAACTGCTGCTCGCCGCCAGCGAAGTGTTCGTCCAGCGTGGCTACCACGCCGCGGGCATGGACGAGATCTCGCAGGTGGCCGGCGTCAGCAAGCCGGTGCTCTACCAGCACTTCGCGAGCAAGCTGGAGCTGTATCTGGCGGTGCTGCAGAACTATGTCGACATCCTGGTGTCGAGCGTGCGCCAGGCGCTGCGCTCCACCACCGACAACAAACAGCGCGTGCGCGCCGCGGTCGCCGCGTACTTCGATTTCGTCGACAACGAGATGCAGGGCTTCCGCCTCGTCTTCGAATCCGATCTGACCAGCGAACCGCAGGTGCAGCGCCGGGTCGAGCAGGCCACCGAGGCGTGTGTGGACGCGGTCTTCGACCTCGTCGCCCACGACTCCGGCCTGGACCCCTACCGGGCCCGCATCCTGGCCGTCGGTCTGGTCGGCGCCAGCCAGTTCACCGCGCGCTACTGGCTCGAGGCCGACCGCCCGATCCCCAAGGACGAAGCGGTCGACACCACCGTGGCGCTGGCCTGGGGCGGCCTCAAGCACGTCCCCCTGCACCCGATCGGCTGAGCGCACCGGCCCAGACCAGACGAAAAGCCCCGCACCGGAATCCGGTGCGGGGCTTTTCGGTGTCAGGACCTTCAGACCGTGGCGAAGCCGACGCGGCCGGTGGCGGGCGAGCCGATCTCGACGTAGGCGACCTTGGCCGACTGGATCAGGAACTTGCGCCCCTTCTCGTCGGTCAGCGACACCACACCGCTCGCGCCGCTCAGCGCTTCGGAGACCAGCGCCTCGATCTCGTCAGGGCTCTGCGCGCTGTTGATGATGAGCTCGCGCGGGCTATCCGAAATACCGATCTTGACCTCCACGGCCAAACCTCCGAACGTAAGAGTCCTGTGTTGTCGACTCCAGGCTAATGCAGGCGGGCGACGCCGGTGTCATGCCCGCCTGCGCTCTGAGCGAACGGGGTCAGGCGGGCTCGACCAGTTCGATCTCGAGCTCGATCTTCACGGTGTCGGACAGCATGCCCGGCATCGGGACGCCGACGCCGAAGTCGGTGCGCTTGATCGTGCCGGCGGCGGAGAAGCCGGCGTGGCGGGTGCCGTCGGGGAAGTCGGCGACGCCGCCCCACTCGACGTCGAGGGTGACCGGCTGGGTGACAGTGCCCAGGGTGGCCTCGCCCGCGACGGTGAAGGACTCGGCGACGCGCACCGGTCCGGTGGCGCGGAAGGTGAGGGTCGGGCGGTTGGCGACGTCGAGGAAGTCGGCGGCGCGGATGTGGGCGTCGCGGTCGGCGTTGCCGGTGTCGAACGAGTCGAGGGCGATGGTGGCGCCGATGGTGGCCGCGCCGGTCTCGTCGACCACGAACTCGGTCTCGAAGCGGGTGAAGCCGCCGCGCACCTTGGCGATGCCGAGGTGGCGCACCGTGAACGAGACCGAGGAGTGGTGGGTGTCCAGCGCCCACGATCCGGTCTTCAGCTGCTGGGTCTGTGTCGAGGAAGTCATGCCTCCACCCTCACCGGACCGTGGTCCGCTAACCAGACCGCGCTTATCCTGGACCCCGCAGGGCGTGGCTGCGGGAGCGGGGACCGGGCACCATCGAGACATGGCAGGCGAAGACATGACAGAGCGGCACGGCGCCCGCTCGGCGTTCGCGGAACTTCTGGTCGCGCGCCGCGCCGAGTTGCGGCCCGAGGAGGTCGGTCTGCCCGGCGGCGGCAGGCGACGCACCCCCGGCCTGCGCCGCGAGGAGGTCGCGGTGCTGGCCGGCGTCAGCGCCGACTACCTGGCCCGGCTCGAGCAGGGGCGTGACAGCAATCCGTCGATGGCCGTCGTCGACGCGCTGGCCACCGCGCTGCGCTTCAACGACACCGAGCGCGCGCACTTCGGCTGGCTGGCGCTGACCAGCAGCGCCGAAGCCCGCTGCCCGAGCACGGCGTTCGATCCGGAACTCGATCAGGTGCCCGCCGCGCTGCGCGGCGTCGTCGACGCGATGACGCCGACGCCCGCGTTCGTGCTCGGCCCGCGGGCGAACGTGCTGGCCTGGAACAGCGCGTGGGCCGATCTGGTCGGCCCGATCGGCCTGCTCGACGATCCCGACCAGGTGAACCTGGCCGTCTGGACCTTCCGGCACGCGCAGGCCCGTGTCACGGTGACCGACTGGGCCCGGCTCGCCGATCATCTGGCCGACCAGCTGGCCCGGACCCGGCTGCGCCGCCCCGAGGACGACCGGGTCGCCGGGATCATCACCCACCTGTGCGCCGAGCCGGAATTCGCCCGGCGCTGGCAACCGCACCGACTGGCCGAGGACGTTCCCACCCTGCTCGGTTTCGAGCATCCGGTCCGCGGCACCGTCACCTTCACGGTGCAGACCCTGGCCGCCGAACGCGATCAGCAGGTCGTCGTCTGGTTGCCGAGGGAGGCCGCGACCCGTGCGCCGGAGCTGCGCCTGGTGCCCGGGCACGCGGTCGGCGAGTAGGTCCTACAAGCCGAGTTCGGCCATGCGGGCGGCGTGGCGCTCCTGCATGCGGTCGAACAGGGTGGCGATGCCGTTGAGGTCGCCGGTCGCGGCCAGCACCAGTTCGGCCAGCTCGTCGCGCTGGGCCATCACGTACTGCGCCTGGGTGATCGCCTCGCCGAGCAGCCTGCGGCCCCAGAGGGTGAGGCGGTCGCGCTCGGAGCGGCTGGCCGCCACCGCGCTGCGCACCTCGTCGACGACGAACTGGGAGTGGCCGGTCTCGGCGAGCACCTCGCGCACCACGTCGGCGACCTCGGCGGGGAGCACGCCGACGATCTCGGTGTAGAAGTCGGCGGCCAGGCCGTCACCCACGTAGAACTTGACCATCGACTCGAGCCAGGTCGAGGGGTCGGTGGAGGCGTGGTAGGAGTCCAGCGCGCCCTGGTACTGCGCCATCGAGGCCTCGGGGTCGGCGCCCCGCGCGGCCAGGGCCGCCTCCAGGGTCTCGAAGTGCGCCAGCTCGGCGGCGGCCATCTTGGCCACGGCCACCCGGCCGCGCAGCGACGGCGCCAGCTTGGCCTCTTCGGCCAGCCGGTAGAACGCGGAGATCTCACCGTAGGCGACGACCGCGAACAGCTCGGTCACCCCCGGGTGATCCGCGGCGAGCGGTTCGGTCGAGACAACATCCGACGCGGCAGAGGTCTGTGCTCCCATGACTGTCAACCTTAGTCCCGATCGATGATCAGTCGCGCTCCGCCAGGAACTTGTCGAGGTAGGTCCAGGTGGTGTGACGGGCGTCGGGCCCGGCGAGGATGCCGAGATGACTGCCCGGCGCGACCTCGTAGGTGACCGAGGGCGATCCGGTGAGGGTGCGCAGGCCCGCCTCGACGGCGGCCTTGGGCGTGATCACGTCGGCGGTGCCGCCGACCAGCAGCACCGGCACCCGCACGTCGGCGAGCTCGATGACGCGGTCGCGCAGTTGGAGCCTGCCCCGGCCGATGTCGTTGGCCAGGATGAACCGGCCCCAGATCTGACCGTAGAAGCGGCCGGGGTAGCCGGGCATGGCGGCCTGGAACCGGTCGATGGATTCCATCTTGGCCAGCGTCTCGGTGCGGGTGATGTTGTTCGCGAGGAACAGCGGCCGGGCCAGCTCACGGTCGATGGCCGCGAGCCGGTAGCCGATCTTGACCAGCGGCGCGGGAATGCCACCCGCCGCCCGCACCAGCGCGGTGGTGGCCTGGCCGCCGGTGATGCTCGCGACCGCGCGCAGCTGCGGCATCCCGAGCATCTTGTTGTAGTCCAGCGGCGAGCCGACGCCGGTCACCGAGCGGATCGGCAGTTCCGGGTTCGCGGCCGCGGTGAGCAGGGCGAAGACGCCGCCGATGGACCAGCCGACCAGGTCGACGGGGGCGCCGCCGCGATCGGCGCTGGTGCGCAGGATCGCCTCGGGCAGGATGTCGGTGACCCAGTCCTCGAAGCCCATCCGGCGATCGGCGAAGGAGATGTCGCCGTAGTCGACGAGGTAGGTGGAGCGGCCGGTCGAGACCAGGTGCCGCGCCAGGCTCTGGTCCGGGCGCAGGTCGAAGCAGGTCGCGGGCGCGGCCAGCGGTGGCACCAGCAGTACCGCGGAATCCGTTGTGGCCGAAGACGATTCGGAATCGTAGCGGCGCAGCAGACGGTGCGGCTCGTCCCACAGCACGGTCGAGGGCGCCGGGTCCGGCGCTTCGATGCCCGCGCCGAAACTCAGCGCCCACGCGTTGCGCGCGGCGGTGGTGACGGTCTCGGTGATGCTCACGCCCAAGAATGTCTCACACCCGGTACCGGCGGTACCAAGTGAGTTCTGTTACACGCGCCGGACACGCGCGAATTCCGCGCCGCCGAATTGTGCTGTGACACACCGCAGGACCACCGGAATGTGACGGCGCGCCGGTATTCACCCCGCGCTGCGACGAGCCGAAATTCGGGTTGCGAACAATATCACGCTACAATCACCGTGGACAACGCTAGTTTCCTCGCCCCGGCAGACCCTGCGGGCGCGACACTCCCGCTCTCGCGGGCGCTGCGCTCCACCGGCGGTCAGCGCGGGCGGACGGCGGCGATGTCCATGGAAAATGTGCGCGCACCGAATCCGCATCACCGATGTGCCGCACCGACGACGCGCTAGCGATCGGTGCAGGCCCGGTGAGTATCACAGGCGGATATGTGGTCGTCGCGGGCCGACCGGCCCGCCCCACCTCGTGCGTGCGAGATGCAATGACGAGGAAGGCACGAACCCTGAGCAAGATCACTGTCGAACAGGAACCCGGTTTGACCGACACTCTCCTGACGGCCGAACTGGACAACACCCACATCCCGCCGAGTTTCGCCGAATTGGGCGTGCGGGAGGAAATCGTCCGCGCGCTCGGCGAGATCGGGATCGAACGCACCTTCGCGATTCAGGAACTGACCCTGCCGCTGGCGCTGGCCGGTGAGGACCTCATCGGTCAGGCCCGCACCGGCATGGGCAAGACCTTCGGTTTCGGCGTCCCGCTGCTGCACCGCATCGCCACCGCCGACACCGGCACCACCCCGCTCGACGGCACCCCGCGCGCCCTGGTCATCGTGCCGACGCGCGAGCTGTGCATCCAGGTCACCAAGGACCTGGAGAACGCGAGCAAGTACCTGACCAACCACCAGGGTTCGCTGAAGGTCGCCGCCATCTACGGTGGCCGCCCGTACGACACCCAGATCGCCGCGCTGCGCGAGGGCGTGGACGTGGTCGTCGGCACCCCCGGCCGCCTGCTGGATCTGGCGAACCAGAACCACCTGATCCTCGGCAAGATCGGCGTGCTGGTCCTGGACGAGGCCGACGAGATGCTCGACCTGGGCTTCCTGCCCGATATCGAGCGCATCCTGTCGATGGTGCCCGACAAGCGTCAGACGATGCTGTTCTCGGCCACCATGCCCGGCCCGATCATCACCCTGGCCCGCACGTTCCTGACCAGGCCCACGCACATCCGCGCCGAGCTGGCCAACGATTCCGCCGTGCACGACCGCACCGCGCAGTTCGTCTACCGCGCGCACGCGCTGGACAAGAGCGAGCTGGTCGCGCGCGTGCTGCAGGCCGAGAGCCGCGGCGCCACGATGATCTTCACCCGCACCAAGCGCACCGCGCAGAAGGTCGCCGACGATCTGGCCGAGCGCGGTTTCGCGGTCGGCGCGGTGCACGGCGACCTGGGCCAGATCGCCCGTGAGAAGGCGCTGACCAAGTTCCGCAAGGGCAGCATCGACGTGCTCGTGGCCACCGACGTCGCCGCACGCGGCATCGACATCGACGACGTCACCCACGTCATCAACTACCAGTGCCCCGAGGACGAGAAGACCTACGTGCACCGGATCGGCCGCACCGGCCGCGCGGGCCGCACCGGTGTCGCGATCACCCTGATCGACTGGGACGAGCTGCACCGCTGGGCGTCGATCGACAAGGCGCTGGGCCTGGGCATCCCCGAGCCGGCCGAGACCTACTCCCGCTCGCCGCACCTCTACGCCGATCTCGGCATCCCGGAGGGCGTCACCGGCGTCGTCCGCAAGCCGAAGCCGGTCCGCGAGGAGGGCGACGTCGTCGAGGAGCGCGCCGAGCGTCCCAAGTCGACCCGCTCCCGCCGCCGCACCAGGGGCGGCAAGGCCGATGCCACGGCCACCGAGCCGACGCAAGCCGACGCGAGCGCCGACGAGACGGCGGCCCCGGTCGACGACGCCACCGAGGGCGATAAACCGGCCCGCCGCAGGCGTCGCCGCCGCAAGCCCGCCGAGTCGGGCGAGGCGGCCGCCACCGAGCCGGGTGCCGACGCGACCGAGTCCGCTCCGGCCGTGTCCGCTCCGACTGTGTCCGGCGACGCGGCCGCCGAGCCCGCCGCCGACGACGACGCCCCCGCCGAGGCCAAGCCCGCTCGGCGCCGTCGCCGGCGCAAGCCGGCCGAGTCCGCCGCGGCCGACAGCCCGGTGACCGTCGACGCCTGACGCGGAACCATCCACCGACCGCCCCCTGCCCGCCTCGGGCCGGGGGCGGTCGCGTCCGCCACCCCGGTCGGCCCGACGCCCGACAGCCCGCTGACCTCGGCGCCTGACGACAGCGGCCAGCTGGTCGACCTCGCCGGGTGACAGGTCTCCCACGACGAAGGCGCCACGCCGAGCGCCCGCTGCCCCACCTCGGGCGCGGGGGACAGCCCGCGAACCCGCCGGTCCTGGTCAGGCGTCCGCGCGCGGACGACAGCGCCGCGCGCGCGGGCGGGCCACCAGGGGCCGCGGATCCGGGTGCCACGGCGCGCCAAATACACTCGCCTGTGTGCTCGCACCCGAGCGGCGGACGCGCGCCGATATCTTTGCCGCAGCGGCGATCGCCGTCATCCTTGTGGTGGCGGCGATCGTGGTGTGGGCGCGAGCCGACGCCACCGGGACCGATTCGGTCACCGCGGCCTCGCCCGCGCCGACGGTGACCGCGGCGACGCAACTACCCGCGACGCTCGGCGAGGTGTGGCACGCGGCCGATACCGCCGGCCGCCGAGCCCTGACCTCCGGCAATGTGGTGGTGACCGGCGACGACGGCACCGTGAGCGGCCGCGACCCGGTCACCGGCGAGCAGCTGTGGTGGTATCGCCGCGACATGCCGCTGTGCGCGGTGGAATCCCAGTTCGGCACCGTCATCGCCACCTACCGCGATCAGCGCGGCTGCAGCCAGACCGCGATGCTCGAGTCCGACACCGGCGCGCGCAAGGTCGCGCGCAGCAGCTACATGGACGACGACATCCGGGTCACCGGCGACGGCACCTATCTGCTCGCGCTCGGCCCCGACCGGCTGGAGATGTGGCGGTCGGACCTGGTACGCACCCTCGAATTCGGCTACGTAGACGCCCCGGTGAACCCGAACACCCAGCCGCGCAGCGGGTGCGCGCTGACCTCCGCCGCGTCGAGTTCCGCGCGGCTGTCGGTGCTGGAGCGCTGCCCCGCCGACATGACCGCCCGGCTGACCGTCCTCAACCCGGCGCCGAAGGAATCGACCAACCCCGAGGAGTACGGCTCGCGGGTGCTCACCGCGCCCGGCGCGGACTCCCCCGAACTGCGCGTGCTCGCGGTGTCGGACAACAAGACCGCCGTCTACTACCCGGCCACCCCGGCGACGGCGACCGGTCTCGGCCTGCCCGCCCGGATCGCCGTGCACGACGGCACCGGCAACGAGATCGCGGTGCATCAGCTGGCCGCGCCGTGGAACCCGCGCACGACCACCGTGACCCGGCTCGGTTCGGCGATCTACGTCTTCACCGGCGACAGCCTGATCGCGTTGAGCGCGAACACCTTACAGCCGGTCTGGACGGTCCGCGACGCGCTCGGCACGCCCGCGCTGATGGCGGGCAGACTGCTGGTGCCGGTGGCCGACGGGCTGATCGCGGTGGACACCGCCACCGGCGAGACCGTCGCCCGGATCCCGCTGCAACGCACCGACTACCAGGGCGACACCATCTCCACCGCGGTCCTTGGCACGACGGTCTTCGAACGCCGCGGCGGCCAGCTCTACGCCCTCGGCTGAGGATGCCGCCGCGACGGCGCCTGCCATGATGGACCCATGTCCACTCCCGACGCCCGGTTGGTCCTGCTGCGCCACGGTGAAACCACCTGGTCCAGTCAGCGACGGCACACCAGCCACACCGATCTGCCGCTGACCCCGCTCGGTGAAGCCCAGGCGCGCTCGGCCGGACTGGTGCTGAAATCGCTCGACCTGCGCGATCCGCTGGTCTTCACCAGCCCCCGCCTGCGCGCCAGGCAGACCGCCGAACTGGCCGGGCTGACCCACGCCGCGATCGACGACGACCTCGCCGAGTGGGACTACGGCGACTACGAGGGCCTGACCACCGTCCAGATCCGCGAGACCGTGCCCGGCTGGACGGTATGGACCGCCCCCGTCCCCGGCGGCGAGAACGCCGAGCAGGTGGGCGCCCGGGCCGACCGGATCCTGGCCCGGGTCGAACCGATCCTGGCCGACCGCGATGTCGTACTGGTCGGCCACGGCCACTTCTCCCGCGTCCTGATCGCCCGCTGGGCCGAGTTCGCCGTCACCGAGGGCCGCCGCTTCGCCATGTCCACCGGCGCGATCACCGAACTCGGCTACGACCACGACGCCCACACCGTCTGGGGCCACAACCTCACCACCCGCACCGAACCGATCGAGGGAGCCGCCCGATGAGCGCTCTGGTCCGCCGCGCCACGCCCGCCGATGTGCCTGTGCTGGTGGAGTTGGTGCACGAGCTGGCCGAGTACGAGAAGGCGCCCGCGGAGTGCACGCTCACCGTCGAGCAACTGGACGCGGCGCTGTTCGGGGCGGCGCCCGCGCTGTTCGCTCATGTGGCCGAGCACGACGGGGTCGTGGTGGGGTGCGCGATCTGGTTCCTGAACTACTCCACCTGGGACGGGGTGCACGGCATCTACCTGGAGGATCTGTACGTGCGGCCGGCGGCCCGCGGCACGGGGCTCGGTCGCGCGCTGGTCGCGGCGCTGGCGGCCGAGGCGGTCGCGCACGGCTACAGCCGGGTGTCGTGGTCGGTGCTCACCTGGAACACGCCGTCGATCGCGTTCTACGAATCCCTCGGCGCCGCACCGCAGGACGAGTGGATCGGCTACCGGCTCGCGGGCGACGAATTGTCGGCGCTGGCCGCGACCGCGGGCTGATCCGTGCGGATCGACGCGCCGCGCGAGTGGCCGCGCACGCCCGCCGAGGCGATCGCGCTCCAGGACGAACTGCGCCCGCTCGTGCGCGCGGAGAATCCGGCGCCGCCGCAATTCTCGACGGCGGCGGGAATTGATTCGGCCTACGCCGCGGACGGCACCGTCGCGACGGCGGCGGTAATTCTCGATATCGCCACCCTGGAGCCGGTGGAATCGGCAGTGGCACACGGAATTTCGACC
Organism: Nocardia canadensis; assembly: GCF_032656385.1. NCBI lineage: Bacteria > Bacillati > Actinomycetota > Actinomycetes > Mycobacteriales > Nocardiaceae > Nocardia > Nocardia canadensis. The sequence goes on from NZ_JAVCWB010000010.1 coordinate 1,046,491, forward strand.
TTTCCCTATGTGCCGGGACTGCTCGCTTTCCGCGAACTCCCGGCCACCGTCGCGGCGTTGGAAAAGCTCACCGGCACACCGGATCTGCTCGTCTGCGATGCCCAGGGCCGCGCGCATCCGCGCCGCTTCGGACTGGCCTGCCACGTCGGGTTGCTGGCCGGAATTCCGACCATCGGTGTCGCCAAATCGGTCTGGGGCGATTACGCCGAGCCCGGTCCGCGCCGCGGCGACGCCACCGACGTCACCATCGACGGCGAGGTGGTGGGGCGCGCGCTGCGCACCCGCGACGAGGTGAAGCCGCTGTTCGTCTCGGTCGGCCACCTCATCGACCTCGACACCGCCTGCGCGCAGGTGCTCGCCCTCACCCGGGGCTTCCGGCAACCCGAGACCACCCGCCGCGCCGACCACCTGTGCCGGGCGGCGCTGCGCGCGGCGACGGCCTGACTACGCGCCCTTGTGCTCGGTATCGGGCAGTTCGCCGTAGTCCTGGGCCATGAACCGGCTCGACGCCGGCGCGAACAGCGCCGCCAGCCCGCCGAGCGCGATGATCGCCAGCAGGCTGCCCCACAGCGGCTGGTGCGAGTCGGTCAACAGCGACCACGCCACCGGCAGCAACAGCACCTGGGCGATGACCGCGATCGCGCGGCCCCAGCGCTTGCCGCGCAGCAGGGCGATGCCGGCGGCGAGCACGCCGCCGAAGAGCACTCCGAACCACATCGCGGTGCCGATGCCGCTGGCCACCGACTGGTCGTGGCCGGTCAGCGCGCGCACCACCAGCACGACCGCGGTCCCGACACCGGCCAGGCCTTCCAGCGTCACCAGCGCGCCCGCGACCCGGATCGAGGTCGGGATGCCGGTCGGCACCGGTTCGTCGTCGCGCTGTTCGCCACCGTCTGTCACGTCGTGCTCCGCCACGTGCCCCAGCCTACGACGAGCTGTCGTGGCAGCCCGGCGCGCGCCGGGTGTTCACGGTCTCCCATTACGCTCGACATCGTGCGGACGCTGCTCATCGTCAACCCGAATGCCACCTCGACCACCCCGGCGACCCGGGATCTGCTCGCCCATGCCCTGGAGAGCCGGACGCAGCTGACCGTTGCGCACACCCAGCATCGCGGCCACGCGGCCGAACTCGCCCAGTGGGCATCCACGCAGGAGATGGACCTGATCGTCGTCCACGGTGGCGATGGGACGGTCAACGAGACCATCAACGGCTTCCTGCCGGTGCCCCAGGTGGGCGACGATCAGGTCTGGCGACCGCGGCTCGGCATCATCCCCGGCGGCTCGGCCAACGTCTTCGCCCGCGCCCTCGGCATCTCCCCCGATCCGGTCACAGCAACCAACCAGCTCATCGATCTGCTCGCCCGCGACGCCGACCGCCGGATCGGGCTCGGGCTGGCCGACGATCGGTGGTTCACGTTCAGCGCCGGCGTAGGTCTGGACGCCGATGTGTGCGAGGCGATCGACGTCGCCAGGGCGAAGGGCCGCAAGGCCACGCCCGCGCGCTATCTGCGGACCACCGTGCGCCAGTTCTTCCGCGCTCGGCGCGAGGATCCGCGCGTCACCGTCGAGGTCCCGGGACACGATCCGATCGATGAGGTGTATTACGCCTTCGTCACGAATTCGAGTCCGTGGACCTATCTCGAGGACCGTCCGATTCGCACGAATCCGGGGACGACCTTCGAATCCGGACTGGGCGTGTTCGCGGTTCGTTCGATGAGCGTGACCCGCACCCTGCTGCTTGCCAGGCAGTTGCTGGCCGAGAATGGAAACCCCAAGTCGGACAGCCTTTTCCGGGTGGACGATGTGCCGTCGGTGCACATCGAGACGCCCGACGAGATCGGCCTGCAAATCGATGGCGACTTCATCGGAAAACGCAAGATGGTGCATTTCACATCGGTGCCCGGCATCCTCGATGTGGTGGCCCCCAAGCCGTCCTGAACTCCGGACACGCGGAAAAATCTCCCGGTTGCGCTGCGAAAACCAGGAGACGCGAGTACAAAGGACCGGGCGGGTTCCCCCTGCGGGGCCCTGAGAGCGTGATCTCCCCCACGGTGCGCCGGACACCTATTGACATCTACGGTGTTCGTGAAAGCATTCACAAGCAACCGTGCGGAAACATTCGAGTCGCACAAGTGAACGATCCACTAACCAGAGGTGCCCTTTGTGGCGCCCGCGCAAAGGAGCAGAGGAATGGACTGGCGCCACAAGGCCATCTGTCGCGACGAGGACCCCGAGCTGTTCTTCCCGGTGGGTAACAGTGGTCCTGCGCTCGCGCAGATTGCCGATGCCAAGCTGGTCTGCGCCCGCTGCCCCGTCACTGCCGATTGCCTGTCGTGGGCCCTGAAGTCCGGACAGGATGCCGGCGTGTGGGGTGGAATGAGCGAAGACGAGCGTCGCGCGCTCAAGCGGCGCAACGCGCGCACCCGTACGCGTACCTCCGTCTAGTCGACGAAGGAGGCGTTGCCGGGCCATTCAGCCCGGCCCGGTAACGCATGTTGAGAACCCGGCACCTCGCGGTGCCGGGTTTATTGTTGCCCTCCAGCGGTTTTCGGATTTCTCAGCGTCCGGAGCGGCGGCCCAGCGGGACCCGCAACACCGCATCGGTGCCCACATCGGCACCGGGATGCAGACCGATCGAACCGCCGAGTTCGGAGGTCACCAGGGTCCGCACGATCTGCAGGCCGAGGCGGTCGGACCCCTCCAGACTGAACCCCGCGGGCAGCCCACGGCCGTCGTCGCTGATGATCACATCGAGCCAGCGGGCCGACCGTTCCGACCGAATCGTCACGGTACCGTTCTGCCCCGCGTCGAAGGCGTGCTCGATCGCGTTCTGCACCAGTTCGGTCAGCACCATGACCAGCGGGGTCGCGCGCTCGGCAGAGAACACCCCGAGCGAGCCCGCCCGGCGGACCTTGATCCGCGCGGTGTGCACCGTGGCCACGTCCGCCATGATCGGCAGCAGCCGGTCGACGACCTCGTCGAGGTCGACCTCTTCGTCCACCGACATCGACAGCATCTCGTGCACCGAGGCGATGCTGGTCACCCGGCGCACCGACTCCGTCAGCGCCACTTGGGCTTCCGGATTCTCGGTGCGGCGCGCCTGTAGCCGCAGCAGCGCGGCCACGGTCTGCAGATTGTTCTTCACCCGGTGGTGGATCTCGCGGATGGTCGCGTCCTTGCTGAGCAGCGCGCGGTCACGCCGCTTCACCTCGGTGACGTCGCGCACGAGCACTGCGGGCCCGGCCAGTTCGCCGCCCGGCCGCAGCACCAGCGTGCGCAGCAACACCGTCGCCCCACGCGCCTCGACCTCCATCCGGCGGCCGGTGCGCCCGGCCAGCGCGGCCTGGATGTCGGCCACCACTTCCTGCGCGTCGAACGGGTCGGTGATCAGCGAGCGGGTGGTCACCGCGAGATCCTGGCCGACCAGATCGGCCTGCATGCCCATCCGGTGGTAGGCCGAGAGCGCGTTCGGGCTGGCGTAGACGACGATGCCCTCGGTGTCGAGCCGGATGAAACCGTCGCCGGCCCGCGGGCTCGAGTGGGTCGCCGCGCGATCCTCCGGCGTCGGGAAGCTGCCGTCGGCGATCATCTGGCACAGGTCGTCGGCACAGGAGACATAGGCCGTCTCGAGGGTGCTGCGCACCCGGGAACGCGCCAGGTCGGAGTCGCGACTGAGCACCGCGATCACATCGTCACCGCAGCGCACCGGGATGGCCTCACGGACCGCGTGCACCGGGCTCGGGTGATAGACCTCACTGACCTCGACCTCGGTGTCGGTCCGCGCCGTCTCCCCGGTCAGCAGGGCGTCGAAGACCTGCGGGAAGTCGGTGCGCGAGGCCGTGGTGCTCACCTTGTCGTCCAGGTGGACCGTCGGCGCGGTCGTCGGGCGGATCTGGGCGACGCACACGACGTCGGCACCCTCGGCGACGGGCCCGGCGCCGACCCACAGCAGCAGATCCGAGAACGAGAGGTCGGCGAGCAACTGCCAGTCACCCACCACCCGCTGCAGATGGTCCACGGCGGTGCCGGGGAGGTCGGTGTGCTCGGCCAGGAGCTCGCTCAGAGTTGCCACGGTGGATCTACGCTTCGCTTCCTGGTGCGGGTCAGGCGATGGTGGCGATCAGGTCGCCCGCCTGGAGGACCTGTCCGGGCGCCACATCGATCGAGGTGACGTCACCCTCGACCTCGGTGAGCACCGGGATCTCCATCTTCATGGATTCGAGCAGCACCAGGGTCTGGTCGACCCGCACGTGCTCGCCCACCGCGACCTCGACAGCGAGCACGGTCGAGACCATCTCCGCGCGCACTTCTTCAGGCATGGCACCCCGTTCACTAGTCGTTCGGCCACCGCGATGCGCGATGGCCGTATCCGCCGAAGCTACAGCCAATCACACATGAAACAATGGCTCTCGATCAGATCGTGCTCCGCGCTCCGGCGGGGAGGACCCAGAGAAGGGAGCAACCTATGGGTAAGCGTGGACGTAAGAAGCGCAGCCGCAAGGGCAACGCAGCCAACCACGGCAAGCGGCCCAACTCCTGAGCTGCGCTCGGAGTACGGAAAAGGGGCACCCGTCGGGTGCCCCTTTTCTGTGTCCTGACCAGGGCGCTCAGCCCTCGGTGGTCTCGATCCTGGTGACCGTGATCGACCGGTGGATCTCCAGCTTCAGCCGGTCGCGCAGGCCCTCCGGCGCGTGCTCACCCCCGCACTTGCGGCTGAGCAGGCCCTTGATCTTCTCCTCGATGCCGTAGGCCTCGATGCACGGACTGCAATGGTCCATGTGCTCCTGGAGCCGGTCCCGGGTGGCCTGATCGCATTCGCCGTCGAGCATGAGCCACACGTCCGCGAGTACGGCAGTGCAGTCCATCTCCATGTCGGGGTCGCTCACTTCGTTACCTCCTGGCGTTCCCCACGGTCGAATCCACGTTCGCGCGCCACATCGGCGAGCAAACCCTTGAGTTGCTTGCGGCCGCGGTGCAGCCGGGACATCACGGTACCGATCGGGGTACCCATGATGTCGGCGATTTCCTTATACGGGAAGCCCTCGACGTCGGCGTAATACACCGCCATCCGGAACTCCTCCGGCAGCTGCTGCAGCGCGGCCTTGATCTCGTCGTCGGGCAGCGCGTCGAGCGCCTCCACCTCGGCCGAGCGCAGGCCCGTCGAGGAGTGCTCGGCGGTAGCCGCGAGCTGCCAGTCGGTGATCTCGTCGGTCGGGTACTGCGCGGGCTGGCGCTGCTTCTTGCGATAGGAGTTGATGTAGGTGTTGGTCAGGATGCGGTACAGCCAGGCCCGCAGATTCGTGCCCTCCTTGAAGGACTTGAACCCCTGGAACGCCTTCACATACGTCTCCTGCACCAGATCCTCGGCGTCGGCCGGGTTCCTGGTCATGCGCAGGGCGGCGCCGTAGAGCTGGTCCAGCATCGGGAGCGCATCGCGCTCGAACCGCGCAGCCAGCTCGGCTTCGTCGACTTCTGAGCCGGACGCCTCCGCAGGCACCACGTCGTCGTCGCTCGTCACACCAATCCCTTCGATCGCCGTAGTAGCCGAATCTACCGGCACCACGGAATCGAAGGGCAATCGCGCACCCTGCGGCGAGACGGGACGCTCCTCGAGCAGCAGTGTCACTATCTCTCCTTCGCGAGTTCGGCGGCGGGTGGGCTTGTCACTTGGGTGCAACATGCACCCCCGCATCGGTGTTCCCGGACGGACGGAAATGTGGTTGCCGAGCGGGGCCCCCGCGTGATTAGGGTGACGCTCATGGCAGCCGCGTCGACTCCCGCGATCAAGATTCTCACCGGTGCGGGCATCGCCCACCGGGTGCACGCCTACGCGCACGATCCGCGGGCGGAGTCCTTCGGTGACGAGGCGGTCGACGCGCTCGGCGCGGAACTGGGTGTCGAGGCCGCGCAGATCTTCAAGACGCTGGTGATCGAGCTGTCCACCGGGGCGCTGGCCGTCGCGGTGCTGCCGGTGCCCGCCAAGCTGTCGCTGAAGGCGGCCGCCGCGGCGCTGGGCGCGCCGAAGGCGAGCATGGCCGACAAGACCAAGGCCGAGCGCACCACCGGCTACGTCCTGGGCGGCGTCTCCCCGCTGGGCCAGCGCAAGAAGCTGCCGACCGTCGTCGACGCCTCGGCCCTGGACTGGGACCGGGTGCTGTGCAGCGCGGGCAAACGGGGCCTGGAGATCGAGCTGGCACCGGCCGATCTGGTCCGCGCGGCGGCGGCCGTCACGGCCCCGATCACGGCCTGAGCAGCGCACAGCCATCCGATCGGGGTCTGGTTCCGAATTCACTGCGACGCAGTCCGCGCCCGGTACGACCGATTCGACCCGAGGATGTGATGCGAGAAATGTCCGCTCGTTCGACGATCGCCACCCTGTCCGGTGCTCTTGTCCTGACCTTCGGCGCTGTCGCCTTCGCCCCGCCCGTCACCGCGATCCCGCCGGTCGCCCCGACCGCGCCGACCGATCCGAGCGACTACCCGCTCAACGGTCCCGGCACCTCCAAGAACTCGCCACAAGCCGCGCCCGAGAAGGACGAAAAGGCCGAGAAGGCGGAGAAACTCGGCGGCGGGGTCGCCAGCGAGCTGATCGATCTGGCCACCGGAATCCTGAAGTGTGGCTTGAACATCGCCACCGACGCGGTGCCGTGCAAGCTCTGAGTAGTCCCTGGACGGGCCGGATCAGCGCGCTGATCCGGCCCGTTCGTTTCGGGTGACCGGCTAGAACAGTCCGGCTTCGCCGACGACCGGGTCGGCGGGGGCGAGCAACTCCGGTCCGTTGTTGCGCACGCTGTTGACCAGGGTCGACACCGGCCGCGCCACGATCGCCGACACCTCGGCGGGCGAAGCGCCGGCGAGCAGCTCGGCGGGCGCGGGATGGTCGGGGTCGAGCCAGGCGTCCCAGTGCTCGCGCGGCATCGGCAGCGGCATCCGGTCATGAATCTTCGCCAGGTCGCCGATCGCGTCGGTGGTCAGGATCGTGCACGACAGCAGCGGAGCGGCGTCGGGCACCTCCCGATCACGCCACACCGACCACAGGCCGGCCATATACAGCCGTGACCCGTCCGCGTGCGCCATGTAATACGGCCGCTTGACGGCCTTGCCCTGCGCGGCCGGGTCCGATTCGACCAGCCACTCGTACCAGCCGTCCATCGGCACCAGGCAGCGCTTGTGCTTGGCGGCCTCGCGGAACGACGGCGCGGTGACCGCCTTGTCGGCGCGGGCGTTGAACAGCGGCTTGCCCTTGGCCGGCTTGCCGGGCTCGCCCGCCTTGGTCCAGGACGGGATCAGGCCCCAGCGCATGCGCCGCACCCGCAGCTTCGGGTCGTCCTCGGGGGCGTCGTGCTCGTGGCGTTCGACCACGGTGAGCACCTGGCTGGTCGGGGCCACGTTGTAGCTGACCGTCGATTCCTGCTGGTCCGCGTCGAGGTCGGTCTCGTCGATCGCGTCGAGTTCGGCCGCCAGCCGACCCGGATTCGTGGTCGTCGCATATCGTCCGCACATACGGCCATCGTCTCACCGGAGTCCGACACGCGACGGCGACGCGACCACACCGAATTCCACACCACCCGTGTGTCCGGACCGCACATGCGCGAAGATGGGCGGGTGAGTTTCTGGCCAGCGCCCCATATCGAGGTCCCCGTCCACGCGACCGTGACCCTGCCCGGTTCGAAATCCATCACCAATCGCGCGCTCATCCTGGCCGCACTGGCCGATGGGCCGTCCACCCTCACGGGTGCGCTGCGCAGCCGCGACACCGACCTGATGATCAAGGCACTGCAGAGCCTGGGCACCGAGATCCTCGGTGACGCCGAGACGCTTGAGGTCACCCCGGCGCCGCTGCGCAGCGCCGCCGTCGACTGCGGCCTGGCCGGCACCATCATGCGCTTCCTGCCGCCCGCCGCCGCGCTGGCGACCGGCGACGTGGCCTTCTTCGGCGACGAGCAGGCCAAGTCCCGCCCGCTGACCACCATCCTCGACGCGCTGCGCAAGCTCGGCCTCGATGTCGACGGCGACGCGCTGCCGTTCGTCGTCCACGGCACCGGCAGCCTGCGCGGCGGCGCGGTCACCATCGACGCGTCGGGTTCCTCGCAGTTCGTCTCCGGCCTGCTGCTCTCGGCGGCCCGGTTCGACGAGGGCATCACCGTCCACCACGACGGCAAGCAGCTGCCGTCCATGCCGCACATCGAGATGACGGTGGAGATGCTGCGCCGCGCCGACGTGACCGTGCACACCCCGACCGATTCGCGCAGCGCGCAGACCTGGACCGTGGAGCCGGGCCCGATCCGCGCGGTGGACTGGGAGATCGAGCCCGATCTGTCCAACGCCACCCCGTTCCTGGCCGCGGCCGCGGTCACCGGCGGCGAGGTGAGCGTCCCGATGTGGCCGCGCGGCACCACCCAGCCCGGTGACGTGATCCGCGAGATCCTGGTCCGGATGGGCGCCGAGGCGCGCATCTTCGACGGCGTGCTCACCGTGCGCGGCCCCGGTCGCCTGGCCGGCATCGATATCGACCTGCACGACGTCGGCGAACTCACCCCCACCGTCGCGGCGCTGGCCGCCCTGGCCGACTCGCCCTCGTACCTGCGCGGCATCGCGCACCTGCGCGGCCACGAGACCGACCGGCTCGCGGCCCTGTCGACCGAGATCAACCGGCTCGGCGGCAATGTCACCGAGACCGAGGACGGCCTCGAGATCGTGCCCGCCCCGCTGCACGGCGGGCAGTGGCACTCCTACGCCGATCACCGGATGGCCACCGCGGGCGCGATTCTCGGTCTGCGGGTGCCCGGCGTGGAGATCGAGGACATCGGCACCACGGCCAAGACGCTGCCGACCTTCGTCACCCTGTGGGAGCAGATGCTCGACCCCGCGCTATCGGGTGAGGGAGCGGCGCGCTGAGCCGCCAAGGCCGCTCCGCAGCCAGCTACGACGAATCCGATGTCCGGGTCCGCCCGGGCAAGGCCTCGCGTCCGCGCACCAAGACGCGCCCGCGGCACAACGACGCCGAGGCCGCCATGGTGGTCGCGGTGGACCGCGGCCGCTGGGGATGTGTGCTCGACGGTGATGCCGACCGGCGCATCGTCGCCATGCGGGCCAGGGAACTGGGCCGCACGCCGATCGTGGTCGGCGACCAGGTCGACGTCGTCGGCGATCTCACCGGCAAGCCGGACACCCTCGCCCGCATCGTGCGGGTCGCCGAACGCAGCACGGTGCTGCGGCGCACCGCCGACGACACCGATCCGTTCGAGCGGATCGTCGTGGCCAATGCCGAGCAGTTGTTCATCGTGGTCGCGCTGGCCGATCCGCCGCCGCGCACCGGTTTCGTCGAGCGGGCCATGGTGGCCGCCTACGCCGGTGGGCTGGAACCGATCCTGGTGCTCACCAAGCGCGATCTGGTGGCGGAGTCCGAATTCGCCGCCGCGTTCGAGGGTTTGGACCTGAAGATCCTCTACGCCGGGATCGACGATCCGATGGAGCCGGTGCTCGAGCTGCTCGACGACCGGCTCACCGCGCTGATCGGGCACTCCGGGGTCGGTAAGTCGACGATGGTGAATCGCCTTGTGCCCGATGCCTATCGGGCCGTGGGCGAGGTGTCCGGGGTGGGCAAGGGCAAGCACACCTCCACCCAGTCGGTGGCGCTGCCGCTGCCCGAGGGCGGCTGGGTGATCGACACCCCCGGCGTGCGGTCGTTCGGTCTGGCCCACATCACGCCCGACGACGTGATCGCCTCGTTCACCGACCTCGCCGACGCCATCGAGGACTGCCCGCGCGGCTGCACCCACCTGGGTCCGCCCGCGGACCCGGAGTGCGCGCTGGACCAGCTCCCCGGCACGGAACGGCGGGTCGCCGCGATTCGTCAGCTGCTGACCGCGCTGATCTCGAACGAGACCTGGTAGCAACCGATTCCGTGCCGGGGCCGGCGCGTCAGAACCCGAAGGATCCGGTGCCGGTGCCGCCGCCGTCACCCGGGCCGGGATCGGTCGGTACGTCGGCCACGGTGACCACCTTGGTGGTCGACGAGCTGGCCACGCCGCTGCGGCCGGAGAACGTCGCGCCGATGGTGTAGGCACCCGCGGCACCCGGCGTCCACACGATCGTGGCCTTGCCGTTGGCGGCGACCGGGATGTCACCCAGGACGTTGTCGCCCGCCTTGAACTGGACGGTGCCGCCGGCCGCCGCCGGTGACACGGTGGCCTCCAGGGTGACGGCCTTGCCGACCTGCGCGCCGGTCACCTCGGTGAGCACGGTGCTCGACACGGCGTCGCTGGAGACCGTGATGTTCGGGCCCTTGCCCTGGTAGGTGCCGTCGCCGAGCGAGCCGCCGTAGTGCATGGAGGTCGGCAGCGGGGTGTCACGGGCGCAGTTGACGCCCACCTTGTACTGCACCTCGAAGGTCTGCGACTTCGGTTCGATGTTCGGGTACACCGGGTACTTGGTGATACCGAATTCGGCGCGCACCCAGTCCGAGGACGAGGTGTCGAGCTGGACCTGGTCACCGCCCATCTTGGCCGAACCCGGGACCGGGGTCAGGCAGGCCGGGTGCAGGTCCTTGATGTTGTAGATGTATTCCACCGGGATGCCGGTGCGCTCGAACTTCGTCGTCACGGTCACGGTGTCGCCGACGACCGGGTTGGTGTTGGACACCGTCCGGGTGAACTTGCTGTTCCCGTCGTTCCAGGTGATCGTTCCCGGCGCCGCCGATGCCGTCGCGGGCATCGCCGCCACCGCGAAACCGGCCGCCACCGCGAACGCGGCCATCGAACCGGCCACCCGCTGCACTCTTCTGTCCACCATCGTTGTCTCCCACGTACACCGGGCGCCCTCGACGTCGTCGTCGAGGCGACGAATCGCCCGAGCTGGCGAGCAGTAGATCACGCAGTGACACCCACGCGGATCGAATTCCGAAATGAGTCTCATTCAGATTGCGAATTCGACTCACGTTGGTTCGCGTTCCCGGCAACCGGGCCCCGACGCCGGTAGCGTCTCCCCCATGAAGCCACCGGCGATCGGTTATCTGCGCCGCGACATCTCGGGTGTCGCCCAGTCCTGGGACGAAACGCAGATCCGTTCCCTAGCCGAGCGACTCGGCTACCGCTTCACCAAGACCGTCGTGTTCAGCAATCGCACGACCAATCCCCTCGGTCGCCTGCTCGACGTGGTGACCACCACCGAGGCCGCCGCCGTGGTCACCCCCGACCTCACCCACCTGGGCTCCGACCTGCCCCACCGGCTGCTCGCCGCGTGCGACATCATCACCGTCACCCCCGAGGTCACCCACGCCCGCACCATCCCCGCCTTACCGGCCTAGCCACCGGCGGACCATGGACGTTCCTATCGTCTGATCGACGTGGGCGCGGCTGTGAGCTCGCGCGGCCTCCGGCGCGGAACGATGAACCTCGCAAAACGCCCAATTTTTGCGAGCCTCGGAGGCCGTGCCATGTGTTCCGACATACTCGATCTGGACGCTGTCGACGTCGATCCCGACGACTACGTCCGGGCCTTGATGAGCTGGCATTTCGGTGCCGACACGGGGAGTCCGTACTGGTTACGGCGGGCCGCGGAGCTCGACTTCGATCCGCGGACCGACGTGCGCGGCTTCGACGATCTGCGCTTGTTCCCCAACGTGATCGACGAGTTCCGCGACGTCGCGGTGGAGGAGCTGATCCCGCGCGGGTTGCGCGGCGCGGACCGGGAGATCGCGGGGGTCTACGAGAGCGGCGGGACGACAGGGGCGCCCAAGCGGTTCGTGATGTTCGAGCGCTGGATGGAGTTCGCGCTGTCCTGGGACGAGCACCACTACGCCGACCTGGGAACGACGAACACCCTGGCCATCGCCCCCAGCGGCCCACACATGTTCGGGGAGTTCGCCGCCCGGCGCGCCCGCAGACACCACGGCGTGAAGTTCACCGTCGATCTGGACCCGCGCTGGATCAAGCAGCTCATCGGCTCCGGGGACACCGAGGGCGCCGACCGCTACGCCGAGCACCTGATCGACCAGGCCGCCGCCATCCTCACGACCCAGTCGGTCGGCATCCTCATCGCGACCCCGCCGCTGCTCGAGCGGCTGGCCCGGCGCCCGGAGCTGGTCGACGCGGTGCGCGCGCAGGTGAAGTTCCTGTGCTGGAGCGGCGCGCACATGGATGCCGACACCCGGGAGATCCTGCGGCAGGAGGTCTTTCCCGGCATCCCGCTCAAGGGCCTCTACGGCAGCACCACCATTCTCGGCATGTCGCGCGAGCGCGATATCGAGCGCGCGGACGGGCTGGCCGTGTTCGATACGCCGAGCCCCTACATCGCGTTCCGGGTGGTCGATCCGGCCACCGGCGACGATGTCGCCGAGGGTGAGCGCGGTCAGGTGGTGATGAACCACCTCACCAAATACGCTCTGCTGCCGAACAATCTGGAACGCGACACCGCGCTGCGGGCCGCGCCCGCGCCGGGCGCGCTCGGCTGCGCCGTCGCCGATGTGCGGCCGGTGCGGACCTTCGCCGACAAGTCCGTCATCGAGGGGGTCTACTGATGATCGAGATCGACGCCCTCGGTCCCGCCGGCTCCTACCACGCCCGGCAGCGCCTGCCGATCACCGCGCTCGACGGCACCGAAGTCGGCACGCTGGGCCAGGTTCCGGCCCTGTTCGTGCGCCGCGCGCTGGCGGCGATGCGGGCCGCGCCCACCGTCCCGGCCGCCGAACGCTTCGCGCTCATGGCCAAGGCCGCCGAGCTGTTCACCACCGCCACCATCGGCGGCCTCGATCCCGAGGAGTACGTCCGGATCGTCTCGACCGTGTCCGGCGTGCCCCAGCAGGTGGTGCGCCGATCGGTCGAGTGGGTCGCCGAGGTGCTGCGATCATCCAGCGACACAATGACATTCGCCATGCCGCGGGGCGCGGTCGCGGAATGGTCCGACGATCGCACGCGCGAGGGCGCGGGCGTGTGGGTCCGCAAGGGCGACATCTTCGCGGTGCACGCGGCGGGCAATACGCCCGCGGTGCACGGGCTCTGGCCGGAGGCGCTCGCGCTGGGCTACAAGGTCGTCGTCCGGCCGTCGGCGCGCGAGCCGTTCACCGCGTTCCGACTGGTGAGCGCCCTGCGGATGGCGGGATTCCCGCCCGCGACGATCACCCTGCTGCCCACCGACTACGCCGCCGCCGACGTGATCATCGCCGAGGCCGACTACGCGATCGTCTACGGCGGTCAGGATGTCGTCGACAAGTACGGCGCGAGCTCGCGGGTGCTCACCCAGGGCCCCGGCCGGTCGAAGATCCTGATCACCGCCGACGTCGACTGGCGCGAGCACATCGACGTGATCGCCGATTCGGTGAGTCACCTGGGTGGTACCGCCTGCACCTGCACCACCGCGGTGCTGGTCGAGGGCGATCCGGAACCGGTGGCCCGGGCGCTGGCCGAGCGCCTGGCCCGCATCCCGAGCCTGCCCGCCGATCATCCCGACGCCCTGCTCACCGTGCAGCCGGTGCCGACGGTGACGGCGATCGACGCGTACCTGCACGAGGTCGCGGGCACGGCGACGCCGCTGCTCGGCGGCGACACCATCGTCGACGAACTTCCCTCCGGCGGTGCGGTCCTGCGCCCGGCCGTGCACCTGGTCGACTCCGCGACCGCGCCGCAACTCGGGGTCGAACTGGCCTTCCCCTGCGTCTGGGTCGGGCCGTGGCTGCCCACGGACGGCATTGCGCCCCTGCGCGATACGCTGGTTCTGACGGCGATGACCACGCGCCCCGAACTGGTCGAGGCGCTGCTGCACGAACCGACCATCACCAATCTCTACCTCGGCGACCATCCGACCACCTGGCTGCGGCCCGGTGTCCCGCACGACGGCTACCTGGCCGAATTCCTCATGCGCTGCAAGGGCATGATCCGCTCCGGCATCTGATCCGGCGCGCCCGCGCCCGGCCTGTCCCCGCCGGGCGTGGGCGCATGCGAGAAAATGGCCGGGTGACCACCGAGAACCCGCGCCCCCGACCACCGGCGATGAGCCCGACCATCCTGGTGATCACGCTGTCGCGCCGGGTCGAGGCCGCACTGAGCGCCGGGTTGGCGCCGCTGGATCTCACGGTGGCCAGGCTCGGGCTGCTCGGGCACATCAACGGGTTGCCGGGCGCGTCGTTCAGCGAGCTGGCGCGGATGTCGGGGACGAGCGTGCAGAGCGTGCACACCGCGGTGAAGTCGCTGGTCGCGGCCGGACTGGTGCAGGACCGCACCGCGCGCGCCGGCTCGGCGTCGGCGATCGAGCTCACCGAGGCGGGCACGCGCCTGCTCGGTGAGGCGCGAAAGGTGGTGACACGGGTCGACACCGAGCTGTTCGGACCCGACGCCGACCCGATCCAGCGGCGGGTCGGCGCGGCCGTCGTCGCCGCGTTCACCGGCGCGTCGACAGCCTGAACCGTCTGCCCGCGTGACGTGACCCCACCAACCTTCAATGTTGTTGAAACTCGAGCTAAGCTTCAGCCATATTGAAGGTCGGAGGGAGTCGACAGGTGGAACATCTCTTGCTGTCCGTGCACGTGGTCGCGGGCATCGTCTTCGTCGGGGGCTCGGCGGTCGCCACCAGCCTGTTCCCCCGCTACGCCCCGGTCACGGCGGGCGGACCCGATCCCGAGGCGGTGCGCAGCCGGTCGGTCGCGGTCGCCCTGCACCGGATCACCGGCAACTACGCCAAACTCGCGATCATCGTCCCCGTGATCGGCATCGTCCTGGCCACGATCCAGGGCCGGATGAACGAAATCTGGATCACCATCGCGATGATCACCACCGCCATCGCCGGCGGCCTGCTCGCCGTCCAGATCCACCCACTGCAGCGCCAGGCCCTCGACACCCCCGACGACGGCAAACGGCTGCGCACCCTGTCCATGCTCGCCGGCATCTACAACCTGCTCTGGACCGCCGTGGTCGTCCTCATGATCGTCCGCCCCGGCTCCGCGACCTGAAAGCGGCCGCCATCAGGCGTGTTTGGCGCCGATGGTGTGCAGGATCTCGTGGATGATCGGGTCGGTCAAGCGGTTGGTGACCGTGCGGCCTTCGCGACTGGAGGTGACGCAACCTTCGTGGCGCAGGACGCGCAGGGCCTGGGAGATCGCGTTCTCGGTGCGGCCGATGGCAGCGGCCAGTTCGCCCACGCTGATGCCGGGAGTGCGGTGCAGGCACAGCAGGATCTCCAGGCGGTTCGGGTCGGAGAGCAGGTCGAATCGCTGGGCCCAGGCGGCGATCTCGACGTCACCGATCGCGCGCCGACCGAGTTCGACCGGCGATCCCTCCAGTGTGCGTGGCTCTCCCATGGCGACGCTCAGCTTAGTCCTCGACTGGACAGCGCGGCTATTATCTGTCCATCTGTTCAGATAAACATGAGTTGGGACGAGGATGAGGCTGCGCGCTCGGTCGCTGTTCGCTGTGGGGGCCGCGTGCGCGCTGGCCGTGGCGCTGTCCTCGTGTGGCGCGCCGACGAGCGGGTCGACCGACTCACTCGCCCTCGCCGACGCCTATGAGCTGGGCGGATACAACCCGGTGGCCGGATACGGCGCGGCCGGTGAGGCCAAGATGTACGACGGCCTGCTGCGCCTGACCGGCGGTCCCGGGCTGTCCGGATTCGCCCCGGCCCTGGCCACCGCGCTGCCCACCCCGAACGCCGATGCCACGGTATGGACCGCGCCCCTGCGCACCGGCGTGCGCTTCAGCGACGGCTCCGCCTTCGACGCCGCCGACGTGGTCGCCACCTATCGGGCGATCCTGGACCCGGCCTCGGCCTCGGAGGCCCGCTCGTCGTTCTCGATGATCGAGCGGGTGGAGGCCGTCGATCCGGCCTCGGTCCGGTTCACCCTGCGCCACCCCTACGCCGCGTTCCCCACCAAGCTGCTCATCGGCATCGTCCCGGCCGAATCCGTCGCCACTCCCGGCCCCGCGACCGCGTCCACGCTCAACACCGCGCCGATCGGCACCGGCCCGTACCGGCTCGTCGGCCTCGAACCGACCCGCGCGGCCTTCGAGGCGAACGAGGACTACTGGGGCGGCGCGCCCGCGGTGAAACGGCTGACGCTGCTCTACGTCCCCGACGACAACACCCGCGCGCAGCGGATGGCCGCGGGCGAACTCGACGGCACCACGCTGCCGCCGCTGCTGGCCGAGACGTTCGGCGCCCGGACGTCGATGTCGGTGCGGGCCAACACGTCCGCGGATTGGCGCGGCATCTCGATGCCCGCCGGCGACCCGGTCGCGGGCCACCCCGCCGTGCGCCTGGCCCTCAACTACGCGGTGGACCGCCAGGCCATGATCGACAACATCCTCGGCGGCCACGGCCGTCCCGCGTACACCCCGCTGCCCGAGGTCTATGGCGATGCCCACAACCCCGCGGTGACCTTCGCGTTCGACCGGGCCCGCGCCGAGCGCATCCTGGACGAGGCGGGCTGGCGTGTCGGCCCCGACGGCATCCGCGCCAAAGACGGTGTGCGCGCGAAGTTCACGGTGATGTACAACTCCACCGACACCCTGCGCCGCGATCTGGCCCTGGCCTTCGTCTCCGACGCCAGGCGCGTCGGCGTCGAGGTCGATCCGGAGGCGCTGTCCTGGGACCGCATCGAGCCGCGCATCGACACGGCGGGCATTCTGCTCGGCGGCGGCAGCGAACCGTACGACCCCGATACCCAGGCCTACGCCACCCTGCACTCGCCCGCGGCCGACCCCGGCGCGAGCAGCCCGTACGACAACGCGAGCAGGCACCGCGACCCCGCGATCGACGCGCTCCTCGAACAGGCGAGGCGCAGTACCGATCCCGCGATCAGGGCGGCCGCCTACCGGGATGTGCAGAGCCGCTACGGCCAGGACCCGAGTCACGTGTTCCTGGTGCACCTGGATCACACCTACGTGGTGAAGGACTCGGCCTGGACCACCTCCGGCCCGATCCTCGAGCCGCACACCCACGGCGTCACCTGGGGGCCGTGGTGGTCGCTGCAGACCTGGACCCGCTCGTGACCCGCGGCCGGTTGCGCGGTCGCGGCATCGGCGCGATGGCGGGCCGGCGGTTGGTGGCGCTGATTCCGGTGCTCGTCGCGGTGTCGGCCGGGCTGTTCGCGGCCGCGGCGGTGTCACCGTTCGATCCGCTGGTCGGCTATCTCGGCGCGCGCTACGAATCGACCAGCGCCGCCGACAAGACCCTGCTCGCGGACCAGCTCGGCGTGGACGCGCCCTGGTATCAGCTCTACTGGCGATGGGTCACCGACCTGCTCGGCGGCGACCTCGGCGTCTCGCGCGGTTTCGCCCAGCCGGTGAGCGAGCTACTGGCCCAGCGCATTCCGTGGACGGTACTGCTGGTGATCGTGGCGATGACCGCGGCCGTGGTGGTCGCGCTCGGTGCGGGGGTATGGGCGGGCATGCGTCGCGGCGGGCTCGTCGACCGCGGGGTCGCCGCCGCGTGTGTGGTCCTGCAGGGGCTGCCACCGTTCGTGGTGTCGCTGGCGGCGATCGCGGTGTTCGCGGTCGGCCTCGGCTGGCTGCCACCGGCCGGGCTGACCGACGCGGGCGCCGACCCCGGATTCGCCCAGGTGGCACGGCATCTCGTGCTGCCCGCGTCCGCGCTGGCGCTGTCGCAGGTGCCCTGGCTGTTGCTGGCCGTGCGGGAGTCGGTGTCGGGCAACCGGAGTGAGGATTTCGTGGTCGGCGCGGCCACGCGCGGCATCGACGCCACGACGATCACCCGCAGGCATATCCTGCCGACCTCGCTGGCCCCGTTCGTGACCATCCTGGGTGTGCGGCTGCCGGAGGTCGTGGTCGGCGCGGTGCTGGTCGAGGAGATCTTCTCCTGGCCCGGCGTCGCCGGGGCGTTCGTGCAGTCGGCGAAGGACCTGGACATGGCCCTGCTGGCGATCCTCACCGTCGGCACCACCTGCGCGGTCATGCTCGGTTCGCTGCTGGCCGACATCGCCGTGGTCGTGCTCGATCCGCGGGTGCGGGCCGATGGCTGAGCGGCGGCGACTGTTCCTCGCGCTGGCCGTGCTGGCCGCCGTGGTGCTGTACGCGGTGCTGGTGCCGTGGGTGGCCGGTGTCGACGACCGGCTCACCGATTTCGCCGCCGCCCGCCAGGCGCCGTCGGCGCGGGCGTGGTTCGGCACCGACGCGGCGGGCAGGCCGCTGTTCGTCCGGATCGCGGCGGCATTGCGCACCTCGCTGGTGGTCGCGGCGTGCGCGGCGGCGGTGTCGACGGTGATCGGGGTCGGCGTCGGCGCGGTCTCGGCGCTGGCGGGCGGGCGGATCGATCGGGCGGTGATGCGGCTGGCCGACACCGCGAACGCGCTGCCGCACCTGCTGCTGGGGATCGTCATCGTGGCGCTGTTCCGCGGGAACGCGGCGGCGGTGGTGCTGTCGATCGGACTCACGCACTGGGTGCAGGTCGCGCGGATCGTGCGCGCGGAGAGCCTGAGTCTGCGCGAACGCGAGTACGTGGCGGCGGCGGTGCTCGCCGGAGCCGGACGGACCCATCTGCTCACCCGGCATCTGCTGCCCGCGGTCGCCCCGCAGGCACTGATCGCGGTGGTCCTGCTGCTGCCGCACGCGATCTGGCACGAGTCGACGCTGTCGTTCCTCGGTTTCGGACTGCCGCCGCACGAACCGAGCCTCGGCACCTTGCTCGAGGAAGCGCGCGCCTCCCTGCTGCTCGGCGGGTGGTGGACGCTGGTCTTCCCCGCCGGCTTCCTGGTGCTGACCACGGTCGCCGTCGCCATCGCGGGCTCGGCACTGCGCGGGGTACTGCTCCCGCCGAAACCCGCGAGGATGCCCCGGTGACCGGACTGTCGATCGACGCGCTCACCGTGCGGATTCCCCTGCGCGGCAAGGATGTCGTGCACGCGGCCACCGAGGTGTCGCTGGAGGTGGCGTCGGGAACGGTGACCGCGCTGGCAGGCGAGTCCGGCTGCGGTAAGTCGATCGTCGCCGCCGCTGTGGTCGGCGTGCTGCCGCCGACGGCGCGCACGGACGGGGCAGTACGCCTGGATCTGGGTGACCGGACCGTCGACCTGCTCGACGAGGAGAACCCGCGAACCGGAGCCCGCCCGCCACGCGCCGGACTCGGCGCCGCGACCCCGGCCCACCGGGCCTTGCGACGCCCTCGCCGCCGCGAGCACTCCTACCGTGGACGCCACATCGCCCTGATCCCGCAGTCGCCGGGGACGCACTTCACGCCGGTGCGCACGATCGGTTCCCAGCTCGCCGAGGCGATCGCCGCGCTGGGCACCGACCACACCCCCGCCGCCTTGGTCGAGCGCGCCGGGCTCGAGTCCTCGGCGCTGTCGCTGTACCCGCACGAACTCTCGGGCGGGATGGCCCAGCGGGCGGCGGTGGCGGCGGCTCTGGCCGGCGATCCGGAGGTCATCGTGGCCGACGAACCGACCGCCGGACTGGACCGGGCGCGCACCGACCAGATCGGCCAGTTGCTGCGCGAGTGCGCTGATCAGGGCGCCGCGGTCCTGCTCATCACCCACGATCTGGGGCATCTGCTGCGCGCGGGCATCGCCGACACCGTCGCGATCATGTACGCCTCGCGCCTGATGGAGGTCGGCCCCGGGCGGGAGGTTCTCGACGATCCGTGGCACGACTACACCGGCGATCTGCTCGCGGCCCTGCCCGAACGCGGGTTGCGCCCCCTGCCGCATCCGCCGCTCGCGCTGACCAACCTGTCCGAGACCTGCCCCTACGCGGGCGGGCCCACCGCGCTGGTTCGCGAGGGCGAGCGCATGATCCGCCGACCGAGGTCCCGATGCTGATCGCCGACGCCCTCACCGTGGGCTACCGAGCCGAGGAGCCCGTGGTCCGCGGGGTCGACCTACGGGTCGCGCCGGGCGAGATCGTCGGGATCACCGGCGATTCGGGCTCGGGCAAGACCACCCTGGCCAAGACCCTGGCCGGACTGCTCCCGCCGCGCGCGGGCACGGTCACCGTCGACGGCGAGCCGCCACACGCGCGGCGCGGGGCGATCGCGATGGTCTTCCAATCACCGCGCGCCGCCACCAATCCCCACTTCACCCTGGCCCGGATCATCGCCGAACCGGCCACGATCCGCCGCCTCCCCGCGCCCGATCTCACCGCGGTCGCCGCCGCGGTCGGCCTGACTCCGGACCTGCTCGGCCGCCGCCCGCACGCCCTCAGCGACGGTCAGCTCCAACGCGCCTGCGTCGCCAGGGCGCTCACCCAGCGCCCCCGCTATCTCGTCCTCGACGAGGCCACCGCCATGCTCGACGCCGCCACCACCGCCACGATCATCCGGCTGATCATGACGAAAGCCGCCGACACCCTCGGCGTGCTCCTGATCAGCCACGACCGTCCGCTCCTCGACGCCACCTGCACCCGCGTCACCGCCGTCGAGAACGGCACCCTGACCACACGCTGACGCCTCAGGCTGCCCTCAGCAACACGACTCAACGTGTGCTCCCGTGACTTTCACACAGGGGATTCCCGAGACCCAACGGCGCAGCCTGAGCGGGTGGGGGCGCACCGCGCCGACCGTCGCCGAGGTATTGCGCACGCCTGACATCGGCGTGATCGCCGAGCGGGTGCGCACGGCGGGCCCGCGCGGGGTGATCGCGCGCGGACTGGGCCGCAGCTACGGCGATCCGGCGCAGAACGGCGGCGGACTGGTCGTGGACATGACCGCGCTCGACCGCATCCACCACATCGACCCCGACAGCGGGATCGCCGACGTCGACGCCGGGGTCAGCCTGGATGCCCTGATGCGGCGCGCGCTGCCGTACGGACTGTGGGTCCCGGTGCTGCCCGGCACCCGGCAGGTGACGGTCGGTGGCGCCATCGGGTCGGATATCCATGGCAAGAACCATCATTCGCAGGGCAGCTTCGGCAACCACGTGGTGTCGCTGGATCTGCTCACCGCCGACGGTTCGGTGCGGACACTGACCCCGCAGGGCCCCGAGTCCGAGCTGTTCTGGGCGACCGTCGGCGGGATGGGGCTGACCGGCATCGTGACCGGTGCCCGAATCCGCTTGAAGCACACCGAGACCGCGTACTTCTTCGTCGACAACGACCGCACCCGCGATCTCGACGAGACGATGGCGCTGCTGACCGGCGGGTCCGACGACGGCTACGACTATTCGATGTCGGTGCCCGACACCATTTCCACCGGCGCGAAACTCGGTCGGGCCGGGTTCAGCCGCGGTTCGCTCGCAACCGTGGACCAGCTGCCGATGAAACTGCGTAGCAAACCGTTGACTTTCGATGCGCCGCAATTGTTCACCGTGCCCGATATCTTTCCGAACGGGATGGTGAACAGACGCAGTTCTATCACCCGCTGGATCTGCTCGGTGAATGGAATCGCGCCTACGGCAGGCGCGGGTTCCTGCAATACCAGTTCTCGATGCCGTTCGGCGCCGAGCGGCACCTGGCCCGCGCGGTGCAGGCCATCGCCGAGTCGGGGCACCACTCGTTCCTCAACGTCTTCAAGCGGATGGGCCCGAGCAACCCGGCGCCGCTGTCCTGGCCACACCCCGGATACATGCTGAGCTTGGACTTCCCCATCACGGCCGGCCTGGACCGCTTCTGCCGTGAGCTCGACGAGCGGGTGCTGGTCGCGGGCGGGCGGCTGTACTTCGCCAAGGACTCGCGGACCGCTCCGGAGACGATCGCGGCGATGTATCCGCGGCTGGACGAATGGCGGCGGGTGCGGGACGCGGCCGATCCCGAGCAGGTCTTCGCGTCGGATCTGTCGCGGCGGCTCCGGCTCGTCCCGGCAGTGGCCGACCAGGGACGACCCTGACGTGTTTCAGATCACGATGGCGAATTCGGGGGTGAAAGTTCCACGCGGCAAATGACATTCGAACGCAATGGCGCAGATCACTGTCCGTTTTGTGTTCTTATGACATTTTAAGTTACATCTCAGCAACATTGAGTTGGACACTTGTTCATGGGTGCTCGATCGAGGGCCTGCGCTCCCCCGGGAGCATTGCCATTGAGGGAAAGACTGCATTCATGAAGCTCAGCAAGGTTGCCGCAACCTCCGCACTTGTCATCGCCGCGCTCGGTATCGCCACCGGCACCTCGCACGCCGCCCCGGCCCCGGCCCCGGCGCCGATTCCCGCCTTCCTCGACGGCGTGAGCCAGGGCGTGAACCAGGTGCTGCCCGGCATCAACTGGAAGACCGGCATCGAGGGCGACTCGGTCGTCGTCGAAACCGACGCGGGCTCGCTGGCCAGCGAGAACGGCCAGTTCCAGGTCCGTGACGGGCAGGGCAACGTCGTCGTCGGGTTCCCGCTCGCCTACACGCTCAACGACCTCGAGTACCCGATCGACGCCGCCATCGACGGCACCCGCGCCGTGCTCACCCCGCGCACCGAGGCGGCCTCGGCCCGCCCGTCCACCCTGCTCAAGGACGTCGTCCGCCAGGACGCCTTCGACGACGCGGTGAGCGCCGCCGCCACCCAGTTCGGCATCGTCACCGCCATCGGCACCCTGGTCGGCACCCTCGTCGGTGGCGTCGCGGGCTGCGCGATCGGCGCCGCGGGCGGCCTGATCCTGGGCATCCCGGTGCTGGCGCTCGGTGGCGCGACCGGCATCGCCGGCTGCCTCGCCGGTGGCGCGGTCGGCATCCCGCTGGGCGCCGCGGCCGGTCTGGTGATCACCGGCGTGCCCGCCGCGATCGTGATCGGTATCGGCTTCAGCAACCGGATCAACGCCCCGGAAAACCAGTAGTAGCCACCGCGAAGGCCCCGTCCACCGACGGGGCCTTCGTGCTGTGCTCAGCCCGCCAGCCGGATGCGCAGCGTCTCGTAGGTGGGGATGAACACCTTGCGCCGGTAGCGGCGCTCGACGATCTCCCACGGCCTGCCCGCCGCGGTCAGCGCCTCGAGCAGCGCGGTCAGCTCGGAGTGCACGAGCTGGGCACCCAGGCACAGATGGCGGCCGCCGCCGAACCAGAGCTGCCGGGTCTCGGACACGTAGTCGCGGTGCACGCTGAACTCACCGACCGCGTTGTTGATGGTCCAGGTGAGGATCTTGACGTGCTCGCCCGCCCGCAGGTCCCGGTCCGCCACGCGCACGTCGGCGGTGACCGAGCGCCCGACCAGGTAGGCCGGGCTGGTCACCCGCAGGGTCTCGCGCACCGCGTCGGGCAGCCGGTGCGGCGCGGCGAGCAGGGCCCGGTGCTCGCCGGTGTCGTGCATGATCGCGACCATCCTGGTCATGGCGCTGGCCAGGGTGTCGGTGCCGGCCACCGCCATCAGGATGGCCAGCCCGGCCGCGTGCTCGACGTCGAGGCCGAGTTCGCGACAGCGCCCCAGCGTGGTGTCGGGATCGGCGCGCGCGTAGGCGGTAGGGACATTGACAGCCAGCTGCCCGGCCAGCTCCTTCGCCCGCGCCACCGCGACGGGGTCGAGCGTGGTCGAGGCCATGGTGCCGAAACCCAGGTTGACCAGCTCCTCCACATGGTGGAACAGCCGCAGGAACAGCGCGTCGAGGTCGTCGGTGGGATCGCCGCCGATGGCCGCGGCGATGTCCTCGGGGCGCATGCCGACCAGGTCGGACACGCTGCGGCCGACCAGGATCTGGGCGCGCGCGGCGATGTCGACGGTCTCACCCTCGGCCAGCCGATCACGCAGATCCCGCAGGTCAGGGCCGATGACGCGCGCCACGAGCGCGTCGGTGTGGGTCAGGGTGAACAGGTCTCGCACCGTGGTCCGCAGCTCGGTGTGACCCGGACCTTCGAACAGGTCCTCGACCCAGTCGCCGATGACCTGCGCCCACCAGTGCCCGGCGGCGCCCTCGGAGACGATGCTGAAGTGCGTGCTGTCGTTGTAGATCTGGCGTGCGACCAGCGGATCGGCAACGAACCAGCCGAGTTTGGGGACCTTGCGAATCGGGCGCGCGACCCGGCCCAGCAGCAATACGCCGGGCAACCAGGGCTGACCTGCGGCGAGTAGGGTGAGTTCATGGCGTCGGGCAGCACTCCACACCCCGGCACAATCTAGTTGAGCGAGACCGAATAGTGAAGGTCTGTGACTAGGATCGGCGAGATGCGCTGATGGAGGACTGTGCATCGCGCGATATTCGGAAGTGAACAAGCACATGGTGAAATCCACAATCGAGGCCGTCGGCGCGTATCTGCCCGCCCGCGAGGTGACCACGGCGGAGCTGATGAGCCGGCTGGCCATCGACGCGCCGCTGGATCTGGAGAAGGTCAGCGGGGTGGCGGCGCGGCGGGTGCGCGGCGTCGACGCGCAGGGCAGGCCGGAGGACTCGTTCAGCATCGCGCTGGCCGCCGCGCGCGAGGCGCTGGCGAACTCCCGCTACGAGGCCGCCGAGCTGGAGGTGATCATCTCCTGCTCGATCACCCGCACCCGGGGCGAGGACTTCTGCCTCGAGCCGTCGTTCGCGCTGATGCTGCGCACCGCGCTGGGGGCGAACCGGGCGATCCACTTCGACGTGTCCAACGCCTGCGCCGGGATGATGACCGGAGTCCTGCTGCTGGACCGGATGATTCGCTCCGGCGCGGTCCGCAGGGGCCTGGTGGTCTCCGGCGAGTGCATCACCCCGATCTCCGATACCGCGGTGCGCGAGATCTCGCAGAAGTACGACCCGCAGTTCGCCTCGCTGACCGTCGGCGACGCGGGCGCGGCCGTGGTCCTCGACGCCACCGACGGCCCCGGCCTGGACTACGTGGAGCTCAACACCAGCGCCGCCTTCGCGAAACTGTGCCTGGGCATGCCGAGCGATCAGGGCCCCGGCGTCGCGCTCTACACCGATAATCGCGCGATGCACAACGAGTCGCGGTATCTGCTGTGGACTTCGCGGCAGCGCGAGTTCCTGGCCGCCCGTGGTTCCGACTTCGCCGCCGAGGGCTACGACTATCTGATCCATCATCAATTCAGCGGTCCCGCCGTGGAATTGATCGACAAGATCGCCGAGCGCGAGTTCGACTCACCGATGCCGCCGAAGCTGGCGGTGCTGGATCGCTACGGCAACACCGCCTCGACCTCGCACTTCGTGGTGCTGCACGACGCACTACGGCAGGGCCGGATCGCGCCGGGGTCCAAAGTGCTGCTGGTGCCCGCCGCGTCGGGCGTGGTCGCCGGGTTCTTGTCGGTGACAATCGGCGATCTGCGGGTATAGGACAGTATGGGAATCATCATTTCTTCGGCCGTCACGCAGACCGGTGGCGTCAGCTCGGTGGGTCAGGCGGCCGCCGCCGCGCGGGCCGCGCTGACCGGTGCGGGCTGTCCGCCGGACCAGGTCGACGCGTTGATCAACGTCGGGGTCTACCGCGACGCGAACCTCGTCGAACCGGCGGTGGCCGCGCTCATCCAGCAGGCGGCGGGCATCGGCCTCGAGTACCGGCCCGGCGACGTGCCCTGCCTGTCGTTCGACCTGATGAACGGCGCCTGCGGCCTGGTCAACGCGGTCGGCGTGGCCGCGTCGCTGCTGGCCGACCTGCCCGCCGGGCACGTGGTCGTCGTCTCCGGCGACGCGCATCCGTCGATGCGCGCCGACGCGGACTTCCCGTTCGAGCCGGTCGGGGCGGCACTGGTGCTCGAGAATTCCGCCACCGCCATCGGTTTCGGCGGCGTGCACGTGAGTGCCGGTGACGCGCTGCCCGATCCGCAGGGCTACGTGACGCTCTCGGCGATGGGCGCCACCGGACGGTCGGCATTGACCGTCGACCTCGATACCGGCACAGCGGAACTCGTCGAGCACGCGACCGCGGCGGCCCGGGAAGCATTGGCTGCCGACGACATCGAGGCCGAGCGCGTGGTCCTCGTGTGCGGCAAGCCGACGCCCGAATTCGCCACGGCACTGGCCGCCGAACTCGGCGTCGCCGCGCTGGTGACCGACGACTTCGCCGGTGACGCGCACACTTCCGCGCTCACGGCCGCCTACGTGGCGGCCCGCGAGGCCGGACGCACCGATCAGCCGCTGCTGTTCGTGGCCGCCGACGGCGGACCGACGGCAGCCGCGGTGACCTACCGCGGGCCCGGGGTGCGGTGATGACCACACACGCCGCGTCGACAGCGAACGCGAACAAGGAGAGGTGGACGGTGACGGCACCGCAGCAGACTCAGGCGCGCCATCGCGCGGCGACGGCGAGCGCCCCGAGCGCAACGACAGTGTTCGCCCTGCGGGCGGTGCCGGTGCTCGGCTGGGCCTACGTGATCCTCGGGATCGTGCGGCCGTTCCGTTCCCGCCTGGCGAAGCTGGCGTTCTGGATCGATCTGGCGCTCAGCGTCGGCGCGCACCTCGCCCAGATCCCAGCCGCGCGGCGGGTGGCCGCCGAGCACGGGATCGGGCCCGGCCGGGCCGCCGCGATGACGATGCTGCTCGGTGCGACCTGGTGGAAGACACTGGGCGAGGCCGATCGGTGAATCGGCGTGGGCAGCGGCGCGCGACCGCCGGGACCGGTGCGCCCCGGCGGTCGGGCCGGGTCCACGTCGTAGGGTGACGCGATGACTGTGCTGGTGACGGGGGCGAGCGGGTTCGTCGGCGGGGCGATCGTGCGCGGCCTGCTGGCGCGCGGCGTCGCGGTCAGGGCGATGGTCCGCGACCCCGCCACGGCCCCGGCGGGCGCCGAGGTGGCGGTGGCCGATCTCGCCGACACGGCGGCGCTGGCCCGCGCGGTCTCCGGGGTGACGGCCGTCGTGCACGCCGCGGCGCTGCTCGGTGAGTTCGGGCGGCCCGCGGAGTTCTTCGCGGTCAATGTCGCCGGGACCGATCGGCTGATGCAGGAGGCCGCCGCGGCCGGAGTCGAGCGCTTCGTGTTCATCGGCAGTCCCAGCGCGCTGATGGCGCCCGACGGCGGTGATCAGCTGGGGATCGACGAGTCGGTGCCGTACCCGGCGCGATTCCTCAACAGCTACTGCGAGACCAAGGCGGTCGCCGAACAGCTGGTGCTGGCGGCCGATACGCCGACCTTCACGACGTGCTCGCTGCGGCCACGCGCCGTCTGGGGGCCCGGGGATCGACACGGGCCGATCGTGCAGATCCTGGCGAAATTGCGGGCGGGACGCCTGCCCGACCTGTCCGGCGGCCGCGAGGTGCGCGCGTCGCTGTGCTACATCGATCATCTGGTGCAGGCGGTGGAGCTGGCGCTCGCGGCCGAGAAGGTCGGCGGGCGCGCCTATTTCGTCGCCGATGCCGAGCCGGTGGCGGTGTGGCCGACGATGGCCGCGGTGGCGCGGCGGTTCGGGTTGTCCGCGCCGAGCGTGGTCGTGCCCGCGCCGGTACTCGGCGGGGCGCTGGCGGCGATCGAGACGGTGTGGCGGATTCCGGCGGTCGCGCGGCGGTGGACTCCCCCGCTGTCGCGCTACGCGGTCGCGCTGGTCACCCGGTCGGCGACCTATGATCTCTCGCGCGCCGAGGGCGAACTCGGCTACCGGCCGACCGTGCCGTTCGCGGAGGGGCTGGATCGCTTTTACGACTGGGTCACCGAGATCGGTGGTCTCGACCGGTTGGTGGCGCGGCGGTGAGCGGGCTGTGGGTCGTGATCCCCGCCTTCGACGAAGCGCGCGGGATCGACGCGACGCTGACCGCCGTTGCCGCGCAACGTGATACCGACTTCCGCGTGGTCGTGGTCGACAACAATTCGGCCGACGGCACCGCCGACATCGTGCGGGCGTTCGCGGCCGCGCATCCGGTTCCCGCGATCGAGGTGATCAGCGAAGCGCAGAAGGGCACCGGCGCCGCCGCCGACACCGGGATGCGGTACGCGATCGCGCGGGGCGCGACCCGGCTCGCCCGGACCGACGCCGATTGCCTGCCCGCGCCCGACTGGACCCAGCGGATCAACGCCGGGTTCGACGCGGGGCTGCGACTGATCAGCGGGCAGCTGATTCCCCGGACCGACGAAGGGGTGTCGTGGCGGGACCGCACGATCATCCGGGTCGCACTCGAGGTGGCCTCGGCCTTCGGGAAGGTGCGCTCGGGCAATCGCGACCCGAAGTATCTGGGCCCGTACGTGATGACGCCCGGCTGCAATATGGCGATCACGGCCGAGTTGTACACGGCCGCAGGCGGATTCCCGCGCACCGCCATCGAGGACCTGCACGAGGACCGGGCGCTGGTCAATGCCGTGCGCACGATCACCACCGACTACGGATTGCGCCGTGACGTGCGGGTGTACGGCTCGAACCGGCGGGTGCGCGCGTGGGGCATCCGCAAGACACTGGCCTGGTACGCCGACCACCGCTACCGGCCCGACATCGTCGATATCCGATGACCGCCGATTTCCTCGCTCACCTGGCGATGCAGGCCGATCGCATTCCCGACGCCTCGGCCCTCGGCACGGTCGGTCAGCGCGCGCTGACCTATCGCGAGCTCGTCGACAGCGTCGATCGGGTCGCGGCCAATCTGGGCGCGACCGGGTTCGCGCCCGGCGACCGGATGCTGTTCTCGATCCGCCCGAGCGTGGCCTCGGTGACCTTGATCTTCGGCGTGATCGCCGCGGGCGGCACCATCGTGTTCGTCGACCCGGGCATCGGGCCCGAGCTGTTCGCCCAGCGGGTGGCCCTGGTCGAACCGACCTGGGCGGCAACAGAATCGCTGCTGTACGCGGTGAGTGGCCCGCTCGCCGGCTTCGGGCGTCGGCGGGGGCTGAGCCTGCCGCGCTTCGGTGCGCTGGACGTGCGGCACATCCACAGCGGCGCGTGGCTGCCCGGCGTGCCCGCAGGCTCGATTCCCCTGCGCCGCTTCACCGGTAAGGCGGCCGGGCCCGCCGCGGCGCCCCCCGATCCCGAGGCGGCCGCGCTGATCGTGTTCACCTCCGGGACCACCGATGACCCGAAAGCCGTTGTACACACCCGTGCTTCGCTCGGCGCCGGGCTGGCGGCGATGGGCGGGCGGACGAGTCTGGCCCCCGGCGCGTTCCTGCACACCGAGCAGCTGATGATGGGGCTGCCCGCGCTGATGGCGGGCGCGCGCTGGGCGATGACGCCGTATCCACGCTTCGGCACCCACATCGACCCGGTGCGGTTCACCCACCAGCTGCGCAGCGCCACCCACGCCTTCTACACCCCCGCCGACCTGGCCGTCGCGCTCGACGCGCTCGAGGCGGGCGAGATCACCGCACCGACGAACCTGCGCCAGGTCGCCCTCGGTGGGGCACCCGTCACCTCGGCGCTGCTGCGGCGGGCGCGGAAATCCTTGCCCAGCACCGAGTTCCTCGCCATCTACGGGATGACGGAGATCTTGCCGGTCGCCGTCACCAACGACGTCGCCAAGCTCGCCCACGAGGGCGATCTGCTCGGCGCCCCCGTCCCCGGCGTGCGGGCGCGCATCGCCGCGGACGGTGAACTCGTCCTGGCAGGCCCGAATCTGTGCCGCGGCTATCTCGGCGACGAGCCGCTCACCGAGGTCGCCACCGGCGACCTGGCGCGCTGGGACGGCGAGCAGCTCGTGCTCACCGGCCGCAAGAAGGACATGATGATCCGCGGCAAGACCAATATCTACCCGGGCTTGTACGAGCCGGTGATCACCGCGATCGCCGGGGTCCGCGAGGCGATCATGGTCGGCCTGCCCGACGAGATCGGTGATGAACGTATCGTCCTCGCCGTGGTCGCCGACCCGGACGCGGGCGACATCTCGGCGTTGCTGCGCACCCGCCTGCCCCAGATCATCGACACCACGGCCGTTCCGGACGACATCGTGATCGTCGACAAGATCCCGGTCAGCGGCCGCACCAACAAACCCGACCGCGCCGCCCTCCGCGACCGGCTGCGCGCCCACCTCGGCTAGCTCCGCCGCGTGTCAGCGGGTGACGGCGGCGAGGGTGTGGTCGGCGAGGGATTCGATGGTGGAGCGCGCGAGCATCGTGTCGACGTAGCAGAAGGTGATCGACATGGTGGTGTGCAGGGTCGCCACGGCGACGGTGAGGGCGCTGGCGCAGGAGTTGGTGCCCGCGACGGTGAGGGCCGTGATGGGCAGGGGCTCTGGGGTTTCGGGGGTGGTGAGGTGACCGAGGTTGCTCAGGGTGACGTTCCATGGCGCGCGACGGTCGACGAGTTCGACTGCGCGCCTGCCTGATTCGAGCGAGCGCGGGCACCCGTAGCGAATCGCGGCCAGCGCGGTGAGGTCGGCATGGCGGTCCAGGCGCTGAGCCAGGTGAGCTTTGGCGGTGCGGGCCGCGTCCCAGAGGGAGCTTTCCGGGCCGAAGGGGATGAAGGTGGGGACCACGGCGGTGAACATGCCCGGTTCGTCGTCGGCGGGCGGCGGACGCAGGCGCGACCGCACGTCGACCGGGATGCCGATGGCGGCCATGCCGGAGCCACGGGGGCGATTCAGCTCGCCCAGCGCTTGGGCCAGCGCGGCGGTCAGCGCGGCGTTGACGGTGACGTCCGCGCGATGACAGCGGGTGCGCAGCGCGGCCAGCTCGTCGCCCTCGAGGGTGCGCAGCACGGTACGGGTGCGCCGGGCGGGCAGCGGCGGCGGGGTGCCGGGCAGGCCGACGGTGCGCCGCAGAGTCGCGGTGAGCTGGCCGGAGAGGTTCGTGCGCAGGCACCGCAGCAGGCCGGTGTGCGCGGGTGGGATCAGGTCGTCGGCGGCCGGGATCGGGGGCCGGACGATCTCGGACGCGGGCGCGCCGAAGGCGACGGCGAGGATGCGGGAGCCGAGCGAGGCCATCGAACGGCCGTCGACGAGGACATGCGAGAAGACCAGGATCAGGTCGTGCAGCTCGTCGGACGTACCCGGGCGCCAGGCCAGATCGATGAGCCTGCCGGGCGCGGTCGCGAGATCGACCGGGGTGGCGAGCTGCTCGTCGAAGACGGTGCGCCACTCGTCCGGATCGCCGACGATGCGATGCAGCACCGGCAGATGTGGGTCGGCGGCGGGCACGAACCGGGGCCCGTCCGCGACGACCACCCGCAGCAACGGGAATTCGGCGACCACCGCCGCCGCGGCGTCCTCCAGGCGATACCCGCCGATCGGGCCGCGCACCCGCAGCCGGACCACGCAATTGGCCGGGGACAGCTGATCGACCAGCCAGAACCAGCGCTCCGACGGTGACAGCGGGCGATCGATCTCGCCGTCGCGCACCCTCACGCCCGCCCTCCTCCACTCACCCGGACCCACCCGCGGCCCGTCCACACGCATCCGTTCGAGAGTACGGCCGCGACCGCACCCCGGCGCGAATCCCACGGTTCCCGGTGCGCCGGACCGGCGCCGACCCCTGCACAGGCAAGCCACCGACCCGCGGTCCCCACTGCGCCACCGAGGATTCGGTCGCTGGTGATCCCGAGGCAGGTGCGCGACTCGTTCGGCCGCTAGTGATCCTGGTGCCGGTGCATGACTCGTTCGGTCCACAGGGCGTCCGCCAGCAGCGCGCCGTCGGCGCCGCCGTGTCTGGAGAGCAGGACGGAGTGTCCCGGGTGGCGGGACGGGGTGGGCAGGCTGATGCCGCAGCTGCCGAGGTAGCTCAGCAGCATCGTGGTGCGCAGGATCGTCGCGTTGGCGGTGTCGTAGGCATCCGGGTCGGCGAGCAGGTCGGTGATCGGCGGTGGCAGGCGGCGGATCGTCGGGCAGAGGAGAGTCGCGGCGCCGAGTTCGGCGGCGAAGTCGGCGCGCAGGCCGGGCAGCGCGGCGTACACCGGGGCGATGGTGGTCGCCGTGTGGGCGTTGGCTTCCAGACGGCGGCGGGTGGCCGGTTCGATCGGCATCGTCGAGCGAAGCCGGTGGCCGTGCAGGCGGTGGGCCTCGGCGCCGACGATCGTGCCGTGGTCGTCCAGCAGTCGCTGTGCGGTCACGAGGGACGCGAGCGCGCGGACCTCGACGGCCGCTCCCGCGGCCCGCAGGTGCGCGACGGTGCGGGCGAAGTTCTCGGCGATCGGGGCCGCGAGGTCGTCGGTCCATTCGCCGGTCGGGACGACGAACCGGGGTGGCAGCGGGCGCGCGGCGGCGAACCCCGCTGTCGTGCCGAGGGATTCGAACCCATGAGCGGCGATACGCTCCCGGTCCGTTGTCCGGCCCTCGAACCCCTGGCCGACGGGCGCCGACCGGAGGGACGGCGTGGAACCTGATGGAAGCAGTAGGCCGTCGAGGGCGGCGATGTCGGTGACGGTGGTGGCGAAGAGACCGACGCTGTCGAGAGTCGGCGACAGAGGCGCGAAGTCGTGCGGCCCGTATCGCCCTGGGCTGGCGCGGAATCCGAGGACTCCGCAGAGGGCGGCGGGGATGCGCACGGAGCCCGAGGTGTCGGTGCCGACCGCCAGCGGGACCAGGCCACGGGCGACGGCGACGGCCGACCCCGACGAGGATCCGCCGGGGATCAGATCGGGGGCCACGGGGTTGGTGGGGGTGCCGAAGCGGGTGTTGACGCCGAGGCCGGAGAAGGCGAACTCGCTGAGGGTGGTCTTGCCGAGGGTGACCAGGCCCCGATCGTGGGCCCGGCGCACGAGCAGGCTGTCGACGGCGGCGGGTTCGTCGTACTGGTGGCTGGCAGAACCGCACGTCGTGACCGTGCCCTGGAGATCGAACAGGTCCTTCCACACGATCGGCACACCGTCGAGGACACTGCGCCGAAGGCCCCGTGCCGCCCGGCGATCGCCGACCGCGGCCTGGAGACGGGCGCGTTCAGCGGTGACGGTCACCAGCGTCGTGGCCGAATCAGGCTGCCGCGCAACGTCTATCGCCGAGGAGACGACCGCCGAAGAGGTCGTGTCGCCGGTCGCGATGGCGTGTGCCGTGGCGAGGGCAGTGATCATGGGCACTTCCTGTGCGTCGACCGAACGGACCATCGCACGCTATCGCACCCCAAGCCCTCGTGACATAGTGAAACATCCACCTCGAACACAAGAGAGTGTCGACATCTCCATGGCGCTCGGGTCCCGCGCACCGGTTGACTGAACGGCATGACAACGTTGAGCCACCCGGAGCCGGTCCTCGTGCCCGCCAGGCAGGCCAGGTCGGTGCTCCTGCGCCCCGGAGATCGCCTGCGGATCACCGATGTCGCCGGCGGGCAGGTCGGTGACGTGTTCGCCTACCACGCCGACGACCTCGCCGAACACCACAGCGCCGCGCACACCCGTACCCACACCAGCCGCCTGTTCCCGGCGCTGGGCGAGGCATTCGTGACCAACCGGCGCCGCCCGATCCTCACCTACCTCGCCGACACCTCCCCCGGCATTCACGACATGCTGATCGCCGCCTGCGACCCGCAACGCTATGCGGCCTACGGGGATCCGGACCACGCCAGCTGTGCGCAGAACCTGACCGACGCGCTGGCCGAACGCGGGTATCCGGCGCCGTCCCATATCCCGCAGCCCATCAACGTGTTCATGCGCATCCCCGTCGGCGCCGACGGCGAGCTGTCGTGGCTGACCGCCGCGACGCGGCCCGGCGACGCCATCACCTTGCGCGCCGAGCTGCCGTGTCTCGTCGTCGTCTCGTCCTGCCCGCAGGACCACAACGTCATCAACGGGGCGGGCCCGAGCCCGCTGTCGCTGACCGTCCTGACCACCGAGGAGAAGAACCGATGACCACCACCGACCTCGCCCACCCCGCCCTCGCCCCGTTCGATCTCGGACCCCTGCGGCTGCGCAACCGCTTCACCGTCGCCCCGATGACCCGGATCTCGGCCCAGCCCGACGGCACCCCGACCGCGCAGATGGCCGGGTACTACCGCGAATTCGCCGCAGGCGGCTTCGGCCTGATCACCACCGAGGGCATCTACCCCGACGCCGCGCACAGCCAGGGCTACTTCGGCCAGCCCGGTCTGGTCACCGAGGGCCATGTCGCCGGGTGGCGGACGGTGGTGGACGCGGTGCACGCCGAGGGCGTGCCGATCGTCGCCCAGCTGATGCACGCGGGCGCCATCTCCCAGGGCAACTCCTACGGCGTCGGGACGATCGGTCCGTCGGCCGTGGCGCCGCCGGGACGGATGATGGCCGACTACGGCGGCGTCGGCGGCGCGTGGAGCGCGCCCGCGGAGATGACCGCCCGGGATATCGACGAGGTGATCGCCGGATTCGCCGCCGCGGCCACCCGGGCCAGGGCCGCCGGGTTCGACGGCGTCGAGATCCACGGCGCCAACGGCTACCTGCTCGACCAGTTCCTCACCGACTACACCAATCTGCGCACCGACGAGTACGGCGGCCCGGTGGCGAACCGGATCCGGCTGCACGTGCGCGTGCTGGACGCGGTGCGCGAGGCCGTCGGCGACCTGCCGGTGGGAATGCGGCTGTCGCAGACTAAGGTCAACGACTTCGCCTACCGCTGGCCCGGCGGCGCGGACGACGCGCGTGTGATCTTCGACGCGCTGGCCGACGCGAGCTACCTGCACATCGCCAGCGAGGGCCGCGACTTCCTGGAGACCGCGCGGCTGGCGGGCGGCTCGACGATCACCCAGCTCGCCCGCGAGGTGACCGGTAAGCCGGTCGTCGCCAACGGCGGCATGCACGCGCTGCCCCAGGCGGCCGACGTCCTCACCGGCGGGCACGCGGATCTGCTCTCGCTCGGCACCGGCGCGCTGGCCAACCCCGACCTGCCCCGCCGGGTCGAGACCGGGGCTCCGCTCGCCGCGTTCGACCGTGAGATGCTGCACCCCATGGCGAACCTGGACACTGCCGCGGCCTGGCGCGCACGCCGATGACCTCCTGGACCCGTGGCGCGGCCGCCGTGGCGACCCTGACCTTCGACGTCGACGCCGAGACGCCGATCCTCGCCGAGGGCGGGCGCTACGCCGAGCACCCGATGGTGATGTCGCACCAGTCCTATGGGCCCGATGTCGGCGTGCCACGGATCCTCGACCTGCTCGACGAGTTGGCCGTGCCCGCGACGTTCTTCGTGCCCGGCTGGGTCGCGGAGCAGCGTCCGGGGCTGGCCGCCGCGATCGTCGATCGCGGGCACGAGGTCGCCCACCACTCCTACAGTCACCGAGCGCCCACCTCGCTGCCCCCGGGCGCCGAGCGCGCGGATTTCGTTCGGGCATTGGAGGTTTTCGCGGCACAGGGCATCGACATCGCCGGGCACCGGGCGGCGATGTGGAGCGCCAGCCGCGAAACCCTCGGGCTGGTCGCCGAATACGGGCTGGCCTACGACTCCTCGCTGATGGGTGACGACCGGCCGTATCTGGTGCCGGGCGCGCACGCGCCGGTGGTGGAACTGCCGGTGCACTGGTCGCTCGACGACTGGGAGCAGTACGCGTACCTGCCGCAACCGCGGATCGGGTCGGTCATCGAGGAGCCGGCCAAGGTCGAGCGCATGTGGCGGGCCGAACTCGACGGGATGCGCCACTACCGGTGCCTGTTCAACGTCTGCATGCACCCGTTCCTCACCGGCCGCCCTGGCCGGATGCTGGCGCTGCGCAGCCTGATCCGCTACGCCCAGGAGTGCGGGGACGTGACGTTCGCGCGCTGCCGGGACGTGGCGGCCTGGGCCCGCGCCGACACCGCGACACCGC
The DNA here is from genome assembly GCF_032656385.1 of Nocardia canadensis. NCBI lineage: Bacteria > Bacillati > Actinomycetota > Actinomycetes > Mycobacteriales > Nocardiaceae > Nocardia > Nocardia canadensis. The sequence continues at coordinate 1,081,870 of NZ_JAVCWB010000010.1, forward strand.
AGCGGCCACTGCCCACCTACGACCTGGATCCGGCGATCTATCCCGGCTGAGCGCCCGCCGCGAGCGCGAGGAACAGGTCGACGGTGTCGGCGAGCCGGTGGACATCGCGGCCGGTGAGCTCGGTGATCCTGGCCATCCGGTTGCGCAGGGTGTTGACGTGCACATGCAACGCCGTCGCCGTCACCCCCCACTGCCCGTCGTTGGCGAGGAAGACGCGCAGGGTGTGCTCGAGTTCGGTGTGGGCGCGGGCGTCGTGCGCACGCAGGGCGCCGAGGACCTGGTCGGTGAATCGCTCCAGGACCCGGGCGTCGAGCAGGCCCAGCAGCATCCGGTGGGTGGCGATATCGGCGAAGGTCGCGGTGTCGGGGCCGGGCTGCGCGCGCAACGCCTGGCAGACCTCCCGCGCCCGGACCAGCGGCTCGCGCAGGCTCGCCGCGGCGGCGGCGAGGTCACCGACGCCGATGACGATGCGGGGCGCCGCCGTACGGCGGGCGATGTCGCCGGAGAGCTCGGCGGCGAAGCGGGCCAGCTCCTCGGCGGTGCCCGGCCACGGGCTCACCGCCACCACGTCGCGGCTGCCCGCGGCGGTGAACACCGGGATGCCGTGCGCGGCGAACAGGGTGCCCACCGCGTCGGCGATGTCGTCGAGGGACACGTCCGCGCCCGCGAGCGCGAGGACCGCGAGCGGCTCGTCCGACGGCACGCCGTAGGCCCGCAACCGACGGCTCACGTCGTCGTCGCGGCTGGGTCCGGACAGGATCATCTCGAGCACCTCGGCGGCGAAGCGGGCCTCGATGGCCTGCACCGCCTGCTGTTTGGTGACCTCGAGACTCAGGAACCTGGCCGCCTGCTCGAGGGCCTCCCGGTCGGCGGCGGTCAGCGTCGCCGCCGGCTCGAGGCAGTAGAGCCCGGCGTCGATCTCCCCCATCGCGCCCTCGACGAGGTACAGCGCCGACGGTCCCGACCCGAGCAGGTTCACCTCCAGCGGCGGTGGCGTGCGATTGAGCGCGGCGGCGGCCACCCTGATCTGCTCGGCGGTCGGCTCACAGCCGATGGCGGCCAGGCAGCGGCCCCGCCGATCGACCACCAGCAGCGGCAATTCCGTCTCGCCCCGCAGGATTTCGAGGACGCCCGCCGCACCGCTGCCACGCGAGAGCGCGGTGGCCAGCGCGTCGCCCCGACGCACCGTCGCGGTCAGCTCGGCTTGCAGTACCTCGTTCTGGATCCGGGCGGCGGCCCGGGTGAGGGCGGCGAACGGGACCCCGATACACAACTCGACCAGGGGCAGCTCGCGCTCGCGGCACAGGTCGACGAGTTCGGCGGGCAGCACCGGGGTCTGCGCGGTCAGCCCGAAGACCAGGCCGGCCGCACCCGCCTGGGTCAGCGCCTCGACGAACCCCGCCGCCGCGACGTGCGGCCGCCACAGCCCGTTGGTCAGCACCAGCTCGCCGGGACGCACATAGCGCGACGGGTCGGGCAGCTCGGTGGTGTGCAGCCAGCGGATCTCGGCGGCCAGGCGATCGGTGAGTTCCGGCGTCACGATCCGCAGGCCGAGCGCGGGATCGGCGACCAGTCTGCTGATGGTCAACACCCAGCGAATCTACCCACCGATCCGGTCGGGATGCTCAGTGCTTTCACAGGTAGTTACTACGTGCGTATTATGGACTTATGGGTTTCGAGTGGCCTGATTGGGCGATCGCTCACCTGATCGGCGTCGAACCCAGCGAGGTTCGGCAGGTCCTCGCAGCGTCACGACGGTGGCCACGCCCGGCCTTCGACGGCCAGGTGTCCGTTCTGACGGTGTGGGGGCGCACCACGGCCGGACGTCCGCTGATCGTGGTCACACGACAGCGCGACGACTGGACGTGGGTGATCATCGGCGCACGCGCGATGCGCGCCGAGGAGCTGGCGCAATTCGAGCAGTGGGAAAGTAGGGACCGCTCATGAGCGATCAGGATTATCCATCGAGCAAGGAAGAGCTCGCCGACTTCATGGATCGGCTGAGTTTCTCCGATGCGGCCGCCGAAGCGCCACCCCGCCTGCCCGCCAACGAGGACATCATGGTGACCACCTCCATCCGGTTGCCGCTGGGCCTGCACTCCCGATTGAAGGACCTGGCCGACGAACGTCGGGTCGGCGTGTCCACGCTGCTGCGGGAATGGGCGGAGGCCGCCGTCGCCGAGATCGACGACGAGGATCAGCTGATCTCACTCGCCGAGGCCAAACGGGCGCTGTCGCGGGTCCATCCCATCCACCGCGCCAGCTGATTCGTGTTCGTGACCCGACCGTTCCCGCGTGAGAACCGCAGGGTGTAAATACTTCTCATGATGTTCTGGCGGCGTCGGCCGAAAGCCGATCTGCACACGGTGCCCAGGTGGCCCAACGACCCCGACGCGAGGAAGGTCCTCGCCCACTATCTCGCCCAGCTCCCCGCCGACCCGACGGTGCCACGCACGACCGAGATGCTGTTCAACGGCTGGGGACTCGACCTCACCGGCAGCGATCTGTCGGGACTCGATCTGGGTGGCGCCGAGCTCGGCGAAGCCCGGCTGGCCGGTGCCCGGCTGATCGACACCGACCTCTACGGCGCCTGGATGCTCGCCACCGATCTGTCCGGGGCCGACCTCACCGGCGCCGACCTCGGGACCGCGCAGGCCCGCGACTGCGTCTTGCGCACGGCCCGGCTCGTCGGCGCGCGCCTGATGAAAGCCGATTTCGCGGCCTCCGATTTCCGCGGCGCCGACCTGACCGGCGCCGACCTGCGCCGGGCCTGCTTCGGCGACAGCGACTTCCGCGGCGCGAGTCTGCGGGACTGCCGGCTCGATCGCGCGAACTTCGACGGCGCGCGGCTGGCCGGCTGCGATCTGACCGGCGCCAGCGGGGCGGTCGACGGCGCGATCGACATCGGTTACGAGTCACCGCGGCTGGTGCGCGGCGAGGAACTCGCGGCGTGGTTCGCCCGCAACGGCGCCACCGCGGTCGGGGTAGCCGTGTGCGGATGAGGTAGCCACGCCCGAGCGCGGGGCAGGTGACCACGAATTTCCTTGCACGAGTGGGTAATACACGCGCATTCTGACGCTGTGCAGAAGCTGGTCGCGGTGGTTCTCGCGTTCGTCGTCGGATTCGGGATCGTCGGCTGCAAGGCGGACGAAGGAGCCGACACGGCGAAAGAAGTCGTGTGCGAGATGGTGGTCCCGGTCGTCGAGGTCGTCGCGACGAAGCTGAAGGCCGGAATGACGGTGACGGCCGCGCTCGTCGTCGCGGCGACCGGCATCGCGCTCTCCCAGGCCTGCACGTACCTGCTCGACCGGCTCGGCGAGGCGCCCGACGAGGAGATCCCGGTGATTCTGGACAACGGAAAGGGCACCGAGACAACGAAAGTCAGCGCGAACACCTTCACCAGCGTCACCCAGAACTGGTGCGACAAGACCGGCGGCTGCACCGGCTACGACCGCTGCCCCACCGGCTACCTGTGCCTGTTCACCGGCAGCGAGGGCACCGGCAAGATGTCGCTGTTCAAGATCGGCTCACCCGACCTCGCCGGCCAGCACATCGAGAGCGCCGCCCGCTCGGTCTACAACCGCACCGGAAAGACCGCCACCCTCTTCGCCGCCCGCGACAACACGGGCGAGTCCTATACCGTCGCGAAATCCGCCCAGGGCGACCTCCCGGGCGACTGGCAGGCGAGGGCCCGCTCCCTCACCGTCGGCCCCCTCCCGACCGCCTCCGTCAGCCGGACAAGCCCCACCACCCCCACCGGCCCGAGCACCCCGAAGTCCTCCGCGACCACCCCCTCGAGCACGCGGAGCACCTCTGGATCGTCGACCCCCACGAGCTGAATTCCGCGGCGTCGCCGACGAACCGGGGTGCGGCCGGTCGGATTTCAGCTGCTTCAACGAAGACCGAGGCCCCCGCGGGTGCGGGGGCCTCGGTGGGTCTAGCTATCGAGAGTGCGTCAGCGACGGCGCTTACCCTTGGTTTCAGCGCGGGCGGCCTCCCGGCGTTCGCGGCGGGTGCCGGGCTGCTGGCCGCCGTATTCCTGCGCGTCGGAATGGGATTCGGCGCGGCCGTCCTCGGCGGGACCCGAGTAGTTCAGGCCGCGGGGGGCCTGATCGGAGATGCCCTTGGCGCGCAGGGCGGGCGGGGCCTGGGTCTCGACGGGGGCGTCCTGGGGGCGGGCGCCGACCGGGGAGCGCAGGCCGGTGCCGACGGACACGCCTTCGGGCTGGGGCTGCTGGACCTCGACCTGGAGGTTGAACAGGAAGCCGACCGACTCCTCCTTCAGACCCTCGAGCATCGCGGCGAACATGTCGAAGCCCTCGCGCTGGTACTCGACCAGCGGGTCGCGCTGGGCCATCGCGCGCAGGCCGATGCCCTCCTTGAGGTAGTCCATCTCGTAGAGGTGCTCACGCCACTTGCGGTCCAGGACCGAGAGCAGGACCTGACGTTCCAGGTTGCGCATCGCGCCCTCGCCGGCCAGGCCGTCGATCTCCTGCTCGCGCTTCTCGTAGGCGGTGTGCGCGTCGTCGAGCAGGGCCTCGCGGAGTTCGTCGCGAGTGAGCTCGCCTGCGTCGCCGGTGTGGGTCTCGCCCACCAGCTCCTTCTGGTCCAGGCTCACCGGGTACAGCGTCTTGAGCGCGGTCCACAGCTTGTCCAGGTCCCAGTCCTCGACGTAGCCCTCGGCGGTGGCGCCGTCGACATAGGCCGCGACGACATCGGTGATCATGTTCTGGACCTGACCCTCCATGTCCTCGCCACGCAGGATCCGGTTGCGCTCGCCGTAGATGACGGTGCGCTGCTGGTTCATCACCTCGTCGTACTTCAAGACGTTCTTGCGGATCTCGAAGTTCTGCTGCTCGACCTGGGTCTGGGCGCTCTTGATGGCCTTGGAGACCATCTTCGCCTCGATCGGCACGTCGTCGGGCAGGTTCAGGCGGGTCATGATCGCCTCGAGCGCGGCACCGTTGAAGCGGCGCATCAGCTCGTCGCCCAGCGACAGATAGAAGCGGGACTCGCCCGGGTCGCCCTGGCGACCGGAACGACCGCGCAGCTGGTTGTCGATACGGCGCGACTCGTGCCGCTCGGTGCCGAGCACGTACAGACCACCGGCCTCGCGCACCTTCTCCGCGTCGTCCTCGGTCTGCTTCTTGACCTGCTCGAGGGCAGAGTGCCAGGCGGCCTCGTACTCGTCGGGGGTGTTGACCGGGTCCAGGCCCTGCTTGCGCAGCAGGATGTCGGCGATGATGTCGGCGTTGCCACCAAGCACGATATCGGTACCACGACCGGCCATGTTGGTGGCGACGGTGACCGCGCCGGGCCGACCGGCCTCGGCGATGATCTGGGCTTCCTGCTCGTGGAACTTCGCGTTCAGCACCGAGTGGGCGACGCCGCGCTTGGTGAACTGCTTGGACAGGTACTCCGAGCGCTCGACGCTGGTGGTACCGATCAGGACCGGCTGGCCCTTCTCGTGCCGCTCCACCACGTCGTCGACGACCGCGGCGAACTTGGCCTCTTCCGACTTGTAGATCAGGTCGGCCTGGTCCTTGCGGACCATCGGCTTGTTCGTCGGGATCGGGACCACGCCGAGGTTGTAGATCGAGTGCAGCTCGGCGGCCTCGGTCTCGGCGGTACCGGTCATACCGGACAGCTTGTTGTAGAGGCGGAAGTAGTTCTGCAGGGTGATCGTGGCCAGCGTCTGGTTCTCCGGCTGGATCTCGACCTTCTCCTTGGCCTCGATCGCCTGGTGCATGCCCTCGTTGTAGCGGCGGCCGACCAGGATGCGGCCGGTGAACTCGTCGACGATGATGACCTCGCCGTCGCGGACGATGTAGTCCTTGTCGCGGGTGTAGAGCTCCTTGGCCTTGATGGCGTTGTTCAAGTAGCTCACCAGCGGCGAGTTCGCGGCCTCGTAGAGGTTGTCGATACCGAGCTGGTCCTCGACGAACTCCACGCCCGCCTCGTGCACACCGATGGTGCGCTTCTTGATGTCCACCTCGTAGTGGACGTCCTTCTTCAGCAGCGGCGCGATGCGCGCGAACTCGGCGTACCACTTGGACGAGGCGTCGGCCGGGCCCGAGATGATCAGCGGGGTACGGGCCTCGTCGATGAGGATGGAGTCGACCTCGTCGACCACGGCGAAGTTGTGCCCGCGCTGGACGAGATCGTCCAGCGAGTGGGTCATGTTGTCGCGCAGGTAGTCGAAGCCGAACTCGTTGTTGGTGCCGTAGGTGACGTCGGCGTGGTAGGCCACCCGGCGCTCGGCCGGGGTCATGCCGCCGAGGATCACGCCGACCTCGAGGCCGAGGAAGCGGTGCACGCGGCCCATCCACTCGGCATCGCGCTTGGCCAGGTAGTCGTTGACGGTGACGACGTGCACGCCTTCGCCGGAGAGCGCGTTCAGGTACGCGGGGAGCACACAGGTCAGGGTCTTGCCCTCACCGGTCTTCATCTCCGAGATATTGCCCAGGTGCAGCGAGGCGCCGCCCATGATCTGCACCTTGTAGTGCTTCTGGTTCAGCACCCGCCAGGACGCCTCCCGAGCCACCGCGAACGCCTCGAGCAGCAGGTCGTCGAGGGTCTCACCGTCGGCGAAGCGCTGCTTGAACTCGCCGGTCTTGGCGCGCAGCTCGTCGTCGGTCAGCTGCTCGATCTCCTCGCCGTACGCGATGACCTCGTCGGCGAGGTTCGACAGGCGCTTGACCATGCGACCTTCACCAATCCGTAGCAACCTCGTCAGTGTCAGCGCAGGCACGGGTCTCGTCAGTCCTCTGGTCGGAGTGTGTTCGGCTAGTGAGCCACGGTGTTATGGGCCATGGTAGTCCGCAGACCACCGTACCCGGCCGGGAGTACCCGTGCCCGGTGTACCGGGCGATGGCATCGGCCCAGGTCACGCGCGCCGATGAGGCTCCTTGCCCGGCACCGCGATTCACCTACGGTGACGTAGGATGAGGCACGTGCCCGATCTGCGCGGTGCGGCACCGGAAGGAGTAGCGGAGCGCGTGATCACGAGACTGACGCCGCAGGATGCGTCGTTCTACCGACTCGAGTCGAGCAGCAACCCGATCCACATCGGCTCTCTCGCGATCCTCCAGAACACCGAAACCGGCGTCACCGGCCAGGTCCTCGACTACGACGGCCTCATCGACCTGGTCGAATCCCGGCTGCCGCTGGTGCCGCGCTACCGCCGCAAGGTGCGCGAGATCCCGCTCGCCCTGGGCAGGCCGGTGTGGGTGGAGGACAGCCGCTTCGACATCAGCTACCACATCCGCCGCTCCGCGCTGCCCGGTCCGGGCAGCGACGAACAGCTCTACGACCTGGTCGCCCGGCTCGCCTCGCGCCCGCTCGATCAGGGCAGGCCGCTGTGGGAGATGTATCTCATCGAGGGGCTGGCCGACGGGCGCAGCGCGGTGTTCACCAAATCGCACTCCGCGCTCGTCGACGGCGACACCGCCCTCGAGATCGGGCACGTGATCCTCGACAACAGCCCGCTGCCGCGCGAACTGGCCGACGACGCGTGGCGGGCCCCGCGCGAACCCACCGACGTGGAGCTGCTGGCGGGCGCGCTGTCCCAGCTGGCCGCGCAGCCGCGCGAGGCCTACGAGGTCGCCCGCGACGCCGGGTCGAACGCGTTCGGGCTGGTCCGGGGCACGCGCATGGCGGTCAAGGCGGCGACGAACGCGGTCCGCGCGGCGACCTCCGGGGTCGCCGACAGCCCGCTCAACGCCCGTACCTCGCGCAGCAGGCGGTTCGACGTGGTGCGCACCGACCTCGAGGACTACCGGACCATCCGGCGCCACTTCGACTGCTCGATCAACGACACGGTGCTCGCCGTGGTCACCGGCGCGCTGCGCAACTGGCTGCTCTCACGCAACGAGGCCCTGGTCGAATCGGACAACCTGCGGGCCGTGGTGCCGATGTCGGTCTACGTCGACGGCGGCGACCAGCTGACCCCGGCCAGCGAGGTCTCCTCGTTCCTGATCGATCTGCCGGTCGGCGAGCCGAATCCGGTGATGCGCCTGTCCCACATCTCGCACGCCACCGAAGCCGCAGGTCGGCAGCGTCGTGGCGTGCGGGCTCGCACGCTGGTGCACCTGGCCGGGTTCGCCCCGGCGAGCCTGCACGCGATGAGCGTGCGCGCGGCGAGTACCTTCGCCGACAACACGTTCAACCTGGTGATCACCAACGCGCCGGGACCACAGACCGCGATGTACATCGGCGGGGCGCGCATGCTGGAGATGTATCCGGTATCGCCGCTGCTGCGCAATCAGACGTTGAGTTTCGGGCTCACCTCGTACGACGGTCAGGTCTTCTACGGACTCAACGCCGACCGCGACGCCATGGCCGACATCGACGTCCTGGCGGCGTCGGTGCACGAATCGATGGAGGAGTTGCTCGGTGCCTGTATCTGACAACGGCAAGCTGCGCGTCTACATCCCGGCGACGATCCCGATGCTGCGCAGGCTCGTCGACGAGCGGGAGGTGTTCCCGCTCGGCGCGACCGCGTTCGCGGTGACACCCGCGCTGCGCGAGGCCTACGCCGCAGGCGACGACGACGAACTGGCCGAGGTCGCGATGCAGGAGGCGGCCAGGGCGTCGATGCGGCTGCTCGCGGCCGAACGCGATGGCCTCGACGACGCGGCCGACGACGCCACCGCCGAGGGCGAGGCGGCCGACCCCGGCAGCCCGATCTACCGGCGGGCGGTGATCGCCGCCGACGTCGCCGGCGCGAAGCTGCGGCCCGATCTGGACGACGCGGTGGTGAAGCTGGCCGGGCCGATCACCTACGACCAGGTGGCGTCGGTGCACGTCGACCTGGCCGAGGCCGAGCCGCAGGTCGCCAAGGCCGTCGACGTCATCGACGCCGCTGATCTGGGCGATACCGACGCCGAGTTCGTCCTCGGTGACGCCGAGGACCACCAGCTCGCCTGGTACGCCACCCAGGAACTACCGTTCCTGCTCGACCTGCTGTGACATCTCCCGAGATCAACGCCGTGATCACCGCTGCCACTGCCATCAAACCTACGATGCCGTAACCTGGCTGCGAGCGAGCTGCCCCACCGCGGCTCGACGGCAGGACAGGGAGACAACGGCAAGCATGGTCATGAACAAGTTCCGGGAATGGCTCGAAGCACCGGCCGCGCAGGTCGGCGACCGCGGCGGCAAGCTCAACGTGCTGCGTGGCGCGGTAGCCCGGGTGACCACTCCCCTGCTCCCCGACGACTACCTACATCTGGCCAACCCGCTGTGGTCGGCGCGGGAGCTGCGCGGGCGGATCGTCGAGGTACAGAAGGAGACCGCCGATTCGGCGACCCTGGTGATCAAGCCGGGCTGGGGTTTCGACTTCAAATACCAGCCGGGCCAGTACATCGGCATCGGCATCCTGATCGACGGCCGCTGGAACTGGCGGTCCTACTCGCTGACCTGTCCGCCGGACTGGACCGGCGAGGGCGGCAAGCGGCTGATCTCCATCGCGGTGAAGGCGATGCCGGAGGGCAAGCTGTCCAGCCACCTCGTCAACGGGGTGGCCGCGGGCACGATCGTGCGCCTGGCCGCGCCGCAGGGCGGATTCGTGCTGCCGGAGCCGCCGCCGGCGAAGGTGCTCTTCCTCACCGCGGGCAGCGGCATCACCCCGGTGATGTCGATGCTGCGGACGATGGATCGGCGCGACGGCGTCTCCGATGTGGTGCACGTGCACTCGGCGCCCACCGACGCCGATGTGATGTTCGGCGCCGAGCTGCGGGCGCTGCACGACAAGCACCCGAGCTTCGTCTCGCACCTGCAGCTGACCGACGCGCAGGGCCTGTTCTCGCTGGCGAGCCTGGACGAGCTCTACCCCGATTGGCGTGAGCGCGAGACCTGGGCGTGCGGCCCGGCCCCGATGCTCGACGCGATCGAACAGCATTGGAAGACAGCCGGAATCGCCGAGAAGCTGCACATCGAGCGCTTCGAGGTCGAGCGCTCGGCGATCGGCGAGGGCGGCACCGTGACCTTCGGCACCACCGGCCGCACCGTCTCCGCCGACGGCGCGACCAGCCTGCTCGAGGCGGGCGAGTCGGTAGGGGTCCAGCTGCCGTTCGGCTGCCGGATGGGCATCTGCCAGACCTGCGTGGTCACCCTGTCCGCCGGACACGCCCGCGACCTGCGCAACGGTGACGAACGTCAGCCGGGCGACAAGGTGCAGACCTGCATCTCCGCCGCCGCGGGTGACTGCACGCTCGACATCTGAGCACCCCACGCACTTCGGACACCAGGTACCCTCGGAGTAATGCGTCGGCCATATGAATGGCCGACAGCGGCTGGTCCCGGCTACCACGCGCCGACCGGCGCACGAGGGCCGAGAACGCGGCACAGCCAGCCGTTCTCGGCCCGTCTCCGTTCCGACCCGACCAGCCGCCACACCAACAGAGAGGACCCCGGTGGCCATCACCGATATCCAGGCCTTCGCCCACCTCACGTCGGCCGACATCGAGACCCTGGGGAAAGAACTCGATTCGATCCGCCGTTCGGTGGAGACCTCCCGCGGCGAACGCGACGCGAAGTACATCCGTCGCACCATCGCCGCCCAGCGCGCGCTGGAAGTGGCGGGACGCGCGGTGTTGTTCGGCAGCCGCAACCGCTGGGCCTGGCTCGGCGGCACGGCGCTGCTGTCGGTGGCCAAGATCATCGAGAACATGGAGCTGGGGCACAACGTCAGCCACGGGCAGTGGGACTGGATGAACGATCCGGAGATCCACTCCACCAGCTGGGAGTGGGACATGACCGGGACCTCGGCGCAGTGGCGCCGGGCGCACAACTACTCCCATCACACCTACACCAACGTGCTGGGCAAGGACGAGGATCTGGGCTTCGGCATCCTGCGGATGACCCGCGACGAGGCCTGGCACCCCAAGCATCTGGTGCAGCCCGCGGCGAATCTGTTGCTCGCGGCCACCTTCGAGTGGGGCATCGCGCTGCACGACCTCGGCATCGAGAAGGAGCTGGCCGGAGTTCCGACCAAACAGCTGCTCTCCGAGCCGAACAAGGAGTTCGCCCGCAAGGCGGGCCGCCAGGTCGTCAAGGACTTCGTGCTCTACCCCGCGCTGACCGGTCCCGCCTGGAAGTCGACCCTGAAGGCGAACACGACCGCCAACCTGGTCCGCAACCTGTGGGCCTACGCGGTGATCTTCTGCGGCCACTTCCCCGACGGCGCCGAGAAGTTCACGATCGAGCAGCTCGACGGCGAGACCCAGGGCGAGTGGTACCTGCGCCAGATGCTGGGCAGCGCCAACTTCAAGGCCGGTCCGGTGATGGCGTTCATGAGCGGCAACCTCTGCTACCAGATCGAGCACCATCTGTTCCCCGACCTGCCGAGCAACCGGTACCCCGAGGTCGCGGTGCGCGTGCGCGAACTGTGCGACAAGTACGACCTGCCCTACACGACCGGCTCGCTGGGCAAGCAGTACCTGCTGGCGTTCCGGACCATCCACAAGCTGGCCCTGCCGGACCGCTTCCTGAAGCGGACCGCCGACGACGCGCCCGAGACGTCCTCGGAGCACAAGTTCGCCGGCATCTCGCTGCCGGACGCGCTGCGGGTCGATCCGGAGACGGGCAAGCGCTTCGGCCTGCGCTCGGCGCTGCACGACGCGAAGGTGTCGCTGGAGATCAAGGCCAGGCACGAGAAGGAAGTGCTGCGCGAAGCGAAAGCGACGCTGAAGGCGCGGGCGCGGCAGGAGAAGCTGGCATTGCGCGAAGCCAAGCGCGCCCTCGGCGAGCGGGCCAAGCACGAGCGCGGCGCGCTGCGCGACCGAGCGGCCAAGCGGATGGCGCGCCGGGGATGAGATAACATCTCCATCTCGATTTCGCAATAGGACGTTTCACACAATCCGGGCCCGAAATCGCCAACCTACGCTCTCGTAACCTACGGTAGTGTAACCGGCATGGCGATCTCGGATGTCAAGGAATACGCGCACCTCACCGCCGCGGATGTCGAAGCTCTCGGTGCTGAGTTCGACGCGATCCGCCGCGAAATCGAATCTTCACGGGGGGCCGCCGACGCGCGCTACATCCGCAATGTCATCCGCCTACAGCGGGCGCTGGAGATCAGCGGACGTACCGTGCTGTTCGCCAGCTTCCTGCCGCCGGCCTGGCTGGCCGGCGTCGCCCTGCTCGGCACTGCCAAGATCATCGAGAACATGGAGATCGGGCACAACGTCATGCACGGGCAGTGGGACTGGATGAACGATCCGGAAGTCCACTCCACCTCGTGGGAATGGGACAACGCGGGCCCGTCGGCGCACTGGAAGATCACCCACAACTTCCTGCACCACAAGTACACCAACGTCCTGGGCATGGACGACGACATCGGCTACGGCCTGCTGCGCGTCACCCGCGATCAGCGCTGGATGCCGTTCTACCTGGGCAACCCGGTCTACAACCTGCTGCTGCAGATGCTGTTCGAGTACGGCGTCGCCATCCAGCATCTGGAGCTGGGCAAGGTCGCCAAGAAGAAGTGGACCAAGGACTCGCCCGAGTGGCAGCAGTTCGACGCCGACCGCAAGCTGGTGCTCAAGAAGATCGGCAAGCAGGCGGCCAAGGACTACGTGATCTTCCCGCTGCTCACCGGTCCCTCGTTCTTCACCACCCTGACCGCCAACATGGCCGCCAACGTGGTGCGCAACGTGTGGACCAACGCGGTGATCTTCTGCGGCCACTTCCCCGACGGCGCGGAGAAGTTCACCAAGGCCGACATCGAGAACGAGACCCAGGGCGAGTGGTACCTGCGCCAGATGCTGGGCAGCGCCAACATCTCCGGCGGCAAGGTCATGCACTTCATGACCGGCAACCTCAGCCACCAGATCGAGCACCACCTGTTCCCCGACCTGCCGAGCAACCGCTACGCCGCCATCGCCGTGCGGGTGCGCGAGCTGGCCGAGAAGTACGACCTGCCCTACACCACCGGGTCGCTGCCGGTGCAGTACTTCAAGTCGTGGCGCACGATCCTCAAGCTGTCGCTGCCCAACAAGTACCTGCGCCACACCACCGACGACGCCCCGGAGACCAAGTCCGAGAAGCTGTTCGGCGGCAATGCCGTCAGCACCGTCGACCCGGTGACCGGCCGTCGCCGTGGCCTGCGCACCGCGCTGGACGCCGGGCGCAAGCTGGCCCGCCGCTCGATGGCCTGACCGGCTGCGGTTGACTGGTCGGCGTGTGTGCCGACCAGTTGAGCGTCTACGACGCGATCCGCCTGCGCCGTGATGTGCGCGCCGAGTTCACCGGCGAGCTCGTCGACGACGACACCCTGTGGCGGATTCTGGACGCCGCCCACCGCGCGCCCAGCGTCGGCAACTCCCAACCGTGGGACTTCGTCGTGGTCCGCAAGCCCGACACTCTGCGCCGCTTCGCCGACCACGTCGCGGGCAAGCGGGTCGAGTTCCGGGACGCGCTGCCCGCCGATCGGGCCGAGACCTTCGAGCCGATCAAGATCGACGGGATCATCGAGAGCGGCACCGGCGTCGTGGTCACCCACGACGACCGGCGCGGCGGACCGCAGATCCTGGGCCGGGCGACGGTGCCGGAGACCGGCGTGTACTCGACGGTGCTGGCCATCCAGAACCTGTGGCTCGCGGCGACCGCGGAGCGGGTGGGCGTCGGCTGGGTGTCGTTCTACGATCCGGAGTTCCTGCGCGCGCTGGTCGACCTGCCCGCCGGGATCAAGCCGGTGGCCTGGCTGTGCGTCGGACCGGTGCGCGAATTCCAGCGGGTCCCCGACCTGGAACGATTCGGGTGGCGATCGGGTCGCTCGCTCACCGAAGCCGTGCACCACGAAACCTTCGGCGGCTGAACGCGATCCGGGCACCCGCTGCGACAGCGGATGCCCGGAGGGGTGTGTGTTGGTGTCAGGCCAGTCGGATCAGGCCGTAGTCGAAGGCGTGTCTGCGATAGACGACCGAGGGCCGGTCCGTCTCGCGATCATGGAACAGGAAGAAGTCGTGCCCGACCAGTTCCATCTGGTAGAGCGCATCGTCCACCGACATCGGTGTCGCGGTGTGCACCTTGGTGCGCACGATGTGGCCGGGACCGTCCTCGTGTTCGGGTTCCTCGGCATGGGCGTGCGCCGCGGCGCCGTTCGGCGCGGCGAACAGGGATTCGTCCACCAGCGTCGCGGTGGCCTGCGCGACCGAGACCGGCGTCTTGTCGCCGTAGTGCACGACGCGCCGCTTGTCCTTGGTCCGGCGCAGTCTGCTCTCGATCTTCTGGGTGGCCGACTCCAGCGCGGCGTAGAAGCTGTCTGCGCAGGCTTCCGCGCGCACGATCGGTCCACGGCCGCGCGCGGTGATCTCGACGCGCTGACAGGCCTTGCGTTGACGACGGTTGCGTTCGTGGAAAAGTTCCACATCGAAGAGGAATATCGACGGATCGAAGCGCTCTAGCCGAGCCAGCTTCTCCGCGACATAGATTCGATAGTGGTCGGGGACTTCGACATTCCGACCGGAGACCACCACTTCGGCGTGCGGGCTCTCGGTCGAGTCGGCGGCACTGTCAGCCAGTGCCGTGGGGTCAGCATCTCGCACTGATGCCCGTGAAGAAGTCGTCACGCGTACCTCCCGGATATGGCCGCACACGATGAAGCGAGTGCGGCGGGATTGAGCTGTGCCGATCGGGATTCGCTCGGCACCAGATGTCCGCGGCGCCACCTCCCAAACTTGTCGTTCGGTGTGTGTCCGCGACGCTAGTCCGCCACGGGCAAGTGCGCCACTGTTCACGCAAATTTCGCGGAGTCAAGCCGCGCAGGTCACCAAAACGGCGCACGGAAGTACGCCGATTCGACTAAGAACGCGTACCGATTCGGTGACAGTCGCCCCTGTCGTGAGGACGTCGTCGACCACGACTACCTCGGCATTCGCCGCGATGGCCGCCGCGTCGGCGAGCTGGGTCACGGTCATGATCTTGTCGCGCAGATTGTGGGCACGCTCGCGTGGCGTCAACCCCACCGAGTCGCGGACCCCGCGCCGCATCCGCAGCAGCGGCACACTCCGGCTATCGATCAGCCATCGCGCGGCCTGCGCCGCCGAGCGCGCCACCGGGTCACCACCGCGGCGGCGCGCGGCCGCCGATCGAGTCGGCGCGGGCACGAGCACCAGCGGGCGATCAGGGGCCCGTAGCCGGTCCAGAGCCAGCGCCAGCGCCAGCCCGAGTGGTGCGGCCAGGTCGCGCCTGCCGTGCTCCTTGGCGGCCAGCACGGCGCGGCGCCCCGGACCGCGATAGGGACCCAGCGCCCAGCACGGGACGCCGGGATCGGTGCGCGGACGGACCCGCACCGGGACCCGGCTCAGCTCGGCCGCGCAGCCGGGGCACCACGCCACGCCCGCCGTCGCGCAGCCACCGCAGTGGACGGGCAGCACCAGATCGAGCAGGGCTCTCATAGCGGGTGAGTATCACAGCACCCACCGACAAGTCAGCTGGGCAGCACCGGGACGACGCGCTCGCCGGTCAGACCCGGCACCTCGCGCCAGAAGCGGTCGTTGCGAGCCGGATCGGCGGTCTGCAACTGAAGCACGGCGCGGGAGTCGGCCACGTACTGGGTGGCGGGCGCGGCCGTCACCACCCGCACCGGCGGGGTCAGGTTCTGCGAGGTCACCGGGGAGAACTGGGAACCGTCGATGGAGACGGTGAAAACCGGGTCGACGTTGCCCTCGCGGGCCACCATGATCGTGTCGCCGGTGACCCAGCTCAGCGAGACCGCGCGAGTGCTCAACCCGAGCGCGAGCGGCAGCGGGGAGGTGAGCGCGTACTTGCCGTCGGGACGACGTTCGACCACCGCCACGTAGACCTTGCCGTCGGCGATCAGCGCGGCCCGCACGCCGGTGCGCGAGACCACCACCTCGCTGATCGGCGGCCGCGGCGCGCCCGTCCCCTCGAACAGGGCGGTGGTGTCGACGTCCTGGACCGAGACGTTGCCGGTGGCGCGGTCGGTGACCGCGCGGATGACGCGTTCGCCATCGATCACCGTCCAGGCCGCGCCGCCGTCGGAGGTCCACGACGGGCGGGCGACGCTGGTGCCCTCGGCCACGGCGAAGGCCTTGGCGCCGTAGTTGCCGATCAGCAGGGTGCGGCCGGGTTCGGGTGCGGGCCTGCCGGTGTCGGCGACGGCGGCGACGAACTGGCCGTCGGCGGAGATGCCCACCGACTGCAGGTTGGTCGCCTCGCCGAAGGACCCGCTCGGGGTGACGATGCCGTCGGGGGTGACCTGCACCAGCGTGCCGTTGCGCAGCGCGTGCAGGCCGATCCGGTTCTGGCCGGGGGCCGAGGCGCTGTACTGGTCGAGGTCGGCGACCGACCAACCGGCCGCGTACCGGTCGTCGAGCGGTTTGCCGTCGGCGAGCAGCACGTACGGGCCGAGGATGTCGGCGCCGGCCAGCGTCATCACCACCTGGGCGGCGAGCAGTTCGCGTTCCTTCTGCCCGAGCTGGGCGACCCCGGTGAAGTCGATGCGCACCCCACCGATGCCGATGCCCACTTCGCCGGGCTCGTCCTTGGCCTTGACGATCGGGCCGCGCACGGCCACCGGTTGCGCGAGCTGATTGCGCACCACCGGCGCGATCGCCGACTGGGGCCCGGCGCCGAGCATGCCGATCAGCCGCTCGGTCAGCTGGGCGCGCGGCACCGAGATCCAGCGCGGGTCGGGGACCAGCACGGAACTGCCCGGATCGACGTATTGCAGCACGTAGCGGCGGTAGGTCTTGTCGAACGCGGTGGAATCCATCACGACGCCGGGGGGCAGTTCGGTGATCCGCCACTCGCCGTCGATCTTGCTCATCTCGATCTTGTTCTCGAGCGTGCCCTCGACGGCCCGGTAGCTACCGTCGCCGCCCAGCTCGCCGACCTTGCGAGCGCGGATCACGTAGCTGGCCTTGTCGCCGGAGCGCGATTCCCGCAGGGTGTCGGGGCGATCGACGATGGTGATGCTCGCCTCGTCGTTCCATTCACCGGCGGTCTCGGGCGCCATGTACTGACGGGCCGCGGCGTGCCGGTTGGCCGGATCGGCGCTGGCCGCGAGGAAGTCACCGACCAGCAGATCGGGGTCGCGGCCCGAGGTCGGCGGCGGCGGTCCCTCCGAGGTGGGCGCGCGATTGATCGTGCCGAGTGCCTGGGGTGCCGAGGACTCCGGCAGGCTGGCGCACCCGCTCAGGACCAGCGCGCCGACCAGCGCGGCCGCGACCAGCGCGGCGGCCCGCCGCCCCCAGCGCACACCCCGCACGTTCGTCATGACTGTCGGTCTCCGGTCTCGGTGGACATCGGCTGGTCCTCGGCGCCGGTGGTCTCGGCGCGCCCGTTCGACGCCGGGTGCGCGTCGGGCGGGTCCGTCCGGGCGTCCGAGGGGATCGGCCCGGTGCCGGTGGGCTCGGTCGGCATCACATCGGGGCCCGCGGTGCCTGCCGGCTCGGTCTCGATCGCGCCCGCGGGCTCGGTCCTGATCTCCGCACGGTCGCCGGAATCCGGTTCGGGATCGGCCTCGGGCAGGGCGGGAACCTTGCGCAGCATCGGTTCCAGGGCCAGCGGACTGGCCCCCAGTTTACGGCCGCGCACCATCGGCAGCAGCAGCCGGAAGCTGGCGCCGACGCCGGGATCACCCCACGCCTCGAGCCTGCCTTCGTGCAGGTTGGCGTCCTCGACGCTGATCGACAGGCCCAGACCGGTGCCGCCGGAGCGCCGCACCCGCGACGGGTCCGAGCGCCAGAACCGGTTGAAGACCAGCTTCTCCTCGCCCGGCCGCAGGCCGACGCCCTGATCGCGCACGACGGTCGCGACCGCGTTGGCCTCGGCGTCGCCGCGCATCCGGATCAGCACCGGCTTGCCCTCGCTGTGGTCGATCGCGTTGGCGAGCAGGTTGCGCAGCACGCGCTCGACCCGGCGCGGGTCGACCTCGGCGACGACCGGCTCCTCGGGCAGATCGATGACGACCTCCACGCCGGCTTCCTTGGCCAGATGCCGCACCGTGGAGATCGCCGCCCGCGCGCACATCCGCACGTCGAGCGATTCCACCTGCAGCTCGGCCACACCGGCATCGTGCCGGGAGATCTCGAGCAGGTCGTTGAGCAGGCCCTCGAACCGGTCCAGCTCGTTGACCAGCAGCTCGGAGCTGCGAGCCAGCGCCGGATCGAGATCGTCGCTGGAGCCGTGGATGAGGTCGGCGGCCATGCGCACCGTGGTGAGCGGGGTGCGCAGCTCGTGGCTGACGTCGGAGGTGAACCGGCGTTGCAGATTGCCGAATTCCTCCAGCTGGGTGATCTGGTTCGACAGGCTCTCGGCCATTTCGTTGAACGCCTGCGCCAGGCGGGCCATGTCGTCCTCGCCGCGCACCAGCATGCGTTCCTTGAGCCTGCCGTCGGCGAAGCGACCGGCGATCCGCGCCGCCGACCGGATCGGCAGCACCACCTGCCGGGTGACCAGCGCGGTGATCGCGGCGAGCAGCACCAGCAGCACCACGCCACCGATGAGCATCGTGCCGCGCATCAGCGACAGACTCGCTTCCTCGCTGGCCAGCGGGAAGATCAGATAGATCTCCAGGGTCGCGACCTCGGCGCTCGGGCTGCCGATGATCAGCGCGCGCCCGCGATAGCCGTCCGGGTCGGCGACGGTGGTGAACTGGTAGGAGACCTGGTTGCGCTGGACGAAGCGGCGCAGCTCCTGCGGCACCTCCGAGATGGGACCGGTGGTGAGTTCCTGCGGCGGCGTGCCGCCGACCATCGCCAGCGCGGAGTCGAAACTGCCCGCCGCGCCACTGGACTGCCCGGTGCCGCCACGGCTGGACAGCGCGGCGCGGGCGTCGGCGAGCTGTTGCTGCTGACTGTTCGCGTCATGAACGCCGGAGAGCTTGCCCTCGATCGTGCTGCGGGCACGATCCATCTCCTCGACGGCGGCGTTGATCTTGGCTTCGAGCAGCCGGTCGGTGATCTGACCGGTGAGCACGACACCGAGGATCGTGATCACGATGAGCGAGAGGGTCAGCGTGGACACGATGACACGCAGTTGCAGCGACCGGCGCCAGAGATGGCCCAGCGCGGTCCCGACAGCCTGGAACCAGGCCATGACCGGAGCCGCCCATCGCCGCAACTGCGTGACGAAGGTTTGCGCACGTCCGTCGTGCGCTGGAGGCGCTGACGCTGTACCGGCAGGTCGACCGTCGGTCACAGCGGCGCCTCACAGGTACCGATCACGGCGGTCCGGCCTTGTAACCGACACCGCGGACGGTCAGGACGATCTCCGGGTTCTCCGGATCCTTCTCGACCTTGGCGCGTAGTCGCTGCACGTGCACGTTGACCAGGCGGGTATCGGCGGCGTGCCGGTAACCCCAGACCTGTTCGAGCAGCACCTCACGGGTGAACACCTGGCGCGGCTTGCGCGCGAGCGCGACCAGCAGGTCGAACTCCAGCGGGGTGAGCGAGATCTGCGCGCCGCCGCGGGTCACCTTGTGCGCGGGCACATCGATGACGATGTCGGCGATCGAGAGCAGCTCGGCGGGCTCGTCCTCGGTACGGCGCAGACGCGCGCGCACGCGGGCGACGAGTTCCTTCGGCTTGAACGGCTTGACGATGTAATCGTCGGCACCGGACTCCAGACCGAGCACCACGTCGACCGTGTCGGTCTTGGCGGTGAGCATCACGATCGGAACGCCGGAATCGGCCCGGAGCACGCGGCATACGTCGATGCCGTTCATCCCGGGCAGCATCAGGTCCAGCAACACCAGGTCGGGGCGGATCTCCCGCACCGCCGACAGGGCCTGCGTGCCGTCGCCGACCACGTGCGGGTCGAACCCTTCCCCGCGCAAGACGATGGTCAGCATCTCAGCGAGTGCCATATCGTCGTCGACGACCAGAATCTTGGGCTTCATAGTCCTATGTTGTCATCTCCCAGGCCAGGATCGGGCCGCCACGCCATTAATGGTGTGAACCCGTCGCGTATCCAACCTTATCCGGCAAAGATTTCCGAGCAGAGGGTGAGTAGGGCGGGCCCATCGTCATCGGATCGGTATGTCCACCAGCGACCGAACCAGTCGCGGTCGGCCAGCTCACGATAGACCTCCCCGGTACGGTGCTGTAGACCGCCGTCCCGCTCGTAGGCGTCCAGGGCCCTGGTGGTGTCGAGTTCACCACGGCGCCGGGCGCGTTCGGCCGCGACCTCGGTGGGAATGTCGATCAGGACGGTGAGGTCGGGCGTCGGCAGGGCCAGCCTGCCGAACTCCAGATCGCCCACCCAGGAGACGATTTCACCGTCGGCGTCCTGTTCGGCGCGAGCGGCAGAGTAGGCGGCGTTGGACGCCACCCAGCGGTCCAGGATGACGATGTCGTTGGCGTCCAACAGGTTCGACAGCTCCGCGCTCGCGTCGGCACGGTCCAGGGCGAACATGATCGCCATCGCGTTGATCGAGCCGGCGAGGTCGCCGTGCCCGCCGCGCAGGGCCTCCGCGGCCAGATCGGCGTGGACGGACCGGCCGTATTGCGGAAAGGCCAGGCTGCCCGCGCGCAGCCCCTTTCCGGACAATTCGTCGATCAACCCGTCGATCAGCGTCCGTTTACCGGCGCCGTCGAGGCCTTCCACCGCAATCAGCACGCCCATGAGCGGTGAGATTACCCGGCCGGAGGCGGCGAGCGCCGCATGCCCCACCCCGGAATCTCCGGCGGCCGCCGGACGCGGCGACGAGCCGGGCGCCGGACGGCCGTGTCTTCCGACGCGCCGGGACGACGGGGACCGGATTGCCCGTTTCACCTCGCGACACCAGTGTGAAGTGGTCTCATTCCAAAGTCCTCGGCGGATCGGCTCCGTCCGGGCTACCGGGGCGCACGTCAACCCCGCGCCCGCGCCGGGCCGCTCGACCCAGGAGTCATCATGCTCAACCGAACCGTTCTCCGTGCCGCCGTGGCCGCCGCCGCGCTCGGCATCGCCCTCGCCGGCTCCGGCGTCGCGACCGCCGCGCCCACCGCCGATCCCATCGGACGCGGCGAGCACGCGCGCAGCGGCTCGGCCGCCCTGCTCAGCGGCTCGGCCGAAGCCGGTTCCGCCGCCGCTGGCTCGGCGGCCGAACTCGCCGCCTGCGCGCTGCTGGAAGCGGTCATCCCGCTGCCGATCTGCCTGCTGCTGGTCTGACCGGGTACGGCACGGGCCTGCCACCAGAACTGCGGTCTGGTCCGTGCCGACTCCCCCGGCGAGGATTCCGCCATGCACAAGATCTTCCGCCTCACCGCCGCCACGCTGGCTCTCACCGCCGCCCTCGCCTGCGGCACCGCCTCCGCCCAGACCCCGGTCGCCACCCCCGACGCGGGCTCCTCGGCGGCCTTCAACTCGGTGATGTGCGCCCTGCTCGGCATCAGCAGCGAACACAACATCTTCTGCACCGGCGTGATCATCGGCTGACGAAGCCAGGCGCCCGGCCCGACCACCCTCCCCGAGGGCACTCGATGCTCGTTCGCACACCGACCACCTCGACCGCCGCGCTGGCCGCCCTCGCCCTGCTCGGCGCCGGCGCCGCGACAGCCGAATCCCCGGCACCGACCACGGTCGGCGCCGACATCGCCAGCGGCTCCGATGCCGTCCCCACGATCTGCAATACCGGGCCCGTCGGCCGACCCGCCCGGAACACGACAGTGGCCCGTCGACCGGTCGGTCGACGGGCCACTGTCGTGAGTATCAGTAGCGGTAGTGGTCCGGCTTGTACGGGCCTTCCACGTCCACGCCGATGTACTCGGCCTGATCCTTGGTGAGCTTGGTCAGCGTGCCGCCGAGAGCCTCGACGTGGATCCGCGCGACCTTCTCGTCGAGGTGCTTGGGCAGCCGGTAGACCTCGTTGTCGTACTCCTGCGGCTTGGTCCACAGCTCGATCTGGGCGATGACCTGGTTGGAGAAGCTGTTCGACATCACGAACGACGGGTGGCCGGTCGCGTTGCCCAGGTTCAGCAGGCGGCCTTCCGAGAGCACGATGATCGACTTGCCCGAGTCGAAGGTCCACAGGTCGACCTGCGGCTTGATCTCGAGGCGGGTCGCACCCGAACGCTCCAGCGCGGCCATATCGATCTCGTTGTCGAAGTGACCGATGTTGCCGAGGATGGCCTGGTCCTTCATCGCCTTCATGTGCTCGAGGGTGATGATGTCCTTGTTGCCCGTCGAGGTGATGACGATGTCGGCGTTGCCGATCGCCTGCTCCACGGTGACCACGTCGTAGCCGTCCATCAGCGCCTGCAGGGCGTTGATCGGGTCGATCTCGGTGACCTGCACGCGCGCGCCCTGGCCGGCCAGCGACTCCGCGCACCCCTTGCCGACATCGCCGTAACCGCAGATCAGCACCTTCTTGCCACCGATGAGCACATCGGTGCCCCGGTTGATGCCGTCGATCAGCGAGTGGCGGGTGCCGTACTTGTTGTCGAACTTCGACTTGGTGACCGAGTCGTTGACGTTGATCGCCGGGAACACCAGCTCACCCGCGGCGGCGAACTGGTACAGCCGCAGCACGCCGGTGGTGGTCTCCTCGGTGACGCCCTTGACCGAGTCGGCGATGACACTCCACTTGGTCTTGTCGGCCTCGAGGCTCTCGCGCAGCAGGTTGAGGAACACCTTGTACTCGGCCGAGTGGTCGGCGTCCTCGGGCGGCACCACGCCGGACTTCTCGAACTGCGCGCCGCGCAGCACGAGCATGGTCGCGTCGCCACCGTCGTCGAGGATCATGTTCGCGGGCTCGTCCGGCCAGGTGAGCATCTGCTCGGCCGCCCACCAGTACTCCTCCAGCGTCTCGCCCTTCCAGGCGAAGACCGGAGTGCCCTTGGGCTCGTCGACGGTGCCGTTGGGCCCGACGACGATGGCCGCGGCCGCGTGGTCCTGGGTGGAGAAGATGTTGCACGACGCCCAGCGCACCTGTGCGCCGAGAGCGACGAGCGTTTCGATCAGGACGGCGGTCTGCACCGTCATGTGCAGCGATCCGGAGATGCGCGCGCCCGCGAGCGGCTGCACATCGTGGTATTCGCGGCGCAGAGCCATCAGGCCGGGCATCTCGTGCTCGGCGAGGCGGATCTCCTTGCGGCCGAATTCGGCCAGCGAGAGATCTGCCACCTTGTAATCGATGCCGTTGCGAACGTCAGCGGTCAGCTCGGTGCGCGCGGGAAGTTCTGAGGTCGTCATCAGCCTCTCCTGGTAGTCAGTACCGAGGCAAGGCTACCGCGTGTGGGCTCGCAGGTTTCCCGGTCCTCGACGGGCGGCGGTCAGGCCGCGGCGCGGTATCGGGCCAGCAAACGCCGCTCCTTGGGCGGGGCGACATTGGCCAGCGACAGGTCGCCGCCGTAGTGGGCGGCCACCTTGGGGTCCATCACCGCACGCCACAGCGGCGGGACGGCCGCCAGCAGCAGCATCGTGGCGTAGCCGGCGGGCAGCTGCGGCGACTCCTCGGTCGAACGCAGGGTCTGGTAGCGGCGGCCGGGGTTGGCGTGGTGGTCGCTGTGACGCTGCAGATGGAACAGGAAGATGTTGGTGACCAGGCGATCGCTGTTCCAGCTGTCGCGCGGGGAGCAGCGCTCCCAGCGGCCGTTGGGCTTGCGGGCCCGCAGCAGTCCGTAGTGCTCGACATAGTTGACGGCTTCCAGCAGCCCGAAGCCGATGACGGCCTGCAGGACCAGCCACGGCGCGATCGCGGGCCCGAAGGCCAGCAGCAGCGAACCGAACAGCACCGCGCTCATCGACCACGCCTGCAGGATGTTGTTCTTGGTGCTCCACCAACCGCGCCCCTGCCTGGCCAGGCGCGCGCGCTCGAGCTGGATGGCCGACCGGAAGCCCCCGATCACGCTGCGCGGCAAGAACTCCCACAGCGACTCCCCCAGGCGGGCACTGGCCGGATCGTCGGGGGTGGCGACCCGGGCGTGATGGCCGCGATTGTGCTCGACGAAGAAGTGCCCGTACCCGGACTGGGCGAGCGCGATCTTCGACAGCAATCTTTCAGCACTCTCGACCCGGTGGCCCAGTTCGTGGGCGGCGTTGATGCCGATCCCGCTGACGAAGCCGACGGTGGCGGCCAGTCCGAGCTTGTCGATGACGTCGAGTTCGTCGCCCGCCCACATCGCGCAGGCGATCACCAGGCCGATCAGCTGAACCGGCAGGAACAGATAGGTGCACCACCGGTAGTACCGATCGGCGGAGAGCGCCTCGTAGTCCTCGTCGCGCGGATTGTTGCCGTCCTCGCCGACGATCCAGTCCAGGACCGGAATGGCGATGAGCACGATCACGGGTCCGATCCACCAGAGCACTTCCGCCTTGGTGTGGTACACGAGTTGGGAAGGCAGCAGCGCCGACGCCGGAGCGATCAAGCCCAAGGCCCATAGATACCGTTTGGGATCACGAAATCCCCCCGGTTTGCCAACCGTTTGCACGCACGCTCCGCTGTAAAAAAACTAATCGCCGACCGATGTGAATACTGACAGACCGTAGGCGCGTTACACAGAGTCACGGCGCCAAACGTGGTGACGGTTACATGGTGGCGAATCAGAGCCGATCAAGCGCGGTCGTGATCGCCGTCACCGATCGGGGCCCGGACGCCGCGTACCTGCACGATCGCTTCGACGTACGGACTCAGCAGCGCGCTCATCTCGGCGGGCGCGTCCCGCTCCGGCACCGGCGGATTGGGGATGTAACTCAGCGCGATCCGCACCAGGGCGTGCGCGAGCACGTCGGCCTCCGCGTCGGTGGCGTCGACCCAGCTGCGCTGGAAGACCACGGCCAGCCGCGCGGTGGCGTGCTCGAGCAAGGGGCCCGCGTCGAGGGTGATCAGGCGCAGCAGGTCCGGCTTCATCTCCCCGGCCAGCAGCGAGCGCACCAGCGGGTCGGCCGCGGCCGCGAGGAAGAACCCGGTCATGCCGACCCGGATAGCGGCGCGGGCGTCGCCGACATTGTCGTCGAGCGCCTCGCGCACGTGGTCGACGAGCTCGTCGGCCAGCCGGAGCGCGTAGGCCTGGGACAGACCCGCGCGCGACCCGAACTCGTTGTAGAGCGTCTGCCTGCTGACCCCGGCGCGCGCCGCGACATCACCGAGCGTGATCTTGGACCAATCACGCTCGGTGAGCAGTTCGCGCATCCCGTCCAGAACGGAGGTGCGCAGCAGTTCCCGCGCGGCCTCCTGGTACGGGATGCGCGGTCCGGTGCGCGGCGTGCCCGCGACGCTCACGAACGTTCGATCTCGACCATGAAGAAATCGGACTTGGCCGCGCCGCAGTCGGGGCAGGTCCAGTTGTCCGGGATGTCCTCCCACTTGGTGCCGGGGGCGATGTTGTCATCGGGCCAGCCCTGCGCCTCGTCGTATTCGAACCCGCACTGCACACACTGGTAGAGCTTGTACTCGGTCACCGCGATACTCCTACCGCCTCGAAGTCGATCTTCTCCCGCACCCCGCAGTCCGGGCAGCACCAGTCGTCGGGAACCGACGCCCAGGGCGTGCCGGCCGGAAATCCCTCGCGCGGGGCTCCTTTCGTTTCGTCGTAGACATAATCACAGACCGGGCAGCGATACGCACTCATGCCTGGCCCTCCTGTCCGTACCGGGCGAGCACCCGCTCGCGACGCTTGGGTTCGATGTTGGCGCGGGTGACGTCGCCCGAGTAGTGCGCGAGCACGCGCTTGTCCATGACCTTGCGCCAGATCGGCGGGAAGTAGGCGATCAGGATCATGCTCGCGTAGCCGCTGGGCAGGTTCGGCGCACCGTCCCAACTGCGCAGCGTCTGATAGCGACGGGTGGGGTAGGCGTGGTGGTCGCTGTGCCGCTGCAGGTGGTACAGGAAGATGTTGGTGACGATGTGGTCGCTGTTCCAGCTGTGCTCGGGCGCGGGCCGCTCGTAGCGCCCGGTGGCCGTCTTCTGCCGGACCAGGCCGTAGTGCTCGAGGTAGTTCACCGACTCGAGCAGGCTGAAGCCGACGACGGCTTGCAGGATCAGATACGGCAGCACCTCGATGCCGAAGATCGCGATCAGGCCCAGCCACAGCACCACCGACATCGCCCAGGCGTTGAGCACGTCGTTGCGCAACGTCCACGGGCTCTTGCCCAGCCGATGCAGGCGTTCCTTCTCCAGGTGCCAGGCCGAGCGGAAGCTGCCCCACACGGTGCGCGGCCAGAACGCCCAGAACGTCTCGCCGATGCGGGCGCTGGCCGGGTCCTCCGGCGTCGCGACGCGGACGTGGTGGCCGCGGTTGTGCTCGATGTAGAAGTGGCCGTAGAACGACTGGGCCAGCGCGATGCGCGCGAGCCAGCGCTCCAGCTCGACCTTCTTGTGGCCGAGTTCGTGCGCGGTGTTGATGCCGATGCCGCCGATCATGCCGACGCTGATCGCGATGCCGATCTTGTCGACCACGTTCGCCCCGCCGGGGAAGCCGAGCCAGTGCAGGTTCGGCGCGGTGATGATGTAGCAGGCGAAGATCAGCGAGGCGTACTGGAACGGCAGGTACAGGTAGGTCAGGTACCGGTAGTACTTGTCGTTCTCCAGGTACTCCATCACCTCGTCGGGGGGATTGTCGCCGTCGGGACCGAAGAACAGGTCCGCGACCGGGATCACGATGTACACCAGCACCGGTCCGAGCCAGAACGGCACTTCGGCCAGGCGATGCCAGCCGAGCTGATTGAGGCCCCAGATGAGGGGGATCGCGATCGTGAACAATCCGGTCGGGGCGAACAGGCCCCACAACCAGAGATAGCGCTTGGAATCGCGCCACTGCGGGGGCGCCACCCGCTGTTCGGACGCGTTGGCATCTGTCGACATCGTCGTCTCCATCCTGCGACACAGCTCACATCTGTGATGTGCGTAACTCTCTGTCACAGACGATAGGTCCCGATGTGTCCGGCGTCTAGACAAATTTGCAGATTTGTAAAGCTGCAACAGTCGGATAACGGAACAGCGACCGCGCCCACCTGGGGCACGATCGCTGTCATCGCAGGTCAAAGACTGATTCAGAGCCCTATACGCCCACCAGCAGAACATCGGCGCCGGCCGGTAGCCCGGACACCGGCCACCACCGCAGATCCGTCGATTCGGCACTGCGGACCGGCACCGCGCCCGGCGGGGCGACGATCTCGAACAGCAGGTCCAGATGCCGCGTCGGCACCCCGAGCGAACAGGTGATCGGGTGCGCCTGCGCGCCGTACAGTCCCGGCGTCAGCCGCAGGTCCGCGATGCCCGACTCCTCCACCGCCTCGCGCAGCGCGGCGTCGGCGACGGTCTCGTCACCGGGCTCGCAGTGCCCGCCGAGCTGGATCCAGCGACCCACCCGGGGATGCAGCGTCAGCAGGATCTCGCTGCGGTCGTGCGAGAGCACGATCGCCGAGGCCGTGATGTGGCCGGGCGCGTGCTCGCGCAGGCACCCACGCGGCGCCGAACCCAGGAACGCCAGCATCGCCTCGCGCAGCGATCGGTCCTGGCCGGACTCGGGCCGCCAGTCGGTCAGCAACTCGGTGGCCGAGGCGTGCAGGGACTCCGCGCTCACAGTTCGACCAGGCCCGCGCCCGGCGAGCCGACCGTACGCGGCGCGGGTTCGTCGAGCGGTACCCCGATCGCGATGGCGCCCAACGGCATCCAGTCCTCGTCCAAGCCGAGCACCTCGCGGACGAGTTCGGGCGCGAAGATCGTCGACCCGATCCAGCAGCTGCCAAGGCCGTCGGCGGCCAGCGCCACCAGCAGCCCCTGCACCGCGGCGCCGACCGCGACGGTGAACATCGTCTGCTCGGCGGCCTGGCGGCGGGCGTCGGGATAGTCGTGCGCGCCGTCGGGCACGCAGAACGGGATGATCACCTCGGGGGCGTCGAACAGGATGCGCCCCCGCGCGACCCGGCGCTCGACGCGCTCGGGATCGAGTCCGTCGGCGGTGAGGTCGGCCCGCCACCGCTCGGCCATGGCCTCGAGCAGCTGCGCGCGCAGCTTGGGCTTGCGCAGCCAGACAAAGCGCACCGGCCGGGTGTGGTGCGGCGCGGGCGCGGTGAGCCCGACCGCGACGGCGGCCCTGATCCGTTCCGGGTCGACCGGCTCGTCGGCGAAGGCCCGGACCGAACGCCGCAGCGGCACCGCCTCTTTGCGGCCCTTCTCGATCGCCTCGGCGGTGCCGAGCCAGAACAGGTCGTCGACGCCGCCGCGCAGCAGTGCCGCCGCGCTCGACCCGTCGTCGTCGGTCGCCAGACCGCGCACCACCGCGACCGGGACGCCGCCGAGCTTGCCCTTGACCAGATCGGCGGCGGCCGCGAGTTCGTCGGCCACGGCCACCTGGGTGACGTGCAGGTCGTTGCCCTGCCCGTCGACGGCGCCCGCGTAGTCGTGCAGCACGCGCAGCCCGGCCGCGCCGATCGCGGCGTCGATCTGGCCGTTGCGCCAGGCCCGGCCCATGGTGTCGGTGATGACCACGGCCACGTTCACCCCGAGCCGCTGCGCCAGCGCGGCGCGCAGCGCCTTGGCACTGCCATCGGGATCGGTGGGCAGCAGCACCAGTTCGCCCTCGGCCACGTTCGAGCCGTCGACGCCGGAGGCGGCCTGCACGATGCCGAGCCGGTTCTCGGTGATCAGGGTGCGGCCCTTGCGGGCGAGCACCCGCACCGCCTCCTCGTCGACCAGCTTGCGGCGCGCGGTGTCGCGCTCCTCGGGATCGGTCGGCGCGGCGACGATACGGCCCTCGGCCTTGGAGACGATCTTGCTGGTGACCACGACGATGTCGCCATCGGCCAGCCACGGCGCCTGTGCGGCAAGGTGTTCGGCGAGGTCGTCGCCGGGCCGGAACTCCGGCAGGCCGGTCACCGGCAGGATCCGCAGCTCGTCGGCCGCGTGGTCGGGCAGCACGCTCACGGCTGCGTCCTCTCGGCCCGCTCGGGCGCCCTCCGTGGTTACGCGGGCTGCCTCCTCCGGGCGCTGACCGATCATGCCGGGACTCCTGCCAGTTCCATTGCGGCGCGGGCCATTTCGGCCGTGGCCTCGGCGTCGGTCATCAGCAGCGGCACGCTGCGGACCTCGACGCCGGGGACCTCGGCGGTGTCGGTGGAGTGCACCAGCCAGCCGTCGAGGATGCCGGTGGCCGAGCGGGCGCCGTAGTGCCGCCCGATCGCCTCGGCGGTGGATTCCACGCCGATCACCGTCAGGCACTCATCGGCCATGCCGCGCAACGGCTTTCCGTCGATCACCGGCGAGAGGCCGATGACCTTGGCCGCGGTGGTGCGCAACGCGCCCCGGATACCGGGCACGGCGAGGATCGCGCCGATGCTCACGACGGGGTTCGACGGGGCCAGCAACACGGCGTCGGCGGAGGCTATGATTTCGGTCACATCGGGGGCCGGGGAGGCTTGTTCGGCGCCGATCGAGGCAAAGGAATGAGTCGGGAGCGCCGCGCGGTACCGCACCCACCATTCCTGGAAGTGGATCGCGCGACGTTCGCCGGCGTTGTCGGGATCGCTGACGACGACGTGGGTTTCACAGCGATCGTCGGTTGCCGGGATCAGGCGCACGCCCGGCTGCCACCGATTGCACAGCGCTTCGGTGACCGCGGACAGCGGATATCCGGCGCGCAGCATCTCGGTGCGGATGAGGTGGGTGGCGATGTCACGATCGCCCAGGCCGAACCAATCGGGCTGGGCGTTGTAGGCGGCCAGCTCCTCTTTCGCGTGCCAGGTCTCGTTCGCGTGGCCCCACCCGCGCTCGGTGTCGATGCCGCCACCGAGGGTGTACATGCAGGTGTCGAGGTCGGGACAGATGCGAAGCCCGTGCATCCAGACGTCGTCGCCGACGTTGACGATGGCGGAGATGTCGGCGTCGGGCAGCAGCTGCCTGACGCCTTGCAGGAACCGTGCACCGCCGACGCCGCCGACCAGAACGGCGATCTTGGGCTCGCGCACCGCGTGTTGTGCAGTCACAGGGTCACAGCCTATGCGGTGGCGGTTGCCGATTGATTTCGCGGCGAATTCCAGCAAAGTTGCTGGTCATTTGCCACAGCACATAACAAGATCAAAACGAAAGGCGGGTGCGGAGTGTAACGGAAGGGTGACGGCGGGTTGACCACCGGCGAGTGCGGCGTGTCTAATCACAGACATGTCATTCCGGTCACCGCGAGAAGGCATAGCGCGGGGGCGTTTGCGAGAGGGTGTTGGCTCGCCGGAAGACAGGTTCGGGGAAGCCCGCGAGACTACGTCGCGGTGTTCGGCCGCCGGGGTTCGTGTTGGCCCGGCGGAAAGAATCATTCTGCGCTAACACATAGTGAGGAGGCGGAACGATGACCGAAAACATGGTCTCGCCGACCGATTCCACAGCAGGCGCAGCTCACGCTGTCTGCGCCGACACGAGCTGGCCGGAACCGGACGTGGTAAGCGAAGTCGCGGCTCCCCGGCTGAGTCTGGTCGTCACGGGCTTCGACGAAATGTTCGAGTCCATCGAAGAGCAGTGGCAGGAGCGCGCGCTGTGCGCTCAGACCGACCCCGAGGCGTTCTTCCCCGAGAAGGGCGGCTCGACCCGTGAGGCCAAGCGCATCTGCCTGGGCTGTGAAGTACGCGATCAGTGCCTGGAATACGCACTGGCGCACGACGAGCGTTTCGGTATCTGGGGCGGTCTCTCGGAACGAGAGCGTCGCAGGCTGAAGCGCGGAATCGGTTAAGAGAATGTTCGAAAGTAGACTCTGAGGCTCCAGCCCGGAGCACGCAGGCGCAGTACGTCGGTGCTTCGGGCGCACGCCCAGTAGTCGCGCCGTCCCCAGGCTCGACGGGCACGACCCGGTGCACGCGAGAAAGGTGGACGACTCCCATGGCACGTTCCCGCCGTCATACCCCGGCGCCCACCGCACGCTCGGTCACCCGCCGCGGCCGCGGTGTCCGTGGCCCCATGCTCCCGCCCACCGTTCCCGCGTGGCGCACGAGGGGCCAGAAATTCGACCGGCTGGTGCTCGAGGCCTTCGCCCCGCTGGACACCCGCTGGCACGATCGCCTCACCAAACTCGACATCGCCGTCGACGACGTACCGAAAATCCGTCCGCTGCACCCTGATTCGGTCACCTGGCCGGACGAGGTGGTGGCCGACGGACCGGTCCCGCTGTCGCGGCTGATCCCCGCGGGCGTCGACCGGCACGGCGCGGCCACCCGCGCCAGGGTGGTGCTGTTCCGCAAGCCGCTGGAACTGCGCGCCGCCGATCCCGACGATCTCGTGGAACTGCTCCGCGAGGTCCTCGTCCAGCAGATCGCGACCTATCTCGGTGTCGACCCGGACCTGATCGATCCCGAGCCCGAATAACGACCCGCCGACAACGGGACGTATCACCGCGTGTCCGTATCCACTTTTGCGGGCCGGAGGGCTAATCTCGACGTCGTGATCCCCATGCGTCGTTGCTGCCGACCCGGCTGCAAGAACCCGGCTGTAGCGACGCTGACGTATGTGTACTCCGACTCGACCGCCGTCGTCGGACCGCTGGCCACCGTCGCCGAACCGCATTCCTGGGATCTGTGCGAAACCCACGCCTGCCGCATCACCGCGCCCAAGGGCTGGGAGCTGGTCCGCCACGAAGGCGGATTCTCCTCGAGCACACCCGACGACGACGATCTGACCGCGCTGGCCGAGGCCGTGCGCGAAGCGGGCCTGCGCCGTCGCCCCGCCGACGCCGACCAGCCCGGCTACCGGGACAGCGCGCCCCCGCCGTCGCGGACCACCCGCACCGGCCGCCGCGGCCACCTGCGCGTCCTGCCCGATCCGTAGGCCTCGGCAACCCACTCATCGCGCGAGGATCCGGACAACTCACCGACCACGTCCCAGTCCGTCCGTCATCACGCAGGACCTGTCGCGAACCGTCGCGCTACCGGACCTGTACGGCCTCAGTCGCGGAGAGGCGGATAGGGTGAGACTCATGACGACTGTCGCGCGCTCTGGCGAACTCGTGAACGCCGTGATCAAGGCTTATGACGTCCGCGGGGTGGTGGGCGAACAGATCGATGCGGGATTCGTCAGGGATGTGGGCGCGTCCTTCGCCCGGCTGATGCGCGCCGAGGGCGCGACCCGGGTCGTGATCGGCCACGACATGCGCGAGTCCTCCCCCGAGCTGTCGGCGGCCTTCGCCGAGGGCGTGCGGGCCCAGGGCCTCGATGTGGTGCACATCGGCCTGGCCTCGACCGACCAGCTCTACTTCGCCTCGGGCAAGCTGAGCTGCCCCGGCGCCATGTTCACCGCCAGCCACAATCCGGCCCGCTACAACGGCATCAAGCTGTGCCGCGCGAACGCGCTGCCGGTCGGCCAGGACACCGGGCTGGCCACCATCTCGGCCGAGATCATCGCCGGGGTCCCCGCCTTCGACGGCGCGGCCGGCACCGCCACCACCACCGATCTGCTCGCCGACTACGCGAGCTTCCTGCGCGAGCTGGTGAACCTCGACGACATCCGCCCGCTGACCATCGCGGTCGACGCGGGCAACGGCATGGGCGGCCACACCGTGCCCGCCGTGCTCGGCACACTCGGCCCGGTCACCATCGTGCCGCTGTACTTCGAACTCGACGGCTCGTTCCCCAACCACGAGGCCAACCCGCTGGACCCGAAGAACCTGGTCGACCTGCAGGAGCTGGTGCGCCGCAGCGGCGCCGACATCGGCCTGGCCTTCGACGGCGACGCCGACCGCTGCTTCGTCGTCGACGAGCGCGGCGAGCCGGTCTCCCCGTCCGCGATCACCGCGCTGGTCGCCCAGCGCGAGCTCGCCAAGGAGCCGGGCGCGACGATCATCCACAACCTGATCACCTCGCGGGCGGTGCCCGAGCTGGTCGAGGAGCTGGGTGGCAAGCCGGTGCGCACCCGCGTGGGGCACTCGTTCATCAAGCAGGAGATGGCCTCGGAGGGCGCGGTCTTCGGCGGCGAGCACTCCGCGCACTACTACTTCCGCGATTTCTGGGGCGCCGATTCGGGCATGCTGGCCGCGCTGCACGTGCTGGCCGCGCTGGGCGAGGGTCAGCGTCCGGTCTCGGAGCTGATGGCCGCCTACGACGTCTACGCGGCCTCCGGCGAGATCAACTCGACCGTGGCCGACGCCGCCGAGCGCACCGCCGCGGTGCTCGCCGCGTTCGCCGATCGGACCGTCTCGGTGGACCGCCTCGACGGCGTGACCGTCGACCTGGGCGAGCACGCCTGGTTCAATCTGCGCGCCTCCAATACCGAACCGCTGCTTCGACTCAACGTCGAAGCCGGATCGCAGGCCGAAGTAAACGCACTCGTGACCGAGATCCTGAGCATCGTTCGCGCCTGACTGGGAAAATGAAACCAGTACCGGTGGAATCAGACGTCGGGAGCACGGCGTCGGACGAGGCAAACGGCTCTGTTCGACACCGAGATCCCGAGCATCGTTCGCGCCTGACTGGGAAAATGAAACCAGTACCGGTGCTGACTGGAATAGTGGAATCACAGACCTGGTATTCGCCGACGGCTCGCCGGCAGACGACACAGCGCGATGAGGGGAGGTGGGATCGGCGATGATCGCTGGCACACCCGTATTCGACCTCGACGATGCCGCGTCGCTGGAGGCGGCCGACACCGGTGGCGCCTTGCGTTCGGCGGCTTCGGGCGGCGCGCAGGTGCGCGCCACGGCCGCGGCGGTCGCCGAGGCCTCGCTCACCGAACGCCTCGCCGAACTGCGTCCGCGCAGCCTGGTCCTCGTGTCCGGCTCGGGCCGGGCCACCCGCGCCGCCGGCCTGCTGGTCGCCGGCCTCGGTGACCGGGCCGGGCTGCCGATCGTGCCCGTCACCGCGCTGCCGCCGTGGGTCGGTCCGCTCGACGTGGTGCTGGTGGCAGGCGACGACGCGGGCGATCCGCGCCTGATCGATGCCGTGGACCGCGCGCTGCGGCGCAGTGCCGAGGTCATCGTGGCCGCGCCCAACGAGGGTCCGCTGCGCGCGGTCGCCGCCGGTCGCGCGATCGTGCTCGAACCGCGCGTGCCCGTGCTCGACCACAACCGGCTGCTGCGGTTCCTCGCCGTCGGCATCGCCGTGCTGCGCGGGGTCGACGCCCAGCGCAGCGTGCCCGCCACGCCCGACCTGACCGAGCTGGCCGACATGCTCGACGCCGAGGCGCTGCGCGACGGCCCGCACAACGAGGTCTTCCACAATCCGGCCAAGACGCTGGCCGCGCGGATGCACGGCGTCGGCGTGGTTCTCGCCGGCGACTCCCCCGCGGCGGTCGAACTGGCCGGGCACGGCGCCGAGGTGCTGCTGCAGTCGGCGGGCAAGCTCGCCGCGGCCGCCGACCTGGCCGACGCGGTCGCCGCCGTCGGACGACTGGCCGAGGCGGCGGGCGGTGCCGCACCGGGCTTCGATCCGCTGTTCCACGACGAGGAACTCGACGGTCCGGCCCCGGTCGACCGGGTGCGGGTGCTCGCGCTGAGCGTGCATCCCGATCAGGCCGCCGCGCGGCGCAAGCTCGCGGTGTTCGACGGCGTGGGCGGCGGGCTCGTCGACGCCGACCTGGTGCACGCCGACGTCGACGTGCTGCAGACCCAGCTGGCCGAGCCGGGCTCCGCCCCGACCACGGACAGCGGCGCCGCCACCTCCGCCGCAGGGGGCGGACACGGCAGCGAGATCGAGCAGCTGGCGGTGCTGGCCTTGCGCCTGGACATGGCCGCTGCCTATCTCCGGTTGACGGGTGCGCGCGGCCCGGCCGCGCCCGACCCGGACCCATACCACGACGGGGGACGCTACTAGTGCAGGAACTCGTTGGTGCGCTGCGTTCCTACGCCTGGGGATCGCGCACCGCGCTCGCTCAGCTGTGCGGTCGGCCGGTGCCGTCGGCGCATCCGGAGGCCGAACTGTGGTTCGGCGCCCATCCCGCCGACCCGGCCCATGTGAAAGCCGCCGGTGGCACCCGCTCGTTGCTCGAGGTCGTCGCCGCCGATCCGGCGCGCGAACTCGGCGCCGTCGCCGACACCTTCGGCACCCGGCTGCCGTTCCTGCTGAAGATCCTGGCCGCCGAGGAACCGCTGTCGCTGCAGGCGCACCCCAGTTCGGCGCAGGCCAGGGCGGGCTTCGAACGGGAGAACCGCACCGGGGTGCCGCTGGATTCGCCCATGCGCAACTACCGCGACGACAGCCACAAGCCGGAACTCGTTGTGGCGCTGGGCCGGTTCGAGGCGCTGGCCGGTTTCCGCGACCCGCGCCGCACCGTCGACCTGCTGCGCGCGCTCGACGTGCCCGGCCTCAACGTCTACGCCGAACTGCTTGCCGCCCAGCCCGATTCGGCCGGGCTGCGCACGCTGTTCACCACCTGGATCACGCTGCCCGCCGCGGCGCTGTCGGCGCTGCTGCCCGCGGTGCTCGAGGGCTGCGTGCGCTACCTGTCCGGCAAGGGCGATCGCGCCTTCACCGCCGAGGTGCGCACCGCCCTGGAGCTGGCCGAGGTCTACCCCGGTGACGCGGGCGTGCTGGCGGCGCTGCTGCTGAACCGGTTGACGCTGGAGCCCGGCCAGGCCCTCTACCTCGACGCCGGCAACCTGCACGCCTACCTGCGTGGCGTCGGCGTGGAGATCATGGCCAACTCCGACAACGTGTTGCGCGGTGGCCTCACCCCCAAGCACGTCGATGTGCCGGAGCTGTTGCGGGTGCTCGACTTCGAGCCGATCGACCTGCCGGTGATCGAACCGGAGCCCGCTGCCGACGGCGGCGTGCGGTACCGCACGCCCGCCCCGGAGTTCGCGCTGTGCCGGTTCGATCTGTCCGCCGACGCCGAACCGGTCGCGCTCGCCGACGCCGGTCCAGGCATCGTGCTGTGCACCGAGGGCACCGTCGAGCTCTCCCAGAACGGGCGCACGCTCACCGTCGCTTGCGGCAGCGCGGCGTGGATCTCCGCGGCCGACACCGAGATCAAGGCCAGGGCGATCGATGGGTCGGCGCAGCTGTTCAGCGCCTGCGTCGGCGCCGAGAACTGACGCCGAAGCGTACATTTCACGCCCCTCCCTCTAGGCTGTTGCGGGCACGAGCGTGTACAGCGGAGAGAAGGGCGGGCCGGGTATGTCGGCTGGTGGTGGCAAGAAGGCGATCGTCGCCGCGTTGACGGCCAACGCGGGAATCGCGGTGTCGAAGTTCGTCGGCGCCGTGATCACCGGATCGGCGTCGATGATGGCCGAGGCGGTGCACTCGGTCGCCGATACGGCCAACCAGGGTCTGCTGCTGTTCGGTCAGCGCGCGGCCGCCAAGGACGCCGACGAGTTGCACCAGTTCGGCTACGGACGCAACCGCTACTTCTACTCCTTCGTCGTGGCCTTGGTGCTGTTCACCCTCGGCTCGGTGTACGCGATCTACGAGGGCATCCACAAGATCCAGCATCCGGAGGAGCTGAGCCAGCCGATCGTCGCGATCGTCATCCTCGGCATCGCGATCGGCTTGGAGACCTTCAGCTTCATCACCGCTGTCCGCGAGTCCCGGCCGCTCAAGGGCGAAGCGAGCTGGTGGCGGTTCATCCGCAACTCGCGCAGCCCCGAGCTGCCGGTGGTGCTGCTCGAGGACACCGGCGCGCTCATCGGCCTGGTGATCGCCTTCGGCGCGGTCGGCCTGACCATGGTCACCGACGATCCGATCTTCGACGGCATCGGCACCCTGGCCATCGGTGTGCTGCTCGGCGTCATCGCCATCGTGCTGATCGTGGAGATGAAGAGCCTGCTGATCGGTGAGGGCGCGACCCCGGAGCAGGACGACGCCATCCGCGCCAACCTGGTCGACGGCGCGAAGATCACCTCGGTGATCCACCTCAAGAGCGAGTACCTGGGCCCGGAGGAGATGCTGGTCGCCGCCAAGGTCGCGATCGCGCCGGACCTCGACATCGCCGACATCGCCGAGGCCATCGACGCGGCCGAGGTGCGGGTGCGGGCCGCGGTGCCCACCGCCCGGCTGATCTACCTGGAGCCCGATCTGTACCGGACCCAGTCCGTCTGATCCGTCCGGCTCACCGAATCGCCGTCGTCCCGTCCGGGTCGGCGGCGATTCGCGTCGGCCGACACGGCGGCCGCACAGGGCGGGCCGTCCCGGTCTGTGCGGGTACCGTTCGGTGCCATGGCCGGTGAAGGTGGAGAGAGCAAGATCGCGATCATCGCCGCGCTGGCGGCGAACGCGGGCATCATGACCGCGAAGTTCATCGGCGCGTTCATCACCGGCTCGTCGTCGATGCTCGCCGAGGCCGTGCACTCGGTCGCCGACACCGCCAACGAGGCATTGCTGCTGGTCGGGCAGCATCGGGCCGGACGGGTTCCCGACACGCTGCACCCCTTCGGGTATTCGCGCAACCGGTACTTCTATTCGTTCGTCGTCGCGCTGGTGCTGTTCACCATGGGCTCGCTGTTCGCGGTGAACGAGGCGATCCACAAGATCGCGTCCCCGCACGGGATCGAGTCGCCGTCGGTCGCGATCGTGATCCTGCTGGTGTCGATGGTGCTCGAGGGCTTCAGTTTCCGCACCGCGCGCAAGCAGTCCGCGCCGTTGAAGGGTGAGCGCAGCTGGTGGCATTTCATCCGCACCACCCGCAATCCCGAGCTGCCGGTGGTGCTGCTCGAGGACATGGGCGCGCTGATCGGCCTGGTGTTCGCGCTGGCCGGGGTGGGCCTGACGGTGCTCACCGGCAACGGGGTGTGGGACGGCATCGGCACCCTGTTGATCGGGCTGCTGCTCGGTGTGAACGCGATCGTGCTGATCATCGAGACCAAGAGTCTGCTCATCGGGGAGGGCGCCACGGCCAAGGAGGACACCGCGATTCGCGCGGCCCTGCTCGCCGACCCTCGCATCGTGCGGGTCATCCGGATCCAGACCCAGTACCTCGGTCCGGAGGATCTGCTGGTCAACGCGAAGATCGCGATGCAACCCGGGCTCGACATCAGCCAGGTCGGCGAGGCCATCGACGCCGCCGACTACCGCATCCGCGTGGCCGCGCCCCACTCCTGCACCGTCTACCTGGAACCCGACGTCGTCAAGACCGAATCGGCGGGCGCCACACCCTGATTCAGTGGTAGGCGGGCGCCGCGCCGCGCAGCAGCTCCAGCGGCTCGGTGACGATGCCGAAGCGGGTGCGCAACAGATGCCCGGCGGCGTGCAAGCCGGGCATGCCGTGTACGCCGGGACCGGGCGGGGTCGACGACGAGCACAGGTAGGTGCCGGGGATCGGGGTGGCGTAGGGGTTCCAGCGGGCCAGGGGGCGGAAGGCGGTCTGGCGCACGGTCATCGCGCCCGCCGAGATGTCCCCGCCGACGTAGTTGGCGTTGTGGGCGGGCATGAAGGCCGCCGGCGTCACGTGTTTCGCGAGGATCAGGTCACGGAAGCCGGGCGCGAAGCGTTCGACCTGGGCGATCACCGCCTCGCTGATGTCGCGGTCGGAACCGTTGGGCACGTGGGCGTAGGTGTAGAAGGTGTGCTTGCCCGCCGGGGCCCTGGTCGTGTCGACGACCCCGGGCTGGATCGCCAGCACATAGGGCCGCTCCGCGAATTCGCCCGCCGCGATCCGGCGTTCGGCGCGCATCGCCTCGTCGCGGGTGCCCACCAGATGCAGGGTGCCTGCCAGCTCGCAGCCGGGCGCGGTCCACGGCACCGGGCCCGACAGCGCGAAGTCGACCTTGCAGGCGGCCCCGCCGTAATGGAATCGGCCCAGGCGTTCGCGGTAGCGCGCGGGCAGGCGGTCACCGGCGATGCGCAGGAGTTCGGCGGGCGAGGTGTCGAACAGGACGGCGCGGGCCCGCGCCAGCTCGGCGAAGTCGTCGACCCGGTGCCCGGTGACGACCTCGCCGCCGAGCCGTTCCAGCTCGGCGATCAGCGCGTTCGGGATGGCCTGGCTGCCGCCGCGCGGAATCACCCAGCCGCCCGCGTGCGCCAGGGTGCCGAGCAGCAGGGCGGCGCCGACCGCGGGCAGGGCGCGCGGCTGGGTGATCGCGTGGGTGGCGACGCCGGTCAGCAGCGCGGGCGCGACCTCGTCGTGGAAGCGGTTGTTCCACAGGGGTGATCCCTGTTCGAGCAGCCGCAGGCCGAAGCGGACGGCGGTGGGAATTCGCAGCGGCGGGTGCCGCAGATCCGACATCGCCAGGTCGACCACGTCGGGCCAGTGCTCGACGAGCGGCCCGAACAGCGCGCGCCAGGCGGGGCCGTCGCGGCCGAGGTCGGCGACCGTGGATTCGAGGTTGCGCCAGGCCGATCCGGCGATGCCGCCGTCGAGCGGATGCGCGTAGGAGATCGTCGGGGTCAGCAGCTCGACACCGTGTGCGGGCAGATCGAACGCGCGAAAGAAGGGCGAGGCCAACGCCATCGGATGCGCGCCGGCGCAGAGGTCGTGGTGGAAACCGGGCAGGGTGAGTTCGGCGGTGCGTGACCCGCCGCCCGGCTGATCCTGGGCCTCGAGCACCCGCACCGAGAGGCCGGCGCGCGCCGCGATCACCGCCGCGGCCAAGCCGTTCGGGCCCGACCCGACTACTACGACCTCAGCCATCCGTCGTCCCTTCGCCTTCGGTCGCCCCGGGCGACCTGCGTCGTTGTCTCCAACCTACGCGGCGTGGGGACCGTCGCCGACGAGTCGTCGGTCACCCGGCCGGGCCCGTGCGGTTACCCGAACGCGGCCCAGCTCTCGACCAGCAGGGCGATCCGCCGTTCGCGCAGTTCCGGGCGCAGCCTGTCGCTGCGTTCCAGCGTCGCGAGGCCGTGCAGCCCGGCCCAGGCCACCT
Organism: Nocardia canadensis; assembly: GCF_032656385.1. Lineage (NCBI taxonomy): Bacteria > Bacillati > Actinomycetota > Actinomycetes > Mycobacteriales > Nocardiaceae > Nocardia > Nocardia canadensis. The sequence goes on from NZ_JAVCWB010000010.1 coordinate 1,121,526, forward strand.
CGGTGCGCGCGCCGAGTTCGTCACCCTCGGCGCCGGCGCTGAACATGGCCTCGAGGCCGGCGAAGGCGTCGCGCAGCGGCTGTGGCGCGTCCAGGCCGAAGTTCAGATCGGTGGTGAGCACGAAGATCGCGTCGTAGCGGGCCGGGTTGGCGGTGGCGAAGTCGAGGTAGGCGCGGGCGACCCTGTCGAACACCTCGGTGCGGGTCGTCGCGCTCTCCCGCGCCAGGCGCATCTCCTCGGCCAGCTCGACACAGCCTTGCAGCGCGACGGCCCCGACGATGGCGGCCTTGTTCGCGAAGTGGCTGTAGAGCACCGGCTGGCTGTACTCGATGCGCTCGGCCAGTTTGCGGATGGTGACCGCGTCCCAGCCCTCGGCTTCGGCCAGCTCGCGAGCGGTGTCGACGATCTGCTGCTGGCGTTGGGCGCGTTCACGTTCCTTGCGGGTCTGGGTGCTCATGCTCGAAATTCTAGCAACGCTAGACAAGATAGCGAGACTCGCGTTATCGTTCTCCCATCACCTAGCAGCGCTAGATTTCAGAGCGTTGCAATACAGAGCCAGGAGCACACCATGACCGTCTCGCGCATCGCCACCGCCCTCTCCGTCCTCGGCGCGGCCTTCATCCTCTACATCGGCCTGAGCTACCTGATCACGCCGGAGACCATCGCCACCGGCTTCGGCCTGCCCACCCGGCCCGAGGGCGACGCGGTGGCCTTCCTGAATCTCAAGGGCGTGCGCGATACCGTGTGCGGCCTGCTGATCATCGCGCTGCTGGCCGCCCGCCAGCGCTTCGCGCTCGGCATCACGATGCTGGTGCTGGCCCTGATCCCGACCGGCGACATGATCACGGTGCTGAGCTGGGACGGCTCGGCCGCGGCCGCCTTCGGCATCCACGGCTTCACCGCCGCGCTCGTCGCCCTGACCGGCGCGCTGCTGATGCGCGAACACCGCACCGTCACGGCCACCGTCGACCAGCGGGTCGCCGTCGCCGCGTGACGCCGGTCACGCGGCGATGAATTCCGCGCGCCCCCACCGTCTTCACCCACAACGAGCACACGACCGAGGAGGAACCACCATGGCGAACGCACCGCACGGCCCCGCGTCCTACTTCCCCACCATCGAGGCCAAGTACGGCCGCACCGTCGACGAGTGGCTGACCATCCTCGGCGCCGCCGAACAGACCAAGCACGCCGCGCTGGTCACCTGGCTCAAGACCGAGCACGGCCTCGGGCACGGGCACGCCACCGCCCTGGTGCAGTACCACCTCAACCCGGAGAAGTGGGCGCGCGCCTGAGGTTCGGCACCGTGAAGGCCCCGCAGCGCCTGCGGGGCCTTTCCCGTCTGTCACCGCACCGGAACGGGTTTCGGCTCGGGTTCCGCGACGTCGTCGACCGGGTGGTCGTCGACCATCGTCTCCTCGTCGAAGGGCAGTTCGCGATCGAGGACACGGCGAGTGCGGTCGGCGTCGACGGTCTTGGTCCAGGTGCCGATGAGCAGGGTGGCCACGGCATTGCCCGAGAAGTTGGTCAGCGCACGGGCTTCGGACATGAACCGGTCGATGCCGACGATCAGGCCGACGCCGTCGAGCAGTTCGGGACGGTGACTCTGCAGGCCACCGGCGAGGGTGGCCAGCCCGGCGCCGGTCACGCCCGCCGCGCCCTTGGACGCGATGATCATGAACAGCAGCAGGCCGATCTGCTCGCCCAGGCTCAACGGCTTGCCCATCGCGTCGGCGATGAAGATCGACGCCATGGTCAGGTAGATCGCGGTGCCGTCGAGGTTGAACGAATACCCGGTCGGCACGACGACGCCCACCGTCGTGCGCTCCACGCCCGCGTGCTCCATCTTCGCCACCAGACGCGGCAGCGCCGACTCCGAGGACGAGGTCGCCACGATCAGCAGGTACTCGCGTGCCAGGTACCGGCACAGCTTCAGGATCGACACCCCCGAGACCAGCCGCAGCACCACCCCGAGCACGCCGAAGACGAACACCAGGCAGGTCAGGTAGAACGCGATCATCAGCGTCGCCAGCTCGACCACCGCCGACCAGCCGGTGCGGCCCACCACATTGGCGATCGCGCCGAACGCGCCGATCGGAGCCAGCCACAGGATCATCGACAGGATCCGGAACACCAGCTTCTGACCGAGCGAGACCGCGCGCAGGATCGGCGCGCCCGCCTCGCCCATCGCCTGGACCGCGAAGCCGACCAGCAGCGCGACGAACAGCGCCTGCAGCACGCTGCCCGCGGTCAGCGAGGACACCAGCGTCGTCGGCACGATGGCCTGGATGAAGTCCCAGGTGCCGCCGGCACCGTGCGCCTGCTCGGCGTATTTCGCGCCCGCGCCCGCGCTGCCCGCACCCAGCCCGGTGCCCGGCTCGATCAGGTTCCCGACGACCAGACCGATGCCGAGCGCGACCGTCGACATCGCCAGGAAGTAGGCGATGGCCAGGCCACCGACCTTGCCGACGGTGGCGGCCGCGCGCACCGATCCGATGCCCAGGACGATCGTGCAGAAGATGACGGGTGCGATCATCATCTTGATCAGGTTCACGAACAGGGTGCCCAGCGGCGCCAGCGACTGACCGAATTCCGGCGCCAGCCGGCCGACCAGGATGCCCGCGAGGACCGCGAAGATCACCGCGATGTACAGCCAATGGGTATGGTCGCGTTTCCGCGAAGGTGCGGCGGTTGTGCTCATGGCGCACAATCATCCGGAACCACTGTGACTCCCATCACATTTGGTGCATAACGTTCAAGACGAGGTCGGAGGGCAAGATGCGACGAGTGCGGTTGTCGCTCGCCGGGCAGGCCTTCGTCTGGCAGCTGGTGGTGCTGGCCCTGATGATCGGGACCGGGACCGTGCTGGCGGTCTTCGACGCCCGTCACGACCACGATGTGGCCACCGAACTGCAGGTCCGCGACGTGGCGGTGACCGTGGCGCGCGCGCCGTCGACGCTGGCCGCGGTGAACTCGCCCTACCCCAGCGGACTGCTGCAGCCCACCACCGAACGCATCCGCGCCGACACCGGCATGGACTTCATCGTGGTGATGGCGCCGGACCGCACCCGCTACACCCACACCAATCCCGAGCTGATCGGCAAGCCGTTCACCGGCAGCATCGACGCCGCGCTGGCCGGGCAGACGCTGACCGAGACCTTCACCGGCTCGCTCGGCCCCTCGATCCGCGCGGTCACCCCGGTCTACGACGGCGGCCGGGTGGTCGCCCTGGTCTCGGCCGGGGTGACCAGGGCCAGGATCGGCACCCAGGTCGCCTCCCAGGTGCCGGTGATCCTCGGTGTCTCCGCGGCCGGGCTCGCGCTGGCGGCCTGCTCGTCGTTCCTGATCAGCCGCAGGCTGCGGCGCCAGACCCACGGCCTGGCACCCGACGAGTTGCGCGCGCTCTACGAGCACCACGACGCGGTCCTGCACTCCGTGCACGAGGGCCTGGTGGTGTTCGGGACCGCGCCGGGGCCCGCCGAGGTGGTCAACGATCAGGCGCGCACGCTGCTCGACCTGCCCGACGGCCCGGTGCATCGCACCGACCTGCCGACCTCGCTGCAGCAGATGCGGTGGGGCGTGGTGCGCGACGAGACGCACGTGACCACCGACCGGGTGCTGCTGGTCAACCAGGACGTCGTCAGCTGGGAGGGCCGCCCGATCGGCACCGTGCTGACCATCCGCGACCAGACCGAGCTGCGCGCGGTGCTCGGCGAGCTCGACTCCGTACGCGGGTTCGCCGAGTCGCTGCGGGCGCAGGCGCACGAGGCGGCCAATCGGCTGCACACCGTCGTCACCATGGTCGAGCTGGGCCGCCCGGAGGAGGCGGTCGCCTTCGCCACCGCGGAGCTGCGGCTCTCGCAGGTCCTGATCGACCGGCTGCTGTCCGCTGTCGGCGACGCGGCACTGGCCGCGCTGCTGCTGGGCAAGGTCGACCAGGCCGCCGAGCGCGGGGTGAGCCTGGCCATCAGCGAGGACACCGCGCTGGACTCCGCCGATCCGCTCTCGGCGCACGAGGCGGTCACGCTGGTCGGCAACCTGGTCGACAACGCGATCGACGCGGCGGCGGGCACCGTCGACAAGCGAGTCGAGGTATCGGTGTATCACCGTGACGGCGAGCTGGTCGTCCGGGTCGCCGACAGCGGGCCCGGCATGTCGGCACAGATGTTCTCGCGCGCCGCCGAACGCGGCTACACCACCAAGACCGACCACGCCGGACTCGGCTTGGCACTCGTGCACCGCCTCGTCGATCGGCACGGCGGCGCCATCACCACCACGGCCGCACCACACAGCGCGGTCATCGTTCGCATTCCGCTGAGGGAGAAGAAATGATCCGGGTCCTGATCGTCGAGGACGAGCCGTTGATCGCCCAGGCCCACCGGGCCTATCTCGAGCGGCTGGACGGGTTCGTCACCGGCGGCGTCGCGCATACCGGTCGCGACGCGCTCACGCTGGCCGCCGAGGCGATCGCCGACGGCAATCCGTTCCACCTGGTGCTGATGGACATCGGCCTGCCCGATATCAGCGGACTCGAGGTGGCCGCCGCCCTCAACGGCCTGGAACCGCGCCCGGACGTCATCGCGATAACCTCCGCCCGCGAGCTGACCATGGTGCGCAATGCCGTCGCCCACGGCGTGGTGCTGTACCTGCTCAAGCCGTTCACCTTCGCCGCGTTTCGCGAGAAGCTCGAGCGCTACCGCGATTTCGACACCGCGCTCCCCGCGGGCGAGGCGGCGCTGTCGCAGTACGACATCGATCGCGCGCTGGGCGCCCTGCGCACCGCCGACCAGCGTGCCGGTGCGCCCAAAGGCGTTGTGCAGCACACTCTCGAGGAGGTCTCGCGCGCGGTGCGCTCGGCCGAGTCGGGCATCACCGCGACCGATGCCGCCGCGGCCGTGGGGGTTTCGCGCATCACCGCGTGGCGCTACCTGGAAAAGCTGGCCGACGACGGACTGGCCGAGCGCCGCGCCGATTACGGCCGTGCGGGTCGGCCCAAGACTCGGTATCGCTGGCGCGCGGGCGCCTAGGGCGGGCCCGCGCCGGAGTCAGGACAGGCTCGCGGCGCCGGCCAAGCCGTCGGGCGACGGGGTGCGCGCCACCGGACCCAGCTCGACCGGCATGTGCTCGAAACCGTGCAGGGTGAACAGGTTCCGCCGCACCGGCTCCCCGCGTAGCCGCAGGTTCGGATAGCGGGTGTAGAGCGCGCGCAGGGCGTGCACGGCCTCCATCCGGGCCAGGCTCGCGCCGAGGCAGGCGTGGATACCGCTGCTGAAGGCGACGTGTTCGCGCAGGTTGGGGCGGTCGATGTCGAAGCGGTGCGGGTCGGCGAAGACGGCGGGGTCACGGTTGGCGCCCGCCAGCGACAGGATGACGGTGCTGCCCTCCCGCACGGTGACGCCGTCGATCTCGACGTCCTCGAGCGCCTGCCGCGCGGTGGTCTGCACCGGCGGATCGAAGCGCAGTGTCTCCTCCACCACGGCGGGCCAGCGGTCGGGGTCGTCCTGGGCCAGCGCGAGCTGGTCGGGGTTGGCCGACAGCGCCGCGATCGCGTTGCCGATCAGATTCACGGTGGTCTCGAAACCGGCGCCCATCAGCAGACTGGCGCCCGCCTGGAGTTCGCGCAGGTCCAGGTCGCCGGAACTGACCAGCGTCGAGAGGATGTCCTCGCCGGGGTCGCGGCGCAGCTGGGCGATGTGCGCGGCCAGGTAGTCGTCCATGGATTCGATCGCCGCCATCGCGCCCCGGTAGGTGCGCCACGAGGTGCCGATGTCGAGCAGCGGCGTGACCCGGTCGCCCCAGCGCAGGAACAGGTCGCGGTCGGCGGCGGGGAAGCCGAGCATGTCGGCGATGATCGCGATCGGCACCCTGGCGGCGAAATCGGTGATCAGGTCGACCGAGCCGTGCGCGGGCATCGCGTCGAGCAGCTCGGCGGTGACCACCTCCACCCGGTCCCGCAGCCGGGCGATGGCGCGCGGGGTGAACGCCGAGGCCACCGGCTTGCGCATCCTGGTGTGCTCGGGCGGGTCCAGGACCAGCATCGACGGCGGCTCGACCGGGTTGGGCGGGACCGTGACCCGCTCGGCCAGCTTGCGCCACGGACCCGGCAGGTCACCGCCGAGCGCCTGCCGCACACCGAATCGGGTATCCCGCAGAATGGCCCGGACCTGGGCGTGGTCGAAGGCCGCGTAGGACAGCGGGGTCCGCAGCAGTCCGCCGGGCGCGCGCAGTTCGTCGATCAGCGGGTAGGGATCGTGCAGGCCGCGCTGTCCGCTGAGCAGGACGGCGAACGGGTCGCCCTTGCGCACCTGCCAGCGCAGGACCGCCCGTGGCGCTCCGTGCTCGGCCGACCATCGCAACCAGTACCGCGCGTTCATCGCCACCCCTGCCGCTCTGCCGAATGGATGACTCCACCGTACGGACTTCGGGCACGACGCGGAACGTGTTCCAGTCGGAGATCGACCTATACCTGGGTAGGAGACGCGACGGCGGTCAGCGCCGGACCGTCACCCGCTCGGTGGCGGCCCGATGCTCCACGGCCGCCGGATCGGGATTGACCACCTGGACCAGCGAGGCGCCGGCGTACAGCACCGCGATGTAGCCGTCGATCAGCTCGGCCACGGTCTCCCACGGCGCGCTCGACAGCACCCGGTCGCCGGCGGAGATCCCTTGCAGCGCCGCCGACTTCCTGGCCTCGGCGAGCACCTCGCCGACCGAGAGGCCGTCGAGCGCGGCCCGGAAGCCGCCGGGCAGGAACTGGTCGCCGTGCACACGCACCGCCGTGGCGAAATCGGTGACGCCGACCGGCAGGTCGCGCACCGGAGTGCCCATCGCGTCCAGCGACAGCACCGCCACTTCGTCGACGCCGTCGGCGTCGTCGAGCCGGTCGGGGGTGACCAGCGCGAGGTCGGCGTCGGGATCGGGGGTGAGCACCACCTCCGTGCCCGCCCACCAGCAGCCGAGCAGCACCGCCGCGGTCTGCCAGTGCGCGGGCAGCAGCACCGCGACCCGGGCGCCGGGACTGAGCGCGAACTCGTCGCGCAGCAGATTGGCGGTCTTGGCGGCCCAGTTGGCCAGCGTCAGGCCCGACAGCTCGATGCGGGCGCCGGTGGCGTCGTCGTACCAGGTGACGCGCGGACCGGCCGGGTCGCGTTCGAGAATCGGGTCGAGGAGGACGTCGGTGAGCGTCGAGTTCGGCTCACGCATGGGTCAGTTCACGCATTTCGGTCCGTTCTGGCCTGCGTCGATCGGCGGGGCTGGCGGTACTGGCGTCGCGGTCGCCGAGGATGTTCCGTCGAAATCGAACATGCCTGCCGCGGCCGAGCCCGGACCAGAATAGTCGCTCGCCAGCACCACGCTCACGGTATCCGCCGACAGTGACGGATCCGCGACCACGGTGAGACCACCGAGCGCCTCGGCCACCGCCGCGGCCTTCGGATCCTCGGCGTCCACGGCGAGCACCCGGCTCGAACTCACGCTGCCTCCGGAGTAATTGCCCACCAGGCCCTCGCGGAAACCCTTGCCGGTCAATGCCGTCGACACCTTGGCCGCCAGCCCGGCCTTGCCGCCGGCGTTGAACACGCTCACCGTCACCGTCGACGGGTCGAGCTTCGGCTTGTCCTCACCCTTCTTCTCCTCGCCGACGAGCCCGGCGACATAGGCCTGCACCGCCTTGGGCTCGACGCGGACCACCGATTCACCCGCCGAGGTCATGCTGTTGAGGTCGGCGACCGGGATGGTCTCGAATTCCACCTTGCCGCCGGAGAGATCCTTGAGCTGCTGCAGGAAGGCCAGCACGTCCCAGTCCTCGTCGAGCACCACCGTGCGCCCGACCGCCTCGCTGATCTCGCTGAGCTTGTTCGGATTCGCCAGGATCTTGGCGTTGAGCAGCTGGCCGACCAGCTGGGCCATGAATACCTGCTGACGCACGATGCGATCGATGTCACCGCGCGGCAGCCCGTGCCGCTGACGCACGAAGCTCAGCGCCTGCTGCCCGTCGAGGCGCTGCTGCCCGGCCGGGAAGTCCGCGCCCGACATCCATTCGTCCACCGCGTTGTTCAGGCACACCTCGACCCCGCCCACGGCATCGGTGAGCAGCACGAAGCCCAGCAGGCTGACCTCGGCGTAGTGGTCGACCGTGATGCCGGTGAGCGAGGCCACCGACTTGATCAGCGCCTGCCTGCCCGACTTGGTCGACTCGCGTTCGGCGTCGGCCTCGGAGCTGCCTTCGGCCAGCAGCTCGGCGCGTTCGGTCTCCTTGGTGGAGCCGTAGGCGGAGTTGATCTTGGCCTTGCCCTGGCCGGGAACGTCGACGTAGGAGTCGCGCGGGATCGAGATCGCGGTGGCCGAGCGGCCGTCGTTGGGCACCCGGACCAGCACGATGGTGTCGGTATTGGTGCCCACCTCGTCGCCCGCGTGCAGCATCGCGCGCTCGGCGGAGGTCAGCGGGTTGCCGTGCGCGTCGGTGCGGCTGTCGACACCGACGAGCAGGATGTCGACCGCGCCGTCGCGGCCGCCGCCGAGACCGAGGCCGCCGATGCGATCGATATTGGCGATCAGGTTGTCGACACTGCGCCACGCGAATCCGGTGAGGGCGAGCACCAGCACCGCCGAGATCGCCACCATCACCTTCACCGGACCGATGGCACCGGGCTGCGTGGCGACCGTGGGTGGTCGTGTCGACTCTCGCACTCGTGATCCTCTCGACGAACTCCGCGCCCGGCTCCGTATCTCCCCCGGCAAACCCCGCCATCTCGTGTGCCTGGGCTCGTCCACCGACACCGGCCATCACAGGCTAACCAACAGTTACCACAGTCGCGCCGAACCGCAGGTGTTCCGGCGTGCCAGACTGGCCGCGTGAACCCCGATTTCCCCGTCCCCTCCCGGCTGATCGTAACCGGAGCGCGCGGCCTGCTGGGGCGAGAGATCCTGCGGCTCGCGCCCGATTCCGCGGGCTACGGCAGAGCCGAACTCGACATCACCGACCGCGCCGCCGTCGACGCCGTGTTGCGCCCGGGCGCGGTGGTGCTCAACTGCGCCGCCTACACCGCGGTCGACGCCGCCGAGACCGACCGCGACGCCGCCTTCGCGGCCAACGCCACCGGTCCCGCCGTACTGGCCGCCGCCTGCGCCGCGGCCGGGGCCCGGCTGATCCACGTCTCCACCGACTACGTCTTCCCCGGCACCGCGAGTACGCCCTACGAACCCGGCGACCCCACCGGACCGGCGACGGTCTACGGCCAGTCGAAGCTGGCGGGCGAGCGGGCGGTCCTGGAACTGAGCCCGGACGCGCAGGTCGTGCGCACCGCCTGGGTGTACTCCGGTGTCGAGGGGGATTTCGTCGCCACCATGCGCAGGCTGGAACGCGAACGCGACACCGTCACCGTGGTCGACGACCAGCTCGGCTGCCCCACCAGCGCCGCCGATCTCGCGGCCGCACTGCTCGAACTGAGTACCCGGCCCGACGCCCCGCGAGTGCTGCACGCCACCAATTCCGGCACCGCCACCTGGTTCGATCTCGCCGTCGCCGTCTTCACCGAGGTCGGGGCGGATCCGGCGCGGGTGCTGGCGTGCGATTCGAGCGCCTTCCCCAGACCCGCACCGCGACCGCCCTATTCGGTGCTGTCCTCGGCGGCGTGGGACGCGGCCGGTCTCACCCCGCTGCGGCCTTGGCGTTCCGCACTAGCCGACGCACTCCGGCGCGTGTCCGACTAGGCTGCCCAGTCGTGAACGCAGCCGATTCCGCGGCCCCTGCGGGCCTTGCCGTCGTCACGGTGACTTATTCACCGGGCGAGCACCTCGAGCACTTCATCACCACCCTGGCCGACGCCACCAGCGAGAAGCCGCAGGTGATCCTGGCCGACAACGGCTCGACCGACGGCGTGCCCGAGCTCGTCGCCGAGGCCAACTCGCACGTGCGACTGCTGCGGACCGGCGGCAACATCGGCTACGGCGGTGCCATCAACCGGGCCGTCGCCGAGATCGACCCGTCGATCGAGTTCGTGATCCTGGCCAACCCGGACATCCGGTGGGGCGTCGATTCCATCGACAAGATGCTCGAGGCCGCCCAGCGCTGGCCGCGCGCGGGCGCGTTCGGGCCGATGGTCCGGGAGCCCGACGGCAGCGTCTACCCGTCCGCGCGCCGGGTCCCCGGCCTGGCCGACGGCGCGGGCCACGCCATCCTGGGCACCATCTGGCCGAAGAACCCCTGGTCGGTGCGCTATCGACAGGAGAACGAGGAGATCTCCGAGCGGGTGGTCGGCTGGCTGTCGGGGTCCTGCCTGCTGGTGCGCCGGGCCGCGTTCGACACCATCGACGGCTTCGACTCGCGCTACTTCATGTACATGGAGGACGTGGACTTCGGTGACCGCATGGGCAAGGCGGGCTGGCACAATGTGTTCGTCCCCGACGCCGAGGTGACCCATGCCAAGGGCCACGCCGCGGGCAAGCATCCCGAGCTGATGCTGCCCGCCCACCACGCCAGCGCCTACCGCTTCCAGGCCGACCGGCATCCACACTGGTGGCAGGCGCCGTTGCGGGGCGCGCTGCGCGCCGGACTTGCGGTTCGCTCCCGGATTGCGGTTCGATCGGCGCTGCGCGAGAAAGCGCGTTCCGCCTGAACCGTCAGCGCCAGGAGGCGGCAACCCGCGTAACCACGTAGGGCGCCGGGGCAGGCAAAATCGGACACCGGCGCCTGAGCAGGCGCCGGTCCACTGTGAACAGGGGAAACTCGATGGCAGGCAACTCAGGCACCGACGCGGTCATCCTCGTCGGCGGACAGGGCACGCGGCTGCGTCCGCTCACCCTCTCGGCGCCCAAGCCGATGCTGCCGACGGCCGGGCTGCCGTTCCTGACCCACCTGCTGGCCCGCATCGCCGAGGCCGGGATCACCCACGTGGTGCTGGGCACCTCGTTCAAGGCCGAGGTGTTCGAAGAGCACTTCGGTGACGGCTCCGACCTGGGGCTCGAGCTCGAGTACGTCACCGAGACCGAGCCGCTGGGCACCGGTGGCGGTATCCGCAACGTGCTGCCCAAGCTGCGCGCGGACAACGTGATGGTGTTCAACGGCGACGTCCTGGGCGGCACCGACCTGGGCGCGATCCTCGACACCCACGAGTCGACCAACGCCGACGTCACCCTGCACCTGGTCCGGGTCAGCGACCCCCGCGCCTTCGGCTGCGTGCCGACCGACGCCGACGGCCGGGTCACCGCGTTCCTGGAGAAGACCCAGGACCCGCCGACCGACCAGATCAACGCGGGTTGCTACGTGTTCCGCCGCGAGTACATCGAGAAGATCCCGACCGGGCGTCCGGTCTCGGTCGAGCGCGAGGTCTTCCCCGCGCTGCTGGCCGAGGGCGCGCGGGTGCAGGGCCACGTCGACGCCTCCTACTGGCGCGATATGGGCACCCCGGAGGACTTCGTGCGCGGCTCGGCCGACCTGGTCCGCGGCATCGCCCCCTCGCCCGCGCTGCCGGGTCAGCGGGGTGAGTCGCTGGTGCATCCCGGTGCGGGTGTCGCCCCGGGCGCGCTGCTCATCGGCGGCACCGTGGTCGGCCGCGGCGCCGAGATCGGCGCCGGTGCCCGCCTGGACGGCGCGGTCATCTTCGACGGCGCGATCGTGGAAGCGGGCGCCACCGTCGAACGTTCCATCGTCGGCTTCGGCGCCCGGATCGGTCCGCGCGCACTGGTCCGCGACGGCGTCATCGGCGACGGCGCCAATGTCGGCGCGCGCTGCGAACTCCTGCGCGGTGCGCGGGTGTGGCCCGGCGTGGAGATCCCCGACGGCGGCATCCGCTTCTCCACCGACGTCTGATCCATCCACCCCGCGGCCGACCCGGAACGCCCGCTCGCCTAGCTGAAGCCGACCGCCTGGTCGCCCCAGGCGGTGTGCAGGTCGGCGTCGGGGTTGTCGACCACGCGATCGATGGTGTCGATGAGCAGGGTGGTGCGGTCCGAGGGCCGGTAGTGGGGCCAGTGCTTGGAGCCGTCCAGGGCCGCGGGCACGCCGTGTTCGGCGAAGGCCAGCCAGCGGCGCTGCATGCGGCCCGAGACCGCGACCGAGGCCTTGCGGCCGCCGAGCCAGAAGGTCGGGTCGTGGTTGAGCGTGCCGAAATTGCCGAAGACGTACGGCAATTCGGTGGCGTGTCCGGCGCCGACGCGCGCGGCCTTCAACATCGGGGTCGCGTAGTCGAAGCGGTACATCCAGGTCGGCGAATGCTGGGCGTGCGCCTCGGCGACCCACGCCGCGGGCATTCGGAAGGCCGCGTCGGTCGACATGGCCAGCGCCCCTCGGGTTTTCGCCAGATCGGGGTAGGCGGAGGTGATCTCGGCGATCCGCTCGGGTGACATCTCCGGATGCGAGGCCGCGACATCGCGCAGCATCGCGTTCACCGCGTCGGGCGTCACCGGCATGATCGGCGAGCGCAGCACCCGGAACAGCGAGGCCTCGTCCCGGTTGGTCCCGATCAGCAGCGGCACCCGATGCGAACGCCCCTGCTGGAAGCGGTCGATCGGGTAGCCCGGCAACAGCTCACCGTCGACCACCGGCGCCGCGGCCAGCCTGCCCGGCTCCTTGATCGGCACCTCGTCGAGCAGCACCGCGCCCACCTCGACGAGCTGCTCGATCGGCAGCTCCAGCAGCCGATCCGCCTCGCCCGGACCGAGTTCGAGCAGTTCCAGGTAGCGCTGCGCGACGACGGCCGCGCGCTCCTGGCCGAATACCGTGGTGGCGGGCGGACTCTGGGCGATCGCCTTGTGGAACAACCCCGCCGCCGACGGCGAGGTGAGCAGCGCCGTCACGCAGCCCGCGCCCGAGGACTCACCGAAGACCGTGACATTGCCCGGGTCGCCGCCGAACGCCGCGATGTTGTCGCGCACCCAGGCCAGCGCCGCCAGCTGATCGTGCAGGCCGAGATTCGGGGTGAACGGCTCGCCGAACGCGGACAGATCGAGGAAGCCGAGCACGCCGAGCCGGTAGTTCACCGAGACGACGACCACGTCGCCCGCCTCGGCCAGCTTGCGCCCGTCGTAGATGGTCTGCGCCGCGGTGCCGAGGCAGTAGGCGCCGCCGTGCAGCCAGACCAGCACCGGGCGCGGCTCGTCGTCGCTGGGTTCGGGGCGCGGGGACCAGACGTTGACCCACAGACAGTCCTCGCCCATCGCCAGATCGGAGTCGACCGGGACCATCGCGCCCATAGCCTGCGGGGCGATGTCGCCGAACACGACGCAGTCGCGCACTCCGTCCCAGGGCTGCGGGGGCCGCGGCAGCGAGAACCGGTCCGGTCCGGCGGGCGCGGCGGCATACGGGACGCTGCGCCATACCGCGATCGGCCCGTCCCAGGTCCCGCTGACGACGCCGTACTCCGTGCGGGCCAGTGGTTCGGCTTCGTGCGTCCGCACGTCGGCGTCGAGATCGGACTGAATGCTCATCGCACACCTCCTAGCCGGCGCGACCCACGGGTGCCTGTGTATTTGCTCCCGCGGGCCGCAGCACCTGGTGACTCCTTACGAGAGTACGTCCGCGCGGCCGGGTCAGCCTCCCAACGCACCATTCCCGCAGGTAACAGTTACTTCCCGGAACACGCCCGAACCGCCTTTCAGCGCGCCAACCGACCGTCACGATGCGCATTCGGCCACGTCTGGCGCCCGCTCTCGCCCCAGCTACGCCGAGGTGGACCGACGCCTCGCATCATTTGCTGCGAATACGCTGGAATCGTCTGCCGTGCCCACGGTCACCGGCGGAACTGCCGACGGTGAGCAAGCCCACCCGACCTCCGCACCGTCGAAGACCCTCGACATACACGCCCGCCTAGACTGGGCCGATGCCGAACTACAGCTTCCGGTGCCGCTCCTGCGGCGACACGTTCGAGGTGAACCGGCCGATGGCGCAGGCCTCGGACCCGGCCGCCTGCCCGGCGGGCCACGACGACACGGTCAAACTGCTGACCACCTTCGGAACCGTCGGTCGTGCAGGCGCCCCCGCCCCGGTACCCGCGCCGAGGCCGGCCGGTGGCGGCTGCTGTGGCGGCGGCGGCTGCTGCTGACCGGCGCACTGAACATCGCTGGTACGCCGCGTGACTCAGTCGCGGCGGTCGGAGTGGCCCAGGTCGCGGTCGGGGGCGATGCGGTCGCGGACCCGCTGCTTGAGGACGGCGATGTCGGGGAAGCCGCCGTCGGCCTTGCGTTCCCACAACTGCTCGCCGTCGAGGGTGATCCGGAAGATGCCGCCCTGCCCGGGGACCAGCGCGACCTCGCCGAGTTCGGTGGCGAAGGTGGTCAGCAGTTCCTGAGCCATCCAGCTCGCGCGCAGCAGCCAGCGGCATTGGGTGCAGTACTCGATCGCGATCCTGGGCACGGGGCCAGTATTCCCCAGCGGTGTTTCAGGCGTGGAACGTGCCGTCGAGGTAGACCCACGCGCCGTCGACGCGGACGAAGGTGCTGTTCTCGTGCATCGTGTCGCGTGCGCCGTCCACCCTGTAGTGGGCGATGAACTCGACGGTGCCGTTGTCGTCGAACGGGCCACCGCGCTGCGTGCCGACGATCTCCAGGAACAGCCACCGCTGTGCGGGGTCGAGTTCGAGCTCGGCGGGCCGGGTGTTCGGATGCCAGGAACGCAGCAGATAGTCGACGTCGCCGACGACGTAGGCGGTGTAGCGCGAGCGCATCAGAGTCTCGGCGGTAGGCGCGGGCCGGATGCCCGCCAGGATCGGCCCGCAGCAGTCGTCGAACGATTCGCCGCGGCGGCACGGACACGGTTTCGCTTCACCCATGCCGGTCATCCTGCCGGGTCGCGACCGGTGGCGGCCACGCGGGATCAGCCGAACGGCTGGTGCGCGAGCGGGACCAGTTCCAGGGTCCGCGCGAGGTCGCCGGTCTGATCACGCCAGCGCCGCAGGTCGGTCACACTGGGAGCCATCTCGTAGTCGAGGTGGTGGGCGGCCCGGGACAGCGCCGCCCACAGCGCCCCGACCTGCCCTGCCGTCTCCGGGCCCGCGTACACCCGCAGGGCCAGCAACTGAGCCCGCATCGGACAGCGCATGAGCTCGGGGGCGATCTGGGCCCACAGTTCGTCGACGGCCTGCTCGAGGGCGAGGCGCAGAATCCACGCGACCGCCCGCGACCACACCCCACCGGCGTCGGAGACGTCGCCGGACAGCAGGTTCTCGGCGGCCTCCAGCCGTTCGGCCACCGACGGGCGCGGGGTGTACTTCGCGCGCCGCGGCCTGCCCCGGCGATTCACCGGCACACCATCGACGCGCCACCGGGGTCGCCGAGCGGCCCGCCCCCGCTCACGTGCGCACCGCGG
Organism: Nocardia canadensis; assembly: GCF_032656385.1. Taxonomy (NCBI): domain Bacteria; kingdom Bacillati; phylum Actinomycetota; class Actinomycetes; order Mycobacteriales; family Nocardiaceae; genus Nocardia; species Nocardia canadensis. Next base: position 1,136,824 of record NZ_JAVCWB010000010.1, read on the forward strand.
CGGGCTCGTGAGCGCGCAGCCAGGAGATGAATCGTTCGGTGTCGCTGATCAATTCCCGCATCGGACGGTCGATCGGCACGTGCGCGCCTGCGGTGGCGTCGCGCAGGACACCGACCAGCCAGCGGCCGCCGACCGCGCTCAGATGCTTGTTGAGATCGTCGACCCGGGCCCCGGGACCCATGATCGCCAGGGTGATCATGGCGCGAGTGGTGTGCGCGTTGCGCACCCGCCGTTCCACTTCGCCGTGCTCGAGGCCGGCGGCGAGCAGTTCCTGGCGGGCCTTGGCCAGCCCCGCCGCCTCGATCGCGGAGCGGCAGCAGGTGGCGACGAGCTCGTCGGCGATGGCGGGCGGCAGCTGCGGGGTGCGCAGCAGCGAGCGGGCGTCGTCGAGATAGCGGCGCACCGGGTCACCGGTCACCCGCACCTCGACCACGGAACGTTCCCGGCGCTGCACCTCGAGCACGGTGGCGTCGAGCTGCATCCGGCGCACCGCTTCGGCGAGGCGCTCGTCGTGGGTGAACACCACCACTTGGCGCGTGGTGGCCACCTCGGCCAGCACCCTGGCCAGGCCGTCGACCTTCGCCGGGTCCATCGCCTGCACCGGGTCGTCGATCATCACGAAGCGGAACGGGCTGTGCGACATGGTGGCTCGCGGCAGGAACAGCGACAGCCCGAGCGCGTGCAGCTCGCCCTGGCTCATCACGCCGAGCGCGGCACCGTCCACCTCGTCGACGGTCACATCCAGCAGGACCCGCCGCGCGGTGCCCGCGCTGCCCTGCAACCGGATCGCGCCGAGCTCCACATTGCTCTGCTGCCGCAGCGTGCTCCACACCCAGCGCGCGGTGCTCTCCAGCGGGCGCATCCGTTCGCCACGGATGGTCGCGGTCGCCGATTTGAGCCAGTCCGCCGCCTTCTTCACCACCCGCAGTTCGGCCGCGTCGGCGGAGACCGCGCGGGCGGGGTCGAGCCAGGCGAGGATGCGCGGGACGAGCGGGGACCACACGGCGTCGAGGCGCTCGAGTTCGGCACGGGTATCGCGTTGCAGGGCAGTGAGTTCGGTGGCCAACGCGGCATAGGTGTCACGCAGCCGCTCCGGGAACCCGTCATCGTGGTCGGACTCGCCGAGCTCGGCCCACACCGACCAGAGCGCGCGCACCGCCGACACCCGCCGCCTGAGCGGCACCTCGTCACCGGCCACCTGCCCGTCGCCGGACGCGGCCTTGCCGTCCAGCGCGGCACCATCACCCAGCGCCGCTCCGCCGCCCGTCGAGGCCTTGCCACCCAACGTGACACCAGCACCCGGCGCGGTCTTGCCGCTCAGCGCGGCGCTGTCACCAGGTGCGGCATTGCTGCTCGGTGTATCGCCGACCGGAGGCGCGGTGCCGAGTTCGGTGGGAAGGCGCGAGGTGAGCGAGCGGGCGGCGGCCGTCGCCGTCTCGAACTCCGCGCGGGCCGTGCGCAGGGCGGCGAGTTGGGTTTCGCGCTGGCCTATTTCGGCATCGGCGGCGGCGAGCCAGGCGATGTCGAGGTCGCCGCGGCCGCAGACCGGGCAGGGGCAGGTGCCGCCTGCGGTGACGTGTTCGCGGGCGCGGGTGAGCAATTCGAGGACGCGCAGATCGGCTTCGGCGTCGGTGGTGGCGTGGCGCGACAGCGCGGCCGAGGCCTCGGCCAGGCGATCCACGACCGCGGCGACCCGGGCCGGATCGGGCAGGGACAGGCGCAGGATCGCCCGGAGTCCCTCGGGACCGTCCGGGCCGAGCACCGACCCGGCGACCGCGGCGGCCACCGCGTCGAGATCGGGCTCGGGCACGCGCAGCAGGTCGGCGACATGGCGGGCGCGATCGTCGTCGGCGTCGGCGAGTTCGGCGAGCAGGTCGGTGCGGGACTGCCGCGAATCCTTCACGGCGCGTTCGAGTTCCAGCTTGCGCAGGCGGATGTGCTCGGCGGCGGCAGCCAGTTCGTCGAGACCGAGCAGGCGGTGCAGCGCGTCGAACAGGTCGCTCGGTTTGCCGTCGACCAGGGCGCCGAGTTCGCTGTAGGACAGGAACGGGCGGTACAGGTCGAGCCGGCCGCGCCTGCTGCGCGGGTCGATCGCGACGGTGCGCTCCGTGCCGCGGCGCTCGGTCCACTGCGCCTCGCCGAGTTCGCCGCCGGGCGCCCAGTGCGTGGCGACCGTGAGCTCGGCGTTCTCGCCCGCGGTGAGCAGGTCGACCTCGATCCGGGCCAGGTCGGGTTCGTGCAGGTTGCGCCAGCCTTCGCGCCACGCGGTCGAGCGGCCGTCCCAGCGCCGGTTGCCGCCGGTCAGCGCGAACTCCGCGGCCTCGGCGAAGCTGGACTTGCCGCTGCCGTTGCGCCCGACGACCAGGGTCAGCCCGGGCCCGGGGTTCAGGCGGAGCGTGGCCGTCGGCCCGATGCCGCGGAAGCCGTGCACGGTGATCGAGCGCAGGAAGACCCCGGTATCCCCGGAATCCGGTGCGGCTCGATCACCGTCGGCCTCGACGAGGGCTGCCAGCACGCACTCGGCGACCCGCCCCTCCACGGCGGGGTCGGCGGCGAGCTCACGCGCGACCACCTCGGCGATGCGATCCGAGCACACTTCTGCGACTTCCCCCTTCGCGGCCGCACGCACCGCGGCGGCCGATCTGCCCGGCCCACGAGATCCTCCTCGGCAAACGCTACCTGATCGCGGAGCGTTCGCCCAGGGGATGCGCAGTGCCCCAGCGAATCTGCCCGCGGGAGTGGAATGGCCATCGTGGCGCCACGGCGGGCCCCTCGATGTCCACCCCTCGCCCACCCCGGCGGGCAGCTCGATGAGGTGTTCACACCCGCGCTACGCTGCGGTGAGCGACGTGGGCGGTTCGGGCGAGCCGAACAGGTCAGAATGCCAGACTTTGCGCCAGACAGCAAGTCCAACGGCGTGAATCTGCCACCGCGGCAGTGTTTTCCAGGAGATTCGCCGACGTGAACGGCAGTTGTCGGTCCCCTGCGGTACATATTTCGGCGACAGAGAACGGGGGAAGGCGATGACCGACCGACAGGCGCCGTGGACCGAGGACCAGGTCCGTGCACTCGCGCCGGACGCGAGCTCACTGGCTGCCGCACGCAAGCTGGCCGGTCGCTGGCGCGAGACCGGAGCCGCGGGGAGCGCGGTGTGGGGGCTGTGCCAGGGCAGCGGCGCCAAGCCGTATCAGACGATCGTCGACCTGGCCGGGCCCGCGTACAAGTGCTCCTGCCCGAGCCGCAAGTTTCCGTGCAAGCACGCGCTGTCGCTGCTGCTGAGCTGGTCCGGCGGCGCGGTGGCGGCCCAGGAGTCGCCCGCCGATTTCGCGGCGGAATGGCTCGCGGGCCGGGCGGCCAAGGCGGCGGCCCCGCCCAAGACCAAGGCCACGTCCACGCCGTCGCAGGCTACCGTCGAGCAACGCCGGGCCAGGGTATCGGCGGGACTGACCGAGCTGGAGGTGTGGCTCACCGACCAGATCCGGACGGGCCTGGCCCAGACCGACCGCTCGTTCGCCGCCTACGAGTCGATCGCGGCCCGCATGGTCGACGCCCAGGCGCCCGGCGTCGCGGCGACCCTGCGCCGGCTGCCCGGCGCCGTGCTGACCACCGAGCACTGGCCCGAGCTGCTGCTGCGTGAATACGCCCGGCTGCATCTGCTGGTGCTGGCCCACCGCACCATCGACGCCGTTCCCGAGCCGTTGCAGGCCGGTATCCGCACCCACGTCGGCTATCCGACGCAGGCCGAGACGGTGCTCGCCGAGCCCGCGGTGCGTGATCGCTGGCTGGTGCTCGGCATGCGGGCCAGCGAGGAGGAGCGGCTGCACACCCGGCGCACCTGGTTGCGCGGCCGGAGCAGTGGACGCTGGGCCGTCCTGATCGAACATTCCTTCGGCACACCGAATTTCACCGGCGAGGTGCCCGCGCCGGGCCACGCGGTCGATGCCGATCTGCACTTCTACCCCGGTGCCGCGCCGCTGCGTGTGCAATGGGGCGCCCGCCACGGCGTCCCCGAGCCGTTCACCACCGTGCCCGCGATCGGCGGTGTCAGCATCGCCGACGCGCTCGACGCCTACGCCTCGGCGCTGGGCGCCGATCCGTGGCTGCGCGCGTGGCCCGCCCTGCTGGCCGATGTGGTGCCGGTGCTCGACGAGCACGGGTGGCAACTCGTCGACGCCGACGGCGCGGCCCTGCCGCTGCCCGCCGGGGTGCGGCCGTGGCGGCTGTTCGCGGTCGCCGGTGGTCATCCGGTGACGGTCACCGGCGAGTGGCGCGCCGACGGATTCGATCCGATCTCGGTGTTGAGCGCGGGTGAGGTCACCGATCTGGAGACCGAGTTCCCCACTCACTCGGCGCCGACTCCCGAACTGGCCGAACTGGTCTCGGTCGCGCTGCTCGGCACCGCGCGGCGCAGCGCCGACGGGGTCCGGCTCGACGCCGCCGTCACGGCGGCGGTACCGCAGCGCGCGGGCGAACCGGCGGTCCGCCTGCTCGACGCGGCCGCCCTGCAAGATCTCTACCTGCGCGGCGGCCGGATGCCGGGTACCGCGCCGAAGCCAGAGCCTGCGCCGGACGACCCGCGCCCGCTGCTGCCCCGCCAGGCCGCCGACCGACTCGGCCGCCTGCTGACCGAGAAGTCGGCGTTCCTGCCCGAATGGTTCGCCGCCGCGGCACCGTTCGACTTCCGGCTGCCGGATGTGCTGTGCGTGCCCGCGCTCACCGCGGCCGCCGACGTCCAGCTGCGCGGGCCGCTGCTGCGGCTGGCCGGGCGGCGCGGCCGGTGGCTGGCGGCGCGGAACCCGGCGTGGTCGGGTCTGCTCGATTCGTTCCCGGTGGACCGGGTCGCCGATCCCTCCGTACCCGAGAATGCCGGCGGATCACCTGGCGCGGCGGATGTCTGGTTGTTCGGCGCACCGGGTGAGCGCAAGGACTGGCTGGCGCGGCTGCGTCGTACCGATCCCGCCGCCGCGCTCGAGGTGTTGAGTACCGCCTGGGCCAAGGAATCGGGTCCGATCAAGGCCGAGCTGCTCGCGCTGCTCGTCGACGGGCTGAGCCTCGACGACGAACCCCTGCTCGAGCGGGCCCTCGACGATCGCCGCGGCGATGTGCGGCGCACCGCGGCGGGCCTGCTGGCCCGACTGCCCGGTTCGGCGCTGGGGCGGCGGATGGCGGCGCTGGTGTCGTCGTGGCTGCGCGTCGGCGCCGACGGCACGGTCGAGGTCGCCGTGCCCGCCGCGGTCGACGCGCAGGCCAGGCGCGACGGCATCACCGACGGCACCGACCAGGCCACCCTGCGCTGGGACACCCCGGACTCGACGCTCAAGACGCTGCACCAGGCGATCGCGGCGACCCCGCTGACCGCGTGGGATCAGCTCGTCGGCGCCACCGGATCGGCCACCGCGACCGCCGCCCTGACCCTGACCCTGCCGCCGCGCTACGCCAAGGCGATCGTCGACGGCTGGGTCGACGCCGCTCTCACCCAGCGCGACACCTCCTGGGCCCGTGCGCTGTTCGCGCACGCGACCCCGACCGAGCAGGCCGTCCTGCGCCGCCGCGAGCTGTTCACTCTGCTCGATGCCGCAGACCGGATCGAGCACGTGCTCGACCTCGACGCGCACCAGCTCACCGAACTGCACGCGATCCTGCCCGGCCTCGACCACCCGTGGCCGCGACCGGTCGCCGAGCACGTGGTGCGACTGCTCGGTACACGCGCCCGCACGACCTCCCGGCAGGCCCACGCGAACGCCGGCGTGTACGCCGACCGGGCCCTGATCACCGCGGCGGGCGTCCATCTGCCCGTCGACCTGGCCGCGCGCGTCACCGCGCTCGCCGACAGCACCGACGACCCCGCCTGGCAACAGGCCTTCCACCGCCTCGCCCACGACCTCACCGACCGCGCGACCATGCTCGAGGAGCTGCGATGACCACCACCGAACCGGCAACCACCCTGTTGCGTCCACACGCCGAACAGGCCTTCGCCGACGAGCTGGCCGCGCTGGGCCGCGTCGACGACCGGCCCCGGCCGCCGTCCTGGCGGCTCTCGCCGTGGGCGGTGGTCACCTATGTGCTCGGTGGCACGCTCGCCGACGGCACGGTCATCACCCCGAAGTACGTCGGGCCGCGGCGGCTGATGGAAGTGGCCGTCGCGACCCTGGCCACCGATCGCGCGCTGCTGCTGCTCGGCGTGCCCGGCACCGCGAAGACCTGGGTGTCGGAACATCTCTCGGCCGCCATCAGCGGGGAGTCGACGCTGCTGGTGCAGGGCACCTCGGGCACCGCCGAGGAGGCGATCCGCTACGGCTGGAACTACGCCCGGCTGCTGGCCGAGGGCCCGAGCGATGCCGCACTGGTGGCCTCGCCGGTGATGACGGCCATGCGGACCGGAGCCATCGCTCGCATCGAGGAGCTGACCCGCATCCCGTCGGATGTGCAGGACGCGCTGATCACCATCCTGTCCGAGAAGACCCTGCCGGTGCCCGAGCTGGGCGCGGAAGTGCAGGCGGCCAAGGGTTTCAACGTGATCGCCACCGCCAACGATCGCGATCGCGGCGTGAACGATCTGTCCTCGGCGCTGCGCCGCCGTTTCAACACCGTGGTGCTGCCACTGCCCGCCGACGAGGATTCCGAGGTCGCCATCGTCAGCAGGCGCGTCGAACAGCTCGGCGCCGCACTGGAATTGCCGACCGTGCCCGCCGCGGCCGAGGAGGTCCGCCGGGTGGTGCGGGTGTTCCGCGAACTGCGCTCCGGGATCACCGCCGACGGCCGCACCAAGCTCAAGTCGCCCTCGGGCACGCTGTCCACGGCCGAGGCCATCTCGGTGATCACCAACGGCCTGGCTCTGTCGGCGCACTTCGGTGACGGCGTGCTGCGCGCGTCCGATATCGCTGGCGCCGTGCTCGGTTCGGTGATCAAGGACCCGGTCGCCGACTCGGTGATCTGGACCGAATACCTCGAGGCCGTGGTGCGCGAGCGCCCGGACTGGGCCGACTTCTACCGTGCCTGCCGCGAGATCTCGCACTGACGCCGGGGCCGACGGGGAGGACGGAACAGACCGCACACATGGGGTTTTCGATGAATCAGACCGAGAACGAGGTCACCGCGGAATCGACCGCGCACGAGAACCAGGCGGGCCGCAGGGCCGAGCCGGGTGACGCCGCGGTGACGCGCGTGTTCGGCATCCGCCACCACGGGCCGGGTTCGGCCCGATCGCTGCGGCAGGCGCTCGAGGAGTTCCGCCCCGACGCCATCCTCATCGAGGGTCCCGCCGACGCCGACCCCCTGGTCGGCTTCGTCGCCGCCGACACCATGAATCCGCCGGTCGCCCTGCTGGCGTATGTCCCGGATACCCCTGCCCGAGCCGCCTTCTGGCCGTTCGCGGTGTTTTCCCCGGAGTGGCAGGCCATGCGCTACGGCGTCGACCACGCCGTGCCGGTGCGCTTCTGCGATCTGCCCGCCGCGATCACTCTGGCCGCCGACGACGAGTCACGCGGCGACCGCACCGATCCGCTGGCCGCCCTCGCCTCGGCCGCGGGCTATGACGACGCCGAGCGCTGGTGGGACGCCGTCGTCGAATCCGTCCCCGACAGTGCCGCTTTCGACGCCATCGCCGAGGCGATGGCCGCCCTGCGCGAGGACGCGATCCATCACGCGCCGACCGGGCACCCCGACCGGGCGACACCGGAACCAGACTTCGCCGCGCTCCCTACCGAGACGGCACTTCCCCACCGCGATGAGCTCCCCAGCGATGATTCGCCGTCTCCGGACCTCCTCGCCGTACCCGAATCGGGCTCTCCGCTGACTGCCGATCCCGAGAACCCCGCGCTCGCACCGCTGGTCGTGGACCAGCACACCCTGCGACGCGAGGCGTACATGCGGCAGGTGATGCGGCAGACGCTCAAGGACGGGGCGAAGCGGCTGGCCGTGGTGTGCGGCGCCTGGCACGCGCCCGCACTGACCGGGACGCTCGGACCGGCCGCGCCGGACGCGCGGCTGCTCAAGGGATTGCCGAAGATCAAGACCGCGCTGACCTGGGTGCCGTGGACGCATTCGCGGCTGGCGGCGGGCTCGGGGTACGGGGCCGGGGTCACCTCGCCGGGCTGGTATCACCACCTGTTCACCGAGACCGAGCGCCCGGTGGCGCGCTGGCTGACCAAGGTCGCCGGGGTCTTGCGGGCGCACGATCTGCCGGTGTCGAGCGCGCACATCATCGAAGCGGTGCGGCTGGCCGACACCCTGGCCGCGCTGCGCGGGCGGCCGCTGGCCGGATTGTCCGAGGTCACCGAGGCCGTGCGCGCGGTGATGTGCGGTGGCGACGAGACCATGCTGCGGCTGGTGATCGACGAACTCGTGGTCGGTGAGACGCTCGGCGGCGTCCCCGCGGACACCCCGACCGTGCCGCTGGCGGCGGATCTGCGGGCACGCAGCAAGACCCTGCGGCTCAAGCAGGAAGCCCTGGCCCGCACGGTCGATCTGGACCTGCGCAAGGAGCGTGATGTCGAGCGCTCGCAGCTGCTGCACCGGCTGCGGCTGCTCGGCGTCGACTGGGGCACCCCGACGGTCGGCGAGGTCCGCAACACCGGCACCTTCCGGGAGACCTGGACCCTGCGCTGGGAACCGGAATTCGAGGTCCGCATCGTCGAGGCCGCGGTCTGGGGCACCACGCTGCGCACCGCCGCCGAAGCCAAGATCCTCGACACCGCGAGCCGGGACGGCGTCTCCGTCGCCGATCTCGCCGACGCGCTGGAGATGGCGCTGCTGGCCGATCTGGGCGGGGCCACCGACGGCCTGATCACCCGGCTGGAAGCGGCCGCGGCGCTCGACCACGACGTCACTCATCTGCTGGGCGCGCTCCCCGGGCTGACCAGGACGCTGCGCTACGGCGATGTCCGTGGCACCGACACCAAGGCGCTGGCCCACGTGGCCGACGGGCTGCTGGTGCGGATCTGCGCCGGCCTGCCCGGCGCCGTCACCGGTCTCGACACCGACGCGGCCGAGGCGCTGCGCGCCCAGATCGATGCCGCGCACACCGCGATCAGCACCCGCGACGACGACCACACCACCAGCGAATGGCTGGCCACGCTGCAGCGCATCGCCGATCGCGACGATGTGCACGGCGCGATCAGCGGCCGCGCGGTGCGCCTGCTGTGCGACGCCGAACGCATCGACGACGCCGACTCGGCCCGTCGCCTGGCCGCCGCGCTGTCGGTCGGCAACACCCCCGCCGCCAAGGCCGCCTGGATCGACGGCTTCCTCGGCGGGCGCGGCCTGCTCCTGGTCCACGACCGGGAGTTGTTGCGCCGCATCGACGAGTGGCTCCGCGAACTCAGCGAGGACCAGTTCGTCGCCACCCTTCCCCTGCTGCGCCGCACCTTCGGCTCCTTCGAATCCGGCGAGCGCCGCGCCATCGGCCAGGCGCTGCGCGACACCGGCACCACCCCGGCCGCTGCCACCGGCGCGACGCCGATCGACCCGGTGCGCGGGCAGCTCGCCCTGCGCGCCGCCACCGCGATCCTCGGCGCCGCCGGATGACCCGGCCCGGAGCGCGGGCGGCAAGCCCGCTGCCACAGCACCGCCCGCTCGATCACCAGGAGCAGCCCGCATGACCGATATCGACGACAACCATTCGCGCCGTTGGCGGCTCGTTCTCGGGCAGGCCGCGCAGGAACAGCTCGGCGGCCTGTCCTCGGGCCCCGACCAGGCGATGGACCAGGCCCTCGGCGCCCTCTACAACACCGGCGAGGCCGGCGGATCGACGAAGCGGTCCGGCGGACTCGGCGGTTCGGCGCCCCGGGTGGCGCGCTGGCTCGGCGACATCCGCACCTACTTCCCCGCGACCGTGGTCGAGGTGATGCAGCGCGATGCCGTGCAGCGGCTCAACCTCACCCAGCTGCTGCTCGAACCCGAACTGCTGGAATCGGTGGAACCCGATGTGCACCTGGTGGGGACGCTGCTCGGCTTGAACCGGGTGATGCCGGAGACCACGAAGGCCACCGCCCGGATGGTGGTCGAGAAGGTGGTGCGCGAGATCGAGCAGCGCATCGCGGCCAAGACCGTCGCCGCGGTCACCGGCGCGATCAATCGCTCGGCCCGCACCCACCGCCCGAAACTGCGCGACATCGACTTCGACCGCACCATCCGCAAGAACCTCGCCAACTACCTGCCCGAGCATCGCACGGTCGTGCCGGAACGGCTCGTCGGCTACGGGCGCAAGGCGCAGTCGATCCAGCGCGACGTGGTGCTGGCGATCGATCAATCCGGCTCGATGGCGGCCAGTGTCGTCTACGCGTCGGTCTTCGGCGCGGTGCTGGCGTCGATGCGGTCGCTGAAGACCTCGCTGGTGGTGTTCGACACCGAGGTCGTCGACCTCACCGACCAGCTCAGCGACCCGGTCGACGTGCTGTTCGGCACCCAGCTCGGCGGCGGCACCGACATCAACCGCGCCATCGCCTACTCGCAGTCGCTGATCACCCGGCCCACCGACAGCCTGTTCGTGCTCATCTCCGATCTCTACGAGGGCGGCGTGCGCGAGGAGATGCTGCGCCGATGCAACGCGATGAAGGAGGCCGGCGTCCAGGTGGTGGTCCTGCTCGCGCTCTCGGACGAGGGCGCGCCCGCCTACGACCACGACAACGCCGCCGCGCTGGCCGCGCTCGGCATCCCCGCCTTCGCCTGCACCCCGGACAAATTCCCCGATCTGCTGGCGACCGCCCTCGATCGTGGCGACCTCACCCATTGGGCCGACACCCACGCTCCCGCCGTGTAGTACCGCGAGTTTCGCTAGGCTGCGAAGCGATCGGGTTCGGTGAACGGGGTGAGGCGATGTTGCGGCGCGGGGAGGTGTTCGCCGGGTTCGTCATCGAGCGGGAGCTGGGGCGCGGTGGGATGGGCGCGGTGTACGCGGCCCGTGATCGGCGGCTGCCGCGGCTGACCGCGCTCAAGCTCATGCACCGTGACCTGTTCACCGACTTCGAGATCCGCACCCGGTTCGAACGGGAAGCGGACCTGGTCGCGCAGCTGGATCATCCGAACATCATCACCGTCTACGACCGTGGCGTCGACGAGGAACAGCTGTGGATCGCCATGCAGTTCGTCGACGGGGTCGACGCGGCGGCGGTCCCGGTGCCGCAGTTCGGGATCGAGCGGATCGCGCAGGTGGTCACCCAGACCGCGAGCGCGCTGGACTACGCGCACCGCCAGGGCGTGCTGCACCGCGACGTGAAACCGGCCAACATCCTGCTCTCGAGGACCGCGGGCGTCGGCGCCGGCTTCGACGAACGCGTGCTGCTCACCGACTTCGGCATCGCGAAACTCCTCGACGACACCGGCGGTCTCACCCGCACCGGCCAGTTCACCGCCACCATCGCCTACGCCTCGCCCGAACAACTCAGCAGCGCGCCACTGGACGGCCGTGGCGACCAGTACTCCCTGGCCTGCACGATCTTCCGGCTGCTCACCGGCACCGGCCCGTACGACGCGCCCAATCCGGCGACCGTCATGCTCGGTCATCTCACCGCCGTTCCCCCGCGCGCCAGCACCCGCCGGTCGGCGCCGCTGCCCGCCGCGGTCGACGCCGTCCTCGCCAAGGCCATGGCCAAGGAACCCGCCCGGCGGTTCGCCACCTGCACCGAGTTCGCGGCCGCCTTCGCCGAAGCCATCCGCCGCCGCGCACAGACCCCGGCGAGCGGAGCCCACCCACTCACCGGCGCGGCCGCGCCCCGCACCGGCGGGCTGCCGACCACGAACGGCACGCCGGAAGCCCGGCCCGGCACCGACTTTCGCGGCAGCGGCGCCGGGCCGGCGACGAGCACCACGAGTGCGGCACGCGCCGATTCCCCGCAGCCACGGCCGGCCGCGGAACCGGATCTGTCGCGCCGGCTCGACCCGACCGCACGCGGCGCGGCGCCCGGCGGGCCACGCATCGACACCCGGCATCCGAACCGGCACGGCGGCTCCCCTGATCCGGGTCAGCGCGCCACCGGGCCGCGAGACGACGGCCCGGCCGCACCTCGGCGCGAGCACTCGCTCCGCGGCAACGACGCCGTCGCCGGCGCGGGATCGGTCTGGCTGAACGCGGTGCACGGCTGCCTGCTCGGGGGCGCGATCGGTGACGCGCTCGGCGCACCGATCGAGACCAGGACCCTGCGCCAGATCCGGGCTCAGTACGGGCAGGCGGGTCTCACCGACACCGACCCGCTGCGGATCTCGGAGGAGACGCAGCTGACCGCGTTCACGGTGGAGGCGCTGATCCGCGGTTCGGTGCGGGCGCGGGCCAAGGGCATCGGCGGAGCGACCATGGGTCTGTTGCAGCAGGGCATGCTGGTCTGGCTACGGGGTCAGGTCGTCGAACTGCCCGACCAGCCCTTCACGCTGCACAGTTCATTGACCGGCTACCCCGAACTGATCGAGCAACGGGGCGTGGCGAATTCGGTGTACACGGCCCTGCGCCAGGCGGCGGCGCGCCGCGCACCCACCGCCCCGCTGGGCACCCGCCAGCAGCCGATCAATCGGTCCAAGGGCAGCGGCGCGGTGATGCGCGCGGCGCCGTGTGGATTCGGCTACGCCGCCGACCGTTCCGGCACGGCGACCGGGGCGATCTTCGAATTGGGTTGCGACGCGGCCGCACTGACCCACGGCCATCCCAGCGGCTGGCTGCCCGCGGGCACCCTGTCGGCGCTGATCTATCAGCTCGCCCGGGGAAACGACACCACGACGGCGCTCGCCCGCGCCCGAGCCGAACTGGCGACCTACCCCGATCACGAGGAAACCTCGGCCGCTCTCGATGCCGCGGTCGCCTCGGCCGCGGCGACCGCGCGCTCCGGCCGCGGACCAACCCCTGAGGAGGTCGAATCCCTCGGCCAGGGCTGGATCGGCCCCGAGGCCCTGGCCATCGCCGTGTTCGCCGTGCTGGCCGCGGAATTCCGGGGCGGCGCCGCGCACGAGATCGTCCGCACCGGACTCCTGTTGTCGGTCAACCACTCCGGTGACAGCGACGCCACCGGCTCGATCACGGGCAGCCTCCTCGGCGCCCGCTACGGTCGCACCGCTCTCCCCCGCCGCTGGTCCGACACCGTCGACGCCCGCGCCGCCCTGGACCGCCTCGCCACCGACTATTGCACCGAATTCGGCCTCACCCCACCCCGCGACGCCCACGGCCAGCCCACCGACGACTGGTACGACCGCTACCCGGCGTAGGCGAATCGCGCCGATCGGACCAGCTCAACGCTGTTCGAATCGGCTCGATTGTGACCACCTGCGCCGGACAGATCGCGAACGGGCTCGTCGGCGACGGTGTCACCGGCGAGCCCGTTCGAGAATCTACAAGTCCGCGATGGCGGCCAGTGGGGGTGTGCGGGCCGCGCGGACGCCGGGCCAGACGGCGGCCAGGACGCCGACGATGCCGGAGGCGATCAGGACGGTGACCAGCTGGGACCACGGGATGGTGATCTGGTCGATGCCCAGGTCGCGCAGGGTGCGCAGGAAGCCGACGCCCAGGGCGATGCCGAGGACGAGGCCGACGATGGCGCCGAAGATCGCGATCAGCATGGATTCCAGGTAGATCGTGCGACGGACCTGGGCACGCTGGGTGCCGACGGCGCGGAGCGTGCCGATTTCGCGGCGGCGCTCCACCACCGACAGGGCCAGGGTGTTGATGATGCCGAGCACCGCGATCACCACCGCCAGGGCGAGCAGGCCGTAGAGGATGGCCAGCAGGGTGTTGATCTGCTTGCCCTGGGCGCCCTTGAACTGCTCGTGGTCTTGCACCTGCACCACGACGAACGGCTCGGTGGCCTTCTCCAGATTCGTCCGCATGGCGGTGAGATCGCTGCCGGGCGCCGCCTTCACCAGTACGAAGATGTTGGTGCGCAGGCTCTGCGGCATCAGCTGTTCGTAGACGCCGGGGTCGACGACCATCGGGCCCAGCAGCGGCGAGTTGGCGTAGATACCGCCCACGGTGAGCTCGAGCTGCTTGTTGTCCAGGCTGGTGATGCCGACCTTGTCGCCGACCTTCCAGCCGCGCTCGGTGGCCTCGGTCTCGTCGACGAGCAGCCCGTTCGGGGCGATCGTGGTGGACCCGCTGAGCACGTCGATGTCCATCACCGGGTCGATCGGGCCGTCGGGGGAGGTGGCGCCGATCTGTTCCTTGCCGACCTTGAAGGCGACCACCCGGATCCCGGTGACATCGCTGATGCCGGGCACCTGGGTGCGCACCGCGTCGACCGCGCCGATCGGCGCACCGATCATCTGCGGACCGGCGAGCACGTATTCGGCCTTGACGCCCTTGTCGATCAGTACGCCGACGCTGGTCTTGGCCGAGGCGCCGAGAATGCCGATCGCCGAGACCAGCATCAGGCCCAGCGTCAGCGCGAACGCGGTGGCGGCGGTGCGGCGCGGGTTGCGCACGGCGTTGTTGCGGGCCATCTGGCCGATCGCGCCGAACGGGCGGGTGAGCACGCCGAGCACGAGCACCATCGGCCGCGACAGCGCGGGCGCGGCCAGCAGCACGGCCAGGATCAGGCCGAGCGCGCCGATGCCGACGGTCACCGCCGAGCCCTTACCGGTGCCCTGGGCGCCGACGTAGACCAGCACCCCGCCGACGACCGCCATCACCGCGCCGACGACGGTGCGGATCCGCAACGAGTCACCGGCACTGGCGAATTCGGACCGCATCGCCTCCACCGGCGGCACCTTCGCGGCCCGCCGGGCCGGGGCGTAGGCACTGGCGACGGTGACGATCAGGCCGACCAGCAGCGCCACGATCGCGGTGCGCGGCAGCACCGTCAACGACCCGGTGGGCAGACCCAGATCGAAGGCGTTGAGCAGCGCCGACAGGCCGAAGGCCAACCCGATGCCCGCGAGCAGGCCGAGCACGCTGCCGATCAGGCCGATCACGACGGCCTCGCTGACCACCGAGCGACCCACCTGCCTGCGGCTCGCGCCGATCGCCCGCAGCAGCGCCAGTTCGCGCAGCCGCTGGGCGACGATCATCGAGAAGGTGTTGTAGATGATGAACGTGCCGACGATCAGCGCGATCGCGCCGAAGGCGAGCAGGAAGTAGTTGATGAAGGTGAGCGCCTCGGAGATCTGCTTCTTCATGTCCTCGCGGACCTCGTCGGCGTTCTGCACCTTGTAGTTGGGCAGCCCGGCGGCGAGCTGGTCGCGCAGGTCGTCGGCCGAGACACCCGGCGCCGCCGCGATATCGGCGTAGGCGACGTGCGAGCCGTCGGTGAACAGCTTGCGGCCCTGCGGCTCGGTGAACATCACCGCGACCACACCGCCGCCCTCGGTGCCGGGCATCTCGTAGATGCCGGTCAGAGTCACCTCGAACGGGTCGCCCTTGGACGGGATGAGCACCTTGGTCTTGTCGCCGACCTTCAGCCCCGCCTTCTCGGCGCCGCTGGTGTTGAGCGCGATCTCGCCCGACTGCGTGGGCGGCGCGCCGGCGACGAACGTGTTGGGCTCCTCGACCGACTGTTCCGGCGGCAGGTAGGACAGGCCGAAACTCGGTGCGCCACCGGTCTGTACGGCCTTCTTGCCGTCGGGTTCGAGCAGCACCACCGGGCCGTTGACGGCGGGCGCGACCCGGGCGACGCCCTCGGTCTTGGCCAGCGCGTCCACGATATTGGTCGGCAGGCCCAGCGACTGCTGGTCCTTGGGGCCGACGCGCACGTCGACACCCTGGGCCTGGCCCTCGAAGATGCCGTCGAAGGTGCGCTGCAGGGTGTCGGTGAAGACGAACGACCCCGAGATGAAGGCGGTGCCGAGCACCACCGACAGCAGGGTCAGGGCCAGGCGCACCTTGTGCGCGGCGAGATTGCGCAAGGCGACCTTGCGCATCGGGTTGCTGCTCACTTGGTCTCCAGCGCCTTCATCCGGTCGAGGATGGAATCCTGGGTCGGGTCGCGCAGTTCGTCGACGATGCGGCCGTCGGCGAGGAAGACCACGCGATCGGCGTAGGCGGCCGCGCGCGGATCGTGGGTGACGATGACGACGGTCTGGCCGAACTCGTCGACCGAGGCGCGCAGGATCGAGAGCACCTCACCGGAGGAGTGCGAGTCCAGGTTGCCGGTCGGCTCGTCACCGAAGATGATCTCCGGCTTGCCGACCAGGGCGCGGGCGCACGCGACGCGCTGCTGCTGGCCACCGGACAGCTCGGAGGGCCGGTGATCGAGGCGGTCGCCGAGGCCGAGGCGCTTGACGACGGTGTCGAGCCATTCCTGGTCGACCTTGCGGCCCGCGATATCGAGCGGCAGGGTGATGTTCTCCAGCGCCGTCAGCGTGGGCACCAGGTTGAACGCCTGGAAGACGAAACCGATGCGGTCGCGGCGCAGGGCGGTCATCTGTTTGTCCGACAGCCCGGTCAGCGCGGTGTCACCGATGCGGACCTCGCCCGCGCTGGCGCTGTCGAGCCCGGCCAGGCAGTGCATCAGCGTGGACTTGCCCGAGCCGGAGGGGCCCATGATCGCGGTGAACTCGCCCTTGGCGAAGTTCGCCGACACCCCGTCGAGGGCCTTGACCTGGGTGTCTCCCGATCCGTACAGCTTGACCAGGTCTTGTGCGGCGGCCGCGATCTCGGTGTCGGCCGCCGCGTCGACGGCCTCGGTGCCCATGGCGTGCGAAGTCATGGTGTCCAGTCTGTCTGTCCGCCGGGAACCGCGCCATCCGGGATCCCCCCGATACCTACCGGATGACCCACTCGAACGCCGCGGCCGCCGAGCGCGCGCCTTCGGCGGCGCGGGAGCGATTGGGTTCGCCGAGGTCGGCGAGCAGCTCCTCGGTGAGGCCGACCAGGCTCGCCAGCGCGTCCGGGGTGAACCAGTCGGGGCGGGTGGCGAACAGGATGTCCTCGGAGGCGGTGTTGCCGCTCGCGCCGGGCGCGAACGGGCAGCCGCCCAGGCCGCCGAGCGCGCCGTCGACCATGGTGGCGCCCGCCGCGACGGCGGCGAGGGTGTTGGCCACGCCCATTCCCCAGGTGTCATGGCCGTGGAAGACGATGCGGCGCGCCGGGGTGGTGTCGCGGACGGCCGCGACCAGCGCGCTCACCTGGCCGGGGTGCGCCTGGCCGAGGGTGTCGGCCAGGACGATGTCGGCGGCGCCCTCGGTGCGCGGGTCACGGGCGATGCCCAGCACCCGTTCGGGGTCGACAGGGCCGTCGAACGGACAGGTGAAGCTGGTGGCCAGGCACAGCTGGATCGCACCGCCCGCCTCGCGCGCCAGCCGGATCGCGTCGGGCATCGCGGCCACCGAGGCCTCGGTGTCGCGGCCGATATTGGCCTTGTTGTGGGCGTCCGACGCCGAGAAGCAGTACTGGAAATTGCGCGCGCCCGCCTCCGCCGCCTTCTCGATGTGGCGCGGGGTGGCCACCCAGACCCAGCATTTCGCCAGCTCGTCGGGGGTCAGCGCGGCGATCAGCTCGAGCGAGTTGGCCATCGGCGGCACCAGGTCCGGCCGGGCCATCGAGCCGATCTCCAGCGCGGGCACGCCCGCGGCCAGCAGCCGCCGGACGACGTCGATCTTCTGGTCGGTCGGCAGCACCTTGCCGGTGAGCTGCAAGCCGTCACGCAGGGTGACATCACGCAGCAGCGGCGCGGTCATCGCCGCTGGTCCGGTTCCTGAACGGGCACGCACATCACCCCGCCGCACGGCTTGTCGCCGACACTGGCCGGGGTCGGATGCACGGTCGGGCGCACGTGGCCGGGACCGCGCTGTTCCCACTTGCTGCGCACCGGTGGGCGGCGTCTGCCGTGTACTCGCCTGCTCACGATGCCTCCAGCGCGTCGATCTCGTCTTGCGTCATCCCGAGCAGCTCGCCGAGCACCTGGGCGGTGTGTTCACCGAGGTCGGGGCCGACATTGCGAATCGGCAGCGACTGTCCCCCGATCACCGGGACGATGCCGGGGAACCCGACCTGTTTGGGTTGCGGCTCGCCCACGTCGACGGGGAACGACTGGATCATATTGCGTGCGCGGTACTGCTCGTCGGCCACGATGTCGGCGGCGGTGTAGATCGGGCCGCACGGGATGGCCGCGTCGTCGAGGATCTTCAGCGCCTCGTCACGGGTGTGCTCGATCGACCACTGCGCGATCGAGGCGTCGAGACGTTCCCGGTGGCGCCAGCGCCCGGCGTTGTCGGCCAGTTCGGGGTCGGCGGCCAGGTCGGGACGGCCGATGACCTGCATGTAGCGCTGGAAGATGGCGTCGCCGTTGCCGCCGATGATGATGCTGTAGCCGTCGCTGGTCGGATAGGCGTTGCTGGGCGCGATGCCTTCCATCCGGCCGCCGACCCGCTCCCGGTTGATGCCGTAGGCGAGGTGGTCGGGGACCAGCGATTCCATCACCGACAGGATCGACTCGTTGAGCGCGACGTCGATGATCCGCTCCCGCTGCGGCACCTCACCGCTGACCCGCTCGCGCTGGAACAGCGCCATCACGGTGCCGAACGCGGCGTAGATGCCCGCGATCGAGTCGCCGATCGACACGCCGACCCGCACCGGCGGGCGGTCCGGGTCGCCGACGAGTTCGCGCAGGCCGCCCACGGCCTCGGCGACCGCGGCGAATCCCGGACGCGCGGCCATCGGGCCGGTCTGGCCGTAGGCGGAGATGCGGGTGATGACCAGCTTCGGGTTCACCTCCTCGAGCACCTCGGGGCCGAGGCCCCATTTCTCCAGCATGCCGGGCCGGAAGTTCTCCAACAGCACGTCACAGTGCCGCAGCAGATCGAGCACGATCGCCCGGCCCGCATCGGTGCGCAGGTCCAGCACGATCGACTTCTTGTTGCGGTTGACCGTGCGATACAGCATGGAGGTGTCGCCACCGTAGAGCCGCCAGTTGCGTAACTCGTCGCCCGTGCCCGGGCGTTCCACCTTGATCACCTCGGCGCCGAAGTCGCCCAGAATACGTCCGGCGGTGGGAGCGGCCACGTAGTTGCCGAGTTCCAGGACGCGCACTCCGTCCAACGGCCGAATAGACTTTTCCGCCACCCCGAGACTCTAGCGTGCCGCCCGGACCCGCACGGGCGGCAGCCGCTCCGACTCAGCTCGCGAGCCGGGTCACCTCCTCGACGACGGAGTAGTGCTCGGCGTTGCCCTCGATGACGGTGCTGGTCCGGCCGTCGACGCCGACCGGGATGTCACCGGCGAGGGTGATGCGGGTCAGGCGGCGGGGCTGGCTGTCGTAGTCGTCGATGGCGTAGTGCTGGGTGGCGCGGTTGTCCCAGATGGCGACGTCGCCGTCGGACCAGGTCCAGCGGGTGGTGTTCTCCAGGCGGGTGACGCGGTCCTGGAACAGGCGGAACAGCGCCTGCGACTCGCTGGTGGACAGGCCGACGAAGTTCTTCACGAAGTGGCCGAGCAGCAGCGCGCGCTCGCCGGTCTCCGGGTGCACGCGTACGACCGGGTGCTCGGTCTCGTAGTAGGTGGACTGGAACTCCGCGCGGTACTCCGCGCTCTTCGGACGCAGCGGCTCGACATTGCGGGCGGCGTAGTCGTAGACGTTGGTGTGCACGGCGCGCAGGTTCTCGGCGAGCAGCTTCAGCGGTTCGGGCAGCGAGTCGTAGGCGGCGACGGTGGAAGCCCAGGTGGTCGAGCCACCGTAGGTCGGTAGGTACTCCGCGCGCAGGATGGACGCCTTCGGGATGCGGTCGACGAAGGTGACATCGGTGTGCCAGGAGTTCGCGCGGCCGGTCTCGGAGTCGATGGCCAGGCTCTTGACGCCCTGCGAGGTCACCGTCGGGTGCGGGGTCGTCGGGCTGCCGAGCAGCTGCGCGAACTCGTGCTGGCCGTCCTCGGTGAGGTGCTGCTGGCCGCGGAAGAAGATGACCTTGTGCTCGTTGAGCGCGCGGCGGATGGTCGCGACGGTCGCCGCGTCCAGGTCACCCCCCAGACGGACGCCGTCCACCTGGGCGCCGATGTGGGCGCCGAGCTTGGTCACCGTCAGGGTGGCGGGGGTGGCGTGGTCGACCGTCATGGGAGATCACCTCTGTCTTGTGGAACGGTTGGTAGGCGTCAAGCACACCGCGAAATCCGTTCGACAGACAGGTTTTCCCTCCGGGTGATCGGAACCGTCAGCCCAGGTTCTCCCGCAGGTAGGCGAGGTCTTCGGCGACGCCCTCGGCCGGGGTCTCCAGGATGACCGGGGCGCCCGCCGTGCGGCAGACCTCGGCCAGCAGCTGCGGGTCGATGGTGCCGTCGGCGAAGTTGGCGTGGCGGTCGGCGCCGGAGTCGAACTCGTCCCGCGAGGAGTTGAGGTGGACCAGGTCGATGCGCCCGGTGATGGCCTTGATCCGCTCGACGACACCCACCAGTTCCTCGCCGCCTGCCCAGGCGTGGCAGGTGTCGAGGCAGAAGCCGGCGCCGTAGTCGCCGACCGCGTCCCACAGCCGCGCGATGGAGTCGAAGTGCCTGGCCATCGCGTGATTGCCGCCCGCGGTGTTCTCGATCAGGATCGGCACCGCGAAGCCGCCCTTGTCCTGCTGACGTTCGAACAGCTTGCGCCAGTTATCGATTCCGGTGTCGAGCTCGGTGTCGGAGCGCACATGCCCGCCGTGCACGACCAGGCCGAACGCGCCGAGGTCGGCGGCGGCCTTCGCCTGCTGGGCGACCGCGTTGCGCGAGGGCATCCGCAGCCGGTTGTTCAGGCTGGCCACATTGATCTGATAGGACGAGTGCACGACGACGTCGATCGGGCTGGCCAGGATCTCGGCGGCCTTGGGGTGCGGCTGCGGTTTGTCCCAGCTCTGCGGATCGACCACGAACAGCTGGATGACCTCGGCGCCGAGCTTCTCGCCGAAGCCGATCGGATCGCTCTCGTCGCGAACGTGTGCTCCAATGCGCATGACGCCACCCTAATCCGCGGCACCGACAGCATCGGCGGATGTTGCGAAGCGGGGGCGTCAGGAGATACATCGGTAGAATTTCGACGGGTGCTCTGCCCTGGAGGGGGTGACTTCGCGGTGTTGCGCAAAGGCGACGTGTTCGCCGGGTACACGATCCGGCGCGTGCTCGGCCACGGCGGCATGGGCGTGGTCTACCTGGCCCGGCACCCCCGTCTGCCCCGGCTCACCGCGCTCAAGCTGCTCAGCCGCGACCTGTCCGCCGACGACGAGATCCGCCACCGCTTCGAGCGCGAAGCCGACCTGGTGGCCCAGCTCGAGCACCCGAACATCGTCAACGTCTACGACCGCGGCAACGACGACGACCAGCTGTGGATCTCCATGCAGTTCGTGGCGGGGACCGACGTGGCGACCGCCGATGTCAACGTGCTGACGCCGGGCCGCGCCGTACAGATCGCCGCCGAGACCGCGACGGCGCTGGATTTCGCGCACGCGAGCGGTGTCCTGCACCGGGACGTGAAACCGGCCAACATCCTGCTCGCCAAGCCGCCGATCGGGCGCCCGGAACGGGTGGTGCTCACCGACTTCGGGATCGCGGCCGTGCGCGACAGCGAGACGACGCTGTCCTCGGCGGGCAGCATCACCGCCACCCTGGCCTACGCGGCGCCGGAACATCTCGCCGGGGCACCGCTGGATCACCGCGCCGACCAGTACTCGCTGGCCTGCACGCTGTTCTGGATGCTGACCGGAACCGTGCCGTTCCCGGGCCCCAACCCGGCGGCGGTGATCCAGGCGCACATGAGCAAGCCGGTGCCGCCGCTGCGCAGCCTGCGTCCCGACCTGCCGTCGACCCTGGACACCGTGCTGGCCAGAGCCACCGCGAAACAGCCGGGTGCGCGTTACGACAGCTGCGCGGAGTTCGCCCAGGCCGCCAGGGCCGCGCTGTACGCGGTCCCCGGCCCATGGCAGCACCAACAGCATCAGCAGACCGCGACCGGGGTGGTGCTGCGCGCTCGCGAACAGTATCCACAGCAGCCCTATTCACGACCGGCCACGCCGCCGCGGCCGTATCCGCACGCTTCGCCGACGACGCCGGCCCAGCCGCATCCCCAGGCGCCGCCACCGTCGCCGCCCGCCCCTCCGTATCCGCCCACACCGCACCCGGCGACCGGCGGCACCGTCGTTCCCCCGCGGCGCGGCAACCAGCGGCCGGGCACCATCGATTTCCCCGGCGGCCGTAACCATCCCGGCTATATCGTGCCGCCCCGATCACGGCGACCACCGTGATCGGGGCATCCTGGTCGGTCGCTTCGCTGGCCACCGTCCGCGCGGTCACCGACTGCTAAGGTTTCGTTGAATTTTCCGTGGCGGGCCACCCGGCCGCGGCTTTCTTGCTGTACGCGCGTGCGCTGGTGGGTCCCGGCGCACGGCGGGAAGTGGAGCAGACATGCTGGCCAACGGAGATGTCTTCGCCGGCTACGTCATCGAACGGCAGCTCGGCCGTGGTGGCATGGGTTCGGTCTATCTGGCCAAGCACCCGCGCCTGCCGCGGATGACGGCGCTGAAGTTGCTCAACCGCGAGATGTTCTTCGATCAGGAGGTGCGGGCGCGATTCGAACGGGAGGCGGATCTGGTCTCGCGCCTGGATCACCCGAACATCGTCACCGTCTACGACCGCGGACTCGACGACGAACAGCTGTGGATCTCGATGCAGTTCATCGACGGCATCGACGCCGCCTCGGTGGACCCGCAGACGCTGCCGCCCGCCCGCGCGCTGCAGATCGTCAAGGAGACCGCCGACGCCCTGGACTACGCGCACGGCATGGGCGTGCTGCACCGGGACGTGAAACCGGCCAACATCCTGCTCGCCCGCTCCGGCGCGGGCCGCGGCGAACGGGTCTACCTCACCGACTTCGGCATCGCCCGGCTGCGTGACGACACCGGTCATCTCACCCAGACCGGCACCTTCACCGCGACCCTGGCCTACGCCTCCCCCGAGCAGCTGACCGGCGCCTCACTGGATCACCGCTCCGACCAGTACTCGCTGGCCTGCACGCTGTTCTGGCTGTTCACCGGGTCGGGGCCGTTCGCGGCCACCAATCCGGCCGCCGTCATCCAGGGTCACCTCCAGCAACCGCCGCCGCCGCTGAGCAGTGTGCGGCCGGGGCTGTCCTACGCGCTCGACGGTGTGCTGGCCAAGGCCATGGCCAAGCGCCCCGACGACCGTTTCGACTCCTGTTCGGATTTCGCGAACGCCGCGATCACCGCGCTCAACAACCCGAGCGCGCCCGCGCTGCCGATCGTCGGCCAGCGTCCGACCACGGGCGGCGCGATCCCGGTGACCGGTGGTCCGCGCCCGACGACCGGCGGCGCGATCCCGCAGACCGGGTCGCCGTATCCGCTTGCCGGGCAGGGCCCGATGACCGGGGGCCCGATGGGCACCGCCACCCAGGGCCCGATGACCGGCGGTCCGATGACCGTCGGCCCGATGACGGCCGGCCCGATGGCCAACCAGTCGCCCTCACCGCTGACCGGTGGCGCCGCGACGCAGCACCCCTATACCCAGCAGTCCCGGCCGCAGTACCCGACGCCGCCCGGACCGCCGCGGCCGCCGACGAACAACTTCACCCAGTACCCGCAGGGCCCGCGACCGCCGTCGAAGTCGAATACCGGACTGATCGTCGGCATCGTCGTCGCCGTGGTCGTGGTGCTCGCGCTGCTGATCGGCATCGGCATCGCGGTCGGCGGCGATGATTCCGGCGGCGGCGGCTCCACGACGACCAGCGCGGCGGTGGGCAAGCACGTCACCCCGAACGCCGACGCCATCAGCGCCGAGTTCGGCCGGATGGTGCCCGCGAATGTCGACGGCGACACCGGCTACAACGGCGCCTCCTGCTGGGAGACCGACTCCAGCTACACGCCCTCGCCCAACGACGGCGACCCCGACTTCGGTTCCTGGGCCTGGCAGTGGCGCTGCTACGACGGCGGCGGCAGCGGGGGCGACGATCCGTTCTACCGGATCTACGTCTACAACTCGGCCGCCGACGTACAGGCGGTGATCGACGGCCTGCCGACCAACACCAAGTCGGTGGACACCAACGGCGGCAAGCAGTACACCAACTACAAGTACACCGACAACGGGAACAAGATCATCACCCAGTTCACCGGTGACCCCGATCGCGCGCAGTTCCTGATGTTCACCGACGGCTACGGCAAGGCCGACGAGGTACTGCGCTGGTGGCGTTCGGCCCCGCTCAACTGATGTCGATGCTCGACGAGAACGACGTCTTCGCCGGATACACCATCGAGCGGCTGCTCGGCCGCGGCGGCATGGGCTCGGTGTATCTGGCGCGGCATCCGCGCTTGCCCCGGCGCACCGCGATGAAGCTGCTGAACCGGGAACTGTTCGACGACACCGAGATCCGGGCCAGGTTCGAGCGCGAAGCCGATCTGGTCGCGCAGCTCGAGCATCCCAATATCGTCACCGTCTACGACCGCGGCGTCGAGAACAACCAGCTGTGGATCTCGATGCGCTACATCGACGGCGCCGACGCGGCCTCGCTGCCCGCCCCGGTCGCACCGGCACGGGCGGTGCGCATCGTCGCCGAAACCGCCGCGGCGCTGGACTTCGCGCACAGCCGCAGCGTGCTGCACCGCGACGTGAAGCCGGCCAACATCCTGATCGAGCCGGTCGACGGCGCGGAACGCGTCTACCTCACCGACTTCGGCATCGCGCGCCTGCACGACGACAACGCCGCCAAGCTCACCCAGACCGGAACCTTCACCGCCACGCTCGCTTTCGCCTCGCCCGAACAGCTCTCCGGCATCGCGCTGGACGGTCGCGCCGACCAGTACTCGCTGGCCTGCACCCTGTTCCGGCTGCTCACCGGCACCACGCCGTTCGAGGCGAGCAACCCGGTCACGGTGATCCAGGGCCACCTGCAACAGCCGCCGCCCCGCGCCAGCGCGCTGCGCGCCGAGCTGCCCGCGGCCTTGGACGCGGTGATCGCCCGCGGCATGGCCAAACGGCCCGACGAGCGCTTCGCCACCTGCGCCGAATTCGCCGCCGCCGCCGGACAGGCGCTGGCCGATCCCGGTGCGGGACAACCGTTCCCGACCTCGGCGCAGACCAGGACGTATCCACCGAACTCACCGTTCACCCCGGCTCCGGGATTCCCGATCGCCGGAAACGGGGTATCCGGGCCGAATTCCCTTCCCGGAGCGGGTAACCCGTCCTGGTCGGGCGCGCAGTCCGCACCGGGGCTGCGGCAGCCGTCGTGGCCGAGCGGTCACCAGGCATCGTCGCCCGGCATCCAGCAACCGTCCTGGCCGGGGGCACAGCAGCTTTCGTCGCCCGGCATCCCACAGCCCTCCTGGCTTGGCGCGCAACAGTCTTCGTCGCCGGGGAGCCCCCAGCCGTCGTGGCCCGGCGCGCAACAACCGTCGTGGGCGGGCGGGCAGCCATCGCCCGCATCGGGGATGCCGCGGTCGTGGCAGGGCGGCTCCGCGAACGGGGCGGCCGAGCGTCCGCGCGACGGTGCGCCGCGTGCCGAGGGCGCTCGATCGAAGATCGCCGACGACTACCTCGGCCGCAAGCGGGAGTCGCGCTGGCAGGCGTCGCCGGTGGGCTGGGCCGCGCTGATCATCCTGCTCGGGCTGGTGATCTGGATGATCGTGAACGTGCTGAGCGGTCCGGACGACACCACGTCGAGCGCGCCGCCGGTCGAGACCACCGAAACCCCGGCGCCCACCACCACTTCCGCCGCCCAGCGCCCGTCGAGCACCACGCCGACCACCAGCGACCGCAAGGTCATCGGCGCGAACGCCGCCCAGCTCAGTGAGCAGTTCCCGCGCATGCTCCCGCAGACGAGCGCGAGCACTCTGGTGCACGCGGGCTCGGGGCTGGGCAACGCCGGCTGCTTCGCCTACGACCGCGCCTCCGCCAGCCGCGACGACGACGATGCCGACATGGGCGACTGGCTGGTCATGTGGCACTGCTTCGGCGGCGGCAACAAGGCGTCCTACGAGTTCTTCCTCTATCCCTCCGCCGAGGAGGCGAAGCAGGCGGTCGCGGCGCTGCCTGCCAACGACGCCCGCGCCGCGACGCACACCGGACACAGCTACACCAACTTCGTCCTGCACGGCAGCCAGCCGAGGTCCCCGCGCATGGTCACCCGCTTCGATGCCGACCCGGACCGCGCCGCGATGCTCA
Source organism: Nocardia canadensis (assembly GCF_032656385.1). Classification (NCBI taxonomy): domain Bacteria; kingdom Bacillati; phylum Actinomycetota; class Actinomycetes; order Mycobacteriales; family Nocardiaceae; genus Nocardia; species Nocardia canadensis. The sequence goes on from NZ_JAVCWB010000010.1 coordinate 1,162,859, forward strand.
TGTACAGCCGCGGTTTCATCGCCGACGAGGCGCAGATGCTCGCGTGGTGGCAGGCCGCGCCGCTGACCTGAGCGGCGCGCCCTAGCCCGCGGCGCTCAGGGTGTAGTGGACGAAGTCGCGCACGGGCTCGAAGCCGATGGCCTGGTAGATCTTGTTCGAGGTCGGGTTGGCCAGATCGGTGAACAGACAGACGTCGGCGCCCTCCGCCCGGATGACACCGGAGACGGCCGCGGTGAGCGCGCTGGCGAAGCCGTTGCCACGCCGTTGCGGTGGCGTGTAGACGGGCCCGACTCTGGCCCAGCCCAGGATCTCGGTCTGCCGGGCGACGAACGCCACCGGTTCGCCGTCGCGTTCCCACAACCACCACAGACCGGACTCGATCCGGTTCCGCATGCCCGCCTCGTCCAGGCGCGGCGGGTCACCGATTTCGGCATAGAAGGCCTCTACGAGGGCCTTGCACACGGGCAGATCGGCCGCCGTGGCCAGACGTGGCTTGCCGGGAGCGTCGGGCACGGACAAGATTCCGAGCCGGAACAGCCGCGCCGAGTACAGCGCGGCGAAGGAGCCACCGGCGACAGTCGTCCAGTGCCGGGCGAAGGCCTGCGCCGCGGCCGCGACACCTTCGACGCTGATCAACGCGGGTTCGTCGGCGAGGAAGGCCTCGGCCACCGCCGAGATACTGTGCGCGGGCAGTTCGCCGAGGTACACCCGCCCGCCGAAGGCACTCGTGGCGACACCGACGACGCGGGACGCGTCATCGCGCACCATCAGGAATCGCGTCGCCGCGCCACCTGCCCGGCCGCCGAGCTGGTTGGCGGCAGCGGTGGCGATCACTGTATGCCGCAAGGGGTCTAGACGGAGAAATTCCTCCGCGTCGGCCAGGAAGTGGGCGGCGTCGCCGGTGATGTCGATACGCACGCCATCGACGGTAGGTCGCCGATCGGCGGATCGCAGCTGGATTTTTCGGCTACTCAGTCCTTTTCGCGCGCGTCACGATCCGTGCGCAGCTTCAGCAGGATGAGGCCCGCGGTGCAGGCCAGGATCAGGCCTGCGACGGTGATCTCCACATGCAGGCCGGCGATGCCGAGCCCGGCGCCGACGAGTCCGCCGACGAAGAACAACCAGCCCATGACCCGCGCGACGACCGCGAGAGCGCGGTTGCCCGGCGGGTTCGACAGTGCGTGCTGAACATTTGCCACGGCGGCCGAATCACTGTTCGCCGCTGCGGTTTCCAGCCGGGGTGTCGAGTAAGCTCCCATCAGATTCTCCTCGATGACGCCGATCAGATTCTTGCTTCGCGCAGACATCGCGCGTCGGGGTTCGTTCCGGGCGTCTCATGCGTAACTTTGCTCACACACGCTACGACTCGGCGACGCCGATCGCGCGCGACACGTCCCCGCGACACGCTGACGAAATCAATCCGATATCTGAATCAATAATGTTTAAGATAGGCTGTTTGCCCCGACCTGCACTACTGTGAGGCGACTCGAAGCCGACGAGGAGTGCACGCGATGGATGACAGCAGGACCAAGCTCGTAGGTCCGGCAATCGCTGTTGGCGCGGTATCGCTCGGACTGATCATCATCGGTGCCTGCGGTGTCGGACAGCAGGATGTCTACGTTCCACCGCCGCCGCTGAACGCCGATCTGGCCGCCGCGCCCGCCCGGATCGCCGACGAGACCACCACGACGACCACCCGGGTGTCGATCCCGCCCTCCCCCACCTGGCGAATCGCCCCGTATATGTCGCCGCGCAAGCCGTTCAGCCTCAGCTCCACCGAGACCTCGCCGTCGGAGCCGCCCGCCGAGGGCGAGACCACCGAGTCCAGGCCGTCGGAGCCGACCACCGAATCGCGGCCGCCCACGACCACGTCCGACGACCACACGACCACGCCGAGCACCACCACCCGGCCGATCCCGACCCTCACCACCCCGCCGCGGATCCGGCCGACAGTCGACGACGAAGAAGCCGCCGAGCCGGACTATCCGACGACGCATTCCCACGACAACACCACCACCGTCGCGCCCGTCGCCCCCGCCGACACCGGCGCCACCCCGACACCAGTGGTCACCACCGAAGCGCCGACCACCACGGCCACCCCGACGACGACCGACGACGAGCGCTGACACAGCGACGGTGCGCACCCGACCGGGGCACGCACCGTCGCGGTCGACGCGCTACAGCTCCGGCAGGTCGTAGCCGCCGACCCGGTCGGCCAGAATCCGCCGATGTTCCAGCGCCCCACCGAGCGTCTGCCCGATCGCGGTGAGCCGGGCGACGTAGTGGCTCACCGGATACTCCGCCGTGACGCCGATGCCGCCGTGCATCTGGATCGCCTCCTGCCCGATATGTTCGGCCGACTTGCCGACCTGCAACCGCGCCCGTGAGGCCACCACCGGATCGTTGCCGCCATCGGCCAGCGCCGCCGTCGCGAACAGGCTCATGCTGCGGGCCAGCTCGAGGGAGACGTAGCAGTCGGCGGCGCGCTGGGTCAGCGTCTGGAACTTCGACAGCGTGACGCCGAACTGCTTGCGGGTCTTGAGGTACTCGGTGGTCAGGGTCAGCGCGATCTCCATCGCCCCGACCGATTCCGCGCACAGCGCCGCCTGCGCGTACCCCTGCACCAGCGCGATCTGCTCGGCCGCGTCGACGGTGTCGCCCAACAGCTCACCGGCGGCGCCGTCGAAATCGAACTGCGCGCCGCGCCTGCCGTCGAAGGTGCGGTAGGCGCGCTTGGTTACCCCGGTCCCGGCCGGGTCCACCAGGAACAGGCCGGTGCCGCCGCCGGGCAGCACCGCGCTGACGATCAGCTCGTCGGCGACATCGCCACGCAGCACCGGGTTCTTGACGCCGGTCAGGGTGTAGCCGTCGCCCTGCGCGGTGGCGGCCGTGGTGATCTCGGTCGAGGGCCAGCGCTGACCGGGCTCGGCGTGGGCGAAGGCCAGCAGCTTCTCCCCCGCGGCGAGCGCGGGCAGCAGCCGACCACGCTGCTCGGCGCTGCCGGTCAGCTTCAGCAGCTCCGCCGGGATCACCACCGCGTCGAGCACCGGTTCCGGGGCGAGCGCGCGACCGAGCTCCTCCTGCACCAGCATCACCTCGACCGGGCTCGCGCCGACGCCGCCGTCGTCCTCGTCGATGGTCAGGCCGAGCACGCCCAGATCGGCGAGCTGCTTCCACACCGTGCGGTTCCAGCCGGGGTCGGTCTCGCCCGCCTTCGCCAGCGCCTCGCCGTCGTAGAACCGGTGCAGCAGTTCGCGCACGGTGTCGCGCAGCATCGTCTGTTCTTCGGTGAGTTCGAGATCCATGTCAGCGCCTCACAATCCGAGGATCGTGGAGGACACGATCGAGCGCTGGACCTCGCTCGAGCCTCCGTAGATGGTGACCTTGCGGTAGTTCAGATAGCCGGGGCCGGTGTGCTGGGCCCAGGCGGGCGAGGCGATGCCCTCGGCGTCGACCGGAAGCGCGTCGGCGCCGGCGATGTCGAGCAGCAGTTCGGTGGCCGCCTGCTGGAGCTCCGAACCGCGCAGCTTCAGCACCGAGGAGGCCGGATTCGGTTTGCCGTCGGCGGAATTGGAGACCACCCGCAGCTGGGTGAGTTCCAGGGCGAGCAGCTCGTTCTCCAGCTCGGCCACCCTGGCCGCGAACACCGGGTCCTCGAGCAGCGTGCCGTGGCCGGTCCTGGTCTGGCGCGCATAGTCTTTCGCGAGCCCGATCTTGACCTTGGTCTTGCCGACACCGGTGATGCTGGTGCGCTCGTTGCCGAGCAGGAACTTGGCGTAGGTCCAGCCCTGGTTCTCCTCGCCGACCAGCTGATCGGCGGGCACCCGGACGTTTTCGAAGAAGACCTCGTTCACCTCGTAGCTGCCGTCGATCAGCTTGATCGGGCGCATGGTGACACCGGGCGATTTCACGTCGAAGAGCAGGAAGGAGATACCCGCCTGCTTCTTGGGCGCGTTCGGGTCGGTGCGCACCAGGCAGAAGATCCAGTCGGCGTACTGGCCGAGCGTGGTCCAGATCTTCTGGCCGTTGACGATGTAGGAATCGCCGTCGCGGACCGCGGTGGTGCGCAGCGAAGCCAGGTCGGACCCGGCGTCGGGCTCGGAGAAGCCCTGGCACCACCAGATGTCGAGCGCCGCGGTCGGCGGCAGGAAGCGCTGCTTGAGCTCCTCGGACCCGAACTGGGCGATCACCGGGCCGACCATCGAGGCGTTGAAGGTCAGTGGCTCGGGGACCGAGGCCAGCTGCATCTCGTCGAGCCACAGATGGCGCTGCATCGGCGTCCAGTCCTTGCCGCCCCAGGCCACCGGCCAGTTCGGCACGGCCAGGCCGTGGTCGTTGAGGATCTTGTTCGCGGTGACGATGTCGTCGCGGGACAGCTCGTGGCCGTACTTGACGCGGTCACGGATCTCGACCGGAATCTCGGTCTTGTAGAAATGCCGGAGCTCGTCGCGGAAGGCGACCTCATCAGAGGAAAGGGCTAACTTCATCCGGGTCTCCCAGCGTGGTTGGTAGCCGTCGAGAAAAACCTACCCCCGAGTAAACGCCAGTGTCGACTACATCACACCCGCCCGTGTTCAGCGCCCGTGGCGCCGCACCCGCCGGTGGCTCGGCGACCCCACCGTCGACCTGGTACGTTGCCAGACGAGCCGGGGAACCGGCCTCGAACATCCACGAGGAGTCACGGGTGAACGGCAGATCCATCGCAGGCAGGGCAGCGGCGGTCACCGCGGCGAGCATCGGCGCGCTGGCACTGCTGGCCACGACCGCCGGCGCGACCCCCACCCCGCTCGACGAGGGCATCACCCACCTGTCCGAGATCGCGGGCGAGGACACCGCCGCGCAGGCGGGCGTCCGCGCGCTCGACAGCTTCACCGAGATCGTCGGCAGCGACCGGCTGCGCGACATCTCCGCGCAGTTCATCCCCTTCAGCTACGCGGCGCCGACCTTCGGCTGCGGCAGCAACGGCCCGATCACCACGATCATCGCCGCCGCCACCTTCGAGGGCCCCGGCCCACGCACCGAGACCAGCATGGCCCCCGGCGACATCCGGTTCAGCGCCAGCCCGCGGCACACCGGCTTCGCGCTGGCGTCCGGCCTGAGCGTGGCCTGGGTGAATGTGAACACCGGCCAGAGCGGCATCGTCCCGCTCGACGACCAGACCGAGTTCCAGCTGCCGTCGCTGGCCAAGACCGTGCACAGTGGCGCGGGCACCGTGATCGCGTCGATGTGGGGCACCATCGACTACCCGGGCGCGCGCTGCGTGATGACGCCGACCGTCGGCACGTTCGTCGTCCCGGATCTGCCGGTCCAGGCCACCGAGGCGCCCGCGGCGCCGCCCGCGCCCGAACCGCAGGCCACCAGCCCCGGCTCGGGTGAGTCGTCCTCGGGTGCGCCGAGGTCGCAGGCGCCCGCCCCGGAGACCCCCGCTCCCGCCCCGGCTCCCGCACCCGCCGAAGCACCGCGGACCACGCCGGCGCCCGCGCCGCAGAACCCGCCGTCCGCGCTCACCGTGGGCGGCTGATTTCCCCACAACGACCCCGACTCGTCGTGGCGGTGGATTCCGCGCGGCGACACGTGGGGAGCCTTGGGCGTCAACAGGTATGGTGCCGCCGGTTCGGTTCAGCCCAGCGGACGGATGCGGAGCACGGTCCCTTCCTCGGAACCGGCCAGCAGTGCCGTGGGATCGGCGGGGTCGGCGACGACCGCGGTCAGCGGCTGGGTCGCGAGAACGGTGCAGGTGGCGCCCGTCCTGGGATCGACGCGGACGAGGTGTCCGGCCAGCGTGGTGACGTAGAGCGCGCCGTCGCGGACGACCAGGTCGTCGACGAAATCGGGCAGGGTGCCGAAGGACGTCAGGTCGGCGACCGTGACGCTGTCGGCGGGATTGGAGCGCGACAGCCGCAGGACCCGGCCGACCGGCGCGCCACCGGTGGCGACGAAGTTTGCGGTGACATAGACCGAATCACCGGCCACGACAACACCGTTGGGCCCGTCGACCTTCACCGCGGCCCACCACTCCATGTCCTCGCTGCCGTCGCGGCGCAGCCGGTGCACGCCGTTGCCCGCGGTGACATAGAGGTTGCCGTCGGCGTCGAAGGCGGCGCCGTTGGGCTGGGTGAAGCCGGTGGCGAACGGGGTCGGCACCGGAGTCGCGGCCTCGGGGTCGAAACGGACGATCCCGCCCGCACCCGACAGCGGCGAGTTCCCGGTGACCACGTAGAGCAACCCGTCGGGGCCGAGGCGGACAGCGCCGGGCGATGGCACCGCGACGGTGGCGGTCAGTCTGCCCTCGCGGTCGTAACGCTGCACCTCACCGCGCATGACCCGGGCGACCCACAGGTTCCCCGCGCCGTCGAGGCCGAAGTTCTCCGACCAGTCCAGCAGCGGCACGCTCGAGCGGATCGCGACGTCCTGGCCCGCCCGGCCGCACTCGGCCACCGGCGCCGCGCCCGCGGTGCCCGTGCCGAGCGAGGCGGTGGTCACGACGGCCGCGCCGACGACAACGTGGGCGACGCAACGGCGGAACGACATGGCAGACCTCGACTCTGTTGACCCAGCTCGACGCGCGAAAGTCTAACGGCTACCAACCGGTAGTGGGGTGTCCACACTGCGCAACCGATCGCGCCGGTACCACGCATCGTGCACAACGCCGGTCCGCGCGCACGGCTCCTGTAGCGCACAACAATTCGTCCGGCCGTCATAATCGGTCGGTGCCCTACTTCGACAGCGCCCGTGGCCGGCTGCACTACCGACGGTGGCCGGTGCGGCGTGTCGCCGCGACGCTGGTGCTGTTGCCCGGCACCGGCCAGCACAGCGGGCACTATCACCGCTTCGCCGATCTGCTGCGCCCCGGCGGAATCGAGCTGTGGACGCTGGACACCGCGGGCCAGGGCCTGAGCGAGGGCGATCCGGCCGCGCCCGGCACCGTCGCCGAACTCGCCGCCGGGCTGCTCGCCGAGGTCGCCGCGGCGGGCGTCGCGGCGCCGGTGCTCATGGGCCATTCGCTGGGCGCGGTCACCGCGCTCGCCGTCGCCGCCGAACGCCCCGGCGACCTGGCCGGGTTGGTCGTCTGCGGCACCCCGCGCCGGGCCACCGAGATCGCGCCGGACCCGCGTCTGGCGGTGCTGGCGGTGCACGGCGCCGACGACCGGCGGGCGCCGATCGATGCGGTCCGGCTATGGACAGCACGGCACGGATCGGTAGATTTGCGCGAGTACGCCGACGCGGGACACGACCTGTTGCACGAACCGGTGCAGCAGCGCGTGGCGTCCGATATCGCGCAGTGGGTGCTCACCATGGCGCGATGAACGACGAAGGGGGAACGGTGCAACCGAATCGAACAGGCCTGCCGGATACGGCGGCACTCGGCCGGGCCGTGGACGACGGTGGGCTGTGGATCGACGGCCTGCTCGTCGCCGACGGCGCGCCGGAGCGTTGCGCCCAGCGCTACGAGCGCCTGGCCGACGCGGTCGACGCCCAGCTGCTGGTCCTCGGCGGGGCGGAGGTGATCCCCGGCTTCGGCGGGCTGGCCTCGGGTGCCGCGCTGCGCAGCGGATTCGAGACCAAGGCGGCCGACGCGCTCACCCAGCTGCGCGCCTACGCGAGCACCGCGCGGGCGCTGGCCGCCGTCTTCCGGGCCGCGGGGACGGCCTATCAGGACAGCGATCAGGCGCTGGCCGCGTCGATCGCGAAGCAGGAGCCCGACCATGCGTAGCATCTCCGGCCGCGTGCCCGGCACCGATCCCGACTACGCCGCCGTCGTCGAGGTGTTCGACAACCTCTCGCACGCCGAGATCCATCAGGCCGTCCAACAGCTCGATCCGGCGGCGCTGTCCGCCGCGGGCGAGTTGTTCCTGACCACCTCGACCGCGCTCGGTGACGAGGTCGAGAACGCGCACGGCGAGATCGGCGCGGCCATCGCCGACGGCTGGCGCGGCGGTGCCGCCCAGCGGGCGATCGACGCGGTGCGCGACTTCGAGCAGGCGGGCAGGCGGATCGCCGACGTGCTGACCGCGGTCGGGGTCCGGCTCGGCCAGGCAGGCGATGCCGCCGAGTCGGTGCGCGCCGCGATCGCCGAACCCGATGCCGCCCAACCGGATCCGGCGGCCGCGCTGCTCGATTCCCAGCAGGCCACCGACAACGCCGCGATCGTGCGGCGGGCCGAGAACGCCCGGCTCGACGCGGTGCGGGCGATGGAGACGATCTACGGCGGCGCTTTCGTGCCGACCGGGTCGGGGGTGCCGTCGTTTCCCGAGCTCACCACCGAACCCGGGGCAGGCGATCCCACCGTCGCCTCGACCGGCCTCGCCGGGCGCGCACCGTCCGCCGCCGCGCCCGGCGTGTCGGCCGTGGCCGCCACGTCCGAGCCCGCCGCCGTCGACGGGATCGCCGCGGGGGCGGTCGGCGCCGGGAGCGGCACGACCGCGGCCTTCGTGCACACCGGCGGCGGAAGCGGTACGCAGACAGTCGCTTCCGCGTCCGCGACGACGACCACCGCGGCGGGCGCCCAGGGCGTGCCTGCCGCACCGGCGACCGTCGGCGCCGCCGGCACCGTGGCGGCCGGACCGACCTCTGCCGTTCCGGTGACGCCCGCCGGGTACCTGTCCTCGGTCGACCCGCGCGCCCGCCGCCGGTCCGCCGCGGGCCGGTCGGACGACGAGACCTCCACCGCCGCAACACCGGACGGCCCCACACCGGACGACGAGGCCACCAGCACCGCCTCGAGCACCGATACTGCCTCGGCGTCCACCGAGGGCCGCCAGGACGCCGTCGCGGCGAGTGGCGACGCGACGGCGGGCATGACCGCCGGCGCCATCGGCGGCCTGCTGGGCGGGGCCATGGTGGCCTCCGACACGACCCGGCCGCCCGCGGGCCCGCGCCCGCCGGTCACGCCGGACGACGACGAGGAAGACGACGACGAGTTCCTGCGCTTCCTCGACGAGGAGCCGACCTACCTGGAACCCGCCGACGAAGTGAATGCCCTGATCGGCAAGATGGAGCCGACCAGTCCCGCCGTGCTCGGTGAGTGGACCGAGCGGGGGTGAACTGGCACCTCACGCCGGACCAGTTCGCGCTGGCCTGGGCGCGCACCGACGGCGACCGGATCCCGTATCCGCTCGCCGTGCGCGCCTCGGCCAGGGACACCGCCGAACGCGCCGCCGCCCAGCCCGCGCTGGACGCCTGGTGCGCCTCGACCCTCGACGCCGACCTGTCGGCGGCACTGCGGGTGCTGGCCGAGCCGGAGATCCGGGTCGAGGTGTGCGGACGGGTGAGCGCGCCGGTCCGGATGCTCGGCGCCGTCACCAACGACGTGGCCGTGCTGGCCGTGCAGGAACCGGGCCGCACCGAGGACCGGGGCGGCTCGATACACGTCCAGGTCGGCAGCACACGGCGTTTCGCCGCCCAGGTGTTCGCGCGGATGCCCGTCGGCAAGACCGGCACCGGCCCGCCGCTGTCGGCGCTCACCGCCCGCGTCGTCGAGGACAGTCGCGACCTGGTCACCGCGCCCGTGGCCGGACCGTCCGACGCGGCCCGCGTCCGGCGCCTGCTGCAACGGCCCCGTGCGGGCATCGGGCAGATCCTGGTGGCCGCCGGCGACGAAGTCACCCCGGCGGGCGTGCTGTCCTGGATCGATGTCACCGGCGACGGCCGCTACCTGGTGCACACCGCCCATCGCGTCGACATCGCCCCCGCCACACCGGAACTCGCCGCCGACTGGCTGCGCCGGCTTCTGCGCAGCGCCTAGAGCGACGGCCCGCGCGGGTCCGGCCGATCCGCCACCGCCGCGCGGCAGATCAGTCCAGCCGGAGGAATTCGGCGAGGGCCGTCAGCTCCTCCGGGGTGTCCGGGAGGTACTCGGTGAGCAGTGGCGAGCGGATGACGATCGCCTTCCACATGGCACGGCACAGCGTCGCGTGGATCACGGTGCGCGACAGCAGCGCTCGCATGCCGAACGGGGCGTCGGCGGGTGTCGAGGTGGTCATCGAGAGCAGGACGACGGCGGCTTCCCGGCCACGGAACCGGTCCGGTGTGCCGACCAGCACATCCTCGATCTTGGCGCGCGCCAACAGGGTTCGGATGCGGGCCACCTGCGCGGCGTAGGGCGCGACGACGAACACGTCGTGCGGGTGCAGCTTGCGGGCCCGCCCACCCGAGGTCCAGGTCTCGCCGAGCAGGGCGCGCACACGGCGCACCACCTCGCGGGCCTCGGCGTCGGATTCGGTGGCACTGCCGCGATGTTCGACGAGCACGGTGCTCACGCCCGGCGCGATCCCGGCCAGATCGCGGGCCAGGGTGATGGTCTCGCTGGCCCGCAGCCTGCCGTCGTAGCAGCTCGCCGACACCGGCTCACAGACCGCGGGGTGCATCCGCCAGGTGCGGTCGAGGAAGTAGCCGCGCTCGGCGGGCAGGGTGGCCGCGCCCTCGCACAGCCAATCCAGCGCCGAGACCTGCACCGGTTCGGGATGGGCGGCCTGGGCCCGCGCGGGCACCGGGTCACCGATCAGCAGCAGATTGCGCGCGCTCACCGCGACGGCGACGGTGTCGGCCAGCGAGCTGGCGCCCGCGTCGGCGATCACCAGCAGGTCCAGCGCGCCGGGCGCGATCAACGTCTCGTCGACGAAATCGGCGGTGGTGCCCCCGATCACGCAGCCGTTGACGGCGTTGTCGAGGAAGCGCGGATACCGCTCGGCGTCGATCGCCGACCATTCCGGACCGACCGAGGCGACGTCCTTCTTGGCCACCAGCTCGGGCAGCAACCCGGCCTCCACGACGGCGTCGAAGATCCGCTCGATCACCGCGTGCGACTGCGCGACGACGCCGATCCGCCACTTGTGCCGGGTGACGAGCCGTTCGATCGCGCGGCCCGTGGTGCCGGTCTTGCCGGTGCCGGGCGGGCCGTGCACGGCCAGGTAGGAGGCGTCCAGCGCGCCGACCGCGTTCGCCAGGGCCGCGGCGATGTCGCCGTGGACCTGGGGCAGGTCCAGCCCGTCGCGCAGGCGGGGCGCGCGGCGCAGCAGCAGGTCGTAGACGGCGTTCTCGGGCACCTCGGGCAGGGTCACCAGCAGGTCCTGCGCGATGAACTCCAGTGCCGCTTCGATTTCGGCTTCGCCGTCGGGCGGGCCGGGGGCGATGGCGGCGGGCAGGTCGTCGTAGGGCGGGCAGCCCGCGGGCAGCAATTCCTCGAGGCGGACGGTGTCGTCGAAGTTGGGGTCTACGGCGCAGCCGAGCACGGTCGCCGTGGCGGTGGCGCGGCGGCCGAGGGTCTGGGTCATCCCGGCCGCGGCGGCGCCGTCGTAGATGGTGACCATCTGGGTGCCGGGCGTGAGCGTCGCGCCGGTGCCGAGTCTGCCGGTGAGCGTCAGGTAGCGGCGCATCGTCGGAAGTTGCGGTGTGCGATGCCATTTGGTGTCGACGGTGCCCCACTCCGCGACGAGCACGCCGGGCGCGTCGGCCCATTCGCCGACGGGGTGGCCGAGCCGGTCGATGTGGGCCCACCAGCGCGGCTGCCGTTCGCGACGGTGGTAGCCGAGGATCGCGGCGGTCAGCGCCGCCGCGCGGGCGGCGTCGCCGTCGGCGGCCGCGGCGAACTCGGTGAGCGCGGCCTCGAGCGACCCCGGCCGTAGCGACGGCGGTACGTCGGCCTCGGCGACCGCGAACCGGGTACCCGGCACCGTCACCCCGGCCTCGGCGGCCCGGGCCAGCAGCCAGTCCCGCAGCGCGAGAACCGTTGTCGCCCGGCTCTCCACGGCCGGGAACAGCCCGGCCAGCCCCGCGATGTCGTAGGACCGCTCGCCGATCAGCAGCGCGGTGCGCACGATGGGCGCGAGATCGAACAGCGCGCCGTCGGCCAGCAACTCGTCGAGCAGGTCGGCCCCGGTCCCGACGCGGCCCGCCCAGTCCAGCAGCGCGGTCCGGACGGCCGAACCGTAGTGGTACACGCGCACCTCCGGGTCGATCGCCCGGTGCTCGCCGATGATGTCGAGCAGTTCGTCGAGCACGGCGGCGGCCGACGCGCGATCATCTGCCGCCACATCGCGGCGTGTGGAGGCGCCGTGCGCGAAAAATGATGCCTCGGCCGCACTCCGGCCGCCCACGGCCGCGGACAGGTCGGCGGCGGGCACCGCGCTGCGGTAGACGACCGACATCGCGTCGGACAGTTCCACGGCGGTGACGGCGCCGTGCTGGTCCACGTCGACGATCAGCGCGAGATCGCCGTGGCCGGGGGCGGGCAGGGCGCCCAGGGCGGCGGCGTCGCGCAGGGCGAAGGTGGGTTCGCCGGTGCGCTCGCGCTCGAGCTGGATCTCGGCCTGGCGGCGCAGGGCGGTCACGGTGCGTGGGGCGAGGCCGGCGATCGGGGTGGTCGTGGTGGCGAGGCGGTCGATCGTGAGGACGCCCGCCTCGCGGAGCCGGGCGCGCTGGGTCGGGCGGATTCCCGCCACCAGCAACAGGTCCCGGGCGGTGGACGCGGCGACCCGGCAGGTCGCGCAGCGTCCGCACGCGAGATAGCGGGGATCGCCCCACTGGACCGGTAGCAGTTCGGTCAGCTTCTCCTCGACGATGCGCTCCACCCGCGCCCGGCGGGCGGGATACACGCGCGCGAGCTCGTCGGTACGGGTGCGCTGCGCACCGGCCGCGGCCCACAGATACGCCGACGGGTCGACCCCGATCCCCGCCTCGGCGAGCACGGCGGCGCAGGCCGCGAACGCGAGCCGCGCCCGCAACGCCTCCCACGCCTCGTCGACCTCGGCCACCGTCGCCGAGGCGGTGGCCCGTTCGAAGGGCGTACGGCCCGCGACCAATTCGCGCCGCAACGCCCGGAAGTCCGCCGACGCCGGGGTAACCGGCGCCGTACCGACGACCACGGGCGCGGGCTCCGTCGCGTCGAGGTCGGTCGTTGACGCCGCCCACTCCGCATCGGCGTCCGGCCGATCGGGCCCGACGTTGTCCGATGCGGGCACGACGTAATCCGACGCGGGTCCGACGTAATCCGACGCGGGTCCGACGTGGTCCGACCCGGGACCGACGCCGGCCGACACAAGACCGACGCCGTCCGCCCCGGGACCGACGCCGTCCGACACGGATACGGCGTAATCCGACGCGGGGCGGAAGCGCAGCGTGGCGGGCAGCCCGACCGACGCGGACCCGACGGCGATGTGTGGCGTGTAGCGCCCGGTGTCGGGGTCGCGGATCAACAGGTCGACGCCGCAGGCGAATCGGCCGTCGAAGAAGACCGCGCCGAGAATGGCGGGCGCGCCGTCGCGCAGGGCGGCCGCGGTGAGGTCGGCGGCCGCGGTGAGGGCGGCGATCCGGGCGGCCGGGCTCGCGCCGGGAACCTCGGGCGACGGAACGCGGATCAGGCCGTCGCCGAAGTGCCGCAGCAACTCCGGCGCCACCTCGGCGGCGCGCACGACGGGGACGGCGGCGTCCGGCACGCCGGGGAGGTTGCCGATGGCCGCGTCGAGGGCGCGAAGCAGCGCGAACTCACAGCCCGCCGCGCGCACGAGATCGCCGACGGCACCGATCACCCGATCACCGGACACGAACAAACGCGGCCCTCCTGTGTTCACGCACACCCGACGGCAAACACCTTAACCAGCGCCGCGGGCGACCAGGGCGCTACCCGCGGAGATGTCGAACAGTTGCGACGGGTGTGACCTCGCCGAGTCCGGCGAGCGGCCCCGGCGTCAGAACCGCGGCTTGCGCCGTTCGGTCCGGGGACGCGCGTCGCGATCGCGGCGCGGGCCCCGCGAGGCCAGCCGCTGCGCGGGCGGACCCTGATCGGGCTGCAGCTGGATCAGCACGCCGCTGATCCTGGTGCGGCGCAAGGCTTCCAGCGTCTCGTGCGGCAGGTTGGCAGGCAGCTCGACGAGGCTGTAATCGGGCCGGATGCTGATGTGCCCGAAGTCGCTGCGGCGCAGCCCACCCTCGTTGGCGATGGCGCCGACGATCGCGCCCGGCACCACGCGGTGGCGCTTGCCGACGCTGATCCGGTAGGTCGCCAGCTCCTGGCCGCTCTCGCGGGAGAACGACGGGCCACGGGGGGCCCGGTCCTCGTCGTCGAAGCGACGCGGGGCGCGCTCCCGATCCCGATCCCGGTCGCGATCGCGCTCACGACGCGGCGCGGGCTCCGGCTCGGCCTCCATGAAGAAGTTGTCGCCGTCGAAGCCGCCGACGGCCAGCGCCGCCGCGATATCGACCAGCGGCGTGTTGTGCTCGGCCTCGTAGTCCTCGATCAGCTTGCGGAACAGCGCCACATTGTCCGAGGCCAGGTTCTCGGTGATCATGTCGCCGAACTTGGAGACGCGGGTCGCGTTGACGTCGTCGACGCTGGGCAGCTGCATCTCGATCAGCGGATGCCGGGTGGCGCGCTCGATCGACTTGAGCAGATGCCGCTCGCGCGGGGCGACGAACAGCAGCGCCTGCCCCGAACGGCCCGCGCGACCGGTGCGGCCGATGCGGTGCACGTAGGACTCGGTGTCGTGCGGGATGTCGTAGTTCACGACGTGCGAGATGCGGTCCACGTCGAGACCACGGGCGGCCACGTCGGTGGCGACCAGGATGTCGAGCGCGCCCGACTTCAGCTGGCCGATGGTGCGCTCACGCTGGTTCTGCGCGATGTCACCGTTGATCGCCGCGGCGGAGAAACCACGCGAGCGCAGCTTCTCGGCCAGCTCCTCGGTGGCCTGCTTGGTGCGGACGAAGATGATCATCGCCTCGAAGTCCTCGACCTCGAGGACGCGGGTGAGGGCGTCGAGCTTGCGCTGGTGCGACACCTGCACGTAGCGCTGGGTGATGTTGGTGTTGGTCTGGGTCTTGGACTTGACCGTGATCTCGACCGGCTCGTTCAGGTACTGCTTGGAGATCTTGCGGATCGCGCCCGGCATGGTCGCCGAGAACAGCGCGACCTGCTTGTCGTTGGGCGTATCGCGCAGGATGCGCTCCACGTCTTCCTGGAAGCCCATCTTGAGCATCTCGTCGGCCTCGTCGAGCACCAGGTAGCGCAGCTGCGACAGGTCGAGCGTGCCCTTCTCCAGGTGATCGATCACGCGGCCGGGCGTACCGACGACGACGTGCGCGCCGCGCCGCAGACCCGACAGCTGCACGCCGTAGCTCTGCCCGCCGTAGATGGGCAGCACGTGCAGGCCGGGGATGTGCGCGGAGTACTTGCCGAACGCCTCGGCGACCTGAATGGCCAGCTCACGGGTCGGCGCCAGCACCAGCGCGCTGGGCTTCTTCTGGGCGGTGTCCAGACCCATCAGGATCGGGATCGCGAAGGCAGCGGTCTTGCCGGTGCCGGTCTGGGCGAGGCCGACGACGTCCGCGCCCTGCAGCAACGGAGGAATGGTCGCCGCCTGGATCGGGGACGGCGACTCGTAGCCCACATCGGCGATGGCCGCGAGGACGCGGTCATCGATCCCGAGATCGGCGAATGTCGGGCCTTCTTCGTGCCTGTCGTCGTCGGCAGGAACGCTGTCGACCTCATTGGTACTCATTGACCAGCAGTTTACTGCCTGACGGTAGCTGTCCCGGCCACCGGGTGAATACGGTGAGACCTATGCAACTGCAGAACGGGTCAGCGCATCAGGAACCGGCACCGGACGCGGTGCCGATCGCGGTCGTCCAATTCGCTCCCCAGACCGACCCCACCGCCAATCTCGCGGCCCTGCGCGAACACCTGCGCACGGCCGCCGAAGCGGGCGCCAAGGTGGTCCTCGCCCCCGAGTACTCGATGTTTGCGGTGACCCGGCTCGACGAGCGGGTGGTGGCGGCCGCCGAGCCGCTCGACGGCCCGTTCACCACCGGACTCAGCGCGCTCGCAGCCGAATTCGGGGTGCATCTGATCGCCGGAGTCGTCGAGCGGACGGCGCCGGACGCGACCAGGATCAGCAATACGCTCGTCGCCCACGGACCCGACGGCGCGCGCGTCGCGGTGTACCGGAAAGTGCATCTCTACGACGCGTTCGGACATCTGGAATCCGACGTCGTCGAGGCCGGTCCGCTCGTCGCGCCCGCCACCTTCACCGTCGACGGTGTGATATTCGGCATGCAGACCTGTTTCGATCTGCGTTTCCCGGAGGGTTGTCGGCGTGTCGCGGCGGCGGGCGCGCAGGTGCTGCTGCTGCCCGCGCAGTGGATTCCCGGCCCGGCGAAAGTCGACCAGTGGACCACGCTGCTGCGCGCCCGCGCGATCGAGAACACCATCTACGTGGCCGCCGCCGATCAGTGCCTGCCGCGCGGGGCGGGCGCGTCGATGATCGTCGACCCGGCGGGCGTTGTCCTGGCCGAGCTGGGTGACGAACCCGGCGTGCTCACCGCCTCGATCGATCCGGCGCATCTGGCCCGGGTCCGCACCGCCAATCCGAGCCTGTCGCTGCGCCGGTTCGCGATCACCGAGCGCGTATCGCCGGAGCTCGCCACGGAGTAGCGTTCGAGACGTGGTCTACCCGGATCGGGCAGCGGCGGGCCGCGTCCTCGGCAAGGCCCTGGAACACCTGCGGGTCCCGCGCCCACTGGTGCTCGGGCTGCCGCGCGGTGGCGTTCCGGTGGCGGCCGGAGTCTGCGCGGTCGTCGGCGGTGACCTCGACATCCTGCTGGTCCGCAAGCTGGGCCTGCCCTGGCAGCCGGAATTGGCGATGGGCGCGCTCGGCGAGGGCGGCGTGCTGGTGGTCAACCGCGATGTCGTGGAGCGCAGCGGGGTGACGCAGGAGGCGTTCGACGAGGTCGAGCGGGCCGAGCGGGCCGAACTGGCGCGCAGGCAGCGCGTGCTGCGCACCGGCGACCCCGTGCCGCTCGCCGGACGGGTGGTGCTGATCGTCGACGACGGCATGGCGACCGGCGCGACCGTGGTGGCCGCGTGCCGGGTGGCCAGGGCCCGGCATCCGGACCGGATCGTGGTCGCGATGCCGGTGTCCTCGCCCGAGGCCGCGCGGCGGGTGCGCCGCGAGTGCGACGAACTGGTCTGCCTGTGGACGCCGGCCGATCTCGGCGGCGTCGGCATGGCCTACCGCGACTTCCACCAGCTCACCGACGACGAGGTCCGCGAGCTCCTGGGCGATCAGCCGAAGCACTGACCTTCGCCGCGATAGGTCGGCACCGTGGTGCGCGTTCCGGCGTCGTCGACGAGGTGGATGCGGTCGAAACGCTCGCACAGTTCGCCGGCCTTCGCGTGCCGGAACCACACCCGATCGCCGATCTCGAGCTCGGCGCCACCGGCCAGCGGGGTCTGCACCTCCCCCGCGCCTTCGGCGCCGAGCAGCTTCAGGCCCGCGGGCCACACCGGCAGCGGCACCCGGCTCGGGCCCGCCGGGCCGGAGGCGATGTAGCCGCCCGCGAAGACGGTGGCGATGCTCGGGGTGGGCTTGCGCAGCACCGGGGTCGCGAAGAACAGCGCGGGGCGCGGGGTGAACGAGCGGTAGTGGTCGAACAGGGTCGGCACGTACAGTCCGGAACCCGCGGTCACCTCGGTGACCTCCGGGTCGGTGATCGAGACCTCGATCGAACCGGTGCCCCCGCTGTTCACGATCTCCAGCGGACCGGTGACCATGCGCACCGCGTCGAGCACCCGGGACCGCCTGCGGCCGATCTCGGCGGCCGAGAGCCGCTTGACCACCCGCACGGCGGGGTTGGTGTCGGGCAGGCCGGCGATCTGGGCCTCGTAGGTCATCACGCCGACCACGTCGAACCCGCGCCTGCGGGCCTCGGCGGCCAGCTCGGCGGCCTGATCGGGGCTGCGCACCGGCGAGCGCCGGGTGCCCAGGTGCAGCGGACCGATGCGCAGCGCGGCGTCGACGTCGAGGCAGACCCGGGGATGGACCAGGTCGGTGCCGAGCGCGGCGCGGGTGAGTTCGAGCTGGGCGACGTCGTCGATCATCAGGGTGATCGCGGCCAGCAGGTCGGGCGACGCGGCGAGGTCGGCCAGCGCGGCCCGGTCGGTGACCGGGTAGCCGAGCAGCACGTCGCGGGCGCCGAGGCGGACCAGCCAGATGGCCTCGCGCAGCGAATAGGCCATGATGCCGGCGAAGCCGCCCCGGGCGGTGAGTCCGTCGCCGAGCACGCGTTCCAGCACGGCACGGCAGCGCACCGATTTGCTGGCGACCCGGACCGCGACGCCGTTCGCGCGGCGGACCAGGTCGGCGGCGTTGGCGTCGAGCGCGGCGAGGTCGACCGCGGCCAGCGGCGGATCGAGCTCGGCGGTCGCCGCGTGCAGATGGTGCAGCGATGTCGTCTGGGTCACTCGACTACTGAACCACCTATTTGGTCAGTCGTCCAGTATCCGGTGGGTCAGACTTCGACGGCCTTGAGCGTCAGGCAGCCGACCAGGTCGTCGATGACCACCAGGGTGGTCTCGTCGTTGCCGTCAGCAAGCCAGCGCAGCACCGCGCCGTAGAGCACCGAGACGATGTAGGTGGCGATCGAGTCGAGCGGCTCGAGCCACTGCGTCCCCGACAGCCGGGCGCACAGACCGAGGAAGGAGATGGCCTCTTCGTCCATCTGCCGGAACAGCGCGGTCGCGGTGGGATCGCCGACCGACTCGCCGGAGGCCGACCACCGTTGCCGCAGCGTTTGCAGCGCGGCGTCGTACGCGGCGATCTGGCGGTCCGGCTCGGCCTTCACCAGCGGCCAGTAGGCGCTCATGCCCGCGTGCAACAGCACGCGCAGCCCCCGCACGCCGGTGGCGTCGCAATTCGCGGCGGCTTGCTCCACGGCCTGACATACGGCGGGCCGGAGCGATGTCTCGGTTAGTTCACGACTGGCGCTCAACGACAACTCCTCGGCAACAAATTTCGCTGCCCGCGGCGATGCGAGCTAGTGGAGAGGATGGACCCGTACGGATCAACCTATCCAGCGAGCTCGATCTTAGAAGGTTTTCTGGATTCACGAACTGGTTCAGCCGTCCTTTTCAGACTGAAAGATTGTTTTGTTATCCGAATGCGACCTTTTGTAAAACCGACCATACGGCTTGAATAGTTCACATTCACCACAGACGGCGCCCCTACGCCATCATCTGCGCACTGGTCGAGTGTACAAGTCTTCGCAGGTGAGGGCCCGGCGCCTGTGGGCGACGGCACAGTGGCACCCAGCGAAACGGACACCACACAGTGCGTGTCGGATCCGCGAACTCCGTCGCGGGCGCGGCGGAACCGCCGATAACCTGGACGAGTGACTCTCTCGCCTCCCGCCGATCAGTTCGCCCTCAGTGGCACCTTCAATTTCCGCGATGTGGGCGGGCTGCGCACCGCTGACGGTTCGACGATCCGGCCCGGCGTGCTGCTGCGCTCGGCCCAGCTGAGCGGCCTCGACGAGAAAGGGCACGACACCCTGCGCGGCCTGCGGGTCACCGACGTGCACGATCTGCGCGGCCTGGCCGAGATCGACCACATCGGCCACGACACCCTGCCCGCGGGCGTGCGGCTGCACGTCACCCCGTTCGACTCGCGGATGGGCGAGGCGCCGCCGCACGAGGCCACGACCGTCTCGGCGCGCACGCACATGATCGAGGTCTACCGGCAGTTTCCGGTGATGCCGGAGGCGCACGCCGCGATCACCCGCCTGGCCACCTCGCTCGCCGGGGGCGACGGCGCCGCGCTGGTGCACTGCGCGGCGGGCAAGGACCGCACCGGCTGGGCGGTCGCCACGCTGCTGCGCGCGGTGGAGGTCACCGAGGACGAGGTCTACACCGACTACCTGGCCAGCAACGCCGCCGTCGAACCGCTGCGCCGGCTGCTCGAGCCGAAGATCGGCGACGGCACGGCCCTGTCGGTCGACCTGCTCGGCGTGCACGAGGAATACCTGCGCACCGCCGACCGCACCGTGCGCGAGACCTACGGCGACACCGAGGGCTACCTGGCCGCCATCGGGCTGACCGGCACGCTGCGCGCGGCGCTGCGCGCCCGGCTGCGCTGACTACAGCCCGCTGACCCGGCGCTGCCGCACCGGCAGCACCGCGCGGACCAGCCCGTTGTCGTCGATGCTCACCAGATTGCCGGTGTGGAACCAGCTTCCGCTGAACCGGGCGACCGAGGCGTCGGGGTCGTTCCAATAGCGCCTGCTGACATTCGGGCCGCGGCACAGCAATTCGCCGCGGCCCGCACTCGCCTGCGGTCCGCACAGTGCCAATTCCGTACCGCCGAAAGCGAATCCGAGGGCGGATTCGGAGGTGGTGAGATCGGTGTCGTCGACCATCAGGCCGATGCCGCTGGTCTCCGTCGCGCCCCAGACCGACCACTGCCTGGCCGCCGGGAAAAGGTCGTGCAAGGCCGCCGTCAGCGTGGCCGGAGCGGCCGCGGCGGCGCGTTCGGAGCGGTGACAGGCCTTGCTGATCCGCCGCACGCCCGCGCCCGCCCGGCGGGCGGCGAGTTCGGGGAGCAGGCCGGCGAAGACGCGCGGGGTGCCCGAGACGGTGTCGATCTTCTCGGTGTCGAGTACATCGGCCAGATCGCGCGCCCCCGGCGCGAGCACCACGGTGCCGCCGACGGCGAAGGTCGGCAGCAACTGGTCGACGCAGCCGCTGGCGTGGGCCAACGGCAGCAGCACCAGGTTGCGCAGGCCCTCGGCGGGCAGATCGAGCGCGCCGATCACCGACGACACCGCGGAGAGCAGGTTCTCGTTGGTCAGCTCGACGCCGGTCGGCACCGGCCGCCGGGCGGCGGTGCCGGTGTAACAGAGCAGCGCCGGATCCTCCAGTGCCGCACCGTCATCGATGTAGGCGGCGCTGTCGGGCAGCGGGCCATCGGGGCCGAGCACGAAATCGGCGCTGCTGTCGGCGATCACCCGGTCGGCCACCGCGGCGGGCAGCGTATCGGGGACGAGCACCGGGACCGCGCCGGAGAGCAGCGCGCCGAGGAACGCCTGCACCCAGCGGGCGCTCGTCGGCATGTGCACCGCGACGCGGTCGCCGTAGCCGATGCCGCGGTCCTGCAGCCCACCGGCGATCCGGGAGGCGCTGTGCCACAGCTCGCGGTAGGTCAGGCGCGGCCCACCCACCTCGACGACCGCCTCCCGGCCGGTGAACGCGTGTACCCGCAGGTCGAGCAGTTCGGTGAGGGCCGGGCTGAGGTCGCCGTAGCGCAGGATGCCGTCCGATCCCCTGGTCAGCCGCCCGGCCGCAGCGTGGGCGGGGAACTCGATGATGGTCGCGCCCGGTTCGTGCTCGCTCTGACCCATCAGGACCTCCACGTACGTCGATGCGGCACCGCACCTGTGACTATATGACGTGGATCACACAGCTGTCAGGCACTCGGCGCGCTCATTCGCCGCGATAGGTCGCCTTCCCCGGGCCGATCTCGAGGAAACTGCGCACCGCGCCGCGCAGGTCGGCGGTCGCGAACAGCTCGCCCGAAATGTCCGGCGTCACCGAATCCGCGTGTGCCACACCGCCGGACCGCCACGCCTCGATGATCTGCTTGGTCGCCGCGTGCGCGCGGGTGGGGCCGGCGGCGAGCCGGGCGACCAGTTGCAGCGCGGCGGCCTCGACGTCGTCGTGCACCCCGTTGACCACGCCCCAGTCGGCCATCGTGGCGGCGTCGTAGAGGTCACCGGTCATCACGAACTCGCGGGCGCGACCCGAGCCGGCCCGTTCGGCCAGCCGCTGCGGGCCGCCCATCGACGGCGTCAGCCCGACGACCGTCTCGACCAACCCGAACTTGGCCTTCGGCGCGGCCAGGATGAAGTCGCAGGCCAGCGCGATCTCGAAGGCCGCGGTGAGGGTGAGACCGTGCGCGGCGAAGACCACCGGGCACGGCAGCGCCTCGATCGGGTGGATGATCTGGGCGAACAGGTCGTTCCACAGCCGGGCGCCCTCCTCGACGGTGAGCCCGTCGAAGATGTTGACGTCCACGCCACCCGAGACGACCTTGCCCTCGGCCCGGATCAGCACCGCGCGCGGCGGCTGCTTGCCCACCGCGGCGATATCGGCGATCAGCGAGTCGATGAGGCGGCGGTCGAACAGGTTCAACGGCGGGTGGGCGATGGTGATCGTCGCGATCTCGGCACCGGCTTCGGTGAAGTCGCGGATCAAACGGGTCGGCTGCGTTGCGCTCATCCGGTCAGACTAGAACCAGCTCCGGCGCGAGGACCAGGGTGGAGATCGCGCCCACATCGTGGAACCAGCGGGGTGTCGGCGCTCGTTGGCATGATGAGCTGTCGGGGACCGCGGTGCCCTACAGTTCGTTTCGTCGGGGCGGAAGAGGAGGACGACGCCGTGTTCAACAAAGCGATCGAGAAGGCCGTGGTCGATGTGCTCGACACCGGTTCCAAGCTGCAGGCGCCCGCCGTGCGTCGCTACGTCGAATTCCTACGTGAACGCCATCCCGCCGAGAGCCCCGCCCAGATCGTGGAGCGGCTGGAGAAGCAGTACCTGCTCGCCGTCACCGGCAGTGGTGCCGCGGTCGGCGCGACCGCGGCCGTGCCCGGCATCGGCACGCTGGCCGCGCTCGGCGCGATCAGCGCGGAGACCGCGTTCTTCATGGAGGCCTCGGCCCTGTTCACTCTCGCCGAGGCCTATGTGCACGGCATCGAGCCCGAGGACAAGGAAGCCCGGCGCGCGATGGTGCTCGCCGTCGTCCTGGGCGACGCGGGCATGGCGATCGTGCAGAAGGGACTCGGCACCTCGTCCAAGAACTGGGCGGGCGCGCTGGCCAACAAGGTGCCCGGCATCTCCGCGATCAACAACAAGCTGGTGCAGCAGTTCATCAAGCGCTTCATCACCAAGCGCGCCGCGCTGATGGCGGGCAAGATCCTGCCCGCCGGCATCGGCGCCGCCATCGGTGGCGCGGGCAACCGGGCGCTGGGCAAGGTGACGATCGACAACGCGCGCAAGGCTTTCGGGCCCGCGCCCGCGTTCTGGCCCTCGCCGCTGCACCCGGTCATCGACGCCGATCCGCTGCCGGCCATCGACGCCGCGACCGCGAAGAAGCAGTGACCGGGCGCCGCGGCGACGCTGTGCGACTGCGCGGCGTCGGCAAGCAGTTCGAGCTGGTCCACGCCGTGCACGAGGTCGGCTTCGCGGTGCCCGCCGGTGCGGTCACCGCGCTCGTCGGCCCCACCGGCGCGGGCAAGTCGACGGTGCTGCGGATGGTGCTCGGCCTACAGAAACCGACCACGGGCACCGTCGAGATCGACGTGCCCGGCACCGGACCGGGCGCGGTGGGCGCGGTACTGAGTCCGCGCGGACTGCATCCGGCGCGCACGGTCCGCGATCATCTGCGCTGTTACGCGCCGGTCGCGGGGGCGTCCCGCCGGCGCGTGGACGCGGTGCTGGCCGAGACCGGGCTCGCCACGGTCGCCGAGACGGTGATCGCTCAGCTGCAGCCGGGCCAGCAGACCCGGTTGGCGCTGGGCACCGCGCTGCTGGCCGATCCCCCGCTGCTGGTCCTGGACGACCCGTTCACCGGCGCCGACGGCGTGGAGCGTGGCTGGCTGCACGAGCTGCTGCGCGGGCACACCACTCGCGGCGGCACCGTGCTGATCAGCGCCGACAAGCTGGCCGATGTGGTGGCCACGGCCGATCATCTCGTCGTGTTGAGCGAGGGCGCGGTCGTCTGGCAGGGCACGCCGGCCAAGCTGCGCCGCGGCCATCCCGACCGGCTGGTCGTGGCCGCTTCGCCCTCGATCGCGCTGGCCACCGCGCTGGCCGCGCGGGGCTACACCGACGCGGTGATGCGGCCCGACGGCAGGCTGGCCGTCGCCGAGGCGAGCGAGGCCACCATCCGCGCCGTCGCCGAGGCCGCGCAGGTGCGCATCGGCAGCATCGTCGCCGATCCGATCCATCCCGACCGGGTCCTCGCCTCGCTCACCAAACCCCGCGGGCACCGGCACACCGTGCCCGCGCCGCAGGCGAATCCCGCCGGTTTCGCCCCGGCGCCGACCTCGTATGGGATGCCACGATGACCTCAGTGCTGCCCGCCGATCTCCTGCCCGGCCTCGAGTCCGAGGCGCGCAAGGTCGTCGCCGTGCGCCCGACCCGCCTGCTGCTCGGCGCGCCCGTGGCCCTGGCGCTGATCGGCACGCTGATCACCGCGCTGCTGTCGGGTCCCGCCGACCCGAAGGGGCAACCCGCCACCGGCGCCGCGACCATCGGGCTCTATCTCGGGCTGGCCGCGGTGTTCGTGGTGGCCGCCCTGCTCGGCATCGCCGCCACCGGTGGCGAGTACCGGCGCAAGACCATGGCGCTGACCGCCCTGTTCGCCCCCGATCGCGACCAGCTGGCGACCGCGAAATTCGTCACCACCGCCGCGTTCGCCTTCGCGGTGGGGCTGGCCGCCGAAGTGGCGAGTCTGCTGGCGCTGCTGGTGGCGGGGCGCGGCAAGTTCGACTTCGGCTGGCAGCTGTTCGAGGTGCTCGGCGCCGGTCTGCTGGTCGCCATGTGCTGGGCGGTGATCGGCGCGGGCCTCGGCCTGCTGCTGCGCACGGTCAGCGGCACGGTCTGGCTGCTGCTGGGCTGGGCCTTCATCCTGGAGCCGCTGATCTGGGTCGTGGTCAAGGGCTTCGGCGCCGGTGGCTTCGCCACCCTGCTGCCGGTCTCGGCCACGGTGGCCGGAGTCAGCGCGGGTTCGTTCGCGGAGGCCGAGGTCTTTGCGCCGACCCCGGCCGCCCTGGTGGTCCTGCTGTTGTGGACCGCCGGAATCGGCGCCGCGGGCTGGTGGGACCTGCGCACCCGCGACCTGTAGGCCCGGTGGCAGCCACCGAACCGGGCTGGATCCGCAGACTCTGGCGCTTGAGCCTGGGCCATCCCCGGCTGATCGCGGGCATCACCGCCTCCGTGCTGGCCGGCGCGGTCGTCTCGATCGCGGCGCCGCTGGCCACCAAACGCGCCGTCGACGCGGCGGTCGCGGGCGACACGACGGTCATCGGCGGTGCCGCGGCGCTGCTCGCCCTGCTGGCGGTCGGCCGGTTCGTCGTCACCTTCGCGCGCAGGCTCTGGGCGGGCAAGCTGTCGCTGGAGGTACAGCACAGTCTTCGGGTATCGCTGCTGGCCGCGCTGCAACGCCTCGACGGCGCGGGGCAGGACGCGATCCGCACCGGCCAGGTGGTGTCGCGCTCGATCACCGATCTGCAGCTGGTGCAGGGATTGCTGGCGATGGTCCCGTGGTCGGGGTTGGCGGTCCTGCAGTTCGTCCTCTCGGCGGTGGTGATGGTGTGGCTGAGCCCACCGCTGGCCCTGGCCGCGCTGCTGGTCGCGCCCGCGATGGCGGTGATCGTGCTGCGGCTGCGGCCACGGCTGTACGCGGCGACCTGGTCGGCGCAGCAGCGCGCCGCCGACCTGGCCGAACACGTCGAGCAGACCGTCACCGGGGTGCGCGTGGTGAAGGGGTTCGGGCAGGAGGCCCGGATGGTCGACGTGCTCGAGGACCACAGCCGCCGCCTGTTCGCCGAGCGGCTGCGCGCCGCCAGGATCAACGCCGGGTTCGCCCCCGTGGTCGCGGCGCTGCCGCAGGCCGGGCTGGTCGCGGTGATCATCGTCGGCGGCGTGCTGGCCCGGCAGGGCGCGATCGGCGTCGGCACCTTCCTCGCGTTCACCGCCTACCTGGCCACCATGACGTCCTCGGCCCGCACGATCACCTCGGTGGTGATCATGGGTCAGCTCACCAAGGCCGCCGTCGACCGGGTATTCCAGGTCATCGACGCGGCGCCGGTGCTGGTCGATCCGGACAAGCCGGTCGCCCTGCCCACGGGCCCGCTCGGCATCGAATTCGACGCGGTGAGTTTCGGATTCGAGGCCGGTCAGCCGGTGCTGCGCGACCTCGATCTCACCGTGCGGCCGGGCGAGACGGTCGCCGTCATCGGTCCGGCCGGGTCGGGCAAGTCGACGCTGTCGCTGCTGCTACCCCGCTTCTACGCGCCCGACGCGGGCCGGATCAGTCTGGTCGGCACCGACGGCACCCGGGTCGACCTGGCCGAGTTGCGCGCCGACGAACTGCGCGGCGCGCTCGGGGTGGTCTTCGACGATCCCTTCCTGTTCTCCGACACCATCGCCGCCAATATCGCCCTCGGCCGTCCCGGGGCCACCGATGCCGAGATCAGGGCCGCCGCGACCGCCGCCGTCGCCGACGAGTTCATCGCCGAACTCCCCGACGGCTACGACACCGTCATCGGCGAGCGCGGCCTGACGCTGTCCGGCGGGCAGCGCCAGCGCATCGCCCTGGCCAGGGCCCTGCTCACCCGCCCGCGCGTGCTCGTCCTCGACGACGCCACCTCCGCGGTCGACGCCGTCACCGAGGCGGAGATCTTCCGCAGGCTGCCCGACCCCGGCGGCCGGACGACACTGATCCTGGCCCACCGCGAGTCCACACTGGCCCAGGCCGACCGGATCATCCGGCTGCCCGCGCCCGCCGGCTCCGCGGTGCCCACCGCGCCCACGCTCACCACGAAACACCCCGACGGTGGTCGCCCCCGCTCGATGGCCGCGGCGGCGACCGACCTCAGCGAGACACCCGAACTGCGCGCCGCCGTCGACGCGCTGCCCCCGGCCACCGAATCTCCCGGCCTGCCCGGCGACCTGCGGGCCCCGCAGCCCGAGTTCGGCCTGCGCGCGCTGCTGCGCCCGGTGCGCGGCCTGGTCTGCGCGGTGATGCTGCTGCTGACCGTCGACGCGTTGATCGGCGTCGCCTTCCCGCCGCTGGTCCGCTACGCCATCGACACCGGCGTCACCGCGGGCGACGGCACCGCGCTCGCGCTCGCCGGCATCGTCGGGATCGGGCTGGTGCTGGCCGGGCTGGTCGTCGGCGCGGCCGTCACCGTGCTCACCGCGCGCACCGGCGAACGCGTGCTGTTCGGGCTGCGGGTGCGCAGTTACGCGCACTTGCAGCGGCTCGGCCTGGATTTCTACGAGCGCGAACTGTCCGGCCGGATCATGACCAGGATGACCACCGACGTCGACGCGCTCTCGACGTTCCTGCAGACCGGCGTCGCCACCGGTCTGGTCGGGCTGATCACCCTGGTCGGCGTGGCCATCGGCCTGGTCTTCATCGACGCGGGCCTGGCGCTGATCGTGCTGGCCACCGTGCCGCCGATGCTGCTGGCGACGCTGGCGTTCCGCCGGGTGTCCTCCTCGGCCTACACCGTCTCCCGCGAGCGGGTGTCGGTGGTCAACGCCGACTTCCAGGAGAACATCGCGGGCTTGCGCGCCGTGCAGGCCGCGCGCAACGAGCCGAGCGCCGCGCGCCGCTTCGCCGAGTACTCGCACCGCTACCGTGACGCCCGCGTCCGTGCCCAGCGCGCCATCGCCGCCTATTTCTCCTTCGGGCTGGCCTGGGCCGACCTCGCCCTGGCGGTGGTGGTGTACCTCGGCGCGAACGCGGTCGCCGACGGCCGGACCACGACCGGCACGCTGGTCGCCTTCGTGCTGTATCTGGGCCTGCTGTTCGGCCCGATCCAGGAGCTCTCGCAGGTCTTCGACGGCTATCAGCAGGCCAGGGTCGGCCTGCGCCGGATCGGTGACCTGCTGCGCACCGAGTCCGCCATCGCGGCCGATCCACCGGACGCGGTGACGATCGACCGGCTCGACGGCGAGATCGTCTTCGACGACGTGCGCTTCCGCTACCCCGGCGCCAACGCCCCCGCCCTGGACGGGGTCTCCTTCACCGTCCCCGCGGGCTCGACGCTCGCGCTCGTCGGCGCGACCGGCGCGGGCAAATCGACGATCGTGAAGCTGCTGGCTCGTCTCTACGACCTCCCGGACGACCCGGCGGCGGGCTCGATCCGCGTCGACGGCGTCGATTTACGTAAATTTGTGCTCACCGACTATCGCGGCCGGCTGGGAATTGTGCCTCAGGAAGCTCACCTGTTCACCGGTGACGTCGCGAGCAACATTGCGTTCGGGCAACCTTTCGCCACGGCAGTGGACATCGGCACCGCGGCCGCCACCGTCGGCGCGGCGGAGATGATCGACGGATTACCGCAAAAAATGAACCAACCGGTCGGTGAAAGAGGGCGCGGATTATCCGCCGGACAGCGTCAGCTGATCGCGCTCGCCCGGGCCGAACTGGTCGATCCCGATCTGCTCCTGCTCGACGAGGCCACCTCGACACTGGATCCGCAGACCGAGGCATCGGTGCTGGTAGCGAGTCGATCGCTGGCACGCGGCCGGACCACCGTCGTGGTCGCGCACCGGCTCGCCACCGCAGCGCGGGCCGACCTCGTCGGCGTGGTCGAACAGGGCCGCGTGGTGGAATTCGGCACGCCGCAGGAACTGCTGGCCCAGGGCGGACGTTACGCGCGACTCTGGGCGGCGGGCGGCGAAGCCGAGGGAATACTGTCGGCGCGTGACCGGTAGCAGCCGGGGAGATCGGGTCAGTCGCAACACGGGTATGCCGCTGGGCATATGCTCGGTGAGGGCGCATCGGCAGCCATCCGCTGATACCCCTGCCGGGCACGTCACAAACGTCGCAGCGCGAAGAACGAAATGAGGCGAACACCAGCTGTGAGCAGCTCAACTTCCCAGTTCGGACAGAACCAGTGGCTAGTCGACGAGATGTATCAGAAGTTCAAACAGGACCCATCCTCGGTCGACGCCAGTTGGCACGAGTTCCTCGCGGATTACACCCCGGAGGTCGGCGCCGAATCCGGTAACAGCCAGACTCCGGCTCCCGCCGCGGCACCCGCGCCGGCCGCCGCTCCCGCGCCTGCCGCGAAGCCCGCCGTGGCGACGGCCCCGCCGGCTCCGGCTCCGGCGCCCGCCCCCAAGCCCGCTCCCGCGACCGTGCGCGCACCGCAGACCACCCCCGCGCCGGTGTCCAACGCACCGGCCACCGCCCCGCCCAAGGCTGTCGCCACCGCCGACGAGACCAAGGTGCTGCGCGGCCCGGCCGCGGCCATCGCGAAGAACATGTCGGCCTCGCTGACGATCCCCACCGCGACCTCGGTGCGCGCGATCCCGGCGAAGCTGATGATCGACAACCGCCTGGTGATCAACAACCACCTGGCCCGCACCCGCGGCGGCAAGATCTCCTTCACCCACCTGCTCGGCTACGCGATCGTGCAGGCGGTCAAGGCGTTCCCGAACCTGAACCGGCACTTCGCCGAGATCGACGGCAAACCGAACTCGGTCACCCCGGCGCACACCAACCTGGGCCTGGCGATCGACCTCGCGGGTAAGGACGGCAGCCGCTCGCTGGTCGTCGCCGCGATCAAGGAAACCGAAGACATGAGCTTCGGGCAGTTCCACACCGCCTACGAGGACATCGTCCGCCGCGCCCGCGAGGGCAAGCTCGGCGCCGACGACTTCTCCGGCGTCACCATCTCGCTGACCAACCCGGGCACCATCGGCACCGTGCACTCGGTGCCGCGGCTGATGCCGGGCCAGGGCGCGATCATCGGTGCGGGCGCGATGGAATACCCGGCCGAGTTCCAGGGCATGAGCGACGAGCGGATCGCCGATATCGGCGTCGGCAAGCTGATGACACTGACCTCGACCTACGACCACCGCATCATCCAGGGCGCCGAGTCGGGCGACTTCCTGCGCACCATCCACAACCTGCTGATCTCCGACGAGTTCTACGACGAGATCTTCCACGGCCTCGGCGTGCCGTACGAGCCGGTCCGCTGGCGCAAGGACATCAGCGAGCGCGGCGTCGACAAGAGCGCCCGCGTGCTCGAGATGATCGCGGCCTACCGCAACCGCGGTCACCTGATGGCCGACACCGACCCGCTGCGCCTGGTCAAGGACAAGTTCCGCAGCCACCCCGACCTCGATGTCACCGAGCACGGGCTGACCCTGTGGGACCTCGACCGCACCTTCAACGTCGCCGGCTTCCACGGCCAGGAGCGGATGAAGCTGCGCGACGTGCTGTCGATCCTGCGCGACGCCTACTGCCGCCACGTCGGGGTGGAGTACACCCACATCCTCGACGTCGAGCAGCTCAAGTGGATCCAGGACCGGGTCGAGCAGAAGCACGTCAAGCCGACGGTCGCCCAGCAGAAGTACATCCTGAACCGGCTCAACGCCGCCGAGGCGTTCGAGACGTTCCTGCAGACCAAGTACGTCGGTCAGAAGCGCTTCTCGCTCGAGGGCGCCGAGGCCGTCATCCCGATGATGGACGCCACCATCGACCAGTGCGCCGAGCACGGGCTCGACGAGGTCGTCATCGGCATGCCGCACCGCGGTCGCCTCAACGTGCTGGCCAACATCGTCGGCAAGCCGTATTCGAAGATCTTCACCGAGTTCGAGGGCAACATGAACCCGGCGGCCACCCACGGCTCCGGCGACGTGAAGTACCACCTCGGCGCGCAGGGCCAGTACCTGCAGATGTTCGGCGACAACGAGATCGAGGTCTCGCTCACCGCGAACCCGTCACACCTGGAGGCGGTCGACCCCGTCCTCGAGGGCCTCGTGCGCGCCAAGCAGGACCTGCTGGACAAGGGCGACGGTCCCGAGGGCTTCTCGGTCATGCCGCTGATGCTGCACGGTGACGCCGCGTTCGCCGGTCAGGGCGTGGTCGCGGAGACGCTGAACCTGGGTGGCCTGCGCGGCTACCGCGTCGGCGGCACCATCCACATCGTGGTGAACAACCAGATCGGCTTCACCACCGCGCCGGAGAACAGCCGCTCCACCGAATACTCCACCGACATCGCGAAGTTCATCGGCGCGCCGATCTTCCACGTCAACGGTGACGACCCGGAGGCCTGCGACTGGGTCGCGCGCCTGGCGGTCGATTTCCGGCAGAAGTTCCGCAAGGACGTCGTCATCGACCTCGTCTGCTACCGCCGCCGCGGGCACAACGAGGGCGACGACCCCTCGATGACCCAGCCGGAGATGTACGACGTCATCGACACCAAGCGTTCGGTCCGCAAGGCCTACACCGAATCGCTGATCGGTCGTGGCGACATCTCCATGAAGGAGGCCGAGGACGCGCTGCGCGACTACCAGGGTCAGCTGGAGCGCGTGTTCAACGAGGTCCGCGAGCTGGAGAAGTACGTTCCGGAGCCGTCGGAGTCCGTCGAGGACGACCAGAAGGTGCCTGCCACCGTGCAGACCGCGGTCGACAAGTCGGTCCTGCAGCGCATCGGCGACGCCTTCAACACCCCGCCGGACGGCTTCAACGTGCACCCGCGCGTCAAGCCGGTGCTGGAGAAGCGCCGCGAGATGGCCTACGAGGGCAAGGTCGACTGGGCCTTCGCCGAGCTGCTGGCCTTCGGCACGCTGATCGACCAGGGCCACGACGTGCGCCTGACCGGTCAGGACTCGCGCCGCGGCACCTTCACCCAGCGCCACGCGGTCATCATCGACCGCCTCAACGCCAACGAGTACACCCCGCTGCACAACATCGGCTCGGAGAAGCCGGGCTGGTTCGCGGTGCACGACTCGGCGCTGAGCGAGTACGCGGCGGTCGGCTTCGAATACGGCTACTCGCTGGGCAACCCGAATGCCCTGGTGCTGTGGGAAGCCCAGTTCGGTGACTTCGTCAACGGCGCGCAGTCGATCATCGACGAGTTCATCTCCTCCGGTGAGGCCAAGTGGGGCCAGCTCTCCGACGTGGTGCTGCTGCTGCCGCACGGCCACGAGGGCCAGGGTCCCGACCACACCTCGGGGCGCATCGAGCGCTTCCTGCAGCTGTGCGCGGAGGGTTCGATGACCGTCGCGGTCCCGTCGACGCCGGCGAACTACTTCCACCTGCTGCGCCGCCACGCCCTCGACGGCATCCGCCGTCCGCTGATCGTCTTCACCCCGAAGTCGATGCTGCGCAACAAGGCCGTGGTGTCCGACATCAAGGACTTCACCGAGTCGAAGTTCCGCTCGGTGTTCGACGAGCCCACCTACGAGCAGGGCATCGGCGACACCACCAAGGTCAAGCGCATCCTGCTGACCTCGGGCAAGCTCTACTACGAGCTCGCCGCGGAGAAGGCCAAGCAGAAGCGCGAGGACGTGGCCATCGTCCGGATCGAGCAGCTGTACCCGATCCCGACGTACCGCCTCAACGAGGCACTGGCCAAGTACCCCAACGCGACCGACATCGTCTGGGTCCAGGAGGAGCCGGCCAACCAGGGCGCGTGGCCGTTCTTCGGCCTCAACCTCCCCGAGGTCCTCCCGGACCGCCTGGGCAAACTGCGCCGCATCTCGCGTCGCGCCATGTCGGCCCCGTCCTCGGGCTCGTCGAAGGTGCACGCCGTGGAGCAGGCCGAGATCATCGCCGAGGCCTTCGAGCCGACCGCGTAAGTTCTTCGCGCACAACGGCCGACGCCGGGTGGATCACCACGATCCAGCCGGCGTCGGCCGTTGTGTGTCTCCGTACCGATCCACAACCCCGAATATTACGAATCGTTGATATTATGAATATGCGGGAACCAAAATATGGAGGCACGATGGCGACGACAGTGGAGATTCCGGACGAGCTACTCGCCGAAGCCTTACGTCTGACCGGGCTGCCCACCAAAAAGGCGGTCATCAATCTCGCGATGGCCGAACTCGTGCAGGGCTACCGGCAGCGTGAGGCACTGACCCGCCTCAAGCGGATGGACCATAATCCGTTCCTGACCGACGACGAGCTGGCCGCCGAGCCTGGCACGCCCCGGTGAGCGCGACGACGGTTCGCCCGCGATACCTTCTCGATCAGTCGGTCATGTCGCACTACCGAACGAAGGCCGGCATCGAACAGACCATCGACGAGCTCGCGATCATCGGTGCTTTGTGTTCGTCGACAGTGACCATGGATGAAGCACGGTTCAGCGCCCGCAACGCAGCCGATCTCGGCTTCCTCACCGAGCTCTACGGGTCGGTCTTCCACTTTCTGCCCGCCGACGACCTCGTCGAGGCGAATGTGCGACGGATCAGGACAGGCTTGTGGAAGATCGGGGCGGGCCGCGGCGCCCAAACCACCGACGTCCAGATCGCCGCGGTCGCGCTGCGCCACGACGCGACCGTCGTCCACAACGACACGGACTTCGTCACCATCAGCCGCGCGATCCCCGAATTCCGCCACCTGCGCGTGATCCCCTGACGGAACGCCGAAGTGCGGCCCGTTCACGTGCCCCGTCTATGAATTCTGTTGCACCCCTGCGTGTTCCGTAGGACAGAGAGATCGGCCTATAGCTGTCGGGCCTGGTGACGTCCGCAGCGGTGCACGACCCGCCGATGGCCGCAATGCTCGCCCGAGCCCGTTGGCGCGTCCGCGCACCAGGTCGAAAACGCCGACAGGGGCGGATCCATACGGATCCGCCCCTGTCGGCGTTTCGGCTAGCTGTTGAGAGTGATCCAGGCTTGACCCGAGAGTTGTTCCAGATCATGGTGATTGGGATAGGTGTCGGTGGTCGCCACGATGGTCGCCTCGACGCGGCCGACGCCGGGGCCCATCCCCATGCCGGTGATCACGCCGTCGGGGGCGTGTTCGATGACGCCGTTGCTGTCGACCTTGTGGGACTGGGCGTTGGCGACGCCGGTGTCGAGGTTCTTCCACCGCACCGAGACGCGATATACCTCGCAGTTCTGTCCGGTCTGGACGATTTTCACGCGGACTCCGAGCTGCCCGGCCTGCGGCTGCGGGACCGTCTCGGCGTTGATGATGGCCGCGCAGCCGTTCCCCGGAATCCTGGCGAGAGTCGGGTTGAACTGGACGACATGGTCCGACGGCGCGGCCGCCGCCGGACCACTGAACCCGACGAGCGCGGTAACGGCCGCTGCGGCGGCCACCCCGACCCGAACCGAAACCCGTTGACCTTGTGTGCTTTTCAGACTCATGCATCGGACTTCGCGACACGCCGGTCGTTCGTTACCCACCGTAATCGTCTCGATATGGCAACGGCCGCGCAGCCGGCCACGATCCACCGGCGTCCGCTGCGGTCGGGCCGGTCGGTGGTCAGCCCGCGTTGCGGGTGCAGACCACGTCGATGACCTCGGTACCGCTGAGGTCCGAGGAGCCGAAGTTGGCCAGGCGGGCGATCGGGACACCGTCGGACAGCCGATCGATGGCCTTGCGGATGGCCTCGCTGCGGTTGGGACCCGAGGCGGCGGCGACCCAGCCCTCCTCGTTCCACACCAGCGCACCGCACCCGTTGGCCCAGGTGACCATGACACCGCAGTCCTCCCCGCCCGCGGCGACACAACCGTCGATCACCGCGGCGCGGGCACCGTCGGCACTGTCCCAGTTCGACGAGGACCAGCTCTCCCACATCTGCGGGCTGAACCCGATCGCGCCGAACAGATCGCCCGCCGCGTTCGCCGAACCGGCACCGAACACCGACCCGGCCGCAAGACCCAACGCCGCTACGGCAACGCCGGCCTTACCCATGAAACTCATTCGAAAGATCCCCTCGTGGAATAGGTTCCGAAATTCGGAACCGTGCAGCTAACCACGAATCCACCGCGAGCGCCACGCGAGCCGAGCCCGGCACGGGCCCGGCCCACAGAGTTCTCTCACTGGTACGCCAGTGCGCCATCACAGGGTCCGGGTAGTGTCCGCCGCGAAGGACAGGGACAGGAGACGGCATGGCGAGCGGACGTAACGGATACCTGCTACTCGGCGGGATCGCGTCGGTGGGGGCCGGCGCGGTGCATTTCCTGGCCGCGGGAATGCACACCGAACACGCCACCTTGGCGCGGTTGATGGTGGTGCTGGCCGCGATCCAGTGCGCGACCGGCGTGGCGGTGCTGCTGAGTGCGCGCAAGCCTGTCGTGGCCGCGATGCTGGCGGTGAACGGTTTCGCGGCGGCGATCTGGGCGTTCACGCGGTTCGCCGATATTCCGTGGATCACCGGCTTGACCGCGGAGGCGCCGCAGGTGGCCGACACCGTCTGCGCGGCACTGGGCGCGCTGGCCGTGCTCGCCGGTGGCGTCGGCCTGCTCCGACCCACCGCCACCGTGCCGCCGCTGCGGTCCGGGATCGCGGCGAGCGCCGTGGGTGTGCTCGCGCTGGCGGCGATGCTCAACGGCGTCGGCCACGTGCACAGTCACGGAGACACCGGCGGCGAGCACGCGCACGCCGCGGGCGAGGAGCACGGCGATCACGACACCGGCACCGCCTGGCCGCGCCCGTTCGACCCCGCGCAGCCGATCGACCTGTCCGGCGTGCCCGGCGTGACGGCCGATCAGCAGCAGCGCGCCACCAACCTGATCCGCAGCACTCTCGACGGCCTGCCCGCCTTCGCCGACGTCACGACGGTCGGCGCGCTGGGCTACCGCTCGATCGGTGACTCCGCGACCGGCTACGAGCACTACATCAACACCGCCTACATCCGCGACGCGAACTTCCTCGACGCCGGCCACCCGGAGTCGCTGGTCTACCGGGTCGACGGCCAGAACCGCACCCTGGTCTCGGCCATGTACATCGCCAACGGCAAGAAGATCGACGACCCGGCGCTGACCGATTTCGGCGGCTCGCTGATGCAGTGGCACGTCCACGACAACCTGTGCTGGAAGGCGGGCGACAACGGCCCGGTCGTCGCCGGTGTCACCGACGCCGCGGGCAACTGCCCGCCCAACTCGATCAATCCCGGCGCGGGCAACCCGATGGTGCACGTGTGGATCGCCCCGCACCAGTGCGGTCCGTTCGCCGCGCTCGAGGGCCATGGTGCGGGCCAGGCGAGCGCCACGGACGGCCGCCGAACCGACACCTGCGGCGGCCACGACCACGGCGGGGGCCACAAGTAGACCGGCTCAACTCGGCCGCACCCAGCGCCGCAACGCGTCGATCGTCGTTTCCGGGGACGTGTTGAAGCAGAACCGGATTCCCGGAGTCAGCTCGGACGCGACATTGATCAATCGCTCGAACAGCAGGGTGTGTTCGGGCGCCATCCGCACCCCGGCGCCGATCATCGCCACCCGGAATTCGCCGCCGGCCGCGCACTCGCGCAGCGTCGTCTCGGCGGCGTCGGGATCGGCGGGCACCAGACAGCTGACGATGTCGAAACCCGCCTCCCGCACGGCGTGCTCGCCCGCGGCGATGCGGGCGGTCAGGGTGGCTTCGTCCAGCTGCGGATAGCGGGAGTAGTCGACCGCGCTCGGCTGCAGGCCGATGGAGAGCACCGTGTCGGTGCGTGAATTCCGTTCTGCCACTGCGTCCTCCGTTGTCATCAGGTAAACGACGACCCCCACGCTCGCGACCAGCGCCGCGAGCAGGGCGCCCGCTCTCACCACGACGTGGCGCCCGTCCGGTCGAAGAAACCGCCGCTCGGGCCGTCCCGGTCGACGGTCGCCATGGCCACGATGGCATCGGTGCCCTCGGTGACGGTCTGGAAACCACTGTGCCCGTTGAGGTCGGTCGCGGTGTATCCGGGATCGACCGCGTTGACCTTCATCCTGTCGAGTTCGCTCGCGTACATGACGGTGAGCATGTTCAGCGCCGCTTTGGTGCTCGGATAGCCGAGGGCCGGCGGCAGCAGGCCCGCCCATTTCGGGTCGGTGACGGTAGCGATCGAGCCGATGCCGCTGGAGACCATCACGATCCGTGGATGGGTGGACAGGCGCAGCAGCGGCAGGAACGCGTTGGTCACCCGGATCGGGCCGAAGACATTGGTCTCGAACACCTCCCGCAGCTCCTCGGGCTTCGTGTCCCCCGGCGTGGTGCGCGGGCCGCCGATCGCCGCGTTGTTGATCAGCACGTCGAGGCGGCCCGCCGCGACCTGCACCGCGTCGGCGGCCGCGGCGACGGACTCGTCGGAGGTCACGTCCAGCGCGACGAACCGGACGTCGAGTCCGGCCTCGGCGAATTCGGCCGCCGTCGCCGCGCCCCGCGCGCGGTCGCGGGCGGCGAGAAAGACCTGCCAGCCCGAACCGGCCAGTCTGCGGACCGTTTCCCGGCCCAGTCCCTTGTTGGCCCCGGTGACCAGGGCGATCGTTGTCGTCATGGCTTCAGATTCCGCCCCGCGCGGTGTGGCCTCCAGTGCCGGCGAGGCATAGGACTCGCGGTACCACCCCGGCGGCCGGGACCTGCGGCACCATGGAAGACGTGGACAGAGCGGAATTGGCGACGGTGCTGCGCACGGCGCGGTCCCGGCTCGGCCCCGCCGACGCGGGCCTGCCGAGCGGACCGCGCAGGCAGGTGCCGGGGCTGCGACGCGAGGAAGTGGCGAGTCTGGCCGGTGTCAGCGTCGACTACATCGTCCGGTTGGAGCAGGGGCGCGGGCCCAAACCCTCCGATCAGGTGCTCGGCGCG
This sequence comes from Nocardia canadensis, assembly GCF_032656385.1. NCBI lineage: Bacteria > Bacillati > Actinomycetota > Actinomycetes > Mycobacteriales > Nocardiaceae > Nocardia > Nocardia canadensis. The sequence goes on from NZ_JAVCWB010000010.1 coordinate 1,199,941, forward strand.
CTCACCAGGGCGCTGCGGCTCACCGATGTCGACCGCGATCTGGTCTACCGGCTCGCCGGGTCCGAACCGCCGCAGGCGGGCCGGGTGCCGATGGCCATCCGGCCCAGTGTGCTGCGGCTGCTGGATCGCCTGTCGGACCTGCCGGTGCTGGTGCTCTCGGCCAAATCCGACATCCTCGCCTGGAATCCGCTGGCGGCGGCCCTGCTCGGCGACTTCTCCGCGATCCCGCCCGCCCGGCGCAACATCATGTGGCAGCGCTTCCTCGGCACCGGGATGGGTCGCGTCGTGATGACGCCGGAGGAGGCCGACAGCAATGCCGCCGCCTGCGTCGGCTGCCTGCGCGCGGTCAAGGCCGCCTACCCCGACGACCCGGACCTGACCCGGCTGCTCACCGAACTCCGCACCGGCAGCGCGGAATTCGAGGAGCACTGGCAGGCGGGCCGCTCCAGCGTCATGCACAGCCTGACCAAGACCATCGCCCATCCGCAGCTGGGCACCCTCAGCCTGGACTGCGACGCCATGCACGTCCCCGACACCGACCAGACCGTCATCATCTACTCGGCTCCCCCGCACACCCCCACCGCGACCGCCCTGGACCTGCTCCGCGTCACCGGCCTGGAAACCTTCGCGACACCACCGCCCGAATAACCGGTGGCCGCGGCACCGCCGCCGGGCTACCGTGCGTTCCTCGGCAAGGAGGAACGATGCGCACGACGACGACCCTGTGGCGGCCGACGGGACCCGAAGAGCTGGCCCTGGTCGCCGCGTCCGGGTGGTCGGCCTGGCCGCCGCGCCTGCCCGACCAGCCGATCTTCTACCCGGTCTGCACCGAGTCCTACGCCGTCCTGATCGCCCGCGACTGGAACGTCCCGGCCTCCGGCGCCGGCTACGTGACGCGCTTCGCCGTCCGCACCGAGTACCTCGACGCCTACGAGGTGCGACAGGCGGGCGGCCGCGACATCCTCGAATACTGGATCCCGGCCGAGGATCTCACCGACTTCAACCGCAATATCGTCGGCCCCATCGAGGTGGTCCGCCGCTTCCCGGACGACGCGCCACTCCCCGGCTGACGATCGTCAGGCGGCTCCGGTCCGCTCACTCGGAGCCGCCGCCCAGATCGCCGTCGACACTCGTCGACGGGCTAGCCCCGCATGCCACTCTCGGCCAGATCACGGCCGGGCACGCGCGCACCGTCCTGCACGCGGAGATCGATGCCGCCCGCGCGCGCTGACCACCACGGTCTTCGCGGGGCGAGCTCTCAGACCGAGCCCTTCGGATCTGTCGCGCGCGTGAGATCCAGATCGATCTCGAAGGGCACGGACAGACGCAGGCGGTCGTGGTGGATACCGGCGGTCGAATACCGGCGCGTGGCGGGGTCGAGTTCGTAGACGTACACGACCGCTCGTCCGTTGACGTTCTCCACCCGCCAGAAGGCAGGAATCCCGGCCTCGGCGTATAGCTGCGGTTTACGGTATCGGTCGCGCTCGACCGAATCCGGGGACATGACTTCGACCACCAGGAGGACATCTTCGGGTCGGTATGTGGTCTGGTCCAGACCGTCGACACCTGCCGTGTCCACGACCATCACATCGGGTTCGGGCCGTTGACGTGGCCCGAGCTCCCGTCGATCAGCTGAGTATGCGGCGGCAGATCACTCAGATGATCCAGGTCTTCGGCGAAATATCCCCCCGGTGGCGGCACCGGCCAGCTCAACGGGGCCCTGTCCCCCGGTGGCATCGGATCCGCGGTCATCGGTTCCTCGCTCGTCGCACGGCGATCGTCTGACCTGGCCAGTATGGCACGGTGCACTCCGGCCGCCCACCGGCGCGGACAGGCGGCGCGGACGCCCTCGGCGCCGGGGCGCCGAGGGCCTTTCCGTCAGACGGCCGCTGTGCGGGTGCGGAGTTCGGCCACGGCGGTGGCGGTGTCCGCCATCACCAGCTCGGCGTTGATCTGCGCCCCGGCCATGGCCCCGGCCGCCGCGGCCGCACCGACCTGGGCGGACGGGTCGGTGGCATTGCCCGCGATCCAGACACCCGGGACTTCGGTGCGGCCGACGGGGTCGGCGGGGATGTGGTCGCCCGCGCCGGACGGGTGCGGCTGTGCGACCAGACCCAGGTCGGCGAGGAAAGTGGCGCGAGTGTTCATGCGCGGGCCGACGACGAGGGCGTCGCGGTCGAGCACGGTCCCGTCGGCCAGGCGGACGCCGGTGAGCGTGCCCGCACCCGACAGCACCTCGGTGACCTCGCCGTCGAGGATCCGGATGCCGCGCGCGGCAAGCTTTTCCGCGTCTTCGTCGCTCAACGCGGCACCGGTGTGGGTCAGGAAGACGATGTCATCGCTCAGCTGGCTGAACAGCAGCGCCTGGTGCACCGACATCGGTCCGCCCGCGAGGATGGCGATCCGCTGGTCGCGCACCTCCCAGCCGTGGCAGTAGGGACAGTGCAGGACGCCGTGGCCCCACTGTTCCCGCAGGCCGGGCACATCGGGGAGCTCGTCGGCGAGGCCGGTGGCGACCAGGACGCGGCGCGCGAGCACCGTGCGCCCGTCGTCGAGAAACACCCGGAACCCGTCCGGCGCGGCACCGTCGACCCGCTCGACCGAGGCGACCGCACCCGCCACCACCTGCCCGCCGTACCCCCGCACCTCGGCGCGCCCGAGTTCGAGCAACTCGGCCGGCGGCATTCCGTCTCGCGCCAGCAATCCGTGCACCCCGTCGGCCGGCGCGTTGCGGGGCGACCCCGCGTCGATCACGACGACGGATCGCCGGGACCTGGCCAGCATCAGCGCCCCGTTCAGCCCGGCGGCACCACCACCGATCACCACCACGTCATAGGTGTCGTTCAACTCTGTCATCTCGACCTCCTTCGCCGACCACCGTGCCGTCCGCGCCCGCGTCCTGGCAAAGAATTTTGCCGTCGTGGCAAACTGGACAGCATGGACGACCTCGAACAGACCCTCGACTCGGTCGGCCCCCGCCTGCGCGACCTGCGCAAACGGCGCCGGACCACCCTCGCCGACCTCTCGGCGGAAACCGGCATCTCGGTGAGCACCCTGTCGCGCCTCGAGTCGGGCGACCGCAAACCCACCCTCGAACTCCTGCTCCCCCTGGCCAAAGCCCACGGCGTCACCCTCGACGAACTCGTCGACGCCCCGCCCACCGGCGACCCGCGCATCCACCTGCGCCCGGTCACCCGCCACGGCATGACGATGCTCCCGCTGACCAAACGCGCGGGCGGCATCCAGGCCTTCAAGATGATCATCGCCCCCAACGCCCGCAACCGACCCGAGGAACCCCAGGTCCACGAGGGCTACGAATGGCTCTATGTCCTCAACGGCCGCCTGCGCCTGATCCTCGGCGACAACGACATCGTCCTCACCCCCGGCGAAGCCGCCGAATTCGACACCCACATCCCGCACTGGTTCGGCGCCGCCGACGACCACCCCGTCGAATTCCTCAGCCTCTTCGGCAAACAAGGCGAACGAGCCCACTTCCGAGCCCGCCCCAAGACCTCCGACTGACCGCGGTCGACAGCACCGAACGGCGGCGGCTCAGCTCTGCAACGCGGCGATCAGGGCGGGACTCAAGGCAAGTGCGGGAAGCGATTCGACCAGTAGGTCCACCAATTGTTCTCGGGTGATGGGCTTTTCGTTCATCCAGGTGAGGATGGTCTCCTCGACGAAGGCGATCCAGCCGCGAATGGCGAGGGTGAGGCGAGCGAGGTCGGGATCGTCGGGAGGGAGCGGGAGCTCGCTGACGATGAGATCGGCGATGGCGGCGCGGGTTTCGTTGACGTAGCCGACCATGTCGGGGGCGACACTGGCGGGGCCGCGCAGCACGGAGCGATAGGACGCCGAGTGCTCGGTCGCGTAGTCGACGAAACGCTCGATCGAGTCGCGCAGCATGTCGAACAGCGACAGGTCGCGGTTGGGCATCACGGCCGTGTAGAACTCGGTGCTCACATGCCGGGCGATCGCCTCGTGGAACTCCTGCTTGGAGGCGAAATAGTGGAACAGCAGGCCGCGCGAGATGCCCGCCTGCTTGGCGATGTCGTCGACCGAGATGTCCTCGAGCGGCCGCTCGGCCAGCATCTCGGCGCCGAGGTGGATCAGCTGCAACCGCCGCTCCTCGGGGCTGAGCCGGACACGCTTGGTCTCGCCGGAACTCCTGATACTCACGTCGTCCATCCTAGCCACTACTGAACCTGGTTCAATAGCTGTTGACTCCGGCTCAATAAGAACGTAGTCTGCATTACATGAGTCGCAAGGTTACAGACAAAGTTGTCGCCGACCGTGCCGCCCGCCACGTCAAGACGATCATCGTCGGCAGTGGGTTCGCGGGCCTCGGAATGGCCATCCGGCTGCGCCAGCAAGGCCGCGAGGATTTCCTCGTCCTGGAGCGCGGCAGCGATGTCGGCGGCACCTGGCGGGACAACACCTACCCCGGCGCCGCGTGCGACGTGCCGTCGCACCTGTACTCCTACTCGTTCGCGCTGAACCCGGACTGGTCGCGCTCGTTCTCCAAGCAGGGCGAGATCCAGGCCTACATCCGCAAGGTCGCCGAGCAGAACAATGTGCTGGACAAGCACCTGTTCGACTGCGATGTGCTGGGCATGCGGTGGAACGCCGAGACCGCCCGCTGGGACATCACCACCAGCAAGGGCGACTTCACCGCCGACACCGTGGTCTCCGCGGTCGGCGCCCTGTGTGAGCCGTCGCTGCCCGACATCAAGGGCATCAACGAGTTCGAGGGCGAGATCTTCCACTCGGCCCGCTGGGACCACAGCGTCGAGCTCGCGGGCAAGCGCGTCGCGGTGATCGGCACCGGCGCCTCGGCCATCCAGATCGTGCCCGCCATCGCGGGCAAGGTCGCCCACCTCGACCTCTACCAGCGCACCGCGCCGTGGCTGCTGCCGCGCATGGACCGCCCGTACTTCCTGCCGGAACGCCTGGCGTTCAAGTACATTCCGGGCGTGCAGCGCCTGTCCCGCGCGGCCATCTACGCCGCCCGCGAGACCCAGGTCGTCGGCCTGGCCAAGTACCCCGCGCTGATGAAGATCTTCGAGACCATCTCCCGCGGCAAGCTGCTGGCCGAGGTCCGCGACCCGATCAAGCGCGCCAAGGTCACCCCGAACTACCGCATCGGCTGCAAGCGCATGCTGATCTCCAACGAGTACTACCCGGCGATCGACCGCGACAACGTCGAGGTGATCACCGAGGGCATCGCCGAGGTCAAGGCCGGCTCGATCGTCACCAAGGACGGCACCGAGCGCGAGATCGACGCGCTGATCGTGGCCACCGGCTTCCACGTCACCGACTCCCCGGCCTTCGAGACCATCACCGGTCGCACCGGACAGACCCTGTCCGAGCAGTTCGACGAGGTCGGCCAGCGCGGCTACAAGGGCTCGACCATCGAGAACTTCCCCAACATGTTCTTCCTGCTCGGCCCGAACGTCGGCCTCGGCCACACCTCGATGGTGTTCATGATCGAGTCGCAGATCAACTATGTCGCCGACGCCCTGGCCACCATCGACAAGCAGAACCTGCGCACCGTCGAGGTCCGCCCGGAGGCCGTGCGCGCGTACAACACCGAACTGCAGGCGAAGATGGCCGACAGCGTCTGGATGAACGGCGGCTGCGCCAGCTGGTACCTGGACAAGCACGGCAACAACACCACACTGTGGCCCGATTTCACCTTCCAGTTCCGTAGGCTGACCAAGAATTTCGATGTCGCTGCCTACGACACGACTTCTTCGACCGACTCCGACACCGAACTGAAAGTGGTGGCAGCACAGTGAGCAAAGATGCTTACTTCACGAACAAGGTCTGTGTGATCACGGGCGCCGGCTCCGGCATCGGCCGCGCGCTCGCCGAGAACCTGGCTCGCCGTGGCGCCAAGCTGGCGCTGTCCGACATCGACGCCGAGGGCCTGGCCGAGACCGTGCGCATCGTCGAGGGACTGGGCGCGCAGGTCAAGGCCGACCGGCTCAACGTCGCCGAGCGCGAGGCGTTCCTGCTCTACGCCGACTCGGTGAAGGCGCACTTCGGCGTCGTGCACCAGATCTACAACAACGCCGGCATCGCCTACCACGGTGACGTCGTCAAGACCGACTTCAAAGACATCGAACGCATCATGGACGTCGATTTCTGGGGCGTCGTCAACGGCACCAAGGCGTTCCTGCCGATGCTGATCGAGTCCGGCGACGGCCACGTCGTCAACGTGTCGAGCCTGTTCGGCCTGGTCACCGTGCCCGGCCAGGCGGCCTACAACTCGGCCAAGTTCGCGGTGCGCGGCTTCACCGAGGCGCTGTACCAGGAGATGAAGATCGCCAAGGCGCCGGTCAAGGTCACCTGCGTGCACCCCGGCGGCATCAAGACCGCGGTGGCCCGCAACGCCACCTACGCCGAGGGCATCGACGGGGCCAACACCGCCTCGCTGTTCGACAAGTACCTGGCGATCCACAGCCCGGAGATGGCCGCGCAGACCATCACCGAGGGTGTGCGCAAGGGGCACGCGCGCGTGCTGATCGGCTGGGAGGCCAAGGTGCTCGATGTGAGCGTGCGCTTCCTCGCTTCGGGGTACAACCGGATCTCGGCCGTGGTCAACGGCCGCTTCATGCCGCACTGACGCGACGAGCCCCGTAGGAAAACCATGCGCGAGTTCACGATTCCGCTGCCGATCGCCCGTGCCGTACTCGACCCGGTGTTCCGGGTGACGCTCAACGCACGGCTGCCGGTCGCGGTGCAACGCGCCCTGCTCGACGTGGTCTCCCGGCTGCAGCTGATGCCCGACGGTTCCGTCGTGCAGCATCTGCAGCTGGGCGGCCGCCCGGCCGAGCGGGTCATCGCCGAGACCGCCATCCCGGGTTCGCGTACCCGGGCGGTCCCGCCGGAGCGCGCCGCGGGCGCGATCCTGTACCTGCACGGCGGCGGCTACGTCGTCGGTTCGCTGGCCACCCACCGTTCGCTGGTCGCGCGGCTGGCCAGGGAGACCTCCTGCGCGGTGTACTCGCTGGACTACCGCCTGGCCCCGGAGCATCCGCTGCCCGCCGGTCTCGACGACGCCGAGGCGGCGTTCCTCGACCTGGTGGACAACGTCGGCTACCGGCCCGAGCAGATCTGCCTCGCCGGCGATTCGGCGGGCGGTGGTCTGTCGCTGGCGCTGGCCCAGCGACTGATCGAACGACACGCGATGACGCCCGCCGCGCTGGGCCTCATCGCGCCCTGGGTCGACCCGACCCAGGTGCCCAGCCGCAGCCGCGACCTGGTGATCAACCGGGCGTGGTCGCAAGCGTGCGCCGCCTTCTACCTCGGCGACGGCGCCGCCACCGACGCGGGCTACGCCCCGCTCACCGGAAACCTGATCGGCCTGCCACCCACCTACGTGCAGGTCGACGTGAGCGAACTCCTGCACGACCAGTGCACTCAGCTCGTCTCAGCCCTGCGTGGCGCGGGTGTGCACGTCCGCTTCACCGAAACCCGCGGCCTCTGGCATGTCGCGCAACTGCAGGCCGCGCTGGTCACCGAGGCAGCGCTGGCGCTCAGCGAACTCGCAGAGTTCCTGCGAGAAGCAATTCAGCCAGTTTCGATCGACGATTTACGATAAGTCCTGGTGACAGGATTTTCGGACGGCGATATCGCGGCCCGGCCGAACGTGTCGTAGATTACTGGCGAGTAGAACCCACTGGAAGGGCACTGATGCGAGAGTTCGAAGTTCCGGCTTCCTACACCATCCCGGACGATGCGAACAATTCCGACAACGTCTTCCGCTTCGCCGCGGAGACGCCGAACACGGTGTTGTTCAACGTCCCGAACGGCAGCGGCGGCTGGAACGACGTCACGGCGAAGCAGTTCGAGCAGGCCGTTATCGGCGTCGCCAAGGGCCTCATCGCCTCGGGCATCGAACTGGGCGACCGGGTCGCCATCATGGCAGCCACTCGCTATGAGTGGACCCTGCTGGACTTCGCGATCTGGGCCGCCGGTGGCGTCACCGTCGCGATCTACGACAGCTCGGCCGCCGAGCAGGCCAAGTGGATCCTGCAGGACTCCGAGACCAAGCTCCTGGTCGTCGAGAACGACAAGCACCGCGCCACGATCGACGAGATCGAAGCCGGCTCGCTGCCCGCTCTGGCCGAGACCCTGCAGATCGACAAGGGCGCGGTCGACACGCTGACCGAGCGCGGCGCCGATCTCGACGACGCCGTGGTGCACGAGCGTCGCAAGCAGGTCGGCGCGGCCTCCCCGGCCACCCTGATCTACACCTCGGGCACCACCGGTCGCCCCAAGGGCGTCCAGCTGACCCACGCGAACCTGTATGCGGAGTCGCGGTCGGGCGGCATCGAGCTGTCCGCCTTCGTCTCCGAGGGCCAGAAGACCCTGCTGTTCCTGCCGCTGGCGCACGTGTTCGCCCGCGCGGTCGCGCTGATCGCCTTCGATTCCAAGGTGACCATCCGCCACAGCTCGGACTGGACGACCCTGGTCGAGCAGTTCGGCGAGTTCAAGCCGGACTTCATCCTCTCCGTGCCGCGCGTGTTCGAGAAGGTCTACAACTCGGCCAAGCAGAAGGCGCACGACGGCGGCAAGGGCAAGATCTTCGACGCCGCCGCCGAGACCGCCATCGCCTACAGCGAGGCGCTCGAAAAGGGCAGCCCCGACCTGGTGCTGAAGCTGAAGCACTTCGTCTTCGACAAGCTGGTCTACAGCAAGCTGCGTGCCGCGCTCGGTGGCCAGTGCCTGGCCGCGGTGTCCGGTGGCGGGCCGCTGGGCGCGCGCCTCGGCCACTTCTTCCGTGGCGTCGGCGTCACCATCTACGAGGGCTACGGTCTGACCGAATCCACCGCCGCGTTCAGCGTGAACACCCCGCAGCACATCCGGGTCGGCTCGGTGGGCCGCCCGATCCAGGGCCACGCGGCCAAGATCGCCGAGGACGGCGAGCTGCTGCTCAAGGGCTCGGTCGTGTTCAACGGCTACTGGGGCAACGCCGAGGCCACCGAGGAAGCGTTCGAGGACGGCTGGTTCAAGACCGGCGACCTGGGCGCCATCGACGCCGACGGCTTCATCACCATCACCGGCCGCAAGAAGGAAATCCTGGTCACCGCGGGCGGCAAGAACGTCTCCCCCGCCGTGCTCGAGGACTCCCTGCGCGCGCACCCGCTGATCAGCCAGGTCATGGTCGTCGGTGACGGCCAGCCCTTCATCGGCGCGCTCATCACCCTCGACCCGGAGGCACTGCCGGGGTGGAAGGAGCGCAACGGCGTCGCCGCCGACACCGCGATCGAGACCCTGATCGAGAACCCGACGCTGGTCGCCGAGGTCGAGGCCGCGGTCGCCGAGACCAACAAGAAGGTCTCCAAGGCCGAGGCGATCAAGAAGATCCGCATCCTCCCGGTCGACTGGACCCAGGAGGGTGGCGAGCTCACCCCGAAGATGTCGCTCAAGCGCGCCGTCGTCATGAAGCAGTACGCGGGCGAGGTCGACAAGATCTACTCGTAGTCCCCGCCTGTCCGGAAGGCCGGTTGCGTTCGCGCAACCGGCCTTCCGGCGTTTCAGGCGACGGCCGCGGCCCGTTCCCGCAGGACGCGCAGCCCGGCCAGACCGACGACGAGATCGGCGCCGATCTCGAACAGGGCGGCGAACCAGGAGAAGCCGGTGACGTTCGCCCGCGCGGGCGCGTTGACGAAACTGTCGCTGAGCGGGCCGAACCAGTCGGGCAGCAGGTGCACGACGAAGAAGCCCGCCGCGCTGGCGAACCCGACGATCGCCGCGGCGAGTGGCGCCGCGGCGTGGCGCCGGAACACCAGGAAGACGACGAGCAGGGCGAACAGGAGCTGGATCGTCCCGAGCGCGTTGACCAGGGCGGAGGTGACGTTCATCCCCCGGCGTAGATGGTCGGCGCCGTGGACGAGGAGCGCGACGGCGAACACGGCGGTGGCCGCGCGCAGGGTGGTCTCGGGGGCTGTGGTCTCGGGCATGGGAGCCTCCTGCCGAGGGCGGATTCAGTTCTACTACACAGTGTAGTTTTCAAGGGTGGCCGCCGCAGCCGTTCCGCCGCCACAGGTCGGTGTCGCCGCGCGCGACGTAGGCTCGCTGGTATGGCGTTGTTGCGGGTAGTGGCCGGAATCGCGGCAGCCGCGCTGGTCCTCGGCGTGGCCGAGCTGGTCGCGGTGTTCACCGGTACAGGGAGCGCGCCCGCGTACGCGCTCGGGGCGACCGTCGTCGATCACACCCCGGACGGCCTCCGCGAGTGGGCGATCCAGAGTTTCGGCCGCAACGACAAGGCCGTGCTGTTCGTATGCATGGGCATCGTGGCGGTCCTCGTCGCCGGTCTGGCCGGCTGGTTCGAGCGGGTCACCCGGCCGGTCGGATCGGTCGTGTTCGCCGTGTTCGGCCTGATCGCCGCGGTCATCGGAGCGGGCCGGGTCGGTGGGTTCGGCGGCGCGCTACCCGCCCTGATCGGCACCGCGGCAGGAATTCTCGCGTTGCGCGGGTTGACCCGGCGCATCGATGACGCGTCGACTCCGCCTGGATCGACGGGCGAGGCGGCGGCGGGAGCCGACACCGCGGGCGAGACAGTCGTCGGCGCCGGCGCGACGGCCGGTCCGGCGGCGATCAGGGCCGTCGAGTCGCGCGCGGCGGTGTCCGCCGGGCGGCGGCGGGTGCTCGGCGGGATCGCCGCGACCGGCGTGCTGGCGCTCGGGGCCGGACTCGCGGGACGACTGCTCGGTGGTGCGCGCGGTGACGTGTCGGCGGAGCGGGCCACCGTCGAATTGCCCGGTCCCGCAACGCCGTTGCCGGAGCTGCCCGCCGACGCCGACCTGCGAGTTCCCGGCCTCACGCCGTTTCTCACCCCCGCCGACGAGTTCTACCGCATCGATACCGCGCTGATCGTTCCCCAGGTGTCCACCGCCGACTGGTCACTGCGCATCCACGGCATGGTGGATCGCGAAATCGTGCTCACCTGGGACGATCTCGCGCGCCGGACCCCGGTGGAATACGTGGTGACGCTGGCCTGCGTGTCCAACCCGATCAACGGCGACCTGATCGGCAATGCCCGCTGGCTCGGCTACCGGCTCGACGAACTGCTCGCCGAGGCGGGCCCGCGGCCCGACGCCGATATGGTGCTGTCCCACAGCAAGGACGGCTGGACGGCGGGCAGTCCGCTGGCCGCGCTCACCGACGGCCGCGACGCGCTGCTGGCGATCGGGATGAACGGCGCTGCGCTGCCGATCCAGCACGGCTATCCGGCGCGGCTGGTGGTGCCCGGCCTCTACGGCTACGTCTCGGCCACCAAGTGGGTCACCGAACTGGAGGTGACCCGCTTCGACCAGGCCAGCGCCTACTGGACCCGGCGCGGCTGGTCGGCCCGGGGCCCGATCAAGACCGGCACCAGGATCGACACCCCGCGTGGCCGTGGCCGGATTCCGCAGGGCCGCACCACGATCGCCGGCGTCGCCTGGGCGCAGCATCGCGGCATCACCGGCGTCGAGGTGCAGATCGACAACGGCGACTGGCGGCCCGCCCGGCTCTCGACCGAGGTCTCGATCGACACCTGGCGCCAGTGGGTCTACGACTGGGACGCCACCTCCGGTCAGCACACCATCCGCGCCCGCGCCATCGACGACACCGGGGCGCCGCAGACCGCGGTCCAGCGCGACGTCATCCCGGACGGCGCGACCGGCTATCCCACCCTCACGCTCCAGGTCGCCTGACAGCGAAAGGCCGGTCGCGCCCGCGCGACCGGCCTTTACGCTCCGTTCCTAGAACCGCTGCGCCGCGAATTGTGCCGCGGTGAGGGTCATTCCGTTGACGCTGTAGAGGGTGTGCAGGGCATTGGGCTGGCCGAGCGGGGACCCGTCGCAGATGTTGTCCGCATCGATGCACAGGTCGATGGTCTTGCCCGTGTAGGGCGCGCCGATCACCAGGGCGGGCGCGCCCGCGTCGGCCAGGAACCGATCCGACGGTTTGCCGAACAGCGCGACCGCGGCGACATGCTCGGCCACCTCGGGCGCCAACGGCGCGGGCAGGTAGGACCGGTACTCCGCCGGGACACCCTCGGGCACCCCGGTGCCGGTGGCGAACCCGGCCACCGCCGCACCCTGGGAGTACCCGCCGAGCACGATCCGCGCGGCCGGGCAGTTGGCGGCGACGTACTCGACCCGTCGCTGGGCGTCGTTGATGCCACGCACCACGGTGCGCGCGAAGGCGAGCCGGTCGGCGAAGTCGCTGCTCGCGGGGTAGTCGACCCCGTAGGCGCCGACCGAACGGCCCCCGGAGTTCAGGCGGATCGCTTCGACGAAGGACGCGCCGGTGATCCCGAGCTCGCCACCGGGCTCGGCGGTGCCGCGAGCGAAGACCACCTCGATGTCGGAACACGACGCCGCGGACGCGGAGTGGATGGGCGTTACCAGCGGAATCGCGGCTGCCAGGAGTGCTGCAGACACGAATCGCGAAAGAGAACGTGCTGTCATTCCGGGCAGACTACCCACCCTGGCGGCGCACCAACACCCCTGGTCACCGGCGCGCCGCCGCCGGAAGTCGGCCACGGCCACCGACCGCGCGCTGACCGGCCCGGGTCGGCCGCCGACGCGCCGCGCCGCGGTGGAAAACGAGTGCTGCCCGTCTCGCGCGGGGCGAGACGGGCAGCGGTCGAACGATTCAGGCGCCGGCGTCGGCCTTCGCCAGCTCGGGCTTGGGGGCGGCCCCCGACGCACCGTGGCTGACGAACAGGGCCGAGGCGATCACACCGATGATCAGGATGGCGGCGGGCAACAGCATCGACTGGGCCAGCGAAGTGCTGAACTCGTCGAGGATCTGCGGCGGGAGCGGGCCGGTGGCCGCGCCCTCGCCGACCGGACCGCCACCGCCGAGACCGTTGGCGGTCAGGCGAGCCGCGATCAACGCGCTGATCGCGGCGCTACCGAGCACCGAGCCGACCTGGCGGGTGGTGTTGTAGACACCGGCGCCCGCACCGGCCTGGGTGACCGGCAGGTTGTGCGTGGCCGTGGAGGCCAACGGCGCCCAGATGCAGGCATTGGCCAGACCGGCGACGGCCGCGGCGAGCAGGAACCAGATGATCTGCGAATCCGGCGTCATCAGCGCGGCGAAGGCGAAGGTCGACCCGGCGAACAGGGTGAACCCGATCGTCGGCACCAGTCGCGGCGGCAGCCGGTCGGAGAACTTGCCGACGAACGGCGCGGCGAATCCGGTGACGATCGCCATCGGCGCGAACACCAGCGCCGAGACGGTCGGCGACATCTCGCGCACCGCCTGCAGATAGAAGTACGAGGGCACCATCATCGAGGTGACCGCGGCGCCCATCGCGGCGATGGCCAGGTTCGACAGCGAGAAGTTGCGGTCGCGGAACAGGCTCATCGGCACCAGCGGCTCGCCCCGGTTACGGGCCTGGTTGATCACGAACGCGATCAGCATGAGCACGCCGAACCCGATCAGCAGCCAGATCCGCAGCGACCAGTCCTGCGTGTTGCCCTCCTGGATACCGAAGACCAGCGCCGTCATGCCGATACCGCTGAGCACGACGCCGACGACGTCGAACCGGTGGTCGCTGGTCGGCAGCGCGGGCACCAGCCACACGGCCAGACCGAACGCGATGATGCCGACCGGGACGTTGACGAAGAAGATCCACTCCCAGCCCAGGTTGTCGACGAGCACGCCGCCCAGGATCGGCCCGACCAGCGTCGCGAGCCCGGCGACGCCGCCCCACAGGCCCATCGCGGCACCGCGCTTGTCCGGTGCGAAGGTGCGGGTGATGACGGCCATCGTCTGCGGGGTCATCAGCGCGGCGCCGATGCCCTGCGCGGCGCGCGCGGCGATCAGCATGCCGATGGAACCGGACAGGCCGCACCACAGCGAGGCGCCGGTGAAGATCGCCAGGCCGATCAGGTAGATGTTCTTGGGACCGTACTTGTCACCGAGGCGGCCGGTGACCAGCAGCGGCACCGCGTAGGTGAGCAGGTAGGCACTGGTCACCCAGATGACATTGGAGATATCGGTGCTCAGGTCCGTCATGATCGCCGGGTTGGCGACCGCGACGATCGTCATGTCCAGCAGGATCATGAAGAACCCGACCACCAGCGCGAACAGCGCTAGCCACGGATTACGTTGGGTGGTCATCGAATTCGTTCCTATCGGAAGATGAGCTCGGGATATCAGTCGCGGGCGGCGCCGGCCGCCCACCGGGGTCGTGGCGCGGCGTCGGGGTGATCCCCCGGCGGCCATTCGTGCGGGGACACGGCGTCGTCGGTGCGGCGTTCGCCGGTCTCTGGATCGAATTTCTCCCACTCGACGAGGCCACCGTCGAGGTCGGCGGCGAACCCCTCGATCCAGGTCAGTTCCGCCTGGATGGTCGCCTGGATGTACTCCAGGACGAACCAGTACCGGCGCGGGGTGTCGTGGGCGCGGGCCCAGCCGATCATGGCGTCGACATCGGCCAGCGCCTCGCCCAGATGCCCGGCCCGCTCGCGCAGCAGGGTGACGACCCGCTCGCTCGGCAGGGTGTGCGCCTCGGCGAGCGCGACCCGGAAGATCGGGAACTCCTGCACCGGGGTGCGCAGGAGATCGGTGATGCGTCCGCGCAGCGTGTCGCGGCCGATGTCGGTGATCCGGTAGGTGGTCCGTTCGGGCCGATTGCCCTCGCGCTCGGTGCCTTCGGCGCGCACCAGTTCGTCGGCCGCCAGCCGGGCGACCACGTGATACAGCGAACCCGGACGTACCTTGACCAGCAGGTCTTCCCGCCGAGCCATCAGCACTTGATACATCTCGTAGGGATGCATTGGCCGTTCGTCCAGCAGTGCGAGGACCGCGATGGCCAACGGTGTCATCGCGTTGCGACCCGGCTGCCCCACCGCTCCCACCTCCACTCCCGCGCCTGCGCGCAGGTCCGTGTTCCACACCAAATATTCCAGTAGGAATATACGGAGCGGAACAGAGACTGACAAGCGAACTTTTCAGCACAGTGGTGTCCGACCCGGGCGACCGCGTTGATCCAGAAGTTCATCCAGGAGCGACGAGGTTCCCATCGAGGACGCAACTTTCGGCAGCAAGGTCGACCTCCGGGTCACCCCGGCACGCTGAGGCTCAGCGTTCACCCATCGGAGCGCACGATGTGATCCACCTCTCGAAGGGCATCCAGGGTTCGCAGCATCACAAATTTTGAATTTCCGAATTCCGTTGATGTTGAATCGTCCCGTCTCAGAGAAATTCGATCGAAAGAATTAGGGGGGGACCATGACTCGTCGCCATGCCACCAGAAGGTTCAGCCGAGCGCTCGTCCTGTGCGCGCTGCCGGTGGCGATCGCGGTGACCGGTGCGGATATCGCCTCGGCGGCTCCGGTCGCACCGGTGGTCTCGAGCGCCGAACGCGCTACGAGCTACGACGGGCACGCCATCACGTTCGTCGACGATCGGACGATGACGATCGACGGCCACACCGTCACCGTCGACGACCAGCACGTGGTCCGGGTCGATGACCGCCAGGTCTCGTTCCGGCCCGTCGCGACTCCGGCCGAAGCGCTCATGTCCATCGACGCGCCGCTCGCCGATCCCGGCAAGGTGGGCACCGGAGCGCTGGTCGGCGCCGGAGTCGGTGCCGCGGCGGCCGGTATTCCCGCCGCGATCGTCGGCGCCGTGCCCGGCGCTGTCGTCGGCGGTGTCATCGGTGCCGGAGCCGGATTCCTGATCGGCATCGGCACCGTCGCCGCGGGTGTGCTCATCAGCTCGATGGTCGGCTGTGTCACCACCGGCTGCCTCATCGACGTGCCGATCTTCCTCGCCGGCCTGGCCGCGGAGGCGGTGATCGCGGCGCCGTCCATCGCCGTCGGCGCCGCCCTGGGGGTGGCGGTCGGCGCCGCCATCGGGGCGGGCATCGCCGGTTTGCCGGCTGCCGGAATCGGCGGCCTCGTCGGCGCGGGCATCGGCGCGGCCGCGGTGACGTTGAATCCCCAGCTGGTGCCCTGACCTCGCGCGGGTGTTCTCGTCGACCACCGGATAGCTGGGAGTCAGGGCACCCCGACGCGCTGTTGCTCGGTTCGGGGGTGCCGGTTCGGCGTGGTTGAATACTGCGGATTCGGAAGGCATCCGGGGGATGCGGGGGAGGAAATATCGTGCGGTACTGGGTTTTTGCTGTCCTGACGGGGATCGCGCTGGTGGTCAGCGGGTGTTCGGTGATCGAGCAGGCGACGAATTCCGTCGAGCAGGGCGAGTGCGTGCGGCAGGACGGGGAGGACTTCACCGAGGTGGGGTGTGCCGCGCCCGAGGCGAGCTTCGTGGTGTTGAAGAAGCTCGGGAGCGGGGAGTACTCGTGCAAGAACGTCGCCGGGGTGACCTACACGTACTACGAGGACTCGACGCAGATCTGCCTGGGAGACAAGGGCGCCGACCCCGCGCAGGCGGTCAATGCCGCGCAGCAGGGCGACTGTGTCACCGAGTCCTCGGACCGGGCACGCAAGCTGCCGTGCACCGACCCGGCGGCGGTGTACAAGGTGCTCGACCGCCAGGAGGGCGGCCTGGCGAACTTCGCCTGCGACAGCGTGACCGGCACCGAGGTGACCTACACCTGGGAGCTGAAAACGGTCGGCACCAGCACGATGCCCAAGCTCGGCCCCGACCTGATCTTCTGCCTGGCGCACAAGGAGGTCGACACCACGCGTTCGCTGGAGAACGCCGAAGCCGGTGACTGCCTGCGCCCGACCACGATCACCCCGAACCTCGAGATCGCCGACTGCGGCGGCCATGACGCGAAGTACCGCATCCTGAAGGTCGCCGCGAGCTCCGCCCAGTGCGCCAACGTCGCGGGCGCGACCTCGTCGTTCACCTACACCCCCGGTGGCATCCCGATCCCCCGCGTCTTCTGCGTGGCCGACCTCTAGGGGCCCGCGCTGCCCCGACGCCGGGTGCTGCGGCCGGGGTCGACCAACAGAACCGACGGGTGACAGTGGCTAGCTAGAGACCGTGGGCGTCGAGCCAGGCGCGGGCGGCGATGGCCGGGTCGGTGCCCGTCCGAACCTGGCGGACGAGGTCGGTGATCCCCTCGGTGGTCAGTTCGCCCGCCACGTAGTTGAGTTTCTTCAGCTGGACGCGGTCGAAGTGGCCGGAGCGGTAGAGAGCCAGGATGTTCTGGGCCCGCAGGGCGTATTTCGGGTCGTCCAGGACGACCAGACCCGCCGCGGCGTCGGCGGGCGGGCCGTTGACGATGCCCACCTGGATCTCGCCGTCGCGCAGGGCTTTTCCGAGCGCTTGCGGGTCCGGGTAGTGCCTGGTCGTGGCGAAGGCGCAGTCGGCGATCGTGGCGGGGGCCGGGGTGGTGCGGGGGAAACCGGGAAGTTCGGTGTAACCGGCGGTGAGGTCGGCGCAGCGCGGGGTCAGGGCAGCCAGCGTGCGGACGGTGTCGCGGGCGGCGAACTCCTCGGTGACCAGGAGGCGGGAGCGCAGGTCGGTGCCGTCGGCGGCGTCGGAGGCCGACAGGCCCTGCGGGAGCGCGGCGTTGACGGCGGCCACGACGTCCTCGGGGGTGCGGGCGGGGGCGGCCGGGTTCCAGCGGTCGAGCAGCGCGCCGTCGCGGGCGGGCAGGACCGCGATCCGGCCCGCGTCGAGGTCGGCTTGCGGATTCGCCGAGTCGCGGACGACGGCGGTCGGGGTGCCGGTGCGGGCCAGCGCCTGGGCATAGATCTGGGCGAGCACCAACGATTCCGCCGAGGAATCCGCACCCACCGCGACCACGTTCCGCGGCTCGTCGGCCCCACACGAAACGGTGGTGAAAGCCCAGGTGGTGACCAGTAGCGCAGCCAGCTTCCGGCGCACCGCTCCCGACACCATCCGGCGACACCAACTTCCTGTATTTGCGGTCAACCCACGCAATTCGGCGCGACGCGGGCAGTATGAACTACCAGAATGTACCTGCGGCCCCCGGGTCGCATGCACAGCGCACTGCCCGCCTTTGCCGGAAGGACACCAGTGAAAACCGCGTTCGCCTCCTCTTCGCACGGACAACGTCGACCGGCACGCCGCCTCGCGGTTCGGGCGGGCCGGGTGCTGGCAGCCGCAGTCGCGCTGGCCGCCGCCATGATCGTCTCCGCCTGCGGCAACTCCGACCCACTGGCCGCCAAGGGCGATTGCGCCAGCGACGCGCTGATCATCGGTTCGGCCAATTTCCCCGAGTCCGAGACCGTCGCCAACATCTACACCGAGGTCCTGCGGATCAACGGTTTCAAGGTCGACACCAAGTTCAACATCGGCAGCCGCGAGGCCTACATCCCCGCCTTACGCCAGTGCGCGATCTCGCTGATCCCGGAATACACCGGCAACCTGCTGCAGTATCTGGACAAGAATGCCACCGCCACCTCCGCGGCCGACGTTAACGCGGCCCTGACCACAGCGCTGGGCAGCGACCTGGCCATCGCGACGCCGGCCCCGGGGCAGGATTCCGATGCCGTGGTCGTCACCCGCGCGACCGCCGATCGGTGGAACCTGCAGAGCATCGCCGACCTCGCGCCGCATTCGGCCGAGGTGAAATTCGGCGCGCCCGCCGAATTCGCGCAGCGCCCCGGCGGGCTGCCCGGTCTGAAGAAGAACTACGGGCTCGACATCAGCGACGCGAATTTCGTGCCGATCGCCGACGGCGGCGGTCCGGCGACGGTGCGCGCGCTGGTCGACGGCCAGGTCACCGCAGCCGATATCTTCACCACCTCGCCGGCCATCGCCCAGAACAACCTGGTCGTGCTGGCCGATCCGAAGAGCAACTTCGCGGCCCAGAATGTGGTGCCGCTGTTCAACGCCGCCAAGAAGACCGACAAGGCGGTGGCCGTACTCGATGCCGTATCGGCGAAACTCACCACCACCGAACTGATCTCGCTCAACACCGCCGTCTCGGGCGATGCCAAGATCGAACCGAAGGCCGCCGCGCTCGCCTGGATCACCGCGCAGGGACTCAACTCCCCGATCGGCTAGGCGCGCGCCCACTAGGAGAATCCGTTGTCCGACATCGAATTCCGCGGTATCGACAAAACCTATCCGGACGGGACGCAGGCGGTTCGCGACCTGAATCTGCGGATCGAATCGGGCTCGTTCACCGTCTTCGTCGGTCCGTCCGGCTGCGGCAAGACGACCTCGATGCGGATGATCAACCGGATGGTGACGCCGAGCGCGGGCGCCATCAGTATCGACGGCCGCGACATCGCCACGGTCGATCCGGTGAAGCTGCGCCTCGGCATCGGCTACGTGATCCAGAGCGGTGGCCTGCTGCCCAACCGCAAGGTGATCGACAATGTGGCGACCGTGCCGATGCTGCTCGGCGCCTCCCGCAAGTCCGCGCGGGCCGCGGCGCTGGACGTCCTCGACCGGGTCGGCCTGGATCGCGCGCTGGCCGACCGGTATCCGGCCCAGCTCTCCGGTGGTCAGCAGCAGCGCGTTGGGGTGGCGCGGGCGCTGGCGGCCGACCCGCCGGTACTGCTGATGGACGAGCCGTTCAGCGCCGTCGACCCGGTGGTGCGGGCGGAACTGCAAGTCGAGATGCAGCGGTTGCAGGCCGAACTGCACAAGACGATCGTGTTCGTCACCCACGACATCGACGAGGCGATCACCCTCGGCGACAAGATCGCGGTGTTCGGGCGCGGCGGGGTGCTGCAGCAGTTCGACGCGCCCGAGCGGGTCCTGGCCCAGCCCGCCACCGACTTCGTCGCCGGGTTCGTCGGACGTGATCGCGGCTATCGCGCGTTGTCGTTCCGCACCGCCGAGGCCGTGACGCTGGCGCCGATCCGGACCGTCGAGGCCGACGGGGTCGCCGGGTTGCGGCTGGCGCGCGGCGAGTGGGCGCTGGTGGTCGACGCCGACGGCAAGCCGGGCGGCTGGGTGGACGTGACCGGCGCGGAAGCGGTCCGCGCCGGAAAACCGTTGGCCGCCAGCGTGTCCGCGGGCGGCTCGCTGTTCACACCGGACGGTGACCTGCGCCAGGCGCTGGACGCGGCGATCTCCTCGCCCTCGGGCATCGGGGTGGCCGTCGACGACGCCGGCGCGGTCCGCGGCGGCCTGCTGGCCACCGATGTGCTCACCCAGCTCGCCGAGCAGCGCGGCTTCGAGGACGCCGAACGGAACCGGGAGTTCTTCGACCAGGACGTCTCGTGAGGTACCTGATCGACAACTTCGCCGAGGTCATGGCGATCACCCGCACCCATCTGGTGCTCGCGCTGGTGCCGCTGCTGCTCGGCCTGCTCATCGCGATCCCGGTCGGCGCGCTGATCCGGGGCACCGGCTGGGCCAGGAAGATCACCACGACGGTGTCGAGCCTGGCCTACACGATTCCCTCGCTGGCGCTGTTCGTGATCATTCCGCCGCTGGTCGGTATCTCGGCCATCGATCCGCTCAATGTGATCATCGCGCTCACCGTGTACTCCACGGCGCTGCTGCTGATCGCGGTGCCGACCGCGCTGGACACGGTGCCCGCCGCCGTGCTCGACGCCGCCGACGCGATCGGGTTCGGCCGGCTGCGCCGGACCCTCACCGTCGACATGCCGCTGGCGCTGCCGGTATTCGTCTCCACGCTGCGCGTCGTGGTGGTCACCAATATCGCGATGGTGTCGGTGGGCGCGCTGATCGGGGTGGGCGGGCTCGGCAAGCTGTTCACCCAGGGCTACCAGCGCGACTATCCGGATCAGATCGTGGCGGGCATCATCGTCACGCTGGTGCTGGCGCTGGTCTTCGACCGGCTGGTGTTCCTGCTCGGCAAGCTCGCGACCCCGTGGACCCGCGCCGACACGCGCGTCGACCGGACAGGGGCACGCGCGTGAATCTGTTCGTCGACGCCTGGCAGTACCTGACCGACGGCGCCAACTGGGGCGGGTCGGCCGGGATCGACACCCGTCTGCTGCAACATCTCTGGTACAGCTTCCTCGCGGTCGCGCTGTCGGCGGTGATCGCGGTGCCGCTGGGTCTGGTCATCGGGCACACCCGGCGGGGCAGCGCGCTACTGGTCGGCTTCGCCAACGCCATGCGGGCGCTGCCGACGCTGGGCCTGCTCACCTTCCTGGTGCTGCTGCTCGGGCTCGGGCTGATCCCGCCGCTGCTGGCGCTGATCACCGTCGGTATCCCGCCGCTGCTGGCGGGCGCCTACGCGGGCATCGCGAACGTGCCCGCCGATGTCGTCGACGCCTCGCGCGCGATGGGGATGACCGAGCGCCAGATCCTGTTCCGGGCCGAACTGCCCAACGCGCTGCCGGTGCTCCTGGGCGGATTGCGGGCCGCGACCCTGCAGGTCGTCGCCACCGCGACCATCGCCGCCTACGTCAACCTGGGCGGGCTCGGCCGCTACATCTTCGACGGGATCGGTCTCTATCGCTACGACCTGGTCCTGGTCGGGGCGCTGCTGGTGGCGGTGCTCGCGCTGGTGCTCGACGCACTGTTGGCCGCGGTGGTCTGGGCCAGCGCGCCGGGCAGCGGGCGACTCGCGCGCGGGACGATCGTCGGCACCGACGTCTCGCCGGTCACGGAGTAGTTCGGCCGATCGGTGCGGGTCCGCCTGCTCGGCGAGGCCGCACCGCCGCGGTGCCGCAGCGGTGATCAGTCGTCGCCGAGCAGTGCCCGCAGGTGCGGATCGGCCGCCAGCACCTGCTGCATCCGGGCGCGCTCCTGGACCCGCTGGGCTCGCGACTGGATCCACTCCTGCACCGCCGTCACCACGGCCGCGTTCATCGACAGTCCATCGGCATCGGCGGCCGCGGCGAGCTGGGCGTGCACCTCGTCGGGGAGCTGCACGGAGATGGTGGTCATCTCCCGATGATCCCAGACAACGCGAGAGCGCCCCGTTCCGGGGAACGGGGCGCTCTCGGTCGATATCGCTGCGGATACTAGGCGACGCCCTCGGCGCGCGCGGCCTCGGCCACGGCCTCGGCGACGGCCGGAGCCACGCGCGGGTCCAGCGGGCTGGGGATGATCCGGTCGACGGCCAGCTCGTCGGCGACGACACCGAAGATGGCGTCGGCGGCGGCGACCTTCATGCCCTCGGTGATCCGGCGGGCACCGGCGTCGAGCGCGCCCTTGAACACGCCGGGGAAGGCGAGCACGTTGTTGATCTGGTTCGGGAAGTCGCTGCGGCCCGTCGCCACGATCGCGGCGTACTTGGCGGCCACCTCGGGGTGGATCTCCGGGTCCGGGTTCGACATGGCGAACACGATCGACTCCGGCGCCATCGAGGCGATGAGCTCCTCGGGGATCGTGCCCGCGGACAGACCGAGGAACACGTCGGCGCCGGCGAGGGCCTCCGCGGCGCCACCGGTCAGGCCGCGCGGGTTGCTGCGGGCGGCCAGCTCGGCCTTGACGCCGTTGAGGCCGTCGCGACCGGTGCTGACGATGCCCTTGGAGTCGAGCACGACCACATCGGGCACACCGGCGGCGAGCAGGATGTTGGCGCAGGCCACACCGGCCGCACCGGCACCGGACACCACGACCTTCAGCGCCGACATGTCGCGGCCCTGCTGCGCGGCCGCGCCCTTGAGGGCGGCCAGCACCACGATGGCGGTGCCGTGCTGGTCGTCGTGCATGACCGGGCAGTCCAGCGCCTCGATGACCCGCTGCTCGATCTCGAAGCAACGCGGCGCCGAGATGTCCTCGAGGTTGACCGCGCCGAAGCTCGGGCGCAGGTGGATCAGCGTCTGGACGATCTCGTCCGGATCGGTGGTGTCGAGCACCAGCGGGATCGAGTTCAGGCCGGCGAACTTCTTGAACAGCGCGGCCTTGCCCTCCATCACGGGCAGCGAAGCGCGCGGGCCGATGTCGCCGAGGCCGAGCACGGCGGTGCCGTCGCTGACCACGACCACGAGGCGGTCGGTCCAGGTGTAGGTCTTGGTGAGCGCCGCGTCCTCCGCGATCGCCCGGCTGACCTGGGCGACGCCGGGGGTGTAGGCGATCGACAGATCACGCTGGGTCTCGAGCGGGGAGCTGAGCTCGACCGACAGCTTGCCGCCGAGGTGACCCGCGAAGATCTCGTCGTGGGTGATGGCAGCGAGGCTCGCTGCGTCATCGGCCTTGGGCGCCGCGGTGGCATTCGGTGCGTCAGTCACAGGTGACACGATTTCACTCCTGCTCGAGTCGGACTCAACCGGGGGACGGTTACCGCCGGGTATATCGGGATTACGGAATTGCATGACGCTCATAGGGTGCGCAGCCAGGGCGAATGCCGGAGAAAACCGGACGCGTGGCGCGGCACTGATCCGCCGAGCGGAGCCGGACGGGTGGTCCGGTCGGACAAACGGGTCGACCCTCGGCCGCGACGGTGCGTCGCGGGGCGGAAGGCCGCCATGGTTCCCGAACCCGGCGGTGGCAAGGGAAGGGAATCCGCAACATTCTGCCAGCACGGCCGACCAGTTGCCAAACCGGTTCCGTGTGTCACCCGGCCGCGCGTCATGGATCGAGGGTAGCCGCGCCGAATTGCCATGGCGTTAGAGAAAACTCGCAGCTGAAGGGGAACATGCGGTGAACAATCACACCGCGGCGGGACGGCCCGCGGTGAGCTGACCGTCGAGCGGATCGTCCGCGACGGCCCGGCGGACCCACACCTCGTCCAGCCCACCACAGCGCAATCGCGACTGCCACTCCGGCACCGCCAGCGGGTGGTCGATGCGGCGGTGGATGCCGCGGCTCTCGGTCCGCACCAGCGCGCTGTACCCGGCCCAGCGCGCGACGGCGAGCAACGCCGCCGCCTGCCTGGCCCGCACCCGTTCGGCGCCGATGCCGCCCAGTTCGAACTGCGCGCCCGGCCACATGATGTCCAGCTCGGCGATGCTGTCGGCCAGGCTACCCGCACTGCGCCGGTAGCTGCGCCGCAGCGGCAGGGTGTGCTCCTGGACCAGTCCGATCACCGAGCGCGGATCGATGTGGGCGTGCAGGCCGAGACCGGCGCCCTCGACCGGACGCGCGCTGGTCGCCCGTTCGTTGGCCACCGCGAAGGCGGCGGCGCCCTCCCCCGCCCAGGTTCCCGAGGCCAGCGCCCACGCGCCGCTCAGACCACCGGTCGCGCCCGCGGCACCCGTCACGACCTCGCGTCCGGCGACGGCGCCTGCGGCGTACAGCCCGCGCACGGTGGTCGCGCAGTCCGGTCCGGTCAGGGCCACCCCGCCCGCGCCGAGGACGGTGCCCTCGAGGACCGCGCGCACCGGCACCCGGCCCGTCGCGTCGACCGCGCCGTGCCTGCTCAGCCAGTGCCGGACGGTGTCGGGCACCTCGTGCAGCGCCGCGAAGACCCGCCTGCCGTCGGCGAGCGCGGCCAGGGCCGCCGTGTGCCTGCCGGGGAGTTCGGCGCCCGCTTCGTCGTAGAGCGCGGCGAAACGCACCGAGAGTCCGGGGGCGACAGCCGGATTCGGATGCACTCGCGACAGCACCGGCGCCAACCCGTAGGCGCTGGAGAATTCCATCCCGGACAGCTCGGCGCCGGCCTCGGCCGCCATCAGCAGGCCCTCGCCGGTGTTCACCTCGGTCCCGGCGCCGCCGGACAGGAACGCGCAGCCACCGGTGGCCACCACCACCGCGCCCGCCCGGATGGTCCACGGCCGGAACCGGTTGTGCCGCTGGATGCCCGCGGCACCGACCACCGTGCCCGCCGGATCGACGAGCAGTTGCAGCGCCGGATGGTGATCGAGGATGCGCACGCCCGCCTCGAGCGCGCCCCGGCGCAGCCTGCGCAGGTAGCTCGCGCCGTCGAGGTGCACCACCGGCGGATCGACACCCGCGGTGTCGGGCACCCGGTTCCTGGTGCCGGACCAGACCCGCAGGCGGCGGTGGGTCTCGTCGGCGACCCGGTGCAGCCAGTCGGCGTCACCCAGGCCACCGCCGCGGACCAGCGCCGTGTCCACCACGTCGGCACGGCTGTGACCAGGAGCGACGTCCCAGATCATGGTGCTGCCGTAGACCGAGGGCCCACTCGACCCGCACCTGCTCTTGTCGACGAGGACGACCCTGGCCCCCGCGGTTGCGGCCGAGACGGCGGCCCAGAGCCCGGCGGGTCCACCGCCCAGGATCAGAACATCCGTCTCGATGTTGCTCACAAAGAGAAATATTCGGGGACAGTTCACCCGGGCGCAACCATTACGCGCTCGTCAACTCCACCATTGTGTCCAAAGCAGTACACCGGTCGTGATCATCACGACCGCCGAGGCGGTGAACGCGGCGACGCCCCGGCTCCGATCGGCGTAGAGCTGGGCGGCCACGACGACCACCGCCGCGAGCACATGCCAGGTCAGCGATTCGGCGCCCGGCCCGGGGAAGTCCCGGCGCGAACCCATCACCGCGGCCCCGATCACCACGCACAGCAACGCGACCACTCCGCCCGCGACCAGGCCGCTGAACCCGCGCACCAGCGTCACGGGGCGATCACCGGCACCCCGCTCGCCTTGCCGATCAGCGCCTCGAACTGTTCGGGATCGGTCCGGCAGGCGCCGATCTCGATGGTCTTGTTGCTGCCGTGGTAGTCCGACGACCCCGTGCGCAGCAGGCCGAGTTCGGCCGAGAGGTCGGTCAGGACCGCGCGATCGGCGGCGCTGTGGTCCGGGTGGTCGATCTCGAGACCGCCCAGGCCGAGGGCGGCCAGGTCGCGGATCTCGTCGAGGGCGAGCAGCCTGCCGCGCTTGCGCGCCCGCACGTGGGCCAGCACGCTGACCCCGCCCGCGGCCGCGATCAGTCCGACCGCGCGGGTCAGCGGGGTGTCGGCCTTCTCGGCGTAGTACGGGCCGTGCGGGGCCAGCAGTTCCTGGAACGCGGCGTCGACGCTCTCGACCACCCCGGCCTCGACCAGCGCCCGCGCCAGATGCGGACGACCGGCCGCCGGGCCCGCGCCGGCCAGCACCGCGTCGGGATCGATGGGCAGCCCGTCGGCGACCATCTTGTCGGCCATCGCGCGCACCCGGGCCACCCGCTCGGCGCGCAGGCGTTCGCGTTCCTCGGCGAAGCCGGCGTCGGCGGGATCGAACAGGTAGGCCAGCAGATGCACCGGGACGGGCCAGCCGTCCTCGCCCATCCCCTGGCACGACATCTCCATGCCGCGTACCAGCGTCAGCCCCGGCGGGCGCGCCGCCTCGGCCTCGGCCCAGCCCGCGGTGGTGTCGTGATCGGTGATCGCGACGACGTCGAGGCCGGCCGCGGCGGCGTTGCGCACCAGCTCGGCCGGGCTGTCGGTGCCGTCGGACGCCGTCGAATGGGTATGCAGATCAATGCGCACACCCTCAGTCTTACAGTGCCGTCTCGACCGGCGCGCGGTCCTCCACCGAGACAGCGCTGGCCGTAGCATCCACCTCGTGCCTTCGCTACCGCAGATGCCGTCGTTCCGTGGGCCGAGCCGGGCCGGTCCGGCGCGGCCGCGGATTCCCGTGCCGACCGCGCGGGCCATCGTCGACTGCGGGGTCTACGTCGACGGGAAACGGCTACCGGGTCACTTCACGCCACAGCAGGCGCTGGCCGAGGCGAGCAAGACCGAGACCGGATTCGTCTGGCTCGGGCTGCACGACCCCGACGAGGGACAGATGAACGAGGTCGCCGCGATCTTCGGCCTGCACCCGCTGGCGGTGGAGGACGCGGTGCAGGGCAGGCAGCGTCCCAAGCTCGAGCGCTACGACAACACGCTGTTCCTGGTGCTGCGCACCGTCAGCTATGTCGAGCACGACATCCACGCGATCAGCGAGATCGTCGAGACCGGCGACATCATGGTCTTCACCGGACCGCATTTCGCGATCACCGTGCGCCACGGCGAGCACACCGGGCTGGCCGGGGTGCGCCACGACCTGGAGGGCAAGCCCGACCAGCTGCGGCTGGGCCCGTGCTCGGTGCTGCACACCGTCGCCGACCACGTCGTCGATTCCTATGTCGACGTCTCGGAATCGGTCGAGTCCGACATCGACGAGATGGAGGAGGCCGTGTTCACCCCCGCCTCCAAGATCGGCATCGGGTCGATCTACCAGCTCAAGCGCGAAGTGGTCGAATTGCGCAGGGCCGTCTCACCGTTGGGGCAGCCGCTGCAGATGCTCGTGCACAGCCAGGACATTCCGGTGCCCAAGGAGATCCGCCGCTATCTGCGCGACGTCGCCGACCACCACACCACCGTCACCGAGCACATCACCTACTTCGACGAATCGCTGAGCGGCCTGGTCAACGCGGCGCTGGCCAAGATCAGCGTCCAGCAGAACACCGACATGCGCAAGATCGCCGCCTACGCCGCCATGGCCGCCGTGCCCACCATGATCGCCGGCGTCTACGGCATGAACTTCGACTACATGTGGGAACTGCACCAGCCGTGGGGCTATCCGGCGGTGCTGATCATCATGGTCGTCGTCTGCGGGGTGCTGTTCCGCAGTTTCCGCCGCAGCAAGTGGATCTAGAGGTTCACCGCACCGCGCGCGGGGTCGCGGATGTCGATGCCCGCTTCGGCCCACGCGTCGCGCAGGGCCTGGGCGCCGCGGACGCGGACCCAGGCGGCTTCGGTCGCGGTGATCGGGGTGACGCTGAGATACCGCACCGGCTCGGCGGGTTCGGGCAGGGCGATCTCGGTGATGTCGCTCTCGCCGAGCAGGACCGCGGTGAAGGTGGCGTTGTGCCACAGCGGTTCACCCAGGTCGAGCAGCGCGTCCGCCTGGAGCACAACGCCTTCCACCGACGGGGTTGCGACGAGCACGCCCAGCGAGCGCGCGACGCCCGCCTGCGGGCCCGCGCTCAGCAGCAGAGTCAGCACCAGTTCGGCGCGCGGGCCGCGGACGGGGTCGGCCAGCAGATCGGCGGGATCGCCCATCGGATGGCGTGATCCGCCCAGCGTCGCGTAGTGCACCGCGTCGTCGCCGGGGATGCGCAGGATCTCGATCGGTTCCAGGCCGAGGAAGGTCACCGAGGCCGAGTCGACCCGGGCGCGCTCCACGCCGTAGTGGTCCAGCACCGCGGTGCGGACCGTGTCCACCACATCCATTGCGTCACAGGGCCAATCGGGCCAGCATGTCGCGGGCGCGCTCGGCGGTCTTCGGGTCGCACAGCACGTCGTAGCGGCCGGCCACCAGCTGCATGGTCGAGGCGAAATCGCGCTGGCCCTTGGTGGCCGCGTACGGGATCGAGGTGGTGATCACGCCGAACACGATGCCGCCCAGCAGGCCGACGACCAGCGGGCCGAGGGCGCCGCCGGTGGTGGTGAACAGACTCAGCAGCAGGCCGAGGAACAGGCCCAGCCACGCGCCCGAGACCACGCCGCCGCCGATGACCTTGCCCCAGGTCAGCCGGTACAGCACCCGCTCGACCTGCATGAGGTCGACGCCGACGATGGTCACGTCCTGCACCGGGAACTGTCCGTCGGCCAGGTAATCGACCGCGCGCTGTGCCTCGGCGTAGGTCGGATACGAGCCGACCGGCCAGCCCGACGGCGGCGTCGGCAACGCCTGCCGTCCGCGATTCGGGTTGCCCAAGGGATTCGTCATAGTCCCATTCTGCTAGTTCTGGACCGGCTGTGGCGGAGTGAAACGCGTTGTGCGCGTCATTCCCGCAGCTCGCCCCTTCTCCGCTATGACCTGCGCCATCTTCGCGCTGGCTTCGTCGATCATCTCATCTCCCAGCATGACGGCGCCACGAGCGCCGCCGGCGTCGGAGGTGTGGAAGGCGTAGGCCTCCAGGATCAGCTCGGCGCGGTCGTAGTCGCCCTGGCGCGGGCTGAAGATCTCGTTGCAGGCGTCGATCTGATCGGGGTGCAGCACCCACTTGCCGTCGAAGCCGAGCGCGGCGGTGCGTCCGGCCGCCCGGCGGAATCCGTCGACATCGCGGACCTGCAGGTAGGGACCGTCGATCGCCTGCAGGCCGTGCGCGCGGGCGGCGAGCAGGATGGTCATCAGGATGTGGTGGTAGGCGTCGCCGACGTCGTAACCCACCGGCTGCTCGCCCACCACCAGCGTGCGCATATTGATACTGGCCATGAAATCGGCCGGGCCGAACACCAGCGCCTGCACCCGTGGGCTGGCCGTGGCGATCGCGTCGATATTGCGCAGGCCGAGCGCGTTCTCGAGCTGCGGTTCGATCCCGATCCGGCCGACCTCGAGCCCGCTCGCCTTCTCCAGCTGGGTGAGCAGCAGGTCCAGCGCGTGAACCTGGCCCGCGTCGGTCACCTTGGGCAGCAGGATCGCGTCGATCGCCGCGCCCGCGCCCTCGACGACGCTGATCACGTCGGCGTAGGTCCACTCGGTCGACCAGTCGTTGACCCGGACCACCCGCAGCTGCGCGCCCCAGCCCGGTTCGTTGAGCGCGGCGACGATATTCGCCCTGGCCGCGGTCTTGGCGCCGGGCGCGACGGCGTCCTCGAGGTCGAGGAAGACCTCGTCCACCGGCAGGCCCTTGGCCTTGGCGATCATCTTCGGATTGCTGCCGGGTACGGCCAATACTGAGCGGCGGGGCTTCATGGGCCCTCCTCCTTCGTTCGTCACACCGGCCGTGGCGTGTGGTGACCGGCCGTTGTGGACCGCCTAGCCTGAGGGTCATGGCAACCACCAGGGTGTACGTCGCCCGGCTCGCCGGCCTGACGGTGCTGGGTCCGGACGGGGAGTCTATCGGCCGGGTCCGCGATGTCGTCGTGGCCGTGCGGCACGGACGGCAACAACCACGGGTGCACGGCCTGGTCGTCGAATTGGTCACCCGGCGGCGGATTTTCGTGCCGATGCTGCGCGTCACCGCGATCGAACCGGGCATCGTCACCCTCAACACCGGCACCGTCAGCCTGCGGCGATTCGCCCAGCGGCCCGGCGAGATGCTGGCGCTGGCCCAGATCGTGGACTCGCAGGTGCGGGTGAACGATCCCGGACTGCCGGATCTGGACGGCGTCGACGTCCATGTGGCCGACCTGGGCATCGAGCAGACCAGGACCAGGGATTGGGTGATCGGCCGGGTCGCGGTGCGCGGGCACCGGCGGATCGGGCGCAGGCGCACCGTGCACGTGGTGGACTGGTCGCAGGTCGAGGGCCTGACCCCGGCCGAGGTCGGCAGACCGGGCCAGGACGTCACGACGCTGCTCGAACAGTTCGAGGGGTTGCGCGCGGCCGACGTCGCGCACCGCCTGCGGGAGCTGCCGGAGAAACGCCGGGTCGAGGTGGCGATCGCCCTGGACGACGAACGCCTCGCCGATGTCGTCCAGGAACTGCCCGACGACGATCAGGTCGACCTGCTCGGCCACCTCGAGGTGCGCCGCGCGGCCGACGTGCTCGAGGCGATGGACCCCGACGACGCCGCCGACCTGCTGGGCGAGCTGCCCGAGAGCGAAGCCGAATCCCTGCTGGCCCTGATGGACCCGGAGGAATCCGAGCCGGTCCGCAGGCTGCTGGCGCACTCCCCCGATACCGCGGGCGGTCTGATGACGCCCAAACCGGTCGTGCTCAGCCCGTCGACCACCGTCGCCGAGGCGCTGGCCCGGGTCCGTGACCCCGACCTGACCCCGGCGCTGGCCTCGATGGTCTTCGTCGTTCGCCCACCCACGGCGACCCCCACCGGCCGCTACCTGGGCTGCGTGCACATCCAGCAGTTGCTGCGGGAACCGCCGGCGCACCTGGTCGGCGGAATCGTCGACACCGACCTGATGCCGCTGGCGCCGGAACTGCCGCTCTCGGCGGTGACCCGGTACTTCGCCACCTACAACCTGGTCAGCGGCCCGGTCGTCGACGCGGAGAATCATCTGCTCGGTGCGGTGACCGTCGACGACGTCCTCGATCACCTGCTGCCCGAGGACTGGCGCGAAGAAGAAGAGCAGACGTTCGCCCATGCCGAAAGGGTCCCGCGTGAGTGAGAAGAACCCGGCCCGTCAGCGGCTGGAAACCCCGGTCGGCTCCCGGTTCACCCTCGACTGGGACTCCGAGGCGTTCGCGCGCAGCAGTGAGCGCGTGGCACGGTTCCTCGGGACCGGGCGATACCTGGCGATCCAGACGATCATCGTCATCGTCTGGATCGTGCTCAATGTGTTCGTGGTCGCGCTGCGCTGGGACCCGTACCCGTTCATCCTGCTCAATCTGGCCTTCTCCACGCAGGCCGCCTACGCGGCGCCGCTGATCCTGCTGGCGCAGAACCGCCAGGACAACCGGGACAAGGTCTCGCTCGAGGAGGACCGCAGCCGGGCCGCGCAGACCAAGGCAGACACCGAGTTCCTCGCCCGCGAGCTGGCCGCGCTGCGGCTGGCCGTCGGCGATGTCGCCACCCGCGACTACCTGCGCCGCGAGCTCGAGGAGATCAAGGACGTGCTCGACCGCATCGACGCGGTCACCACGCCCGACGGCGCGCCGAAGCCGGAGAAGAAGCGAAAAGCCGTCCGCAAGAAAACCTCCGGTCAAACGCCCTCTGCTGCCCCGGTTTCGCCAGGTGGTTCAGACGAGTAACCGGAAATGCTCTACAACTTCCTGACCGGTAGGTAACCTGGATCACGTTGTTCCGGGCGGGCCGGAGGGGGACTCTGCGGTGCCGCTGCTTCGACGTAAAGGGTTGGTGTGGCCGTGCGAATCTCTGCTCCGATAACGATGTCGGCCCTTGTCGTCGCTGGACTCGTCGCCTCCGGGTCGGCCGTGCAGACCGCGACGCCGAGCACCGCCCCCACCGCGCCCGAGGCTCTGCTCGCCGCGACCGCGAGCACCACCGAGGACACCCCGGAGACCGATCCGTCCGAGATCGTCGGGCTGCTGCCGATCGCGCAGGAGGCGCCGCGCAAGCTGCGCGCGCTGTCCCCGTCCGCGAACAGTCTGGCCCCCTTCGCCGGGACGGTTCCGTTGCAGAGCATCTCGCTGCCCACCGGCAGTGGCGCGCTCGGCATCCCCGAGATCGTGCTCGCCGCCTACCGCAACGCGGAGCTGGCGCTCGAGACCGCTCAGCCCGGCTGCGGGCTCACCTGGAACCTGCTGGCCGGCATCGGCCGCATCGAGTCCGGGCACGCCAGCAGCGGCCGCACCGACGCCGCGGGCACCTCGACCACGCCGATCTTCGGCCCCGCGCTCGACGGCACCCTGCCGGGCAACGAAATCATCAAGGAAGCCGACGGCGGGTTCGTGCGGGCCGTCGGCCCGATGCAGTTCCTGCCGAGCACCTGGGCGCTCTACGCCGCCGACGGCAACGGCGACGGCACCGCCGACCCGCACAATGTCTTCGACGCCGCGCTGGCCGCGGGCAAGTACCTGTGCTCGGGCGGGCTGAACCTGCGCGACGCCTCGCAGGAACTGCGCGCGGTGCTGCGCTACAACAACTCGATGTCCTACGCGGCCAATGTGCTCAGCTGGTCGGCGGCCTACCGCACCGGTGGCGCGCCGAGCTCGGTCGCCATCTCCCCCGACATCGTGCCGCCGGGCAGCGCGCCGATGGTCTCGCCGAATGTGCTGGCCGCCTCGACCGACGCGCCGGTCACCGCGGCGCCGCCGTCGACGACCAACCAGCTGCCGCCGAACACGCCGAAGGTGACCACGCCAACCCAGGTGATGATCACCCTGCCCGGCCTGCCGCCGATCCCCTGCGGCATCTTCTGCCCGGCTCCGGTCGCACCGGCTCCCGAGGTGTGTGTGAGCGATCCGGCGCCGGCCCAGATGCCGAACCCGCTCGAGCCGGCCAAGCCCGTCGAGCAGACCTTCGGCGCTGCGGCGCCGAAGGATCCGGCGCAACCCGAGCAGACCGACCCCGCGCAGCAGGCGGCCGAGCAGCAGGCCACGGCGCCGGTGTGCACCCCGGCCCAGACCGCCGAGCCCGCGCCCGCCGAGTCGAAGGCCCCCGCCCCGGAGAAGACGCCGGAGCCCGGCATCGAGCCGACCGAGGCGCCCGCGCCCGTCGAGCAGGCGCCGGCGGCGCCCACGCCGCCGCCGGGGATCACGTTGCCGTTCAACATCGTCATCCCGCTGCCGCCCGGTCCGGCGGTCCCCTAGAAATCAAACCGAAATACAGGTCACGGAGGGGTAACAAAAAGGTCTCGGGTGCGGTAATCTCTTCTCATCCAACACGGTTGAGGAGGGCAC
The DNA here is from genome assembly GCF_032656385.1 of Nocardia canadensis. Lineage (NCBI taxonomy): Bacteria > Bacillati > Actinomycetota > Actinomycetes > Mycobacteriales > Nocardiaceae > Nocardia > Nocardia canadensis. Next base: position 1,232,919 of record NZ_JAVCWB010000010.1, read on the forward strand.
CACACAGTGGGTCGTCATCGGAAACAGCCTGCTACGACGGTTCGACGTAGCTCGCTCATCGCACTGACCGGATTGGTCCCCGCCGGACTCGTGGCCGTTACCGCCGCCGCGACCGACGCGACCATCGCCAGCAACGCCGCTGTCGAGCACGACCTGCCCGGCGCCGACGCCGAGGCCGCGCCGGAGCTCGTGGCCGCACCGCAGGCCGATATCACCGAGGTCGCCCACGCCGAGGCGCGCCAGTCGCCCTCGGCCGCGCCGGTCGTGAAAACCGTTGCGCTGCCGGATGATCGCGCGGCCGCCGATCTCCCGGCCGGCCCGCTGGGCATCCCGGGCATCGCGGTCGCCGCCTACCAGAGCGCCGAACAGCAACTGGCCGTGGAGAATCCGACCTGCGGGATGTCCTGGTCGCTGCTGGCCGGCATCGGCCGGGTGGAGTCCACCCACGCGTACGGCAAGGCCGACGCGGACGGCAACCCGATCAAGGCCGTCTACGGTCCGGTCCTGGACGGCAGCCTGTACGGCAACAACGTCATCCACGACAGCGACGGCGGTGAACTCGACGGCCTCGGCGGCTACGACCGCGCCATCGGCCCCATGCAGTTCCTGCCCGAGACCTGGCACCGCTACGCCGCCGACGGCAACGCCGACGGCATCGCCGACCCGCAGAACCTGTTCGACGCCGCCCTCACCGCGGGCCGCTACCTCTGCGACGGCGGCCTCAACATGCGCGACCTCTCCCAGCAGTCCAAGGCGATCCTGCGCTACAACAACTCCATGGCCTACGTGGCCAACGTCATGGCCTGGTCGACCTCCTACTCCAGCGGCCTCGCTCCCAAGCCCTCCGACCTCCCCCGCATCTGACCTGAGAGGACATGGCCCCGCCGAGGGCGCTCGAATGAGCAGCAGCATAAAATCGGGCATATGCCAGTGATTACGGAAGCGGATGTGCGGGCCGCGCTCGCGAAGGTCGACGACCCGGAGATCCGCAAGCCGATCACCGAGTTGGGCATGGTCAAGAGCATCGCCATCGCCGACAGCGGTGACGTGCACGTCGAGGTGTATCTGACGACGTCGGGCTGCCCGCTGCGGACCGAGATCGTCCAGCGGGTGACCAAGGCCGTCGCCGATGTACCCGGCGCCGGTGCGGTGACCGTGGATCTCGACGTGATGAGCGACGAGCAGCGCACCGAGCTGCGCAAGTCGCTGCGCGGCGACTCGGCCGAACCGGTGATCCCGTTCGCCCAGCCCGGATCGCTGACCCGCGTCTACGCCGTCGCTTCCGGCAAGGGCGGCGTCGGCAAGTCCAGCGTCACCGCCAACCTGGCCGTCGCGCTGGCCCAGCGCGGCCTGTCGGTCGGCGTGCTCGACGCCGACATCTACGGCCACTCGATCCCGCGCATGCTCGGCACCGACGCCCGTCCGACCCAGGTCGAGCGGATGATCATGCCGCCGATGGCCTACGACGTGAAGATGATCTCGATCGCGCAGTTCACCCAGGGCAACACGCCCGTGGTGTGGCGCGGTCCGATGCTGCACCGCGCGCTGCAGCAGTTCCTCGCCGACGTGTTCTGGGGCGACCTGGACGTGCTGCTGCTCGACCTGCCGCCCGGCACCGGCGACGTCGCGATCTCCATCGCGCAGCTGATCCCCAGCGCCGAGATCCTGGTCGTCACCACCCCACAGATCGCCGCCGCCGAGGTGGCCGAGCGCGCGGGCGCGATCGCCCTGCAGACCCGTCAGCGGATCGCCGGCGTGGTGGAGAACATGTCCTGGCTGGACCTGCCCGACGGCACCCGGATGGAGCTCTACGGCTCCGGCGGCGGCCAGGTCGTGGCCGATCGGCTGACCCGCGCGGTCGGCTCGACGGTGCCGCTGCTCGGCCAGATCCCGATCGAGCAGGCCCTGCGCGAGGGCGGCGACGCCGGTACCCCGATCGTCCTCGGCGACCCGGACAACCCGGCCGCCAAGGCCCTGCGCGAGGTCGCCGACAAGCTGGCCGTCCGCAAGCGCGGCCTGGCGGGCATGTCACTGGGCATCGATACGACCCGGCACCTCTGAGCCTGGGGTTGTCGGTGGGGGTGCTTAGGCTGTCTGCATGCTGACGCTGCTGCTCTATGTGCTGATCGTCGGACTGGTCGCGGCCATGTTGTTCCTCGTGGCGAGCGCGGTGTTCGGCCGGTCCGAGGAACTCGGGCCGCTGCCCGAGGGCACGACGGCCACGGTGCTGCCCGCCCACGGCGTCACCGGCGCCGACGTGCGCGCGTTGCGGTTCCAGCAGGTCGTGCGCGGCTACAAGGCCGGCGAGGTCGACTGGGCGCTGGGCAGGCTGGCCGAGCGGATCGACGAACTCGAACTCGAGCTGGCGCAGGTGCGGCAGTGGCAGGCGCAGGTCGCCGCGGGCCAGGACCGCCCGTGACCGAGCTCGCCGACGACGGGTACGAGCGCTGCCCCTGGTCGACCGGCTCGGCGCTGTATCGCGACTACCACGACACCGAGTGGGGCAAGCCCCTGCACGGCGACGACGCACTGTTCGAACGGCTGTGCCTCGAGGCCTTCCAGTCCGGCCTGGCCTGGATCACCATCTTGCGGAAGCGGCCCGCGTTCCGCGCGGCGTTCGCCGACTTCGAGATCGCGAAGGTCGCCGAGTTCGGCGACGCCGACCGCGAGCGACTGCTGGCCGACGCGGGCATCGTCCGCAACCGCGCCAAGATCGACGCGGTGATCGCCAACGCTCGGGTTGCTCGGGACCTGCCGGTGGGCTTGGACGAGCTGCTGTGGTCCTTCGCCCCCGCGCCACGCCCGCGGCCGGCGACGATCGCGGATGTGCCCGCCACCACACCCGAATCCATTGCTCTGGCAAAGGAATTGAAGCGCCGAGGCTTCGTCTTCGTCGGCCCGACGACGGCGTATGCCCTCATGCAGGCGACCGGGATGGTCGACGATCACCTGGAGGTTTGCTGGGTGCGCCAGGCCGCGAACGGAACCGACTCGCGAGTCACATTTCGTACTCAGGTGTCCGTCCGAGACGGCAATAGGGAAGAATAGGACCGGTGTGGCCCGCCGAACACCCGGCGAGCCCGCTGGTTGGCGACAACCGGCAGACGAGAATCAGTGCGCAGACAGACCGCGCAGATCTGGAGGGAGCAGAGGATGGCGGCCATGAAGCCCCGTACCGGGGACGGTCCCCTCGAGGCAACCAAGGAAGGTCGTGGAATCGTCATGCGGGTTCCACTCGAGGGTGGCGGGCGTCTGGTCGTCGAACTCACACCGGACGAGGCTGCGGCGCTCGGTGACGAATTGAAGAGCGTCACCAGCTGACGGCACTCACCGAGGTGGCCGCACTCCTGGCCTGCCCGGAGTGCGGTGACGAACTGCAACCGCGCGATCGCGCGCTGCGCTGCGGTACCGGCCACAGCTTCGACATCGCCCGACAGGGCTATGTCGGGCTGCTGACCGGCGCAGCGACGAAGATGACCGGCGACACCGCCGATATGCTCGACGCCCGCGCCGCTTTCCAGGGCGCGGGACACTTCGCCCCCATCGCCGCGGCCGCGACACATGCTTTCACCGCGGCACCCGCGCCCGACCTGCCCGACGCCCAGGTGATCCTCGAGGTCGGCGCCGGCACCGGCTACTACCTCGCCACGATCCTGGCCGCCGAGCCCGGGTTCGCCGGCATCGCGCTCGATGTCGCCAAGCCCGCCGCGCGCCGGGCCGCTCGCGCGCACCCGCGCTTGGCCTCGGTGCTGGCCGACGCCTGGCGCGGTCTGCCGATCCGCGACCACTCCCTGGCCGGCGTGCTGTCGGTGTTCGCCCCGCGCAACCCCACCGAGGTCGCCCGGGTGCTCGCGCCCGGTGGCAGCTTCGTGGTGGTCACGCCCACCGTCGACCACCTGAACGAGCTCGTCGGCCCGCTCGGCATGGTCCGCGTCGACCCCGACAAGGAGCGCAGGCTCGCCGATTCGCTCGCAGGGCTGTTCACCCGCTCCGCGCACACCCGGGTCGAGTTCGGGATGAAGCTGTCCCGGCGCGACGTCACCGACGTCATCGCGATGGGCCCCTCGGCCTTCCACGGCACCCCGGCCGACGATCCCCGCATCGCGGCGCTCCCCGACGTCACCGAGGTCACCGCCGCGGTCACGGTCTCGACCTACCGTCCGGCGAGCTGACCGCACTCGACGGGCCGACCGCCCGGGATCGCGACCGCTGCGCGACGAACCGCGCCGCGGCTACTTCAGCACGCTGCGATACACCTCGACGGTCTGCTCGGCGATTCGCGCCCAATCGAATTCCGCGATGGCGCGCGCCCGCCCGGCGTCACCGTAGCGCCGCGCCAGCTCCGGATCGCCCGCCACCGCGTTGACGGCGGCGGCCAGTCCGCGTTCGTACTCCGCCGTCGACCCCGCGTCGTAGTGCACGAGCCGACCGGTGACCCCGTCGTCGACGACCTCCGGGATGCCGCCCACATCGGAGGCGACGACCGCGGTGGCACAGGCCATGGCCTCCAGGTTGACGATGCCGAGCGGTTCGTAGACCGAGGGACAGACGAACACCGCGGAGGCGGTGAGGATCTGGCGGACCTGCTCGGTCGGCAGCATCTCCTTGACCCAGAACACGTTGCCGCGCTCGCGCTGCAACCCGTCGACGGCGGCGGCGATCTCGAGTTCGAGTTCCCTGGTATCGGCCGCACCGGCGCACAGGACCAGCTGGATGTCGGGATCGAAATCGGCGGCCGCGGCGAGCAGGTGGCCGACCCCCTTCTGCCGGGTGATCCGCCCGACGAAGGACACGATCGGCAGCTCGGCACGCACCCCGAGCCGTTCCAGCACGGGGGCCTCGTCGCCGGCGGGCGCGCCCGGATGCCAGACCGTGGCGTCGATGCCGTTGTGCACCACGTGGACCCGGCCCGGGTCGACCGCCGAATAGGCGTCGAGCACGTCGTGGCGCATGCCCTCGCTCACCGCGATCACGGCGTCGGCGTACTCCATCGCGTTGCGTTCCGACCAGGACGAGAGCCGGTACCCGCCGCCGAGCTGCTCGGCCTTCCACGGCCTGCGCGGTTCCAGCGAATGCGCGGTGAGGATGTGCGGAATGCCATAGAGCGCGCCGGCGAGATGGCCCGCGAGCCCCGCGTACCAGGTGTGCGAGTGGACCACGTCGACGGCGCCGACCGCGTCGGCCATCCGCAGCTGCGCCGACATCATCTGCAACGCGGCGTTGGCGGCGTAGAGCTCGGGGTCGGGCCGATGCACGACGGCGCCGGTGCGCGGCGCGCCCATACAGTGCACGGTCACCTCGGCCAGCGCGCGCAGCCGGGCGGTGAGTTCGGTGACATGAACTCCCGCACCGCCGTAGACCTCGGGCGGGTATTCCCGGGTCAGCATGGCGACCCGCAGCTGTTGCGCCGGCTCCTGGTCGCTGTCGGTGCCATAACTCACTGGTCCAAATTAGACCCTCGGGTCGACATGAGCCACCGTTGTGCCGCCCAGCCTGTACTTTGAGCAGGGTGAGGAGCCAGCCGCACGTACTCGGGATCGTGCTCGCCGGTGGCGAGGGCAAACGACTGTTTCCGCTCACCGCAGACAGGGCCAAGCCCGCGGTTCCGTTCGGCGGCGCGTACCGGCTGATCGATTTCGTCCTGAGCAATCTCGTCAACGCGGGATACCTGCGCCTGTGCGTGCTCACCCAGTACAAGTCGCATTCGCTGGATCGCCACATCTCGCAGACCTGGCGGCTGTCCGGTTTCACCGGCGAGTACATCACCCCGGTGCCTGCCCAGCAGCGCCTCGGGCCGCGCTGGTACACCGGCAGCGCCGACGCGATCATGCAGTCGCTCAACCTGATCTACGACGAGGACCCCGACTACATCGTCGTCTTCGGCGCCGACCACGTGTACCGGATGGACCCGGAGCAGATGGTCGCCAGCCACATCGCCTCCGGCGCCGGTGTGACCGTCGCGGGCATCCGGGTGCCGCGCAGCGAGGCGAGCGCGTTCGGCTGCATCGACTCCGACGAGTCCGGCCGGATCACCCAGTTCCTGGAGAAGCCCGCGCATCCGCCCGGTACCCCCGACGACCCGAACGTGACGTTCGCGTCGATGGGCAACTACGTGTTCACCACCCGGGTGCTGGTCGACGCGATCCGCGCCGACGCCGAGAACTCCGACTCCGACCACGACATGGGCGGCGACATCATTCCCGCGCTGGTCGCCGCGGGGAAGGCCGCGGTCTACGACTTCGCCGACAACGAGGTGCCCGGCGCCACCGAGCGCGACCGCGGGTACTGGCGTGACGTCGGGACCATCGACGCCTTCTACGACGCGCACATGGACCTGGTCTCGGTGCACCCGGTGTTCAACCTCTACAACAAGCACTGGCCGATCCGCGGCGCCGCCGAGAACCTGCCGCCCGCCAAGTTCGCCAGGGGCGGGCTGGCGCAGGAGTCGATCGTGGGGGCCGGCTCGATCCTGTCGGCGGCCACCGTCCGCAATTCGGTGCTCAGTTCGAACGTGATGATCGACGACGGCGCCACCGTCGAGGGCAGCGTGCTGATGCCGGGGGTGCGGATCGGGAAGGGCGCGGTCGTGCGGCACGCGATCCTGGACAAGAACGTCGTGGTCGGCGAGGGCGAGATCATCGGTGTCGACCTGGATCGCGACCGGGAGCGGTTCGCGGTCAGCCACGGCGGGGTGGTCACCGTCGGCAAGGGGATCTGGGTCGGCTAGCAGCGCGAAGCGCAGAGCAGCCCGTCACCGATCGGGATCAGCACGCTGGTGAGGTCGGGGTTCTCCGCGATGGCCCTGGTGGCCGCCCGCACCGCCTGCGTGGCCGGGTCGCGCTGGGATTGGTCGGGCACGCGACCGCCGAGCAACGCGTTGTGCAGGATGAACGCGCCGCCTTCGCGCAGCAGCCGGACGCCCTGTTCGACGTAGTGCGGGTGTTCCATGGGGGCCGCGTCGACGAAGACGAGGTCGTAGGCGCCGTCGGCGAGCCGAGGTAGGACGTCGAGAGCGCGGCCGTTGATCAGCCGGGTGCGCGCGGGCGGGATCTCCGCGGTGCGGAAGGCCTCCTTGGCCGCGCGCTGATGCTCGGGCTCGGAGTCGATCGTGGTGAGCGTGCCGTCCTCGCGCATGCCGTCGAGCAGCCATAATCCGCTCACCCCGGCGCCGGTGCCCACCTCGACGACCGCGCGGGCGCCCAACATCTGCGCGTACATGCTCAGCAGGGCGCCGACGGAGGCGGGCACGGGCACCGCGCCCAGCTCGGTGGCCCGCTCGCGCGCGTCGAGGAGGATTTCGTCCTCGACGACGGACTCCTCCACATAGGCCAGGTTCCGCTCCACGTTCGATGCCACAGCTATGAGGCTAGGGCACCGGAGGGGTCTGTGTATTCAGCGAATGCGCCGATCGCCCCGAGTGTCGCGCACCGATCGAACAATTGCCACAAGTTTGCGGAAAGGTCACGAAGGGGCTGGAACTGCTGCTTTCCGCGTGCCGGCGGGACTAGGGTCGGCATCGATAAGGATTCTCAGGACACACTCAGGATCTCCACATCTGACCCATATCGGGGCAGGAAATAGTTGCCCTACGCAAGACCAGCCGATCGCGGCGGGTACGAGACGCGGGAACAACCTCACACAGTTGCTGGTTGATTCCGATAGCAAGGTTCGCTGACCCGGACCGGCGTGGTTTCGTGCCAGCGGTCCCGAGTAGGAGGTGTCCCATCCCGATGGTAGACACGGCGCGTCACGCCACACCGACCGATCAGACTCTCCCCGCCGACCTCCTCGCCGCCGACGGCGAGCAGCTCGACGCCGAACTCACCGGCACCGCCGCCTTCGACGCGACCGGTGACCGCACGGTCATGCCCTCCTGGGACGAACTCGTCCGCGAACACGCCGACCGGGTGTATCGCCTGGCCTACCGCCTCTCCGGCGACGCCCAGGACGCCGAGGACCTCACCCAGGAGACCTTCATCCGGGTGTTCCGCTCGCTGCAGAACTATCAGCCGGGCACCTTCGAGGGCTGGTTACACCGCATCACCACGAACCTGTTCCTGGACATGGTCCGCCGCCGCAACCGCATCCGCATGGAGGCGCTGCCGGAGGACTACGACCGGGTCCCCGCCGAGGGCCCGACGCCCGAGGAGTCCTACCACGACGCCCGTCTGGATCCCGACCTGCAGAAAGCCCTGGACTCACTGGCGCCGGAGTTCCGTGCCGCCGTGGTCCTGTGTGACATCGAGGGCCTGTCCTACGAGGAGATCGGCGCGACGCTCGGCGTGAAACTGGGCACCGTGCGCAGCCGGATCCATCGTGGGCGGCAGGCACTGCGCGAATACCTTGCGCATAATGGAACTGAGCAGCGGTACTCCGCTGACGCCTACGCAGGGTGACGCAGTTGTCGGCGTCACCGGGCCTCTCGGTTGATGTCGGTCGGAAGGAAGAACTCCGCATGAGCGTGGACCCCAGTGCCTCAGGTCGTACCCCGCGCTTTCAGCCCACCGAGCACCTGGCCAGCGAGGCGATCGCGGCCTATGTCGACGGCGAGCTGCGCATGAACGCGTACCTGCGCGCCGCCCAGCATCTTTCGGTGTGCCCGGAATGCGCGGCCGAGGTCGATGCCCAGCAGCAGGCGCGCATCGCGCTGCGCCGGGCCGCCGAGGTGGCCGTGCCGCGCAGCCTGCACGACAGCCTGACCAGGATCCCGCTGGCCGAACTGCCCGGCACCACAGCCGAGCCGCCGCGCCGTAACGAGGCATTTCTCGGATTCATCACCGATTCCTTCACCGCGACCCGGTGGACAACCTGGCGGCGCAAGTAGAGTCACGGGCGTGACAGGCGAATCGACGAATTCCGGATCGACCGAACACGCGGATTCGGCGGCCTACCGGGGGAACCTGCGGCCGTCGGACGCGCCGAACCTCGGCCCGCGCCCGGTGTACCGGCCGCACATCGACAGTCATACCGCGCGCGCGTTCCGTCGCCCGAACGGTCAGACCGGCTCGTTCGCGCCGCACGACCCGCAGCGACCCGGCCCGGCCGCAGGCGCCGATCAGCTCGTCAGCCAGCGCCCGCCGGACGGCGTGCTGGCCGAGGCATTCTCCCGCCCCGAAGGTTCCGACGAGCTGCTGCAGCGCGAACCGGGCTCCGAGGAGCCGCGCACCGTCGTCGCGGGCCCCGTCGATCCCTGGCGCGATCCCGCCGCCACCGCGCGCCTCGGCGCGCCTGCTGTCGAGACGCCCGCGCCCGAGCGCCTCCCCGCCGCCCCCAAGCTGACCGCCCGCGAGGTGCTGTTCGGCTCCCGCGTCGCGCCCAAGGCGCTGGCGCTGCTGGCCGTGCTCGCGCTCGGGATCGCCGTGCTCGGCGGCCTGGTCGGGCGGATCACCGCCGAGACCGCCTCCACCCTCACCTCCCGCAAGGTCACCCTGGACCAGACCGCGGGCATCGAGGAACCGCACAGCCGCATCGCCGCGGTGGCCAACGCCGTGCTGCCCTCGGTGGTCTCCATCCGGGTCACCGTCGGCGACAACGGCGCGACCGGTTCGGGCGTCGTCATCGACGGCGCGGGCTACGTCGTCACCAACAATCACGTCATCTCGATGGCCGCGACCGACAAGTCCGATCGCGCCGCCATCCAGGTGCAGTTCTCCGACGGCACCCGGGTGCCCGCCGAGATCGTCGGCCGCGATCCCAAGACCGACCTCGCCGTGCTGAAGGTCGAGGCCAAGAACCTGACCGTGGCCAACCTCGGCAAGTCCTCCGACGTGCAGGTCGGCGACGACGTGCTGGCGGTCGGTTCGCCGCTGGGCCTGAGCAAGACCGTCACCTCCGGCATCGTCAGCGCCCAGCACCGCCCGGTGAAGCTGGCCGGTGAGGGCAGCGACACCAACGCCGTCATCGACGCCGTGCAGACCGACGCCGCGATCAACCCCGGTAACTCCGGCGGCGCGCTGGTCGACATGCAGGGCCGGGTGATCGGCATCAACACCGCGATCCGCAGCGAGACCGGCGGTTCGGTGGGCCTCGGCTTCGCCATCCCGGTCGACGTCATGCAGACCGTCGCCCAGACCCTGATCCGCGACGGCCAGATGCACCACCCGGTGATCGGCCTGAGCGCGCGCACCAAGACTGTCGCCAACGAGGTGATGAGCGGTGCCGCCGTCGCCGATGTGAGCCCAGGCAGCCCCGCCGCCAAGGCCGGCATCGTCGAGGGGGATGTCATCGTGAAGATCGGCGACCGCGAGGTCACCGGACCGGACGAGCTGGTCGTCGCGGTGCAGGCGCGCAAGATCGGCGAGACGGTGAACGTGCAGTTGATCCGCGATGGCAGGCAGGTGGACGTCCCGGTCACGCTCGAATCCGACTGAGCCGCGACCGCGCCGTCCAGGTAGCCTGGACTGCGTGTTCAGCAACATCGGGTGGAGCGAGATGATGATCCTGCTCGTCGCCGCCCTCGTGATCCTCGGCCCGGAGCGCCTCCCCGGCGCGGTCCGCTGGACCACGCGTTCCCTGCGCCAGGTGCGCGACTACGCCAGCGGCGCCACCTCGCAACTCAAGCAGGAGCTGGGGCCGGAGTTCGACGAGCTGCGCAAGCCGCTGGCCGAGCTGAACGAGCTGCGCAACATGAGTCCGCGCGCCGCGGTCACCAAGCACCTGCTGGGCGGTGACGATTCGGTGCTGCGCGGGCTGGAGAGCGCGGTGCCCGACAAGCAGCAATTGTTCGGCACGAGCAGTGGGATGCCGGGCGGATCGGGGTCGTCCTCGCCCTCGCTGTCGAAGCCGCTGGGCCACAACGAGCGCCCGCCGATCGACTTCGACGCGACCTAGACCCCCGGATCACACCGCACGGTCGGCATTTGCCACGAGGTCGCGCGCTCCGGACACAGCCGCGGCTACCTCGAAAGATTGTGATAGCCGACAAGTCGGACATGATACGCGTTGTGCCGCAATACAGTTCGATGTCAACCGATATAGACACGGAATGCTGTCGAGCTGTCTAGACTTCGCACATGTCGGCCGATGACGTGGCACGAGTCTTCGCGATCGAGGACAAGGTCGAGAGACTCAAAGCAGCCACCGACGGGGTGGCGGCTGCCCAGCAGACCATCAACGAACTCACCAGGATCAGGCGCGCCGTGATCCGCGAACTCCACGCCGAGGGCTGGACGTTCGCCCGGATCGGGGCCGCCGCCGGCCTCTCGCGTGCGCGCATCCACCAGGTGAGCACCCAGGGACCGGTCCCCGAGGGCCTGTTCTTCGGGCACGGCACGCTGACCGTGCTCGCGCCCGAGGTCCGCGCCGGGCGGCTACTGGGCGCCCCGGACCCGGCCGCGGCCCAACGGCTGACCGAGCTCCTGCGTCAGCTGGGTTTCGTGGCGAATGTGGAGACCTTCCTGCCCGGCAGGCCGGTCGACCTCAATCGCGACGGCCTGGTGATCCTCGGCGGCCCCGAGCTCTCCCCCAGCCTGCGCCAGCTGGTGGTCGCCGATCCACGCCTGCGCCGGACCGTCACCCGCGCAGGCGACACCCGTCGCGGCATCGAGGACCGGGCCGCGCGGCGCGTCTACCGACCCGGCGGCACAGAGCCGCACGACATCGCCTACCTGGCCCGGCTGCCCCGCCCCGACCGGCGCGGCAGCGTCATGCTGATCGACGGACTGCACCCGCCGGGGTCCCTGGGTGCGATCCGATTGCTGGCCACCCGGCTCGCCACCCTGCACGAACGCGCGAGCAGTCACTTGTTTTCGGTACTCATCGCGGTCCGTTACGACCGCACGTCGGGCGAGCCCGTAGATGCCGACCTTCTCACCCCGGTTTATCGGCACGAAACCGACCCAAGGTTGGCTACGACCCGGGTTCGTCCATAGTTAGATCTAAACTGAGCTCACTTTGTGATCTGCATCACGCTATTGTTATGCAGCACAGAATACCGACGATGTTTAGATTGCTAGCGAGTAACCGAATGTGAGTAGGTGAGCGTCACATGTTCTCGTCTCCCGAGGCCAGCGCGTGCCGGGTCCTGCCCGTGCGGGCGGCAGGCACCCAGGATCCCCGACCCGTGCCCCCGTTCGAGGCCGAGTCGACCGCCGCCGACGTGATCGTCGCGACCCATCGCCTCACCTACAGCGACCGCCTGAAGGTCTTCATCGGCCCGCACGAGGACGTGGACAGCTTCCTGCGCCCCCTGCGCCGGATGGACGGCAGGCAGCGTTACGCGCTCGATCTGACCGTGCTGCCCGAGCCGATGCCCGCCACGGAGGTCACCACGGCGGTGAGTGGCGCCCGTGGCGATCTCGCGCTGCGCTGCGCGGGCTCGGCCGACGCGATGACCCTCCAGCTACGGGTGACGGTCGACCACATCACCCGCCGCTACACCCTCGGGTTCCCCGGCGGCAGGCTGGGCCTGCCGACGGTCTACCTGCCGCACGGCGACGACGACACCTACGTCTACCCCGAAGAGGTGTTCACCGCCGAGCGCGCGGCCGCGGTCTTCCGTGGCTTCTTCCACGACGGCGCGATCGGCGCCGATCTGCAGCACCGCGAGATCCTCGACTGACCGGCGCTCACCGCGCGCCAGTGCTGCGCGATAGCTAGGCTGGTCACAACGGTCACAACGCCTCGGTGACTGTGGAGAGGCCGGTGGGCGATGCGGGAGCTGTTCGACGAGATCCTCGCGCTACTGGCCGTCCAGCCGGTGGCGCTGGCCCGAATCGTCGACCGGACCGGCACCGGACCGCGCGACACCGGCGCCGCGATGGCGGTGGCCGCCGACGGGCGGGTCGTCGGGTCGCTGTCGGGCGGATGTGTCGAGGCGGCCGTCGTCACCACCGCGAGCCAGGTCCTGCGTGACGGGCACGCGAGTACCGAACGCTTCGCCGCGGCCGACGAGTTCGCGGTCGGCCTGCCCTGTGGCGGCGAGATCGAGGTCTTCGTCGAACGCCTCGACGCCACCGATGCCCCGCTGTTCGGCGCGCTCGTCGCCGCGCTCGCGGCGCACGAGCCGGTCGCCTACGCGACCACCCTCGAATCCGCCCCGGATCGCCGGCTGCTGCGGCCCGGGCGCGTGGAGCCGTGGCGCGAGCTCGACCGGGACGCGGCCGCGCTCCTCGCCGCGGGCCGCAGCGGCCTCATCGGCGCGCAGGACTGCACCCCGGCCGCCGCCGACAGGCCACGCACCTTCGTCCAGGTCTTCCGCTCCCCCGCGCGCCTGATCCTGGCCGGGGCCAACGACTACACCCGCGCGCTCGGCGTGGCGGCGGCCCAGCTCGGCTACCACGTCACCGTCGTCGACGCCCGCGAAACCTTCACCACCCCGGCCCGTTTCCCCGCGGCCGACGCGGTGGTCCTCGACTGGCCGCACCGGTACCTGGAGGCGGAGCGGCGGGCGGGCCGGATCGACGAACGCACCGTCGTCTGCGTCCTCACCCACGACGCCAAGTTCGACGTCCCGATGCTGGCGAGTGCGCTGCGCCTGCCCGCCGTCGCCTTCGTCGGCGCGCTCGGGTCCCGCCGCGCCCACGCCGACCGCACCGCGCGCCTGCGCGACGCGGGGCTCACCGAGGCCGAGATCGCCCGCGTCCGTAGCCCGCTCGGCCTCGACCTGGCCGCGCACACGCCTGAGGAGACCGCGATCTCCGTCCTCGCGCAGATCCTCGCCGAGCGCGGTGGCGCGTCGGCGCGGCCGCTCGCCGACCTCGACGGGCCGATCCACCGCCCCTGACTCGAATCGGGTCGCCCCTCTTGTTCTTGCCGCGCCAATTTCGATACAGTTTGTTTCATAGATTCGAAACAAGCTGTCTCGCAAGGAGGTTCTGTGCGACCACCCGATCCCCGTACCGTGCGCAGTCGTGAGGCCGCGCTCGTCACGGCCAGGCAGCTACTGGTCGAGCAGGGCCTGGCCGGGCTGACGCACGGCGCGATCGCGGCACGCAGCGGAATCAGCCGGGCCACGCTGTACCGCCTCTGGCCGGAGCCGACCGATCTGGTGCGCGCCACCATCACCTGGCACATCGCCCTCGCCCAGGCACCGCCCACCGGGAACCTACGCGCCGACCTGCTGACCGCACTGGCGGGCACCCACGCGATGTTGCACGAGCCTGCCAGCGAACAGGCGATACGGGTGCTGATCGAAAGAGCCGCTGTGGACCCGCAATTCGCGGCCGTCAAGGAGTCGGCGTACCGGTCGGGAACCCGGGTGGTGCGCACAATCCTCACCGCCGCGGTCGAGCGCGGCGAGCTGCCCGCCGATCTCGATGTCGACCTCGCCGTCGACCAGCTGCACGGCCCCCTGTTCTTCCGCAGGCTGGTCGCCCACCGCACCTTCGACCTCGACTACGTCCGGGCGGTCGCCGACGACTTCCTGCGCCATCGCCCGACGAATCCGCCCTCCCGGCAAGGACCTTCGTGACATGACGAGCACCACCCCCGTAACCCGCTCCGCCCCACGCCTGCTCGCCGCCTCGATCGCCCTCGTCACCGTCTTCGGTGCGCTCCTGGCCGATGTCGTCATCCCCGCGAGCGCCGACCAGCACCTGGCCAACGACGCCTGGCCGCCACACGCGAAATTCCATGACGCCCAGTACATCGTGATGTCGATCCTGCTCGGCGTGCTCGCCCTCTACCTCCTGCGCGGCGACGTCACCCGCTCCCGCCTCCGCACCGCCTGCGCCCTGCTCGCCACCCCCTGGCTGGGCCTGCTCGGCGCCTTTCTGTTCCCCGGCACCGCCGTTCAAGACCCCGAATTCCACAATCCCGCGCCCCTGGGCCTGCACCCCCAGGTCCTGCTGGCCGTGGTCGCGCTGATCGTCCTGGCCGTCGCCACCACGCTCGTCGCCCGCGAGGACTCGCCCGGTTGCGCGGGCCGACGCAGCGGGTGACGACGAACGGCGGACGAAGCCGCAGAACGGTCCCTCGGTGGTCTCTACCGCGCTCGCAACCCGGACAGTGGACGGGCGCCCCGTCGACGTGACGAGGCGCCCGGTGGGTGGGAGATTACGCGGCGACCTGTTCGGGGCGCAGGGTTTTCATCGGGGGGCGGTCTTCGAGGGAGACCTCGGTGGAGTGGGCGATGAATTCGCCGCCGATCATCGGGAACTGGGTGAGCGCGGCGCCGGAGTCGATGACGCCGCTGCGGCCCAGGGCGGTGCCGAGGATCTGGCGGCTCATCACGCCGAGATCGGCCAGCGGGCGATTGCGGTGGGTGCGCACGCCCAAGTTGACCTGGGTGATGGCGTCCAAGCCCATCTGGTCGTAGGTGTCGAGCAGCAAGCCGATCTCGACACCGTAGCCGGGGGCGAAGGGGACGGCGGTGAGCAGTTCGCGGGTGCCCGCGTACTCCCCACCGAGTGGCTGCAAGACCTGGGACAGTTCGGGCCGCAGGGCCGCCAGCAGCGGCCGGGCGACGAGCTCGGTGACCCGGCCGCCGCCGTTGGCGTCGACGGACTCGCCCTGGCGCAGCGGACGGCGGTAGTAGGCCTTGGACAGATGCGTGCCCGGCATGGTCAGCAGCGGGCCCAGCAGCTTGGGCACGAAGTCGGGATCGGGGTCGATCAGATCGGAGTCGACGAAGGCGATGAGATCGCCGGCGGTACAGGCCAGCGAGCGCCACAGCACCTCGCCCTTGCCGGGGACCGGTTCGAGCTCGGGAACGGCTTCCTCACGGGTGATCACCTCGGCGCCCGCCGCGCGAGCGCGTTCGGCGGTGGCGTCGGTGGAGCCGGAGTCGAGCACGATCAGTTCGTCGACCAGTGTGCCGAGCAGGGGCCGGATGCTGGCCACCACCGCGGCGACGGTGTCTTCCTCGTTCAGCGCGGGCAGCACCACCGAGACGGTGCGACCCGCCTTGGCGGCGACCAGTTCGCCGACCGTCCAGTCAGGGGTGTCCCAGGTATGGGTAGTGGCCCAGGCGGGCTCGCGGTGTTGGATTTTCATGCCAGACCTCGCAGAGTTCGTGCGGGGGGCCGGATGCCCTGGATCGCGGCGATCATGTCCACCACCCGCCGGGTTTCGGCGACCTCGTGGACCCGGAAGATTCGAGCGCCCGCGGCGGCCGACCACGCGGTCGCCGCCAATGTGCCCTCGACCCTTTCGGTCAGACCGACACCTAAAGTCTCCCCGATAAAATCCTTGTTGCTCAGTGCCATCAAGACTGGCCA
Source organism: Nocardia canadensis (assembly GCF_032656385.1). NCBI lineage: Bacteria > Bacillati > Actinomycetota > Actinomycetes > Mycobacteriales > Nocardiaceae > Nocardia > Nocardia canadensis. The sequence continues at coordinate 1,249,076 of NZ_JAVCWB010000010.1, forward strand.
TCCGGTTTTTACAAGACCGTCGATTCCGCGCAACAACTCGAGCCCGTGATAGGTGTTTTTCCCGAAATCATGGGTGGGATCGATCACGATGCCATCGCGGCGCACCCCCGCGGCCGCCGCGTTGTCGGCCGCGGCGACAACGGTCGCGGTCACCTCGGCGACCACATCGGCATAGCGGACCCGGTGCGGGCGGGTGCGCGGAATCGCGCCGCCGGTGTGGCTGCAGACGATGCCCGCGCCCGTCTCGGCGGCCACGTGCACCAGCTCGGGGTCGGCTCCGGCCCAGGTGTCGTTGACGAGGTCGGCCCCGGCCGCGACCGCGCTGCGGGCGACATCGCCGCGCCAGGTGTCCACACTGATCAACAGGTCGGGATACTTCGCGCGGATCGCCGCCACGAACGGCACCACCCGCCGCGTTTCCTCGGCGGCGTCGACCGTGGCGCCAGGTCCGGCCTTGACCCCGCCGATATCGACCAGGTCGGCGCCCTCGTCGACCGCGCGGGCCACCCGGTCCATGGCGGCCTCGTCGCTGAACGTCGCGCCGCGGTCGTAGAAGGAATCGGGCGTGCGATTCACGATCGCCATGACCAGGGCCCGGTCCGTCTCCACCGGCCGCCCGCACAAGGTGGGGCCGGGCCGCCCCCGCGCGATTTCCGCCGACGGGTCGGAACCGCTACTGCTGGCGCTGCGGGCAGGCGGTTGTTCGTGTGGTCGGGGTTCGGGCGTGCCCGACGAGGTACCCATGTTCATGCGAGCTCAGACGTTACCTTGCTAGCGCGGGGCCTGACCGGCCGCGACGTCGGCCGCGTAGCCGTCGTAGGCGGGGACGTAGCCGGTGGCCGGGCCGGACAGGACGTAGAGCCGACTGTCCGGGTCCGGGGTGTAGCCCTGTTTGCGCAGCTCCACTTTGCGGCTCTTGAACGTCGAGGTCTGCTCCAGTTCGGCCACCACCCGGACGAACAGCGGGATCGCGTAGATCGGCAGACGCTGGTAGACCGTCGCGGCCAGCGACTTGCCGTCGAATTCCCCGCCGGGGCGCAGGGTGACCGCGGCCATGCCCGCCTTGCCGTCGGTGCCGGGGATGTCGACGCCGTAGACGACGGCCTGCTCGATGTTCTCGTCGTGGTCGAGCGCGCCCTCGACCTCGGTGGTCGCGACGTTCTCGCCCTTCCAGCGGAAGGTGTCGCCGAGCCGGTCGACGAAGGCGATGTGCCAGAAATGCTGGTCGCGGACCAGGTCGCCGGTGTCGAACCAGCAGTCGCCCTTCTTGAAGCCGTCGCGGACCAGCTTGGACTCCGAGGCCCGCTTGTCGGTGTAGCCGTCGAAGGGCTGACGATCGTTCACCTTCGCCAGCAGCAGGCCGACGCCGCCCGAGCGCACCCGGCGCAGCTTCCCGTCGCGCCCGCGCTTGGCCTTGCCGGTCTCGTCGTCGTACTCGACGACGGCGTAGGGCAGCGGGCACAGACCGGCGGTGCGATCGAGGCCGAAGGCGTTGACGAAGGCCAGCGGCGCCTCGCTGGACCCGTAGAACTCGACCACCCGGCCGATCCCGAACCGGCTGCGGAACTCGTCCCACAGTTCCGGGCGCAGGCCGTTGCCGACGGCCAGGCGCACCCGGTTGTCGCGCTCGGCCTGCCGCACCGGCTGGTTGAGCAGGTAGCGGCACAGTTCGCCGATGTAGATGAACGCGGTCGCGCGCTCGCGGGCGATCTCGTCCCAGAAGCCCGAGGCCGAGAACTTGCGGCTGAGCACGTAGGTCGACTCGCCCGCCAGCACCGCCGACAGCGCGACCGTCAGCGCGTTGTTGTGATAGAGCGGCAGACAGCAGTACAGACCGTCGTCGGCACGCAGCCGGACCCCGAGGCCGCCGAGCCCGGCCATGCTCTTGGTCCAGCGGTGGTGGGTCATCACGCTGGCCTTGGGCAGGCCGGTGGTGCCGGAGGTGAAGATCAGGAACGCGCGTTCGCCGGCGGTCACCCGCGCGCACACCGCCGGGTCGGCATCCGGTGCGGTGCGGGCGGATTCGGCCAGTTCCTCGGCGGCGAGGACGTGCTCGGCGGGCGCGGGCAGCGAGGCCAGCGCCTCCCCGCACTCGGCGCCGACCACGGTGAGCACGCTGTCGAGCAGGCCGATGCTGTGCGCGAGCACCTGATCGCGCTGGTTGTAGTTGAGCAGGCCGACGGTGCCGCCGAGCTTGAGCACCGCGAGCACGGTGAACAGCGTCTCGGGACGGTTGGTCATCAGCACGCCGACCACGTCGCCGCGGCGCACCCCGCGCCCCGACAGCACCGACGCGTACCGGTTGACCTCGCTGTTGGCCGCGCGATAGGTGTAGGAGCGGCCCTCGAACCGCAGGAACACCCGATCGGGCCGCCGGTGCGCGACGCGCTGGAAGTACAGGCCGATGGAGGCTTTGTCCTTGGGCCCCACCAGCATTCCGCGCGCGTTGCGCAGCATGCCGGGCGCGTCGAGCGCCATGGCGGGCAACGCCTTGGCGAGATCGAACACGCTGACGGTCGAGCGGGCGTCGTTGCTCACGTCGAATTCTCCTAGCCCTGAGCCGGTTCCAGCGCAGCGAAGGCGGCGGGCAGATCGGCGACCACGGTGATGCGGTCGCGCGCCTGCCGCGTCACGATTCTGCGTTCGTACAGTTCATCGATCCAGCGGAAGAGCCCGCCGTAGAAGCCGTCGGCGTCCAGCACCACCACCGGTTTGGCGTGTTCGCCGAGGTAGCCGCCGGTCCAGGTCTCGAACAGTTCCTCGAGCGTGCCGACCCCGCCGGGCAGGGTGAGGAAGGCGTCGGCGCGGGCCTCCATCAGCTGCTTGCGCTGACGCATGGTGTCGGTGACCAGCAGTTCGTCGGCGTCGACATCGGCGACTTCCTTGTGCACCAGGTGTTTCGGGATCACCCCGATGGTGTGCGCCCCGCCCGCGCGGGCGGCGGTGGCGACCGCGCCCATCATCGACACATGGCCGCCGCCGGAGACCAGTTGCCAACCGCGCCGGGCGATCTCGGTGCCGACGCGGGCGGCCAGGCTGATCAGGTCGGGATCGGTGGTGCTGGCCGAGCAGTAGACGCAGATCGAGTACGGCGCGCTCACCACTCGTCCTCGGTGCCGAGCCGCTCGATGTTCGCGTGATCGCCGGTCTCGCCCTGGATGATCCGCACGACCTCCTCGACGCTGTCGGTGAGCTGGATCAGGTCGAGGTCTTCCGCGGCGATCTTGCCCGAGCCGGCCAGCGACTCGCGCAGCCAGTCGACCAGGCCGGACCAGTACGCGGTGCCGAACAGGATGATCGGGAAACGGGTGATCTTGCGGGTCTGCACCAGGGTCAGCGCCTCGAACAGCTCGTCGAGGGTGCCGAACCCGCCGGGCAGGCAGACGAAGGCCTGCGAGTACTTCACGAACATGGTCTTGCGGACGAAGAAGTACCGGAAGTTGATACCGAGATCGACCCACTCGTTGAGGCCCTGCTCGAACGGCAGCTCGATGCCGAGCCCGATCGAGTAGCCGCCCGCCTCCGAGGACCCGCGGTTGGCGGCCTCCATCGCGCCGGGCCCGCCGCCGGTGATCACCGCGAAACCGGCCTTGGTGAGCGCGGCGCCGATCGCCATGCCCGCCGCGTATTCGGGATGGTCCTTGGACGTGCGCGCCGAACCGAACACGGTCACCGCGGGCGGCACCTCGGCGAGCGCGCCGAAACCCTCGACGAACTCGGCCTGGATCCGCAGCACCCGCCACGGATCGGTATGCACCCAATCGCTGTCCTGGCGGGTGTCGAGCAGATTCCGGTCGGCGGTCCGCACACCCTGCTTGCGTTCGCGGCGAAACATCACCGGCCCACGGAACTTCGCCGTCGATTTGACCTTCCCAGCCTGATCAGCGGAATCGGTAGACATGCCCCCACGCTACTGGGTCGGGTCGAACACCAGTCGTCAGCGGGCTGACAGGTAGGTGCGCAGCATCGCGGTGACGGCGGTGATCTGGCTCAGCGGCACGTGCTCGTCGCGCTTGTGCGCGAGGTTGGGATCGCCGGGGCCGAAGTTGACCGCGGGGATGCCGCGCGCCGCGAAGCGGGAGACGTCGGTCCAGCCGTACTTGGCCCGGACACCGCCGCCGCCGTGGGCGTTGACCGAGTCGATCAGGGTGCGCGCGGCGGGCGCGGTGAGGCCGGGCAGGGCGCCGGGCGAGGAGTCGGTCACCACGAACTCGACGTCGAGCCCGGCGACGACCTCGCGCACGTGCGCAACGGCCTGCTCGACGGTCCGGTCGGGCGCGAAACGGAAGTTCACATCCACCTCGGCGACATCGGGCACCACATTGCCCGCGACCCCACCGGAGACCCGCACGGCCGACAGCCCCTCGCGGTACACGCAGCCGTCGATGTCGACCTCGCGCGCCTCGTAGGCCGACAACCGCGCCAGTACCGGCGCCAGCCCGTGGATGGCGTTCTCGCCCAGCCAGGCCCTGGCCGAGTGCGCGCGCACGCCGGAGGTCGTCAGCCGGACCCGCAGCGTGCCCTGGCAGCCCGCCTCGATCCAGCCGCCGGAGGGCTCACCCAGAATCGCGAGGTCGCCGTCGAGCCACTCGGGCAGCTCGCGCTCGATCTGGCCGAGGCCGTTGAATTCCGCGGCGATCTCCTCGCCGTCGTAGAAGATCAGCGTCAGATCGTGGGCCGGGTCGGCAATAGTGGCCGCCAGATGCAGGAACACCGCGTCGCCGGACTTCATGTCGACGGTGCCGCAACCGAACAGCACCGGCTCCCCACCGACCTCGTCGGGCCGGCTCGGCACGTTGTCGGCGATCGGCACGGTGTCGAGATGACCGGCCAGGATCACCCGCGTCGGCAGCCCGCGGTTTGTGCGCGCCAGCACCACGTTCCCGTGCCGCAGCACCTCGAACCCGGTGGTCTGCTCCCGCAATGCCTGCTCCACCAGATCCGCGATCTTGGCCTCGTCGCGCGACACACTGGGAATGTCGACCAGGGCGGCGGTCAGCTGGACGGGATCGGCACGCAAATCGAGAGTCACATCTCGACAGTAGTACGGACGCCGCCCCGGCTCGCCGCGTTCACCGGGCGGCGCGTTCGCACGAAGCGGCCACTCGACGTCGGGCAGCCGAGAACGCGGCCACTGCCGACGCTCTGCCCTGAACCGGTGGACGCCCGGGTCTGCGGACGATCGCCGTCCGCACACCCGGGTTCGGTGTCCGGCCCGGGGGTGGCCGACACAAAGCGTCGCGGACCCGGCAAAATGAACTCCGTGAGCATTCAGGGAGCAACCGCAGTCGGTATCGCCAACGTGACCTCGGACGGCACCGTCCTCGACACCTGGTACCCCAGCCCCGAGCTGGGCGAATTCACCGAGACCGGCTCCAAGCGCGTCGACGCCGCCGAGGCGGGCGAGTTCGCCGAGCTGCTCGGTGTCGACGCGGCGCGCGGCGTCGAGGTGATCGCGGTGCGCACCACGATCGCCGACCTGTCGGCCGCCCCGGTCGACGCGCACGACGTCTACCTGCGCCTGCACCTGCTCTCGCACCGCCTCGTGCAGCCGCACGGCCTGAGCCTCGACGGCCAGTTCGGCCTGCTCAGCAATGTGGTGTGGACCAACCACGGCCCGTGCGCGGTGGACGGCTTCGAGCAGACCCGGCTGAAGCTGCGCGCCCGCGGCCCGGTCACCGTGCTCAGCGTCGACAAGTTCCCCCGCCTGGTCGACTACGTGGTGCCCTCGGGCGTCCGCATCGGCGACGCCGACCGGGTCCGCCTCGGCGCGCACCTGGCCCCGGGCACCACCGTCATGCACGAGGGCTTCGTCAACTTCAACGCGGGCACCCTGGGCAATTCGATGGTCGAGGGCCGCATCTCGGCCGGTGTCGTGGTCGGCGACGGCACCGACGTCGGCGGCGGCGCGTCGATCATGGGCACCCTGTCCGGCGGCGGCACCCAGGTGATCTCGGTGGGCGAGCGCTCGCTGCTCGGCGCCAACTCCGGCCTGGGCATCTCGCTGGGCGACGACTGCGTGATCGAGGCGGGCCTCTACGTCACCGCGGGCACCAAGGTCACCGGCCCGGACGGCACCGTGGTCAAGGCCGCGACCCTGTCCGGCCAGAACAACCTGCTGTTCCGCCGCAACTCCACCACCGGCGCGGTCGAGGTCGTCCCGCGCAAGGGCACCGGGATCGAGCTCAACGCCGCGCTGCACGCGAACGACTGAGCCGGGCTTTCCGGCGGCCCCGCACTCGCGCGAGTGCGGGGCCGCTGCTGTTTCCGGACCCACGTCCGCGACCGCCCGATCGACAGTGACGAGCGTCACCATCACAACCGGGCGTCCACCCGCATCCCATGGTCGACCCAGTTCTTTCCGGCAGGAGGCAGACGATGGACATCGTGGTGATCGGCGCAGGGTACGCGGGCACAGGGGCGGCGAACCGGCTGGCGAAGAAGGTGCCGACAGCCCGGATCACCGTGGTCAATCCACGGCCCGATTTCGTTGAACGGGTGCGGCTGCACGAGCACCTGGCCGGCACGGGCACGGCCGCGACTCCCCTCGCCGAGATGCTCGTGCCCACCATCGCGACCCGGGTGGCGGGCGCGGACAAGATCGGCGACGGGACCGTGACCCTCGACGACGGGACCGAGCTCGATTTCGACTACCTGTTCGTCGCCGTCGGCAGCACGGCCGCGCCGCTGCCCGGCGCGATTCCGGTCGGCACGTGGGAGGGCGCCGAACAGGCCCGCACGGCGCTGGCGGCGCTGCCCGCCGACCGGACCGTCACCGTCGTCGGGGGTGGGCTCACCGGCATCGAGACCGCGGCCGAGCTCGGACAGGCCCGACCGGATCTGCGCATCCGGCTGGTGGGGGCCGAGATCGGCGCGAGCTTGTCGGCGGGCGGACAGCGGCGGGTGCGGCGCGGATTGGCCAGGCTGGGCGTCGAGGTCGTCACCGGCGCGGTCGAGCGCGTCGGCGACGGCACGATCGAGCTGAGCTCGGGCGCCGCGCTCGCGTCGGACCTGACGCTGTGGGCGGTGGTGTCGGCCGTGCCCGACCTGGCCGCGCGCAGCGGGCTCGCGGTGAACGCGGGCGGTAGGGCGCTGGTGGATCCGTACCTGCGCAGCGTGACCGATCCGCGGGTGTTCGTCGTCGGTGACTGCGCCGCGGTGCCCGGCGCGCGCATGGCCTGCGCGACCGCGGCGCCGCAGGGCGCGCACGCGGTGGATACGCTCGCCCGGATGATCGAAGAACGCGAGCCGCAGCCGTATTCGATGGGATACGGCGGCCAGGCGCTGAGTATCGGCAGGCGCGACGCCGTCGTCCAGGCCTCGCGCCGCGACGACAGCCCGCTGCCGGTCTCGTTCGACGGTCGCGGCGCGGCGTTCGCCAAGGAGCGCATCGTCCGCTACGCCGCGTGGGCCGCGCGCACCGGCAACAGCGTGTGGTTGAGCGGCCCGAAACAGTGACCACCGAGCCCGAGCGGGTGTTCGCCGAGAACCGCAGACTGCTGTTCTCCATCGCCTACGAGATCCTCGGCTCGGTCGTCGACGCCGAGGACGTGCTGCACGACAGCTACCTGCGCTGGCGCGAGGCCGACCACGCGAGCGTCGAGAATCCGCGCGCCTACCTGGCCCAGATCGTCACCAGGCAGGCGATCGGCGTGCTGCGCTCGGCCGCGCGCAGGCGCGAGGAGTACATCGGGCCGTGGCTGCCCGAGCCGCTGGCGGCGGCGTCCGAGGGTGGGGTCGAGCATGTACTGACCGGCGAGGCGGTGACCACCGCGATGCTGCTCGTGCTGGAGACGCTGACGCCGGTACAGCGCGCGGTCTTCGTGCTCCGCGAGGTCTTCGCGTTCAGCTACGCCGAGATCGCCGCGGCGGTCGGCAAGTCCGAAACCGCGGTGCGGCAACTGAATCAGCGGGCCAGGGATCGCGTGCACGAGAAGCGGCACACCGCGATCGCGACCCCGGCCGAGGCGCAGTCGGTGGTGGAACGGTTCTCGATCGCGGCGGCCACCGGCGATGTGCAGGCGCTGATGGACGTGCTCGCGCCCGATGTGGTCTATATCGGCGACGGCGGCGGCGTGGTCAACGCGGTGCGCAGGCCGGTCCTCGGCCCGGACAAGGTGGCGCGCTTGGTCATCGGCCTGCTCGCCAAGGGCGACCGAATGGGCGAGGTGGGCGTGCGCGTCGGCGTCTTCAACGCGATGCCCGGCGTGGCCGTGACGATCGACGGCGTCCTGGACCAGGTGACCTCCATCGAGGTCACCGACGGCGTCGTCACGGCGGTGTACTGCGTGCGCAACCCCGAAAAGCTCAGCGCGGTACGGATTCCGGGGTGAGACCGAAGGCGATGACCCTGGTCGGGTGGATTCGGATGAGCGCGTCGGGGCGCTCGGTGATGTAGGACTCGACCTCGGTCAGCGCCTCGGCGGTGCCGCGGATCTCCAGACAGCGCACCCGCCACGGCCGCACCGAGGCGATGTCGTCGACGACGAACGCGACGTGGTCGTTGTCGGCGAGATTGCGGAACTTCTTGGAGGCGGCCATGTTCCAGCCCGCGATGTCGATGGTCCCGAGCTCGGCGTTGTAGCGGAAGCCGACGGGGTTGTTCTGCGGGGTCCCGTCGGCCCGCACGGTCGCCAGCCTGCCCAATTTCTGGGTGGCCAGGTAGTCGAGATGCTCGGGCGTCAGCGTTGCGCTCATGCCCCGACCGTAGGACCTGAACCGCACTCGAGGTCAATCCCCGGCTCTCGACGACGGCGCCGACCCGCGCTAGGCTGCCAGTTATACGGAACCGTATAAATGGAGGATCGTCATGGCACTTCCCCCTGGTCAACGCGCGGTCGAGGGCTTCCCGCGCTTCGGCACCCACCTCCACCACCCGCCGCCACCGATCCCCGCCGATCCGGGAATCGAGCTCGGCGGAGCGCTCACCGACACCGTCACGCTGTCGCCGGCCGCACTCGCGGAGCTCCCCCGAACGCAGATGCTGGCCGACTTCCACTGCGTCGCCGGATGGTCGGCGACCGGGCTGCGCTGGGAGGGCATCCCCTTCGAGACCTTCTACCGGCTGCGGGTCGAACCACTGCTGCGCCCGGACGCGCGGATCAGCCACGTCGTCTTCGCGGGGCTCGACGGATACCAGTCGATCGTGCTGCTCGACGACGTCCTGACCGGCGACGTCCTGCTCGCCGACCGGCTCGACGGACAACCGCTCGACAGCGACCACGGCGCGCCGATCCGGCTGGTGAGCCCGAGCCAGTACGGCTTCGTCAATACGAAACACCTGTGCCGCATCGAGTTCCACGTCAGCGAGCCGCCCGATCCCGAACGGTTCTCCCCGCTCGCGGCCCACCGCAGGGCGCGGGTGTGGGCGGAGGAACGGCATCGCTATCTGCCCGGCCGCGCGGTACGGCCCATCTATCACGCGCTGATCGGACCGATCCGGAAACTCAGCGCGCGCGGGAGCACCACACGGCCCCGCTGAGTCAGCCGAGCAGCTTCTTCTGCACCTTGCCCATGGCGTTGCGCGGCAGCGCGTCGACGAACCGGACCTCGCGGGGCCGCTTGTGCGCCGAGACCTGGGCGCCCACATGGGCGATCAGCTCGGTGCCGAGCTCGGCGGAACCGCCGTCGCGCGGCACCACGAAGGCGACGATGCGCTGGCCCAGGTCGTCGTCGGGCAGGCCGACCACCGCGACCTCGGCGACCGCCGGATGGCCGAGCAGCGCGGTCTCGATCTCGCCGGCGCCGATCCGGTAGCCGCCGGACTTGATCAGGTCGATGGACTCGCGTCCGACGATGCGGTGGAATCCGTCGGCGTCGATGACGGCCACGTCACCGGTGCGGAACCAGCCGTCCTCGGTCCAGTCCGCCGCGGTGGCATCGGGACGGTTGAGGTAACCGTCGAACAGCATCGGACCGCGCACCTGGAGCGCGCCGATGCTCTCGCCGTCATGCGGGACCGCGGCGTCGGATTCGTCGCGCAGCCGGGTTTCCACGCCGCGCACGGGCGTGCCGACCCAGCCCGGCCTGCGCTCGCCGTCGGCGCGGGTGGACAGGGTGATCATGGTTTCGCTCATGCCGTAGCGCTCCACCGGCGGCTGCCCGGTGAGCTCGGCCAGCTTCTCGAACACCGGCACCGGCAGTGGCGCGCTCCCCGACACCAGCAGTCGCGCCTTGCCCAATTGCCGTGCCGAATCGGGCTTTTCGACGATCCGAGACCACACCGTCGGCACCCCGAAGTACAGGCTGCCGCCCGCCGCCGCGTAGGCCTCGGGCGTCGGCTTGCCGGTGTGGATCACCGGGCTGCCGACCCGCAGCGGCCCGAGCAGGCCCAGGATCAGCCCGTGCACGTGGAACAGCGGAAGCCCGTGCACGAGGGTGTCTTTCCAGGTCCAGCCCCACGCCTCGGCGAGCGCGTCGAGGCCGGCCGCGATGGCAGCGCGGCTGAGCATCACGCCCTTGGGCGCGCCGGTGGTCCCGGAGGTGTAGAGGATGAAGGCCGTCGACGCGGGATCGGGTTCGGGGTAGGTGTGCCAGGACCGCGCGTGCAGCCGCACCGGCACCACCGGCAGCCCGGTGCCCTCCGGCGCCGCGCCGAGCCAGGCCTGCGCACCGGAATCGCGCAGGATGTGCTCGAGTTCGGCCGCACCGGAATCGGGCGGCACCGGCACCACCGTCACGCCGGCGATCAGACAGCCGACCACGGCGAGCACGGTGCGCACGGTCGGTTCGGCCAGCACCGCGACCCGGTCGGCGCGCGCGATCCGCTCGGCCACCGAGGTCGCCGCACCCAGCAGATCGGAGCGCGACAGAGTGGCATCATCGATGGTGACGGCGTCGGGAATGTCGGCACCGGCGGCGACGGCGACCGGATCGAGCGAGGCGAGCAGCAGCGGCGGACCGTAGGGCATCCGTCCACGCTAACGCGGCGCGGTTGGGCCCGCGCGCGCCGCCGTCCGTTGACTCCCCGACGACATGATGAGACATTCATCATATAGTTCTCTCACCGATGAAGGGGTCAACGATGACCATCCTTGCTCGCGCACGTTCGGGTCACACCGAACCGGCCGAATTCGACATCCGGGACTACGTGGACGGTTCGACCGCCTTCTGGGGCGCGACCGCGAACGTGATCATGCAACTCAGCCTGGCGCCCGTCGGCTACGGTGTCGCGGAATCCCGAGTCCACAGCGGCAGCATCATGCGGCATCCGGTGAAACGAACACGCACCACCCTGACCTATCTCTCGGTGGCCCTGATGGGCGATGACGCCGATCGCGCCGCCTATCGGACCGCGATCAACGGCGCGCACAAGTACGTCCGCTCGACCGCGGACAGCCCGGTGCAGTACAACGCCTTCGACAAGAACCTGCAGCTGTGGGTGGCTGCGTGCCTGTACTGGGGCGCGGTCGACGTGATGGCCCGCATCTACGGCCCCGCCGACGACGACATCGCCGACACCTTCTACGAATACGCCCACCACCTGGGCACCACCTTGCAGGTCCCGAGGCAGATGTGGCCGGCCGATCGCGCCGCCTTCGACGCCTACTGGACCGAACATCTGCCGCAGGCGCACATCGACGCCACCATCAAGGCCTACTTCGACGACCTGCTCGATCTGAAGATGATCAGCCCGGCCCTGCGGCTGCCGTTCGCCCGGTTCCACCGCTGGTTCACCACCGGCCTGCTCCCCGCCCACCTGCGCGACGAGATGGGCATGACCTGGACCGACCGCGACGAACGCACGCTCAACCGGCTGATGCGGGCGAGCGGCACGGTGACGGGCCGGCTGCCGCGGGTGATCCGCAACTTTCCGTTCAACCTGACTCTGGCCGACATGCGCCGCAGACAGCGCCGGGGCAAGCCACTGATCTGACCGGTCCTGCCGCGCGCCTTCCGCGCCGACCTGCGACGTTCGGGTTTCATACCCACGATCGGTCCGTCGCACAGAACTGGAGGACGCTCATGAGCAGGCGAACAGTCATGTGGTGCGTGGCGGCGGCCGCCGCCGGTCTGCTGATCGGCGCGCCCGCCGCCAACGCCGACGAGGACCCGGCCACCGTGCCGTCGCGGACGGCGCTGTCGGTGCGGACGCCCGGCGGATTCGCCTGGGGCACCGCCAACGAGCACGAATCGCGGTCGGCGCTGTCGATGTCGAAGCTCTACATCGTCGACTACGCCCTGCGCCACGGCGACGGCGCGCCGGAGGACCGCGCGCTGGCGGAACGGATGATCCGCGACTCCGACGACGGTGCGGCCACCCAGCTGGCGAACAAGTATCCCCAGGCCATCGAGGCCACCGCGAGCGAATACGGGCTGCGCGCGACGCACGGCAGCGCCGACTGGGGCCGGTCCAGCACGAGCACCGCCGATCTCACCGAGTTCCTGGTCACCAAGCAGCGCACCGATCCGGGCTCGCCGATCTTCGGCTGGATGGCGGGCGCGAGCAACACCGCCGCCGACGGCACGCCCCAGAACTGGGGCACCGCCCAGCTGCCCGGGGTGCAGGGCAGCAAGTGGGGCTGGTCGGACCTGGACACCCCCGAGGTGGCCTCCGCGTCCTTCGGCACCGGGTTCTCGGTCGCCGCCCACACCTACGGCACCCCGGCCGAGCAGTCCGCCGATGTGCTCGACGCGCTGCCCGCGGTGCTCCTGCGGCTGGTCAGCGGGCGCTAGTCCATGTGCGGATAGCGGTAGCCGGTCGGCGGGACGAAGGTCTCCTTGAGCACGCGCGGGGCGACCCAGCGCAGCAGGTTCAGCGGAGAGCCCGCCTTGTCGTCGGTGCCGGAGGCCCTGGCGCCACCGAACGGCTGCTGACCGACCACCGCGCCCGTGGGCTTGTCGTTGATGTAGAAGTTGCCCGCCGCGTAGCGCAGTGCGGCGGCGGCCTTCTCGATCACCGCGCGGTCGCGGGCGAAGACCGCGCCGGTGAGCGCGTAGGGCGAGGTCGAATCCACCTCGGCCAGCAGCACCTCGAAGGCGTCGGGCGCGTCGTCGTCGTAGACGTACACCGAGAGGATCGGCGCGAAGTACTCGGTCCGGAAGGCCTCGTCGTGCGGATCGTCGGCGAGCAGCACCGTCGGCCGGACGAACCACCCCACGCTGTCGTCGTAGGTGCCGCCCGCGGCGATGGTGATCCCCGCGTCCCTGGCGCGCTCGATGGCGGCCACCGACTTGTCGTAGGCGCGCTGATCGATCAGCGCCCCACCGAAATTCGCGAGATCGGCGACATCGCCGTAGGTCAGCTCCCCCACCGCGGCCAGGAACTTCTCGCCCATCGTCCGCCACAGCGATCGCGGCACGTAGGCGCGCGAGGCGGCCGAGCACTTCTGGCCCTGATACTCGAAGGCGCCGCGAATCATGGCCGTGGACAACGCCTCCGGATCGGCGGAGGGATGGGCGAGAATGAAGTCCTTGCCGCCGGTCTCCCCGACCAGGCGCGGATAGCTGTGGTAGCCACCGATATTCGCGCCGACCTGCTGCCACAGGTGCTGGAAGGTGCGGGTCGAGCCGGTGAAATGGATACCGGCCAGGCGCGGATCGGACAGCGCGATCTCGGAGAGGTTCCTGCCGTCGCCGGTGACCAGATTGATCACCCCGGGCGGCAGGCCCGCCGCGATCAAGATCCGCATCGTGACCCACGCCGCCAAGGTCTGGGTGGGCGCGGGCTTCCAGATCACGGTATTGCCCATCAGCGCGGGCGCGGCGGGCAGATTGCCCGCGATGGCGCTGAAGTTGAACGGGGTGATCGCGTAGACGAAGCCCTCCAGCGGCCGGTAGTCCATCCGGTTCCAGACACCGGGCCCCGATCGCGGCTGCTCCTCGAGGATCTGCCGCGCGTAGGCGACATTGAACCGCCAGAAGTCGACCAGCTCGCACGGCGCGTCGATCTCGGCCTGCACCGCCGACTTGGACTGCCCGAGCATGGTCGCCGCCGCCACGGTCTCACGCCACGGTCCCGACATCAGATCGGCCGCGCGCAGGAAGACCGCGGCCCGCTCGTCGAAGGACAGGTCGCGCCACTGCGGCGCCGCCAGCACCGCCGCCTCGATCGCGTCGCTCGCCTCCTCGTGCGTGGTGTCGGTGTAGGTCCCCAGCACCAGCGATCGCCGGTGCGGCGCCACGATCCCGTGCCGCTCACCGTCGCCGCCCCGCTCCTGTCCCCCGATCACCAGCGGCACGTCGACGCACTCCCCCGCGATCTCGGCCAGCCGCGCCCGCAGCCGCTCCCGCCCCGCCGTCCCCGGCGCGTACGACTGCGCTGGCTCGTTCGCGGGCACCGGAACCACCGTGACAGCGTCCATACTCCGAGGCTATCGCCGCGGCCCCGAGATCGCCCGGATCGAGATGTCGCTCGGCGCGTGGCGGATGGCTACAGCGGCGCCCACAGGTACCAGTTGAGCTGGGTCGATTCGAACGAGCCGCCGGGCGCGGCGACCTCGACGATGACCGGCTGGCCGACGCCGTCGACGGCACGGCGCACCGCGAGGGTGAACGGCTCACCGGCGCGGGGACGCCAGGCCGTGACGGTGGCGTTGGCGCCGACGGCGGCGCCCCGGGTGGTCGTGGGGTCCGCCGTGGCGTGCCGGTCGAGATAGGCGTCCGCGTCGGCGGACGTGGCGTACTGGGTGTACCAGGAGGTGACACCCTGGGAGTCGGTGCAGGTGATCTGCCGGATCGGCACCGGATCACCGGTGTGCACGACCAGCGCGCCCGTGGCGAAACACGTCGAGTCCGACCAGCCGGTGGCGGTCGGGTCCTTCGGCAGGATCTGGGAGAAGTCGTAGAGCAGCGAGCGGTGCTCGCCCCACGACGCCACCGGCGGCGGCGCGATCCGGCCGGGTCGCACGAACTTCCAGTAGATCGCGCCGATCCCGACCACGCCGATACCGGCGACCATGGCCAGGACCAGCAGGGCGACCGCGAGCGCGCGCCAGCGCGACGACACCGCCTTGCGCGGCGCGGCGGATCGCGCGGCCGGATACGAGCCGTAGCCGGGCGGTCCCGCGCTCCAGCCGGGGCCACCGGCGATCGGCAGCCGGGCTCCAGAGGGTGGCGCCGTCACCAGGGTCGCCGTCGAGCTCGACGTCGGCAATGCGCCGGCTCGCTGCGGCGCCGAGCCTCCCGGGCCGGGGGCGCGCACCCCCTGCGATGCCGGCGCATGCGCCGCCGGCGCAAGGGCCGACAGCACTGGATGATTCGGCGCGGACGTGGCCGACGGCTGTGCCGACGCGCCGGTCACACCACCCAGCGCATCCACCGCCGCCTGCGCGAACTCCGCACAGCTGCCGAACCTTTCGGCCGGGTCCTTGGCGAGCGCCCGGGCGATCACGGCATCGATCCCGGGCGGCAGGGTCGGCACCGTCGCGGACGCGCGCGGCACCGGCTTGCTCAGGTGCGCGGCCACCACCGCGCCGGGATTGTCGGCGGGGAACGGACTTTCGCCGGTCAGCAGGGTGAACAGAGTGCAGCCCAGGGAGTACTGGTCGGAGCGGTGGTCCACCGGCGCGCCGGAGAGCTGCTCCGGGGAGGCATAGGCGAGGGTGGCCAGGAAGGCCCCGGTGCGGGTCAGCTGGCGAGCGTCACCGCGCAGGCGGGCGATGCCGAAGTCGGTGAGCAGCACACGGTCGCCGGCGCGGGCGGCGGCCAGCAAGATGTTGGCGGGCTTCACATCCCGATGCAGGACCCCGCGCTCGTGGGCGTAGTCCAGCGCCTCGGCGGTCTGGGCGACGATGTCGATCGCGCGCGCGGGTTCCACCGGCGAATTCCGGAACACCGACGCGTCGGTGCCGTCGACGTACTGCATGGAGATCCACATCAGCCCGTCCTCGACGCCGCGGTCGAGCACCGACACGATGCCGGGATGGTCCAGGTGCGCCGACACATCGGCCTCGCGTTCGAACCGCCCGCGCACCTCCGGGTCCGACGACAGTTCGCGATTCAGTAGTTTCAGCGCCACCTGACGCGGCAGCCGCGGATGCGCCGCCAGGTAGACGGTTCCCATCCCACCCCGGCCGAGCAGTCGTTCGATCCGATACCCGGCGAAGACCGTACCCGCGCCGAATTCCACCCCGTGCATCCGTGACGAGCCTTTCGATCCCAAACCGCTCCGACTGCCGGACCCTAGCCGATCCGGCAGCCGGAACGCGAGATCAGCGCAGATCGTCGGCGATGATCCGCTCGATATTGCGCTCGGCCAGCGCAGTGATGGTGACGAACGGATTCACGCTGGTATTGCCGGGAATCAGCGCGCCGTCGATGACGTAGAGGCCCGGATAGCCGTGCAGGCGACCGTAATTGTCGGTGGCCTCGTTGAGCACGCAACCGCCCAGCGGGTGATAGGTGAAGTCGTCACCCCAGGTCTTGTAGACGCCGAACAGATCGGTCCGGTAGATCGTGCCCTCCTTCTTGTTGATCTTGTCGAAGATCCGCTTGGCCGCGTCGATCGAGGACTGGTTCCAGGCGGTCTGCCAGTTCAGATCCACCTTGCCGGTGCCGGAGTTGAAGGTGAATTTGCCCCGGTTCGGGTTCTTCGTGATCGCCAGGTACAGGCTGACGTAGGTCTCGATGCCGGACGGGAACGGCGCGACCTCGGCGAAGGCCGGACCGCCCGCGTCGGCCCAGTTGTCGATGCCGAGGCAGGGCATGGCCGACTGCAGACTGCCGGTGGCGTCCCACATGTGGTTGGCCCGGCCGACCATGACATTGCCGTTGTTGCCCCACTTCTGCCCCACCGCGTCGGACAGATTGCGCAGCTGCCCTTTGGCTTTCAGCGCGACCAGCAGCTTGCTGGTACCGACGCTGCCCGCCGCGAAGAACACGCGGTCCGCGACGACCTTCTTGGTCGAGGTGGTCCGGCCCTGGGTGTCGATCACGGCCATCTCCACCTCGTAGCCGCTGCCGCTGGGCGTCACCGAGGTGACCATGTGCTGGGCGGCGATGGTCACCTTGCCGGTGCCGGTGGCCGCCGCCAGGTAGGTCTTGTCCAGCGAGCGCTTGCCCGCGTTGTTGCCGTAGATCACCTCACCCGCCAGCGCGGAGCGGCGCACCGTGTTCGCCTGTTCCTTCTTCATGTACTCGAAGTCGTAGACGTTGGGCACGAAAGTCCAGCCGAAACCGGATCTTTCGGCATGTTTGCGGCCGACCCGCGCGAACTGGTAGCACTCGGCCGACTCGAACCAGTTCTGGTCGATGGTGTTGACTCCGAGCGCGCTGTTGGCGCGTGGGTAGTAGGTGGCGTACATCTCGTCGGCATTCACCGAGGGCAGGATGGCGCCGAAGTTCTCCCGCTTGGGCGTCACCGCCATGCCGCCGTTGACCAGCGAGCCGCCGCCGACGCCGCGGCCCTGGTAGACCCGGATGCCACCGAAGCCCTCGGAGTCGAGCACGCCGGTGTAGCGGTCGATGTCCTTGTTGTAGGACCCGCCCATGAAGTACCCCACCGGCTGATCGGTGGTCTCGCGCAGCCAGTAGGACCGGCCGTCGGGCTTCAGGACCGGACAGAAGATGTCGCCGTCGGGCCCGGGTTTCGTCCAGGACATGCCCATCTCGGCGACGAGGACGTCGACGCCTGCCTGGGCCAGGCGCAGCGCGGCGACCGAGCCGCCGTAGCCGCTGCCGATCACCAGGGCGGGCACCTTGTCGCCGTCGGCCGCGGGCGCTGCTGCGGCGACCGCGCGACTCGCCAGCACGGCCGCCCCTAGCGTGAAACCTGTTGCAGCTAGGAACCCGCGGCGTGAAATACCCCCGGTGTATTGGTACTGACCTGGCTTTTCATACAAGAATTCACGCACCGAGCGGCTCCTCATCGAGACTGCAATGAGAACCTGTTATACCGAGACTTTCAGTGAAACAACCGCGTTTCGAACAAACGAAACCCCGGGCACGTGGGTGCCCGGGGTTTGCGGAAGCGGTGGGTCAGGCCAGCCGTTCGGCCGCGGCGGCCACCCGTTCGTCGGTCGCGGTGAGCGCGATGCGCACATGTTCCGGCGAGCGCGGGCCGTAGAAATCACCGGGCGCGGCGAGGATTCCACGCTCGGCGAGCCAGTCCAGGGTGCGCCGGCACGACTCCCCGCGGGTGACCCACAGGTACAGCCCGGCGTCGGAGAAGTCGATGCGGAAACCGGCCTCCTGCAATGCCTTTCGCAGGATCTCGCGACGGGCGCGGTAGCGCTCGCGCTGGCGCGCCTCGTGCTCGTCGTCGCTCAGCGCGGCGGTCATCGCCGCCTGGATGGGGAACGGCAGCATCATGCCCGAGTGCTTGCGCACCTCGAGCAGTTCGGCGACCAGCTCCGGATCGCCCGCGACGAAGCCGGCGCGGTAGCTGGCGAGATTCGAGGTCTTCGACAGCGAGTGGATCGCCAGCAGACCGGTGTGGTCGCCGTCGCACACGCGCGGGTCGAGAATCGAGACCGCCTCGCCCTCCCAGGTCAGACCCAGGTAGCACTCGTCGGAGGCGACGATCGCGCCGCGCTCGCGGGCGAACGCGACCACCTTGCGCAGATGCTCGATCCCGAGCACCTTGCCGGTCGGGTTCGACGGCGAGTTCACGAAGATCAGCGCGGGCTTCTGCGGGCCGATCTGGGTGAGCCCGTCCGCGCGCCACGGCTTCGCCCCCGCCAGCAGCACGCCGACCTCGTAGGTCGGGTACGCGATCTCGGGAATCACGACCAGATCCTCCGAGCCCAGCCCGAGCAGACGCGGCAGACCGGCGATGAGCTCCTTGGTGCCGATCACCGGCAGCACGGCGGCCGGATCGACGCCGGTGATCCCGAACCGGCGCGCCAGCGCCGCCACGGCGGCGGCGCGCAGCTCAGGGGTGCCGTGCGTGGTCGGGTATCCGGGTACCTCGGCCACCGACCCCAGCGCCGCCTGGATCAGCGGATCGACCGGGTCGACCGGCGTGCCGACCGAGAGGTCGACGAGCCCGCCGGGATGCGTGGCCGCCTTCTCCTTGACCGCGGCGATCGTGTCCCAGGGAAAATCGGGCAGCAGGCTGCTGACCCTCATTCTTCTGCCATGGGGGGCAGCGCCTTGATGAAGGCCGGGTCGAAGTCGACCTTGCCCACCTTGGTGGCGCCGCCGGGGGAACCGAGCTCGTCGAAGAAGTCGACGTTGGCGTTGATGTAGCCGCTCCACTGGTCCGGGGTGTCGTCCTCGTAGAAGATCGCCTCCACCGGGCAGACCGGCTCACACGCACCACAGTCAACGCACTCGTCGGGTTGGATGTAGAGCATGCGGCCACCCTCGTAGATGCAATCCACGGGGCATTCCTCGATGCACGCCTTGTCCTTCACGTCAACGCACGGTTCAGCGATGATGTACGGCACTGCCGTTCTCCTAGTCTGTCCTCACCTGCGGTGGTACTCCGCCACCGAAACCCTATCCCGAGACCGCACCTCAGTCCCAGGTCAGCCTGCCCTAACTCACACTCTCGATCAGCCGATCACTCTTTCCCTCCGGCGTATCGGGCCCTGGATTCGGGATCAGCCGATCGACAGCGGCAGCGCCACCGGCTTGGGTGGCACCTGTCCGTAGACGGTGGTGCGTTCGCGCACCGGCCGGTCGATGCCCGCGGCGATCTCGGTGAGTTCGGCCACAGTCTTGGCCGAGCCGTGCTGGGAGCCGGCCATCCGGGAGATGGTCTCCTCCATCAGGGTGCCGCCGAGGTCGTTGGCGCCGCCGGTGAGCATCACCTGGGTGCCGACGGTGCCGAGCTTGACCCAGCTGGTCTGGATGTTGTCGATACGGCCGTGCAGCATGATCCGGGCCAGGGCGTGCACCGCGCGGTTGTCGCGGTTGGTCGGGCCCGGCCTGGCCGCGCCCGCCAGGTAGAGCGGGGCGCTCTGGTGCACGAACGGCAGCGGGACGAACTCGGTGAAGCCGCCGGTCTCGTCCTGGATGCCGCGCAGCACCCGCAGGTGCCCCACCCAGTGCTTCGGGTTGTCGACGTGGCCGTACATCATCGTCGAGCTGGACCGGATGCCCAGCTGGTGCGCGGTGGTGATCACCTCGATCCAGGCCGAGGTGGGCAGCTTGCCCTTGGTGAGGACCCAGCGCACCTCGTCGTCGAGGATCTCGGCCGCGGTGCCCGGAATCGAGTCGAGCCCGGCCTCTTTCAGCGCCGCGAGCCAGTCGCGGATGCTCTGGCCGCCGCGGGAGGCGCCGTTGACGATCTCCATCGGGCTGAACGCGTGCACGTGCATCGACGGGACGCGGGCCTTGATCGCGCGGACCAGATCGGCGTACCCGGTGACCGGCAGCTCGGGATCGATGCCGCCCTGCATGCAGATCTCGGTGGCCCCGTCGACGTGCGCTTCCCAGGCGCGGTCGGCGACCTCGTCGGTGCTCAGCGTGAACGCGTCGGCATCGCCCTTGCGCTGGGCGAACGCGCAGAACCGGCAGCCGGTGTAGCAGATGTTGGTGAAGTTGATGTTCCGGTTCACCACATAGGTGACGTCGTCGCCGTTGACCGTGCGGCGCAGCGAATCGGCCAGTGCGGCAATGGCGTCCATGTTCACGCCGTCGGCGGTGGCCAGCGCGAGATACTGGTCGTCGGTCAGGCCGGCCGGATCCCGCTCGGCGGCGCGCAGGGCGGCCAGGACGTCGGAATCGAGCCGCTCGGGCGCGGTGACGGCCAGGTCGCGGGCGTGTTCGCGGATGGTCTCCCAGTCGCCGAAGGCGCCGACGACTTCCTGACCGAGGCCGGAATCGCTGCGGCTCTCGGTGTTTCGGCCCTCGGTGTCGATGGCGGTGTTCAGGTCGACGCGCCCGACCGAGTCCCACGATTCGTCCGGCTCCTGCCACGGCAGGCCGACCGGCAGCGCGTCGGGCCTGGCGAGCCCCGTCGCCGGGTCGGTGAGCGCGGCGACGTGCGCGCCGATGCGCGGATCGATCCACGGGTGCCCGGCGCGCACGTATTTCGGGTGCGCGGAGGTGCGCTCCACCAGCGTGAAGCCGGCCGCCTCGGTGATCTCGCGCAGGGTGTCCAGGTTCGGCCACGGGCGTTCGGGATTCACGTGGTCGACCGTCACCGGCGACACCCCGCCCCAGTCGTCGATGCCCGCGTCGATCAGGGCGCGGCAATCGCTGTGCGAGACCAGGTTCGGCGGCGCCTGTACCGGAACATCCGGTCCCAGCAGCAGTCTCGTGACCGCGACGGTGGCCAGGAACTCGGCGACATCGGCGTCGGGGACATCGCGCATGGCGGTGTCGTCCTTGGCCCGGAAGTTCTGCACGATCACTTCCTGGATGTGCCCGAACTCGCGGTGCTGCTTGCGAATCGCCATGATCGACTCGGCGCGCTCGGTGAGCGTCTCGCCGATGCCGACCAGGATGCCGGTGGTGTAGGGCACCGAGAGCCTGCCCGCGTCGGTGATCGAGCGCAGCCGCACGGCCGGGTCCTTGTCGGGGCTGCCGTAGTGGCACTGGCCCTTCTCGGTGAACAGCCGCGTCGAAGTGGTCTCGAGCATCATCCCCATCGACTGCGCGACCGGCTTGAGCCGGGCGATCTCGGCCCAGCTCATCACGCCGGGGTTCAGATGCGGCAGCAGGCCGGTCTCCTCGAGCACCAGGATGGAGACGGCGCGCAGGTAGTCCAGGGTGGAGTCGTAGCCGCGCTCGTCGAGCCACTGCGCGGCCTCGGGCCAGCGGTCCTCGGGCCGGTCGCCCAGGGTGAACAGGGCTTCCTTGCAGCCGAGCGCGGCGCCCTCGCGGGCGATCGCGAGCACCTCGTCCGGTTCCAGGAACATGCCGTGGCCCTCGGCGCGCAGCTTGCCCGGCACCGTCACGAACGTGCAGTAGTGGCACTTGTCCCGGCACAACTTGGTGAGCGGGATGAAGACGTTGCGCGAATAGCTGATCGTGCGCGGCCTGCCCGCCGACTCCAGGCCGGCGTCGCGGACCCTGGCCGCGCTGGCGCACAGATCGGCGAGATCGTCGCCGGTCGCGTGCAGCAGGACGGTGGCCTCGTCGACATTGAGGGTGACACCGTCGCGTGCCCGGCGCAGCGCCCGGCGCATGGCGGCGGGACTCGGCGGCGGCAGGGGAACGCTCGGGTTCGGAAGCTCGGTCACCCCGTCGATCATGCGCTACTTCTTTCCCGAACGTGCGGTCGGCTGGTCACGGGCCCGGATGGGCACGAGTTTGTCGTCCTCGTCGCACGACAACCCTCCGCACGACCCCGCGTATTCCCGAGGGGGTGAACTCACCGGCCGCGCATGCAACCATGGCCTCATGTCGCTGCCGCGTTCCACCATTCTGGCCGAACCGGCCTGGCGTCCGAGTGCCAAGGCCAAGCTGCTGTGGGCGCTGGAGAACGCGATCGCGGTCGCGGTGCTGTGCGTGGTGCTCGTCGGGTGGGCGCTGCTCGACGCCGACCGGCGCAGGTGGCAGTTGGTCGCGGCCGTGCTCGTCGTCGCCTGCGCGGTGCTCGGGGTGGTCGTGGTGCCACTGTGGCGCTACGCGGTACATCGCTGGGAGGTCACCGACGAGGCCGTGTACACCCGGGTCGGGTGGCTGGACCAGGAGTCGCGGGTCGCGCCGATCTCGCGGGTGCAGACCGTCGACACCGAGCGCGGGCCGCTGGAGCGGATACTCGGGCTGGCCACCGTCACCGTGACCACGGCGTCCTCGGCGGGCGCGGTGAAGATCAGCGCGCTGGATCTCCCGGTCGCCGAACAGACCGTGGCCCGGCTGGCCGCCATCGCCGCACAGCATCGCGGGGACGCCACGTGAGCACCCCGCCCGCGCCGCAGGCCGAGTGGCAGCGGCTCGACCCGCGCATGCTCATGGTCTATCCGATCAACGAGATCATGAAATACATTCCGGTGCTGCTCGGTTCGATCATCGTCGGCACCACCAGCGGCAATCCGCTCTGGAGCCTGATCCCGGTGACCCTGGTCGCGGGGTTCGGCGTCGCGCGCTGGTTCACCACCTCCTACCGCATCGACGCCGATCACGTGCAGCTGCGCAGCGGGATCGTGCAGCGCCGGACCCTGTCGGTGCCGCGCCCGCGCATCCGTTCGGTGGACGTGGAAGCGCCGCTGCTGCACCGCGCGCTCGGGCTGGCGGTGCTGGCGATCGGCACCGGCAAGCAGACCGACAAGGGCGAGGAGTTCAAGCTCGACGCGCTCGACACCAGCCGTATCCCCGCGCTGCGGGCCGAATTGCTCTCGCACACCGGGCAATTCCCCACCGACCAGCCGGAGTCACCGGGCGTCCCGCATGTCGCCCCGCACGACGCCGCCGCCGAATCGGGGGTCGAGATCGGGCACTGGCGGGCCGCGTGGGTGCGCTACGCGCCGCTGTCGCTGACCGGGCTGGCCGTCGTCGCGCCGATCGCGGGCCTCGGCGCGCAGTACGGGCTCATCGACATCCTGTCGGAATCACCCGCCGTGCAGCACCTCGACGACGACAGCCCGCCCATCGTCGCGATCGTCATCACCGGACTGACGCTGCTGTCGGTGGCGCTGGTGAGCCTGGCCGCCTGCGCCCAGTACCTCGCGACCTGGTTCGGGCTCAGGGTCATCGACAACGGCGCCACCCTGCACCTGCGCCACGGCCTGTTCACCACCCGCCAGATCACCCTGGACCTGGCCCGGTTCCGCGGCGCGACGCTCAACGATCCGCTGCTGCTGCGCGCCGCCAAGGCCGCGCAGCTGGAGATGATCATGACCGGGGAGAACCCACGACAGAAGATCCTGCCGCAGGCGCCGCGGACCGCGGTCGAACGCACCCTCGACGAACTGCTGCGCACCCGCCGCAAGCCCGACGGGCCGCTCGACGCCGACCCGGCACCACCGGATTCCGGTGCCGAGCCGTCCCGGCCCACGTCAGCCGCGTCGCCGTCGTCGACGAAACAGGCGGCACCGCAACCGATCACCGGCACCGCCCTGGGCACGATCGAGCTGATGCGGCACGGTCCGGCGGCGCGGCGGCGCCGCTACACCAAGGCGGCGTGGCCGGTCGGCGGGCTGGTCGTCGTGCTGCTCGCCGTCGCCCTGAGCTTCGGCCCGCTGCCGGGCTGGCTCTGGGGCCTGCCGGTGGTGTTCGCCGCGATCATGGCCGCGCTCGCCGAGGACCGCTACCGCAGCCTCGGCCATCGGGTGCTGCCCTGCAGCACCGGACCGACCTGGCTGATCACCCGGCGCGGCAGCCTCGACCGCAATCGCGACTGTCTGGAGGCACCGGGCATCATCGGCTGGACCATCCGCCGGACCTACTGGCAGCGACGGGCCGGGCTGGCGACCGTCGTCGCGGCGACCGCGGCGGGCAAGAAGGCCTACCTGGTGGACGACATCCCGTTCGACCAGGCCGTCGCCCTCATCGAGGCCGTCACGCCCGGGATGCAGGGCAGCCGCTGACCGGCGCGGCGCTGCCGCCGACCCCGGGCGGCACCGAGTGTCGGCCCCCACGCACGCCCGCGCGCGGCGTAGCGTTTCCTCTGGAGCCGAGGGCGGACGGAGGGTGGTTGGTGTGGAGTTCACCGAGATCATCGAGACCGCGGGTCAGGCGCTCGACGGCGCCGGCGTGGCGGCGATCGTCATCGGCGGGCTCGTCGGGACCGTCAAGTTCCTCCGCGCGCTGGCCGGGCACACGGAGTTCGACCTCGCCTACCGGGTCTACCGGCGCGGCCTCGG
The DNA here is from genome assembly GCF_032656385.1 of Nocardia canadensis. Taxonomy (NCBI): domain Bacteria; kingdom Bacillati; phylum Actinomycetota; class Actinomycetes; order Mycobacteriales; family Nocardiaceae; genus Nocardia; species Nocardia canadensis. Next base: position 1,273,714 of record NZ_JAVCWB010000010.1, read on the forward strand.
CCGAGCCATCCTGCTCGGGCTGGAATTCCTGGTCGCCGCCGACATCATCCGAACCGTCGCCATCGCACCCACGTTCACCAGTGTCGGGGTCTTGGCGCTGATTGTGCTGGTCCGGACGTTCCTGAGCTATTCGCTGGAGCTCGAGCTCACCGGCCGGTGGCCGTGGCAGCAACCGCAACCCGCGGACGCGCCGACTCCGCGCCCGGTGACCTAGACGGCCGCCGCCTCGAGCTCCGGCTTCGGCTCCCCCGCATCGGCTTTCGCATCCCGCATCAGGAGGACCGCGAGCCCGGCGGCGGCGACCGAGGCCAGCGCACCGACGCCGAAGGTGACCTGCATGGCGGTGCAGAAGGCATCGCGGGCCAGCCCGATGACGGTGCCGTCTCCGGTGCCGAGCGCGCCCGCGATCGACTCCTTGGCCACGGCGGGCGCCGAATCCGGCATGGCGCCGGCGAAGGTGCCCGCCAGCACCGCGCCGAGCACCGCGACACCCAGCGCCGCACCGGCCTGCTGAATGGTGTCGTTGAGGGCCGAGCCGACGCCGGCGTGGTCCTCGGGTACCGCGCTCATCAGCGCGCCGATCGCGGCGGGCATCGCCAGGCCGCCGCCGGCGCCGAGCAAGGCCATCGCGACGGCGGGCAGAATGAAGCTCGCCCCGGCGTCGAGGGTGGCCAGTACCGCGAAGCCCGCGGCGACGACGAACAGACCGGCGATGGTGACGATCCGCGCGCCCAGCTTCCCGACCAGCACCGCGCCGATGCCGTTGGCCATCAGCAGGGTGACCGCCATCGGGGTGAAGGCCAGCGCGGTCCGCATCGGCGAGTAGTCGAGCACGAACTGCAGGTACTGGGTGAGCACCAGGACCAGACCGCCGTTGGCGAAGGTCACCAGGACCAGCGAGAAGCTGGAACCGGTGAAGGTGCGGTTGCCGAACAGCTGCAGCGGCACCATCGGTTCGTCGGTGCGCAGTTCGCGAATCACGAAGGCGCCCAGGGCCAGGACCGTGACGGCGAAGCCGACCAGCACGTCGCGATCGGTCCAGCCCGCGTGCGGCACCGAGATGATGGTCCACACCAGCGCGGTCATGCCGATGATCGAGGTCAGCATGCCGGGCAGGTCGGGCCTGCGCCACGGCCCCTTGGACTCGGGCATCAGCACCAGCGCGGCCACGATGGCGACCGCCGCGATCGGCACATTCATCACGAACACCGAACCCCACCAGAAATGATCGAGCAGCACGCCGCCGACGATCGGGCCGCCGACCATGCCGACCGTGGCCACCGCGCTCCACGCGCCGATCGCCTTGGGTCGTTCGTCGTCGTCGAAGACGGTGATCAGGATCGACAGCGTGCTTGGCATGATCAGCACACCGCCGATGCCCATCAGCGCCCGGCCCGCGATCAGCAGTTCGGCGCTGCCCGCGTAGGCGGCCAGCAGTGACGCGCCGCCGAAGAGGACCAGGCCGATCACCATCACCAGCTTGCGGCCGAACCGATCCGACAGGCTGCCCGAGGTGAGCAGCAGGCCGGCGAACACCAGCAGGTAGGCGTCGATGATCCACTGGATCTGCTGTGCGCTCGCGTCGAGATCGGTGGCGATCTGCGGGATGGCGACGGTGAGGACCATGTTGTCCACCACCAGCACCAGCGAGCTCAGGCACAGCACGATCAGGATCAGCCACCGGCGGGGGTTGCGGACCACCGGGTCCGCCGAAGGTGTTGCGAGCGCGTCCATTCTGCTCTCCTCTCGACTATCGCCGCACACTGTGCGGTCATGTCGAACACTGTACGATCACTGAACGTCGTACGCAACAGGAACGCCGTTCGAAATCCGTACAGTGTTCACAGCGAGCTATGCTGTGCGCACACGCGACGTGGAGACCGACACATCACCAGCACAGGAGGCAGCGATGGCCGCGGGCAGCACGAACTCGACCGAGATCGCATCGGTGTGGACCAGGCCGACCCGCGAACGCCGAGATCAGCCCGCGCTGAGCCGAGATCAGATCGTCGCCGAGGCGATCGCGCTGCTCGACGAAGAAGGCTTCGACGCGCTGAGCATGCGCAAGCTGGGCGCCCGGCTCGGCGCGGGCGCGACCTCGCTCTACACCCATGTCGCGAACAAGGACGAGCTACTCGAACTGGTCGTCGACCAGGTCATCGGAGAGGTCCCGTTCCCGGAGCCGGACCCGGCGAACTGGCGGGCCACGGTGCACGAACAGGCCGACGGCCTGCGCGCGACCCTGCTGGCCCACCCGTGGGTCACCATCGTGTTCGGCAACGCGGCGCTGACCTACCTCGGCCCCAACATGATGCGGCTGACCGACTCGATGCTGTCGCTCGTGGAGGCGGGCGGCTTCCCCGACGACGTCGTCGACGTCACCACCAACACGGCCTTCCGGTTCATCGTCGGCTCGTGCGCGAACGAGGCCGTGATGCTGACGACCATCGCCCGCAGCGGACTGCCGCCGCAGCAGTGGGTCGACCGGGTGATGGCGGCCAGCGCCGCCGCGTCGCAGCGGTACCCGCGCCTGCACCGGCGCTATGTCGCCCAGCGCGAGCAGGTCGTCGCCGAGGCGGCGGGCGGGAAGGTGAGTCAGTTCTCCGAGGCGATCGATCTGATCCTGGACGGCGCCGAGACCCGGCGCCGCTGACGCCTCAGCTCCGGAACAGGCCCACGTTGGAGCGGTAGTAGAGGTAAGCGGCCGGCGCGAGCACCCCGCAGGCGAGCAGCAGCAGGGTGCGACCGTCGCTGCCGAGCAGCACGTCGCCGCCGGGTCCGCGCGAGGCCGCCACCAGGAATCCGAAGACCCACACCACGATCGGCGCGAAGGCGAAACCGAGCCGGGAGGTCACCGATTCCATCCCGTAGACCAGCGCCACATTGATCGGGGCGGCCAGCAGCGCCGCCACCGGCAGCGCGACGGCACCGACGTAGAGCGGCAGGAACAGCACCTCGACGGCCAGCGTGATCAGCGCGTCGACGAGCAGCAGCACCACGATCAACCCCGAGATCACCGGGTCGAACCGGGCGGGCAGACGCACCGACCGCAGCACGGCGGTCGGCGTGCCTGCGGGCTGAGCGGAGTCGGTCACCATGGGGGCGAGTCTATTCGGCCGAACCGGTCGACCGGGCCGCCCGCACGCGTGGCCCGGCGATGCGCCAGCCGATCAGCAACGCGGGCACGATGAGCACCAGGCTCGCCACCGTCCAGGTGCCCACCGGCCGGTCGATCGCCATCAGGACCAGCACGGTGAACAGGAACGCCAACGTCAGCAGGCCGGTGTAGGGCGCGCCCATCATCCGGAACGCGGGGCGCTCGATCCGGCCCTGTCGCCACAGCCGCCACATCTGCAACTGACACAGCACGATGGTGCCCCAGGAGGCCAGGATGCCCAGCGAGGCCAGGTTCAGCACGATCTCGAACGCCTGATCGGGGACGACGCCGTTGAGCACCACGCCGAGCAGGGCGATGCCGAAGGTGAGCAGGATGCCGCCGTAGGGCACGCCGTGGCTGCTCATCACGGCCGTGAACCGGGGCGCGCTGCCGCGCACCGACATCGAGCGCAGGATTCGGCCGGTCGAGTACAGCCCGGCGTTGAGGCTGGAGAAGGCGGCGGTGAGCACCACGATGTTCATCAGCGAACCGATTCCCGGCACGCCGAGCGCGGCGAAGAAGGTGACGAACGGGCTCTCGCCCGCGTGATAGGCGGTGTAGGGCAACAGGAGTCCGAGCAGCAGCAGCGACCCCACGTAGAACACCGCGATCCGCAGGATCACCGAATTGATCGCCCGCGGCATCAGCTTCTCGGCGTCCTTGGTCTCTCCCGCCGCCGTGCCGACCAGCTCGACGGCCGCGTAGGCGAACACGACCCCCGAGGTGACGGTGACCAGCGGCAGGATGCCGGTCGGGAACAGCCCGCCGTACTCGGCGATCATCGGCGGCCCGGTCGGCTCGCCGCGGACGGTGAACCGGCCGAGCAGGAACACCGTGCCGACGACCAGGAACGCGCACAACGCCGTCACCTTCACCAGCGCCGCCCAGAACTCCATCTCCCCGAAGGCCTTGACGCTCACCAGGTTCACGATGAGCACGATCACCAGCGCGATCAGCGCCAGCAGCCACTGCGGCACCACCGTCAGCGGCGACCAGTAGTGGAAGTACAACGCGATCGCGGTGGAGTCGGCGATGCCGGTCATCGACCAGTTCAGGAAGTACATCCAGCCGGCCACGAAAGCCGCCTTCTCCCCGAGGAATTCGCGGGCATAGGAGACGAAGGAGCCCGAGGTCGGCCGGTGCAGCACCAATTCGCCCAGCGCCCGCAGGATGAAGAACACGAACACACCGCAGACGGCGTAGACGATCCACAGCGACGGCCCCGCACTGGCCAGCCTGCCACCGGAACTCAGGAACAACCCGGTCCCGATCGCGCCGCCGATGGCGATCATCATCAGCTGCCGTTTGCCCAGGGACTTGTGGTAACCCGCGTCCTCGTCTTCGAGTTCCGGCCGATCACCCACTACGGTCATGACGCCACCCCTTGTGCTGAGAACACCCGGATACGCGGACATCGGAAACCTACCGGTCGACCCACCCGGCAGGCACGGCAACCCCGTGGCTAGCGACTCAGTCGAGGCCGGCGAACAGGTCGTGCTCGAAGCCGTCGGCGCCCACCTGGCCGCGCGTACCGCGCACGAGCGTGAAGTGTTCCTCCGGCAGCACCGGCAACGCGATGTTGTTGGACAGGGCGAACTCCCGGCCACTGGGCGCGACGGTCACCTGGGTGGCGTGCGCGCGCATCGCGGCGCGCTTGGCCGAGACGGCGTCGGAGACGTCGACCACGGTGGTCACGCCCGTCGTCGACATGGCGGCCAGCTCGGCCTCCACCGGCAACCGCCAACCGGCGGGCAGCGCGCCGGGCAACTCGTCGACGGTGCGGCGGGCCAGCGCGGCGGTGTGCTGGCGCAGCAGGTCGCCGTCGGTGACGGTCCAGTAGAACTTGGGCACGTCCCAGCCCCGCTCGGCCGCCGCCGCGACGGCCGCGGTGGTGATCTCGTGCGCGCGGATGTGGTCGGGGTGGCCGTAGCCGCCGCGCGGATCGTAGGTCACCACGACCTTCGGCTTCAGCTCCAGCAGCACCTCGACGAGCGCCTCGACCGCGGCGTCGCCGGAGTTCACGAAGGCCCGTGGATGCGCGGCCGACGGCGTGCCCGCCATGCCGGAATCGCGCCAGCGGCCCGCGCCGCCGAGGAACCACGGCGCGCCCGCGTCCAGCGCGTCCAGCGCCGCGGTGAGTTCGGCGATGCGGTAGCCGCCGAGCTGGTCGGCCTCGGCGGCGATCAGGCCCGCCCAGCGCGCACCGATGACCTCGCCCTCCTCGCCGAGGGTGCAGGTCACCACCGTCACCGGACGGCCGCGCTTGCGATAGTGCGCGATCGTGCCACCGGTGGTGAGGGTTTCGTCGTCGGGGTGGGCGTGCACCAGCAGCAGGCCGCCGGTCTCGCGGGTCGAATGCGTCACGGGATCCTCCGCCATTGCGCCGTGTCTGCGAAGATGCCGACCTGGATCGCACCGGCCAGCGAGACGCCGTCCACCCGCGGGCCCGCCGCGGCGACGACGTTGTCCTGCACGATCGGCAGCACCGTCGACAGTTCCCACAGCTTGGGCTCTGCCTCGGCCAGCACGCGCGGCACCTCGACCCCGCGCAACGCCTCGTCGATCGAGGGTTGCAGGGTCGGGTCGCACACGCCGCCGATGTTGCTGGGCGCCTTGCGGTAGGCCTCGGCCGCCGCCAGCGCCTTGCTGTCGGCGCCGGGAAGCTCCGGCGGGGCGCAACCGTAGCGCGAGGCCAGCACCGTCGCGGGGTCGTCCCCGGCCAGCTCCCAGCCGACGATGGCGTCGATCGCGGATTCGGTGAGGTCCTTGCCGTACAGCTCGTCGGCGGGCACGCCGCGCACGGTGGCATCGATGCCCGCGCTGCGCAATTGGTCGGCGGCGGTATTGGCCACGGCCAGCGCGGCCGCGTCCTCGTTGACGGCGCCGATCCGCACCGACAGACCCTTGCCGTTGCGCGCCACCGAGCGCGGGCGCGGCGCGGGCGAGGTCGGCGAGCCGGTCTGCGGCGTCTCCGGCGCGCGGCCGAAACCGGCCTCGGCCAGCAGCGCGAACGCCTCCTCGGTGCTCAGCCGGGGCGGCGCGGTCGGGACGTAGCCGGGACTCGACGGCGGGAGCACCTGGGCGCGTGCGGGTTCCACCCAGCCGCCGGTCTGCGCGCCGACGGTGGCCAGCAGCGCGGGATCGAGCAGCGCGAGCACCGCCTTGCGCACGCGCACGTCGGTGAGGTCACCCGAGCGGCCGTTGAGCGCCAGTTGCAGCTCGCGGGCCTGCGGCATGATCGTGGTCCGCACCGACGGGATCGCGGCGAGCTGGGCCTGGGTCGCGACGCCGCCGTGCACCAGCGCCATCTGCGCGTCGCCGGTGCGCAGCGACTCGGCCAGCTGCGAAGGCGTACCGCCGCGGCGGAACAGGATCTGGTCCGGCGCGGCCGGGGTGCCCCAGAAGCGGTCGTTGCGCTCGAGCAGGATCTCGTCGCGCCCGCGGTCGACCGACTTGATCGTGAAATTGCCGCCCGAGACCGGAATCCGGTCGACCAGGCCGCTGGTGAACCCGCCCGGCGAGTCCTTCACCAGGTGCGAGGGCAGCAGGTTCGAGAACAGTTCGCGCCAGGCCGGATACGGCTGGGTCAACGTCACGGTGACCGTCTTGCCGCCCCCGGACGACGCCACGTCCGAGATCAGCCGGTAGCCGGCCGGGTCGACCACGCCGGGCTGGGTCGTCATCTGCTGCCACAGGAACCGGAAGTCCTCGGCCGCGATCGGGGCGCCGTCGGACCAGTTGGCCTGGTTGCGCAGCGTGTAGGTGATCGTGAACGGCTCCTGCGCGGTGACATCGGCCGACTCGATGAGCGAGGCGTCGGGCACCCAGTCGACCACGGCCGGATGCGCCTGCGCCGCCACCGGCCGGAACGGGCTCGGCAGCACCATCGAACTCACCGCGTTGGTGGCGGGCGACTGATCCGAGCGCAGATGCGGATTGAACCCGATGCCGATGTCGTCGATCGCGACCACGACCGTGTTCTTCCCCGGCTTGGCCTGGGTGGTCTTGGGCGAATCGGTGCTCTCGATCGGCGGCGGTGGATTCGCGGTGCAACCGGCGAGGACCGCCGTCGAGGCCGTCATCACCATCACCGCCACGCGCCACCTCGCGCGTCTGACCCCCGAACTCACTCTGGCACCCTACCTCGCCCATCTGTCCGGATCACGGCACCGGTCTCTGCGGAAACGACAGTGGGACGGTACCGAAGTACCGTCCCACTGTCAGAACCTGATCAGGAGTTGCTCACCGCGCGGTCGCGGGCCTTGCGGCGCGACAGGTCGCGCGCACGCTCGTTGGCGCCGAGCACCACCTTGCGCACACGGACGACCTCGGGGGTGACCTCCACGCACTCGTCGCCGGCGCAGAACTCCATCGCCAGCTCCAGGTCGAGCTGCAACGGCTTGGCCATGGTCTCGAACGTGTCCGCGGTCGCGCTGCGCATGTTGGTCAGCTTCTTCTCGCGGGTGACGTTGATGTCGAGATCCTCGGCACGCGGGTTGATGCCGACGACCATGCCCTCGTAGGTGTCCGAGCCCGGCTCGACGAAGAACTGACCACGGTCGGCCAGCTGGATCATCGCGAACGGGGTGACGGTGCCCGCGCGGTCCGACACCAGCGAACCGGTGTGGCGGGCGCGGATCTCACCGGCCCACGGCGCGTAGCCGTGGGAGACGGCGTTGGCGATGCCGGTGCCGCGGGTCTCGGTGAGGAACACGGTCCGGAAGCCGATGAGGCCACGCGACGGGACGATGAACTCCATGCGCACCCAGCCGGCGGCGTGGTTGCTCATCTGCACCATCTTGCCCTTGCGGGCGGCCAGCAACTGGGTGATGGCGCCCAGGTACTCGTCGGGGCAGTCGATGGTCAGCTCTTCGAACGGCTCGTGCACCTTGCCGTCGACGGTCTTGGTGACCACCTGCGGCTTGCCGACGGTCAGCTCGAAGCCCTCGCGGCGCATCTGCTCGACCAGGATGGCCAGCGCCAGCTCACCACGGCCCTGCACCTCCCAGGCGTCGGGACGGCCGATGTCGAGCACGCGCAGCGACACGTTGCCGATCAGTTCCTGGTCCAGGCGCGACTTCACCATGCGGGCGGTCAGCTTGTGGCCCTGCACCCGGCCGACCAGCGGCGAGGTGTTGGTGCCGATGACCACCGAGATGGCGGGCTCGTCGACGGAGATACGCGGCAGCGCGACCGGGTTCTCGGTGTCGGCGAGGGTGTCGCCGATCATGATGTCCGGGATACCGGCGATCGCGACGATGTCACCGGCGACGGCGACCTCGCCCGGCTGACGCTCGACACCGATGGTCTGCAGCAGCTCGGTGATCTTGACCTGCTTGGCGCCCTCGGCGTTGATCCAGGTGACGTTCTGACCCTTGCGCAGCTCACCGTTGTGCACGCGAACCAGGGCGAGACGGCCGAGGAAGGCCGAGGCGTCGAGGTTGGTGACGTGGGCCTGCAGCGGCGCCTCCGGGTTGCCCTTGGGCGCCGGGATGTTCTCCATGAGCACGTCGAACAGGGCGTCGAGGTTCTCGGCGTCGGGCGCCGAGCCGTTCTCGGGACGCTCCTTGGAGGCCTTGCCCTCGCGGCCGGAGGCGTACAGGACCGGCAGGTCCAGCGCCAGCTCGGCGGCTTCGGCGGCCTCGTCGTCGAGGTCGGAGGCCAGGTCGAGCAGCAGGTCGTGCGACTCCTCGACGACCTCCTCGATCCGGGCGTCGGGGCGGTCGGTCTTGTTGACGACCAGGATCACCGGCAGCTTGGCCGCGAGCGCCTTGCGCAGCACGAACCGGGTCTGCGGCAGCGGGCCCTCGGACGCGTCGACGAGCAGCACGACACCGTCGACCATGGACAGGCCGCGCTCGACCTCACCGCCGAAGTCGGCGTGGCCGGGGGTGTCGATCACGTTGATGACGGTGACGGAGCCGTCGGGGTGATGGCGGTGGACCGCCGTGTTCTTGGCGAGAATGGTGATGCCCTTCTCGCGCTCCAGATCTCCGGAGTCCATGACCCGGTCGACCAGTTCGGCTCGCTCAGCGAACGCGCCCGACTGACGAAGCATGGCGTCGACCAGCGTCGTCTTGCCGTGGTCGACGTGGGCCACGATGGCGACGTTGCGAAAATCGCGTGTAGACGACACGCCTCAATCCTCCTGCTGTTGGTGTATTGGCGCGCATTCATCTGGCATCGCGGCCTGTTACACCCTACCGGTACCGGAGTGGCACGCACGTGTCAGGCATTGTACTTAGGGTACGCTAACCCTCATGGGCAAGGTGAAGGCGAAGAAGGTGTCGAGCCTGAAGCCGAAGAAAAAGTGCTGCAGAAAGAAGACGCGCTGCTTCAAATGCCCCGTCGTCATCATGCGCATGAAGAAGGCCGAGGCCGCCGGAGTGTGCGGTAAAGATCTCAAAAAGGCGCTCAAACACGCGCGTGCGGCCTGAGGCGGATGACCACGGGCGATGCGTGCCGCCCGAAGCAGGCGTAGAACTGCAGGTATGGGTACTCCGAAACCGGCGTTGCTCTCCGATCCCGAGATCACCATCGCCCTGGCCACCCTCCCGCAGTGGTCACGCGACGGCGACGCGATCACCCGCACGGTGCAGGCGGAGTCGTTTCCGGCCGGCATCGAACTGGTCCGCAAGGTCGCCACGGCGGCCGAGGCGGCCGATCATCATCCCGACATCGATATCCGATGGCGCACACTGCGATTCACCCTGAGTACACACTCGGCCGGCGGCCTCACCGCCAACGACACGACCATGGCGCACACCATCGACGACCTCGTCGGCGGCTGAAACCTCAGCTCGCGGCGGGCACTTCGGCCCGGCGACCCAGCCCACGCGCCTGCGCGCGCAGGGTGTCGCGGCCGTGCCAGATCAGCCAGCCGAGCAGCACGAACACCCCGATCACGTCGACCGCGCCGAGCCAGGCCAGCGGCCACGGCCGGGGGATCGTCCAGATGGTCGGCTGTGCGAACGACAGCACCCAGGGCACGCCGATCAGCATCGTCAGCACCCAGAATCCGGCGATGATCCGCGCGACGCGCTGCTCCCGCAGCGGGCCGTAGAGCAGCCACAGCACCGTCGGGATCAGCCAGACCCAGTGGTGCGACCAGGAGATCGGCGAGATCATCAGGCCGAACAGCTGCACCAGCACCAGGGTGCCGAGCCGGTCGTCGGGGCCCAGCGTGCGCCAGGCGAGGACCGCCAGCACCGCCGTGACCAGGACCGCGGCGAGCCACCACGGCCCGGACTGCACGTCGTAGCCGAGGATCCGGCTCAGCGCGCCGCGCAGCGACTGGTTCCACACCGACCCCACCGGCCCGATCCGGTCCGCGTCCCCGAGCAGCGTGCCGAAGTACCGCTTCGCCTCGTGCGCGTTGATGAGAAAGCTCACAGCGACGGTCAGCCCGAAGGCCGCCGCCGACCACAGCACCGTCGCCCAGCGGCGGCGGGCCACGAAATACAGCCCGGTGATCGCGGGCGTCAGCTTGATGCCGGCGATCACGCCGACCAGCGTGCCCGAGATCCACCACCGCGCACTGCGCACCGCCAGCATCGCGCCGAACACCAGGAACACATTGACCTGGCCGTAGTCGATGGTCGTGCGCACCGGCTCCAGCCAGACGCCCAGCGCCGTCCAGCCGACCGCGGCCGTGATCCACCGCGTCCGCTTGGCCCGCTCCGCGCCGAGCAGCAGTTCGAAGCTGATCCGGATCACGCCGTAGAGCGCGGCGACGGTGGCCAGCATCCAGCCGACGGCGACCGCCGCGAACGGCAGATAGTGCAGCGGGAAGAAGACCAGCGCGGCGAACGGCGGATAGGTGAACGGCAGCGGGAAGTCCGGCGTCTTCTCCGCGTAGGTGAAGTCGTAGAGGCGATCGGTGAGCAGCGCGGCCGAGCCGTCCACATACACGTGCAGATCGACGACATTGAGGCCGTTCTTCGCGAACAGCATCCAGCCCAGCCTGGCGAGCACGGACAATCCGAGCAGCGCGAGAGCCCATCGGAGGTGTCGGTTCAATGCCAGGCTTTCGGTCGAGTGGGCGGCGTCGCGGTGCTTTCCTCACCTTAACCGGGCGACCACGGACAGCCGCGCGCACGGGTTCGCGCGAGGGCGCGCGACACCATCGGTAACATTTGCATCAACATCCCCAGCTGTAACACCAACGGGGGTTAGCGTCGATGAACACGGCCGCCGGTTCGCCGCCAGCGGCCGGGCGGCTGTACAACACGGCAGCGATGTCCTTAGAGTGACCCCGACATCGAAGGGCTCGATACCCCTCGCCCCATCGCAACACCGAGGTAAGGACGGCTGGACAAGTGCTTCGTAGCCGAGGATCGCGGATCGCAACGACCGCATTCGCCATTGCGGCAAGCGCCATGCTCGCCGCGCCGGCGTCGACCATCGCCGCTCCGGCACCTGCTCCGCAGGCCGCGCCGATCAGCGTTCCGATGGTGCCCGAGGGCGTCCCGGTCGACGCGCTGGCCGCCTTCGCCCCCGCCGTCGCGGGCCTGATCGCCGGCCCCGCCGACGTCGCCAGCCCGCAGACCGCGCTGCTCGATCAGGCGCGCGCCCTGCTGGCCACCCTGAACCTGCCGCCGGCCATCAAGTCCACGCTCGAGCGGATCATCACCTTCCTCGACGGCAGCGGCGGCGGTGGCCCGGAGATCCCGCAGGACGGCCCGGTCATCGCGCAGTTCCTGTACCCGACGATCGGCAAGGGCTGCATCGGCGACGGCGCCGACTCGGTCGGCACCGCGCTCGCGGTCGCGGGCCCGGCCCAGCTGCCCCCGCCCGGCGTCGCCGCCGGTCAGGCCGGTTTCGTGTTCACCGCGCTCGGCACCAAGGCGCCGACCGCCGAGCAGAACCCGCCGATGACGGTGCAGTGGCTCAACCTCGACACCCGCCAGTCCGCGATCCAGACGCTGACCGACGAGGCCAAGATCAACCCCGGCGGCCCGGCCACCCTCTCGGCCATCGCCAGCACCGGCCACGGTCGCGTCGTCGCCGTCGTCTCCGGCTCGCTGACCACGCAGGCCGAGGGCGCCGCCCCGCGCACCTGCACCTTCATGCCGACCCTGGGCTTCTTCACCGTCTAGGTCCGCGACGCACCGAGCCCGGTCCGTTCCCTCGGGAACCGGCCGGGCTCTGTCGTTGTCGGCGGGTTCCCGCGGGCATCGCGATGTGGTAGACCGAGAACCATGGCGACCACGCAAGGTTCATCCCGCGCCGCTCGGTCGATCCGCAGCAGGCGGTCCAGCCGTTCCATCCTGTCCTACCGATCCGAGGGTTCGATCCTGTCGATCGGCTCGGCCTATTCGATCCTGTCGATCGGCAGCGTCGGCTCGGTGCTCTCGATCGGCTCGGTCGGCTCGTTCGGGTCGGCGATCTCCTCGGGCTCGTTCGCGAGCCTGGGTTCGGCGCTGTCGGGTCTGTCGCGCTGGTCGTTGCTGTCGTGGCGCGGCGTGCTCGCCGAACCCGAAGGCCGGGCCGCGCTGCGGGTCATCCCCGACGACGAGCCGGATCTCCGGCTCGCGCCGACCTGCCACTGCCAGACCTAGCTCACCACTGGCCGTAGTCGGTGGCCAGCACCCGGTTCAGATCGACGCCGATGCCGTCGATATCGCGCTTGTCGATCTCGAACTGGTGCAGCTGGGCGGCCGGGTGCACATAGCCCTTCGGCGTGCCCCAATTGTGCTGCCAGAACCAGGAACCCAGCCCGGCGTCGAGCGCGCGGTCGATGGTGGGGGTGTTGGCGTAGATGCCGACGAGATCGGCGCCGAGCACCGACTGCCACCCTTCGATGTAGGGCGCGATCATCTCGTCGAACTCCTCCTCGGAGGGGTTGTCGTCGATCGAGGCGTAGATCGGCGCGGTGTCGGGACCACCGGCGGCGGTGTGCAATTCCCAGCCGCGCTCGGCGTGCTGCTTGCCCGCTTCCAGGCCGCCGCGCCAGTCGGCCGTCGGGCCCTTGCCGAACTGATAGTTCGACACGATCGACAACCCGGCCGCCCACAATTGCTCGACCTCGGCCGCCAGCAGCGGCTTGCCCGCCATCCACTCCGCGCCGGGCCTGCGGTCGGAGACGTAGCGGATCACGCCGATGTGCCCCGCGTCCCTGATCGCCTCGGCCGAGGGCACGCCCGCGGCGTAATCGACCAGGGTGCCGAAGGATTGGGCGGCCGCGGGTGCGGCGGAGGTGGCGGCCAGGCCGAGCCCGACCGTGGTCGCGGCAGCGGCGAAGCCGAAGAACTCCCGCCGGGTCACCGGAACAGAACGCATCGCAGAGCTCCTTCGCGCAACCCGACCTTCAACCGGCAGCGTGCCCGGCGCGCCTTCCCCGAATCCCGCGCGCCGGGAGCCTCGAACGTGCACTCATTTCACCACAACCACAGGGGAACCGCCAGAACCAAAGGTCACTTTCGTCCCAGCTGTCACACAGGTCAGGTGGCGCTGTCGATGGCCGCGCCCACGTCGATGGTGCGGCCCGACGGATCGGCCAGCTCGGTGCTGACCACGGCGACGACCTGTGCCATCACCTGCTTCTTGATCCCGGCCAGCCGGGCCAGGGTGGCCGCGCGCAGCCCCTTTGCGGTGAATTCCATCGAGATGTCCTCGAGCGCGGGCGGCGGCACGTCGATGACGATCTGCAGCGGCTCGGCGGCCCTGGCCGTGAGGACCAGCGGAATCTCCAGGTCGGCGCGGTAGTGATTGGCCTTGAGCACGTCGACGGTGATGTCGAGGCCGACGGGCAGCGTCATGTCGAACACCCGGGGATCGCCCGGGGCGCCCATCCCGCGGTCGATCACGCGCGCCTGCTCGATCGCGCCGCGCACGGTCACCGTGGCCGCGCCCCGCGGACCCTCCGAGAGCGGGCCGACCACGATCTCGCTGCCCGCCATCTGCGCGACCACGTCGTGCACGCGTTCCCTGGTGACGATGTGGGTGAAGAAGCGCAGGCCGAACTCGCGGAAGTCGATCCACTCGAAGACGGTGTCGTTGCGATGCGGCGAGCGGTAGCCGTCGAGGATGGCCTCGATGTCGAAGACCCGCTCGGAGCGGACCTTCGGGTCGCCGACGATGGCGTTCACCCGGTTCGCGACCTCGCGCTGCACCAGGCCCGCGATCGGGTCGAGCAGCATCTCCCAGGCGGTGTCGATGGCCTCGGCGCGCAGCGTGAAGCTCACGTCCTTGGCGGTCACGGGGGCCACGTCGATCACCACCAGCAGCGGTTGCGCGGTGCGCGCGTGCAGCGTCAGCCCGATCTCGACGACGGCGGCCAGGCGTAGCTTGCGTCCGCCGAGCACCAGGTTCACCGCCAGCGTCAGCGGTATCCGGACACCGAAGGCCAGCGCGTCACCGGAATTGCGGGTGACCACGGGTGTCCCGAGGGTGCCCTCGGCGACGAAGCCGGCGAGTCCGGCGGGGCCGAGGGAGAACGGGCCGATCGTCACGCCGCGGCCGGTCATGCCCGCCACCGCGGCGGCGATGCGCTCCTCGGTCACCGCGTAGGCGACGAAGCGCTCGCCGAAATCGGCGTACTCGATCCACTTCGGGTCTCGTCGAGCCTGCTCGGTCACCTTCGCGCGCACATCGGACACCGTACGTGACGCAGGGAAACCCCCGGTTGATGGCACAACACCCCCGTCCTGCCGATGAGGGGGAAGCAGGACGGAGGGGTCGGCCGGGGCGCTGCCGGGCGCCACCGCTTCCATCGTACGGGTACCCGCGTGGTACCGCCGTCCAGCTTCATGGCAGTTGTCTTGAGCGACAATCGATTTCAGAAACGTCCATAACCGACCAGATCAGCGGTTTCGGCCGGTCGGATGGTGCGCACCCGTACCCCGCCCAGCTCGTTGCCGCCGATCGTGGTGATCGTGTCGCCCTCGGCTTTCAGCACGATGTTGGTGTGCTGGCCGAGCGGGCTGGCCGGGCCGTAGAGCACCACGTCGCCCGTGCGGGGCCGGTAGCCGACGTCACCGGGGGTGAACCGACCGACCTGCTGGTAGTACTCGGTCAGGGTGTAGACGCCGGGGATACGCCAGGAGCCGGAATTCGGATTGGCCAGCGGTCTGCCCGCCGCGCGCATCGTCCAGCTGACGAAATCGGCGCACCAGGCCTCCTCGACGCCCTCGGCGTACTTCGTTCCGGCGCCGGGGCGGTCGTATTCGCGACGCAGCACGTCGACCAGGGCGATCTGCTGTTCGTCGAGGTGTTCGCTGTCGAGCGCAGGGAACTGCTCGCCCCAGTCGTGCTGCCACCACACCAATCCGACGACGACCACGGCCGTCACCGCGAGCAATCCCGAGATGCCGAGCGCCCAGCGCCCCCGGCGACCGGTACGTTCGGCTTGCACTAGCGTCATCGCCCCCCGCTTTCGATCTGTCTTCTGATCTCTAAGACGAACCGGAGACGGCCGCGGTTCCCGAAACGGGCCGCGAATATTGCGTGCTCCGGAGCGGGCCGGGTGGGAGACGATCACCGGGTGGACCCCTGCGCCACCCGGGTATCGGCTCGCTACCGCGCTCTCGGCGCGCATCCAGCGTGCGTGCCGTCCCCTCCGGCGACGTCCACGCGCGGGGCGC
This sequence comes from Nocardia canadensis, assembly GCF_032656385.1. Lineage (NCBI taxonomy): Bacteria > Bacillati > Actinomycetota > Actinomycetes > Mycobacteriales > Nocardiaceae > Nocardia > Nocardia canadensis. The sequence continues at coordinate 1,289,455 of NZ_JAVCWB010000010.1, forward strand.
GGACGTGGTTTCGAACACGTACCGCTCCGGAACACACAGTCTTGACCAGCGCGTACTCCGGCCTGGATCACCGTGCCGCGATGGACTGACAGCCGGGCGCTGTCCCGTCCGGCTGTGAGAATTTTTGCGAACGCTTTACTGTCGGTCAAGCTAGACGACTGTCCCAGTTTGTCCCAGTACGGCCAGAAAGGCGGGATCGCCCAGGTGGAGGACGCCCACGTCTCGATCGCCCGATATCTCCGCGAACGTCGCGAATCGTCGGGCCTGACCAGGGCGGCATTGAGCCAGGCCGCGGGCATCTCCCCCGCCCTGATCCAGAAGATCGAACAGGGCACCCGCACGCCGACCCTGGAGGCCCTCGCGGCGCTGTTCGACGCGCTCGACGTCCCCGAGCTGTTCCGCAGCCACATCATCATGATGTCGCTGTCGCATCGCTTCGACAGCCCGCTGCCCGCCACCGCCCCGGCGGTCCCGGCGGCGGACCGGCTGCTGATCGACAGCCTGCCCTATCCGGCCAGCCTGCAGGAGTATCCGGCGTTCGACGTGCTGGCCGTGAACGAGGCGTGGCGCAAGCAGTTCCCCGGCCTGCTGCCGGGCATCACCGTGCTCGAGTGGATGCTGCTGCACCCGACGTCGCGCGCGGTGATCCACGACTGGGAGCGCCACATCCACCTGAGCGTCTACGCCTTCCGGCTGATGGGCCCCAGCTCGATGCCGCAGGCGCGAATCGACGAATTGATCGCGATCCTGTCCGCGGCGCCGGAATGGGAGTATTTCTGGACCACCGAGCCGCCGGGGCCGCACGCCCTCGACGACCCGGAAGTGACGGTGGTGCACGCCGAGACCGGCGAGCCGACCACCCTGGCCATGCACAATCTCGATTTCGCGCTGCCCCGGCGGAACTGGTCGATGATCACGTTCACGCCGAAGGCGACCGACTAGCCGAAAGAGCACCCGACGTGGAGAACCCGCATCCGCCGATCGCTCGGTACCTGCGCGAACGCCGCGAATCGGCGGGACTGACCCGGGCGGCGCTCAGCGCCGTCGCCGGCATCTCGCCCGCGCTCATCCAGAAGATCGAACAGGGCACCCGGCCGCCGACGCTCGAGGCGCTGACCGCGCTGTTCGACGCGCTCACCGTCCCGGACGTGATGCGCGATCACCTGATCTCGCTGGCGATCGCCGCGCGCTACGAGTCCGTGCCGCTGCCGCTGGTTCGACCGACCGACCTGGTCCTGCTCGACGGGATCACCCATCCGGCCAGCCTGCAGATGCACCCGACGTTCGACGTGGTAGCCACCAACGCCGCGTGGCGGCAGTGGTTCCCCGGCCTGGAGGCGGGCGCCTCGATGCTGGAGTGGATGCTGCTCGACCCGCGCGCCAGGACCGCGCTCGTCGACTGGGATACCCAGACGCACCTGTGCGTGTACGGGTTCCGGCTGATGGGGCCGGGCCTGGCCCCGCAGCAGCGGATCGATGAGATCGTCGAGACCTGCGCGCAGGCGCCCGAGTGGACGAAGTTCTGGACCAGCGACCCGGCCGGGGCGCACAGCCTCGACGGGCCGCGCATGTATCTGCGCGATCCGGCGACCGGCGCGACGACCGCGATGACCGTGCATTCGCTCGGCTCGTCGCTGGTGCCGCGCCGGGACTGGTCGCTGGTGGTCTACGCGCCGATCCCGGCGGACTGAGCCCTCAGTCGGCCTTGCGGATCGGGATGAGCGCGGTCAGCACGATCGCGACCGCCGCGCCCGCCATCGCGATGAAGAAGGCGGTGTGGAAACCCTCGCGCGAGGGCAGCACGTGCGGGCCGAGCTGCATGGTCATGTGCGCGAGCACCACGCTCATCACGGCCGCGGAGGTGGAGGTGCCGATCGAGCGCATGAGCGAGTTCAGGCCGTTGGCCGCGGCGGTCTCGCTGATCGGCACCGCGCCCATGATCAGCGCGGGCATGGCGGCGTAGGCCAGGCCGACACCACCGGCGACGATCACCGCCGACAGCACGATCTGCCAGACGCTGTCCATCATCACCACCGCGCACAGGTAGCCGATGCCGATCACCGCCGAGCCGAGGGCCAGCGTCAGCTTGGGGCCCTTCTTCGCCGACAGCCGCGCCGAGACCGGCGAGAGCAGCATCATGACCAGACCGGTCGGCGCCATCGCCAGACCGGCGACCACCATCGACAGGCCGAAGCCGTAGCCGGTCGCCTCGGGCGCCATCAGCAACTGCGGGAAGGTCAGCGACATGCCGTAGAGCGCGAAACCGACCGCGATCGAGGCCAGGTTGGTGAACAGCACCCGCGGTCGCGCCGAGACCCGCAGGTCGACCAGCGGCGCGGACTGACGCAGTTCGTAGACACCCCAGAGCAGGAAGCTCGCCAGCGAGACGGCGAACAGGATCAGGATGGAGGCGCTGGCCCAGCCCCAGTCGGCGCCCTTGGTGATGCCGATCAGCAGCGTCAGCAGCGCGATCGACAGGCCCACCGCACCGCCGAAGTCGAACCGCGACGGCGTGCGCACCGGCGATTCCGGCACGAAGACGAACACCAGCACCGCGCACACCGCGCCGAGTCCGGCGGCGGTCCAGAACAGCACGTGCCAGTTCGCGTTCTGCGCGATCACGGCCGCGAACGGCAGGCCGATCGCGCCGCCGACGCCGAGGGTCGCGCTCATCACGGCCATCGCGCCGCCGACCTTCTCGGCGGGCAGTTCGTCGCGCATGATGCTGATCCCCAGCGGGATCGCGCCCACCGCGGCGCCCTGCAGCGAGCGGCCGACGATCTCGGGCAGCAGCGAGGAGAAGCTCGCGCAGATCACCGAGCCGACGATCATGAAGCCGAGATTGACGACGAGCACCAGCCGCTTGCCGAACATGTCGCCGAGCTTGCCCGAGATGGGCGTGGAGACCGCGCCGGCCAGCAGCGTGGCGGTGACCACCCAGGAGGCGTTGGACGCCGAGGTGTTCAGCAGGCCGGGCAGCGACGGGATGATCGGGATGACGAGCGTCTGCATGAGCGAGACGACGACGCCGACAGTACTGAGCACCGCGATGAGCACGGCCGGCGTGACGCCGCGGGTTTCGGGAGAGGCCGGCGTGACGTCGGCCGCGGTAACAGACACATTATGCACCGTACACAGCATGTGTATAGTACACAATTTTGATTCGCGGTGATCCACGCGACATAGTTGGCATATGTCCGATTCCGGCCCCGCCGACGACACCCCGTTCACCCGCCTGGTGTTCGAGCTGAACCTGATCTCGCGCCACTTCCCCACCACGACGCGGCGCAGGCCCGGGTTCGCGCTGGACCGCTCCGCGTTCCTCATCCTCACCCGCCTGGACCTGGGCGAACCGCTGAGCCTGCGCGAACTGTCGGAAGCGTTCCAGCTGGACATCTCCACCATCAACCGCCAGGTCGGCGCGATGCTGAAGCAGAACCTGGTGGAGCGGGTGCCCGATCCGGACGGCGGCGTCGCCAGGAAGGTGCGCGCGACCGCCGAGGGCAAGGCCGCGCTGGCCGCCGATCAGAAGCACCGGGCCGCGGGCATCGGCGTCGTCGTCGCCGACTGGGATCCCGACGACGTGGCCGAATTGAGCAGGCTCATGCAGAAGTTCAACCACTCGGTCGAACGGATCGAGGAAAACCCGTGGCCCAGACCTCCGCGCGCGCACGACTGAGCGCGCTAAGCTCCGCCGCGTGGTCACTCAACGGTCTGCCCGCCCGAGCTGGCTCGCCTGGGACAACTACTTCGTCGGCGTCGGCGGATTGGTCCTCGGCCTGTGCTTCGGCACCTGCGCCGCGCTGATCGCCGGCCCCGGCCGCAATCTCGCGGCCATCGTCCTGGTCGTTCTCGCCGCGATCTGCGTGCTGCCCGCGCTGCTGCGCGCCGTCGCCGAACTCAGCGTCTGGGTCCGGCTCGCCGTGCTCGTCATCGGCTTCGCGCTGCTGCTACCCGCGATCGCGCTCAGCCCCGACGTGCGGGACTGGGCGGCGGAACGCTGGGAACGGGCCTGGAAGTAGCCGCCCTACAGCTGATTACGCGGCACGGCGAGCAGCATCTGGATCGCCTTCTGGATGAACTGCGCCGACTGCCAGGTCAGGTAGGCGCCGGCGGCGCCCGCGGCACCCGCGCTCGAGGACCCGGAGGCCGAGCCCGAGGCCAGATCCGCTGACCCGGTGGCCGATCCGGTCGCCGAGCCCGAGCCCGGCAGCGCCGACGCGGGCGCGGCGGCACCGAGCAGCCCGATCGTCATCGCGACGCCGACCACCGCGGCGCGCACTGCGTACTTGGACGTTTCACGACCGGACACCATCAGCTGAATCCCACTCTCCGAAAAGCACTGCGAACATGCAGTATTCACGCCGAATGCGCCCGCCAAACCCGATTCGCGTGGATTGCCCACTTCGCGCGGTTCTCGGCGTGCATTTTTCGGCGATACGGCCCGACCCGTGTTCATTCTCCGCCGGGTCGGGCACCGGTGACAGACCACGGATCTCGGGGCAGCCCCGGCACCGTGGTCCGGCCGTCAGTGGGTCGCGGCCCGGCGTTCCCGCGCCGCCTCCTCGAATCGCTCCGCCCGCTCACGCACGACGTCGGCCGCGTGCGCACCCCGGGTCAGGGCGACATCGAGCAGGTGCGCGCCGCGCTCCTTGGCGGCTTCGGCCAGCACCGGCCCCCGCTCCCTGGCCACCTCGGCCAGCTGCGTTCCCCGTTCCTTCGCGGCTTCGGCCAGCACCGGCCCCCGGTCCTTGGCGACCTCGGCCAGCTGCGCGCCGCGCTCCTTGGCGACCTCGGCCAGCACCGGGCCGCGCTCCTTGGCGACCTCGGCGAGCTGCACGCCGCGCTCGCGCGCCGCCTCCGCGATCTGCGGGCCCCGATCGCGGGCGATCTCGGCCAGCTGCGCGCCCTGCTCGTTGGCGACCTCGGCGAGGTGCGCGCCGCGCACCTTGGCCGCGCCGACGAGGGCCGCGCTCTCCGCCGCCACCCGCGATTCCCGGCGCGACAGCGCCTGCCTGGCCCGCCAGCCCAGTGACGGCTTGCCCGCGGTATCGGACGCGGCGATCAGCAATCCACCGAGCAGCCCCAGATCCTTGAGGAACCCCGCCAGCTTGGCCGCGCGGCGATCCGGGTCCGGCTCGGCCCAGAAGTCCTGCTCGGTGACGGTGCCGGGGACCACGGTCGCGGCCAGCACCAGGGCGGCCGGTCGCGGCGCGCGGCCGCTGGCCAGCAGCACACCACCCGCGATCTGGGCCACGGCGTTGACCTTGACCAGGCGGCCCGGGTCGTCGGGTATCCGCGCGGCCAGCGAATCGGGCAGCGTCGCCCTGCTCTGGTCGGCGAGTGCGGTCGCCGCGGCGGCACGCGGTTTCGGGTGCATCAACGCGTTGACACCACCGGCGACGAATGTGGTCGCCAACAGAGTGCGGGCAACACGGCGGACTGGCTTCATCGGCATCGTCTGATCCCTTCGTCTACGACTGGGGAGAACGGCTCCTCCCCATTCGACTACCCGGGACCCCACACCACAAACGATCCACACAACGATCCGGTCACACCCGCCCGCTACCGTCGACGCCGTGTCCGACACCACCGTCCGCACGGCCTACGCCGCGATCCACGAGCTCTACATCGATCTGTTCGGCAGCCCCGACGACCTGCATCCCGACGACGCCGACCTGGTCCTGCGCCGGCTCACCGACGTGCCCGGTCCGATCCTCGATCTGGGGTGCGGCCCCGGCCACTTCACCCAGCTCCTGCACGCCGCCGGCGTCACCGTCACCGGCGTCGACCTGGTCCCCGAATTCATCGCCCACGCCCGCTCGCGCTACCCCGACCTGGCGTTCCGCGTCGGCTCCTTGCGCGCGATCGACGCGCCCACCGCCTCGGTCGGCGGCATCCTCGCATGGTTCTCCCTGATCCACTTCACGCCGGCCGAGTTGCCCGCCGTCCTGGCGGAATTCGCCCGGGTGTTGAGGCCCGGCGGCCGGCTGGTGCTCGGCTTCTTCGACAGCGCCGAACAGGTCGAGACGTTCCCGCACAAGGTGACCGCGGCCTATCGCTGGCCGGTCGACGAGCTGGCCGAGGTGCTTCGCGCGGCCGGCTTCACCGAACTCGAACGGCGGCAGCGTCCGGCCGAGGGTGACATCCGCCCGGTGGCCGCCCTCGCCTGCTCACGCGCTCATCGGTAGTTCGGGTGGGGCGGGCAGTCGCACCGAGGTCGCCCGCACCACGCGGAACTGCCCCGGTGTCATGCCGGTCTCGTGCTGGAAGACCCGGTAGAACTGCCGCGTCGAGGAGAACCCGCTGGCCTCGGCGATCCTGGCCACCGACCGCGCCCGGTCGCGCAACAGCAGCTGACGGGCATGGCGGACCCGCATCCGGCGCAGCATGGCGGCCGGACTGGTGCCCAGCAGGGTCTCGAAGGCGCGGTGCAGGGTGCGCCGGGAGACCAGGCACCCGCGCGCGATGCCGTCGACGGTCAGCCGCGGATCGGTGAAGTGCCTGCGCAGGAACACCAGCAGCTGTCCACGCGAGAGCGCCCGCGCCTGTGTGACGACCGTCCGGCGCGCCGAGGCGGCGACGATCGATCGCACCAGGTCCAGACCGCCCGCCGCCAGCGGCCCGGCCTGCTCGGGCCGCGGCAGCGCCGCGACACCCGCGAAGAACCGGGCGATCACCTCGCCCGCGCCCGCGGCCGGGACGTGTAGCGGCAGCGCCGCCCAGAACGCCGGACTGGCGGCGAACACCTCGACCGGCAGCCGCAGCACGACCTGGGCCCAGTCGCCGTGCATCGCCCACCGGAACGACTCGCTCGCCCGGTAGACGACGAGATCGCCGGGGCCGAACGCGATCCTGCGCCCGGATTGCTGGATCTCCCCGGTCCCGTCGAGCTGAATGCTCACCAGCAGCTCGTCGCCCCGCGCGGCCGACTCACGCCGCCGCAGCGTCTGGCGTCCCGCCCGCAGGATCGTCAGCTCGAAGCCGGTGAATCGATGTGATTCGATCCGCCCCGGCGTGCGCGGCTCCGTGCCGTATTCCACCCGAACCGGGGCGAGAGCCTGCGATACCCGGCGCACCCAGTCCTCATCAGCGCCCATCTCAGATTCCCCCTGACCCGACACATTTCGCGTCCTGAACGGATTTTCGAAGACTTATTCCTCGAGATCACCTCTGCGCCAAAGGTTTTCAGACGAAGGTGACGCACACCAACCGAGCGGCCGGAATGCCTTCTCCGGGGATAGTAAAATCTTCAACGAATAGCCCCCCGACATCACTGTTCGCGGTGCGGACAAATAGCCTCGGCGCACCCGATGTGATCGACATCAACCCGGTAATATCCGCGCCATGGCGGACGAGCGTTCCCGCTCGGCGAACGAGAGCGACAACGAACTGACGCCACGGGAGCGACTGGCTTGGCGTATCTACCTCGCCGGAAAGTCCGATCTCGACGAGGTCGTCAACCGCCAATTGGAACAGGGCTACAACCTGAGCTTTCCCGAATTCCGGATTCTGCTCGCCCTGCACCGCGCACCCCATCGCGCCCTGCGCATGAGCGTGCTCGCCGACCGCGTCCACGTCTCCCGTGGCCAGCTCACCCACCTGGTCCGTGCCCTGGAGTCCCGCGACCTGGTGCTGCGGCGGCCCGACCCGCACGACCGCCGTGGCGTCGTCGCCCACCTCACCCCCGCGGGCACCCGCACCGTGGCCGCCGCCCTGCCCGGCCACGAGAAAATAGTCCGCGACCACTTCGTCGAACCCGTCACCGACACCGCGCTCGATACCGTCGCCGACGCCTTCGGACGTATCGTCCGAAATACGAAGGAATTGTCGTCAGGGACCGGAAAGAGCTCCGAAAAGGCCCGCCCGGAACCCACTGATTCGAATAATTGAATAGAAAGTCGGCCGAGTTCCGTTAGTGCGCGGCAGCGCTGATGACGCCGCGCACGACGCTTTCCAGCGCCTCGGCGGTCCGGTCGAGCGGCCGGATATCGCGCTGCGCCCGGCACAGGGCGACAGTGCCCTCGAGCGCGGCGACGATCAAGGTGGCCGTCCGCTCGGCGGCGCCCTCGGCCGCCCCGTGCGCGCGCAGCGATTCGGCGAGCAGGACCGTCCAGTGTCCGAACGCCTCGGCGGCGGCCCGGCGTGGCTCGTCGTCCTCGTCGGGCTGATCCTCCACCGACACCGCCAGCACCGGGCAGCCCGCCTGGAAATCACTGTCCACCAAGATCTTTCGCCACATGGCGACAAACGCGCGCAGACCGGACACCGGACCGGCCGACAACTCGGCGGTCAGTTTGCGCACGGTCAGCGCGTCGGCCAGGCGCACCGCCTCGGCGGCCAGTTGCGATTTCCCGCCGGGGAAATAGTGATAGGTCGAGCCCAGCGGCGCACCGGAATGCTTGGCCAGCTCGCGCACGCTCGTCGCGTTCAACCCGCGCCGCCGCAGCATGTCGGCGGCACCGGCCACCAGTCGATCGCGCGCGTCCGACTGCGCCATCCCGCACCTCCTTGCCCATAACGACCGTCATAGCGTACCGTCCATGATTTATAACAGTCGTTATAACGGAGGCGTTCCCATGCCGATGATCCAGCTCACGCTGCCCGCGGGCGTCCTGACCGGTGAGGCCCGGCAGCGGTTGCAGAAGACGCTCGCCACCACCCTGCTCATCTGGGAGGGCGCTCCCGACACGGCGTTCTTCCGGGCCCAGGCCTGGTGCCTGATCACCGAGGTCTCTGCCGGCGCCTTCGGCACCGCCGAAGACGAGTTGCCCCGCTTCCGGGTCGACGCCACCGTCCCGGAGGGCGCGCTGTCGGACCGCCGCAAAGCCGGTCTGGTCGAGCAGGTGACCGCCGATGTCCTCGCCGCCGCCGCTCTCACCGAGGCCGACGCGCTCCGAGTCTGGGTCCTCATCCACGAACAGCCCGAGGGCACCTGGGGCGCGGCGGGCAACATCATCCGCTTCGCCGAGCTGAAAGCGCTCGCGGCCCAGGCTCGCGGCTGATGCGCGAACTGCACCTGGTCCGTGCTCATCACCTCGCCTGGCGCGAACGACCCGACCCGGTCCTGCGGGGGCCACGCGACGCGCTCGTCCGTCCGTTCGTCGCCGCCAGGTGCGACGGCGACACCATGCCGATCCACCGGCACGTCTCCCGGGCCATGCAGCTCGGCCTGCGTGCCGGATTCATCGACCCGGTGGTGGCGAGCATTTGCGGTGACGTGCCGTTCCGTGGTCCGTTCGGCATCGGCCACGAGTGCGTCGCGGAAGTCGTCGAGGTGGGCCCCGAGGTCACCGGCTTGGCCCCCGGTGACGTCGTGGTCGTGCCGTGGGCGGTGTCGTGCGGGGCATGCCCGGAATGCGCGCGCGGGCTGACCGCCAAGTGCGCGACGACCCGCACCGGCACGCTGGCCGCGTTCGGTTTCGGACCGGCCAGCGGACCGTGGGGCGGCATGGTCGCCGATCTGCTGCGCGTCCCGTTCGCCGACCACATGCTCGTGCGCGTGCCCGGCGGAATCGACCCACTGCGCGTCGCCGCCGCCAGTGACAATCTCACCGATGCTTGGCGCTGTGTCGTCGGCCCGCTCGCCGAGCGCCCCGGCGGTTCCGTGCTCGTTCTGGCCGGCGCCGCGCAGAGCATCGGCCTCTACGCGGCCGGGCTGGCGGTCGCGCACGGCGCCGAGGTCGTCGACTACGTCGATCACCGCCCGGAACGCCTGGCGATCGCCGAAAACTCGGCGCCCGCGCGCATCCGATCGCCAAGGGCAAGCTCCGCCGCACCGACCTTCCCGCCCGGCACTACGACATCGCCGTCGAGTCCACCTCCACCGCCGCCGGCGTGGACGCGGCCCTGCGCGCCCTCCAGCCGGGCGGAATCTGCACCCCGGTCGGCTACTACCTCGCACCGGGCACGAAGGTGCCGCTGATGCACATGTACGCCAACGACGCGACGCTGAAAATCGGTGTGTCCCATGTCCGTCCGCATCTGCCGGACCTGCTCGACTTCATCGCCGGTACCGAGTTCCCCGCCGAGACCGTCACGACCCTGCTGGCGGACTGGGACGACGCGCCCGAGGCCTACCGAGCCCACACCACCAAGCTCGTCCTGCACCGGCCGCCGCTGGGGCCGGCCGCGTAGCCGGGCGCGGAGGTCAGGCCGCCAGAGCCAGGCTCTCGACATCGAGGCGGTCGGCGCTCGCCCGGGCGACCAGCCGCGCGACGGCCTCGGCGACCCGCGCGGGCTGCTCGAGGATCACCGAGTGGCCGGCGCCGTCGATCAGGACGAAATCCGCGAAGTCGACGGCGGCGGCCATGGCGACCGAATGCGACGGCGGCGTCATCAGGTCGGCCGAGCCGCACAGCACCAGGGTGGGGATCTGCGACAGCACGGGCAGCGCGTCGGTGCGGTCGAACGCCTTGAAGGCGCTCAGGAAGGTCGCCATCGTGACGATCGACGTGGCGTTGTGCATCGCCTCGGCCAGCGCCAGCACCCGCGCGCTGACCGTGCGATCACCGAACTCGGCGGCCCGCACGACCGGCGCGAAAACCTTGCATGCCAGCACCTTCACCTGCTGCATCAGCCGCGGCGCGCGCCGGACGGCGGCCTGGAAGACGGCGATGATCGGGTTGCGCAGCAGCCGCCCGAAGCCCGCGTCGGCGAGCCCGTTCGCGGCGGTCGCGACCAGCCCGACGCCGACGATGCGGGTGCCGATCTCCGCGCGGTACAGGTCGGCGTAGGTCAACACGGTCATGCCGCCCATCGAATGGCCGACCAGCACGACCGGCCCGGTCGGCGCGACGGCGTCGAGCACCTCGTGCAGGTCGCGGCCGAGCTGTTCGAGGGTGTAGGTCTGGCGCGGCGCCGTCGCCGAGTCGCCGTGGCCGCGATGGTCGTAGCAGACGACCCGCGCGCCGGGATGATCGCGCAGCAGGGTGTCGCGCACATCGGTCCACGACTCGGTGCGCAGGCAGTGCCCGTGGATGAGGACCACGGTGAGCTCGGCGTAGCGGCTGCCGTATTCGCGAACCGCGAGCTCGACTCCGTCACCGGTCGTGACCGTGACCCGACGCTCCGAGTGGGCGGTGATGCTGCTCGACATCGGAACCTCCGGATCGCTGACGGTGACAGGTTCAACTCTGCGCCGAATCCGTCCCCGTCATCAGGTCCCCGAGTGCTGGCGCCGAACCCCCGAGGGTGCGCAGAACCCCACCTTGGTGCACCGGGGCTACCGCGGCGCGGCCCGCCGCTTCGGACGCATGCCGTCGACTTGGCCACCCGAACGCACCCACCTCTTCATCGCCGATCACTACGCCGACCCGCTGGCCCCCAGCCTGATCACCCGTGCCGCCCTCGACCCCGACAGCGCAGGCGCCTACGTCATCGGCGGCCTACGCCACGGCATCGCCCAGTGACTCCGCACGACACCCCACCGGCCAGCACCTGGCAACCGACCGCCTCTGGCACCTGACCCCCGCTACCCTCGGAATCACCAGGAGCCAGGGGGGCACATGACAAACGACCGGACAGCCGCGACCGCACTACGACAGCGATCACGAACCTTCCGAATCGCCACGGACATAACGCAAGTAGTCCTCGGCATCGGCGCCGGCTATCTGATCAACTGGGCAACCCTGCTCGGCACTCTGAACCTCCTGATCGCCGCCGAGTGGGAACTCCCCTGGCTGCTCGACATCTGGTTCGTCCCCCTCGCGGTGACCTCCGGCCTCGCAGCCACCCTCTGGTTCACCCGCCCGACGATCAGGCCAGCCCTGATCGCAGCAGCGACGAGCTCCCTGCTGACCACAGCCACGTTCGTCTGGATCTTCGCGACGTGGTAGCACTCAGCATGCGACGCCAGGGAGACACGATCGTCACCGACCGGTTCGTCATCTGAACAGCCAGCTCGAAGATGCCCGATATGCGGTTCAACAGCGCTGTGGCCGGCAGTCGTATTCGCCGGACGGCGGCGGCATGTGCGGATGTTCGCTCGTGAGGCACTCCAGCGCGCAGGAGGCTTCGATGGAGTGGACGTCCGACTGACCGCGATCGTCGGATTTATATGCGACTCGTGGATACGCATATTTCCTACATCGAGGAGGATCACGATGCATGCGACCGAACATCCTCTGGCGAACCGCGAAACCGGCGTTATTCCGCGTTCTTCCCTGGTTCTCCGGACTGGCGATCCGCGCGACCAACCGTCCCTTCACACAGCCGGGCATGCTGAAGCCGCACGTCGGCGGGCATCGGTACGGGTGGACCCACTACGGAGTGATGATCCCGGATCTGCCTGAGCCGCATCGATATTTCAGCACCATGGTGATCGCCGGACTGCCGGGCGCGACCGCACTGGACAATGACCACGCGGTAACCACCACTCCCCGTGACACCGTCACCGTATCGGTGTCGACGGCCGCGCCCGGGGCGGCCTTCTATCGGGCGTATTCGATGACCGAACAATGTCGACTCGAAGCGGACGGCTCGCTGCTGGACTTCGGTGGCGGCGACGTCGTCATCGAGGGCACCTATCCCGACTTCCGGGTGTCGGTGCGGACCGCTGGATTGACCGCCGACCTGCGACTACACGCGACCGGCCAGGTCGCTTGGTTCGCGCGCATACCGGCCTATGACCACTTGAGCCTGTGTGTCGAATACGACGGCTGGGTCGCTGCCGGCGGCGAGCGCACTGCGGTCTCAGGGATCGGCACCTTCGAATACGCCGCCTGTGTCGGTCTCCACGGTCTCATTGATCGACCACTGAGCGCCGCATCGAAAGCGCCGGTCGACTTCTTCAGCTACCAGGTGATCGCGATAGACGACCGCACACATCTACTGCTGGCCGACGTACATGCAGTGGGCGAACCGCTGTTGACCATGGCGTACCACCGCTCCGTCGACCAGCCCACCTGGGTGACGCACCGGGATGTGCGGTTCGAGGTCACCGAATATGCTGCCGAAACCACGACCGACCCGTACGGCAATCAGATGCGTCTCCCGATTCGATTCACTTGGACCGCGGGCGAGGACCTTGTCGTTCACGGCACGGTCGACTCGCCTCCACGTTTCGGTGTCGGCCGCGGATACATCATCGGCTACCGCTGTCACGGCAATTTTCAAGGCCGAGAGTTCACTTCGCGAGGCTACATGGAGTACATCGACAACGAGCCAGCCAATCGGGCAGCTGCGAGCTTCCTCGACCAGCTCGCAGAACCGATCTGATCGAGTTCCGAGTATTCCGAGTTCGCGGTCATCGACAGCAGCGGACGACTATGCCCTGTGCGGGTGAGACGGTGTGGATGCCACCGGCGGCCGTGGGCGGGGTGGCCGATGGACTCCAGCAGCTCAACGGGTCGATGTACCCGGCGACCTCGAGAACCCGACGGATCTCGAACGGAACATCGACGTTCGACAGATCTCACCGAAAAGGGTTCGAAGCTGACTCCTTCGATTCACCCCAGGCGCAACGACTTACACGTTGAAGCGGAACTCGACCCACTTGACAGCCCACTTGCTTGCCATGTGCCACACCTCCGCGTCAGCCATGCGGTGACAGTATCAGCCCCCGGAACACGCTGGCACACAACCAGTTCATCGATCCGCGCTGGACCACCGCCCAGCGTCGGGCCGTGTCAGCTGAGGTTGAATCGTGACACCGACATGACACTGACACTGACACTGACACCAGCAAGGCGCGTGGGCAGCAGAAGGGCCGGACTCAGCTGACTTCGTCCGGCGACGCCGGACGCCTTCCCATTAGCTCGATGTACCTATCGGTCATCCCGTACAGGAGATCCCACGCGACCTGTATCCCTTGGAGCAGATCCTCACCTTGTGGGTTCCAGATCGACAACTGACGACCCTCGTCGGTCGTCGCCTCGACCACCGACATGCGCGCGGCCCAACTCAACCCGTGGGCGTGGGCGCTCATAGTCCGCCATCGGAGCAGAATCTCGCTCTTGGCGCCGAAGTCGGCGTAGTACGCGTGCGGTGTGACGAGAGCAGCGGCAGCGCCGATGATCTCGGTGTCGGCCGGCTTCTCCTTGATGTGCTTCTCGATCGTCTCTGCGGTCGGGCTGTCGCCTACCCCAATACGGACAGCGTCAGCCACAATCGCGTCGAGTTGAGCGTTCAACTTCTCGATCGTGCCGAGCGCGGAGTCTCGGCGCGTGTTGTAATGCTCGTTCTCCGGCGTGGCATCCCGCTCGGAGTGGTTGTTGACGAGTTCACGGGCGGCAGTTCGGTTGTTCTTTGCCTCGTGGTACGCCACGCAGAGCGTCCGGGACTGCCGTTCCTTCTCCGTCTCGGCAGCGAGAATCCACCCGCCGAGTCCAGCGGCAGTGATCGCCGACCGAACGAGAGTGAAGGTCGAGAACGTCGAGATCTGACGTGCGCGCAGCACACCCCTGGCAGCCATTTGCAGGTGGTCGAGCGCGTTCAACCCGATGACAGGGATGGTTGCCACAGTCGTCTGCGTGGTCAGCGCCTCGAAATCGGACGCCAGTTGGCTGCCTGGCATAGGGTGGCCCGCATCGCAGTAGAAGTCCGCCAGCTCCTCGATTTTGGGAGTTAGCGCCTCCAATCGCTCTCGGGTCTCATCGTCCAGCGCGACCAATTCCGTAACTGTCGTCCTCTGCGTCATGCCGCCGAGCCTAAGCACCCACCCTGACAATGCGCGGCTCGGTGACCGACACGACCGCTCCCCTGACCGAGTGGGGCTGCGGCCCCATCCCTGGCCTGGAACCGTCGTCCAAGCCCTCACCGACCCGGCCGCCGCAACGGATCTGGCCGGCGTAGATGGATTGCAGCAAGAGTCTGGCGGCGTGGAGGGCGGAAGGAGTTGCATGGCTCCTGCCTCCTCGTGGCCCGATTGTCTGACTTCTGCCGAATCAGTGGAACAAGGTCGCCCGGAGCGTGCGCTCCGGCCACCAATTCATCGCACCCGCCTACTACACGCAGACCCTCGCCGATCCCTAACCGGGGATCCGATGAGGTTCAGCGAGACTTCTACCAGCAGTTGAAGCGAGATACCTGAACCAGGCTCCACGACGACTCGTGACCACCTGCGGGGGGTGTCCGAGGTTCTCACGCATCGGAGCACAGAAGAGCCACCGATCATTCATAATATCCTGATGGATGCTGCTCCAAGCGATCTTAATGGTAGAGGGAATCGCGTTGACGAGCCGAGCGACGCAGTTGTCGTCAGGCCACTGCCATGGAGGTCCCGTCTCTCGGCTATGCCGTACCTGCCTGGCGGCGGGGGGCGACAGATCGTCATTTTGCGCGAGCTGCTGCAGGCTGTCCTCGCACACGATGGACTGTTGACGGTCGCGATCAGCGACGGGAGCGGCCAAGAGCGATCGCTACGCGACGCGTTGAAGCCGTTGTCATCCGCTGGGTTCGTACAGCCGGTCGACCGTACCCACGTTGCGGTCGCTGACGAGGCACTGGCTTGGCTCGAGTCGGGCGATGACGCCGCACTTTTGGCGATCTTCCACCGCCACGTCAGGTATGTGGGCGAGTTGTTGGACACCCTTCGACCAGGCCCACTCTCGGTGCGCGAACTCATGGAGGCAGCAGCTACCCGGTATGACCTCATGTGGACCACGGCCGATCAGGCGCGACGGCGTGTGACTTGGCTTTCATGCATGGGCGCAGTCGAGTACCGGACTGCAACACTCGTGGCTCTCACCGACCGCGGCGAAGAGTTGCTATCTAGCCTCGCTCTCGACGGCCCAACAGAGGTAGATAATTCCCCGGCGCAGCCAGTAGAGATTAAAGACCCACCAACCGCCATTGCGGACCTCCTTGCCGACCTGACACCGACGGCGCTCGAATCCCGGAATCAGATTCTTGGGTACGTGCCGCGCGGCAAGGGAGAGACCGACGTCGTCCAAGCCCTGCAGGCGTTGGTCAATGCCGCTTCTCCTTCCGTTAGTAAAGCTCAACTGCTCACTTTTGCCGAAAAGCACTTTGGGGTGAGTGAATCTTCTTTTGGCGCGATCCTCACAACGCTCACCAAGTCCGGCCTGATCGAACAAACATCGTTAAATGTCTACGAGCCCACACCCGCTGCCCGTGCTTGGCTGGAGACGGCAGAGCCGCTCGACTTGGCGCTTGCAATGCACACCCGATACCTGTTCATGCTCGAAATCATCCCCATGCTGCGGGAGCACGATCGAGCACCGGATCTCGCTCGCGCGGCCGTGGAGAACTACGGGCTTCGCCGTGCCGATGTAGGTGGCGTCCGAACACGCCTTCAGATCCTCATGGCGGCTGGGCTGATCATGGAGCGGGCGAACTGGCGCTACCAGTCGACCGCTCTCGGTGAGGAAATCGCAGCCCGGTATCCCCTGCAAACACCACGCGACGTTGCAGAGACCAGCGGGTCCGGCGAGACGGGCGTGAGCGAGACCTGCGAACCGACGGGCGAGACCCAGCTACAGCAGGCCGCGGACATCGGCCGCGATTTGATGAACGGGGGCAGGGATTCCGATAGCCCAGTCCGGCTCGAGCAAGCCGTAGCGCGCGCGTTTCAATTTCTCGGTTTCGAGGCCCGCCATATCGGTGGCGGCGGCAAGACAGATGTACTGGCGACTGTGGACAATAACGAGCTAAAGCCAGTGAGAATCATCGTGGATGCCAAGTCTGCGAGATCAGGATCTGTAAACGAGGGGGCGGTATCATTTGATACGCTGCGCGAGCATCAAGCCAAGCACCGAGCCGACCATGTCGTCCTGGTTGGACCCAGCTTCGATACAGGGCGGATACGAACGCGAGCAGAGCAAAATGGTGTCGCCCTGATCACGACGGCCGAGTTGACGGAAGTCCTTGCACGCCACGCTAATTCGCCGCTGTCGCCCTATCATTACCTAGGTCTAATCACCGGCAAAGAGGACGACCGACGGCGACTCGACCTTCGCTGGTCCGGTGCCGAACGTCGAATAGACCTTCTGGCTCAGATCATCACTGTGCTCGCGGAAGAGGCACGCGACACCGATGAGATCACACGCGGGGCGCTAACCAGCGATCAGATCTACTTGATTGCACGCGAGGGAAGCACCGGTTCTCGCCCACACCCCACAGATATTGAGGCGACGCTCGACTTGCTGCAGCATCCGTTGATTGACTCGGTCCGGACGGTGCGTGCCGATCGCGGACGACCGGTCGCCTATCACCTCGTTGACAGCCCAGCGCTTGTCCGAGCTAAGCTCGCCACTCTCGCGCGAGCCTTAGACCTCCTCGATGAAGAAGCGCCGGACTAGCATTTAGAATGACCGAGCATCGAACGCGCACGAGCAACTATCCGGGGCTCGACGCCGACTAAGGAATCCGGCCGCACAATCGACCCGGGTGCTACTTCTTCCCAGAGGCTAGTCCGCTTCGGAACTCGACGACGTCGCCGTCCTATTTCTGCACGTCAAACGCCCCACTCACACGTCGACTCGTATTCCGGAACCGAGTAACCTCAGCACCTGCTCACACTCTAATCACTCAGCAGCACAACCATACTTGGCCATGTCGAATGCTCTGCCATGTGGGCAAGTCATAGGACGATTCTACATGCAGATAGGTCATAAATAGAGGCCATGACGTTTCTAAATCGACTAAAATAGGTTCTCCCGCACCACTTCTTCAACAGTTCTTGATTAACGTCGATGTCGATATGACCCCAGATCCGATTCCACGAGAGCCGATCCACGAGGCCGCTGGCCGCTCCCTCAGCGGTGATTGTGAGCCGCCTCCGCGCCTACCTTATGTACGAAAGCGCGCTGATAGGTCGCCAGTATATTGGCCTTATTTGGGAGGGTGCGCCACCTCGACGAGCAGATAACGCACCGTGACGAACAGACGGGCGCGGCGGCCGCATGACCCACTATCCGGAAGCCGCCGGACGCCTCAAGACCCAAGATCGTGGAGCAGAGCCCCGGCGATCCGTGCGACTGCGTGGTCAAGTTTTAGGATGTCGACTGTAAAGACATCAACTGAGACGCCCGTCGTAGATACCCCAAGGCTAATATGACCGAAACTGGTCGAGGGATACACCAAGAACGCGGTATTAGAGCTCAATGACGTCGCGTGAGCAAGCAACTGGTAGAGATCACTTGCCCTGGGTTTCCCTTCAAGGTTCTTGTACTTCACGTCTCCAACAATCCGAGTCTGGCTACCAATCCGAGTCAGAATCAGGTCAGGGGATACATTCAGATGTGAGACCGCAGGAAAGAGGTAGGCGTGATCCCGCCCTTTCTCCACTCGCCATACCCCCTTGAGGAATTCAGTAAATGCCTCCCGGACGCCTACCTCGAAGGCGTCCTCCAGATTGATGAACCAGGTGATCGGCAGATGGCCTGCGTCACTTCCCAATGGATCCATGCCTGCGCCGAACAGTAGTATGGCCGCCAGGTGGAGCAGTTGTCCGGTCTCGCCTCCTACAGTTTCAGCAAGATCAACCGCACGTTGTGCATGCCGCCTAGGTGCCCCGAATAGCACATCGGCTGTGTTGTTGTCATGAAAAAACGGTGCGAGCACCCTGGCCTCAGCTATCGCGGACTCTCCGAGCAGACCGGCGTGATACAGGTCCTCCGTGACACGAAGTGCTGCTGCGATGCACTGATTTGCGGGCGTAATATGAGTGATGTGCCGCTTTTCGAATGCCGCGATTTGAGGCCGCCCGCTTGCCCGCAACGCTAACGTTTCTCTAATCAGCAACCGGCCACCAATTACCGAGCCTTTCCGCCGGAAGTTCTCGTAAGCCCAACCTCGTCCGCCCTCCACATAGCGAGTGACTGCAGCTACGAATAGAGTTACTACACGATCTATTAGCGTGTCCTCATGCGTGAACATTCCAGGGAGCGATATAGTTTTCACTCCAGCGAGGCGTCTGCTGAGTAGAGCTTCCAGCGCTCCAGGCACCTTCTCCCGGACTCGAACAGTTAGGTCGCCGCATCTTGCAAGTCCCACGCTGCTGCCCGCGCTAATGGTAACTGAGCCGTCACGGCGGCTGCTGGGGTTGATAACTTTCCGTTCGACCAACGACCAGAATGTCTCGTTGGCGGACAATCTTCTCCATGTCGTGGCGCTGACATGAGCGATACCTCGCTCAGTCACAGAGACGTCATCTGTCACGCCGACTGATCTCCGATAGTGCTAGCCTCGGTGCCATTGCCGGCCGATATCGCTGAACCCCGGTGTTCCTGATGTTTTGGATCAGTCCATGGATATGCCGCCTCTATGGCATTCGTGAGCGGGTGCGGCGCGACGAGAGGCCTCCTGAGCATATGACGAATTCGCGACTGCCAAAGGTCATGCAAGTCGGGTACCTCGGTGTTGACCTCCGCAAAAATGCCGTGCCCAAACGGCATCTGATGCTCGTACAACTCTGGGTGGGCTGCACGAACTGCAGGGAACAATTGCGTCAGTCTTTTTAGTGCAGCGACCGACAGTCGACCAGTAAGCATCTCCGCTAGTTGAGTCTCGTCGGGCGGGAAGTCAACGATGCGCAGTCGGCGCAGCAAGGCATTATCGATATCGAGAGCTGAGCGATCCGTCGGGTTGAAGGTCACGATGATGCGCAGGTTCTCGGCGATCCGCACAGGGCGGCGACTATATGTCGGGGTGAACGTCCTGCTACGATCCTCGACAAATGTCATCACCTCGCCCAGAACGGCAGAGACATCCGCGCGGCTGAACTCGTCAATTAGGACTACCCAGGTTTCGTCTGGATTGGCGGCAGCCAGCTCATTCCATTCAAGGAATGCTCCATTTGCGGGACTAATCCTGCCGTCGTGCTCGACACGCATCCCCTCGACAAACTCCTCGTAGCTACTGGAGGGGTGGAACTGCACCTCAAGAACGCGTTCCGGTGCATCGGCGAGCCGTTGGCTAGCGATGCGCCCGACGTATGACTTCCCCGTCCCTGGAACGCCGGCGAGTGCCACAATCGACGAGTCCCCATAGCGTTGGGCGGTTGCAATGACCTCGCCAATTTTGACCTCGGTCTGTGGGCCAAAGCTGCTATGCATGGATTTAAGGGGCGGTGGTTCGTCGATCATCGCAAGTCCTTCGGAAGTGATGCCATCTTCGAAATATGCTCAACATACTCAGATACGTTTGCGTACTCGTGGACTGGATAATCGGCCTTAGCTGCGGCCTCGACCACACGGCGAGTCTCGGGGCGTAGCTTGTAGAACGCCTCACCTGTCTCACGTTTATCCTGGATGAATGTGAAGCCGAAGGAACCTGCCGCGACTAGCGGAATCAGCCGGTCGTTCTTGCGGCTGCCGGTCTCAACCTCAGCAAGCAGCGTGCCTGCAGCAGGATCCGCGCGATGTCGTCGTATTCGTTCGATTGCGCACGCCAGGCCCTCGTCGTCAAGCGCATACAATAAGGCTCTGTTGATCTCTTCCGAATATATGATGTCGTCGAGCTCAAGCATCGCCCGCCACAGATATACAAACGGACGTGCTGTAACGCCTGCACCGTAATTTACCCGCTTTCGCATCGGATTTCGAAGGGTGCAAGCGGCCAGAGCATATGCGGCATGACGTCCCAACGCGGCTGCGTTGGACGGCCTGAATTCAGGTAGCCAACGCAGCGTCGCTCGCCCGAGTTCCGTTACTCGTAGCACACTGGAGGGATCCTCATAAGCCAGACCCATGCTTTGGACTACTTCTCTAGCATCGCGATACCGCCGCGAGTCTGGAGTACCTGAACCCGCCCCCCGACTGCGAGCACTGTCGTACGGCAGTGAAGCGAGCACCTCTGAGTCACTCAGCCCATCAGCCCGTAGAACTGCCTCTAGCCACGGACTAACGTTGCCAAGGATTCTCACAGATAGATGAAGTCCGACGCTCCATGTCTCCTCAACTACAGGCATGGCACTCAATTCACGTTATCTGCAGCTGGCTGCACACCGATAATGTGGTCAGAGATCGCCGCGCCGACACGAGCGGCGACAAGCGGCGGGACCGCGTTACCGATTAGAGCTGCGATTTGTTCGCGATTTCCGTAGAACCTAAACTCGTCCGGGAAGGATTGCAGTCTGGCCCCCTCACGCAGCGTGATATTCCGATCCTCTGTCGGGTGGGCGAAGCGACCTCTCGTGAAACTGTCGAACCTTGCTGTAATAACGTTTGATGGACGATCTGGATGGAGTCTTCCGTAGACAGCGCGGTGGCCGATCTTCGAAGCGCCATTGCGGTGGCAGTCAACCCGCAACTCGATCGGCAGGTCCTCGAAACCTCCTCCAGGAGGAATATGCTGCAAGCGCTCACGATTCTTCTCGGACAACCTGCTCTCGACGTGCAGCGGATCTTCTGCGTCCACTGTGCCCGGCGCGGCAGCAGGCGGGAGGCTAGCCAGGGCCTCAGCGACAGTAACGGGCCGATGCGCAAGGCCGCTGAGTCGGAGGCCAGGATCATCGAGACCCCGGCGCCATCCATAAACCAGCACTCTGGGGCGTCGCTGGGGGACCCCGAACTCGACCGCGTCGACACGTAACACGTCGTACTCGTAGCCACCCTCGCTGATGACATTGACAAACCTTGCGAATGAATCCCGGCCCCGCCGACCGAGCAGACCAGGTACGTTCTCCATCAGAAACGTCTTCGGCCGAGTACCTACAATGAGCCTTCCGAAGTGCACGACGAGATCGTTGCGAGGATCTGCGTCCTCACCAATCCTCTGGATTGAAAAACCTTGGCATGGCGGTCCACCTGCAAGTAAATCGAGCGTACCTGCCGGCTGGCCGATCAACTGAAGGATGTCCTCTGGCTGCGCACTTCCCAAGTCGATTAGATGGGCATCATGGCCGAAATTCTGGGAGTAGGTGGAGACCGCGGACTCCCAATTGTCGAATCCAGCAAGGACTTCAAATCCTGCATTCTGGAGGCCCAGGCTCATACCCCCTGCGCCGCAGAACAGATCAACTGCCGTGAGTTTCATACGTCCTCGCACTTGGTTGCCAGAGACTCAGTCGAGTAGGACGCCAGGCACCGCGTTCCCGCCTTCAACGCTGGGATGAGTCGTGAGAAACTTGCGCCCACTGGCTTCTTGATACCGGTTGCGACGCTACCCAGTGCGTCCGCATGAGCCAACCACGCCGGTTGGCTCGTACCCTGGGCATGGTGTGCGAGCACGCTGATTGCCAAGTGGGCAGCGAAGACCGGCGGCACAGCGTTCCCAATCTGGCGGAATGCCTGGTCGAGAGTCCCCTCAAAAACATAGTCCCGCGGAAAACTCTGTAAGCACGCCGCCTCCCTAATCGATAGCCCGCGGTCCTGCTCAGGATGGACATAGCGCCCACTGGCAGGATTCCGGCTGTAGGCCGTGATCGTAATCGCAGGCTTGTCCCACGCAAGCCGACCGTAAACATCTTCGTAGCCGGATTTTCCCTGCCGCTCCGCAAGCGTCTGGAGACTTTTCGGACCCGTGCCAGCCAGACGACTACCCCCATCACGAGGGACTGCGCGAATAGTCTCAATCGTCGACGCACGATGACCAGCCGTCCGGTGCATCGTGTCTTGTGGATCCGTGGATCCGGCCTGGATCGGTGGCAAATCCGCGATCGCCTCACGCACGGTGCTGAACTTATCGCGGTGCCGAGTCGGGACTGGGCCATGGAACGGCGTTCTGGCAGCAGTCAAAACAGCCCGAAAGCGCTCCTGCGGTACCCCGAATTCAGCCATGTTGTGCGCGGTCAGGTGAGTGTAGTAACCAACTTCTTGGAGAATCTCTCGCGCACGCTGGACAACCGGCCAATACCGTTCCGTTAGAATCTCGGGAACATTCTCGACGATTACGTAATCCGGCTGCATCCGCGCTGCGATATGGGCGAAATCGATGAATAAGTTGTTTCGCGGATCGTTCGGCCCAGCGCTATTGCGATGGGATGAGAATCCTTGGCAAGGAGCACACCCAATTAGAACCAAGGGATTCTCAGGCCGACGACCACTGCCGTCGATCAGCGTGTCAAGCCTTTCAGGTTCCTGTGCCAACTGGTGAATATCGGCCTTTACTGGCGTCAATCCGATGTTCCTCAGATAGGACCGATTGGCGGGCTCATCAATGTCGATAGCGAGAACGTGACGGAACATAGGAGCGGAATGGTCCGAGATCTGATTGATATGCTTGAACCCGGCCGACATGCCGCCGCACCCGCTGAACATATCAATTACGTCGATCGCCCTGCTCACGATTCCGGCATGATCTGCGGGCTGCGAGACCCCGAGGCGAGCACCCAGTCGCTCCCGCAGGCCCGCAAACACGTCCGTAGGATCGCGCAAGTCTACTGAGGGGGGGACCGATCCTCTGGGCTCAGTGCGTGCTGCGAATGACATGCCTGTAACTCTAGACGGTACGTCCGACTACTTACTGAGTGCCGCTCCATGTGGGCTGACAGAAGCGCGGAACGGCTGCAACTGTCCTGCTACTTCCTGGCAGAGGCTAGTCCACTGCGGAACTCGACGACGTCGCCGTCGGCCATGACGTAGTCCTTGCCTTCCATGCGGACCTTGCCCGCGGCCTTGGCGGCCGCCATGGAGCCCGCCTCGACCAGGTCGGTGAAGGCGACGAGTTCGGCCTTGATGAAGCCGCGTTCGAAGTCGGTGTGGATGACGCCGGCGGCCTTGGGGGCCGTGTCGCCCTGGTGGATGGTCCAGGCCCGGGCTTCCTTGGGGCCTGCGGTGAGGTAGGTCTGCAGGCCGAGGGTGTGGAAGCCGGCGCGGGCCAGGGCGTGCAGGCCGGGTTCGGTCTGGCCGATGGACTCGAGCAGTTCGAGGGCGGACTCGTCGTCGAGTTCGAGGAGTTCGGCTTCGACCTTGGCGTCGAGGAAGACGGCGTCGGCGGGGGCCACGGCGGCCTTGAGTTCGGCGACCTTGGCCTCGTCGGTGAGCACCGATTCGTCGGCGTTGAAGACGTAGAGGAAGGGCTTGATGGTGAGCAGCGACAGTTCGCGCAGCAGCTCGCCGTCGACCTTCTTGCCCGCGGCGAACAGGGTGGTGCCCTCGTTGAGGAACTCCTGGGCGACCTTGGCGGCGTCGAGCAGCGGCTTGCGGTCCTTCTTGACCTTGGCTTCCTTCTCGAGGCGCGGGATGGCCTTCTCGAGGGTCTGCAGGTCGGCCAGGATCAGCTCGGTCTCGATGACCTCGATGTCGGCGGTGGGATCGACGCGACCGTCGACGTGCACCACGTCGTCGTCGGCGAACACGCGCACCACCTGGCAGATGGCGTCGGCCTCACGGATGTTGGCCAGGAACTTGTTGCCCAGGCCCGCGCCCTCGGAGGCACCCTTCACGATGCCGGCGATGTCGACGAAGGACACCACGGCGGGCACGATCTTCTCGGAACCGAAGATCTCGGCCAGCTTCTCCAGGCGCGGGTCCGGCAGCGGGACCACGCCGACGTTGGGCTCGATGGTCGCGAACGGGTAGTTCGCGGCCAGCACGTCGTTCTTGGTCAGCGCGTTGAACAGCGTCGACTTTCCGACGTTGGGCAGGCCGACGATTCCGAGGGTGAGGCTCACGAGGAGCAGAGTCTACGCGGTGCGACCTGTCGCCGAACCACCGGAACCCGCCCCGCACGGGCGGGGCGGGCCGACAGTGATCACGGGACCAGGACGACCTTGCCCAGGTTGGCGCGCTGCTCGATGACGGCGTGCGCGGCGGCGGCGTCATCGAGGGCGAACTCGGCGTGCACGACCGGGTGCAGCAGTCCGGAGGCGTAGAACTGCCAGACCTGCTGGCGCAGGTCCTCGTAGCGGGCGGGGTCGCGCTGGGCGAGGCGACCGATCCGGAAACCGGACAGCGTCTTGCCGCCGGCCAGCAGATCCTCGGTGTCGATGAGTCCGCCGCCGGTGCCGTAGGTGACGACCCGGCCTCCCTCGGCGAGCGCGCCGATCGCGGCGCCCAGACCGGTGCCGCCGACGCCGTCGAGGGCGAAGTCGGCCTGCTTGGCGGCCTGCAGCCGGTCGTAGGTGACGACCTCGTCCGCGCCGAGCCCGGCCACGAATTCGGCCTTGGCCTCGTCGGACACCGCCGCGACGACCCAGCCCGCGCCACGGACGCGGGCCAGCTGCACGGCGAGGTGGCCGACGCCACCGGCGGCGGCGGTGATCAGGGCGGTCTCGCCCTCCCGCGGCGCCGCGGTGTCGAGCGCGCCGAGCGCGACCAGACCGCTGCGCATCAGCGCGACGGCGTCGACCGCGGACGCGCCGTCGGGAATGGCCGAGGCCTGGTCGGCGGGGAGCACGACGTACTCGGCGTAGGCGTCGGCGCACAGACCGACGACGCGGTACCCCTCCGCGTAGTCGTCCACTCCGTCACCGACCGCGACGACCTCACCGGCCACCTCGGCCCGCAACTCCTGCGGACCGTTGATGCGCCGGATGGCCGAGAGGGTGACCCCGATGGCCTCGACCTTGACCAGCAGCTCACCGGGACCGGCCACCGGCACCTCGGCCGCGACGACCTCGAGCACCTCCGGACCACCGCTGCGCTCGTACCGAACTCGCCGCATGACACCTCCTGAGATTGGGCGAAGGCGCAACGGTAACCGGCTGAGTGCGCGTAACCACAGCTCACGGACCTGTGAGTGCTAAATCTCACCGCCGTGCGCACGGCACGGAGAGCACCTTCACAGCACGATTACCCCGCGACGGCGCAGCAGACGCGTGCGTCACGCCACACCGGCCGGATCGCCCGCCGCCCGAGCTCTTGCGCCGAGCACGCACTCTCGCGATCGCCATCCGCCCGCCGTACCTCGGGCCCACTGCGCCACACGAGTCCGCACCCTCGCGCCCCCGCTCCTCGGACCCACTGCGCGCCACCAAGCCCGTGCGCTCCCTGCCGTGGCGATCAGCGCGCCGCCCCACAGCCCTGGTCGCCGGCACCGCCCCCGGCGTAGCGTGACCGTATGGAGGCGACCACGGAGGTGGTGACCGCGACCCCCGCGCCGATATTGGCGGCATTCATCGACCGCTATATCGGCTACCGGCTCGCGGGATTCGAACCCGGCCTGCACCGGGGCCTGCCGTCACGGCACATGACCTTCATCGTCGCCATCGGCCCGACGATCGACGTGGTCGAGCACACCGACCCGCACCAGGCGCCGGGCAGCTACCGCTGTGTCCTGAGCGGCCTGCAAGCGAGCCCGGCGACCATCGCGCACACCGGTTTCCAGGAGGGCATCGCGATCGAACTGACCCCGCTGGGCAGCCGGGTCCTGTTCGGGATGCCGGCCAGTGAACTGTGGGACATCTCGATCGAATGCGCCGACGCCGGTGGCCCGTTGGGCGATCAGCTCGCCGATGCCGTGCAATCGCACGCGGATTGGCCGAGCCGCTTCGTCGCCTGCGACCGCGCGCTCACCGCCGCCGCCCGCACCGACACCCTCGCCGGTCCCGAATTGTCCTGGGCATGGCGCACTCTCGTCGGCACCGGCGGCACCTGCGAGATCACTCCGCTGGCCGAGCGGATCGGCTGGAGCCGTCAGCATCTGACCCGCAGGTTCACCGCCGAGTTCGGCGCGAGCCCGAAGCTGGCCGCGCGGATCATCCGGTTCGAGCGGGCGCGCCGGATGCTGGCGAATACGCCGTCGTATGTCTCCATCGCCCAGGTCGCCGCTGCCTGCGGCTACTACGACCAGGCGCACCTGAACCGCGACTTCGCCGAGCTGGCCGGCTGCGCCCCGACGACCTGGCTGGCCGAGGAGATTCCATCCGTCCAAGACCCGAACGCCCCCGCGGCGGGAGGCTGAACACATGGACACTTCAACCAATACCCAGACCACGGTCTGGCCCTGCCTCGCCTTCGACGACGCTCGCGCCATGATCGAATTCCTCACCACCGCCTTCGGTTTCGAAGAGGTCGCCGTCTACGCCAGGGACGACGACGCTTCCGTCGTCGAACACGGCGAACTGCGCTGGCCGGGCGGCGGCGGCATCATGTTCGGCTCCACCGGCCGCGACGACAGCCCCTTCGGCACCCGCCCGGCCGGCGTCGCCTCGCTCTACCTGGTCACCGACGAACCCGACGCACTGCACGCGCGGGCCACCGCGGCCGGCGCGCGCCTCATCCGCGACCTGCGCGACGAGGACTACGGCTCCCGCGGTTTCAGCGCCGCCGACCCGGAGGGCAACCTCTGGAGCTTCGGCACCTACCGGGGCGAGTAACCGCGCTCCCAGCCACGCACGCCCCGACCTCGAGGAGGGGCCCGCCGCGCAGCGGCGGGTCGCGGCCGTCCAGGGGCCGCGACCTCGAGCGCGCCAGCGCTCCATCCAACTCTGAACAAAATTTCATCTTGGCCGCGACGGTGGGTGATCCTGTCCGGCGCGCTGGGCCGATCGGCTACGTTGTCGATGTTTCACCCGAGGCTCTGCGCGTTATACCAGGAGAGTTGGCACATGGCGACCATCGAATATCTGCGGACCGACCCGGACTTGCCTCCGGTCGGTGTCGTCGATCGCACGCCGATCACGACCGCCAAGAAGGCCGTGTTCGCGGGGATCGCCGTGCTCGGCGCGATCGCGTGGGCGATTGTCGCGTTCGTACGCGGTGAGTCGGTCAACGCGGTGTGGATCGTCATCGCGGCGGTCTGTACCTACATCATCGCGTACCGGTTCTACGCGCGGTTCATCGAATGGAAGATCACCAAGCCGCGCGACGATGTCGCCACGCCCGCCGAGCTCTACGACAACGGCAAAGACTTCATGCCGATGGACCGGCGGGTGCTCTACGGTCACCATTTCGCCGCCATCGCGGGCGCCGGGCCGCTGGTCGGCCCGGTGCTCGCCGCGCAGATGGGTTACCTGCCCGGCACGATCTGGATCGTCGTCGGCGTGGTGTTCGCCGGCGCGGTGCAGGACTACCTGGTGCTGTGGGCCTCGACGCGCAGGCGCGGGCGCAGCCTCGGGCAGATGGCGCGCGACGAGCTGGGCGCGGTCGGTGGTGTCGCCGCGATCGTGGCGATCCTGGCCATCATGACGATCCTGCTCGCCGTGCTGGCGCTGGTCGTCGTCAACGCGCTCGGGGAGAGCCCGTGGGGCGTGTTCTCCATCGCGATGACCATCCCGATCGCCCTGTTCATGGGTGTGTACCTGCGGTATCTGCGGCCGGGCAAGGTCGGAGAGGTCTCCGCGATCGGCATCGTGCTGCTGCTGGCGGCGATCGTCGGCGGCGGCTGGGTGTCGGAGACCGAGTGGGGCGCCGACTGGTTCACGCTGTCGCGCACCACCATCGCCTGGTGCCTGATCGCCTACGGCTTCTTCGCCTCGGTGCTGCCGGTGTGGCTGCTGTTGGCCCCGCGCGACTATCTGTCGACGTTCATGAAGGTCGGCACCATCGTGCTGCTGGCGGCGGGCATCCTGATCA
This sequence comes from Nocardia canadensis, assembly GCF_032656385.1. NCBI lineage: Bacteria > Bacillati > Actinomycetota > Actinomycetes > Mycobacteriales > Nocardiaceae > Nocardia > Nocardia canadensis. The sequence continues at coordinate 1,317,816 of NZ_JAVCWB010000010.1, forward strand.
CGATGCCGGTGCTGAAGGCGCCCGCGGTCTCCGAATTCGCGCACAGCGGAACGGGTCCGGCGTTCGCAGGCAGCCTGTTCCCGTTCTTGTTCATCACCATCGCCTGTGGCGCGCTGTCGGGCTTCCACGCCCTGGTCTCCTCGGGCACCACGCCCAAGCTGCTGGCCAAGGAATCCAACGCCAGGATGATCGGCTACGGCGGCATGCTGATGGAGTCGTTCGTCGCGGTGATGGCGATCATCACGGCCTCGATCATCGATCAGCACCTGTACTTCGGCATGAACGCGCCGCTCGGTCTCACCGGCGGCACCCCGGAAAAGGCCGCGGCGTACACGAATACGCTCGGCCTGTCCGGCCCGCCGGCGACGCCGGAGCTGTTCGCCGACGCGGCCGCCGACGTGGGTGAGAAGTCGATCATCTCGCGCACCGGTGGCGCGCCGACGCTGGCGGTCGGCATCTCCGAGGTCTTCCACAAGTTCCTCGGCGGCGAATCGATGAAGGCCTTCTGGTACCACTTCGCGATCATGTTCGAGGCGCTGTTCATCCTCACCACGATCGACGCGGGCACCCGGGTCGCGCGGTTCCTGGTCTCGGACGCGCTCGGCAACTTCGGCGGCGGGTTCAGGAAGTTCCGTGATCCGTCGTGGCGGGTCGGCGCGTGGCTGTGCTCGCTGCTGGTCGTCGCGGGCTGGGGCAGTGTGCTGCTGATGGGCGTCAACGATCCGTTCGGCGGCATCAACGCGCTCTACCCGCTGTTCGGCATCGCCAACCAGCTGCTCGCCGCGATCGCCCTGACGGTGGTGCTGACCATCATCATCAAGCGCGGACTGCTGAAATGGGCCTGGATTCCCGGCGTTCCGCTGGTCTGGGATCTGCTCGTCACGATGACCGCGTCCTGGCAGAAGATCTTCTCCGCCGACCCCAAGCTCGGCTACTGGAAGCAGCACAGCCTGTGCCAGGCCGCCAAGGAGGCGGGCACCGGCTGCCTGACGGCGAAGACGCCCGAGCAGGTCGACATCGCCATCCGCAACACCTTCATCCAGGGCACGCTCTCGATCGTGTTCGCGGTGCTGGTGCTGATCGTCACCGTGGTCGGCGCGATCGTGTGCGCCAGGGCCGTTCGCTCGGGCACGGTGTCGAGCACCGAGTCCGAGGAGCAGCCGTCGAAGATCTTCGCGCCCAGCGGTTTCGTCTCGACCGCCGCGGAGAAGGACGTGCAGAAGGAGTGGGACGCGCTGATCGCCGAGGGCAAGGTGACCGCACCCGGATCGGCGCACGTGTCATGAGTGTGTCGCGGGACGGGGACGGCCGGTTCACCGGATCGGCCGCCCCCCGCCCTGCGGCCACGGCGCCGCGCCCGACCGCGCGAGTGCTGTTGTCGCGGGTGTGGGCAGGCGCGCGCGGGGTCGCCCGGTGGTACAGCGCGATCAACGGCGGTCAGGACTACCAGCGCTACGTCGATCACCTGCGACGCGACCATCCCGGCTGCCCGGTCCCCAGCGAGCGCCAGTACTGGCGCGACCGCTATGCCGAGGCCGAGCGAAACCCCACCACCCGCTGCTGTTGAGGCCGCCGCGCGGCGCGAGAATTTCCGACCGCCGAGGCCCGGGATAAGTGGCCGATTTCCGCTAGCAGCCCGTCCGGTCTGCGGGCATTGTGGAATCCGTGACGATCACGGCTTTGGACTTCGAGCGCTGCTACCGGGCGGTCTCGACCCGGGATTCCCGATTCGACGGGCAGTTCTTCACCGCGGTGCGCACGACCGGCATCTACTGCAGACCCTCCTGCCCCGCGATCACGCCCAAGCGGGCCAATGTCTCGTTCCTCCCCACCGCCGCGGCGGCGCAGCAGGCCGGGTATCGCGCCTGCCGCCGGTGTCTACCCGACGCGGCGCCGGGCTCGCCGCTGTGGAATGTCCGGGCCGATCTGGCCGCGCGGGCGATGCGGCTGATCGGGGACGGGGTGATCGAGCGCGGCGGCGTTCCGGCACTCGCCTCGACCCTCGGCTATTCCCAGCGACAGCTCACCCGGGTGCTCACCACCGAGCTCGGCGCCGGCCCGCTGGCCCTGGCCAGGGCGCATCGCGCGCACACCGCCCGGCTGCTGATCCAGACCACCGAGATGCCGATGTCCGACATCGCCTTCGCGGCGGGGTTCGCCAGCATCCGCCAGTTCAACGACACCGTCCGCGAGGTGTTCGCGGTCAGCCCGACGGCCATGCGCGCCGAGTCGCGGCGCTCACCGCGTTCGGATGTGGTCGCGCCCGCCGCGCCCGGTTTGCTCACGCTGCGTCTGCCGTACCGGGAGCCGATCGACACCGGGTGGCTGTCGTGGTTCCTGTCGGCGCACACCGTGCCCGGCATGGAGCTGTGGGAGGACGGCGTCTACACGCGCGGCCTGCGAACTCCGCACGGGCACGCCACCATTCGGTTGTCGTTCCAGTCCGGGCACGTGCGCGCCGAACTGGCCCTGCGGGACATGCGCGATCTGGCGCCGACGGTGGCGCGGGTGCGACACCTGCTCGACCTGGACGCCGATCCGGAGGGCATCGACGAGGGTCTCGGCATCGCCGTCCCGCCCGCGAACGCCGGACTGCGCGATGTCGCGACGGCGGTGCCCGGCGATCGGTTCGGTCTCGGCATTCGCGTGCCCGGTTGCCTCGACGGCCCGGAGTTGTTGCTGCGCACCATGATCGGTCAGCAGATTTCGGTCCAAGCCGCGGCGACGCACACCGCGCGATTGGTCGCCGCGCTCGGCGAACGGATCGACGGCCCGGCCCCCCGGCTGTTCCCCACCCCCGCAGCGGTCGCCGAGCGCGGCGCGGACGTGCTGACCGGACCCGCCCGCCGGGTGGCGGCCATCGTGGCGGCCGCGCGGGCGATCGCCGACGGCGACCTGGTCCTGCACGCGGGCCGCACGGCGGCCGAGCTTCGCCGCGACCTGCTCGCGCTGGCCGGCGTCGGGCCGTGGACGGCCGACTACGTCACCATGCGCCTGCTCGCCGATCCCGACATCCTGCTCGGCACCGACCTGGTCGTGCGCCAGGGCGCGACCCTGGCCGGCCTCGATCTCGATCACACCACCCGCTGGGCGCCCTGGCGCTCCTACCTGTCCATGCACCTGTGGAAGACGGCGCTCGAACATCGCGGTGTGATCGCCGCGCCCCGCCGTACCCGACCCGTCAACGGAAGCGAAGCATCATGACCGACACCAGCATTCGACGCGCCGACGTCGCGACCGTCGCCACCCGCATCGGCCCGTTCACCGCCGTCGTCGATGCCGACGGCGCGGTGCTCGCCTCGGGCTGGACCGCTGATCCGGCCGAGCTGACCCGCGTCATCCACCCCACGTTGCGTCCCACCGAGCTGCGACAGCGGGATTCGCTCGGCGCGGTCACCCGGGCGGTGACCGACTATCACGCGGGTGAGCTCGCCGCGATCGACGCGATCCCCGTCCGGCAACGCTCGGGCGAGTTCCTCACCCACGCGTGGGATGTCCTGCGCACGGTGCCCGCTGGCGAGCCGATCACCTACACCGAGTACGCCGGGCTGTCCGGTCGACCGGACGCGACCAGAGCGGCCGCGAACGCGTGCGCGCGCAATGCGGCGGCGCTGTTCGTGCCGTGTCATCGGGTGCTGCGGATCGGTGGCGCGCTGGGCGGGTTCCGCTGGGGACTGGACGTCAAGCGGTGGTTGCTCGCGCACGAATCCTGAGGCGGGGCGCACCGGGCCGAGCGCGCGGCCGGACGGACAGTGGGCGCGCACACCGAGTAGACCGCTGGATTGCCGGGCTGATGATGAATAAGGCCAGTACCTCGCAATTGGCTCTTTTGGGCGGTCCAGTTGGCCTGGATGCTGATACCCATGCTCACTCGTCGCCTGATCGCGCTCTACACCGGTCTGTGGTTGTACGGGACGTCGATGGCGGTGATGATCCGGGCCGGGCTCGGGCTCGATCCGTGGGACGTCTTCCACCAGGGTGTCGCCGCGCACGTGCCACTCAGCTTCGGTGCCGTCACCGCCGTGACCGGTGTCGTCGTGCTGCTCGCGTGGATTCCGCTCCGGCAGCGCCCCGGCCTCGGCACGGTCAGCAACGTCATCGTGATCGGGGTATCGGTCGACGCCGGACTGTGGCTGATCCCCGAGGCCGACGCCCTCTGGACGCGGGTGGCGGCGATGGTGCTCGCCGTGATCGTGAACGCCGCGGCGACCGTGCTCTACATCGGCGCGGGAATGGGTCCAGGCCCCCGCGATGGACTGATGACTGGACTGGTCGCCCGGACCGGGTGGCCGGTCTGGTCGGTCCGCACCGGCATCGAGGCGACGGTGCTGATCACCGGGTGGCTGCTCGGCGGCAGTGTCGGGATCGGCACGCTGGTCTACGCCTTCGGCATCGGGCCGCTGATCCAGCTGATGATCCCGTATGTCGACGGGTGGTTGCCAGGGTTCGCACCGAAGGCCGGTGGCGAGCTCCGGGCCGACCCGGTGCCCGAACCGACCGCCTGATCGGCGTGGGTCCAGGGCGGAACCATCGCCGGATCGGCGTGGGTCCGGGGTGAAACCACCGCTCATCGGCCCACCCCGAGGTGAAACCATCGACCGATCGGCGCAGGTCCGGGGCGCAGCCATCGCCGGATCAGCAGCTACCCAGGGTGAGCCGCGCTCCGGCGTCAGGCGACAGTTGCTTGAAGGTGCGAGCCGGTCCGGCCGCGCACGACGTGCAGTCGGCTGGGAATCCGCTGGCGCATCTCGTCGACATGGCTGACCACGCCGACCACGCGACCGCCGGCCCGCAGTTCGTCCAGGACACCCATTACGGCGTCGAGGGTGTCGGCGTCGAGACTGCCGAAGCCCTCGTCGATGAACAAGGTGTCCAGGACCAGGCCGCCCGCCTCGGCAGCGACCACATCCGCCAAGCCCAGCGCCAACGCCAGTGAGGCCATGAAGGTTTCACCGCCGGAGAGGGTCTTCGCGGAGCGGACCGCGCCGGTGTAGTCGTCGCGGACGTCGAGGCCGAGACCACCGCGCCGGCCACGCGGGCCCGCCTTGTCGGAGTGCACGAATTCGTACCGGCCGCCCGACATCCGGCGCAACCGCAGCGACCCCGCGACCGCGACCTCCTCGAGCCGCGCGGCGAGCACATAGGAGCGCAACGACATCCGGCGATTGTTCTCGCCCCGCCCCGCGACCACGTCGGCCAGCGTGGCCAGCTCGTCGAAATCGCGCTGCTTGGGCGCGATCCGCTCGACCTCGCCCCAGAGCTGAGTCCCCAGCTGTTCGAGCTGCGCGACCCGCTCGGCGGCCGCCGACTGGGCCGCCACCGCCGCGGTGAGCGCGGACTGGGCGTCGGCGAAGCGCTGCTCCAGCGCGGCCAGGTCGGCCGGGACCTGCTCGGCCACCGCCTGGATCTGCGGTTCGGCGAGGACGGCCTCGGCGTGAGCGCGGGCCCGGTCGGCCGCGGTGAGTTCGGCCTCGATCGCCGACTGCTGCGCCGCGGTGCGGGCGAGCGCGGTGACGAGCTGGGCGTACGCCGTGAGCAGGGCGATGTCGTCGCGCTGCGGTGCGGGCTCGGGCGCCGGTTCGGGTTCGTCGTCGATCGGGTCGTCGTCGAAAAGGTCGAACAGGGTGGGCATCTCGGGCTCGACGCGCACCGGGCGCGCGGCTCGTTCGGGACGAGATCGCGGTTTGTCCGCGCTGTCGGCGGATTCGTCATCGGCCCGCACGTCGACGTCGCCCGACGACTCCCCCGCCCCGCCTCCACTGTCGGCCGGCGAAGATCCACTGCCGTCGACTGCACCGTTCGCGGGTGCCGGAGCCACCACACCGTCGTCGGATGCCAACTCTCGAGCATCATCGGCGGTCGACGACTTCGTCTCCGGCCCCACAGCGTCGACGGCCGTCGAACTCGCACCGGAACCGTCGGCAGCCGGGGCACTCGCGGCTGTGGTGCCGCCGTCGCCGGTCGCGGCCGTGCCGGCGCCACCAGCAGTCGCAGCTGTGGCGCTGCTGTCAACAGTCCCCGCGGTGGCGGCGGCGTCAGCCGCCGCAGGTGTGACGCTGCCGTCGGCGGTCACAGCCGTGGCACTACCGTCACCGACTACGGCGGTGGCCGCGCCATCGGCCGTCGCGTCGTGCGGCACGGTGGCCGGCCCAGTGCCCGTCCGTTCGTCGCCCTCGGGCACGAAACCAGCTGCCTGGGCGAGGTTTTCGACGCGGGTGGCGATATGGCGGACGGCGTCGCGGGCGGTGGTCTCCTCGGCGCGGGCGGCGCGCAGGGCGGTGGCGGCCGCGATGAGGGATTCGAGGCGGGTGGTGCGGGCGTCGACCGAATCGTCGGCGCCCGCGGCGGTGCGCAGGCGGCAGGTGAGTTCGTCGAGGCGGGTGCGGGTGGCCGCGATCGTCGCGGTGACGGTGCCGAGGCGGGCGTCGAGGTCGCGGGACTGCTCGTGCAGGGCGGCTTCCTCGGCACGCAGGGTGTCGAGGCGCGCGGTGAGGGCGGTGACACGGGCGGCGCTGTCGGCGGCGTCGTCGAAGCGGTGGGTGGCGGTGCGGACGGCATCGGCCAGGGTGACCGGATCGGCGTCGCCGCCACGGGCGATCAGCGCCTCGATCTCGCGTTCGATGACGCCGATGCGCTCGGCGATCCGGTCGCGCGCCGCCTCGGCCGCCTGCTCGGCGGCAGTGGCGGCGTCCTCGGCGTCCTTGGACACCGCGTCGTCGGTCGGGCGCGCGGGATCAGGATGCTCGGCGGAGCCGCACACCGCGCACGGCGCGCCTGCCGACAGCGCACCCGCGAGTTCGGCGGCCATGCCCGCCAAGCGGCGCGTGCGCAGATCGAGCACGCGCTCCCTGGCGTCGAGATGGGTCCGGCGCGCCGCGTCGAACTCGGTCTGTGCCCGGTCCAAGGCCGGTCGCTGCTCGGCCAATTCGACGGCGGCCGCCGCGGACTCCTGCCACTTGCCGAGCGCGGTCCGCAGCCCGGGCAGCGCGGCGGCGGCATCGGTGGCCTCGCGCAACTGCTCCCCCGCCGCGGCGATCACGGCGGGCAGATCGGCACGGCGCCGGGCGAATTCGCCCGCGCGCTGGGTCAGGCGCGCGGCTTCGGCCTCGTGTTCGGTGAGATCGGCGGCGAGCTGACGAGCGATCTCGGCGTCGGCTCGGACTTCGCCGAGCACACCGAGCAGGGCGTTCCACTGACTGACCGCACCGTCGAGGTCACCCTCGACATCGCGCACACGGCCGAGATCGGCACGCCGCACACCACGTCGTCCGGTGCTCTCCAACGATCGGCTGTCGGCGCCGACAACGTCGTCCGGTCGCGTATCCGCGACGCCATCAGCGGAATTCGACCTCGCACCGGACTCCACGGCAGGTGCGTCATCGGCGTCGTCGAAGACCACCGTCAGCAAGTCGAGTCCGGCGATATCCGCGGCCGCCTCGGCACCCAGCTGAACGGCGAGCTCACCGGCGACGGCCCGGGTCGACGCCTCCGCCCGACGCAGCGCGCGCACCGCCGAGCGCGCCTCGTCGATGGCGTGCACCACCGGCTCGGCCCGGCGCGCCTGTTCGAGTTCGCGTTCCAGTTCGGCCCGGCGCGCGGCGTCGGCGGCGTAGTCGGCCAGTTCCGCGCGGGCCGCCGCCATCCTGGCGTGCAGCCCGGCCACGCGACGCTGCTCTTCGGCCTCGGCGCGCGCTTCGGTCGAGTCCTTCTGGCGGAGTTCGGCATTCACGTTCGCCTCGGCCAGCTCGGTGCGCGCGGTGGCCAGCAGGTCCTGGGACCACGCCACCGCGTCGGGCAGCCCGACCGATTCCGCGCCGCCGTAGCCCGCCGCCATGCCGACCTTGGTGATCAACCGATCGATGCCCTGCGTGCGCGCGGTGAGGTCGGCCTCCGCGGCCCGGCGTCGGTCCGCCAGCCAGGTCTCCGCGGTGCCGAATCGCTGCGTGTCGAAGAGCTTTTCGAGCAGCTTCTCCCGGTCCTCGTTCTCGGCGCGCAGGAACTTGGCGAAATCGCCCTGGGGCAGCAGCACGACCTGAAAGAACTGGTCGGCGCTCATGCCGAGCAGGCGCACGACCTCGTCGCCGATATCGGTGAGCCGGGACAGATTCTCGCCCGACCCGTCGAGCCATTCCAGGGTGCCCTTGGCCTGCACCTCCGTGAACCGGGTGCTGTCGCGGCTGCTCGGCCGCTCGAACGCCGGGCTGCGGGTCAAGCGCAGGCGGCGACCGCCCAGGGTCGCGTCGAGGATCACCTTCGGCGGCGTCTGCGCGTCGGCGTGATCGGAATGCAGCCGCTTGCCCTCCCCGCGCGCGCCGGGCACCCGCCCGTACAGCGCGAAGGCGATGGCGTCGAGGATGCTGGTCTTGCCCGCGCCGGTGTGACCGTGCAGCAGGAACAGGCCGTCCGCGCCGAGCACATCGAAATCGACGACGGTGGACTCGGCGAAGGGACCGAAAGCGACCATCTCCAGGCGATGCAGTCTCACGCCGCACCGCCGAGCACGCCGCCGGGCACCGAACTCACGCGGTCACGTCCATGGCGTCGAATTCGTCGGCGACGCGCCGGGTCTCGGCCCGTCCGGCATCGGGTTCGCGCACGGCGGCGGCCAGCGCGCGCTCCACCCACCTCATCTCGCCTCCCGTCGGCTCCCCACGCACATCGGTCAGAAAACTCGCCGCGACTTCGACATCGCGGCGGCCGTGCACCCGCTCGCGGTAGTGCAGTTCCGGATTGCCCTCGGGGCGTACCCATTCCACGTGGACCGCGTGCGGAAACCGCTCGCGCAGCTTACGCATCGGGTCGACCGGGCGAGCGCTGTCGGTGAGCGTGGCGGAGACGTAATGCGCTTCGGCGTCGGCGAATCCGGCCTCGGTGAGCAGCTCGTCGAGGGTGCCGGTGAGCTTGCTGAGCCCGCGCACCAGCGGCAGGTCGTGGCGGTGCACCGCGGCCAGGCCGTCGGCGTCGAGGTCGACGATCCAGACCGCCTTACGATGGGAGTTCTCGGCGAAGGAGTACGGCAGCGGAGAACCGCTGTAGCGCACCGATTCCGAGAGGGTCTGCGGCGAATGCAGGTGGCCCAGCGCCACGTAGTCGATCCCGTCGAACGCCGACATCGACACGGTCTCCACCCCACCGACCGAGATCGACCGCTCCGAACCGGTCGCCTCCCCGCCGACGACGAACGCGTGCGCGAGCACGACGGTGCGCGTACCGGGACGGCCGGTGAGATCGGCGCGGATGCGGCCCATCGCGGCGTCGAGGATCTCCGCGTGCGAGCGGGCCTGCGGCACACCGAGTTCGACGCGGGTGATCTCGGGCTCCAGATACGGGATCCCGTAGAACGCCACCTCGCCGTCGTCGTCGGCCAGCAGCACCGGCCGATCGGCATCGGCGACCCGGGTGCACAGATGTAGCCCGCCCGCCGCCGCGAAACTGGCGCCCGCGCCGAGCCGGGCGGGCGAATCGTGGTTGCCCGAGGTCGCGACGATCACCGCGCCCGCGGCCCGGATCGCCTCGAACCCCCGGTTGCAGACCGCGATCGCGTCGGCGTTGGGGATGGACCGGTCGTAGACGTCACCCGGCACCACGACCACGTCGACCGACTCCGCCGCGACCAGCTCCGCGATCGATGCCAGCACCGCCGCCTGGTCGGCTAGCAGGTCGACACCGTGGAAGGTGCGCCCGATGTGCCAGTCGGAGGTGTGCAGGATCCGCATGCCGCGAAACTTAGGCCACACCCCCGACAGAATTCAATCGACGCACCCCACGGGCGTCGCGCACCGGCGCGTCACCACGCCCGGGTTGCTCGGTGATTGCGAGTTTGTCGGTGGCTTGCGGCACTATCGCCGCTATGACCGCCTCGATGCTCGTCGCGCTCGTCTTGGTATTCGCCGCCGGATTCGGTCTCGGCTGGTTGGGGCATTCCGCCCGGGGCGGGCAGCGTGCCGCCGCGGCGGAGGCCAGGCTCGCCGCGGCCGGGGACAATCAACGGTTGCTGCAGCAATCGCTGCACGCGGCGAACGAGGATGCGGCGCGCAGGCATTCGGCCGCGATCGGCGCGATGGTCGATCCGCTGCGGGATGCCGTCGACGCGCTCGAACAGCAGATCCGCCAGGTCGAGCACCACCGGATCGACGCGTACTCGGGGCTGCGCGAGCAGGTCGCCGGGATGCAGCGCACCTCGCACCGGCTCTCCGACCAGACCGGGCAGCTGGTCGCGGCGCTGCGCGCGCCGCAGATCCGCGGCCGCTGGGGGGAGATCCAGCTGGAGCGGGTCGTCGAGCTCGCGGGCATGACCAGGCACTGCGATTTCGACACCCAGGTGCACCGCGCGGGCGCCGACGACCGCGGCGGGGTGCGGCCGGACCTGGTGGTGCGGCTGGCGGGCGGCAGGCACATCGTCGTCGACGCGAAGGTCCCGTTCGCCGCCTACCTCGACGCGGCGACCACCGACGACCCCACGGCCCGCGACCAGCTGCTGGCCCGGCACGCCAAGCACCTGCGCGCCCACGTCGACCAGCTGGCCGACAAGGCGTACTGGGCGGCGTTCGATCCGGCGCCGGAGTTCGTGGTGCTGTTCGTGCCGGGCGATCCCTTCCTCGACGCCGCGCTCACCACCGACGCGGGGCTGCTGGAGTACGCGTTCGGGCGGAACGTGATCCTGGCAACCCCCACTACGCTCATCGCGCTGCTGCGGACGGTCGCGTTCAGTTGGCGGCAGGAAGCGCTGTCGCGCGATATGGCAACGGTGCAGCAATTGGGCAAGGAGCTCTACACCCGGGTCGGCAAGGTGGCCGATCACCTGGACAATCTCGGGGTGAATCTCGGTAAGGCAGTAGCGGCTTTCAACGCCACCGTCGGCTCGGTCGAGTCGCGGGTGCTGGTCACTGCGCGCCGGATGCACGATCTCGGCATCGGCGATCAGGAGCTCCCGGCAATCCGGTTGACCGAGGCCAGACCGCGGGCCGTGGCCTTCGCCGACGCCGAGGATCGCCGCTGAGATCCCCGTGCCGCAGCGCCTGACGGCGCGTTGTGCGGTTAGTGTCATAGTGTGGCTGCTTCCCAACGTGCGCGACCCCGGGTGCCCGCGCCGCAACGTTCGATCCTGCCCTCGGTGCCCGGCATCCCCGCCTGGGCCGCGATTCTGCTTGCCGCGGGCATGACGATGTTCGGGTTCGTGATCGACGCGATCGGCGGCGAGACCTACCCGACGGGCACCTTCTCGGCGCTGTATGTGCTCGGCTGTGTGCTGGCGGTGTGCGCCGTGCGGTTCCGCGGACTGTTTTCCACCATGGTCATGCCGCCGCTGCTGCTGTTCGTCGCGGTGCCGGTGGCTTGCCAGCTGCTGGGTGGGCGCGCCACCACCTCCATCAAAGACGTGCTGATGAACCTGATCATCCCGCTGGTGGAGCGCTTCCCGACGATGATGCTGGCTACCGTGCTGGTGCTGGCCGTCGGCGGCGCGCGGATCGCGATCGCCAAGCGCACCCCCGCCACCGCCCAGCCGCTGTCCGCCGAGCGCCGGACCGAACGCAAGGCCGAGCGCAAGCCGGCCAAGCGCCGCCGCCCCGAGACCGCGGGCGACACCGGCCGCCAGCGCGCCCGCCGCGCCACCGCCGTCCTGGACGACCCGGCCACCGAGGTCGACCTGGCCAGCCCGGCCCGCCGCGCCCCCCGCCCGGCCGAGCCCAAGCGCGCGCCCGCCGCGGCCCGGACCAGGGAACCCCGCGGCGGCCGCAACGCCGCCCCGCGCGAGGCCGAACCCGCGCGCACCCCCCGACGCAGGCCCGACCCGCAGCCGCACCCCCAGCCCACGGTGCGCTACCGCGATCGCGCCGACACCGGCCGCACCGAACGGCGCAGGCCCGACAACGTGTGAGTAAAGGAATCCCCCGCCGCGACCACGCGACGGGGGATTCCTTTTGTCTATCGGTCCTCGGGTCAGCCCTGGGTCGCGGCGTCGCGACGCGACGCGCGCAGCTCACGCGGCAGCGCGAACACCAGGGTCTCGTTGGCCGTGGTCACCGGCTGCACCTCGCCGAAGCCGTGCTCGGCCAGCAGATCGAGGACACCGGTCACCAGGATCTCCGGGACCGACGCGCCCGAGGTGATGCCGATCGTGCGCACACCCTCGAGCCAGGCGAGGTCGACCTCGCGGGCGTAGTCGACCAGGTACGCGGCCCGCGCGCCGGCGCCGAGGGCGACCTCGACCAGCCGCACCGAGTTGGAGGAGTTGCGCGAGCCGACCACGATCACCAGATCGCATTCGGGCGCCATCGCCTTCACCGCGGTCTGCCGGTTGGAGGTGGCGTAGCAGATGTCGTCGCTGGGCGGATCCTGCAGCGTCGGGAAGCGTTCGCGCAGCCGCTGGACCGTCTCCATCGTCTCGTCGACCGACAGCGTGGTCTGCGAGAGCCAGATCACCTTCGACGGATCGCGCACGGTGACCTTGTCCACCGAGTCGGGACCGTCGACCAGCTGCACGTGCTCGGGTGCCTCGCCCGCGGTGCCCTCGACCTCCTCGTGGCCTTCGTGGCCGATCAGCAGGATGTCGTAGTCGTCGCGGGCGAAGCGCTTGGCCTCCTGGTGCACCTTGGTGACCAGCGGGCAGGTGGCGTCGATGGTCCGCAGGTTCCGCTCGGCGGCGGTCTCGTGCACGATCGGCGCGACACCGTGGGCGGAGAACACGACCAGCGCGCCCTCGGGCACCTCGTCGGTCTCGTCGACGAAGACGACGCCGCGCTCACGTAGCGTCTCCACCACGTGCCGGTTGTGCACGATCTCCTTGCGTACGTAGATCGGCGCGCCGTGCTTTTCCAGCGCCTTCTCCACGGTCTCGACGGCGCGGTCGACGCCTGCGCAGTAGCCGCGCGGCTCGGCCAGCAGCACGCGCTTGCCACCGGCAGCGGACGCGCCCGCGGAGCGCGTGATACCGACGTTCAAGGGAATTGCCGAGGTCATAGTCCACAGCTTACGTGCGCCGCGCGGGCGGGATCAGGGCGGATGGAGGGGCGAAAGTCACATCAGGGCGGTCTGGACCTTTGCATCACAGGCGGTTTGCGGCAGGCTGGGACCATGTTCCGTCCTCCGTACCTGGCCCGGGTCGCCGCCGGTGCCGCTGTCTACGCCGTAGAAGAGACCCGGCGGCTGCCCGTCGCCGCGGTCAACTTCCCGATCACCGCGCTGAGCCGCGTGCTGCAGACCACCATGCACGTGCAGCAGTTCGTCACCAGCCTCGCGCTCAAGGGCGACGGCCTGTTCGAACGTCTGGGTTCGGCCCCGCAGGAGCAGCCCGCGTGGGCCACCTTCGACGAGGACGTCGCGCCCGAGCCGACCGTGGCCACCAACGGCCACGCCAGCCGCTTCGATCTGTTCGCCGAGGAGCTCCCGGCCGAGCAGGCCAACGGCAAGGTCACGCCCGCGTCGCTGCTGGTGCTCGAGTCCGAGGAGCCCGCCGAGGAGCCCGCGGCCGAGCCGGAGCCCGCGGAGGTGCAGGCCCCCGAGGTCGCCATCCGCTACGACTACCCGGCGATGACGCTGGCCCAGCTGCGCGCCCGGCTGCGCATGCTGACCGTCGAGGAACTGGCCCAGCTGCTGGCGTTCGAGCAGCAGACCCGCGCCCGCGCCCCGTTCGTCACCATGCTGACCAACCGGATCGCGACGGTCCAGGCCCAGTAGCCGCTCCCGCCTCCGCAGCGACCGCAATCCGCGCCGACGCGCCGGTTGCGGTCGCTTTTGTTTGTGTCGGTAGCGCCGCGTATACCTGACGTATGACTGAGGACGGCTCCGGCGCTTCCGCTCCGGCGGGCTCCGCCGAGGGCGCACCGGGCAGTTCGGCCGACCAGCCGTGGCCGGTGCGCTCGATCGCAGTGAAGGTCGCCCAGTGGATCGACCGGCTCGGCAGCGTGTGGGTGGAGGGCCAGGTCACCCAGATCAGCCTGCGCCCCGGCACCCGGACGGCGTTCCTGGTGCTGCGCGACACCTCGGCGGATATGTCGCTGTCGGTGACGTGTGATCCGGAGTTGTTGCGGCGCAGTCCCGTTCCGCTCACCGAGGGCAGCCGGGTGGTGGTCTACGGCAAGCTGCAGTTCTTCACCGGGCGGGGCACGCTGTCGCTGCGGGTCACCGAGATCCGGCCGGTCGGCATCGGCGAACTGCTCGCCCGGATCGAGCGACTCAAGGCGCTGCTGTCGGCCGAGGGGCTCTTCGATCCCCGACTCAAGCGGCCGTTGCCGTTTCTGCCCGGCACCGTCGGGCTGATCACCGGGCGCGCGAGCGCGGCCGAACGCGATGTGCTGACCGTCGCCCAGACCCGCTGGCCCGCAGTGCGTTTCGTCGTGAAGAACACGGCGGTGCAGGGGCCGACGGCGGTACCGCAGATGCTGGAGGCGCTGGCCGCCCTGGATCGCGATCCGGCCGTCGACGTGATCGTGCTCGCCCGCGGCGGTGGCAGCACCGAGGACCTGCTGCCGTTCTCCGACGAGGCGCTGTGCCGGGCCATCGCGGCCGCGAAGACCCCGATCGTGAGCGCGATCGGGCACGAACCCGACGCTCCGCTGAGCGATCTCGTCGCCGACGTGCGCGCCGCGACCCCGACCGACGCCGCCAAGCGGATCGTCCCCGACGCCGCCGCCGAACTCGCCGGTGTGCGCGAGATGCGGGCCCGCTCGGCCGCCGCGCTGCGCGGCTGGGTGCAACGCGAGACCCACATCATCGCCCAGTTGCGTTCGCGGCCGGTGCTCGCCGATCCCCTGCGCGAGCTGCGGCACCGCCACGACGAGGTGGAGCGGCTGCGGGTCGCGGCCCGGCGAACCGTCGAGCAGACGCTGCGCACCGAGTCGACCGCCACCGCGCACCTGCGCGAGAAGCTCACCGCCGTCGGCCCGGCCGCGACGCTGGCCCGTGGCTACGCTGTCGTGCAACGCGTCGCCGGACCGGAACGTCACGTGGTTCGCGCGATCGAGGACGCCCCCGCGGGCAGCCAGCTCCGCATCCGCGTCGCCGACGGCGCGGTCACCGCCGCCGCGCTCGGCACCCAGCGCCTGACACCCGCCACCGACGACAAGGGGAAATGATCGTGCCCGACGCCGGAACCGAGCCCACCGACACCCTCGCCGAGATCGCCGCCTTCGGCTACGAACGCGCCCGCGACGAACTCGTCAACGTGGTCAAGATGCTCGAGCAGGGCGGTCTCGATCTCGACGACTCACTCGCCCTCTGGGAGCGCGGCGAGGCCCTGGCCACCCGCTGCGAACAGCACCTGGCCGGCGCCCGCAAGCGGGTCGAGGACGCCATCTCGCACGCCGACGACGCGAGCGAGTAGCCGGGCAACGCCGCCTTTACGGCGACGAAACACGGTGCGGGCACCCTGGTGCGCACGTCTCGACAGCACTGGGAGGCACCGCGATGTCACGCACCGAAGCGCTGGCCCGACTGCGCACCGAACTCGGCGCGGTCGACCATTCCGTCGACACGCGCAGGCTGCGCACCAAGAGCCGGGACCGGTTCGCCCAGAGCCCGGTCCTGCGGGATCTGCTGCGCGGGCGCAATGCCGAGATCTTCATCGCCCCGCGCACCAAGGAGGAACTGCGCGTCGCCGTCGCGGCGTGCGCGCGGCATCGGGTCCCGATCACGGTGCGCGGCGCGGGATCGGGCCAGTTCGGTCAGGGCGTGCCGCTGTCCGGCGGCGCGGTGATCGATGTGACCGCCATCGCCGGTGTCGTCGGCTGGCACGGTGACCGGGCCAGGCAGCCACCCCGCAGCGTGCGCGCGCTGACAGGCACCGTCGTCGCCGACATCGACGCGACGATCCGCCCATCCGGCTGGGAGCTGCGCATGCACCCGTCGACCGCCCAGCAGGCCACGATCGGCGGCTACATCGCCGGCGGCCACGCGGGTGTCGGCAGCTGCCAGTGGGGCATCCTGCGCGACGCGGGCAATATCACCGCGCTCGAGGTGATGACGGTGGAGGAACAGCCTCGACTGGTCGAGCTGCGTGGCCGCGAGGTCAACACCGTGCACCACGCCTACGGCGCCAACGGCATCATCACCGAGGTCGAACTTCCCGTCGCGCCCGCCTGGGAATGGCACGAGCTGGTGATCTCGTTCCCGGAATTCGAGCAGGCCGCCCGGTTCTCGGTCGACCTGGGCACCAGCGACGGCGTGCTCAAGAAGGTCGTCTCCCCGCACGCGCACCCGCTCCCGCAGTACTTCCCCGGCCTGGCCGGGCTGGTCCCCGACGGCGCGGCGATGGTGCTGGTGCTGGCCGCGGTGCAGTCGGTGCCGAACGTGGAGGATCTGGTGCACGCGTGCGGCGGGCAGATCCGCTACCGCTGCCTCGAGGGCAAGGGCGTCTACGGCGTGCCGCTCTACGAGTTCACCTGGGGCCATTCGATGCTGCACTACCAGCGCCGCAACCCGAAGCTCACCGGGTTGATGGCGCTGTTCCCGCCCGCGGACCTCTACGAATCGATCGTGCGGGTGCACCGCGAGTTCGCCGACCTCGGACCGCTGCACGTGGAGATGAAGCGGATCGACGGCGGCCTGTCCTGCCAGGGCTCGCCGGTGTTCGAGTACGAGAGCCGGGCGCAACTCGCCGCGATCACCGAGCGGTTGCAACGGGCCGGGCTCTCGATCGCCAACCCGCACACGCCGGTGCTCGGCGCGGGCGGCATGAAGCCGTGGGGACCGCGGGAGATCGCGACCAAACGCGCCTTCGACCCGCACGGCCTGCTCGCCCAGGGCAAGGTCGACGACGTGCTCGCCACCGATGTCATCACGACCTCGACGGCCCTGCCCACCTCCGGCTGGACCTATCGGCTCAGCGACACCTCCCGCCGCTGAGCTACTTCGACAGCGGCTGCGCGGCGGTGATGGCCCGCGCCAGCGTGGTGAACGCGGCCTCGTTGCCCGCGCCGGTGATCAGGATCCGGACGCCGCCCAGATCGGTGATCCAGGCGGTCTCCTCGGTCGGCTCGGTGTAGACGACCCACTTCTGCCCGTCGACGTCCTGGGTGCCGGTGGCGTAGCGCGAGCCGAGCACATGCCGGGACAGGGCTTCCTCGGAAGCGGAGGTCTGCGAGTACCGCATGTAGGCGCCCTGCGGGGTCAGGAAGCCGACGGTGCTGACCGGGCCGCCGCCCGCGGTGACGATCGTGTCGCGGCTGCCCGAGTTGGACACCCAGTCCTGCGGCAGGTCCGGCTTGCGGATCGCGAACGGCAGGGTCTTGGCATCGGACTTCAGCGCCGCGTCGACGTCGAAATGCGGCACCTGACCTTGGGTCGGACCATTCGTCGCGACCGTGCACTGGCTCGCCACGCCCGCCAGCACGATCGCGATCAGCACCAGCGGAATCAGCGACCAGAACAGGTCGCGATAGTCGTTGAAGATCCGGTGCTTCTGCTGGGCCACGGCTACCAGTATCCACTCGGGCTCTGACCAGGCCGCCGACGGGGCAGCGCAGGTCGTGCACGGGCGTGCCGATCCTAATGCGACAATTGCCCCCGTACACCAACGCCCAAGGAGGCACTTCGCAATGACGGCATCATCGCCCGCCCCCAGCCGCCGCGAGGCACCCGACCGTAACCTCGCACTCGAGCTGGTCCGAGTCACCGAGGCAGGCGCGATGGCAGCGGGCCGCTGGGTCGGCCGCGGAGACAAGGAAGGTGGCGACGGCGCGGCCGTCGACGCCATGCGCCAGCTCGTCAGCTCCGTCTCCATGAAGGGCGTCGTCGTCATCGGCGAAGGCGAGAAGGACGAAGCGCCGATGCTGTACAACGGCGAGGCGGTCGGTGACGGCACCGGTCCCGACGTCGACTTCGCCGTCGACCCGATCGACGGCACCACGCTGATGTCGAAGGGCTCCCCCGGCGCCATCTCGGTGCTCGCAGTCGCCGAGCGCGGCGCGATGTTCGACCCGTCGGCCGTGTTCTACATGCACAAGATCGCCGTCGGCCCCGACGCCGCCGGTTCGATCGACATCACCGCCCCGATCGGCGAGAACATCCGCCGCGTCGCCAAGGCCAAGCGGTCCTCGGTCTCCGACCTCACGGTCTGCATCCTGGACCGCCCCCGCCACGCCGAGATCATCCAGCAGACCCGCGACGCGGGCGCCCGCATCCGGCTCATCTCCGACGGTGACGTCGCCGGCGCCATCGCGGCCGCGCGCCCCGAGTCCGGCGTCGACATCCTGGTCGGCATCGGCGGCACCCCCGAGGGCATCATCGCCGCCGCCGCGCTGCGCTGCCTCGGCGGTGAACTCCAGGGCATGCTCGCCCCCAAGGACGACGAGGAGCGCCAGAAGGCCATCGACGCGGGCCACGACCTGGACCGCGTCCTGTCCACCACCGACCTGGTCGCGGGCGAGAACGTCTTCTTCTGCGCCACCGGCGTCACCGACGGCGATCTCCTGCGCGGCGTCCGCTACTTCGGCGGCGGCGCCTCCACCCAGTCGATCGTGATGCGCTCCAAGTCCGGCACCGTCCGCATGATCGACGCTTACCACCGCCTCACCAAGCTCCGCGAATACTCCTCCGTCGACTTCGACGGCGACGACAGCGCCAACCCGCCCCTCCCGTGATGTGACGGGCCGCGCACCCCGGTGCGCGGCCCCGTCCTTGATCGGTCCCTGCACGGTTCACTACGGTGGCTCGCAGGGGTACCAGGGGATGGGGGAACCGACATGAGTGTCATCGACGTGGATTCGGGGCGATTACGCTCGGAGATCGCCGCGTTCTACGCCGGTTTCGGGGCACCGGCCGAGCTGACGGCAGCCTTCGAATCCTCGGCCCTGCTCGTGCCGTTGATCGGCCCCGACGATCGGGTCTACACACTCGAATCCGGTGGGTTGCAGTGGTTGTGCGCCTTCACCGGCGTCGCCGAATACGCGCATTTCCTGACGACTCGCGGCGTCCTCGCCGAGCAGGAATACCGATTCCATACTTTCCTCGGCAGCCGCCTGCGTGATTTCGCCGCAGCTCGAACGGCCCCGAACGGCGTCGCGATCGACATGCTCTCCGCGGCACCCATGGTCTTCCCGCCGCCGGCATCCGAAGAATCGACGACCCAGCACGGGCACGGCTGATGTCGGACCTGAATGTCGACCCGGCCCTGTTGAACCAGGCCGCGGCCGGCATCACGAGCATCATCAGCGAGCTCTCGGAACTGGGCGTCGGCGAGACCGGCGCGGTCGGCCGAGGATTCTCGCAGTTGACGATGTCGGCCATGGAAGCGGGAAAAGCGAACGTGCAGGCCACGTTCGAGACCTTCACCGAGCGCTGGTCGTGGGGCGTCCGCGCGCTGGTGCAATCCGGCAACGCGATCGCCGAGGTGCTCGACCTGTCCGCGGGCCGCTACTACCTGATGGACCAGCAGGCCTCGAACACGCTCAAAGAGATGTTCACCCACCTCGCCGGTAATCCACACCTCACCGATGAGGAGATCGACAAGAAGTCCTGGGACCAGGTCCTCAGCGAGAACACCTGGAACCTCGCCGCCGATCCCAACTACAGCGGAGCCTCGTTCTCCGAAGCGTTTTCCCACATGGGTGACAACGTATCGACATTGGGCCAGGTCGGGCAGTATCTGGCGACCAATCCGGACAAGGCGTACTCCCTCGACACGGGCGTGGCGGCCGAGGTCACCCAGATCAACGAAGACAGGCAGAAGGCCGGGGGGCAGTAGTTCATGGGTATCGGCGATTTCCTCAACGACCTCGGTGACAAGATCGAAGACGGGCTGGAAACCGCGACCGAGAAGGTCGGTCAGGCCTACAACACCGTCCTCGATGCCGAGTCCAAGGTCGCGAAAGCCGTTGGCGCCGATGGGTTGTCGAACTTCCTCGACGACTTGGGCGACAAGATCGTCGATGCGACCGGCGGGGCGGTACCCGAGAAGGAACTCGGCGAGACCACCGATCCCAAGGAGCTGATCCGCGGTGACGTAGCCAAGATCAACGAGGTCGCCGAGCATCTTGGCACCATCGGCACCGCGATCGATCAGACCGGCGACGCGCTGCGCAAGATCGATGTCGCCGACTGGTCGGGTTCGGCGGCCTCCGCCTTCCACGACGAATACTCCAAGCAGCCCAAGTTGTGGTGGGACGGCGCGGACGCGATGGGCAAGGCCAAGACCGCGTTGGCCGCCTGGTCGGCCGAGGTCACCGCCGCGCAAGCCAAAGCCTCCGACGCCATCGCGAAGTGGGAAGCCGCCGACCGCGAGGAACGCGACCGCAAGAACGAGTGGAACGCGAAATCCGACGAGGACCGCAAGGGCAAGAACCTCACCGACACCTGGACCGATCTCCGCAACGAGGCCCGCGCGATCCTGACCGGCGCCCGCACCCAACGCGACAACGCCGCGAACACCGCCGTGACCGCGATCGCCGCGGCGACCGAGACCGCGCCCACCGAACCACCATTCCTGTCCCGCTGGGGCAGCAATTTCGAGGACCTCGGCGCGGCACTGGACCAGGCGAAACTGAACTTCTCGTCCGGCCTGCTGACCTCACTGACCGGCATGGTCCAGTTCGTGCGATCGATCTCACCGATCGACGCCTACAACGTCACCCATCCCGCCGAGTACCTGTCGAAGATGTCGGACCTGGGCACCGGCATGGTGCTGGCCGCCGCCGACCCCAAAGCGACCGCCTCGGCCATGCTGTCCGGGTTCAAGACCAACCCGTCCGAAGCGCTGGGCGCACTGACCGGTGACGCGCTGATGACCGTCGCGACGGGTGGTGCCGGCGGTGCCGCCAAAGCCGGCGCGAGTGTGGTCGACAAGGCTTCCGAGGCCGCGCGCCTCGGCAATGCGGGCCGCAATGTCATCGACGACACCGCCGGTGCTGCTTCCCGAAACGCGCCGCACAACGTTCCCGAGTCACCCAAGACCCAGCCCGCGGCCCATGCCCCCGAGAACCCCGCGGCTCCGGCGAACGACGCCCCGGCGGCGAACCCCGGCCCGGAAGCACCGACCAACCCCGCCGGGCACGGCGGTGACCCGGATGTGCCTGCACGAGACGGCGACCCGGCCGGCCCTGCCAGTCCCGAATCACCGGACAACCTGCGCGCCGACGATCCGGATTCCCCGAAACTCGACGACAGCGCGCCCGTCCCCCGCGACGGCTCACCCGAGTCACCCGCGACGTCGCCGGATAACCCGGGAGCTGGGACGAACCCCGACGCGCCGCCCGTGCGCGAGGATGGCACTCCGCACAACGGCGATGCGGACAACGGTCCCAAGCCCGATTCGGATTCGCCGGGAGCGACATCCCCGGATCCCGACAACGCGCCTCCGCCCGCAAACCCCGACAACGCGGCCCCCTACCCCGACGACGCAGGAAATCGTCCGGGTGACACCGACGGCGATACCCAGCCCGGTGCGCACAATGGTCCCGACGGCGGCGCCCCGCACAATTCCGACACCCTGATCGACCGGGACGGCAATGACCGAGGCGGAGAGGGAAAGCCGAGTGTGGGCGACGACGCCCAGACCGACGGACCCGCGAAGACCGCCACCGACGACCAGACACCGAAGGCCGGCGACCCGGTCAAGATCGCCACCGGCGATTTCCTCCTCCCCTTGACCGACATCGATCTCCCCGGTGTTCTGCGGCTGGCCCTCAAACGAGCACACCACTCCAACTACCGGTTCGGCCGCTGGTTCGGCCCTTCGTGGTCCGCCACTCTGGACATGCGCGTCGTCGTCGACGACGACTGCGTGACGGTCGTCTTCGAAGACGGCATGCTGCTCGCCTATCCGCACGCGGAAGTCGGCGTCGGGGTCGAACCGATCACCGGTGGACAGCGCTGGAAACTCACCCGCACCGACACCGGCGGGTACCGGCTCTGGGATCCGGATCGCGAACTGGTCTGGCATTTCGCCCCCGAACCCACGCTCGACGGTCTCGATACGCTGCTCGGCAATTTCGCCATCTCCGCGATCACCGACCGTCACCACAACCGGATCCGCTTCCACTACAACGACAATGGCGAGCCGGTCGAGGTCACCCACTCCGGCGGCTATCGCGTCGCCCTCGACTCCGCCGATGGCAGGGTCACCGCGATGTCCGTCGTCGGCGAGCTCGACGGCGTCGAAAGCTCGACTCTGGTCCGCGAATTCGCGTACGACAACGGCGACCTGACCACCGTCACCAACGGCATCGGTGGCGTCACCCGCTTCGACTACGACGACGAGCACCGCATGCTGTCGTGGACCGATTCCAACGGCAGTTGGGTCACCAACACCTACGACGAATTCGGTCGGGTGGTCTCCCAGCGCGGCACCAACGGAGTCTTCGACGCCGAATACGAGTACCTGGAATTCGGCAACGGCACCGGCCGTCTGACCCGCATGACCGACTCCCGAGGCGCGGTCACGGGCTACGGATTCGACCGCGACCTCCGGCTGCGCGATCTCCGCGCACCAGACGGCGGCCACCGGCACATCGACTACAACGCGGCCCGAAAGCCGCTCTCGGTGACCGAACCGGACGGCGCGACAACCACTTACAACTACACTTCCGACGGCGATGTAGCGGCCATCATTCGCCCCGACGGCCGCCAGATCACCATCGAGTACGCCTATCCCAACCGCCCGTCGACCATCACCAACGCCGACGGCACGACACAGCACCGCGAGTGGGACAAGGCAGGCAACCTCGTCGCGGTCATCGACCCCGCCGGCGCGCGAACCGAGTACCGCCACCACGAAGGCGGCGCGGTCGCCGAAATCCGCGACCCCGACGGTGCCCGCACCCAGATCGACGTCGACCCCGCTGGCCTGCCGATCAAGGTGACCGACCCCTACGGCGCATCCACCGAAATCCACCGCGACGCCTTCGGCCGCCCCATCCAGGTCACCGACCAGCTCGGCGCCGTCACCCGCTACGAATGGACACCCGAGGGCCGGCCCGCCCGCCGCATCGACCCCGACGGCTACTCCGAATCCTGGACCTACGACGGAGAGAACAACCTCCTCACCCACACCAACCGAGCCGGCCACGTCACGTCATACACCTACGGCGGCTTCGACAAGGTAGCCACCCGCACCGACCCCGACGGCTCGGTCCACCGCTACCTCTACAACACCGAACGAGCCCTCACCGCCGTCATCAACCCCCTCGGCCAACGCTGGACCTACGAGTACGACCTCGCCGGCCGCCTCGAAGCCGAAACCGACTACACCGGCGCCACCACCCGCTACACGTACACCCCCACGGGCCGGGTCGCGACGGTCACCCCGGCCACCGGCGTCACCCGCCACCACACCTACGACAACCTCGGCAACCTCCTCGACATCACCGCCGACACCGGCGAATACATCCGCAACACCTACGACCCCGCGGGCCGCGTCCTCACCGCCGTCAACGGCACCGCCGAAGCCATCACCCACACCCTCCGCTTCACCTACACCCCCACCGGCCAGGTCGCGACCGAACAACTAGACGACCAGCCCCCGATGCGCAACGACTACGACCACCGCAGCCGCCGCATCCGCCGAACCACCCCCAGCGGCGCCGTCACCACCTGGAACCACGACACCCTCAACCGCGTCGCCAGCCTCGACGCCGACGGCGAACGCATCACCTTCAGCTACGACCCGACCAGCCGCCTCACCGGCTGGCGGATCGGCGAAGTACAGGTCGACCGCACCTTCACCCCCACCAACCACCTCGCCACCCAAACCGTCACCGGCTTCCCCTCCATGGGCCTGAACCTCGACCTCGGCAACACACCCCCACGACCAGACCCCTTCGTCATCCGCCACGACGAATACGCCTACCGCACCGACGGCTTCCTCACCACCCAAATGACCGCAACTCCCGACACCCCTCCAACTCGCTGTCGCTACGACCTCGACCTAATCGGCCGAGTCACCACTATCACCGAGAACGGCGCCATCTCCGAGGCCTATACCTACGACTCCCACTCCAACATCACCTCTGCTCTCACCTCACCCTCACCCAACGGCCCTGCCACCACCGACCGCCGCGAATATCGCAACAACCTCCTTGTGCGCGACGGCCGAAACCACTACTACTACGACTCCTCTGGTCGGCTCATCCGCAAAGTCTCCACCGGACTCTCCCGACAACCGGAGGTATGGCACTATCGCTACAATGCGTTCGACCAGCTGACCGACATCTACACGCCGCAGCAGCAGTGGTGGGAATACAGTTACGATCCCGCGGGTCGTAGAGTGTGGAAACTTCGCCGAATATCGCCATCCAAGACGGAAGAGAAAACTACCTTCACATGGGATGGAACTACCCTTGTCGAATCGATTAATCGCGAAAATCATCGACTTTGGCACTACCATTCGAACTCCCACTCGCCAATAATACAGACAGATAAGCGAGCCGAATCGAAGCAATCCTCCCTTACTGTATGTCAACCAAACGGATCACCCGTTGAATTGATCAACCACCACACCGGCGAGTCAATTGCAACGACGAAGTTAAAACTCTGGGGCGAACGACAGCTTCTCAACGATCGGGAAACACCGCTCGGTTTCGCTGGACAGTACTTCGACCACGAAACAGGCTTCTACCAAAATCACTATCGATACTACGATCCAGGAACAGGTCGATTTACCTGCGGAGACCCACTCGGGCTCGCTCCCGATACGAATAGCTATTCATATCCACGAAATCCGACTCGTTGGGTCGATCCATTGGGCCTCACTCCCTACGACCCAGCGACACCGAGACCCGGAGAAGCTGTCGTCCACCTGGACACCGATAACAAACACGCCCTGATCTCCGTGACCGACAGCGACGGCACGCTTCTTCGCACCGAGCAGTGGGGTGGCGTGAGAAATCCCGACAACGGAGTTGGCGAGTTTGACATCAACAGCTTGGGTTCCTCCATCCACCTCAGATTCGAGCTCGATAGCCCGAGCGGCGCCATGGCATACGCCGAAACGATGATGACGCGAAGCGTAGGAAAAGGCACGTATCCACCATATGACTTAGACTATCAGAGCTGCGTCACCTACTGCGCAAATGTTCTCCGCGCAGGTGGATTGAGCATTCCCGACGGAATGAACACACTAAAGCTCACAGAGTGGTTTTGGGCCAATTCTAAGTAGCCGATCACGCAGATACAACTAAGTTTTGCAGCACGACGCAAACTTCACCGACGAAGAGGAGTAAGAATGAGCGAAGGACCGGGTTACAGGCATCCAGTCGGAGCCGAGCTCAACGGGAAAGTGGAATCACTCACAGACATGAAGGCCATCATCGACCTAAATCCCGACGGAGCCGGCGAGATTCGACCCCCATACCTGGACACTTTCTCGTCGCAACCTGGTGAAGAGATTGCAGTAATCGTCACAGGATTCCACACCGCTACCAACCGATACGCGGTCCGCCCCAAAGGTGACATACCGATAGAAACTCGAGTCGAGCTCATGCGAGAGCATACAGACTCCGTTACTTCCATGATCGGAGATGGCGCTTCTTTGAGTCGCATCATCGACACGGTTTCAAAAGATGTTCCATTCTCATTGAATATTCGGTTCCTCAGGATACTTCTGTCGGGCGCGGCGTCAATCGACGCTTGGGATATCGGTACACTCACAATGGGGTTCGACAGCAACCAAGCACTCTCCCATTCCGTGATAGACGAGCTGGAAAAACGATGGTCGAATCTAATTGGCGATCAGACCACTAGATAGCAGAAACATCTAATGCACAGTCGATCTCACAGAGTGAAGCGGGTCTTCACCGAACGCCTCTATGACGTGACCATGGGGGGAGGAGCATGCAGACCCTCCACCGCACAGGCAGAACTCTTACGACCGATACGGGTCCACCAGACTGATCGGGGTTCGGGCCGTCTCCAGTACGTTCTGCGGAAAGCTTTCCCCTGCAATGTAATAGCGTGCCCTCGTACGCCCGACTGGCTGCAAGATGCCGCGCTGCGCCAATGCCTTCAGATCTCGCTGGGCCTGCTGCACGCTCAGCCCTTCGCTCAGTCCGTACCGCGACCTGCGAACTCGGCCTGCCATCGCCACATCATGGAGCGCGGACAGGGTCCGTTCGTCGAGTCCGGTTTTCGCCGCGAACTCCGACGATTGTTCCCACACCCTCCCTGATCGCTCGAACCTCGCGTGCACGGTTTGTGCCTGCTGGTGATAGGCGAGCAGATTGAAGGTGATCCATTCGGAGACGTCCTGATCCGGTCGGTAGCGCGCCCCGCGGCGGTCCAGCACCTGGTAGTACTCCCAGGTGTTTCCCGGGCGGCCGAGCCACGCCTCGATCGACGAGAATTCCGGCGCAAGTACACCTTCCCGTGCGATCAGCAAGGTTTGCAGGGACCGCGACATCCGGCCGTTGCCGTCACACCAGGGGTGAATCGATACCAGGTTGAGGTGCGCCATGGCGGCGCGCACGAGGGCGTGCGTGTCGTCAGGGCTGTTCAGCCACGCCACCAGTTCATCCGCAAGAGCAGGTACCTCGACGGCATCGGGAGCGGTGTAAGCCGCGATACCGGGGTCCCGCGCGTCGGTGACATAGACCGGACCGGAACGCCACTGACCGGCGGGCTTGCGTGAAGTGTGCCGGTGGCCCTGCAGGATCCAGTGCAGTGCGTTCAGCTGCCCCTTACTGAAACGGAAGTCCGGGGCATCATGCAGCGTTTGCAGGTAGGTCATCATCCGCTGGTAAGCGAGCGTCTCCTCGCGATTCTCGTCGGACACATCGACGTCCTGCTCACCGGCCATCAGGTCCTCGACGTCTACGGTGGAGACCTTGAATCCCTCGATCGAGTTCGATGCCGCCACCGCGTCAGCGGTGAGGAATTTCCGCAGCCCGCCGGTCCACTTCGCCGGAACGGCCTGCACCTGGTGCCGCAGTCGTTCCCGCATGCTGTCGACCTCGGCCAGCACCTTCTTGTCCTGGTCGTTCAGCTGCGGCGTGGGGAACAACATCACTCAATGATGCATTGACGCGATCATTACGTCAAAGCTGGCCATGTACCGAGCTGCAATGCGCGGCCGATCTCGCGCCTGGACCAGCATCGCCCACCGGATATTCCGCACAGGTGTGTGGGATTTTCCGCTGGTGTGCCGACACCATTCGCACTGATCTCGTCCTAGGGTCGAGGCATGGCTGATGACGACGTGCAGTACCGCATCGAGCACGACACGATGGGTGAGGTTCGGGTTCCGGTCGACGCGCTGTGGCGGGCGCAGACGCAGCGGGCCGTGGAGAACTTCCCGATCAGTGGGCGAGGGTTGGAGCGGGCGCAGATCCGGGCGCTGGGGCTGTTGAAGGCCGCTTGTGCGCAGGTCAACAAGGATCTGGGGTTGCTGGATCCGGGGAAGGCGGAGGCGATCATCGCGGCGGCGAACGAGATCGCCGCGGGGCGCCACGATGATCAGTTCCCGATCGATGTGTTCCAGACGGGGTCGGGGACCAGTTCCAATATGAACGCCAACGAGGTGATCGCCTCGATCGCGGCGCGCAACGGGGTGACCGTGCATCCCAACGACGACGTGAACATGTCGCAGTCGTCCAACGACACCTTCCCCACCGCCACGCATCTGGCCGCCACCGAGGCCGTCATCACCGATCTCGTGCCCGCGCTGGAGCATCTGCGGCTGGCGCTGCTGGACAAGTCGGATCAGTGGCGCACGGTGGTGAAGTCGGGCCGCACGCATCTGATGGACGCGGTGCCGGTGACGCTGGGGCAGGAGTTCGGCGGGTACACCCGGCAGATCGAGGCGGGGATCGAGCGGGCGCTGGCCACACTGCCACGGCTGGGCGAATTGCCGATCGGCGGTACCGCGGTCGGCACCGGGCTCAACGCGCCCGCCGGTTTCGGCACGAAGGTGGTCGCGGAACTGGCGCGCGCCACCGGGATCGACGCGCTGCGCGAGGCCAAGGACCACTTCGAGGCGCAGGCCGCGCGCGACGGGCTGGTCGAGGCCTCCGGTGCGCTGCGCACCATCGCGGTCAGCCTGACCAAGATCGCCAACGACATCCGCTGGATGGGGTCGGGTCCGCTGACCGGGCTCGGCGAACTCCAGCTGCCGGACCTGCAGCCGGGTAGCTCGATCATGCCCGGCAAGGTGAATCCCGTGCTGCCCGAAGCGGTGACGCAGGTCGCGGTGCAGGTCGTCGGCAACGATGCCGCCATCGCCTTCGGCGGCGCGAGCGGCGCCTTCGAGCTCAATGTCTACATCCCGGTGATGGCGCGCAACCTGCTGGAGTCGATTCGCCTGCTGGCCAACGTCTCTCGGTTGTTCGCCGACAAGTGCGTCGCCGGCCTGGTCGCGAACGAGGAGCACCTGCGCACCCTGGCCGAATCGTCCCCGTCGATCGTCACCCCGCTCAACTCGGCCATCGGCTACGAGGAGGCCGCCGCCGTCGCCAAACAGGCGCTGCGCGAGAAGAAGACGATCCGCCAGACCGTCATCGACCGCGGCCTGACGCCGGACAAGCTCTCGGTCGAGGAACTCGACAGCAAGCTCGACGTGCTGGCGATGGCCAACGTGGATCGCGACTCCTGACACGGCGAAGGGCCGTCACCTCGTCGAGGTGACGGCCCTTCGTCCGAAAGATCAGGCCAGGTGCGCCAGTTCGGCGCGGGCCTTCTCGCCTTCTTCGCTCAAGTCGGTGCGGGTGAAGATGCTCCAGCGCTGCAGCAGCGGCTTGAACACCAGCTCGCCTTCCTTGGCGGGATCGTAGATGCCCGCTTCGGCCAGCGCTTCGTCGCTGGAACCGCCGCCGGGCAGGTCGACGTGCGGGACCCGGAAGGCGGCGACCTGGTCGGCGATCGCGCGCACGCCCTGGTCGGGGACCAGGTCGAGGGCGGCGCCGACGAGGACGGCGAAGAACTCGGCCTGCAGTTCGTCGTCGGCGGCCAGCTTCTCGGCCAGCGCGGTGACGATCGGGTTCTCGCCGAGCGCGGCGGTGTTGCGGTGCCGGACGGCGGCGGCGAGCTCTTCGAACGCGCAGGTGGCCAGCACCTCGATCAGGTGCAGCGGCGGGCGGTTGAAGCCCTCGGTCATGTGCGCCATGCGGGCCCGCTCGAGCGCGACCGGGTCCACCGCGCGAGTCACCATCAGGTAGTTGCGGATCAGGATCTCGTGGCGGTTCTCCTCGGCCGTCCACCGGCCGACCCAGCGCCACCACGGACCGGTGCGCAGATGCTTGCCGAGCTCCCGGTGGTAGGACGGCAGGTTGTCGGCGACCAGGACGCTCACCGTCAGCGCGAGCTTGGCGGTGTCGCTCAGCTCGGACTGCTCGGGGGTCCAGTCGGTGCCGCCGAGGAAGGCGAAGTTGCGGCCGTCCGCCCAGGGCACCATGTCGTGCGGCTGCCAGCCCTCGGCCGCCTCGATGTGCCGCGCCAGGTTGGTTTCCACCACGTCCGCGAGCGAATCCAGCAGCTCACGGTCGGTCAAAGTTTTCTGCACCCCGACAACATAGTGGTTCGGCCGTCGGCGCGGGGACCTACGGGGCGATCGGGTCCCCACGCCGGGCCGGACGCACGAGCTACTTCTTGGTCACCGTGGTCTCACCGTTGACCCAGACGATGGTGCCACCGGTGAACTCGCTCTGCTTGCCGCCGTTGGCGGTGTTGGTCTCGTCGGTGGTCGGGTAGCCGAGCGGACCGTTGGCGCCGCCCTCGTCCTCCCAGGTCTCCCGGATGTCGCCCCAGACGATGTGGGCGCCGGAGTCGCTGCTCCAGTAGATCGTGCCACCGGTGAAGTCCTGGTACTGGCCGCCGTTCGGGCCGCTCTCCTGGGCTTCTTCCGGCATCCCGAGCGGGCTGCTCGCGCCGCCGGCGGCGACGTACTTCTTGTAGACCTCGCCGGAGACGGTGATGTCGCCGTTCGGGGTGGAGATGGTGGTCGAGCCACCGGCAGCCGTCGCGGAGGTGCTGGGCGAGCCCGCCTCGGGCGTCGTGGTCATCCCGCCTTCGCCGGGCGTGGTGGTCATCCCGCCTTCCCCGGCGGTGGTGGTCGTCCCGGCGCCGCCCATGACCGAGGTCACGGTGCCGACGGTGTCGTTGGCCTTGTCCTTGTCGTCGTCGCTGCAACCCGCGGCGAGCAACAGTCCGGCGGCGGCGAGGATCGCGGCGCTTCCGGCGGCAGTACGTCGAGCGAAGTGGTTCATATCCATCCTCTCGCGAGTGGCCCCCCGGGGGCACGCCCCCGGAATGGAGCCTGGCCGACATCCGCAACGGCCCGGCGGAACGTTGTTCGCCGAGCCGTTGCTGGATTGGTGTCGCCGCGGATAATACCCACAGTTCGCCGTAATCAAACGGATTCAGGCCGTGACGCGGCCCGATTGCCGGCGGATCAGGCGTTCGGTCCGTACTCCTCGAGCATCTCGGTCACCAGCGCCGCGATCGGCGAGCGCTCGGAACGGGTGAGCGTGATGTGCGCGAAAAGCGGGTGTCCCTTGAGCTTCTCGATCACCGCGGCGACGCCGTCGTGCCTGCCGACCCGCAGATTGTCGCGCTGGGCGACATCGTGGGTGAGCACGACGCGCGAACCGGTGCCCAGCCGGCTCAGCACCGTCAGCAGCACGTTGCGCTCGAGCGACTGCGCCTCGTCGACGATCACGAAGGAATCGTGCAGCGAGCGCCCCCGGATGTGGGTCAGCGGCAACACTTCGAGCATGTCGCGGCTGAGCACCTCCTCCATCACCTCGCGGCTGGCCAACCCGTCGAGCGTGTCGAAGACGGCCTGAGCCCACGGGCCCATCTTCTCGCTCTCCGAACCGGGCAGGTACCCCAGTTCCTGGCCGCCCACCGCGTACAGCGGCCGGAACACGACCACCTTGCGCTGGGTCCGCCGCTCCAGCACGGCCTCCAGACCGGCGGTCAGCGCCAGCGCCGACTTGCCGGTGCCCGCCCGGCCGCCCATCGACACGATGCCGATGCTCTCGTCGAGCAGCAGATCGAGCGCGATCCGCTGTTCGGCCGAGCGGCCGTGCAGGCCGAACGCCTCTCGCTCACGGACCAGCTGGACCCGCTTGTCGGCGGTGACCCGGCCCAGCGCGCTGGAGCTGCTGCCCAACAGCCGAATCCCGGTGTGGCAGGGCAGTTCCCGCGCCTCGTCCAGGTCGATCACCGAATCGGCGTAGAGCTGGTCGATCTGGGAGCCCGCGACGTCGAGTTCGACCATGCCGCTCCACCCCGAGGTCACCACGTCCTGGGCGTGGTACTCGTCGGCGGACAGGCCGACCGCGCTGGCCTTGACCCGCAGCGGGATGTCCTTGGACACCAGCACCACGTCCTCGCCCTCGGCCGAGAAGTTCAGCGCGCAGGCCAGGATGCGGGAATCGTTGGTTTCCGAACGGAATCCGGCGGGCAACACCGACGGATCGGTGTGGTTGAGCTCCACCTGCAGGGTGCCGCCCTCGGTGCCGATCGGCAGTGCCTGGTCGAGCCTGCCGTGGTTGACCCGCAGGTCGTCGAGCATCCGCAGAGCTTCCCTGGCGAACCAGCCGAGTTCGTGGTGGTGTCGCTTGGCCTCCAATTCACTGATCACGACCAGCGGTAGAACCACCTTGTGTTCGCCGAACCTGGTGACGGCCCAGGGATCCGAGAGCAGAACCGAGGTGTCGACGATGAAAGTCTTGCGACCGGAACGCGAGGGGCGGACCCCCTTCTTCGAGGCCGAGGCCGTGTGCATCGCGGGGGCGGAAACGGAGCGTGCAGCAGTCACGGTGGGCTCCTTATGTGTTCGCACGGCACCCGCGCGAACGATCTCGCTGGACCGGTCCGTCCTGGTAGGCGGTGACGCGCTGGTCAACCGCCACGAGGGCCGGGTGCCGGCCCTCTCGCACTGAGTTGCTCAGTCACGGTCAGGACCTCCCGTACGAGTCACACCGACGCGACCCGCATCACCGACGCTACCGTCCAACTCCCGGCCGCGCTGCCGGACAGCCGGACGTGTCCGTGAATTTGTCGTTAACCGGCACCGACGCGACGGATCCGCGCCAGGTGAGTCGCCGAGCGCTAGAGTCGAGACATGGCCGAAGACCAGGATCTGGAGAAACTGTCGTCGAAGGAACTGCACGATCGCGCGGTGAAGACGGCCGTGCGGCGCGGCGACGTGAAGTTCCTGTGGAACCTGCTCAAGTCGATCCCGGCGGCCCAGGCCGAAGCGGGCGACCTCGGCGAGAGCGAGGCCGACATCAAGTACGTGCTGCCGATGATCGACGACTACATCCACGCGGGCGACGGCAAACTGGCCGACGTTCTGCGCCCGACCTACCTGGACTACCTGAGCAAGCACGGGTAGCCCCGGGTGGGACTCAGCGGCGCAGCACCGCCCGCGCCGCGCCGACGACCGTGCCGCGCAGCACGTTGCCCATGCTGAAGTGGTCGTCCCACAGCACGATCCGGCCCGCGCGCAGTTCGAAGGTGCCGCTCACCCAGAAGCCGATCTTCACCGGTCCCGCGCGCAGGTAGTCGGTGCGGTCGGTGAGCACGATGTCACCGTCCGCGGCAATGTGGTGCATGTCCGCCGAGAACCCCAGCTGCGGCCGGCTCAGGCCACGCAACACCGCGGCGACCCGGTCCTTGCCGCGGACCGACGGCAGGCCGGTGTTCTTCCAGACGATCGCCGGATCGAGCAGCTCGAGCGCCTCGTCGACGGCGTCGAGTTCGAGCGCGCCGAAGAACTCGCGCACGACGGTGACAGCATTGTCCGGCAGTCCCGGTTCGTCGGTCATGAGGCGAGCCTAGGGGGTTCGCGGTTCCCAGACCAGACCCCGGCGCTACCGATCGATCCGCTGCGCGATGAGCACTTCGAGGCCGTCGAGGATGCGGTCGACGCCGTATTCGAAGGCGGCACCGGGCGCGGCCGAGGCACCGGCGCCCGTCGCGACTTCCTCGGCGAAGGCCGTCGTGACGGCGGGGAAGCGATCACCCGCGGCGGACATCATGGCGGTGAACTGGTCGGTGAACCGCTGCGCCGCCTCGCCGCCGACCGATTCGACCAGCTGCGCCAGGCTGCGCGCGTGCCCGTTGAGCAGCACGATGGTGTCGAGCCGCTCGGGGCCGGTCAGCCCGGTGCCGTCGAGGGCGGTGAGCGCGGCCTCGGTCCAGCTCATCTCGTTGGGGCCGATCGGCCGGACACCCAGGGTCAGTTCGATGGCCCAGGGATGGGCGCGGTAGCGCTCGAAGATGGCCTCCACCCAGGCGCGTAAGCCGGTGCGCCAGTGCGCCGGCGCGGCGCCCGGCGCGGGCGGGTCACCCATCGCCGCGTCGAGCATCAGAGCCGTGAGCTGCTCTTTTCCCGGCACGTACCGGTACAGCGACATCTTGGTGAAGCCCAACCGTTCGGCCAGCCGCTGCATCGACAGCGCGGACAGCCCTTCGGCGTCGGCCAGCGCGATCGCCTCGGCGACGATCCCGTCCAGGGTGAGCGCCGGCTTGGGGCCGCGCTTGGGGCGCTGGGCGGTGCCCCACAACAGTTCGACGGTGGTCGGCGGCGGCATCGGTCCATCCTCTCGAGAATTCCGGTTGACGCAGAACTGTGTCTACCATACTCTTATTCGTGTCCATCGGATACAGATTCCGCCGGACACAGATTCCGATCCGAGGAGCAGACCATGCGCAACCAGACCGTTCTCATCTCCGGCGCGAGCATCGCGGGCCCCGCGCTGGCCTACTGGCTGCATCACTACGGCTTCACCGTCACCGTGGTCGAGCGCGCACCCGCGCTGCGTCCCGGCGGCCAGGCCGTCGACTTCAAGGGCACGACGCATCTGGCCGTGCTCGAGCGGATGGGCATCCTCGACGAGGTGCGCGCCCGCCGCACCGGCACCACCGATGTCGCCTTCGTCGACGAGCACGAACGCGAACTGGCCTTCCTGTCCGGCGACTTCACCGGCGGCGACATCGAGATCCTGCGCGGCGACCTGGCCGAGGTCATCTACCGGCGGACCGAGCAGCACTGCGAATACGTCTTCGGCGACACCGTCACCGCGCTCACCGACACCGCCGACGGCGTACGGGTGGAGTTCGAGCACGCGGCGCCGCGCACCTTCGATCTCGTCCTGGGTGCCGACGGAATCCATTCGCGGGTACGGAAATTGGCGTTCGGTCCCGAGGCCGAGTACGTCCGCCATCTCGGCTACTACTACTGCGTGGCGGGGGCGAGTCCGTGGAGTGATGCCGACCGTCCGCGCGAGCGAGCCCGCGGTGTCGCGTACAACTCCCCCGGCAAGCTCGCGATCGACGGCGGCTCCAAGGCCCAGCAGTTGTACATGTTCGCGTCCGCGCCGCTGGCCTACTCCCGCGAGGACACCGCCGCCCAGCGGCGCATCATCGAGCAGACCTACGCCGGCCTCGGCTGGCACGTTCCCCGCATGCTGGCCGAGCTGGCCGACTTCGACGACATCTACCTCGACTCGATCAGCCAGGTGCGGATGAAGGGCGCCTACACACGCGGCCGCGTCGCCCTGGTCGGCGACTCCGCCTACGGCAACACCCTCGGCGGATTCGGCACCGGCCTGGCCGTCGTCGGCGCGTACGTGCTCGCCGGTGAACTGGCCCTCGCCGACGGCGACCATGTCACCGCGTTCGCCGCCTACGACCGAATCATGAAGCGCTACGCCAAGATCGCGGGTAACAGCAATGCCGGGCCGTTCCTCGCCCCGAAGACCGCGCTCGGCATCGGGGTCCGCAACCGGTTCCTCGGTTCACGTGCCTTTTCGCTGATGCTGAAGTACGGCGACAAGGCCGCCAACGACATCGATCTGATCGACTACCCGGCGCGGGTGGCGGTCGCCGAGACGTCCTGAATCCGGCCTTGACTTGGAGTGCACTCCAAGTCCTATCGTCGCTGCTATGAGCATTCGTCTCGGTTACCAGATGCCCAATTTCAGCAACACGTCCTCGGTGCGCGAGCTGTTTCCCACGGTGATCGCGCAGGCCAGAGCGGCGGAAGCGGCCGGCTTCGACGCCGCGTTCGTGATGGACCACTTCTACCAGCTACCCGGCATCGGCGCCCCGGACGAGCCGATGCTGGAGGCCTACACGGCGCTCGGCGCGCTGGCCACCGCGACCGAGCGAATCCAGTTGTCCGCCTTGGTCACCGGCAACACCTACCGCAATCCGGCCCTGCTCGCCAAGACCGTCACCACCCTCGACGTGGTCAGCGGCGGGCGGGCCGTGCTCGGCATCGGCGCTGGCTGGTTCGAGCTCGAACACCAGCAGTACGGCTTCGAGTTCGGCACCTTCACCGAGCGCTTCCAGCGGCTGGAGGAAGCGCTGCGCATCATCGCCCCGATGCTGCACGGACAGCGCCCCACCGTCGACGGCGCCTGGTACCACACCGAGAACGCCATGAACGAGCCGCGCGTGCGCGACGACCTGCCGATCATGCTCGGCGGCGGCGGCGAGAAGAAGACCTTCGCGCTGGCGGCCCGCTTCGCCGACCACCTCAACATCATCAGCAACGCCTCGCTGCTGCCCCAGAAGATCGCCGCCCTGCACCAGCGCTGCGCCGAGGCCGACCGCGACCCGGCCACCCTCGAGACCAGCTTCCTCGCCTTCGTCATCGCCGACGAAGACGGCGACCGCGCCCGCAAACTCCAGTCCGATATGCTCGCCCGCGCCGGCATCGACCTGTCCGCGCTGTCACCCGAGGAAATCCGCAACAGTCCCGCCGACCGCCAATTCGTCGGCACCCCGGACGAAGTCGCCGAACAGATCCAGACCCGTGTCCTCGACCACGGCATCGACGGTGTCATCGTCAACATGATCACCAACGGGCACGAGCCGGGGGTCATCGAAGCGGCGGGCCGGGCGCTGAAGCCCCTGGTCGGCTGAGTTCAGGCCGCGGTGCCGGTGGTTGCCGGCCGGGTGCCCCACCTACCGGCACCACCCGTCTGATCAGTGTCCGGTCTGTGGCGACCCGGCTCCGATGGAACCGAATCGGCCGGAACCGAGGAGCGTAGACGACCGAGTTCCTTATCCTCGGCTTCGACCCGATATCCGGCGATACAGCCCAAGCCGACACCCTCAGTACGAGAGTCAGGGCCGCGACTGACGCCGTCACCGAGGCGAAGTCCCTCCTGACCCGCCTTCGCAACAGCAACGACGAGGTATGGCATGACGGGGTGGGTGACGCCTTCCGCGCCAGCTTCCGCCCCTGGATCTCGCCTCTGCCTGAGCATCACCGCAGCAGGTGAGGACTGTGGTCGGTAGGTGGCACACCGATGTGATTGCCGTCCACTTGCCGACGCCCAGTCCCGGCACAATGCCACTACCGCCCAGGTGTCCTCGGCGACGACCGCCGTCACCAACTGCCAGAGCGCGATCGACGCGACCATGACCTCCGCCAAGCACTTCCAGACTTTTTGCGCCGCCAAGGCGGCTACCGCGGTGGCCGCTACCTTCCGGGCAAGCGCATCTGGGACAAGCCGGGTGACGGGATCGACGAGAACCGCGAAGCAATCCACGAGGTCCTGTCGACCACGGCAACGATCGGCGGCATCCTGACGCTCGTCACTCCGCCTCCGATCAGCGCGATCGCGCTGGGCTCGCTGGCGGCAGGAGCCGATGCCTTGCTCGCGTCTTCCGGCGCCACCACCGGTATGCGCTCAGCGAGGCAGCTCACCGGCGCAAAGGGTAAACCCTTCATGCAGGCGAGTCCGGCCACCGCGCTCGCGATACCGCAGCGAATGACCGGCGCCTCGCACACATCGATCGACGCCTCCACCGGGATCGGGTTTGACAGTGCACGCCACACCGACGGCGGCATCGATTTCGGCAGTACTGCCGGGTGGCTTTCACGAGCTACCGCCTACTCACATTCGTGACTCCGGCGAATCGGCCGAGGTGGCCGACAACTCGCCGAGGCGCCGTAGGCCATCGCGGATATGCTGACCGGGCTGCGCCCCAACAACTCCTGCTACTGCGCCATCGAGCAGCATGCCGCTCTGGGCGGCCTCCGGTGACGTCGTGGCTGCCCCCCCCTGTCGGGGGTCGACCGTGGCCGCACTCGGAATCCCCCGGCTGACTACCGCCGAACTGACCACCGAAAGATCCTCCGACGACCGCGACGCGCATATTGGCATCTCCGAGGACGGCGATCGGATCACGACCGCGGTGTAGTCGACCGCCGATGTGGCCTGCGGGGCCGAGTTTCAGCCGATGATGTCGCACTGACCTCGATGACGTCCGCCTCGGTCGTCGAGCACGAATTCGCCCTCGCGCTATGACCGATTCCGGAGCGGGTCTGCCACGTGCGTGGCGTACGCCCGCGACCCTGTGGACATTGGTATCGACGACGGCGCGCGCATGGCTGTTCGCGCTGCGGGTTCGCCTGCATGCCGCTTCGTCGATTTCGTCGACGTGAGCGATTCGACGACCGGATCCGCTGCTCACACTGCCGACAACCGGGCGATGGTCGCGTTTCTGGCTTTCCTGCCGTTCACGATGACGGTCTGGTCATGCTGCGCACCTCGCTGCGCCGATGGATCGCAGCGCAGAACCGCTGGCAGGTGTGTCGATCGAGCACTGCCGCAACGGTATACAGGAATGAGTCCACCTCGTCGACGCGCAGGGAGCGATCACGGGGACAATGACGTCGCGAAATAGACCGCGCCCGATTCGGACCCGACGACCAGTTCGTGTGGTTCGCCGATCGGCCGGACAAGGCCGGCTGATCGCGGCGCCCGGTGGTGCGCGGACTCAGCTGGCGTATCGGTCGCTGTTCTACACACCACCGCGTTTCGGTACTTCACTGTTCGCCCCGGGCGGCCATCCTGATCGGACAGACCTGGCGAACAATGTCATTGCGGATGCCGCACCGAAGTGCACGCGCGTGCTGCGCGGCGGACTCGACGTTCCCGCGTTCCCCACACCCGCGCAAGCCGGGCCGGAAGCTGGCCTACTTCTCGACGTTGTCGTGCACCTGTCCATCGGCTTCGGGGCCATGGTCCTCACCGACAAGATCACACAGCAGGCCGTGCTGCACCAGGACTGGAATGATCAGCGCGTCCATCGGTGGACGATCGTGAGAGTCTTCCTGCTCGCCTCGTTCGTCGATCGGGTCCTGCTCTAAGCGGTGTAACCCACGGCGCCCGGTGCGGCCGCTGCGGTCTCGTCGTCATCGACCACGGTACCCGTCGATGCCCCCCGGCCGAGTGGATCGGCCGGGGGGGTATCGACCACATTATGCCTGTCAGCCGGACGCCGATGCCGGTGACAGCGAAGGGGCCACCACCGGCATCGGGATCACACGGTCACACGTCGACGCGTTCGCGCCTGGTCGCCGCCGCGGCGGCCAGCGCCGCCAACAGCAGCCCGAGTGCCGCCATGCTGAGTCCGGTGAGCGGCACCGGTGCTGCCTCCGTGGAAGCAGGCGCCGGAGCGAGTCCGCCAGTACCAGCGTGCACCGGGTACTCGGTGATGTCGGCAGAGCCCACACCCGAGTCCTCCGGCTGAAGCGGGCCACAATCACGCCCACCCGGTACCGCATTCTCCGGCTGAAGCGGGCCACACCCACACCCGCCCGGCACCGGAACCTCCGGTCGGGACGGACTCTCCACGCCACAGGAGCCACCGCTGAGCAGCTCGTGCAGTGCCTCGAGCCCACCCTCGATATCGACCTCGGGGATCTGCCCGTCTCGGCGCGGCACGACCGCTCCCGCGGTGATGCCGACACCGAGCCCGGTCCACGCTCCGATTCCGGCGGCGAAGACGCCGAGGAGGTACGACCGGAAGATGGCTCGCGCGACCGCGGTCGACACGATCGAGAGAATCGCGCCGAGCACCGCGACCGGGACACTGCCCGTGACCGCGCCGACAATCCATCCGACTACCGAGCCTAGGAGCACGCCGGGAACCGCCCCGAACAGGTTGAGCGGATTGATCAGCCCCAGCATCGCCCCGAGCACTCCACCGCTCACCGCAGCCGGGATCGCCACCAACGGGGCGGCCATCAGTCCGGCCAGTGCGCCGAGCACCGCACCGACGACGACACCGACCGGGATCGTCACCAGCGCCGCGACCACGTCGATCGCCGTCATCACACCCGCCCCGATCACCACGCCGACCGAGAGTGTCGACACCAGCGCCGCGCCGAGACCAACCACCGCGAGCAGACCCGCAATGGCCATGATCGGTAGACCGACCAGCGCCTCGAAGGCAAGGTAGGTCGCGATCGCCAGCGGAATGCCGATCACCAGCATGAATCCGACCGCGATCGCCCCGACAGCCAAAGCGATTCCACCGACCACCGCCATGTAGATCACCAGGGTGATCAGGATCGCGGGAACCGCGAAGGGACCCGCGATCGCCGCAGCGATGAGCCCGATGACCACCAGGATCCCCATGATGATCGTGAACGGAATGGCGATGACAGCCACGATCGCGCCGATAATCAATGCCGGGATGATCAACGGTGCCACCAGCGCCATCAATGCAGGCAGGAGTCCCGCGACCAGTGCGATGCCGACAGTGGCCAGGAACGGCAGGAGCACCGCCACTCCGAGGACACCCAGGGTCACCACGAAGGAACCCAGCGCCGCCGCCACGCCAGCGCCGGCTCCGACAAGCGCACTCAGGATCGAGGCGACCCCGGCACCGAGACCGGCC
This sequence comes from Nocardia canadensis, assembly GCF_032656385.1. Taxonomy (NCBI): domain Bacteria; kingdom Bacillati; phylum Actinomycetota; class Actinomycetes; order Mycobacteriales; family Nocardiaceae; genus Nocardia; species Nocardia canadensis. Next base: position 1,357,389 of record NZ_JAVCWB010000010.1, read on the forward strand.
CCGAGTAGACCACCGGTCACTACCGATGCCAAGATCCCGGTCACCAGCCCCAGAATCGTCCCAGCGGTGGCAGTGACTATCGAGTCGATGATCGACGTGCCGATGTAGGTGAGGATGCCACCCAGCACTCCGCCGGGCAGAGTGCCGACCATACCTCCGGCCAGCATCCCCAGGACCGAGCCCGCGAGCACGCCGGGAATCCCCGGCAACAGGTTCAACGGACTGAGCAGTCCCGAGCCAAATCCCACGACAGCGCCGAGCCCGCCGGCGACGAATACGCCGACGACGAAGCCGACCACCGCACCGATACCGGCGTTAACCGGATCGAGCCGACCGCGGAACCACGCGTCGATGACCGATGCCACCTTCGAGATCGACCCCTGGTAGCAATCGATGACGCCGCCGAGCAACCGCTTCAGGTTGCTGTGGTGCCACGCCGACCAGGCGGCACCGATCAGGCTGTCACGCTGGTGCTGCGCACCGATTGTGAGGCTCGCCCAACCGGACACGGTGCCCGAGATGAACACCATGGCCGCCACTAATGCGACCAAGGCCGCCCACGGCAGTCCGGCGAACAGAGCGGCCAGGCCACCGACGAACGCACCGGGGATCGCACCGACGACGAAGCCGACGATCGCTCCCATCATGGACGACAGTAGCTGCGCCGCAAGCACACCGGTTGCCATACCGATCATCGAACCGAGCGCTGCGCCGATCGTGGCTCCAGCGAGAAGGCCGATCAGCGAACCAGCCGCGCTACCGATCAGCGCACCGATCAGGTTCAGCGGGTTCAGCGCACCGAGCACAGCGCCGATGACGGCACCGATCGGGGCGGTGATCAACACCACCAACGGGATAATCGCCAGCGCGAGCAAGCCGCCGACCACCATGCCCGGCGCAGCCACCAGAAGCAGCAGCGGCGCCGCGACCAGCAGTACCCCGATGGCAAGAGCGCCGCCGATCGCGCCGAAAAGCGCGAAGGCGAGGCCCGCCAGGACGGCGACGGGCAGCATGAGGACCATCGACCCCAGGTAGACCACCGCGGCGATCGCCGCGGTGACTGCCAGAAACAGGGCAGCGAGAATGGCTGTGAAGAAAACGAATTCTACAGGGGCCAAGAACAGCGCCACGACCAATCCACCCAGCACCAACCCCAGGCCCGGCCAGATGACGATCAGGAAGGGAATCCCGATTGCCGCAGCGATCAGGCCCAGACAGATTTTCGTCAGCAGAACGTACCCGAACGCGAGTAGCGGCACACTCACCAGTGACAACAACAGCAGCGGCACCGCGATGGCCAACGCAGGGATCAGTGGAATCAGGATCAGCGGTAGCGCCAACAACAGCAGCGGCAACCACACCGGCGCGGTCAGCGCGAGCAGAGCCAGTGCGAGCCCACCGAGCACCAGCACCGGCGCGAGGACAAGTGCCGATACCAGTCCGCCGAGCAGAACCGCGCTCCCCATGGTCAACAGCGCGGGCCCGACCGCTCCCAGCAGGCCACCCAGTACGCCACCGATTCCGACACCACCGACGGTGGCGAGCAGCCAACCGATGAGCGCACCGCCGACGCCGCCGGTCACGCCGCTGAGAGCGGCGCCCGGCACCAGACCGAGGACTGCACCGACCAGCGTGCCGACGGAGCCGCCAACGACAGCAGATATGGGATTCGACAACCCGAGTAGCGCACCGATGGCCGCACCGGGGATACCTATCGTCAGGCCGCCGAGAACCGAGCCGAACATCGCTGTCCCCACCGGCACCGCGGCGCCTACCGCCACGGCCGACACCAGGTTGCCGAGGACTGGAGCGACCCGACTATCGAACAACACTTCCACACAGGCGGCCAGCGCGGGCCCCCCGACCGCCGACGCGGCGGCGACGAGCGCTTCGCGCGGAGCCACCATCAGGCTGCCAGGAGCGAGCATGACCGTCGCGCCTTCACGAACCGCGCCGACGGGATCGGAACGGAAGTTCTCGATCGCGGGGTCGATCGCCGCGTGCAGGAAGCCCACCGGGTCTTCGCTGAACCGACCGAGAGCCGCATCGGCCCACAGGGCAAGATCCAGCGCAGCGGAGCCGACATGATTCTCACAGCCGCCCGCGGTACATGCCGAATTCGGTTCCGGCACCGGTGATCCGAGGTCGAAACGCGGCGACGGCAGTGGCCGGCCGACCTCACCCTGTTCATCCGGACCACGAGGCGACGCGTCATAACGCGGGCCGTCGCTCCCGCCGATCACGCTGTCGACCAGGGGCCGTACCACCGTCTCGAGTTCGACTCGCCGCTGATCGATGGCGCCGGCAATCAGTGGCAAGTCAGGAGCGGGGCTCTGGTTCACCGGTGCCGGGGTATCGTGGCGATTCCGATCGACGAAGACCGCCGCGACGCTGTCTCCGAGATCTTCCAACTGTTGCCATATCGGCACCACATCCGGATCGGGCCGCGGCGGATCACCGATCGGTTCCCGCTGTGCCTCAACGCCGTTCGGGTGTGCTGGGCCGACCGCATCGACCACGGCACCGAGATCGAACCCTGGACGATCCGGGATCTGCGCTCCCGCCTCCGCCCCACCGACAAGGAAGTATCCGAGTATCGGCAGACCCAGGGCGAGCGCGCGCAGCACCCAGGCCGCTGTTTTCCACCCCCTCTCCCGCGTCGTGAAATCAGCAACGTCGTTCATGTAACTCTCACCCTTCGCAGATCTTGTTCAGCATCGATGGCAGATTTGATACAGGCTGTGACAGGGCGGACTTCTCCCCTGCTTTCCCGTCCGGGCGATTCCCTGGGATCGAGCGAGCGGCGCGCTCATATCAACCCCAGCCGAGCGTGACGCCGAGGGCTATCAATGCCTGCATGACCGGACGGGATGCCAGAATGGCGATGAGCAGGGCCACCAAAACCCAGACCGCCGTTCGACGTAAACGGTCGGCTTGTCGAGGTGAAATTGCTGACATAGTGAACCTTTCGTATATCCATGGACTCAGGTAAGGCCGTAAGCGCGTCCTAGGCCATCGGAATCGAACGCTCACTGCCGGGCCTGATCGCGGGCAAGCGCGCGATCGCGCTGTTCCTCGAAACGAGGAATCTGCACGTCCCGAAGATTCCCCAAAAATCGATCCAACCGCTCGCGCGCTTGTTCGCCCCGGGCGGTGAAGTCTTCGCGACCGAAGATGTTCCATTTCCGCATGACAGGCTGCAGTACGTCCTCGAGGTGCTGCCGAAGGTCATAGACGCCGTATTTCGCCATCAGCACTCCGTTGCGCCGGAAGTCCGGCATGCCGGAGCCTGGCATGCGAAAGTTCTCTACGATGTTGTCGATGGCGACGATCGCTTGATCCGGCGCGAGGTCGAGGGCCGCACCGCACAGCGTGCGGTAGAAGATCATATGGAGGTTCTCGTCCGCGGCCAGCTGCTGCATTATTCGGTCGGCCACCGGGTCACCGCAGAATCTGGCGGTGTTGCGGTGGCTTATCCTGGTGGCCAGCTCCTGGAAGCTCACATACGCCACCGAGTACAGGAAACCTTGTTCGCGAAGATCGCCCGAGTCGGCCACAGGTGGATTGAACCCGTTTGTCATGTGGGTCATGCGTGCCCGCTCCAGCGCCACGGGATCGACACCACGGGTTACCACCAGATAGTCACGCAAGACGACGCTGTGCCGCTGTTCCTCAGCTGTCCACCGGCCGACCCACGTCCCCCATGCACCATCCCGGGAGAAACCCTCCGAGATCTCACGATGGTAGGAGGGAAGGTTGTCCTCGGTCAGTAGGTTCGTGACCAGAGCCGCTTTCGCGACATCGCCCAGATGGGATTGGCCGGGCTCCCAATCACTGCCACCGAGAAATGCGAAGTTCTGGCCTTCTTCCCACGGAACATAGTCGTGTGGATGCCACTCCTTCGAGCGAGCGAGGTGATTGTTCAAAGCCGCTTCTGCCACTGGCTCCAACTCACATAGCATTTCACGCTGCGTCAATTCACGGTTCATCTTCGAGCCACCTCTCATCGCCCGTTTCCTCGGCCGTGCCACGACGCACGCCGGAAACTTCTTTGGTACCTCACCGACTACACCACGCGTCCCGATCGAACAGAAGTGCCAGATGTCCCGCTTTCCCGCGTTCGAGTTTTCGGGATTCGCGTGTCCGGTGACCCGTGCCGAGTGTTGCTCACTCCGGGACATTCGGCCCTGTCACCGCACACGGAGATGAACCACAATCGCCGCAAATCAACTCACCGATACCCAAGCGAGAGGATTCGAAAGAATGCGCACAAGATGCGGTCTCGCTGGGCGACTGTCTTCGGCGCGACACCCGGTTACCGATACTGATATCGATGCCTGCGCCACGACGGAGGTCTCGCGGCCGACTTTGCCGAGAGGAGTGTGCTAGTTCATGTACCGGAGGGAATCGACTGCGGCGGACATCGACCGCGGCGTGACAGTCCGGACCACGGGACCGGTGCCCGCAGTAGTGGTGGCGCGCATGGTCTACGGTGCGAGCCGCGTGCTGCGCACCCTCGACAGCGTGGCTATCGCGCACCTCAGAATCACCCGGTACTGCGGCGCAACCGAAGTCGCGGTGTTCCAGATCAACGCAAGCATCGATGGCAGACTGTGCCGGGTCCAGCTTCTCGGCGACGACGCCTCGGGGCCGCGCAGAATCATCGATCGGTTCGACCAGCAGCTCGATCAGATTCTGACGCCGGGCAGACACGGCCCTTGGGCGCGCAGCGCGCCACAAAATCTGGCGGCGATCACCGAAATACGTCCGATTGCGCGACGCAAGGTATTTCGAGCACAAGTGCTCGCACCGGCGGCCGCGAGCGCGATCATGGACACGATGGACTACGACGCATATCTGTTCCGCGACAGCGATACCGGCGAGGACGCCATCGTGTACCGCGCTGGAGGCGGCGTGCGATTACTCCGGCACACTCGGCTCGAGCTTCCCGCCGCGCGCGACAACCAGATCGCTGTCGATCTGACTCCGACACAGACCATCCCCGACATCGTGGCAGCGAAACGACTGTGCCGAAACGGCTTGCCGTTTCTGTTTTCCGTCGACCCGGCGACGGCCCGCGGCCGACTTCTATACCGGCGATACGACGGGAATCTCGCTCTTGTCACGACGACCCCGGACCATCAGCGCCGATGATCACAGGGGGACGGTCGCTAGTCGGCATGTCCGCTGTTGTTCGCCGTCAACCGAGAGACTCGGCGATCACCACAGTGTTGGCCTCGCTAGCGCCGACGACCTGATCGAACCGCCCATCGCAGGTGATCAACGCGAGACCGGAGACAGCTCGGTGCGCGGACAGAATTCCGCTGAGTGCGGCGGAGTCGGACTTGGGAATTCCCGCGATGACCTCGCGTACACGAAACCCCGCCGCCCAGCCTGACCATGCCGGGCGCACCTCGAGGTGGTCTCCGGGCGCCAGATCACCGAGGTGGTCGAAGACGCCATGACCGTTGACCTGTGTGTGCCCGAGAACGACCGCCAGGCCCGGTTCGCCCGGTCGCGGACCGTCCGACCACCAGGTCGTGGACTCCATATCGACCGGGACGCCGAAACTCTCGACCTCGCGACCGAGGAACGGATCGAACTCGACGGTCGTCGGCGCAGGCGCCATCGGCGCGTCGATGTCGAGCGCGGGAACGACGAGTCGCGCCAGCTCGGCGGCGTCGATCCGCGGGGGCACAGACAGTCGCGGAGCCACGGAGTGCGCGGGGTAACCCGCGCCGACTCCGGCCGCGGTTTCGTCGCCGCTGACGTTCGATATGACCAGCAGCAGCGAGATCGCCAGCAGGCACACCGCGACAACTCGCAGCGACAGGACGGCGGACGCCGTGATCCCCCGGCGGTTTGCCGACTTCTGTCGGCCGTGGGCATGTTCCTCCATCGGTTCCTCCCCACTGATCATGCGGCTGCGGGGCCACATACTTCGGCGGCGTGCAGAGCGTCGAGGGTTTCCTGGTTGGCTATCGGTAGCCGTGCCAGGACATCGTTGACCGTCGCGGCTAGCACCGTGAGCTGATACCCGATGGCGTCGTTGGCCCCTCGCAGTTCCGCCGTCGCGGCATCGGCATCCCAGCGCTGCGCCGCGTGCAACCGATCCTCGATACCGTCGACCGAGTTCGCCACGTCGCCGAAGGCACCACTGGCTCGATCTCGCAGCTTCACCCACGTCGCCGCGTCGGTACCGGGCGTCAGCACTCGATCCGTGGCGGGGACCGCGACGGCGGCGACGAAGTCGTGCGCATCGCGTGCGGCATGCCCGATCACCGCCAGATCTGTCCGCACAGCACCGAAAGCGGCGTCGATGGGCATCGTCTCGTCGCTCGACGCCGGAAGAGCCGCACGGAACGCCTCGGTCGCCGAGCACAACGATGCCGCGAAGGTGACCATGTCGGTATGCACGTCTGCTTTATGTTCCGCGAAGTACACTCGATCGGCTGCGGCCTGGGCTGCCGCGCGGAGCTGTTCCGCATTCTCGCGACTCGCTTCGGAATTCTCGTCGAGCAATCCACCGTCGAACTCGCATTGAGCGAGAATGAGTATTACCGTCAACAGGGTCGTCACGATCAGCAGCGCTCGAATAACTCTCGTGCGCCATACTGCAGTATTGGGCAATTTGCTCATTCGAACCACCGTGTGCACAAATGCTTGCTTCATTATTCCTCGTCCGCGTTCTTTTTCCCAAGTCCAGGAAAACACCGCGATGCAGTGCCATCAAGAGCCGAATGTCCCGGGCAATCGTCACTCGACGGTGATCGGGACGAAGCCGGTTGCCCTGCCGTAACCATCCAGCACTCGCCCCATACGCTTCAGGGTGGCGGCCGTGAGGTCACGTTCCCGGATCTCGGCCTGCGGAAAGCTGCGAGCGATCTCGGATTCCAACCGCAACGACCGGTCGATCGTCGGCAGCCAGGCGACCATGAGCAGATTCGTTTCGCCACCGAGCATCGGAACACAGACGCGGACCGCACTCCATTTCGTGGTCGTAGCGCCGAAACGATCGAGGTCGGCCGGTGGTACGCGCAATCTGTAGGTGACGAGAATCGGCCAGCCGGCCGCCTGCCGCGACATTTCCGCTCGGAGAATCAGTCGACCGGCACGAGTCATCTCCGTCAACCGCCGCCGAATCGATGTCGCGCTCATTCCGGTGTCGCGGGCGAGATCGACGACACTGCGACGGGCATCCGCGCCGAGTGCGGCCACCAACCGCCGGTCCGACAATCGCCCGGAGTCTCTGGGCCGGACAGCCGGTTGATCCGCATCTCCGAGGGCCGCGCGCTCATATTTGTCCAGCGAGCCCGCTCGCCAATCGCTGCCGTCGGCATAGACATTCACACCAACACTGGTTCGCACCTCGACGACGCCGGGGAGTGTACCGATCGAACTCGTCACGAAGTCGTCGAGCGCACCGAGACCGCCCGCGGCGACCCAGAGTTCGAGCTGGAAGTGGCCCGTCGTTCGCTCCACAGAGTAAATGGACGGGTAAGTGCACACCGCCTCTGACACCTGCCGGATTCGGTTCGGTCGGCACTTGAGCTGCACGATCGCGAAGAGCGAATATTCTGGGGCGTACGCGGTCGTCCAGGCCAGCCCTTCGGCAGTCAGACGCCGCCACCGTCTGGCTGCCGTCGCCGCGTCCATCCCGAGAGCAGCGCCGACGCGCGCCCACGACGCCCGAGGCGCGATTTGTAGCGCGTTCACCAGGTTCAAGTCGTCCTCGGTGAAGACGGGTTCGGACCGCGACCCGGGTACGCGCGACTCGCGGGCGCCCATGTGATCTCGTTCCACGAGACTATTGTGTCGAACCGATCCGCACGTTCTAACCAATCGGAGCCGCGACACGCGCCGATCAGCTCGCCGGGGACGTATCCACAACGCCGATCTTGACGGCCAGCGCCGCGGCCTGCACCCGGCCGCTGACTCCGAGCTTCGCGAACAGCACGGTCAGCGAGTTGCGAACCGTCTTCTCGGCGATGAACAATCTTTCGGCCATCTGGCGATTCGTCAGGCCTTTGCCCAGCATCGCGAACATCCGACACTCACGGGGGCTGAGCTGGTCCAGTACGGCGGTCCGCCCGACCCTGGTTCGCAGTTCTCGGACTACCCGCGGATCGTACGAAGTCCCGCCGGCATCGACGATTCTGATCGTCGCGGCGAGTTCGGGACCGACGACATCTTTGACGACATACGCACTCGCTCCGGCCACCATCGATTCAGCGAGTCGATCGGGGTCCGTACTGGCGGTGAGGACGACGCACCGCACCCCGTCGAACCGGGTGCGCAGGAGACGGCACAGATCCAGGCCACGGCCGTCGGGCAGGTCCGGGTCGATGATAACCACGTCCGGCGCGTGATCGCCCTGGATTCGCGCCATCGCCTGCAGGACGTTCACCGCCTCACCGTCGATGCTGATGTCGGGCTCGCCGCCGAGTGCGACATTCAGACCGCGGAGCACGATCTCCTGACGGTCCACGAGAAACACCCGGATATCGGTCGCCGCGGGGGACTCGCCGCGCGGCAGTCGCTCTGCCAACGTTCGACCGGATCCCCGGCGACGCGATTCGGTCGGTGTGCCGTCACCGTGGCCTGACGAGATCGCCATGGCCTTCCCGCCACGGCACAGTTGCCCGGGACCGGGTAGCTCTGCTCGGTAGCCTTGTTCGGTTCTCGATCGCATCTGATTCTTCTCCACTTGGCGCGAATTGTCGGTCATGACCGGGACGCACACAGCGAACCGGCAAACCCAGTCTCTGATGTCGATGCCAGATGGCTAGAAGTTGCCTCAGATTCGCCACATTTGATGGCTATTTGCTGGGAACCGCCAGACCTGGACCACGATAACCACACATCCCGCCACGGCGAGTACGCGACCCGGAGTACCTGCCGAATGAGCAGAATGTGAGATCCTCGCACGAATTCATCGGTCGTGACTCAGCCCACAGTTGCGCCGCGGCTGGCCACCATGGTCTCACAGCTGGGCGAGCCCAGCTGAAATGCGTGGGTGGGTTTCACCGCGATAGCTGGAAGCCGGGCGAGGAGTCCGTCATCACAACGCCGACCAGGACGTCCGGCCCTTTTTTCGAATCGACGAATCCGAATAGATTCGGATGCGCCGGAGATGAATTGATACCCGAGATCAAAGGTCCTGAATATGACATTCGAGATTTGCGCGAGTTCCGAACCGCAGAAAGCAACAAATTCTTCGCCGCACATCGGCGCCGCCAACGGTACCCGCACGGCGCACCCCGCTCGCCCATGGACGCAGCGCACCCACGTCCCGCTGCGGACACAGTGGGTCTGACATGGTGTGGCGAGATGCGCCAGCACGGGAGACATGGCCGGGTTTGGTGGTTCGCACGCACGGGGCAGTGCCGGCCGCGGACATGATGCACACGATCGCCGGTGTCAGCCGAGCGCTACGGGCGGCATCCGCATCGTCCACCGGGTGTGTGCGCATCTCTCGGCGCCACCTTCGAGGCGTCCTTTACCAGGTCAACGCGGATATCAACGGTCGGCCGTGCCGAGTGCAAATCATGGGACCAGCGTCGGCGGCGGTCGAGCGATTCAGCCGTCATGTCGACGGTGTACGCACCGGTCGAGCCGCCCGGTACCTTCCTTATCCGGAGAACAGCGTTCTGCACACAGCTACACCGCCGCAGCCTGTCGTCCGACGAAAGGCAGTCCAGCTGCTGACTTTGGACCCGGCCGCGGCCAGTGAGGTCATGTACCGGATGGACTTCGCCACGTTCCTCTTCCGCGACGCGGACACCGGCGACAGCGCCGTGGTGTATCGAACAGGCGCTCAGCAGGTCGGGTTGATCCGTCGGACCCGGGCCTGCTTGCCCTGCACCGATACGTATCGAATCGCTGTCGACAACAGCGCTGCCGAGGCTGTTCCGGAATCCGTCGCCGCAGAACGACTGTGCCGCAACGGCCTGCCCTTCCTGTTCTTCGCCGATCCCCGGACGGCACGCGGACGGCTGCTGTACCGGCGATTCGACGGGTACCTGGCCGTTCTAGAACCACACGATCGCCCATGACATCGACGACCACAGTTGTCGTGGTGGACGGTTGGGCGATCGCGCAGCAAGGGCTCCGCAGCCTCTGCGTACAGTCGGCGAATCTTACGCTCGCGGGTGTCGCGAGTTCCATGAGCGCGGCGCTAGAGCTGATCAACCGGGTCCAGCCGGACGTTGTCGTGATCGATCCGCAGTCTTTGCGCGGCGAAGTGGTCAGCACGGCAGCAGCGCTGGCGGCGCTGCCACCGAACATCGGTTGCCTGATCTTCACCGAGAACCCCAGCCACCGAACGATGGTGTCTGCAGTGTCCAGAGGGCGCACCGCGGTACTGTGCAAGTCGGCAACGATGGCCGAGTTGACCGCACTCGTCGAACGACTCGGTTCGCCCTGCGCGCTGCTCGATGACCGGCTCAGCGAAACCGTGATCAGCGAGGTCCGCCGCCATCGTGACATCGAGACGGTCAGGTTGACCGAGCGGCAACGACAACTGCTGGCCATGCTCGGAGCCGGATTGACCAACCGGCAGATCGCGGCTCGGCTCTTCCTCAGCGAGAAGACGATCCGCAACGCGGTCTCCGGATTGCTTACCCGGCTGGACCTGCGTAACCGTACCCAAGCTGCCGTGGTCGCCCATGCACTCGGCCTCGGAGCCGAGGACTTCCCGCTCATCCGGAGGTCGGTATGACCAATCCCAGCCGCTGATCATACCGGCGGTAGAGCAGGCGCCCGCGCGACCAGCAATCGTCGATGAAGAACAGCGACGCCAGACCTTTCTCACACAGCTCACGCATTGCCGCCGCCTCCGTCATCACGCTCGCGGGGGCGGCTACAACGAAAAGGTAAGGCGCGGGGTCATCCACCGGTTGCCGTCGTGCTCGCCGACGCTGCAGAACCAGCGCCGAGGGGTCCGCAGACCGGCTGCCCGGACGGAAGACAACGGCGTCCTCGCCCGTATCCGAGTCGGTGAAGAGGCGGGCGCTGTAGTCACTCGCTTCGAGATCACACGCGGCATCGCACGGCGCGCATCGGCGCAGGCGAACCAGTTTGCGGCGCACAATCGGCTTCGTGTCGCTGGCACAGCTCAGGCGCGGATCTATCGAACCAGACCACCACGAAGGAATCCCGTCCGCAGCGCTGACAAGCTTCCGCTCGAGACGTCCGACGAGTATCTGGACGACCGAGTCCGTTGCCGCCACCAGCTGCACCCGGAGCACGCGAACACCGCATTGAACCGTCGCCTCGGCCAGCGTCTCGTTCCGGGCTCGGCCGGTGAACCGAATACGCACTCGCTCGACATTTTCCAAATGTGTACAAAGATCCACTGCGGCAGCTTTCGCAGCGACGACGATCCGCATGTCTGTATATCGACACCACTCGATGTCGATAGGGTCTTCTCTGATTCGACGCACTCGCACAACATCACCCTCGAGGTAAGTAGCTTTTCCGGGACATCCACCCCTGCCCCTCTGGTATTACAAATGATTCGATCAACATGACTTCGATGCACAACAGAATGGAATCTTGATGGCAAGAAATGAGTGGATCAAGAAGGCCAACTGCCGATCCGTGCCCCCCGAGATGTTCTTCCCTTCCCTGCAGACAAGAAAGCTCACCATCGCGCGGACACGGGGAGTGTGCCTGCACTGCCCAGTCATCAAGGAGTGCGCGCGATTCGTCCTCGACGAGAAGATAAAATGCGGCATCTACGCGGGCGTCCTGATCGGTTACGGCGCCGATCCGCGACCGGCCGCAATCGAAGCGCTCAGACAGATCGCGGGCACCGACGACAGCGGACCACCGAGCTGACCACCGCCAGGCCCGTGCTCGGGCAGCAGCGCGACGCCGGTCCGACCGCGCATCGGACCGACGCCACCCCACGCTCAACGAGTCAGCAAGTCCCGCTCACTACCCTTGCCCCGGCGACGCACTCGCGGGCGGCTCGTCCGCTCGCGTACTCCCGGAACTGAGCAGTCCTGCCAGCGCCTTCGCGGATGAGCTGCCCAGTCCCACAGCGGGAAGCAGCATGCCCACCCCCTCCGACGCGATCCCGCTGCCGGTGCCCAAGATCTCGCCACCGACCGAACTACCCGCTTCGGCCAATTCCGCCGCTGCCGGACCTCCCGACCCGGAATCGGCATACGCCACCGAGGCACCCACCGCGGGAACACCCATTCCGACAGCGAGGGCGACCGCTACCCAACCGACGCGCTTCCTTTTCATGGTCCACTCCTCTGCGATGTACCGGATTTCACGACACACGTTTCCTGGCCGCCTGAGCAGCCCCCGATGCCGCCTTGCGAACATCCGGTGTGATATCCGGATGAACATGCCGAACGCTAACTACAATTCAGCGCCGAAAAAAGGACCGCCTGCCCGGACGGGACACTCGCCGGGCAAGTAGGGACAATTGTCATTTCTTCGGACCTGATTACCGGTGGCCGATCAGATCGACCCAAGAAGCCAGTAATTCGAGCATCGAACCTGCAACAGAACTACCGCCGGACACCACGGCGCCCCCGCTCTCGACAAGCTGTGACAACAACTTCGAAGCGTCTGATGCCGCCGCACTGCCCGAGCTCACGATCTGCGCACCAAGTGATATTCCGGAGCGGGCCGAACCCGTTCCCGCATCCACGAGTTCCGACGATCCGAATGCGCCGACGTCGGCTGCAGCAAGCGCTGGTCCCGCACCCGACAGCAAAATTCCCCCACCGATCAGAATCGCAACAGAATTCCTCAACATTCGCGCAATAACCATGCGACCACCCTTTCCATGAATAGCCATCCAGGCCGTGTGACCGGATTCGGCGACAATTCGGTGGCGTCTACAGCGCCGAGCGAAAACTATCAATACGTTCGCAGCCGCGAACATATTCATCGGTCACACGGGGACAGTCGCCGGGCCGCTCAGGACGAAAGACCCGGCAGTAGCTGATCGCCGAGGTCGCTCCGGCCGGTGCTCATGTCACTGAGAGCCAGGACGTTCGTGCCGAGCTCCGGCGCGTCCAGCCGACGGTCTCCATCGTGATCCGGCCAGCACGCGGCCTGACCAGCACGCGAAAAGCGCCCTCGGTGGGCGAGTGGCTCGCTCACCGAGGAGGCTTCGATGCGGGTGGGTGCTCAGCCGAGCAGGCGCCAGTCCTCCAGGCCCTGGTAGAGCGGGACGCTCTGGGCCAGCTTGGCGACGCGGGCGCGCAGCGAGTCGGTGTCGGAGGTGCCGGCGAGAGCGGCGGCGATGATGTCGGCGACCTCGGTGAACTCGGCGTCGCCGAAGCCACGGGTGGCCAGCGCGGCGGTGCCGATACGCAGGCCGGAGGTAACCATCGGCGGGCGCGGGTCGAACGGGACGGCGTTGCGGTTGACCGTGATGCCGACCTCGTGCAGGAGATCCTCGGCCTGCTGGCCGTCGAGCTCGGAGTTGCGCAGGTCGACCAGGACCAGGTGCACGTCGGTGCCGCCGGTGAGGACGGACACGCCCTTGTCCTTGACGTCGGCGCCGGTCAGACGCTCGGCGAGGATCCGGGAGCGGAAGCGGCCGGCTTCGACGCCGCGTTCGTGATGGACCACTTCTACCAGCTACCCGGCATCGGCGCCCCGGACGAGCCGATGCTGGAGGCCTACACGGCGCTCGGCGCGCTGGCCACCGCGACCGAGCGAATCCCGGTACCGCGGGTTCCCGCTATGTTGACTCCCTGGATCACGTGACCCGTCGGTCCGTCGCCGCAACGCGATGGAACCGAATCGTCGCTTCGTGCGTCCAATCAACAGAACGAGGAAACGGGGAGGGTAGATGACCGGGATTCTCCAGGTGGACATCGATGTCCTGGGCAAGACCGTCCAGTTGCTGCGCGGCACGGAGCAGGTGCTCACCGACGCCATGAACGCGCTGTCCAAGGACGGGAATTCCGACATCGGAACCGCCAAGCTGAACGACGCCGCCGACAACTTCCAGAGCAAGTGGAAGTACGGCATCGAACGGATCTGCGAGTCCGCGACCGTCACCGCCGACGGAATCGCGCAGTGCCACACCGCCTACCAGCAGCTCGATACCGCGGTCGCGCAGGCACTCGCCCAGGCGGGCGCGCAGACCGATCCACAGGCGGTCACTCCGGGGACCCCGAATTGACCGACAACCCCTACCCGAATCTCGGTTTCAACCCCACCCCGGGGGACGCCACCGAAGTCGCCGCCCTCGGCACGAAGGTCAAGACCGCTGCCGACGCCGTCACCGAGACCAACACGCTGCTCACCAGCATTCGCAACAGCAACGACGAGGTGTGGAAAGGCGAGGCGGGCGATGCCTTCCGCGCCGGCTTCGACGCCACGCTCGCCCAGGACCTCGGACTCGCCCAATCCTCGCTGCAGCAGGCCAACACCGCGATCGCGGCCTGGCACACCGATCTCGTGGCCTTCCAGGACACCGCGAAAGGTCTGGAGACCGAAGCCGCCACCGCCAGGGCCAACCACGCCCAAGCGGTCACCGCGCTCCAGCAGGCCAAGGCCAATCCCGACCTCGGCCTGGCCAACAAGACCTTCTCCGACGCGTCCGAGCTGGCCGACGCCCAGTCCCGGCTCAACGCCGCCAACGCCCAGGTGACCTCGGCGTCGACCGCGGTCGACAACTGTCAGGCCGCGATCGACGCGATCATCGCTCGCGCGAAAGATCTGGAGATCGCGCACAACGCCAAGGCCACCACCACGGCGAGCGAACTGGAGTCCGCCGCGAACTTCGCACCCAGCGAACCGGACAAGAGCTGGTGGGACAGTCTCACCGATTGGATCGATGAGAACCGCGACGCGATTCACGAGGTGCTGTCCACCACCTCCGCGATCGGCGGCATCCTGGCGCTGGTCACCCCGCCGCCGATCAGCGCGATCGCATTGGGCATCTCGTTGGCCGCGGGCGCGGGGGCGCTGGCCCTGACCGCCACCAACGACGAACTGCGCGACGACCTGGTCAACGGCAGCTGGACCGAGAGGCTCGGCGCCGCCGCGACCGTCGGCGGTGACCTGCTGAGCGTGGTGCCCGGCGCCTCGGGGGTGTTCAAGGCGGGCAAGGTGGGCCTGATGGGGGGCGGCGCCGATGATCTCGGCAGATTCGGGATGATGGCGCAGACCTGGGGGGAAGCGGCGAATGATCCGGGTCTCGTCGCCCGCGTCTTCACCGACAAGAACGTCTTCGGCGTGTCGGACAAGCTCACCTCCTCCGGCGCGACGACCGGTGTGCATTCGCTGCTGCAGCTCACCGGAGCCGAAGGCAAGCACTTCATGCAGGAGAGTCCGGCGACCGCGCTGGCGGTGCTGCAGCGGATGACCGGCGCCTCGTACAAGTCGATCGATCTGTCCCAGGGAGTTGGAGATTGACAGCCCACACCATGCCTGGCGGGTCGACCACCTCGCTGTCGGTCGTCCTGCCGCGCGGCTACTACGAATTACCGCTGGACACGATTCATGAAGCGGTCGAGTCGGCCGAGAGCATCGTCGAGTTCCTGCCGACCGAGGTCGCCGACGTCTTTCCCGAAGTGGCGACGGCCATCGCCGACCTGCTGACCGTCCTGCGCGCCAACAACGCCTGTTACTGCGCGATCGGTCAGCACGCCGCCGCGGACGGCACACCGGTGACCTCGTGGCTGACCATCTCGCTGCTGGATCGCGGTCGCGCCCAGAACCCCCGGGTGACCATCGCCGAGCTGGCCGCGGAGAAGGCGACCGACGGCCGCGACGCACACATCGAGCCGGTCGAACTCGGCGGGCGCACTGTCCTGTTCATCGAATCGACGACAACCTATGCCGTCGTCGACGATTCATCGCGGGCGGAGTCTCCCGGTCGCGCCGTCCATCAGATCGAGGCGATCGTCGTCGCCGACGACGGCGCCCGGATCGCCGTCGCCGTGCTGTCGACCGCCGATGTGGCGTACGGGTCCGATTTCGGGGCGATGATGGTGCTGCTGGCCGGCTCGATCACCTTCGACACCG
This sequence comes from Nocardia canadensis, assembly GCF_032656385.1. Classification (NCBI taxonomy): domain Bacteria; kingdom Bacillati; phylum Actinomycetota; class Actinomycetes; order Mycobacteriales; family Nocardiaceae; genus Nocardia; species Nocardia canadensis. Next base: position 1,373,400 of record NZ_JAVCWB010000010.1, read on the forward strand.
TTGTCCATCCACAATTCACGCTCGCGCTGTGAACGGAACCGACGTCCGGACGGCGCGGGCCTGGAGCACACCGCGCACCTTGTGGACGCTTCTCTGGACGACTGTGCGCGCGCTGGTCGTGCTCGGGCTCGGCTTGGCGTGCGCGGTGGCGTTCGTCCACTTCGTCGAGGTGTCGCAGACGGAGACAGGACGGACGGCGCAGGACGCCGACCGGATGGCGCTGCTGTGCTTCTTCGCGTTCTTGCCACTCACCGTGACGGGAATCGTCATGACCCGAACCGCGTTTCGGCGATGGTTGTCGGCGCGGCATCGCTGGCAGGTGTGGCGCATCGAGACGCTGCGAACCGGCATCCAGGAATGGGTCCATCTGATAGACGACCGGGGAACCATCGCCGGCACCCTGGTGCTGCGCAAGTGGACATCGCGCACGTTCAGCGGCGACGACGAACTGGTGTGGTTCGCCGGGGTGCCGAACAAGGCAGGCCTCATCGCGAAACCGGGCGGCGCCCGCACACAGCTGGCCTACCGTTCGCTCTTCTACACGCCGCCGCGCTTCGGCACCTCGCTGTTCGTCAAGAGCGAGCCATCGGCTCCGATTCCGCAGCCGCGCAGCGCTTCTCCGGCGACAACCTCCGAACCTCCCGGCAAGCACGGTGGATGGGACGATCCCGCGTTCCCCTCACCGCGCAAGCTTCGTCGAACGTTGGCCTACCCGCTCGACGTCGCCCTGCATCTGGCGATCGGTGTCGGTGTCGTGTTCTTCACCGACGAGGCGACGCGTCATGCCGTGACACACCAGGAGTGGAACAGTCCCCAGATCAAGTGGTGGACGATGATCGGATGCTTCCTGCTCGCCTCGTTCGTCGACCGGGTCGTCTTCCAAGCCGTGACGAGGACGACGCTCGGCAAAGCCGTGTTCGGGCTGGTCATCATCGACCGCGACACGGGCCGCGCTCCCCGTGCGCGCCGACTGCTCGCGGCCTGGCTGATCGGGGTGATCATGCCGCTGCTGGTCCTGGGAGACAGCTCCGTCCCGGAGCGCCCCGAGCGCTACCTGCTCCCGGCGGTGCGCCGCACCGATGCCCGCCGGGTGATCAGGCAGGCTGCCTGAAAAACGACGAAAAGCCCTCGCCGGCTGAATGACTCAGCAGGCGAGGGCCCTCGGTCAGGAATCGGCTCAGCCGAGCAGGCGCCAGTCCTCCAGGCCCTGGTAGAGCGGGACGCTCTGGGCCAGCTTGGCGACGCGGGCACGCAGCGAGTCGGTGTCGGAGGTGCCGGCGAGAGCGGCGGCGATGATGTCGGCGACCTCGGTGAACTCGGCGTCGCCGAAGCCACGGGTGGCCAGCGCGGCGGTGCCGATACGCAGGCCGGAGGTAACCATCGGCGGGCGCGGGTCGAACGGGACGGCGTTGCGGTTGACCGTGATGCCGACCTCGTGCAGGAGATCCTCGGCCTGCTGGCCGTCGAGCTCGGAGTTGCGCAGGTCGACCAGGACCAGGTGCACGTCGGTGCCGCCGGTGAGGACGGACACGCCCTTGTCCTTGACGTCGGCGCCGGTCAGACGCTCGGCGAGGATCCGGGAACCGGACAGGGTGCGCACCTGGCGGTCCTTGAACTCCTCGGTCGCGGCGATCTTGAAGGCGGCGGCCTTGGCGGCGATCACGTGCATCAGCGGGCCGCCCTGCTGACCCGGGAAGACCGCCGAGTTCAGCTTCTTGGCGAATTCCTGCTTGGCCAGGATCAGGCCGGAGCGGGGGCCGCCGAGGGTCTTGTGCACGGTGGAGGACACCACGTCGGCGTACGGGACCGGCGAGGGGTGCAGACCGGCGGCGACCAGACCGGCGAAGTGCGCCATGTCGACCCACAGGTAGGCGCCGACCTCGTCGGCGATCTCCCGGAACTTGGCGAAGTCCTGGTGGCGCGGGTAGGCCGACCAGCCGGCCACGATCACCTTCGGCTTGGACGCCTTGGCGATGTCGCGCACCTCGTCCATGTCGATGCGGTGGTCTTCCTTCGACACACCGTAGGAGTGGACGTCGTAGAGCTTGCCCGAGAAGTTCAGGCGCATGCCGTGGGTGAGGTGACCGCCGTGGGCCAGGTCCAGGCCCAGCAGGGTCTCGCCCGGGTTCATCAGCGCCATCAGCACCGCGGCGTTGGCCTGCGCGCCGGAGTGGGGCTGCACGTTGGCGAACTCGGCGCCGAAGAGCTCCTTGGCGCGGTCGCGCGCCAGGGTCTCCACCACGTCGACGGCCTCGCAGCCGCCGTAGTAGCGGCGGCCCGGGTAGCCCTCGGCGTACTTGTTGGTGAGCACGGAACCCTGCGCCTGCAGGACCGCACGCGGCACGAAGTTCTCCGAGGCGATCATCTCGAGGGTGTCGCGTTCGCGGGCGAGCTCGCCCGCCATCGCGGCGGCCAACTCGGGATCGAGCTCACCGAGAGACTGGGTATTCACCGAAGCGGTCGTCTGCGTCACGACCCTCAGTCTATGGGCCGGGCGCGGACGCCCGAGCACGGGGATAGCGCAACACCGACGGGGCCGCCACCCGGGAGACGCAGCTCACAGCCCTGCGGCCGCGCCGACGACCCCCATCGAGCAGCACCGGCGGCCGTAACAGCCGCCCCGCCGGTGACCGATGACACAGTCGTGGACCTCCTCCCCGTGACACCGGCCATCGCACCGTCCAACCCGATCGAAGCGCTGCTGCTCCAGGTGAGTTACCTGATCTGCTCGCTGTTCAACCCGGGCGGCTGCGCCGTCATCCTGTAGTTCACACCGGCATCCGCCGGATCGCGCCCGGGGTGAGCGGCTCGTCGAGCAGACGGCCGAACCGCTCGACCCGATCCTGCGCGTCGACCGCGCCGTCGAGCCAGCCGCCGAGCAGGCGGTAGCCCTCCACGTAGGTGCTGATGTAGGCCCGCCACAGCGGCGAGGACAGGAACCGCAGCGATTGGCGCGCCCGCTCCGGCGTGGCCAGGCTCCACCGCTGCAGGAAGGCCGCGACCTCGTCCTCGCCGCGCCGCTGATCGTGCAGCAGCAGCGCCGCGTCCTGGCGCACGCTCAGCAGTTTCGCCGACGCGGTCGAGAAGCGCTCGGCCCGTTCACCGTCGAAGCGCAGCCCCAGGTCGGCGTAGATCTCCTGGGCCCACAGTCCCCAGCCCGGCCCGATGATCGACTGCAGCGCCAGGTCGGCCAGGCCCTCGGCCATCAGGCACTGCGGGGTGTTGACCAGGAACAGCGTCTGTTCGTCCTCGCCCGCGGCGACCAGCCCGGCTTCCTTGCGGCAGTGTTCGGTGTGATGGCCCGGGTAGGCCTCGTGCGCGATGAGCGCGGGCAGGTGCGCCATGTGCTGCTTGAGGTCGGAGTTGATCGCGACCTTGGAGTGGAAGTTGCCCAGGTAGTAGTTGAATCCGGACCACGGCTTGTCACCGACCACCTCGTAGGTGACGGTCTCGTGGTCGGGCAGCGGGTAGCGCTCGCGGACCCGCTCGCGCAGCGCGCTGGAGAACGCCTCGACGCAGACCGCGAGCTTGTCCGGCGGGATCTCGTCGCCGCGCCGGTAGGCGGCGGCGCGCTCGGCCAGCGGGCCCTCCCCGCCGAGCACCTCGTCCATCCGGCGGTGTGCCTCGCGGTAGTCGTCGGGGTCGCCGGGCGCGATGTCGACATCGAAGTAGGCGCGGACCTCGTCGACGAACCCGATCTCCTCCCCGGCGAACTTGCGCGCCGAGCACTCCATCGCGACCAGGTGGGCGTCGAGGAATTCGGTGCGCCGTGCCGACAGCCCCGCATCGGCCAGGCCGGCGCGCAGGTCGACGGCCCGCTTCACCAGCTCCGCCGGGTCGGGGACCGGCGCGTTCTCGATGTCGCGACGCAGCTGCGGGTCGCCGGTGTAGGCGTCGACGAAGCCTTCTTCGAGCCGGTCGAAAGCCAGTCCGAGCCGCAGGTATTCAGTGACGAGTGGATGTGACCCCATGCCGTCCGACCTTACGGGGTAATTCGGAAAAGCGGGTCCTACCTCGGTGTTGTCGCTCGTTACCGACGGGTAGCCAAACCCCCTGTTGCGCGCCGACGGCCGGGACGGAGCACAATCGCGGCATGCGGTCAGAGTTATCCCGGATCTCACTGGACGGGCAGCCCAGCTGTGCGTGTGCGCCCGGACGGAGCGTCGGGTAGGTGGCACGGATGAGCGAGCCGAGCCCGTATGTGGAGTTCGACCGGAAGCAGTGGCGCACCCTGCGCAAGTCGACTCCCCTGGTCCTGACCGAGGAGGAACTGACCGGCCTACGTGGTCTCGGCGAGCAGATCGATCTCGAGGAAGTCGCCGAGGTCTACCTGCCGCTCGCCCGTCTCATCCACCTGCAGGTCGCGGCCCGCCAGCGGCTGTTCGCCGCCACCGCGACCTTCCTCGGGGAGAAGCATCCCGACAAGCAGGTGCCGTTCGTGATCGGCGTCGCGGGCAGTGTCGCGGTCGGCAAGTCGACCACCGCGCGTGTGCTGCAGGCGCTGCTGGCCCGCTGGGACCACCATCCCCGGGTCGACCTGGTGACCACCGACGGTTTCCTCTACCCCACCGCCGAACTCACCCGCCGCGGCATCATGCACCGCAAGGGTTTCCCCGAGAGCTACGACCGGCGCAAGCTGCTGCGGTTCGTCACCGAGGTGAAGTCCGGCGCCGAAGAGGTGTGCGCGCCGGTCTATTCGCACAAGTCCTACGACATCGTGCCCGACGAGAAGCACTGTGTGCGCCAGCCCGACATCCTCATCGTCGAGGGCCTCAACGTGCTGCAGACCGGTCCGCGGCTGATGGTGTCGGACCTGTTCGACTTCTCCATCTACGTCGACGCCAGGATCGAGGACATCGAGAACTGGTACGTGCAGCGCTTTCTCGCGCTGCGCGAGACCGGCTTCGCCGACCCCGACGCGCACTTCCACCACTACGCCGGGTTCAGCGACGAGCAGGCCACCGCGGCCGCGCGCGACATCTGGAACTCCACCAACCGGCCCAACCTGGTGGAGAACATCCTGCCGACCCGCCCGCGCGCGACCCTGGTGCTGCGCAAGGACGCCGACCACACCATCAACCGGTTGCGGCTGCGCAAGCTCTGATCAGCGGTGCGTCGCCCGCACCTCGATCACCTCGCGCAGCACCGTCTTCCCGTCGACGGTCAGGTCCCCGGCGATGGTGCCGAACGGCGCCGCCGCGCCGGTGTGGCGCAGCTCGACGGCGAGCGGATCGGTGAGGACGCGCAGGGCCGGGTCGGCGCCGGCCTGGGTCCAGCCGTCGCGGTAGCGCCACACCGTCGAGGACCCGAGCTGCTGCGGTTCGTCGCGGTTCCAGACCAGGTGGGTCAGCACGACATCCGTGCCGTCGCCGCGGATGTCGGCGATCGAGCTGCACGACGGGAACGGCGGGCCCACGGAATCCACTGTCCCGGTGGCGAGATCGAGCCGGTGCACCGAGGCGGTACCGCAGGCGACATTGTCGCGGCTGTAGCCCGCCACGACGACCGAGCGTCCGCCGGGCGCGATCGCCGCCTGCCGGAACGGCGTGTTCACCTCGGCGATGCGGCCGAACTGCCGCACCGCACCGGAATTCAGGTCGACGACATAGAGGTGATTGATGCCCCAGTTCGCGCCGGGGACGGATTCGATCCGGGTGAGCACGGCGCGGTCGCGGTCCAGGGCGATCAGCTCGGTGCCGGTGAGGGCGGCGCCCTCCCCCAGCGGATCACGCGGCGTGGGCAGCGAGATCGACCGCAGCACAGTGGGATCGGGGGTGCGCAGGTCGGCCTGCATGATCGCGCCGTCGCGCCACCAGCCGACCACCGCGTCGTGCAGCGGGAACACCCGGGCGCACCGGCAGTCGATGCGGCCCGAGGCGACCAGCAGCTCGGCGACCTCCAGCGCGCTCACCACACCGGCCCCGTCGACCGCGTAGGCCAGCGAATTGTCCTGGCTGAAACCGATATCGCGATAGTCGCCGACCCGGTCGCCGCGCATCCCCGAGGCATCGGCGATCCCCATCCCGGTTGTCGTGCGCACCGCGAACAGCGGCGCCGATTGCGGTGCCGCCGTCACGATCTGCGGCCCCTGCGGCGTGGCGGGCGCGCATCCCGCCCCGAGGACCGCGACCGCCGCCGCGGCGACGACCATCCGTAACCCACTGATCCGCATCACTACCTCCGGCGCTCCCCCGCCTCGGCGCCACCGTGCAGCGCCGATCGGCCGGGCACTGTGCCCGGCGCGCGGGTATACGGACCCGACGCCGCAGTGGTTCGATCGGCTTCCGAAGCCGGGACTCGTGCCTGGTAAGCGATCGCCGTCGCGCTCCAGCACTACCCGGCAGCGCGGCGGAACCGCCCGCCGGGGTCGCGGTCGATCACCACGGCCGAGGCCGTGACGGCGCGGAGCCACCCGGATCGGTCGAGCCAGCGGCGGATCGTGGGGCCGATCTACCTTCGGGTCGCGGCAGGCGCGCCCAGCGATACCACCTGGGTGGCGAGTTCGGTACGCGTGCCGCCCTTTTCGACGACGAGCACCCCGCGTGGGGTGTCGCGTGCCGCCGTCGGATCACCCGCGACGACCTGGATCACCGATTCCTGCGCGCGCGGCAGCATGTCGACCACCGGCTGCTCGCCGACCGGCGCCCAGCCCTGGGCCGCCGACTGCAACCGGTCGACGGCGCTCGGCGCGCCGGCCAGGTCGGCCCACTTCCTGGTGGCGACGGTGATCGTGCCGTCGCCGCCCCAGCGCGGGCTGTAGGCCGACGAGCACTCGCCCGGCAGCGCGGGCAGCGCCTGCACGGCGTTGGAGCGGGCGTCGATGGTCGCCACGTGGCCGGTGCCGCAGGACGCGCTGCGTGCGGTCGTGCCCGCCAGCACGAAGGTATGGCCGTCGGGTCCGGCGGCGGCCGACAGGTTGGCGTCGAGACCGGGCACGCGACCCAGCGGCAGGATCGCCTCGGTGCCGATCGCGTAGAGGTGGCTCTTCTCCCACCACAGGCCGCGCGACTCGACCCGGGCCAACAGCAGGAACTCGTCGGTCGCCGCGACCAGCCTGGCCCCGTCCCACGAGCCGCCCGAGAGCGGACTCGGCGAATCCGGCAGTGTCACATCCTGTTCCGGTGCCGGGGGCGCGGTGCCGGACAGGTCCATGGTCATGATCTGCCCCGGTTCCCGCCACCACGCCAGCACCGAGCCGCGCACCGCGACAGCGTCGGTGCAGTCGCACTCGACCCGCGACACCGCCCCGTCGGCGGCCCGGACCGTCACCAGCGTCTTCGACCCCGACTCCACCGCGAACGCGAACTCGCCGTTCCTGGTGAAGTTCACCGCGGCCGACGAATAGCCGAAGCTGCCCGGCGCGCGGAAGGTGTCGGCCCCGCGCACCACCGCCAGCTCGGCCTCGGTGCGATAGGCGAACACCGCGCCCGACGCCTGTGGCTGGTCCTCGGGCGTGATCCGGGGCGGTGCCGTCCGGTCGGCGCCGCAGCCCGCGACGAGCAGCACGGCACTGGCCACCGCGCCGAGCGCCGCGATCCGCGCGCGCCGACTCGATCCCGGCTTGGTCACAACTCCCACAGCTCACCCCTGCACGTGTCGTCGGGCCTGGTCTCGCGCAGCAGCGTAGCCCGCGCGCGCCGGGGATCGGGGCGACTCTCCTACAACTCCCGGACCGCGTCGATCCGCTGGTCGTGGTGCGCGAGCGCGAGGACCTCACACGCCGAAGCGACGGTGCCGCGCGGCGTAATCACGCAGCGCGCGCAAGAAGTCGACCCGGCGGAACTCCGGCCAATACGCCTCGGTGAACCAGATCTCCGAATAGGCGCTCTGCCACAGCAGGAATCCCGAAAGCCGCTGCTCACCCGAGGTTCTGATGACCAGGTCCGGATCCGGCTGACCCGAGGTGTAGAGATGCTGCCCGATCGCGTCGACCGTGATCGACTGCACGAGGTCCTCACCCGACTCGCCGGCGGCGATCTCCTGGCGCACCAGCGAACGCACCGCGTCGGTGATCTCCTGGCGCCCGCCGTACCCGACCGCCACATTCACGTGCACACCGTCGCGACCGCTCGTGCGCTCGGCCGCCACCCGCAGCCGCTTCGCGATCAGCTCGGGGAACCCCGCCAGCGAGCCGACGATCCGCACGCTCCAGTTCTGCTCCGGCGCCGACAACTCCTCCACCACATCGGTGATGACCTCGAACAGCGTCTCCAGCTCGTCCGGATCCCGGCGCAGATTCTCCGTCGACAGCAGATAGACGGTCACCATCTCGATGCCCTCGTCCGAGCACCAGCCGACCAGCTCGGCGATCTTCAGCGCGCCGACCCGATGACCGTGGCTGACATCGGTGAACCCGTTCTCGCGCGCCCAGCGGCGATTGCCGTCACACATCACGGCGACATGGCGAGGATGCTGCTTGTCGGCCAGCTGCTTGGACAGCCTGGCTTCGTAGATGCGGTACGGCAGACCACGCACCCGACCGAGAAACTCCACGCCCGCACCCTACGCCTGGACCGCCTCTGCGGGTATTTCGCCGGTCGCGAGGGGGACGTGGATCGCTGTGGGGGTGGGCACGTTTGTGGTGGTTGGGGTGGGTTCTGACGTACTGTGGACGATAACTTACGGTACCGTAGGTTTGGACCTTGGAGGATGCGTGGAGGCTGTGCGGGCTGGAGTCGAGGAGCCGGTCGTGCTCGGCAAACCGCTGCTGCGGGGGTGGATTCACACGTGGGCGGTGGGGGTCGCCGCTGTCGCGGTGACGGTGCTCGTGGTGTTCGGGTTCCGGGAGTCGCCGACCGCGGGCTGGTCGACGCTGCTCTACGGGGTCTCGGTGTGCGCGCTGTTCGGGATCAGCGCGGTCTATCACCGGGTGACCTGGCGCAGCGTGCGGGCGCGGGTGCGGATGAAGCGGGCCGATCACTCGATGATCTTCCTGTTCATCGCCGGGAGCTACACGCCGTTCGCGCTGCTCGGGCTGCCCGGGTCGACCGGGCTGACCTTGCTGGCCGTCGTGTGGGCGGGCGCGCTCGCCGGGGTGGCGCTGAAGCTGTTGTGGCCGACGGCGCCGCGCTGGGTCGGGGTACCGCTGTACCTGCTGCTGGGGTGGGCGATCGTGCCGGTGGCGCCCGAACTGCTGCACAATGTGGGTGTCTTGCCGCTGGTCCTGCTGGCCGTGGGCGGGGTGATCTACAGCGTCGGCGCGATCCTCTACGCGACGAAGTGGCCGAACCCGTGGCCGACGCACTTCGGGCATCACGAGTTCTTCCACGCCGCCACCGTGGTCGCGGCGCTGTGTCATTACGTTGCGATCTGGCTGGTCGTGCTGGGCTGAACGGCGCGTGCGCGCGGTGGGCGCGGCGGAGCCTTCTATGCTCGATATTCGTGTCACCCGTCAGCGCAGCTCGTGATAGCCGGGCGTTTCGGCGCGCCGGACCCGGGCGTGCGCGATGAACCGGCTGGTCCGCTGGGCGCTGCGCAGCTACTGGGGCCTGGCGCTGGTCGTCATCACCGCCAATATCGTCGGCCTCGCGGCCATCTTCCTCATCGCCTGGGCCGACGGCGTCTTCAGCCGGGTCGGGCCGAACTGGCAGGAAGCGGCCTCGCTGCTGGCCATCTATCCCACCTTCGCCGTCGGTGTCGGCATCGCGATGGCCATCTACGACCGGCGCCGCTATCTGCGCTGGCTCGACGACGGCCGTAAGCCGACCCCGGAGGAGGCGCGGCGCCTGATCGCGCTGCCCGCGGCGATCACGGTGCGCGCGGTCGTGCTGTGGATCCCGGGCATCGCGCTGACGGTCTGGCTGGTCGACCGGTTCACCGACTACGACAACAAAGCGGTCGTGATCGCCGGATTCGCGCTGGGCGCCCTGGAATCGGCGGGCGCGACGTACTTGATCCTGGACCGGCTGATCCGGCCCGCCGTCCCCATCATCACCGCGGTGCTCGGACCCACCGTGCATCCGAGCTCGACCGTGCTCGTGCGGGTGCTGGTCACCTGGGCGGTGTCGAGCGCGCTGCCCGGCCTGATCATCATCACGGTGCTCAACGACCCGGCCACCCCGGCCGAGGACCGGGTGCGCGCCGCCTGGATCTTCACGCTGGTCGCCCTCGCCGTCGGTGCACTCGCCACCGCGCTGCTCGCCCGCTCGGTCGCCACCCCGATGCGCACGATGTACCGGGCGCTGGACCGGATCACCCGGGGCGAACTCGACGTCCGGGTGCCCGTCGGCAGCGCCAGCGAGATCGGCAGGCTGGAACACTCCGTCAACGAGCTGGCCGCGACCCTGCAGGACCAGCAGCACACCGAGGACATCTTCGGCAGGCACGTCGGCTCGACCGTCGCCGAACGCGCGCTGTCGGGCGGTTCCGGCCTGACCGGCGACGTGCGGATCGTGTCGGCGCTGTTCGTCGATGTCACCGGATCGGTGCAGCTGTCGGCCGAGATGGCGCCGGAACAGTTCGTGCACAAGCTCAACCGGCTGCTCGCGACCGTGGTGGCCGCCACCGAGGACAACGGCGGCCTGGTCAACAAATTCGCCGGCGACGCCGCCCTGTGCATCTTCGGCGCCCCCTCCGCCCTCGACGACAACGCCACGCCCGCCCTGCGCGCCGCCCGCCGCATCCGCGACGAGGTCGTGGCTACCGGCGAACTCGATGTCGGCATCGGCGTCGCCCGCGGCCAGGTCTTCGCCGGTGACGTCGGCGCCGACACCCGCCTCGAGTTCACCGTCATCGGCGACGCGGTCAACGAGGCCGCCCGGCTCACCACCATGGCCAAGACCGTCGACCGCCGCGTCCTGGTCAGCGACGCGGTCCTGCAGGCCGCGACCGCCACCGAGCGCGCCCGCTGGAAGCGCTACAAGGACCTGCGCCTGCGCGGCATCCCCGGCCGCACCCGCACCTGGACCGATATCAAGCCGGGACGGTAGCCCGAGGCGTCAGCCGCGCAGGGCGGCGGTCAGCGCGGTCGGGTCGGTGACCGGGAGGTCGCAGACCGAGCCGCGGCAGACGTAGGCGGCGGGAGCGTCGTCGACCAGCGGGCGGTCGGCCAGCAGCGGCGCGGAGTCGGGCGGGCCGGCGAGCACGATCGCGCCACCGGGAGCCGAGGTGCGCGCGGCCGCGAGGAGTTCGGTGGCGGCGGAGGACTTCTCGGTGGCGGTGATCGCCACCTGAAGGGGGCCACGCAGCGCGGCTTCGGCGACCGAGAGCCAGTGACCGGCGGTGCGCGGGGCGCGGGCGAGCAGGACCGCGCCGCGGGCGAGGGTGTGCTCGGCGAGCTCGCGGTAGCGGACGGCGCGCTCGGTCTCGGCGACGGCGGAGGCGGTCAGCAGGGCTTCGGCGAGGGCCGAGGAACCCGCCGGGGTGGCGCCGTCGACCGGGTCGCGCGGACGGGCGACGAGGGTCTCGGCGTCGTCGGCGGTGTCGAACCAGCTGCCGGGGCGTTCCGGATCGGCGAAGTGGTCGATCGCGCTGTCCAGCAACACCTGTGCGGCGGCGAGCCAGTCGGGCTCGCCGGTGGCCTGGTAGAGGGCGAGCAGGCCGGTGGTGAGCCAGGCGTAGTCCTCGAGGACGCCGGGCGGGGTGCCCGCGACGCCGTCGAGCGAGGCGCGGCGCAGCCTGCCGTCGACCAGGTGGATATCGAGCAGGAAGCGCGCGCAGCGGACCGCGGCCGCCACCCACGACGGTTCCTCCAGTGCCGCACCGGCTTCGGCGAGCGCGGTGATCACCATGCCGTTCCAGGCGGTGACCACCTTGTCGTCGCGGGCGGGCTGCGGACGCTGGGCGCGCAGTTCCAGCAGCCGGGTGCGCAGGCGGTCGAAGCGGGCCGACTGTTCGGCGTCGACGGGATCGCTGCGGCGGGTGAGCACCGAGGTGCCCTGTTCGAAATTACCGCCCGTGCTGACGCCGAAAGCCTCTGCCGCCCAGACGCCGTCGAGCGGGCCGAGGTCGCCGATCAGTTCCGAGGGCGTCCACACATAGGTGGCGCCCTCGACCCCGGGGCCGCCCGGTTCCAGGTGGGTGTCGGCGTCGAGCGCCGAGGCGAACGCGCCGTCCGCGGTGCCGAGATCGGCGAGCAGGAATTCGACCGTCTCGCGAGTCACGCGGTGCGGCAACGACTCCAGCGGCGTCGGGGGCACGCGGCGGGCGAGATGAGCGTAGGCGCGCAGCAGCAGGGCGTTGTCGTAGAGCATCTTCTCGAAGTGCGGGATGAGCCAGCCCGCGTCGACCGAGTAGCGGGAGAAGCCACCGCGCAACTGGTCGTAGATGCCGCCGCGGGCCATCGCCTCGGCGGTGCGCTCGACCAGGTCGAACACGGCCTGATCACCGGTGCGCTCCCAGTGCCGCAGCAGACCTTCCAGCAGCGCCGACGGTGGAAACTTCGGCGCCCCACCGAAACCGCCGTGCTCGCGGTCCTCGTCGGCGGCGATCGCCAGCACCGCCTTGTCGAGAAGTTCCGGTACGACGGCGAATTCGGCGTCGGGCAGCCCGGTCGCCTGCGCCCGCAGCGCGTCGGTGACCTGCTCGGCCGCCTTGTCCACGTCCTCGCGCCGGTTGCGCCAGGTGTCGGTGATGGCGCTGAGCAGCTGGGTGAACGACGGCATCCCGCCGCGCGGCTGTTTCGGGTAGTAGGTGCCGCAGTAGAACGGCGCGCCGTCAGGGGTGAGGAAGCAGGTCATCGGCCACCCGCCCTGCCCGGTCATGGCGACGGTCGCGTTCATGTACACCGCGTCCAGGTCGGGCCGTTCCTCCCGATCCACCTTCACGCACACGAAGTCGGCGTTCATCTGCTCGGCCGTGGCCGCGTCCTCGAACGACTCGTGCGCCATCACATGGCACCAGTGACACGACGCGTAGCCGATCGACAGCAGGATCGGCACATCCCGCTCGGCCGCTTCCGCGAGCGCATCGGCATCCCACTCCCGCCAATGCACCGGATTGTCGGCATGCTGACGCAGATACGGCGAAGTCGCGCTACCCAACCGGTTCACAGTGCCAGCCTTCCAGATCGGTGAGACCTCAGCCTAGTGCTGCCCCGTTTCCCGGAGAGTGACCCATGCCACTGGTGGACCCTGTCAGGAAATCCGGAGCTGTCTCGTTCAAGGAGCACACGAAGCAGACAGGGAGCCAATCATGAAGCACCGCATCGTCGTCCTCGGAGCCGGTTACGCCGGGGCCTTCACCGCCGGGTATCTGGCCCGTCAGCTGCACACCGCCGACGTCGAGATCACCGTCGTCAATGCCGCACCCGATTTCGTCGAGCGGCTGCGTCTGCATCAGCTCGCCGCCGGGCACGATCTTCCGCACCGGCCGTTGACCGAGATCTTCGCCGGCACCGGCATCGAGCTCCGCGTGGCCCGGGTGACCGGCGTCGACGTGGACCGCCGGACGGTGACGATCACCGACGACGTGGGTACCGACCGCCTCGGCTACGACACCCTGCTCTACACGCTCGGCAGCACCGCCGCCGAGCACGGGGTTCCCGGCGTCGCCGAACATGCCTTCCACGTAGCCGCCCGGCAGTCCGCACTGCGCCTGCGGGCCCGCTTGGACGAACTGACCGAGGACGGGCAGGTCCTGGTGGTCGGCGGCAATCTGACCGCGATCGAGACGGCCACCGAGATCGCCGAAGCCCGTCCGGGGCTCCGCGTCGGTCTGGCCACCAGCGGTGAGCTGGGCGGCTGGCTGGGGCCGAAAGCGCACGAGCACCTCCGGCGCGCCTTCGACCGGTTCGGCATCACGGTCCACGAGCACACCGAGATAGCGCGGGTCGAACAGCACGGAGCCGTCGCCGTCGACGGAACCGTGCTCGCCGCCGACGCGACCGTGTGGGCCGCCGGGTTCGCCGTCGGGCCGATCGCCGCCGCCAGTGCGCTGGCGGTCGAGCCCGACGGCCGGATCACGGTCGACCGGCAGATGCGGTCGATCTCGCACCCGGAGGTGTACGTGGCCGGCGACAGCGTCTTCGTCCTCGGCGAGAACGGGCTGCCCCTGCCGATGTCGTGCGCGTCGGCGGGATTCACCGGCGCGCAGGCGGCGGCGGCGATCATCGGTGACCTGACCGGGCGCAAGATCAAGGCGACCAAGCTGTCCTATGTCGGCAACCATGTCAGTCTCGGGCGCGAGGACGGCATCTTCCAGCTGGTCGACGGCCGGGCACGCGCCAAGTCCGGTGCCCTGCGCGGGCGACCGGCGGCGCGGGTCAAGGCGGCGATCGTGGCGACCAGCGCCTGGGCGATCAGCCGCCCGACCTTCGGTAGGCCGAATCACCGATACCGCTTGGCCACCGACCGCGCGGTCTCGCCCCGGGTGGTCCCCGCCTAGGGTCGTGCGCATGGACCTCGTCGCCGTGGAGCACTTCGAGGCCAGCCGGAACCGGCTGGCCTCGTTGGCGTACCGCCTCCTGGGTTCGGCCGCCGACGCCGAGGACACGGTGCAGGACGCGTTCCTGCGGTGGCAGGACGCCGACCGGGAGTACGTCGACGTGCCGGAGGCGTGGTTGACCAAGATCGTCACCAACCTGGCGATCGATCGCCTCCGCTCGGCCCGGGTACGCCACGAACGCGCGGTCGGCGCGTGGCTGCCCGAGCCGCTGCTCGACGGCGATCCCATGCTGGGTCCGGCCGAGACCGCCGTACAACGCGAATCCGTGACGCTGGCGGTGCTGCTGCTGATGGAGCGGCTCTCGCCGGTCGAACGGGCCGTCTACGTACTGCGCGAAGCCTTTTCCCACAGTCATGCCGAGATCGCCGGGATTCTCGGCATCACCGAGTCCGCGAGTCAGCAGCATGCCCACCGGGCCCGGCGCCGAATCGCCGCCGCGGGCAACGAGACCGGCACCGACCAGGCGGCCGCACGGCGGATCGTCGAGGCGTTCGTCGCGGCCGCGACGTCGGGCCGGACCGAGCGCCTGGTGGCCCTGCTGACCGACGACGCGACCGGCGTCTCCGACGGCGCGCTCGGCCTGGCCGGCACGCTGATCCGGTACTCGACCCCGGCCCGGCTCGCCGCCGCGGTGCGGATCGGCTTCACGCCGACGCCCGCCAAGCACGAACTCGTCGGCGGCTCGCCGTCGATCCATGCGGCCGTCGTCAACAGGTGCCCGGCCATGCTGTTCACGCTCGACGATCGCGTTCTCGGGGTGGCGATCCTGGAGATCCGGGACGGCAAGATCGCCGGCGTCGGCAGTGTCTCCGCCCAGGCCCGGCTCGGTCGACTCACCGAGCGATGGCGACAGCGCCCGCACGACGCCCCCTTGATCGAATCCTGGTGAACACGAACAGGTCTCACACTTCCCCAGCGATCGCGACATAGGCCGCGATGGCGCCGACGGTCAGGCGGAACGGGGAGTACACCGCCAGGTCCCATCGGGTGAACAGGGTGCGCTCGGCGAGCGACCCCGAGTAGACCGGACCCAGGGACCCGCGGAGCAGGAGGCCGCCGGCGATGGTGGCGACGGCCGCGCGGCCGAGGCGGGCGGGCAGCGGGCAGCGGTGCCACGGGAGCCGTCGGGCGGCAAGGATCTCCTCGCGAACCTCAGCCGACCGGGGACAGCGGCGCTCGCCAGGCCGGCCTGCGCCCGATGGTCACCCAGCGCAGCAGCCACTCGGCGGGCCCGTATCGATACCAGCGCAGCCACAGCGCGCTCACCCACAGCTGCACCGCGAAGATCACCGCGGCCAGCGTCATCGTCTCGAGCGGAGACAAGCGCCCGGCCAGGCCGAACCCGACCCCGGTGAACAGGACCAGCCCGATCGCGGACTGGCCGAGGTAATTGGTCAGGGCAATCCGTCCCGCCGGCGCCAGCGCCGAGCGGATCCACGCGGTGCGCGGACTGTGCATCAGACGCAGCAGCGTCGCGACATACGCGGCGGCGAGCAGCGGCGCGGTGGCCACGCTGACGGCGACGGCCACCGTATGCCCATTGCCGCCGCCGAAGGTGTACGCCAGACCACCGGCCACACCCACCGGAAAGCCGATCCACTGGACGCGCCGCAGGATCGGTTCGTCGCCACGCACCCGCGCGAGCACCTTCCGCCGACCCGCGACCAGGCCGAGCAGGAACATCGCGAGCGCGGTCGGCCCCTGCAGAGTGAGCGCTTGCAGGATCAGCAGCCACAGGCCGTCGAGGTGCCGGCCGATGATCTCGCCCCAGCCACCCAGCATCGCCGCGGTCGACTGCTCGGCGGCGGCACGCGCCTGCTCCGCCGACGGCAGCACGGCCGACGCGTCGAGGAACAGCCCGCTCGACACGAGGCCCACCAGCACGACGCCGTACAGCGCGGCGGCCACCCGCAGCGCGGTGCGGTCCGCGCACCCCCGCATCCAGAACAGGACCAGACCGGCCACCGCGTAGGTCGTCAGCACATCCCCGCCGTACAGGAACACGATGTGCAGCACGCCGAGCAGGAACAACCCCGCGATCCGGCGCAGCATGCGCGGCTCGAAGGCGGCCCCGGCCGCGGCCGCCGATTCCATCTGCAAGGTGAAGGAGTAGCCGAACAGGAAGGAGAACAGCACATAGAACTTCATGTCGACGAACACCGACGACACGCCGCGCACGACCTCGTCGAGACGCGAGGTGAACTGCGGGTCGACGACCAGATTGCCCGGATACCCCGAGGCCATGAAGGTGATGTTGACGACGAAGATCCCCAGCAGCGCGAAGCCGCGCAGGGCGTCCACATCGTGCACCCGGGACCCGGGAGCGACCAGTTGATCGGTCATGAGATTGCCCGTCTCGTAGATAGTGTCTAGGAGATAGTATCTCAGGGAGACTAACTATGGCGATAGTATTCCCGCAGCGGCCGAGCCGACGCCGCCGAACTCCGAGGAGGTAGTTGCCGTGACGGCCGACGAGGCGATCCCCGCCGACCTGGCCAGGCTCTGGCGACTACCCACCCCGGCCCGGCTCGGACGACCGGCCGAACTCGATGTCGACACGGTCGTGCGCACCGCGGTGGACCTGGCCGACCGGGGCGGCCTGGACGAGGTGACGCTGACCAAAGTCGCGGCGGCCCTGGGCTTTACGAAGATGGCGCTCTACCGCCACGTCGGCTCGAAGGACGAGCTGTTCGAGCTGATGGCCGACTTCGCGCTCGGTCCCGCGCCGACGTGGACGACCCCGGCCCAGTGGCGCGAGGGACTCCGCCGCTGGGCCCACGCCCTGCTCGCGGCCTACGCCGCGCACCCGTGGGTGCCGCAGCTGCCGATCGCCGGGCCGCCGCGCGGACCCCACGCGATCAGCTGGATGGATGCCGCGCTGCGCCCCCTCGCGGCGACCCGGCTCGACTGGGCGACCAAGGTGGGCGTCGTGATGCTGGTGAGCATGCACGTCCGGCAGGCGAGCCTGCTCACCCAGCAATTGACCGACGGCAGAGCGGAATCCGGCCTGAGCGAGTCCCAGGTCAACCAGAACTACGGCGCCGCGCTGGCCCGGCTCGTCGACGCGGAGCGATTCCCGGAGGCGGCCGGACTCTTCGCCGCGCCGGTCTTCCGGTCGCCGTCGGACCAGCCCGCCGACAGCGACTTCGTCTTCGGTCTCGAACTGATCCTCAACGGCGTTGCCGCGGAGATCGGTGCGCCACAAGACGATCGGTGAGGAACTCGACCATCTGGGCCCGCGCGGCCTTCGCCTGGGAAACCAGTCCGGGCAGGGTGAGGAAGGCGTGCGGCGCGCCGGGATGTTCGGCGAGCCGCACCGGGGTCCCGGATTCGCGCAGCCGCTCGGCGTAGCGGCGGCCTTGGTCGGCGACCGGATCGACCGTCGGGATCAGGACGAGTGCCGGGGCCAGCCCTGCCAGCTCGGCGTAGAGCGGCGAGACCGCGCGCGCATCCGAGCCCGGCGGAACGGCCAGCCGCTGGAACAGATCGAGGCGTGGGCGGGTCAGCATGGGGCTGTCGGCGTGCTCGGTCATCGAGGGATAGTCGAACATCGTAGCGGTGAGGTCGACGGCCGGATTGACCAGGATCTGCGCCCGGAGCGGGAATTCGGTGGCCGCGGCCCGGATCGCGGCCATGGCGGCGATCAGGCCGCCGGTGCTCTCCCCGGCCACGGCGACCCGCGCCGGATCGATGCCCCAGTCCTCGGCGTGCGCGACCACGTGGCGCAACACATCCCAGCCGTCGTCGACGGCCGCGGCCAGCGGAGTGCCCGGCGCGAGCAGCCGATGCTCGACCGAGACGACGAGCGCGGGCAGACGGGCGGCGAGATGACTGTTGGCCCAGTCGCATTGGGTCGCGGTGCCGACGAATCCACCACCGTGGACGTGCACGATCAGCGGCAGGGGCGTGGCACCGTCGCGCACCGGCCGATACACCCGCACCGGGAGCACGCGATCGGGCAGGACCACTTCCCGCCAATCGATCGCGGCGCCACGATCGGGAGAACCGGTGATCACGCGGGCGAGACGGGCGGAGGCCTTGCGGTTGGCGGCATCCCGGACGACGACCAGCTCCTCGGGTGTGAGCGACGGCCAGTCCGGCTCCTTCTGTAAGGCGTGCAATAGCCGTACGCCCCGGGGCGCTCGTTCGCGTGCGGTCATGTCGATCCTCCTCGCTCACGCCGCGTCACCGATGACGCGGTTTCGGATACGACACACAGCATCGGCCGTAGGCCGATCGAGGTATTGGACAAATATTCCCGTCGCGGATCCCGTGCCACGTCCAGGTGTACCGGGACCTGTCGCCTCCGGCGGACGCACTCGTTCGCGGCGCGACGATCGATCAGCGATGTCGCCGCCCAGCGGATCAACCGACGGTCGCGGTCGCGTACGGCCGACCGGCCCACGCGACATCGTCGACCGAGAGCCACGGCGCGCTCGCCGGCGCCGCCGGTGTCAGCCCGGTGAAAGCCCCGCCTCATCACCGGCGTCGACGAGAAACCCGTCCCCGACATCGAGGAAGACCGTCACCGCCGGATACGGCACCAGCCGCAGCTCGACATCCGTCGTGGCCCGCCCGGCGAACCCCGCCATCGCCACCCCCGGCAGCGACGACCCCGGGACCGCGACATCCACCGCGGCCCCGGCGATCCGAACCGGCTCGACAGGCACACCGCCATCGGACGAGCGGTCGACGAGGCCGTCGTCCGCCCTCGAAAGTGCTGCTCAGCGGGCGGAGGTGGGGCATGATGAGAGGTGCAGACCGTATCGTGCAATCGAACAGGAAGACGCGAAACCGCTGATGGCATCGCAGCTGACACTCTCGGCACAGCGCGCTGCGCTGGAGCGGGAGTGGGCGCAGTGGGTGCCCGCGGGGGAATCGGCGCTCGGGCGCAGTTCGGCCGTGCGGACCGAGGTGGCGCAATCGTGGCTGCGGTCGTTGCGGACGGTGGATCCGGGGCGGGACTGCGCCCCGGAGAGCGAGACCGACATCGGGCCGCGATGGGCGGAGTCGCCGCTGCGCGGGCCGGTGACCGAACTCAAGGAACAACTGCACAGCGTCGCCGACGACGCCGGATACGTCGCCGCGGTGACCGACGCGTCGGGCACCATCCTGTGGACCTACGGCGGACCGGTCATGCGCAGGCGGGCCGAGCAGGTCAACTTCGCGCCAGGGGGCCGCTGGGACGAGGCGCACATGGGCACCAACGCCCTGTCGCTGGCATTGCGCACCGACCAGCCGCACACCGTGTTCTCGGCCGAGCATCTGGTCGCCGCCCTGCACGGCTGGGTCTGCTACTGCGCGCCGATCCGCGCCGCCGACGGCACCCTGCTCGGCGTGCTCGACCTGTCGACCACATGGAAGCGCTCCCATCCGCTGGCGATGGCGACCGTGCGCACCATGACCACGGCCATCGAATCCAAACTGCACGCGGCGCTGCCCGCGCCGGCGGGCATGCGGCTGACCTGCCTGGGCACCGGCCGGTTGATGCGCGACGGCACCCCGATCCGGCTGCGCCCGCGCCAGCTCGAGATCCTCACTCTGCTCGCCCTCGACGACGACGGCTACAGCCACGAACGCCTGCACTACGCCGTCTACGGCGATCGAGCGGTCGGCGCGAGCACGCTGAAATCGGAGATGTCCTACCTGCGCCGCGCCACCGGCGGCGACATCACCAGCCGCGTCTACCGCTTCACCACCGCCCTGTCCTGCGACGCCGTCGACGTCGTGCGCGCGCTCGAGACCGGCGACCTCGACACGGCCGTCCGGCTGTATCACGGTCCGCTGCTGCCGGATTCGGACACGCCCGGCATCAGCGAATGGCGCGACTACCTCGAGGTCGCCATGCGCAATGCCGTGCTGGCCAGCCCCGACGCCGACCACGCGCTCACCTACGGCGAGGCCGCCCCCGACGACATCGCGGTGCACGAACACGCCCTGGCCCTGCTGCCCCCGCGTGACGCGCGCCGCGCCGTCGCCGCGGCCCGCCTGCACAGCGCACTTCGCGCCTGATCGGTCCGGCTTCAACGTTTCATCAACCCTCGCGGCGGATAGTGATGGGCGTCACGCTTCACCGGAATCAGCGAGGAGCCTCCGCACATGATCTACGCCAAGCCGGGCACCGAGGGCAGCATCGTCAGCTACGCGCCGCGGTACGACAATTTCATCGACGGCAAGTGGGTCCCGCCTGTCGAGGGCCGGTACTTCGAGAACACCTCGCCGGTGGACGGGCAGCCGTTCTGCGAGATCGCCCGCTCGACCGCGGCCGACATCGAACTGGCCCTCGACGCCGCCCACCGCGCCGCCGACGCCTGGGGTGCGACCTCCGCCGCCGAGCGCGCCAACATCCTGAACAAGATCGCCGACCGGATCGAGGCGAACCTCGAGGCGCTGGCCGTCGCCGAGACCTGGGACAACGGCAAGCCGGTCCGCGAGACCCTGGCCGCCGACCTGCCGCTGGCGGTCGATCACTTCCGCTACTTCGCCGGCGTGCTGCGGGCGCAGGAGGGCGGGATCAGCGAGGTCGACGCCGACACCATCGCCTACCACTTCCACGAGCCGCTCGGCGTGGTCGCCCAGATCATCCCGTGGAACTTCCCGATCCTGATGGCGACCTGGAAGCTGGCGCCCGCGCTCGCGGCGGGCAACGCCGTGGTGCTCAAGCCCGCCGAACAGACCCCGGCCTCGATCATGAAGGTGGTCGAACTCGTCGCGGATCTGCTGCCGCCGGGTGTGCTCAACGTGGTCAACGGCTTCGGTGTCGAGGCGGGCAAGCCGCTGGCGTCGAGCCCCCGCGTCGCGAAGGTCGCCTTCACCGGTGAGACCACCACCGGCCGGCTGATCATGCAGTACGCCAGCGAGAACATCATCCCGGTGACGCTGGAGCTGGGCGGCAAGAGCCCCAACATCTTCCTGCCCGACGTGATGGCCGCCGACGACGACTTCCTGGACAAGGCCGTCGAGGGCTTCGTGATGTTCGCGCTCAACCAGGGCGAGGTCTGCACCTGTCCCTCGCGCGCGCTGATCGCGTCCTCGATCTACGACGAGTTCATGGCCCGCTGCGTGGAGCGCACCAAGGCGATCGTCAGCGGCAATCCGCTCGACGAGGCCACCATGATCGGCGCGCAGGCCAGCAACGATCAGTTCGAGAAGATCCTGTCCTACATCGACATCGGTAAGAAGGAAGGCGCCGAGGTCCTCACCGGTGGCTCGGTGCGCGCCGTCGACGGGCTGGCCGGGGGCTTCTACATCGAGCCGACCATCTTCAAGGGCAGCAACGACATGCGCGTGTTCCAGGAGGAGATCTTCGGTCCGGTCGTCGCGGTGACCACCTTCGACTCCACCGACGAGGCGCTGAAGATCGCCAACGACACCCTCTACGGCCTCGGCGCCGGCGTGTGGACCCGCGATATGAACACCGCCTACCGGCTGGGCCGCGGGATCAAGGCGGGCCGGGTGTGGACCAACTGCTACCACGCCTACCCGGCGCACGCGGCGTTCGGCGGCTACAAGAAGTCCGGCATCGGCCGCGAGAATCACAAGATGATGCTCGACCACTACCAGCAGACCAAGAACCTGCTGGTCAGCTACTCGCCGCAGAAGCTCGGCTTCTTCTGATGGCGCGACGCTGATGGTAGGGCGAGTAGACCTCACCGACCAGGCGGCGACGCTGCTGCGGGAACTGACCGGGCAGCACGGCCCGGTCATGTTCCACCAATCCGGCGGCTGCTGCGACGGCAGTTCCCCGATGTGTTACCCACGCGGCGAGTTCCGCGTGGGCGCCTCGGACGTGCTGCTGGGATATCTGCCGGGCGAGACCCCGTTCTGGATGAGTGCCGACCAGTTCGAGTACTGGAAGCACACCCATCTCACCGTCGACGTGGTGCCCGGCCGGGGCAGCGGCTTCTCGCTGGAAGCCCCCGAAGGCGTGCGGTTCCTGATCCGCTCGCGCCTGCTCACCGACGACGAGGTGGCCGCGCTGGAATCCCAGCCGCCGCCGCCCACCGGTGACACCGTTCAACAGTGATGTGAAACACGCGCAATCACATCGTTTCCGCAGGTCGGCGGCGCTCGATACGCGCCGCTGACCTGCGGGTTCCACGGCCGTAACAGTCGTCAACCATTCTTCAACCCTCGACGATCACCGTTGCCGTCGCTACGCGCTTGTTTGTTGATGAGGAGATTTCCCTGTGAGTACCGACGCGATTCCCGCCGCGGGGTCGGACACCCCCGCCGACGACTATCTCGCCAAACGCACCCTGCGCTCCGGCTCGGCCGGCTGGGTGCTGCTGGCCGGCCTCGGCGTGAGCTATGTGATCTCCGGTGACTACTCCGGCTGGAATTTCGGCCTCGCCGAGGGCGGTTTCGGTGGTCTGCTGATCGCCGCGATCGTCATCGCGGCCATGTATCTGGCCATGGTGCTCGGCATGGCCGAGCTGTCCTCGGCACTGCCCGCGGCAGGCGGCGGCTACACCTTCGCCCGGCGCGCGCTCGGACCGTGGGGCGGATTCGCCACCGGCACAGCGGTTCTCATCGAGTACGCGATCGCGCCCGCCGCCATCGCCACCTTCATCGGCGCCTACGTGGAATCGCTGAACCTGTTCGGGATCACCGACGGCTGGTGGGTGTACCTGGCGGTGTACGCGCTGTTCATCGGCATCCACCTCGGGGGCGCGGGCGAGGCGCTCAAGGCGATGTTCGTGATCACCGCGATCGCGCTGGTCGGCCTGGTCATCTTCGCGATCGCCGCGCTCGGCAAGTTCGACGTGGCCAACCTGACCAACATCGCGCCCGACCCCGACGCCGCCGGTTCCTCGTCGTTCCTGCCGTTCGGCTACCTGGGTGTCTGGGCAGCGATCCCCTTCGCCATCTGGTTCTTCCTGGCCGTCGAAGGCGTGCCACTGGCGGCCGAGGAGGCCACCGAGCCGGAGAAGAACGTGCCCAAGGGCATCATCGTCGCGATGCTGCTGCTGGTGGTCACCGGCGCGGTGGTGCTGTTCCTGGTGACCGGCGCGCTCGGCGCCCAGGGCGCGTCGTCCTCGGGCAACCCGCTGGTCGAGGCGCTCGGCGACAGCCCGGCGGCCAAGGTGGTCAACTACATCGGCCTGGCCGGTCTGGTGGCCAGCTTCTTCTCCATCGTCTACGCCTACTCCCGGCAGACCTTCGCGCTCTCGCGGGCCGGCTATCTGCCCACCAGCCTGTCGGTGACCAACTCCCGCAAGGCGCCGGTGCTGGCGCTGATCGTGCCGGGTGTCATCGGCTTCGCCCTCTCGCTCACCGGCGAGGGCGCGATGCTGCTGAACATGGCCGTGTTCGGCGCGGCCGTGAGCTACGTGCTGATGATGGTGAGCCACATCGTGCTCCGGGTCCGCGAGCCGAACATGCCGCGCCCCTACCGCACCCCCGGCGGCATCGCGACCACCTCGTTCGCCCTGGTCATCGCGGCGGCATCGGTCGCGGCGACCTTCCTGGTCGACCCGAAGGCGGCACTGTTCACCCTCGGTGTGTTCTGTGCCTTCATGGCCTACTTCGGCCTCTACAGTCGCAAACACCTGGTCGCCAAGTCGCCCGACGAGGAATTCGCCGCGCTGGCCAAGGCCGAACAAGAACTCGAGTAACCGCACCCCAGGCACCCGGCGGCGACGCGATCGCCGCCGGGTCACCGATCCCGCGAAAGGAGGCGGCACCCGATGACCGTGTACCGCAGTTCCGCCGGCACCACGACCTATACGTTCGACGGCCTGGTCGATCTCCTGGCCAAGGCCACCCCCGAATGCAGCGGCGACCAGCTCGCCGGCTGCGCCGCCGCGACCGACGCCGAACGGGCGGCCGCGCAGTGGGCGCTGGCCGACGTGCCACTGACCACCTTCCTCGACGAAGTGGTCGTGCCGTACGAGACCGACGAGGTCACCCGGCTGATCATCGACAGCCACGACCGCACCGCGTTCGGCCCGATCGCCCACCTCACCGTGGGCGGGCTGCGCGACTGGCTGCTCGCGGTCGCCGCCACCGACGACGCCGCGACGACGCTGGCCGCGGTGTCGCCCGGACTGACGCCGGAGATGGTGGCGGCGGTCAGCAAGATCATGCGCAATCAGGATCTGATCGCGGTGGCCAAGGCGACCGTGGTGACCGCGGGCTTCCGCACCACCATCGGCCTGCCCGGCCGGTTGAGCACCCGGCTGCAACCCAACCATCCGACCGACGATCCGCGCGGGATCGCCGCCGCCACCCTGGACGGGCTCCTGCTCGGCTGCGGTGACGCGGTGATCGGCATCAACCCGGCCACCGACTCGCCCCAGGCCACCGCCGACCTGCTGCACCTGCTCGACGAGGTCCGGCTGCGCTTCGACATCCCGACCCAGTCGTGCGTGCTCTCCCACGTCACCACGACCATCGGGCTGATCGAGGCGGGCGCGCCGGTGGATCTGGTGTTCCAGTCGGTGGCGGGCACCGAGGGCGCGAACGCCGGCTTCGGCGTGAACCTCGCGCTGCTGCGCGAGGGCAACGAGGCCGGACGCTCACTCGCGCGCGGCACCGTCGGCGACAACGTGATGTACCTGGAAACCGGGCAGGGCTCGGCGCTGAGCGCGAACGCTCATCTGGGCGTGGGCGATCGGCCGGTGGATCAGCAGACGCTGGAAGCACGCGCCTACGCCGTCGCCCGGGAGCTGCGGCCGCTGCTGGTGAACACGGTCGTCGGGTTCATCGGACCCGAGTACCTCTACGACGGCAAGCAGATCATCCGGGCCGGGCTAGAGGACCACTTCTGCGGCAAGCTGCTCGGCCTGCCGATGGGCGTGGACGTCTGCTACACCAACCACGCCGAAGCCGACCAGGACGACATGGACACCCTGCTCACCCTGCTGGGGGCGGCGGGCTGCGCCTTCGTCATCGCCGTGCCGGGCGCCGACGACGTGATGCTGGGCTACCAGAGCCTGAGTTTCCACGACGCGCTCTACGCGCGGCAGGTGCTGAACCTGCGCCCCGCACCGGAATTCGAGGCGTGGCTGTCCGGGCTCGGCATGCTCGACGCCAACGGCCGGATCCGCCAGGTGGCACCGCTGTCGTCACCGCTGCGCGCCCTGGCGGCGAACCGATGAAACCCATCGCGACCAAGCCCGTGCTGCGCATCGTGCGATCGAATACCGAGCCGAGAGGACACGTCGTGGGCGAGTCGACACCGGACGAGCGCGCCGAAGCCGCTGTGGCCCAGGAGTTCTGGCGCGATCTGCGGCGCAACACCCAGGCCAGGATCGGGCTCGGCCGCACCGGTGACGCCCTGCCCACCACCGAGGTCCTGGCCCTGCGGGCCGCGCACGCCGCCGCCCGCGACGCGGTGCACGTCCCGCTCGACGTGGAGATCTTCACCGAGCAGATCGCGAGCATGGGCCTGGGTGAGCCGGTGACGGTGACCAGCAAGGCCGCCGACCGCTCGGAATATCTGCGCCGTCCCGACCTCGGCAGGCTGCCCGCCGACCTGTCCGGCATCGACAACCACGGTGCCGACATCGGTTTCGTGCTCGCCGACGGGTTGTCCCCGCGCGCGCTCACCGACCACGGCGCGGGTCTGCTGGGCGCGCTGGCCGACGAACTCGCCGACCGCTACACCCTGGCCCCGCCGGTGATCGCCACCCAGGCGCGCGTGGCCCTGGGCGACCACATCGCCGCGGCGATGGGCGTGCGGACGGTCCTGGTGATCATCGGGGAACGCCCCGGCCTCTCGGTCGCCGACAGTCTGGGCATCTATCTGACCCACGCCCCGCGTCCCGGCCGCGCCGACGCCGAGCGCAACTGCATCTCCAACATCCACCCGCCCGACGGACTCACCTACCTCGACGCCGCCCGCGTCGTGGCGGGACTGGTCGCGGGCGCGCGCAGGCTCGGACGCTCGGGCGTCGACCTCAAGGACACCTCCCGCGCCGACAATCTGGGCGCAGATACCTCGACCATCGCCGCGGCGCTGGAGAACAAGGACCACTGACATGACGAAGGTCTCCGCCCTAGCGGCGGTGGCGATGACGGCTGCCCTGATGACCGCGACCGCCTGCGGAACCGACGAATCACGCTCGGTGTCGGAGGCCTGTTCGACCCTCGACGCGAGCCAGGTCTGGTACGGGGACAACAAGGAACGGATCGCGCGGTTCATCGAGGAGACCGGGCGGTGCGGCGCGGGCGGTACCGGCGCGGCGCCGCTGGCGCTGTTCGATTGGGACAACACGGTCGTGAAGAACGATATCGGCGTCGCCACGTTCTATTGGATGCTGGCCAACGACAAGGTATTGCAGCCCGTCGACCGGAACTGGGCCACTGTCGGCGCGCATCTGAGCCCGGACGCCGCGGGCGCGCTCGCCGCGGCCTGCGGTGCCGCCGACCCGAACACCCCGCTGCCCACCTCGACGAACACCGCCTGCGCCGACGAGCTGGTCGCGGTGGCCGACAGCGCCAAGACCACGTCGGGCAAAGCCGCCTTCACGCAGTACGATCACCGCCGCACCGAACCCGGCTACGCGTTGGTCGTTCAGCTGATGCGCGGCTACACCGAGGCCCAGATCACCGATTTCGCCCGCGCCGCCCGCGCGCAGAACCTCGCCGCGGCCGAAGGAGCCAAGCAGACCGTCGGCACCACGAAGGTCGACGGCTGGGTGCGCTACTACCCGCAGATGACGGACCTCATCCGGGTGCTGCGGGACAACGGGTTCGACGTGCGCATCATCTCCGCCTCGGCCGAACCGGTGGTCAAGGTCTGGGCCGAGGAACTGAACATCCCCGGTGACCGGGTCATGGGCGTTCCCCTGCTGGCCGACAACGGCGTCTACACCGGGCACCTCCCCGGCTGTGGCGATGCCGGGACCGACCAGGTGATCACCTACATCGACGGCAAGCGGTGCCGGATCAACGAGCAGGTGTTCGGCGTCCGGGGCGCCGCGGCCTTCCAGCAGCTGCCCGCCGACCGGCGCGCCGCCTTCGCCGCGGGTGATTCCGACACCGACGTGGTCTTCCTCGGCGACGCGACCGGCCTGCGCCTGGTCATCAACCGCAACAAGACCGAACTGATGTGCAATGCCTACGGCTCGGCGGACGGCACGTGGGTGGTGAACCCGATGTTCCTCGGCCCCAAGCCGCGCAAGTCCGATCCGTACCCTTGCGCGACGGCGGGTTACATCACCCCCTCGGGCGGCGGCGCGCCGTTGCACCGTCCCGACGGCAGCGTGATCCCCGATCAGCAGGACCTCGTGTTCGGGTGAGAGCCGGATCACCGGTCGACGAGGTGGCGAGTCACCCTAGAGTGATCTCCATGATCCGCACCGCCGCCCTCGCCCATGTCCGCGACCGCAGGCTGATCCAGACGCGCCCGGAGGGCAAGGACGTCTTCTACATGGCGGGCGGCAAGATCGATCCGGGCGAAACCCCCCTGGAGGCGCTCCATCGAGAGATCGAGGAGGAACTCGGCGTCGGGCTCTCCGGCGTCGCCGAACTCGGCATCTTCGAGGCCGAGGCCTTCGGTCACGGCAAGAACACCGGCCTGCACATGACCTGTTTCCTCGCCGACTTCACCGGCGAACCCCATGCCACCGGCGAAATCGCCGAATTCCGCTACTTCACCGTCAGCGAATACGCCGCCATGGACCACGTGGCCCCCGGCTCCATGATGGTCTTCCGCCGCCTCCACGAGCTCGACCTCATCGATTGGTGAGTACCAGGCGTTTCGGCGAAACATTGCGCGCCGGTGCGACGATCACACTCTCGTGACGGGGACAGAGGCACTACAGAGCACGGAGTTGACCGCGGCCGAGCGCAGAGCCGCGCTCCGCAGGCTCGTGGTCATCTTCGGGTTGATGAACAAGATGATCGAGCTCAGCGCGACCGGTGCGCCGCGGCAGCTGGCCGAGCACGCGGCCGCCGCCAGGGATCTGGTCGGCGAGCTGGTGACCGATATGGCGCAGCTGCCCTAGCTCAGTCGGTCTTCGGGGCCGGCGGGGTGCTGTCGCCGGCTTCCGGCTCGATGGCGCCCGGCTCGGTGCCCTCGTCCGCCTTCTGGTCCGGTTCCGGGTGCTCGGGCTCGAACGTCTCGGGCAGGCCCTTGAGATGCTTGTTCATCGAGCGCACGAGCAGCACGGTGCCCGCGAGCAGGATCAGGATGACCAGCAGGCCCAGCGGCGACGCCTTGCCGAACTCGGGTCCGGTCGGGGTGTTCTGAGCGAGGTAGACCAACATCACCGGTCGGCGTCCTCGATGCCGGCGAACAGGTCGGTCTCCGGGATGGCGGTGCTCACCCTCGTCTTGGCCAATTCGAACTCCTCGGTCGGCCAGAGCCGCTGCTGCATCTCCAACGGGATCGCGAAGAACGCCCCGTTCGGATCGATCTGGGTAGCGTGCGCGCGCAGGGCGTCGTCACGCTGGGGGAAGTATTTGGAGCATTCGATCTGGGTGGTGACCCGGCTCCACGAATCGCCGCGCTTGAACTGCTTCATCCGGTCCAGCCACTCCTGCAGCGGGAACGGTTCGCCGATGCGCTCGTACTCCTCGGCGAAGGCCTCCAGGCGCTTCATGCTGAAACCGTGGTCGTAGTACAGCTTGAGCGGGGTCCACGGCTCGCCCGCCGCGGGGAACTTCGCCGGATCGCCCGCCGTCTCGTACGCGGCGACCGACACCTCGTGGCACCGGATGTGATCCGGGTGCGGGTAGCCGCCGTTCTCGTCGTAGGTGGTGATCACGTGCGGCTTGAAATCGCGCACGACGCGCACCAGTGCCTCGGTCGACTCCTCGAGCGGCACCAGCGCGAAGCAGCCCTCGGGCAGCGGCGGCAGCGGGTCGCCCTCGGGCAGGCCGGAGTCGACGAAGCCGAGCCAGTGCTGGCGCACACCCAGCGCGTGGGCGGCCGCGGCCATCTCCTCGCGCCGGACCTCCTCGATCCGGTCCAGGACACCGGGGGTGTCCATCGCGGGGTTGAGGATGCTGCCGCGTTCACCACCGGTCAACGTCACGACCAGGACGTCGACGCCCTCGGCCGCGTACCTGGCCATGGTCGCGGCGCCCTTGCTCGATTCGTCGTCGGGGTGTGCGTGCACCGCCATGAGGCGAAGGCCACTCACGTCTCGTTCACCATCGCTCTCGCTCGCGGGTGTCAGAACTTCGTTCCCTATAGTTCCATCCGACCCCCCGTTTGTTCCGACCACCCCCGGGAGCGAGAAACCGATGACCGAGCCCGCACCGGACTCCGCGGCGACCTCGGCCGCCGCCGCAGCCCGACACGCCGACCGTTACGGCACAAAACCACCGGCGCGCCGGACGTGGGTGGTGGTCGTTCTCGGGATCGGTGTGCTGGTCGCCGGGGTCGGCGTCGCCTTTCTGGGGTTCCAGAAGTACGGCCCGAAGGCGATCGAGACCGAGCAACTCGGCTACGTGGTCGTCGACGACGCCACGCTGACGGTGCGGATGAAGGTCACCCGCGACGACCCGCGGCAGCCCGTCGTCTGCTTCGTGCGTGCCATGGATCGCGACAGCGCCGAGGTCGGCAGGCGGGAGGTGCTCGTGCCCGGCTCCGATTCCACCAGCGTCCAGGTGACCACCACGGTCAGGTCCTCCGCGCGCCCGTCGGCGGGCGATATCTACGGCTGCACCGACCAGGTCCCGGGCTATTTGCGCGCCGAATAGCAGGCTCGCCTAGCCTGACCTGCATATTTATGAGACATGCTAAAATGGCCTGATACACGGTTCCGGGGCTCGGAGCCGTGTTTGCTGCATTGGCGGCCAGCGGTGCTGTTTCCGGGTTACGGGTTCACCCCCAGGATCGCTCCAGCCGTCGGGCTGGTGCATGCCCTCCTCCGGAGGGTACAGCGCCGGTTTCAGGGAATCCCGGTGCGCCGGGAACAACTACTAGGGAGTGATCGAGATGACCGAGAATGTGACCTGGCTTACCCAGGAGTCGCACGACAGGCTCAAGGGCGAGCTGGACTCGCTCATTGCCAATCGTCCGGTCATTGCCGCCGAGATCAACGAGCGCCGCGAAGAGGGCGACCTCAAGGAGAACGGCGGCTACCACGCCGCGCGCGAGGAGCAGGGCCAGCAGGAGGCGCGGATCCGCCAGCTGCAGGAGCTGCTGAACAACGCCAAGGTCGGCGTCGCCCCCACCAAGTCCGGCGTCGCCCTGCCGGGTTCGGTCGTCACGGTCTACTACGACGGCGACGAAGACGACACCGAGACCTTCCTGATCGCGACTCGCGAAGAGGGCCTGGGCGCCACCAACCTCGAGACCTACTCGCCGAACTCCCCGCTGGGCGGCGCGCTGATCGACGCCAAGGTGGGCGAGACCCGCGAGTACACGCTGCCCAACGGCAACACCATGAAGGTGACGCTGGTCAGCGCCGAGCCGTACCACGGCTGATCCTGGCCTGACCGAGCCCGCACCAACCGAACCCGAACGCGAGCGGCCGCACCCGAACATCGGATGCGGCCGCTTCGTCATCTGTGGGGTCCCGGTCAGCTCAGAGCCTGCTCGACATCGGCGAGCAGGTCGCTGATGTCCTCGATGCCGACCGAGAGGCGCACCAGGTCGGCGGGGACCTCCAGCGCCGAACCCTCGGTGCTGGCGTGGGTCATCGCGCCCGGGTGCTCGATGAGCGACTCGATACCGCCCAGCGACTCGGCCAGGGTGAAGATCTCGGTGCGCGAGCAGAACTTCAGCGCGGCCTCCCGGCCGCCTGCCAGCCGCACCGAGATCATGCCGCCGCTGCGGCGCATCTGCTTCTGCGCGATCTGGTAGCCCGGATGGGTCGGCAGGCCCGGGTAGATCACCTGCGAGATGGCCGGGTGGTTGGTCAGGAACTCCGCGATCACCTCGGCGTTGTCGCAGTGCTTCTCCATCCGCACGGCCAGGGTCTTGATGCCGCGCAGGGTGAGGAAGGCGTCGAACGGGCCGGGCACCGCGCCCGCGCCGTTCTGCAGGAACGCGAACGCGGTGTCGAGCTCCTCGCTGTTGGTGATCAGGGCGCCGCCGACGACGTCGGAGTGCCCACCCAGGTACTTGGTGGTCGAGTGCACGACGATGTCGGCGCCGAGCAGCAGCGGCTGCTGCAGGTACGGGGTGGCGAAGGTGTTGTCGACGACCAGCTTGGCGTCGGCCTCATGCGCGATGTCGGCCAGCGCCGGGATGTCACCGATGCTCAGCAGCGGGTTGGTCGGGGTCTCGATCCACACCAGCTTGGTGTTGGGGCGGATGGCCGCGCGCACCTGGTCGAGATCGGCGATGTGCGCTGGCGAGTGCTCGATGCCCCACTGGCTGAAGACCTTGTCGATGAGCCGGAAGGTGCCGCCGTAGGCGTCGTCGGGGATCACGATGTGATCGCCGGGGCGCAGGGTGGCGCGCAGCGCGCAGTCGGTGGCCGCCATGCCGGAGGCGAAAGCCCGCGCGAAGCTGCCCGATTCGAGGGCGGCGAGGTTGCCTTCCAGCGCGGTGCGCGTCGGGTTGCCGGTGCGCGCGTATTCGTAGCCGCCGCGCATGCCGCCGACGCCGTCCTGGGCGAAGGTGGAGCTCGCGTAGATGGGCACGTTGACCGCACCGGTCTGAGGATCGGGTTCATATCCGGCGTGGATGGCCCTGGTCGAGAATCCCAGCTCACTCATGGCCTCAGACTAGTTGGCCGGTTTCCGGGCCGTGCGCAGGGGTATTCGCGGTGTACCGAGTGCCGGATTCCCCGCCGACCGTGCGGCTACGCTGGCGCCATGGTGACTGTCGAAGAGTTGTTCGCGATCGACCCGTTGCTCTCCCCGGAGGAGCGCGAGATTCGCGACACGGTGGCCCGTTTCGGCGAGCGCAGGCTGCGCCCGCACATCGCCGACTGGTTCGAGGCAGGCACGTTCCCGGCCAGGGAGATCGCGCCCGAACTCGGCAAGCTCGGACTGCTCGGCATGCATCTGGAGGGCTACGGCTGCGCCGGGGCCTCGGCGACCGCCTACGGCCTGGCGTGCCAGGAACTCGAGGCCGTCGACTCCGGCGTGCGCAGCATGGTCTCGGTGCAGGGCTCGCTGGCGATGACCGCGATCCACTTCTTCGGCTCCGAGGAACAGAAGCAGCGGTACCTGCCCGCGATGGCGGCGGGCGAGGTGATCGGCTGTTTCGGGCTCACCGAACCCGACTACGGCTCCAACCCCGGCGGGATGCGCACCAGGGCCAAGCGCGACGGGGACGACTGGGTGCTCAACGGGTCCAAGATGTGGATCACCAACGGCTCGGTCGCCGACATCGCCGTCGTCTGGGCCTACGCCGAGGAGCCGGGCGAGGCCAAGCCGCGAGTGCGCGGCTTCCTGGTGCCCGCCGGCACTCCCGGCTTCACCACCCGCGAGATCCACCGCAAGCTGTCGCTGCGCGCTTCGCTCACCGCCGCACTGGATTTCGACGATGTGCGACTGCCCGCCGACGCGGTGCTGCCCGCATCGGGCGGGCTGAGCTCCCCGCTGGCGTGTCTGAGCGAGGCCCGCTTCGGCATCGTCTTCGGCGCGCTGGGCGCCGCGCGGGACTGTCTGGCCTCGGCGATCGACTACGCGCGCACCCGCGAGGTGTTCGACAAGCCGCTGGCCGCCTACCAGCTCACCCAGGCCAAGCTCGCCGATATGGCCCTGGAGCTCGGCAAGGGCCAGTTGCTGGCGCTGCACCTGGGCCGGTTGAAGGACCGGCACGAGATCACCGGCGAGCAGATCAGCGCGGGCAAGCTCAACAGCACCCGCGAGGCCATCGCGATCGCCCGAGAGTGCCGAACCATCTTGGGCGCCAACGGGATCACGCTGGACTACCCGGTGCTGCGGCACGCGAACAACCTGGAGTCGGTGCTCACCTACGAAGGCACCGCCGAGGTGCACCAGCTGGTGATCGGCAAGGCGCTGACCGACGCGAACGCCTTCCGCTAGCCGGAACCCGGCCGGTCGGGGTCAGCGCCCGGTCGGCACCCCCGGCCCGCGCCCGGCTACCGGCGCGGGCCGAATCAGGCCGCCCGCGAAGGCGATCCCCAGCACCGAGACCACGACGGTCAGCACCGTGAGCGCGATCGGGACGGTGATCGCTGCCGGGATGCCGAGCACCGTGAGCGACGCCAAACCGCCGCAGCCCCACGCGAACGCGGCGACGAGCCTGCCGAGCAGCGGGGCGTACGGCGACCGGCGCAACGAGCGGACGACGCCCTCGCGCGCCAAATACCCTGCGACAGCAGGAAATACAGGGGTCATGCCGAGCAGCTGAATGGCCGGTTCGGTGACGTCCACTACGGGCCCCTTCGCTCGCCGTGCTGGTTAGCCGAAAGTTGTCTCGAGTCGGTGCTACCCGCTCAGAATCCACCCGGCGCCCCGTTGACGCAACTTCGCCGCACCCCGAGACCTACGATAAACCCTTGACGAGAGTTGTGATATGTGTCACAATTCTAACTGTGTTAGGTGAAACTACTCGCGATAGGCAGGCCGAACGCCGTGAGGCGACACGGCGGGAGATCCTGCAGGTCGCGTGGGAACTCGCCAGGGAGAACGGGCTGGCGCAGATCACCCTGCGCGATGTCGCCGCCAGGGTCGGCATGCGCGCGCCCTCGCTGTACACCCATTTCCCGGCCAAACTCGCGATCTACGACGCGATGTTCGAGCAGGCGTGGACCGAATACGAGCAGTACGCGGTCCGGGTGACCGCCACCCTGCCCACCGCGCCGCGGGCCCGGCTGCTCGCCCTCGCCTACGGCTTCTTCGATTTCGCGGTCGCGGACCTGGCCCGCTACCAGCTGATGAATCAGCGCACGGTGCCCGGGTTCGAGCCCTCGCCCGCGGCGTTCGCACCGTCGGTGCGGGTGGTGCGCGCGGCCGTCGCCATGTTCGCCGAGGCAGGTGTCACCGATCGGGGTGACATCGAGATCTGGTTCAGCCTGATCGGCGGCCTCATCGACCAGCAACTCGCCAACGATCCGGCCGGCGACAGCAGACGCAGGCTGATCGAACGCGCGATGACCATGTGGGCCGACAGCGTCGGCCTGCCCCCGGAACCGAGGGATCCCCCATGACCACGACAACCCCGGCGCCGACCACACCGCGCCGCAGCGCCCTGCCCCGCCCCGAGTCGATGACTCTGGCCGCGACCGAATACGCCCGCATCGCCGGCGCCGTCGCGGCGCTCGACCCCGCCGACTGGGATCGGCCCACCGATTGCCCGGACTGGACTGTGCACCAGTTGATCTCGCACGTCGTCGGGATGGCCGCGATGACCGCGTCGATCACCGAGATGATCCGGCAGAACCGGGTCGCCGATCGACGGCCGAACGGCGAGGAACAGCGCATCGACGCGCTGACCGCCTTCCAGGTCACCCGCTACGGCGTCCGCTCCCCCGCCGAGCTCACCGCCCTGCTCGCCCGCCTCGGTCCGCGCGCCGCGGCCGCCCGGCGCAGGCTGCCCGGCTTCCTGCGCAAGCTGGCGATGCCAGGGTCCGAGCGGGTCAACGGTGTCGACGAGCGATGGACGGTCGGCTACCTGACCGAGGTGATCCTCACCCGCGACCCGTGGATGCACCGGATCGATCTGAGCCGGGCGACCGGGCGGCCGCTCGAACTCACCGCCGAGCACGACGGCCGCGTCGTCGACGATGTCGTCCGCGAGTGGGCCCAGCGCCACGGCGCCCCGTACCGGCTCACCCTGCACGGCCCGGCGGGCGGTACCTGGGCGAGCGGCGCGGCCGATGGCCCGATGCTCGAGCTGGACGCGATCGAGTTCTGCCGCATCCTGTCCGGCCGCGCGAGCGGCTCCGGGCTGCTCACCACCGAGGTGCCGTTCTGAACCGCTAGCCGATCGCGGGCAGCTCCAGGTTCTCCCGATAGGTGCCCGCCAGGTAGTCGGAGTCGACCAACCCGCGGCGGCGCAGTTCGGGAAGCAGGCCGTTGACGACGAAGTCGCGGGTGCGCTCCTGCGCCAGGCCGCCCAGGGAGATCACGTCGAGCACGTCGGCCCGGTAGCGCTCCTCGATGGCGTCGGCGAGCTGCTCCGGGGTGCCCGCGGCGGCCCAGTGGCCGGTGTCCGCGGCGGCGACGACGAGTTCGCGCACGGTGGCGCCGGTGGCGGCGAGCTTGCTGAAGATCTTCACCCGGCCGCGTCGGCGACGCACCGTATCCAGCTGCGGGAGCAGGCTTTCCGGCAGCGGCTTGTCCAGCGGGAGGTCGGACAGGTCGATGTCGCCGCCGAGCATGTCCGCCAGCTGACGGCGGCCCGCGTCGAAGTCGGTGGCCTCGGCCGCCTCGCGGACGAGTCTGCGGGCCTCGGCTTCGGTGGCGCCGTAGGTCGCGTGTAAGGAACTGAAGATCAGCGGCAGGCCGTCCGCCCTGCCCAGTTCCGCGGCGCGGGTCCGGATCTTCTTCGTATAGGTGACCGCGTCTTCCAGCGTCGGCAGCGAGGTGAACACCACCTCGGCGAACCGCGCGCCGAGTTCGATGCCGCCCGCCGACTGCCCGGCCTGGAACTGCACCGGCCTGCCCTGCGGCAGCGGCGGGATGTTCAGCGGTCCACGCACCGAGAAGTACTGTCCCGCATGCTCGATCGGCCGCACCCGCGATTCGTCGAGCGTCGCGCCGCCGTGACCGTCGGGCCGCAGCGCGCCGGGCCGCCAGCTGTCGAACAGCGCGTTGACCACGGTCAGCACCTCGGTCGCGCGGGCGTAGCGCTCCTCCGGGCGCGGCAGATCCTGGTCGCCGTAGTTCTCCTCGCCGAGGGAGGAGGTCACCGCGTTCCAGGCCGCGCGGCCGTTGCTGACGTGATCGAGGGTGCCGAACAGCCGAGCCAGGTTGAACGGGTGCTGGAAGGTCGTGGTGACCGTCGCGATGAGGCCGACATGGGTGGTCACCGCGCTCAGCGCGGCCAGCTGGATCAGCGGTTCCTGCGCGCCGATCGTGCCCTGGGCGCCGAAGGCGAGCAGGTCGGCCGCGAACACCGCGCCGATCTTGTTGTCCTCGGCGATCCGGGCGATGCGCTGGGCCTCGTCGAGGGTGGAGCGAGTCGGATCGAGTGCGGCGGCGTAGACATCACGCGACCCGCTCACGCCCGTGACGGTCTTCAACTTGCGGCGTTCGGTGCCCATGCCGGCCAGTCCAGCAGAGCGGCGGCGGGCCCGACCATGGTTGCGCTCAACACAATTCGAGCGGAATGCGCGATAGCGCCGAGTTAGCCGTCGGCCGGATATTCGGGATTGTTACCATTTGGTGGTGTTTGCGCCCGGCCCCGCGTTGCTCGAATTATCGGCACGTCGAAATCTGCGACAACTGAATACCATGTACGGAGTTCCCGCGGCGGCCGCTGCCGCGCAGGCCCCCGGCCTGTCGGCTCAGCTCGACCAGCACGGCGCGGCCGTGCGGGACATTCTCGCTTTCGGCGTCGGCGGATCGGCACGTATTCCGATCGCCATCCTGCTGTCGGGGTATGCGCGCGGGCTGCTCGACCAGGTCGCCGAGGCGCTGCTCCCCGCGGCCCCGCACTCCTGGCACACGGCCGACTGGTGGCAGCTGCGCTTGGCCGCGGTCTGCCTGCACGCCGAACCGGCCTGAACACCGGAATCGGCGCTCCGCCACCGTGACGGTGACGGAACGCCGGCGCCGGTCGGTCAGCGTGCCGTGTCGCCGCCCCACTCCGGGCGACCCGGCTCCGGGTAGCCCGCGCCAGGGGTGACCCACTGCTGCGCGCCTTCGGCGGGCGCCGCGACCTGCCCACCCGCGCGCGCCGCGTCCTCACGGCCACGCTGGTAGGCCTCGGCATGACCCTTCATGGCGGGCATCTCCGCCTCGAGATTGCCGAGCCAGCTGTTCCAGCGCTGCTCCATGGGCCGGACCAGGCCGCCGCCGACACCGACCACCAGGATGCCGCCGATGGTCGCGAGCACCGCGATCAGGATCGGCGTGGTCACCGAGGTCGCGACGCCGA
Source organism: Nocardia canadensis (assembly GCF_032656385.1). Lineage (NCBI taxonomy): Bacteria > Bacillati > Actinomycetota > Actinomycetes > Mycobacteriales > Nocardiaceae > Nocardia > Nocardia canadensis. The sequence continues at coordinate 1,410,709 of NZ_JAVCWB010000010.1, forward strand.
TCTGGTTCAGCGCGGCGATGATGCCGATTCCCCAGATGAACACCGAGGCGATGCGGCCGAGCATCCGGCCGTAGGACAGCCCGCCGAGCACGGAGGTGACCAGCTCGCTCACCGCGTGCGCGATGGCCGCCGCGATCACCACGATCACGATCGCCACCGCCGCCTTCGGCAGCCAGGCCACGATGCCGGTGAGCAGATCGCTGACCGGGTTGGGTCCGAAGACACCGAAACCGATCTGCAGCGCGATCAGCAGGATGGCGTAGTAGGCGATCTTCGCGAGGAGATCGGAGGCGTCGTATTTACTGCGGGACATCATCTTCTGGAGCTGCCCGCGCTCGACCAGCCGATCGAATCCGACGCGCTCGAGCACCGCGTCGACGATCTTGGCGACCACTTTCGCGATGATCCAGCCGATCACCAGGATGGCGACGAACGCGGCCAATTTGGGGAGGAATTGCGCTACCGAACTCCAGGCATCGGTGAAACCTTGCTGGAAGTCGATCGCGATTACGGAGTTGTCCACAACACGTCCTTTCGCTCGTCCCACCCGGATGCCGTCCTTCGGTGGGTACCCGGGTTCTCGGAGCCGAATCGTCAATTTGCGAGAAATTTGCTCTTGCCGGAATCGGGTGTCGACGGCTGGTCGGACGGGGTCTTGCGCCCCGTGGTCTTCTCGGTCATCGTGTAAGTAAGTGGTTACTTACGACGGAGGGCATGTGACGCCGACATCGCGGGACCGGATCATGACCGAGGCCTTGCGCCTGTTCGGGGAACAGGGGTTCGCCAAGACCTCGGTCGCCCAGATCGAGCAGGCGGCCGGACTGTCCGGCGGGTCGGGGGCGCTCTACCGGCATTTCACGTCCAAGGACGAACTGCTGGTGCGCGCCGTGGCGACCCGGCTCGAGGATCGCGGCGAGTGGAATCGTTTCCTGTCGCCGGAGTTCTCCATCGCCGCGGCGCTGGATTCGCTCACCGCCGGGGGCGAGCTGGTCGAGAAGCTCGTCGCGCTGTGCCGGATCGGCCTGGCGCGCCTCGACCACGACCGGGACGTGACCCGGATCCTGTTGCGGGACAACTCGATCCCCGGCGAACTGCTGGAGGTGTTCCGGCAGCAGGAGTACGCGGTGGTCATGTCGGCGGTCACCCGCGGCTTGATCGAACTCGCCGGTCCCGGTGCGCGTGTTCGGGATTGGGATGCCACCGCCGCCGTCCTGGTCGGCGCGCTCGCGCACTTCTGGATGATGCGCGACATCTTCGACGGCGGACACCCGGCGAATGTCGACGCCGACCGCTATCTGCGAGCCACCGCAGAGCTGATCGCCGCCCGGCTCGACCGGGCGGGAACCGAGGGAGAGGACAGCTGATGCGTACACCCATCACCGTTGTCGGGGGCGGACTGGCCGGCCTGACCGCCGCGATCGCCGCGGCCGAGACCGGAGCACCGGTCGTGCTGCACGAGGCGCACCGCACGCTCGGCGGTCGCGGGCGGGCCACCCCGGCGCCGTACGTGGCGCACGAGGGCGCCCACGTGTTCTACGCCGACGGACCGCATTACCGCTGGTTGAAGGAACGCGGTTTCGTCGCAGGCCTCGGCTTCCCGTCGATCGGGGAGGCGGTGAAGATCGGTTTCCGCGCCGACGACCGGATCCGGAAGGCGCCGCCGCTGGGGATGCTGCGCGCCCAGTCGCGCAAGTGGCTCCAGGCCCCGGTCGACGTCGACTTCCACCGCTGGGCCGCCGAGCGCTGGGGCGAACGCACCGCCACGCAGATCGCCAACGCGATCAGCGTGGTCACCTACGACGCGAACACCGGCAGGCTCTCGGCCGCTTTCGTCTGGGACCTGTTCCAGCGGGTGCTCGGGCCCGCCGTGCCCGCGGTCCGCTGGGTGCGGGGCGGCTGGCAGCAGACCATCGACCGGATGGTCACCCGCGCCACCGAACTGGGCGTGGCGATCGATACCGGTTCGCGCGTGGACGCGGTGCCCACCGGCGGGCCGGTCATCGTCGCCACCGACCTGGACTCCGCACGACGGCTGCTCGGCGACGGCTCCCTGCGCGGCGTCAGCGGTTTCACCGCCCTGCTCGACCTCGGCGTGACGAAGGACCGCCGCGACCGCAACCTGGTCTTCGACCTGGACGCGGGCGGCTTCCACGAGAGCTACACGATGCAGGACGACACCATCGCGCCGACGGGCGAATCACTGTTCCAGCTCCAGATGCCGGTGCGCGACACCGAGTCCCGCGCCGAGGCGCACCGCCGCCTGGAAGCCTTCGCCGACGCCACCGTCCCGGAGTGGCGCTCGCGCACCACCTTCCACCGAACGGCGACGGCGAAGGGCCGCACGGGCGCTCTCGACCTGCCCGGCACCACCTGGCGCGACCGGCCCGCCATCGATCGCGGCGACGGGGTGTACCTGGTGGGCGACATGGTCGCGGCACCGGGAATGCGCGGCGAGATCGCCATCAACAGCGCCCTGACCGCCGCCGCGTCGGCCGTCGCCGGCCTGCGTACGGCGTCCAGCGCTGTGCCGGGCACCGACCCCGCCTAGCCGTCGGTGACCGATCCGATCGACGATTCCCGATGTCGGTCGGGTCGGGCCGAAATTCGGTTGCGCCGCTCGCCACCCGATTCCTAGGGTGAGCCACATGTCGTCTTCCATGTTCGCGTGCAACGTGTTCATTCGCATCCGCTCCGCCCGGGCTCTGGCCCGCTAGCGGACGCGGATACCTCATCGGCGTCCACCGGCGCGCCCAGGGCCCATCGAGCTCTCACCTACTCGATGACCCGAAGGGGCAACTGCCGTGGCGCAGGATTTTGCACACCGAAACTACTCACACACTCAGCGCAAGGTCACCGGGCGCGGCGGCGGCCGGACGCCGCGCGATCTGGCGAGAAGGACGCTCTCGCAGAACTTTCTGGTGGACCGGACGGCCGTCGACGCGATGCTGACGGTCGCCGATCCGGCGGGCGAGATACTCGAACCCGGCGCGGGGGAAGGCGTCCTCACGCGGGCGCTGGCCGGCCGTGGCGCGCGGGTCACGGCCTACGAGATCGATCCGCTGCTGGCGGCGAAGCTCTCGGCGCAGACCAGGGCCGAGCGCGGAATCCGCGTGGTGCGTGGCGATTTCACCAAGGCCAAGGCGCCGCGCACGCCGTTCGCGGTGGTCGGAAACATCCCGTTCTCGGTGACCTCCGAGATCGTCGACTGGTGCCTGGCCGCACCGGCGCTCACCTCGGCGACCCTGCTCACCCAGCGGGAATACGCGCGCAAACGCACCGGCGACTACGGGCGGTGGAGTCTGCTGACCGCGACGAGCTGGCCGTGGTTCGGCTGGCGGCTGCACGGACAGGTGCACCGCACCAGCTTCCGGCCGGTCCCCGCCGTCGACTCCGCCATCCTGCGGATCGACCGGCGTCCGGAACCGCTTGTCGCGCACCGGGACTCCTACACCGAACTGGTGCGCACCGGATTCTCCGGGGTCGGCGGCACGGTGCGCGCCTCGCTGCGCGCCCGATACCAGGGCGTGGACGCGGCCCTGGCCGAGGCGGGCATCGCCGCTGACACCGTGGTCGCCTACGTCCACCCGGAACAGTGGGTCGCCCTGCATTCCGCGCTCACCCGCTAGCCGGGCACCGCTGCCGCCCCGGCGCGCGGGGCGGCAGCGGGCTCAGTGGCCGATGGAGCCGGTGCTGAGGAAGCCGAGCAGGTCGTGGCGGGTGATGACGCCGACCGGCTTGCCGTCCTCGACGACCATCAGGGCGTCGGAGTCGGACAGCGCCTTGGTGGCGGTGGACAGCGGTTCGCCCGAGCCGATCAGCGGGAACGACGGGCTCATGTGCTGGGCCACCGAGTCGGTCAGCTGTGCCCGGCCCTCGAAGACGGCCGAGAGCAGGTCGCGCTCGGTGACACTGCCGGCGACCTCGCCCGCCATCACCGGCGGCTCGGCGCCCACGACCGGCATCTGCGAGACGCCGTACTCGCGCAGGATCTCGATCGCGTCGCGCAGGGTCTCCGACGGGTGGGTGTGGACCAGGTCGGGGAGCGCGCCGGACTTGCCGCGCAGCACGTCGCCGACGAGCGGTTCGGGCCCGGCCTCCAGCGGGGTGGTGAGGAAGCCGTAGGAGCTCATCCACTTGTCGTTGAAGATCTTCGACAGGTAGCCGCGGCCACCGTCGGGCAGCAGCACCACGACCACGGCGTCGGGATCGCGCCGGGCGACCTCGATCGCGGCGACCACGGCCATGCCGCAGGAGCCACCGACCAGCAGGCCCTCCTCGCGGGCCAGGCGGCGGGTCATCTCGAAGGAGTCGGCGTCGGAGACGGCGATGATCTCGTCGGGAACGCTCGGGTCGTAGGCCGAGGGCCAGAAGTCCTCGCCGACACCCTCGACCAGGTACGGGCGGCCGGTGCCGCCGGAGTACACCGAGCCCTCGGGATCGGCGCCGATGATCTTCACCTTGCCGCCCGAGACCTCCTTGAGGTAGCGGCCGGTGCCGGTGATGGTGCCGCCGGTACCGACGCCGGCGACGAAGTGGGTGACCTTGCCTTCGGTGTCGCGCCAGATCTCCGGACCGGTGGTCTCGTAGTGGCTGTCCGGGCCGCCCGGGTTGGCGTACTGGTTGGGCTTCCAGGCGCCCTCGATCTCGCGGACCAGGCGATCGGAGACGTTGTAGTAACTGTCCGGGTGCTCCGGCGGCACGGCGGTCGGGCAGACCACGACCTCGGCGCCGTAGGCACGCAGGACGTTGCGCTTGTCCTCGCTGACCTTGTCCGGGCAGACGAACACGCACTTGTAGCCGCGCTGCTGGGCGACCAGCGCGAGGCCGACACCGGTGTTACCCGAGGTGGGCTCGACGATGGTGCCGCCCGGCTTCAGCAGCCCTTCCTCTTCGGCGGCGTCGATCATCTTGACCGCGATCCGGTCCTTGGAGCTGCCGCCCGGGTTGAGGTATTCGATCTTGGCGGCGACCAGGCCCGCGTTCGGGCCGACCACCGAGTTCAGCCGAACCAGAGGGGTGTTGCCGATGAGGTCGACGACATGATCCGCGATACGCATACCCCCATCGTTGCAGAGCCGTAGCTCGACGTCGCGACCTGGTCGGATCCTGTGAGCAGTGGCACCACCGGCGGCGCCGCGCTCGGCCGGTCCGGCAGCTGCTGCGCGGCCGATTCGCGCCGTAGAATTTTCGGATGTGAGCGCACCTCGAATCAGCTGGCGGACCGCTGTCGTCACCGGGGCCACCACCGTGCTCGCCGGATCGAGTGCGGGCACCGTCTCCTGGGCGACGTATCGACTGCTGATGACGCAGGCCGGGGCGGCGCGCGCGGTCATCGGGCGCGACACCTCCAAGCCACCGGAGGCCGACGGCGTCTACGCTCCCGGCGCGCAGCTGCCCGAACCGTGGCGCAAGGGCGTACCCAGCGACCTGCACCTGATGATCTTCGGTGACTCGACCGCCGCCGGACTCGGCTGCCTGAGCGCGGCCGACGTGCCGGGCGTGCGGCTGGCGCGCGGGCTCGCCGACGCCACCGGCTCGCGCATCCGGCTCAGCACCAAGGCGATCTCCGGCGCCACCTCCAAGGGCCTGGCCGGGCAGGTGGACGCGATGTTCGTCGCGGGGCCGCCGCCGGACGCCGCCGTCATCCTGGTCGGTGCCAACGACATCACCAAGAAGCACTCCATCCGGGCCTCGGCGCGCAGGCTGGCCGCCGCGGTGTCGCGGCTGCGCGCGGCCGACGCGCTGGTCGTCGTCGGCACCTGCCCGAACCTGGGCACCGTCACCGCGATCCAGCAGCCGCTGCGCACGGTGGTGGCGAACTGGAGCGTGCGTCTGGCCAAGGCGCAGACCGTCGCCACCACGCTGGCAGGTGGTACCCCGGTGCCGATGGGTTCACCACTGGTCGCCTCGGAGTTCCGCGCCGCCCCGGAAATACTGTTCGCCACCGACGGATTCCACCCCTCCGCCGCGGGGTACGAATTGGCCGCCGCCCAGCTGCTTCCGGTCCTCGTCGAGGCGGTGCGCAGCCGACCTGCCCTTCCCGTCGCGCACGGCGAGACGTAGATTCACGAAAGACCGGCAAGGTAAACAGCCGTTCACAGAACCATCCGAAAAGGAGTCCTCATGCCCGAGGCCGTTATCGTCTCCATCGCCCGCTCCCCCATCGGCCGTGCCGTCAAGGGGTCCCTGGCGGGTATGCGTCCGGATGACCTGACCGCCCAGATGGTGCGCGCCGCGTTGGCCAAGGTCCCCGCGCTCGACCCGAGCACGATCAACGACATCATGCTCGGCACCGGCTCCCCCGCGGGTGAGGGCGGCTTCGGCATGGCTCGCAACGTCGCCGTGCAGCTGGGCCTCGACACCGTGCCGGGCACCACCGTCCAGCGCTACTGTGCGTCGTCGCTGCAGACCACCCGGATGGCCTTCCACGCGATCAAGGCCGGCGAGGGTGACGTGTTCATCTCCGCCGGTGTGGAGACCGTCTCCCGCTACGCCAAGGGCTCGGCCGACAGCTGGCCCGACACCAAGAACCCCGAGTTCGCCGAGGCCGAGGCCCGCACCAAGAAGACCGCCGAGGGCGGCGCGGGTCAGTGGCACGACCCGCGCGAGGACAACCTGCTCCCCGACGTCTACATCCCGATGGGCCAGACCGCCGAGAACGTCGCGACGCTGACCGGCATCTCCCGCGAGGACCAGGACCACTGGGGCGTGCGTTCGCAGAACCGCGCCGAGGAGGCCATCAAGAACGGCTTCTTCGAGCGCGAGATCACCCCGGTGACCCTGCCCGACGGCTCGGTCGTCAGCAAGGACGACGGCCCGCGCGCCGGCGTCACCTACGAGGCGGTCAGCCAGCTCAAGCCGGTCTTCCGTCCCGACGGCACCGTCACCGCGGGCAACTGCTGCCCGCTCAACGACGGCGCGGCCGCGCTGGTCATCATGAGCGACACCAAGGCCAAGGAGCTGGGCCTGACCCCGCTGGCCCGCATCGTCTCCACCGGCGTGTCCGGCCTGTCCCCCGAGATCATGGGCCTGGGCCCGGTCGAGGCCGTGCAGCGCGCGCTGGCGCTGGCGGGCAAGTCGGTCTCCGACATCGACCTGTTCGAGATCAACGAGGCCTTCGCCGTGCAGGTGCTCGGCTCGGCTCGTGAGCTGAAGATCGACGAGGACAAGCTCAACGTCTCCGGTGGCGCCATCGCGCTGGGCCACCCGTTCGGCATGACCGGTGCCCGCATCACCGCGACCCTGCTGAACAACCTGCAGACCTACGACAAGCAGTTCGGTGTCGAGACCATGTGCGTCGGCGGCGGCCAGGGCATGGCCCTCGTGATCGAGCGCCTCAGCTGAGATAGCACGAAAAGAGCGGCCCACCGAATTCGGTGGGCCGCTCTTTTATGTCTCGGCTGTCAATCCCGCTGGAAGTAGCTCAGCAGGCGCAGGATCTCGACGTAGAGCCAGACCAGGGTGACGGTCAGGCCGAGGGCGACGCCCCAGGCGGCCTTCTCGGGGGCCTGGGCGCGGATCAGCTGATCGGCGGCGTCGAAGTCCAGCAGGAAGCTGAACGCGGCGATGGCGATGCAGACCAGGCTGAACACGATCGCCAGGGCGCCACCGTCGCGCAGGCCGAAGCCGCCGTCGGTGAAGAAGCTCGCGATCAGGTTGCCCACCATCAGCACCAGCACGCCGACCATGGCGCCGAGCAGCATGCGGGTGAAGCGCGGGGTGACCCGGATCGCGCCCGTCTTGTAGACGACCAGCATGCCGAAGAACACGCCGAAGGTGCCGAGCACCGCCTGGCCGATCAGCGCGCTACCGCCCACGCCGCCGAAGGTCACGTCGGTGAACATCAGCGACAGCGCGCCGAGGAACAGGCCCTCGAACGCCGCGTAGGACAGCACGATGGCGGGGTTGTCCATCTTGCGGCCGAAGCTCGCGACCATCACCAGCACGAAGCCGATCAGGCCGCCGCCGATGACGAACAGCGGAGCCAGCGAGGGGTTGGCCGAGGACAGCGCGAACGAGGCGATCGCCGCGACGGTCAGCACCGCGAGGGTGATGCCGGTCTTGGTGACCACGTCGTCGATGGTCATCGCGCGGGTGGCGGGGGCCTGCTGGAATTGCTGGCCGTACTGCTGCCCGTACTCGCCGTACTGCTGCTGGTTGCCCAGCTGACCCGCGCCGGCCACGCCCGAACCGAAGTTCGCGTAACCGCCGACACCCTCCTGGCGAGGTAAGTTCTTGAACACCGGATTCGATGAGGTACGCACCGTGCGCCTTTCTTGGAGTGAATAGTCGCTGTTCGCCTGACGGCGGGCAACAGCTCCAACTGCCCTGTACAACGCGTCGTGATCGGACATAGTTCCCAGCGGATCGCCGCACCGCCCGACCGGACAAATCGGACTCTACCGCGTCCGACCGGCTCTATCGTTGTACGTCGCGCAGACCACGAACGGACCGCGTCACCGTGAACTTCTGGTTCCGGCCGATCACATCGGTGTGCCCGACCATCCGCTCGACCACGCCGCGATAGTTCAGGTGCGAGTTGTAGACCGTCCACAGCTCCCCGCCCGGCCGCAGCACCCGGCCGGTCTCGGCGAACATCTTGATCGCCGAGCCGGTGTGCACGGCCGCGCCGACGTGGAACGGCGGATTGCACAGCACCAGGTCGGCGCTGTTGTCGGCGGCCGAGGACATGGCGTCGTCGCGCACCACCGTCACCCGGTCGGCGACACCGTTGGCGGCCGCGGTCGCCCGGGCCGAGGCGACCGCCGCGGCGGACTGATCGGTGCCGACGACCCGCAGGTGCGGCCGCGACTTGGCCAGCGCCACCGCGAGGATGCCGGTGCCGCAACCGAGGTCGATGGCCTCGCGCGCGTCGGGCTTCATCCGGTCCAGATGCTCGAGCAGGAAGCGGGTGCCGATATCGAGGCGGGGCCCGGAGAAGGCGGCGCCGTAGGCGAGCACGTCACCGTCGATCTCGGCGATGCGCTCGGCCACCGGGAACCGCGACTCGCCGACCGGCTTCGGCTCCGCGACGACCAGCACCCGGGACTTCTGCCTGCCCCGGCCCGCGCGCACCTGCCCGAAGGATTCGGCGAGCACCTCGTTCATGGCCGGGGTGAGGTACTTGTCGCGCCCGCCCGCGAACACGACGACCTCCGGCGCGGCGTACCTGGCGACGGCCTCGGCGATCTCGGCCAGCCCCGACAGCATCCGGGGCAGGCGCATCAGCACCACCCGCGCACCGGTCAGCAACTCGGCGTCGAGGCCGTGCGCGGTGTAGCGGTCGGTCAGGCCGAGGTTCTTGGCGTTGCCCGCGAGCGCGAGTTCCCCGGTGAGCAGGTCCTGATGCACCCGCACACCGGTGAGGTCGTGGCGGGTGGCCGCGCCGATGGTGAGTGCGCCGTAGGCGTCGCCGATCACCGCAACCTCGCCGCTACCCACCGCCGTCAGGGCCTCGGACGCGGTGTCGAGGAGCAAACGGTCGGCGGCGTCGACGGCATAGAGGTTCGGCGCCTCCACGTCCGGATACCGGCGCAGCCGGGTGAATACGTCCTCGACTCTGTCCACGCGACAAGTGTGCTAGATCGTTGCCCCACCGTCACATCCGGCCCTGATATCCGCCGGTGGCCTTGCTCACAGTGCGTAATGGGAGTGGGTATTCCGATGGGCACGAACAGCTTCCGCCGATTTGCGACACCCTTGCAGACCGGCGCGAGCCGGCCGATCTCACGAATCCCGTTGTTCCCCAATGTTTCGGCCAGATGAACGAACAGAGACCGGCCCCGAACATCGCGGTGACGGCGGGCGGGCGGGCGGGCGAATCCGTCGCCACCGCGGGCCGAGCACGGCACCAGCGGCGATCGGGCCGCTCCGCGCGCGGTTCGGCACTCCAGCAAACTCACCGTAGCCCGAACACACCCACGTTCGTGCCCTCGTCACGGCGCCTGCCCTGCGTACCATCAGCCTCATGCGTAACGCTCTCGTGTTCGGATTGGTCGCCCTCGCCGCGCTGACACTGCCCGGCTGCGGCACCGACGACGCGCCGGCGGCTACGCCACCTCCGACGAGCACCACCAGCACCTTCGCCGACGCCACCGGCGCGGCGCCCAGCGACAACGCCCCCAAGTCCGGCGCGGCCTCGGCGGGCGCGGCCCTGACCGTGACCGACATCAGGATCGGCAAGCAGCCCGGCTTCGACCGGGTGGTCTTCGAGCTCGGCGGCACCGGCACCCCCGGCTGGCAGGTCGAGTACACCGATCGCGCGGTTCAGGACGGCAGCGGCAAGACCGTCGATGTGGCCGGTCGCTCGATTCTCGAGGTGCGCATTCTCGGATCGGCCTATCCGTTCGATTCCCCGGTGCCGCCCTTCGCCGGGCCCGACCCGGTGACCGACCCGAACGTCCCGAACATCACCGGCGTCTACAAGAAGATCGTGTACGAGGGCACCACCCAGTCGTTCATCGGTGTCGACGCCGACGCGCCCGCGTTCGCGGTCACCACGCTGACCGACCCGCCGCGCCTGGTCGTCGACATCGCGAGCCCGTAGCCGCTACCCCTACCGTGTGCGGGTATTCCGGGTCCCCCGATCGCGCTGGTTAGACTGGGCGTCGTGACCGACCAGCATTCGCGCGTGCGCGCACCCGGCATCGCCAGGGTGCTCGCGGTGTTGGCGCTGCTGGCCGGAATCGTCGCCATGCACTCGGCGGTCTTCGGCACCGCCCACGCCCACGACACCGCGTCCGAGTCGCATGCCCTCCCGGCCACGCTCGACACCGCCGCGGTGAGGCACGCCGCTCCGGCACCGAGCGACAGCGCGAACACCACGACCTCCGGTCTCGCCGACGGCCCGCCGAACCACGGCCTGCTCGCGGCCGCCCTCCCCAGCGACGACCCACTCGCCGCCACCGGCTCAGTCGACGCCGCCGCGCACCTCGCTTTCCCCGGCGAGGACCAGCTCACGGACACCGACATCGCACCCCCCGGCGACAGCCGGCTCGCGGCCGCCGCCGCAGGGTCCGACGCCACCCACATCGCCCGCCCCGGCGACGACAAGCACGCGATGGGATCCGGCTGCGGGGCATCGGGGTGCGACGAGCGCGCGGGTATCCACGGCTGTGTCTTCGTCTTGGCCGCGCTCGCCGCCGCCCTGACCCTGGTCCTGCTCTACCGGCTCACCGACGACGACTCGACCGGTGGCGGCGCCGCCGCCCGGCCCTGGCGGGGCAGGCGCGAGCGCCCGCCGCCGTGGACCGTCCTGACCCTGTCCCAACTGGCGATTCTGCGGATCTGACAGGTCCACCGCCCCGGCTTCACCGGTGGCGGGACCGAATCACATCCACATCGAATCCCCAGGAGGATCACCATGTCCATCAGCCGTACCCGCGCCACCGTTCTCGCCGTCACCGCCGCGAGCGCCCTGCTGCTCGCCGCGGGCTGTAGCGACGACAACGACACGGCCACGCACGACACCCACTCCGCGACGAGCACCACCAGCTCGGCCGCGCCGTCGGCCGCTGCCCGCACCGACTTCAACGACGCCGACGTCACCTTCCTGCAGATGATGTACCCGCACCACGCGCAGGCCGTCGACATGGCGAAGATGGTGCCGACGCACACCCAGAACGCGCAGCTGATCGCCTTGGCCGCGCAGGTGGAGAAGGCTCAGGCGCCGGAGATGCAGCAGATCACCGGCCTGCTGGCCGGCTTCGGCAAGCCGGCGCCCAGCGCGAGCGGCGGCCACGACGGGCACGCCATGCCCGGCATGATGACCGACGCGCAGATGAGCGCGCTGCAATCCGCCCAGGGCGCCGATTTCGACAAGCAGTGGCTGGAGATGATGATCGCCCACCACGAGGGCGCGGTCGCCATGGCCCAGACCGAGCTCGCCGGCGGCGTCAACCCGGAATCGCGGCAGCTGGCGACGGCGATCGTGGCCGATCAGCAGGCCGAGATCGCCACCATGCGCGGCATGCTCGGCCAGAGCTGAGCGGGAGCGGCGCCGGGGCAGCCGGTCCCGGCGCCGCGACCGGTCGACGTCTCGGTTGGTCATCGAAATCGCCACCGCGAGCTGACGTCACCCGCCTCCAGCCAGTACGGTCGATATGTTCGGCTCCGGCGCAATCCGCGGGCCGACGGTCCCGAGGGAGGAGAGGGAGACATGAGACAACGGGAACGAATGGGGGTCGGCACGGCGCTCGTGGCCGTGGCGACCGGCCTGGTCCTGGTCGCCTGCACCAAGCAGGTGCCCGGCGACGCGCAGGCCAACCAGACCGACCTCGCCTCTTACACTTCCGAGGTCGCCGCCTCGTCGGCGGCGCGGGTGGCCAAGGCCAACGACGCGGCCTGCGACGGCCTGCGCGCGGCCAACAAGAGCTCGGTGACCGCGTTCAACGCCTATATCGACGCCAGCAACACCAGGGCGGCCGACACCGACGCCAAGGCCAACGACGCGGTCACCACGCTGCGCAACAACGCCAAGGACCTGGGCCGCAAGATCACCAACGACGTGATCTCGACCCTGGCCACGCCGCTGCGCTCCTACCGCGACAACACCAATACCCTCGCCGACACGCTCGAGCGCCGCGCGCCGACCGACGAACTCAACGGCGTGATCGACACGTTCAACGCCGCCAAGGACACCGCGATCGACGTGTGCAAGCCATACGGAAACTGAGCACCCGTAACAAGAACGTGACTGTTCACGATTCACCTCCGGAATCTCTTTCTGGAGGGTGGAGTGCGCAGCTATCTGAAACATGTTGTGGCAGCGGCGGTTACGGCGCTGACGCTGACGTCGGGTGCACTGCTGCCCACGGTGGCGCAGGCCGAACCGGTGACCGCCAAGCAGTGTGAGGTCAGCTCGGGGCGCACGCCGCAGACCGCGACGCCCGCCGAGGCCGCCTTCGACCCCGCGCGGCTCGCCGACGCCATGAATCTGGCGATCGACACCACCCGGTTCAACATCCAGCTGTACCGGAACAACTGCCTGGTCGCCACGGGGCCGCGCAATGCCGAATCCGGCGGCGTGGCCTGGAATCTGTGGAGCGGGACCAAGAGCGTGGTCGCGCTGGTCGCGGGGCTGGCCGTGGACGAGGGCAGGCTGGACATCGACGAGCCGATCGGGCGCTATCTGCCCGCGGGTCTCGGCGACGAGGCGCACCGGTCGATCACCGTGCGCAACCTGCTCACCGAGTCCTCCGGGATGGAGGTCGCCGTCGCCGCCGAGGGCGCGACCGGGCTGGCCGCGCTGGATCCGAACGTCGTCGCCCAGGCGCTGGCGATGCCGATCGAGCGCCCGCAGGGCACCATGTTCCGCTACAGCCAGCGCGCGGTGGACCTGCTGGTCTATGTCATCGGGCAGTCCGTCGGCGAGGACTTCCAGAGCTTCGCGCAGCGAAAGCTGTTCGACCCGTTGGGCATCGCCCGCGGCGACTACTTCTGGGCCCGCGACCGCGCCGGGAACACCTACGGCCACGCGCATCTGATCCTGCCACCGGACGACTTCGCCAAACTCGGCCTGCTCGTGGGCAATCGGGGTCGCTGGAACGATCAGCAGGTGATCTCGGACGACTACATGCGCGCGGCGCTGTCACCCTCGGCGAGCATGCCCTGCTACGGCTTCCTGTTCGTGATCAACGGCGCGCCGTGCGTCCTCGAATTCCCCGGCCTGCCGCTGGACGCGGTGAAGATGTCGGGCATGCTGCGCAACGACAGCTACATCGTGCCCAGCCTGGGCCTGATGCTGAACTGGACCGGCGTCGCGACGCCGGGTGCCTCGTCCACCTACACCCACAATGTGATGCGCACGCTGGTCTCGGCCTTCGTCGACCAGCAACTCCCCGATCCCGGACCGTACCGGGAACGCCCGGACGTGAGCGTCACCGATCCGATGATCGCGCGTCCCGACGCGCTGCTGGGCACCTTCGGGATCGGGCCCTACGCCTACCCGGGGTGCAGTTTCCTCGACTGCCTGGGCGAGACCCCGAAGCCGCCGTTCTCCGACTGGCCGCCCGGTTGCGTCGTCCTCGGCTGCGTCGGCAACAACCCGGCCACCCCCGGCATCCGCTGACCCGCGGGTGGCGGCGACGCGCCGCCACCTGTGCCGTCCGGGTCCTGACGCGTACGCTGACTGGTACCCACCCTGAACAGGGTCAACGAAACACCCGACGACCGGCAATTTTCCAGCAAGAAGCGTGCTTCAATCGATCGCCCCACAACAGACGATCGATCCCTCTCCCCCTCGAGGTGTGCCATGTCATTCTGGGAAGTCATCTGGCTCATCATTGTGAGCTTCGCGTTCGTCGCCTACCTGCTCATGCTCTTCATGATCATCGGAGACCTCTTCCGCGATCACAAGACCTCGGGCTGGGTGAAGGCGATCTGGATCGTCTGCTTGCTCATCTTCCCGTTCCTCACCGCCCTGGTGTACCTGATCGTGCGCGGTCAGGGCATGGCCGAGCGCTCGAACGCCGAGGCCGCGAAGATCCAGCAGGCGCAGGATTCCTACATCAAGGAGACCGCGGGCACCAATCCCGCGGCGCAGATCGCCGACGCCAAGCGGCTGCTCGACGAAGGCTCGATCACCCAGGCCGAATACGAACAGCTCAAGGCCAAAGCGCTGTCCTGATCACCCGTTCCACCGCAGGCCCCGCACCGATACCCTCGGTCAGCGGGGCTTTCGGCGTTCCGGAGGAGAATTCCCTGGGCCGAGGGGTCGCCGTCGCGTATTCTCGAACACACCGGACAGGACCAGTAGGGACCGGTGCACCCTCACCGAAGGAGCCACCTTCATGCCCGCACCGCTGCGCGACAGCGCAGTGCCCAAACACGAACAGCTGCGCGCGATCCTGCTGCAGAAATGCACGCGCGAGCTCCAGCCGGGCGATCTGATGACCAGCGAACGCAACCTCATGCAGGATTACGGCGTCAGCCGGATCACCGTACGCGAGGCGATCGGGCAGCTGGTCAACGAGGGCTATCTGGTCCGGGTGCGTGGCAAGGGCACCTTCGTCGCGCACCGGCCGGTGCAGTCGCGGCTGCATCTGGCCTCGTTCACCGAGGAGATGCGCGCGCTCGGACATCAGCCGACCACCCTGGTACTGGTCGCCGAGGAAGCGGTGCCGCCGGAGGCCACCGCCCGCGCGCTGCGGCTGCCGCCGGACACGGACGCCTACCACGTGCGCAGGCTGCGGCTGGCCGACGAGGAGCCGGTGAGCGTCGACGACGCCTGGTTCAACCCCGAGCTGCTGCCCGGCCTGATCTCGCACGACCTCACCGGTTCGATCTACCGGACGACCGCCGATCGCTACGGCAGGCCGATCGAGCGGGCCGAACAGACCGTCGACGCCCAGGGCGCCGAGTCCGGCGTCGCGATGCTGCTCGGCGTCAAGAAGGGCGCTCCCGTCCTGCATTTCGACCGGGTGTCGTTCAGCGCGGAGGTGCCGATCGAGCACACCCACAGCTGGTATCGCGCCGACCGCTATCGCGTGCAGATGGAAGTCGGCCGTCGATCACAGGTATGAAACTGTCATATTTCAGATACTGTATGAGCGCTATCACAGCGAAGTGCTCGGAGGTATCACCCCATGTCCATTCGTAAGTCCACCACCCGGGCGGGCCTGCTGGCCGTGCTCGCCGCGGGAACCCTGCTCGGTGCGGGCGGCACCGCCAACGCCGCCGGCGGTCTCGATTGGGACCTGTGGCCCTCGGGCTCGGTCGAAATCGGCCCGCCGACAGGCAGTTCGATGGGCTCGGTCGACGCCGACTTCGGCAGCGGCACCGGCTCCTTCGACGCCGACCTCGGCTCGGCCGGACCGCGTCCGCCCTCGACGGGCTCCGCGGTGTTCCCCGGTTCCGCGGGCTGATCGACGGTCGGCGCGCCACCTAGGTGGCGCGCCGATCCCGCTCAGATCAGCGTGCCCACGTCGGTGCGGACCAGATTCTCCAGCGCGCGCTCGGCGACCGCGGCGATGGTCATCGACGGATTGCACGCCGCGGTATTGCCCGGCATGAGCGCCCCGTCGAGAACGTAGAGCCCACGCTGCCCGAGGACGCGACCGTCGAGATCGCAGACCGCGCCCATATTCGCCCCGCCGAGGGGATGCCAGGTCGAGGGGAACAGGGCGTTGGTGTCGATGAGCGTGCCGCCCGGGCCCGCGATGCGCCGCACCGCCGGATCGATGTGACCGTCCTGGATCGCCCGGTCACCGTCGCCGGGCCAGCGCAGGGTCGCGGTATCGGCGCCCGCGTCGTAGCCGAACTCGCCCCGCCCGGAACTGACGCCGTAGCCGACCAGCATGGTGGCGCCCGGGTCGACCGGCAGCGACGGGATCGACGCCTGGATGACGGTGAAGGCGGCCCGCGGGTCGTCCCAGTTCTTGCTGCCGTAGACCACCGGACCACCCTGTGCCGCACCGAATCCCGCCGATCCGTCGCGCCACACGTAGATCCGGTCGGCATTGGTCCCCCAGCCCCGGCCGAGCTCGTCGGGCAGATCGGGGATGTGGCCCAGCGCCTGGGCCCGCACGAGCATCCGGGTGGTGTTGAGGCTGCCCGCCGCCAGCACCAGCGCGCCGGTGGTGATGACCTTGTTCTCCAGTACGGTGCCCGCGGTGTCGACCCGGTCGACGCGCACCACCCAGCGCCCGTCGGCAGCGCGCTCGATCCCCGTCACCTCGTGCAGGGTGCGCACCTCGACCAGGCCGGTCGCTTCCGCCGCGGCGACATAGGTGACGTCGACGGAGTGTTTGCCGCCGTTGTTCACACCGAGCGCGCCGTCGCCGTTGGTATAGGACGGCGTCATCTCCCCACGCAGTTCGGCGAGGGCGTAGTTCCAGTCGATCGGCATCGGGATCTTCGACAGCGGCAGGCCCGCGCCACGCACGCGGTCGGCGAAGATTCTCGCGGCGGCGTAGTTCTCATGGGCGACCAACTCGTCCGGGGCGGTGGCGAGCCCGAGCATGCGGGCCACCCGGGGATAGTGGACCTGGTCCATCCGGCCCCAGTCCAGTCCCGCCGGGAAGTGCGTCTCGAACACCTCGCGCGCGGGTTGCAGCGACATGCCCTGGTAGATCAGGGAACCGCCGCCGAGTCCGGCGGCGCACAGCGCGGTCATCCCGGCGCCCGGAACCGCTTCCAGCAGACCGGCATACGGCTCGAACACCAGCGGTCGGCCGAACACCATCGGATCGGAGCGGTACCAGAGCATCCGCTTGTCCGGGCGGGTGGCCAGTGGGAACGTCTGGGAGTTCGGGCCCGTCGCCCAGCGCCTGCCGCGCTCGAGCAGCAGGACCGGGACGCCCGCTTCGGCCAGGCGCAGCGCGGTCACCCCGCCGCCGAAGCCCGAGCCGATCACGACGACCCGGCGGTCCTCGGTGGTGAGCGGGATAGCGCCGGTGCGGGCGGCGACGGGCCGCGCCCCGGCGGTGCCCGCGGCGGCCAGGGTCAGACCCGCGGCGGCCGCACCGGTCAGCAGGGTACGGCGGGAGAACTTCGACATTCGGCAAACCTTCATCGGGGTAGGGATTTTCGGGTGTCCGCTCACGCGCGACGGTCGAGCAGCAGGCCGAGCAGTCCGGCCTCGCGACCCTGGCCGGTGATCATGTCGCGGGCGGCGCGCTCGACCTCGCCGCCGTCGAGCAGCGCGTCGGCGGTGGCGGCCATCTCGATGCCGCCGTAGTGGTGGCGCCGCATGAGC
Organism: Nocardia canadensis; assembly: GCF_032656385.1. Taxonomy (NCBI): domain Bacteria; kingdom Bacillati; phylum Actinomycetota; class Actinomycetes; order Mycobacteriales; family Nocardiaceae; genus Nocardia; species Nocardia canadensis. Next base: position 1,428,404 of record NZ_JAVCWB010000010.1, read on the forward strand.
CGCAGGAACAGCACCTCGGCCCGCGAACCGGTCGCGGCGGCGAGTTCGTCCAGTTCGCCGGCGGTCGCCATGCCCGGCATCACCGAGTCGTGGTGCGCGGCAGCGGTACCGGCGTGCCGATGCGCGCCGGGCGGCCGCATCCAGGCCATCGGGTCGGCGCCCGCGACCGGCGCGCCCGCCAGCCGCAGCCAGCCGAGCAGCATGCCCAGTTCGGTGCGCTGGGTGTCGGCGATCTGTCCGGCCAGCACGAGGACCGCGGGATCGACACCCCGATCGAGGCGCTGGACCAGGACGAGCGCCTGGCTGTGGTGGGCGACCATGTCCTGGACGAAACCGATCTCGGTCGCGGTGAGCACCGGCGACGCGGCGGGCGCGGGCAGCAGTGGGCGCAGTGCCGCACCCATCGCGAGCAGCAGCACCGCACCGCAGGCCAGCGCGCCCGCCCGGATTCCCCTGTGCCCGATCATGATCCGGTCGTCGAGGTCTGCCCCGCGGGTGGGGTGTAGACCTCGGGGGCCAGTTCCAGGGCGAGGAATCCGTTGTCCGCGCAGGTGGTCCACAGTTGGTTGCCGCGCCATTCCGGCGGCGAGAAGCACCAGTCGGTCGACAGATCACCGAAGGCCAGGGTGCCGGTGCGCGCGCTGATCGCCTGTTCGGGATCGAAGGCGCCCTGCAACATCGCCTGCGCGACGGTCGGCGTCGCCAGCAGCGGCGGACCGATGATCGAGGCGAGCGCGTGCGGGGAGTTCCACAGCTCGCTGTTCGCGCCGGTGCGGGCGGGCGGGTTGAAGTAGCCGATCTCCCGGATGGCGGCCGGGTCGCGCACGTCGAAGACCCGGATACCGGAGGAGGTCCAGCTGCACGCCAGCGCGGTCGGGTCCGCCGGGCGGTCGGCCGCGCAGTAGTGCGCGTCGTAGGCGAACAGCGAACCACCCGAGGCCGAGGCGAGCATGCTGTCCTGGTTCTCGGGCAGATTGATCGCGAGCTTGATCGAGCGCGCGATCCGGGGATCGCGCTCGTCGGAGACGTCGATGAGCTTGACCCCGCCCGAGCCCGCCTCGTCGACGGCGAACACGTAGGGCGTGCCCTGATAGGTCACCGGGACGGCGTGCTGGGTGGCCCAGCCGTCGGTCCAGGGCAGATCGGCGAGTTCGGGGACGTGCGGTCGCGGGTCGCGGCGCTGGACGGCGGCGACATCGAGGATCTTCAGGCCACCCATGTTGTTCGCCAGGTACATGCGGTTGCCGTCGGGCGAGAAGCCGAACCCGTGCATGGACAGACCCGGCAGGCCCTGCCAGAGGACTCGGGGATTCGCGGGGTCGGTGAGGTCGACCGCGCTGAGCAGGCCCGGCGCCGTTCCCGAGGCCCAGTAGGTCCGGCCGTCCGGGGAGAAGCCGCCCTCGTGCGCCGTGATCGGCACCGGCAGGGCGAGATCGGTACCGGGTCCCGGATTGAGCAGCCGGGGGTGCGCGCAGTCGGAGATGTCGTAGACCGAGAGCAGGCCGGCCCCGGTCAACGCCGGAACACCCGCGCCGACAAGGAGTTTGCGCGCGGCATTGACCTTGAGGCTTTCCCAGGTTCCGGCCAGCATCGCCGGCTCGGTGAGGGTGGTGGTGTGGACCGGCGCGGACGGGTCGGCGATATCGAGCACCCGCACCCCCTCGTCCGGGCCGAGCAGATTGCCGGGGAAGAACGTGCCGATGTAGGCGCAGTGGTCGAAGGTGACCGAGGTGATGCCGCCGCCGCGGCCCGGCGAACTGCCGAGCAGCCGCATATTGCAGCGGAATCCGTCGCGGGATCGGCCGCTGTCGCGGTCGCCGGCGGGGACGTCGCCCTGCAAGCCGGTCTCGGGCAGGGAGCCGGGCAGGCAGGCGGTCTGGCGGGTGGGTGCACCGGTCGCCGTCGGGGCGGCGGCGCCGAGCGGCAGCAGCAGCATCGCCACCGCGACGAGACCGCAGCGGCGGGCCGCACGGGGGAACAAACGAGTCATGGAGTTGTCGTCGGCCCCGCGAACGGGGCCGCCTTCCTGTGTCCAGCGAGCCCGCGGCGACAGCGGCGCCGGGGCTCGGGAGTGGTCGGGTGTCGCGTCGTGTGGACGAGGCGTGCACCGACCTCATCCAGCGGTAACTGGGTTACCGCTGGGCGACGCTACCATTTCACCCGTGAGCAGCGGAACGGAATCGGACGCATCGGCGAAGATCATCGCGGTGGTGCTGGGTCTGCTGAACACCGAGGGCTACGAGGCCGTGCAGCTACGCGCCGTCGCCGCCGAGGCCCACGTCTCGCTGGCCAAGATCTACCGGCTCTTCCGGACCAGGGACGAGTTGATCATCGCCGCGCTGGAGCAGTGGATGGCGACCAACGCCTACGCCGACGTGACCCCGCCGACGCCCGACGAATCCGTGCGCGACAGCCTGATCCGCGTGCTGCGCACCGTCTTCGAGCCCTGGGAGCGCAACCCCAAGATGCTCGAGGCCTACCACCACGCCCGCACCGGCCCCGGCGGCGAACGCCTCGATACCCAGGGCCTGACCGCGGTCCTGCCGGTCGCCGAGATCGCCCTGCGCGATCTCGACCCCGGCTACCTCGACGACCTGGGCCTGATCCTGGGCAATATGGCACTGGCCCTGATCGGGCGATTCGCCGCGGGCACCCTGCCGATCACCGGCATTCTGCCGACCCTCGAACGCACCGTCTACCGGATGACCGCCGACAACGAGTCGGCCGCCCGGCGCGGCACCACCGCGCCGCCCACCCACTGACCCGCAGATCCGTTCCCGCGCAACCGATACCTGTTTCCGATCGGCAGAACGGGGCATACGCCCCCTGTGACGTGCGATCCGGCACGTCACGACGTAGTACCCGTACCGAACAGGTGAGCTCCAATGATTCTTCTAGGCGCAGTACTCCTCATCGCCGGACTCGTTTTCGGCATTTCCCTGCTGTCCACCGTGGGTGTCGTCCTGCTGGTGGTCGGCGTCGTCCTCGCCCTGGCCGGCAGCGTCGGCCGCCCGGTCGGCGGCAGGCGTCACTACTACTGATCCCCGCCGGACCCTTCTCGAGGAGGAACAACATGTCGGCGAATCTGCCCCGAATAGTTTCGATCCTGGTGCTGGTGTGGCTGGTGATCGGCGTCGTAGCCGCGGCTCAGCGTGGCTACTTCACCGATCGTGAGCAGAACTGCGCGACCCTGGGCACCATCGCGGTGACGGTGCTGGCCGGGCCGTTGAACTACGCGGGCGTCAACCCCAAGGTCGACGACTGCGCCCTGCCCCAGCCCAGCCAGTAAGCAGGCTCAGCCCTGACGGGGCCATTGCCTGCCACTGTGGGACAACGTGGCCGGATCGGTGCTGCGCACGACTCCGCTCGTCGCGCGCACCGGTTCCGGCCGCGCCCGGTCCTCGGCATTGTTCTCCAGTTCGGCCAACCCGACCAGGATCACCAGTCCGGTGACCACCAGCGAGACGCTCGCGATCAACGGCAACAGCAATTGCACCGGCGCCACCCCGCCGACCGGTCGCTCGGCGCCGCTGTGGTGCGCGCTCATCGCGGCCATCGCGGTGTAGTGCATGCCGCACACGGCGATGCCCATGACCAGCGCCGCGCCCGCCGTCCGGACCAGACCGCGCACATGCAGCATGAACCACAGCGCCGTCGTCGCCGCGACCACCGCGATGACGATCGAGAGCGCCACCAGCGGCGGCCGATAGGCGATGACGGCTCCGCTGCGCATCGCCCGCATCCCCAGGTAGTGCATGGCGGCCACGCCGAAGCCCGTGACCGCACCGCCCAGCGGCAGGGTGAGCCATTCCCGCCGCCCCCGGATGACGATGGTCAGCCCGATCAGCACGACGCCGATCGAGATGACCGCGCTGAGCAAGGTGGTCGGCACGTCGTAGCGAATCGGCGCGCCATCGATGCTGAAGCCGAGCATGGCCGTGAAATGCATGACCCAGATCGCGGCCCCGCCGATCGCGACCGCCGCGGCGATCAACCACCCGATCGGCGTGGTCGAGGTTTTCGCGTGCACCGCGCAGCGCAACCCCAATACCGAGCCGATGAACGACAAACTGAACGCGAGAACCGGATTCATCCAGCCATTGTTGAAGTGCTCGATGTGCAGCACGTTGTCCCCCGGGGTCGATCATTTTCCGCATGCGCGATGGCTAGAGACTAGACCATTCGGCCCGACAATTCCGGCGATAACGACAGTTCGATATTCGTGATTCGAATTCTGTTCCAGCACATTCTATTTCGCCATTGTCGATTCGGAGCCAGCAATGTGCGAACATCGAAAACCGCGCCCCTGGAAATAGGGGCATTCAATTCGAACCGACCGGTCGCGACCCTGTGCTCAGGAGTTCTGCGCCCGTGCCCGGATCAAATCCGCCAGCCGATCCAGCGACTCCTGATTACGCGCGGCGAACGCCAGATCCTGCGCCACCCCCGGAATCAGCTGCGCGGGACCGCTCGACGCGCGCTCGGTCATCCGGATGGTGGTGCACCCCGGCGACGCCTCGGTCAGGGTCAGCCGGATCCAGGCCGACCCGACCGACCACAGCCGCGCCTCCAGCTCCAGCCGATGCGGCGGATCCACGGCGCGGACCACCGTGGTGTCGCTGATCAGCACCGGCCAGAGCCCGAATCGGTACTGGATGCGGCTGCCGACGGCCGGCCACTCGGGGTCGACCCGGCCGATATGCGAGGCGCCGACCACCCAGCTCGCGTACAGCCAGCCGTCGGCCAAGGTCGCGAAGGCCGCCGTAGGGTCGACCGGCACGGTCACCTCGGCAGTCAGCATGTCTGATTTCCTCGTCCGTCGCGGGAATCCGGCCACTCCAAGGGTAATTCGCGCGCGGGCCCGTCGCGCGGTGAGAACACCCACCCGAGACGGTGCGGCGCGCCGAACCCGCCATGATGCGGGAAAATTGCTGTACACCGTTCGGACATGGGATCGTTCCCCTATGTCCACCGAAGAAACGCGGCTCGGCGACCCGCCCGGCCCCGCCGACGAGGCCGCCGAACGTACCCTGTTCGGCCACCCGATCGGACTCACCAATCTGTTCGGTGTCGAGCTGTGGGAGCGTTTCTCCTTCTACGGCATGCTCACGATCCTGGGGTATTACCTCTACTACTCCACCACCGAGGGCGGCCTCGGCCTGGACCAGAGCACGGCGCTCGGCATCGTCGGCGCCTATGGCGGCCTGGTGTATCTGTCCACCGTGCTCGGCGGCTGGATTGCCGACCGGGTGCTGGGCATGGAACGCACCGTCTTCTACGGTGGCGTCGTGGTCATGGCGGGCCACATCGCGCTGGCCGTGCTGCCCGGGCTGGCCGGGGTCGGGGTCGGCCTGGTGCTGGTCGCGTTCGGCAGCGGCGCGCTGAAGGCGAACGCCTCATCGCTGCTCGGCACGCTGTACTCGCCGAGCGACGCGCGCGTCGACGGCGGCTTCACCCTCTTCTATCTCGGCATCAATCTCGGCGCCTTCACCGGCCCGCTGCTGACCGGTCTGCTGCAGCGCGAATGGGGCTTCCACGCCGGTTTCGCCGCCGCCGCGGTCGGCATGGCCCTGGGCCTGACCCAGTACGTGGTGTTCCGGCGCAACCTCGGCACGCACGGCCGCGATGTGCCCAATCCGCTCACCCGCCGCGAGCTCAACCCGGTGCTCATCGGCGTCGCCGTCGCCGCGGTCGCGGTGCTGGTGGCGGTACTGGCCGGGTTGCTCACCCTGGACAATCTGTCCGATGTCACCACCGGCGTCATCGTGGTCGCCTCGATCGTCTACTTCGCCGTGCTGCTCACCAGCGCCAAGGTGACCCCGGTCGAGCGCACGAGGGTACGCGCGTTCATTCCGCTGTTCATCGCCAACGCCGTGTTCTGGTCGCTGTTCCAGCAGATGTTCACCATGCTCGCGGTGTACTCCGACGAGCGCATCGACTGGCACATCTTCGGCTGGGAGGCGCCGGCCAGCTGGATCGGCTCGGTGGAGCCGGTGTGGATCATCGCGCTCTCGCCGCTGTTCGCGCTGATGTGGACCAAGCTGGGCAACCGGGCGCCGAGCACTCCGATCAAGTTCGCGCTCGGCGTCATCGGCATGGGCATCGCCTTCTGGATGTTCGCGCTGCTGAGCGGCTTCGAGGACAAGACCGTCCCGGTGCTGGCGGTGTTCGCGATCCTCGGTGGCTTCGCCGTCTCCGAGCTGCTGCTCTCGCCGATCGGTCTCGCGGTGACCACCCATCTCGCCCCCGCCGCGTACCGCTCGCAGATGATGGCCCTGTACTTCTTCTCGGTCGGTATCGGCACGTCCATGGCGGGCACCCTGGCCCGCTACTACAACCCCGACAACGAGGCCGCGTACTTCGGTATCAGCGGTGCCGCGGCCATCGTGGCCGGTCTCGTGGTGGCCGGGTTCGCGCCGTGGATCAAGCGCCATATGCAGGGCGTGCACTGACCTGCCTGCGGGTATCCCCCGAAGACGTTCGCACAGAAGGAGAAGACCGTGCCGACACCGGACGCCACGCCAGAGGCAGGCCGACCAACCGGCCGACAGAGCGGATTGTTCCGCACCAAGTCGGTCGAGCAATCGATCCTCGACACCGACGAGCCCGATTCCAAACTCCGCAAGGACCTGACGGCCTGGGATCTGACGATCTTCGGTGTCGCCGTGGTGGTCGGCGCCGGTATCTTCACGCTGACCGCGCGCACGGCGGGCAATGTGGCCGGGCCGTCGGTCTCGCTGGCGTTCGTGTTCGCCGCCATCGCGTGTGGCCTGACCGCGTTCTGTTACGCCGAATTCGCCTCGACCGTGCCGGTCGCCGGCAGCGCCTACACCTATTCGTACGCGACCTTCGGTGAATTGGTGGCCTGGATCATCGGCTGGGACCTCATTCTGGAATTCGCGCTCGCCGCGTCGGTGGTCGCCAAGGGCTGGTCGCAATATCTGGGCACCGTCTTCGGATTCGAGTCCGCCACCGTGCAACTCGGGTCGATTACCTTCGACTGGGGTGCGGTCACGCTGATCGCGGTGCTCGGCGTGCTGCTGGCCGTCGGCACCAAGGTGTCCTCGCGGGTGTCGGCGATCGCGGTCGCGATCAAGCTCGCCGTCATCGCGCTGGTGCTGGTCCTGGGCATCACCTATTTCAAGGCGTCCAACCTGAGCCCCTACATCCCGCCGTCGCAGCCCACCGAAGAGGGCGCCGGCGGCCTGCACCAGTCGCTGTTCTCGTTCCTCACCGGCGCGGGCAACAGCACCTTCGGCTGGTACGGCCTGCTCGCCGCGGCCAGCCTGGTGTTCTTCGCGTTCATCGGTTTCGACGTCGTCGCCACCGCCGCCGAGGAGACCAAGAACCCGCAGAAGGCGGTGCCGCGCGGCATCCTGGGCTCGCTGCTCATCGTGACCGTGCTCTACGTGGCGGTGTCGCTGGTGCTCACCGGCATGGTGCCCTACACCGATCTGGCGGGCGAGAACGCCACGCTGGCCACCGCCTTCGCCATCCACGGCGTCGACTGGGCCAAGAACGTCATCTCCATCGGCGCGCTGGCCGGTCTGACCACCGTCGTGATGGTGCTGTTCCTCGGCCAGACCCGCGTGCTGTTCGCGATGTCGCGCGACGGACTGCTGCCGCGCTGGCTGGCCCACACCGGTTCGCGTGGCACGCCGGTCCGGCTGACCGTCATCGTCGGCATCGTCTGCTGCGTGCTGGCCGGCTTCGTCGATTTCGGCACGCTCGAGGAAATGGTGAACATCGGCACCCTGTTCGCCTTCGTACTGGTCTCGGTCGGCGTGATCGTGCTGCGCCGCACCCGCCCCGACCTGCCCCGCGGCTTCCGCGTCCCGCTGGTCCCGCTGATCCCCATCCTGGCGGTGCTGTCGTGCCTGTGGCTGATGGTCAACCTCTCGGTGGAGACCTGGCTGCGTTTCATCGTCTGGATGGTCCTCGGCTTCGCCGTCTACTTCGCTTACGGCCGCCGCCACTCCGTCCTCGGTAATCGCCCGCCGACCGGCTGACCAGCCCCATCGGCGATAAGGTCGGTTCGGCGCTGTCATCGACGACACGCCGGGCCGACCTTGTCTACCGACACGATTCCGGTACACCCGTACGAGTCGCTAGGCTGTCCCGGACGCCCCTATAGCCCAATTGGCAGAGGCAGCGGACTTAAAATCCGCGCAGTCTGGGTTCGAGTCCCAGTGGGGGCACTCCATCGGGGCTGGTGGACGCCCTGTCGCCCCACCGAGCCCGCGCTATCGGCCCTTCAACGCGCGATCGGCGCGATTGACGAAGGCGGCGGTCGTGAACGTGCCGATGGTGAGCGCGACCATCAGAATCTTCGCGGGCCAGGGCCCTTCGATGAGGGCGCCCACCGTTGCCAGCAGAACAAGGCCACTGATGGTGACCAACATCGTGATCGCCCTGGTCGTTCCGTTGATCTCGCCCCGCAGAATCCGCCGCGACGCCGCGAGCAGGCTGAGGCCGGGGATGCCGGGCAACAGCGCGACCACGCAGACGACGATCAGGTATCGGGTATCGACCAGCCCGGCCACCACGAGCCCGGCAGCGCAGGCCACCAGCACGACACCCAGCGCGATTCCAGCGAATCCGGCAAGGCGGGTCACCCGCCGAACCGCGGGCTCGTTCGCGTACGGCGATGGCATCCCCGCCCGCATCGCATTGGTCTGAGACATTCGAAAACCCCCGTGTGACAAGTGAAATGGCAGGCGAGAACAGCATTCACAGCGCACGCCGATTGCCCGAATCCCCCGCCCGAAGGCTACCGCCCGTTCTCCCCACGAACAACCGGTGGCCGATCGCCGGCATGGGGTGGTCTATGTTGGTCGCGGGCCGACCACGGTGACGTGGACGGGCGGATTCTTCGGCAGTTCGGCAGTTCGAGCGCAGCGAAGGGATCGTCATGCAGTCGGTTGTGGCTTTGATCGTTCGTGTCGGATGTGTGGTGGCGACCGTGCTGGCCGCGGTGGGGTTCGGCGGGTCGGCCGTGGCGGGGCCGCCGGACTCGGCGTTGTGCGCGTGGCGGTTCATGTCGAACGACACCGTGTTGAATGTGGCTTTCCCCGATGCGAACTCGACGTACTGGCTGATGCCGTACGCGCTGGGACCGGGTGACTCGATCGAGTTGTCGGGGACCTATCCGGCCGCGCGGTACTTCTCGGTGAACACCTACGGGACGAATCTCGACACCGTGGACACGTTGCGCGACAACCAGATCGCGCCGGATCCGGGTAGCGGGAACCCGTACACCGACGCCTCCGCCGCCACGCTGCCCACGGCGCAGCAGCGGTGGCACGCCAAGCTGGTCAATGGCCCGGCCGACCACAGCCGCAACGAGATCCAGGCGGTCGCGAGTGGGCAGCGCGCCCCGATCGGGTTCGTCATCGTCCGGGTCTACGTGCCGACCGACCCGGCCTCACTCAGTGGTGGTGTGCCGCTGCCGGAGGTGAAACTCACCCTGGCGGGCAGCGAGGTTCCGACGCAGCCGTGCGCGCAGCCCTTCGACCCGGCCGGCTACACCGGCCCCGTCGCCGACGCCGCGAAAGCGGCCTTCGATCAGGGGATCGCCGCGGCCGCCTCCGGCGCCTTCCCCGGAGGCGCCCCGGAGGCCACCTTCGGCAATCCGGCCAGCACCGCCGGGCTGTTCCCGAACGGTGACAACAAGTACGTCGGGACCCGCGTCAGCTATCAGCCGGGCCGCCTGCTGGTGGTGCGCGGCAAAGCCCCGACCTTTCCGGATACCCGGGCCGGGCAGTCACCGACCGCGCCGACCCAACTGCGGTACTGGTCGATGTGCCAGAACGACCTGCGCACCCCCTACCCCGTCGTCGCCTGCGCCGCCGACTTCCAGACCGCGCTCGACGCGTCCGGCTACTACACCTACGTTCTCGCCGCCCCCGCGGACCTGCCGGCGAACCTCCCGCCGACCGTCACCACGATTGCGTGGGGCAGCACCGACGTGGACAAGGTGCTGTTCCTGCGGAACATGACCCCGAGCGCGGCGTTCTACCCGGACTCGGTCCAGGCCTCCCAGGACTCCGGCAGCGACCCGGCCATCACGATGGGTCCGTATTACCCGCACGCCGCCTATTGCAGCGCCGAGACGTTCTCCGCCGGCGGCGCCGACGCCTGCCTCGCCTGAAATCACCTGGTAGCCAGTCGGGCGGGCGAGCCATTTCGACGGTCGCGGCGAAATCGGCGGACAGGCTGGAGCGTCGACCGGTCGCCGCGTCTACGGAGGCCGTTTCGGCCCGCGGCTACGCGCAGTCCGGCGCCGCGGCGTCGACGAAGAGCGGTTCGTTCGCCCGGTTGATGTAGGCGACGTACAGCTCGGCGGGCCCGGTCCCGAGATTGCGGCCGACGTGGACATGGTCGGGGCCGACGGTCTCGGACAGCCCCTGACCCGCCGCGTACGTCGTCGGCACGCAGTCCGACTCGTAGCGCGTCACCTCGCCCCTGGTCACGAGGGCCAGCACAGTGCCGTCGTGATAGTGCCAGCCGAGGGTGCCGCCCGGCGCGATGGTGATACGCCGGAAGGTGAACACGCTCGGCAGTTCGGCGAACGGACCGAATCCGCTCACATCGACCTCGGTCAGTTGTTCGACAGTCACGCCCGAGGGCGGGGTGGCCGACGTCGAGGGCGCGAGAGCGACGATCGCGGTGGCGACCACGGCGCCGGCGAGGGCATTCCGGTGGTTTCGCATCTTCGTAGTATACGAGCGCGACCACCGGACCGACCCGCCGTTTCTACCCCGCGACCAGCCCCTTCGCGATGTGGGTGACCTGGATTTCGTTGCTGCCCGCGTAGATCATCAGCGACTTGGCGTCGCGGGCGAGCTGCTCGACCTTGTACTCGGCCATGTAGCCGTTGCCGCCGAACAGCTGCACGGCCTCCATCGCCACCTCGGTGGCGGCGCGCGAGGAGTAGAGCTTCATCGCCGAGGCTTCGGCGAGGGTCACCTTGTCACCGGCGGCGGTGCGCTCGATGGCGTTGAAGACCATGTTCTGCACATTGATTCGCGCGATCTCCATCTCGGCCAGCTTGAGCTGGATGAGCTGGAACTGCGCGATCTCCTTGCCCCACAGCGTGCGCGACTTGGCGTAATCGACGCACAGTCGGTGACATTCGTTGATGATGCCCAGTGCCAGCGACGCGATGCCGATGCGTTCGGCCGCGAAAGACTCCTTGGCACTGTCCTTTCCGTCGCCCTTGGCGGGGTTCTCGGTTTCGCCGAGCAGCCGGTCGGGGGTGATGCGGACGTTCTCGAAGAACAGTTCGCCGGTGGGCGAGGAGTTCATGCCCATCTTCTTGAACGGCGGGCTCTGCACGAAGCCGGGCATGTCCTTGTCCAGCACGAACGCGAGCACCTTGCGGTCGCGGCGGTCGGTGCCGTCGCCTTCGTCCAGCTTGGCGTAGACGACGGTGACGTCGGCGTACGGGCCGTTGGTGATGAACGTCTTGCGGCCGTTGAGGATGTAGTCCGCGCCGTCGCGGCGGACATAGGATTTCATCCCGCCGAAGGCGTCGGAGCCCGAGTCCGGCTCGGTGATGGCCCAGGCGCCGACCTTGGCCATGGTGACCAGCTCGGGCAGCCAGCGCTTCTTCTGCGCGAGGGTGCCGCGGCTGCGGATGGTGCCCGCGGTGAGGCCGAGGCTCACCCCCATGGACGCCACCAGGCCCAGGCTGACCCCGGCCAGCTCGCTGTTGAGGATGACGCCCATGCTGCCCGCGCCGCTGAAACCGCCGCCCGACTTGCCCGCACCGGTGGTGCCGGACTCCTCACGGGCGAGCGCCTTCTCCAGCCCCTCGCGCGCCATCTCGTCCAGCCCGAAGGTGGCGTAGAGCTTGCGGATGATGTCGAACGGCGGCAGCGCGCCGCTCTCCAGCTGGTCGACGTGCGGGGTGATCTCCTTGGCGATGAACCCGCGCACGGCGTCGCGGAACATCAGGTCTTCGTCGGACCACTGGTACATCTCTGGACTCCCGAGGGATAGCCGGAACTTTGACTCGAATATAGAACACGTTCTAGTCGACTCGGGGGCGTAGGTTCGGAGGCAGGGGAATCGTCGACACGAAGGGGTGTGAACGATGCGAGTGGTCGAACGGATCAGGGGATACGCGACCGTGATCGGACAGGCGCGACGTCATCGCGGCGATCTGGCCGGATGGCTGGGACGCCGGCCGCAGATCGGGGCGGCGACCATGGCCTATGAGACGGCCTTGCTCTTCAGCAACAAGCTCGATCCCCGGCTCAAAGAACTCGCCGAGCTCAAGACGGCGGGACTGGTCGCCTGCCAGTTCTGCCTCGACATCGGGTCGGCGCTGGCGCACACCTCCGGACTGACGCGGGAACAGATCACCGAGCTGCCACGCTACCGGACCAGCGACGCCTACACCGAGCTGGAGAAGCTGGTCATCGCGTTCGCCGAGGCGATGACGGCGACGCCGGCGGTCGACCTCGAGGAGCTGCGCACCACCCTGCTCACCCACCTGTCCAAGGCCCAGCTGACCGAGCTGGCCGCGACCATCGCGTGGGAGAATCAGCGGGCGCGGCTCAACCAGGGCCTCGGGGTGCAGCCGACCGGCATGGCCGACGGCATGGTGTGCGCGATGCCGGAGCCGCGCGTCGCCCACCTCGCGGACAAGCGCGGGTGATCGGCCCCGGCCGGTGATTCAGTGGTCGGTCAGGGTCGGGGCGGCGCGGGTGATGATCGGGGCGACGTACTCCCGCAGCATCGCGCGTTCGTCGGCGTCGTCGCGGCCGGGAGTGGCCAGGAACGAGACGATGACGCGGGTCAGCCAGCGGGCCAGCCTGCTGCGTTCGGGATCGCTCAGGTCGATGTCGGCGAAGATGGTCGCGGCCAGGGACTCGATGACGTCGGAGTCCTGGCTGATCCGACCGGCCGTGCCGGAATCGCCGGGGCGGAACCAGGCGATGAGCAGCGGGTCGGCGCGCACCGCGGCGATCGCGCCGAGCATCGCGGCGACGATCCGCTCCCCCGGGTCGGCGATGTCACGGACCTGATCGGTGAGCCCGGCGACGATGCGCCGGGTCTCGCGGTGCACGAACGCGATCCGCACGGCCTGGCGATTGTCGAAGTAGCGATACAGCGTGGCTCGCGAGCACCCGGCCGCCGCGGCGATATCGCGCATGCCGACCGCGGCCACCCCTCGTTCGGCGAACAGTTCGGCGGCCGCGTCGAGAATGCGCTCGGCGGCCAGGTCGGCGCGGTCGGTGGCCAGCCAGTCGCCGCTCATGCCACGGCCCGGAACGGCACCGCGACCGGCCAGCGCACGTAGTTGCCCTGCGACCAGCGCACGCCGTCGAGGTCGACGGTGAAGTCGGGGCAGCGGGCCAGCAGCTCCTCGAGCGCGACGCGCGCCTGCATCCGGGCGGCGGCCGCGCCGAGGCAGTGGTGATGCCCGTGGCTGAAGGTGAGGATGCGCTTGGGGTTGCGCCGGATGTCGAGTTCGGCGGCGGTCGCGCCGAACTCGCGCTCGTCGCGGTTGGCCGAGCCGTAGAGCAGCAGCACGCGCCTGCCGGCGGGGATGGTGGTGTCGTGCAGTTCGACGTCGCGGGTGGTGGTGCGGGCCAGGCCCTGCACCGGCGAGGTCATCCGCAGGAATTCCTCGATGGCGTCGGGGATGAGCGACGGGTCCTCGACGAGCAGTCGGCGCTGGTCGGGGTAGGCGGTGAGGAGCTGGACCGCGCCGCCCAGGTTGCCGGTGGTGGTGTCGTTGCCGCCGGTGATCATGGTGAAGGCGAAGCCGAGAATCGCGATCAGGCCCTCGTTGTCGCCGTCGGCACCGAGGCCGGAGGCCAACAGGTGCGAGATGGTGTCGTCGCCCGGTTCGACCCGGCGGCGGGCGATCAGTTCGGAGAAGTAGCCGACCAGCTCACCGACCGCGGTGAAGGCGTTCTGGTCTCCCGCGGCCAGCCCGGCCCCGGCGACCGCGCCGCCGACGATGTTCTCGGTCCACTCGTCGAACTTGCCGTGATCCTGTTCCGGCACACCGAGATAGTGCGCGACGACCATGGTGGGCAGCGGCTTGAACAGCTGCTCGACGATGTCACCCGCCCCCGCCGCGCGCAGCCGCTCGATCCGCTCGACGACGAACCGCCGCACCGCCGGTTCCACCGAATTCACCTGGCGCGGGGTGAATCCTGGCGCGACCCGGCGACGGAAGTCGGTGTGCTCGGGCGGGTCCATGAAGACGAACGGCTTGACGGCGCCGAACCCCGCGGCCGCCAGGTCCACGTAGTCGACGGTCAATCCCGCTGCGGAGGAAAAGGTTTCGGGCTCCTTGGCGGCAGCCCAGACGTCGGCATGGCGGGACAGCACGTAGAAGTCGTCGGCTTCCCGCCCCTCGGGAATCACCCGGTGAACCGGGTCCTGGTCACGCAGCGCGGAGTACATGGACCAGGGATCGCGCCAGGTTTCCCCGGACCGCAACTCGAACCCGACCGCATGAGACGTCGTTGAACTCATGCCTCCACGGTAAGACATCTTCCACCATATGTCTAACATCGGTTTCCGGCGGCGCCAGGACGCCGAGGGCGGGCGGAAAAGCGATTGCCCGCCCGCCCGGCGATGTGGCCTCCTTGGAGGGATGAAACGACAACGACCGGGGAACGCCCGGGATATCGGGGACGGGTTGAAACTGCACCGGTACGCGGTGCGGGGAGGTCGTGGCGTGCGGACGGTGATCGTGCCGCGACCGGGTACGCGTGCCCGGTTCAGCACCAATCGGTTCCACGAGACATGGCATGTGCTGTCGGACGATCACGGCGCGAAGCTGCTGGCCCGGCTGCTGTGGGGGCTGTCGTATCAATCCCGCCCGGGGACGGTGATCCTGCTCGACCGGGAGTTCCTGGTGCCGACGCCGTTCGACGCCGACCCGGCCGATCCCCTCGTGCTGGTGCCGGGCTGGCACACCCACCTCGACGATCAGTCCCTCACCGCCCTGCGACAGCGGGGGCACGCGGCCGCTTCGACGGGGACGGTGCGCTGGCGGACCTTCGGACTTGATCGGACGATGGAGCCGCGAGCGATGGAGCGCTGGGCACAGCAGCGGTATAGATGGGCAGGCGGCGAGATCACGCGCCGCCGCGGGATGCTCGTGCTGAGCGCGCGCACGCCCGACGATTGCCGCCGGTGGGCGCTGGCCGCGGCGCGGCTCGACTCCGCCGGATTCGGGAGCGATCACGTGTATCTGGACGAATGGCGGCGCGGCCACGACGGCGAGATCCAGATCTTCCGGGCATTTCGCCCGATGGTCGGTATCGCCCGGCGGGCGCGGGCTCGGGTTCTCGCCGGCGGCGAAATACCGTCCTCCCCCGACGAGTTGCGCGCCGCCGTGTGGCGCACGGCCGAAATCGTCCGAGGCGACGCTCATGTGCGCATTCGCGTCTATCGCGGACGCGGTGCCGAACTCGGCGACGCGGCGGCGGCGATGCTCGCGCACGCCGACGTGCATTCGCTCGACGAACTCGCCGAACTCGGCGCGGTGGAAACCTATCGGCGATTGCGCGCGGCGGACGTGCGCGGCCTGAATCTGGAAATGCTCTGGGCGATGGAGGGCGCGCTCACCTATCGCGACCCGCGGTTCATCGAGCCGCAGCGGCGCCGGGAATTGGTCTCCGCCCTCGGTCCGCCGCCCCGCCCCGAGCGGGTGTCGCGCCCGCGCTATCGCGCGCCGGTCCGGCCGCGTCCGCGCTGACCACTCCGCGCCACGCCCGGGATGAATAGAGCGGGCAGGAATTCCATCCAAGGCGGCAGGGCAATCCGAATCATCTGTGTTCATCGACCACGATATTTCGGATTCACCGGGGGCCGATTTCTTCGGGCGAATTCGGAAGAGGGAGTTTCTCCGATATGTTCCAGAACTCGAGTTCCGGCCTCGGCCGGCGTCTGCTCGCCGGCGCGCTGCCGTTCGCCGTCGCCGTCGCGTGCGCCGGGGTGGCCTCGGCCGATGTCGATGCCGATCAGCAGGCCCGGTTCGTCCAGGGCCTGGCCTCGCAGGGGCAGGCCGAGGGCATCGGCTACCGCACGGAAGTCACGCCGGACATGCGGACCGTGTCGGCGACCGTCGACGACGGGCGATTCGTCCTCGGCCAGGACGGCACGCTGACGGTCGAATCGGCGACCGGCAGCCCGATCGCGCAGGTGCCGACCAGTTTCGGCACCGTCGGCGGCAACACCATCACCGTGGCCACCGAGATCTCCGCCGACGGGCGCACCCTGAAGGCGACGCCGCAGGTGTCCCAGGGCGCGGCCACCGAGCTGAAGACCATCGCCACCAATCCGGCCGCGCAGTACTCCGATCCGGTGCACAACGCCGCCGCGATCGGCGCGGGCGTCGGCCTGATCGCCGCCGCGGTGGTGTGCGTGCCGATGATCACGACCATGATCCTGTACCTGCCGTGCGTCGGGCTGATCGGCCTGCCCAACGCCCTGGTCGGTGCGCTCATCGGCGCGGCCGTCGGTGCCGTGGCGCCCGACGTCATCCCGCAGGTGCTGCCCTGATCCGACACCCGCTGGGTCGCCGCGCGCCGGAGAACGTTCCGGTGCGCGGCGCTGTCGTTTAGTCGGCGGCACACCGACAGCGCGGCGGAGAACAGCTCGCGTCAGGTCGTGCCCCGGTGTGCCCGGCTCAGGCGAGGATCGACATGGCGATGCCGTCGAGGATGTCGTGTTCGCTGACGACCAGTTCGGAAACCCCGGCGCGCCGGGCCAGTTCGTCGGCCAGCACCTCGGTGATGACCGCGCCGCCGCCGATGACGTCGACCCGGCCGGGGTGCATCGGGCCCAACGCCGCGCGCTGGTCGTGGTCCATGCCGATCAGCCGGTCGCAGACGTCGTGGACCTCGGCCAGGCTCAGCCGGGTCAGGTGGACCCGGGTCGAATCGTATTCGGGCAGGTCCAGGGCGACGGCGGTGATGGTGGTCATGGTGCCCGCGACGCCGACCCAGGTGTGCACCCGGTCGACCGGGACCTCGGCGAACGCCTCGTCCAGCTTGGTCTGCGCGAATTCCCGGGCCGCGGCGACCTGCTCGGCCGTCGGCGGGTTGCCCGCCAGACAGCGCTCGGTGATCCGCACGCAGCCGATGTCGGCGGAGTAGGCCGCCTGCACGCCGTCACCGTCGCCGACGACCAGTTCGGTCGAGCCGCCGCCGAGGTCGACCACCACGAAAGGCCCGGCGTCGGCGGACAATTCGCCGACCGCGCCCGCGAAGGACAGCCGGGCCTCCTCGTCGCCGGTGATCACCTCGGCGACCGCGCCCGGCACGACCCGGCCCAGTTCGGTGCGGGTCATGTCGAAGAAGTCGTCCCGGTTGGCGGCGTCGCGGGTGGCGGAGGTAGCGACCATGCGGACCCGCGAAACACCCTGGGCGAGCATCACATCGACGTAGTCGGCCAGCGCGACGCGGGTGCGCTCGATCGCCTCGGGCGCGAGCCGGCCGGTCGCGTCGACACCCTGGCCGAGCCGCACGATGCGCATCTCGCGGTGCACGTCGGTGAGGCTGCCGTCGGCGCCGACCTCGGAGATCAGCAGGCGAATCGAGTTGGTGCCGCAGTCCACCGCGGCGATGCGCTCGGTCATGAGGTTCCTCCTGGTCGGGCCGGTCGCCCGGCGCCGGTGCGATACCGGCGCCACGCGCTGTCCGCGATTATGCCGATTCTTCGGGCGTGCGTGCGGCGGGCCAGTCGGCGGGAATGGCGGTGCCGCGCAGGCCCGCGTCGGCGGCCAGGGCGACGGCCTCGTCGCCGAAGGGGTTCACGCCGGGGCCCTTGGCCAGCGAGTGCGCGATCAGCACGTGCAGGCACTTCACCCGGTCGGGCATGCCGCCACCGGTGAAATCGGTGCCGAGCGACTCGATCTCGTCGCGTTCGGCCAGGTAGCTTTCGTGCGCGGCGCGGTAGGCCGCGGCCAGCTCGGGATCGGCGGCGAGGCGTTCGGTCATCTCGCGCATCACCCCGGCCGACTCCTGCCTGCTCGCTTCGGCGGTCAGCCGGGGGTCGGTCAGGTAGTAGAGGGTGGGGAACGGGGTGCCGTCGGGCAGTCGCGGCGCGGTCTTCACCACGGCGGGCAGGCCGTCGGGAGTGCGGTAGGCGACGGCGAGGACACCGCGCGGCTCGCGGCCCAGCTGCTGGGCGATGATCTCGAGGTCGCGCTCGTTCGGTGCGGTCACCTTGGTCCTTCCGGGGCCGGTTCGGAGATGCTGCGCCACAGGTCGGTGTACCAGGGGTCGGGCGCCGCTGTGCGGGTGCTCATCGGCGGCGGCGCCGGTGCTTCGATGCCGGGAATCTGCACGATGTAGGGGGTTTCGCCGGGCATCACCAGGCGCAACCGGTCGCGGGCCTCGGAGCGGATGTAGGCCGGGTCCTGCTGCTGGGCCCGGCGGTCACGCAGGGCGGCCAGATCGGCGTCGAGTTCCGCGCGCTGCTGGGCCAGCGCGGCCGCCTCGGCCCGCTGACTGAAGTAGGTGCGGGTCGGCACGGCCAGGGTCAGCGCCAGCCCGCACAGCACGGCCGCGAGGATCACCGCCTTGCCGGTCGAGAGACCGAGGATGGTGTGCTCGCTGCGCTCGAGCTTGCCGGTGGGCTTGCGCTTGCCCGTCGTCGCGCCGGTAGCGGACTCGGGGCGGCGCCGGGTGGTGCGTTTGGCCGCGGCGGGGCGGCCGGGGGCGTCGAGATGACTGGGGCGGGAGCGAGCGGCCCGCGACGTGCGGCGGTCGCCTCGTCCACCCGGACTGGTTCCACGCGCACGTCGCTCGGTCATTCGCTACCGCCCCGTCATCTCACTGCCTGTCTTGCGGTACTGCTACTGCTCAGAACTCGCCGGTGAACCGCGGGAAGGCCACGTCACCCGCGTAGCGTGCCGAGTCGCCGAGGGCGTCCTCGATGCGCAGCAGCTGGTTGTACTTGGCGACCCGCTCGGAACGGGCGGGGGCGCCGGTCTTGATCTGGCCCGAGCCCACCGCGACCGCGAGGTCGGCGATGGTGGTGTCCTCGGTCTCGCCCGAACGGTGCGACATCATGGTCTTGTAGCCGTTGCGGTGCGCCAGCTCGACGGCGTCGAGGGTCTCGGTCAGGGTGCCGATCTGGTTGACCTTCACCAGCAGCGCGTTGGCCGCGCCCTTGGCGATGCCCTCTTCCAGGCGCTCCGGGTTGGTGACGAACAGGTCGTCGCCGACCAGCTGCACCTTGTCGCCGATCGAGTCGGTCAGCGCGACCCAGCCGTCCCAGTCGTCTTCCGACAGCGGGTCCTCGATGGAGACCAGCGGGTAGCGGGTGAGCAGGTCGGTGTAGAACTCGCCCATCTCGGCGGCGGTGCGGACCTTGCCCTCGAACTTGTAGCCCTCGCCGGGGGTGTAGAACTCGGTGGCGGCCACGTCGAGCGCGAGCGCGACGTCGGTGCCGAGCTTGTAGCCCGCGCGCTGGATGGCCAGGCTGATCAGGTCCAGCGCCTCCACGGTGCCCGCGACGTCGGGGGCGAAGCCACCCTCGTCACCGAGACCGGTGGACAGGCCCTTCTCCTTGAGCACGGCCTTGAGCGAGTGGTAGACCTCGGTGCCCCAGCGCAGCGCCTCACGGAAGGTGGGGGCGCCGATCGGGGCGACCATGAACTCCTGGACATCGACGCCGGTGTCGGCGTGCGCGCCACCGTTGAGGATGTTCATCATGGGCACGGGCAGCACGTGGGCGTTCGGGCCGCCCAGGTAGCGGAACAGCTCCAGGCCCGAGGACTCGGCCGCGCCGCGGGCCACGGCCAGCGAGACGCCGAGCAGGGCGTTCGCGCCGAGACGGGACTTGTCGGGGGTGCCGTCCAGATCCAGCAGGACCTGGTCGACGGTGCGCTGCTCGACGGCGTCGAGGCCGATGATGGCGGGCGCGATCTCGTCGAGGACGCCCTCGACGGCCTTGGTGACACCCTTGCCGTTGTAGCGGTCGCCGCCGTCACGCAGTTCGACGGCCTCGTGCTCACCGGTGGACGCGCCGGACGGAACGTCCGCCCTGGTCAGGGTGCCGTCGTCGAGGGCGATCTCGACCTCGACAGTGGGATTGCCGCGCGAATCCAGAATCTCGCGCGCTCCGACCTGTTCGATGATGGCCACGAAAACGACTCCTTACGACTGAAAGGCACGGTAGGTCTCACGGGATGGTCCGTGCGGTGCCGAGCCTATCGTCTCGGCGTGACGTGGAGTAACCGGCACTCCGGCCGGCCGGTAACTACACGCGGCGGCCGATGCTGTAGGTCGCGGCCCGGTCGCGCACGACCCGCATGTACTTGTTCGACTGGTTGTAGGCGAACAGGGCGCGCTGCCAGCCGTCGGCCGAGGTCAGGTCGCCGCCGCGGACACACAGGTACCGCGCGGCGGTGAGGGCCGCGTCGTCGATGTTCTGGGGGTCGATGACCCCGTCGCCGTTGGCGTCGACACCCCAGCGCCGCCACGTCTCGGGGATGAACTGCAACGGACCGACCGCCCGGTCGTAGGTGGTGTCGCCGTCGAGGGTGCCGCCGTCGGTGTCGCGGATGTCGGCATTGCCCCTGGTGC
Source organism: Nocardia canadensis (assembly GCF_032656385.1). Classification (NCBI taxonomy): domain Bacteria; kingdom Bacillati; phylum Actinomycetota; class Actinomycetes; order Mycobacteriales; family Nocardiaceae; genus Nocardia; species Nocardia canadensis. The sequence goes on from NZ_JAVCWB010000010.1 coordinate 1,448,974, forward strand.
CGTCCAGGGCGACCCCGATGATCGCCGGACGCACCGTCCCGTCGGCGTCGACGCCGGCGCCGCGGTGTGTGCCGTGCCCGCTCTCGACGCTGGCGATCCCGGCCAGCGTGGTCCAGGCGATCCCGCATTCGGGCTTGGACCGGGCCAGCACCGCCGCCGCGTACCCGTAGGCCTCCAGCGCCACCGGCTCGATCCCGACCGACCCCGACTGCTCGTCGGCCCAGCCACGCAACTGTTCGGCCGCCCGCCCCGGCGCGTCGACGTCGATCGCGGGCAGCGCGGCACCGGGACCGGGCGGCATGTCACCGGGAATCGACGCGAGCGAGCTACACCCCGCGAGCAGCGCGGTCACCGCCACGGCGGCGAGCACGCCGACTTTCTGCACAGACACCCCACCCATCATCCAGGTCACCGACACCTCTGGCACCTCTCACAGCGACTTCTCAGAGTGCGGTGGGACCGACTCGTCGCACCCTCCCGCGCGAAAACGCCTGCTCGCGAGCGGTTCAGCCCAGCAGTGCCGCGGTCGCGGGGTGGGCCGGATCAGCGAAAACGGCGGCTGGGGTGCCGGATTCGACGACCCGGCCGTGGTCGAGCACGACGAGTTCGGTGCAGTGCGTGGTGATCAGCGCCATGTCGTGGCTGATCAGCACGAGGGCGGTGCCGCGCGCGGCCCGCAGGTGGTCGAGCAGGGTCATGATCGCGGCGGCGGTGGCGCCGTCCAGGGCGGTGGTGATCTCGTCGCAGATCAGGACGGCCGGGTCGGCGGCCAGGGCACGGGCCAGGGCGACGCGTTGACGTTGTCCGCCGGAGAGTTCGTGCGGATGTCGGGCGGCCAGCTCGGTGGGGAGTTCGACCGCGGTGAGCAGGCATTCGACGCGGCCGCGCAGCTGCGTCTTCGGCACCCGGGCGATCCGGCGCAGCGGACGCGCGAGGGTCTGTTCGACCGTGCGGCGGGGATTCAGTGCCGCGAGCGGGTTCTGGGTAACCAGTTGAATACCCCGGGGAGCCGCCGTGATTCGGCGGCGGCGATCGACGGTGACGCGGGCTCCGGCCACTTCGAGCGAGCCCGCACCCACGTGCAGTCCCGCGATCACCCGGGCGAGTGTCGTCTTGCCCGCACCCGACGGACCGACCACCGCGAGCGCTTCCCCGGCGCGGACGGTGAAGTCGACACCGGCGAGGATCTGATGTCCGTCGGCGACCGCGCCGATTCCCTCGACGCGCAGGGTCGGCGGCTCGGTTCCCGCGGCCGCTACGGCGGTCACCCGACCGACGCCGGCGGACCCTGACGGACCGGGCTGATCCGCCCTCGGGCGCTCGATCGGTTCCAGCCCCCGGTACCGCGACACCGGCGCACCGCCGGACCCTACGCCCGAGAGCACGGGCTCCTGTGGTGCCTCGACGCGGTCGACCCCGGCCACAGCGAGGTCGGCGTCGCCGGGAACGTCCGGCGACGAGTCCTGGCCTGCCGACGCGGCGACGGCCACGGGTGCGGGGCTGCGCCCGGAGCGGCTCACCCGATCAGCTGCCGGGTTGCCGTGGTGCCCGGGTGCCGTGTCGACCGGCGACGTGCCGTCGAGGACTGGCCCACCCCCCGGCGGGTGCACCTCGACCACGGTGTCGGCGATGGCGTGCACGGTGGTCGTGTCATGGCCGGACAGCAGGACGGCGGTGGACGCACGGGCGGCCAGATCGGCGATGAGGCGGGCGATGTCGGTGCGAAGGGCGCCGTGCAGGCCGGCGAGAGGTTCGTCGAGGACGAGGACCTGGGGTTTGCGCAGCAGGGCGCGGGCGAGTGCGACCCGGCGTTGCTGGCCCCCGGACAGGCGGGCGCAGCGGCGGCGCAGGTGGGTGGCGTCGAGGCCGACGAGTTCGAGGGCGGCGCGGCGCTCGGCGTCGGTGGCGGTGGGCGCGGCCTCGGCGAGCAGGGCGCGCACGCGCAGGAGCGGGTTCAGTTCGGAACCGGGATCTTGGCCGACGTAGGCGACGCGCGTGCGCCGGAACTTCCGCAGCGCACCGGAATCGAGCGTGAACACGTCGTGCCCGGCGACCAGCACCGCCCCTTCCTGCCTGGCACCGGCGGGAAGATGACCGAGCAGCGCGCGCATCGCGGTCGACTTGCCCGCACCCGACGGCCCGGTCAGCGCGGTCACCGTCCCGGCCTCCAGCCGGAAGGACAACGGCGCCAGCAGGATCGCACCGGTCTCGGCGATCACCGTCAGCCCCTCGACGACCGCGGCGTTCCCGGCGTCGACCACCGAGATCCCACACTCCTGACCCCCTCCACGCCGCTGTCCCGACGCGCGGTCCGCGGAATCGGGGGACGTACGGCTCACCTGCGCACCGATCGCGGTCCGGTGGCCGGGTTTGCGCGCTCCCCCACCCGTGACCACCAGGTTCACCCCGACCGCGACGACGGCGATGGCCGCGCTGGGCGCGAGCACCGCCCAGGGGTTGAGCAACAGTCCGGAGGCGTTGTCGCGCACCATGTTCGCCCAGTTGTCGGCGTCGAGGGCGGGCAGGCCGAGGAAGGAGACGGTGCTGACGAGGTAGATGGCGACGACGAAGCGCAGGCCGAGCTGGGTGGTGAGGACCGAGCGCAGATTGGGCAGGATTTCGCGGAAGACCAGGTGTGACAGCGACTCTCCGCTGGCGATCGCGGCCTCCACATAGCCACCGGCCGCGATGGTGGCCGCCGCGGCGGCGAAGATCCGGGCGCAGTACGGGACGCCGAAGAGCAGCGAGACCCCGATCAGCGCGGCCACGCCGCCCTGCGGCCACGCGGTGAGGACGAGCAGGATGCCCAGCACCGCGGGCAACAGGATCACCAGATCGCCGCCGAGCTCGATCACCGCACCCGCGCGGGGCCGGACCGCGGCGATCGCGCCGAGCACCGCGGACAGCACGGTCACCGCACCCGCGATCACCGCCGCGACCACCAGCAGCTCGGTGCCGCCGGTGAGCAGATGGCTGAGCACATCCCGTCCGAGCCGATCGGTCCCGAGCACCGCTCCCCCACCCGGCGGAGCGAACGGCATCCCCACCGCTCGCTCCGCCGGGTAGGGCGCGAGCAGTGGTCCCACCACCGCGACGAGCACCACCAGCCCCACCCCGGCCGCCGCCGACCACCGCCACCATCGGGACCCACGCGGCGTGGGCACCGGCCGCGCATCGCCCGACCCGGAATCTTGCTCGCGAGAACTCACCACACCTCCTGCGCTCGAGGACTGCCACGGTGCGGGATCTCGCGTTCGCCGCGGTTCACCGGCGCCTCCTGTGGTTCGCGCACCACCACGAGGCGTGGTGGCCGAAACATTCGCTCCCCGTGGCTCATCGCGTGCCGCCCGACGCCCAGGTGCGCACGAAGTCGGCGACAGCGAGCAGCATCATGATCACGATGGCCGTGAGGGCGACGACCGCGGCGACGGTCGCGGTGTCGCGGTCGGCGACCGAACCGGCGAGGACCGCACCGACGCCGGGATAGTTGAACAGGGTCTCCACGACCAGCGCGCCGCCGAAGAGCATGCCGACGGAGGTGGCGTAGCCGGCGACGATGGCGGGAGCCGCGAAGGGCAGCATGTGCCGCAGCAGCACGGTGCGCGGCGCAAGGCCCTCCAGCACGGCGTTCTCCACGTGGGGCGCCGTGGCGACATCGAGCAGCGCCGAGCGCACGACGCGGGCGTTCCAGCCGATCTGCGGTATCGCCAGCGCCAGCACCGGCAGGATCAGCATCTCCGGTCCGGCGGGGAACCCCGAACGATCGGTGATGGTGACGGCGGGCAGCCAGCCGGTGGCCAGTGAGAACACCAGGATCAGCAGTGTGCCGCAGACGAATTCGGGCACGGCGACGGCGACGGTGCTGGCCGGTTGCAGCAGCCGCGCCCCGAACGCGGTCGGTCGCAGCGCCCACCAGCAGCCCAGCGCCAGCGACACCGTGACGGTGAGCGCCAGCGCGATGCCACCGAGCAGCAGCGTCTGCGGGAACTTGTCGGCCAGCAGATCCCCGACCGAGGTGCCGCGCGCGGTCTGCCCGAAGTCACCGGTCAGCACGCCGGTGAGCCAGTGCCAGAACTGCACCGGCAGCGCGCGATCCAGGCCGAGTTCGTGTTCCTTCGCGGCCAGCTCGCCCTGCCCGGCATCGCGGCCCAGCGCCGACCGGGCCGCGCTGCCGGGCAGCAGGTCCACCGCGACGAACACGATGGCCAGCAGCGCCACGAGCAGCGCGATCCGCCGGAGCAGCGGCAGGGCGAAGGTCCGCACGACGGTCACGCCAGCCAGGCGCGTTCCAGCTGCACGCGAGCGAAGCCGCCGAGGGTCGGCAGGCCGCGCACCGGTGCGGCGGCGATGTCGACGCCGTCGGCCATGCCCCACACCAGATAGCCGCCGCGCTCGAACTCGATGCGCTGGATGTCATGGCAGGCCTTGGTGAACTCCGCGCCCGAGGACGCCAGCGCCTTCGCGGTCGCGGCATCGAATTCCGGGTCGCGGAACGCGGTTTCGTTGCGGTTGGTCGTGGAGGTCATCAGCTTGTCGGCGAAGAAGAGCACCGAATCGTTGGTCCCCCACGACACCGTGTACAGCGGGGCGTTGAGCCAGGTCGTGTCATAGAAGGCGGCGGGTTCGACCACCTGCACGTCGAGCCGGACACCGATGTCGGCGAGCTGGGCGGCGATCACCTTCGCCGACTCCACCTCGCCCGGCACCTCGGCCTTGGTGACGAACGCGTAGCTGCGGCCGGTGTCGAAGTTCGCCTCGCGCAACAGAGTCTTGGCACGCTCGACATCCCGATCGCGGCGCGCGAGCGCGGCGTCGTAGAGCGGGTCGGCGGTGCCGAGGACATCGCCTGCCACGGTGCCGTAGCCGGAATGCACCTGGTTGACCAGCGCGGTCCGGTCGACGCCGAGACGCAGCGCGGTGCGCACCCGCGCGTCGGCGAACGGTCCGTCGGCGGCGCGCATGGCCACGCCGAGCATGGTGTCGTTCGCGCGCCGGACCACCTGCAGGTCGCCCCGGGTCGCGGCGGTGCGGCCCGCGATGGCGCCGACATTGGAGGCGAGGTCGATCTGCCCGGCCAGCGCGGCGTTGCCCAGCGCGGTGACGCTGTCGAACATGGTCACCTCGATCGCGTCGAGCAGCGGCGGGGTGCCGTGCCACTGCTCGTTGCGGACCAGCCGGGCGTTGCCGCCCTGGTAGGACTCGAGCCGGAACGGGCCGGTGCCGATCGCGGCGGCGAAGTCGGTGGTGCCCTGCGGCACGGTGAAGGTCATCAGCCGCAGCAGCAGCGGCAGTTGGGCATTGGGCGCGGCGACGGTGAACACGACGCGGTTCGGCCCGTCGGCGACGATGTCGTTCTCGGCCACCGGCATCTTCGACGCGCCACCGACCGAACGCAGCCTGCGCATCGACCACACGACGTCGTCGGCGGTGACGGGCGCGCCGTTGTGGAACTTCGCGCCCTCGGCGATCGTGAAGGTCCAGCGCCGGTTGTCGGCGGAAGCCTCCCAGCGCGAAGCCAGTCGCGGCGCGACGGTCGGGTCGGCGCCGGGGACGGTCAGCGCGTCGTAGACGAGCGAGGCGATCAGGAAGTCGCTGTCGTTGCTGAGATTGGCGTGCGGGTCGCGTTCGGCGCGGGCGGTCGTGCCGAGCGCGCCGACCCGCAGCGTGCCGCCCTGCTTCGCGGGCCCGTCGGCCTCGTCGTCGCTCGTGCACGCGGCTACCAGAAGTAGTGCGGTGACGCCGAGCCCGGATTGCAGGAGCTGCCTGCGCGTGAAACCCATCGTGTTCCTCCCTCGAACCGCGTGCGCCGCACCACTTCTCCTGGCGCCGCAAACTAGGCGAGGCTAGCCTAAAACAATCGCCGGCTGGGGAGCTTCCCGGCGACCGTCATCGAACCGCAGCCCGTCCCGGGACCCCGGATGATCTCCGTTTCGTCCGTTCCGGTAGAACTCTGCGTTATATGAATCAGCTATTTCTCGGACAACACATTAGGTAAGTCTTGCCTAATCAAAGCACAGGCACTACCTTCGCACATCGAGTCTGAAGTTCACCCGCGTTCGACCGATGCGAAGAAGGGATGGCCGGTGAAAAGCGTTCTGTCCGAACGTATGACGCTTCACCTGCACGACATCGAACATCGCGAGCTACCCCCCGACGCCGCCTCGGCCGTCCGTGCGCTCGCCACCGACATCCGCCACCGATTAGGTGACGAACCCCACACCGACACCCTGCACGACCCGGTGCTGCTGGCACAGATCGAGGAGCGGGTCGGCGAACTCCCCGCCGCCGTGCGCCACGCCGTGCGGCCACCCGCCACCGCCGCGGGCGCCACCGTGGTGCGCGGGCTGCCCGTCGACGACGCCGAATTCGGCCCGACACCGCCGCACTGGCAGGCCGCGGCCACCGCCGCCGCCGATCCCGGACACACCGGCTCGCTGGACCTCGACATCGCCATGCTGCTGCTGGCGCGGTGCGCGGGCGAGCCGTTCGGGTGGGCGGGCCAGCAGAACGGCAGACTGGTCAACAACATCCTGCCCGCCGTCGGCCACGAGGACGAGCAGTCGGGCGCGAGTAGCTCCACCCTGCTCAGCCCGCACACCGAGGACGCCTTCCATGCCGCCCGCGCCAATCTGCTGATGCTGACCTGCCTGCGCAACCCCGACCGGGTGGCCACCACGGTGTCGTCGGTCGGTCAGGTCCGCCTGGCCGAGGACGACCTGCGGACCCTGGCCGCGCCGACGGTGCCGATCCTGCCCGACGTGTCCTACGGCACCGGCTTCGATCAACCCGCCCCGGCGCTGCCGACCGTGTGGTTCGACGAATCCGGCAGTGCCACACTGCGTTACGATCCGGCCTACACCCCGCTCGACGACGCCGACCCGACGTTCCGGGCGGCCTATGCCCGGCTCACCGCCGAGCTCGCCAGGGTCTGCCACGCGCCCGCGCTGGCACCCGGGGAGATCCTGCTGGTGGACAACGACGTCGCCGTGCACGGGCGGGTCCCGTTCCGCGCGCGCTACGACGGCACCGATCGCTGGCTCAAGCGCGTCAACATCCGGTTGCCCGAACGTCGCAGGCGCGCGCAGGAGTCGTCCGAGAATGGGTATGGGCAAAGGGTGGTCGCGCCGTTCCGGGCGAGCACCGATCGGACGGCAGAGCGGGGCAGCACAGATGAACGAGGATCCGTTGAACAACCGTGACCGGAGCATCCCGCTGCGGGTGCTCTCCCGCAGCGACCTGGCCGACGTGCCGATCACCCCCGCCGAGGTGGTCCGGGCCGTGGAGGAGGCGTATCTCGCCTTCGCGGCAGGCGAATCCGACAACCCGCGCAAGCTGAGCGTCGCCGATCCCGGCGGCTCCTCGGTGTCCTACGCGATGCTGGGTCGCGACGGCAGGCGCCGGGTGGTGGCCATGAAGACCTCCTACAAGTTCGATCCCGGCCACGACCGCAGCACCAAGCGGTACTACACCACCATCACGCTCTACGACGACACCACCGGCGCACCCATCGCGATGATGGACTGCGCTCGGGTCGGCGCGTTACGCACGCCCGCGGTCTCGGCGTTGCTGGTGCGCGAGACCGTGCGGCGCGGCGCGGAGAGCGCGCTGCTCATCGGCACCGGCACCCAGGGCCGCAACGCCCTGCCGCATCTGCTGGCGGTGAATCCGCAGCTGCGCAAGCTGATGGTGTTCGGCACCCACCCCGAGGGGCTGGCGGCGGTGCACGCGCACCTCGCCGACGCGGTGCCGCACGCGCTGCTCGAGGTGGTCGACGATCCGTACGCGGCCGCGGCCAACGCCGATGTGGTGCTGGCGACGGCCGGACCCGGCACCGAGGTGGCGCTCGAATCCGCCCATCTGGCACCGGGTTCGGTGGCGGTGCTGGTCGGCTACGGGCTCGCGCCCTCCACGCTGGTCGACGCCGATCGGGTGGTCGCGACCAGCGCCGCGCAGATGGCACTGACCGGCACCGACATGGTCGGACCGGACGGCACCCTGCGCAGCGTCGACGCCGAACTGCCGCAGATCCTCACCCGCAGCGCGCCCGCGCGGCGCAGCGAGGACGAGAAGATCTTCGTCTACAACAGCGGGCTGGTGCTCACCGATATCGCGGTCGCGCACGCGCTGGCGGCCCGTGCCATCGCCGAGGGACGGGGTGTCGAGGTGCCGTTGTGGGACTGACGGACACAGCGTCCGGTGGCGGCGTCGGCGGTTCTGCCGTCGACGTCGCCGTCCCGCGTCGGGTGGACGCACCGGCCACCGCCCGTCCCGGCACGACCGCCGACCGGCCGAGTCACTGCGCGCCACCGATGCCCGCGCCGATCGACGCGCTGGAACAGCGGCTGATCGACGATCCGCAGCTGCTCGGTGACCTCGCCGACGCCGTCGGCGGACCGTTCCACGTGCTGTACCCCGACCGGGTCGCGCTGAATATCACCGCTTTCCACACCGCGTTCACCCGCGCCGGGGTCGACGGATTCGTGTACTTCGGGAAGAAGGCGAACAAGGCCGCGTGCGTGGCCCGGGCCTGCGCCGAGAACGGGGCCGGCATCGATGTCGCCAGCACCGGCGAGCTGGTCGCGGCCCTGGCGCAGGGCGTGCGCGGCGAGGACCTGATGGTGACCGGGCCCGCGAAGTCCGACGAGCTGCTGTGGCTGGCGGCGCGGCACCGGGCGCTGATCGCCGTCGACGCGCTCGACGAACTCGACCGGCTGCGCACCCTCGCGCTGCCCGCCCGCATCCTGCTGCGGGCGCTGCCCGAGGGCTCGACGAGTCGCTTCGGACTCGACCCGGCCGAGCTGGAACAGGCCATGCAGGTGGTCGACGGCCGGATCACCTTGTCCGGCTTCAGCTTCCACCTGTCCGGCTACGACGCGACGGCCCGGGCCGAGCAAGCGATCACCCTGGTCGGACACTGCCTGCGGGCCAGGGCGCACGGGCATCCGGCCGACACGATCTCGATCGGCGGCGGCTTCGGGGTCGACTATCTGGCCGCCGAAACCTGGGCGGAGTTCCGGGACACCCTGAGCGAGAGCTGGTTCCACGCCGACCCGCCCGCCGGTGGCTACTACCCGTACCACTTCCCGGTCCCCGGCGCGGACATGCTCACCGCAGTCCTGGCCCACCACGATCTGGCCGGGCTGGTGCGCGACAACGGCATCCGGCTCGCGGTCGAACCCGGCCGCGCGCTGCTGGACCGGGCGGGCAGTTCGGTCTTCCGGGTGCAGGGCGTGAAAAGGCGTACCGCGCACGGCGATCCGTACGACATCCTCACCGTCGACGGCACCAGCCTGAGCCTGTCCGAGCAGTGGTTCGCCAGCGAATACCTGCCCGATCCCGTGCTGTGGCCCGCCCACCCCGGCGACCGCACGCCCACCTGTGTCGGCGCCACCACCTGTCTGGAGTCCGACCTGCTGAGCAGGCGGCGCATCCCGCTGCCTCGCCGCGCCCGCGTCGGCGATCTGCTCGTCTACCCGAACACCGCCGGGTACCAGATGGACTCCAACGAGTCCCCGTTCCACGAACTCCCGCTCCCGCCGAAGGTCGTGCTGCGCGCTCGCGGCGACCGGTTGCGCTGGAGTATGGACGCCCGCTGATCCACCCGAGCTCCCAATCCGATGGAGGAACACCCCATGGCTCTCGTCACGCGCGTGACGGATCTGATCGGCCGCACTCCGCTGTTCGAACTCGCCGTCACCGACTCCGGAACCCGGCTGCTGCTCAAGCTCGAGCAGTTCAACCCGACCGGCGCTGCCAAGATCAGAATGGCCCGCTCGATGGTGCTCGACGCGGAGCGGCGAGGTTTGCTGCGCGATGGCGGGCATATCATCGAGTCGACGTCCGGGAACACCGGACTCGGCTTGGCGGTGGTCGCGGCCGAACGTGGCTATCGATTCACCGCCGTGGTCGACAACCACGCCTGTAAGGACAAGTTGCGCGCGATGCGGGCCATGGGCACCGACCTGGTGTTCGTCGCCGACGACGGTGACGACGAGCTGGCCACCTCGGCCCGGGAGGATCTCGCCGAGGCGATGGCGGCCGCCCGCGACGACGCCTACTTCACCGAACAGCACAACAACGACGCCAACGCCGTCGGCTACTACGCGGTGGCCGAGGAATTGCTGGCCGAGGTCGAGCGGGTCGACATCCTGCTCTCCGCGGTCGGCACCGGCGGCTCACTGTTCGGCACCGCCACCCGGTTGCGCGAACTCGGCAAGCCCGCCCGGGTGATCGGCGTGGAACCGGTCGGCTCCATCGCCTTCGGTGGCGAGGGCGGGCCGTACTGGCAGTCGGGCACGGGCACCCCGCCCGGCGCGACCATCGGCACCGCCGTGGACTACGCCCAGCTCGACGAAGGCGTGAAGGTCAGCGATACCGACGCCTTCGCCACCGCGCGCGCTGTCGCCAGGACACACGGTCTGCTGATCGGCGGTTCCGCGGGCGGTTCGGTGCACAATGCCTTGGCGCGGCTCGCGGAATTCCCGGCTGGGTCGACCGTGGTGACCATCGTGTGTGACGGTGGCGAGAAGTATCTCGATACCGTGTTCGACGACGATTGGATGGCCGCGCGCGATCTGCTCGACCCCGCCGCCGAATGCGAGGTCACCACCCTGCTGCGCCGCTACTCGCCGCTGCGGCGACACGACGAACTGATGGAGGTCAGGTGAGCGCGAACGCGCGCGGAACGAACCGCGGAGTGGGTGGGTGAGTACGCGGCCCACCGACAGCAGCGCGCTGGCGAGGCTGGCGACGCCGATCGCGCTCACCCAGCTGGCGCAGATCGCGGTCTCGACCACCAACTTGGCGTTGATGGGCACCCTCGGCGTGCGCGAAGTCGCCGCGGGCGGCCTGGCGCTGGTGCTGTTCAACCAGATCCGCACGATGTGCGTCGGGTTGATCACCGGCACCGGTAATCAGATCGCGGGTGCGCTCGGCGCCGCGGGCAAACGCGGCGACTCCGCCGACGACGAGATCCGCGGGGTGGTGCGCGCCGCGTTCGTCATCGCCACCATCGCCGGTCTGCTCGGCGGCGCCCTGCTGATCGGGCTGGGGTGGATACTGCCCTGGCTCGGGCAGGACGAGGGCGTGCTCGCCCTGGCCCGGCCGATGATGATCGCGCTCGCCCCGGGACTGCTGCCCTGCCTGTGGTTCCAGGTCTTGCGGCAGTACACCGTCGGCATGCAGCGCCCGCAGGCGCTGCTGCTGGTGACCCTCGGCTCGGTGGCGCTGAACCTGGTGCTCGCGCTGACCTTCATCCACGGCTGGGCCGGCGTCCCCGCGTCGGGCCTGACCGGCGTCGGCATCGCGACCTCGCTGGTCTTCCTGATCACCTTCGGCGTGTTCTGGGCGATGGTCGCTCGCGACCATCGCCTCGGCCCGACACTGCCGCGCACCCCGTGGCCGGTGCGCTGGTCGATCGTGCGCGAGGAACTACGCCTGGGCACCCCGATCGCGCTGACCTACGGGTCCGAGGCGGGGATGTTCTCCGTGCTGGCCCTGGTCATGGGCAGTTTCGGGCCCGCCGCGCTGGCCGCGCACAATGTGGTCTACCAGATCATCTACATCGTGTTCCAGGTCGCGATCGGCATCTCCCATGGCGCGTCGATCCTGGTCAGCCATGCCGTTGCGCGCGACGAGTACAGCCACGCCAGGGCACTGGCCTGGCTGGCGCTGCGCCACGCGGGCGTAGTCGCCGCCGTCACCGGCGCGGTCTACGTGGTCGCCCCGAACCTGGTGCTGGCCCCGTTCCTGGACTCCGGCGACACCGACACCATCGCGATCGCCCACACCCTGCTACTCATCGGCATCGTCCTGCAATTCTTCGACGCCGCCCAGAACATCGGCACCGGCCTGCTGCGCGGCCTGAAGGAAACCGCGGCGGGCTTCCGGCTGTCGCTGATCGGCTACTGGGGCGTCGGACTCCCTGCCGCCCTCCTGTTCGCCTTCCCGCTCCACCTGGGCGCGGCAGGCGTCTGGTGGGGCCTCACGGCCGGCCTGGCCACCACCGCGATCCTCATGCTCCGCAAGTACTTCGCCCTGCTGAACCAGGCGAGCACGGTCCGGCCACGCCGGATTCCCGCGACCCAAACGAGGTGAGCGGGCGGCGGTCGCACGAGACCGTCGCCCAACCCTGAGACTCAGGCCTCCGAAACCGGAGTGACCCAACGGGTTCTACTGCTCAGACCAGAACTGATTCAAACGAGCAACAGCCTGGTCTTTGGTCATCTTCTCGATCTCGGCCGGACCAAGTTCGACCAACCGGACAAGCTTCTCGACGACACCCAGCGGGATCGGCTCCTTGTCCGGGATTTCGACAGTGCCCGACAATCGCGCAGGACGAGTTCCTACCTGCACGCATTCCCAGAACTGAGCTTCGCTTACTTCCAGCTGGTCCTTCAGGATCTGCGCCCAGAGCCTGGGGCCGTAGTCGGTGTTGTCCACCGGTCGTGAGATGCGTGTGCGCAGAATGCGCCCATCCGGTAGCGGAAGATGCCAGGTTGAATGGTGGCGCACCACACCGCCCCTAGCATTTCGAACCTGGGTCCACATGTCATTCCGACAGAACGCTTCGTGAACCTTCTTGCTAGCGACCGGGAATTGGCTCACCGCTCAGCCGCCGTCATCCATTCTCTCAGCTGGTCGTCGGTAGATAGCTCCACAAACTGCACAAAATCGACGTTGTCCCGGTGGTTGACGGCCGCGTGCAGGTGGTCTTCCCAGTCCGAGACGTATTCGCGCGTTGCTTCGATGAGAGCATCGACTGCGGTGACCAAATCCGACTCTTCCACTGCGAGTGGTAGGCCAGGCAAGTACGCGACCCAACTCCCGTTCTCCAGAACAACCTGCGGCTCGTGCCGTCGAATCACTTGCGCCAGCAACGCGCGCAGTCGACCTACCTGTACGAGCGCAGAGTCGACACCACGACGCGAGACAACAGACAGATTGCCCTTTTCGGCAGCGTTCAGCATCTGCCCGAAGTGTTCCCGCGCACTGGCCATAGAGTTGTACCGGGTCACCGATTCGATGCGCTCGACGGTCGTCATGGCTACCTCGATTTCGAAGAATGTACAGTACGTACATCATGTACATCTAGGCCGAGACTCGCCAAAACGAACACGCCGATGAATCGATCACATCCGGTCAGCTCCGCTTGGTCTCGAATCCAGCCGACCTGACGGTTCGCGACGGCCGTACCTAGCCCGAACAGACTGGACGACAGAGGTCCACGACTCTGCAACTGCTGGTTCGCGGGGGTCACCCACCCCGCAAACCAGCGCGGCGGCCGCCTAGATGTTCACGCCGTAGTCTCTGGCGATGCCGGCCAGGCCGGAGGCGTAGCCCTGGCCGATGGCGCGGAATTTCCACTCGTTGTTGTGGCGGTAGAGCTCGCCGAAGACCATGGCGGTCTCGGTGGAGGCGTCTTCGGAGAGGTCGTAGCGGGCCAGTTCGACACCGGTGATCGCGTCGGTGACGCGAATGTAGGCGTTGCGGATCTGGCCGAAGGACTGGCCGCGGGCCTGGGCGTCGTGGATCGAGACCGGGAAGAAGATGTTGGTGATCGTCGGCGGCGTGGCCGCCAGGTCGACGTTGATCACCTCGTCGTCGCCGTCGCCGGCGCCGGTCAAATTGTCACCGGTGTGCTCGATGGTGCCTTCCGGCGAGCGCAGGTTGTTGTAGAAGACGAAGTGCTGGTCGGAAAGCACCTTCAGGTTGGCGCCGGTCGCCAGCGCGCTGGCGTCGAGATCGTGGTCGGCGCCGGTCGTGGTGCGCACGTCCCAGCCCAGACCAACCGCGACCTTGGTGAGGTTGTCGGTCTGCTTCGACAGCGAGACATTGCCACCCTTGGCGAGTGTGACGCTCATGGAAACCCTTCTATCTGATGATGTGTGTCAGTCCTCGGCCCAGGTCCGCAACGTCTCGACCCGGCCTTCCAGCGCGCGCAGTTCGGTCTCGTCGAGCACGGTGCGCTGGATGCCCCGATCCACCGCGAAAGCCGACTGGCGATGGTCGTCGATCACCTCGACGTCGAGTTGCACGGCGGTGTAGTCCTCGGCCGAGGGCATCTGCTCGGCGATCACCTTCGCCCGCCCGCGCGCGCACAGCGCGACATTGCCGCCGCCCAGGATCAGCAGGGCCACCTCCGGCCGCGCCCGCAACCGGGCCAGCGAACCGCGATCGGACTTCAGGCTGATCAGGATCCGGCGGTCGCCCGCGCGCACCGGCCACGAAACGGGAATCGCGTGCGGCGCCGGATCGGTCGTGACCAGCACGGCGATCGTCTCCTGCGGCCATACCGGCAACACGTCGAGCTCGGGGTGATCGGTCATGTAGTCCTGCCCTGCCGGATCGACTTCTGTTGCCATCTACCTCACCTCGACGATCGTCGGACACCGCTGCGCCCACCGCGGACGGCGAGCCACCTCCGAGTCTAAATCGGTGTGCCCCTTGCTCGCTGGCTCGCGCCGGATTGTCCGGCAGATCTCAGCAACGTCTCAGCCGCCACCTGCGCGAACGATCCGATTAGCTGACCGATAACTCGTGCGGCCAGAACGCGCGCCACTGCGCCGCCGTCAGCGCGGCCCGCTCGCCCCGCGCGGCTTCGGCCGCGTCCTCGGCGACCCGGATCGCGGCGGCGAAATCGATGGTGGCCTTGCGCAGCCGCTCCTCGGCGGAATCGGGCCCGCCGAGCTCGACCACCCGCAGCGCGCGCGGCACCAGATCGTCGGGCAGGCCCGCTCTGGCGCTGCGCGAGCGCACCTTCTCGGCCAGGGCCAGCGCGGGCTGGGCCATCGCGATCCCGTCGAGGCAGGAACGCCGCGACTTCTCCGCGGATTTGCGTTCCTCCCAGGCCCTTTCCTGCGCGGCGATCTTGTCGGCGACCGAGGTGCCCGCGGGCAGGTCGGCATCGATCAGGTGCGGGCTGCGGTGCACGAGCTTGCCCACCAGCGTCGCCGCCACCTCGTCGACGGTGAATTCGCCTGCGGCCTCGGCGATCCGGGAGTGGAACAGCACCTGCAGCAGCAGGTCGCCGAGTTCCTCCTTGATCGTCTCGTAGTCGCCCGCCTGGATCGCGTCGAGCAGCTCGTAGGTCTCCTCGAGCAGGTACGGGCGCAGCGAGTCGTGGGTCTGGGTGGTCTCCCAGCCGCCGAAATGCCACAGCCGGTCCATCACCTCGACCGCGCCTGCCAGACCGGCCGCGACCACCGCGGCGTCGGCCGCCTCCTGCGCGCGGACCTCGCCGCCCATCAGACCGGAGTCGCTTCGGTCGGCACCGAGAGATCCACCATGCCTTGGGGTTTGCCGTCGAGCGCGAGCAGCAGATCGGCGACGAACTGCAGCACGGCCACATCGCGCACCCGGTCGGCGCCGACGCTGTCGGTGATCCGGGGCAGCGGCAACTGCACCAGGCCGCTGGCCGCGCGGTAGGTGGCGCTCGGGTAGAGCCGCTTGAGCCGGAGCTGTTTGGAATCGGGCAGCGTCAGCGGCGCGATCTTGAGTGTTGTTCCGGTGACCACGATCTCGGACACGTCGTAGGCGCGGGCCAGCAGCCGCAGCTTGGCGACCGAGACGAGCCTGCCGACCTCCACCGGCAGCGGGCCGTACCGGTCGACGAGTTCCTCCACCACCGCGGCCAGCGCCGCGTCGTCCTGGGCGGCGGCGAGCTTGCGGTAGGCCTCGAGCCGCAGCCGGTCGCTGGCGACGTAGTCGGGCGGGATGTGCGCGTCCACCGGCAGGTCGATGCGCACCTCCTTGGTCTCCTCGGTGACGATCGGCTTGCCGTCGGCGGCCGCGCGATAGGCCTCCACGGCCTCGCCGACCAGCCGCACGTACAGGTCGAAGCCGACGCCGGCGACGTGACCGGACTGCTCGGCGCCGAGCACGTTGCCCGCGCCGCGGATCTCGAGGTCCTTCATGGCCACGGCCATGCCCGCGCCCAGATCCGAGTTCTGCGCGATGGTGGCGAGCCGGTCGTAGGCGGTCTCGGTCAGGGGCTTCTCCGGCGGGTACAGGAAGTAGGCGTAGCCGCGCTCCCGGGAGCGCCCGACGCGGCCACGCAGCTGGTGCAGCTGCGACAGGCCCAGGGAGTCGGCGCGTTCCACGATCAGGGTGTTGGCGTTGGAGATGTCGAGGCCGGTCTCGATGATCGTGGTGCAGACCAGCACGTCGTATTCGCGCTCCCAGAAGCCCTGCACGGTGCGCTCGAGCTGGTCCTCGTTCATCTGCCCGTGCGCGACGACGACCCTGGCCTCGGGCACCAGCTCGCGAATCTTCTTGGCCGCCTTGTCGATCGAGGAGACCCGGTTGTGCACGTAGAAGACCTGGCCGTCGCGCATCAGCTCGCGACGGATGGCGGCGGTGACCTGCTTGTCGTTGTAGGCGCCGACGTAGGTGAGCACCGGGTGCCGTTCCTCCGGCGGGGTCAGGATGGTCGACATCTCGCGGATGCCCGCCAGGCTCATCTCCAGGGTGCGCGGGATCGGGGTGGCCGACATGGTGAGCACGTCGACGTGGGTGCGCAGCGCCTTGATGTGCTCCTTGTGCTCGACACCGAAGCGCTGTTCCTCGTCGACGATGACCAGACCCAGGTCCTTCCAGCGCACGCCGGTCTGCAGCAGCCGGTGGGTGCCGACCACGATGTCGACCTCACCGTCGGCCATCCCGGCCAGGATCTCCTTGGACTCGGCGGCGTCGGTGAAGCGCGACAGGCCCTTCACCTTCACCGGGAACCCGGCGACCCGTTCGGTGAAGGTCTGCAGGTGCTGCTGGGCCAGCAGCGTCGTCGGCACCAGCACGACGACCTGCTTGCCGTCCTGGACCGCCTTGAACGCGGCGCGCACGGCGATCTCGGTCTTGCCGTAGCCGACGTCACCACACACCACGCGGTCCATCGGGACCGCCTTCTCCATGTCGGCCTTGACGTCGGTGATGGCGGTCATCTGATCGACGGTCTCGGTGAACGCGAACGCGTCCTCCATCTCCTGCTGCCACGGCGTGTCCGGGGCGAAGGCGTGCCCGGGCGCGGCCTGCCGCGCCGCGTAGAGCTGCACCAGCTCGCCCGCGATCTCGCGAACAGCCTTGCGCGCCTTGCGTTTCGTGTTCGCCCAGTCCGACCCGCCGAGCTTGGACAGGCTGGGCAGTTCGCCGCCGACGTAGCGGGAGAGCTGATCGAGCGACTCCATCGGCACGAACAGCCGGTCGCCGGGCTGGCCGCGCTTGCTGGGCGCGTACTCGATGACCAGGTACTCGCGCCGGGCCCCGCCGATGGTGCGCTCGATCATCTCGACGAAGCGGCCGATGCCGTGCTGGTCGTGCACCACCATGTCGCCGGCCGACAGCGCCAGCGGGTCGACCTGATTGCGACGCTTGGCGGGCAGCCGCTTGCCCTCGGTGGGCGCGGTGACCCGGTTGCCGGTGAGGTCGGACTCGGCGACGACGACCAGGCCCGCGTCGTCGAATATCAGGCCGTCGTGCAGCGAGCCGCACAGCACCCCGACCACGCCCGCGTCCGGCACCGCGCCCGCCGCCAGCGCGGTCGCGGGCACCTCGGCGTCGGCGAGGCGTTCCAGAATGCGTTGCGCCGTCCCGTGTCCGGTGACCACGACGACGGCACGACCGCCGGTGGCGACGTGCGCGCGCAGCGAGGCGAAGATGGTGGCGACCAGTTCCTCGGACCCGCGTGCGGTCGGACCGGCCAGCACGGGCAGGTTCACCTCGACCGGATCACCGGAGCTGAGCGGGCTCAGCGACCACCACGGCAGCCCGAGTTCGTCGGCGCTGGTGTGCAATTCCGGCAGGCTGCGGTAGCCGGAGGCGGCCAGATCCAGACCGTGCGCGCCCAACGGCGCGTCGCTGCCGAACGAGGCGGCGGTCCAGGAGGCTTCGAGGAATTCCTCGCCGGTGCGTACGAGATCGGCGGCGCGGGTGCGGATCTTCTCCGGATCGCACAGCAGCAGGTGGGTGCCCGCGGGCAGGGCCTCGGTGAGCAGGCTCAGCTTGCCGGGCGCGAGGACCGGCAGCAGCGCCTCCATGCCGTCGACCGGGATACCCTCGGCGATCTTGTCGAGCATTTCGACCAGGGCGGCGTCGGCGGCGTTGTCGACCGCCACGGCGGCGGCGCGTTCCCGCACCGGCGCGGTGAGCAGCAGCTCCCGGCACGGCGGCGCGACCACGGTGTCGACGGTGTGCTCGCCCAGCGAGCGCTGGTCGGCGACCGAGAACGGGCGCAGCTCGGTGATCTCGTCGCCCCAGAACTCCACGCGCACCGGATGATCGGCGGTCGGCGGAAACAGGTCGAGGATGCCGCCGCGCACCGCGAACTCGCCGCGCTTGCCGACCATGTCGACCCGGGTGTAGGCGAATTCGACCAGGCGGGTGAGCAATTCGTCGAAGTCGTAGTCGGCGCCGGTGCGCAGCACGATCGGTTCGATGTCGCCCAGGCCCGCCGTCATCGGCTGCATCAGCGAGCGCACGGTGGTCACGACGACGCGCAGCGGCTCCGGATACACCGGGTCCTCGGGGTGGGCCAGCCTGCGCAGCACCTCGAGCCTGCGGCCGACGGTGTCGGGGCCGGGCGAGAGCCGCTCGTGCGGCAGCGTCTCCCAGGACGGGAACATGGCCACCGAGGGCCCGAGCATCTCGGCCAGCTCGACGGTGAGGTCGTCGGCCTCGCGCCCGGTGGCGGTGACCACCACCAGCGGCTGCTGGGCCGCGATCGTCGCGGCGACGAACAGCCGCACGGCCGACGGGGCGACCAGTTCCACCCCGGACTTGCCGACCAGGTCGGCAACCGTCCGCAGCGCGGCGTCACCCCCAGCCGCCTCGGCCAGACCGGCGAGCGGAGGACGAAGGGAGGACATGAACGCTCCTGAATACGCAGACGGGATGTTCCGCGTCGAGTCTAATCACCGGCCCCGACACCGTCGGCGCACGCCTCCTGACCGGCGCCGGTGCGGTCCGGGGGCGCATCCGACGAGGCGTTTTCCGCCGCGCGGGCGTACCGTCGAGGTCGTGAGTCTGGCTCAGCGGGAACGCCACGCCCTGGTGGCGACAATGATCGAAGCGGGGCCGTCGGCGCCGACCCTGTGCGGTACGTGGACGGTGCACGACCTGGCCGCCCACCTGGTGGTCCGGGAGCGCAGGCCCGACGCCTCCCTCGGCATCCTGATCCGGCCGCTGGCCGGCTACCTGGACGCGACCCAGGACAAGATCGCGCAGCGGCCGTTCGCCGAACTGGCCGAGCTGGTGCGCACCGGGCCGCCGTGGTGGTCGCCGCTGCGCCCGGTCGACGCGTTCGCCAACCTGTCCGAGATGTTCGTCCACCACGAGGACGTCCGCCGGGCCGAACCCGGTTGGACGCCACGGGAATTCGTGGCCTCCGACGAGGCGCGGCTGTGGTCGGCGCTACGCATGGTGGCGCGCACCGCCTACCGCAAGTCGCCGGTCGCCGTGGTGCTCGCGACGCCGGACGGCGACCGGGTGACCGCGCATCGCGCGGCGGGCACCGAGGTCGTGCTCACCGGCAAGCCGTCGGAGCTGCTGCTGCACGCGTTCGGGCGCGACGAGGTCAGGATCGAGACCACCGGCGCCGAGGCCGACGTGCGGGCGGTGCTCGGCACCGACCGCAGCGTCTAGGCCACCGGCTAGAGCACGTAGCGACGCAGGCGGCGGGCGGCGAACTCGCGGAAGTACGACAACTTCTCCGTCGGCACGATCGAGGGCAGCAGGAAGTACCAGGCGCGTTCCATCCTGGACGCCATCTGATCCATCGACTCGGTTCCGACCGCGACGATGTGCACGCCCGCCGTCAGCTCGTGCAGCAGCAGCCCGACCACCTCGGGATCGAGGTCGGCGTGCAGGTCGCCCTGGGCGATGGCCCGCTCGGCCAGCACCCGGTAGGTCTCACTCCAGACCTTGGCGATGTTGTCGCCCTGGGCGCCGCGATAGTCGCCGATCTGGTGGGTGAGCTTGAGCATCGCCCCCACCATCGGATCGTTCATCGACAGATCGGCCACCACGTAGGTGATGCCGATGCACGCCTCCAGCGCGGGCACCCGGGAATCGAAGAATCCCTGGCACGAACCGACCAGGCGCTCGTTGCCCTGATCGACCACCGCCCTGGCCAGCTCCTCCTTGGAGCCGAAGTGAAAGTACAAGGCGCCCTTGGTCACATTGGACTGCGCGATGATTTCGCTGAGGCTCGCGTTGGCGTAGCCCAAACGGAGAAAGACATCGGCAGCGCCAGCAAGGACGGAGTCGCGGGTGATCTCCGCGCGCGCTTGCCTAGCCATCAGATCCGCCTGTCATCCAATAATCCAGCCATCCTGAAGTAGACCGACATCCCGAAGTTTGATCGACTTACCGCCCGGCAGCACCCAAAAGGATGGGTGAACCGTACCACCAGGCGGCTACGCGGCAGCCGAATCCTGGATTCGCTGTGGCCGCGGGCGCTATCGTCCGGTTACCCCGCCGATCCGCCTGCCTGTCCCGTATTCCATTCGGAGCTGAGCCCCGGTTCGGCTTCCAAGTGGCTCAATCCGTTCCAGCACAGGTTGACCAGATGGGCCGCGACCACTTCTTTCGAAGGCGTGCGCTCGTCGAGCCACCAGGTCGCCGCGGTCGAGACCATACCGACGAGCGCCTGCGCGTAGAGCGGAGCCAGGCTCGGGTCCAGATCGCGCCGCGCGAAATCACCGGCGAGCAGATGCGCGACCTGGTTGACCGCCTCGTTGAGCAGGCTCGAGTAGCGACCGTCGGCGTTCACGGCGGGCTGGTCGCGCACCAGGATCCGGAACCCGTCGGTGCGCTCCTCGATGTAGGCCAGCAGGGCCAGCGCCACCTGTTCGAGCCGGACCCGCGAGCGGTTCTGGGTCAGCGAGGAGGTGATCATGTCCAGCAGCATCGACATCTCGCGGTCGACCACGACCGCGTAGAGCCCTTCCTTGCCACCGAAGTGCTCGTAGACCACGGGCTTGGACACCTGGGCACGCTGGGCGATCTCCTCGATCGATGTCGCGTCATATCCCCGCTCGGCGAACAACGCGCGACCGATCTCGATCAGCTGCTGCCGTCGTTGCGTACCGGTCATCCTCGGTCTACTGGGCCGCCCCGCATCACTCACCAGATCCCGCCTCTCCTACCGCCCGACAGTCCCCCCAACTGTCTCAGACCGCCCCACCCGTCCACAGACCCCACCCCGCCCGCCGACCAACTGATTTCGCGAGCACAGGGGTAACTCACCGGGGACGGGCCGACCTGCCACCTCGGCAAGGCTTGCCGCGTTCACGACTCACCCCGCACCTAGGTCCGGCCAAAATTTACGGAGAGGCGGAACTGTGCGAGGATCATGGCCGTGCCGTAGCACAGTGGTGGGCTCTCACGGCCCACTGGTGTGGCGATCCGCCGTAGTGTAATGGCAGCACCTCTGATTTTGGTTCAGATAGTTCAGGTTCGAGTCCTGGCGGCGGAGCACACGGACACAGTGACGTATCGTCGGCCCGCACCATCACCGACCGAACCCGCCACAGCACACTCGCTGACAGGCAGCCGAGGGAGATCCATGCCACCGCAGACCGCCGTCGTCGTTCTCGCCGCTGGTGCCGGGACGCGAATGCGGTCGAAGACCCCGAAAGTGCTGCACCCATTGGCCGGTCGGTCGATGCTCTCGCACGCGCTGCACGCCGCCGACGAGATCGACCCGACCCACCTGATCACCGTGGTCGGCCACGACCGCGACAAGGTCGGCGCCGCCGTCGCCGAGGTGGGCAAGGAGCTCGGCCGCGAGATCGTCTGCGCGGTACAGGAGGAGCAGCTCGGTACCGGCCACGCGGTGCAGTGCGCACTGGACTCGGTGCCGACGGACTTCGACGGCGACCTGCTCGTCACCTCGGCCGACGTCCCGCTGCTGGACGGGCACACCCTCGCCGCGCTGCTCGACGAGCACCGCAGCTACGCCGAACGCCCGGCGGTCACCGTGCTGACCTTCGTCCCCGACGACGCCAACGGCTACGGCCGGATCGTGCGCGACGCCGACGGCCAGGTCGCCGAGATCGTCGAGCACGCCGACGCCACCCCGGAACAGACCAAGATCAAAGAGGTCAACTCCGGCGTCTACGCCTTCGACGCCTCGGTGCTGCGCACCATGATCGGGCGGCTGTCCACCGCCAACGCCCAGCACGAGCTCTACCTCACCGACGTGCTGCGCCTGGCCCGCGAGGCTGGGCACCCGGTGCACGGCGCGCGCCTGGTCGACGCGAACAAGGTCACCGGGGTCAACGACAGGGTGCAGCTCTCGCAGGCGGGCGCCACCCTCAACCGCTACATCCTCGAACGGCACATGCGGGCCGGCGTGACGATCATCGATCCGGCGACGACCTGGGTCGACGCCGGCGTGCGGATCGGGCGCGACGCCGTGCTGCGGCCGGGCACCCAGCTCTTCGGCGAGACCCACATCGGCGAGGACGCCGAGATCGGGCCGGACACCACGCTGACCGACGTCGTCGTCGGCGCGGGCGCGAGTGTGGTCCGTTCCCATGGTGAGCGCTCCGAGATCGGCGACAGCGCGACCATCGGTCCCTTCAGCTACCTGCGGCCGGGCACCGTCGTCGGCGAGCAGGGCAAGCTCGGCGCCTTCGTCGAAACCAAGAACGCCTCGATCGGAGCGCACTCGAAGGTGCCGCACCTGACCTACGTCGGTGACGCGACCATCGGCGAGTACAGCAACATCGGCGCTTCCAGCGTTTTCGTGAACTATGACGGCGTCAACAAACACCACACTGTGGTCGGTTCCCATGTGCGGACCGGTAGCGACACCATGTTCATCGCTCCCGTCACCGTGGGTGACGGCGCCTATACGGGAGCGGGTACTGTGCTGCGTAGAAGCGTTCCACCGGGGGCACTTGCGGTGTCGGGTGGACCACAGCGCATCATTGAGAACTGGGTGCAGCGTTACCGTCCAGGAACCGCTGCGGCGCGCGCGGCGGCGGATGCCATCGCGGCAAACGAGACGTCTGATCAGACAATCGAGCAAAAGGATGGCAACCAGCAGTGACCGCGTTCTCGATCGACAACCAGAAGAACTTGATGCTCTTCGCCGGCCGGTCACATCCTGAGCTGGCCGAGCAGGTCGCCAAGGAACTGGACGTCGACATCACGCCGCAGACCGCGCGCGACTTCGCCAACGGCGAGATCTTCGTGCGGTTCGAGGAGTCGGTGCGCGGTTCCGACGCCTTCGTGCTGCAGAGCTTCCCGGCCCCGCTGAACCAGTGGCTGATGGAACAGCTCATCATGATCGACGCGCTCAAGCGCGGCTCGGCCAAGCGGATCACCGCAGTGCTGCCGTTCTACCCGTACGCCCGCCAGGACAAGAAGCACCGCGGCCGCGAGCCGATCTCGGCCCGCCTCGTCGCCGACCTGCTCAAGACCGCGGGCGCCGACCGCATCATCACCGTCGACCTGCACACCGACCAGATCCAGGGCTTCTTCGACGGCCCCGTCGATCACATGCACGCGCTGGTGCAGCTCTCGGAGTACATCCGCACCAACTACCCGTCCGACAACCTGGCCGTGGTCTCGCCCGACGCGGGCCGCGTGAAGGTCGCCGAGAAGTGGGCCGACTCGCTCGGCGGCACCCCGCTGGCGTTCATCCACAAGACCCGCGACCCGCTGGTGCCCAACCAGGTGAAGTCCAACCGCGTCGTCGGTGACGTCGAGGGCCGCACCTGCGTGCTGATCGACGACATGATCGACACCGGTGGCACCATCGCCGGCGCGGTCAAGGTGCTCAAGGAAGCCGGCGCGGGCGATGTCATCATCGCCGCCACCCACGGTGTGCTGAGCGATCCGGCCGCCGAGCGCCTCGCCAACTGCGGCGCCAGGGAAGTCGTCATCACCAACACCCTGCCGATCAGCGAGGACAAGAAGTTCCCCACGCTGACCGTGCTGTCCATCGCGCCGCTGCTGGCCCGCACCATCCGCGAGGTCTTCGAGAACGGCTCGGTCACCGGCCTGTTCAACGGCAACGCCTAGGCTGGTCCGCCTCTCCGCACATTCTGGCCGGACTCAGGTGCGGGGTGAGCTGGGGACGCGGCCAGAATTTCGGAGTGGGGGGTTCGCCCGCACCCGGTGAGTTACCCATGCGCTAGCGAGAGCAGTCGGTGCGCCTTGTCTTCGGACGTGGCGCACCGACTGCTCTTCGGGCATGGTGGGTCCTGTAATGCGGGACGTGGCAGGGGGAACATGAGTACCGAACCGGAAAGGCCGGTCGAGCTGGGTAAGGACCGGGTGGTGCCGCGGGTGCAGGACGCTCCGGCGCCCACCGAGCGGATGTGGAACGACGGCACGCCGCCCGCTGAGTTGCCGCCGCACCCGGACCAGGCAGCCGTTCCGCCCGCCCCGGCACCGCCGCGCGCCGAGGCGCCGTGGGCCGGGGTCGAGCGGCCCGCGCCGCCGGTGGAGCTGCCGCCGTATCCTCCGCCGCCACCGGTCGCCGGCCCGATGTTCCCGCGCCCCGCGTATCCGCCCGCCGTGGGCTATCCGGGGTATGCCCGGCCCGCTTTCGGCCCGCCCCAGCCGCTGACTCCGCGCTACGGCTATGTCGACAGCACGCCCATCTGGTCGATCCTCAGCTTCTGCTGCGTCGCCGCCTCGGTCCTGGGCGGACTGCTGCTGTGCGGGTTGCCCGTGCTGGTCACCGCGCCGACCGGGATCGTGCTCGGCGTCGTCGGCCACGCCAAGGGCGAGCAGATGGGCAAATGGGCGGCGATCGCCAACGGCGCCGTAGCCGCCCTCGCCGTTCTAGCGTTCGTGCTGTTCGTCGCGGCGATCGGCGGATCCTGACCCGCGGCGGGCGATACTGGTATCGGTAGCCGCAGGATCGCCTCGGGAGGTATCGATGAGCACGCCCCAGCAGCCGACACCGAACCCCGAGGAGTCCGCCGAATACCGGCCCCGGCACGCCGAGCCGGAAGCACCCGCGAAGACCGGGCCGTCGAACCCGGACGACACGTAAGGCAGGCCCCCGGTGTCGTACTCCCGCGAGACCGACGACGCGCCCGCCACGGGCGGGAGACCGACGGCAGACAGCCCGGTGGTCGCCCCGATGTGGTGACCGCGCTGCTTGCCGGAGTGGCCCTCCGGGTGTTCTTCTTCGATGCCGACCTGATCCCCGCACAGAACTGAGACGCACTCCCACCATGGACGCTTTCACTGGTTTTCCGCTGGCGGCCCTCGACTTCTACGAGGACCTGGAAGCCGACAACTCCAAGGCCTTCTGGACCGCGCACAAGCAGACCTACGACGAGGCGGTGCGCGCGCCGATGGCCGCGCTGACCGCTGAGCTGGAGGCGGAGTTCGGGCCCGCCAAGATCTTCCGGCCGTATCGCGACGTCCGGTTCTCCGCCGACAAGGTGCCCTACAAGAACCATCAGGGCGCCGTCGCGGCCACCGCGCCCGGCGTCGGCTGGTACGTGCAGATCGGCGCGGCGGGGCTGTTTGTGGCGGGCGGCTGCTACATGATGTCGCCCGCCGCCCTGGCCACGCTGCGCGCCACCATCGACGACGACGTGCGCGGCGCCGAACTGGAGTCGATCCTGGCCGACGCCACCGCGGCGGGCTTCACCATCGGCGGCGACCGCCTCAAGACCAAACCGAAGGGCTACTCCGCCGACCATCCCCGCATCGAGCTGCTGCGGCACAAGTCGCTGACCGCGCACCGCGAGTTCGGCGCGCCCGACTGGCTGGGCACCCCGGCGGCTGCCGCCGAGATCCGGCGCGCGTGGACCGAGCTGCGGCCGCTGGTCGAATGGTTCACCGGCGTCCTCGAGGGCGTCGCTCACTGACCCGGCGGGCGTGGCACCGGTGACGGACGCCGACCGGAGGCCGATACTGGACCCATGAGCCGTGAACCGCTGGACATGGACATGGGCGACGACGATCAGGCCGACGACATCGTCGAATACGAGCGGTACGTCGAGGACCCGCCGCAGGACTACGTCATCCGCAATCACGAGGCCGACGCCGACGGTTTCCTCGGCATCACCGAGGAAACCGACGAGGAGTGGTCCGAGTCCGGCGCCGAACGCGAGGCCGTCGCCGAGGACGAACGCCCCGCCGAGGTCTCGGCGGTCCGGGTGGTCGGTGACGACGCCGTCGACGGCGACCTCTACGACGACGACGCGATCGACGGCGAGGAGGGCGTCGAACGCGACCTCGAGGGCGACGAGAACCTGACCGACGGCGAGTACCTCGCCGACGAACTCGATCTGTAACTCAGCGTCGTTCGGCCAGCACCAGGGCGAAACGGTTGTCCTGGTCGGTCCAGGTACGCAGGGTGGCGAAACCGGCGGCGTCGAGTTCGGCGCGCAGGCCCTCGGGCCGGAACTTGGCCGAGATCTCGGTGCGCATCTGCTCACCGGCCGCGAAGTCGACGGTCAGGTGCAGGTCGGTGACGGTGGCCGTCATCGCCTCGGTGGCGCGCAGGCGCATCTCGATCCACTCGTTCTCGGCGTCCCACAGCGCGACGTGCTCGAACTTGTCCGGGGCGAAGTCGGCACCGAGGCGGTGGTTGAGCACGTGCAGCACATTGCGGTTGAACTCGGCGGTGACGCCCGCGGCGTCGTCGTAGGCCGGGACCAGGACCGCCGGATCGATCACCAGACCCGCGCCGAGCAATAGCAGTTCCCCGGGTTCGAGGACGTCGTTGATGCCCGCCAGGAACTCGGTCCGTTCGGCGGGTACCAGGTTACCGATGGTGCCGCCGAGGAAAGCGATCATCCGGCGGCCGCCGCGCGGCAGGTTGTGCAAGGTGTCGGTGAAGTCGCTGACGACACCGTGCACGCTCAGCTGCGGGTACTCGGCCGCGATCTCGGCGGCGGCGCCACGCAGGGCCGATGCCGAGACATCCTGCGGGACATAGGTCTTCAGTGACCCTTCGGCGGTGAGCGCGTCCAGCAGCAGCCGGGTCTTGGCAGCCGAGCCGGATCCCAGCTCCACCAGGACCTCGGGACGGGCCGCCGCGGCGATCTCGCCGACGACGCGCGCCAGCAGGGCCCGCTCGGTGCGGGTCGGGTAGTACTCGGGCAGTTCGGTGATCCGCTCGAACAGCTCGCTGCCTCGGGCGTCGTAGAACCACTTGGGCGGCAGCGACTTCGGAGTGGCGGTGAGACCGGCGCGGGCGTCGGTGCGCAAGGCCGCGGTGAGATCGTCGTCGGTGAGATGGATGTCCAGCAGCGGCGCGGTCATGAACGGACCCTTTCGGTGACGGGAAGCTCGCGGGCGGTGACGGTGCAGTGGCCGGGCGTGGCGATCACCAGCTGGTGATCGGCGATCGGCTGCCACCGTGGATCGGCGTCGTACGGTTCGGAACAGAGCACGGTGTAGTCGTCGGCTACCAGGACCGACAGGGCGTGCCAGCAGGTCGTGGCCCACAGCTCGGTCCCGTTGCCGAGCAACAGGTTCAGCCGGGCGGTGGGCTGGTGGCGCAGGACGGCGGCGACCAGCAGGCGTAGCGCGTCGGCGGGCGAGGTGATCGGGCCGTCGGGGGTGATCGCGCCGAGCAGGCCGCGCAACAGCACCCACAGGGCGGCGGAGTCGGTGAGCGCCTCGGCCCGCAACAGCACCTCGGCGGAACCGAACAGCGGACCTGCGGCGAACAGTTCGTCCAGGTCGGCGCGGACTCGCGCCAGCGTCGTCCGCCACGCGGGGACGACGCCGTTGTGGCTGAAGGCCCAGTGCTCGTCGACGAACGGCGCGCAGGCCGCCCGCTCGACCGGCATGCCCACCGTGGCCGACCGCACGGCGGCGAGCACGGCGCGCGATTCCAGCTGACCGAGCACCTCGACCACCGCCGGGTCGGTCCAGATCGGCGCGGCGTTGCGGTATCGGCTGGCGGCGTCGCGTTCCCCCTCGACGCCGATATCGGCCCGGCGCCACCAGGCCACGCCGAACCCGTCGGCGTTGATGGTGCCGCCCGCCCGCATGTCGGTGGGCGCCCAGGACTGCGTGTACAGCGAATGGGGGCCACGCACGACCAGCTCACCGACCGCGACCGGTGGGCCCACGTAACCCAGATGACGGCACATCAGCAGCCCGCCCCCGGTGCGATCCGGGCATGGCCGGACTCCGGCGGAACCCGCGTCGGTGCGCCGGCCCCAGAACGCGCCGGACACGCGCCCACTGCCGTTCGGCGGGCCGGTTCCGGGCGCCGAACGGTGAAGTCACCGCCGCGCATCAGATCTCGTCCGCTCGCAGGTCGCGGGCCAGCCGGAACCCGGCGAAGATCTGTCTGCGGATCGGGTGGTCCCAGTTGCGGAAGGTGCCGCGGCAGGCGACCTCGTCGGTGCCGAACGAGCCGCCGCGCAGAATCCGGTAGTCGCCGCCGAAGAAGACCTCCGAGTACTCCCGGTACGGGAAGGCGCGGAAGCCCGGGTAGGCCTCGAAGCCCGAGGAGCACCACTCCCAGACGTCACCGATCAGCTGGTGCACGCCGGTCGCCGAGACGCCGGCCGGATAGGCGCCGACCTCGGCGGGTTCCAGGTGCCGCTGGCCGAGGTTGGCCCGGTGCTCGTCGGGGGTGTCCTCGCCCCACGGATAGCGGCGCGAGCCGCCGGTGGCCGGATCGAACCGGGCCGCCTTCTCCCACTCGGCCTCGGTCGGCAGGCGCTTACCCGCCCAGCGCGCGTACGCCTGCGCCTCGAACCAGCACACGTGCACGACCGGCTGCCGCGGCCGGAGCGGGGTGCGCACTCCGAAGGCCACCCGCGTCCACCGGGCGCCGTCGCGCTCCCAGAACTGCGGCGCGACGAGCCCGGCCTCCTGCCGGTGCGCCCAGCCCCGCTCCGACCACAGTTCGGGGCGTTCGTAGCCGCCGTCGTCGATGAAAGCCAGGTACTGCTCGTTGGTCACCGGCGCGATGTCGATGGCGAAGCCGGGCACGTGCACCGGATGCGCGGGGCGTTCGTTGTCCAGGGCCCACGGGTCGGCCGAGGTGCCCATCAGGAATTCGCCCCCGGGAACGACCACTTCGCCGGTGACCGGACTCGGCGCGGTGGGCGCGGGCGGTGCCGACAGCACCGGGGCGCCGAGGCGCAGCTGATGGGTGGCGAGCATGGTCTCGTCGTGCTGCTGTTCGTGCTGGGCGATCATGCCGAAGGCGAAACCGTTGTCCACCAGCGGATCGCCGGACAGCGCGCTGGAACCCAGCACGTCCCAGACCTTCTCGCGGACGGTGCCGACATAGCCGCGGGCCTGATCGGGATCGAGCAGCGGCAGCGCGGGGCGGTTCGCGCGGGCGTGTTTGAACGCGTCGTAGAGCTCGTCGATGTCGGCCCGGACCGCCTCGCGGCCACCGACATCGCGGACCAGCCAGAGCTCTTCCTGATTGCCGATGTGGGCGAGGTCCCAGACCAGCGGGCTCATCAGCGGCGAATGCTGGGCGATGAGGTCGGCCTCGTCGACGCTGTCGGTGAGAACGGCGGTGCGGCGGCGGGCCCGCTGCAGCACCTCGGCGATCCGCTCGCGCATGCGG
This sequence comes from Nocardia canadensis, assembly GCF_032656385.1. NCBI lineage: Bacteria > Bacillati > Actinomycetota > Actinomycetes > Mycobacteriales > Nocardiaceae > Nocardia > Nocardia canadensis. Next base: position 1,478,495 of record NZ_JAVCWB010000010.1, read on the forward strand.
TCGCGGTCGCGGTGATCGGCGGGGGCGGAAAGGGTCACGGGATCAACTCCGGAAGGGTGTGGGCGACAACGTCATCGGGCCGGTGGGAGCGGTACCTGTCACGAACCGCCCGACCCGTTGCGCGCACGCGCCACGGTGAGGGGACTGTCGCCGGACCGACATCGGCGCGCGGCCAGGGCCAATTCCTGTGCGGCCGGGGCGGATCGGGCGTGCTGGGCGGCGAGTTCGAGCAGGTCGACCGCGACCCGGCGGACCTGCGGATCGAGCAGGCCGGTGCGGGCCGCGCCAAGCCACTCCCCCGCGGTCGGCGCGGCCAGGGCGGTCGCCTCGGCGACGACCGCGGGCGTGGACAACAGCGCGTCGAACAGGTGGATCGGGGTGGTCCAGGTGTCGCCGGGCTGGGTGTCGAGGTAGCGCACCTCGAGGTGGCCCGCGGCCCGGACCGGCGGGAACAGGGTGGTCAGGTGATAGTCCAGGTCGGCGGTGCCGGGGCGGCGGCCGACCTCGTCGTCGAGCGCGCCCGCCAGCCAGTCGGCGAAGGTGGCGCCGGGCGGCGGTGACCAGTCGGCGTCGTGCTCGGTGCAGCGCACGCACAGCAGCGGCACGTCCAGCGCCCAGTGCGCGTAGGCGGTGATCGGATCGGACCAGTCGGCCACCGGCGGGCGGGTGCGCGAGGGGTCCAGTCGCAGCCAGGTGCGCATGCGCTGGGATGCCCACGCGCCCTGCGGTGCGCCGTAGAGCCGGGGCGAGCAGGCGAAGGCGGCGATCAGTGCCGGTCCGAGGACGTAGAGCGCCGTCCAGCGGGCCCTGACCTCGTCGGGATCGGCACCCGCGTCGACGCTGACCTGGGTGGCCGCGGTATTGCACATCATGAGCGCCCCGAACGGCCCGACGCCGGCGAACCGGCGTTCCATGGCCGCGTAGCGGGGTAGGCGGAGGAGCCGTTCGGCCGGGCGACGAGCGTCGGCGGCGGCCGATTCGATACCGATTCCGTGGGCGGCGAGCAGGTCCCGCAAACGGGCCGCATCAGCCGCCAGCTGCTGCGTCAGCGCCGCCGGATCGGCGAACGGTGCGCTGGATAGTTCTATCTGACCACCGGGTTCGATGGTGACCCTGCTTCCGCCGGGCAGGGGGGCCGCGGCCGAGGCCGGGGCGATCGAGGTGGGTGCGTGGGGCCCGAGGGCCGCTGCCATCAGCTCGAGCGAGGGGCGCGCACCGGTGGGCCCCGCGGTGAGCCACTCCAGTTCCGCACCGATCAGCGCCGGTGGCCCGAGTTTGAAGCAGACCCCGCCGACATAGGCCTCCGCCGCCGCCCTGGACGATAGTTCGCCCTGGTCAGTGGCGGAATCGGGCCACGAAGAACGTTCCAGAGTGACCGCCATGCCAACCTCCGCGTACTGGGTGCCGCCGTGGAAACCGCGTGCTCGTGCAACCGACTCATTCCAGAGTAGCGACGAGTACCGACAGAAAAAGTGACGAAATGGGGAACAGCTCGGCGGCGGTAGGGTCGTCGCCATGATGGACCTCGCCGCGATCAGAGCCGACACTCCCGGACTCGCGTCCGGGCAGGTATTCCTCGACAGCGCCGGATCGTCGCTGTCGCCGCGGGTGGTCACCGACACCGTGATCGCCCACCTGCGCCGGGAAGCGGAGATCGGTGGCTACCGTGCGGCTAACGAACGACTCGACGACCTGGCCGCGGTGAAGACCTCGATCGCGAGCCTGATCGGCGCCACCCCGGAGACCATCGCGCTCAGCGACAGTGCGAGCCGGTCATGGGCCGATTTCGCCTATGCGGTGGCGCTGCGTCCCGGCGACCGCATCCTGATCTCCGGCGCCGACTACGCCAGCAACGCCATCGCCGCGCTCCAGCGGGCCGGGCGGACCGGTGCCGTGGTCGAGCACATTCCCAGCGACGACACCGGCCGTCTCGACACCGACGCCCTCGCGGCCATGCTCGACGAGCGGGTGAAGCTGGTCTCGCTGCAGCACGCGCCGACCAACGGCGGCCTGGTGAATCCGGTCGGCGAGGCCACCCGGGTCGCCCACGAGGCGGGCGCGCTGGTGCTGCTCGACGCCTGCCAGTCGATCGGGCAGTTGCCCATCGATGTCGGCGCGCTCGGCGTCGACGCGCTCTCGGCCACCGGGCGCAAGTGGCTGCGCGGGCCGCGCGGCACCGGATTCCTCTACGTCCGAGACGAACTGGCGCGCACGATGGAACCGGGACGGCTCGATCTGCACAGCGCGCAGTGGGTGAGCCCGAACGAATACCGGCTCGCCCCCGACGCGTCTCGCTTCGAGTTCTGGGAATGCGATGTCGCCGCCCGGCTCGGGCTCGGGGCCGCCGTGGACTACCTACTCGCCCTCGGGCCGGACGAGGTCTACGCCGCCGTGGCCGACCGAGCGGGTTACCTGCGCAAAGCCCTGCCCGGCGTGCCCGGGGTGACCGTGCGCGACCTCGGCACCGAGCACAGCGGGATCGTCTCGTTCACCGTCGACGGTCACGACCCGCTCGCGCTGCGCGACCGGCTCGCCGAGCACGCCGTCACCGTGACCGTCAGCCACGCGGGCTCCACCCTGCTGGACATGACCACGCGCGGCCTGCCCGCGATCGTGCGGGCCTCCCCGCACTACTTCGTCGACACCGACGACCTCGATCGCTTCGTCGCCGCGCTGGCGGAGGTCACCCGTTAACCCGTGAGGTGCTCGCCGACGATGCGGTCGGCGAGCACGCGCGGGTCCGCTTCCGGGGCAACGACTTCGAGTGTCCGGTTGGCCGCGAGGGTGGCCAGGCCGTGCACATTCGTCCACAGCAGCAGGGCCGTGGCGGTGGCATCGGCGCCCGGCCGGGCCGCGGCGACCAGCGCGACGATCTGCCCGTACAGCGGCTGGGTCGTCGCCCGGAGGTTCTCACCCGAGCCCGCCAGCAGGTCGTGCCGGAACATCAGCGTGAACATCTCGGGCCGGGTGAGCGCGAAGTCGACGTAGTCGATCGCCATCCGGCGCAGCCGTTCGCGTGGGTCGGCGATCGTGGCGAGCGCGCCGAAGCGGTCGATCAGGTCGGCGAAGCCCCGCGCGGCGATCGCGGCCAGCAGGGCGGCATGGGTGGGGAACCAGCGGCGCGGGGCACCGTGCGAGACGCCGGCCGCCCTGGCGATGGCCCGGAGCCCGAGTTCGCCGACGCCGTCGCGTTCGAGCAGGTCGACACCGGTGTCGATCAGGCGCTCACGCAGCGATTCGGGCATAGGGGCAATTCTGCACACCCGGTGGGCCACGCGCGCCCTCGCCTGCGTAGACAATGTCTACTATCGTCGCGTAGACACTGTCTACTCTGGAGGTCCCATGTGGTACCAGCTGTGCAAACACGTCCTGATCGGCCCGCTGCTGCGATTGCTCGGCCGCCCGCGCGTGGAGGGTCTCGAGCACGTGCCGCGCACCGGGCCGGTGATCATCGCGGCCAATCACCTGGCCTTCATCGACTCGCTCTACCTGGCGCTGGTGATCCCGCGCCCGCTCACCTTTCTCGCCAAACAGGAGTACTTCGCCGGCACCGGCCTGCGCGGACGGGCCAAGCGGTGGTTCTTCACCGCCGCCGGACAGGTACCGGTGGACCGCACCGGGGGTGACGCCGCCGCCGACGCCCTCGCGGCTGCCACCCGGATCCTCGAAGCGGGCGGCGTCTGGGCAATTCACCCGGAGGGCACCCGGTCGGTGGACGGCAGGGTCTATCGTGGTCGCACCGGGGCGCTGCGCGTTGCCATGGCTACAGGGGCGCCGGTGGTGCCCGTGGTGCTGGAGGGAACCGACCGCATGAACCCCCGCGGTCGGAAACTGTTGCGTTTCACCAAGGTGCGCATCAGCGTCCAGCCGGTGCGGCGGTATCCGGCAGCGGTGCACCGCGCCCAGGTCAGAGTGGCAACTGACCAGCTGATGCGGGAAATTGCGATGCAATCGGGTAGACCATATGTGGACCGCTACGCTGCCTCCTTTGCCGCCGAACGTTGATCGGCGAGGACGCTCGGTTGTCAGTCGGGGTTAACACCGGGTGGGCGGGGCGGGATTTTCTGTTGGGAGCACGGCCGTAACCGATCGTTGGCGTAAAGGGAGTCCGACGTTGAGCAGGTTCACCGACGAAATGTTTGCCACAGCGCTGACCAGCCACAGGGGGCTGGTCACCGGGGAGCCGGAGGCGCCGTTGCGGCAGACCTGGGGGGATATCCACCGCGTGGCGCGGCGGATGGCGGGTGGCCTGGCGGCCGCCGGGATCGAGCACGGTGACGCGGTGGGCGTCCTGGCCGGCCTGCCCGTCGACATCGCCCCTGTCTGCCAGGGCATCTGGATGCGTGGTGCTTCGATCACCATGCTGCACCAGCCGACTCCGCGGACCGACCTCGCGGTCTGGGTACGCGACACCGAGACGGTGCTCGACATGATCGAGGCCAAGGCCGTCGTGCTCGGCGCGCCGTTCGCCGCCGCCGAACCCGTGCTGCTCGAGCGCGGGATCACCGTGGTCAAGATCGAGGACCTGCACGAGGGCCCCGACACCGACCCGGTGCCGACCGCCGAATCCGATATCGCGCTGCAGCAGTTGACCTCCGGATCGACCGGATCACCCAAGGCCGTCCGGATCACCCACGGCAACTTCAACGTCAACGCGCACGCGATGTTCAATCGTGTGAAGTTCCAGCTCGACGACGACGTGATGATCAGCTGGCTGCCGCTGTTCCACGACATGGGCATGGTCGGATTCCTCAGCGTACCCATGCAATTCGGCGCCGAGGTGGTCTGCGTGACCCCGCTGGATTTCTTGGCCAGGCCGCTGCTGTGGGCCGAGCTGATCGACAAGTATCGCGGAACCGTCACCGCGGCACCGAACTTCGCCTACTCGCTGCTGGCCCGGCGGCTGCGCCAGGCCGAGCCGGGCTCGATGGATCTGTCCAGCGTGCGGTACATGTGGAACGGAGCCGAACCAGTCGACCCGGACACCATGATCGCGCTCGCGGACGCGGGCAAGCACTTCGGGCTCAACCCGATGGCGCTGACCCCGGTCTACGGCATGGCCGAGACCACCCTGGCCGTCTCGATCCCCGACCCCGGCCACGGCATGGTGCTCGACGTCATCGACGCCGATCTGCTCGAAGCCGTCGGCAAGGCGGTGCCGGTGGCCGAGGACGGCCACCACGGCACCCCGCGCAGGTTGCCGACGCTCGGCCACCTCGTCGACGACCTCGAGGGCCGGGTGGTCGACGCCGAGCGGCAGCCGCTGCCGGTGCGCACGGTCGGCGTCATCGAATTACGCGGCCCCGCGGTGACTTCGGGCTACGTGACCGTCGATGGATTCCGGCCCGCGCAGGACGAGGAGGGCTGGCTCGACACCGGCGACATCGGCTACCTCACCGAGGCCGGGCTGGTCGTGGTCTGCGGGCGGATGAAGGACGTCATCATCATGGGCGGGCGCAACATCTACCCGACCGACATCGAGCGGGCCGCGATGCGGGTGCCCGGCGTGCGCCCCGGCAATGCCGTGGCCGTGCGCCTGGACGCCGGCGAGAAGCGCGAAAGCTTCGCCGTGGTAGTGGAATCCAACGACTATCAGGATCCCGACGAGGTGAAGCGAATCGAGCGCGAGATCGTGCACGAGGTGTTCGCCGAGGTCGGCGCCCGCCCACGCACGGTCGCGGTCCTCGGCCCCGGTGCCCTGCCGAAGACGTCGTCGGGCAAACTGCGCCGAGCCGCCACCGCGGTACACCTGAGATAGGACCGACCCGTCGCTGCCGGCCACGCACGCCCCGACCTCGAGGAGGGGCCGCCGCGCAGCGGCGGTTCGCGGCCGTCCCGCCGGTCAGGCGCCGTTGCGCAGGCGACGTAGGAGCAAGCAACGGTGCCTGACCGGCGGGACCGGAAGGGCCGCGAACTCGAGCGCACCAGCGCTCAATGTAATTGGTTCTGGGCGGTTTCCAGCCCGACCTTCAGCAAGAGCTCGACCGCGTCGGCGGCCTGCTCGACGATCACCGGGACCTCTTTGCGCTCCGGGGCCGCGAACGGCTTGAGCACGTAGTCGGCCGGGTCCTGACGACCGGGCGGGCGGCCGATGCCGATCCTGGTGCGCAGGTAGTCCTTGGTGGTCAGGGCCTGGGAGATCGAGCGCAGGCCGTTGTGGCCGCCCTCGCCGCCGCCTTGCTTGAGCCGGATGGTGCCGAACGGCAGATCGAGCTCGTCGTGGACCACGATGACCTGGTCGACGGGCACCGAGAAGAACTTGGCCAGCGCGGCCACCGGCCGACCGGACAGGTTCATGTAGGTGCGCGGCTTGGCGATCAGGATCTGGCGCCCGTCCAGGCGGGCCTGCAGCAGATCCGCGCCGGACTTCTTGTGCACGGCAAAACGGCCGCCGACGCGCTCGGCGAGCACGTCGGCGACCAGGAAGCCCACATTGTGGCGGGTGCGCTCGTATTCGGGGCCGGGGTTACCCAGCCCCACCACGAGTGCGGGCCCAGAGGATTCGGTCATGCGCCGAACCGTAGTGCAGGAGTCTTACTCGGACTCGGGAGCCGACTCGGCGGTCTCCTCGGCGGCGGTGCCTTCGCCCTCTTCGTCGAGCTGCGCGGCCGACGGCGCGGCGATGACGTTGACGATCAGGGCCTCCGGGTCACCGGCGAGGGTCACGCCCGCGGGCAGCTCGATGCTGCGGGCCAGGATCTGGGTGCCCGGCTCGATGCCCTCGACCGAGATCTCGATGGACTCGGGCAGCTTCAGCGCATCGGCCTCGATGGACAGGGTGGTGGCTTCCTGGGTGATCAGGGTGCCGGAGGCGGCGTCGCCGGTGACCACGACATTGACGTCGGTGGTGACGCGCTCGCCACGCTTGACGATCAGCAGGTCGGCGTGCTCGATGTAGCGGCGGATCGGGTGGACCACGACCGACTTGGTCATCGCGAGCTGCTGCTTGCCGTCGACGACGAGGTTCAGGATGGCGTTGGTGCCGTGGGTACGCAGGATGGCGGCGAAGGCCTTGGCGTCCAGGCTCAGGTGCTGCGGCTCGGCCTGGTGGCCGTACAGCACGGCGGGCACGTTGCCGTCGCGACGGGTACGGCGAGCGGCGCCCTTACCGAATTCGGTGCGGACGGCGGCTTCGATCTGGTTCACGTCGGACATGACTGAATGCGCTCCTACGGCTCTTCCGGGCTGGTCAGGTGGGGCGACCCATCTGCGGGGTCAACGTCTACTCGTCGGACGAAGAACGAACGAGGACGACCGGGAAGGCCGAGCCGCGTCGATCACGGTGAGTACAACCACTAGGGGCAACTCACCCTCGCCGAGACAACCCGACCACCATACCGCATCGGCATATCCACAGAAAAACGGCCCCACCTGCCGCCGCGAAGCCGCGCGACACCATCCACCGCGACGACCACGGGTTTGCGGCCGCCTCGCATCCGAGGCTCGAAGCGTAACGCCGAAGGCGTAGTCTCGAGCCTCGGATGCGAGGCCCGAAGGGCCGCAAACCCCGCGGCACCAGCCGCCATAAACACAGTGAGGTTCTGCGTTGACCGAGTCCGGAGAGAGCGCCGCCCCCACCCCGCGCGGACTACCCGCCGAGGTCGCGCGCCGCCGCACCTTCGCCGTGATCTCGCACCCCGACGCGGGTAAGTCGACGCTGACCGAGGCACTGGCACTGCACGCCAAGATGATCTCCGAGGCGGGCGCCATCCACGGTAAGGCCGGGCGCAAGTCGACCGTGTCGGACTGGATGGAGATGGAGAAGGCGCGCGGCATCTCGGTGAGCTCGACCGCGCTGCAGTTCAACTACCGCGCCGCCGGGTCCGACGTCGACAATGTCATCAACCTGGTCGATACCCCCGGCCACTCCGACTTCTCCGAGGACACCTACCGCGTGCTCACCGCGGTCGACGCCGCGGTCATGCTGATCGACGCGGCCAAGGGTCTCGAGCCGCAGACGCTGAAGCTGTTCCAGGTCTGCCGCCACCGGGGCATCCCGGTCATCACCGTCATCAACAAGTGGGACCGCCCCGGTCAGGCGCCGCTGGAGCTGCTCGACGAGATCAGCGAGCGCATCGGCCTCACCCCCACCCCACTGTTCCTGCCGGTCGGCATCGCCGGCGACTTCCGCGGCCTGCTGCGGCGCGGCCCCGAGGGCGAGGCGAGCGAGTACATCCACTTCACCCGCACCGCGGGCGGCGCGACCATCGCCCCCGAGGAATCGCTGACCCCGGCCGAGGCCGAGGCACGCGAGGGCGAGGCCTGGACGACCGCCGCCGAGGAGAGCGAACTGCTCTCGGCCACCGGGCAGGACCACGACCAGGAACTGTTCCTGGCCGGGCAGACCTCACCGGTCATCTACGCCTCGGCGATGCTGAACTTCGGTGTGCGCCAGCTGCTGGAGACGCTGGTGGCGCTGGCCCCCGCTCCCGGCCCGCGCGCCGATGTGGCGGGCAAGGACCGCGCGACCGGCGACCCGTTCAGCGCGGTGGTCTTCAAGGTGCAGGCGGGCATGGACACCGCGCACCGCGATCGGCTGGCGTTCATGCGGATCGTCTCCGGTGAGTTCGAGCGCGGCATGGTCGTCACGCACGCGCAGACCGGTCGTCCGTTCGCCACCAAGTACGCGCTGACCGTGTTCGGCCGCGAGCGCACCACCGTCGACACCGCCTACCCGGGCGACGTGGTCGGCTTGGTGAACGCCACCGCGCTCGCGCCGGGCCACACCCTGTTCGTGGACAAGAAGGTGGAGTTCCCGCCGATCCCGAGCTTCGCCCCCGAACATTTCGCGACGCTGCGCGCGCAGAGCGCGGGCAAGTACAAGCAGTTCCGCAAGGCCATCGACCAGCTCGACTCCGAGGGCGTGGTGCAGGTGCTGCGCAACGACGCCCGCGGCGACGCCTCGCCGGTGCTGGCGGCGGTCGGCCCGATGCAGTTCGAGGTCGTCACCGCTCGCATGCAGGCGGAGTTCAATGTGGAAACCCAGCTGGATTTCCTGCCCTTCACTTTGGCCAGGCGCACCGACGCGGAATCGGCGCCGGAATTGGATCGCCAGCGCGGCGTCGAGGTGTTCACTCGGACCGACGGCGCGATTCTCGCGCTGTTCAGCGACAAATGGCGGCTGCAGTACATCGAGAAAGAGCATCCGAAGCTCACGCTCGAGCCACTGGTCGCGACCGCGGACTAACTGGTCGACTGTCTGAGTCGGCGTCAGGCGGCCGGTCCGGGGTTGCGCTCCACCGAGGAGATGTGATTCTCCTGGGCGATCATCCCCCAGCGGCTCGCGGTCAGCCGCAGACTGGGCAGATCACTGAGCGAGAGCACCACCTCGTAGGTGCGCTCGTACCCGGTGTGCGCGATGCGCCAGTGACCGTCCTCGCAGCGGACGTAGCGGTCGGTATAGAAAGCCGCGCCGCGCAGGCACATGTTGTGCTCGGGGATGATCACCGTGTCGGCCAGGTACCAGGTGCCGGTCGCGGTGTCGCCGTCGACATCGATCTCCGGATGGTCGCAGCGATGCTCGGTGATGACGTGCGGGCCGAGGGTGTTGCGCAGGAAGGCCAGGAAGGCCTCGCGCGACTCGAACTGCAGGTATTCGCTGTAGGTGGCGGTCGCCTCGGGGATCAGGGTGTCGGCGAACTCGTCCCAGGACTTGGTGTCGAGGGCCCGCAGATAGCGGAATTTGAGCCGGCTGATCGCGATGAGGTCGTCAGGGTGATCGGGCGGGCGCTGGACCGGTTCGGGCTGCTGTTCGTCCATCGCGTCCGCGGGCGGCATCTCGGCCATCCGATCCTCCCCCGTCTCCATCCCGGCGACCAGTGGAGCGTCGTCACCGGGCAGCAGCGGACCGGGCCGCGCCGAGGTGGGCGCGACGGGATCGTCGACGCGCACGCTCGGAGATCCGGGACCCTGCTCCATCCCTCCACGATCCCACTGAAACGAGCGCAGTGCCGGATCTGTATCTGATCGCTATCACTGCCGACACCGGAGCGTGACCTCCGGCGCCGCCTGCCCGCGCTGTCTCAGCTACCCGATGGTGAAGCAGGTGCGACAGAAGTCCTCGCCGAATTCCGACAGGCGCAGGCTCTTGCGGACGATCTTCGGCGCGCGGCCGGCCTTCTTGAGCGCCTCCTCGACCACCGGCTGCACTTCGAGCACCATGTAGCGGCTCAGCACCACCGGATCCTCGGAGGTGAACGTCAGGCCGAGGCGGTTGAGGTTGATCAGATAGGAGCGGGCCCGATCGGGGTAGCGCACGCCGGCCTGCTCGGGCACCGAGGTCAGATCGCCCTGCACCAGCTCCGAGCCGATACCGAGCGGGCGGTTGGTGCGCACGTCGACCGAGGGCTGCGGACCGTTGAGCGCCATGAACCGCAGGATGCGGGCCTCGTCGGGCGCGATCTCGTCGAGGATGCGGTCGTAGGCCGGGTGCACGTCCTCGGTGAAGTAGACGTCGGCCGAGCGGGCCAGCAGCGCGTCGCCGCGGCGACGCAGGTCCTCGGTGCTGGCCGAGCGCAGGTAGGGACCGACGGTGATGGCCTGCTGGGTGGACCCGTTGGGCGTCGGCACGTAGCTGACGATCTCGCGCACCGACCCCTCGGTGACACCGAGCGCGCTGCGCGCGATCGAGCGCAGGGCGTTGCCCGTGCGCTCGGCGATGTCGGCCGAGGACTCGCCGTCCAGGGCCGCCTGGGCCAGTTCCTTGGTCACCTCGTAGGTGGTGCCGACCGCCCATTGGCTGCCGCGCACCGCGGTGCCCGCCGCCAATCCGGCGGCGCGGAACACCCCGCGGATCAACCGGGCTTCATTACTGATCTGTCGCTGCTCGACATCCGAGCTGCGCTCGACGGCGCGGGTACCGGCACGGGCCAGGTCCTGTCCGGTCCTGTCGTCTGTCACGTCCTACTCCGAAGTCTCGCATGGGAACGATCGCCCACAGATTATTGCCCGACCACGCTCCAAGCACAGTGCGTACGCAGCGCGCCCCCTGTACGCGCTGGTTGTGGCCTGTCACCAAATGTGGTGGTGCTCATTGTTCCGACTCGCCTGGGCGAATACGGCATTCGGGACAGGTTCTGTGACTGATGTCTCAGACACTACCCTGTGGCCTGGCGCACGACGAATGGACCCAGTTCCGCACCTCACAGTAGGGTCACCGCGGCACGGGGGTGCTAATTTTGGGTGCCGGTGAGGCGGTGATCACCGGGTTACGGCAGGAGGGTGTCGTGTTGGAGAGTGTGTTCGGGTTACATCCGACACTCCTGCTAGAAATTCTGACCATTCCTCTTTTCACAGGAATAATCGGCTACATCACGAACTGGACCGGCATTCTGATGCTGTTCCAGCCGATCAAGTTCCACGGCGTGAAGCTGCCCGGCTTGCGCGCGATCTTCCCGTATCTGCCCAAGCGGATCCAGGTGTTGCCGCTGCTCAGCTATGACGGGCGGATCGGCTGGCAGGGCATCGTGCCCTCGCGCGCCGACAAGATGGCCAGCATCGCGGTCGACAAGGGGCTGTCCAAGCTCGGCAGCGTGTCCGACTTCTACCGCGAGCTCGATCCGGAGAAGCTGGCCGAACATCTGGCCGAGGTCGCCGACGCCCAGATCAGCGATATCGTCGAGGTGATCCTGCGCCGCGAGCACCCGCAGCTCTGGTACAACCTGCCCACCCAGGTGCGCGAGATGGTGCATCAGCGGGTGCGCTCGCAACTGCCGGAGATCCTGCGCGAACTCACCATCGAACTCGGCACCAATATCGATCAGCTGCTCGATGTGAAGCAGATGGTCATCCGATATTTCCAGGCGCGACCGCAATTGCTCAACCAGTTGTTCCAGGTGCTCGGCGCCAAGGAACTGCGGTTCATGCAGAACTTCGGCTTCTATTTCGGCGCGCCCTGCGGTCTGCTGCTGGTGCTCGCGCTGCACACCACCGGCCTCTCGCCGCTGATCGTGCTGCCCATCGGCGGGATCATCATCGGCTGGGTGGTCAACTGGGTCGGCATCAACATGATCTTCGCGCCCGCGACGCCCAAGTGGTGGTGCCCGTGGCGGCAGGGTCTGCTGATCAAGCGCCAGCCCGAGATCACCGCCGGCTACGCCGAACTCGTCTCCACCGAGGTGGTCACCGTCGCCAATATCGGCGACGAGCTGCTCAACGGCCCGCGCTCGGACCGCACCCTGCAGATGCTCGAGGACACCCTGCGTCCGGCCGCCGACCGCGCGCTCGGCCCGGCCCGGCCCGCGGTGAAGTTCATGCTCGGCAGCCGCGAGTACGACTCGCTACAGTCCACCCTCACCGCCGAGGCGATGACGATCGCGCCGATGGCCTTCGCCGACCCGGCGTTCAACGTCCAACAGGGCAGGCAGGTCAACGAATACATCGCCCGGCAAATGTCCGCACTTTCCCCACACGACTTCGTGGACATGCTGCGTTCGGCCATCAAACAGGACGAATGGTTGCTTTTCGTCCATGGCGGCGCGCTGGGGCTGCTCGCCGGATACGCTCATATCCTGGTCTTCGGAACTGGAGTGGCGACTACATGGATATAGACGACGGGACCCCGTCCACCGAACTGGTGCGACGCGCGGTACCGCCGATCGAAGCCATCGGTGACCGGCGCGGCGTGCTGCCCGTCTCGCCGGTGCGTACGGTACGGGCGGCGACCGGGGTCGCGCGGGTCGCGCTCACCGCGGCCTCGGGGATGACCCTGTGGACCCTCGACACCGCCCTCGGCGTGACGGTCACCGTCCTGCGCGGCAGCATGGCGGGCGCCCCGCCCAAGGATGTCCTCGCCGAAGCCGAAGGCGAAGTGCGCGACCGGCTCCGGCACGCGCTCGGCCTGCCCGTCGGCACCGAGCACTCCGGCGACGGCGGCATGCCGACGCTGCGCGAACAGGGCGCCGAGCTGCTGCGCCTGTCGGCCAGCACGCACGCGGCCCAGCCCGATACCCACCCCGCCTACCCCGGCATCCTCGCCGAGATCACCCCCGACGAGGCCCGGATCCTGCGGTTCATGCACGTCGACGGACCGCAGCCCGCGCTCGATGTGCGCACCGGACGCCAGCGGGCGTTCGGCGGTGAGCGCCTGATCAGCGGCCTCACCCTGATCGGCGAGCATGCCGGTCTGCGCTTCCCGAACCGGGTGCCGCAATACCTGCCCAACCTGCGCAGGCTCGGGCTCATCGAGTCCACCCGCGAACCGGTCGGCAATCCGAGCCGCTACCAGCTCATCGAGGCGCAGGAGCAGGTGCGCGACGCGCTCAAGCGCGGCTTCGGCACCAAGGTGAGCTACCGCAGCATCATCCTCACCGAATTCGGCGCCGACTTCGTGCAGACCTGCCTGCCCGTCGTCATCGCCGAAGGGCGCGAGACTGTCCCGCCTCCCCGCGATTTCGGGCCGGACTCAGGCGCTGGGTCACGACGCGTCGGCGGCTGACGGTCGCTCGCCGGATCGGTCAGCCCGTGCCCGGCGAGTTACCCCTGTCCCTCCGTGATCAGTGGTCCTCGGCCAGTTCCAGCCATCGTTCTTCGGCGGCTTCCTTTTCCGCGACGACCTCTTTGAGTTCGGCGCCGAGCTTGACCAGCTTGTCCGGGTCGGTGGCGGCATCGGCCAAGGCGACGTGCAGTTTCTGTTCGCGCTCGTCGAGTTTGGCGATGCTGCGCTCGAGCCGCGACAGCTCCTTGCGGGCGGCGCGGCGGTCGGCCGAATCCGTGGTCGCGGCGGACGGTTTCGCGGCGGCGGGCTTGGCCGGGGCGGCCAGCGTGGCCCGCTTGGTGAGGTACTGGTCGATGCCGCCGGGCAGGTTGGTCAGCTTGCCGTCGCCGAACAGCGCCCAGGTGGTGTCGCAGATGCGCTCGACCAGGTAGCGGTCGTGGCTGATGACGACCAGCGTGCCCGCCCAGTTGTCGAGCAGGTCCTCCAGCTGCTGCAGGGTATCGATATCGAGGTCGTTGGTCGGCTCGTCGAGCAGCAGGACGTTCGGCTCCGCCATCAGGATGCGGGTCAGCTGCAGGCGGCGGCGCTCGCCACCGGACAGGTCGCCGACCGGAGTCCGCTGCCGGGCGGGAGTGAAGCCGAGTCGCTCGGCCAGCTGACCGGCCGAGATCTCCTTGTCGCCGAGCATGATTCGCTGGGCGACCTGCTGCACGGCCTCGAGCACCCGCATGTCGGTGGGCAGGTCGTCGAGTTCCTGGCGCAGCCAGCCGATCTGAACGGTCTGGCCCTGGATGCGCTTGCCCGCGGCGGGTTCGGCGTCGCCGGCCAGGGCGCGCAGCAGCGTGGTCTTGCCCGAGCCGTTGACCCCGACCAGACCGACCCGTTCACCCGGCGCGAGCCGCCAGGTCAGATCGTCGACCAGCACGCGGCCGTCGGGGGTGGTGAGCGTGGCGTCCTCGAGTTCGATCACCACGCGGCCCAGGCGCTTGCGCGCGAACGCGGCCAGCGAGACCGAGTCGCGCGGCGGCGGCACGTCGGCGATCAGCGCCTCGGCGGCTTCCACGCGGTAGCGCGGCTTGGAGGTACGGGCCTTGGCGCCGCGACGCAGCCAGGCCAGTTCCTTGCGGGCCAGGTTCTGGCGGCGGGACTCGGTGGCGTCGGCCTGACGGGCGCGTTCGGCGCGGGCGAAGATCCAGTCGCCGTAGCCGCCCTCGTAGGTCTCCACCTTGCCGCCGACGACCTCCCAGGTGCGGGTGGCGACGGTGTCGAGGAACCAGCGATCGTGGGTGACGACGACGAGCGCGGTGCGCCGGGCGACCAGGTGCTCGGCCAGCCACTGCACGCCCTCGATGTCGAGGTGGTTGGTCGGCTCGTCGAGGACGAGCAGGTCCAGGTCGCGCACCAGCGCGGCGGCCAGCGCGACGCGGCGGCGCTCGCCACCGGAGAGGTTCGTGACCGGGGTGTCCAGGCCGAGATCGGCGATGCCGATGCCGTCGAGCACCGAGCGGATGCGCGCGTCGGCGGCCCATTCGTGTTCGGCGATGTCGACGGTGGACAGATCGTCGGAGAGTCCGGCGAGCACGATGGAACCGATGGTGGCGCCGTCGGGCAGCACGCCGCGCTGGGTGACCACGGCCATCCGCAGTCCGCCGACCCGGCTCACCCGGCCGCTGTCGGGCTGCTCCAGACCGGTCAGCACCTCGAGCAGCGTCGTCTTGCCGCCGCCGTTGAGACCGACCACCCCGATCCGCTCTCCCGCGTGCACACCGAGCGAGACGTCGTCCAGCAGCGGCTTGATGCCGAAGCTCTTGGAGACCTGTTCGAGGTTGATCAGGTTGGACATAGGTGTTGCTCGCCCGCCTTCCGCGCGACTGTGGGGCCGTGACGAGCCTACTTGCCCGGTCGTCGGCCGTCCGAGCCGCGCCACCTTGCGCTACGAACGATGTTCGTTTAACGTCGTTCGTAGCGAACAACGTTCGCCACGAACGACGTTCTTTCCCCGGAGGATTCCATGCATATCGGCCTCGGCCTCCCCATTTCCGATCCGCCCGCCCTGTTCGACTGGGCCCGCCGCGCCGACGACGGCCCCTTCTCCACCCTCGGCCTGCTCGACCGGCTGGTCTACGACAACCCCGAACCGCTCGTCACCCTGGCCGCTCTGGCCGGCGCCACCCGCCGCATCCGATTGCAGACCGAGGTGCTGCTGGCCCCGCTGCGCGAGACCGCGCTGCTGGCCAAGCAGGCCGCCACCCTCGACGTACTGTCGGGCGGCCGGTTCGTCCTCGGCGTCGGGGTCGGCGGACGCGCCGACGACCACCTCGCCGCGGGCACCGAGCTGCGGACTCGCGGGCGCCGCCTCGACGAGCAGATCGGCCTGCTCCACCGCCTCTGGGCCGGCGAATCGTTCGGCCCCGAGTGCGGACCGATCGGCCCCGTCCCGCGCTCCCCCGCCGGTCCCGAGCTGCTGTTCGGCGGCTTCCAGCCCGCCGCGCTCGACCGCGTCGGCCGCTGGGGCGGCGGGTTCCTCGCCGCCGCGCCGCCGTCGTGGGCGGGCAACCTGTTCGACACCGTGCGCCGCTCCTGGAAAGACCACGGCCGCATCGGCGCGCCGCGGATCGTCGCCCAGGTCAATGTGGCCGTCGGTGACGACGACCTGATCGCCGACGCCCGCGCGGCCATGGGCGCCTACTACGCCTTCGCCGGTGATCGCTCGAAGTTCATGCTCGACGGGCTGCTCACCACACCCGACGCCATCCGCTCGACCATCGCGCGATTCGACGAGCTCGGCGCCGACGAGGTGATGCTCTACTGCTACGGCCGCGACGCCGACCAGGTCGACCGGCTCGCCGACGTCATCGGCTGACGCTCAGTGCTTCCCGTGCGCCTCGGTGTCGAGCACCCGCGCCCCCGGCACCGGACCGCTGGCCGTGCGCACACTGCGGCAGACGCCGGCACCGGCCAGTTCGGCCGCCACCGCGATCGCCGCCTCCTCGGTCTCGCACAGGAACGCGCAGGTGGGGCCGGACCCCGAGACCAGTCCGGCGAGCGCACCCGCCCCGACCCCGGCGCGCAGGGTGCGCCGCAGCTCCGGCTTCAGCGACAGCGCCGCGGCTTGCAGATCGTTGCCGAGCAGCGGCGCCAGCGTGCGCGCGTCGCCCGCGGCCAGCGCCTGCATGAGTTTCTGCGGATCGCCCAGCCGCGGCGGGTCGCCCTCGGCACGCAGTCGATCGAGTTCCCGGAAGACCGACGGGGTGGACAGGCCGTCCTTGGCCAGCGCCAGGACCCAGTGAAAGGTGTTGCGCGAGAGCACCGGAAGCAGCCGCTCGCCGCGGCCGGTGCCGAGCGCGGTGCCACCGTGCAGCGCGAACGGGACGTCGCTGCCGAGTTCGGCGGCCACCGCGGACAGCTCGTCGCGGCCCAGCCCCAGATCCCACAGTTCGTTCAAACCGACCAGCGCGGCGGCCGCGTCGGCGCTGCCGCCCGCCATGCCGCCGGCGACCGGAATACCCTTGGCGATGGCGATCTCCACCAGCGGCGCGCGCCCGGCCAGATGCGCCAGGCGAACCGCGGCCTTCCAGACCAGGTTCTCCCGATCCGTCGGCACCTCGGCCGCACCCTCGCCGGTGACCCGCACCGCCAGCGAGGCCGACGGGGCGAGTTCGAGCTCGTCGGCCAGCGACAACGCCTGGAAGACCGTGGTCAGGTCGTGGTAGCCATCCGGACGCAGATCACCGACTCCGAGATGCAGGTTCACCTTCGAAGGAGCGCGCACGACGACCGGGCTGGGCACAACTGACAGCACGATCACCAAGCGTAACGGGTTACCCCGACGAGTACCCGCGCTGAATCCGCGCCCCACCGGGCAGGGAGAGCCACGCCACAGCAGGTGGCCGGGCGGGGGCTTGCGCCTAATACCCATGGGGGGTATGTTCGTTCGTGTCGGGGACATACCCCTGGACCGTATGATCGAAGAGCGAAGGAGTCGGCCATGGCCACCACCACCTACACCGTCACGGGGATGACCTGCGGACACTGCGTGAGCTCGGTCAAGCAGGAGATCGGCAAGATCGATGGTGTCACCAGCGTCGATGTCGACCTGGCCAGCGGTCTCGTCAAGGTCGACAGCACGAACGAGCTGACCGAGTCCGAGGTCGCCGCCGCCGTCGACGAGGCGGGCTACGCGCTGGCTGAGTAGAAGGCGGCTGGCGCCGCGGGTTTTCGGCCTCGTGACCTCGCGTCCGAGGGGCGATACTGCGCCTTCGGCGTTACGTCTCACCCCTCGGACGCGAGGCGGCCGAAAACGTGGTGGTGCGGAGGGCGCGTTTACCGATGGTTCATTCGGGGGCTGGACGCCATGAATCATCCACAGCGTCATCCACATCTGCGTCCGGCGGCGTGCCGTCGGTGGTTTTCGTCCCGGACCGGTGACGTCGTTCGTGCATCATGATCAACTCCGGCGGCGGCGAAAACCGGTTGTCCACAATTGCTTTCACAGGGTGCGCGCGTGAGTCCCGATGAACAGCCGGTGTACTGGGGGTTCGGCTGCGCGCGCCCGCGATTCGCGGATCAGCCCTGGGCGGCCAGGCGGACGAACGCCGCGGTGTCGAGCGTCTCACCGCGGGCGGTCGGATCGATGCCGGCCGCCACCAACCTGCGCTCGGACTCCGTGGGCGAGCCCGCCCAGCCGGACAGCGCCGAGCGCAACGTCTTTCGGCGCTGCGCGAACGCGGCGTCGATCACCTCGAACACGCGACGGCGATGCGCCTCGTCCATCGGCCACGGCGGCTCGGCGTAGCGATCGATACGGACCAGGCCCGATTCGACGCGCGGCACCGGCCAGAAGACCTGCGTGCCGACCGCGCCGGCGCGCCGCACCTTGCCGAAGAAGCCGGCCTTGACGCTCGGCACGCCGTAGACCCGGTTGCCCGGTTCGGCGGCCAGCCGGTCGGCCACCTCGGCCTGCACCATCACCAGCGACACCTGGATGCTCGGCAGCACCGCGAGCAGGTGCAACAGCACCGGGACCGCCACGTTGTAGGGCAGATTCGCGACCAGCGCGGTCGGCTCGGCGGGCAGCTGGTCGGGACGCACGCGCAGCGCGTCGGCCTCGACGACCCGCAGGCGATCGACCAGGCCGGGAGCGCGATCGGCGACGGTCTCGGGCAGGTAGTTGGCCAGCACCGGGTCGATCTCGACGGCAACCACTTGGTCGACGACGTCGAGCAGCGCCAGGGTCAGCGAGCCCAGACCGGGACCGACCTCGAGCACGGTGTCGCGCGGACCGACGCCCGCGGCGGTGACGATGCGGCGCACCGTGTTCGCGTCGTGCACGAAGTTCTGCCCGAGCTGTTTGGTCGGCCGGACGCCGAAACGTTCGGCCAGCGTCCGCACCTCGGCGGGACCGAGCAATGCGGCGCTACCGCGCGCGGGAATCTCTGGTTCGGGCACCGCTAGAACCTACCAACCCGGCCGATCGAGCAGCTCAGCGCTGCGGCGGGGCGGCGTGGACACGCGCGAGGAAGGCGTCCATCGCCGCGCGCTGCTCCACCGAGACCGAGCCGTGCGTGCCCGTGCCGGGGATCACCTGCTGGTCGACGCCGTTGGCGGCGAACTGCGCGACCAGTGCCGCGTGCAGCGGGGACGGCACGATCGTGTCGGTGACGTTCATGGTCAGCAGGATCGGGGCGTCGTAGCCGCTGGTCGGCAGGGTCATGTAGGCGGCGAGGACATCGCGCAGGCCGGTCAGCGGGCGGGCGAGCAGCTCACGCGCCGACAAGCCCTTGACCGAGGCGATGATCTCGTCCAGGCAGCGCTCACCCGCCGCGTCGACGAGCGACTTGCCCAGCGGCGTCAGATAGGAGTCGACGTCGGCCTCGGGGTGGGTGGCGCGCAGCCCGGCCAGGATGCTGACGACGAACGAGGTCGCCGCCGACAGCATCGGGATCTCCGGCAGGTCGGGGCCGATGAACGGCAGCACCTTCTCCACGTCGGAGGCGGCGTCGACCGCGATGGTGCCGCGGAAATCCAGCTCGGGGGCGTAGCTCTGCTGCACGTGCCCGGTGCTCAGGGCGGCGTGCCCGCCCTGCGAGACGCCGAGCACGCTCCAGGTGCGCGACAGGCCGGGATCGGCGGCGCGGGCGGCCCGGACCAGATCGATGGTGGCGGTCGCCTCGCTGCGCACCTCGAGATACGGGTGCGGGCCGGTCTCGAAACGGCCGAGGCCCAGGTAGTCCGGGGCGACCACGGCGTAGCCCTGATCGACGAATCGCTTGATCAGCGCGTCCTCGGCGGCGCGATGCTGCGGCAGCGCCGCCAGTTCGGGGTCGGCCTGGCCGCCGCAGCCGGGACCCGAGCCCGAGGTGCCGTGGTCGTAGGCCAGGATCGGCCAGCCGGTGGCCGGGGCCTCACCGTCCGGGAGATAGACCGCGCCGCTGGCCGGGCGCGCGACGCCGGCCGAGTCGGTCATCCAGTACTCGACGACCGAGCCGCGCGCGAGGCCGTGCCAGCCCGCCGGTTTCGGCTCGACGGCGATGAGCGAGCCGGGCGACTGCGCCGCGGCGGGGGCGAAGGTGGCGGCGGTGAGCGCGCACGCCGTGACTGCGGCGACCACCGTCGCGCGGATCGGGTTCTTCAGCACGGATCCATCTCTCCACCGGCGACCAGGACCTGGACGAGTGTACAGATTCACGCCCGGTGCGCCCGTCGATCCGAACCCGATGTCGCCGAGGCGGTTCGGGCCCGGATCGGTCCCGGGGTTCAGCGCTGCGGCGGCGCCTGGTGGACGCGGTCGACGAAATCGGCGAGCGCGTCCTTCATCTGCTGGTTGAGCACGGTGTGCTGACCGAAACCGGTGACCGCCTCGAAGTCCACACCACCGGCCGCGAATTGGGCGACCAGCGCGGCGTGCAGCGGCGAGGGCACCACCGCGTCGGTCGCGTTGATCAGCAACAGGATCGGGGCGTCGTATCCGCTGGTCGGCACGGTCATGTACGCGGCGAGCGCGGTCCGCAGCGGGCCCTCCGACAGCGGCCGCGCGAACAACTCGCCCAGACCGAGCCCGGCGAGATCGGCCACGATCCCATCGATACACTGCCCGCCCGCGGCATCGACGATCTCCTTGCCCTTGGGCGTGAGGTAGGAGTCCACCTCCGCCTCGGGATGGGTGGCGCGCAGCCCGGCCAGGATGCTGACGGTGAACGCCGACAGACCCGCGGCGCCCTCGGCCTCGGGGAACCACGGGCCGAGCAGCGGCAGCGCCTTCTCGACATCGGAGGCCGGGTCGACGGCGACGGTGCCGCGGAAGTCGAGTTCGGGTGCGTAGCTCGCCTGCAGGTGCGCCGTACCGAGCGCGGCGTGGCCGCCCTGGGAGGCGCCGACGACGCTCCAGGTGCGCGAGAGTTCGGGCGTAGCCGCCCGGGCGGCGCGTACCAGGTCGATCGTGGCCGTGGCCTCGCTGCGCACCTCGAGGTACGGGTGCGGACCGGTGTCGAAGCGGCCCAGCCCCAGGTAGTCCGGCGCGACGACGGCGAAGCCCTGCTCGACCAGGCCCTGGATCAGCGCGTCCTCGGCGGCGCGGTTCACCGGAAGCGGCGCGAGGTCGGGATCGGCCTGGCCGCCGCAACCGGGCCCGGAGCCGAGGGTACCGTGGTCGTAGGCGATGATCGGCCAGCCGGTGGCGGGCGCGTCGCCCTCGGGCAGGAACAGCGCACCGCTGGCGGGACGCTCGACGCCGGCCGAATCCAGGGTCGTGTATTCGACGACCGAGCCACGCGACATCCCGTGCCATCCGACGGGTCGCGGTTCGACAGCGAGCACTCCGCCCGGTTCCGCCGAAGCGGGCGCGTGGGTAGCGCTCACCAGCGCGGCGGCGGTGACGGCGGCTGCGATGGCAGCGCGGCTCAGGGTCTTCGGCATCAGGGGGTGACCTTTCCGGCCGATCGGGAGCAACGAACTGGACGATCGTACAGTTCGCCGATCGGTAGCCAGGACACCGCTCAGGACCTGCGATGGAGCGAGCGTGGGCAGGTCAGCGCGCCCGGGCCAGGAATTCGTCGACCGCGGTGATCATCGCCGGGTTCAGCTCACAGTGTTTGCCGGTACCGACGACAGATGTGTAGTCGACACCGTTCGCGGTGAATTGGGCAGCCAGCGCGGCGTGCAGCGGCGAGGGCACCGTGCGGTCGGTGGCGTTGACGAGCAGCAGGATCGGGGCGTCGTAGCCGCTGGTCGGGACGGCCATGTAGTCGGCCATCACCGAGCGCAACGGCTCCTCGCCGAGCGAGCGGGTGAGCAACTGACCGAGCGTGAGATCGGCGACCCGCTCGTCGATCGCGTCCTGGCACAGCGTGCCGATCTCGTCGAGGACCTGGCGTCCCAGCGGGCTGAGGTAGCTGTCGACTTGCGCATCCGGCCTGGCCGCGCGCAGACCGGCCAGAATACTCACCGAGAAACCGAGGATGCCGCCGCTGACCCGATCCGGATTACCCGGCCCGAGCAGGGTGGCCACCTTCTCGACATCGGATTCCGGGTCGATGGCGATGGTTCCGCGGAAGTCCAGCTCCGGCGCGTAACTCGCCTGCCGGTGGCCGGTGCCGAGCGCGGCCTGCCCGCCCTGCGACATGCCCGCCGCCACCCACACCGGCGACAGATCCGAGCGCACCGAACGCGCCGCCCGCAGCAGGTCCAGAGTGGCGGTGGCCTCGGTGTCGATGCCCAGATACGGATGCGGCCCCGTGTCGAACCGCCCGAGCCCCAGGTAATCCGGCGCGACGACGGCATACCCCTGCGCCACCAGATGCCGCAGGAACTCGTCCTGCGGCGCCTGCGACTCCGGCCAGGGCGCGCCCGCCGGATCGGACTGCCCACCGCAGCCCGCGCCGAGCCCGGTCGTCCCGTGGTCGAAGGCGACTACCGGCCAGCCGCCGGCGGGCGCGTCACCCTCGGGCAGATACAGCGCCCCGCTCGCCGGCTGCGTCACCCCGCCGACACCCCGGGTCCAGTAGTCGATGACCTGTGCGCCGGACATCCCGTGGAATCCGTCGGCCTGCGGAATCACCGCGATCACCGTCCCCGGCGTCTGCGCGTGCGCGGGCGTCATCGGCACGCACACCCCGGCACCGGCCGCCAACACGATCGCGACAGCCGCCCGCCGCCAGGCCGAAACCCCACGCATCACAACCACCCTCGACTCGACGAGCCGGGACAACGCACGAGACACAGACCCGGCGAAACGAGTGCAACCTACCGTGCCAACTCCCCGGGTCAACCCGACCCGCCGAACAACTACGGATAGATACCCATCCCACCCACCCAGCCCCACCTGCCCCGACCCCGAGGAGGGGCAGGCCGACGAAGTCGGCCGTCGCGACACAAGGGGCCGCGACTCGAGCGCGCCAGCGCTCCGACAACTCAGCTCAGGCCGAGGCGTCCTGTGCACGCGGGCCAGGCGCCCCAGCCCTGGCGGGCGCGGGTGACCTCGGCGATGGCGATCTGCTCTTCGCGGGTGGCCAGGTCGGCGCGGGGGGCGTACTTCAGGCCGCCCTGGCGCTCCCAGGTGCTCTGGTCGAACTGGATGCCGCCGTAGTAGCCGTTGCCGGTGTTGATGGCCCAGTTGCCGGTCGACTCGCAGCGCGCGAGCGCGTCCCAGATCGCGCCGTCGCGCACCGGCGGCACCTCGGTGCCCGGCTTGGCGCCCTTGCGGATGGTCTTGGGCTGGGCGGGGGTGATGACATTGGAGTTGGTCTGCACGCGGCTGGACTCGACACCGTTGGTGAGGGTGACGGCGAAGGTCGCCTCGTGCAGCCCGGCCGCGCCCGGGTTCTCCACGACCGTGCGGCTCATGTTCATGGTCGGGTCCTCGATCACCAGCTCGGTGGGATCGAGCGGCAGGGTCTCGGTGCGCTGTTCGACGCGCTGCCGGGTGACGGTGACCTTCATGCCCTCGGTGAGCGGCGTGTCGGCGGCCGGCTCGGTGAAGTCCTGATTCTCGAGCGGAATGCCCGCGGCGGTGAGGAATTCGCCGATGGTGGCGGCGGCCAGGCGCACGTCGACGGGGGCGGCGCCGCCGTCGGCGAGCGAGACCGTGCGCGGGGTGTACACGCTGAGCGCGGCGCCGGCCAGCGGCAGCTTCTCGGTGCGGGTCGGCACGACATGGGTGTCGGCCGGGATCTGCATCTGCGCCAGCGCGTCGCCCGCGGTCAGACCCGTGGTCCACACCTTGCGCTCGGCGCCGTCGACGGAGACGGTGATCTCGCGGCCGCGATTGAGCGTGATGGTGGCGCCGTCGGCGACCTTGCTCCCGGCGGCCGGGGTCACGGCGTCGTGCTCGGAGAGCTCGTAGCCCGCGTCGGCCAGGACGGCGCGCACGTCGCGGGACATGGTGGTCAGCTCGGTCCGCTCACCGTCGACGACCAGGGCGACCGTCTTGTGGTTCACGATGGCCAAGGAGGCACCGACCATGAGAATCAGCAGCATGGCCGCCACTGCCGCGTACAGCAGCGGCGAGCGAGACGAGTTGATCCGCGCAAAAGCCGACATGGTTACAGAACGATAACGAGTAGGTTTGCCTCGGACAACACCGAGCGCCCCGATCAGCGGGATCGCAGGTCACGATTCGATATAGACGTCGCTGGTAGATAACGACTATGACCGGCGAATGTGACCCGAAACACGTTTGATGTCCAGCCCCCTTCCGGCCGGACGAAACGGACTCAGCGGATCCGGTAGAGCCTGCGCGCGTTCGCGGTGGTGATCTCCGCCAGTTCGTCCGGGTCCTGCTCGCGTACCTCGGCCAGCGCGCGCACCGTATAGGGCAGGCAGTACGACTCGTTCGGCGCACCGCGATACGGGTGCGGCGTCAGGTACGGCGCGTCGGTCTCGACCAGGATCTGATCGTCGGGCACCAGCTGGGCCGCCTCGCGCAGCTCGTGCGCGTTCTTGAAACTGACCGTGCCGGAGAAGCTGAGCACATACCCCTCGGCCACGCACGCCTGCGCCATGGTGGCGTCGGAGGAGAAGCAGTGGAAGATCACGGTGTCCGGAGCGCCCTCGTCGAGCAGCACCGTGAGCAGGTCGTGGTCGGCCTCGCGATTGTGGATCATCAGCGGCTTGCGGACGCGCTTGGCCAGATCGATGTGCCAGCGGAAACCCTCGATCTGGGTCTCGATGTCGGCGCACCCGTCGAGCTTGCCGGGCCAGTAGTAGTCCAGGCCGGTCTCACCGATCGCGACCACCCGCGGGTCGGTGGCCAGGGACTCGAGCTCGGCCTTGGCCTTGTCGTCGAGGGCGTTGGCCCTGGTCGGATGCAGCGCGACCGCGGCGTAGACGCGCGGGTCCCACTGCGCGGCCCGCACGGCCCACTGCGCGGCGGCGAGATCGTCGGCCACCGTCACCACGTGCCCGACACCGACCGAGGCCGCGCGATCCACGATCGCCGTGGTCGAGGCGGCATCGGTCGCGCCACACGCGTCGAGGTGGGTGTGCGCGTCGATCAGGGGCGCGAGCGGCGGCGGAAGGGGCGGAGCCGGACGATTCTGGTTTGCCACGCGGATTACAGTAGTTCGCATCATGAGCGAGCGAAGCGAGCGGACGAGCACAGCCGCATCTGCGGTCAGGACTGAGCTGAGCGCCAGCGAGGCTCAGTCGTGAGCGCACCCGACGGCGCCGAGGCGCCCGCCTTCTACATCACGACGGCCATCGCGTACCCGAACGGTGCGCCGCATATCGGGCACGCGTACGAGTACATCTCGACCGACGCGCTGGCCCGGTTCAAGCGACTCGACGGCTACGACGTGTTCTTCATGACCGGCACCGACGAGCACGGTCAGAAGATGCAGCAGACCGCGGCCACCGAGGGCATCCCGGTGCAGGAGCTCGCGGCCCGCAACTCCGACGTCTTCGAGGCGATGGACAAGGCGCTCGACATCTCCTTCGACCGCTTCATCCGCACCACCGACGCCGACCACAAGGCCGCCAGCGTCGCGCTCTGGGAGAAGATGCTCGCCAACGGCGACATCTACCTGGGCAACTACTCGGGCTGGTACTCGGTGCGCGACGAGGCCTTCTACACCGAGGAGGAAACCACCCTCCTCGACGACGGGACCCGCGTCTCGACCGAGACCCAGACCCCGGTCACCTGGACCGAGGAGTCGAACTACTTCTTCAAGCTCTCCGAGTACCAGGACAAGTTGCTGGCGCTCTACGAGGAGCGGCCCGAGTTCATCGCGCCCGCGACCCGGCGCAACGAGATCGTGAGCTACGTCAAGGCCGGCCTGAAGGATCTGTCGATCTCGCGGACCACCTTCGACTGGGGCGTCCCCGTGCCCGGCCACCCCGATCACGTGATGTACGTGTGGGTCGACGCGCTCACCAACTACCTCACCGGCGTCGGCTTCCCGCACACCGATTCGGCGGCGTTCCAGAAGTTCTGGCCCGCCAACGTGCACATCATCGGCAAGGACATCACCCGGTTCCACACGGTGTACTGGCCCGCGTTCCTGATGTCGGCCGGGATCGAACTGCCGGACCGCGTCTTCGTGCACGGGTTCCTGTACAACAAGGGCGAGAAGATGTCGAAGTCGACGGGCAATGTCGTCGACCCGCTCGCCCTGGTGTCGACCTACGGCCTGGACCAGGTGCGCTTCTTCCTGCTGCGCGAGATCTCCTACGGCCAGGACGGCAGCTACAGCAACGACGCCATCGCGGGCCGGATCAACGCCGACCTGGCCAACGAGTTCGGCAACCTGGTCCAGCGCAGCCTGACCATGGTCAACAAGAACTGCGACGCCAAGGCGCCGGCTCCGGGCGCGTTCACCGCGGACGACCAGGCGCTGCTCGATCGCGCCAATGCCCTGCTGGAGCGCTGCCGCGCCGATTTCGACGCCCAGCAGATGCACCTCGCGCTGGAGGCCATCTGGCTGACTCTCGGCGAGACCAACCGGTACTTCTCCGCCAATGCCCCGTGGGCGCTGCGCAAGTCGGGTACCGAGGAAGACCTGGCCAGGATGGCCACCGTCCTCTACGTCACCCTCGAGGTGGTCCGGATCGTGGCGATCCTGGTGCAGCCGGTGATGCCGGGTTCGGCCGCCAAGATCCTGGACCTGCTGGCCCAGGACGGCCGCGCCTTCGCCGATATCGCCACGCCGCTGGTGCCCGGGATCGACCTGCCCGCGCCGGAACCGGTGTTCCCGCGTTACGTCGAGCCCAAGGAGTAGGACGCCGTGGCGCACGGCCGCTCGCCGTGCGCCACCGGCGTGACTCAGGTCCAGGCGGCCAGCAGCTTGCCCGCTTCCACGCCCAGCGCCGCCTGCAACAGCGGACCGAAGCTGATCCGACCGACGCCGAGTCCGGCGAGGTGCTCCTTGGCCGGGGTCCCCGGCTGCGCGATCGCGTTGACCGGCAACGGCAGTTCGGCGGTGAGCCTGCGCTGGACGTCGTCGGCGTGCCAGCCCACCGGATACAGCGAGTCCGCGCCCGCGTCGGCGGCCAGTCGCAGCCGGGCGATCACCCGATCGACCCGGTCGGCCTCGTCCCCGTCCTGACGCAGGAACAGATCGGTGCGCGCGTTCACCACCACGTGCACGCCCGCCGCGTCGGCGGCCGCGCGCAGCCCGCCCACCAGCTCGGCGTGCTCTTCGGGGCTGCGCAGCCGCTTGCCCTCGCTGTGCACGGTGTCCTCGATATTGAGCCCGACCGCGCCGGCCGCGAGCAGTCCCTCGATGAGCCGCGCGGGCTCGAGCCCGTAGCCCGACTCGATGTCGACCGACACCGGCACGTCCACCGCCCCGGTCACCTGGGTGACCCGCGCGAGCAGTTCGTCGTAGGTCATTCCTTCGCCGTCACTGCGCCCGACCGAATCGGCCACCGGGTGACTACCCAGCGTCAGCCCCGAAAAACCGGCGGCCACAGCGACATTCGCCGACCAGGCGTCCCACACGGTCGGCAGCACCACCGGATTTCCGGGCTGGTGCAGTTCGAGCAGAGTCTTGGCTTTCGCGTCCAGAGAGGTCATACCCGCGATGATGCCGCACCGCGGGCGCGCGCGCCGCGGACCCAGCTAGACGCAGCCGGAGCGCGGCGGGCAGTTCAGCTGAACGTCGAGCACACGCGCGCCCGGCCCCTCCGCGCCGAGCCGGTCGTGCTCGTTGACGAGCTTGCACGAGCCCAGTGACAGGCAGCCGCAGCCGATACAGCCGGTGAGGTTGTCGCGCAGGCGGGTGAGCTGGGTGATGCGATCGTCGAGATCCTCGCGCCAGGTGGTGGACAGTGTCTCCCAATCGCGGCGGGTGGGGGTGCGCCCTTCGGGGAGCCGGTCCAGCGCCGAGCGAATCTCACTGAGTGGGATGCCGACGCGCTGGGAGATGCGGATGAAGGCCACTCGGCGCAGCGTTTCGCGAGCGTAGCGCCGTTGATTGCCACTGGTTCGACGACTCGATATGAGACCTTCACGTTCGTAGAAGTGCAACGCGGACACTGCAACTCCACTACGATCGGAAAGCTGCCCGGGGGTCAGCTCCTTCGTTTGCCAATCGGCCGTCGTCATCTGCGCTCCTCCCGTTTTCGCCCTCAACAATACTTGAGGTTTTCGTGTCGTGTACGAAAACGGCTGGACTCCGCACCCGCCGGGTCTGCGGGTCTTCCGTGCCGAGGCGCGCTCGGCGGATTACGGTTTCCGCATGGGAACCGCCCCCGACTCGCGCTTGGCCGTCACCTCCGAGGTCGGCACGCTCCGGACGGTGCTGCTGCACCGGCCCGGCGACGAACTGCGCAGGCTCACCCCGAGCAACAACGATCAGCTGCTCTTCGACGGCATCCCGTGGGTGGAACGCGCCCAAGCCGAGCACGATTCCTTCGCCGCCCTGCTCCGCGAACGCGGCGTGGAAGTACTGCTGCTGTCGGACCTGCTCGCCGAGACGCTCGCGGTGAGCGGGGCGGCCAGGATCCAGGGTATCTCCGCCGCCGTCGACGCCCGTCGGCTGGGCCACGGCCTGGCCGATCAGCTCGCGGCCGAGCTGCGCAAGGTCGAGGCCCGCGAGCTCGCCGACATCCTGATGGCGGGCATGACCTTCGACGAGCTGCCGTTCGGCCCCGACACCACCTCGCTGGTGCGCCGGATGCACCACGGCGGCGATTTCGTCATCGATCCGCTGCCCAACCTGCTGTTCACCCGCGACTCCTCGTTCTGGGTCGGCCCGAAGGTGGCGATCACCTCCCTCGCGCTGCCCGCCCGCATCCGCGAGACCTCGATCACCGATCTCGTCTACGCCTTCCACCCCCGCTTCCTCGGCGTGCGCCGCGCCTACGAATCGCACACCGCGCCGATCGAGGGCGGTGACGTGCTGCTGCTGGCGCCGGGGGTGGTCGCGGTCGGCGTCGGCGAGCGGACCACGCCGGCGGGCGCGGAAGCGCTGGCGCGCAGCCTCTTCGACGACGATCTCGCGCACACCGTGCTGGTGGTGCCGATCGCGCAGAACCGCGCCACCATGCACCTGGACACCGTGTGCACGATGGTCGACACCGACGCGGTGGTGATGTACCCGGGTGTGCGGGAAACCTTGCAGGCGTTCACGATCCGCCGCGAGGACGGCTTCTCCGGGCGCGGCGACCTGGACCGGATCAGCATCTCCGGACCCGAACCGTTCCTGCCCGCCGCGGCCGCCGCGATGGGCATCGCGAAGCTGCGGGTGATCGACACCGGCCGCGACGGGCCGACCGCCGAACGCGAGCAGTGGGACGACGGCAACAACACCCTGGCGCTGGCGCCGGGCGTGGTGGTGGCCTACGAACGCAACGAGATGACCAATTCGCGGCTGACCGACGCCGGTGTCGAGGTGCTCACCATCCAGGGTTCGGAGCTGGGCTCCGGCCGTGGCGGTCCGCGCTGCATGTCCTGCCCCCTGGCCCGAGACGAGGTGTGAGCGAGCGTGTTCCACGTCGAGCTGTCCACCGATTCCGCTCAACCGCCCTACGAGCAGTTACGCATGGCGGTGATCGAACAGGTCCGCGCGGGCACGCTCAGCGCGGGCACCAAGATCCCGACCGTGCGCGCGCTGGCCGCCGATCTCGGCATCGCGCCGAACACCGTCGCCCGCGCCTACCGGGAGCTCGAGGCCGACGGCGTCCTCGAAACCCGGGGCCGCCAGGGCTCTTTCATCGCCTCCTCGGGTGACCCCACCCGCGATATCGCCGGTCGCGCGGCCGTGGACTACGTCGCGACCATCCGGCGGCTCGGCCTGCCCGACTCCGACGCGGTCGACTTCGTCCGACGCGCGCTGGACAGCTGACCCACGCCCCTAGCGCCAGCTCGGGAGCCAGAGGTGGTCCTGCCAGCTGGCGGGACTGATCGGCTGGGCGGTGAGAATCGGCCACAACCAGACGAAGTTCGCGATCACCAGGCCCAGGTAGATACTGACGATCAGCAGCCCCAGGGCGTAGCGCTCGTTGACCGGGGCCGGGAGATAGGTGCCGGTGGGACTACGCGGTATCCCGGCGGGCCGGGCCGACCCGAGGATGTCGCCGAGGATCAGCGCGACGCCCATCGCCAGGAACGGCGCGAGCACCACCGCGTAGAAGAAGTACATCTGCCGGTCCAGGGTCAGGAACCACGGCAGCAGGCCCGCACCGTAGCCCACCAGCACCGCCGCGTAGCGCCAGTCCCTGCGCACGACCGAGCGCCACAGCATCCAGCCGAGGGCGGGCAGCGCCAGCCACCACAGCGCCGGCGTGCCGACGGCCATCACGGCCTTGACGCACTGCGCCTCGCCACAGCCGGTCACCGTGCCGTCGGCGTAGTAGTAGAGCATCGGGCGCAGGCCCATCGGCCAGGTCCACGGCTTGGATTCCCACGGATGGTGGTTGCCCGCGGAATTGGTCAGGCTGGAATGGAAGTCGAGGGTCTCGCCCTGGTAGTACCAGAGCGAGCGCAGCGCGTCGGGCAAGAACGCGAACGGGCCGTCGGTGCCGATCTGATTGCCGACCGCGTACCGGTACACCCCGGACTCGCTGGCGAACCAGGCCCAGTACGAGGACAGGTACACCACCAGCGGGATGACGACCAGCGCGTACAGCGCGGGCCCGACATCGCGGACCAGCGTGCCGACCCACGGTCTGCGCACCCCGTACGCGCGCCGGGCACGCACATCGAAGGCCACGCTGAGCAGGCCGAAGAACATGATGAAGTAGATGCCCGACCACTTGGTGCCGCACGCCAGTCCGAGCAGTACGCCCGCGCCGAAGCGCCACCAGCGCACGCCGAGTCGCGGTCCCCAGTCGGTGATCCCCACCCGGCCCGCCAGATCCGCGCGGGCCAGGCGTTCGCGCACGTCGTCGCGATCGACGATGAGACAGCCGAACGCGGCGGTCACCAGCAGCGCCATGAAGATGTCGAGCATGCCGATGCGGGAGGAGACGAAGGTCAGCCCGTCGGCGATGAGCAGGATGCCGGCGAAGGCGCCGATCAGCGTCGAGCGCGACATGCGCCGCACGATCCGGATCACCAGCAGCACCAGCACGGTGCCCGCCAGCGCCGCGGTGCCGCGCCAGCCCCACGCGTTGTAGCCGAACAGGGCCTCGCTGATCGCGATGAACTGCTTGCCGACCGGCGGGTGCACCACCAGGCCATAGGCGGGGTTGTCCTCCACGCCGCCGCCGGTGACCATCTGCCAGGCCTGCGGCGCGTAGTGCTTCTCGTCGAAGACGGGCGTGCGTGCGTCGGTCGGATAGTTCAGGTTCGCGAAGCGGGTGATCGCGGCGATCGCGGTGAGGACCAGGGTGACCGCCCAGCCGCGCGCGGTGTCGAGCGGGCCGAAATCGGGGGCGGGTCGCAGCGGAGCCGGACCGACCAGCGCCGAGGCGGGCCGTGACGGTGGCAGCGCACGCGTTTCGGTCACCGGGATCACGCCCCGATCGTAGGCGGTGCGCCCAGCGATGTCCGACCCGACACTTGTCCCCCTCCTCCGACGCGCGAACCGGCGCGACCCGCTCGCCTGACAGAATGACCCAAACTACCGGAGAGGCTGGGCGACACTGTGTTGGTCTTAGCGGCTACACCGATGGGCGACATCGGCGACGCGTCCCAGCGACTGCGCGACGCGCTCGGCTCGGCCGATGTGGTCGCCGCCGAGGACACCCGCCGGACCAGGGCCCTGGCCAAGGCGCTCGGCGTGGAGATCACCGGCCGGGTGGTCAGCTTCTACGACCATGTCGAAACCGCCCGCATCCCCGCCCTGCTCGACGACCTCGCGAGCGGGCTGACCGTGCTGCTGGTGACCGACGCGGGCATGCCGTCGGTCAGCGACCCCGGCTATCGTCTGGTCGCGGCCGCCGTCGAGCGCGATCTGCCGGTCACCTGCCTGCCCGGCCCGTCCGCGGTCACCACCGCGCTCGCGCTGTCCGGGCTGCCGGTCGAACGGTTCTGCTTCGACGGTTTCGCCCCGCGCAAGGGCGGCCAGCGCCGGGAGTGGCTGCGCACCTTGGCCTCCGAACAGCGCGCCTGCGTCTTCTTCGAAGCGCCGCACCGGCTGGCCGACTGCCTGGCCGACGCCGTCACCGTGCTCGGCCCCGACCGGCGCGCGGCCGTCTGCCGCGAACTCACCAAGACCTATGAGGAAGTCGTGCGCGGCACGCTCGGCGAGCTGGCCGCCTGGGCCGTCGAGGGCGCGCGCGGCGAGATCACCGTGGTGCTCGCCGGAGCGCAGCCGGTCTCGGCCGACCCCGCCGACCTGGTCGCCGAGGTGGAGGCCCTGGTCGAGTCCGGGTTGCGGCTCAAGGACGCCTGCGCCGAGGTGTCGGCCGGGCGCGGCGCCTCCAGGAAAGACCTGTACGAAGCGGTTCTGGCCGCCCGCAGCGAGAGCTGATCCGCCGCACCGCACGGCGTTCGGGGGTGTCAGCACGCGCGGTTCCACCCTGGTCGGCGGGTGGCGATCACCGCACGGCCCTGTCCGTCGGGTGGCGATCACGGCACGGCCCAGTCGGCCAGGTGGCATCACGGCGCCGGCCCAGTCCGCCGGGCGGCGATCACAGCACAGCCCAGCCGACCAGGTTGCGCGCCGGTCCGGCCCAGCCGACCGGGTGGCCCGCCGGTCCGGGTCAGCGGTCGAGGACGGCGAGCATGCCCGCGACGGCGCGCGGCCAGGTGAACTGTTCGGCGCGGGTGCGGGCGGCCTTGCGGCGGCCCGAGGTCGGCATGGCCAGGACATCGGTGACGGCCTGCGCGAAGGCGCGGGGGCGGTCGGCGGCGATGGCGCCGCATTCGGCGGTGACGATGTCGGCCAGCGCCGAGGAGCGGCTGGCGACGACCGGGGTGCCCGCGGCCAGGGCTTCCAGCGCGGCGAGGCCGAAGGTCTCGTGCGGGCCGGGAGCGAGTGAGACATCCGCTGTGGCAAGCAGTTTCGCGACCATCGACCGGTCGCTGATGAAGCCGGTGAAGTGGACCGACGGCGCGCCGCCGGGCAGCGCGGGCAGGGTGCGGGCGCGGCGTTCGAGCGATTCGCGGCGGGGACCGTCACCGGCGACGACCAATCGCGCGGGCAGCCCGGCCCGATGCAGCGCGCCCACCGCCTCGATACTGCGGTCGACCCGCTTCTCCACCGACAACCGCCCGCAATGCACCAGCAGCGGATACCCGTCGACCCCGAGGTCGGCGCGCAGCCTCCGGTCACGCCGACGCGGGCTGAACAGGTCCAGGTCGACACCCAGCGGCACCAGTTCCACATTGGGCGCGCCGATGCGCTGGAATTCCTCGCGCGCGAAATCCGTCGTGCACACCACCATGTCGTAGTCGTCGGCGGTGCGGCGGTTGGCGACATCGGCGCACCGGCGCGCGGCGGGCCCCGGCAGGAACTGACCGAGCAGCCGATCGAGCCGCTCGTGCGAGATCATCACGCTCGCCACCCCGCGCCGCCCGGCCCAGCGCCCGAATCCGCGCAGCGTGAGCCGGTCGGAGACCTCGAGCACGTCGGGCCGCAACCCACCGAGCACATCGGCGACCCGACGTGGATCGGCCGCCCGATACCCGCCGGTGCACGGGATAGCCACGGCGGGCAAGGTGATGCGCAATGCCCCGGTCGGCAGCATTTCCTCACTGCGCCGCGCCCCCGGCACGATCAACACCACTTCGTGCCCCGCCGCCACATACCCCTCCCCGAGGTGGTGCAGCGCGGTACGCAACCCGCCCGATCGCGGGCCGTAGAAGTTGGCGAGCTGCACGATGCGCACCCTCCCGATCGTTCAGCGACACGGGTGCACTCCGGAACCGGGCCGTGGAACGGTACGTGAACACCGGGGAAAGAGATCGACGCTCGGGCGCCCAGAGGAACTGGACGAATCTTGTAGAGTCGACCGACTGAAAGTTCAGGCTTGTTTGCCGGAGGGGGATTGCGTCACGTGTTGCAAGTCGATATTGACGAGTTGAGGAAGCTCGCCACAACGGTCACTTCGGTCGGTGAGGAGATCGACAAGATCGATGTCCGGACCAGCGGCGACAAGATCGGTGAGTCCTTCCCCGGTGTCGAGATCGGGGCTGCGTGCGCGAAGGCAGGCGAGTACTCCGAGGGTGCGTGGCTGCGGATCGCCGAGCGGATGCGAAAGCTGGCGGGCATCGTCAATCAGTGCGCCGACAACGTCCAGACCACCGACCAGGAATTCAAGAACCGGCTCGAGGTCATGGACTTCTTCGCCACCGGGAGCGTCGGCTGATGGCGACCCGTAACAATGTCGAGGCGTGGAAACCGGAGAAGCTGTCGGAATGGGCTCAGGAGCTCGAAGACGACACCACTGCCTACGAAACCCAGCTCGCTTCGACGCTGACTCATT
Organism: Nocardia canadensis; assembly: GCF_032656385.1. NCBI lineage: Bacteria > Bacillati > Actinomycetota > Actinomycetes > Mycobacteriales > Nocardiaceae > Nocardia > Nocardia canadensis. Next base: position 1,512,738 of record NZ_JAVCWB010000010.1, read on the forward strand.
TCCAGGGCACGACCTGGCAGGGCGCGGCCTATCTTGCCGCCTACGACCGTTTCCACGAGGAGAACGACCAAGGTCGCAGGCTGGCCATCGAGATTCGCGATATCACCACGGCGCTGCGCAACGCCGACTCGCGGATTGCCGGTGAGCGTAATGCGCTGCTCCGCCGGGTCTCGGATGCGGAGAACGATACCGAGTCGCCCGTCGGCCTGACAGTCGACGACAGCTGGAAGGTGTCCACCAAGCCCTACACCGAGTCCGACTACACCGACGAGCAGAAACAGAAGGTCAAGGATCGGATCACCCACCATCAAGGTCTGATCGATACCGCGAAGACGAGCCTGCTGGCGGCAGTCGGGGAAACGATCGCCGCGATCAACACTGCTTCGGACGAGGTCCGAGTGCGTGGCGATCAACTCGGCAACGGCTTGGACGTGCCGACTGCGACGACGGTCGATGTGGCGGCGCTCGGCCGCCAGGACGGCGAGACCATCGCCGATGGCAAATTGTCGGACGAGGAGATCGCTCAGATCAGTGCCCGCCTCGACCAAGCCGGACTCACCCCCGAGCAACTCGAGGCGCTGGCGAACGGCCAGGAAGTCACGGTCCCGGCATCGACAATGGACTACCTGAGCAACCTCTACGACAAAGCTGGTCGCGACGGCCTGATCGACCTCGCCGACCGCCTCGTTGTGAACGGTTCCCCAGAGTCGCTCGAACTCCGTAAGAACCTCGCGGACGGGTTGCTCACCCTGAGCAACGAGGACGTGGTCACCCGCGACAGCACCGGAGCGATCATCGAACGCGGCGGCTGGGACCAACTCCATCCCGAAGTCCGCGAACTCATCGGCACCCGGCCGGGTTTCAACGACAGCCCCGACGGCAACACCCGCGACCTGCCCGACGACTACCGGTCGGGCTTTTTCGGGCCGAACATGGACGAGTGGGCCGGTGTCCAGGAATACACCAAGGACATGCGCGGATTCGGGCAGTTCCTCGCGGCCTCCGACCAGGCCTATATTCCCGGTGAACGGTTCGGTGTCGAACTCGATCGCCAGGCCGCCAACCTGGCGTTCATCAACGACAACGGCGGATATCAGAACTACACCGGCGATCCCAACGAGCCGGAATGGCTGTCCCGAAACGAGCACAGCGCCGCCGATCTGCTGTCCGTGGGCGCCCGCAACAACGACAGCAGCTACGCGCTGTTGACCGGCAACGGCAGCGAAGAACTCTTCGGCAAGGACGTCCCCGGCCAGAGCTATGAGAAGTACGACCCGCAGGTCATCCAAGGGATCTTCCAGCACGACTGGGTCGACAACGGCGCCGCCGCCGGCGACATGATCAAGTGGATCGGCACCGAGTCTCACGAAGTCGGCGCGGACGGCAAGCTGACCACCGACGCACTTCAGGCCCGCGAAGCTCTCACCCACCTGCCCGATATCCTCACCCCGCGTGAGGACGTCGACGATCCGGACGACAACAAGCCCGACCGCAATCGCTCGGGCGGGATCGATGTGGAGGAGTTCAAGAAGACCGAGATGGGGTTCGTGAATAATCCCGAACTCTCCCGAGCGCTGTCCACCGCCATGGGATCGAACATCGATGCCTGGATCGATGGCGAACAGTATGCGACGACGACCTTCCTGTCCGACCCTGGTGAAGCACACCTCGAACTCGTCGACGCGAACCGCCTACTCTATCTGTCGAGCCAGTCCGATGAAGGTCGCCTGACTCTCGAGGTCGCCCGTTCCGCGTACGAATCGGAAATCTTGAACGGCGCATTCTCACAGACCGAGATGCGGCCGGGCGAATACTTGGGGACAAAAACCATCGAACAGCTTGCACACCTGGACGCCCGGATTTCCAACGCGGCAGCCAACGCGCTCACCTTCCAGGACCAGAACACCGTCGAGGAACACAACAACATCCAGCAGGAGATCTACGACAACAAGAAGGCTGCCGCCAAGCTCGTCGACCAGATCCTGATGGCAAACGTCGATGTCGGCTTGGACTACGCAAAAGGCCTCACACAGGACAGCCACGGACTGGGGGCCGCCACCGGCGTCGAGGGAGGTAAGAAGGTCGCGGCAATGCTCGGCGAAGGTGTCGTCGAAAGCATGATCGAGCAATACATAGACAAGCCCGAGACGTTGGAGGTCGAGTACCCCAACGAGGCCAGGATGAATGCGCAGGCTTACAGGGATTTCCAGCAGGCAATCCTGAACGCCGCATACGAACAAAACCAACTCGGCGACGCACCTCTGCTCGATCCCACCACCGGTCGACCGCTCGACATGAACAGCCCAATTTCGAACCAATCGATCGCCGACGTTGTCGCTTATCTGAATGCGCAAGGATTCGAAGAGCCGCTGTCCGACTACAAGACGGCTCATGGAATAGAAACCGTTACCGGCGCCGGCGAATCCGGCTCCAGTTTGGAAGTAATCCGGACCGGACAATCGACAACCGAGAAGAAGTGACGTATGCGGACCAACACGATTACGGCGGCAACGGCGCTCCTGGCAACCGCTCTTGCGACGACATCCTGCTCTACCGATTCTCCTCAGCCCGCTTCAACAAATTCTACCGCGGCCAGTTCGACCGTACCGATCCCATCCTTTCCCTACCCCCCCATACAATTCGCCTGGGAGATCGCGTCCCCCATGAACGAGCGGGATTCAGAGGTTGCCAGATTCGCCCTCGAGGTGGAGTCTTTGGAACGCACTTGGATCGCTTCCCATGAGGACGAGTCCCTCCTTCCCGGAATCAATGCCCGCGTCGGTCACACGAACAAACCACTGCCGCTTGACCATCGAACACTTCCCGAAACAGGAGGACGACTTTTCCGGGCGGTCGGGGTCGGTAAGGAATCCGATTCCCAGTGGACGGTCACGATTTGCGAGTACGATACCCCCGGGGTATACAAGATGGGCAACGACGGAGAACTTATTTTGAGCTCTCCAAACGAGTCTTATCGCGTTGTCCGCTCAACAGTGGCATCAACAACAGAGAAATCCGGGTCCGGCGACAATTCGGCTACGCCCAGATTGCTGGTCATGAATAACTCCGACGTAGATTACAACGAGACCGCGCGCCGCACCTGCGAACCGTTCCGACCCGACCCCTACATTCAGCAACCACCCCAGCCGATTTCGCCCGGCAAATAGGAAAGTCAGGGCTATCGAACGTTCCAATGCGGCCCGAAGCCCAGCGGCCATGTGTGCTAACCGGACTCCGGCGAGTCGTCGGACCAGACGCGGAGCAGGCCGTGGCCGGTGGCGGCGGTGGTGATGGTGACCAGTTCGGCGTGGGCGCGGATCCACTCGGACTCGGCGAAGCGGACGCGCAGCGCGAGGCGACGGGAGGTGCCGGGGCGCAGGGCGGCGTCGGCGCAGGCGGCTTGCAGGGCGGCGAGGTCGATCGGGTCGACGGTGGGGCGTTCCACCGCCCAGCGGTCCAGTGGGGGTGGCGGGTCGCCCGCCCACTCGTAGATGAGGGCCGACGACAGCAGGATCAGGCCGACGCCGACGCCGCTGCGCTGGGAGACCGCGCGCAGCATCGTGATGTCGGGGTCGACCGCCGCGGCGTCGTCGTCGAGTTCGGGGATCGCGTGCATGAGCGCGCTCACCCGGCGCGCGCCGGGGTTGGCCCTGGTGATCATCTGGAACCGGCGAGGACACTCGTCGTCGCCGAGCATGTCGACCTGGCCCTGCCACCGGCCGCCCGGCGCCAGCTCGGTGGCCATCGCGAAGTACTCGACCCGGCCGTCGAAGCGGACCATCCGGCCGAACGCGTCGGGCGGGGTGCGGATCACCCGCACGTGCTCGGGTGCCCTGGCGAAGACGAGTTCCTCCAGGCCGGGACCGTGATGGGCCAGTTCGGTGATGGCGTCCCAATCCCAGGCCGCGACCCGGCGGCGGGGCCGCACCGGCGCGTCGGCAGGGCCGGTCCAGACCTGCACGCCGTGGATGCCGCCGAACGCGCAGCGCACCGGTTCGGCGAGCACAAGCGTCGCACCGACGACCTCACGGGTGGATTCGCCGCGGTCCCAGCACCGGTCCACCGCCTCGCGCAGCAGCCGGGCGCGGGTCGGGCCGAGCGCGCGCGACCACCGCGACGGCGGGAGCCAGTCGCGCGCGTGCGCGTCCACCGCGACCAGCGTCGGCGCGAGCTCCCCGGCGAGGGTCTCCACCAGCAGCCATCCGCCTGCCGATATCGTCACGATCAGTTCGGTGCCACGCCGCGTCCCGCGCGTGGCAGATCGAGGTCGAGGGGAATGCGCCCTTCCCGCAGTTGCGCTTCGACTTCCTCGGCGGGCATCGGCCGGGCGATGAGGAAGCCCTGCGCGCGGTAACAGCCGAGCCCGACCAGGGTCCTGGCCGCCATCGGCGTCTCGACGCCCTCACCGACCACGCCGAGCCCGAAGGAGCCGGCCAGGCCGATGATCGACTTCACGATCGCCAGGTCGTCGTTGCTGTCGCCGAGGCGCTGCACGAAACCGCGGTCGATCTTCACCGCGTCGACCGGCAGTGCCTTGAGGTGCGAGAGCGAGCTGTAGCCGGTGCCGAAGTCGTCGATGGCGATCTGCACGCCCATCCGCTTGAGTCCGCGCAGGGTGAGCCTGGTGCGCACGAGATCCTGCACGACGACATGCTCGGTGATCTCCAGGCAGACCGAACTGCCGTCGATCCCGAACAGCCGCAGGATGTCCTCGATGCGCTCCACGAAATCAGCGCTGACCAGCTGCACCGGCGACACATTGATCCGGATCACCACATTGGCGGCCAGCCCGCGGCGGCGCCAGTCGGCGAACTGCGAACAGGCCGACCGGATCACCCAGCGGCCGAGCTCACCGGCCAGGTTGGTGGCCTCGGCCACCGAGACGAAGGCGCCGGGCGGCAACAACCCGCGGGTGGGGTGCTGCCAGCGGACCAGCGCTTCCAGGGCCACGATCCGGCCGGTGCGCAGGTCGACCTCGGGCTGGTAGTGCAGCACCAGCGAGCCGTCGGACACCGCGCTGCGCAGGTTGAGCTCGACGTCGTCCTGGAGTTCGAACTGCGCGCGCATGGCGTCGGTGAACACCGCGACGCCGTTGCCGCCGCCGGACTTCGCCGACAGCAGGGCGTGATCGGCGCGGCGCAGCACATCCGACACCGAGGTCTCCCCCGGAATGCCCAGCGCCACACCGACGCTCACCCCGCGACTGACCGATTCCTGCCCGACCGAGACCCGCCGGCCGATGAGCTGCTGGATCCGGGTGGCCTCCAGTTCGGCGGCGACCGCGTCCATCGGCGCGGCGGGCACGATGACGAACTCGTCGCCGCCGAGCCGGGCGATCATGTCGCCGGGTTCCAGGTTCTGTTTGAGTCGGCGCGCGAGGGTGCGGATGAAGTTGTCGCCCGCGCTGTGGCCGAGGAAGTCGTTGAGCGCCTTGAGCCGGTCCAGGTCGAGGAAGAAGGTGGCGACCGGGCCCGCTTCGCCCGCGCGCAGCCGCTCCTCCATGTATTCGAGCAGGGCGCGGCGGTTGGCCAGCCCGGTCAGATCGTCGTGCAGCGCGATGTAGCGCAGCTTCTCCTCGGCGACCACGCGCGCCTGCAACTGGGCGAACAGCGCGGCGATGGCCTTGAGCACGTTGAGTTCCCGCTTGGACCAGGCCCGGTCGCCCATCTTCACGAAACCGAGCACGCCGGTCGACTCGCCGCGCGAGACCAGCGGCACGCAGGCCATGGCCACCTCGGGAATGCCCGAGGACTTGCGGATCGTCTCCTGGTAGTCGTCGCTGTCGGCGCCGGGCCGCACGATCAGCGGTTCGGTGGCGAACTCGAGGGCACGGAACACCGAATCCGCGTGCTCGAACTCGACCGTGTGCAGCGGGTCGGGATCGGGGACGTCGGGGCGGCGCGGCCATTCGGCGACCAGCACGGTCGCGCGCTTGGCGCGATCGGTGTGGCGCAGATAGCTGACGTCGACGTCGAAATGCTCGACGAGGGAGGCGAGCACCCGCTCGCTCGCCGACACCATGGTCGTGGCGTCGACACCCATCAACTCGGAGGCGACCTGGGTCACCAGTGAGTCGAGCGTTTGCCGAGGCACGTTGTCTCCGATCCGCGCTATCCGTCGTTCCTACCGCCGGGCACCGGCAACCGTCGACTGCGAACGCTCGCAGCCGCGGCGTAGCTCAGACGAAGAACCAATGCCACGTTCTCATCCTCAGGGATCCCCAGCAGGTCCTGGAAAAGCCTCTGAATGTTGGCAAGTGTATCTGTGAACTCGGAAGAAACGATGCGCAAATCCTCGCGCCGGTCGGCATAGAGGAACACCGGGGACACCGGCTGCACCGCCAGCCCCAGTAGTTGCGCCCGTAGCCACACCCTTTCCACTGCGGCACCAGCCCTCGCGTAGTCGGCCAGATCAGGTGTACCCGCTGCTCGCGCGCGGAAACCGATCGCCACCAACGCCGAGCTAGAACGCACCCGATCGACGGTGAATTCGCCCAGCGCGTTGCCCGCCGACCACTCGCGCAGCCGGTCCATCACATCGGTGCGCCTGCCGACCTGGAGTTTGGCCAGTTCGTCGGGCGCCGGGTCGAGGGTGCGCACGTCGATACCGGTGCGGACATCCTCTCCCGGCCAGCGCAATTCGCCGTAGAGTTGCGCGTGCAGCTGCGGCGTCAGGTAGCGGACCCGGTCGCTGGCGCCGAGCAGCGCCGCGGCCTCGGCCAGCGCCTCGATCCCGGTGACCGCGTGCACGGTCGCGCCCTCGGCCGCGGCGGCGGTGCTCAGCGCGGGCAGCACGGTGCCGGGCAGCGGCGCGACGTCGCCGAGCCGGCGATTGGTGTGCCTGGCCAGCGCGAGCGGGTAGTCGGCGGCCAGGTCGGCGTCGGTGCCCTCGCGCAGCCGCAGCCGGGCCACCAGGGGCGCGGCCGGGTCGTCGACGCGCAGCTCCGGCTCGCCGAGCAGGCCGTGCGCGGCCGCGGCGGCGCGGGCGTTGTACAGCGCGGCCCCCACCGCGACGGCACTGCCGCGCAGGGCGATGTCCATCGCGGTCGAACCGGCCGGGTCCAGGGCGATCTCGATCAATTCCGTGCTGCCGCGCAACCGCCAGGGCTGCACGTTGCCGCCCGAGGGCGCGCGCTGGGCGCAGGCCAGGATCGCGGCGACCGGGTCGGCGGGCGGAGGTTCGTCGGCGGGCGGCTCGGGGGCGGTCTCGACGCCGTCGTCGAGGTAGCCGGGCTCGGCGAGGGAATCCAGCGCCGCCTCCAGGTCGACGCGGGTCCGGCCGGAGGACAGCTTGGCGCCGAGCCCGATCCGGCGCACCGCCGCGGTCACGATGGCGGCGCCCAGTTGCACGTCGCTGCCCAATTGCGGCCAGGTGGTGATCGTTTCACCGATCTCGGCCATGCTGGCCGCCATCCGCGAGGACAGCTGGCCCGGATCGAGGATGCGCAGCACGTGCGGCGCCTTCGCCCTGGTGTCCAGGTCGGCCAGTTGGGCGCCGGTGGTCGCGCCGAGCAGCCCGTGGAAGGGCTCGCGGCCCGGTTCCAGGTCGTAGCGCTCGACGTCGAAGAGCCCGCGGTCGCTGGTGTCCATCAGCAGCGGTATCCGGTGCCTGCGCGCGGCCTCGCGGACCGCGAACTTGATGTCGAGCGAATCGCATTCCTCGACGATCACCGAGAGCCCGTCGAGGAAGTCGTCGGCGGTGTCGGCCAGCACGCCGGCGGGCCAGATCTCCACCGGCAGGAAGGGGTCGAGTTCGGCGATCCGGCGCGCGGTGACCACGGCCTTGTTGACACCGATGTCGAAGAGCCCGCCCGGCACCCGGTTCAGGTTCGACAGCTCGATGGTGTCGAAGTCGGCCAGCCGCAGCAGCCCGCACGCGCCTTCCAACGCCAGGGTGTAGGCGACCGAATGGCCGACGCTCTGCCCGACCACGCCGACCGTCAGCCCGCCGAGGCGTTCCTGTTCGGCCCTGGTGAGCTTGTTGCGGTTGCGATCGGAGCGGATCACCCGGAACGCGTCGGGGCCGAGGATCACGACCAGCGCGTGTCGCCACGGGTAGTACACCCAGCGTTCCGCGGCCGGGTCGAGACCCGGCGGGAGTCCGGTGAGCCGGTCCAGTTCGGCGCGCAGGCCCGCACGCAGGTCGTGCGTGCTGACGCCGGGGGCCGCGGCGAGCTGCCGCAGAGTTGCCGCGTCGGTGGGGTCGGCCGGATCGAGTACGAGGGGGCGGTAGTCCGCCGCCGGCGGGTCCGGTTCGCTCATCAACGGATCCGACCCACGAATCGCGCCATCGCGTTCCGGCCGACGCGACGGTGAACGCGCCGCAACCTGTTCTCGTTGCGCGCTGCTTCGACAGCCATCGTGTTCCTAGCTCCGTGCTACGCGCCCGCGCGCGGTCGGCGTCCTACCGAGGCCGACTGGTGCAGTATCCGTCATCCCGAACGTTTGCACCAGGCGAGTGGCTAATATTCCGATAACCACCGGCCGCGGGTGAACTATGCCCAGGTCAAACGGCATGAACGTACGGGAAGCCCCGGATTCCAGACCGATCGGTTCGAATTCGGCTAACTATCAGCTATCCACCGTGATCGAAACGAACAATTCTACGGTGTCCGGACCGTGCCAGACCTCGATCTCCTCGCGATAGGCGCGCGAGATCTCCGCCGACGCCGTCGCGTCGTCGACCTGAGCCCAAACATCCTCGACCGGATCGTGGTAATCACCGTTGGGGGCGAAGCGGGCGTAGATGCCCTTGGGCACCCGCACCATCAGATCGCCGACCGGCACCTCGTCGGGCGTCGCGTACTCGCGGGCTACCAGCGCGTTCCAGTTGCCCGCCGGATCCGGGACGTAGACGGTGTGCAGCGGCTCGCGCCCGCCGGGCCGGTCGCGCAGCCGGTCCTTGAGGAACTCGATCAGATCGCTGTTGCTCACCTTGAAGCTCGGATGGACCCGCGGCACGGCCAGACCGCCGTACAGTGCGCCACCGCGCACCACGATCGTGTAGCTCATCGCGGATCGACCGCCAGGTACAGGTCGATCTTGTACGCGTGCGGGTAGCACTCGAAATCGCCGGTGAAGGTGCGCTTGATCTGGTTGTGTTCTTCGGCGTAGGCGATCTGGGTCCACAGATCCGTCATCACCTGGGGAAAGTTACCGACCGAGGAGAAGCGCGCGTAGGTGCCGCGCGGCAGCCGGGCCGCCAGATGTCCGCGGGTGACCTGATCCAGCGACGCGCACTGGTACCCGACGATCTGGGTGTTGTAGGTGCTCAGCTCACCGGTGTAGTCGGTGTAGGCACTGGCCAGCGGGCCGCCCAGATCCTGATGCAGGACGGCAGACCACGCGGCTTCGAGATCCCGGTCGCGCAGCTCTCCGAGCGCACGCTTGGGACTGCGGACCGGCAGACCGGCCACCCATGTCTCGTCCCGCTCGACGATTTCGAACTGCATTGAAGACTCTCTCGAAGGGTCGGCTCGGTCCGGCCATGCTACCAACTTCGCGCTCGACAGCCATGACACACCGAGTTGTTCTTACCCCAACCTAACCACACCTGAGCTGGACAAACGTCCACCACCACGCCGCGACACCCCGACGTATTGTCGGATTCACCTGGATGCCCTATGCTCCCGCGCTCGTGTGGGTACGCGCGGCGCTCGAACCGCGAAAACAAGTGGTGCAGTGGGCGATCGTCGTCGTGATCGCGGTGCTGGCCGGCTATGTCGCGGTCTTGCTCGGCGACTCACGGCACTTCTACACCGACGACACCGAGGCGCAGTACGTGCCGATGTGGCAGCTGCTCGGTACCGAACTCAGGGCGGGCCGGTTCCCGGCGATGGTGCCGTGGGAATGGATGGCGGGCAACTACAGCCTCGAGGAAGCCGGGCTCTACAACCCGCCGCAGTTGCTGGTCTACCTGCTCGCGCCCTCCTTCGACGATCTCGCGCTCTACGCGACCGCGGTCAAGCTGGTGTTCTCCACGATCGCGGCGCTCGGCGTGTTCCGGATCTGCCTGGCCTACGGCGCCCGCGCCCCCTGGGCGGCGGTGGCCGGCGTGGCGTTCCCGTTCAGCGGCTGGTTCCTGTTCTTCGACTCGGCCAGCTGGTTCACCTCGCACACCGGCACCGCCTGGCTCGTACACGCGTGGGCCTCGGCCGTGCTCTACGCCAGGGGACGTTCGGGACCGATCCCGCTGTTCGTGTTCCTGTATCTGGCGCTGACCATCCAATACGCCTTCCCCGCGGTCGAATCCGGCCTGATGATCGCCGCGGTCGCCGCCGGTGAGTACCTCTACCAGCGCCGCTGGGCGCCGGTGCTGCGGTTGCTCACCGCGTCCGGTCTCGCGGTGGCGGCCTCGATGGTGGCCAACCTGCCGATCCTGCTCTCCTCGCAGGCCACCTGGCGCGGCGACGTCTCCACCATCCACAACGACCCGTTCCTGACCGTGCCGTGGTCGGAATCGCTCAATGCCAGTCTGCCGAGCACGGTGCCCGCGTTCACCGCGTGGTGGGGCCATGTGCAGCCGCTGCCGATGGTCTACATCGCCTGGTTCGTGATCCCGGCGCTGGCGTTCATCGACTGGAAGGCCGCCGCGCGCGCCGCCGCCGAATGGAGCGGGATCGCGCTGTTCGCCGTCGCCGCGCTGATGTGGACCGCCGGGCCGGGCGCGATCGGCCCGCTGCGCTGGCCGGCCCGGGTGCTGCCGATGCTGGCCATCGCCCTGCTGGTACTGGTCTGCGTGCTGCTGAGCCGCCACGGAGCGTTCGCCTCGTCGCGGCGGCGGTACGCGGCGGCGGGCGTGCTGATCGGCCTGCTGTTCATCCGGTCGTTCTCGGCCGCGCCGAAACTGCTCGAACGGCACCTGATCGCGGTGGTCTTCGTCGTCGCGCTCGGCGCGGGCGTCCTCTGGCTGGCGCGCACCCGCGGGATCGGCGCCGCCGCCGCGCTGACCATCCTCGCGACGTTCCCGATCGCGTTCGTCCAGGTGGCCGTCGCCCCCACGACACCGCTGTCGTACGGCTTCCCCGAGCGGCGCTCCGAGATGACCGCCGCGTTCCCCGACTTCGGCGGCCGCACCCTGCAACTGGCCGACCGGATCATGGTGCGCGACGAGGACCGCACGCTCGCGGCGACCTACGGCTCGATCGCGCTCGGCAGCTACGCCAAGAACCTCGGGCTGCAGTACGTGAACGGCTACACCCCTGTCGGGCACGCGGCCTTCGCCGGGCTGCTGTGCATGGCCTGGGACGGCGGCACCTGCCCCGAGGCGTATCGCAAGGTCTTCGCGGTCGAGCCGTCGACCGACACCCCGATCGTCGACCTGATGCGGCTGGATCGTGTTGTCCTGCAACGGGCCCAGTACCCCGACGCGGGGACGAAGCCGGCGCCGCTGGGCTGGAAGTTCGTCCACTACCCGGGGCACGAACAACAGATCTGGGTGCTCGAGCGGGTCAATCCGCTGCCCTCTCCCGGCGACCTGATCGCGCACGAGTCGGGCGTGCACGCCACCGTGATGCCGGAGGCGGGCCTGACCAACCGCGCCACCGTCTCCTCCGGCACCGGCGGCCGGATCGTGCTCTCGCGCCTGGCCTGGCCCGGCTACACCGCGACCCTGGGCGACCGCGAGATCCCCGTGCGCGCCGTCGCGGGCACCTTCGTCGCCGTCGACATCCCGCCCGGCACGCACAACGCGCGGCTCACCGTCACCTGGCGACCGCCGGGCCTGCCGATCAGCCTGACCAGCGCGGTGCTGGCCGTGCTCGGGATCGGGTTGCTGCAGTGGTGGTTCCGGCGTGGCAGGCGCGTGCCCGAGCCGGCCCCGGTCGTGCCCGCCGACACCACGGCCGCCGACACCGAGGTGCAGCGCCCGGTCGCCGTCGAGGCCTGAGCCCCGCTCAGGCGCCGATGGCGGCGGCCAGGTGCGGCCACGCCTCGTGCAGGTCGGCCTGGAACTGGCCCCAGGTGTGCGCGCCGGTCGGCCGGTGGACGTAGGTGGCCGGGATACCGAGCTGACCCAGCCGCCCCGCGAAGGCCGCTGTGCACGTCCCCGCGATCGTTTCCAGCGGCGGCATGGGCAGACCGCGATCGCTCGCGCCCGGCAGACCGGTGGCGGCCGACAGGAAGATGGTCTTGCCCGCCAGCGCGCCCGCGTTGGCGAAGACGTCGTGCTCGCGCCAGACCGCGCCGCCGGGCACGCCCCACATGTTGCCGGGATTGCCGCCGCCGCGGACGGCCTGCGCGCTGACCATCGCGATGCCCCACGGATCCGCCGCCCAGGGGCAGCCGCTCAGCGCGGCCACCGCGGCGAAGCGGGGCCCGCCGCGGATGGTCAGGTCCAGCGCCGACGACGCGCTCATCGACACTCCCGCGATGGCGTTGCGCCCGCTGGTGCCGAGCGCGCCGTCGATCACGCCCGGCAGTTCCTCGGTCAGGTAGGTCTCCCAGCGGACCCGGCCGACGCCGGGATCGTCGGCGATCCAGTCGGTATAGAGCGTGAACGCCCCACCGACCGGCATCACCACGTTGACGAACTTGTCGGCGAAGAAGTCCCGCACATCGGTGTTGTCCCACCAGGAGATGCCGTCGGCCCCGCCGCCCGCGCCGGTCAGCAGGTACAGCGTCGGCGCGCCCGCGCCCGCCGCCCTGAGCACCCTGTTCTGGATCACCCGGCCCATCGCCGGCGAGTACACATCGAATTGGGCGGCCCGCCCGCCCAGCGGTGTCTCCCCCGCCACGTACGCCCCCGGATCGGCCTTCGCCTGCACACTCCCCAGCGAAGCGACGATCGCGCACACCACAGCAAGCCACAGTCTCGATGCAGTCACCCTTCCGGTATACCCCGCCGGATCGGCGCACACACCGGACCACATGCGCCCCACCCGTCACAAGTTCCCGGGAGTGACGAGGGTCACCCATGATCTGATCGACAGTCCAGATTCGGCTCTCAGCTGCGGTTTCGTTCCCGACCATAGAGCCGTGAACGGCGAAAACGAGGTGATTTGTGTCGTAGGTGAGCGGAATACTGGCCCGCGCCCGATGAGTTGGACCGACGGACTCCGTCTTCTCTCACGTGGTGCCGGGACACAGCAGACCCGGCATCGGGCCACCGCTCGCCCAGCCGATCCCCGCTCCTGGAGGTACCCCGATGCCCGCCGAACTATCCCCGCCGACGACGAAAGGCGGGACGCCGACCGTCATCCGGGTGCTGGTGCTCGCGACGTTCGTGGTGATCCTCAACGAGACCATCATGATCAACGCCATCCCGCGGCTGATGAGCGATCTGCACGTCACCGAGGTGGCCGCGCAGTGGGTCTCCACCGCGTTCATGCTGACGATGGCCGCGATCATCCCGACCACCGGCTGGTTCCTGCAGCGGGTCACCACCCGTCAGGCCTACGCGATCGCGATGGGCGTCTTCATCACCGGCACCGTGCTGTCCGCGCTCGCGCCGACGTTCGCGGTGCTGCTGATCGGCCGCATCATCCAGGCGGGCGGCACCGCGGTGATGATGCCGCTGCTGATGACCACCCTGATGACCGTCGTGGCCGAGCAGGACCGCGGCCGGGTGATGGGCAACGTCACCCTGGCCATCTCGGTCGCACCCGCCATGGGCCCGGTCATCTCCGGCCTCATCCTGCAGATCGATGTCCCCGCGATCGACTCGTGGCGGCTGCTGTTCGTGGTGATGCTGCCGATCGCCGGTGTGGTCACCTGGCTGGGGCTGCGGCAGCTCGAGAACGTCGGCGAACCGCAGCCGGGCGTGCTCGACCTGCCCAGCGTGGCGCTGGCCGCCCTCGGCTTCGGTGGACTCGTGTTCGGCCTGAGCAAGTTCCACAGCGGCAACTACACCACCCCGGCGCTGATCGTCGCCGGTGGCGCTCTGCTGATCGCCACGTTCGCCTGGCGTCAGATCCGGCTGCAGCGCACCGGCACCCCGCTGCTGGACCTGCGGGTCCTGCTGTCGGGCACCTACGCCAAGGCGCTGGTGCTGATGGCCATCGCCTTCCTGGCGATGATGGGCTCGATGATCCTGCTGCCGCTGTACCTGCAGAACCTGCGGCACCTGAGCCCGCTGGAGACCGGACTGCTGGTGATGCCCGGTGGTCTGGCGATGGGCCTGCTCGGCCCGACGGTCGGCCGCCTGTTCGACAAGTTCGGCGGGCGACTGCTGGTGGTCCCCGGCTCGATCGGCATCGCCGTCTCGCTGGCCGGCTTCACCCAGATCTCGCTGACCATGCCGTACTGGCAGCTGCTCGGCCTGCACATCCTGCTGATGATCTCGCTGGCCGCCGCCTTCACCCCGGTGTTCACGCTGGGTCTGGGCGCGCTGCCGATGCACCTGTACTCGCACGGCAGCTCGATGCTGGGCACCCTGCAGCAGGTGGCCGCGGCCTTCGGCACCGCGCTCGTGGTGACGATCATGTCCGCCCGCAGCACCTCGCTCATCGCCGAGGGCACCGACCCGGTCACCGCGAGCCTGGACGGCATGCGCCTGGCCTTCGCGGTCTCGGCGGGCCTGGCCCTGATCGTGATCGCCATGGCGGTCCTGCTGCCGAACCGCGCCGCGGGCGACCCGCACGGCGGTGCCCACGCGCCGGAGCCGGTCGACGAGCCGGAGACGCCGGAGCTGGTCAAGAACTGAGTCGTCGCTGGTAGCAAGCCCCCGGTCGCCTCGCGCGGCCGGGGGCTTGCTTCGGTCGGCCCGGCGTTGCGTACCCCGATCCGATGCTGTCGGCGGGCCTTCCGCTGCTCGGCCCAACCGCTGCTGCGGGCTCGGAGGCCCCGGCAACGCTAGCGGTCCGTCCAGCGGACCGGCAGCGCGTGCACGCCGTAGATGTTCATGTCGGTCCGCAGTCTCACCTCCTCGGCGGGCACAGCGAGTTCCAGGGCCGGGAAGCGGCGCAGCAGGCCCGCGAAGCCGGCGCGCAACTCGATGCGGGCCAGCTGCTGGCCCAGGCACAGGTGGATGCCGTGGCCGAAGGTCAGGTGGCCCCGCGCTTTCCGGTGCACGTCCAGGGTGTCGGGATCGTCGAAGCGCAGCGGATCGCGGTTGGCGGCCAACAGTGAGACGACGACGGTCGACCCGGCGGGAATCGTCTCGCCGCACAGCTCGATGTCCTCGGTGGCGTAGCGGTAGAAGATGTCGGCGACCGAGAGGTAGCGCAGCAGTTCCTCGACGGCGTCGGGGATCAGCTCCGGATCGGCGTGCAGCAGGGCCAGCTGCTCGGGGTGCTCCAGCAGCGCGAAAGTGCCCAGCGCCAGCATGTTCACCGTGGTCTCGTGACCGGCGAGCAGCAGCAGGAAGGCCACGCCGGTCAGCTCCTCGATGCTCAGGTCGTCGTGGCGGGCCAGGTCGGAGAGGATGTCCTCGCCGGGCTCGGCCCGCTTGCGCTGCACCAACTCGGCCAGATAGCTGTTCATCGCGCCGAACGCGGCCATCTTCTGCGCCAGTTCCTGATCCTTGACCAGGAACTGGGCGGAGTTGAGCTGGAAGGTCGCCCGGTCTTCGTACGGGACGCCGAGCAATTCGCAGATCACCAGCGAGGGCACCGGCAGCGCGAAGGCCTGGACCAGGTCGACCGGCGGGGTCAGCCGCGCCATCTCGTCGAGCTGTCGCTCGGTGATCTCGACGATGCGCTCCTCGAGCTCCCGCATGCGCTTGACCGTGAAGGCGCCGGTGAGCTTGCGGCGCAGGCGGGTGTGGTCCGGCGGGTCCATGGCGACGAACAGGCCCGGGATCTGCGGGGACGGCTCGGTCGGGACGGGCATCCCGGGCGTCTCGTAGGGCACGTGCACGACGCCGAGGTCCTGGCGGGAGCTGAACCGGGTGTCGGCCATCAGCCTGCGCACCGCCTCGTACCCGGTCACCAGCCAGCCCTCGTGCCCGTCGGGGAAGATCAGTGGGCTGACCGGCCGCACCGCGCGCAGCCGGGTGATCTCGCCGGGCGGGTCGAAGGGGCCGGCGTCGCGGTCCAGCGGCAGGCCGTGTGGGATCGAATCGGTGTCACTCATGGTCATTTCCTTGTCGGGTAGGAGGATTCGCGATTCGGCGCTCAGACGGCGGCGGTGTGCCGGATGACGATGTTGCCCAGGGAGTTACGCGCGTACACCGCGACGGTGTCGCCCGACGGCGCGACCGGCGCCAGCAGATTCCGCACGGTGCCCACCGTGGCGGCGGTCTCCAGCCGTACCCCGCTGCCGGGACGGATGCCCACCTCCAGCTCGCCCACCGAGGTCTCCAGCCGGAGCTCGCCACGGGTGGCCTCGCCGATGCGGATGTCGCCCTTGGCGGTCTTCGCGGTGACCGAGCCCAGCGGACGCTCGACGACGATGTCGCCCAGGGAGACCGTCAGGTCGCACTCGCCGAGTTCGCCCGCGCCCAGCAGCGTGCCGACGCCCGCGGTGCCGGTCAGCCGGGAGCCGGTCGGGACCTCGATGGACACCTCGATCGACGGGTTGCCGCCGAACGGGGTGTAGGTGCGCCAGTTCTTCGGCGTCGTCACGGTCAGCACGCCGTCGGTGAACTCGACCCTGGTCTGCTCGGCGGCGCGCACGTCGGCCTTCTTGGCCGCGTCTGCGGGCCGGATCGCGACGACGGTGTCGTGGCGATCCGAGGCGACGACAGTGACGCCGGCCGACAGGACGTCGACGGTGACGGCGATCGGCTGCGGGGTCGGGAAGGTGTTCATGGTTGTCTCCTGGAGATCGGGCCGCCCGGTTTCCGGGGGCTGCGTTGTTGATGGCACTACTGTCGCGAGCCCGCCTGACACCGACCTGACACCGCGCTGACGCACGCGCTGACGCGATATCCGGACCGGCGACCGATTGACGCGCGAGGCACAATGGGCCGGGTGCAGATCGGGATATTGGGGCCGCTGGAGATCCGGACGAAAGACGGCGGATCGATAGCGGTACCGGGCGCCCGGCTGCGGGCGCTGCTCGTCGCCCTGGCTCTCGAACCGGGCCGCGCCGTCTCGAAAGAGCGCCTGGTCGACTGGATCTGGGGCGAACAGCCGCCCGCCGACGCGGCGAACGCGCTGCAAGCACTGGTCTCGCGACTGCGCCGGGTCCTGCCCGACGGCGCCATCGACGTGCAGGCCGGCGGCTACCGGCTCACGGTGGCGCCCGACGCCGTCGACGCCGTGCGCTTCGAGCAGCTCGTCGATCGGGCGCGCGGCGGCGACGACGCGCACCGGGCCCGGCTGCTCCGCGAAGCCACCGGCCTGTGGCGCGGGGACCCGCTGCGCGACCTCGGCGACAGCGCGGCCGTGGACGCGGTGATCACCCGCTTCGACGGCCTGTACCTGGCCGCCCTGGAGGACCGCTACGAGGCGCAGATCCAGCTGGGCGAGGGCGCCGACCTGGTCGCCGAGTTGACCGAGCTCGTGGCCAGGCACCCGGTGCGCGAGCGGCTGGTCGCCGCGCTGATGCGCGCCCTCGGCGCGGCGGGCCGGGCACCGGAGGCGCTGATCGTGTACCAGCGCGCCAGGGAAGCGCTGGCCGACGAACTCGGGGTCGATCCCTCCCCTGAGCTCTCGGCGCTGCACGTCGCGCTGTTGCGCGGCGAGGTCGGCGCGCGGCCCCAGGAGCGCACGACCAACCTGCGGGCGGAGCTGACGAGTTTCGTCGGCAAGGAGGCCGATATCGCCGTGGTCCGCGAACTCATCGCGGCGCACCGGCTCACCACGCTCACCGGTCCGGGCGGATCGGGCAAGACCCGGCTCGCCGTGGAGACCGCCCGGACCATGCTCGGTGACCTGCCCGACGGCGCCTGGCTGGTGGAACTGGCCGCCGCCGACAGCGACGGCGACCTGGCGCAGGCGGCGCTGGCCGCCCTCGGTCTCCGGGACGCGTTGCTGGGCAGCGCCTCCACCGCCGACCCGATGGACCGGCTCGTCGCGGCGATCCGCGACCGCGAGACCCTGCTGATCCTGGACAACTGCGAGCACGTGATCGAGGCGGCGGCGACCTTCGCCCATCGGATCCTCGGCGAGTGCACCCGGCTGCGCATCCTGGCCACGAGCCGGGAACCGCTCGGCATCACCGGCGAGGCCCTGTGGCAGGTGCGGCCGCTGAGCCTGCCCGCCGCCGTGGCGCAGCCGCGCGAGATCGAGTCCTCCCCCGCCGTCGCCCTGCTGCGCGACCGGGCGAGCGCGGTGCGCACCGACCTCGGCACCGATCCGGACACCTGGGCGACCATGGCGCGCGTCTGCCGGGCGCTCGACGGCATTCCGCTGGCGATCGAGCTGGCCGCGGCGCGCTTGCGCACCATGTCCCTCGATCAGCTCGCCCACCGGCTCGACGACCGGTTCCGGCTGCTGACCGGTGGCAGCCGCACCGCGATCGCGCAGCACCGGACGCTGCGCGCGGTGGTCGACTGGAGCTGGGAGCTGCTCAGCGACGCCGAACGCCGGGTGCTGTCGCGGCTGTCGGTGTTCGCCGGTGGCGCGAGTCTGGAAGCGGCCGAACAGGTGTGCGCCGGTGCGCAGGTCGAGCAGTGGGAGGTGCTCGACCTGCTCACCGCGCTGGCCGAGAAGTCGCTGCTGGTCGTCACCGAGGACCCCGCCCCGCGCTATCGCCTGCTCGAGACGATCAAGCAGTACGCCGCCGACCGCCTGGTCGAAGCCGGCGACGCCGAGTCGGCCCGCCGGGCCCACCAGGCGTACTTCGCCGGCCTGGCCGCCACCGCCGAACCGCACCTGCGCCGCGCCGAACAGCTGGAGTGGCTCGCCGTGCTCGACGCCGAACACGACAACATCGCGGCCGCGATGCGCGGCGCGCTCGCGGCCGCCGACACCGCCGGGGCGATGGGGCTCGCGGCAGCCGCGGGCTGGTACTGGTGGCTGGGCGGGCACAAGGCCGAGGGCACCGAGCTGGTCATCGCGGCCGCCGAACTGTCCGGTGAGGTCGACGACGAGACCAGGGCCACCGTCTACGGCCTGGTCGTGCACTTCGTGACCTCGGGACGCAATGACGAGCACCAGGTGGCCGAATGGATCGACAAGGCCTACGAGTACGGCCGCGACAGCCGGGGCGGCCATCCGGCGCTGCGCTTCACCGCCGCGCTGAAACACATGCTCCAGGGCCCCGACGCCTATCTCCCCGCCTTCGAAGCGGTGCTCACCGACGAGGACCCCTGGGCCCGCGCCCTGGCGCGGCTGCAACTGGGCAAGCTGCGCACCGTGCTCGGCCACGACGGCCCGGAAGCCGACGAGTACCTCGAGCAGGCGCTGACCGAGTTCCGCGCGCTGGGTGAGCGCTGGGGGATGTCGTTCGCGCTGACCGAACTGGCGAGCCGGACCGCCATGCGCGGCGAATTCGCCGCCGCGAGTGAGCTCTACGAGCAGGCGATCGCGGTGGTCACCGAGGTCGGCGCGATCGAGGACGTGGTCGGCATGCGGACCCGGCAGGCCCAGCTGTACTGGCGGCTCGGCGACGCCGAGGCGAGCGCGGCGGCGCTGGCCGACGCGCAGCGCTGCGCGGACCGGGCGGGCTGGCCGACCGCGCTGGCCGAAGTCGCCCTGACCCGGGCGGAACTGGCCCGCTGGAACGGCGAGACCGAACCGGCGCATCAGCAGATCGACCTCGCGCGCGGCCTGCTCGGCAGCGATGCCGACCAGCCGAATGTCAGTGCGCTGCTGCATGTCCTGCTCGGCTACCTGGCCGTCGACCTCGACGAGGCGCGTGCCCGACACGCCTCGGCCGTGCGGGCGGCGACCCTGGCCGGCCACGCTCCCCTGATGGCCCACGTCCTCATCGGCATCGCCGACCTGGCCTTGCGGTCCGAGCAATACGAGCAGGCCGCTCGACTACTGGCGGCGAGCACCGCCACGCGCGGCGTCCCCGATCTGTCCCACCCGGACGCGGCCCGCATCGAGGCGACCGCACGAGATCGCCTCGGTGACAAGGAGTTCACCGAGGCGATGCGGGTGGGTGCGGACGCTGATCCGGCCGAGCTGGTCGCGATCACGCTCGCTTCGTGAAGCTCGCCCGCGACCACAGGTAACCGACGACGGCGAACCCGGCGCACCAGGCCAGTGCCGCGACGGTGTGGCCGCCGGAGGGCTGCCCGGTCAGGAAGCCGCGCACCGACTCGATGATCGGGGTGAAGGGCTGATACTGGGCGAACTGCCGGATGCCCTGGCCCATCTTGTCGGCAGGCACGATCGCGCTGCTCAGGAAGGGCAGCATGATCAACGGCACCACCGACATCCCGGCCGCCTCCGGAGTCTTCGCGGCCATGCCGAGCGCGACGGTCAGCCAGGCGGCGGCGAAGGCCGTCGCCAGCAGCACCCCGAGCGCGCCGAGCCACTGCACCGCGGTCGCCGGCGAGCGGAACCCCAGCGCGAAACCGACCCCGAGCACGGCGGTGATCGCGACGACATTGGTCAGCATGCTCGCGGCCACGTGCCCGGTCAGCACGGCACCCCGGGACACGTCCATGACCTTGAACCGGTTGATGACGCCCTTGGTCATATCGGAGCTCACCGACACCGCGGTGCCGGACAGCCCGTAGCTGATGGCCAGCATGAGCATGCCGGGCACCGCGTAGTCGATGTAGTTCTCGCCGACGTCGAAGGCGTCGCCGAAGACATAGACGAAGATCAGCATCATCATCACCGGCATCAGCGCCGCGTTGAAGATGGTGACCGGCGAGCGGGTGATGTGGGTGAAGTTGCGGCGCAACATGACCGAGGCGTCGAACAGCGCGGCGGACAGGGTGCTGGGTGCGGTGCGGGTGCTCATCGTGCTTCGGCCTCCGTGGTGGGGTGCCCGGTCAGGGCGAGAAAGACGTCGTCGAGGTCAGGGGTGCGCAGGGAGACCTGCTCGGCCTCCAGCGCGTGCGCGGCCAGCTGATCCAGCAGGGCCCGCAGGGATGTCGAGTCACCGTCACCGGGGACGTTCAGGGCCAGCGCGTCCTCGTCGGGAGTGGCGCCCGGCAGGATCCGCGCCGCGGTCGCCAATTCCGTGGCGTCGGCGAAGCGCAGCCGGATGTGGCTGCCGGGGATGCGGCGCTTGAGTTCCTCGGCGGTGCCCTCGGCGACGATGCGGCCCTGGTCCAGCACGGCGATCCGGTCGGCCAGCTGATCGGCCTCTTCGAGGTACTGGGTGGTGAGGAAGATCGTCACGCCGTCGGCGGTCAGTTCGCGCACGATGTCCCACATGGTGCGCCTGCTGCGCGGGTCGAGGCCGGTGGTCGGCTCGTCGAGGAAGACGATCTCGGGCCTGGTCACCAGGGTCATCGCCAGATCCAGCTTCCGGCGCATCCCGCCGGAGTAGCTCGCGGCCGGCTTACGCGCGGACTCGACCAGGTCGAAGCGTTCCAGCAGTCCGGTGATCACCCGCTTGCCCGCCTGCCCGCGCAGGCGGTGCAGGTCGGCCATCAGCCGCAGGTTCTCCTCGCCGGTGAGCAGGTCGTCGACGGCGGCGAACTGGCCGGTGACGCCGATCGCCTTGCGGACGGCCTTGGTGTCGGTCGCGAGGTCGTGGCCCGCCACCCGCGCGGTGCCGCCGTCGGCGGTCAGCAGGGTGGTCAGCACGTTCACCGTGGTGGTCTTGCCCGCGCCGTTCGGGCCGAGCAGCGAGAAGATCGTGCCCGCGTCGACGCGGAGGTCGATGCCGTCGAGGACCGTCTTGTCCCCGTACGCCTTGCGCAGCCCGGAGGCCGCGATTGCTGTGTTGTTCATGGTGATCACCGTCGCCGGTGGACCTGATACCGGGCTGACACCGCCCTGACACCCCCGCTGACGCCGCCGCCGCGCGCCGCGCCAGCGGCATGTCAGTCCGGCGTCAGGTCGGCGTCAGCGCGGACGGCGACGGTAGTCCTCGTGAACAGCACCGCCTTCGCCGCCTCGCCCCTGCGTCCCGCCCTCGTCGTGCTGCCGCGCGGCGACCGGTCCGGCCGCGCGTGGCCGTTCCTGCGCGGCGATCACCCCCTCGCGCAGCTGATCCGCTTCGCGCTCGTCGGCGGTGCCAGCAATATCGCCTACGTCGCGCTGTTCGTGGCCTGCGCTGGACTGGGACCGCTGGTCGCCAACATCGCGGGCTCGCTCGTGAGCACCGTGATCGCCAACGAGCTACACCGTCAGCTCACCTTCCGGGCGGCCGACCGGGTGGGCCGGCTCACCGCGCAATGCCAGGGCGGCGGTCTGGCCCTCATCGGCCTGCTGACCAGCTCCGCCGCCCTGGCCGGGCTGGAATCACTGGCGCCGGGCCTCGGTCAGACGACGCAGGCGGGTGCCGTGCTCGTCGTGATGGCGCTGGTCGGCGGCCTGCGTTTCCTGGCCCTGCGCGGCCTGGTGTTCTGAGCCGCCCGCCGCTCAGCGGGTGGGCCGGGTGGTGGCCCTGGGGTCGCGCCAGAGCCCGAGGTCGAAGTACAGGGTCGTCATGTCGTCCCACATGACCGACCACGGCTGCTTCGGTCCCTTGCAGCGCCAGACCGCGACCATCCGGTCGATGCCGGGGATCCCCATCGGATCGTCGAGGTGTGCGACGCGCTCCACCTCGGTGAACCGGGCGCGCAGGTCTGCCTCGGCGGTGTCGAGCCCGAGGTAGATCACCGAGGTGGCCGAGTCCGGCGGCGGGCCGAAGAAGCCGAAGCCCCGGCTCGGGCTGTACGTGGCGGGCAGCCCGTACCGCGCCCCGAACTGCTCGACGGCACCCGCCTGCCAGTACCCCTGCACGACCACCGCGGAGTTCGCCTTTTCCGCGGGCGTCAGCGTGTGATAGCCGGTGCCGACGGCGGACACCATTTCCGACCAATTGGTGGTTCCCCAGAATGCCGAGCGGAAGCCGAGATCGATGGCGTCCTCGGCCTGAATGCGCCAACTCGGCGGCAGCGGCGTCACGGTGATCATGGCAATGAATGTCACCACCGAGATTCCAGCCAGCGGAATCAATGCCAAGTTCATCCACCGTTTACGGTCGAACTGCCAGAGGCCGACGGCACCGAGGGCGAACATGGCGGGAAAGAAGCCCGTCGGGTAATAAGGCCGACCGTGCGTGACGACGACGAATACGGTCATGATCACCAGCGCCACCGCGATGAACCGATACGGGCGCAGCGATTCCTGCTTGTACACCGCCCAAAATCCGAAGGCGAGCAACAACGCGCCGAGTACGCCCGCCAAGCCGAGCCACTGCGGAAAGAATCCCGGCGGACCGTAGCCGGTCGCGTCCTGCTCCGCGCCGATGATCGAGCCCATGGCCAGCTGCGGCCAGTTGTGCTGGGACTGCCAGATCAGGATCGGGATCAGGGAGGCGGCGAGGATACCGGTCGCCACCCACAGCGCGGGCCTGCGCAGGATCTCGCGGGGGCCGCACAGCACGACGGCCAGCCCGAGGCACGCCCAGACCAGCGGGATCATCCACTTCACCTGCATGTCCAGGGCGGCAACGAGTCCGGCGATGATCAGCAGCCGGTCCTGCCGGGTCCGCACCCAGCGGATGAACAGCCAGGTGATCACGGCGGTGAAGGTGGCGTCGAAGGAGAAGGTGCTCAGCACGACCTGCGTGGCCACCAGATACGACGTCGCGTAGGTGCCGGCGGCCAGCAGCTGCACACGGTGGCTGCCCCGCAGTTCGTAGGCGATCAGCGCCGACACGACGACCGAGCCGACGCCCATCACGACCGCGGGGAACCGCAGCGCCGTCGTCGATCCCGGCGCGAGCAGGTCGGCGATCCAGGCGAACAGCGGCACCACCACGCCCTGATCGGCGTAGGTGTAGTCGAGCCGCCTGCCCGCGGAGAGGAAGTAGAGCTCGTCGCCGAAGAACTCGTAGCGTCCCGCCGTCACGGTCAGCGCGATCGCGGCGATCGTGGCGAGCACCGCGACCCCGCGAAAAGCGAACGACGGGTTGGTATTCGGAATTTCCTCCGGCACGGCGCGAACCGCGACGACCGCTGTCATGAATTGCCCCTGATACTCCGACAGACGCGTTCGGCACCTCTCCCGCTGGTGCCGTCACCTCTGTTCGCTGATGAACCGATTCCTCCCCGGCAGCGAACTTGATGAGCGCGAGCGCTCGCGGTCCTGCTCGGATTATCCAGTTTCCGAAAACGTTAATGCCTGCCGGCAGGGTCCGCAAATACACCGCACACCGATAGCGGTTCGCTGTAAGTGAGCAGGACGAGGTGGCCGTGAAATTGTGACCTGGGTAATAAATTCCAGGTGAGTCTATACGACCCAGCCCTCATATCGGGCCATTCGAAATGCGGAACGCAGAACGAGTCATTCGCATACGCGTCGGTAACTATTCATCGGTCCGACAGAAACGAAGTACCCGCGCGGTAAACGGCGCAAACCATATTTTTATGGGCATGTTCGCACGGGGCCCGCCGCGTAGGATCCACCCGCTGCCGGGCACGGCCGACGGCCGGAAAAGCAGAAGGGCCCGGTCTGCCGACCGGGCCCTTCGTTGTGGAGCTAAGGGGAATCGAACCCCTGACCTTCTCGATGCGAACGAGACGCGCTACCAACTGCGCTATAGCCCCGTGCGGCTCTGGCGAACCGCGCTGTGACACTGTATCAGGCGTTGCGCCCAGATACCGAATCGGTACTCTGACCTGCTGTTCTGCGTGGTTCGACCAGTTATTCGCCGACTGCGCGGCCGAGGTCTTCGACCCGGGTGCGGAGCGCGCGTGCGGTGGCCGGATCGAAGGTTTCCAGGTGCTCGAACATCGGGTCCTCGTCGTCGGTGTCGAGCAGGGTGGAACGGCGGCGCAGGGCACGCGCGGTATCGCGGTCCATGGTGCGCCGCGTCGTGGCCGCCTCGGGGGTGGCGGTGGCCTCGCGGCGCTTGCCCCGGGTGAGGCGAGCAGCACGCCTGCGGCGGATCTCCTCCTCCACGTGGACCTGCTTGCGCAGGTAGGCCAGATAGCCCACCAGCACGGCCGTGGACAGCCCGCACGCCCACCAGAACATCGAATTCAGCAGCAGGCCGAACGCGGCGAACAGGATGGTGGCGATGATGAGGCCGAGCACCGCCCGCTGCCGGAAGCTGTAGCGGGCGGCGCGCGCGATGGCGTCGGCCTCGGGGTCGTAGCCACCGCGCCCGCGCCGGTTCGGCACGAAGTCCTCGTCGTCGTCGGCCGCCGCGTCGGTGGTCTCCTCGGCGACGTCCTCGAGGCGGGCGGGCGGGGCCGGTGGGATACGCGCGGCGACGGGCGGGTCGGTCGCGTCGTCGGCCGCGGCCGTCGCGTCGTCGGTGTCCGGCTCCGCCGCAGCGTCATCGATCGGCGCATCCGCGGCATCCGCGGCATCCGCGGCCGCGGCGCGGTCTTCGGCCACGGTGTCGTCGAGGTCTGCCTCTTCCGTCGACGCGGCTTCCAGTTCCGGTGTGGGAGTGAGCAACTCGTCGTCAGCTTCGGTGACGGGCTCGTCGGCCGATGTCGTCATCCGATCCTCCGAATCAGTACGGTGGGGGCGCTTGGTCAGCACACGGGGGCGGTAGTCGGGGTCACTCTCGTGACCGCCTGCCGCCCCGATGCGAATCCGTCGTTCGGCCCCGCCACGGTGCAGCACGCGCGTGGCGAGTGCGGCATCGGTGGTGCGGCGGATCCGGGGATGCCGGTCCGCCAGGATCGGGAACAGGACGAAGACCCACAGCACCACAAGTCCGATCCACAGGATCGAATTCGGCATCGCGGTCATCACCTCCCGTCCCCGCCTGCGCGTTTATCCATAGTTGGACGCACTACCGACGTCCGTAGGTTAATTCGGGCGCGCCTGCCCTCGCGGCAGGCGCGCCGTGCACACCTGCCACATGAGTAACAGAAATTTCACGGCAGTGCCGCTCGACCCTCTCTGACCAGGCGATCCACGACGGTGCCCATGACTTCTTCGACCGTCAAGCCCACCAGCAGATGATCGCGCCATTCGCCGTCCACATCGAGATAGCGGCGCAGCAAACCCTCTTCGCGGAATCCGACATTGCGCAGCACCGCCTGGCTGGCCAGGTTCTCCGGCCGCACCGTGGCTTCCACCCGGTGCAGCCCGACCGGCCCGAAGCAGTGATCGAGTCCCAGCGCGAGCGCGGCGGTGGCCACACCCTGACCGCCGAGATCCTTGGCCACCCAGTAACCGATCCAGGCCGAGCGCAGCGCGCCGCGCACGATATTGCCGATGGTCAGCTGTCCGCTGAACTGGCCGTTCACCTCGATCACCAACGGGATCATCGCACCCCGCCTGGCCTCGGCTTTCAGGCTCGTCCACAGCGACGGCCAGTTCGACGCGTGATTGCGCGCCTCCCAGCTCCCGCGTCCGGTCGGCTCCCAGCGCTCCAGATGGTCGCGATCGCGCAGCCGGATCCGGCTCCACGCGGCGGCGTCACGGAAGCGCACCGGGCGCAGCGTGACCTGTCCGCCCGCGACGATCACCGGACCGAGCCGGGCCGGCCATCCGGGATGCTGACCTGCCCGGAATACGTTCATCGAGTCCACTGTTCAGCCGCGCTGCGCCAGGAACGCGACCCGCACCTCGTCACCGGTGCGGAAATCGGTGTCGTCGGGCTCCACCACGATCAGGCTGTTCGCCTCGGCCAACGTCGCCAGCAGATGGGAGGACCCACCGTTGCCGTTGCCCAGCGGCTGCACCAGGTAGTCACCGGTGGCCTCGTCGCGCAGCAGCTGCGCGCGCAGGTAGCCCTTGCGACCGGGCATCGAGGTGATCGGAGTGATGGTGCGGGCGTTGACGATCCGGCGCATCGGCTGCCGACGGCCCAGCGCGATCCGGATCAACGGACGCACCATCACCTCGAACACCACCAGCGCGCTCACCGGATTCGACGGCAGCAGGAAGGTCGGGACCTCGTCGCGGCCGAGCCGGCCGAAGCCCTGCACCGAGCCCGGGTGCATGGCCACCCGGTCCACCTCGAGCTCGCCGAGCCCGTCGAGCGCCTCGCGCACCTGGTCCGAGGCCCAGCCGCCGACCGCGCCGGCGATCACCACGACCTCCGAGCGCACCAGCTGACCCTCGACCACATCGCGCAGCCTGCGCGGATCCGCGCTGACGATGCCGACCCGGTTGACGTCGGCGCCCGCGTCCCGCGCGGCCGCGGCCAGCGCGTAGGAGTTCACGTCGTAGACCTGACCGGGGCCGGGCGTGCGATCGATATCGATCAGCTCGCCGCCGATGGAGATCACCGACAGCCGCGGCCGCGGATGCACCAGCACCTTGTCCTGCCCGACCGCGGCCAGCAGCCCCACCTGGGCGGCGCCGATGATGGTGCCCGCGCGGACGGCGACATCGCCGGGCTGCACGTCGTCGCCGATGCGGCGGACGTAGTCGCCCGAGCGGACCGGCTCGAAGACCTTGATCCTGGCCCGGCCGCCGTCGGTGAAGTCCAGCGGCAGCACCGCGTCGGCCAGGGTCGGCAGCGGGGCGCCGGTGTCGACGCGCACGGTCTGGCGCGGCTGCAACCGGATGGGCTGGCGCGAACCGGCGACCACCTCACCGACCACCGGCAGGGTGAGGTCGATCAGCTCGCCCGCCTCGTCGCGCACGTCGGTGCCCGCGGCGGAGACGTCGACGCTGCGCACCGCGTAGCCGTCGATGGCGGCCTGATCGAAGCCGGGCAGCGGCCGTTCGGTGACGACGTCCTCCGCGCACAGCAGACCCTGGGCCTCGGATATCGCGACCCGGACCGGCCTGGGTGCGACCGCGGCCGCGGTGACCTTGATCAGCTGATCCTCAACCGAGCGCATCGAGCTCCTGTGTCTATGTGTCCATCGCTTGTCGCGCTTACGCGTTCGGGGAGTTGGGGTCCCACTCCGGGCTGAGCCGGAACTTCAGCCACTCGCGCAATTGCGGGCCGTATTCCTCCCGCTCGAGGGCGAAATCGACGGCAGCTCGAAGATAGCCGCCCGGGTTACCCAAATCGTGGCGCGACCCACGGTGGACGACCACATGGACCGGGTGTCCCTCCGCGATCAGCAGGGCGATCGCGTCGGTGATCTGCAATTCCCCGCCCGCGCCCGGCGTGATCCGGCGCAGCGCGTCGAAGATCACGCGGTCGAGCAGGTAGCGACCCGCGGCGGCCAGCGTCGACGGCGCGTCGGCCAGCTCGGGCTTCTCGACCATGCCCTTGACTCGCAGCACGTCGGTCTCGGCGCCCTCGGTCAGCTCCTCGACATCGAAGACGCCGTACGCGCTGACCTGCGACTTCGGCACGTCGATCGCGCACAGCACCGAGCCGCCGCGCTCCCGGCGCACCCGGCTCATGGTCTCGAGCACGCCGCACGGCAGCACCAGGTCGTCGGGCAGCAGCACCGCGATGGCGTCCTCGTCGTCGTCGAGCACCGCCTCGGCCTGGGCGACCGCGTGGCCCAGCCCCAGCGGCTCCTCCTGCACGACCGAGGTCACATCGAGCAGACCGGGGGCCTTGCGGACCTTTTCCAGCAGGGCGAACTTGCCGCGCTCGGCCAGGGTGCTCTCCAGCACCAGGTCTTCGACGAAATGGGCGACGACGCCGTCCTTGCCGGGCGAGGTCACGATCACCAGCCGCTCGGCGCCGGAATCGGCGGCCTCGGCGGCGACGAGCTCGATGCCGGGGGTGTCGACCACCGGCAGCAATTCCTTGGGCACCGTCTTGGTAGCAGGCAGAAACCGCGTCCCGAGTCCGGCCGCGGGTACCACCGCAGTGCGGAAACCGGAAGTCTTGTCTGTCATGCGCATACCCTATCCATTCAGCGTGCCGTCCGATCGCCCGTCGCGACGATCCGGCGTCGGCAAGAGCTTAGGGTGGTCGCTGTGGAGATGCCCGGTGAGCGCACCAAATATGCATGGCGCAGCCACATCCTCGCCGAACGAGCGCTGGTCGGGCCCGCCGATCACGCACGCGAGGCCGCGGCGCTGGCCGCCGCGATCGGCCCGCTGGCCGGGGCCGACGACGTGGTCTGCGCCTATGTCCCGATCCGTGGTGAGCCCGGCGATCTGCGCATGCTCGACGCGCTGCGTGTGCGCAACGCCACGGTGTTGCTGCCGGTGACCGGCGGGCCGGGACCGCTGAGCTGGGCCCGCTACGAGGGTCCCGATTCGCTGCGCAAGGCCCGCTTCGGTCTGCTCGAACCGACCACGGCGACGCTGCCGCCCGCCACCGTGACCACCGCCGCGACCATCCTGGTGCCCGCGCTCGCGGTGGACCGGCGGGGCGTCCGGCTGGGCCGCGGAGCGGGGTACTACGACCGCACGCTGGGCGCCGTCGGAAACAGCACTCGCCTGATCGCCGTCGTCCGGGATAATGAACTCGTCGACCGGCTGCCGGAGGAACCGCACGACCGGCGGATGGGGTGGGCGCTGACGCCCGGCGGTGGGCTGCGTGAACTGGGCGGTGACCGGCCCGTTCCGCCGGAATGAAACGGCGATTTCCGACGTTGGCAGTGTCGGCGGTAGAGTGCTAGATCGACGAGACTTGCGGAGGATCCTGTGCCAACTTATTCATACGCGTGCACCGAGTGTGACAACCGCTTCGACATCGTTCAGTCCTTCTCCGACGATACGCTGACGGAGTGCCCGCAGTGTTCCGGGAAGCTGCGGAAGCTGTTCAACTCGGTCGGCATCGTGTTCAAGGGCAGCGGTTTCTACCGCACCGACAGCCGGGGTGGCGCGTCCACCGCGAGCGAGCCCGCGAAGTCCTCCGCGGACAGCGGCAGCACCAACGGCAGCAGCTCCACCAGCACCAGCACCAGCTCGACGCCCGCCGCCGCGAGCTGATCTCCGCCGGTTTGTCCACAGCCCCGAAGTTGTCCACAACCAGCACTTTCGGCGGCTGATCCGCACTGCCACGCTCCTAGGCTTCGGGCATGACTCGCAGTCTCGCCGATCTGGGACGTGGCAGTTCCTGGCGTTTCGCCCTCGGTAACCGCCCGGCCTGGGCCGATGCGCTGCTCGCGCGGCGCATCGCGGCCGCCGTGCTCGCGCTGCTCGCCCTCGCGCTGTTCGTCCGGGGCGATCCCGGCACCACCCGGCACGACGTCGTCGTCGCCGCCCGTGAGCTGGCTCCGGGCCGACTGCTCACCGCCGACGATCTGCGCGTCGACCGGCTCGAATCCCGTTCGCTGCCTTCGGGTTCGGTCACCGATACCGCCGTCCTGGTCGGCGCGACACTCACCGGCGCGATGCACGCCGGCGAAACCTTCACCGATCTGCGCGTTGTCGGCCCGCGGCTGGCCGCGGCCGCGGCGGGCTCCCCCGACGCCCGGATCGTGCCCATCCGCCTGGCGGATTCCGCGGTGGCCGAGGTGTTGCGCGCGGGCGACCGGGTCGATGTCGTCGGCGTCGAAGACTCGGGCGGACCGGGTGCGAGCAAGCCCGCCCGCACGCTGGCCACCGACGCCGCCGTGGTCCTCGTCACCGCGACGGGCGAGCGACGTTCGGGCGCGGAACGGGTGGTCCTGGTCGCGCTGGACGCCGAATACGCCACGGCGGTGGCCGGTGCCTCGTTACGAACGGCGCTCACGGTCGTCTTCCATTGACCCCGCCGGCCCGCACCGTGGACGCCACCTGGGCACTGTTCGCGAGAAATTTGCCGCAATGCTGATTAGCATCACACACGAACCTGCTCGACCGTTCAGCGCATTCGAACCAGGAGCACAGCGCCCCCGGCCGGCTCCTCGACGAAGGAGACATCGGCAATGCTCAAAGGTTTCAAGGATTTCCTGCTCCGCGGCAATGTGATCGACCTGGCCGTCGCCGTCGTGATGGGTACCGCGTTCGTGGCCATCGTCACCGCGTTCACCAACGGGATCGTCAATCCGCTGCTCGCGGTCTTCGGCGGGTCCAACGAGATGGGGCTGGGTATCCAGCTGGTGGCCGACAAACCGGCCACCTTCGTCGAGATCGGGCCCATCATCACCGCGGGCATCAACTTCCTGATGATCGCCGTGATCCTGTACTTCGTGCTGGTGCTGCCCGCGACCATGGCGAAGAAGCGCTTCTCCAAGGCCGACGAGAAGCTCTCCGAGAACGAGCTGCTCATCCAGATCCGGGATCTGCTGGCCGAGCAGGGCAACACCTCGAACGGCAAGCACGGCATCGCCACCGAGTCGGCGACCAGCAACGGCGAACACACCCGCTGAGCTGCCTCGACGACGAAGGTCGGGGCCGGTTCCGGGAACTCGGCCCCGACCTCGTCGGGTGCGCTGGTGGCCTGCGTCAGCCGAGGCTGAACGGCTGACCCCACAGGGTGACCCAGCTGATCACGTTGTCGGTCTCCACCTCGACGCTCACGAACGAGCGCGCCTGGGCGTACCCACCACAGCCCGACAGACCGATGGTCTCGTCGGCCCAGGTCACCGAGCCGCTGCCGCCCTTGAAGGCGTTGCGGGTCTTGTGGGACTCGTTGCCGTAGTCGTCGGGCTGTTCCAGATCGAGAACGTAGAAGGACTTGGACTGGCCGGGGCCGACGGTCAGTTCGCCGCCGGAGGTCACGCCGCCGGAGACAGTGCCTTCCCAATCGCTTTCGCCCTCGGCGCCGCCGGCGGCCGCGCCACCGGCGATGTTCACCTGGCAGCCGACGGTATAGCCGGGGAAGATCTTGCCGCCCCCGTCGCCGGAGACGGTCACCTGCGCGCTGCCGGAGACCCAGGCATTGCGATGGGCCGGTGTGGAGCCCAGCGACGGATTGATATTGGCCGATTCGTTGACCAGGCTGATGTCGACGACGGTGCCATCGGACAGAGTCTTGGTGATATGCCCGCCCGGCAACGGAACGAAGGTGTCGGCATCGGCCGCACCGGTGGAGAACAAGCCCAGCGCCACAGTCGCCGCGGCCGTGATCCCGGCGGCGCGCGACATGCTCTTACGGTTGATCGTCACAGTTGACCCCTCGAGGGTGAATTCGTGTGCGGTAGCCAGATTTTCGGGTTCGGCCGCGATCAGCCGATGCTGAACGGCGCACCGTACAGCGTGGTCTTGGAGTAGTGGTCGCCGATGATCTCGACCACGGTGTACGACCGTGCCTGGGCGTAGCCGGCGCAGCCCTGAATCTGGATCTCCGCGTCCTGGTATTCCACCGAGTAGACGCCGGGCTTGAGGATGTCCTTGGCATCGATCTGCACGAAGGCGACCTCGCCGGGGCCGAGATTGAGACCGATCGAGCCACCGGCGCTCGGGCCGCTCGTGGACAGGCCGCCGGACAGGCCGGCGCCGACCGCGTCGTCACCGATGCTGATCTGGCAACCGACGATGTAGCCGTGGTTCAGATTCGATGCACCGTGTGTCGAGGAATTGTTGGAGCCGGGACGATTCGACGGACCGTTCCACGGGCCGACCTCGCCCTCCGGCGTTTCCTGCACATCGGCCCGCGCGTTGCCCGACACCCAGACGACGCGGCCCGCGCCGTTGGCGGCCAGCGACGGGGAGACCAGGGCGTGCTCGCCGGTCCGGCTGAGATGAACGCCGGGGCCGTGCTTCTCGCCGTCCGGCAACGGAACGAAGGTATCCGCATCGGCTGCACCGGCCGACAGCAGGCCGATCGTCACGGCCACTGCGGCGCCGGCGCCGACGGCGCCGCGGCGCACGCGGTTGGTGCGGTTCTCGCTCATACTTCCCCTCGAGGTGTACGCAAAATCGACCTCGACCGTCGAGGTCGATATCTGTGCTGCGCCCGGACCCAGCCCAGACGGGTCCGCGGACCGCGTCGCTGGCAACAGGGCAGATTCGCCCAGCCGGGAGGTGTATCGAGAAGCTGAAAAGCACGAAATTCGTGGTGATAACGACCACAACAGCAGTCATTTCGCCACAAACATAATGAGGGGACCCCGCAATGTCCAGCGCTATGCCATCGACGGCACAACAAAACGGGCCGGTCGCAATCGCGACCGGCCCGTGGTGTTCGTGATCGAACAGATCAGCCCAGGCTGAACGGCTGACCCCACAGGGTCACCCAGCTGATGACGTTGTCGGTCTCGACCTCGACGCTCACGAAGGCACGAGCCTGCGCGTAGCCGCCGCAGCCGGTCAGGCCGATGGTCGAATCCGACCAGGTCACCGAGCCGGCGCCGTCCTTGAACTTGTTCGACTTGCCGTGTGACTCGCTGCCGTAGTCGTCGGCCTTCTCGATGTCGAGAATGTAGAACGACTTCGACTGGCCGGGGCCGAGCGAGAGCTCGCCGCCGGTGCCGACGCCACCGGAAGCGTTGCCCTCCCAGTCGCTTTCGACCGTCGCGTCGCCGGAGACACCGCCGCCGGCGATGTTCACCTGGCAACCCACGGTGTAGCCCGGGAAGATCTTGCCCGAGCCGCCGTCGGAGACGGTGACCTGCGCGCTACCGGAGACCCACGCGTTGCGGTGCACCGGGGTGGAGCCCATCGACGGGCTGATGTTGGCCGACTCGCCCACCAGGCTGATCTCGACGACGGTGCCGTCGGACAGGGTCTTGGTGATGTGGCCGCCCGGCAGGGGAACGAAGGTGTCGGCGTTGGCCGCGCCCGTGGAGAACAGGCCGACGGCCACGGTGGCCGCGGCGCTGACGCCCGCCATCCGCGCCATGAACTTACGGTTGATCATAGGAATGTCCCTCGAGGATTGAGTTCGCCGCAGCGAGAAGAAGATTCGTGCCGGTTCGAAAGACGTCAGCCGATGCTGAACGGCATGCCGTACAGGGTGGTCTTCGAGTAGTTGTCACCGATGATCTCGACCACGGTGTACGCCCGGGCCTGCGCGTAGCCGGCGCAGCCCTGGATCTCGATCTCCGCGTCCTGGTAATCGATCGCGTAGGTGCCGGCCTTCTGGATGTCCTTCGAGCTGATCTGCACGAACTTGACCTCGCCCGGGCCCAGGTTGACGCCGATCGAGCCGCCGGCGCTCACGCCACCGGTGCTCAGACCGCCGGAGACGCCGGCGCCGATCGCGTCGTCGGCGATGCTCACCTGGCAACCGACGATGTAGCCGGTGTTCAGCTGGGAGGTGCCGTGGGTGGAGGAGTTGTTGGAACCGGGGCGGCCCGACGGGCCGTTCCAGGGGCCGACCTCGCCCTCGGGGGTGTCGGCGACCTCGGCCAGCGCGGTGCCGGAGACCCAGACGACGCGTCCCGCGCCGTTGGCGGCCAGCGACGGCGAGATCAAAGCGTGCTCACCCGTGCGGGTGATGGTCACGCCGGCAGGGCTCACCTTCTGGCCGTCCGGCAACGGCACGAAGGTGTCGGCGTTGGCGGCACCGGTCGACAGCAGGCCGAAAGCCACGGCGGCCGCGGCAGCGCCGACGCCCGCGGCACGGGCGCCGCGGCGCACACCGGTGGTGCGGTTCTCGCTCATACTTCCCCTCATCAGTGTCTAACAGCCGATCTCGACTTTCGAGACCGGACGGGTGGACCTCACAGGCCCAGCTCAGTGTGTCGCCCCTTTGTTGCCGTTACGTAACCAACTGTTATTTCGACGATACGGCCGGGGCCGGTGTGGCGAACCCGAGCCAGGGTTCCACCGGGTGGTTCAACGCACAGAAGTGGGGTACTGCGGGGACCAATAGTTGATGGCTCGATGGCGAACATTAAACGCTGCGCCGTCGTTCCGGCAACGAAAGAGTTCGTAAATTTCATTGTGACACCCAGCACAGTTCCACACATGGTCACATGCTTTGAAGTGCATAAATGCATCCGAGATCCCGCGCGTCAACGGGGGTGGACCAGAAGTGGTTACTGGCGAGTTTCGAACACTCATACGACAAAGGACCACGCTTTCGCGTGGTCCCGGGGAATTGTCACCTGTTCGCAATCACACCGAAAACGACATTTCGGTGAGCGCCTATTACGTAGCGGCTACGTAGATAACGGTACGGTCACCCGTGGTGCGGTGGCACCTGCGAACGTAACCATTCGTCGTTATCCGAACGCCCGCCGCGCTCGTCGCCGGTGGTTTCGGGCAGCACGTCACCGAAGATGCGGGCCAAACGCGCGGCCTCGGCGGCCTTGCGGCGGAGGGCCTCCTGGTCCTGCGGCGACGTGCTGTCCGACGACGTCATCGTGTCCTCACTCGTCCAAACCGGAGAGCTCGTCGATCACCCGGCTCGCGAGCGGACCCAGCGTCGCCATGCCGTCGCGGATGGCGGAGCGGGTACCCGGCAGGTTCACGACCAGGGTGCTGCCGGAGATGCCCGCGACACCGCGCGACAGCCCAGCGTCCAGCGAACCCGCCACCCGGCCCGAGGCCCGCAGTGCCTCGGTGATGCCGGGCAGTTCCCGGTCGAGCACCTGCGCGGTGGCCTCGGGGGTGACATCGCGCGGCGACATACCGGTGCCACCGACCGAGATCACCAGGTCGACGCCGCCGATCACCGCGGTATTGAGCGCGTTGCGGATCTCGACCTCTTCCGCCTGCACCGTCACCGAGGCGTCGACGAGGAAGCCGGCCTCGCTGAGCAGTTCGGTGACGAGCGGGCCGAACGAATCCACGCCGCCATGCGCCGTCCGATCGTCGACGACAACAACCAGTGCACGCCCTGCCACGGGAGCATCGATGTCCATGCTCATCACCGTAGCGCCTACGCACGACAGCGCCGCGTTCGAACGCATCATCGGCCACCCTCCGCCGCCGCGCCGGTGAGGGTGACCTCGACCGTCTTGGCGTTGCCACCCTGCTCGTCGGTGTAGGTGAGCTCGACCTTGTCGCCCGGCTGATGCGAGCGCACCGCCGCGATCAGCGCGTCGCCGGAGTCGATCGGCCGATCGTCGAGCCGGGTGACGACCGCGCCCGCGGGCACGCCCGCCTTGGC
The DNA here is from genome assembly GCF_032656385.1 of Nocardia canadensis. Classification (NCBI taxonomy): domain Bacteria; kingdom Bacillati; phylum Actinomycetota; class Actinomycetes; order Mycobacteriales; family Nocardiaceae; genus Nocardia; species Nocardia canadensis. The sequence goes on from NZ_JAVCWB010000010.1 coordinate 1,548,443, forward strand.
GGCCGGGCCGTCCGGGGTGACCTCGAGTACCCGGGCCGCGGTGTCCTGCGGCCGCAGCTTGATGCCGATCTGGGCGTAGGTGGCGTGGCCGGTCTTGATCAGTTCGTCGGCGACCCGGCGGGCCTGATCCACCGGGATCGCGAAGCCGAGGCCGATCGATCCGCTCTGCGCGCCGCCCGCGGCCTCGCCGCCGAGGCTGGCGATGGCGGTGTTGATGCCGATCAGCTTGCCCTGACCGTCGACCAGCGCGCCGCCGGAGTTGCCCGGGTTGATCGCCGCGTCGGTCTGGATCGCGTCGATCACCGGGTTGACCTGGCTGGGGGTGCCCTCACCGCTGGTCGAGACCGGGCGGTTGAGCGCGGAGACGATGCCGGTGGTGACGGTGCCCGCCAGACCCAGCGGCGAGCCGATCGCGATCACCGGCTGACCGACCGCGAGGCCGTCGGAAGTGCCCAGTTCGATCGGGGTCAGCCCGCTCTTGCCGCTGACCTTGATGACGGCCAGATCCGAGACCGGATCGGCGCCGATCATGGTGGCGGGCGCGGTGCTGCCGTCGCTGAACACCACCTCCATCTTCGCCGAGGCGCCCGCGCCGGCGGCGACGTGGTTGTTGGTGAGGATCAGGCCGTCGGTGGACAACACGACGCCCGAGCCCTCCCCGGAGGCGCGCGCCCCGGCGACTTTGATCATCACGACGCTGGGCAGCACTCGCTGAGCTACCGCCTGGGTGGAGCCCGCGGGGGCGTTGGCGACGTTGTTGACCGCGGGTTTGGGAGCGTCGAGCGCGTTGGTCACCGGCGCTCGGTCCGAGCCGGTGGCCAGCACGCCGACCACACCGCCGACACCGCCGCTGACCAGCGCCAACGCCGTCGCCCCCGCGACGAGTCCGAGCCGCAGCGGCTTGCGCTGCGGCGCCTGCGCAGGCGCGGCGGCGAACGGGCCGGACTGCGTGCCGAACGGCGGCTGCCCCGGCGCCTGGTGGCCTTGCGGCGCGCCGAAAGCGGACACGCCCGGCAGCGGTGCCGTGCCGTGCGACTCGGCCGACCCGTAGGGCGGCTGTGCCGCGCCGTACGGCTGCTCGGCGCTGTGGGAGGGCGCGGCGCCGTACGGCTGCTCGGGAGCGTGGGGCGGCACCGGGCCGTAGGGATGGCCGCCGCCGGACTGTGCTTGGCCGGAGGCCGGTGCCGGGCCGGCGGGCTGGGCGGGGCCGGGGTACGGCGCCTGCTGCCCCGGATACGGTGCGCCGGCCGCGGGCCCCTGGTCCGCAGGCGCCGGGCCCTGGCCCGGGAACCTCGCCTCGGCGGGATGATCCGCGCTGCCCGGTCCGGGGTCGGCGGGCTGGTCAGCAGGTCGCTGCTGGGGATCGTCGGTCATGGTGTCTGTCTCCTCACGCTTGCTGTCCAGCTTCGTGACGGGTACTGAGAGGCGGCTGAGATCGCCCCGTCAGTTCGCCGAGACTCCGCGGCCGATCACACCGAGCCGGGCTCGGCTTCGTCCGGGATCGCGGGGGCCTCACCGGGCAACACGATCCGGACCAGGGCGCCGCCGCGGTCGGAGGTGTCGATCGCGATCGTGCCACCGTGCTTGGTGACCACCTGCTTGACGATCGCCAGGCCCAGCCCGGATCCCGGCATCGAGCGCGAGGCCGTGGTCCGGTAGAAGCGCTCGAACACCAGCTCGCGTTCGCCGCTGGGGATGCCGGGACCGGCGTCGGCGACGGCCAGTTCGAGCAGCCCGGGTCCGGCCGGGCGCATGGTGATCCTGACCTCGGCGTCGCCGGGACTCCACTTGGCCGCGTTGTCGAGCACGTTGAGCACGGCGCGTTCCAGGCCCGCCTCGTGCCCGTAGACGAACCACGGGCGCAGTTCGGCGGTGAAGGTGATGCCGGTGCGCCTGCGCCGCGCACGCTCGAGCGCGCGCTCGGCCACCTCGCCGAGATCCACCCGCTCGTAGACGGTTTCGGGCGCGTCCTCGCGGGCCAGGTCGACCAGGTCGCCGACCAGCGTCGAGAGCTCCTCGATCTGGGCGACCACGTCCGCGCGCAGCTCGGCCATGTCCTCGTCGGGCAGCCGGGGCGCGCCCGGCCTGCCCGAGGCGATGAGCAGCTCCATATTGGTGCGCAGCGAGGTGAGCGGAGTGCGCAATTCGTGGCCGGCGTCGGCGACGAGCCTGCGCTGACGATCCCGGGATTCGGCCAGCGCCCGCAGCATCGTGTTGAAACTCTCGGTGAGCCTGGCCAGTTCGTCGTCACCGGTGACCGGGATCGGGGTGAGGTCGTCGGTGCGGGCGACCCGCTCGGTCGCGGCGGTCAGCCGGGCGATCGGGCGCAGGCCGGTGCGGCCCACCGCGGTGCCCGCCGCGGCGGCGAGCACGACGCCGCAGGCGCCGACGACGAACAGCAGCCACGCCAGCCGGTCGAGCACCTCCCGGGTGCGGTAGAGCTTCTGGGAGATGATCAGCGTCGCGCCGCTGTGCGTGCGCGCGGCGAGTACGCGCTGGTCACCGACGGTGCGCAGCGACGAGTTGATCTTGCCGTCGGCGACCGCGAGCTCCTGCGCGCCGACCGGCGGGATCGTCTGCTGCGGCGGCATGTACGGCTTGTGGTCGGCGTAGATCAGCGCGACGCCGACGTCATTGGAGAACAACCCGGCCAGCACGATCGACTGGAAGCCCAGCGTCTCGAAGTTGTTGTTGATCATCGTGGCCGCGCGGGCCTCGAGCTGGGCGTCGACGTCGGCGTAGAGCGCGCGCGCCACCATCGCGTAGGCCGCGATGGAGGTGACCGCGACGGCGATCAGCACCACCGAGGCGGCCAGCAGCGTCACCCGCCAGCGCAGCGACACCGAGCGGGTGAGCGGCATGGGTGGGCGCATCTCCCCCGCGTCCGGCGGGAGTCGCAGGACGGCGACAGCGGGTTCCTTGGGTGCCATGGCGGCCGCCTACGGAGGGGTCTCGCGCAGCACGTACCCGACGCCGCGCACCGTGTGGATCAAGCGTTCCTCGCCGTCGGCCTCGGTCTTGCGCCGCAAATAGCCGATGTAGACCTCCAGCGCATTTCCCGAGGTGGGAAAGTCGTAGCCCCAGACCTCTTCGAGGATGCGGCCGCGGGTGAGCACGCGACGGGGATTGGCCATCAACATCTCGAGCAAGGAGAACTCGGTGCGGGTGAGGCTGATGGCGCGTTCGCCGCGCGAGACCTCTCTGGTCACCGGATCCAGCGACAGATCAGCGAACACCATCGCTTCCGATGCCTCGCCCGGGTCGGGTGCGCGCCTGCGCAGCAACGCGCGTAAACGCGCCAGCAATTCCTCCAACGCGAAAGGCTTCGGCAAATAATCGTCGGCGCCCGCGTCGAGGCCCGCCACCCGTTCGGAGACCGAATCGCGGGCGGTCAATACCAGAATCGGCAGATCGTCGCCGGTGCTGCGCAGCCGGCGGCACACTTCGAGCCCGTCCAGTCTGGGCATCATCACATCGAGAACCAGGGCATCGGGCCTGGCCGCGGTGACTTTCTCCAACGCGTCCATGCCGTCCACCGCCAGGTCGACGGTGTAGCCGTTGAAGCTCAGCGACCGACGCAGTGATTCCCGCACGGCGCGATCGTCGTCGACTACCAGAATGCGCATGTGCTCAGTTTGCCGTGATCGACTGAGAACGTACTGAGAGGGGCACGCCCCCGCGTGGCGGTCGCGATGTGCCAGCGCATATTCGGCGAATTGCAGACCGTGTGGTCCGGATTGCCGTTGACCACCCAGCCGGGTATCTTTCCTGCGGTAAAAGAAGACCTCCAGTTGGTTCTGCGCTCGCATCGCTCCGCGACCTCCCCGCGCGGGCCGGGGTCTCACGTGGAAGCAGAGGCAACGCACGCGGATGGAACCTGCATCGCGCTCCTGGCAATTCAGCCTGTCGAACTGGTCGGTTACGCGCAAGGTCGGTGTGGTGCTGGTGCTGCCGGTGATGCTGGCGACCACGTTCGCCGTGCTCCGGATCAACAACGAGCTGCAAATGATGACGCAGCTCAGTGCCGCCACCGAACAAGCCACCGTCATCCGCCCCGTCGTCAAATTCGCCACCGCCACCGAACAACTCGCGGTCGCGGCGACGGCCAACTGGGGTGCGATCGCCGACCCACAGACCGACGCGGCGCTCACCACCTACGACCAGGCGCTGGCCGAGGTACAGAGCGCCATGCGCTCGGCCCGGCTCTCGCCGACCATTCAGACCGAGCTCACCGCGGCCACCGCGACCGGCGCCACCCTGCGCAACACCGTGCGCGGCGGCTCCCCGGCGATGGTCGGTGAGCAGTCCGACGAGATCGCCGAGCGAATCGCCAACGCGCTCGCCCAGACCCCCAACGTCGAGGACTTCGTCGTCCAGCGCTACTTCCTGCAGCTGACCGCGCTGCACCAGGCGCGCCGGATCCTCACCCACCAGCGCCTGCTGGTCGTCTCCCCCGACGCGGGCCGCAGCCAGAGCGCCCGGGCGCGGATGCTGGTCGAGCTCGGCTCCGAGATGACCACGATCATGACCTACGCCATGATCATGCCGGAGAAGGCGGGCAGCAGGGCCGCGATGATGGACGCCGTCCAGACCAGGATGAGCGTGCTCAGCCAGAACAGCGGCGACCCGACCAGCAACGCCGCGGTCCTCAACACCCTGCAGGTCAGCGCCGACACCTACGCGTCGAGCCTGGCCACCCTGCTCGACAACATCGATCACACACTCGAGACGAACACCGCCAACGCCCAGACCGGCGCGCTGCGCGAGACCACCCTGGTGCTCGGCATGCTGCTGGCCGGCCTGGCGCTGGCCCTCGCGGTGGCCCGCACGCTGGTCGTCCCGGTGCGCAGGCTGCGGCGGGACGCGCTCGAGGTCGCGCACGTGAAGCTGCCCGACGAGCTCGCGGTCGTCCGCAGCGGTGGCGCGACCCCGGAGATCGCGCCGGTGGGCGTGCATTCCACCGACGAGATCGGCCAGCTCGCACGCGCCGTCGACGAGATCCACGAGCAGGCGCTGAATCTGGCCGCCGATCAGGCCCGGCTGCGGCTGCAGATCGGCAACATGTTCGAGACGCTGTCGCGGCGCAGCCAGTCGCTGGTCGAGCAGCAGCTCGCGCTCATCGAGGAACTCGAGCACGACGAGGACAACCCCTCGCGCCTGCAGACGCTGTTCCGGCTCGACCACCTCGCCACCCGCATGCGCCGCAACGGCGACAACCTGCTCGTGCTCGCCGGTACCGTGCTGCGCCGCGGTCACCTGCCGCCGGTGCCGCTGTCGGACATGCTCTGGAGCGCGGTCTCCCAGGTGGAGGACTACCAGCGGGTCGAGATCGGCAACGTGCCCGACGGTGTCGTCGCCGGTGAGTCCGCGGTCGACATCGAGCATCTGCTCGCCGAGCTCATCGACAACGCGCTGCGCTACTCCCCGCCGAGTACGTCGGTGGCGGTCATCGTCGGCCGCGCGGTCGACGGCGGCTACCTGATCGAGATCACCGACCGTGGTCTCGGCATGTCCGCCGACGACCTGCAGACGACCAACGACCGGCTCGCCTCCGGTGGTGAGGTCACCATCGAGACCGCCCGCCGGATGGGTCTTTTCGTCGTCGGCAGGCTCGCCAAGCGGCACACCATCACCGTCAGCCTGCGGCGCACCTCCACCCAGGCGCCGCAGCCGGGCATCACCGCGAGCGTGCACCTGCCCAGCGCGCTGGTCTCGCCGCCGCCCGCGGTGTCGGGTCCGCCGACCGGCCCCAACCCGATCGTGTCGACCGGCTCGCACGCCCTGGCACCCTCGGCCATCGGCCCGCACGCGCTGACCCCCGCCGACATCACCGGCCCCAACCCGATCCTGTCGCCGACCGGCCCGCAGCCGCTCGTGGTGCCGGTGCCGGCCGGCCCGAATCCGCTGGTGCCGACCGGCCCGAATCCGCTCGTGCCGACCGGCTTCGGTCCCGGCGCGGACGCCGAGCCGCCGTCGGTGCCGCTGACCGGTGCCGGACTGCCGCAGCGTCGTCCGCTCAACGGCCAGCCGCCCGAACCCGTCGAGCCCGAGCCCCAGGAGCCGACCGGGCTGTGGGCCGAGCACGAGCACGACACCGACGATCTGCCGGTCCCGGCGCCCGCCCCGGCGAGCGACTCGGCGACCAGGGCGATCGGACTACCGCAACGTGTTCCCGCCTCCGCGCTCAGCGAACTCACCGAGACGCGGCAGGTGCCCCGTCTGCCCGAGCCGGAACGAACGCCCGAGCCCGCGCCCGCGCCGGTCGCCGAGGCGGACCCGATGCCGACCACGAGTACCCGGCTGCAGCCGGTGCCCGGTGAGGCTCCGACCCCCATCTATCAGCGGATGGTCTCGGAATGGCTCGTCGAACCCGCTTCCGCCACTGCCGAATCCGGCGGCAACGGCGCATCATGGAGTTCCCCCGGAGACGCGGGCTGGTCGGCAGCGGCCAGCGCGGGCAATCCACCGACATCGTCGCGCACCGTCGGTGGCCTGCCGATCCGTAAACCGGGCGCTCAGTTGGTCCCCGGCGGTCTCGCCCCCGCCGAGGAGGCGGGTGCTCGCGATCCCGAGGAGATCCGCAACAACTTGACCAGACATCTCAGCGGCGTCCGCAGTGGCCGTGCCGAGATCCAGTACAACGACGGAGGCCTCGAATGAGCAACGCGCACCCCACGGACGAGAATCTGAATTGGCTGGTCGCCCGCTTCACCCGGGATGTGCCCGGCGTCTCGCACGCGGTGCTGGTGTCGGCGGACGGCCTGCTGCAGGCGACCAGCCCGCACCTGCCGTCGGATCGGGCCGAGCAGCTGGCCGCCGTGACGGCGGGGTTGGCGAGTCTATCGATGGGTGCGGCGCATCTGTTCGACGGCGGCAAGGTGATGCAATCGATCGTCGAGATGCAGCGCGGGTACCTGCTGGTGATGAGTGTCGGAAACGGCTCGCACCTGGCGGTTCTGGCCAACAAGAGCCACGACATCGGCCGCATCGGCTACGAGATGGCGTTGCTCGTCGACCGGGTGGGCTCGGCGGTCACCGCCACCGCCCGCTCCGCCGGCTGAGGTGAGATGTCGAGCCCGTACGGATCAGAAAACCGGCCGACGACCCGGGTCAGGCCCTACGCTCTGACCTCAGGCCGGACCGAGCCCGCGATCTCGCTGCCGCTGGAGGCAGTGGTGGAAACGGTCTCCTACACCGCACATATGGAATGGCCCGCAGGGGATCTGCGCACCGAAATCATGCGACTGGGCACACATCGGCTCTCGGTCGCGGAAATAGCTGCATACCTCGGACGCCCACTGGGTATGGTCCGGGTGATGATCGGCGATCTCGTAGTCGGCGGGATTCTTCGAGTGCATTCGACGCTGACCGAGCAGGCGAGCTATGACGAACGCCGATCACTGATGGAGAGGACTTTGCGTGGACTCCGTGGCCTCTGAGGGCATGCGCCCCCCGAACCCCGATCAGCGGGTCGCGTCGACCAAGATCGTCGTGGCCGGTGGATTCGGGGCGGGTAAGACGACTTTCGTCGGTGCGGTATCGGAGATCGTTCCGCTGCGCACCGAGGCGATGGTGACCCACTTCTCCGACGGGATCGACGATCTCGCCGAGACGCCGGAGAAGGAGACGACCACCGTCGCCATGGACTTCGGCCGCATCGTGCTGCCGGGCAACCTGGTGCTGTACCTGTTCGGCACCCCGGGCCAGAAGCGGTTCTGGTTCATGTGGGACGACCTGATCCGCGGCGCCATCGGCGCGGTGGTGCTGATCGACACCCGCAGGCTGGAGGACAGTTTCGCCGCGGTCGACTTCTTCGAGGCGCGCGGCCTGCCGTTCCTGATCGCGGTGAACCGCTTCCCGAATGCCCCGCGCTTCCCGATCGCCGAACTGCGCGAAGCGCTCTCGGTGCGCGAGGGCATCCCGATCGTCGACATCGACGCGCGCAACGCGGTCGAGGTCAGGCAGGCGCTGGCCGCGGTCACCGAGTACGCCATCGCGCAGCTCGAGCCGCAGCAGTTCGAGGAGGCCGGCCGGCGTGGTTGAGGTGCTCGCCGCGACCGGTGCGGAAACGTTCGGCCGCGGCACCGGCATCGCCTGGCTCGCGTTCGATCTGTCGATCCTGGGCGCGCTGGTGGCGTTCGCCTGTGTGCGGCACGCGAAGTACTCCCTGCGGTTCCGCCTGCTCTGGCTGACGATGGCGGCGGTCTCGCTCGGCGGAGTCGGACTGTGGCTGGCCAATTCGGTGGCGCTGCTCGGCATCACGGTGCACGACACCACGTTGCGGTACAACGCCGCGCTCGGCGCGGCGGCGGCGGCCACCGCGGTCGTCGGCGTGCTGGCCGGTCTGCTGATCGCGGGCCGGACCCCGCAGTTGCCGCGGCTGATCGTCGGCGGGCTGACGATGGGCCTCAGTGTCGGCCTGTCGACCTACCTGACCCTGGACGCGCTCGCGGTGCAGGGCACCGTGGACGAGTCGCTGGGCCTGATCGGCGTCGCCGTGCTGGCGTCGATGGCGCTGTGCATCGCGACCCTGTGGGCCTTCCAGGTCGTGCGGCTGGTCCTGGTGCGGGTCGCGGCCTCGACACTGTTCGCGCTCGGGGTCGCCGCGGTGTACTACACCGCGGTCGCCGCACTGGAGTTCACGATCGATCCGGGCAGCCGGACGCCGGGCGGCCTCACGCCGTTCGACCTGGTGTTCCCGATGTTCGTGCTCGGCGCGCTCGGTCTGACGGTGCCCATCACCGCGGTGCTGATCGCGCCGGATCGGCGAGACGCGGCCGAACGTCAGCGCGAGGCGCGCACCGTCACCGCACGGTGACCAGCTAACGTCCGGTTTGTCGGAAAATTTGTGGACCGGCGCCCCGCTCGCGAAATCCCTCGCGGCGAGCCACATCCGGCCCGAAAACCGCCCCTGAAGTGGCGATGAGCGGGTTCTCCTTAACCGGAGAACCCGCCCTCCCGCACGAGAGTACATACCCGCCAAGGACTCCGCATCAGTCGCTGGGGAATTTTCCTGTGCCACAAAACAAACCAAGAGTCGGTTATGTGCCTGTCAGCAATCGCCGGGCAAGCCGTTAGCCCTGCTCACGCCAAGTGGCATGCGTCACATCATTAACCGAGCGATTGCCCCGAACCCGCCCATAGGGCGCTGAACAGGCATAACGACCTCGCGGAAAGCCCCCTGGACAGCACCGGTCGAAGAACCGGTCGCGGACGGCGCGTTCGGCCCCCACCAGCGCCTTCAGCGGGTTATCGTCGGCCAGGGCGCATTCGTCTCGCCCAGCACATCCAAGGTTCGTTCGAAGGAGTTCGCATGGCCGTCAACGTGGTGCTCGACAAAGTTCTCGACAAGGCATACGAGAACAAGACGCTGAAGGAAATCCTCGCCGCGCCGCCGTCGGCCCTGGCCGGCCTGACCGAGGCGCACGACAAGCAGCTGCTCGAGGCCCTGAAGATCAAGACCATCGCCGATCTCGGCAGCAACAAGTTCTTCCAGCTCGCCGCGGCCCTGGCCGAACTGGCCGAGCGCGAGGGCTGAATCCTCGGCGGCCGACAACGGCCTGTCGGGATATTTCCCGGCAGGCCGTTGCTGTTGTCCGATCCCCGATCCGGGTTGTCCCCTCCGAACCAGCTCTCGAACTCCCCGTGCGGGCGGATCTAGATCCGCGACGGGTCGATCAGACCCTTCCGCACCGCCCCTACGATACGACGCGGCACCCGGTACTCGACACCCCCGACGGTGACCGGAACCAGCTGCGGAACGGCGGCTTTCCACTGCGAACGCCTGCTGCGGGTGTTGGACCGCGACATCCTGCGCTTCGGTACGGCCACGGCTCAGCCCTCCTTGCCCGCGCGCGAGCGCTTTCCGTACTTGCGCTCGAATTTCTCCACCCGGCCCTGGGTGTCGAGGTTGCGATGGGTGCCGGTCCAGAACGGATGCGAATCCGAGGTGACGTCGACCATCAGCAGCGGATAGGTGTTGCCGTCGGTCCACTCGACGGTGCGATCGCTGGTCGAGGTCGACCGGGTCAGGAACCGCTTGCCGGTGCTCGAATCCTCGAAGACCACCGGGTGGTAGTCGGGGTGGATACCCGCTTTCATGACGTTTCTCCTCTCTCGGTGCGCTCGCCCGCCGTGGCCGCGGCCTCGGACGGATCGGCGCAGGGGTCTTCGTGCCAGTCGCCGAAGGGGTCCTCCCACAACGCGACTCGTTCCGGCGCCCGGTCGACCAGCAGCAGCTCGTCGTCCTCGACCAGCGCCCAGTGCAGCGCGTGCCGGATCTCGGCCGGGTCGGCGTCGTGGGCCAGGATCACCAGCGACACATCGCGATCGCCGAACCGCTCGTCCCAGCGCAGCGCGGCCATCGCCCGGCGGTCGGGGTCGGCCGCGGCCTGTTCCTCGGCGTCCATCGCCGCGAGCCAGCGACCGGCGCCGCCCACGCGCAGACCACCACCCGCCGATTCCAGCCACACCACCTGGTCGGGCTGGGTGGCCAGCCAGACCCGGCCGCGCGCGGTGACCACGCCGTCGAACAGCACGTCCAGCGCGTCGTGCAGGCGGCCCGGATGGAACGGCCTGCGCGCGGCGAACTCGATGAGCGAGACGCCGCAGTCGGTGGTCAGCGGCGGCTGACCGCGCAGCAGCGGCGCGTGAGCGTCGAAGATCCGGCCGCGGCGCGCGTCGGCCGGGATTCGGGTCAGCAGCGCGCCGATCTCGACCGCGTCGAAGGCCGGGAGTTCGTCGAGCCAGGCGACCGGCGCGGCGGGCGCCAGCCTGCCGAGGACGGCGCCGAGCCGTTCGCGCTCGAGCGCGTCGACCTCGGTGGCCAGCACCACCAGCGCGTCGGCGAAGTCGACCTGACCGACGGCCACCTGCGCGACGGTGCGCTCGTCGTCGGCCGCGGCGAGCCCGCGGTCGGCCAGCACCTCGTCGCCGGTGGCGTCGGCGAGCCACTGCTGTCCGTCCAGGCAGGTCAGGGTGGCCTCGATCCGCACGTTGCGGCTCGCGGGACCGTCGACCCGGTCCGCCACTCCGGTCACCTCGACCGTGTCGATCGCGTGGCACAGCGCCTCGGCCTCGATGGCCGGGTCGAGCGCGAGCACGATGCGACGCACGTGCGCGCGGGCGGCGAGCGTGCACAGCATCGGCAGCAGATCGGCGCGCAGCGTGCACGAGACGCAGCCGTGCGCGAGTTCCAGCACGGTGGTCGTGACGGTGCCCGCGGTGCGCACCGTGCGCCGCACGACGCCTTCGCGCAGCTCGGCGAGGTCGTGGTGCACCACCACGGTGCCCGCGTCCGCGCTCAGTGTCGCCGCGATGTGCTCGACGCCGGTCATGGCAGGTCCGGAGAAGCCGGCCAACAGCACGACGGGCGTTCTCCGGTCGGACTGGTCCAGCACCCGATACCCCTTTCGATAATGATTTTCATTTACGTTACCCCAACGGTACAGTGCGGAATAACTGTTGTCGAAAATGGTTGTCATCTCCATGGAGGGAGGTCGCATGTCGGCCCACTGCCAGGTCACCGGACGCAAGCCCGGCTTCGGAAAAGCCGTCTCGCATTCACACCGGCGCACCAACCGGCGCTGGAACCCCAACATCCAGCGCAAGACCTACTACCTGCCCAGCGAGGGCCGCCGCATCACGCTGACGGTCTCCGCCAAGGGCATCAAGACCATCGACCGGGACGGGATCGAGGCCGTGGTGGCCCGCATCCGTGCCCGGGGCGACAAGATCTAGGAGCACCCATGGCCTCGAAGTCGACCGATATCCGGCCCATCGTCAAACTCAAGTCCACCGCGGGTACCGGCTTCACCTACGTCACCCGCAAGAACCGCCGCAACGACCCCGACCGGCTGGTCCTGCGCAAATACGACCCCGTCGTGCGCAAGCACGTCGACTTCCGCGAGGAGCGCTGACGCTCCCCTGAGCTCAGGGGCCGGAAGCGGCAGCGCAGCGTAACCAGGTAGGCCCAGGGAAGGGAGCCGATAGATATGGCGAAGAAGTCCAAGATCGCCCGCAACGAGCAGCGCCGCGCGATCGTCGAGCGCTACGCCGCCCGGCGCGCCGAGCTCAAGGAGCTCATCCGCAAGCCGGGAACCGGCGACGCCGAGCGCGCCGCCGCGCAGGCCGAACTGCGCAACCAGCCCCGCGATGCCAGTCCGGTACGATTGCGCAATCGGGATGCAGCCGATGGCCGGCCACGCGGCCATCTCCGGAAGTTCGGCCTCTCCCGTGTTCGTGTGCGCGAGATGGCCCACCGGGGCGAGCTCCCTGGGGTCCACAAATCGAGCTGGTAGACACCCACTGATCTCGTGAGAAGGAACATCGCATGGCAGTGAAGCGAGCACCGTCCAAGAAGGCACGCGCCGAGCAGGGCCGTAAGCCGAAGAAGAACCCGTTGATCGCCGCGGGCATCGAAGTCGTCGACTACAAAGACGTCAACCTGCTGCGCACCTTCATCTCCGATCGCGGCAAGATCCGCAGCCGCCGGGTGACCGGCCTGACCCCGCAGCAGCAGCGTCAGGTCGCCGTCGCGGTGAAGAACGCGCGCGAGATGGCGCTGCTGCCCTTCACCACCACCAAGTAGGTCCACGCGCGAGAGTGGCCCCGAAGCTGTTGCCTCGGGGCCACTGTCGTTGTGCGGGGCGAAGAACGCCGCGACTAGATCATCACGGGATGGTGAGGACCTGGCCCGCGTTGATCAGATCCGGGTTGTCGATGCCGGAGGCGGCGGCGATCTCCTGGTAGCGGTTGCCGTCACCGTAGAAGCGCTCGGAGATGGCCCACAGGGTGTCGCCCGGCTCGACCGTGTAGGTCTGCGCGGCCGGCGGCGGCGGGACCTCTTCGGCGATCGGGGCGGCGGCGACCGGCTCGGGAGCCGGGGCGGGCAGCGGGTTGTCGGTGTTGGTGGCGGTGGCCCACGCGACCGAGTCGTCGGTGCCGTAGAGCACGACGTTGCGGTCGGGCTGCACGACCAGACGCTCGACGTTCTTGCCACTGGTGTCGGTGGCCCAGACGCGCGAGCCGTCACCCTTGTAGATGACGAAATCGCCGTCGTGCTGCAGGGCCGCGCGCTGCACGTCCTGCCCATGAGTCTGTGCGGCCCACACGACGTTGCCGTCGGGCTCGGTCAGCACGAGGTTGCCGTCCGGCTGCAGGGCCAGGGTGTACGCACCGCCGGTCAGGGACTGTCCCAGTCCCAGTTCTTCGCCTACGCGCAGCGTGTCGCCCACGTTCGTCCTTTCGAAGATCCAGTTGCAGAGCATCCAACAGAAGATGCTCGCCGTATGCCACGGCGTCGCATCGCAAGCGAATGTAGTCCCCACCGAGCCGAAATGGGTGAGTTACGCGCAGGGTTCGCGGAAAGTTCACTGTGAGGAGTACCGCATCTAGAATGCCGCACCGACCCGCTCGAGCCCGCGCGCCACGCCGACTAGGCTCGCGTCATGCGAACGACCTCGCGTTTCACCGCCGCCGCGGCCGCCCTGGCCGTGCTGCTGAGCCCGCTCACCGCCTGCTCGGACTCCGATGACGCTGCGCCCCAATCTCATTCGACGACCACGAGCGTCCGGCCGGAGGACGGCAACGCGAGCCTCGGCCATCGCTTCACCCCCGACCCCACCATCGTCAACCCCCACCCGCTGCCCTTCACCTCGTGGACGCGCCTGAGCGACAACACGATCGGCGTCAACTTCCAGACCGGCAACCCCGAGTGCTACGGCGTCGACGTCACCGTCACCGAGTCGGCCACCGCCGTGACGGTCGCCCTGCGCGCGGGAACCCGCGCCGACGCGGTCGGCAAGATGTGCACCATGAACGCCGTCTTCGGCACCGTGGAGATCGTCCTGGCCGCGCCGCTGGGCAGCCGCCAGGTGGTCGACGCCGGATAGCGAAAACGGGTGCCGCACCGAGGGATTCGGTACGGCACCCGTTCGGGTCCGGCGGTGACTCAGTGCGCGAAGTGGCGCGCTCCGGTCAGGTACAGGGTCACACCGGCTTCCTTGCAGAGCTCGACGGTGTCCTTGTCGCGGATCGAACCACCCGGGTGCACGATCGCGCGCACGCCCGCGGCCACCAGGATCTGCGGGCCGTCGGAGAACGGGAAGAACGCGTCGGAGGCGGCGACCGAACCCTTGGCCCGCTCACCGGCCCGCTCGACGGCCAGTTTGCACGAGTCGACCCGGTTGACCTGCCCCATGCCGACACCGACGGCGGCACCGTCGTCGGCCAGCAGGATCGCGTTCGACTTCACGGCCCGGCAAGCGCGCCAAGCGAATTCGAGGTCGGCCAGGGTGGTGGCGTCGGCCGGGTCGCCCGCGGCCAGGGTCCAGTTGGCCGGGTCGTCGCCCGCGGCGTCGAGAATGTCGCGGTCCTGCAGCAGGGCGCCGCCGCTGATCGGACGCAGCTCCACGCCCTTGCGCCGCGGCGGCTCGGCCACCAGCACGCGCACGTTCTTCTTGCGCTGCAGCACCTCGACCGCGCCGGGCGCGTAACCGGGGGCCACGATCACCTCGGTGAAGATCTCGGCGACCTGCTCGGCCATCTCCACGCTGACCTCGCGGTTGGCCGCGATCACGCCGCCGTAGGCGCTGACCGGGTCGGTGGCGTGGGCCTTGCGGTGCGCCTCGGCGATGTCGGCGCCCACGGCGATGCCGCACGGGTTGGCGTGCTTGATCACCGCGACGGCGGGCTCGTCGAAGTCGTAGGCGGCGCGCCAGGCGGCGTCACCGTCGGTGTAGTTGTTGTACGACATCTCCTTGCCGTGCAGCTGCTCGGCCTGGGCGATGCCGACCGTGCCGTCGTTGCTGGTGTACAGCGCGGCGGCCTGGTGCGGGTTCTCGCCGTAGCGCAGCACCGCGGCGCGCTCCCACGAGCCGGCGACCCAGCCCGGGAACTGCTCGGTCTCGGGCTGCACGGCGGGCACGGCGACCGAGCCCATCCAGCTCGCGACGGCCACGTCGTAGCTCGCGGTGTGCTGGAAGGCCTTGGCGGCCAGTCCGGTCCGCTCGGCGAGGGTGAAGCCGCCCGACTTCACGGCGGCGAGCACGTCGTCGTAGTCGTTGACGTCGACGACCACGCCGACCGACGGGTGGTTCTTGGCGGCGGCACGCACCATCGACGGCCCGCCGATGTCGATCTGCTCGACGCACTCGTCGATGCTCGCGCCGCTGGCCACGGTCTGGGTGAACGGGTAGAGGTTCACCACCACCAGCTGGAAGGCCTCCACGCCCAGCTCGGCGAGCTGGTCGACGTGCTCCGCGCGGCGGGTGTCGGCCAGGATGCCCGCGTGCACCCGGGGGTGCAGCGTCTTGACCCGGCCGTCGAGGGTCTCCGGGAAACCGGTCAGGTCCTCGACCTTGGTGACCGGAATGCCCGCCTCGGCGATCTTGCCCGCGGTCGAACCGGTCGACACCAGCTCCACGCCCGCGGCGTGCAGTCCGGTGGCCAGCTCGATGAGCCCGGTCTTGTCGTAGACGCTCACCAGCGCCCTGCGGATCGCCTTACGTTCACTCACCGGCGTGCTCGCTCATCTGGAATTTCTGCCTTTCGTCCGTCGGAGACAATGCCTCGGGTCGCGACAGCGGCGATGACCTCCGCCAGCAACCGTCGCTCGACAACCTTGATGCGCTCGTGCAGGGCGGCCTCGTCGTCGCCGGGCAGCACGTCGACCGCCTCCTGCGCGAGGATCGGGCCGGTGTCGACGCCACCGTCGACCAGGTGCACCGTGCAGCCGGTGACCTTGGCGCCGTAGGCGAGCGCGTCACGCACCCCGTGCGCGCCGGGGAACGACGGCAGCAGCGCGGGGTGGGTGTTGATGAACCGGCCGCCGAAACGTTCGAGGAACGCGGGACCGACGATCTTCATGAAGCCGGCGGAGACGACCAGGTCGGGCTGGAAGGCGTCGACGGCGTCGGTCAGCGCGCGATCCCAGGCGGCCCGGTCGTCGAAATCCCGCACCGCGACCCGGAAGTGCTCGATCCCCGCGGTCTCGGCGTGTTCGGTGGCCTGGCACACCCGGTCGACGCCGACCGCGACGATCTCGGCGGGATAGCCGGGCTCGCGCGCGGCGGCCAGCAGCGCGTTGAGCAGCGAGCCGGTGCCCGAGGCGAGGACGACGACGGTGGCCGGTGTCCCTGCGGGCTTCCACTGGGCAAACGAGGACGTCAGCGCTCTACTCCTGCGTGTGTCGGGTGGCGGCGATCGGCGATACCGCCGGGTCGAGCTTAACGACCGGTGCTCTTGTCACCTTCCGGCAGGTCCGACTCGACGACCTCCGCGTCGACGATGTCGTCGGTCGGCGCGGCCGTCGAGCCGGGCGCGGCGATGCTCACCTCGACGTCGTCGTCGAAGTCGGTGACCAGTTCGGCGTCGACCTCGACGGCGGAATCGTCGTCGTCGTAGTCGTCCTCGTGGTCGTCGTCGTCCTCGTCGTCGTAGTAGTAGTCGTCCTCGTCGTCGTAATCATCGTCGTAGTCGTCGTGCTCGTCGAAGTCGTCGTGGTCGTCGTCGTAGTCGTGGACCGGGGCGGCGGGGGCGAGGAAGCGGCGGGCGAAGAACATGCCGACGAAACCGCCGAAGCCGAACCAGGTGACCATCAGCACGACCAGCATCAGCAGGTCGAGCCCGACCCGGCCGACGGCGCCGAGCTGTCCGCCGCCCAGGATCGCGAGCATCAGGAAGGTCAGCGTGGACAGCGCGGCGGAGGTGAGCGTCGCCCAGGGCGCGCCCGGCCGGTCGTCGCTGGTGCGGCCGAGCTCGATGCCGCCCAGCACACCCACCGCGATCGGCACCAGCAGCAGCACCGGCCACCAGCCCGCCGACGGCCCCTCCGGCAGCGGGATCAGCGCGGGCAGCACGGGCACCCGCCCGGCGGTGACGTCGAACAGCCCGACCGACCCGGCACCGAACTGGACCGCGGCCCCGCACAGCATCCCGGCCGCGGCGATCACCACATTCGGCAGGTAGAGCAGCGACAACAGCGTCATGCCGAGCACGTCGGTGACGTTGTGCGCCTGGTCGTACGCGCCGTCGAGCCGGTCCAGATGCAGGAAGAACGACACCGCGGTGGCCAGTGCGGCGCAGCCGAGCATGCGCAGCACGGTGCGCCGCGCGGCGCGGGCGCCGAGCACGGCCCACTCCGGGATCTCCACCGGCAGCAGCGCGTACACCGACGGCCACGCGCGACTCACGATGCCGCCGGCGGCCGCGCCGAGGTAGAGCACGAGGACCCAGCCGAACGCGGTCACCGGGCCCGGCGGTTCGAGCGGGGTGACCCCCGCGGCGTCCCCGGTGACGGCCAGGCAGACCGCGGTCATCAGCAGCGGGCCCGCGAGCACGGCGCCGGTGAGCCAGCCGAGTTCGATGGGGGTGGGGCGGCGGGGAACCGCACGCGCGCATTCGCGGGCGGCCACCCAGACCAGGACCGCGGTCGGGACGAGCGGCAACACGCCCAGCGTCGTCCGGCCGACGGTCAGCGGAACCTGATGGGCGGCCAGCCAGGTCGCCGCGACCGCGCCGGGCGCGCTGGTCAGATCGGTGCCGGTGGTCACCATGACCACCAGGACGAGCAGGACCGTCGCCGCCAGCCCGCAGATCGTCGGCCGGGCGGCGACCAGCAGCAGGGTGCGCGCCCGCTCGGGCGACAGCGACCACCAGGGCGGCTCGTGACCGTGCCCGGACGGCGGTGCGGTGGCCTCCCCGTCACCGCGTGACCCGGAGGTCCGGCGCACGAGGGCGTTACGGGAGCTCATGACAATTCAGCGTGGCAGCTTCCCCGGCGGGCGCGGGTCAGGCGCGCCGCGAGCCCACAGGCGCACCTGTGGGCTCGCGACCGAACCTGTGCCACGCGCGGCGGCCGTCGGTTACTTGTTGTCCTCGTTCGGGCGGAACGCCGTGGTCGCGTCGGCCGCCGGATCGGCGGTCTGCTCACCACCGAACGGCTGACCCTGCTGCGGCGCGGCCGCGCCGGGCTGCTGCCCGCCACCGTAGGTCGGCGCGCCGAAGGGCTGACCCTGGCCGGGCTGCTGCCCGCCGAAGTGCTGGGTCGCGCTCTCGTCCGGACGCGGCTGCGCCTGCGGCGCGGCACCGTAGGGCGACTGCTGCTGCGGCGCACCGTACTGCTGGCCGTACGGCGACTGCTGCGGCTGCCCGTAGGACGGCTGCTGGGCCTGCTGACCCGGCTGACCATAGGTCGGCTGCGGCACCGACGGCTGGCTCTGCTGGCCGTACGGCGACTGGGTCGGGTACTGGCCGCCGGTCTGGCCCTGGCCGTAACCGGCCTGACCGTAGGGCTGCTGGCCGGTGCCCTGGCCGTAGCCCTGCTGGCCGTAGCCCTGCTGCTGGCCGTACTGGCCGTACTGACCCGGCTGCTGCTGCGGCTGGGCGGGCTTGGGCGCGGGCGGCTTGATGATGCCCAGTTCGAACAGCACGGCGACGATCGCGGCGGCCGCGGTGAGCAGCGCGAACACGATCACGATGTAGGCACCGAACTCCAGCTCGGCGCCCTCGGGCACCGAGAAGGTCAGCGCGAGCACGCCGAACAGGCCCGCGACCGCGGCCGCGGCCGCGGCGCCGAGCAGCTTCTGCTTGGGCAGCAGCGACACACCGGCCAGCAGACCGGCCAGCAGCACGATGGACAGCGTGGCCGAGCCGCCGAAGTAGGCGAAGAAGCTGTCGGTCTCGTCGCTGCTCACGGTGGTGCCACCGATGGTCACCGGCTTGGTGCCGACGAACGGCAGGAAGCCGAGCAGGAAGGTCAGCACACCGAGACCGGCGGTCGCGGCGGTCAGAATGAACGGCAGCCCTTTGCCTTCCGAACCGTCCGCGGTCGATGGCGCAGCCGCGGCGGCTCCGGTGCTCGGGCCCTGGCTGGGCGCGGCGGGTGTCGCGGGTGCGTTGTACCCGGAGCCCCCGGTCGGGTATGACATGTCGTCGTCTCCTTGTCGAGTCGTGCGCATCGGTCGCGTCGAACTGACTGGTGCTGATCCGGTTACTGACGCTACTGCACGTCCCGTCCCCGGTCACCACCTACCGATCGGGCTGTGGACAACCACGGCCCTGTGGAGAATCGACGAAGGCCGCCTCCGTCAAACCTGGAGGCGGCCTTCGTCGGTGTTGCGAGGGATCAGGCGGAGGCGATCGACGCCTTCTCCAGGATCTCGCGCGCGAGGGCGGCGGTCGCGGACGGCGTCTTGCCGACCTTGACGCCCGCGGCCTCGAGCGCTTCCTGCTTGGCCTGCGCGGTACCGCCGCCGCTGGAGACGATGGCGCCGGCGTGGCCCATGGTCTTGCCCTCGGGCGCGGTGAAGCCGGCGACGTAGCCGACGACCGGCTTGGTCACGTTGGCCTTGATGTAGGCCGCGGCGCGCTCTTCGGCGTCGCCACCGATCTCGCCGATCATGACGATGATCTTGGTCTCGGGGTCCTTCTCGAACGCCTCGATGGCGTCGATGTGGGTGGTGCCGATGACCGGGTCGCCGCCGATGCCGATCGCGGTGGAGAAACCGAAATCGCGCAGCTCGTACATCATCTGGTAGGTCAGGGTGCCCGACTTCGACACCAGGCCGATCGGGCCCTTGCCGGTGATGTTGTTCGGGGTGATGCCGACCAGCGCCTCGCCGGGGGTGATGATGCCGGGGCAGTTCGGGCCGATGATGCGGGTCTTCTCGCCCTTCTCCACGTTGTAGGCCCACGCGTAGGCGGAGTCCTGCACCGGGATGCCCTCGGTGATGACCACGAGCAGCGGGATCTCCGCGTCGATGGCCTCGATGATGGCGTCCTTGGAGAAGGCCGGCGGCACGAACGCGATGGAGGTGTCGGCGCCGGTCTTCTCGATCGCCTCGGCGACGGAGGCGAACACGGGCAGCTCGATCTCGTATGCCGTCTTTGTCGGTGTGGGTGACCGTGGTGCCGGCCTTGCGCGCGTTCACGCCGCCGACGACGTTGGTGCCCGCCTTCAGCATCAGCGCGGTGTGCTTGGTGCCCTCGCCGCCGGTGATGCCCTGGACGATGACCTTGTTGTCCTTGTTCAGGAAGATGGACATGTTCGTGTTCCTTACTTGGCTGCGGCCAGTTCGGCAGCCTTGTCGGCGCCTTCGTCCATGGTCTGGGCCAGCGTCACCAGCGGGTGGTTGGCCTCGGCGAGGATCTTGCGGCCCTCGTCGACGTTGTTGCCGTCGAGACGGACGACCAGCGGCTTGGTGGCCGCGTCGCCGAGGATCTCCAGCGCCTTCACGATGCCGTTGGCGACCGCGTCGCACGCGGTGATGCCACCGAAGACGTTGACGAACACGCTCTTGACCTGCGAGTCGCCCAGGATGACGTCCAGGCCGGCGGCCATCACGGAAGCCGAAGCGCCACCGCCGATGTCGAGGAAGTTGGCCGGCTTCACGCCGCCGTGGTTCTCGCCGGCGTAGGCGACGACGTCCAGGGTCGACATGACCAGGCCGGCGCCGTTGCCGATGATGCCGACCTCGCCGTCGAGCTTGACGTAGTTGAGGTCGTTCTCCTTGGCCTTGAGCTCGAGCGGGTCGGTCGCGTCGACGTCGGCGAACTCGAGGTGGCCGGGCTGACGGAACTCGGCGTTCTCGTCCAGGGTGACCTTGCCGTCCAGGGCGAGGATCTCGTCGCCGGGAGTACGCACCAGCGGGTTGACCTCGACCAGGGTGGTGTCTTCCTTGGTGAAGACCTCCCACAACTTCTGGATGGTCACGGCCGCGGCGTCGAGCACCTCGGCGGGCAGGTGGCCCTTCTCGGCGATCTCACGGGCGAAGGCCAGGTCGACACCCTTGACGGCGTCCACCGGGATCTTGGCCAGGCGCTCGGGGGTCTTCTCGGCGACCTCTTCGATCTCCATGCCGCCCTCGACCGAACACATGGCCAGGTAGGTGCGGTTGGAACGATCGAGCAGGAAGGAGATGTAGTACTCCTCCGCGATGTCCTTGGCTTCGGCGACAAGGAGCTTCTTGACGATGTGGCCCTTGATGTCCAGGCCGAGAATGTTCTGCGCGTGCGTGAACGCGTCCTCCGGGGTGGCGGCGTACTTGACGCCACCCGCCTTACCACGGCCGCCCACCTTGACCTGCGCCTTGACCATCACCGGCTTGCCGATTTCCTCGGCAATCGCGCGAGCTTCTTCGGCCGTGTCGCAAACACGACCCTCGGACGAAGGCACTCCGTGCTTAACGAAGAGCTCCTTCGCCTGATATTCGAAGAGATCCATGTACTCACCGTCTCGTCTGCGTTGCTATGACAACGTCTTTGTTGGCGGCCCGACGTCGGTAGCGGGTCGGGTCGGACTCTAACCAGTCACATGGAGGGCCAAACGGCCACATTCATCCTAAGTGGCGCAGGTCACGACGTGTTACGGGAGGTCGGCAAAACCGCTGGCCAAGGCTACTGGCGAGTAGTTTTTCGGGTTTTTCCGGCACCGTGGCAGGTCGGGACACGTAAAGCCGCGACCCCTCACGATCTACTACGTTATGTCGTCGACGAACCTCACCCGAGACGCCGGAAAACAGTGAGATATTCCGCCGCGTTACGGTGACGAATCTCACACACTACGCTAGGTTTTCGACCAGCGCTTGCCACTCTGCAATCGCTTCGTTACCGTCAATGCGGTCGAAGTCACAACCAGGTCACGACAACCAGGTCACGACTGGCAAGTCAGGACTGAGGAGGACGACAAGCTTGAGGCACGTCAGCACTCGCTTGGAACAGCCGTCGGCGATTCGGCGCAGCCGATGAACCACCGCTCCACCTTCACAGTCGAAAATCGCACCAACTCCGGTCATCGTTACCGGTACACCGACGAGTACACCTCGCATCCGCAGGGCCGTCGCGCGCCCGCCGCTGCGCCCGAAACCGCCTGGCCGCAGCAGAACACCTGGCAGGACCAGAACGCCTGGAACGCCGACAGCGCGTGGACGCCCGCCGAGGACGAGTGGACCGCGGACGAGTCCGACACCTATGACTCCGGCGCCTACGCCGCCTCGTGGGAACCCACCCGCGCCGCCGAGACCGCGGAGCCCGCACCGCGCCGCGCCGAACGTCGTGGTGGCGCGCACCGCGTGCCCGCCCCCCCCGCCGCGCTGAAGGGCCGCGCCGCGGTCATCGCCGTCGCCGCCGGTGCTGTCGTCGCCGCCGGGCAGGCCGCGATGGCCGATCCGGGCCAGCCCGCGCACGGCGTCGACTACGAGGCCGCGGGCCAGATCCACGAGATCGCCGCCCAGTCGATGAGCACCGCCGACATCGACGAGAACAGCACCGGCGCTTCGGTACTCGAAGCCTCCGCCATCGCCGACAAGAGCCACTTCGACGACATCCTCGCCAAGGGCCAGAAGTTCGCCGAAGACCTCGCCGCGCAGGAATCGGCCAAGCTGCGTCCGCTGTTCGCGAAGTTCACCTCGGGCAACTACACCTCCGGTTTCGGCGCCCGCTGGGGTGTGCAGCACCTCGGCATCGACGTCGCCGGTCCGATCGGCACCCCGATCTACTCGGTCGCCGACGGCACCGTCATCGAAGCGGGTCCGGCCTCCGGCTTCGGCATGTGGGTGCGCGTTCTGCACGACGACGGCACCGTCACCATCTACGGCCACATCGACACCGCGACCGTCTCCCAGGGCCAGCGCGTCCTCGCCGGCGACCAGATCGCCACCATGGGCAATCGCGGCTTCTCCACCGGCCCGCACTGCCATTTCGAGGTGTGGCTCAACGGCACCGACAAGATCGACCCGGTTCCGTGGCTGGCCACCCGCGGCATCAGCCTGGGCGCCCAGCGCGACTGAGGTGAGGTGACCAGCGGCACCCTTCCCAGTGCCGCTGCACCCGATTAGCGTGCCAGTCATGGCTGGTACGACGAAGTACACGCAGTTCCTCGCCCTCCCACCGGAATCCGTGTGGAGTGTTCTGGGGGATCCCGAGCAGTGGCCGGAGTGGAATCCGGGCGTGCGGTCGGTGCGGATGCACGGGCCGGTCGCCGTCGGCGCCACCGGTGACTACCTGCCCAACAGCCAGACCGCCGCGCGCGTACACGGGCGATTCGGCGGCCCGTTCACCGTCACCGCCGTGGTACCGAATCGCGAACTGACCATCGAGCAGCCCGAGCCCGCCGGGACCATGCATCTCACCTGGCGGCTCACCCCGCGCGACGGCGGCACCGAGATCACCCAGGAACTGCGGTTCACCGGGCCGTCCGCCGCGGCGGCCCGCGCGGTGGTGCGGCCCTTCATCGAAACCGATGCGCGCGTGAACTTCTCGCGGCTGGCCCGGCTGGCCGGGCTCGTGCCCGCCGCCGACGCGCTCACCGTGGTCATCGCGGGTGGCACCGGGGCGCTCGGCACCCAGGTCGCCGCCGACCTCACCTGTCGCGGTCAGCGCGTCACCCTGCTGACCCGCAAGCGCAACCCGGCCCTGCCGTTCCGGCAGACCGAATGGGACGGCCGCTCGATCGGCGCCTGGGCGGCCGAACTGCGCGAGCCGGGCAAGCTCGCGGTGATCAATCTGGCGGGCAAGCTGGTCGACTGCCGGCCCACCGAACGCAATATCGCCGAACTGCGCACCAGCCGAGTCGATTCCACCGCGGCCCTGGTCGCCGCCGCCGGCCTGCGAGAGACGCCCGTCGACTACTGGGTGCAGGCCAGCACCACCGCGATCTGGTCGGACGCGGGCGAAACCCGGTGCACCGAGACCACTCCCCTGCCCGTCGGCCTGCCGCAGATGACCGGCGTGGCCCAGCCGTGGGAGGAGGCGTTCGATCCGGCCCGCGCCGCGCACTGGACGATCCTGCGCACCTCCATCGTGCTCGACCCCGACGCCCCCGCGCTCAAACGCCTCACCCAGCTCACCAAAGCCGGGCTCGGTGGCCGCGTCGGCCCCGGTGACCAGTGGTTCAGCTGGATCCATATCGAGGACTGGCTGGCCGTGGTCCGCGCCGGCCTCGGCCTCGATCCCGACCTCACCCTCCCCGACGGCATCCTCGTCGCCGCCACCGAATTCCCGGTCCGCAACGCCGAACTCATGGCGACGCTGCGCCGCCTGCTGCACCGCCCACCGTCACCCCCGACCCCGGCGGCGATCCTGAAGGTCGGCGCGGTCGTGCTGCGCACCGACCCGGCGCTGGGCCTCACCGGCCGCCACGCCACCTCGGAAGTCCTGCGCAAGGCAGGCTTCCAGTTCCGCTACCCCACCCTCGACGAGGCCCTGACCGACCTACTCCCGCACTGAGCCCCGCCCACGCCCGACCCCTGGGGAGCGCACGCCGGCACACAAGAACCCGCCGACACGAGCGCACCAGCGCTCCAACAAACCCAGCCACCACGCCCGACCCCTAGGGAGGGCAGGCCGACACAGTCGGCCGTCGGCGGCCGTCCCGCCGGTCAGGCGCCGTGGCGCAAGCGACGAAGGAGCAAGCCACGGTGCCTGACCGGCGGGACCCAAGGGGCCGCCGACCTCGAGCGCGCCAGCGCTCCAACAAACCCAGCCACCACGCCCGACCCCTAGGGAGGACAGGCCGACACAGTCGGCCGTCAGCGGCCGTCCCGCCGGTCAGGCGCCGTGGCATACGCGACGAAGGAGCAAGCCACGGCGCCTGACCCGCGGCACGCAAGAAGCCGCCGACACGAGCGCACCAGCGCTCCAACAAACCCAGCCACCCACGCCCGACCCCTAGGGAGGGCAGGCCGACACAGTCGGCCGTCGGCGGCCGTCCCGCCGGTCAGGCGCTGTGGCGTACGCGACGAAGGAGCAAGCCACGGTGCCTGACCGGCGGGACCTAAGGGGCCGCCGACCTCGAGCGCGCCAGCGCTCCAAATACACAGCTAGAGCTTCACGATGGTCCGGCTGAACTGAGGGATCAGCCGGATCTTCCCGGCCGTGCCGAAGTCGATGGTGACCGTCGCCAGCGGGCCGACGCCGTCGGCGGCGACCACGCGGCCCAGGCCGTACTTGTCGTCGCTGACCCGATCACCCACGGCGAGTACGAGATCGGTGTTGTTCCGCTTGACCGCGCCACCACCGGGGGCGGGCCTGCGCTGGCCGGTTCCGCCGCGCACACCCGGACGCTGATCCCAGCCGTCGCCCCTGGTCCAGTCGCGTTCGAAGCCGCCCTCCTCGCGCCTGCGGCCGCGCTGCACCGGCGAAACCACCGGCTCCAGCCGACGCCAGTCCAGCAGGTGCTGCGGGATCTCCTGCAGGAAGCGCGATTCCGGGTTCGACACCGGCTGGCCCCAGCCCGAGCGCACGACGGCGCGGGACAAGTACAGGCGCTGCCGTGCCCTGGTGATGCCGACGTAGGCGAGCCTGCGCTCCTCGGCCAGCTCGGTCGGGTCGCCCAGCGCGCGCATGTGCGGGAACTGGCCGTCCTCCCAGCCGGTCACGAAGACCACCGGGAACTCCAGGCCCTTCGCGGTGTGCAGCGTCATCATGGTGACCACGCCGGACCCCTCGTCGGGGATCTGGTCGGTGTCGGCCACCAGCGACACGCGCTCGAGGAACGCCGCCAGCGAGCCGGGTTCGGGTTCGCCGTCGCCCACCTCCGGCAACAGCCCTTCCTCGCGCGCGGCCTCGGCGTTGTTGAACGCCTCGGAACTGAATTCGCGGGCCACGCTGACCAGTTCGTTGAGGTTGTCCAGGCGCGCGCCGTCCTGCGGATCGTCGGAGGCTTCCAGTTCGGCCCGGTAGCCGGTGCGGTCGAGCACCGCGTCGACGACATTGCCCACGTCGGGATACTCGCTGTCGGCGCGCTTTCCGGCGGCGCGGATCTCGTCGAGCAGGTCGAGGAAGCCGGCGATGGCCCGCACCGCCCTGGTGTTCAGCAGCGCGACCTTGCCGTCGGCGGCGTCGCGCAGCGCGGCGGCGAAGCCGATGTCGCGCTGTTCGGCGTGCACCGCCACGCACGCCTCGGCGCGATCGCCGATGCCGCGGCGCGGGGTGTTGAGGATGCGGCGCAGGCTCACCGCGTCATCGGGGTTCTCCAGGACACGCAGGTAGGCCACGACATCGCGGACTTCCTTGCGCTCGTAGAACCGGACGCCGCCGACCACCTTGTACGGCAGGCCCATCCGGATGAAGATCTCCTCCAGCGCCCGCGAATTGTTGTTGGTGCGGTAGAAGACCGCGACGTCGCCGTAGTTCGCCTCGCCCGCGTCGACCAGCTTGTCGATCTCCTTGGCGACGAACGCCGCCTCGTCGTGCTCGTTGTCGGCGACGTAGCCGGTGATCAGCTCGCCCTCGCCGGAGTCGGTCCACAGCTTCTTCTCGCGCCTGCCCTCGTTACGCGAGATCACCGCGTTGGCGGCGGAGAGGATGTGCTGGGTGGAGCGGTAGTTCTGTTCCAGCAGAATGGTTTCCGCGTCCGGGAAATCGCGCTCGAATTCCTCGATGTTGCGGATCGTCGCGCCGCGGAAGGCGTAGATGGACTGGTCGGCGTCGCCCACCACGCACAACTCGCTCGGCTCGACGCCCGCTTCCTCGTCGGTCTGCGGGCTGTGGTGGCCGACGAGTTCGCGCACCAGCACGTATTGCGCGTGGTTGGTGTCCTGGTACTCGTCGACGAGGACGTGCCGGAAGCGGCGCCGGTAGTACTCGGCGACCTGCGGGTGGTTCTGCAGCAGCGCGACCGTCTCGCCGATCAGGTCGTCGAAGTCCATGGCGTTGGCCGCGCGCAGCCGCTTCTGGTACTCGGCATAGACCCGGGCGACCAGCGCGGGCAGCTCGGTCTCGTCGGCCTCGGCGTCGGCGGCGGCCTGCTCGGGGCCGATCAGTTCGTTCTTCAAGTTGGAAATTGCGGTCGCCAGCAACCGCGCCGAATACTTCTTCGTGTCGATGTCGAAATCGCGGCTGATCATCGTCAGCAAACGGCGTGAATCGTCGGCGTCGTAGATGGAGAAATTCGAATTCAGACCCGGCAGCAGGGCCGCCTGCATCCGCAGAATCCGCACACAGCTGGAATGGAACGTCGAGACCCACATGCTGGCCGCGCGCGGGCCGACCAGCCCGGCGACCCGCTCGCGCATCTCGGCGGCGGCCTTGTTGGTGAAGGTGATCGCCAGGATCTGCCCGGTGTGCACGCCACGCGCGGCCAGCAGGTAGGCGATGCGCCGGGTGAGCACCGCGGTCTTGCCCGAGCCGGCGCCCGCGACGATCAGCAGCGGTGAGCCCGCGTGCACCACGGCCGCGCGCTGCTGCGGATTCAGTCCGTCGAGCAGGCGTTCGGTCTCCTCGACCCGGCGCTGCTCGCGTTCCCTGCGGCGCTGTTCCTGCTCGGCGCTGTGCCGCGCCGCCGCCTCGGCCAGCCCGCCACCGGACGCGCCGGAACCACCACCGTCCCGGCGCGATAGCTCCGCGGGCGCGGAAGCGGGTTCACTGGGATCGGCGGCTGAGGCGTGGGGAGCGACCGTGATATCCATCGTCTGTCCACGCTACCGGCGGGCACCGACAGGCGGCGAACCGCAGGCTTCTCAGCAGATTCACAAACACAACTGTTTTGCATGACTGGGGGCCCGTGGCACACTGGGCCTCATGGCCAGTGCTTCTCCGCATGCCCGGATCGGCAAACGATCCGATATCGTGGCGGTGAGTGTGGCTTTTTGCGCACTCCCGGGGGGATCACGTACCGCCCATCGGGAAAGTTTCAGGGTGAAGGAACAGATCGGGTAACAGGCCGCGCGGCCAGTCCGATCCAAGTTCTGACACGAGGAGATGAATGATGAGCACCCCTGCTACGACCACCGGGTCCGATTCGGCTCTGCCGCAATCCGAGGCGGAGATCGAGAAGCTCCGCCTCGAGATCGACCAGCTCGACGCCACGATCCTCGCCGCGATCAAACGTCGGAGCGAGATCTCGCGGATCATCGGCCGCACCCGGATGGCCTCCGGGGGTCCGCGCCTGGTCCACAGCCGTGAGATGAAGGTGCTCGAGCGCTTCAGCGAGCTCGGTCAGGAGGGGCACACCCTCGCCATGCTCCTGCTCCGCCTCGGCCGAGGGCGCCTCGGCCGCTAGGCCCCACACAGCCACGCGGCGGACCACCAGTTCGCCGCTTCCACAAAGCCGCCCCGGGTGCGACACCATCCCCGGGGCGGTTTCGTGTCTCAGGTCAGGGCGATGTACTTCGTGTTCAGGTATTCCTCGATGCCCTCGATGCCGCCCTCGCGCCCGAAGCCCGATTCCTTGACGCCGCCGAACGGGGCGGCCGGGTCGGAGATGACGCCGCGATTGACGCCGACCATGCCCGTCTCCAGCGCCTCCGAGACGCGCAGCGCCCGGTCCAGGTCCCGCGTGTACACGTAGCTGACCAGGCCGTATTCGGTGTCGTTGGCGGCGGCGACGCCCTCGTCCTCGGTATCGAACGCGACGATCGGAGCGACCGGCCCGAACACCTCCTCGCGCAGGATGCGCGCCGTCGCGGGCACCTCACCCAGGACGGTGGCCGGGTAGAACCAGCCCGCCCCGCCGGGGGCCTTGCCACCCAGCAGCAACTGCGCGCCCTGGTCGACGGCGTCGTCGACCAGCTCCGCGACGATCTCGCGCTGCTCCTCGCTGACCAGCGGACCGAGGGTGCTGGCCGGATCGGTGCCTGGCCCGAGCACCACGGTGTCGGTCATCGCCGCGACCAGTTTCTCGGTGAACTCGGCGACTACCCCGCGCTGGACGTGGAAGCGGTTGGCCGCGGTGCACGCCTCGCCGCCGTTGCGCAGTTTCGCCTGCATCGCGCCGGCCACCGCGGCGTCGATGTCGGCGTCGTCGAACACGACGAACGGCGCGTTGCCGCCCAGTTCCATCGAGGTGCGCAGCAGGCGGTTCGCCGACGCCGAGACGAGCTTCTTACCGACTTCGGTCGACCCGGTGAAGGTGAGCTTGCGCAGCCGCGGATCGTCGATCAGCGGGCCGGTGACGGCCCCGGAACGCTGGGTCGTGACCACCGACAGCACCCCGTCGGGCAGCCCGGCCTCGCTGCACAGCTTGGCCAGCGCCAGCATGGTCAGCGGCGTCGCCGAGGCGGGCTTGACGATCATCGTGCAGCCGGCGGCCAGGGCGGGCCCGATCTTGCGGGTGCCCATGGCGAGCGGGAAGTTCCACGGCGTGATCGCCAGACACGGACCGACCGGTTGCTTGGCCACCATGATCCGCCCGGTCCCCGACGGCGCGTGCAGGTAGCGGCCGTGCACCCGCACTGCCTCCTCGCTGAACCAGCGGAAGAACTCGGCGCCGTAGCGCACCTCGTTGCGGCTCTCGGCCAGGGCCTTGCCCATCTCGAGCGTCATCAGCAGCGCGAACTCCTCGGCCCGCGCCGTCAGCTGCTCGAACACCGCGCGCAGGATCTCGCCCCGCTCGCGCGACGGGGTCGCCGCCCACGCCTGCGACGCCGCGACAGCGGCGTCCAGCGCGCGCATCGCGTCGTCCGGGGTGGCATCGGCGACCTGCGCGATCACCGAGCCGTCGGCGGGATTGCGCACCGCGAAGGTGCCACCGCCCGTCGCCTCGACCGGCCCGGAGCCGATCCACAAACCCTTCGGTACGAATTCGAGTACGTCACGTTCGGACACCATGGGAGCCAGCGTAGGCGGCGGGCCCTCGGCGCACATCGAACTGCGGCGCCGGACTTCATCGAACGCTGTAATGTCGGCTGACGTGAGCAGCGACATCACCGCGTCGGCGGCTTGGCAGGCACTGTCGGACAACCACCGCAGCGTCGCACCCCTACACCTGCGCAAACTGTTCGCCGACGATCCGGCGCGCGGCAAAGACCTGACCGTGCAGGTGGCCGACCTGCACATCGACTACAGCAAGCATCGCGTGACGCGCGAAACTCTCTCCCTTCTGGTCGATCTCGCCCGCACCGCGGGCGTGCCCGAGCGGCGCGACGCGATGTATTCCGGCGCCCACATCAACACCTCGGAGGACCGTGCGGTCGGGCACATCGCTCTGCGTCTGCCCGCCGGCGATCAGCTCGATATCGACGGCACCGACGCCGACGCCGAGGTGCACGACGTGCTGCGCCGGATGGGCGAATTCGCCGATTCGGTGCGTTCGGGCGACTGGCGCGGCGCGACCGGCGAGCGGATCACCGCGGTGGTGAACATCGGCATCGGCGGCTCGGATCTCGGACCCGACATGGTCCATCGCGCGCTGCGCCACTACACCGATCCCGGCATCGAGGCCAGGTTCGTCTCGAATGTCGACCCGTGCGATCTGGTGGCCAAGCTCACCGGACTCGACCCGGCGACCACCCTGTTCATCGTCGCCTCCAAGACCTTCTCCACGCTCGAGACCCTGACCAACGCGACCGCCGCCCGGCGCTGGCTCGTCGGCGCGCTCGGCGAGGACGCCGTCGCCAAGCACTTCGTCGCGGTGTCGACCAACGCGGAGCGGGTGGCCGCCTTCGGCATCGACCCCGCGCACATGTTCGGCTTCTGGGACTGGGTCGGCGGCCGCTATTCGGTCGACTCCGCCATCGGCCTGTCGGTGATGGTGACCATCGGCAAGGAGCAGTTCGCCGAGTTCCTGAGCGGAATGCACGCCGTGGACCGGCATTTCGCGACGGCGCCGCTGGAGCAGAACGGGCCGGTCCTGCTGGCCATGCTCGGGGTCTGGTACACGAACTTCTTCGGCGCGGAATCGCGGGCGGTCCTGCCGTATTCGAACGATCTGGCCCGCTTCCCGGCGTATCTGCAACAGCTGACGATGGAGTCCAACGGCAAGTCGGTGCGCGCCGACGGCACCCCGGTGACCACCTCGACCGGCGAGATCTTCTGGGGCGAGCCGGGAACCAACGGCCAGCACGCCTTCTACCAGCTGCTGCACCAGGGCACCCGGCTGATCCCGGCCGACTTCCTCGGCTTCGCGCGGTCCACCGACGACCTGCCGACCCGCGACGGCACCGGCAGCATGCACGACATCCTGATGAGCAACCTGTTCGCGCAGAGCAAGGTGCTGGCCTTCGGCAAGACCGCCGAGGAGATCGCCGCCGAGGGCACCGATCCGAAGCTGGTGCCGCACAAGGTGATGCCGGGCAATCGGCCGAGCACCACGATCCTGGCGCCGGAGCTCACGCCGTCGACGGTGGGTCAGCTGATCGCGCTCTACGAGCATCAGGTGTTCGTCGAGGGCACGATCTGGGGCATCGACAGTTTCGACCAGTGGGGCGTCGAGCTGGGCAAGCAGCAGGCGCTGGAGCTGATGCCGCTGCTCAGCGAGCCGGCGCAGCCGGTGACACAGGGCGATTCGTCGACCGACGAGCTCATCGGGTGGTATCGGGCCCATCGTCGCTGACCTCGGTGACCGCCGGGGGTGGCGGGCGGAACGCGGCGAGGCGGCGGGTGACACTGCTCGTCACGATGGTCGCCAGGGTGCCGATCACCACCAGGTCGAACGCGATCTGCACCATCGCCGCGATCCGGGCGACCTGGCCGACGGCGTGGACGTCGCCGTAGCCGACGGTGCCGAGGGTGGACATCGTGTAGTACAGCGCGTCGGTGCGGGTGACCAGGCCGTCGAACTGATCCGGTTGGCGTTGTTGCAGCCGGTAGTAGAACAGCGAGAACACCACGCACACGATGCACACGACGAGCAGCACCCCGTCGACGCGCCCGCCCGCCGAGTCCGGCGCGTTCAGGAAGTGCTGGATCCGCCGCCAGACCAGCCAGGCCAGTCCGATGACACCGGCGATGAAGCTGATGATCCCGAACACCTCGCCCGGCCAGGCGTCGAGCTCGAACGGGCCGCTCAACGGCACGCTGTAGTAGAGCAACAGCGCGCACACCGCCGCGGCCCCGTTGCGCAACGCATGCCCGGGCACACCGACTCGCAGACCTCGCGTCATCGCTCCATGATTGCCCGCCGATCGCCGGTTCGGCGGCGCACGCGCCGACGCGGACCGAGAACAGCCGCCCCTGTCGAGTGAACTAGCCGATCCGATAGCCGTCGCCGCACGCCGACAACACCGTGTCGGCCCGCTGCTTGCTCGCGGCGACGAGGTCGGCGTTGCGCAGATCGCTGTCGGTGACCTTCGCGCTCGCCTCGGCCGCTGTTCGGCCGCCGAGGGTGTGGCGTCGCAGGAGTCGCTCGGTGAGGACAGCGCGGGGCGCGTCGAGATACCAGCAGGTGTCGAGCAGCCCGCGGACCGGCGCCCAGCCGGGCGCCTCGGCATCGGTGAGCAGCAGGTAGTTGCCCTCGACGACGACGATGCGCTCATCGCGCACGATCAGCCCGCCCTCGGTGGGTTCGTCGATCGCCCGGTCGAACAGCGGCCACGGCACCGGCTCCCCGATCGCGGCCGCCCGCAGCGAGCGCAGGTCGGCGACGAAGCCCGCCGCGTCGAAGGTGTCGGGTTCGCCCTTGCGGGCCACCGCGCCGCGGGCCCGCAGCACCTCGTTGCGCAGGTGGTAGCCGTCCATCGGCGCGACCACCGCTGGTCGCCCCGACCCGGCGAGCTCGGCGCACAGCCGCTGGGCCAGCGTCGATTTGCCCGCACCGGGCGGCCCGGCGATTCCGAGCAGGAAACGCCCACCGGTCGCGCCCGCCGGAATCCGCCGAGCCAGCTCACTCACCGACAGCATGCGCTCGTCCAGGTCACCGCCTCACCCTAGCGACGGTGCGCCGGAGTGGGCGGCGTCGAGCGGTTCGCGGCGAGGCCGTTGGCCGCGGGCCGGTGCCCGGGGCGACCGCCCGGTCGTCACCGCACGTCGACGAAGGCCCGTTCGATGATCGCGCCCGTGTCCACCCCGACCGGCAGCGTGCCGAAGGCGATGCCCCAGTCGTCGCCGAGCCGGGTCGCGCAGAAGGCGTCGGCGACGGCCGGGTGACCGTGGCGCACCAGCTGCGCGCCCTGCAGGACCAGCGCCATCAGTTCCACGACCCGGCGGGCCCGGTACTCGATGTCGGACAGGTCGCCGAGTTCCTTGCCGACGCGGTCGATCGCGTCGTCCAGGCGCGGGTCGGCGCCGCGGGCGAGGCCGACCTCGGCGAAGTACGCCTCGACGGTCTCGGGCTGACGGCCCATGGCGCGCAACGCGTCCAGCGCGGCCACATTGCCCGACCCCTCCCAGATCGACATGAGCGGCGCCTCCCGGTACAGCCGCGGCATGCCGGATTCCTCGGCATAGCCGTTGCCGCCCAGGCATTCCAGCGCCTCGGCCGCGTGCGCGGGCGCCCGCTTGCACACCCAGTACTTGGTGATGGCCAGCGCGATCCGGCGCAGCGCGGCCTCGGCCGGGTCGCTGCCCGCGCGGTCGGTGGCACCGGCCAGGCGCATCATCACCGTGGTCGCGGCATCGGACTCGATCACCAGATCGGCCAGCACATTGCGCATGGCGGGCTGGTCGATCAGCTTGGCGCCGAACGCTTCCCGGTGCCTGGCGTGCTGCACGGCGGCGACGGCGCCCATCCGCATCCCGGTGGCCGAGCCGATCACGCAGTCGAGCCGGGTCATGTTGACCATCTCGATGATCGTCTTCACGCCCGCGCCCTCGGCGCCGACGAGCCAGCCGGTGGCGTTCTCGTACTCGATCTCGGAAGACGCGTTGGACTTGTTGCCCAGCTTGTCCTTGAGCCGCTGGATGCGGATCGGGTTGCGGGTGCCGTCGGGCAGCACCCGCGGCAGCAGGAAGCACGACAGCCCGCCCGGCGCCTGGGCCAGCGTCAGGAACATGTCCGACATCGGCGCGGAGGTGAACCACTTGTGCCCGACGATCCGGTAGGCACCGTCCGGCTGCGGGGTGGCGGTGGTGGTGTTGGCCCGCACGTCCGAGCCGCCCTGCTTCTCCGTCATCGACATACCCGCGATGAGCCCGGCCTTGGTCGACGGCTCGCGCAGGCCGAAATCGTAGGTGCGCGAACCGAGCAGCGGCTCGTACTTCGCGGCCAGCTCGGGATTGTGGCGCAGCGCGGGCACCACGGCGTAGGTCATCGAGATCGGACACATGTGCCCGGCGTCGGCGATGCCCCAGGTGTAGAACTTGGCGGCGCGGGCGGTGTGCGCGCCGGGACGCTCGTCGAGCCACGGCGAACCGTGCAGGCCGTGCGAGACGGCGACGGCCATCAGGTCGTGCCAGTGCGGGTGGAACTCCACCTCGTCGACGCGATGGCCCCAGCGGTCGTGCGTGTGCAGCACCGGCGGATACTCGTTGGCGAGCCTGCCCCAGTCCTGTGCGGCGACATCGCCGGCGAGCCTGCCGAGTTCGCGCACCTCGGCCTCGGCCCAGCCCGCGCCCTCCCGGTGCAGGCCCTCGATCAGCGCGGGGTTGCGCGCGGCGTCGAAGGGGACCAGCGGGGGTACCTGGTTGAACACTTCATGGGTCGGCATGGCCGGAACTCCTTCGACTACGACATTTCCGGGCGCGCACCCAGGGCGCGCACGGCGAAAGCAACCAATTCGGGGATGACGGTCTCGGCGTGCGGCGCGGCGGCCAGCGGACCGACCAGCACCTCGCCGATCGCGCCGACGAGCGCCGCCGCGCCGAGGGCGGTGTCCTGGGCGGGCAGGCGGCCCTCGGCGACGCCGTGCGCGATCGCGGCCTCGAACGAGGCGGCGAACGCGCGCCGGAACTCCAGCCGCTGCGCGTCGACGGCCGCGTCGACCGGCTCGGCCAGCAGCACGTAGGCCAGCTTCGGGTTCTTGAGCGCGCGCCCGGCGAAGGTCTCCACCGCCGCGCTCACCCGCTGCAGGACATCGCCCTGGGCGACCGCGGCGCGCACGGCCTCGACCTCGCGGGCGACCACGGTCTCGAACACCGCGGCGACCAGTTCGGCCTTGTTCTCGAACTGCTTGTAGACCGTGCCGGTGGCGATGCCCGCCTCCGCGGCGACCGCGGCCATCGACAGTCCGGCGAACCCGTCGCGCGAGAGCACGCGCGTGGCGCCCTGCACGATCAGCGCCCGTTGCGCGTCGAGCCGGGCCTGCACGGCCGGGGTCCTGCGGTACACCATACGAAGAAGTGAACCACTGATTCACCTCTTCACACAAGGGGTGATCCGCCGTATGGTCGAACGATGTCAGTACGTGTCGAACACGCGGGACCGGTCACCACCGTGATCCTGGACCGACCGCAGGCCCGCAACGCCGTCGACGGCCCGACCGCCCGCGCCCTGGCCGATGCCTTCCGGGCGTTCGACGCCGACCCGAATGCCTCGGTGGCGGTGCTGTGGGGCGAGCACGGCACCTTCTGCGCGGGCGCCGACCTCAAGTCGCTGGGCACCGAGAACAGCAACCAGGCCACCGTCGAGGGCGACGGCCCGATGGGCCCGACCCGGATGCGCCTGTCCAAGCCGGTGATCGCGGCGGTCTCCGGCTACGCCGTGGCGGGCGGACTGGAACTGGCGCTGTGGTGCGATCTGCGGATCGCCGAGCAGGACGCCACCTTCGGCGTCTTCTGCCGACGCTGGGGTGTGCCGCTCATCGACGGCGGCACCGTGCGATTGCCCCGGATCATCGGCGAGGGCCGGGCGCTGGACCTGATCCTCACCGGCCGACCCGTGAGCGCGCCCGAGGCACTACAGATGGGCCTGGTCACCCGCGTCGTCCCGACCGGCGACGCCCGCCGGGTCGCCGAGGAACTGGCCGCTCAACTGGCCGCCCTTCCGCAGACCTGTCTGCGCTCGGATCGCGCCGCGCTCTACGAGCAGCACGGCCACCCCGAGGACGAGGCGCTGCGGATCGAGTTCCAGCACGGCCTGACCGCGCTCACCGACGGCGCGCTCGACGGCGCCGCCCGCTTCGCCGCGGGCGCGGGCCGCCACGGTAGCGCCGACCAGCGGTAGTGGACCGGCTCACGGTCGTCGACGAGATCTTCCTGCGCACCCATCGCGGGATGGGCACACCCATCGCGTTGCAGGGCCTGTGGCGTATTCCGGAGGCGATGGAACCCACCCTGCTGCGGGCGATCCACGATCGACTGCGGGTCGGCGACCTCGGCCGCCGGGTGGTCCGCGCGCGCGTGCCCGGCGCACGGCGCGGCTGGCGGCCGAACACTCGATCGCATCCGCTCGACCACACCGCCGGCCCGCTGTCCGAGGACGCCGTCCTGCCCTGGGCCGACACCCTCGGTACCGGCCTCGACCCAGAATTCGGCCCCGGCTGGCGGCTGTCCAGCGCGGCGCTGCACGACACCGGAACCGTTGTCGCCCTGACCTGTTCCCACGCCTTGGCAGACGCCCGCGGTCTCATCCACGCTGTCGCCACCGCCCTCGGCGACCTCGGTGTCGACGACCGACCCGAGGCCCACGTCGACGCCCTGCACACACCGGCTCGGACCGGGACCAGCGCCCCTTCCGTCCTGCGCCGGGGTACGGCGGTATCGGACTGGGGCGATGCCCGAGCGCAGTGGTCCACCATCGTCAACGGCACGACACGCGCCCTGCGTCGGGGAATCCCCACGCCTCCCGCCACCGTCGCCGCCGAATCATCGCTCGGCCGGACGGTCCACAGCACGCTGCTGACCTTCGACGCCGCCGAGTGGGACACCACCGCCGCCGCGACCGGCGCGACCCCCAACAGCCTGTTCATCCACCTGGTGGCGAACATCCTGTGGGAGACCGGCTTCCAGCACCCGCGGATCGCGGCGAGCCTGCCCGTCGACACCCGCGACGAACCCCGCGTCGACAACGACCTCGCCATGACCGAGATCGCGATCGATCGCGCCGACACCCCCGCCACCGTCCGCGACAAGGCCCGCACCGCCTACCTGCGCCGCATGTCCAGCCCGGCGGGCCTGCCCGAGCAGATCCTCCAGGTCCTCCCCGACCGCTGGGCCTACGCACTCAGCAGGGGCGCCGGGGAGCGAGACATCCTGTGCTCCAACATCGGAACGCTGCCCGATGTCCTGCGCACCGTCGGCGGGCACCACTGCGACCGGGTGGCGGCCCGGGCGATCCACCCCGGCCTGACCGAGTTCCCCCGCACCCGGCTCTCGGGTTACTTCTCCCGGCTCGGCGACACCTACACGCTGGCCCTGGTCAGCCTGGCCTGCGACCGCGAAACCCTCGATGCCGCGATAGCGCGCGCCTGCGCCACAGCGGGACTCGACGCCGCGCCGTGGTGATCCGTATGCCCCTACCGGGCACTCAGGCCGCCGTCATCCCGGTGAGCAACGCCCGCAGTCCCCACACGAACTGATCCACCGAGTTCCAGGCGGCGATCTCGTCGAGGTGCGCCGCGGTGCGCGGCCACCGGGTGGCGTCGACCTCGTCCAGCGCGGCCCTGCGCTGCGCGATGCGCTCGGATTCCGGTGGCAGCGGCGGCTTTCCGTCGGTTTCGGCGACCTCGAGCGCGACCGCGCCGAGTACCTGCACGATCACCGCGTACACCCCGTGCGCCCGCGTCTGGGCGGGCAGACCGCCGCGCGCCAGGCAACCGAACATCGCCTCGCCGACATCACGGGCCGCGACGCCGTCCATCGGGCCGGACATCATCAGCGTGGCCACCGCCGGATGGGCGAGCAGTTGGTCGCGCAGGCCGAGGGCGAACTGGATCACCGCGGCGGTCCACTCCACGCCGGGATCCGACAGCGGACCGAGCGGCACCGCGGCGAGCACCCGTTCGATCACCGCGCGCTCGAGGTCCGCGCGACTGGCGACGTAGGTATAGACCGCGTTCGGGTTGACGCCGAGCCGCCCGGCCACGGCCCGGATCGACAGGGCGCTCGGCCCTCCGTCATCGAGCAGGTCGAGCGCGGTGTCGACGACCTGCTCCTCGGTGAACGACCGCCGCGTCGGCCGCGGCGCACCGGTCGCGGCGCGCCGACCTGTTGACTTCTCCTCCGACATGCGATGGACTGTACCCCGTACAGCTACCTGTACTCCGTACAGCCAGAATGGACATCTCATGCGCACCAGGCCGTGGCCCGCCATCACGCTGCTGATCGCGGCGCCGATCCTCATGAACCTGGCCTTCACCGGTTTGGGTGTGTCGTTCGACTACCCCGACGTCCTGACCCGGCCCGCCACCGAGGCGCTCGCGCAGTTCCGCGCCGAGCGGCGCACCGTCGTCGCGCTGTTCACCCTGCTCGCCGCCACCGCCTGCGCCTTCGGTCCGCTGGCTGTCCTGGTCGGCAGGCTCGACGAGTCGTCGATCATGCGGTGGGCCGTGCGCGCCGGCGTCGCCGCCGCGATCGTGCAGACCGTCGGCCTGCTGCGCTGGCCGCTGCTCGTGCCCGGCCTCGCCGACCGCGTCGCCACCGAGGGCCCCGACTCCCCCGCGATCCACACCTTCGAGACCGCCGATACCGTCCTGGGCACGGTCATCGGCGAGACCGCGGGCTACGCCCTCACCGCGCTGTGGACAGCCTTGGTCGTGTCCGCGCTGCGCGACCGCGTCCCCCGCTGGTTC
Source organism: Nocardia canadensis (assembly GCF_032656385.1). Classification (NCBI taxonomy): domain Bacteria; kingdom Bacillati; phylum Actinomycetota; class Actinomycetes; order Mycobacteriales; family Nocardiaceae; genus Nocardia; species Nocardia canadensis. The sequence goes on from NZ_JAVCWB010000010.1 coordinate 1,586,764, forward strand.
GCCGTGCTCGGCTACGCCGGTGCCGCCGCCGTCGCGACCGGCGTCCTGGTTCCGCTCGGCGTCGAGGCCGCCGGGCTGACCAATTTCCTCGGCTACCTGCTGTGGAGCTGCTGGCTGCTCGCCTTCGCCGCGCTGCTGGCCGGTTACCCGGTGATGCCGAGCCGGTTTGCCAGCCAAGGGAGTTGATCGCGTAGCCCGGCGGACCACAGCGCGAAGCTGTGACCGCCGGGCAGCACCCGCAAGTGGACATCCATCCCGGCGTCTTCGGCCGCCTGATACATCCGCTCCACCTGCGGGCGATAGATCTCGTCGTCGGCGCCGACCACGAACGCGCCTGCGGAGTCCGGGTAGGTCCGGCCGCGCAGCAGGTCGAGCGGGTTGACCCGCAGCAGCGCGGCGGTATCGCCGCCGAAGGCCGCCTCGACCGTGCGCTGCCGGTCGCCGAGCGTCGGCTCGTCCTCCCCGGACAGGTCCAGGAACGTGGGATAGACCTGCGGATAGTTGGTCGCCAGTTGCAGCGCGCACGTCCCGCCGTAGGACAGACCACCCACCGCCCACGCGCGCGGATCCGGATCGACCTGGAGGTTCGCCCGCACCCAGGCGGGCACGTCGACGGCCAGATACGTGGCGACCTTGCCCAGCCGCGAGTCCAGGCACAGCGGGTTCGCCAGCTGACTACCGGTGCCGTCGGCGACCACCACGATCGGCGCCAGACCATGGTGGGCGCGGGCGAAGGCGTCCATCGTCTCGACCATTCGCCCGCCGACGATCCAGTCGTCGGGCGCGCCCGGCTGTCCGGCGAGCAGCACCAGCACCGGCAGCAGCGGGCGCGGGTCGGCGAAATAGGCAGGCGGCAGGTAGATCTCGGCGGCGCGGGCGGTGAACCCGGATTCGGTCGGCGGCACCGTCGCGGTCAGCACCTTGCCGCCGTGCGGCAGTCCGGCGGGCTCGGTCCACACCGACTCCAGCGGCCGCCCGCCGACCACCCGCGCGCTGCGGGTCAGCTCGCTCGCGCCGACCCGCTGGATCTCGTCGATACCCAGCGCCGAGCCGACGGTCGGATACGCGGCGTAGACCAGATTGATCCGGACGCCGACCGCCGCCAGCACCGCGAGCGCGGCGAGCAGGGTGACGATCGCGCTCCGCACCCTCCGGCGCACCAGGATTCGCGGCACGATCAGCAGGACCGCCGCCACCGCGACCCCCACCAGCACGTAGACCGACACCGCGATCGGGTCGGGGAACGGCCGCCAGACCTCCTCGACGAACAGATACAGCGCGACGGTCAGCACGGTCGCGGCCAGCAGCACGATCGGCATCGTCGTGGTGACATAGCGCCGAGATCGCGCGAACAGCAACCACACCGCACCCAGCACGCCGAGCAGGGTCAGCACCACCGGGAGCCCACCGGCGAGCAACGACAGATCGGTGATCCTCGACATCGCTGACCTCCACAGATGCCACCTCGACGCGCGGAGCCGGGTCCGCGCGCGGCCACGATGACATACGGTACACAGACGACTTCACCGCGTCCGCGTGGCGCACTCGCAGCAAAGGGTGGATCGATGGACGACAACGCAGCTGCCACCGCGCCGGCTCCATCGGGCGCCCTCGTCACCGCGGGCGTCGTGATCCGGCGGGTGCCGTTCACGATCGGTTTCCTCGCCCTGGTGCTCGTCCTCGGTCTCGCCGGCGGTGGCCTCTGGCGGCGGCTCGACGCCAGGGCCTGGTTCCCCGACATCGCCTACGGTTGGCCGCCGCTCACGGAGGGCAAGTGGTGGACTCCGCTGTCCGGCTGGGTCTTCGGGCTCACGCCGTTCCAGTACGCCGTCATGACAGTGCTTTTCGCGCTGGCGGTGGGCTGGGCCGAGTGGCGGCTCGGTACCGCGCGCACCGCGCTGGTCTGCCTCAGCGCGCAGCTGATCGGCGTGCTCGTCGCGTCGGTCCTCGTCGGGTTGCTCCAGCACACCCATCTCGGCTGGGCCGACCGGCTGGCCGAGGTTCGCGACGTCGGGTTCACCACCTCGGCCCTCGCCGCGATCGCCGCGGCCTCGGCGACGCTGCGCTCGCCCTGGCGGCTGCGGGTGCGCGCCGTACTGGCGGCGCACGTGTCGATCACGTTCCTGTTCGAGTCGACCTTCGCCGATCTCATGCACCTGATCGCGGTCGCGGTGTGGTTCCCGCTGGGCGAGAAGCTGTTCAGCACCACCGAGCACGGCTTCTGGCCGCGTACCCGGCGCGAGGTTCGGATGCTCGCCTACCTCGGGCTGCTGCTGATCGCCGCGGTCTCGGTGCTGGTGTACTTCTTCCCGACCGACAGCCTGCTCGGGCCGACCGGGGAGGAACGCGGCTCACCGGGGAGCACGATCCTGACCGTCGCGGTGATCGCGGTGATCGCCGACCAGCTACGCAAGGGCAGGCGCTGGGCCTGGTGGATCGCCGTCGGCTACGGCACCGTGCACGTGGTGCTCACCCTGGTGCTGCTCGGCGTGGCGATCGGCACCGACTACGCCACGACCGGCGCGGTGACCGTCGGCACCGCGCTGCTGTGGGCGGGCGAGGTGGCGCTGCTCTACGGCGGCCGCGGCGCGTTCCGGGTGGCCAACCGGCGCAGGATCACCGGCGGCGCGCTGTCGGGCACCGACCCGGGCACCGCGGTGCGGGCGCTGCTCGCCCGCTACGGCGGCAGCACCATGTCGTGGATGATCACCTGGCCGGAGAACAAGTACTGGTTCGCCGACGACGGCGAACGCTGCGTCGCCTATCAGCGGCACGCGGGCACCGTCATCGTGCTGACCGACCCGGTCGGCCCGCCGGACCTGTTGCCCGACACCCTCGCCCGCTTCACCGACCGATGCGAGGCCGACGGCCTGGTGCCGTGCCTGTTCTCCACCACGGGCGCCGTCGCCGAGCTGGCGGGCGAACTCGGTTGGCGCAGTGCGCAGATCGCCGAGGACACCATCGTCGACCTGCCGCAGCTCGAGTTCAAGGGCAAGCCGTGGCAGGACATCCGGTCGGCGATCAACAAGGCGAACAAGGAGGGCATCGCGTTCCGGATGGTCCATCTCGCCGAAGAACCGTTCGCGGTGCTGGCGCAGGTGCGCGCGATCTCCGAGGAATGGGTCGGCGAGAAGGGGCTGCCGGAAATGGGATTCACGCTCGGCGGGGTCGAGGAGGCGCTCGATCCCGAGGTGCGGGTCGGCCTGGCGATCGACGCCGACGGCAGCGTGCACGGCGTCACCTCGTGGCTGCCGGTGTACGCCCCCGGCGGGGAGATCCGCGGCTGGACCCTCGATGTCATGCGCAGGCGGCCCGACGGCTTCCGGCCGGTGGTGGAGTTCCTCATCGCCTCGGCCTGTCAGCTGTTCAAAGAGGAAGGCGCCGAGATCGTTTCACTATCCGGCGCCCCACTGGCCCGCAGCGCCGGGACCGACGACGCCGAGCCGATCGATCGACTGCTCGAAGGGCTCGGCGCCGCCATGGAGCCGTACTACGGATTCCGGTCGCTGCACTCGTTCAAGGCGAAGTTCCAGCCCCGCCACGAACCGGTGTACCTGTGCTATCGCGACGAAGCCGACCTGCCGCGGATCGGCATCGCGCTGACGAAGGCGTACCTGCCGGAGGTGTCGGCCAAGGACCTGATGGCCCTGGGCACGGCGCCGCGCTAGACCGCCTCAGCCGACGGTCACCGAGCCCGGCGTCACCCGGGCCGCGACATCGGCGGGCACGTCGACGCCGGGTTCCAGGTCGGCGGCGTCGATCGGCTCGCCCCAGACCTGCCGCAGCGGCAGCACTCCCGCCCAGACGCCGCCGGTCTCGATGTCGGCCGCGTCGTCGTTCGGGCCGCCGGTGCGGACCTTCACCGAGGCTTCGGTGAGATCGAGCGCGAGCACCATGGTGGCCGCCATCTCCCTGCGGTTGGGCGGGCGCACCCGATCCCAGGCGCCCGGCGCGGCGTGTTCGACGATCACCCGCAGCGCGTTGGCGCGCTCGGCCTCGTCGGTGACCAGCACCGCGCGACCACGGATCACCGCGGAGCGGTAGTTCATCGAGAAGTGCATGGCCGAGCGGGAGTACACCAGGCCGTCGACGTGGGTCACCGCGACCGAGATGTCGGTCCCGACGGCGGCGCGCATATTGCCGGCGCCGGTGGAACCGTGCAGGTAGAGCGTGTCGCCCGCGCGGCCGTAGACGGTCGGCAGCACCACCGGGGAGCCGCCGAGCAGCACGCCGAGGTGGCAGACCAGGCCGGCGTCGAGCACCGCGTCGAGGTCGGCGCGGTCCGCGCGGCCCCGTTCCTTGGACCGCGTCAGGGTGGTGCGCGGGGTCGGTGACAAGGGGGCGCGGGTGGTGTCGTGCGTGGTCATAAGATGAGCTTCGCCGAGAAAATGGACCGAAAACAGGTCCACTTCGGGCGAAGATCTACAGGCCAATTCGAGGTGAGCGATGCTCGACGATCTGCCGATTCCGCTCGACCGCACCGCGCCCGAACCGCTGTCGGTGCAGGTAGCCGATGCCCTGCGCGCCGCGGCGACCGGCGGCGTGCTGCGCGTCGGTGAGCGGCTGCCCGCCTCGCGCGCCCTCGCCCAGCGCCTCGGGGTGAGCCGGGCCGTGGTGTCGACCGCCTACGACCAGCTGCACGCGGAGGGCTGGATCGCCGGTCGCCAGGGGTCGGGCACCTACCTGCGCACCGCCCCCGCCGCCGCGCCGCCGACCACCGACCCCGGTGCCGACGCCGATCCCGACGCGCGCCTGCTGGATCTGGGCCCCGGAGCGCCGTGCGCGGAGGCCGTCGACCCGGCCGCCTGGCGACGCGCCTGGCGCGCGGCGGGCGATCACCCCGCCGACACCCGCAAGGACCGCGCTGGTGAGCCCGCCTTCCGAGCCGCCGTCGCCGAACACCTGCTGCGGCACCGCGGTCTGGCCGCGGGAGCCGCCTCGGTGGTGCTCGCCACGGCCGGGACCAGCGCCGGGGTCGGCGAATTGGCGTCGGCGCTGCTGCGGCCGGGCGACACCGTCGCGATCGAGGACCCCGGCTACCAGCGAGCCGTCGGCGCGTTGCGGGCCGCGGGCATCCGGGTGCTGCCCGTCCCGATCGACGCCGACGGACTGCGGGTCGAGCTGATCCCGCCCGGGGTGCGCGCGGTCTATTGCACACCGGCGCACCAGTTTCCGCTCGGCGCGCGCATGCAGGCCGCCCGCCGGGTCGAGCTGATCGAATTCGCCAGGGCGAACGGCGTCTTCGTCATCGAGGACGACTACGACGGCGAATTGCGCTACGACACCGCGCCGCTGCCCCTGCTGGCCGCGATGGCACCCGATGTCGTCGTGCATCTCGGCACCACCAGCAAGATCATCGCCACCACGCTCGGCGTCGGCTGGCTGGTCGCCAGGCCCGACATCGCCGACGCGGTGCTGGCCTGGCGCGCCGAGACCGGCACCGCGCCGAGCCCGGCGGGTCAGCGGGTGCTCAGCGAGTTCGCCCGGCACGGCGACCTGGCCCGCCACCTGCGTCGGCTGCGCCGGGTGGTGCCACCGCGACGTGCCCTGGTGGTCGACGCGCTCGCCCGCCGCGGCCTGCCGGTGGTCGGTGACGACGCGGGCTCCCACGTCGTCGTCGAGCTCCCCGACGCGGCCGCCGAACAGCGCGCGATCGCCGCCGCGCGCGACCGTGGCGTCCTGCTCGACGGCCTCGCGCGGCATCATCTGGCCGCGGCGTACCGGTTCGGCGTCGCCATCGGCTACACCGCCCCGAGCACGGCCGACCTGGTCGCCGCGGTGCCGATCGCGGCCGACTGCCTCGCCGCCGCGCGCCACGATCTCCCCCGGTAGCGCGCCTGATCGCCGCGCCCCCGCCCGGCACGGTCGTAGCATGGACCCCGACCCCGTGCGGGTCGCTGTTCGGGCACTACCCCTCCGACCATCGAAGTGGTGAGCACATGAACGATCAGGACATCCTGGCGCGGATCAAGCAACTGGTCGACGACGAGCACGCGCTGCGCGCCAAGGCCACCGCGGGCGAGATCGACCCGGTCGCCGAACGCCAGCAGCTGGCCCAGCTGGAGGTGATGCTCGATCAGGCGTGGGATCTGTTGCGGCAGCGCCGCGCCCGCTCCGGCGCCGCCGAATCCCCCGACGACACCGGGATGCGTTCCCCGCGTGAGGTCGAGGGCTATCTGCAGTGACCGACGCCGAATACGACGTCATCGTCCTCGGCGCGGGCCCGGCCGGTGAGAACGCCGCCGCCTACGCCATCGCAGGCAGCGACCGCACCGCCGCGCTGGTCGAACGGGAACTGTTCGGCGGCGAGTGCAGCTACTGGGCGTGCATTCCGAGCAAGGCGCTGCTGCGCTCCGGTGCCGTCCTCGGCCTGGGCCGGGCGATGCCGGGGGTGACCGCGAGCGGGCCACAGGTGGCCGACGTGCTCGCCCGGCGCGACTCCTTCACCCACGATCGCGACGACACCTCCCAGGTCGACTGGGCGAAGTCGGCCCGCATCGACCCGGTGCGCGGCTCCGGCAGGCTGGTGGGCGAACGCCTCGTCGAGGTGGTCACCGACGACGGCGTCCGCGTCCTGCGCGCCCGGCACGCGGTCGTGCTCGCCACCGGCACCACCGCCACCATTCCCCGTATTCCCGGCCTCGCCGAGGCCCTGCCGTGGATCTCCCGCGACGTCACCAATCTGACGGTGGTGCCGCGCCGGGTCGCCGTCATCGGCGGCGGTGTCGTCGCCTGCGAGGCGGCGACCTGGCTGGCCGAGCTCGGCGCCGAGGAGGTGACGCTGCTGGTCCGCGGTGACCGCTTGCTGCCGCGCGCCGAACCGTTCGCCGCGGAGCTGGTGCTGCGCGGCCTGCGCGAGACCGGCGTCGTCACGGTGCGGCTGCACACCGAACCGTCGCTGATCTCCCGGCGCGACCCCGCCGACACCGGCGTCGGCCGCATCCACGGCGGACCGGTCACCCTCGTTCTCGACGACGGGGAACTCGAGGTCGACGAACTCGTCGTCGCCACCGGCCGCACCCCCGCCACCGACGGGCTCGGGCTCGACGCCGTCGGCCTGCCCGCCGGCTACGTCGAGGTCGACGACCAGCTGACCGTGCGCGGTGTCCCCGGCGACTGGCTCTACGCCGTCGGCGACGTGAATCATCGTGCGGCGCTGACGCATATGGGCAAGTACCAGGCCAGGGTGTGTGGTGACGTCATCGCCGCCCGCGCCGAGGGCAGGCCGCTGGACCGGCCCCGGTTCACCGCGAGCGCCGACCACCAGCAGGTGCCCCAGGTCGTCTACACCGCACCGGAACTCGCCTCCGTCGGCCTCACCGAACACGAGGCGCGGAAGGCCGGGCACGCCGTCGACACCGTCGAGATCGATATCGCCGTGGCCGGTTCGTCGCTGTCGCGCGACGATTTCCGTGGCCGCGCGAAGCTCGTCGTCGACACCGCGTCCGACCGGCTGCTCGGCGCGACCTTCGTCGGCCCCGACATGGGCGAGCAACTGCACGCGGCCACCATCGCCGTGGTCGGCCGGGTTCCGCTGGAGACGCTGTGGCACGCGGTGCCGGCATTCCCCGCCGTCAGCGAGTTCTGGCTGCGCCTGCTGGAGGCGTGGCGCGACCGCTGAGCCTTACTTGAGCAGCCGCGACATCCGCCGGTCGGCGAGCACCTTGCCGCCGGTCTGGCAGGTGGCGCAGTACTGGAACGAACGCTCCGCGTAGGACACCTCGCGCACGGTGTCACCGCAGACCGGGCACTTCAGCCCGGTGCGCGCGTGCACCCGCATGCCCGAACGCTTCTCGCCCTTCAACCTGGCCGCGTCCTGCCCGACCGAGCGCCGCACCGCGTCGAGCAGCACCTCGCGCATGGCGGTGTAGAGCTGCGACACCTTGTCGGCCGGGATCGTCTTCGTGTTCGCGAACGGGGAGATCTTGGCGGTATGCAGGATCTCGTCGGAGTAGGCGTTGCCGATCCCCGCGATCAGCGTCTGATCGACCAGGGCGGTCTTGATCCGCTGCGAGGTTCCCTTCAGCAGCGCCGCGAACTCGTCCTCGGTGACCGCCAGGGCGTCCGGACCGAGCCGCGCGATGCCGGGCACCGCCTTCGGATCGTCGACCACATAGACCGCCAGCCGCTTCTTCGTCCCCGCCTCGGTCAGGTCGATCGACGGTGTCGCGCCCGCCGGCGTGAAGAAATGCACCCGCAGGGCCAGCGGCGACTTGCCGCCCGGCTTGGGCGGCAACGGATTCGGTTCGTCCACCCAGCGCAGCCAGCCACCGCGCGAGAGATGGGTGATCAGCCACAGCCCGCCGCAGTCCATTCCGAGGAACTTGCCCCAGCGCCCCGCCCCGGTGACATCCCGTCCGGACAGCGCCGTCACCGGCGGGTCGAACGTCTTCACCGCGCTCAACGCGGCCACGTCGACTCGCCCCACCACCGCGCCGACCGCATGATCCCGCAGGAACTGCGCCAGCGCCTCCACCTCGGGTAGCTCGGGCACAGCGCCAGTTTAGCGGCTGGTGCGGCGCGTTCGCGGCCGTCCCGCCTCGGGGTCGGGGTGCGTGGCCGCGTCGGGACTCAACGTCCCCGCAGGAGGTACACGTCCATGATCCAGCCCTTGGCGGCGCGCAGCTCCGCGCGGCGGGCCACGATCCGCTGCTCGACCTCGCGCAGCGGTCCCTCGATCAGGGTCTCGTCGGGCATGCCGAGGTAGGCGCCCCACCAGATGTGCACGTCGTCGCCGGGGATCTCGGTGAACGAGCAGTCGCCGTCGAGCATCACCACGGTGGACCCGGCGCCGAGACCCTCCTCGCGGAGCCTGCGACCGGTGGTGACGTGGACCGGTTCGCCGATGCGGTGCAGGACCGTGCGGTGGCGGGCGGCCAGCGCGGCCACGCTGGTGACGCCGGGGATCACCTCGTAGTCGAACGTCGCGCGGCCGCCGGCCAGCACGTGTTCGACCATGCGCAGGGTGCTGTCGTAGAGGGCCGGGTCGCCCCACACCAGGATCGCGCCGACCCCGTCGACCTCGGCGAAGGCGGCCGCGAGCAGTTCGGCGCGGCGTTCGTGCCAGTCCCGCACGACGCCTGCGTAGTCGTCGGGGGTGCGGTCGCGGGGTGGATCGGTGATCTCGATGATCCGGTGCGGACCCTCGACGTGCTCGGCCAGGATCGCGGTGCGCACGTCGACGAGCTCCTGCTTCTCGGCGCCCTTGCCGATGACGAAGAAGGCGTCGGCGTGTCGCATGGCCTTGACCGCCTGCATCGTCACCTGGTCGGGGTCACCGGCACCGATGCCGATCACGTAGAGCTTGCGCATACGCGGAGAGCTTGCCAGGTGCCGTGCACCGTAGAATCGCCAGGCGTGGCCACTCCTGATACGCAGTACGAGGATCTGCTCCGGCACGTGCTGGCGGACGGCACCCCCAAAGCCGATCGCACCGGCACCGGAACTCGCAGCATCTTCGGTCATCAGCTGCGCTACGACCTGGCCGAGAGCTTCCCGCTGATCACCACCAAGCGGGTGCACCTCAAGTCGATCGCCTACGAACTGCTGTGGTTCCTGCGCGGCGACTCCAACGTGTCCTGGCTGCGGGAGCACGGCGTGACCATCTGGGACGAGTGGGCCGACGACAAGGGCGAGCTCGGCCCGGTCTACGGCGTGCAGTGGCGCTCCTGGCCCACGCCCGACGGCACCCACATCGACCAGATCGCCCAGGTGCTGCACACCCTGCGCACCGACCCGGACTCGCGCCGGATGATCGTCTCGGCCTGGAACGTCGCCGACCTGGACAAGATGGCCCTGGCGCCGTGCCACGCCTTCTTCCAGTTCTACGTCGCCGACGGCAAGCTGTCGTGCCAGCTGTACCAGCGCAGCGCCGACCTGTTCCTCGGCGTGCCGTTCAATATCGCCAGCTACGCACTGCTGACCCTGATGGTGGCCCAGCAGACCGAGCTCGAGCCGGGCGAGTTCATCTGGACCGGCGGCGACGTGCACATCTACGACAACCACGTCGACCAGGCGCGCGAGCAGCTCAGCCGCGAGCCCTACCCGTTCCCGACCCTGCACCTGCGCCCGGCGACCAGCCTGTTCGACTACACCTACGACGACATCGAGCTCACCGGCTACCAGCACCACCCGGCCATCAAGGCGCCGGTGGCGGTGTGAGCGGTCAGATCGGCCTCATCTGGGCGCAGGCCGCCGACGGCGTGATCGGGGTGGACAACACCATCCCGTGGCGCCTCCCCGAGGACATGGCCAATTTCCGGGACACCACCATGGGCCATCCGGTCATCATGGGCAGGCGTACCTGGGACTCGCTGCCCGAGGCCTACCGCCCGCTGGCGGGCCGTCGCAACATCGTGGTCACCCGGCAGACCGATTGGGCGGGCGAAGGCGCCGAACGCGCCGCCTCGCTGCCCGACGCGCTGGCCCTGGCCGGACCGGGCGATGTCTGGGTGGCCGGCGGCGGCGAGATCTATCGCGCCGCGCTCCCGCTGGCGACGACGCTGCTGGTCACCGAGGTCGACACGCGAGTGACCGGCGACGCGTTCGCCCCGGTCATCGGCCCCGAGTGGCAGGCGCCGGAAACGCCGTGGCAGGAGTCGAAAACCGGTCTCCGCTACCGCATTCGCCGCTACACCCGGCGCTGACAACACCTGGCTAACGGTCTGGCAAAACGCCCGACCGCGGGCGCGGTCTCGGGCATACTCCCAGATACCAAGCCCCGCGAGAGCCTGCGAAAGGCGCTATGCCATGGACAAGAAATCGCTGACCGCGGTGGCCCGCCAACAGCTGAAGCTGGCGGCCACCTCGACGAGTGGCCGAAGTTCGCAAACCGTCATCGGCGGCCACACCCATGTGCTGCGCCAGACCGTCGTCGCCCTGACCGAGGGCCAGAGCCTGGCCGAGCACGACAACGCGGGCGACGCCACCATCCAGGTCCTCAGCGGCACGCTCGTGCTGATCGCGGGCACCGACGAGTGGAAGGGTTCGGCGGGCGATCTCATCGTCGTCCCGCGCGCCCGGCACAGCGTCAAAGCCATCGATAACGTGGCGTTTCTGCTGACCGTCGCCAAATAAGGGTTGCCTGCGGGTCGCTGACACGCGAGGGCGTGCCGCCAACCTGTCCGCGCCGCGCTCTACTCTGGACGGCATGGGTGAGCCACAGCCGATCCTCGAACCGCTCACGCCGGCCGCCATCTTCCTCGTCGCCACCATCGACGAGGGCGGCGAGTCGGCGGTCCGCGACCTCTTGTCGAACATCACCGGTTTGCGCCGTTCGGTCGGTTTCCGGGTGCCCGGCGAGGGCCTGACCTGCGTCACCTCGATCGGCTCCACGGCCTGGGACCGCCTGTTCGCCGGCCCCAAACCCGTTGAGCTGCACGAATTCCCCGGCTACAACGGGCCGATCCACAGCGCGCCGACCACCCCGGGCGACCTGCTGTTCCATATCAGGGGCGAGACCCAGGGCGCGTGCTTCGAACTGGCCATGGCGATCGGCGAGCGCCTGCGCGGCGCGGCCACGATCGTCGACGAGACCGTCGGTTTCCGCTACTTCGAACAGCGTGACCTGCTCGGCTTCGTCGACGGCACCGAGAACCCCGAGGGCAGCGCCGCGTACTCGGCGGCCCTGATCGGCGACGAGGACCCGGATTTCGCCGGCGGTAGCTACGTCATCGTGCAGAAATACACCCACCCGCTCGACCAGTGGAACGCGCTGTCGATCGAGGAGCAGGAGCGGGTGATCGGGCGGACCAAGCTCGGCGACTACGAACTGCCCGACGACATCAAGCCCGCCGACTCCCATGTCGCGGTGAACACCCTGGTCGACCCCGACGGCACCGAACGCCAGATCGTGCGCGCCAACATGCCGTTCGGCACGATCGGCCAGGGCGAGTTCGGCACCTACTACATCGCCTACGCCGCCACCCCGAGCGTCACCGAGCGCATGCTGGAGCGGATGTTCCTCGGCACCGAGGAGGCGGCCTACGACCGCATCCTCGACTTCTCGTTCGCGGTCACCGGCACGCTGTTCTTCACACCCACCGTCGATTTCCTCGACGATCCGCCAGACGCCCCCGAGTCCGTTGCCACCGAAGAAATTTCCGATTCGCTGCCCGTGTTCACCCCGGTGGAACGGGCCGACGCCGTCGCTTCCGATTCGGACGGCTCGCTCGCCATCGGCTCGATGAAAAGGAGTATCTGAATGAACAACCTGCATCGCGAACTCGCGCCGATCACCGCCGAGGCCTGGGCACAGATCGAGGAGGAAGCCACCCGCACGTTCAAGCGCAATATCGCCGGACGCCGGGTCGTCGACGTCTCGGGTCCGCACGGCGTGGCCTACTCGGCGCGCAACCGGGGCAGGTTGACCGCGATCTCCTCGCCCGACGACGGTGTCGTCGCCCACCAGCGCGTGGTGCAGCCGCTGGTGGAACTCCGGGTGCCGTTCACCCTGAAGCGCGGCGAACTCGACGACATCGAGCGTGGCGCGGGTGACGCCGACTTCGACAATCTCAAGACCGCCGCCCAGAAGATCGCCTTCGCCGAGGACCGCGCGATCTTCGAGAGCTACGCCGCGGCGGGCATCACCGGCATCCGCGACGCCGCCTCCAACGCCGCGGTGGCGCTGCCGAGCAATGTCGTCGACATTCCCGACGCGATCTCGCGCGCGCTGACCGGGCTGCGGCTGGCCGGTGTGCAGGGGCCGTACTCGGTCGTCCTCAGCGCCGAGCTGTACACGCAGGTCAGCGAGACCTCCGATCACGGTCACCCGATCCGCACCCACATCGAGCGGCTGATCGACGGCGAGATCATCTGGGCGCCCGCGATCACCGGCGGTTTCGCGCTCACCACCCGCGGCGGCGACTTCGAGCTGGCGCTGGGCCAGGATCTGTCGATCGGCTACCTCAGCCACGACGCCGAGACCGTGCAGCTGTACTTCCAGGAGACGTTCACCTTCCTCGTGGAGACCTCCGAAGCGGCGGTATCGCTCGGGTCGTGAGCCCGGCGCGGCCCACCCGCTAGGGTGGGCCGCGAGTTCGTGAGAGGGAGGTCTCGCATGGCGGTCGTGCGTGCCGGTGTCGTGCCCGCGGGGCGGAGCCTGCTCTACTGCCTGATCGGGGTGCTGGTCACCACCGGCGTCGTCGGGCTGTTCGTGGCGATGTTCGGGGTCAACCGAGTGATCACCGGCCTGCTCGTCGGCGCGATCGCCGGAGTGGCGGCGGGCGTGGCGCTGTTCGTGCGCGATGTCGTCGAGCTCACCGAGCACGCCATCTACGCCAGGACTCCGTTCCGCTCGTCGACCGTGCCGTGGGATCGCGTCGTCGCGGGCCGCTTCACCCTCGACGAGCGATCCCGCTGGGCACTGGCCCTTGACCTCAATGGCGGAACCAGCGACGAACTGGTCCTGCTGTCTATCCCGCCGGTGGTGCGCCCGGTCGCGGGCGCCTACGACATGCGCAAACGCGAGCAGGTCACCGAGATCCGGGAGATACTGCGCGCCAAGCGAATTCCGGTCACCGTCCTCCCCGAGATCGCGGGCGCGCTCAACCAGCACTGGCAGATCGCCCCGCCCACCTCCCGCTGAGGCCCTACGCGCTGAGCCCGGACTCGAATCCGCGTCGGTAGTCCGAGGGCGACACCCCGAGCCGCGCGACGAAGGTGCGGCGCAACGCCTCGGCACTGGTGAATCCCGCCTCGGACGCCGCCCGGCTCACCGAGCTACCCGCCTCGAGCCGGGCCCTGGCGAGATCGAATCGCACGTTCGCCGCGTACTCGGCCGGGCTGAGCCCGGTCTCCTCGGTGAAGAGCCGGGTGAGGTGGCGGGGGCTCACATTCACGTGCCGGGCGAGGTCACGCACGCTGTGGCGCCTGGTCGGATCGCGGGCGATGAGATCGGTCACCGCGCGCACCGGCCCCGGCGGCAGCGCCGCGGCGCGCAGCGGCGTCGAGAACTGGGTCTGTCCGCCGGACCGCTGCAGATAGACCAGCAGACCCCGCGCGACCTGACGCGCGATCGAGCTGCCCAGATCCTCGGCGACCAAGGCCAGCGCCAGGTCGATGCCTGCGGCGACCCCGGCCGAGGTCGCGATGTCGTCATCGCGCACGAAGATTCGATCCGCCCGCACGTCGATCCGCGGGTACCGGCGGGCGAGTTCGGCGGCGAACTTCCAGTGCGTGGTGGCGCCGCGACCGTTGAGCAGCCCCAGTTCGGCGAGCACGAAGGCACCGCTGCAGATCGAGACGACCCGGCGGCTGCGCGCCGCGAGAACGCGCGCCGCCTCGACGAGTTCGGGGCCGACGAACTCGACGGGACGGACCTCACTGCCCGGCACCACGAGCGTGTCCAGGGCGGGCGCGTCGGCCGCGGCCGCCGTCACCGCAACCCCGCCGCCGACCGAACTGCGCACCGGCTCGCCGGTGGGTGAGAACAACATCACCTCATAGGCATCGGCGAACTGATTCGCCTCGATGAAGACCTCGGCCGGACCGACGTAGTCGAGCGATTTCACCCCGTCGAACAGCAGAAATCCGACGCGCCGCGGCCCGGTCGGCACAGTGAAGCGAGCACGTTCCGGGGCGACAGACATGCCGATGAATCTACTGCCTGTCCGAAAGTGCGGGATCCGCGGCCGTTCCGGCAGGCGACAGCGGCGGCCCGCCCGACAACGATGGGCAACCTAGTCATCCACCTCTCCGACGGGAGCGCAATGCCCTACTTCACCACGTCCGACGGCACCGAGATCTACTTCTCCGACTGGGGCACCGGACGACCCGTCGTCTTCAGCCACGGCTGGCCGCTGAGCTCCGACGCGTGGGCGCTGGAACGCAAGACCCTGGCCGACGCGGGCTACCGCGTCATCGCGCACGACCGTCGCGGACACGGCCGCTCGTCGCAGCCGTGGCAGGGCAACGACATGGACACCTACGCGCGTGACCTCGCCGAGCTCGTCGAATTCCTCGACCTGCGCGATGTCGTCGTCATCGGGCATTCGACCGGTGGTGGCGAGGTCGTGCGCTACGCGGCCCAGCACGGGCGCGACCGCGTCGCCAAGGTGGTCACCATCGGCGCGGTGCCGCCGATCATGGTCGCGACCGAGGCCTATCCCGACGGTCTGCCGATGGAGGTGTTCGACGGCATCCGCGCCGGCGTGCTCGCCGACCGCTCCACCTTCTATCAGGAGCTCGCGCCCTCGTTCTTCGGCTTCAACCGCGAGGGGGCGACGGTGTCGAAGGGCGCGCAGGACGACTTCTGGCGCCAGGGCATGCTGGCAGGCATCCAGGCCGCCTACGAGTGTGTCGCGGCGTTCTCGGCGACCGATTTCACCGAGGATCTGCGGGCGCTCGAGGTGCCGATCTTCATCGCCCACGGCGACGACGACCAGATCGTGCCGATCGCCGGTGCCGCGCTGAAGTCGATCGAGCTCGTGAAGAACGGCACGCTGAAGGTGTATCCGGGTGCGCCGCACGGCATCTTCGGCGCCTACCAGCAGGAACTGATCGCCGATATCCTCGCGTTCATCGCCGACTGATCGCGGGCTTCGGCACCGCTCAGGCCGACTCGACGGCCTGAGCGGCCAGCCGGGCGAGCAGCGCTTCGGCGGCCGTGCGCACGGGTGCGGTGTCGGCGGTGTGGCCGACGATGCGCAAGATCGCGTCCGGGATCACCCGCTCGGTGTCCTCGCTCGCCGCCCCGGCGTCGGAGCGGATGCCGATCACCGTTTCGACCAACCGGAACGGCAGGATGCGCGCGTCGTCGGGTTGCCCGGTCGCCGCGGCGGATTCGGCCGCGAGCCGTTCGTAGTGCTCGCGCAGTTCGTCGCGGCGGCGCCGGAACGTGGCGAAGCGTTCGGTGCGCAGCTCCGGCAGCAGATATAACGCGCCGAGATTCCAGCGCGCGGTGCGTAATTGGCGCACGTCGAACAGGGCGAGCGCGTAGAGCTGGGTCGCGGCGTCGGCGGGTTCGGCGGCCATCCGCTGTGCCAGCTCGACCGGGCCCGCGACGGTTTCGGCGAGCAGCGCGTCGAGGATGTCGTCCTTGGCGGCGAAGTGGTGATACAGCGAGGCCTGCCTGATCCCGACCGCGTCGGCTACCGCCCGGGTGGAGGTGTTGGCGTAGCCCTTGGTGGTGAACAGCTCCGCCGCCGCGTCGAGGATCTCCGCGCGCGGCGTCGTCCCCTGCCTACGCCGCTGTTCCAGCCGGGGACGCCCGGGACCGAGGTTTGCCACGTCCAAGATTCTGTCATCGGGCGCCGACCTGGGCGGCAGCGGGCACCTCACCAGCGAGGATGCCGGTCGGTCGAATTCCTGTCACTCGATAGAAACGTGGGCAACGCAGAAGTTACCGCGGGCCCCACAGCCGATACACGCACGACACCGTTCGAGCGATCGCGCGCGCAAAACTATCGACTGATAGATATTTGGCCGCACCGCCGAAGGACACCGACATGGCCACGACTCTCGATACCGCCGCTGTTCCCCCCGATACCGGCCGCGACAGCGCCGACCTCGCCACATTCGGCTACGAACCGGTCCTGCACCGCAAGCTCGGGCGCTACGCGTCCTTCGCGGCAGGGTTCTCGTTCGTCTCCATCCTCACCACGATCTTCCAGTTCTTCGGCTTCGGCTATTCGTTCGGCGGCGCCGCGTTCTTCTGGACCTGGCCGCTGGTCTTCGCCGGCCAGTTCCTGGTGGCGCTGAACTTCGCCGAGCTGGCCGCCCGGTACCCGATCTCCGGTTGCATCTATCAGTGGTCGCGCCGCCTCGCGGGCGGGCTGATCGGCTGGTTCGCCGGCTGGATGATGGTGATCGCACAGGTCGTCACGGCCGCCGCGGCCGCCATCGCCCTGCAGGTGGTACTGCCGACGATCTGGAGCGGCTTCCAGTTCATCGGCACCGACACCGCGCTGACCTCCCGCGACGGCGCGATGAACGCGGTTCTGCTCGGCAGCGTGCTGCTGGTGGTCACCACCACGATCAATGTCATCGGCATCGACCTGATGTCGAGGATCAACTCGATCGGCGTCACCGTCGAGATCGTCGGCGTGCTGGCGATCATCGCGCTGTTCTTCACCGGCACCGAGCGCGGTCCCGGCGTCGTCCTGCAGACCGACCAGGCCGCGCCCGGCCCGTACTGGGCGGCGTTCCTGGTCTCCGGCCTGATGGCCGCCTACGTGATGGTCGGCTTCGACTCCGCCGGGGAACTGTCCGAGGAGACCAAGAACCCGCGCCGGGTCGCCCCGCGCACGATTCTGCTGGCCCTGTCGGTGTCGGCACTGGGCGGCGGGCTCATGCTGCTCGGCGCGCTGATGGCCGCGCCCAGCCTGTCCGACGGCGAATTGGCGTCGGGCGGACTGGCTTACGTCATCACCTCCAAGCTCGACAGCCCCGCCGGTTCGGTACTGCTCGGCTGCGTCGCGGTCGCGGTCATCGTGTGCACCCTGGCGATCCAGACGGCGGGCTCGCGCCTGATGTTCTCGATGGCGCGCGACGGCAAACTGCCGTTCGCCAAGGCCCTGTCGACCGTGCACCCGCGCTTCGGCACCCCGGTGTGGCCCGCCGTGGTGATCGGCGCGCTCGGCATCGGCCTGCTGGTGCTCAACCTGGGCAACCCGGCCATCTTCGCCACCCTGGCCAGCGTCTGCATCGTCAGCCTGTACCTGGCGTACCTGCTGGTCACCGTGCCGCTGCTGGTGCGCAGGATCAAGGGCCTGCCCGCCGTGGACGACCCGAGCCTGTTCACCCTCGGCCGCTGGGGCGTGCCGATCAACGCGCTCGCCGTGGTCTGGGGCATCGCGATGGTGATCAACCTGGCCTGGCCGCGTCCGGAGGTCTACACCCCGGCGGGCGGCAGCTGGTGGCAGCTGTGGGCGGGCCCGCTGTCGGTGGCGGTGATCCTCACCGCGGGCGCCGTCGTCTACCGCTTCGCAGTGGCCGCCAGGGACGAATTCCCCCACACCGAAACCGTCCCCGCCACGGCCTGATTCACCAACACCTGAATCGCCGCTACCACCCACCCACTCAGCCCCGCACGCTCCGACCTCGAGGAGGAGCAGGCCGACGAGTCGGCCGTCGCGGCCGTCCCGCCGATCAGGTGCCGTTGCGTACGCGACGAAGGAGCAAGCACCGGTGCCTGCTCGGCGGGACAGGAGGGGTCGCGACCTCGAGCGCGCCGGCGCTCCGAAACCACAGGAGATCACGATGACGAGTACTCGATCCACCGACGGGGCTCGCGCCCACGCGCGCGCTCAGGCCGCCGCGGCCACGATCGACCGGCCCGACACCCCCGACGGTGTCGATCCAGCGGCAGTCGTTCTCGCGCAACGCATCCCCACCGGCGGCTACGCGAACGTGGTGCTGGGCCGGGGCACTCGGGTCCGGCTGGCCGACCCCGCGGGTACCACCTGCGCGCACCTGTTCCTGCTCCGCGCCGAGGCACCGTGGGAGCGGCTCAATGTCGCCGACACCGTGAAGGTGCCGTGGCAGGCCTACCTGAGCACCGGCCATCCGCTGCTCTCCGACCAGGGCCGGGTACTCGCCACCGTCGTCGCCGATTCGTCCGGCCACCACGACACCCTGTGCGGGCCCGGCGCCGCAGGCCGTCACCAGCTGCACCTGGCCGGCGCCAAGCAGGGCCTGGCGCCGCGCGACATCGGACCGTCGGTCTCGCTGTTCCGCGGCGTCCGGGTCGAGGCCGACGGTGGTCTCGTCCCGACCGGCAACGCCGCCGCCGGGACCGCGGTCGACCTGCTGATCCACCTCCCGGTGACGCTGCTGGTCGCCAATGCCGCCCATCCCCTCGACGATCGGCCCACCGGCGACCTCGACGTGCTCGCCTGGGCGGCGCCCACCGAGCGCGCGACGAACGACGACCCCGAATACCGCCGGGCCGTCGACAACACCGAAGCCGCCTGGGCGGCCGCACTCAACTCGGAGGTTCTGGCATGACCACGGCGACCATCCGCACCGTCGTCCTCGACGAGACCGTCCCCGCTCAGGCGCCGTGGTCGGCGATCGTGCGCGCGGGCGATCAGCTCGAGATCATCGACCTGCACGGCAACCAGGCCGTCGACTGCCTGCTCTACTCCGCCGCCGACCGCACCGATCGCTACAGCGCCCAGGCCACCGTCGCCGCGCAGCGCAATATCTTCCTGACCACCGGCAGCGTCCTGCTGACCGAGGCGGGCACCCCGCTGATGACCGTGGTCGCCGACGAGGTCGGCAACCACGACACCATCGCCGGCGCGTGCTCGCAGGAATCCAACACCCTGCGTTACGGCCACCACACCCGCCACCAGCACGCCTGCGTGGAGAACTTCCTCAGCGCCGCGCTCGAATGGGGTCTGGGCAAGCGGGATCTGGTGTCCAACATCAACTGGTTCATGAATGTCCCGGTCGAGGCCGACGGCACGCTCGGCATCGTCGACGGACTGTCGGCGCCGGGCAAGAAGGTCACCCTGCGCGCCGAGATCGACACCCTCGTGCTGGTCTCCAACTGCCCGCAGATCAACAACCCCTGCAACGGTTTCGACCCGACGCCGGTCCGCATGGTGGTGACCCGATGAGTCTCACCGGAACCCGTTCCGCCGTCGTCGATACCGCGCTCCCCTCGGTCAGCCCGGAGCACCGCACTTCCGCGGCCGCCGCTACCGGCACGCGCACCGCCGGAGTCGTCGGCGCACCCGAGTCCGCCATGGTGGCGGGCACCCCGGTCGCGCTGCCCGCAGGCACCCGGTCCGTGCAGGTCCTCCGCCCCGGCATGCAGACCACGGTGCAGGACTGGCCCGGGCGAATCGGGTACTGGCACATCGGCGTTCCGCCCTCCGGCCCGATGGACGACCTCTCGTTCCGGCTCGGCAATCGCGTGCTCGGCAACCCGGAGGGCGCGGCGGGGCTCGAATGCACGCTGGGTGGCCCCGCGCTGCGCTTCAGCGAGGCGACGTGGGTGTGTGTCACCGGCGCGGTCGCCGACGTGCGAGTCGACGGCAGGCCGGTCGAGCAGTGGCGCACCGTCGAAGTCCCGGCCGGCGGCGTCCTCGAGGTCGGCGCGATCCGCGGGCCCGGCATGCGGACCTACATCCTGGTCGCCGGTGGCATCGAGGTCGAGCAATTCCTCGGCAGCGCCGCCACATTCACCCTGGGCAAGTTCGGCGGCGGCACCGGCGCGGCCCTGCGCGCCGAGGACGTGCTGCCCCTCGGCGCACCGGCGACCCGCCTGGCCCCCGCCGTCCCGATGACCGACATCCCCGCCTTCGGGCACCGCTGGGAACTGGCCGTCACCGAGGGCCCGCACGGCGCGCCGGAGTTCTTCACCCGCGGCGACTTCGACACCATCGTCGGCACCGACTACGAGGTGCACTTCAATTCCGACCGCACCGGCGTGCGCCTGCTCGGCCCGAAGCCGGAGTGGGCCCGCACCGACGGCGGCGAGGCGGGCCTGCACCCGTCGAACATCCACGACAACGCCTACTCGATCGGCGCGCTCGATTTCACCGGCGACACCCCGATCCTGCTCGGCCCCGACGGCCCGAGCCTGGGCGGCTTCGTCTGTCCGGTGACGGTGGTCGCGGCCGATCGCTGGAAGCTCGGCCAGCTCGCCCCGGGCGATACGGTGCGCTTCGTCCCCGTCCGCGCCGAACATGCCGCGCCCACAAGCGAACTCGGCGCGCGCCGACGCGCATCGTTCGGCACCGTGCTCTCGGCGGGCCGCGACGGCGACGACGGCATCCTGCGCCGCACCGAGGTCGACGACGAGACCGGCGTGACCTACCGCCGCCAAGGCGACGACGGCGTCCTGGTCGAATACGGCACGCTCACTTTGGATCTCGGTCTGCGCGCCCGCGTGCACGCACTGCATCAGCATCTGATCGCGGCCGGGCCGCGCGGGGTCGTCGAACTCACCCCCGGCATCCGCTCCCTGCAGATCCGCGTCGACCCGGCCGTGCTGCCGATCGCCCGTCTGCTCGACCTGCTCGCCGAAGCCGAAGCGCAGCTGCCGAATTCCGATCAGCTCGTCGTGCCGAGCCGCACCGTGCACCTCCCGCTGTCCTGGGACGACCCCGCCACCCGCGAGGCGATCACCCGCTACATGCACGGCGTCCGCGCCGACGCTCCGTGGTGCCCCTGGAATATCGAGTTCATCCGTCGCATGAACGGCCTGGACTCGGTCGAGGACGTCTATCGCACCGTCTTCGACGCCGAGTACCTGGTTCTCGGCCTGGGTGACGTCTATCTGGGCGCCCCCGTCGCCACTCCCACCGACCCCCGGCACCGCCTGGTCACCACCAAATACAACCCCGCCCGCACCTGGACCCCCGAGAACGCCGTCGGCATCGGCGGCGCCTACCTGTGCATCTACGGCATGGAGGGCCCCGGCGGCTACCAGTTCGTCGGCCGCACCACCCAGGTCTGGAACCACCGCGCCCGGCCCACCGGCACCACGGGCCCCGGCGTCGACCGCTTCGCCACCGACCCCGAAACTCCTTGGCTGCTACGCTATTTCGACCGCATCCGCTGGCATCCCGTCGAGCCCGGCGAACTGCTGGACCTGCGGGCCGACTTCGCCGCCGGAAAGGTCGACGTCCCCACCGAGGACGGCGAATTCCGCCTCGCCGACTACCGCGCCTTCCTCGCCGACAACGCCGCGGCCATCACCGATTTCCGCGCCGTGCAGGCCGAGGCCTTCGCCGCCGAACGCCAGTCCTGGCGTTCGGCCGGAGAACTCACCGACTGAGACCCCCGCGCCGGGCCGTCGGCGCCCGCGGCTCGGCAGGTCACGGCGACGCCTGGCTCACGACCGAGGTGGCGGGTCGGCGACGGCCGTCGCCGAGGGATTGGTGACGTCGCGGATGATGCGCAGGCCGGTGACCAGGCCGTCGAGCTGGTCCGGGGTGAGCAGGCCGGTGAGCCAAGTCTCCAGCGCGTCGAGGTAGTCCGGGAGGACCGCTTCGAGGCGGCTGATGCCCGCCGGGGTCAGCGCCGCGTAGGCGCTGCGGCGGTCGGTGGGATCGAGCTGACGTTCGACCAGGCCCGCCTTGGCGAGCCGGTCGACCAGCCGGGTGACGCCGCTGGTGGACAGCTCGGTCTGGGTGGCCAGGTCCGACATCCGCAGCCGATGCTTCGGCGAGCGGCTCAGCCGCATGAGGGCATTGAGGTCCAGGCCCGAGAGGCCGTGCGCGTGCCACGTGGGTTCGACCTTGGCGATCAACCCGCTGGTGGCCTCGAAGAGCAGGCCGGAGATGGTCAGGCGGGGGTCGTCGAACAGTTCGTGCATGAGACCACCCTAGCCGATGCTTGCCATGCGGATAGTTGACACGAGGAATACTTCGGGGTAGATCTATGCCTACGCAATATTCCTCGCAGCAACTAATGGAGTGGTCATGCAGCAGACGTGGGTCGCCGGATTCCGGTCGGGTGTCATCAGCCCGGACGAGCAGATCAAGCTCGCCGAATCGCGATCGTTCACCGACGAAACGGTGCGGCAGGTGCTGCGCCTGGCGGGCGGCGGTGACGCGGTGCGGGTGCGGCTGACCAACAGGTACGGGTCCGCGCCGCTGATGATCGGCGCCGCCCGCCTGGCCGTGCGCAAGGAAGGCTCGGCGATCACCACCGATGCCGAGGTCCGCTTCGACGGCGCGCCGATCGCGGTCATCGAGCCCGGCGCGGAGCTGGTGAGCGACCCGCTGGACCTGGCCGTCGCCGCCGGCGAGGACCTGCTGCTCAGCCTGTACCTCCCCGGCCCAACCGGCCTGGCGACGTTCTCCCACCAACCCGGTGAGATCGCCTACCTCGCGGCGGGCGATCGCACCGCCGACGCGGAACTGCCCGGCGCGCAGGAGCTTCCGTTCCGCTTCTTCGTCACCGGTGTCGACGTGCTCACCGGGGCGCGGCCCCCGATCGCGGTAGCGTTCGGCGATTCCTGGTTCGAGGGTGTCGGCACCACCCTCAGCGCCAACCGTCGTTCCGTCGACGTCATCAACTCACGTCTCACCCGGGGGTGGGTGGTGAACAACGGCATCGCCGGTAACCGCCTCACCGCCCGTGAGATCGGCGAATCCGGGCTGGCCCGCCTCGATGCCGATGCCCTCGCGGTTCCCGGCGTCACCGACATCCTGGTGAACTTCGGCATCAACGACCTGATCCTCGGCGCCATGGGCGGACAGCCCTCCGCCACCACCGAGGAACTGATCGCCGGTTTCACCGCTCTCGCCGAGCGCGCGCACGCGGCCGGCCTGCGGATTCACGTCGCGACCATCGGCCCCTACGCCGGCTGCGTCTACCCGGGCATGCCGCTGCTGGAAACCCAGCCGACCCGTCACGCGGTCAACGAATGGATCCGTGGCACCGACATCTTCGACTCGATCTTCGACGTCGACCAGGCGGTGGCCGACCCGCAGCGCCCGGACTTCATCCGCCCCGAGTTCGACAGCGGCGACGGCATGCACCTCAACGACGCGGGCGCCGCCGCCATGGCCCACACCCTCGACCTGACCGCACTGTTCACCGCGAGGTGACGGCAAAGGGGGCGCTGCACGGCGCGCCCCCTTCGGCCGGAGACGGGGTGGGACAGTCGCCGCGGCCGGGTCCTCACGGGGCGGTGAGCACCGTCTTCCCCGAGGCGTGCCCGCGCGCGAAGATCTCGATGGCGGACGCCGCGTCGGACAGGGGGACACGGCGCTCGATCACCGGGCGCAGGGCACCGTCGGCGGCCAGTCCGGCCAGGTAGTCCAGGTCGGCGGCCGCGGGGCGCATGAGCAGCGCTTTCAGCGTCTGACCGACGAACAGGTCGGTGAGCACCACCTGGCCGAGCCAGCGGACCGGACCGAACCAGTCGTCGCCGGGTGCGGCGGCGGAGGAGATGAACACTCCCTCCGCCGTCAGCACTCGGCGACAGTCGCGCAGGCGGTGATTGCCCGCCAGATCGAAGAGCACGTCGTAGCGCTCGTCGGACTTCGTGAAATCCTCGGCGGTGTAGTCGATCACGACATCCGCGCCGATTCCGCGCACCATCTCGATGTGTCGGGTACTACACACCGCGGTCACGTGCGCGCCGAGCGCCTTCGCGATCTGCACCGCGAAGCTACCGACGCCGCCGGACGCGCCGTTGATCAGAACCCGGTGGCCCGGTCCGACGTCGCCGATGTCACGCAGGCCCTGTAGCGCGGTCATCCCCGAATCCGGTATCGCCGCGGCCTCTTCCATGTTCAGCGCGGCGGGCACCAGCGCGAAGGAACCAGCGTCGGCGCACACGAACTCGGCGAAGGCGCCGCTGGGCACCGCACCGAAAACCCGGTCGCCGAGCTGGAATTCGGTGACCGTGGCACCGACCGCGACCACCTCGCCCGCGAGATTCTGCCCGATCATCCGGCGCTTGGGCCCGCGCAGCCCGAACCCCAGCCGCAGCAGATACGGGGTCCCGGTGAGCAGATGCAGATCGCCGCTGCACAGCGAGGCCGCTCGCACCCGGACCACCACCTCCCGCTCCCCCGGGTCGGGGCGCGGCACGGTCTCGGTCCGCAACACCTCGCTCCCGCCGTAGCGAGGAGCCACCCACGCGGTCATCGAAGCCGTGTCCACACCGGTCATGACATCCCTCATCTCGCACTTACAGCGTAAGTCTGTTGCCCAGACGGTACGCTTACGCCGTAAGTAGGTCAAGGAATCAGTCAGGAGCCGCATGCCACGCACCCCGCTGACCAGGGAACGCGTCCTGCGCGCGGCGATCGATCTCGCCGATCGGGAGGGTCTGGACGCGCTGTCGATGCGCAAACTCGCCAAGGCAGTCGGCGTGGAGGCGATGTCGCTGTACAACCACGTCGCCAACAAGGACGACCTTCTCGACGGCATCATCGACTTGGTCGTCGCCGAGATCTACGTCCCCGGCGCGGACGGCGACTGGCGGACCGAGCTACGCCGCCGCGCCGTCTCCGCCCACGAGGTCCTGCTCCGCCACCGCTGGGCCACCGGCCTGCTCGGTTCCCGGGTGAACGTCGGGCCCGCCATGCTCCGCTACATCGACGCCACGCTCGCCTGCCTGATCACCGCGGGCTTCACCTACGAACAGGCCGACCGTGCCTGGAACGCGCTGGACAGCCACATCTACGGCTTCACCCTCCAGGCCATCAACTTCCCCCTCGACCCCTCGGAGTACGCCTCGGCGGCACAGCGATTCCTGCCCCTCATCCCCACCGAGACCCACCCGCACATGCACGCCCTGGCCGCCCTGGTCATCGCCGGAACGCATTCCGGTACCGCGGATTTCACCTTCGGCCTCGATCTGCTCCTCGACGGCCTCGCTCGCCTGCTCCCCTAGTCAGCCCGCGACCAGATCCGCGCTCCGACGACTCTGGTCCTCGCGCCGACCGGTGACCTCCATGACCGCTTCCGCCACCGCCAGACAGGCGCCGAGTCGCGGCGGGAACCGCAATCCCGAATCCCGTTCCAGCAGCAGCCGCACCGCAGCCCACGGCAGATTCACATCGGCGAAAGCTGTATGGAACAGCCCGGCCGAGGGGCGCGGATTTGCCTCGAGCAGCACCGGTTCCCCACCGCGATAGCGCAATTGGACGTTGGTCAGATAGGCGAGTTCGAAATGCCGGACCAGGCTGCGCGCGATGTCGACCACCGCCGGGTCGTCCAGCAGGATACGGAAGCGACCCTGCTTGGCCCGCGGAATACCCACCAGCAGTTCACCTCCCGGAGCCGACAGACAGTCGATGCTGATCTCCGGATCGTCGAGGAACGGCATGACGAGCAGCGGGGGCACCGACTCCCCGTCCGCCGCCGCCCGGCGCAATGCCCCGGCAACCGCGTCGACCGAGGCCACCGGCCGGGGCGCGACCCGCAGGCTCGCCATCGTCAGCGGACGGTCGTCCAGGATGCGGAAGCCGAAGGCCGAGTACTCACCGCTCGGCTTGATGCACAGCGTCTCCCCGTCCCGGGACAATTCCTCGACGGCGGCGTAGAACTCGCCGACGTCGGTGGCCTCACGCCACGGGGGCACGGGAATGCCCGCCGCGCCGGCGATCTCGTAGGTGCGGACCTTGCTGGTCAGCGCCCGCACCGCCGCCAGTGGCGAGCACATGAGACTGGTGCCGACCGCGGCGAAGTCCGCGGCCCGGCCCGCGAGCGCGTCGAGACGCCGGGGCGGGATGAGGACATCGATGCGATGGGTCCGGCAGAACTCGAGCGCGAACTGCGCGTACTCCTCGTTGCCGACATACCGAGGCTCGATCGCCGAGACATCGCACGCCGAGAGAGCGGCCGCACCCGGATCCACATTGCTGGCGTAGATGGTGACGTCCACACCGTCCGGGTTCTCCCGTAGCAACCGCATGACCTGAACGGTCGCCGCACCTGCACTGCTCAGCCAAATCCGAAGCGTTATGGCAACCGCTCCCTTCCTGTTTTTCCCGGTGAGAACCGGACCTTATCCCGGTTCCGCGTTCCGCACATTTCGGAACGCAAGACCGCAGGTCACACCCTGGATATCGCAGGCGCGTGAGGTCCGCGGCGGGTCGGACAGAGGGAAATGGTGCGGCTGCTCGCCTACCAGGGAAACGTGGTAGGCGAGCAGCCGCGCAGCGCTACTCGGCGACGATCACCGTGACTTCGCCGTCGGCCGCCTCGGTCGGGTCGCCGGAGGCGACGAACCAGTGGGTGACCTCGCCGTCGGCCAGGTCGTCGGCGACCGGGCCGTCGGGGAGGACCGACAGGGCGCCCGCCGTGACGGCGGCCAGGAATTCCTGGATGGCCGCCGGGCCGGAGGCGTGGGTGGTGAAGGTGGTGCACTCGTAGTCGATGCCGTGGGTCTCGCGCAGGGTGTCGGCGAGGGCGAGCGCGGCGCTCTGGGTGAGCGTCGACATCGCCTCGGCCGCGGGCAGCACGAAGGCCGGGTGGTCTTCGGACAGCGGGCGGACCCGGTCGGCGTAGGAGACCGGATGCGCCGCGGCGGCGGCGATCTCGGCGTCCACGTCGGGCAGGATCAGCCACTCGCCCGCGACACCGGCGACGGGGGCGTCGCTGATGCCGTAGGCCGCGCCGGTCGCGGCGATCTCGACACCGGACAGTTCGCCGGCGAACAGGACTGCGGCGCCCGCCTTCTGGATCGCCCAGGCGGCGAGCACGGAGTCCACGCTGCGCGGCAGCGAGATCGCGACGATGTCGCCGGGGCCCGCACCGCGCGCGATGAGCACGCGGGCCAGCTGCGAGGACTTGCGATCCAATGCGCTGTAGGCGATTTCGCTGTCGCCGCGGAGCAGGGCGGGGGCCTGCGGATCCGCCTCGACGACCTCGGCGAGCACCTTGGCCACCGTCTGCGCGCCGACACCCGTGGTGGCGACCGGAGCCGACACCGCCGCGGTCACCCCGGATTCGGCGAGCAACTGCGCGCGTTCGCCCGCGTCGAGGATGTCGATGTCGCCGACCAGGCCGGTCGGGTTGTCGAGCAGCTCGTCGAGCACCCGCAGCAGTCGGGCGGACAGGGTGCGGACCTCGTCCTCGGTGTAGGTGCTGCGCAGGTAGCGCATGGTGATCTCGATGGTGGCCTCGGCCATCACCACCAGCGTGAGCGGGTAGTGGGTGGCGTCGTCCAGGCCGACACCGGTGACCTGCATGCCGTCGATCGAGCTCGCCGCGGTGACTGCGTCCTTGTCCATCGGGTACGACTCGAACACCAGCAGCGTGTCGAAGGCCGCGCCAGCGCCCGCCACCCGCTGGATGTCGGACAGACCGACGAAGTGGTGGCTGAGCAGGTCGGCCTGCTCGGCCTGGACCCGCTTGGTCAACTCCTCCGCGCTGATCCGGTCGTCGATCTGGATTCGCACCGGCAGGGTGTTGATGAACAGGCCGACCATCGACTCGACGCCGGGCAGTTCGGCCGGGCGGCCGGACACGGTCGCGCCGAACACCACGTCGTCGCGCCCGGTGAGGCGGCCGACGACGATGCCCCACGCGGTCTGCAGCAGCGTGTTCACGGTGACACCGAGTTCACCGGCGAACTTGCCGAGTGCCCTGGTGCGATCGGCGTCGATCTCGACGATGACCTTGCCGAGCTCGTAGCGTTCCTCGGTGCGCGGCGCGGGCGCCAGCTGGGTGGGGCCTTCGACCCCCGCCAGCGCCTCGGCCCAGACCTGCAACGACACTTCGCGATCCCAGCCCGAGAGGAAGGACAGGAAGTTGCGGTAGGAGGCCACGCGCGGCAGCGCGGTGAGGTCACCGTGCACCGCGTAGAGGACCAGCAGGTCGCGCATGAGCAGCGGCATGGACCAGCCGTCGATCAGGATGTGGTGCACCGTGATCGCCAGGTGGGACTTGCCCTCGTCGGTCTTGTAGAGGCCGAAGCGGATCAGCGGGGCCGTGGCCATGTCGAACTGGTCGGCGCGGTCGGCGACCAGCAGCTGCTGCATGCGCGGCAGCCGCTCGTCGGCGGGCAGGTCGGTCAGGTCGACCTCGCGCCACGGCACCTCGAGCTCCGACATCACGACCTGCACCGGCTGCCCGGCCGAGTCGGTGACGAAGGCGGTCCGCAGGTTCGGGTACCGGTCGAGCACGGCCTGGGCCGCGCGCCGCAGCCGCTCGGTGTCGAGCGTGCCGGTCAGGTCGAGGACGGCCTGCACCGTGTACACGTCGACGGTCGCCGAGCTGAGCATGGCGTGGAACATCAGGCCCGCCTGTAGCGGCGAGAGCGGCCAGATCTCCGACAGCGCCGGGTAATGGCCTTCCCACAGCTCGATATCGGACTGCTCCACCCGCACCAGCGGCATATCGGACGGGGTGAAACCGCCCGCGTCCACCCGCTGTGCGTGGGTGGCCAGCGCGGTGAGCGCGGCCACGAACAGATCCGCGAACTCCTGGGCCTGGTCGACGGTCAGCAGCCCGGTCGGGAACGCGATGTTCGCGCCCAGCTGCGGGCCCTCGTCGCCGTCGTTGACGATGGCGTTGATGTCCAGCGTCGCGTTGGCGGGCATGTCCAGGTCCATCTCGGCGTCGAGCTGGCCCAGGTCGGCCACCGGCACCCAGCCGAGTTCGGCGAGTTCGGCGGGGATCTCGCCCGCCGTCGCGCGACCGAGGTAGTTGAAGCTGATCTGGCCGACGGACGGCAGATCGGCACCCTCACCGGTCAGGTACTTGAGCATGCCGTAGCCGATGCCCTTGTCGGGCACGGCCAGCATCTGCTCCTTGACCGACTTGATCACGGCACCGAGCGCGGCGCCGCCGGCGAAGGCGTCGTCGAGGTCGGCACCGGCCAGGTCGAGGCGGACCGGGAAGGCGGTGGTGAACCAGCCGACAGTGCGCGACAGGTCGGCACCGGCGACGATCTCCTCCTGGCGGCCGTGGCCCTCCAGCTTGATCAGCGCCGCGGTACCGGATTCGTCACCGCGCCACCGCGAGACGGCCAGGGCCAGCGCGGTGAGCAGACCGTCGTTGACCCCACCGTGGTACAGGCCGGGGATGGCCGTGAGCACCGCGTCGGTGACCTCCGGCGACAGGGTGACCTGCACCCGGTCGACGGTGGCGAAGGTATCGACCCGCGGGTCGAACGCCCGTGCGCCCAGCTGCGGATCGGCGGTGGCCGAGACCTCGCGCCAGAACGGCAGTTCCGCGCGGCGCTCGGTCGACTGCTCGACCAGGCTGTGCGCCCAGCGCCGCATCGAGGTGCCGTTGGCGGGCAGCGTCACCGGCTGACCGGCCGCGATCTGGCCCCAGGCCATGCCGAGGTCCGGGATCAGGATGCGCCAGGAGACGCCGTCGATCACGAAGTGGTGGCCGACGATGAGCAGCGCGTCGCGACGGCGCGGGCCGTCGGCGTTCTCACCGAAGGCGAACCAGACGAACTGCACCATGGCGGCGTTCGCCGGATCGAGTCGGCCCATGGCCTCGTCGTATTCGACGCTGGCCAGCTTGGACAGCTGCTCGTCGGTGACCTCGCCGGCCACCTCGACGCGCCGCACCAGCGCGGTCACGTCGACCTCGCCGGGCGCCAATGCCTCGAAGACCCAGCCGTTCTCGGCAGCGGTGTCGGATTGCTCCGCTCCCGAGTGCCCTGCGTGGTGACGCCCCGCTGCCCCCTCCGGGCCCGCCGGTCGCTCCGCGCGGGCGACCCGCGAACGCAGCACATCGTGGTGGTCGAAGACCGCGCCGATGGTGGCGTGCAGGACTTCCTCGGTGATGTTCTCCGGCAGGCGCAGCACCATCGACTGGGAGAACCGGTCGTAGGTGGAGCCGCTGCTCAGGATCTGGCGCATGATCGGCAGCATCGGGATGTCACCGACACCGCCGCCCGGCAGTTCCTCGAGCACGATCTGCTCGGAATCGCCCGCGAGCACGGCGATCTCGGCCAGGCCGGCCACGCTGCGCTTCTCGAACACGTCGCGCGGCTTGAACAGCACGCCGCGATCCTTGGCGCGGGAGACCAGCTGGATGGACAGGATCGAGTCACCGCCGAGGGCGAAGAACGAATCGTCCAGGCCGACGGCGTCGACGCCGAGCACCTCGGCGAAGACGGTGGCGATGATCGCCTCGACTTCGCTGGTGGGCGTGCGGAACTCGCGCGGAGCGAGGACCGGCTCGGGCAGGGCGCGACGATCCAGCTTGCCCGCGGGGGTCAGCGGGATCTCGTCGAGCACCATCACGGCGGCGGGCACCATGTGCGCGGGCAGCTGCTGTGCCGCGTACTCGACCAGCGCGGCCGGGTCGGCGGCCGCACCGGGGGTCGCCCGCACGTAGGACACCAGGATGGTGGCGCCCGCGTCGGTGGTGCGGCCGATGGTGGCGGCGAACTCGACGTCGTCGTGCGCGGTCAGGACCGCGTCGATCTCGCCCAGTTCGATACGGAAGCCACGGATCTTCACCTGGAAGTCGTTGCGGCCCACGTACTCCACGACGGACCGGCCGTTGACGGTGCGCCAGGCGACGACGTCACCGGTGCGGTACAGGCGCTCGCCGTCGG
The DNA here is from genome assembly GCF_032656385.1 of Nocardia canadensis. NCBI lineage: Bacteria > Bacillati > Actinomycetota > Actinomycetes > Mycobacteriales > Nocardiaceae > Nocardia > Nocardia canadensis. Next base: position 1,617,710 of record NZ_JAVCWB010000010.1, read on the forward strand.
ACCCGGCGTACGGGCTGGCCACGAAGCGCTCGGCGGTGAGGCCGGGGCGCGCGTGGTAGCCGCGAGCCAGGGCGACGCCGCCCAGGTACAGCTCACCGGCCACGCCCTCCGGGACCGGGCGCAGGCGGTTGTCGAGCACGAACACCGTCGCGCCCGCGATCGGCCCACCGATGTTCATGGTGTCGCCGGGCAGCAGCGGGTCGGACAGGTTGGTCGCGATGGTCGCCTCGGTCGGGCCGTAGGCGTTGTAGAACCGGTGGTGCGCCGGGTCGGTGCCCGCGCTGTGCCAGTTCGCCACCAGGTCGACGGGGGCCTTGTCGCCACCGACGATCAGCGCTTCCAGTCCGGCCAGTGCCGCGGGTTCCATCGACGCCGCGACCAGCGGGGTGAGGAACACGTGGGTCAGCTGCTGGCCCACGATGATCTCGGCCAGTTCCTCGCCGCCGACCACGCCGACCGGCGTGATGACCAGCGTGCCCGCCGAGCCGACCGCGAGCAGGAACTCGAGGATCGACGCGTCGAACGACGGCGACGCGAACGCCAGGGTGCGCGCCTCGGAGCCGAGCCCGAACTGCGCCACCTGGGCGGCGGCGAAGTTGGCCACACCGGTGTGGCTGACCACGACGCCCTTGGGCAGGCCGGTCGAGCCGGAGGTGTAGATCATGTAGGCCGTGTTGCCGGAGCGAACGGCGCCCCGACGGTCCGCGTCGGTGATCGGCGCGGCGGACTGCCTGCCGGCCTCGGCCCGCAGCACCGCGTCGTCGAGGACCAGCCACTCGTCCAGCGCGGGCGCGGGCAGATGGTCGACCTCGGCCGACACGGTGATGCCCAGTGCCGCACCGGAGTCCGACATCATGTGCGCGATGCGCTCGGCCGGGTATTTCGGGTCGACCGGCAGGAACGCGGCACCCGACTTGATCACGGCCCAGATGGCCAGGGTCGTGTCCAGCGAACGCTGCATAGCGATGGCGACGACCGTCTCCGGTGCCGCGCCCCGGGCGATGAGCACCCGGGCCAGGCGCGAGGACGCCGCGTCGAGCTCGGCGTAGGTCAGCGCGGACCCCGCCGTCCCGGCCAGCGCGTCCTCGCCGCCGGAGCTGCCCATGGCGAGCGCGCGGGCGAACCCGGCATCGACCGGCTCGCCGGGCGCGACGATCGCCTGCCCGTCCGGGTTGGTCGCGACGGCCTGGGCCAGCAGCTCGGGCAGGGTGCTCGTCGACGCGGCGGGACCGCCGGTGCGGGTGAGCAGTTCGGTCCGCTCGACCGCGTCGAGGAGTTCGAGATCGCCGACCGGGGTGGTGGTGTCGGCGACGACCTCGGCGAGCAGGCGCTGGAAGCGCTGCGCGAACTTCTCGACCGTGGACTGGTCGAACAGATCGCTGGCGTAGGAGAACTCGGCGTAGGCGCCGGCCGCGCCGGTGTCGCCTGCCTGCGCCTCACGCACGGTGAGCAGCAGGTCGAACTTGGCGGTGTCGACGTCGAAGTCGACGGCCGAGACCGACAGGCCGGGCAGCTCGAAGCCGGCGTCGGGCAGGTTCTCGAACGACAGCGCCACCTGGAACAGCGGGTGCCGCGCGGTGGAGCGCTCGGGGTTGAGCAGTTCCACCAGGCGCTCGAACGGGATGTCGGCGTGCGCGAACGCGGCCAGGTCGGCTTCCTTGGCCTGGGCCAGCAGCTCGGCGAAACCGAGCTGGCCGCCGACCTGCGTGCGCAGGGCCAGGGTGTTGACGAACATGCCGATGACGTCGTCGAGTTCGGCCTCACCACGACCGGCGATCGGCGTACCGATGACGATGTCCTCGGTGCCCGACATGCGCGCCAGGAACACCGCCAGCGCGGTGTGCACGACCATGAACAGCGTCGCGTTCTGCTCGCGGGCGATGGCCGAGAGTCCGGCGTGGATCTCGGTGTCGATCGGGAACAGCACCCGGCCACCGGCGAAGGACTGCGTGCTCGGACGCGGCCGGTCCAGCGGCAGGTTCAGCTCGTCGGGGACGCCGGCGAGGGCGCGCTTCCAGTAGTCGGCCTGCTGGGAGATCAGGCTCGTCGCGTCGGCTTCGGAGCCGAGCACCTCGCGCTGCCAGACGCTGAAGTCGGCGTACTGCACCGGCAGCGGCGCCCAGCCCGGGCGTTCGCCTGTGGCGCGGGCGGCATAGGCCACCATGACGTCGCGGGTCAGCGGGCCCATGGACCAGCCGTCGGCGCTGATGTGGTGGGCGACGAAGACAAGGATGAACTCGTCATCGGCGACCTGCATCAGCTCGGCGCGCAACGGAACTTCGTCGAGCACGTCGAAGCCGGCGGAGATCAGCGCGGCGATCTTGTCGCGAACCTGTTCGGGTGCAACGGTTTCCGGCGTCAGATCCGGGACATTGCCCTCGACCGGCAGGATCACCTGGTGCGGGGTGCCGTCGGTCGACGGGTACACCGTGCGCAGGGTCTCGTGCCTGGCCAGCACGTCGGCGACCGCGAGCTGCAGCGCCTCGACATCCAGCGCGCCCGTCAGGCGGACGGCGACCGGGATGTTGTTCACCGCGGAGCTGGTGTCGAACTGGTTCAGGAACCACATGCGCTGCTGCGCGAGCGACAGCGGCACCTGCGCCGGACGCGGTCCGGCGACCAGCGCGCGTCGCCCACCGGCGCCCGCGCCCTGCTCCACCTTCACCGCGAGACCGGCGACAGTCGACGCCTCGAACAGCAGGCGCACGGGCACCCGGCTGTCCAGGGCGGCGCCGAGGCGGGCCGCCACCTGGGTGGCCAGCAGCGAGTTGCCGCCGAGGGCGAAGAAGTCGTCGTCGGCGCCGACGCGATCGACGCCGAGCACGTCCGCGAACACGCCGGCCACGATCTCCTCGATCGGGGTGGACGGCGCGCGGAACGCCTGGGCCTCGAACTCCGGCTCCGGCAGCGCCTTGCGGTCGAGCTTGCCGTTGACGTTGAGCGGCAGCGCGTCCATGACCACGAACGCGGCGGGCACCATGTACGACGGCAGCCCGGCGGCCAGCGTCGACTTCACCTGTGCGACATCAATTTCCGTACCCACCAGGTACGCCACCAGGCGATCACCGGTGCGGGGGTCGGACTTGGCGATGACGGCGGCCTGGGCGATCTCGGGCAGCGCCAGCAGCGCGGCCTCGATCTCGCCGAGCTCGATACGGAAGCCGCGGATCTTCACCTGGAAGTCGGTGCGGCCGCGGTAGTCGAGCTCGCCGTTGTGCCAGGCCACCAGGTCACCGGTGCGGTACATGCGGGTACCGGGGGTGAACGGGTTGGCCACGAAGCGGTCGGCGGTCAGATCGGGGCGGCCGAAGTAGCCGCGGGCCAGCTGCGCGCCCGCGAGGTACAGCTCACCCGCGACGCCGTCCGGCACCGGGCGCAGCCGCGCGTCGAGCACGTACACCTGGCTGTTCCACTCGGGTCCACCGATGGAGACCGAGCCCTGGTCGGCGGCGTTCACCCGATGCGAGGTGATCGAGACCGCGGCCTCGGTGGGGCCGTACAGGTTGAACAGCTCGGTGCGCGGGAACGCGGTGCGGAACCGCTGCGCGAGCGAACCCGGCAGCGCCTCACCGATGGCCAGCACCCGCCACAGCGAATCGGGCATGCCCGAAGCAAGCAGCGCGTCGAGCATCGACGGCACCACGTGCAGGGTGGTGACCCACTCGCGCGACATCAGCTCGTTCAGGTACGCCGGATCGCGGTGGCCGTCGGCCGAGGCGATCACCAGGCGGCCACCGCAGACGGCGGCCGACCAGAACTCCCAGACCGAGAGGTCGAAGGTGGCGGCGGTCTTGAGCAGCACCGCGTCGGCGGCGTCCATGCCGAACTCGATCAGCTTCCACTGGAGCTGGTTGGCGATGGCGCCGTGCGGCACCGCGACACCCTTCGGGCGACCGGTCGAGCCGGACGTGAAGATCACATACGCGGTGTGCTCCGGCCGCAGTGGTGCGATGCGCTCGGCGTCGGAAACCGGTGCGGCGCCGACCTCGTCGAGTTCGAGCTCGTCGATCCGCACCAGCGGCGCGACCGCGGTGTCGAACTCGGCCTCGGCGTTGGTCAGCACGCAGACCGGTGCCGCCGTCTCGAGGATGTAGTTCGTGCGCTCGGCCGCCTGATCGGGGTCGACCGGCACGTACGCGCCACCGGACTTGGCGACGGCGTACATGGCGACGATCAGATCCACCGAGCGGCGCAGCGCCAGCGCGACGCGGGCCCCGGGACCGACGCCGAGCGAGATCAGATGCCGCGCCAGGCGGTTCACCTTCGCGTCGAGTTCGGCGTAGGTCAGCTGGGCGCCGTCGTCGGTGACCAGGGCGGTCGACTTCGGATCGGCGGCCACCGACGCGTCGAGCAGCGAGACCAGGGTGGCCTCGGAGTCGACCCGGTAGGCGGTCGCGTTGCGGGCGTCCAGGATCTGGGCGCGTTCGGCCGGTGCGAGCAGTTCGATGTCGCCGACCGTGGTGCGCGGAGTGGCGACGATCGCGCCGAGCAGCCGGACGAACCGCTCGACGAAGCCCTCGACCGTGGCGTGATCGAACAGATCGGTGGCGTAGGTGAAGATGCCCGAAATACCCTCGGGCTCACCGGCGTCGCCGTAACGGTCGGTGGCGATCAGGTGCAGGTCGAACTGCGACAGCTGGGAGTCGATGTCCAGGCCGGACACCGTCAGGCCCGGCAGTTCCAGGGTGGCGCGGGTCAGGTTCTGGAACGACAGACCGACCTGGAACAGCGGGTGGCGCGCGGTGGAGCGGACCGGGTTGAGGACCTCGACCAGACGCTCGAACGGCACATCGGCATTGGCGAACGCCGCGATGTCGTCCTCGCGCTGGCGAGCCAGCAACTCGGTGAACGCCTCGCCGCCGTCCACCTTGGTGCGGAAGACCAGGGTGTTGACGAACATGCCGATCATGTCGTCGAGGGCGGCCTCGCCACGACCGGCCATCGGGGTGCCGATGGCGATGTCGTCGGTGCCGGACAGACGAGCCAGCAGCACCGCGAGGGCGGTGTGCACGACCATGAACAGCGTCGCGCCCTCGGCGCGGGCCAGCTCGACCAGCGCGCGGTGGGTGTCGGCGTCGATCTGGACGTCGACCTTGCTGCCGGCGAAGGTCTGCACGGCCGGTCGCGGACGGTCGGCGGGCAGGTCGAGCTGATCGGGCAGGTCCGCGAGGGCCTGCTTCCAGTGCGCGACCTGCTTGGCCGCCATCGAGTCCGGATCGTCCTCGCTGCCGAGCAGTTCACGCTGCCAGATGCTGTAGTCCGCGTACTGCACGGCCAGTGGTGCCCAGCCGGGCTCCTGACCGGTGGAGCGGGCCGCGTAGGCAGTCATCAGGTCGCGGGTCAGCGGGGCGACCGAGGAGCCGTCACCGGAGATGTGGTGCACGACCATGGCGAGCACGAAGTCGCCGGAGACGGTGCGGGCGGGCCCGAAGACCGCGCCCGGCGCGGCCGGTTCCGCGTCGGTGCTCTCGGCGCGGAACAGCGCGACCTTCAGCGGCACCTCGACGGTGACGTCGAAGATGGTCGACATCAGTTCCGCGACGGCCGATTCCATCTCGTCGGCCGCCACGGTGCGCTCGATCAGCTCCGGCGCGGCCTGTGCGGGCGACAGGATCACCTGTGCCGCACCGGCTTCGGTCTGCGGGTAAACCGTGCGCAGGATCTCGTGGCGCGACACCAGGTCGGTGATCGCGGCGCGCAGCGCGGCCACGTCGAGGTCGCCGGTGAGGCGGACCGCGACCGGCACGTTGTAGGCCGCCGACTGGGTGTCGAAGCGGTTGAGGAACCACATGCGCTGCTGGGCCAGCGAGAGCGGGATGTGCTCGGGGCGCGGACCGGCGGTGAGCGCCTTGCGATCACCCGTCTCGGCGTGCTGCTCGATCCGCTGCGCCAGCGCCGACACCGTGGACGCCTCGAACAGCAGGCGCACGGGGATACGGGTGTCGAGTGCTTCGCCCAGGCGCGCGGCGACCTGCGTCGCCAGCAGCGAGTTACCGCCCCAGGCGAAGAAGTCGTCGTCGAGGCCGAAGCGCTTGACTGTGCCGGATTCAGCCGTGCCCGAGTGCCCTGCGTGGTCACGCTTCGCTACCGCGTCCTGGCCCGCCGGTCGCGGCTGGTCGCCCAGGCGCAGGACCTCGGCGAAGGTGGCGGCCACGAGCTGCTCGCTCGGGCTGACCGGCGCGCGGAACACGGCCTTCTCGACCTCGGGCTCCGGCAGGGCCTTGCGGTCCAGCTTGCCGTTGGCGTTCAGCGGCAGCGCGTCCAGGCGCAGGAACACGGTCGGGACCATGTACGAGGGCAGCTCGGCGGCCAGCGCGGTGCGCAGGGCCAGCTTGTCGAACTCCCCCCCACCGGCCACGACATAGGCCACCAGGCGGTCGCCGACGACCGGATCGGTGTGGGCCAGCACCGCGGCCGAGGTGATGCCGTCCTGGCGCAGCAGCGCGGCCTCGATCTCGCCGAGCTCGATGCGGAAGCCGCGGATCTTCACCTGGAAGTCGGTGCGGCCCCGGTAGTCCAGTTCGCCGTCGGCGTTCCAGGCCACCAGGTCACCGGTGCGGTACATGCGCTCGCCGAGCGCGGAGAACGGATCGGCGACGAAACGGTCGGCGGTCAGGTCCGCGCGGCCGTAGTAGCCGCGGGCCAGCTGCGCACCGGCGAGGTAGAGCTCGCCGGAGACACCCACCGGGACCGGCCGCAGGCGGGAATCCAGCACGTAGACCCGGCTGTTCCACTCCGGCGCGCCGATCGACACCGACACCTGGTCGGCGTCGGTCACCGCGTGGCTGGTGATCGAGACCGCGGCCTCGGTCGGGCCGTACAGGTTGAACAGCTCGGCGGCGTTGGCGGTGCGGAAGCGCTGCGCGGTGGACGCGGGCAGCGCCTCACCGATCGCCAGCACCCGGCGCAGCGTGCGCGGCAGCGCCGCACCGGATTCGGTGAGCAGCGCGTCGAGCATCGACGGCACCACATGCAGCGTGGTGACGGCGGTGGCCCGCATCAGGTCGTTGAGGTAGGCCGGGTCACGGTGACCGTCGGCGGTGGCGACCACCAGGCGGCCACCGGCGACGGCGGCGGTCCAGAACTCCCACACCGAGAGGTCGAAGGTCGCGGCCGTCTTCAGCAGGATCGCGTCGTCGGCGCCGATACCGAATTCGGCTGTCTCCCATAGCAGCTGGTTGACGATCGCGCCGTGCGAGACCGCCACACCCTTGGGCTTGCCGGTCGAGCCGGAGGTGAAGATCACGTACGCGGTGTTCGCGGGCACCAGGGCGCCACGGCGCTCGGTGATCGCGGCCGCGCTGACGTTGCTCAGATCGAGCTCGTCGAGGACGAGCACGTCGGCCGCCGCCGTGCTGAATTCGGCGTTCGCCGTGGTCAGCACGATCGCGGGCGCGGCCGTCTCGAGGATGTAATCGGTGCGCTCGGCGGGCTGATCGGGGTCGATCGGCACGTAGGCGGCACCGGTACGGGTCACCGCGTACATCGCGATGATCAGCTCCGCGGAACGGCGGATGGCCAGCGCCACCCGGTCCTCGGTGCCGATACCCAGCGAGATCAGGTGCCGGGCAAGGCGGTTGACCTCGGCGTCGAGTTCGGCATAGGTCAGCTCGCGACGTCCACCGGCGACGCGGGTGCCCGCCACGCCGGCGGCGCCCGCTGCGGAGTCGGCGCCCTCGGCGCTCACGTCGGACTCCGGCTCGTCCACGACCAGCGCGACGGCGTCCGGCGTCGCCGCCACGGTCGCGTCGAGCAACGACACCAGGGTGGCGTCGGTATCGATCGCGTGCGCGGTGTCGTTCCACGCGGTGACGATCTGCGCGGCTTCCTGCTCGGTGAGCAGGTCGATGTCGCCGACCGGCACGGACGCGTCGGCGGCGACGGCGTCGAGCACCAGCACGAAGCGGTCGGCGAAGCTCTGGACCGTGGCCTCGTCGAACAGGTCGATGGCGTAACCGAATTCGGTGACCAGCTGGGCGGGTGCGCCGTCGTCGGTGTAGCGGTCGTAGAGGGTGACGTGCAGGTCGGTCTTGGCCAGCTGCGAGTCGTAGTCGACGGCGCTGACGGTCAGGCCGGGCAGTTCGAAGGTGGTGTCGGCCAGGTTCTGGAACGACAGGCCCACCTGGAACAGCGGGTTGCGCGCGGTCGAGCGCACCGGGTTGAGCACCTCGACCAGGCGCTCGAACGGCACGTCGGCGTTGGCGAAGGCCTCCAGATCGCGTTCGCGCACGTCGGCGAGGAGCTCGGCGAAGGTGGCGCCGGGGTCGACGGCCGTGCGGAACACCAGGGTGTTGACGAACATGCCGATCAGGTCGTCGAGTTCGCGCTCACCACGGCCCGCGATCGGGGTGCCGACGGCGATGTCGTCGGTGCCCGACAGTCGCGCGAGCAGTACCGCGAGGGCGGCGTGCACGACCATGAACAGCGAGGCGTTGTTGGCCCTGGCCAGCTCGTGCAGCGCGGCGTGGCGCACGGGGTCGATCTCGAAGCGGATCGCCTTGCCCTGGAACGACTGCGCGGGCGGGCGCGGCCGGTCGGCGGGCAGCTCGAGCTGGTCGGGCAGGTCGGCCAGGGCCTTGCTCCAGTACGCGACCTGCTTGGCGGCCAGCGATTCCGGGTCGGTCTCGTCGCCGAGGACCTCGCGCTGCCACAGCGCGTAGTCGGCGTACTGCACCGGCAGCGGCGCCCACTGCGGGGCCTCGCCCTGCACGCGCGCCACATAGGCGGCCATGATGTCGCGGGCCAGCGGGCCCATCGACGAGCCGTCGGCGGAGACGTGGTGCACGGTGAACGCGAGCACGTGGTCGGTCTCGTTGAGCCGGAACAGCGCGACCTTGAGCGGCACCTCTTCGGTGACGTCGAAGGTGGTCATCGCGAATTCGATGACGGTGCCGAGCAGATCGGCTTCGTCGACCTCGATGTGGTGGACGACGGCGCGGCTCTGCGCGATCGGCAGGATCACCTGGTGCGGGCCGTCGGCCGAGCGCGGGTAGGTGGTGCGCAGCATCTCGTGCCGGGCGAACACGTCGCCGATGGCCTGCTCGAGCGCGGGCACGTCGAGCTCGCCGGTGAGGCGCACGGCCAGCGGGATGTTGTCCACGGCCGAGGTCGAGGTATCGAACTGGTTGAGGAACCAGTAGCGCTGCTGGGCAGGCGAGAGCGGGATGATCGCGGGCCGCTCCCCCGCCGTCAGGCGCGGGCGGGTCCGGCCGGAGCCGGCGTTGTGCTCGGCGCGGGCCGCGAGCGCGGACACCGTGGACGCCTCGAACAGGTCGCGCACCGAGAGCTGGGTGTCCAGGGCCGCGCCGATGCGGGCGGTGACCTGGGTGGCCAGCAGCGAGTTGCCGCCGAGTTCGAAGAAGTCGTCGTCGGCGCCGACCCGGGTCACCCCGAGCACGTCGCCGAAGGTGCCTGCCACGATCTCCTCGATCGGGGTCGATGGCGCGCGGAACACCTTGGCCTCGAACACCGGCGCGGGCAGCGCCTTGCGGTCGAGCTTGCCGGAAGCGTTGAGCGGGAAGGCCTCCAGGATCACGAACGCGGTGGGCACCATGTACGTCGGCAGCGCGCCGCCGAGCTCGGTGCGCACGGCATCGAGATCGATGCTCGCACCTTCCGCGGCGTGACCGCTAGGCCCGGAGGCGGTAGCGGAGCGTGACCCCGCAGGGTCAAGGGAACGCCGCCGATCCGACACAGCCGGAATCAGATACCCGACCAGCTGGTCGCCCAGACGATCGTCGGAGCGCACGACCACGACCGACTGCGCGATCGACGGCAGCGCGGTGAGCGCCGACTCGATCTCACCCAGCTCGATGCGCAGACCACGCAGCTTCACCTGGAAGTCGGTGCGGCCCAGGTACTCCAGCTCGCCGTGCTCGGTCCAGGCGACGAGGTCGCCGGTGCGGTACATGCGGGCGCCGTCGGCACCGAACGGGTCGGCGACGAAGCGGTCGGCGGTCAGGTCCGGACGCGCGACATAGCCGCGCGCCAGCTGGACACCGGCCAGATACAGCTCACCGGGGACGCCGACCGGCACCGGGTGCAGGCGCGAATCCAGCACGTAGACCTGGGTGTTGAAGACCGGGGCGCCGATCGGCACCGAGGTGGTGTCGGCGTCGGTGACCTCGTGGAAGGTGACGTCGACCGCGGCCTCGGTGGGGCCGTACAGGTTGTGCAGGGCCGCACCGGTGAGCGCGCGCAGCCGCTGGGCGGTCGGCGCGGGCAGCGCCTCACCCGAGGCGAAGACCAGGCGCAGGCTGCTCGCGGCGGCGGAGCCGTCGGCGAGCGCCACGGTGGCGGACTCGGCCAGCTCGGCCACGAACACCGACATCATCGACGGCACGAAGTGCGCGGTGGTGACGCCCTCGGCAGCGATGATCTCGGCCAGGTACGCCGGATCACGATGACCATCCGGCTTCGCGACGACCAAACGCGCACCGATCTGCAAGGGCCAGAAGAACTCCCACACCGACACGTCGAACGTGGCCGGAGTCTTCTGCAACACCACATCGTCGCCGGTCAGACCGTAAGCCGCCTGCATCCACACCAGACGGTTGACGATCGCGCCGTGGCTGACCGCGACACCCTTCGGACGACCCGTCGAACCCGACGTGAAGATCACATACGCGGTATTGGACGGACGCAGCGGGGCGAGGCGCTCGGCATCGGTGACCGGCGCCGCGGAGTACCCCGACAGGTCCAGGCTCTCGATCCGCAGCGCGACCGTCGAGCCCGCGTCGACGTCGTCCGCGGCCGTGGTCAACACGCAGATCGGCGCGGCGGTCTCGAGCACGTAGTGGGTGCGCTCGGCCGGGTGGTCGGGGTCCAGCGGCACGTACGCGCCACCGGCCACGCTCACCGCGTACATGCCGATCACCAGGTCGAGCGAGCGGCGCATGCCGAGCGCGACCATGGTGTCCGGGCCGACGCCCTGGGCGATGAGATGCCGGGCCAGGCGGTTCACCTTCGCGGCGAACTCGCCGTAGGACAGACTCGTCCCCTCGAAGGTGAGGGCGGTCGCGTTCGGGCTGGTCAGCGCCTGGGCCTCGAACATCGACACCAGCGTGGCGGCCGGGTCGATCGGGTGCGCGGTGGCGTTCCAGTCGGTGACGACCTGGCGGTATTCGGCCGGAGCCAGCAGCTCGACCTCGCCGATGGCGCGATCCGGCGTCGCGACGACGGCGGTCAGCATCCGCACCAGGCGCTGCGCGAGCGCGGCGATGGTGTCGGCGTCGAACATGTCGGTGGCGTAGGCGAATTCGGCGGTCATGCCGTCGGCGGAACCGTCTTCGCGATGCCGGTCGGCCAGGTTCAGGTGCAGATCGAACTTGGCGGTGACCACGTCCAGCGGCACCCCGGCGACCTCGAGGCCGGGCAGCTCGAAGGCCGCCTCGCCGGTGTTCTGGAACGACAGCATCACCTGGAACAGCGGGTGCCGGGCCTGCGAGCGGGCCGGGTTGAGGATCTCCACCAGGCGCTCGAACGGCAGGTCGGCGTGGCCGAAGGCGGCCAGGTCGCTCTCCCTGGTCTGCGCGAGCAGGGCGGTGAACGGCTGGGCCGGGTCGACCGCGCTGCGCAGGACCAGCGTGTTGACGAACATGCCGATCGCGTCGTCGAGGACCGCTTCACCACGGCCCGCGACGGCGGTGCCGATGGCGATGTCGTCACTGCCGGACAGGCGGGCCAGCAGCGCCGCGAAGGCGGCGTGCACGACCATGAAGAGGCTGGCGCCGTGCTCGCGGGCCAGCGCGTTCAGGCTCGCCGCCAGTGCCGGGTCGATCGAGAACTCGTGCACGCCACCGCGGTTGGACGCCACGGCCGGACGCGGCCGGTCGGCGGGCAGGTCGAGCTGATCGGGCAGGCCGGCCAGGTGCTCGGACCAGTAGGCGACCTGCTGCGCGATCATCGACGTCGCGTCGTCCTCGGCGCCGAGGGTCTCGCGCTGCCACAGCGCGAAGTCGGCGTACTGCACCGGCAGCGGCGCCCAGCCCGGCGCCTCACCGCGCGAGCGCGCGGCGTAGGCGATCATCACGTCGCGGGCCAGCGGGCGCACCGACCAGCCGTCACCGGAGATGTGGTGCACGACGAACACGAGCACGTGGGTGTCGGGATGCGAACCGTCCATCGAACCGGCGACGCGCAGCAGCGCGGCACGCACCGGCACCTCGGCGGTCACATCGAACCCGGCGAGCACCAGTTCGCTGATCCGGTCGCGGATCTCGTCCTCGCCGACCGTGATCGGGCTCAGCGAGATCGGCACCTGGCCCGCGGGCAGCACGACCTGCACGCCCTGGCCCTCGGCGGTCTCGGGGTAGACGGTGCGCAGCACCTCGTGCCGGTCGACCACGTCGGCGACGGCCTGGCGCAGGGCGTCGATGTCGAGGTCGCCGGTCAGGCGGACGGCGAGCGGGATGTTGTTGACCCCGGTCGCGTTGTCGAAGCGGTTGAGGAACCACATGCGCTGCTGGGCCAGCGAGAGCGGGATCTGCTCCGGGCGCGCTCCGGCGACGAGCTCGCGGCGACTGCCGCTACCCGCGTGCGATTCCACCTTGGCGGCCAGCGCGGCGACCGACGGCGCCTCGAACAGCACGCGCACGGGAACGCGGGTGTCGAGGGCGGCGCCGAGGCGGGCGACCACCTGGGTGGCGATCAGCGAGTTGCCGCCCAGGTCGAAGAAGTCGTCGTCGAGGCCGACGGCGCGGTCCCCGGACAGGCCGAGCACCTCGGCGAAGGTCGCGGCGACGATCTCCTCGATCGGCGTACTCGGCGCACGGAATTCCCGCGCCTCGAACACCGGGTCAGGCAGGGCGCGCCGGTCCAGCTTGCCGTTGGCGCTCAGCGGCATCTCGTCGAGCGCGACGAACGCGGCGGGGACCATGTAGGACGGCAGCTGCGCGGCCAGCTGCGTACGCAGCGTGTCGATCTCGACGGCCGCGCCCGCGGAAGGCACCACGTAGCCGACGAGCTGGTCGCCGGTGCGGGCGTCCGAGCGCACGACCACGACGGCCTGCGCGACGGTCTCGTGCGCGGTGAGCGCGGCCTCGATCTCGCCGAGCTCGATGCGCAGACCGCGCAGCTTGACCTGGAAGTCGGTGCGGCCGAGGTAGGTGATGACACCGTGCTCGTCGCGCCGCACGAGGTCACCGGTGCGGTACATGCGGGCGCCGTCCTCGCCGAACGGGTCGGCGACGAAGCGGTCGGCGGTCAGATCGGCGCGACCGAAGTAGCCGCGCGCCAGCTGCGCGCCGGCCAGGTACAGCTCACCGGCGACCCCGGCAGCGACCGGGTGCAGACGGGAATCCAGCACGTAGGCCCGCGAATTCCAGACCGGTGCGCCGATCGGGACGGCACCGTCGACCTGGTCGGCGACCGGGCCGTGCGTCGCGTGGACGGTGAACTCGGTCGGACCGTACAGGTTGAACAGGGCCGCGTCGCTCACCTTGCGCAGCGCGGCGACCGCGTCGCCGGTGAAGGCCTCACCGGCGATCAGCAGGGCGCGCAGCGAGGACAGAGCTCCGCCCTCGGCATCGATGCTGCCCGCGAAAACAGTCAGCATCGACGGCACGAACGATGTCATCGTGACGCGCTGCGCCGCGATGACATCGGCGAGGTACTGCGGGTCGCGGTGGCCGTCGGGGCTCGCCACGACGATCCGGCCGCCGGTGCTGAGCGGGCCGAACAGCTCCCACACCGAGACGTCGAAGGTAGCCGGGGTCTTGAACAGCACCACGTCGTCGGCGCCGATGCCGTATTCGCCGGTGATCCAGCGGATCTGGTTGACGACGGCGGCGTGCGGCACGGCGACGCCCTTCGGGCGACCGGTCGACCCGGAGGTGAAGATGACGTAGGCCGGGTGCTGAGGACGCAGCGGCGCGATCCGCTCGGCGTCGGTGACCGGAGCGTCGGAGTAGGCCGCCACCTCGAGGGTGTCGACGGCCAGCGTCGGCAGCTCACCCGCGTCGAAACCGTCGCGCGCCGTGGTGAGGACGACCACCGGGGCGGCGGTCTCCAGCACGTAGGCGATGCGGTCGGCGGGCTGGTCGAGGTCGAGCGGCACGTAGCCACCGCCGGCTTCCTGCACGGCGTAGGCCGCGACGACCAGGTCGATGCTGCGGCGCAGGCCGAGCGCGACCAGGGTCTCCGGGCCGACGCCCGCCTCGATCAGGCGATGCGCCAAACGGTGCACGCGCGCGGCGAATTCGGCGTAGGTCAGCGTCGCACCGGAGGCCGGGTCGACGATCGCGACCGCGTCCGGGGTGGCGGCGGCCTGGCGGGCGAACTCGTCGACCAGGGTGCCCGCGCCGGGCAGCGCGCGCTCGGTGTCGTTCCAGCCGAGCACGGCCAGCGCGTTCTCGGTGTCGTCGAGCAGTTCGAGATCGCCGACGGCCCGGTCCGGCGCCGCCGCGATCGCGGCCAGCAGGCGGGCGAAGCGGGTGCCGAAGCGATCCATGGTGGCCGCGTCGAACAGGTCGGTGGCGTAGATCAGCTCGGCGACGATGCCCGCGGGCGAGTCGGCGGGCTTCGCGGCGTTGGACCGCTCCGCTCCCGAGGACCCTGCGTGGTCACGCTTCGCTACCGCCTCCGGGCCCGCCGGTCGCTTCTCGGTGAGCACCACGTTCAGGTCGAACTTGGCCACGTCGATCGGCAGCTCGACGCCGCTGACGGTCAGGCCGGGCAGTTCCAGGCTGGTCTGGCCGGTGTTCTGGAAGGCCAGCATGACCTGGAACAGCGGGTGGCGGGCCTGCGAGCGGGCCGGGTTGATGATCTCGACCAGCCGCTCGAACGGCAGGTCGGCGTGGCCGAAGGCGGCGATGTCGGCCGCGCGGACCTCGCCGAGCAGGTCGGTGAAGCTCGCGTCGCCGTCGACCTCGGTGCGCAGCACCAGGGTGTTGACGAACATGCCGATCAGGTCGTCGAGGGCACGCTCGCCACGACCGGCGATCGGGGTGCCGATGGCGATGTCGTTCTCGCCGGACAGGCGCGAGAGCAGCAGCGCCAGCGCCGCGTGGGCGACCATGAACAGCGTCGCGCCACGGCTGCGGGCCAGCTCGGCCAGTGCCGCATGGGTGTCGGCGTCGATCTCGAAGGTGTGGGTGGCGCCACGACCGCTGGCGACCGCGGGACGCGGCCGGTCGGCGGGCAGGTCCAGCTGCTCGGGCAGGCCGCGCAACCGCTGACCCCAGAACGAGATCTGCTGGGAGATCACGGACTTGGCGTCGTCCTCGTCGCCGAGCACGGCGCGCTGCCACAGGGCGAAGTCGGCGTACTGGACCTCGAGCGGACGCCAGGCGGGCTCGGCGCCTTCGACGCGGGCGCTGTAGGCGGTCATCACGTCGCGAGTCAGCGGGCCCATGGAGAAGCCGTCGGCCGAGATGTGGTGCACGACCAGGGCGAGCACGTGTTCGGTCGGGCTGATCTCGAACAGGGCGGCCCGGAACGGCACCTCGGCGGTGACGTCGAACGCGGTGAGCACCAGCTCCGAGAGGCGCTGCGGCAGTTCGGCACCGGTGGTCTCGATCGGCGCGAGGTCGGGGATGACCTTGCCGGTCGGCACGATCACCTGGTGGGCCGCGCCGGCGACCTCCGGGTAGTAGGTGCGCAGCGACTCGTGACGGGCGAGCACGTCGGCCACGGCCACCTGCAGCGCCTGCCGGTCGAGCAGGCCCGACAGCCGCACGGCGGCCGGGATGTTGTCGACCGCGGACTCGGGGTCGAAGCGGTTGAGGAACCACATGCGCTGCTGGGCCAGCGACAGCGGCACCCGCTCGGGGCGCAGCTGCGGGACCAGCGCGGCGCGACGGTCCGTACCGGAGTGCGTCTCGGCGCGCGCGGCCAACCCGGCGACGGTGGAGGCCTCGAACAGTTCGCGCACGCCGATGTCGGTCTCCAGCGCGGCCGAGAGGCGAGCGGCGACCTGGGTCGCGGTCAGCGAGTTGCCGCCGAGGGCGAAGAAGTCGTCGTCGAGGCCGACCCGCTCCAGGCCCAGCACATCGGCGAAGGTGGCGGCGACGATCTCCTCGACCGGCGTGGTCGGGGCGCGGAACACCGCGGCCTCGAACACCGGCGCGGGCAGCGCCTTGCGGTCGAGCTTGCCGGAGGCGTTGAGCGGGAACTCGTCGAGGACGATGATGACCGCGGGCACCATGTAGGCGGGCAGGTTGGTGCCCAGTTCCTCGCGGGCGTCCTCGATGTCGACGGTGCGGCCCGGCGCGGCGATGACGTAGGCCACCAGCTGATCGCCGGTGTGCTGATCGCCGCGGACCACGACCACCGACTGGGCGACCTCGTCGAGCGCGGTCAGCGCCGACTCGATCTCACCCAGCTCGATGCGCAGACCACGCAGCTTCACCTGGAAGTCGGTGCGGCCCAGGTACTCCAGCTCGCCGTGCTCGGTCCAGGCGACGAGGTCGCCGGTGCGGTACATGCGAGCGCCGCCCGCGGGGCTGCCGGCGGGCCCGGAGGAGGTAGCGGAGCGTGACCCCGCAGGGCCCTCGGCTGCCACGCCATCGGACACAGCGGAGAAGGGGTTCGCGACGAAGCGGTCGGCGGTCAGGTCCGGCCGCGCGACATAGCCGCGCGCCAGCTGGGTGCCCGCCAGGTACAGCTCACCCGCGACACCGACCGGGACCGGGCGCAGGCGCGCGTCCAGCACGTAGACCTCGGTGTTGAACACCGGCGCGCCGATCGGCACGGTGTCGGTATCGGTGTCGACGACCTCGTGGAAGGTGACGTCGACCGCGGCCTCGGTGGGGCCGTACAGGTTGTGCAGGGCCGCACCGGTGAGCTCGCGCAGACGATGCGCGGGCTTGGGCGGCAGCGCCTCGCCGGAGGCGAACACCATCCGCAGCGACGCGCAGCGCGCGGCCGCGGCGTCGGCGACGAAGACCGCGAGCATCGACGGCACGAAGTGGGTGACCGTCACACCCTCGGCAGCGATGATCTCGGCCAGGTACGCCGGATCACGATGACCGTCGGGCTTGGCGACGACCAGACGCGCGCCGATCTGCAAGGGCCAGAAGAACTCCCACACCGACACGTCGAACGTGGCGGGGGTCTTCTGCAACACCACATCGTCCGCGGTGAGGCCGTAGGCGGCCTGCATCCACACCAGACGGTTGACGATCGCGCCGTGGCTGACCGCCACACCCTTCGGACGACCGGTCGAACCGGACGTGAAGATCACATACGCGGTGTTCGACGGACGCAGCGGCGCCGTGCGCTCGGCATTCGTGATGCGGGTGTCGGCGTAGCCGACCAGGTCGAGCAGGTCGATGCGGACCTGCGCGGTGTCGATCTCCAGATCGGTGCCCGAGGTGAGCACACACACCGGATCCGCCGTCGCCAGAATGTATTCCGTGCGCTCGGCCGGGTGATCGGGATCGAGCGGCACGTACGCGCCACCGGCCACGCTCACCGCGTACATGCCGACCACCAGGTCGATCGAGCGGCGCATACCCAGGGCCACATAGGTTTCCGGGCCGACACCGCGATCGATCAGCCAGCGCGCCAGGCGGTAGACCCGCTGGGCGAACTCGGCGTAGGACAGGTTCTCGCCTTCGAAGCTGAGGGCGGTGGCCTGCGGGGTGCGCGCCACCTGCGCCTCGAACATCGAGACGAGGGTGGCCGTGGTGTCGACCTCGTGCGCGGTGGCGTTCCAGTCGCGCACGACCAGTTCGCGTTCGGCGGCGTCGAGCAGCTCGATATCGCCCACGGCCACACCGGGTTCGGTGGTGATCGCGGTGAGCACCCGGATCAGGCGCTCGGCGATGCGGTGCACGGTGGCGGCGTCGAACAGATCGCTCAGGTAGCCGGCCCGGATACGGAGCTGCGTGTCCAGCTGGGCGATCAGCGACAGCGGGTAGTGGGTCGCGTCGGCGGCGTCCAGACCGGTGACGGCCATGCCGTCGATGTCGGCGGCCTGGGCCTTGATGCCCTCGGCGTCGACCGGGTAGGACTCGAAGACCACCAGCGAGTCGAACAGGGCGCCGATGCCCGCGGCCGACTGGATGTCGGCCAGGCCGATGTAGTGGTGGTCGAGCAGGTCGGCCTGCTCGCCCTGGGTACGGGTCAGCACCTCGCGCACCGATTCGGCGGCGTCGAAGCGCACGCGCACCGGGACGGTGTTGATGAACAGGCCGACCATGGATTCCACGCCCGACAGCTGTGCCGGGCGGCCCGAGACGGTGGTGCCGAACAGCACGTCGTCGCGGCCGGTCATCCGGCCGAGCACGATCGACCAGGCGACCTGCAGCACGGTGTTCGGGGTGACCCCGAGGTCGGCGGCCAGCGCGACCAGGCGGGCCGTGGTCGGCTCGTCCAGGTCGAACAGGTACTCCTCCGACAGCGCCGCGATCTCGCGGCTGGCGTCGGGGCGGGCCAGCAGAGTCGGCTCGGTGACGCCGCGCAGCGCGGCGGACCATGCCGCGACCGACACCGAGTGATCCTGCTGGGCAACCCATTCCAGGAAGTGGCGGTAGGAGCGGACCGCGGGCAGCGCGCTCGTGTCGCCGTGCAGGGCGTAGAGCGCGAGCAGGTCGCGCATGACCAGCGGCGTCGACCAGCCGTCGAGCAGGATGTGGTGGTTGGACACCACGAAGCGCCACTCGTTCTCGGCGATGCGGATCAGGGTGAACCGGATCAGCGGCGGCGCGGCCAGGTCGAAGCGGGCATGGCGGTCGGCCTCGACGAGGTCGGCGAACTCGCCCGTTTCGGTGCGGTCGTGTTCGGTCCAGGCCACCTCGGCGTGCTCGAGGACGATCTGGACGGCATTGCCGTCGTGGTCGGTGACGAACGCCGTGCGCAGGGTCTCGTGCCGGTCCAGCAGAGCCTGGGCGGCAGCGCGCAGACGGGTGGCGTCGACGCGACCGGTGAGCGTCAGGACCGCCTGCGCGGTGTAGACGTCGACCGAGCTGGCGGCCAGACGGGCGTGGAAGAACAGACCGGCCTGCAGCGCGGCCAGCGGCCACACCTGGGTCAGCTCGGGGTAGCGCTTCTCCCAGACGTCGATATCGCCCTGGGTGGAGCGCACCAGCGCGAAATCGGACGGCGTGTGGCCACCCGCGTCGGCCGAGTTGGCGTGCCGGGCGACGGCTTCCAGCGCGGTGACCCACAAGTCGGCGAACTCGCGCACCTCGGCGGCGGCGAGCAGGGTGCTCGGGTAGCCGATATTGGCGCTGAGCTTGTCGCCGACGACGATCGCGTTGACGTCCAACGGCGCCATGGCGGGCATGTCGGCGTCGTAGGCGCCGCCGAGGGCGGCCAGCTCGGGCGCGGGAATCCAGCCGAAGCCGCGCAGCGCGTCGGGCACGTCGCTGTCGGCGACGCGGCCCAGGTAGTTGAAGCTGATCTGGCCGGGCAGCTGGGTGGGCAGTTCCGCCGCGGTCTCGGCGTTCATGTACCGCAGCAGGCCGTAGCCGATGCCCTTGTCGGGCACGGCGAGCAGCTGCTCCTTGACCGCCTTGACGGCCTGACCGAGCGCGGGACCACCGGCGAGCGCGGCGTCGATGTCGATACCGGCCAGGTCCAGGCGGACCGGGAAAATAGCGGTGAACCAGCCGACGGTGCGCGACAGGTCGGCGCCGGGCGCGACCTCTTCCTCGCGGCCATGGCCTTCGAGCCGGACCAGCAGTGCGTCGTTGTCGGCGCGGTGGCCGTCACCGGCAGCGGATCCGTCGCCCAGGGCCGCACGGGTGGTCGAGCCCGTGGCGCCGACGCGAGTCGAGCGCCACTTGGCCGCGGCCAGTGCGAGGGCGGTGAGCAGACCGTCGTTGACGCCACCATGGAACAACGCCGGGACGGTGGTCAGCAGGGCCTTGGTGACCTCGGCCGACACCTCGACCGGCAGCTTCTCGATGACGCCGGAGACGTCGACGGCCGGGTTCATCGGCCGCTCGGTGAGCAGCGGATCCGGGGTGGCGACGACCTCGCGCCAGAAGTCGAGTTCGGCGGCGCGTTCGGGGCTGCGCGCCTCGTCGGCGAGCGCGTGCGCCCAGGCCCGCATGGAGGTGGCCGGGGCGACCAGTTCCGGCTGCTGGCCGGCGGAGAGCTGGCCCCAGGCAGCGACGAAGTCGGGCACCAGGATGCGCCAGGACACGCCGTCGACCACGAGGTGGTGGGCGACGACGATCAGGCGACCTGCCCGCGCGACGGACCGGGATCCGGCGGACGACGCCGCGGCGTCGGTGGCGGTCGCCGAGGTCGTGTCGCCGGAAACGCTCGCGGCGGTGTCGCCGGTCGGGGCGGCATCACCGGGCAGCGAGATAGCCGGGGCGGTCGCGGCGGACGGCTCCAGCCAGACGAACCGAACGACGACGCCCGCGGCGGGATCGAGCCGGTCCAGGCTGGCATCCAGTGCGGCGGAGGCGATCTCGATCAGCTGGTCGTCGGTGGCATCGGCCGGGAAGGTGCTGTGGTCGATCAGCGCGTCGGCGTCGACCGCGCCGGCGGGCGCGGTGTCGACGACCCAGCGGCCGTCGACCTGGTGCAGGCGCGAACGCAGCATGTCGTGGCGGTCGATGACCGCGCCGACAGTGGCGGCGATGCCCGCGCGGTCGATGCCGACCGGCAGTTCCAGCGCCATGGTCTGGTTGAACCGGTCGAACGAGCCGGACCGCTCGGCCATGAACCGGACGACCGGGGTCAGCGGCATCTCGCCGACGCCACCGCCGGGCAGCTCGGCCAGCGTGACGGCGGCGGCCGAACCGACCTCGGCGGTCTCGGCGACCGAGGCCAGCCCGGCGACGGTGCGCTGTTCGAAGACGTGGCGCGGAGTGAACAGCACGCCGCGGGCCTTGGCCCGGGAGACGAGCTGAATGGAGACGATCGAGTCACCGCCCAGGGCGAAGAACGAGTCGTCCACGCCGACGCGCTCGACCCCGAGCACCTCGGCGAAGACCTCGGCGATGGTCTGCTCGATCGAGGTGCGCGCGGCCCGGAAGGTGACCTCGGTGGCGAACACCGGCTCCGGCAGCGCCTTACGGTCGAGCTTGCCGACCGGAGTCAGCGGCACGTGGTCGATCACCATGATCGACGACGGCACCATGTAGGCGGGCAGGCGGTCCTCGACGTGCGCGGTCAGCGCCGCGACGTCGATCGAATGGCCCGGCGCGGCAACCACATACGCGACCAGCGAGACCGCGCCCGCCGTGCTCTTGTGGCCGATGGTGGTCGCGAAGTCGACGGTCTCGTGCGAGGCGAGCGCGGAGTCGATCTCGCCCAGTTCGATACGGAAACCGCGGATCTTGACCTGGAAGTCGGAGCGGCCGACGTATTCGACGGTGCCGTCGGCGGTCCAGCGCACGACGTCACCGGTGCGGTACATCCGCTCCCCCGGCACGAACGGATCGGCGACGAATCGGTCGGCGGTCAGCCCGGCGCGGGCGTGGTAGCCGCGCGCCAGCTGGATGCCCGACAGATACAGCTCACCCGCGACACCCACCGGAACGGGCTGGAGCTGGGCGTCCAGGATCAGCGAGCGCATGCCGCGCGTCGGGCCACCGATGGTGACCAGCTCGCCCGGGGTCAGCGCGGCGCTGATGTTGGTCATGATCGTGGTCTCGGTGGGACCGTAACCGTTATGGAAGGCGCGAGTCGTGCCGTCCGCCAACGGAACCGCCCACTTGCTCACCAGATCGGCGGGCACCGCCTCACCACCGGCGACCAGCACCCGCAGCGAATCCAGGCCGCTCGGGTCGAAGGTCGCCAGCGCTGCGGGGGTGATGAAGGCGTGGGTGACCCGCTCGGCGCGGATCAGCTCGGACAGTTCGTCACCGCCGTAGACACCCGGCGGGACGACGACCAGCGCGCCGCCGCGGGCCAGCGCCAGCAGCAGTTCCAGGATCGAGGCGTCGAACGAGGGCGAGGCGAAATGCAGTGCGCGGGTATCGGTATCGAGGGCGTAGCGCTGGGCCTGCTCCTCGCCGAAGTTGGCCAGGCCGGCGTGGGTGACCACGACGCCCTTGGGCACACCGGTCGAGCCGGAGGTGTAGATGACGTAGGCGGGCTGCTCGGGCGTGGTCGCGCGGACCAGTTCCGAATCCGCGATCGGGCCGCCGTCGAAGGCGTCCAGGTCCAGCTCGTCGAGCACCAGCCACCGTGCCGATTCCGGCAGGCCCGCGCGCACGGAGGCGACGGTGAGGCCCAGCGGTGAACCCGAGTCGGTGACCATGTGGGCGATGCGGTCGGCCGGGTAGGTCGGGTCGACCGGCACGAAGGCGGCGCCGGTCTTGGCGACGGCCCAGGCGGCCAGCACCGAGTCGGCCGAGCGCGGCACGCCGACGGCGACGAGGTCCTCGGCGCCGATCCCCTCGGCGATCAGCAAGCGCGCCAAGCGGTTCGAGCGCTCATCCAGCTCGGCGTAGGACAGAGCCGTCCCCTGGAACACGACGGCGTCGCCGGTCGGGTTCAGCGCGACGGCCTCGGCCAGCAGGCTGCGCAGGGTGCGCGCGGGCACCGGCGGCTCGCCGACGCGCGACACCAGATCGGCCCGCTCGGCGGCATCGAGGACATCGATGGCGCCGACGGTGACCGTGGCGTCGGCGGCGACGGCTTCGAGCACGCGCTCCCAGCGGGTCGCGATGGTGTCGACGGTGGCCTCGTCGAACAGTTCGGTGGCGTAGTTCAGGGCCAGCGCCATGCCGCCGCTGCCCGGCTCACCGAGTTCGGACAGGGTGAACTGCAGGTCGAAGCGCGCGACGCTCTCGTCGAGATCGAGCGCCGAGACGGCCAGGCCGGGCAGTTCCAGGGTGGTGCGGTCCAGGTTCTGGAAGGCCAGCATCACCTGGAACAGCGGGTTGCGCGACTGCGAGCGCTCCGGCGCCAGCAGTTCCACCAGGCGCTCGAACGGCACGTCGGCGTTGCCGTAGGCGTCGAGGTCGGCCTTGCGGGCCTGCTCGAGCAGGTCGGTGAACGACTCGGCCGGGCGCACGCCGGTGCGCAACACCAGGGTGTTGACGAACATGCCGACCAGGTCGTCGAGGGCCTGTTCACCACGGCCCGCGATGGGCGTGCCGATGGCGATGTCGTCGGAGCCCGACAGGCGCGAGAGCAGCACCGCCAGCGCGGTGTGCATGACCATGAACAGCGACGCGCCTTGGCGGCGGGCCACCTCGTCGAGCTTGGCGATGAGCTCGGGCGCCAGCTCGCGGTGCACGGTGGCGCCGCGATGCGAGGCGATGGCCGGGCGGGCACGGTCGAACGGCAGGGTCAGCTCGTCGGGGACACCGGCGAGCTGGCGCTGCCAGTACCCGACCTGGCGCGACATCAGCGAGTCGGCGTCGTCCTCGGTGCCGAGCACCGCGCGCTGCCAGATCGCGAAATCGGCGTACTGCACCGGCAGCGGCGCCCAGCCGGGCGCGGTGCCCTGGGCGCGAGCGGTGTAGGCCAGCATCACGTCGCGGGTCAGCGGCGCGATGGAGAAACCGTCAGCCGCGATGTGGTGCACGACCACGACCAGCACATGCTCGGCGTCGGCGCGCCCGGAGGGAGCACCGCCAGCGGACTCGGGGGTGACCTTGAACAGGCGCGCACGCAACGGAACCTGTTCGGCCACATCGAAACCGGTGGACACGAACTCGGTCACGGTGCCGAACAGCTGCTCCTGGGCGACCGTGACCGGGCGCAGATCCAGCGAGATGCGTTCGGCCGCGACGATCTGCTGCACCGGGGTGCCGCCGTGCTCGGGGTAGCGGGTGCGCAGCGATTCGTGCCTGCGCACCAGGTCGGCCAGCGCCAGCGCCAGCGCTTCGGTGTCGAGCGCGCCGGTGAGGCGGATCGCGACGGGCAGGTTGTAGGCCGCCGAGGTGGTGTCGTACTTGTTGAGGAACCACATGCGCTGCTGCGCGAACGACAGCGGCACCAGTTCACCCTCGGTGCGCTCACGGGCGACCAGCGCCGCGCGGGCGGTGCCGCCGGTGTGCGATTCCACCCGCGCCGCAAGGGCTTCCACGGTGGAGGCCTCGAACAGCGCGCGCACCGGCACGGTGGCGCCGAGCGCCGCGCCGATGCGGGCGACCACGCGGGTGGCGATGAGCGAGTTGCCGCCGAGGTCGAAGAAGTCGTCGTCGACGCCGACCCGGTCCAGGCCGAGCACGTCGGCGAAGACCGCCGCGACGGTCTCCTGTACCGGGGTGACCGGCGCGCGGAAGGCCCTGGCCTGCACCGCGGGAGCGGGCAGGGCGCGACGGTCCAGCTTGCCGTTGACGGTCAGCGGGATCCACTCGAGGCGGACCAGCGCGGCCGGAACCATGTAGGCGGGCAGCTGTTCGGCGGCACCGCTGCGCACGACGTCGAGGTCGGGCTGGGCGTCGCCGTCGGCGACCACGTAGGCGACGATGCGCTGGTCGCCCGGCTGATCCTCGCGCACGATGACCGCGGCCTGGGCGATGCCGGGCTGGGCCAGCACGGCGGCTTCGATCTCACCGAGCTCGATGCGGAAGCCGCGGACCTTCACCTGATCGTCGGCGCGGCCGAGGTATTCGAGCTCGCCGAAGCGGTTCCAGCGCGCGAGGTCGCCGGAGCGGTACAGGCGCGAGCCCGCCTGGCTCGGGCCCGCGAGCGGGTTGGCGACGAAACGGGTCGCGGTCAGGTCGGGGCGACCGAGGTAGCCGCGCGCCAACTGCGGTCCGGCCACATACATCTCACCGGCGACACCCACCGGCACCGGCCGCAGCCGGTTGTCCAGCACGTACACGCCCAGGCCGGCGATGGCCCGGCCGACGACCGAACCCGCCGCGGCGGCAATGGTCTTCGCGTCCAGCGCGCGGAACGACACGTGCACCGTGGTCTCGGTGATGCCGTACATGTTGACCAGCGTCGGCGAGCTGTCGCCGTGGCGGGCAACCCAATCCGACAGGCGGCGCAGTTCCAGCGCCTCACCGCCGAAGACGACGTAGCGCAGGGCCAGCGGCGCCAGGCCGGGTCCGGCGATCCGGTCGGCCTCGGCGAGCTGGTAGAACGCCGACGGCGTCTGGTTGAGCACCGTCACCTGCTCGACACGCAGCAGTTCCAGGAACTGCTCGGGCGAACGCGAGGTGTAGTAGTCGACGACGATCAGCGAGCCGCCGAACAGCAGCGGACCCCACAGCTCCCACACCGAGAAGTCGAAGGCGTAGGAGTGGAACAGCGTCCACACATCGCGCGGGCCGAAGCCGAAGTCGCGGTCGGTGTTGGCGAACAGCCGCACCACGTTCCGGTGCGCGACCGCGACGCCCTTGGGGCGACCGGTCGAGCCGGAGGTGTAGATGACGTAGGCGACGTTGTCCGGCGACAGCGGCGCGATCCGGTCGGCGTCGGTGATCGGCAGATCGTCGGCGTCCTCGATATTGCCGGTCTCCACGGCGAACCCGTCGAGCACCACCGAGGGCAGGTGCGCGGGCACCGTCACCTGCACGGTGGAGTCGAGGACCACGCTGGTGGGACGGGAGTCCTCGAGCACGTAAGCGATGCGCTCGGCCGGGTAGGTCGGGTCGACCGGCACGTAGCCCGCGCCGGTCTTGACCACGGCCAGCAGCGCGACGACGAGATCGAGCGAGCGCGGCAGGATCACCGCGACCAGCGACTCGGGGCCGGCGCCGTCGTCGATCAGCCTGCGCGCCAGCACATTCGCGCGCCGATCGAGCTCGGCGTAGGTCAGCGACTCGACGCCGAACTTGGCGGCGATGCGATCGGGGTAGGCCGCGGCCGCCGCGTCGAACAGGTCGACCAGCGTCGTGTGCTTGTTGCCGAACAGCCCGCGACGGTGACCCGCCGGGGTGCTGGCGTCGTGGATCACCGGCAGGGCGATGGCGTCGGCGCCGGAGGACACCCAGCGCTGCGCGACATCGCGCTGTTCGGCCTCGCCGAGCAGGTCGATGTCGCCGACGATCACGTCGGGGTTGTCCGCGACGGTGCGCAGGATGCGCACCAGGCGATCGCCGAAGGCGGCGACGGTCTCGGCGTCGAACAGATCGGTGGCGTAGTTCCAGGACATCGCCAGCGAGCCGTCGGCGGCCTCGCCCACGGTCAGCTGCACGTCGAACTTCGCGGTGCCCGGGTCGAAGTCGACGACGTCGAGGTCGAGGCCCGGCAGGGCGACGGTGCCGGTATCGGCGGCGGTGGCCGCCTCGAAGGTCAGCGCCACCTGGAACAGCGGGTGGTGGGCCTGCGAGCGGGTGGGGCTGAGGACGTCGACGAGGCGCTCGAACGGCACGTCGGCATTGGCGAAGGCCGACAGGTCGACCTTGCGGACCTGGTCGAGCAGGTCGCCGAAGCGGCCGCCGAGGTCGACCTCGCTGCGCAGCACCAGGGTGTTGACGAACATGCCGACGAGGTCGTCGAGGGTGCGCTCGCCGCGGCCCGCGATCGGGGTGCCGATGGCGATGTCGGTGCTGTTGGACAGGCGCGCGGCCCAGGTGGCCAGTGCCGCGTGCATCACCATGAACAGGGTGACGCCGTGCGCGCGGGCGATCTCGGTCAGCGCGCGGTGCAGGTCGGCGTCGACCGAGAAGCGGTACAGGTCACCGGCGTTGGTGGCGATCTCGGGGCGCGGGCGGTCGGCGGGCAGCTCGATCTGGTCGGGCAGGTCGCGCAGTTGCTCGGTCCAGTAGGCGATCTGGCTCGCGGCGACCGACTCGGGATCGGACTCCTCGCCGAGCACCTCCCGCTGCCACAGCGTGTAGTCGGCGTACTGCACCTCGAGCGGAGCCCACGCGGGGACCTCGCCGCGGACACGCTCGGTGTAGGCCACGACGACGTCGCGCAGCAGCGGTCGCAGCGAGAACCCGTCACCGCTGATGTGGTGCATGACCAGCACGGCGACGTGGTTCCGGTCGTCGACGCGCAGCAGGCTCGCGCGGAACGGCACCTCGCGGGTGACGTCGAAGTGCACGCTCGCCAGCTCCACCACGCGGGCGACGACCTCGTTGGCGGTGACCGGCTGGGCGGGCAGCGCGAAACGTACCTCGTCGGCGGGCAGGACCTGCTGGTAACCGGCGCCCTCCACCTCCGGGTAGAAGGTGCGCAGCGACTCGTGCCGCGCGGTCACATCGGCGATGGCCGCTTCCAGCGCGGCGACATCGAGGTCGCCGGTGAGCCGGATCGCGACCGGGATGTTGTTGACGGCGGTGCGGTTGTCGAAGCGGTTGAGGAACCACATCCGCTGCTGGGCCTGCGACAGCGGCACCAGCTCGGGCCGCGGCTGCGGCACCAGCGGGATACGCCCGCCGCGACCGGTGGCGGTCTCCACCCGCGCGGCCAGCGAGGCCACGGTCGAGGCCTCGAACAGCGCGCGCAGCGGCACCTGGGTGTCGAGCGCCTCGGACAGGCGAGCGGCGACCCGGGTGGCCACCAGGGAGTTGCCGCCGAGCTCGAAGAAGTCGTCGTCGAGGCCGACCTGACCCGCGCCGAGGACCTCGGCGAAGGTGGCGGCGACGATCTGCTGCACCGGGGTGACCGGCGCCTGGAAGGTGCGCGCGGCGAACACCGGCGCGGGCAGCGCCTTGCGGTCGAGCTTGCCGGAAGCGTTGAGCGGGAAGGCGTTCAGCACCACGTACGCGGCGGGCACCATGTAGACGGGCAGTTCGGCGCCGAGGGCGTCCTTGACCGCGTCGGTGTCGACGGTCGAGCCCTGCTGCGGGATGACGTAGGCGACCAGCTGATCGCCGGTGCGCTCGTCGGCACGGACCACGACCACCGCCTGGGCGATCTGCGGCAGCGCGGTGAGCGCAGACTCGATCTCGCCGAGCTCGATGCGCAGACCACGCAGCTTGACCTGGAAATCGGTGCGGCCCAGGTATTCCAGCTCGCCGTCCGGCGTCCAGGTGACGAGGTCACCGGTGCGGTACATACGCTCGCCGGGAGCGAACGGGTCGGCGACGAAGCGGTCCATGGTGAGGTCGGGCCGACCCACATAGCCGTGCGCCAGCTGCACGCCCGCGAGATAGAGCTCACCCGCGACACCCACCGGAACGGGCCGCAGACGCGAATCCAGCACGTACAGACGGGTGTTGAACACCGGCGCGCCGATCGGCACGGTGTCGGCGTCGGCGTCGGTGACCTCGTGATAGGTCACGTCGACCGCAGCCTCGGTGGGGCCGTACAGGTTGTGCAGCGCGGCACCGGTCAGCTCGCGCAGGCGCTGCGCGGTCGGCGCGGGCAGCGCCTCACCGGAGGCGAACACATTACGCAGCGAGACACATTCCGCGGCAAGGGGTTCGGTGACGAACACGGCCATCATCGACGGCACGAAGTGCACCGTGGTGACCTGCTCGGCGGCGATCAGGCGGGCCAGGTAGGCCGGGTCGCGATGCCCGTCCGGCTTGGCGACGACCAGGCGCGCGCCGACCTGCAAGGGCCAGAAGAACTCCCAGACCGACACGTCGAAGGTGGCGGGGGTCTTCTGCAGCACCACGTCGTCGGCGGCCAGGCCGTAGGCGGCGTGCATCCACACCAGCCGGTTGACGATCGCGGCATGGCTGACCGCGACGCCCTTGGGGCGACCGGTCGAGCCGGAGGTGAAGATGACGTAGGCGGTGTTGTCCGAGCGCAGCGGACGATGCCGGTCGGCATCGGTGACCGGCTCGGCCGACTGGCCGGACAGGTCGAGCTGATCGATGCGCACCTCGCGCCCGGCCACGCCGGGCAGGCTCTCGCCGGAGGTCAGCACACACACCGGCTGCGCGGTGTCGAGGATGTGCTCGATGCGTTCGGCCGGGTGGTCGGGGTCCAGCGGCACATAGGCGCCACCGGCCGCGGACACGGCGTACATGCCGACCAGCAGGTCGATCGAGCGCCGCATGCCCAGGGCCACATACGATTCCGGGCCGACGCCGGCGTCCTTGAGCCAGCGCGCGAGCCGGCGCACGCGGATCGCGAACTCGGCGTAGGACAGACTCGTCCCCTCGAACGTGAGCGCGGTCGCGTCGGGCGTGCGCGCGACCTGCGCCTCGAACAGGGCGTTGAGGGTCGCCGGGTCGTCGTCGCTGGGGGTGCTCAGCGCGGCGTCGACGGCGAACTCGGTGTCGTTCCAGCGGTCGAGCACCAGGGTGCGCTCGGCGTCGTCGAGCAGTTCGATGTCACCGACCGCGACCGACGGATCGGCCACGATGCCGGTGAGCACACGCAGCAGACGCGCGCCGAAGGTGGTGGCGAAGCCCGCGTCGAACAGATCGGTGGCGTAGACGAGTTCGGCGTCCATGTGGCTGTCGTCGTCGGCGGGCACCTCGCTGAGCGCCAGCTGCAGATCGAACTTGGCCACGTGCTGGTCGATGCCCAGCTCGGAGACGGTGAGGCCGGGCAGTTCCAGGGTGGTGCGGCCCAGGTTCTGGAACGAGAGCATCACCTGGAACAGCGGGTGGCGCGCCTGCGAGCGAGCCGGGTTGAGCACCTCGACCAGGCGCTCGAACGGCACGTCGGCGTGCGCGAAGGCGGCCAGGTCGTGCTCGCGGACCCGCGCCAGCAGCTCGGTGAACGAGGCCGCCGGATCGACCTGGGCGCGCAGCACCAGGGTGTTGACGAACATGCCGACCAGGTCGTCGAGAGCCTGCTCGCCACGACCGGCGACGGGGATGCCGACGGCGATGTCCTCGGTGCCCGACAGGCGCGACAGCAGCACCGCGAAGGCGCTGTGCACCACCATGAACAGCGTGGTGCCGTGCTCGTGGGCGACCCGGTTCAGCGCGTCGACGAGCTCGCCCGGCACCTCGAAGCGGTGGGTCCCCGCCTGGTAGGTGGCCTGCGCGGGCCGCGACTTGTGGCCGAGGCGCAGCTCGTCGGGCAGATCGGCGAGCGCGCCGCGCCAGTAGTCGAGCTGCTCGGAGATCAGCGAGGTGGGATCGGTCTCCTCGCCGAGGGTTTCGCGCTGCCACAGCGCGTAGTCGACGTACTGCACCGCCAGCGGCGGCCAGCCCGGCTCCGCGTTGGCGGTGCGCGCCACGTAGGCGGTCATCAGGTCGCGCACCAGCGGGCGCAGCGAGAAGCCGTCGGAGGCGATGTGATGGACCACCATCACCAGCACGTGCTCGCGCTCGCCCAGCTCGTAGACCCGCAGGCGGACCGGGGCCTGCGCGGTGACATCGAAACCGCGGCGGGCGAACTCGTAGAGCGAGATCGCCATGTCGGTCTCGTCGGCCTCGACCAGTTCCAGCTCGGGGATGGAAACGGCGGCGGCCAGCACCTTCTGGTAGGCGGTGCCGTCGTGCGAGGGGTAGACGGTGCGCAGCGACTCGTGCCGCGCGATGACGTCGGCGACCGCGCCACGCAGCGCGGGCAGGTCCAGCAGGCCCTGCAGACGGACCGCGACCGGGATGTTGTAGGTGCCCGCGCCGCCGGAGTCGCCCAGGTCGAAGCGGTTGAGGAACCACATGCGCTGCTGTGCGAGCGACAGCGGCGGGTGCTCGGGCCGCGCACGCGCGGTGAGCTCGGCGCGCACGCCGGTGCCCGCGTGCGATTCCACCCGGGCCGCGAGCGCGCCGACGGTCGGCGCCTCGAACAGGGTGCGCACGCCCACCTCGGCGTCGAGAGCCTTGCTCAGGCGGGCCGCGACCTGGGTCGCGACCAGCGAGTTGCCGCCGAGAGCGAAGAAGTCGTCGTCGACGCCGACGCGCTCGGCACCGAGCAGGTCGGCGAAGATCTCCGCGACGATCTCCTCGATCGGGGTCGAGGGCGCGCGGAACACCTTGGCCTCGAACACCGGCGCGGGCAGCGCCTTGCGGTCGAGCTTGCCGGAAGCGTTGAGCGGGAACTCCGCGAGCACGACGAGCGCGGCGGGGACCATGTACGCGGGCAGCTCGGCGGTGATGCCCGCCTTCACCGCCGCCACGTCGATGCTCGAATCCGCTTCGGGCACCACATAACCCACGAGCTGATCGCCCGCGTGCGCGTCGGCGCGCACGACGACGACCGACTGCGCGACGCCCGGCTGGGCGAGCAGGGTCGCCTCGATCTCGCCGAGCTCGATGCGCAGACCGCGCAGCTTCACCTGGAAGTCGGTGCGGCCCAGGTAGTTCAGTTCCCCGTCGCGGGTCCAGGTGACGAGGTCGCCGGTGCGGTACATCCGCGAACCGGCCGCGCCGTACGGGTTGGCGACGAAGCGGTCGGCGGTGAGGTCGGCCCGGTTGAGGTAGCCGACGGCGAGCTGATCGCCCGCCAGATACAGCTCACCCGCGACACCGGGGGCCACCGGATGCAGACGCGAATCCAGCACGAACACCTTGGTGTTCCACACCGGACGACCGATCGGCACCGACTCCACGTCGGTGTCGACCACCTCGTGATAGGTGACGTCGACCGCGGCCTCGGTGGGGCCGTACAGGTTGTGCAGGCGGGCCCCGGTCAGCTCGCGCAGGCGCTGCGCGGTGGGCGCGGGCAGCGCCTCACCGGAGGCGAACACCTGACGCAGCCGCACCGCGTCGCCGTTGCCGTTGCTGCCCAGGGTGGAGACGAACACCGACAGCATCGACGGCACGAAATGCGCGGTGGTGATGCCGTGTTCGGCGATGATCTGGGCCAGGTACACCGGATCGCGGTGGCCGTCGGGCTTGGCGACGACCAGGCGAGCGCCGGTCTGCAAGGGCCAGAAGAACTCCCACACCGACACGTCGAAGGTGGCGGGGGTCTTCTGCAGCACCGCGTCGGCGCCGTCGATCGGGTACTCGTGCTGCATCCACAGCAGGCGGTTGACGATCGCGGCATGGTCGACCGCGACGCCCTTGGGGCGGCCGGTGGAACCCGACGTGAAGATCACGTAGGCGGTGTTGGTGGCGCGCAGCGGCTGCGTGCGCTCGGCGTCGGTGATCGGCGCCGAGCCGAAATCGGCGGGCGAGGCGATGTTCTCGACCGCCCGCACGGTGACGCCGTCGGCCTCGAACGCGTCGCGGCGGCTGGTGAGCACCAGTTCCGGCCGCGCGGTCTCGAGGATGTGGCCGATGCGGTCGGCGGGCTGGTCCGGGTCGAGCGGCACGTAGGCCGCGCCTGCCTGCAGCACCGCGTACATGGCGACGACCAGTTCGGTGGAACGCCGAATGGCCAGAGCCACATGCGCACCGGGGCCGATGCCGTCCGCGATCAGCCTGCGGGCGATGCGGTTGGCGCGCTCCTGCAGCTCGCGGTAGGTCAGCCGCTCGTTCTCGAAGACCAGCGCGACCTCGTCGGGGGTCCGCTCGACCTGCGCGTCGAACAGCGAGACCAGCGTGCCGGCGGGCACCGGGCGCGCGGTGTCGTTCCAGTCGACGAGGACCTGCGCGTGCTCCTCGGGCGCCAGCAGATCGATGTCACCGACGGCGACCTCGGGATCGGCCACGATCGCGGCGAAGATGTTGTCGAGCCTGCGCGCGAACGCGGCGACCGTCGACTCCTCGAAAAGATCGAGGGCGTAGGAGAACTCGGCCGACATGCCGCCGGCCTCACCGTCGGTGTCCTGCACCTCGGTCAGGGTCAGCTGCAGGTCGAACTTGGCCAGCTGGGAGTCGTAGTCGATGCCGCTGACCGACAGGCCGGGCAGTTGCAGCGAGGCCTGCTTGTTGTTCTGGAACGACAGCATCACCTGGAACAGCGGATGGCGCGCCTGCGACCGCGGCGGGTTGAGCACCTCGACGAGCCGCTCGAACGGCACGTCGGCGTGCGCGAACGCCTGCAGGTCGGTCTCGCGGGCCTGGTCGAGCAGGGCCGCGAACGGGGTCGCGCCCTCGACCTGGCTGCGCAGCACCAGGGTGTTGACGAACATGCCGACCAGGTCGTCGAGGGCCTGGTCGCCACGGCCGGCCACCGGGGTGCCGATGGCGATGTCGCTGGTGCCGCTGGCGCGGGCCAGCAGCACGGCGAGCGCGCTGTGCATGACCATGAACAGCGAGGCGTTGTAGCGGCGGCCCAGATCGACCAGGGCGCGCTGGGTCTCGCCGGAGATGACGAAGCTGTAGGTGCCGCCACGGTAGGTGGCCACCGGCGGACGCGGGTGGTCGGCCGGGAGCACCAGCTCGTCGGGCAGATCGGCGAGTTCGCGGGTCCAGTAGTCGATCTCGGAGGAGATCAGCGACTGCGCGTCGTCCTCGGAGCCGAGCACCTCGCGCTGCCAGAGCGCGTAATCGGCGTACTGGACCGGCAATTCGGCCCAGGTCGGCGCCTCCCAGGAGGTGCGCGCCGCGTAGGCGACGATGACATCGCGCGACAGCGGCGCCATCGACCAGCCGTCGGCGGAGATGTGGTGCACCACCATGCCGAGCACGTACTCGGTCTCGCTGATCTCGAAGAGCCGCGCGTGCAGCGGCACTTCGCTGGTCACGTCGAAGGCCATCGAGGCCAGGTCGATCAGATGATCGATGAGGTTGTCCTCGGTGACCCGGTACGGGGTCAGGTCGGGGACGATCTGCGCGGCGTCGAGCACCACCTGCACCGGGCCGTTGCCCGACTCGGGGAACACGGTGCGCAGCGACTCGTGCCGGTCGATCACGTCGATGACGGCGACCTGCAGCGCGGCCACGTCCAGGTCACCGGAGAGCCGGATCGCGACCGGGATGTTGTTGACCGCCGAGGCGGTGTCGAAGCGGTTCAGGAACCACATGCGCTGCTGGGCCAGCGACAGCGGCACCAGCTCGGGCCGCTCACGCGCGACCAGTGCCTTGCGGGCACCGTCACCGGCCTGCGACTCCACCCGCGCGGCCAGCGCCGCGACGGTGGGCGCCTCGAACAGCATGCGCACCGGGACCCGGGTGTCCAGGGCGATGCCGATGCGGGAGGCGACCTGGGTGGCGATCAGCGAGTTGCCGCCGAGTTCGAAGAAGTCGTCCTCGACACCGACACGCGAGAGCTCGAGCACGTCGGCGAAGACCTGCGCGACGATCTGCTCGATCGGGGTGGTCGGGGCACGGAACTCGCGCACCTCGAACACCGGCGCGGGCAGCGCCCGGCGGTCGAGCTTGCCGTTGACCGTCAGCGGGATCGCGGCGAGCACCATGATCGACGACGGCACCATGTAGGCGGGCAGGCGCTGGGCGACATGCTCGGTCAGCGCGGGCACATCGATGGAGCTGCCCGGCACCGCGACGACATAGGACACCAGCGAGGTGCTGCCACCCTTGTTCTTGTGGCCGATGCTGATCGCGAAGTCGACGGTCTCGTGCGAGGCCAGCGCGGAGTCGATCTCGCCCAGTTCGATACGGAAACCGCGGACCTTCACCTGGAAGTCGGAGCGGCCGACGTATTCGACATTGCGGTCGGCGGTCCAGCGCACCACGTCACCGGTGCGGTACATCCGCAGGCCGGGCGCGTAGGGGTTGGCGACGAAGCGGTCGGCGGTCAGCGCGGCGCGCGCGTGGTAGCCACGTGCCATGCCGACGCCGCCGATGTAGAGCTCACCGGCCACGCCGACGGGCACCGGGCGCAGCCGGTCGTCGAGGATCAGGGTGTGGACACCGCGGATGGGTCCACCGATGACGACCCGCTCCCCCGGGATCAGGCCCTCGGACAGATTGGAGGCGATGGTGGTCTCGGTCGGGCCGTAGACATTGCCCAGCATGCGGCGCGCGCCGTCGGGCAGGCGCACCGCCCACTTGGTGACCAGCTCCGGCGGGACCGCCTCGCCACCGGCGGCCAGGACCCGCAGGTGGTCGAGGCCGCGCGCGTCGAAGGTGGCCAGCGCGGCCGGGGTGACGAAGGCGTGGGTGACTTCCTCGGTGATGAGGATGTCGCGCAGTTCCTCACCGCCGTAGACACCCGGCGGGACCACCACGAGCGTGCCGCCGCGACCCAGCGCCAGCAGCAGTTCCAGCACCGACGCGTCGAACGACGGCGAGGCGAAATGCAGTGCGCGGGTGTCGGAGTCGAGCGAGTACAGGTCGATCTGCTCGGCGCAGAAGTTGGCGACGCTGGCATGGGTGACCACCACGCCCTTGGGCACACCGGTGGAACCGGAGGTGTAGATCAGGTAGGCGGGCTGGGCCGGATCGGTCGGGCGCACCAGCTCACGCGGAGCCAGCGGCGCGTCGGAGATGTCGTCGAGATCGATGTCGTCGACTTCGAGCCAGCGCACCGAGGTGGGCAGCTCCTCGGCCTCGGAGGTGACCGTGATGCCCACGGAGACACCGGCATCGGTGATCATGTGCGCGATGCGGTCGGCCGGGTAATTCGGGTCGACGGGCACGAACGCGGCACCGGTCTTGGCGACCGACCACACCGCGAGCACCGACTCCAGCGAGCGCGGCACGGCGACGGCGACGAAGTCCTCGGCACCCAGGCCCTGCTGGATCAGCAAGCGCGCCAGCTGGTTCGAGCGGCGATCCAGCTCGCCGTAGGACACGGTGGTCCCCTCGAACACCACGGCGGTCGCCTCGGTGTCGCGGGCGGCCTGCGCCATCAGCTGCGGCAGGGTGCGCGCGACCGCGGCCGGCGCGCCGTAGCGGGTGACCAGGTCGGTGCGCTCGGCGTCGTCGAGCACGTCGATCGCGCCGACGGTGACGGCGGGGTCGGCCAGGATCGCGTCGAGCACGCGCCGCCAGCGCAGCAGCAGTTCCTCGACGGTCGACTGGTCGAACAGGTCGACGGCGTAGGTGAGCACGCCGGTCATGCCCGACAGCGAGCCGGTGCTGGTGTGCTCCTCGGTCAGCGTCCACTGCAGGTCGAACTTGGCCATATCGACCTCGACCTCGTCGGCGTCGACCGACAGGCCGGGCAGTTCCAGGGTGCCGTGCGACATCTCCTGGAACGACAGCACCACCTGGAACAGCGGGTGCCGCGCCTGCGAGCGCGACGGGTTGAGCACGTCGACGAGCCGCTCGAACGGCACGTCGGCGTTGGCGAACGCGCTCAGATCCGTTTCCCGTGTGCGGGCGAGGAATTCACTGAACGGCTGGGTGGGGTCGACATCGGACCGCAGCACCAGGGTGTTGACGAACATGCCGATCAGGTCGTCGAGCGCCTGCTCGCCGCGGCCCGCGATCGGGGTGCCGACGGCGATGTCGGTGGTGCCGGACAGACGCGCGAGCAGCACCGCCAGCGAGGCGTGCATCACCATGAACAGGGTGACGCCGTTGGCGCGGGCCAGCGCGGCCAGCTGCTCGTGGGTCTCGGTGTCGATCTCGAAACCGACGCGGGCGCCGCGGAAGCTCTGCTGCTGCGGACGCGGGCGGTCGCTGGGCAGGTCGAGCTGATCGGGCAGGCCGTCCAGCGCGCGCTGCCAGTAGTCGAGCTGGCGCGCGGCCATCGACGTCGGATCGCTTTCGGCGCCGAGCA
This sequence comes from Nocardia canadensis, assembly GCF_032656385.1. Lineage (NCBI taxonomy): Bacteria > Bacillati > Actinomycetota > Actinomycetes > Mycobacteriales > Nocardiaceae > Nocardia > Nocardia canadensis. The sequence goes on from NZ_JAVCWB010000010.1 coordinate 1,653,905, forward strand.
GTTCGCGCTGCCACAGGGTGTAGTCGCGGTACTGCACCGGCAGCGGCGCCCAGCCGGGCGCCTCACCCGCGGAGCGGGCCAGGTAGGCGGTGGCGACGTCGCGGGCCAGCGGGCCGAAGGAGAAACCGTCGGCGGCGATGTGGTGGACGACGAAGGCGACCGCGAATTCCGGTGTGCCATTGGTCGTTCCGCCGGTCACCTGGTAGATCCGCACGCGGATCGGCAGTTCCAAGGTGACGTCGAAACCGGTGGAGGCGAACAGGATCAGCTCGTCGTGCAGCAGCGACTGATCGATCGGGGTCACCGTGATGCCCAGATCGAACTCGTCGGCGGGCAGCACCTGCTGGAAGCCGCCGTCGGCGTCGGGGAAGATGGTGCGCAGCGATTCCTGGCGCACCACCACGTCGTTGAGCGCGGCGATCAGCGCGTCGACATCGACGCGACCCTTCATCCGCACCACGAAGGGCAGGTTGTAGGTCGGCGCGGCGGGGTCGAACTGGTTGATGAACCACATCCGCTGCTGAGCCAGCGACAGCGGCACCTGCTCGGGATGCGGCAGCGCCACCAGCGGCGGGCGAGCGGCGGAAACATCGGCGGGAGTGACGGATTCGGCCCGCGCGGCCAACCCGGCCACGGTCGGGGTCTCGAACAGCGCGCGCACCCCCAGCTGGATGCCGAAGGCCGCGCCGATGCGGGCCACGACCTGGGTCGCGACCAGCGAGTTACCGCCGAGCTCGAAGAAGTTGTCGTCGGCGCCGACTCGCTCCTGGGACAGCACATCGGCGAAGATGCCGGCCACGATCTGCTCGGACGGCGTGCGCGGAGCACGGAAATCGCCCGCGGCGGCGGTGAACACGGGCTCGGGCAGGGCCTTGCGGTCCAGCTTGCCGGAGGTGTTGAGCGGGAACGCGTCGAGCACCATGATCGACGCGGGCACCATGTAGCTGGGCAGCTTCTCGGCGACGAAACGGGTCAGCGTCGCCGGATCGGCGGACTGGCCCGGCGCGGGCACCACATAGGCCACCAGCTGCTGGCCGGTGGCGGTGTCGACCACCAGCACCGCGGCCTGGCTGACGCTGGGATGCGCGAGCAGATCGGTCTCGATCTCGCCGAGCTCGATGCGCTGACCACGGAACTTCACCTGGAAGTCGGTGCGGCCGATGTACTCCAGGACGCCGTCGGCGTTCCAGCGCACCAGGTCACCGGTGCGGTACATGCGCTCACCCGGCGCGCCGACCGGGTTGGCGACGAAGCGATCCGAGGTCAGATCCGGGCGGCCGCGGTAGCAGCGGGCCAGCTGACGGCCCGCCAGATACAGCTCACCCGGTGCGCCGATCGCGGCCGGGCGCAGCCGCGAATCCAGCACGTACACTTCGACATTCCACTCGGGGATACCGATCGGCACCGTCACGGTGTCGGCCTCGGTGGCCTCCCAGTAGGTGACCGAGACCGCGGCCTCGGTCGGGCCGTACAGGTTGTGCAGGCCCGCGGTGGAGATCGCGCGCAGACCGGCGGCCGTCTCCGGCGGCAGCGCCTCGCCGATCACGAAAACCGCACGCAGCGTTTCACATTGGGCCTGCGTGGCATGGGAGACGAAGACCGTCAGCATCGACGGCACGAAGTCGGTCACGGTGACGCCGTGGCGTTCGATCATGTCCGCGACATACAGCGGATCACGGTGGCCGTCGGGCGAGGCGATGACCAGCTTGGCGCCGACCATCAGCGGCAGGAAGTAACCCCACAGCGACACGTCGAAGGTGGTCGCGGTCTTCTGCAGGTAGACATCGTCGGCGGTCAACCGGTACTCGTCGAGCATCCACAGCTCTTGGTTGACGATCGCGTGATGGGTGACCGCGACGCCCTTGGGTCGACCGGTCGAACCCGAGGTGTAGATGACGTAGGCCGTGTTGTCCGGGCGCAGCGGCGCCAGCCGGTCGTCGTCGGTGATCGGGGTATCGGCGAACGCGGAGGTATCGAGGGTGTCGATCTCCACCCGGGCCACCGTGCCCGGTAGGTCCAGGTCATCACCGGTGGTGGTCAGCACGCAGACCGGTGCCGCGGACTCGAGGATGTAGGCGGTGCGGTCGGCCGGGTGATCCGGGTCGATCGGCACGTACGCGCCACCGGCGCGCAGCACCGCGTGCATACCGATCACCAGGTCCAGCGAACGGCGCATGCCCAGCGCCACCAGCGACTCCGGGCCGACGCCGTCGGCGATCAGGAACCGGGCCAGGCGGTTGACCCGCGCGCCGAACTCGGCGTAGGTCAGGGTCGCGCCCTCGAAGTCCAGGGCGATGTTGTCCGGGGTGCGCGGGATCTGCGCGTCCAGCAGCGCGGGCAGCGTGGTCGCGGGGACCTCGTGCGCCGAGTCGTTCCACTCGGTCAGCGAGCGCTCCAGCTCGGCGGCGCCGGTGACCGGCAGCGACCACACCGGCAGCGCGGCGTCGGCGGCCAGGAAACGATCGAAGAACTCCAGGAAGCGGGCGTGGTGGGTGGCCGCGTCGGCCGCCGAGTACAGGTTCGGGTTGGTCTCGAAGTCGATGTGGGAGCGGGTGCCGCCGTGCGACTGATAGAAGTTGACGCCCAGGTCCTCGATCGAACCGGTGGAGAGCACGTTGAGGGTGCCGTCCATGTCGCCGAAGCGCAGCTCGTTGTCGAACAGCATGATGTTGACCCACGGGCCGAAGAACTCCGTGGCGACCATGCCGTCGCCCGCCGAATCACGGCGGATGTCCTCGTGCCGGTAGCGCTGGTGCCGCAGCGCGCCCGAGACCTCGGTGGTGACCGAGCGCAGCAGCTCGGCGACGGTGGTGTCGTGGCCCACGCGCAGGCGCAGCGGCACGATGTTGGAGGTCACACCGCCGGAACGCCGCATGATCGCGGTGGTACGGCCGGTCACCGGAAGACTCAGGATGACGTCGGAGGTACCGGTGATCTGCGCCAGATACGCCGCGAAACCGGCGATCAGCAGGGGCGCCGAGGTGGTGTCGTGGCGGGCGATGGCCTCGCTGAACAGCTCGTCCTGGGCGGGGCTCAGGGCGGCGCTGGTGACATCGTTGACCGGCGACGGCGGCGCCGACCGGCCGGTGAGGCTGCTGCCCTCTTCCAGCCCGGCGACGCGCTGGGCCCAGTGCGCCTTGTCGGACTCGAAGCGCGAGCTGTCGCGGTAGGCGATCTCCGACTCGTAGAGCGCGCGCAGGTCGGTGGCCTTGTTCTCCGGCGCCTCGGTGCCGGTGACGGCCGCGGTGTAGAGCTGTGCCGTGCGGGTGACGAAGTTGTTGGCGCCGAAACCGTCGAGCACGATGTGGTGGACGCGGGCATACCAGTACCAGCGCTCGTCCTCGAGCTGCAGCGCCGCGGCCTGCACGAGACGGTCGTCGACGATGTCGAGCGGGCGGCTGTACTCGGCGCGCATCCACGCCGCGGCGGCCGCCTCGGGATCGGCTTCGCCACGCAGGTCGACGTAGATCAGCGTGTCGTCGAGGGTGAGGTCGACGGTCTGCATCGGTTCGCCGTCGATCTCGACGATGCGCAGGAAGCCCGACTGCTGCTCCGCGGCGGCCTGGGAGCTGACCCGCTCGAGCACCGGGACATCGAGCCGGCCACGCAGGTCGACGAACTGGGCGATATTGATCGGCACCTGTGGGTCGACATGCTGCGCGTACCAGATACCCAGCTGTGCGGGCGAGAGCGGGAAGTACTCCGCAGAGTCTCCACGTCCGTCACCAGTTTCGCCGTTTCCGCCGAAATCCAGCCGGTCCAACCCAAACCTCGCTTCCGGAACACCTGGGCAGGCGCTCCCCGACGACACCGGAACGCAGGCGCCTCAGCTGTAGAACTAGCGTGGCGCCTGCGTCTCGGGTTCAGTTCTCGAAATCAATCAGGCAAAAAATGTCCATTGGCACTATCTGTCAGGCCGTCCGGTCTTGTTACATGGCCGAGACCATGCCCACGTCCGTCGGACCGGCAGCGCCGGTGTGCTCGTCGCAAACCATCGCACCAATCTACCGGTGCGCTCGCCCGGCAACCAACCACGTCCATAGCTGCGCGGCATAGGCCCAGGTAGGCCGTCGCCACCCCGTTAGCTGACGCTTGTCTGCGCCCTCACATCGTCGCGAGAGGACCGCCGCGCCACGGGGAATGAGGCGTGGCTCACACCGACCGGTCTGTCCCAGCGGGCTCGCGCACGCGGGCCGGGTCGTAGAGGTGGGACTGGGCGCAGTCGATCGAGGGGGTCAGGGCGCGGCCGACCAGGATCACGGCGGCTCGGCGCAGGTCGGCGGCTTCGACCTGGTCGGCGATATCGGTGAGGGTGCCGCGCAGGATCAGCTGTTCGGGCTGGCTGGCCCGGTAGACGACGGCGACCGGGCAGTCGGGGCCGTACTCGTCGATCAGTTCCGCCGCGAGGACCCGGAGGCGGGTGATGGCGAGGTGCAGGATCAGAGTGGCGCCGGTGGCGGCGAAGGCGGCCAGGGCCTCGCCCGCGGGCATCGCGGTCGAGCGAGCCCGGGTACGGGTGAGCACGACCGACTGGACGACCTCGGGGACGGTCAATTCGGCGCCCAGGGCAGCCGCTGCGGCCGCGTAGGCGGGGACACCGGGGGTGATGTCCCACGGGACGCCGTTGGCGTCCAGGCGGCGAGTCTGCTCGGTCAGCGCCGAGTAGATCGAAGGGTCGCCCGAACAGAGCCGGGCGACGTCGTGGCCCGCCCGATGCGCGCGGACGAGGCGGTCGGTGATCTGGTCCAGGTCGAGATGCTGGGTGTCGATCAGTTCGGTGCCGGGCGCGCAGTGGGCCAGCACCTCGGGGTCGAGGTAGGTGCCCGCGTACAGGCAGACCGGGCTCTCGCGCAGCAGCGTCACCGCGCGCACCGTCAGCAGGTCGGCCGCGCCGGGGCCGGCCCCGATGAAATGCACCGTCATGCCAGCAGCCTAGATCGCGCGTGCCGCATGTTCCCGACCGCTACCGGCGCTGGTCCGGCCCGCGTGCGAGTCGCTGGCCGGGCCGGACCCAGCCGCCGCGGGATCGGTCTCAGCTCGCCCCTGCTCGCACGAAGGTCGACGCGAGATGCAGGTTGTTCACCGGGTTCGCGTCGGTGCTGGTGCTGGACGCGTGCAGGAACGCGGTGATCAGCGCCAGGCGCGGCGGCGCTTCGAGGACGACGGTGTAGGTCCTGGTCTCGCCCGCCGCCAGCGTGGGGAGCCGGAAGCGCACGTGCGTCGGCCGCACCTCGCCGCCGCCGGGATCGACCACCCGGCTCCAGCCCTGGGTCGACAGCCTGGCCTCGACCTCCGTCGCCTGCCGACCGCCGACATTGGTGACGGTGACCGTCGCCGTCACCCGATCGCCCGGGTCGGCGGTGCGTGGCAGGTCGAGGTGCACGCCCACGTCAGCGGGGTGGTCGCCGGGCGACTGACCGACCTTCAGCACCCAGAGCGTCATGGTGCCGCGACTCGGCGCGACGCCGGTCTCCGCGTCGCCGGAGTAGTCGGCGGTGATCAGGTGCGTGCCGAAGCCGAGGTGGGACACGTCGACATCGCGGGCGATCGCGAGACCGTCGTCGACGGGAACCGGCGCGCCGAGCGGTTTTCCGTCGGCGGCGAACCGGACGGTGCCGGTGTCGATCTCGCCCGCGGGAGCACGGGTGATCGTCGCGGTGAGGTCCAGTTGTTCGAAATAGGTGACCGGGTTGTGGTTGGCGGCGACCGTGGTCGTCGAGGTCGCGGTGTAGACGGTGAGCTCGGCCTCGACCCGCGACTGCTCGTAGACCTCGTCGCCGAGATAGTGCGCCTCGATCGTCCCCGAGCCTGCGCGCAGCGGCGGCGAACTCGCCGTGCCGTCGGCGGCGATGGTCACCGGATCACCGAGCGGGGACCCGTTCTGACCGAACTGGATCGCACCGGTGGGTTTCGGCGCGTCCGGCTGCGGCGTCGGCACGGTGACCGTGGCGCCGACGACCGCGCCGGCGAGGACGGGCGACGGCGGCAGCGTCAGACGCACCTCGGTGGGCAGTTTCACCGATTGCACCAGCAGGCCGACACTGCCGAAGACGGGGGCGAAGACGCGGGCCGGGTCGTCGGCGAGATACGTCGCCAGCACGTGGTGGGTGCCCGGCCGCAACCCGCTGATCGCGGGCAGGGTCGCCACCCCGTCGACCAGCTCGATCGGACCCGGCGTCGCGACACCGTCGATCTCGAAGCGCACATGCCCGGCCGGCGTGCCGAATGCCGGTGTGGTGCCCGGCTGCTGGGCGACCTTCGCGCTGAAGCTCACCGGCTGACCGACCTGCGAGATCTGGTCCGGCGCGCTGGTGGTCACCTCGATCTCGGTCGGCACCCGGTCGTCGTGCAGCCGGAACACCGCGCCGCCGATCAGGTGGGCCGGGTCGTCGGAGGCGGCGGCCCGGACCAGGAATCCGCCGGTCAGCTCGCCCTGCTGCGCGGCGGGCAGCGCGGTCAGGTTCACCTGGGCGAAGCCGTCGGCGTCGGTGGTCACCCGGGTGCTGTCACCGCCGTCGGCGAAGACCGCGGCGCGCGGCTGTCCGGCGGGCATCGAGAAGGTGATCGATTTGCCCGCCTGTGGTCCGTGGATCGCGTCGACGAAACGCACCCGCAGCGGCTGGGCGAACGGCTGGCCCGAGTAGGCGCTCTGACTGTTGCCCGAGATCAGTTCCACCCGGCTGCGTTTCGAGGGGATCGGGACGATCAGCTCTACCTTGCCGTCGTTGAGGCGATCACGGTTGCCGTAGCTGCCGTCGGGGCCGTTGTAGAAATGCGGGCGCTGCCCGGCGACGGGGACGACCATCGACTGGCCGCCACCGCCACCACCGCCGCCACCGTCGTTCCCGTCCTGCGCGCCGTGGCCCTTGCCGCCGCCGTGGCTGCCGCCACCACCGCCGCCGCCACCGCCACCGGTGGAGCTACCGGTCGCGTGGCCGCCGTCGACGCCGCGCTCGCTGCCGCCCTCCCCACCGAAGCCGCCGCCGAAGCCGCCGCTGGTGCCGTCGCCGGGACGCGGGCCGCCGCTGCCACCGTCACCGCCGTCGGCGCTGAATCCGTTACCGCCGCCACCACCGCCGCCGCCCGCGACGACGAGGGGCACGCTGTCGCGGGACGGCCGGGTGCCGCAATCGGCCGCGTCCTGGCTCACCGCCGACGCGCCGCCGCCGCCGGCGCCGCTGTAGGAGGCGCCGGAATCGGCGGTGCCGCGCGCGCCGCCCTTGCCGTAGCCCCAGCCGCCGCCCGGTCCGCCGTAGCGACCGACGTCGATCTTCAGCTGTGTGCGTTCCCGCACGGCGATGACGGCCTGCACGCCGCCGCCCGCGCCGCCGGTGCCGACATCGCCGAAGTCGTGGCCGCCGCCCGCGCCCGCCGCGCCGAGCACGTCGGCGAAGATCTCGTCGACGCCGTCGCCGACGCAGTAGTACTGCGCGGCGTCGCCGTGCACGCCGAAGGTCGTCGTCCGGACGCCGTCGGCGGAGGTGAGGAACAGGACGTAGCCGTCGCCGGAGACCGAGGCGGTGGTGACGCTCGCCTTCGACAGACTCGGTGAGGCGTAGGAGGTCCCGCCACCGCCGCCCGCGCCACCAGCGCCCGGCGCCGCGTGCGGGCCGTGCGAGATCGGAGTCTCCGGCCCCGCGGCGCCACCACAGCCGCCGCCCTGGCCCTCGCCGCCCTGATAGCCGCCGCCACCACCACCGCCCCCACCGCCACCGCCGGTCGTGTCGAAGGTGTGGCCTGCCCCGCCCGCGCGCGGACCACCGCACGTGAGGCCGCTCGGCGTGGTGCCCGCCGGATTGTTCTCGCCCGCACCGCCGGTCCACGGCGGGCCTTCCTGCCAGCCGACCGCCGCGCTACCGTCGCCCCCGTTCCCGCCGTCGCGCCGGGAGCCGCCGCCGCAGTAGAAGAACGTCGAATCCTGCACCGGCGACACCGAATAGCAGTCCGGCGCGTTGCCGCCCGCGCCACCACCGCCACCCGCGACCAGCACCGGCGCGTTGTCGGGCCCGAGCACGGCCGAGGCCCCGCCGCCACCGCCGCCGTCCCAACCGCTCGAGTACACCGTCCCGAAATTCGTGACCTGATCGACCGCTTCGCCCCTGGCCCCACCCGGGGCATACGGCGAGAACCCGCCGTTCGCGCCGCCCGCGCACCCGACCTGGACCTGGAACTGCTGCTCCGGCGTCACCCGCAAACCGCCGCTGACCTGACCGCCGAGCCCACCGATCCCGGTGAAGTTCGGATTCGGCGTCTGCCCCTGGCCGCCCACGGCCTCGATGTAGAGGCTCGTCGTCCCGGCGGGCACCGTGTAGGTCTGCGTCCCCGAGCTGCAATAGAACACGTCGATCGCGAGCCCCGACTCCGGGTCCTCGAAATGCTCGGACGCGTGCTCGGCGGGCGGGCCCGGCGGCTGGGACTGCGCGAGTGCCGCGGTGCCGACGACCAGTACCGCGCCCAGGGACGCGGCGAGCCACACCCGCGTCGCAGTTCGTCCGGCCATGCCAGAACTCCGTTCGCCAGCGCCGTTGCCGAGGAAACTTGACGAAACGGTAGCCGTGGTTGTCGCCTCGGCCCCGCAGCGACGCGCGCTTTCGCGCAGGTCATCGGGGTTGTCGACCGGGAGATCCGAGGTGAACCGGGTGGCGCGGGCGGCGGGCAAGTAAGTTCGGACCCGACGGCGGTAGCCGCCACGACGACAGGGGACCGCGGTGCGGAATTCGGACACGACCAGCGGCGCGCGACGCGCCCGCACGGCCGCGGCGGGAATCGCGGTCGCCACACTCCTCACCGCGGGTTGCGCGACCGACGGCAAAGTCGACGGCACCGCCATCGCGTCGACGGATGCGTTCGTGCCGACCGCGGACAACCAGGACCCCTCCCGCGAGATCCCCGGCGTCGAGATCACCGAGTTCCCGCCGGGCCTGCACGTGACCAGCACGCAGCGGGTCGCCTATCCGGTGATCCCACCGCTGGGCGGACCGCACGACAGCAGGTGGGCGGCCTGCGACGGCGTCGTCTACGCCACCGGCGTCCGCACCGAGAACGTGGTGCACTCCCTGGAACACGGCGCGGTGTGGATCGCCTACAACCCGGACAAGGTGAGCGCGGCGGATCAGGCCGCGCTCGCCGCGCGGGTGACGAACAAGCCGTACACCCTGATGTCGCCGATTCCCGGCATGGCCCACCCGATCTCGCTGCAATCGTGGGGCCACCAGCTGAAACCCGACAGCGCCGCCGACCCCCGGATCGATCAGTTCATCCTCGCCCTGCGCGAGAACCCTTACACCACACCGGAACCGGGCGCGACCTGCTCCTCGCCGCTGTTCGACCGCACCAACCCGCCCCCGTTCGACCCCACGGCCCCCGGCCCCGACGCCGTCGACCCGAACAGCGACGGCAGCGCTACCCCCGGCCTGCCTACGCCGTCACCTGGAAGTGGGCGATGACCTTGGTCGGGCGCACCCGCACGACCAGCTCCCCCGCCACCCCGTTCCGCTTGCCGAACTCCTCGGCCTTGTCCGCCCCCATGTAGCGCGCCGCGATCTCGGTGGCCGTCCGCACCAGCTCGTCGAGATCCTCCGACAGCGTCACCGTGCCCTGCACCTCCACCAGCGCGTACGGCGGCTCCTCCAGATCCACGCACAGCGCGACCCGGGGATCCCGCGCGAACGCCCGCCCCTTGGCGGTGTTCTTCCCGGTGTTGAAGACCAGCTCGTCGCCCTCGACGATGAACCACACCGGCGTCACCAAGGGCCGCCCATCGGCACCGGTGAACGCCACCTTGCCGGTTCGTGTTCCATGGGAAAGGAATTCGCGCACCTGGGGATCAGCGAGTGAGGCCATGCGATCAGGGTAGGCGCCGGGCCGTGGGAACCGGCGGCAGCGGCCTCGCGTGTCAGATCGCGCCCTGCTCGCGGGCGGTGGCGACCGCCGAGGTGCGGGATTTGACGCCGAGTTTGGCGTAGATGTGGACCAGGTGGGATTTGACGGTGGTCTCGCTGAGGAACAGTCGCTTGGCGATGTCGCGGTTGGACAGGCCGGCCGCGACCAGGCGCAGGACCTCGACTTCGCGGGGGCTCAACGTGGTGTCGGCGCGCCGGACGCGGGTCATCAGACGGGAGGCGACCGTCGGGGACAGCACGCTCTCGCCCGCGGCGGCGGCGCGGACCGCGGCGAGGAGTTCGGCGGGCGGGGTGTCCTTGAGCAGGTAGCCGACGGCGCCCGCTTCGATGGCGCCGAGGATGTCGGCGTCGGTGTCGTAGTTGGTGACCACCAGGACGTTCGGCGGGGTGGGCAGGGCGCGCAGGTCGGCGGTGGCGGCGGCCCCGGAGCGGCCGTCACCGAAGCGCAGGTCCATCAGGACCAGGTCGACGGGGTTGGCGGCACAGAACGCCACGGCCGCGTCGGCGTCGGCCACGTCACCGACGACGGTGATGTCGGCGGACGCCTCGAGCAGCGCGCGCAGCCCGGCCCGCACGATCGCGTGGTCGTCGGCGAGCAGCAGCCGGATCATTCGACCGCTCCCAGCGGGAAGGACACGGTGACGGCGGTGTGGCCGGGTTCGGATTCGATCGTCATCCGGCCACCCTGCTGCTCGACGCGGCTGCGCATGGCCGCCAGGCCGAACGCGCCCGCGCGCGGCCCGCGCAGCACGGCGGGGTCGATGCCGATGCCGTCGTCGACGATGTCGAGGTGCACGTCGGTGTCGTCGTAGGTGAGGGTGACCCGCATGCGCGCCGCCCCGGCATGCTGGACCACATTGGCGACCGCGCTCTGCGCGATCCGCACCAGCGCGGCCTCCACCGGCATCGGCAGCCGCTCCGGCTCGCCCTCGACCAGCAGCTGGGTCGACAGCGCCGCCGACCGCGCCCGATCACAGATCCGTGCCAGCGCTTCGGCGAGGGACTGCCCGTCCAGCGCGGCGGGCGACAATTCGTCGATGAGTCTGCGGGTTTCGGCCAGATCCTCGGCCGCCGTCTCGCGGGCGAGCCGAATCCGGTCCAGTGCGGGATGATCCGGCGCCGCCTGCTCGGCCGCGTGCAGCAGCAACTGGATACTGCTGAGTCCCTGCGCGACGGTGTCGTGGATCTCCTTGGCCAGTCGTTCGCGTTCGGCCAGCTTGCCCGCTGTCCGTTCCCGCTCGGCGAGAATCGCTCTGGTGCCGAGCAATTCGTCGATCAGCCGCTCCCGTTCCACCGCTTCGCGGTACAGCGCCTGATAGCCGAGCCCGATGCCGATGGCGACCAGGGCGCCGAGCACGGGCCCGACCACCGCGCCCACCGACCAGCCGCGGTGCGCCGCGAAGCCGATGACGCCGACGGCCGTCGCCAGCACCACCGCGACCAGGTTCCACGGCCGCGGCAGCAAGTGCAGGTAGAGGAAGAACAATCCGAAGGCGAGATACACCGCGTCCGGGGTCAGCCCGAGCAGCGCCAGCCACAGCACGGTCAGCGTGGCCAGCCACAGCCCGGCCCTGCGCGCGTCCCACGCGGCGCCCGGCACCGCCCGCGACCGCGCCGCCCCGGCCGGGGCGCCCGAGGCGACCCGGCGCGGCAGTTCGGTGCCCGCGAAGTAGACGGCCAGCCAGATTCCCGTCAGGACGACCACCCCGACACCGTGCCCACCGCCGCCGGGCAACAGCGCTCGCACCGCGACCACCGCGCCCAGCACCGTCACCAGCACGTGCAGACCGAGCCGCAGCGTGGTGACCACCGGAGTCAGGGGGGACGAGTGCACCCGACCAGCTTATGTGCGGCAACCGGACCGGCATCCATCGAAAGGTGTAAACACGGGCAGTCCTTGGATGGAGCGCGTTTCGTGCGCCGGTGCGATGGCGTGGCGGTCGTGCGCGACGAGAGTGGAGGCATGTTCGTCGCACTCCGAGATCTCCGGGCCGCCCGCGGCCGCTTCCTGCTGATCACCACCGTCGTCCTGTTGGTGGCGGTGCTGGTCAGTTTTCTGAGTGGGCTCACCGCCGGGCTGGCGCACCAGAACATCTCCGCGGTCCAGGGCCTGCGCGCCGACCAGGTGGTGTTCGCCGAGACCGGCGCCGATCCGTCCTTCGACTCGTCGGTGCTCACCGAGGAGCAGATCGCGCGGTGGCGGTCGACGGGCGGAATCGAGGTCACCCCGGTCGGCATCTCCCGGACCCGCGCCGAACACGTGGGCGCGAGCCCCGAGCAGGTCGCGCTGTTCGGCGGCGACCCCGCAGCGTTCAGCAATCACCCTGCTACCGCACCGGGAGCGGTGGTGCTGAGCTCGGGCGCGGCCCGCGCACTGGCCGCGGGCACCGGCGACACCGTGGTGCTGGCAGGCCACGAGTTCACCGTCGCCGACGTCGCCGGCGACGAGTGGTACAGCCACACCCCGGTGATCTGGACGAGCCTGGCGGACTGGCAGGCGGCCAGCCCTCGCGCGGGCGCGGCCACCGTGCTCGCCGTGCTCGGCGACGCCCCGCGCGACGATCTCGACGCCGAAGCCGGAACGCGCACGCTGCCCGCCGCGAACGCCGTCGAGGCGATCGGCTCCTACCAGGCCGAGAACAGCTCGCTGACCCTGATGACGGTGCTGCTGTTCGCCATCTCCGCGCTGGTGATCGGGGCCTTCTTCACCGTGTGGACGGTGCAGCGCCAACCCGACATCGCCACCTTGAAGGCGCTCGGCGCGACCACCGGTTCGCTGGCGCTCGACGCGCTGGCGCAGGCGGCGATCGTGCTGGTCACCGGTGTCGCGATCGGGCTCGGCAGCACCGCGGTGGCCTCCCTGTTCCTCGGTGACGCCATGCCGTTCGTGCTGTCGTTGTCGACGACCCTGGTGCCCGCGCTGGCCCTGATCGCGCTCGGCCTCGTCGGCGCCGCGGTCGCGCTGCGCTTCCTGTTCACCACCGATCCCCTGACCGCGCTCGGCGCGACCCGCTGAAGGACCCACCATGGCACTGACCCTCACCGACGTCACTCTCACCTACCCCGACGGCACGGGCAGGCTCACCGCGCTCGACCGGGTGAACCTGCACGTCCCCGGCGGCACCATCGCCGCCGTCACCGGCCCGTCCGGCTCGGGCAAGTCCAGCCTGCTCGCGGTGGCGGCGACGCTGATCCGGCCCGACACGGGCACCGTCGTCCTCGCGACCGACACCGGCAGTACCGATCTCGCGACGCTGAGCAGGCGAGCCGCGTCCACCGTCCGCCGCACCGCGATGGGCATCGTCTTCCAGCAGCCCAATCTCATCCCCGCGCTGACCGCCCTGGAACAGCTGGAGGTCACCGCGCATCTCGGCGGCAAGCGGCGCAGCGGCCGGGGTGAAACCAGGTCCCGCGCACGGGACCTGCTCGCCGCGGTCGGCCTGGCCGAGCACGCGGACAAGCGGCCCGCGCAGCTCTCCGGCGGCCAGCGCCAGCGCGTCAATATCGCCCGCGCCCTGATGAACGACCCGGCCCTGCTCGTCGTCGACGAGCCGACCAGCGCCCTGGACACCGAACGCGGCGCCGCCGTGCTCGACCTGATCACCACCATCGCCCGCGAGCACCGCGCGGCGACGATCCTGGTCACCCACGACCCGACCCACCTGCACCGGATGGACGCGGTCTACCGGATGACCGACGGCCGCCTCAGCCCGGTCGAGGTGCCCGCCGTCGCCTGATCCGGCGCGCCCGCCGAGCGCCGGGCGCGCGCCGGGGGGGAGACTGGACCGATGAGCGATCCGACCCAGCTGATCGTGGTCGACGCGGCCAATGTCATCGGCGCCAAGGCCGACGGCTGGTGGCGCGACCGCGCGGGCGCCGCCCGGCGGCTGCTGGCGAACATCGCGGACCTGACGACCCGCCTGCCTGCGTCGACGGCGGTGACCGTCGTCCTCGAGGGCGCCGCCAAGGCCGCGGCCGACGACGCCGCACCGACCGCCCCGCGCCTGACCGTCGTGCTGGCCGACCGCTCCGGCGACGACAAGATCGTCGACGTGGTCGCCGAGGCCACCGGCTACGACCAGCTCACCGTCGTCACCGCCGACCGGGAGCTCCGCCGCCGGGTCGACGCTCTCGGTGCCGACGCGGTCGGCCCCAGTTGGCTCCTGCGCCAACTGGATTGATCTCCCCGGAGCCGGGCCGCGGCAGCGTTCCCACGCGGCCGATCAGGCCTGCTCGGCCGACAACGCCGCCAGCGCCATCTGCCGCAACACCGGCCGCGCCTTGCTCGCCCGCGCCGGGGCGGCGCTGTGCGGAGTGGAGTTGATCAGCCCGAAGGCCGCGTGGGCCTGGACGCGGGCGGTGTCCTCGGCCAGACCGGGATGCACCTCGCGCAGCACCTGCACCCAGACCTCGACGTATTGGCGCTGCGTGCGGCGCAGGGTGCGACGGTCGGCGGCGGGCACGTTGTCCAGATCGCGGTCCTGGATGCGGATGAGCTCGGGGTCGTCGAAGGCGAAGTCGAGGTGGAAGTCCACCAGGCCGACCAGGGCTTCCGCGGGCGATTGCGCCGCCGCGACGACCGCGCGCCCACCGGCGAGCAATCGCTCACTGACCCCGACCAGCAGCTCGACCAGCAGCGCCTCCTTGTTCGCGAAGTGCCGGTAGACGGCGGGTCCGCTGATCCCGACGGCCGCGCCGAGGTCGTCGAGGCGCACGCCGAAGAACCCGCGATCGGCGATCAACCGGGCGCCCGCGTCGAGCAACTGCTCGCGACGCTGGGCTTTCATCAGCTCGCGCCGGGTCGCCGGAGCGGGTTCGACCGTGGCCAATCTCGACTCCCTTCCGCCGGGTCTGGACAACTTGGTTAGTCAAGATTAACCTGAATTTCAGTTATTGGCGATTAACCGGATGGCAGGATGGCGTGATGACGGTTACGCACGACCTCGACAACGGCACCACAGCCGCGACGAGCAACCGGGACGCGCACCGCGCCCTGGTCGACGAGCTGCGCCAGCGGCTGGCGACGACGGCGCTGGGCGGCCCGCAGAAGTCGCGCGAGCGGCACGCGGCCCGAGGCAAGCTGCTGCCCCGCGAGCGGGTCGACCAGCTGCTCGACCCCGGCAGCCCGTTCCTGGAACTGTCCCCGCTGGCGGGCAACGGCATGTACGGCGACGAGTGCCCCGGCGCGGGCGTGATCGCCGGCATCGGCCGCATCGCCGGCCGCGAGTGCCTGGTCCTGGCGAACGACGCGACGGTCAAGGGCGGCACCTACTACCCGATCTCGGTGAAGAAGCACCTGCGCGCGCAGGAGGTCGCCGCGCAGAACAACCTCCCGTGCGTGTACCTGGTGGACTCCGGCGGCGCCTTCCTGCCGCACCAGGACGAGGTGTTCCCCGACCGCGAGCACTTCGGCCGCATCTTCTACAACCAGGCCAACATGAGCGCCAAGGGCATCGCCCAGATCGCGGCGGTGATGGGATCGTGCACCGCCGGTGGCGCCTACGTGCCCGCGATGGCCGACGAGGCCGTCATCGTGCGCGACCAGGGCACCATCTTCCTCGGCGGCCCGCCGCTGGTGAAGGCGGCGACCGGTGAGGTCGTCACGGCCGAGGAACTCGGCGGCGGCCTGCTGCACTCGCGTACCTCCGGCGTCACCGACCATCTCGCCGAGGACGACCGCGACGCGTTGCGCATCGTCCGCAAGATCGTCGGCACCCTGGGCCCGAAGCCCGAGGCGCCCTGGGAGGTGCTGGCGACCACTGCGCCCGCCAAGGACGAGGACGAGCTCTACGACGTGGTCCCGGTCGACCCGCGCACCCCCTACGACGTGCGCGAGGTGATCGACCGGATCGTCGACGGCGAGGCGGGCTTCCACGAGTTCAAGGCCGAATACGGCAAGACCCTGGTCACCGGCTTCGCCCGCATCCACGGTCACCCGGTCGGCATCGTCGCCAACAACGGCGTGCTGTTCGCCGAATCCGCCATGAAGGGCGCGCATTTCATCGAACTGTGCGACAAGCGCAAGATCCCGCTGGTGTTCCTGCAGAACATCACCGGCTTCATGGTCGGACGCGACTACGAGGCGGGCGGCATCGCCAAGCACGGCGCGAAGATGGTCACCGCCGTGGCCTGCGCGCGGGTGCCGAAGCTGACCGTGGTGATCGGCGGCTCCTACGGCGCGGGCAACTACTCCATGTGCGGACGCGCGTATTCGCCGCGCTTCCTGTGGATGTGGCCGAACTCGCGGATCTCGGTGATGGGCGGCGAGCAGGCCGCCTCGGTGCTGGCGACCGTGCGCGGCGACCAGCTCGACAGCGCGGGCAAGCCGTGGTCGGCGGAGGATCAGGAGGCGTTCAAGGCGCCGATCCGGGAGCAGTACGAGACCCAGGGCAACCCCTACTACGCGACCGCACGGATCTGGGACGACGGCGTCATCGCGCCCACCGACACCAGAACCGTGCTCGGACTTGCCCTCTCGGTCTGCGCGCAAGCGCCGCTCGACCCCGTTTCCTACGGCGTCTTCCGGATGTGAAGGAGCGTCAGCGAGTGAACCAGAAACATAGCGCGCCGTCGCGCACGACGGAGCCGAGCGCCGGCGAGGCGAAGGAGTGAGCGACATGCTGAACAAATCCCACCCCGTCGAGTTCGACACCGTCCTGGTCGCCAATCGCGGCGAGATCGCGGTACGCGTCATCAAGACCTTGCGCGCCATGGGCATTCGCTCGGTCGCGGTGTACAGCGACGCCGACGCGGGCGCCCGCCACGTGCGCGAGGCCGATGTCGCGGTGCGCCTCGGGCCCGCCCCGGCTCGCGAGAGCTACCTGTCGATCGAGAAGGTCGTCGACGCCGCGATCCGCTCCGGCGCCCAGGCCGTGCACCCCGGATACGGCTTCCTGTCGGAGAATTCGGCGTTCGCCGCGGCGCTGGCCGACGCGGACATCGTCTTCCTCGGTCCGCCCGCCAAGGCGATCGAGGTGATGGGCGACAAGATCACCGCCAAGAACACCGTCACCGCGTTCGGCGTCCCGGTGGTACCCGGCATCGCCGAGCCCGGCCTCACCGACGAGCAGTTGATCACCGCCGCCGCCGAGGTCGGCTACCCGGTGCTGGTGAAGCCGTCCGCCGGTGGCGGCGGCAAGGGCATGCGGAGGGTCGAGCGGCCCGAGGATCTGCCCGCGGCGCTGGTCAGCGCGCGACGCGAGGCGGGCGCGGCTTTCGGTGACGACACCCTGTTCCTGGAGCGGTTCGTCACCCGGCCCCGCCACATCGAGGTGCAGGTCCTGGCCGACAAGTTCGGCAATGTGGTGCACCTGGGCGAACGCGAGTGCAGCTTGCAGCGCAGGCACCAGAAGGTGATCGAGGAAGCGCCCTCGCCGCTGCTGGACGCCACGACCAGGGCCCGGATCGGCGCCGCGGCCTGCAATACCGCGCGCAGTGTCGACTACGTCGGCGCGGGCACCGTGGAGTTCATCGTCTCCGCCGACCGGCCCGACGAGTTCTTCTTCATGGAGATGAACACGCGCCTGCAGGTCGAGCACCCGGTGACCGAGCTGGTCACCGGTGTCGACCTGGTGGAATGCCAGGTCCGGGTGGCCGCGGGGCAGCAGCTGAGCAAGAGCCAGGACGAGATCCGCCTGGTCGGGCACGCGATCGAGGCGCGGGTCTACGCCGAGGATCCGGGTCGCGGCTTCCTGCCCACCGGTGGCACCGTGCTCGCGCTCAGCGAACCGAGCGGCCCCGGCGTGCGCGTGGATTCGGGCCTGTCCGAGGGCACCGTGGTCGGCAGCGACTACGACCCGATGTTGTCGAAGGTGATCGCGCGCGGCGACACCCGCGCCGACGCCCTCGCGGCGCTGGACCGCGCGCTGGAACAGACCGTGCTGCTCGGCGTGACGAGCAATATCGAGTTCCTGCGCTTCCTGCTCGCCGACGCGGATGTCCAGGCGGGCCGTCTGGACACCGCGTTGCTGGACCGCCGGGTCGGCGACTTCCGGCCCGCCGAGGTGACCGACGACGAATTCGTCGCCGCCGCCGCCCATCACTGGCTGCGCCGCTGGCCGGCCCCCGGCGGCGACCCGTGGTCGACCCCGTCGGGCTGGCGGCTCGGCGCGCAGGCTCCGACCGCGATCCGGCTCGCCGCCGGTGACCAGGTGCGCCATGTCTTCCTCACCGGCACACCGGAATCGGCGACCGTCCGGATCGACGACGGTGCGCCGCAGTCGCTCTCGGCCGCCACCAGCCGCGACGGCCTCGTCCTCACCCTCGACGGGCTGCGTCGAGAGTTCCGCGTCGCCGAGGATGCCGACCAGCTGTGGGTCGGCCACGCGGGCAGCGTCGCGGTGCTGCGCGAGGTCGCCGAGGCGAGCGTGCGCGGCGACGCCGCCCACGTCGGTGACGCCGAGATCCGCAGTCCCATGCCGGGTTCGGTGATCGCCGCCCCGGTCGCCGACGGCGCGACCGTCGAGGTCGGCGATCCGGTGATCGTCATCGAGGCCATGAAGATGGAGCACACCCTCACCGCCCCCGTCGCGGGCACCGTCGAGGTGCTGGTGCGGCCGGGCGCCCAGGTGAAGCTGGACCAGGTGCTGGTCCGCGTCGTCGCCCATCCCGTCGAAACCGCAGTCGTAGAGACCGAGCGCGAAGGAACCAACGCATGACCGACTACCTGTCCACCGGCTCGCTGCCGGACGAATACCGCCAGCTCGCCCTGACCGTGCGCGACTTCGCCCAGCAGGTCGTGGCGCCCGTCTCGGCGAAACACGATGCCGAGCACAGCTTCCCGTACGAGGTCGTCGCCGGGATGGCCGACATGGGCCTGTTCGGCCTGCCGTTCCCCGAGGAGTTCGGCGGCATGGGCGGCGACTACTTCGCCCTGTGCCTGGCGCTCGAGGAGCTCGGCAAGGTCGACCAGAGCGTGGCCATCACCCTCGAGGCCGGTGTCTCGCTGGGCGCGATGCCGATCTACCGCTTCGGCGACGACAAGCAGAAGAACGAGTGGCTGCCCCAGCTCACCAGCGGGCGCGCCCTGGCCGGTTTCGGCCTCACCGAGCCCGACGCGGGCAGCGACGCCGGCGGCACCCGCACCACCGCGGTCGCCGACGGCGAGAGCTGGGTGATCAACGGCGCCAAGCAGTTCATCACCAACTCCGGTACCGACATCACCCGGCTGGTCACCGTCACCGCGGTGACCGGGCAGACCGGCGGCAAGAAGGAGATCTCCACCATCCTGGTGCCGACCTCCACCCCCGGTTTCGTCGCCGAACCGGCCTACAACAAGGTCGGCTGGAACGCCTCCGACACCCACCCGCTCAGCTTCACCGACGTGCGGGTGCCGCAGGAGAACCTGCTCGGCGAGCGCGGCCGCGGCTACGCCAACTTCCTGCGCATCCTCGACGAGGGCCGCATCGCCATCGCCGCGCTCGCGGTGGGCGCCGCGCAGGGCTGTGTGGACGAGAGCGTGCGCTACGCCGGTGAGCGGCAGGCGTTCGGGCAGGCCATCGGCCGCAATCAGGCCATCGCGTTCAAGATCGCCCGGATGGAGGCGCGCGCCCACGTCGCGCGCACCGCCTACTACGACGCGGCCGCGCTGATGCTGGCGGGCAAGCCGTTCAAGAAGGCCGCCTCGATCGCCAAGATGGTCGCCAGCGAGGCCGCGATGGACAATGCGCGCGACGCCACCCAGATCTTCGGCGGCAACGGCTTCATGAACGAATACCCCGTGTCCAGGCACTACCGTGACAGCAAGATCCTGGAAATCGGTGAGGGCACGACGGAGGTGCAGCTGATGCTGATCGCACGGGAGCTGGGTCTGTGAGCGCGCCTGATCACGGCGGCCCGGCGGCGGCAGCGCAGGCGCCGTCGAGCACCGAGACACGACGCGTCGTCCAGCGCGGCCTGTGGTTCGAGGAGTTCGAGATCGGGACAATCTACGAGCACCGGCCCGGCCGCACCATCACCGAGGCCGACAACGTCTTGTTCACCACGCTGACCATGAACACCCAGGCGTTGCACCTGGACGCGAACTTCGCCGACGCGCAGCCGCCGTTCAACCAGCGGCTGGTGAACTCGATGTTCACCCTGTCGACGCTGGTCGGCCTCTCGGTCGCCCAGCTCACCCAGGGCACCCTGGTGGCCAACCTCGGCTTCTCCGAGATGTCGCTGCCCGCGCCGCTGTTCCACGGCGACACGATGTACGCCGAGACGCTGGTGACCGACAAGCGGGAATCCAAGAGCCGTCCGGGTGAGGGCATCGTCGGCCTCACCCACACCGCGCGCAACCAGGACGGTGTGATCGTGGCGAAAGCCGTGCGGCAGACGCTGGTCCGGAAGGCCCCCGCATGACGATGACGGGAGACAACGTGCGCGCCTGGGAGCCCAGCGGACCGGCCTGGCTGTTCTGCCCGGCCGACCGTCCCGAACGTTTCGCCAAGGCCGCGGCGGTGGCCGATGTGGTGATCCTCGACCTCGAGGACGGCGTCGCCGCGGGTGACAAGGTCGCGGCCAGGAAGGCGCTGATCGAGACCCCGCTCGACCCGCGGCACACCGTGGTCCGCGTCAACGCGGTCGAGACCGACGAGTACGCGGCCGACCTGGCCGCCCTCGCGCAGACCGCCTACCGGCGCGTCATGCTGCCCAAATGTGAATCGGCCGAACAGGTCAGGAGCCTGGCGGGCTACGAGGTGATCGTGCTGATCGAGTCGCCGCTGGGCGCGGTGCGGGTGGCCGAGTCGGTCGCCGCCGAGAACGCCGTCGGCGTGATGTGGGGCGCCGAGGACCTGGTCGCCGGGCTGGGCGGCAATGCCAGCAGGCACGCCGACGGCAGCTACCGCGATGTCGCCCGGCACGTGCGCTCGACGAGCCTGCTGGCGGCCAAGGCCTTCGGCCGGTTCGCCCTGGATTCGGTGTTCCTCGACATCGAGAACCTGGAAGGGCTGGCGGTGGAGACGCTGGACGCGGTGGCCGTCGGCTTCGACGCCAAGGTCGCTATCCATCCCCGCCAGGTGGCGGTGATCCGGGAGGGCTACGCGCCCGACCCCGACGAGATCGACTGGGCGCGCCGAGTGCTCGCCGAGGTGCCGAACCATCGGGGCGTCTTCGCGTTCGAGGGACGCATGGTCGACGCACCGGTGC
This sequence comes from Nocardia canadensis, assembly GCF_032656385.1. Classification (NCBI taxonomy): domain Bacteria; kingdom Bacillati; phylum Actinomycetota; class Actinomycetes; order Mycobacteriales; family Nocardiaceae; genus Nocardia; species Nocardia canadensis. The sequence goes on from NZ_JAVCWB010000010.1 coordinate 1,674,937, forward strand.
TCCGACACGCGGAGCGGATCGTCCGCCGGGCCGAACTGCCCAGCTGAGCACTACCCGGCGCGCGGGGGCGACTACCGGCCGCGCGCCGGGGTAATCATCGGCCGGGCAGTTCCGGCCCGCGCAACCCAGTACGAGGAGGACATCCGGTGCAACCGCAATGGGAACCGACCGCCGAGGACATCGCGTCGGCACGGATCACCGACTTCGCCGCCTTCGTCAGCGGCCGGACCGGCGAGCAGTACCCCGACTACCAGGCCCTGTGGCAATGGTCGGTCGACGACATCGCCGGCTTCTGGCAGGCGCTGTGGGACTACTTCGAGCTCGGTCCGATCGCCGACGGCGTGCTCGGCACGCGGGAGATGCCCGGCGCGCAGTGGTTCCCTGGGACGCGGCTGAACTACGTCGACCAGATCATCCGGCAGGCGCGGCCCGACCGGCCCGCCGTGCTCGCCCTGCACGAGGACGCCGAGCCGCGCGAGATCTCGTGGGCGGAGCTGATCGAGCAGGTCACCGCGTTCGCGGGCGCCCTGCGGGCGCGCGACGTCGGACCGGGCGACCGGGTGATCGGCTACCTGCCGAACATCCCGGAGGCCATCGTCGCTTTCCTCGCCACCGCGAGCATCGGCGCGGTGTGGAGCGCGTGCGGGCAGGACTACTCGGCCAAGGCGGCGCTGGACCGGCTCGGCCAGCTGGAGCCGACCGTGCTCGTCACGGCCGACGGTTACCGGTTCGGCGGCAAGCAGCACGACAAGCGCGCCGACATCGCCGCCCTGCAGGAGGGCCTGCCCGAGCTGCGCGCGACCGTCGTGGTCTCGCAGCTGGGCCTCGAGGTGCCCGACGCGGTGGCGTGGTCGGACGCGATCGCCGATCCGGGGCTCGGGGTGATCGAGACCGCCGCCGTCGCCTTCGATCATCCGCTGTGGATCGTGTTCTCCTCCGGCACCACCGGTCTGCCGAAGGGCATCGTGCACGGCCACGGCGGCGTGCTGCTCGAGCATCTGAAAGCCGTTGCCCTGCAATCCGACATCGGGCCCGAGGACACCTTCTTCTGGTACACCAGCCCCAGCTGGATGATGTGGAACTTCCAGATCGCCGGCCTGCTGACCGGCGCCACCGTGGTGACCTACGACGGCAGCCCGACAGCCGGCGGCCCGGACGCCCTGTGGCGCCTCGCCGCCCAGGTCCGCGCCACCGTGCTCGGCACCAGCCCCGGCTACGTGCTCGGATGCATCAAGGCGGGCGCGGTGCCGCGGGCCGAGCACGATCTGTCGGCGCTGCGCAGCGTCGGGATCACCGGGTCGGCGCTGCCGGTGTCGAGCGCGCTGTGGCTCGACGCGAACGCGGGCGAGCACGTGCAGGTGAACTCGATCAGCGGTGGCACCGACGTGGTGTCGGCGTTCATCGGCGGCGTGCCCACGGTGCCGGTGTGGCCGGGCGAGCTGTCGGCACCGTATCTCGGCGTGGCGCTGGACTCCTTCGACGAGCTGGGCGCGCCGGTGCGCGGTGAGGTCGGCGAACTGGTGGTGACCCAGCCGATGCCGTCGATGCCGGTGCGCTTCTGGCGCGACGAGGACGGAAAGCGCTACCACGACGCCTATTTCGACACCTACCCCGGCGTGTGGCGGCACGGTGACTGGATCACGCTGACCGAGCACGGCAGCGTCGTCGTGCACGGCCGCTCCGACTCCACTCTCAACCGGCACGGCATCCGGATGGGCAGCGCCGACATCTACCAGGTCGTCGAACAGTTCCCGGAGATCGCCGAGGCGCTGGTGATCGGCGCCGAGCAGCCCGACGGCGGCTACTGGATGCCGCTGTTCGTCGTCCTCGCGCCCGGCGCCGCCCTCACCGACGATCTGAAAGCCAGGATCGGCAGCGCGATTCGCTCCGAGGTCTCGCCCCGGCACGTCCCCGACGAGATCCGCGAGGCCCCCGGTATCCCGCACACCCGGACCGGCAAGAAGCTGGAAGTGCCGATCAAGAAGCTCTTCCAGGGCGCGGACGCGACCCGTGTGGTCGAACGCAGCGCCGTGGACGACCCGGCCCTGCTCGACTGGTATGCCCGGATCACCCCGCCCCACAAGCCCTAATACACTTCTGGCATGAATGTCGGCGAGTCTCGTGGTGCGCGTGGATCGGTAGTCGGCGGAGCGAAGGACGGTGTGCGGCGGCGTCCGAAGAATCGGCGCGCGCAGATCGCGGCGACCTCGGCGGTGGCATTCGGCGCGGCCGGGTATCACGGGGTGAGCATGGAGGACATCGCCGCCGGATTGGGCATCAGTTCGGCGGCGCTGTACCGGCACTACCCGAGCAAGTACGCGCTGTTCCGGGAGGAACTGCTGCGGGTCGGGCAGGCCTTCACCGCCTCGATCGCGGCGTCCGGTGACGGGTCATCGACCGCGGCGGAACGGTTGCGGCACATGCTGACCGGGCTCCTCGGCGCGACGGTGGAGAACCGGGGAACGGTCACGCTGGTGCGCTGGGAGGGCCGCTACCTCGAGCCCGCCGACCGGCTGGTGCTCGACGAGCAGCGGGCCTCGGTGCTGGTCGCCCTCGACGAGCAGCTGGCCGTCCTGCGGCCGGAGCTGACCGCGCCGGACCTGCGAATGCTGTCCACCGCGATGTTCGGGGTGATCACCAGCATCGCCGACCATCACGCCGCCCTGCCTGCCCGCACCCTGAACCGGCTGCTGACCACGGCCTGTCTCGCGCTGGTCGAGAGCGGATTGCCGCCCGCGGCAACGATTTCGGAGAAGGCCACCCAGGTCGAGATCCCGGAGTCGTTCAAACACGAACTGCTGCTGCGCAAAGCGGTCGAGCTGTTCCACGAGCGCGGGTATCCGAACGTCAGCGTCGAGGACATCGCCTCGGCGGCCGGGCTGTCCGCGGCCTCGGCGGTGTACCGGTTCTACCGCGGCAAGAGCGACATCCTCGCCGCCGCGTTCCGCCGCGCGGCCGACCGGGTCTCGGGTGCGATCGGCCCCGCCGTCGCGGGCACCCCCGACAGCGGCGCGGCCCTGGACGTGCTGATCGCCCAGTTCGTCGCCGACACCTTCGACGAACGCGCGCTGGCCGTCGTCTACTACGCCGAGTTCGGCCACGTCCCCGCCGAGGAACGCGCGGTCCTGCGCAACATCCAGCGCCTCAGCGTCCAGGAATGGGCCCGCCTGGTCCGCGAGGTCCGCCCCGAACTCTCGGCCGCCGAAGCCCGCTTCCTGGTCCACGCGGCCTTCGCCCTGGTCATCGACCTCAGCCAGATCTACGGCCCCGACCCCATCGCCTGCCGAGCCCGCGTCGCCTACCTCATGCACCGAACCCTCCTCGGCTGACCTGCGGATTTCACCCGTTGTGTGTGAGGGCGGGGGGACGGTGGGGCGTTTACGGTGGGCGTTCGCGGTGTCGGACGGAGAGCGCATGGGCGGTCGGGCAGGTGGCGAGGGTGGGCTGAGTCGGCGGCGCCTGCTCGAGTTGGGGGCGGCTGCGGGGGTGGGGGTGGTGGTGTCCGGGTGCGGGGGTGGGGAGCCGGTGCCGTCGGTGGTGTCCTCGACGGGGGCGCCGGATGTGCTGGGGCTGGCGACCGAGGCGTATGTGTTCGGCTATCCGATGATCTTGCTGGACATGATGCGGGCGGCGAGTGGGCCGACGAACACGTTCGATCACAGCGTGCTGCCCGATCCGCTGGATCGCGGGGTGGCCCGGCTCAGCCACGACATGGTCTATTCCCAGGCGTGGCTGAACCTGGCCGACGAGCCGCTGGTGTTGCAGATCCCCGGGATGGAACCGGATCGGTACTGGCTGTTCCAGCTGCTCGACGGGTGGGGCAACACCGTGCACGACCTGAGCAGCAAGCAGCCGCGGACGACGGTCGACGCCGACGGGCCGCCGTTCACCTACGTCATCGCGGGCCCGAAGTGGACCGGGTCGCTGCCGCCGCACACCACCCTGCTGCACATGCCGTCGGCGATGGCGACGATCGTCGGCCGGATCCAGATCAACGGTGTCGCGGACGCGGCGCAGGTCAACCGGTGGCAGGAGAAGATCCGGCTGGTCCCGGCCGGCGCCTGGCAGCGCCGCGAATACGACGTCACGGTCAGCAGGGTGCACCCGATCGACCGCGGACCGGAGCCGCCGGTCAAGCGGATCGCCGCGCTGGACGGCCGCACCTACCTCAACCGGCTGTGCAGGTTGATGGTGGCCGATCCGCCCGCGGCCGCCGACGCACCGCTGATGGAACAGCTGGCCACCATCGGCGTCGTCCCCGGCGGCACCGTCGACAACGAGCCCGTCGAACTGCTCGACGAGGCGGTCCGCCAGGCCCAGCGCCGGATCGCCGGATGGACCGACCCGAACGCGCGCCGCGTCAACGGGTGGGAGATCCCGGTCGACCTCGGCAGGTTCGGCACTGATTACCTGCGACGCGCGGCGACGACCATGCGCTCACCTGGCAAGGCCCCGATCCGCGACGTGCTCTACGCCGAACTCTGGGCCCCCACGACCGACGACGCGGGACAGCCGCGCCGCTACCGTATCCGCTTCGAGCCCGGCCGCTGGCCGCCGGTGGACGCCTTCGCCTCGATCACCGCCTACGACCCCCAGGGCTTCCTCGTCCCCAACCCCGCCGAGATCTACGCGGTCGGCCACGCCCCACCGGTGGTGGCGGGCCCCGACGGCGCGGTGGAGATCGCCGTCCAGCACGACGACCCGCGCCCGGGCGTCCCCACCGGCAACTGGCTCCCGATCCCGGACTCCGGCGAGTTCTCCCTGACGCTGCGTCTGTACGCACCTCGCGAGGCGGCGATCGAGGGCGACTGGGAGCCGCCGCCGATGACCCCGGTGCCATGACCCCCGGTCTCAGCCGATGACGGCCTCGATCGGGACGGAGACGGCCGGGGTGGTGAACACCGCGACGTAGTAGTCCGGGACGACGCAGGCGACCGGCTCGGTCGCGGTCAGCACCGGACGCAGCCGTTCCCGCGAGATCGCGAGATAGGCGCCGTCGTCGTGACAGCCGGTGGCGACGAAGGCGAACGCCCGATCACCGGCGGCGCGCCCCGACACCGCCGAACGCACCCGAGCGGCCGTCACGGTGTCGAGCCCGGCGGCGAAGGCGGCGAGCTGATCCGGCTGGGAGACCTCGGCGCCGCGCGGGGCGGTGCCGACTGCGATGCGCTCGAAATGGGCAAGGATCGCCGGACCCGGCGGGTCGGGGCGGTACCCGCCGAGCCGAGTGGTCGCCGGCACGTCCGCCGCGGGCAGCGCGAACACCGCCAGGATCTCCCACGGCGCGACGCATTCCGGCGGCGGATCGTCCGCGCCGGTCAGCCGGACGGAGTAGTCGGCGTCGCCCTCGCTGGTCAGCTTCGCGCCGTCACCGGGCGAACAGCCCGCGCCCCAGGAGAAGGCGATCAGCGCCTCGGTGTCGAAGTCGCGGCGCGAGAGCGTGTCCGTGAGCCGACCGGCCGCGCGTTCGTCGCCAGGGAATCGCCCGGCGAACTGGGCGACGTCGGCGGTCGATCGCAGTACGGTCCGGACGTCGGGCAGCCCCCGGGTGGACTCGAACAGCACCAGCTCGGCGTGCTCGACATCGTGTCCCGTGGCCTGCCGCCGCGGCGGATCGGAGTCGGTCGACGACGCGAACAGCGCCCCCAGGTACGCGCCCGCCAGCAGTCCCGCCAGCAGCGCCACCACGATCCCGAACCGAGCGCTCCGCATACCCCACTGTACGTAGGGCGAGGTCAGCCCTCGTTGGCCATCGCGGCGATCAGGGAGTTGGGACGCATGTCGAGCCAATGGGATTCGACGTACTGAAGACAGGAGGTGCGGGTGGCGGCGCCGAAGGCGACGGTCCAGCCACCGGGGACGGCGGCGAAGGTGGGCCAGAGGGAGTGTTCCCCCTCGGCGTTGACCAAGACGTAGAACTGGGCGTTCTCATCGTCGAACGGATTGCTCATCGGATTGCCTTCCTGAGGGGGTGGGGGTCAGCTCGCGGCGCGCTCGGCGGGGGTGCGCAGGTCGAACGAGTCGCTCGGGGCATCGGGGTCGCCGGTGAGCAGCCCCAGGGCGCGGGAGAAGCGGCGCAGCAGGGCAGCCGCGGCGTGATCGTCGAAACGGTCTGTGCTGTATTCCAGTTCGAGGCCGAGATTGCCGTCGGGGTCGGCGTGCGTGGAGACGATGAAGTGCACGCCGTCGGCCACCGTCGATCCGTCGAAACGCAGGGCGGTGAGTTCGAGGCCGGGAACGCCGAACGCCTCGGCGCCGGTGTCGAGATAGCTCAGCGTCACCGCGCCGAGCGGCCCGGACAGCGCGCACGACTCACTGGTCGCCGCGGTGGCCGAGGACACCACGGGATCGGGTTCGGCGCACAGGATCTCGGACAGGGTGGTCGCGCCCGCGACGGCCGTGCCCGCCTGCCAGGCCAGCAGCACCGTCATCGCGGCCCGGACCACCGCGAACGGCGGAACCGCGTGTCTGCGCGAGAGTTCGGTGATCCGCGCGCCGATCCCGGCGCCGATCCTGGCCCGCATGCTCGCCCCGCGCCCGAGCAGCGATTCCAGCGCGCCCACGGTCGCCGCGCCCACGGTGCCGAGACGAACGAGCGCGGCGCTGGTGCCGTCGATCTCCCAGCGCGCCAGCTCCCCGGTGCGGAACATCCGCTCCCCCGGGATGCCGAACGGGTTGGCGACGAACCGGTCCGAGGTGCCGCGCGGATCGTCGCGATAGCCGCGGGCCAGTTGCGCGCCGGACAGGTACAGCTCGCCGGCCACACCGGGGCTGGCCGGGCGCAGCCGCGCGTCGAGCACATAGACCCGGCGGTTCCATTCCCGCACCCGCACGGCCTGCGGTTCGGGGGTGTCCGCGCCGGGCGCGGCGGGATAGGTGAGGGTGACGGTGGCCTCGGCCCTGCCGTAATCATGGTGCAGCCGGGCGCTGGTCACCGCGCCGAAAGCCCGCACCTGCGCCGCGCTGAGCGGCGCGCCGAGGACGACAACGCTGCGCAGCGAGCCGATCTGCGCGCGCAGGCCGGCGCGGTGGACGTGGTCGGTGAACGCGGCCAGCCGCGGCGGGGTGAAATCGGCGGCGGTGACGCCGTAGTCGGCGACCAGACGCGCTAACCGCACCGGATCGGGCGGTTCGGTGAGGACGACGGTGGCGCCGACCCGCAACGGCAGCACGCAGCCGTGCCACTCGGTCACCTCGCCGATGGCGGCCTGATGCAGGTAGACGTCACGACCGGTGAAGCCGTGCCTGCCCTGCATGCCGGTCAACCGGTGCACGGCCGCGATGTGGCTGATGGTGATGCCCTGCGTAGCCCCCGGCGGGTACAGCACGAACGCCGGGTGCTCCGGCAGTACGGGGGTCCGGCGCTCGGCGCGGGCGATCGGCTCGTCGGAGTAGTCGGCGAGCGGCACGTCGTCGATGACGACGGCCGGAATGTCGTACACCGCACCGTGATCGCGCGAGCGCACGGTCAGCACCAGCGCGGGACTCGCGACCGGCGGCAGCACGGCGGGACTGGTCGCGGTGTCGACGGGCACCACGGCACCGCCCGCCTTGAGCACGGCGTACATCGCCACCACCAGCTCGACCGAGCGCGGGACATCCACCAGCACCGCCGATTCCGGGCCGATGCCGAGCGCGGTCAAGTGCCGGGCCAGCTGGTTGGTGCGCCGGTCCAGGTCACCGTAGGTGATGATCGAGGCCGCGCCGCCCGTGCTCGGGGCGTGCACGACCGCGGGGTCGAAAGGGGTGGCGGCGGCCTGCGCTTCGAACTCGTCGAGCAGCAGTTCCCCGGGCAGTCCGCCCTGCGGCGCCGTGCTCACCTCCTCGGCGTCGACGCGGCCGACGAATTCGAGTTCGGCCGTCCAGCCGTCGCCGGGCGGCCTGCGCCGCACGAGGTCGCCGGTGGCGAACATGCGGTCGTCGACCGGGCCGATCGGGTTGGCCAGGAAGGTGGCGGCGGTGGCCTGCCTGCCGAGGTAGCCGCGCGCCAATTGCACACCGGAGACATAGAGTTCGCCGACTTCACCGTCGGGCACCGGGCACAGGTGCTCGTCGAGGATCAGCAGCTCGACGTCGTCGGCGGCCGAGCCGAGCGGGACCGATTCGAGGTCGGCGCCGGTCACCTCGTGCGCGACGACCTCGCCCGCGGTCTCCGGCCTGCCGTAGACGTGCCACAGCGTCGCGCCGCTCACCGCGCGCAGGGCGGCCGCGGTCTTGGCGGGCAGTGGTGCGCCGCAGCTCAGGACGATCCGCAGCGAGTCGAGGCGTGCCTCGGCGTCGGGCAGCGCGGCCAGCGCGGCGAGCTGGTCGGGGTCGAAGCACGCCGCGGTGGCGCCGGTGTCGGCGATCGAACGCGCCAGGGAGTCGCTGGTCGGGAGCACCAGGGTGGCGCCGGTCTGCAGGGCCAGCAGCAGCTCCCCCACCGTGGCCTGCGTGCCCAGCGGCGCGTGCCAGAGCACCGCGTCGCCGGCGCCGAGACCGCACAGCCGCTGCCGCCAGACCGAATTCGCTTGTGCGGCCCGGTGTCCGACGACGACCGCGCTCGCGCCCGCCACGTCGACGACCAGGTAGGCCGGGTTGTCCGCACCCGGACCGGGTAGGTCGTCGGCGACGAGATCGACGGTGGGTTCGGCGTCGATGCCCAGGACCGGGACACCGGTCGGGTGGGGCACCTGCGGCGCGGTGATCACCAGCACGGGCGCGGCGAGGGCGACCGTGCGCTGCCGCACGTCGGCGGGGGCGTCCGGGTCGAGCAGGACGAACGCGCCGCCCGCGGCGATCACCGCGTGCACCGCGACGACCAGGTCGACCGATCGCGGCAACGACACCGCGACCGTGGTCTCCGGCCCGACACCGCGGGCGGCCAGGCAGACCGCCAGCGCGTCGACCCGTGCGCCGAGCTCGCCGTAGCTGAGCTCGGTCACGCCGTCACGCACCGCGACGGCGTCGGGATCCTGGCGGATCTGGGTGGTGAAGGCGGCGAGCAACGTGGCGGGATCACGCCTGCGCTCGTCCGCCTGGTCACGCAGCAGCGCGTCGAGCGAGACAGCCGCCGTGACCGAATCCGTGTGCGACATCAGAGTTGTCCTTCCGAGTCGTCAGCCGACCCCGACCCGGCGATCACCGCGGCGGCATCGGTCACCAGTGTTTGCAAAGTGGTGGTGAGTCCGGACGCGCCGAGTGCGGCGAGCACGCCGGGCACCAGCCCGGCCAGCGCGACGTTCACCAGCGCTTCGGGTTTCATCGCGGCGCCCATCGCCTTGCGCACCGCGGTGAGCTTGGCGTCGAGCGCTTCGAACGAGATGGCGTGCTCGCCGTGGGCGAATGCCACGGTCGCCGGCGCGAGCCGGGCCGCCGAGCCGACGAGGCCCGGCAGATCGGCAATGGTGTAGGTACGCGGACGCGGGGTCTTCTCCGCGTCGGTGCGCACGTCGATCGCCCGCACGGGTACGGCCGGGTCGGCCGCGACGGCCGCGAGGACCTTGCGGAACCGCTCGGCCAGTATCCGGACGGTCGAAGCGTCGAAAAGGTCGGTGGCGTAACCGAAGTGCACGTCGAGCCCGTCGAGCGCACCGGCCGCGTCGTAGCGCTGCAGGGCGGTCAGGTGCAGGTCGAACTTGGCCTCGCCGAGCCCGGGGTCCAGGATCCGCACGTGCAGGCCGGGCAGTTCGATGCCACCGGGCGGCATGTTCTGGAAGGTGAGCATCACCTGGAACAGCGGGGTGTAGGCGCCCGAACGGGTCCGGCCCAGGGCATCGACGACCTGCTCGAACGGCACGTCGGCGTGGGCGAGGGCGGCGAGGTCGCGCCGCCTGGCCTGGGCCAGCAGCTCGGTGAACGGCGCCCGCGAGTCGACCTCGGTGCGCAGCACGACGGTGTTGACGAACATGCCGACCAGATCGTCGAGCTCGCGGGCACCGCGACCGGCCACCGGGGCGCCGATGGTGATGTCGGCGCTGCCGGACTGCTTGGCCAGCAGCACCGCCAGCGCGCTGTGCACCAGCGTGAACAGCGTCGTGCCGTGCTCGCGGGCGATCTCGTCGAGGCGCCGGGTCAGCGCCGCGTCGATCTCGAACCGCTCTGCCGCGCCGCGCATCTCGCGCCGGGTGGCGCGGGGGCGGTCGGTGGGCAGGGCGAGCAGTTCGGGCGCGCCGGACAGTTCCCTGGTCCAGTAGGTCAGCTGCTGGGTGAGCACGCTGTCCGGGTCGGCTTCGGTGCCGAGCAGCTCGTGCTGCCAGGCGCTGAAATCGCCGTACTGGATCTCCAGTGGTGCCCAGCCGGGCGCGCGGCCTTCGCTGCGATCGACATAGGCGCGCACCAGATCCCGGGTGAGCGGAGCTATCGAGTAGCCGTCGGCGCTGATGTGATGCACCACGACGACGAGCACGTGATCGTCCGGGCCGAGACCGTAGAGCGCCACCCGCACCGGCGGCGCGGCGGTGATGTCGAACGGCTGGGCCACCAGGGCGGTGATCCGGGCCTCGACGTCCTCGGCGGCGACCGGGATCGGGGTCAGTTCGACCGCGGCCGACCAGGCGGGCATCACCTGCTGGACCGGACCCGCCGCCGTGTCGGGGTAGCGGGTGCGCAGGGTGTCGTGCCGCGACAGCAGGTCGCCGACCGCCGATTGCAGGGCGGGCAGGTCGAGCCGGCCGGTGAGCCGGATGGCGGCCGGGATGTGATAGGCCGCCGACTGCGGCGCCAGCTGGTGCAGGACCCACATGCGTTGCTGCGCGGGCGAGAGCACGGCGGGTCCGTCGCCGGCGCGCCGGGTCAGCGGCGGACGGGCGGCCGAGCGATCCAGGCCGCCGAGCCGCTCGGCCAACGCGGCCACGGTCGGGGCGTCGAACACCTCGGCCACCGGCACCTGGGCGCCGAGCGCGGCGCCGAGCCGGGCGGCCAGCCTGGTCGCCATCAGCGAGTTGCCGCCGAGGGCGAAGAAGTCGTCGTCCAGGCCGGCGCTCGCGCAGCCGATCACCTCGGCGAAGGTCCGCGCGACCAGTTGCTCGGTCGCGGTGACCGGCGCGCGGAAGACCGCCTCACCGAACTCCGGCTCCGGCAGTCGGGACCGGTCGACCTTGCCATTGGCGTTGAGCGGCAACGACTCCAGCACGACCAGGGCCGCGGGCACCATGTAGGCGGGCAGTTCGGCGGCGAGCTCGCCGCGCAGTTCGGCCGCCACGGCCTGCTCGTCGCCGGGGGTGAGGTCGGCGACCGCGGCGTAGGCGATCAACCGTGCCCCGGCCCGTTCGTCGGTCCTGGCGACAGCCACCGCCGCGCGCACTCCGGCGCACCGCAGCAGCGCGGTCTCGACCTCGCCGAGCTCGATCCGGAAGCCACCGATCTTTACCTGGAAGTCGGCGCGCTCGAGGTACTCGAGGGTGCCGTCCGCGCGCCACCGGACGATGTCACCGGTGCGGTACATCCGGGCACCCCCGGCGGCTCCGGCCTGGGTCGGCACGCCACGGCCAGTCGTCTCGGCGGCCGGCGGAGCGAAGGGGTTGGCGACGAAACGGTCGGCGGTCAGTGCCCGGCGGCCGTGGTAGCCGCGGGCGAGTTGGTCACCGGCCAGGTACAGCTCGCCCGCGACCCCGACGGGAACGGGGCGCAGCCGGGCGTCGAGCACGTAGAGCGCGCTGTTCCAGGCGGGCGTCCCGATCGGCACGACATGCGAGAGGTCCTGGGCCACCGCGTATTCGGTGATGGACACCGCCGCCTCGGTCGGCCCGTAAAGGTTGTGCAGACGTGCGCCGGTGCCGCAGGCCAGGAACTGGGCGGCCGTGGCGGCGGGCAGCGCCTCGCCGATGGCCAGGACCGCGCGCAGCGACTCCGGCAGCGCGGGTGTGGCCTCGGCGGCCAGCAGCATGCCGACCAGTGACGGCACCGCGTGCAGCACAGTGACGCCGTACCGGGTCATGGTGTCGCGCAGGCGATCCGGATCGCGTTCGTGGCCGGGGCGAGTGACGATCAGCGCGCCGCCGCAGGTCAGCGGTGACCAGAACTCCCAGACCGACAGGTCGAAGGTGGCAGGCGTCTTGAGCAGCACCCGGTCGGCGCCGGTCATGGCGAAGCGGTCGTGCAGCCAGGCCAGCTGGTTGACGATCGCCGCGTGCGGCACGGCGACGCCCTTGGGCTGACCGGTCGAGCCGGAGGTGAAGATGAGGTAGGCGGGATGGGCGGGACGCAGGGGGGCGATGCGCTCGGCATCAGCCACCGGTGCGCCGGAAAGCTCTTCCAGCGCTTGGTGATCCAGCTCGAAGACGGGCACGTCCACGGCGATCGGCAGGCCGTCGGCGGCCGTGGTGAGCACGCACAGCGGCGCGGCGGTCGCCACGATGTAGGCGATCCGGTCGACCGGATGATCGGGGTCGATCGGAACGTACGCGCCACCCGCCCGCACCACGGCGTGCATGGCGATCACGAGGTCGAGCCCGCGCCGCATGGCCAGCACCACCGTGCGCTCCGGGCCGACGCCCTCGGCGATCAGCAGCCGGGCGATCCGGTTGACCCTGGCGTCGAAGGCCGCGTAGTCCAGCGAGGTGCCGGTCTCGGCGTCGACCAGGGCAGGCGCGCCGGGGGTGGCGGCCGCCTGGCGCGCGCCGAGCTCGGCCAGGGTGACCGCCGCCACCGGATGCGCGGTGGCATTCCAGGTGTCGAGCAGCAGGCCGCGGTCGGCGCCGAGCAGGTCGAGGTCGCCGACCACGGTGTCCGGTGCGACGGTGACGGATTCGAGGATGCGGCGCAGCTGGGTGGCGAACCGCTCGGCCGTGCCCGCGTCGAACAGGTCGCTCGCGTAGCCGAGCGCCATCTCGATGCCCGCGGGCGCGCCGTCGGCCGTGTAGTGGTCGAGGGCGAACAGGTGCAGGTCGAATTGGGCGACACCGGAATCGAATTCGAGGTCCGAGACGGTCAGGCCGGGCAGCTCGAGCTGTCCGCGCTCATGGTTCTGGAACGAGTAGCCGACCTGGAACAGCGGGTGCCGGGCGGTGGAGCGGGCCGGGTTGAGCACCTCGACCAGGCGCTCGAACGGGACGTCGGCGTGCGAGAACGCGGCGATGTCGGCGGCACGGGCGGCGGCGAGCAGGTCGGTGAACGGCGAGTCGCCCGCGACCGGGGTGCGCAGCACCAGCGTGTTGACGAACATGCCGATGACCTCGTCGAGTTCGGCCTCGCCACGGCCCGCGTTCGGGGTGCCGACGGCGATGTCGGCGGTCCCGGAGAGCCGGGCCAGCAGGGCGGCGAAGGCCGCGTGCACCACCATGAACAGCGTGGCGCCGTTCCCCCGGCCGAGGGCGACCAGGGCGGCGTGCAGGTCGGCGTCGACGGTGAAGCTCACCTTGTCGCCGCGCAGGCTCTGCCGGGCCGGGCGGGGCCGGTCGGTCGGCAGGGTCAGCTGGTCGGGCAGTCCGGCCAGCTGGGTACGCCAGTAGCCGACCTGCTGGGCCGCGACCGACTCCGGGTCGGCCTCGTCGCCGAGCAGTTCCCGCTGCCACAGCGCGTAGTCGGCGAACTGCACCGCAAGTGGCGCCCAGCAGGGCGCGGTGTCGGCCAGGCGCGCGGTGTAGGCGCGCATCAGGTCGGCGACGAACGGTGCGATCGAGGAACCGTCGGCCGCGATGTGGTGCAGGACGGCGGCGAGCACGAATTCACCCGAGGCCGGTCCGGCGGACGCGGCGGACGCGGCGGCGCCCACCTGGAACAGCCGCAGCCGCACCGGGATCTCGGCGGTGACGTCGAAGGTGGTAGCGGCCAGGTCGGCGATCGCGCCGGGCAGGTCGGCCTCGGTCACCACGATCGGGTCGAGTTCCGGAATCGCCCGCGCGGCGGGGGTGATCGACTGCACCGGCGCGCCGTCGACCTCCGGGTACACCGTGCGCAGCGATTCGTGGCGGGCGACCAGGTCGGCCACCGCCGCGCGCAGCGCGGCGACATCGAGGTCACCGGACAGCCGCAGCGCGAACGGGATGTTGTACGCCACCGAGGCGCGGTCGAAGCGGTTGAGGAACCACATCCGCTGCTGAGCGGGCGAGAGCGGCAGCTGCTCGGGGCGGGCCCGGCCGACCAGGGCGGGCCGGTCGACCTTCGCCTGGGCGTCCACCGCCGCGGCCAGCTCGCCGACGCGCGGCGTCTCGAACAGCGCGCGCACGCCGACCCGGCGATCCAGCGCGGAGCCGATCCGGGCGACCGCCTTGGCGGCGAGCAGCGAGCTGCCACCGAGGGCGAAGAAGTCGTCGTCGGCGCCGACCGGCTGATCGTCGGCGCGGGTGCGGCCGAGCACCTCGGCGTACACCGCGGCGATGATCTCCTCGGTGACCGTGGCCGGCTTGCGGTAGACGGTGGTCTCGAAGACCGGCGCGGGCAACGCGGCCCGGTCCAGCTTGCCGTTGACGGTCAGCGGAATCCGCTCGACCGCGACGACCGCCGCCGGGAGCATGTGTTCGGGCAGCGTGCGGGCCAGTTCCTGGCGGATGGCGGCCGCGTCCACCCGGCCGGTCTCCGGCCCGGCGACCAGGTAGGCCACGATGCGCGGCTCGTCGACCAGGTCGGTGCGCACCAGCACCGCGACCTCGCGCGGCGCGACCGAGCTGGCGAGCAGCGCGGCCTCGATCTCACCGAGCTCGACCCGGAACCCACGCAGGTTGACCTGCTGATCGGCCCGGCCCAGGTACTCCAGCTCGCCGTCGGCGGTCCAGCGGGCCAGGTCGCCCGAGCGGTAGGCGAGGCTGCCGGGAGCGCCGTAGGCGTCGGCGACGAACCGGCTCGCGGTCAGGTCGGGCCTGGCCAGGTAGCCGCGCGCCAATTGCGCTCCGGAGACGTAGATCTCGCCGGGCACCCCAACCGGCACCGGCCGCAGGCGCGAATCCAGCACGCGCACGGTCAGTCCCGCGAGGGCACCGCCGATGACGCTGGCCGAACCGGTCTCCGGGGTGATCTCCCGGTAGGAGGCGTGCACCGTGGTCTCGGTGATGCCGTACATGTTCACCAGCCGGGGCGAGCGCGGGTAGCGAGCGAACCAACCGGCCAGCCGCTGCGGTTCCAGCGCCTCACCACCGAAGATCACCGTGCGCAGGGCGTAGTCGCCGGGCGCGACGGCCAGATCGGCGGCGACGAGCTGGTAGAACGCCGACGGCGTCTGGTTGAGCACGGTGACCCGCTCGGCCAGCAGCAGCTCCCGGAACTGCTCGGGCGAGCGCGAGGTGAAGTAGTCGACCAGCACGATCGAGCCGCCGGTCAGCAGCGCGCCCCACAGCTCCCACACCGAGAAGTCGAAGGCGTAGGAGTGGAACATCGTCCACACGTCCGACGGGCCGAAGCCGAAGTGGCGCTCGCTGTTGTCCAGCAGCGCGAGCACGTTCGCGTGCGGGATCACCACGCCCTTGGGGCGGCCGGTGGAGCCGGAGGTGTAGATGACGTACGCGGTGTTCGCGGGCACCAGTGGCGCGCGCCGGTCCGCCGCCGTCAGCGGCGTGGCCGCGAAGCCGGTGAGGTTCTCGGCGGCGGGGTCGATCACCGGTCCGCCGAACCAGTCGCGGGCCAGCCCGGTGTCCGCGTTCGCGATCGCGCACAGCGGGCGGGCGTCGTCGAGGACGTACTCGATGCGGTCGGCCGGGTAGTTGGGGTCGATCGGCAGGTAGCCGCCACCCGCCTTGAGCACCGCCAGCAGCGCGACGGCCAGTTCCACCGACCGCGGAAGGGCCACGGCCACCAGGGTTTCCGGGCCGACGCCGGCGCCGACGAGACGCCGCGCCAGCCGGTTGGACCAGGCGTCGAGCTCGCCGTAGGTGAGCGTGGCGCCCTCGGCCTTGACCGCGACGGCGTGCGGGTGCCGCGCCGCGACGGCGGCGAACCGGTCGAGCATGGTCTCGGCGCCGGTGGCGACCGCGTCGCCGGTGGTGGCCCAGTCGTGCAGCATGCGCTGCTGCTCCTCGGCGCTGAGCAGCTGGATGTCCCCGACGACCACGGTCGGATCGGCGACCACCGCGGCCAGCACCTGGGTGAACCGGCGCGCCAGCACGGCGATGCTGCCCGCGTCGAACAGGTCGGTGGCGTAGGCGATTTCGATGGCCATGCCGTCGGCGCGGCCGTCGACATCCCCGGATTCGGTGACGGTGAACTGCAGGTCGAACTTCGCCACGGCGGCGTCGAAGTCGATCGGTGCGACGCGCAGCCCGGCCGCGGTCAGCGCGGGCACGGTGAAGTTCTGCAGGACCAGCGCCACCTGGAACAGCGGGTGGCGGTTGCGCGCCCGCGCCGGGTCGACGGCGTCGACGACCTGCTCGAACGGGATGTCCGCGTGGGAGAGGGCGTCGAGGTCACCGGCGCGGACGGCGTCGAGGGTGGACTCGAACTCCGCGCGCGGGTCGATCTGGCTGCGCAGCACCAGGGTGTTGACGAACATGCCGATCAGCCCGTCCAGGGCGGCCTCACCGCGCCCGGCGACCGGGGTGCCGATGGCGATGTCGCTACCGCCGGAGAGGCGGGCCAGCAGCACGGCCAGCGCGGCGTGCACGGTGCTGAACAGGGTGGCCTCGTGCTTGCGGGCCAGCTCGCGCAGTTCGCTGTGCAGATCGGAGTCGATCTGGAAGCGGTGCACCCCGCCACGGAAGCTGGATTCGGCCGGACGCTGCCGGTCGGTCGGCAGCTCGAGCTGCTCGGGCAGACCGGCCAGGCCGCGCCGCCAGAACGCCAGTTGCGCGTGCGCGAGCGAGTCGGGATCGCTCGCGTCGCCGAGGTTCTCGTCCTGCCAGAGCGCGTAGTCCGCGTACTGGACCGGCAGCGGCGCCCAGTCGGGAGCGGTGCCGTCGCGGCGGGCGGCGTAGGCGGTCATCAGGTCGGCGGCCAGCGGCCCTAGGGAGAAGCCGTCGGCGGCGATGTGGTGCACCACCAGCACGAGCACGTGCTCCTCGGCGACCACGAACAGCGTGGCGCGCAGCGGGATCTCGGTAGTGAGGTCGAACCGCACCGCCGCGCAGGACAGCAGGCGCGCGGGCAGCTCGCCCGCGCCGATCGGCTCGGCGCGCAGCGTGAGATGCGCGGCGTCGGCGACCAGTTGTTCGGCGCCGTCGGGGCCGTCCGGGTAGCTGGTGCGCAGGGTTTCGTGCCGATCGATCACATCGGCGAGGGCCGCTTCGAGCGCGACGATATCGAGCTCGCCGGTCAGCCGCAGAGCGACCGGGATGTTGTTCACAGCGTCGCCGGAGCCGTCGGCGTCGGCCAGGTAGCGGTTGAGGAACCACATCCGGCGCTGCGCGGCGGAGAGCGGAATACGCCGCGGCCGTTCACGAGTGGTGAGCTCGACGCGCCTGCCGGTGCCGCGCAGCGCGGCGCAGCGGGCGGCCAGCTCGAGCACGGTCGGCGCGTCGAAGAGCAGTCGCACCGGGACCTGGGTGTCGAGCGCGGCGCCGAGGCGGGCCGCCACCTGGGTGGCGTTGAGCGAGTTCCCGCCGAGGGCGAAGAAGTCGTCGTCCAGGCCGACTTCCCGGTCGGCGGGGAAGCCGAGTACCGCGGCGAAGGTGGCCGCCACGATCTGCTCCACCTCGGTGACCGGGGCGCGGAAGACCGCGGCCTCGAACACCGGCGCGGGCAGCGCCTTGCGGTCGAGCTTGCCGGAGGCGTTGAGCGGGAACTCGGCCAGCTCGACGAAGGCCGCCGGGACCATGTAGGCCGGGAGCGTGCGGGTCAGCGCCGCGCGCACCCCGTCGACGTCGAGCTCGGCGGCCGGCACGAGATAGGCCACCAGCAGCTCGTCGCGGACGACGACCGCCGCCTGTCCGACCTCGGTCAGAGCGCCCAGCGCGGCCTCGATCTCGCCGAGCTCGATCCGCAGACCACGCAGCTTCACCTGGAAGTCGGTGCGGCCCAGGTACTCCAGCTCGCCACGCACGACGCGGTCGGAACCGGTAGCGGAATGGGACCACGCACGGCC
Source organism: Nocardia canadensis (assembly GCF_032656385.1). Lineage (NCBI taxonomy): Bacteria > Bacillati > Actinomycetota > Actinomycetes > Mycobacteriales > Nocardiaceae > Nocardia > Nocardia canadensis. Next base: position 1,692,863 of record NZ_JAVCWB010000010.1, read on the forward strand.
CTCGGCCGCGTCGTTCTCGCACACCGCGGTCCAGGCGACCAGGTCACCGGTGCGGTACATGCGCTCGCCCGTGGCGAACGGGTCGGCGACGAAACGGTCGGCGGTCAGGTCGACCCGGCCCGCGTAGCCCCGCGCCAGTTGAGCGCCGGCCAGGTACAGCTCGCCGGGGACGCCGACCGGCACCGGTCGCAGCCTGCTGTCGAGGACGTAGACGCGCGTGTTGTGGACGGGCTCGCCGATCGGCACCGAGACGACATCGGCGGCGGTCACCTCGTGGAAGGTGACGTCGACGGCGGCTTCGGTAGGACCGTAGAGGTTGTGCACCGTGGCGCCGGTCAGGGCGTGCAACCGGTGCGCGGGCGCGGGCGGCAGGGCCTCGCCGGAGGCGAACACCATGCGCAGCGAGGCGCACCGCCGCGCACCCGCCGGTGCCGAGTCGAGGGCCGCGACGAAGACCGACAGCATCGACGGCACGAAGTGGGCGACGGTGACCGACTCGGCCTCGATCAGCTCGGCCAGGTACGCCGGGTCGCGATGCCCGTCGGGCCGGGCGAGCACCAGGCGGGCGCCGATCTGCAAGGGCCAGAAGAACTCCCACACCGACACGTCGAACGTCGCCGGGGTCTTCTGCAGGACCGTGTCGGCCGCGGTGAGCCGGTAGGCGTCCTGCATCCACACCAGACGGTTGACGATCGCGGCGTGCGAGACGACGACGCCCTTGGGCTTGCCGGTCGAGCCGGAGGTGAAGATCAAGTAGGCGGCATGGGCCGGGGTGAGGGTGCCCAGCCGGTCGGCGTCGGTGATCGGTTCGGCCGGGTAGTCGGTGGTGTCGAGCTGCTCGAGGTCGAGCACCGCGACCGACGTCGTCGCGGGGAGATCCAGTTCGTCGGCGGCGCGGGTGAGCACGCACACCGGCGCGGCGGCGTCGATGACGTGCGCCAGGCGCTCGGCCGGGTGCTCGGGGTCCAGCGGCACGTAGGCGCCGCCGGCGGCGAGCACGGCGTACATGGCCACGATCAGGTCGGTCGAGCGGCGCATCCCGAGGGCCACGGTGCGGTCGGGCCGCACGCCGATCGAGATCAGCAGGCGGGCGAGGCGGTTCACCCGCTCGGTGAACTCGCCGTAGGTGAGCGATTCGTCCGCGCAGGTCACCGCGGTCGCACCCGGGGTACGCGCCGCCTGCGCCGCGAACAGCGACACCAGCGTCATCGTCTCGTCGACCGGGTACGCCGTGGCGTTCCAGGTCTCGAGGATCCGGGTGCGCTCCGCGGCGCCGAGCAGGTCGATGTCGCCGATCACGACGCTGGGATCGGCGCTCACCGTTTCCAGCACCCGCAGCAGGCGGGTACCGAAATCTGTGATGGTCTGCGCGTCGAACAGGTCGGTGGCGTACTCGAAGCGGGCGAGCAGGCCGTCGGTGGTCTCGCGCAGCGTCAGCTGCAGGTCGAATTTGGCGGTGCGGGTGTCGATCTCGATCTCCGCGGCGGTCAGCCCGGCCAGTTCGAGTTCGGTCCTGGAGTTGTTCTGGAAGTCGAGCATCACCTGGAACAACGGGTGCCGGGCGGTGGAGCGCTCGGGGTTGAGCGTCTCGACCAGCCGGTCGAAGGTGACGTCGGTGTTGGCCAGCGCGCGCAGATCGCCCTCGCGCACCGTGCCGACCAGGTCGGCGAAGGTAGCGGCGAGGTCGATCCGGGTACGCAGCACCAGGGTGTTGACGAACATGCCGACGAGCTCGTCGAGCGCCCGGTCGCCACGACCGGCCACCGGGGTGCCGATCGAGATGTCTTGCTGCCCGGACAGTTTCGCCAAGGTGGCGGCGAACGCGGCGTGCAGCACCATGAACAGCGAGGCCTGGGCATCGGTGGCGAGGGCGCGCAGCCGCTCGGTGAGCGCGGCGGGCACCGCGAAGGTGTGCCGGGCGCCGCGGCCCGAGGCGACGGCAGGGCGGGGGCGGTCGGCGGGCAGCGCGAGCACATCGGGCAGTCCGGCGAGTTCGGTTGTCCAGAAATCGATCTGCCGCGCCATCGGCGAGTCAGGGTCGTCCTCGGCGCCGAGGGCTTCGCGCTGCCACAGCGCGAAGTCGGCGTACTGCACGGGCAGCGGCGTCCATCGCGGCGCGGCACCGGCCAGGTGGGCGGCGTAGGCCACCATCACGTCGCGGGTCAGCGGCGCGACCGACCAGCCGTCGGCGGCGATGTGGTGCAGCACCAGCACGAGCACGTGCTGGTCGGCGCCGATGCGCAGCAGGCGCAGACGCACCGGCGGTTCCTGGTCCACCGCGAACGGCACCCCGGCCAGCGCGCGCACGCGGTCGTCGAGCGTGGCCGGGTCGATGGTCTCGGGCTCGAGCGTGATGGTCAGCTGGTCGGCGCCGAGGATCTGCTGGAAGGGGATGCCGTCGACCGCCGGGTAGCGGGTGCGCAGCGCCTCGTGCCGAGCGAAGACCGCGGCGACCGCGGCGGTCATGGCGGCATGGTCGATAGTGCCGGTCAGCCGGATCGCGGCGGCGATATTGTCGGCGACCGAGTCGGCGTCGAACTGGTTGAGGAACCACATGCGCTGCTGCGCGTAGGACAGCGGAATGCGCTGCGGCCGTTCGCCCGCCACCAGCGGCGGCCGGGTCGCGGTGGTCTCGGCCGTGCCGAGCGCGGCCGCGAGGGCGGTAACGGTCGGCGCCTCGAACAGCGTCTTCAGCGAGACCGTGACGCCGAGCGCGGCACCCAGGCGAGAAGCCACCTGGGTGGCGACCAGCGAATTGCCGCCGAGGGCGAAGAAGTCGTCGTCGGCGCCGACCCGCGCGAGACCGAGCACCTCGCCGAACACCTCGGCCACCACGGTCTCGGTGCCCTCGGCCGGCGCGCGGAAGGCGCGGGCGGCGAAGACGGGTGCGGGCAGCGCGCGGCGGTCGAGCTTGCCGTTCGGGGTCAGCGGCAGCGCGTCGAGCACGACGAACGCCGAGGGGACCATGTGCGCGGCAAGGGTGGCGCGCAGCGTCGCGGTGAGTTCGGCGCCCAGATCCGGCACGGCCGGTTCGGGGTTCGGCACCACGTAGGCCACCAGCTGATCACCGCGATGCGCGTCGGCTCGCACCAGGACCACGGCCCGGCGCACCGACGGCTGGGCGAGCAGCGCCGCCTCGATCTCGCCGAGCTCGATCCGGAAGCCGCGCAGCTTCACCTGATCGTCGTTGCGGCCCAGGTACTCCAGAGTGCCGTCGGCCGTCCAGCGCACCAGGTCACCGGTGCGGTACATGCGCGCACCCGGCTCCCACGGGCAGGCGACGAAGCGGCCCGCGGTGAGCGCGGCCCGGCTACGGTAGCCGCGCGCCACCTGGGCCCCGGCGACGTACAGCTCACCGGCGACCCCGGCGGGCACCGGCCGCAACCGGTCGTCGAGCACCCACTGCGCGATGCCGCGCAGCGGCGTACCCAGCGTCAGCGGCGAATCCGCCGTGAGCGGTGCGCTGATATTGGTCGCGACGGTCGTCTCGGACGGGCCGTAGGCGTTCACGAACGCCCGGGACACCGAGCCCTCGGTCCAGCGCGCGACCAGGTCCGGCGGGCAGGCTTCGCCGCCGACCATCACCATGCGCAGGTCGTCGAGCTGTTCGGGATCGAGCACGGCCAGACCCGAGGGGGTCATCAGCGCGTGGGTGACCTTCTCCTCGGCCAGCAGCTGCGCCAGTTCGGCGCCGACGTGACGGCCCGTCGGCGCGATCACCAGGGTGGCGGCCGAGTTCACCGCGAGCAGCAGCTCCATCACCGAGATGTCGAACGAGGGCGACCCGACCTGCAGCACCCGTGCGTCGGCGGTACCGAACATCCGCTCGGATTCCTCGGCGGCGAAACCGGCGATGCCCGCCTGAGTCACCAGCACGCCCTTGGGCAGGCCGGTGGAGCCGGAGGTGTAGATGACGTAGGCCAGGTGCGCGGGGCGCAGCGGCCGCACCCGGTCGGCGTCGGTGATCGGATCGCTGGAACGCGCCGCGCACTCGGCCATCAGCTTCAGCTCGTCGAGCACCAGCCAGTCGGTCGGGCCGGGCAGCGTGGACTGCGCCTCGGACACCGTAAGACCCACTCGCGCGCCGGAATCGGTCACCATATGGGTGATCCGATCGAGCGGGTAGCTCGGATCGACGGGCAGCCAGGCCGCGCCGGCCTTGGCGATCGCCCACACGGCGAGCACCGATTCGACGGAGCGCGGAATCCCGACCGCGACGATGTCGTCGGGGCCGACCCCCCCGTCCACCAGCACCCTGGCCAGGCGCGAGGACGCGCGGTCGAGCTCGCGGTAGGTGAGGGCACGATCGCCGTCGGTGACCGCGATCCGGTCCTGACCGGCCGCGACGGCGGCGGCGAACAGGTCGGGGAGCAGACCGGTGGCGGTGACGGGCGCACCGCGCATGCCGGTGAAGCGGGCGTGCTCGGCTGGCGACAGCAGCGGCAGGTCACCGACCGCGGTGGCGGGGGCGGCGACGGCCGCGGCGAGTAGTCGCACGAACCGCGCGCCCAGCGCGACGATCTCGGCGTCGTCGAACAGGTCGGTGGCGTAGAGGGCGACGGCGTCGATGCCCGCGGGTTCGCCCGCGGCGCCGCGACGTTCGTCGAGGGTGAGCTGCAAGTCGAACTTGGTGATGTCGAGTTCGATCTCGTGCACCGATACCGGCGTGCCGCCCAGCTCGAAGCGGGTGTCCAGCCCGGCCTGGAAGTTCAGCGCCACCTGGAACAGCGGATGGCGGGCCTGCGAGCGCGCCGGGTTGACCACGTCGACGAGCCGGTCGAACGGGACGGTGGCGTGCGCGAACGCGGCCAGATCGGTTTCGCGGGTGTGCTCGAGCGCGGCGGTGAAGCTCGCGGCGGGGTCGATCTCGGTGCGCAGCACGAGCGTGTTGACGAACATGCCGATCAGATCGTCGATCGCCCGGTCACCACGGCCGGCGACGCCGGTGCCGATGGCGATGTCGCTGGTGCCGCTGAGCCGGGCCAGCAGCACGGCCAGCGCGGTGTGCAGCACCATGAACAGCGACGCGCCCGCCTCGTTGGCCAGCTCGGTCAGCTGCCGGTGCAGGCCGGCGCCGATGGTGAAGCCGGTCCGGGCGCCGCGCATGCTCGGCGTCACCGGTCGCGGCCGGGCCGAGGGCAGCTCCAGCTGATCCGGCAGGCCCGCCAGTGTCCGCTCCCAGAAGGCGATCTCGCGCGAGGCCAGCGACTGCGGATCGGTCTCCGAGCCGAGCAGTTCGCGCTGCCACAGGGCGTAGTCGGCGTACTGCACGCTCAGCGGCGCCCAGCCGGGCGTGAGCCGCGCGGTCGCGGCCTGGTAGGCGGTGAGCACGTCGCGCACCAGGACCTGCAGCGACACACCGTCCGCCGCGATGTGATGCAGCACGACGGCCAGCGCGCACTCACCCGCCGCATCGCCCGCGACGACGAAGATCCGCGCCCGGAACGGCGCCTCGTGTTCCAGATCGAAACCGGCGGCGGCGAATCGGGCGAGTTCGGCGTCGAGCTCGGCCACGTCGACCGTGGTCGGCTCGTCGATGCGGACGATCCCGGCGTCGCGCACGACCTGCTCGGCCACCTCCCCGCCGGGCACATCGACCGCGGGGAACACGGTGCGCAGCGCCTCGTGCCGTTCGACGACGGCGGTCAGCGCGGTGACCAGCGCGGACAGATTCGCGGCGCCGCGCATCCGGACCACGAACGGCATGTTGTAGCCGGGCGCGGACGGATCGAAGCGGTTGAGGAACCAGATCCGCTGCTGCGCGGGCGAAAGCGGGATCAGCGCGGGGCGCGGTCCGGCCGCGAGCACCGGCAGCTGGGCCGTGACGCCGGCGTCGGCGCGCTCGGCGACCGCGGCGGCCAACCGGGCCGGGGTGGTCGCGCCGAACAGATCGCGCACCCCCAGCCGGATCCCGAGATCGGCGCCGAGCCGGGCCGCCACCTGGGTAGCCACCAGGCTGTTGCCGCCCAGGGCGAAGAAGTCGTCGTCCCGGCCGATCCGCTCGATCCCGAGCACCTCGCCGAACACCCTGGCCACCGTCTGTTCCACCGGTCCGGCGGGCTCGGCGTAGGCGACGACGGTGCGGGCGGGCGCGGGCAGCGCCTTGCGGTCGAGTTTGCCGGAGGCGTTCACCGGCAGGGCATCGAGCAGTACGAACGCGGCGGGCACCATGTACGCGGGCAGCGCGCGCAGCGCGGCCTCGCGCAGCAGTTCCACCGCGACCGCGCCCGGCTCGGCCTCCACCACATAGGCGACCAGCTGTTCGCCGACGCCCGCGTCGCCACGCACGACGACGACGGCGCGCACCGCGCCCTCGACGCCTTCGAGCACGGCCTCGATCTCGCCGAGCTCGATCCGCAGACCGCGCAGCTTCACCTGGAAGTCGGTGCGGCCCAGGTATTCCAGTTCACCGTTGGTGGTCCAGCGGACCAGGTCGCCGGTGCGGTACATCCGCTCGCCCGGCGCGTCCAGGTCGGCGACGAACCGCCCGGACGTCAGCTCGGGCCTGCCGACATAACCCCGGGCGAGCTGTACCCCCGACAGATACAGCTCACCCGGAGCCCCGACCGGTACCGGCCGCAGCCGCGAGTCGAGAACATGGAGCCGGGTGTTGAACACCGGCGCGCCGATCGGCACCGTGGTCCGGTCCGCGTCGTTCACCTCGTGGAAGGTGACGTCGACGGCGGCCTCGGTCGGACCGTACAGGTTGTGCAGCCGCGCTCCGGTGAGCAGCCGCAGCCGCTGCGCCAGGGCGGCGGGCAGTGCCTCACCCGAGGCGAAGACCAGTCGCAGCGAGGAGTGCTCGGCGATCTCCTGCTGGGCGAGAAAGGCTTCCAGCATCGATGGCACGAAATGCGCGACCGTGACGCCGTATTCGGCGATCACGCCGCGCAAGTAGCCGGGATCCCGGTGCCCGTCGGGCTCCGCGAGCAGCAACGTCGCGCCGATCTGCAAGGGCCAGAAGAACTCCCACACCGAGACGTCGAAGGTCATCGGGGTCTTCTGCAGCACCACGTCGACGCCGTGCAGCCGGTAGGCCTGCTGCATCCACACCAGCCGGTTGACGATCGCGGCGTGCTCGACCGCGACGCCCTTGGGCAGACCGGTCGAACCGGAGGTGAAGATGACGTAGGCGGGATGGCCGGGGCGCAGCGGCGCGGTGCGGTCGGCGTCGGTCAGCGGGGTGTCGGCGTAGTCGGTCAGCTCGAGCGCGTCCACGGCCAGCACCGGCAGCGCGTCGGCGCCGGGCGCGCCGTCGCGGGAGGTGGTCAGGACGGCGGCCGGGGCGGCGGTGGCCAGGATGTGGGCGATCCGCTCAGCGGGGTGATCGGGGTCGATCGGCACGTAGGCCGCACCGGCGGCGAGCACCGCGTACATGGCGACGACCAGCTCCGGCGAGCGCCGAATGCTCAGCGCCACCAGCGATTCAGGGCCGATGCCGTCGGCGCGCAGACGCCGGGCCAGCCGGTTCACCCGCTGGGCCAGCTCGCGGTAGGTCAGGGTGGCGGCGTCCTCGCCCGCCATCCGCACGGCGACGTCGTCGGGGGTGCGGGCGACCTGGGCCTCGAACAGCGCGGGCAGCGTCGCCGACGCCACCGCGCGCTCGGCCAGGGCGGCCGCGACGTCGAAACCGGTCGCGTTCCAGATCTTGGTGCTGACCTGGAGTTCCAGCTCGGTCGCCACTTCGATCGCGCCGATCGCGGTGTCCAGGTCGGCGGCGGCGAGGCGCTCGAGGAAACCGAGGAATCGGGAATGATGCCGGGCCAGGGTATCGGCGTCGTAGAGGTGCGGGTTGGCCTCGAAGTCGACGTGTACGCGATCGCGATCGCCGTAGTAGACGTTGAGGCTCAGGTCCTCGATGGGGCCGGTGGACAGCACCCGGTAGCGGCCGGTGGTGGTGCCGAGGGTGAGGTCGCTGCGGAAGAGCATGAAGTTGGCGAGCGGGCCGAACAGCGCGCGCCGGGCGGGGCGGCCGTCGTCCTCGGCGTCGCGGCGGATGTCCTCGGCGCGGTAGCGCTGATGCCGCAGCGCGCCGGCCACCTCGACGCGGGCCGCGCGCAGCAGCTCGCCCCAGGTGGTGGGGGCCCCGGCGGCGCCGGTGGGCAGGCGCAGCGGCACGATATTGGACAGCATGCCCGCCGAGCGGCGCATCACCGCGGTGGTGCGCGCGGTGACGGGCAGGCTGAGCACCGCGTCCGGGCGGTCGGTGAGCCGGCCGAGGTAGGCGGCGAAGGCGGCCAGCAGCACCGCCGAGATGGTCGAATCATCGCTGGCGGCAATGGTTTCCAGCCGATCGACCAGCTTCTCGGAGAGCCTGCCGCCGGTCACCAGGTTGATCGCGGCGCGCGGCGCGGTACGGCTGTCGAGGCTGGTCGGGCTGTCCAGGCCGGCGATGCGCTGGGCCCAGTGCTCGCGGTCGTTGGCGAAGCGGGTGCTCTCGCGGTAGCGCTGTTCGCCGTCGACGAGGTCGGCCAGGTCGCCCGGGGCCGCCGCCTTGACCTCGGTGCCGAGCACGCGGGCGGTGTAGAGCTCGGCGATGCGCTGGGAATTGGTGAAGGCGCCGTAGCCGTCGAGCACGATGTGGTGTCCGCGCAGGTACCAGAACCAGCGGTCCTCGCCGACGCGCAGCACCGCGCCCGCCACCAGCCGGTCGGTGAGCAGGTCCAGCGGCGCGCCGAACTCCGCGCGCATCCACTCGTGGGCGGCGGCGACGGGGTCGTCGTGGTGGCGCAGATCGATCAGCGGCAGCTCGTTCTCGACCGGGATGGTGTGGTCGACGACCTGGTAAGGGACACCGTCGGATTCGCCGATGCGCACCAGCGGGGAACCGTAGGTGTGCGCCGCCTCGGCCGTGACCTGTTGCAGCACAGCCGCATCCAGCTCACCGGTGATGTCGACGTACTGGGCGATGGTGATCGGGACCTCGGGGTCGAGCAGCTGCGCGTACCAGACTCCCAGCTGGGCCGGTGTCAGCGGGAACGGTGCCGACGCCGTGGCGGCGACCTCCGCTTCCTGCGGTCGCGCGCTGAACCCACCCAACTCCGTACCGTGCACCAGAGCCTCCTCGAATCGCGAAAAAAAGCAGAGGCGAACCGTTTTCGGGCAGCACGAAGACACCTGAGGTACTCCGTGGAGCGAGAAATTCGCCTGTGAGCGCAGTGGGCGTAACCGCCACACTCGCGCAGGATCCCCGACAGATCATGTGGACGAGATCGACGGCCCGGTGGACCGCCGGCGCGACGAACCACTGTGTCCGTCGCGGGGTGCCTAGCTGTTGATCGTTCCTCCAACATCGCGGCCGCGGCCCGAACCTCGCGCCCCGGCTATGTCACTTACATCACATGGCTGCCTGTCCATGCATTGCAGACACTAGGCGGTCAGTTAATAAAAAGAAACTTTTTCCGCTAAAAAAATCGGACGAACGTCCAGTCTCTCCGGGGAGGTTGCCGCGACCTGGGCATCAGTGTGTGCCACACCACATCTGCGCCAGATGTGTGAGCTACCACACTTTCAGAACGGGAGACTATGAGCCGAAACGTTGCATCTGCGTTGCATCGGCACCGAGGCGCCGATCGAGCACCCGGATCTTGGCCTCGATCTGCGCATACAGTGGCGAATCGCGGTCGACGGTGGACCGGTACGCGGCCCACGCGGCGGCGTCGTCGCGACCTTCCGGGCCCGCGGTCCACCGGCGCAGCACGCCGGGATCGGCGGACGCGAGCACGGCGGTGCGCAACCGCACCCGAAGCTCGTCTCGGATGTCGCAGATGCCCGGAGCCGACGATCTGGGGAGCACCGGACCGGCATACAAGCGCAATGCGGATTCGATATCACCGGAGTCGAGCGCGGCCCGCAGGGCCTCCACATCGGTTGCGACATGGACGCGCAGACGGTATGGGCGCGATCCGACGACCGTCGCGCCGATCACCGACCGCAGGCGCGACATCGCCGCGCGGATGGTGCCGTTGTCGAGATCGGTGTCGTCGAGCAGCAGCGCCAGATGATCGGCGCCGAGCCCCTCGGGATGCTCGGTGAGCAACAGCAGGATCTCGGCATGGCGTTGCGACAGCGATACCCGCTCCCCCGCCACACTCAGTTGCGGCTGGCCGAGCCCGAGGACCTCGAGCCCGAGCCGGGCCGGTTCCGCGTCGGCGGCTTGCTCGCCCGGGCGGTTCGGCTCGGCCGCGGGGACCCCGCGGCCGGCGCGCATCGCCCGCAGCACCAGATCCATCTCGGCGGCCGTCGCCGCGGCTTTGACCAGAGCGAGGATTTCAGGCTTGGCCACCCGCATCCCGCCGGCAATCATCAGCACGCCGATCAATCGGCCGTCCGGCTCGTGCACGGGGGCCGCCGCGCCGGTGATCTGATGCATCCGATGGAGGAAATGCTCGGGTCCGTGGATCCATGTCGCGCGACCGGTGCGCACGACGAGACCGACCGCGTTCGTGCCGATCCGGCGCTCGCTCAGATCGTCGCCTTCGCGCACGCCGATCTCGGCGGCGGCGGCGACCTGCTCCGGATGGCCGTGCACCGACAGCACACGACCGAACTGGTCGGCGACCGTCACGATCAGTCCAGCCCGCGCCGCGTCCTGGACCAGCAGTTTGTCGATGAGTGGCATCAGTGCGGCGATGGGATGGGCATCCCGATAACGCACCAGATCGGCACCACGAAGACCGCGACCGTCGAGTATGTCCGTCGGATCGATTCCGCCACGCGTACTGCGCAACCAGGACTCGAGAACGAGCGGACGCAACAGGCCGGCCAGCTGGGTCAGCTGGTCACCACCGGCACTGAGAAAACCATGGGCCTGTGCGGCATAGGCTTCCAGAGCTCCGAGCTGTGCGCCCGACTCCGCCGCCTGCCGTGGGGGCCGCCCACCTGCGAGATTGCTGACCATTTGCCTTTCTTTCCCGCTACAAACTGTACCGGTGAGTTATCGGCAGCCTCGCCAGAAGTGTGGGTTTGTCCCGCAGGTCACATTGTGGTAGCAGATGTCACTTCGTCACACCCGGTGTCGACGCGCTATCACTGTGGCGAGCAGCACCGTCGCGGCCTGCGGACCGCGGCGCAAGGGGACCGGCACGATCGACAGATCGGCCACCGTCAGACCCTCGATGCCGTGCACCCGGCCGCGATCGTCGACGACGGCGCGCGAGTCGTCGGCGGGGCCCATCCGGCAGGTGCCCGAAAGGTGCTGGGACGTCCCCAGATGCGAGCGTAGCCAGGCATCGTCGACGGTGCCCGGCGGCCGCCCGAGAATCCGCCCGGCGAGTTCGACCCCCGCGCGCAGGCGATCCCGATCGACGGCGGCGCGCAGATAGCCCTGGTCGATCCGGGCGGGAACGGCCGGGTCGGCGGAGACGAGGCCGAGCGTGCCGGATGACTCCGGCAGCATCAGCGCGACGCCGAGCCTGCGCAGGCCGGGCGTGAACATCGGGGTATACGGGCGCAGTTCGAGGTCGCCGAGTTCCAGGACGTATTCGAGGGCGACCGTGCTCGCCGTCGGCGGCGGCCCCGGGTACTCGACACCGATCTCGGGATGGTCGGTGCACCACTGCCCCACCGGCGCGGGCCGCACCACCGGGATGCCGAGCGAGCGCAGGAGCGGTTCCGGGCCGATCCCCGAGCGGATCAGCAGTGCGGCCGATTCCACCGCGCCCGCGCACAGGATCACCCGGTCGGCGTAGACCGTGCCGCGTTCGCGACCGCGCGCCCACTCGACGCCGACCACCCTGGCGCCGCGCGACACCAGGCGGGTCACCATCGTCGCGGCGGCGATCGTGAGGTTTGGGCGGGCGAGCGCGGGATAGAGATGAGTGATCGCGGTGCCCGCTCGGCGGCCGTCCGCGATCGCCAGTGGCACGCGTCCGAAGCCGACCGTCTCCCCCGGGTGGACCGCGGCGGCGCCGTGTTCTCGGCCGGGCGGAAGTGCTTCGGGGTGTGGCGCGTTCAGATCGGCGATCTCGGCGAAGCCCGCCGCCGCGCATCGGGTGGCGAAATCCACGCTGACCGGGGTCGGCTCGGTCGTGCGGCGGATCGGGATCGGGCCGGTGGTGCCGTGACCGGGCGCGGTGCCGAAATCGTGGTCGGTCTCCAGCCCGCGCAGGAACGGCAGCACCGCGTCGAACGACCACAGCGCACTGTCCGCCGCCGCGCTCCAGGCCGCGAAGTCGGCGGCGGGCGGGCGGACGAAATAGCTGCCGTTGATCGCACCCGAGCCGCCGATCAGCTTGCCCCGCACGATGTTCCCCGGATACCGCCACACCACGGCGGATTCCGGGCCGACCGGCAGGCGCCCCGGATCGAGCAGTGCGGCGGGCAGTGCGGCGGCCGAGGGCCAGACCGGACCCGCCTCGAACACGTTGACCGTGTGCGCCGGGTCGGCGCTGAGCTCGGCCGCGACCACGCAGCCGGCCGAGCCGGCGCCGACGACGAGTGTGTTCGTCACGCGGCCGAACTCAGCGCGGCGGCACGCTCGGCTTGAGCGCCTCGAAGCTGCGCGCCCTGATCACGCCGAGCCACAGGCCACTGCCGTAGGCCACGTCGTCGAGACGCTTGTAGGCGACATAGCGCACCGGATCGAGCCCGCCGGCGTCGCGGTGGGTGAACCAGTCGGCCAGCCCGTCGGCCAGGGCCATGGTGATCGCGATCTTGCGAATCCGCCGGGAAGCGAGCACCGCGATCAGCGTCACCGGCCAATAGTCCCGGCACATCGCCGAAGCCAGCCGCCACATTCCGGCGAAATAGCCGCGCGCCAGATACACCGCCGCGATGCGCGTGGGGTTGTCCAGTTCGGTGAACACCCGCCGCATCCGCACCAGCGCGGTGGCCAACGTGACCAGCCCACCGAGCAGGCCCCATTTGGACAGGGTCGCGAACAGGATGCTCGCCAGCACGGTCCAGGTCGGCACCGACAGCGGCGAGACCATGCCCGCGTGCCGCTTGCCCAGCGGCGCGGCGCCGGTGCCGTAGAACAGCCTTCGGCCGAACCACGCGCGGAAGGCCACCCGATGGTCGTGGGCGACGTGCGCGGCGGGCTCGTAGCGCAGCCGCCAGCCCGCCCGTTCCAGCCGCCAGCACAGGTCGACGTCCTCGGCCACCTGCATCGACTCGTCGAAGCCGCCCTCGTTGAGCAGCGCCGCGCGCCGGGTCAGCAGGGCCGCGCTCGGCACGTACGACACGACTCCGCGCGCGTGCACCGCCGCCTCGCGTCTGCCCAGATCCAGCGAGGACCGGGTGTGCTCGTAGCGGGCCAGCGCGTTGGACTCCTTGTCCAGCGCGACGATCCGCGGCGCGACCAGCGCCACCTGCGGATCGCTGAAGTGCCCGAGCATCACCTCGAGCCAGCCGCTGCGCGGCACCACGTCGGAGTCCAGGAACGCGACGAAGCCCGTTGTGGCCGCCCGTAATCCGGCGTTGCGCGCGGCGGCCGGGCCGAGCGGGGACTCGTGCCGCAGCACCGTCACCTGCCCACGGCCCTGCCGGGGCGGGATCCGCACCGGCTCGTCGGAACCGTCGTCGACGACGATCACGTTGTGCCCACGCAGCGTGGCCAGCAGCCGCATCAACCCGTCGGCGTTGTTGTACAGCGGGATGACGACGGTGATGTCGTCGAGCGAGGGCAGCAGCCGCGGCCGCGGGTTCGCCACACCGGAATCGAGCAGCCGGCGGGCGACGATCGCGGACTTGGTATCGGTCACCTCCAGGTACCCGTCGCCGATCAGCTCGGCGGCCTCCGGGGCCAGGCGCAGCATCCGCGCGGGCGATCCACCGATCAGGATCCGACCCCCGGAAAATGCGCGTACCCGTGGATCGATCCGTACCCCGAAGCCGTCGGGCAGACGATCATGGCGCATTCCTCGCATGCTATGCGCACTCGAGCTCGCAGACATCATCACCCCACAAAAAAGGAGGAAAGTCCGCCAGAAATGCCGCCGTGACCGATATCCGGGCGCGTCAACAAGATCGGCAGCGCACTTTCGGCAACCGACCCGTCTATCCGAGTGGACTCTCGTTGCACGCCTTGGCAGGAGCGCGCTTGACCGTCAACGGCAGCGAGACCCGACCACGGGTACGAACCGGGCGCGAATGATCGACCGCGGGTCGCGGAATCGTGCGGCCCGGCATCGACAGTGCCGCTTCGCCATAGCCCTGCACGCATTCCGGGTCGGGACCGTTCGCGGGCAGGCCGGTGAAGAACTTCGCCGCCATGCAGCCGCCGCGGCACGCGTCGTAGTGCGAGCACTTGGTGCAGGCGCCGCCGTCGACCGGCTCGCGCAGTTCGGCGAACAGCTCCGAGGTGGTCCACACCGCGTCGAAACCGCCGTCGGCGACGATGTTTCCGGCCTTGAACCGGTCGTGGATGGCGAACGGGCAGGCGTAGACGTCACCGACCGGATCGACCAGGCACACCACCCGGCCCGCGCCGCACATGTTCAGGCCCGGCAGCGCGGAACCGAAGGCCGACAGGTGGAAGAACGAGTCGCCGGTCAACACGCCCTCGCCGTTGGCGACGAGCCAGTCGTAGAGCTCGCGCTGCTGTTCGGGCAGCGGGTGCAGCTCGTCCCAGACGTCGGCGCCGCGGCCGGACGGACGCAGGCGGGTCAGCCGCAGGGTCGCGCCGTAACGGTCGGCGATGGCCTTGAATTCGTCGAGCTGGGCGATGTTGTGCCGGGTCGCGACGACCGAGAGCTTGGCGTCCTTGAACCCCGCGTTGTGCAGGTTCTCCAGGGCGCGGATCGCGGTGTCGTAGGAGCCGGGGCCGCGCACGGCGTCGTTGACCGCGGCGTCGGCGCCGTCGAGGGAGATCTGCACGTCGACGTAGTCGCTGGCGGCCAGCCGCGCGGCGACCTCCTCGTTGATGCGAACGCCGTTGGTGGAGAACTTGACCCCGACATGATGGGCGGTCGCGTAGTCGACCAGCTCCCAGAAGTCGGGTCGCACCGTCGGCTCACCGCCGCCGATGTTGACGTAGAAGATCTGCATGCGCTCGAACTCGTCGATGAGCGCCTTGCACTGCTCGGTCGTCAACTCGTTCGGGTCGCGGCGACCCGACGAGGACAGGCAGTGCACGCAGGACAGGTTGCACGCGTAGGTGAGTTCCCAGGTCAGGCAGATCGGCGCCGCCAGGCCGGATTCGAACCGGTCGATCAGCTTGCCGCCCTGGGTGGTGTCCGTGGAGGCAGGCAGGCTCACCGGTGTCACCGGCGTGACCGGGCCCGGCGCGGGCACGATCATGTCGGTGTCGGCCAGCTGCGCCAGCGCCTTGATGTGGGCGTCGGACGCGCCGACGCCCTTGGCTCGCAGCGCGTCCCGCACCGAGGCGTGAGCAGGCAGCGACTGCACCACGTCGACCAGATCGCGGCTCTTGAGGAACGAGAGCTTGCGAGTGCCGAAGTGGTACAGCAGCGCACCGAAGGACTCCGGGCGCAGCGAGACGCGCGGATGCAGCGCCCAGCGGGTGTCGAGATCGAGCACGCCTGCCTCCATGGTCAGTACACGCCGCACATGCCGTCGATGCTGACCTCTTCGATCAGCGTCTCGGTGACCAGGTCTTCGTCGGATTCGACGGTCGCAGGCGTTGCGTTCTCGGGCATGACTACCTCCATTGTGTTGCCGGTCACCGCCGACTTTAACGTCAGTCACTGCCATAAAGGGGCGGAATTCGAAAATCTCGATGGCCGCGAGCACCTCGGCGCACCCCTCTAGACTTCCGGGAGCAGGACGGGAACGCCGCCGGTGGGTCCGGTGGCAGTAGAGGTGAGGCGGAAGCTTGCGTAACCACGGAGGGGCAGGGAGCGGCGCGCATTCCACACTCTCGGAGTCGGAGATCGTCGAGGCGGCACTGCGAGTCGTGCGCGAGGACGGCGTGGAGAAACTGTCGATGCGCAGGCTCTCCCGCGAGCTCGGCGTCTCGCCGATGGCGCCGTACTACTACGTCGCCGACAAGCGGGAACTGCTCGATCTGGTGGCCAGCGCGGCCCTGCTCGGGGTCCGCAAGCCCACCCGGGAGTCGGGGCCGTGGCAGGAGCGCCTGCGCGACCTCATCGATCAGATAGACGATAAACTGCGCAGGCATCCCGGCCTGGGCGACATCCTGCTCGAGCAGATGCTCGGCAAGCAGCTCGACCTGATCGACGCCGTGATGGAGATCCTGTTCGACGCGGGCTTCAGCGACCGCAACGTGCTGGCCGCGTATGCGACCATCCACACCTACCTGTTCGGCCGCAGCCGGGTGAATCCGCGGGACCGCTCCGCCCCGGCGGACGTGCTGTTGCCCGAGGCGGTGGCACGGGCCACGAAGTACATGGCGGACCTGCGCGGCAAGTACTCCTACGACTTCGGGATGGAGGTGCTGGTCGCCGGTCTCGAGGCGCAGCTTGCCCTGCAGGCGCGTCCCGACCTAGCATGAAACTGAAACACGTTCTAGTTTTGTTCGAGAGGACGACATGACCACAGTCGAGGTTCCGCACGGTTCGCGGTCGGTGGTGCTGCGGGTGGCCGCGGTGATCGCCGAAACGGCCGACACCCACTCCGTGGTCTTCGAGGTGCCCGCCGACCTCCGCGAACGCATGGCCTACACCCCGGGCCAGTTCCTGACCCTGCGCATCCCCAGCGACCAGACCGGCTCGGTCGCCCGCTGCTACTCGCTGGCCAGCTCGCCGTTCACCGACGATCTGCCCAAGGTGACGGTCAAGCGCACCGAGGGTGGCTACGGCTCGAACTGGCTGTGCGACAACATCTCCGCGGGCGACGAGCTCGAGGTGCTGCCGCCCTCGGGCGTGTTCACCCCCAAGAACCTCGACGAGGACCTGCTGCTGTTCGGCGCGGGCAGCGGCATCACCCCGGTGATGTCGATCCTGAAGTCGGCGTTGTCGCAGGGCAGCGGCAAGATCGTGCTCGTCTACGCCAACCGCGACGCCGACTCGGTGATCTTCGCCGACGAACTGCGCGACCTGGTGGGCAAGCATTCCCAGCGCCTGTCGGTCATCCACTGGCTCGAGCCGCTGCTCGGCCTGCCGACCGCCGACATGCTGGCCACCCTGGTCGCGCCCTACACCGCCTACGAGGCGTTCATGTGCGGACCCAAGCCGTTCATGGACCTGGTCCACGACGCGCTGGCCACCCTCGAGGTGCCGCGCAACCGCACCCACGCCGAGATCTTCAACTCGCTGGCGGGCGATCCGTTCGCCGACCACGCTCCCGTCGAGCTCAGCGAGGAAGAGGCGGCCGACGCCGCGACCGTCGAGGTGGAGCTCGACGGCCAGGTGCACGAGCTGTCCTGGCCGCGCAAGCAGACGCTCGTCGACATCATGCTCGACAAGGGCCTGGACGTGCCGTACTCCTGCCAGGAGGGCGAGTGCGGCTCCTGCGCCTGCACCGTGCTCGAGGGCAAGGTCGAGATGGCCAACGCCGAGATCCTCGACCCCGAGGACATCGAGAACGGCTACATCCTCGGCTGCCAGGCCCGGCCGGTCACCGACCACCTGAAGATCCAGTTCTGAGCGGGGCCGCGCCGCCTCAGCGAAGCGCGCGGTAGGCGGCGCGTTCCTCGGGCGTCAGGTGCTCGACGGCGTAGCTCAGCGCGGTCCGGCCCATCCCGGCCGCGTTGGCGTCGAGGAAGCCGGTGAGCACCGCCGGATCGACGCGTTTGCCGATCTCGCGCAGCATCCAGCCCAGCGCCTTCTGGATGAGATCGCGGCGGTCGTCGAGCAGCTCGCTCGCCAGTTCCAGCGTGGTGCTCGGATCGCCCGCCTTGATGAAGGCGAAGGTCGACAGCAACGCCACCCGCCGCTCCCACAGCGAATCCCGCCGCGCCAGGTCGAACAGCAGGCCGCGGTCCTTGTCGAGCAGCCACGGGCCGACGATGTTCTCGGCGGAGGCGTCGACCAGATCCCAGTTGTTCACCCGGCCCCGGCGCACCGCGTCCAGGTAGAACTCGACCATCTCCGCGCGCGCCGCGTCGTCGCGGGTGCGCGGTTTCGACGCCGCCGCGAAGCGGGCGTTCAGGATGAGCAGCGCGGCCAGCCGTTCCTCGTGGACCGGGCTGTCGAGCAGGTCGCCGATCTGCTTCAGCGGCAGGGTGGCGAACTGTTTGGCGACCTTGCGCGTGGCGGGGACGCGAACGCCGAGGAAGACATCGCCCTCACCGTATTCACCGGCGCCCGTCTTGAAGAAGCGCTGGAGGTGGATGGCATCGGCGGGATCGGCTTGCTCGGCGAGCGCCGCCCGCACCTGCGCGGCGGTGGGGAGCTCGGACACAGGGCACCTCCGGCGTCGGGGGAATTCCCTCGCATTCAACACCGGCGGACCGACAGATTCGCGTCGGCCGCCGACGGGCGTGTCCGCCGACCGATCGGCTCGGCGACCTCAGCCGGGCAGCGCGCCGACGACCCGGCCGGACTCGAAAGTGGCGGCACTGCTGGGCAATTCCCCCGGCCTGCCGCTGTTGCGGACGGTGACGGTGCCGGTGCCGGCGGTCGGGCGGCCGAGTTCGTCCATCTTGCGGATCGTCTGCGCGGCGACGGCCTGAGCGCTGTCGAACAGGCGAACGCCGTCCGGCAGCGCCCCGATGATGGCATCGATGACCAGCGGATAGTGTGTGCAGCCCAGGACGACGCCCTCCACATCGGCGGGCGTGCGAGCGGCCGCGTCGGCGATGGACTCGCCGATGGCGGACAGGTCGCCGCGGTCGATCGCGTCGGCCAGGCCGTGGCAGGCCACCCCGACGACTTTGGCGTCTCCGGCGAACTGGGCGATCAGGTCGGCCTGGTAGCGGCTGGCGGTGGTCGCCGCGGTCGCCCACACGGCCACCGAACGGCACTGCGCCGCCGCCGGCTTGATGGCGGGCACGGTCCCGATCACCGGCACCGACTCCCCCACCTCGGCCCGCACGTGCGCCAGCGCGGTCACGCTCGCCGTATTGCACGGCAGCACGATCACTTCGGCGCCGAGTTCCAGCGCCTGCCGCGCCGCACCGAGCACCCGCTCGACCACCCAGTCCTCCGGCTTGGGCCCCCAGGGCGCGCCCTCGGGGTCGAGCAGCAGCAGCAGATCCGCATCGGGACGCATTGTGCGCAACCACGCCGCCGTCGGCAGCAGGCCGAGGCCGGAATCGATAAGCGCGACGATCACGGGTCCACCGTATTACAGGCCCGCGAATCGACCTGCCGCGACCGTATCCCCGCGCGCTACACCAGTTCGATCTCGTCGAAGCCCGCCGTCAGCGTGTGCCGCCGTTCCCGCAGCACACCGCCTTCGCGGTGCACGCTCCCCTCCGCGAATTCCAGCCGCACCGTGGCGCGGCGCACGTCGACCTCCCTGACCACACCGCAGACACCGCTGAACGGGCCTTCCGGGAAATAGACGACATCACCGGCCGAGTACTCGGTAAACCCCACGGCGCCACAGTAATCCAGGCCGGTGACGAGGTCCCGGCGTCGGCCGGTTCTCAGCCGCCGTCCCGATCGATCGGCGCGGCGGCTGTGAACCTTTCCGGATCAACCCGCGGCGGCGAGCAGGTCGGCCACCGGGGTGGCGGTGGCCAGCTTGGCGCGCAGCTTCATCACCTGACCGGTCAGACCGGCGCCGAGAACGGCGGTGAGGATGCCGTCGCGGGAGTAGTAGGCCAGGAACTTGCGGCCGTCGTCACTGACCACGGTGACGTCGTCGGCGGGCGACGGGGTGCCCAGCGCCTGGATCTTGACGTCGTACTGGTCGCTCCAGAAGTACGGCACCCGGGCCGCGGTCGGGGCCGCACCGCCGAGCAGCGCGGTGACCAGCAGCTTGGCCTGCTCGCCCGCGCTGGTCCAGTGCTCCACCCGCTTGCGGACACCGGTGTCGTGCTGCCAGGCGGCCACGTCGCCGACCGCCCAGACGGCCTCCGCGGAGGTGCGGCCGACCTCGTCGGCGAGCACGCCGCCCCCGGCGGAAGCCTCGGCCAGTTCGATGCCGGAACCGGCCAGCCAGTCGGTCACCGGCACCGATCCGACACCGACCACCACCAGGTCCGCATCGACCTCGGTGCCGTCGGTGAGCAGCGCGCCGCGCACCCGGCCGGATTCGTCGGACCGCAGGGTGTCGACGCCGACGCCGCAGCGCAGGTCGACGCCCTCGTCGCGGTGCATGCGGGCCACCAGCCCGCCGATCCGCTCGCCGAGCACCGAGGCCAGCGGAGTCGGCTGCGGCTCGACCAGAGTCACCGCGACATCCGCGGCCCGGAAGCTCGCGGCCAGTTCGCAGCCGATGAAACCGGCGCCGATGATCAGCGCCCGATTCGCGCCGTCCAGTTCGGCGCGCAGCGTCTCGGCGTCCTCGTGGGCGCGCAGCACGTGCACGCCCGCCACCTCGGGCAGCCCGGGCAGCCTGCGCGGGCGCAGCCCGGTCGCGATGATCAGCTGGTCGTAGCCGAGGTCGCTGCCGTCGGCGAGGGTGATCGTGCGCGCGGCGGTGTCGACGCCGGTGACGGCGGTGCCGAGGCGCAGCTCGATATCCTTCTCCGCGAAGAACTCCGGCGGCCGCAGGGTGGTGTCGTCGGTCTCGCCGCGGACGAACTGCTTCGACAGCGGCGGGCGGTCGTAGGGCGGACGCGACTCGTCGCCGAGCAGCAGCACCCCGCCCTCGTACCCGGCCCGGCGTAGTTCCTCCGCCGTGCGCAGGCCTGCCAGACCCGCTCCGACGATCACGATGGGCGCGCTCATACCTGTGTCCTCTCGGCCTGTGCGGCGCCCTGCCTGCTCGCGCGAGCCACCGCCGCCGGGAGCTGACCGCTCATGCTCTCTCGATTCGGCATGCTCGGGCGCCCTACGTGGTTACGCAGACTGCCGCCTTCGGGCGCTGACCGCTCATGCCATGTTCTTGTGTTGCGGGCCACTACGGCCCCGAAGATGTTTGTACCAGTGCGACCCGCCACAGGTGACACCCACGTCGCAACGCAACCGTGCCGCTTCCGATGTCGACCGGGCGGTCAATCAGGAGTAGACCGAGGTCAGAAGTATTTTTCGTCTCATCGAGGAGGCATTCCCCATGTTCACCGACAGCCGCGCACAGGATCTTCTCGCCGTCGTGCTCGGCGCATTCACCGCGCTGTCGCCCCTGTGGGTCGACACCAACGACAACGCCCGCTGGACGCTCATCGTGCTCGGCGTACTCATCGCCGCGACCGGGCTGATCCAGATGGCCCGGGCGAGCATGTCCAGCGCCGACTACGCGATGGGCCTGTTCGGCGTCCTGCTGTTCATCTCGCCGTGGGCGATGGACTTCACCGCGTTCCGCGGCGCCTCCTGGACCGCATGGGTGGTCGGGGTAGTGACGGCGGTAGTCGCGGTCGCCGCGCTGCCCGCGATGAACGAACGCCTGCACAAGATGGCTCCGCATCACTGATGCCGGGCCGACGCGTCGGGCGCCGCAACGCGAAACGCGATGGCGACGCCCGGCAACTCATTCTGGATGCCGCCGAGAACCTGTTCGCCGCACAGGGATTCGACGCCACCCCGACCGCGGCCCTGGCCGCGGCCGCCGGGGTACCCAAGGGCCTGGTCTTCTACTACTTCCCCACCAAGAACGCGATCCTGTCCGCGCTGATGCGCGAACGGGTCCCCGAACACCCGATCGACGATCTCGGAGCCGTGGTCGCCCCCGGTGATCCGGCCGCCAGCCTGATCAACCTCGACTCCGCCATCAACCTGCGCGACCACCATTCCTCGGTCCTGCGGGTGATCATGTGGCGCGAGGCCGACACCCACCCCGACGTGCGGCGTACCCTGCGCAACCTGCGCGACCAGCTTCTCGACGCCACCGCCCGCGTCCTGCAGGCCAGCGTCCCCACGCCCGTCCGTCCGAGCACTCTGCACGCGTGCGCGTCGGCCTGGGTCTCGGCCATGTTCGCCATCGCCAGCACCGACCGCCTGCACGCCCTGGACGGCGTCCCGGTGCCGACCCCCGACGACCTGCTCGATGTCGCCCAGGTGGTGGCGGCGGGGATGACCCAGCTCGGCTGAGGACCGCCCGCCCTCACCCCGGCGCGGAGGCGCGGTCGTCGCCGGTCACGGCGTCCGGCGTACCGACCACGGCCGCGCGGGGACGGAGGACCCGCACCGCCACCCCGCCCAGCACGAGGTGCAGGACCGCGGCGACCGACGCGACCGCGTGCAGTCCCGTGACGAACGCGCCGCGCGCGGCGTCGAGCGTCGCGGGAGCCGCCCCGGGCAGCCGCAACGTCTCGCCGAGGGTCGGCGCGAGATCGGGTCCGGCCAGCCGGAAGACCAGCGCGGCCAGCGAACCGAAGACCGCGATCCCGATCGCGTTACCGAGTTCGTTGCCGGTCTCGGCGAGCGCGGCCGCCGATCCCGCCCGCGCGGGCGGCACCGCCGCGACGGCGATATCGGCGACCACACTGAACGAGATCCCGTACCCGATCCCGGCGACGGCGGTCGAGGCGATGTACCAGCCGATGCCCGCCGCGTCGTCGGCGAGCAGCAACAGCAGCAGTCCCGCCGCGATGCCGAAGTGCGCGCTGATCAGCGCGTTCGACCGGCCGATCCGGGCGACCACGGCCGGGGTCAGCACCGCCGCCACGGTGAGGACGACGGCGCCGGGCACCGCGAGCCACGCGGCGCGGGCGACCGTGAGCCCCAGCACGGATTGCAGATAGGTACTCGCGAGATAGGCCGTCGCCGACCACGCCGCCAGCGGCAGGAACCCGGTGACGATCGCGATCGCGAACACCGGATTGCCGAACAGCCCGAATTCGACCAGCGGGTGCGCGATCCGGAACTGCCTGCGCACGAACCACGCCAGCAGGGCGACGCCCACCAGCCCAGCCACCGAGCCGGTCGCCGACGGACCGTCGGCCGCCGCGTGCTTCAGCGCGTACATGGTGAGCAGCAATCCGGCGGCCGAGGCGAGCACACTCGCCACGTCGACCCGGCCGGTGCCCGGCGCGCGCACCTCGCGCAGCAGCACCGGCGCCAGCAGCAGGAACACCAGCAGCACCGGCAGATTGAGCAACAGCACCGATCCCCACCAGAACCTGGTGAGCAGCTGTCCCGCCACGATCGGCCCGATCGCGAAGCCCGCGGCGAAGGTGGCGGCGAAGATGCCGATGGCCTGGGCCCGCGTACGCGGATCGGGGAACAGGGTGCTCAGGATCGCCAGCGCCGACGGCAGCAACGTCGCCCCGGCGACGCCCATCAGCACCCGCAATCCGATCAGGATCGCCGCGTTCGGCGCGAAAGCCGCTGCCGCCGAGGCGATACCGAAGACCGCGGCGCCGATCAGCAACAGCCGCAACTGCCCGTACCGGTCACCGATGGCGCCGAACGCGATCAGCAGCGAGCCGACCGCGAAGCCGTAACTGTCCAGGATCCACAGGGATTGGTCGGCGCTCGGGGTGAGGGCCTCGGTGAGCGCGGGCATGGCCAGGAACAGCACCGAGCCGTCCATGGCGACCAGCAGCACCGGGCCAAGGATCACCAGCAGGCCGAGCCAGGCCCGCACCGGCGTGGGTGGGGCGTCGTGTCGAGTCATGTCCCGAATCTGCGGCGGTCCGCGCCCGGCAGCCAGACCCGGCGATGGGTACACCTCGCAGGGACACCCGCCGCCCGGCCGCCGTGCCTACGATCGGAAGGCATGGAACGGGAAACCCTCGGCGCCTTCCTCAAGTCCCGCCGCGGCCGGGTCACGCCCGAGTCCATCGGGTTACGGACCTACGGCGTGACCCGCCGGGTTCCCGGTCTGCGCCGCGAGGAGCTGGCCCAGCTGGCCGGGGTCAGCGCCGGGTACTACACGCGGCTCGAACAGGACCAGGCGGGAACGGCGTCGGCGCAGGTCATCGATGCCATCGCGCGGGTGCTGCGGCTGGACGTCGCCGAGACCGCCCACCTGCACAACCTGGCCGAATCGCCCGCCGCGCCCCGGCTGACGCGGTCCGGGCCCGAACGCGCGCACCCGCGAGTCCTCGCCCTGCTCGACGCGCTCGGCGACAGCATGCCCGCGCTCGTCCTCGGCCGCCGTGGGGACGTCCTGGCCTGGAACCCCACCGGGCACGCCCTGTTCGCCGCACACCTCGATGCCGCCGCGCCGGCCGATCCGGCGGTGCGGCCGTCGATCCCGCGCATGTTCTTCCTCGATCCGCTCAGCCGGGAACTGCACCGCAACTGGTCCGAACTGGCCCGCGTCCACGTCGCCTACCTGCGCCTCACCGCGGGCCGCTACCCCACCGACGCGCACCTGGCCGAGCTGATCGGCGAACTCGCTATGCGCAGCACCGAGTTCGCGACCCGGTGGGCCGAAGGGGAAGTCGCCGACTGCACCGTCGGCGCGATGCACCTGCACCATCCCACCGTCGGCGACGTCGATGTCGACTACCAGGTGTGGTTGCAGCCGGACAGCCCCGATCATCGGCTCGAGGTCTACACCCCGCGCGACGCGAGCACCGCCGACGCGCTGCGGCTGCTCGCCCGGGCGGCAGCGGAGAGTGCGAACCGCCAGGATCGGGTCGTCACCCCCGAATGAGCGGCTAGCTCGGCATCAACGGGCGGACAGCACCGACTTTCCATCGCGGCGCCCGCGGCCACGTTCGACCGCAAGCAGTCCGAGCAGGTGGCGCCGTATCCGTGGATACGACGCCACCTGCGCCTCGTCAGCCGGCGATGATCGACTCCGCGACGCCGGCCGGAACCGGCGCGTAGGAGTCGAACACCATGGAGTAGGTCGCTCGGCCGCGGGTCTTCGAACGAAGATCCCCGATGTAGCCGAACATCTCCTGCAGCGGAGTCAGGGCCCGCACGACGCGCGCGCCCGCCCGCTCGGTGAGCTCGGTGACCCGCCCGCGCCGGGCGTTCAGATCACCGATCACCTCGCCGAGATACTCCTCCGGGGTGACGACCTCCACGGCCATCACCGGTTCGAGCAGCACCGGCTTCGCCCGCGCGACCGCCGCGCGCACCGCCGCCGCACCCGCCAGCCGGAACGCCAGATCCGACGAATCCTGCACGTGGGCGGCGCCGTCGAGCAGCGTCACCCGCACGTTCACCAGGGGGAACCCGGCGAGCGCGCCGACCCGCAGCGCGTCCTGCGCGCCCGCGTCGACCGCGGGCAGGTACTCCCGCGGCACGCGCCCACCGGCCACCCGGCTCTCGAATTCGTAGACCGCGCCGTCCTCGGCCACGTGCGGCCGCACCGCGATCACCACCTTGGCGAACTGCCCGCGCCCGCCCACCTGCTTGCGATGGGTGTACTCGAACTGCTCGACGGCGGCGGTGATGGTCTCGCGATAGGCCACCCGGGGCGCGCCGATCTCGGCCTCGACCCGGAACTCCCGGCGCATCCGGTCGACCAGGATCTCCAGATGCAGCTCGCCCATGCCGCCGATGACCGTCTGACCGGTCTCGGCGTCGACCTGCACGGTGAACGTCGGATCCTCCTCGGCCAGGCGCGTCAGGGCGGTGCCCAGTTTGTCCTGATCCGCGCGGGTCCGCGGTTCGATCGAGACCGCCAGGACGGGTTCGGGGAAGGCCATCGACTCCAGCACGACCGGATGGTTCCGATCGCACAGGGTGTCGCCGGTGCGCGTCTCCTTCAGGCCGATGACGGCACAGATCTGCCCGGCCCGCACCCGATCGACGGCGATCTCGGTGCTCGACTGCATCTGGAACAGCTTGCCCAGGCGCTCCTTTCGTCCCGTGGTCGAATTCAGTACGGCCGCACCGGGTTCGACATGTCCCGAGTAGACCCGCAGGTACACGAGCTTGCCGAAGAACGGATGCAGCGCCACCTTGAACGCCAGCGCCGCGAACGGCTCGGCGACATCGGGTGCGCGCTCGAGGTACTCACCCTCCGGCGAGAACCCTTGTACGGCAACGACATCCAGCGGCGAGGGCAGGTAGTCGACGACCGCGTCCAGCAGCGGCTGCACGCCGATATTGGCCAGCGCCGAACCGCACAGAACCGGGTAGGCGCGCGCGTCGATCGTCATCGTGCGGATGGCGGCCTTGAGCACGTCGACCGGAATCGGCGCGCCGGACAGGTACGGCAGCAGCACCGCCTCGTCGGCCTCGGCGACCGCGGCCACCAGCGCCTCGCGGTGCTGTTCGGCCGTGACGCGCAGGTCGTCCGGGATCTCGACGATCTCGAACCGCGCGCCACGGTCGGTGTCCCCACGCCACACCTTCGCCGTCATCTCGACCAGGTCGACGATGCCCTCGAACTCGCGCTCGGCGCCGATCGGCAGCTGGATCACCAACGGCCGCACGCCGAGTCGCTCCGCGATGGTCCGCACGGTGAACGCGAAGTCCGCGCCGAGCTTGTCCATCTTGTTCACGAAACAGAGGCGGGGCACGCCGTAGCGGTCGGCCTGCCGCCACACCTGCTCGGACTGCGGCTCGACGCCCTCCTTGGCATCGAACACGGCGACCGCGCCGTCGAGCACCCGCAGCGATCGCTCCACCTCGACGGTGAAGTCGACGTGGCCGGGGGTGTCGAGGATGGTGATCTCGTGCTCGTTCCACCGGCAGGTGGTGGCCGCGGCGGCGATGGTGATGCCGTGCTCGCGCTCCTGGATCATCCGGTCCATGGCGGCGGTGCCGTCGTGGACCTCACCCAGGGTGCGGGTGACGCCGGTATAGAACAGGATGCGTTCGGTGGTGGTCGTCTTGCCCGCGTCGATATGGGCCGCGATGCCGATATTGCGCATGCGGGCGAGGTCGGGCCGTCTCGTGGTCATGGGAATCCCCCAGTACGTCAACTAGTTCGGTCGAAGAAGTCGACGCTCGCCAGTTGTGCGTTCCACCGGACGGCACGGGCATCGAATCACGCGGCGCCACACCGGCGCCCGAGGACCCGATGCGAACTAGCGCCGCGAATGCGGACGTACCGTAACCATGCCCCCAGTTCTACGCGCTCGGACCCCGCGCTGTCGACGGGTTTTCCCGGCCGATGTCCTCGGGGCCCGGCGGGCATAAATCGGCCGTCACGGCAGTTCGTCTCACCGAGGGGACATCGCCGTCGATCGCGGTGGCCTCGTCCAGCGAGTCAGCCCACCCAGAGGAGACCCACCGATGACAGCGGCATTCGACCCGCACGATCTGCTCGCGACAGCGAAGCTCGGCGTGCTCGCCACCATCAAGGCGGACGGACGGCCCCAGCTGTCGCCCGTCACCCCGTACTACGACCGCGAAGCCGGCGTCATCTACGTCTCGATGACCGAAGGCCGCGCCAAGACCACCAACCTGCGCCGCGACCCCAGGGCCGCCGTCGAGGTGACCGCGCCCGACGGCTGGTCCTGGGCCACCGCCGAAGGCAGCGTCACCCTGACCGGTCCCGGCACCGATCCCGACGGCCCCGAGGTCGCCGCCCTCGTCGACTACTACCGCGCCGCCGCCGGCGAGCACCCGGACTGGAACGAGTACCGCGAGGTCATGGTCGCCGACCGCCGCGTCCTCATGGCGCTGAGCGTCGAACACGTCTACGGCGCCAAGATCCGCTGAACGCCGGAACCGTTTCGGCCCCAAGAACTCTCAGGGCTCTGCCAAAGAACCTCGGTACCGTGGGCGCAACGAGCCCGTTCTTCATCCTCAGGCAGGAGAAGCCGTTGAGTCAGGAATCAGTGTTGCGCCGAGTCGTGCACGGCATGAACGCGGGCGTGGTCGCGCTGACCGAAGCCCCGGTCGTCGGCAAGTTCCTCGGTAAGGCGTTCGCGCAGGTCAGCTACGTCGGCCGGCGCTCGGGACGCACCTTCAGCACCCCGGTCAGCTACCGCCGCTCCGGGGACGAGTACGTCATCGGCGTGGCCATGCCCGACAAGAAGCAGTGGTGGCGCAACTTCCTCGGCGAGGGCGGCCCGATCACCTTGCGCATCGACGGCGTCGACAAGGCCGGTCACGCGGTGACCCACCGCGACGACCGTGGCCGGGTCACCGTCCGCGTCCGCCTGCTCGCCCCGGCCTGATTCCCGCCGCTCAGATTCCCGGCGCCGTCAGGAACGCGGTGACGTCGGCAGCGAAGCGCTCGTGCTTGATCGCGCCGAGGTGGCTGGTGTCCGGGTAGACCACGAGGCGGGCGTCGGGGATGCCGTCGGCGGTGCGCCGGAAGGTCTCGACGGAGTAGTACTCGTCCCGGTCACCGCCGACCACCAGGGTCGGGGCGGTGATATCGGCGAGCCTGCCGTCGAGGTCGAACGCGTCCTCGGCGCGCACGAACGCGAGCGTGTCGGCCGGGTTCTTCGGCCGCACCAGGGGATCTGCGAGCCAGGCGACCGCGCCGACCAGCCGTGCCTTGACCCGCGACTCGATCCCCTGCGTCGCCAGATGATGCAGCGCCCGCTTGCCCGCGGCGGCCGCCGTCGCGTACTTCATCTGCGATTCCCTGGCAGCGTCCTCGAGCCGATACCCCGACGACGCGACCACCAGCCGCCGCACCGCCGACGGATGATCCGCGGCGAGCTGCAAGGCCAGCGACCCACCCGACGAAATCCCGAGCACGTCGACCGCAGCACCGAACTCGCCCAACAGCGCCTCCGCATGCTCGCGCGCGATATCGGCCATCGTCGTCCCCACCGCCATCCCCGGCGCCCGATTCACCGCGTACACCCGGAAGTTCCTGGCCAGCGGCGCCATCGTCTTGATCTCCGAGCTCCGCATCCACCCCCGCGGATTCGCGTGATCGGGCGTGAACCACCGGAGAAACACCAGCGGCGGCCCGTCCCCGAACGCCAGATAGGGCATCCCGTGCTCGAGCACACCCTC
This sequence comes from Nocardia canadensis, assembly GCF_032656385.1. NCBI lineage: Bacteria > Bacillati > Actinomycetota > Actinomycetes > Mycobacteriales > Nocardiaceae > Nocardia > Nocardia canadensis. Next base: position 1,721,608 of record NZ_JAVCWB010000010.1, read on the forward strand.
GGTGACCTCGAACCCCTGCACCACAGACACGCCTGCCTCCGATCCGCCGGATATCTCCCTCCCGAACGCTACCCAGCGTGGTGCCGCCCCGCGATGACCCCGGAGGTCATGGCGATCTCGTCACTGGCCGCCGCGCTGGATCACTGGTGCTGTGGCCACGCGACAGCCCCGGGAAACGCCGAACGGCGCCGCTCCCGGGGGAGCGACGCCGTTGCGGTGTCAGTGGGTCTACAGACTCACTTGATGATCTTCGTGACGCGACCGGCGCCGACGGTGCGGCCACCCTCACGGATCGCGAAACGCAGGCCCTCGTCCATGGCGACCGGCTGGATCAGCTTGACGGACATCTCGGTGTTGTCACCGGGCATGACCATCTCGGTGCCCTCGGGCAGGGTCACAACGCCCGTCACGTCAGTCGTACGGAAGTAGAACTGCGGACGGTAGTTGTTGAAGAACGGGGTGTGGCGGCCGCCCTCGTCCTTCGACAGGATGTACGCCTGGCCCTCGAACTCGGTGTGCGGGGTGGTGGTGCCCGGCTTCACGACGACCTGGCCGCGCTCCACGTCCTCGCGCTTGATGCCACGAACCAGCAGACCGACGTTGTCGCCCGCCTGGCCCTGGTCGAGCAGCTTGCGGAACATCTCGATACCGGTGACCGTGGTCTTGGTCTTGTCCGGACGGATGCCGACGATCTCGACTTCCTCGTTCACGTTGATGATGCCGCGCTCGACGCGACCGGTGACGACGGTGCCACGACCGGTGATCGTGAAGACGTCCTCGACCGGCATCAGGAAGGGGAGCTCGGTCTCACGGACCGGGTCCGGGATCGACTCGTCGACGGCAGCCATGAGCTCGACGATGGACTCGGCCCACTTCTCGTCGCCCTCGAGGGCCTTCAGGCCGGAGACGCGCACGACGGGGGCATCCTCGTCGAATTCCTGCGACGCCAGCAGCTCGCGGACCTCCATCTCGACGAGCTCGAGGATTTCCTCGTCGTCGACCATGTCCGACTTGTTCAGCGCGACCAGGATGTAGGGCACGCCGACCTGACGGGCGAGCAGCACGTGCTCACGGGTCTGCGGCATCGGGCCGTCGGTGGCGGCCACGACCAGGATCGCGCCGTCCATCTGGGCGGCACCGGTGATCATGTTCTTGATGTAGTCGGCGTGGCCCGGGGCGTCGACGTGCGCGTAGTGGCGCTTCTCGGTCTGGTACTCGACGTGGGAGATGTTGATCGTGATACCACGAGCCTTCTCCTCCGGCGCCTTGTCGATCTGGTCGAAAGCGAAGCTCTCGTTCAGATCCGGGTACTTGTCAGCCAGCACCTTGGTGATCGCCGCAGTCAGCGTGGTCTTGCCGTGGTCGACGTGACCGATGGTGCCGATGTTGACGTGGGGCTTCGTCCGCTCGAACTTCGCCTTCGCCACTGTTGTCCTCCTGGACTAGTTAGTGCGTGCTTTTTTGCAGCAGTGCGGTTATTAAGGGGGGTCGTGCTGACGCCCGGTTGCCGGGGCCAAGCGTACTTGGCCCCGGCAAGCGAATTACTCGCCGGTCGCCTTGGCGATGATCTCCTTGGACACGTTGGCCGGAACCTCCGCGTACTGGGCGAACACCATGGAGTAGTTCGCGCGGCCCTGGGTCTTCGACCGCAGGTCACCGATGTAACCGAACATCTCCGAGAGCGGAACCAGCGCCTTGACGACACGGGCACCACTGCGTTCCTCCATGGCCTGGATCTGGCCACGGCGGGAGTTGAGGTCGCCGATCACGTCGCCCATGTAATCCTCGGGCGTGATGACCTCGACCGCCATGAGCGGCTCGAGGATCACCGGACCGGCCTTACGGGCCGCTTCCTTGAGGGCCTGCGAGCCCGCGATCTTGAACGCCATTTCCGAGGAGTCGACGTCGTGGTACGCGCCGTCGAGCAGGGTGACCTTCAGGTTCACCAGCGGGTAGCCGGCGAGCACGCCGTACTGCATGGCGTCCTGGGCACCCGCGTCGACCGACGGGATGTACTCACGGGGCACGCGACCGCCGGAGACCTTGTTCTCGAACTCGTAGTGCGCGCCGTCCTCGCCGACGAAGGGCTCGACCGCGATGATGACCTTCGCGAACTGGCCGGAGCCACCCGTCTGCTTCTTGTGCGTGAACTCGAGCTTCTCGACCGGCTTGGTGATCGTCTCGCGGTAGGCCACCTGCGGCTTACCGACGTTCGCCTCGACCTTGAACTCGCGCTTCATGCGGTCGACGAGGATGTCGAGGTGGAGCTCGCCCATGCCGCCGATGACGGTCTGGCCGGTCTCGGCATCCAGCTTGACCGAGAACGTCGGATCCTCGCGCGCCAGCTTCTGGATCGCGGTGCCGAGCTTCTCCTGGTCGGACTTGGTCTTGGGCTCGATCGAGACCTCGATGACCGGGTCCGGGAACGTCATCGACTCGAGGACGACCTGGTTCTGCGGGTCCGAGAGGGTGTCACCGGTGGTGGTGTCCTTCAGACCGATCACGGCGTAGATGTGGCCGGCCGACGCGGTGGTGACCGGGTTCTCCTTGTTGGAGTGCATCTGGAACAGCTTGCCCAGACGCTCCTTCTTGCCCTTGGTCGAGTTGACGACCTGCGAGCCGGAGTCGACCTTGCCCGAGTACACGCGGACGTAGGTGAGCTCACCGAAGAACGGGTGCACCGCGATCTTGAACGCCAGGGCCGCGAACGGCTCGTCGACGTTCGGCTTGCGGGTGACCAGCTCGTCTTCCTTGCCGGGCACGTGGCCGGTGGTGGCCTCGACGTCCAGCGGGGAGGGCAGGTAGTCGATGACCGCGTCGAGCATGGGCTGCACGCCCTTGTTCTTGAACGCGGAACCACACAGCACCGGGTACAGCTCGGAGTTGACCGTCATCTTGCGGATGGCGCCCTTGATCTCCTCGACCGAGAGCTCCTCGCCGCCGAAGAACTTCTCCAGCAGGGACTCGTCGGACTCGGCGACGGTCTCGAGCAGCTCCTGACGGTACTGCTCGGCCTTGTCCTTGAGATCGGCCGGGATCTCGACGACCTCGTACTCTTCGCCGAGCTTGGTCTCGCCCTTCCAGACCTTGGCGTTGTTCTCGACCAGGTCGACGATGCCCTCGAAGTCGTTCTCCGCGCCGATCGGCAGCTGGATGACCAGCGGCTTGGCACCGAGACGATCCTTGATGGTCTGCACCGTGAAGTAGAAGTCGGCGCCGAGCTTGTCCATCTTGTTCACGAAGCAGATACGCGGCACGTCGTACTTGTCGGCCTGACGCCACACCTGCTCGGACTGCGGCTCGACACCCTCTTTGCCGTCGAACACGGCGACCGCACCATCGAGCACGCGCAGCGACCGCTCCACCTCGACGGTGAAGTCGACGTGCCCGGGGGTGTCGATGATGTTGATCTGGTTGTCTTTCCAGAAGCAGGTGGTAGCGGCGGAGGTGATGGTGATACCACGCTCCTGCTCCTGCTCCATCCAGTCCATGGTGGCCGCGCCGTCGTGGACCTCACCGATCTTGTACGTGATACCGGTGTAGAAGAGGATGCGTTCGGTAGTGGTGGTCTTGCCCGCATCGATGTGGGCCATGATGCCGATGTTGCGGACCTTGTTCAGGTCGGTGAGCACGTCCTGTGCCACGGAAATCTTCCCCGCTCGTTAGCTAGTTGGGATTCTCGGGAACGACCCTGGTTCGGGTCGTCACAATGTCAACGCCGGGGGCGGCACCGAAGTGCCGCGTCCCGACTGAAAGCCTTCCGGCGCCGACACTAGCGACGGGCCGGGCGGCAATCACCAGCGGTAGTGCGCGAAGGCCCGGTTCGACTCGGCCATCTTGTGGGTGTCCTCGCGACGCTTCACCGAAGCGCCGAGGCCGTTGCTGGCATCGAGGAGCTCGTTGGCGAGACGCTCGACCATGGTCTTCTCGCGACGAGCGCGGGAGTAGCTGACCAGCCAGCGCAGCGCCAGGGTGTTGGCGCGGCCCGGACGGACCTCGACCGGCACCTGGTAGGTGGCGCCACCGACGCGGCGGGGCTTCACCTCGAGGGCGGGCTTGACGTTGTCCAGCGCACGCTTGAGGGTGACGACCGGATCGGTGCCGGTCTTCTCACGCGCCTGCTCGAGAGCACCGTAGACGATGCGCTCGGCGGTGGACTTCTTACCGTCCAGCAGGATCTTGTTGACCAGCTGAGTGACCAGCGGCGACCCGTAGACCGGGTCGTTGATCAGCGGACGCTTGGGTGCGGGGCCCTTGCGTGGCATATCAGCTCTTCTCCTTCTTGGCGCCGTAGCGGCTGCGGGCCTGCTTGCGGTTCTTCACACCCTGGGTGTCCAGCGAGCCACGGATGATCTTGTAGCGGACACCGGGGAGGTCCTTCACACGACCGCCACGGACGAGCACCATCGAGTGCTCCTGCAGGTTGTGACCCTCGCCGGGGATGTACGCCGTGACCTCGACTGCGCTGGTCAGGCGAACACGCGCGACCTTACGCAGCGCGGAGTTCGGCTTCTTGGGGGTGGTGGTGTACACGCGAGTGCACACGCCACGACGCTGCGGGCTCCCCTTCAGGGCCGCAGTCTTGGTCTTGGAGACCTTGTCGCGGCGACCCTTGCGGACCAGCTGGTTGATGGTTGGCATAGACCGGCTTTCCTTATTGGTAATTGCGGCTTGTATTGCGGTGGGCAGAACACATGTCTTCAGTTCATCGAGCTTTCACTCGCACGTCCGACCGTGTTTTCCTCTACCCGCGGTCGGGCGTGTCGCGCGCAGCTCAGGGCCCTTTTTCTGGGCACGCTGGAACGTACCGGCCGCTCTCGCTGGCCTACGTTCACGCACGAACTTGCCCGTAGCAATCCGGGCACAGGGATCCACGATACCCGTGTGTCCCGCAGAGGGTCAAAGCGGGGCACCTGGTCAGGAGTCTAGCGGGCTCGGTTCAAGGTGAGTTCGACCAGCTTGGCCGCCACCGGGCACGGATCGGGATGGGCGGACCCCGCCCGATAGTTGATCCACCAGCCGACCACACCCGCGTCGGCGGCTTTGGCGCTGACACCACAGGAGTCGGGATCACCCGGACGACGGATCTCGACCGCGGACGCCCCTTGGATCGTGGTGATCGCCGAGTTGTAGCCGAGCTTCTGATACGTCTGCCGCTCGACGTTGAGCGAGCCGTGCTCGTACCAGTTCAAAGTCAGCTTGGCGCCGCCGCCCGGCGCACCGACGACATCCCACATGCACACGGCTCCGACGAAGGAGTCGTTGAATTGCGCGTCGCCGCCGACGGCTTCGGCCATCTGTTCCTCGGTGAGAACCTCACACTCACGCAGCAACTTGTCGAAATCGACGTTGACCGCGCTCCCCCCGCCGCCTTCACCGACCGCGGCGGGCGCCCCCGGCACCGTCCGGCCGCAGCCGGCCAGCGCGGTGCCCGCGGCGGCGATGATGACGGCGATCGCCGCGAGGCGCGCGGCCGGCCGAGGTGAGCGCGTCCCGGTCACTGCAATCTCCCCAACGTCAGTTCGGCCAGTTGCCGGGCGGCGTCACACGGGCCACGCCCGGGGGCCGTGTACCCGTAGGTCGACCACTCGAAGAAATCGTCGCCGAGCCCGATGGCGAAATCGCACGTGGTGGCGCCGTAGCTGGTTCCGTACGACTGAAACCCGGTGCGCCCCTGGACCGTGACCGACTCGACGACGCGGTCCTTGGACTGCACCCAGGCCCGCTCTCGATCTATCGGACTACCTCGGTAGGAGGCGAAGGTGACCACGGAAGAATCGATGCCCGCCGACTGCCAGTTACACCCGACCGCGTTGCGGAACACCGCCGAGACCTGCGGGAGACCGGCGATCGACCGCACCTCGTCGTCACCGACATGTCCGCACTCCCCGACGAACGGCCCCAGCGCGGCGACCTTGGGTGGCGTCCGCGACGAACCCGAGGAGTCGTCGGAGCCGCCCGACCCGCAGGCAGCCAGTGCCACGCACGCCAGCCCGATCGCCACCGCAGGTTTGAACCGCATAGCCGAAACTCTACCCAGTGGGGCGGGCTGGAGACCGTATCCGATGGTGCGACCTCGCCCACGCGCAACCGATCTCGCCCGCTCCGCCGCACTCATCGATCGGCGGGCGACATTCATCGATGAGCGCGACGACGCGTTCTTCTGTCAGCAACGGCACTCACAGATTGCCGCGGGCCTCCTGTTCGCGTTCGATGGCCTGGAAAAGGGCCTTGAAATTGCCCTTTCCGAAGCCGAGTGAACCGTGCCGCTCGATGAGTTCGAAGAAGACGGTGGGGCGGTCGGCCAGGGGTCGGGTGAAGATCTGCAGGAGGTAGCCGTCCTCGTCGCGGTCGACGAGGATGCCGCGGCGCTGCAGCTCCGCCACCGGGACGCGCACGTGCCCGATGCGGGCGCGCAGTTCGGGGTCCTCGTAGTAGGTGTCGGGGGTGGGCAGGAATTCGACGCCCTCGGCGCGCATGGCGTCGACGGTGGCGATGATGTCGCCGGTGGCCAGGGCGATGTGCTGGACGCCGGGGCCGCGATAGAACTCGAGATACTCGTCGATCTGGGATCGCTTGCGGCCCACGGCCGGTTCGTTGAGCGGGAACTTGACCCGGTGGTTGCCGTTGGCGACGACCTTGCTCATCAGCGCGGAGTACTCGGTGGCGATGTCGTCGCCGACGAACTCGGCCATGTTCGTGAATCCCATGACGCTGCGGTAGAAGTCGACCCAGCGGTCCATCATGCCCAGCTCCACATTGCCGACCACATGGTCGATCGCCTGGAACAGCCGGGCGGTGCGCCGCTGATGGGTGGACGTGCGCGCGACATAGCCGGGCAGATACGGCCCGTAGTACCGCGACCGGTCGACCAGGGTGTGCCTGGTCTCGCCGTAGGTGGCCAGGGCCGCGGAGCGGACGGTGCCGAATTCGTCGGTCGCGTCGTGTGGTTCGACCAGGATGCGCGCGCCGTGGTCGCGGGCCCAGGCGATGCAGCGGTCCACGTCGGGCACCTCGAGCGCGATGTCGACGACGCCGTCGCCGTGCCGGTCGTGGTGGGCGACGAGCGGACTGTCCGGGTCGACCGCGCCCTGCACGACGAAGCGCGCTCCCCCGCTGCGCAACACGAACGCCTTGTGGTCGCGATTGCCGGTCTCGGGACCGGAGTAGGCCTCCAGCCGCATCCCGAACGCCGACTGCAGGAAGTGCGCGCTCTGGGTCGCGTTACCCACGACCCACACCAGCGCGTCCCACCCGATCACCGGAAACGGATCGACGCTGTCGTCGTGCTCGATCAGCCCGACGAGCTGCTGCTCAATGGTCATGACCAAGGAAATCTCGCCCCGGCCGACCTAGGCAACAACACCGGAGAACCCTGAACAGGCTGACACGAGAAGCTACCGATTCACCCCCGATGGTGGACAATTTGAATAGCACTCGACCGCGCACGGCACGGAGGTCTCTCGATGCGGACGCCAGCGAAACTGGACGAACTCGATCTCGCGATCCTGACCGCGATGCACACGTATCAGAAGGCCGGCATCCTCGAACTCTCGCGCCGCACGAAGGTCGCGCGGGCCACCGTGCAGGCCCGGATCAACCGGATGGAGGAGTCGGGGGTGATCGCCTCCTACGACCCGCAGATCGACGTCACCGCGGCCGGATTCGAGGTGCAGGCCTTCGTGACGCTGGAGATCGCGCAGGGCGCGCTCGACACCGTCAGCGCCGAGCTCGAGGCCATTCCCGGCGTGCTCGAGGCCTACGCGACCACCGGGTCCGGTGACGTACTGTGCCGGATCGGCGCCGACTCACACGCCGGCCTGCAAGCCGTGCTGCTCAGCATCGACCGGACCGGTTCGGTGGTGCGGTCGCACAGCGTGATCGTGCTGTCGACGGTGATCGCGCGCCGCACCATGCCGCTGCTGCGCACGCTGACCCCGGCGGGCACCGCGAAGGCGCCCGCCTACCGCGAGCCGCGCTGAGCGCTCACCGCCTGCCCAGGCTGACCGCTCACTGCCTGCCCAGGCGGGTCAGCAGGCCGTGCACGTGCGCCTCGGCGGCCGTGCGCGCCGACTCGGGATGCCCGGATTCGAGTGCTTCGACGATGCGCCGGTGTTCGCGGAGGGCGACACGGCGGTTGCGGGCCGAGCACCACAGGTCGCCGCGGTAGAGGTGGGCCTTGGCCTCCAGCCGGGCCAGCTCGTCGACGACGCAGCTGTTGCCGGAGGCGTCGCGGATGAAAGTGTGGAACTCCAGGTCGAGCTGGGCGTCGCGGGCCGCGTCGGTGGCGTCGTCGAGGTTGGCCTCCTGGGCGGCGATGATGCTCGCCAGCTTGTCCAGGTCCGCTTCGGTGAGCCGGGTGGCCGCCGCGGCGGCGGCGAGCCCGTCGAGGGCGGCGCGCACCGCGAGGACATCGCGGATCTGCGCCGCGTCGACGGCGGCCACCTTGGCGCCCGCGTGCGGCGCGCTGACGGCCAGCCCCTCGTAGATCAGCTGCTGCACCGCCTCGCGGACGGGGCTGCGGCTGACCCCGAGCTGGGTCGCCAGCGCGGGCACGCTGAGCGATCGGCCCGGGGCCAGCTCGCCGGAGAGGACCATCTGCCTGATCTGCCGGTGCACTGACTGGCCGAGCAGCGCGGAGCTCTCGTCGGTCATCGCCGTGGTCCTTTCCGTGTCGGTGCTCGATTATCCCTGGGGCCGGTAGTTCGCCTGCACCCGCTGCGCCAGGAAATCGGCGGCGGTGACAGGCGGGTATTTGCCCGCCGGGCCCTGGATGATCGCGTCGCGGTCGGCCTGGGCGAAGTAGGCGATGCTGTAGCGCTCACCCTGGTACTCCCCCTCGCCCGGACTGCGGACGCGGTGGAAGTTCGACGGCAGCAGGTCGTCGCTCCAACGGGTCAGCATGTCACCGATATTGCAGGTGATCAGGCTCGACGACGGGGTGATGGAGGTCCATTCCTGCTCCTGCATCTCCTTGCCGGGGCACACCTGCAGGCCGCCCTGACCGTCGCGCTGGAACAGCAGGGTCAGGCAGTCGAAGTCGGTGTGCGCACCGGCCCGCCAGCGCCCGGGGACACCGCGCAACTCCTCGGGCACCGCGAAGTAGTGCAGCAGCCGCAGCGCGCTCTGGTAGTTCGGCGAGGACGGATCGTGGGCGGCGGTGAAGTGCTCGCGCGGCAGGCCGAGCCGGTCGGCGAAGCAGGACAGCACGCGCATCGCCACCGCCCACGCCCGTTCCTCGAAATCGAGGACACGGGCCCGGAATCCGGCGAGTTCGGTCTCGCTGGGCCAGAGCTGGTCCATGTGCGGACGGGTGATCTGGTAGGACTCCTTCTGGTCGGGCACCCCGATGGACGGACGCACCTGGCTCAGGCTCTCCCAGCCCGCGTTGTTCTGCTTGACCAGCGGATACTGCCCCTTCACGTCCTCGGGCAGCGCGAAGAAATCGGCTGTCGCGCCGAACATCTCGTCGATCAGGTCCTGCGGGATGCCGTGGCCGGAGAGCTGGAAGAAGCCGATCTCGGTGGCAGCGGCCCACAGCTCCTCGGTGATCTCGGCGCGGCGGTGCTCGAAGTCGGTGAGGTCGACGACGCGGATCTCGCGGGCATCGGTTTCCTTACCGAGGCCGCCCATCTGCTTCTCGCGCGAGACTTCGGACAGGTCGTAACTGGTGGTCATGGATGGCTCCTTAGCCGGTGACGGAGATGGCGGGATCGAGGAATTCCTTGGTGACCAGGTCCTTGGCGGTCAGCCCGGTCGGCACGTTCGCGCCGCCCTTGCGCAGGATGGGTCCGAATTCGTCGATGATGCGCTGGACGCGGGCCTCGTCGAAACTGCCGAGGACGCCGTCGGTGTCGTTGCCGATCAGACCGCCGTCGATGAGGGCCTTGGACCCGAAGGCGGCCAGCTCGGCGCTGTACGGGGTGAGCTTGGGGTTCTTCGACACCACGTCGACGACCACGTCGTTCACCGGTGCCGGATCGGCTTCGAACCGCGCCGTCGCCCGCTGGATCATCGGCACGAGCTTCTGCAGGCAGGGCCGCAGTTCGGCCAGCTTGTCGGCGCGCACGTTCACGGTGCGGGCGTAGCCCTCGTAGCCGACGTCCTTGAGCAGCTGATAGGCGACGGGCTTGTTCCAGGCCCGCACCTCGTGCTCGTAGGTGAAGGGCTCGGCGTTGGCGAAGCCCTGCTGGGCGAAGGACGGATCGGAAACGAACCGCGACGGGGAGTTGTCGTAGGAGGCGTCGACCTGACCCTGCTGCACCAGCCCGCGGGCGACCAGCCAGTCCGGGTACAGCTGTCCTTTCGACACCACGATCGGCTTGCCCGACTTGCCGATATCGGCGATCCCCCGCCACTCGGAATGGGTCTCGGGATCCCACATCAGCATCTGCGGGCTGTTGCGCAGCAGCGTGGTGACCGCGACGATCGGCTGCTGGCCGGCGGCCGCGATGGCGTGCTCGGAGTGGGCCAGGCCGAGGGTGATGCTCTGGTCGACATACATCTGCGACGGCACCGTCTGGAAGCCGATCGCCGGACCACCGGCCCGGATCTCCAGCTTCACCCCGGTGTCCTTGCCGTCGGTGACGAGCGGACCAGTGATCTTGTTGTTGTCGGCGTCGACCTTGTACCCGGGACCGAGCAGGCCGAAGATCGGCCCGGAGTCGGTCTCGGGCGCCCACTGCAACTGCACGACGACGGTGCTCGGGCAGGCGCCGGCCAGCTGCTGTTCGGCGGGCGCCGGTTCCAGCGCGACGGCGGGACCGTCGGTGGCGTCGTCGGAACAGGCGGTCGCGGCGCCGGCCAGCAGCACGGCGAGCGCGGCGATGCCGATGCGGCGCAAGGGAAGTGTCTTCATGGTTGATCCTCTGTGCAGGGGGACGAGCTAGTGCGCGGAGTTGTGCCAGCGGCCGACGCTGACCTTCTGCACCACGGTGAAAACGGTGAACACGAGCACGCCGAACAGCGCGGCCAGCAGCAGCGCGCCGATCAGGTCCTCCGATTGCAGGCGGGCGCGGTAGGTGTCGAGCAGGGTGCCGATTCCGGGTTTGCCCTGTGCGAAGAACATGTCGCCGATGATCGCGCCGGTGACCGAAAGCCCGGCGGCGGTGCGCAATCCGGTCAGCGTCGAGGGCAGCGCGGCGGGCAGTTGCAGCGACCAGAGCCTGCGCAGCCTGCCCGCCCGGCCGAGGGTGAACAGTTCCTGCAGGTTGGCGTCGACGGATTTGATGCCGAACAGGGTCATCGCGATGATGGGGTGGATGGCGATGAGCACGCAGACGGTGGTGCGGGCGGCGAAGCCGTAGCCGAGCCACAGCCCGATCAGCGGGACCACCGCGAGCACCGGAATGGCTTGCAGGACCACGGCGTACGGGTAGACGACCTGCTCGATCGGCTTGGCCTGGCTCATCAGCACCGCGATGGCGACGCCGAGGACCGCCGAGATCAGCAGACCGGTGAGCGCCACCCGGGCGGTGACCGCCAGCGCTTCGGCCATCACCGCCAGCTTGGCCGGATCGGCGAGCGATTCGCTGAACACGACGTGCGGCGGCGGCAGCAGGAAGCGGCGCCCCTCGCTGAGCACCAGCATCGACACCGCGTACCAGGCGGCCAGCGCCAGCGCGATGGACACCGTCGGCGCGACGAGGGCGCGGGCGAGCTTGCGGACCTGCGACACCGGCAGTGCCGGGCGCGGACGGGCGGGGGCGACGGCTCGGGCCGCGATACTGACCATCAGGCAGCCTCTTTCAGCGAGCGCGAGATGCGCGAGACGAGTTCGGTGAAGGCGGGATCGAAGCGCAGCTCCCGATCGCGCGGGTAGGGCAGGTCGACGTCGATCACCTCGTGGACGCGGCCCGGCCGGGCCGACATCACCACCACACGCGAGGCGAGGAACACCGCCTCGGAGACCGAGTGGGTGATGAACAACGCGGTGAAGGCGTTGTCGCGGTAGAGGCGCAGCAGCTCCTCCTGCATATTCAGCCTGGTCATCTCGTCGAGCGCGCCGAACGGCTCGTCGAGCAGCATCAGCCGTGGCTCCAGCGAGAGCGCCCTGGCCAGCGAGACGCGCATACGCATGCCGCCCGAGAGCTGGTGGGGCAGTTTGTTCGCGAAGTCGGCCAGGCCGACCGCCGCGATCGCCCGTTCGACGCGTTCGCGGCGCACGGTCCGGTCGACACCGGCTAGTTCGGCCGAGAGCTCGACATTGCGGCGGACCTTGCGCCACGGCAGCAGGGTGGCCTCCTGGAAGATGAAGCCGATCGAGTCCGTGCGGACCGCGACGGCGCCCTCGCTCACCGGTTCGAGTCCGGCGGCCAGGCGCAGCAGCGTCGACTTGCCGCAACCGGACGGGCCGACCACCGCGACGAATTCGCCCTCGCGGATGTCGAGGTCGATCTCGGTCAGGGCGAGCGTGCCCTCCTCGCCGCCGAAGCGCTTGCCGACGCCGGCGAAGGAGACCTCCAGGCCGGACAGCAGCGTCCTCGCGTCGGCGTCGTTCACCGTGTCGTAGAGCGTCACCGTGATCACCTTCTCCTGCGGGTTGTCGATGTTGCGTGCAACTTGAGATCTATATCAGTGTGAATTGACTGGATTACATGCAATGTGTGGTTCGTTTCTGGCTTATTAACAATCAGCGCATGCGAACCAGGCGCGCGGCCAGGTCCTGCGCGTCGACCCGGGTACTGACGCCGTCGCGGATCACGGCCTCGCCGTCGACCCAGACGGTGTCGATCACCCGCGACGACGCGGCAGTGAGCAGGCTGGCGCCGGGGTCGAGGACCGGCAGGCAGGCGAAGTCGCGATCGAAGCGGACCAGGGTGAGGTCGGCGCGGTCGCCGACGGCGACGCCGGTGCGGGTGGGCCTGCCGAGGACGCGGCCCGCCGCGCCGGTGGCCATGTGCAGCATGTCGGCGAAGCCGAGCAGGTCGGCCTGCTTGTTGGCCGCACGCTGCAGGAACGCGCCGAGACGGAGCGCCAGCAGCATGTCCTGGGTGTCGTTGCTGGCGGCGCCGTCGACGCCGAGCGTCACCTCGATGCCTGCGGCCAGCATCTCCGGCACCGGGGCGACGCCGCTGCCGAGGCGCATGTTGGAGACCGGGTTGTAGGACACCGCCACCCCGCGCTCGGCGAAGAGTGCGCGGCCGTGGGCGTCGAGGTTGACGCAGTGCACCGCCAACGTGCGATCCCAGAGGAAACCGCTCGCGTCGAGGTAGTCGACGGCACCGGCGCCTGCATGCAATCGGCACATCTCCTCGTCGGTGGTGGTCTCCAGAACATGTATCGACACCGTCTTGCCCGTCGCCTGGGCGTACTCGCGGGTGGCCGCCATCCCCTCCGGGGTCAGGCAGCGGGGGTTGGGCACGGCCAGCGCGGTGCTGATGCGGGTGCCGAGCAGTTGCTTGTCGAGGGCGTCGACGTGGGCCAACGCCTCGTCCAGCGGCTGCATCAGGCGCGGATCCAGGCCCCACTTACGAGTGCTGTCGGCCCGATCGGCGAGGCCGCGCCCGAGGACGACGCGGATTCCGAGCTCGTCGAGCGCCCGGATCATCGCCTGGTGGATCTCGTCCGACGGGCTCGGCCACATGTGCTCGACCACCGTGGTGACCCCGCTGCGCAGCAGCTCCAGGCCGCCGGCCAGCGCCGAGAGATAGGTCCGCTCGGGGGTGGCCGCGACCGTGAATTCGCCGACGCAGCGCAGCCATTCGAGCAGAGGCAGGCCCTCGCCGACTCCGCGCAGCACGGCTTGCTGCAGGTGGGTGTGGGTATTGACGAAGCCGGGCAGCAGGTAGCCGGAACCACCGTCGAAGCGCGGCAGGTCGGCGTGTTCGGGACTCGCCCGCAGGGCGACGACGACGCCGTCGCGGACGACGACCTCGCCGGGCGCCCAGCCCTGTTCGGTGTAGACGGTGACATCGGTGATGACGACGGACGCGGGGGAACCCATGCGCGCACCTCTTCTGGGATGCGGCTGGTTCGCCCGCCCGGTTCAGCGGAGCACGTCGTCCGTTGCAGCCATGAACGTCGTGGCACCGACCCTAGGAAGCCGGTGTTGCCACGGCGTTAAACCCGTGTCACGGGCGGACGTCCGCACCGGGCGCCAGGATCTCCACGGCCGGGGCAGATTCCGGTTCGAGGAAGGCGAGCAGCCCGGCCGCCTCCGATTCCACCTGCGCGACTTCGGCTTTCGTCCAGGGCCGGATCGGGCTGATCCGCAGGCGCGCGGTGCCGGACTTGACGAAGATCTTGTACAGACCGGCCAGGAAGCCGTCGATCAGGACCGGCGAGACGTTGGCGGCGAAGGCCCGCAACGGCGGCGCGGAGCTGTCACCGACGATCCGCGAACGATCCTGGTGCGAGAGCAGGGCGTTGTCGTACCAGCCGAGCAGCCGCACCGGCGCGGGCAGATCGGGGTCGGCGAGCGTGAGGTCGGCGGCGTCGTAGAGGGTGCGCCCGCGCTCGTCGGTGTAGGTGCGGACCCGATCGCCCAGCGCGGCCACGGCCTGCTTCATCGCGGGCAGACGCGACCACGCCTGCATGTCCATGGTGCTCGCCGGGCCGAACGCGCGCAGATACCGCAGGATCAGTTCGGCCACCGGATAGCTCGGGTCGAGGGGTGCGTCGAGCCAGGGTTGCACCCGCGACCACACCGGCCTGCTGTTGTCGCGCCAGCGCCCGCGCGGCGGTGTTTGCAGCACGGGTAGTTGATAGAGCCAGGTCTGGACGATCGCGCCCGGGTCGCGATCCGGATAGATCCTGGCCGCTTCGTCGCGCAGCGCGGTGGCCGACATCGGCTCGGCACCGAGCACCGCTTCGCCGTGGGCGCGCACCTCGTCGGGCTCGAGGCCGACCATCGCGCCGTAGTTGAAGCCCTTGCGGAACGGCACCTTCTCCAGCTCCGGCTGGATGTGCGGCGCGATGCGCAGCGCGTCGGGCGGGGTGACCAGGTGAATCGTGCCGCGCATCAGGGTGATCCGCACCAGCGAGCGATCCTCGAGCCCCGCCGAGACCACGGCGGGATCGAAATCGGCGATCCGCCCCCACAATCCGACGAACGGCGGCGGGACATCCTGGGCTTGCAGACCGACGAGGTGATCGCACATCTGCGCGGCGGTCAGCGTCGAGCGCTCCAGCAGGTGCTGGCGGGCGAGCAGCGTCCGGTTGAGTACCCGATTGGACAGCTGCATGCGGCTCCTTCGACGACCCGGCGAACGACATGGACAGTACCGCCCGCCACCGACCGCCGCCGGGACGAGCGGGCACCGTCCGCTCAGCGCAGCCGCACGACGACCTTGCCGGTGGCGGTCCGGTTATCCAGCGCCGCAACGGCTTCGGCCGTCTTCTCCAGCGGGTACAGCACCGGCTCGGGCGCGGGGATGGCGCCGGAGGCCAGCAGCGGCTCGACCTCGGCCCACTGTTCGGCCAGGTAGGTCGGGTGGCTCATCACCCATTCGCCCCACGCGGCCCCGACCACCTCGACGTTCTTGAGCAGCAGCCGGTTCACCTTCACCGTCGGGATCTCGCCCGCGGTGAAACCGACGACCAGCAGCCTGCCGCCACCGGCCAGCGAGCGGACGCTGTCGGTGAAGCGGTCGCCGCCCACCGGGTCGAGCACGATGTCGACGCCACGGCCCTCGGTGAGCTCCTTCACCGCGGCGAGCCAGCCCTCGGCCAGCACCACGTCGGTCGCGCCGTTGGCCTTGGCCACCTGCGCCTTCGACTCGGTACTCACCACCGCGATCACCCGGCCCGCGCCCAGCGCCCTGGCCATGCGCAGGGTGGAGGTGCCGATGCCGCCCGCCGCGCCGTGCACCAGCACGGTCTCGCCCTGGGCGATCCGGCCACGCTTGGTCAGGCAGAAGTGGACGGTGAGGTCGTTGAACAGAATGCCCGCGCCCGCGTCGAGCGAGACGTTGTCCGGCAGCTTGAACACGGCGTGCTCGGGCGAGACGGCCACCTCGGCGACACCGTTGCCGAGCATGGTCAGCGCGGCGACACGATCACCCGGGCGCAGGGCCGAGCCCTCCGGCGCCTCGCGCACCACCCCCGCCACCTCGCCGCCGACGACGAACGGCAGGCCCGGCTTCATCTGGTACAGGCCGCGCGTCATCAGCACGTCCGGGAAGGCGATGCCCGCCGAGTGCACGTCGATCAGGACCCCACCGGGATAGGCCACCGGCTCGGGCAGTTCGACGATCTCGATCGCCGACGGACCATCCAGCTTGCCGACCTGGGCTGCGCGCATTTTCCAGAACCTCTCTCGGTGACACCCTCTACCGCGAACATATCCCGGCGGACCGATCAGCGATGGGCGAATTCCGTCACCGACTCGCTGGCCAGCACCGAGCCGCCCTTGACGATGGTGAGTCCGGCCGAACTGAGCTGATACTGCGTGCCGTCGGTCGGATTGGTCGCGGTGAAACCACCACCGCCGGTCGGCACCGGGTCGTCGAGTTCGATCCCGAGGCCGTCGCTGGCGCGCGCGCCCTTGTAGTAGTAGCGGTTGTCGCCGGTGTGGCAGATGACGACACGGGAGCCGGTGGTGCGCGCGATCGTCATCGCGGCGTCGTTGTCGTTGCAGCGCGGGCTGGTCAGGAAGCCCTGGCCGTCGGCGCCGGAGACGCTCGATTGCAGCGGCGGCACCGTCGTCGGGGTCGGGGTCGGCGCGATCCGGGTGGTCGGCACGGTCTGGCTGACCGTCTCGATCACCGGCGGCGGGACCACGTCGCCGGTGGTCGTGATCGGCGGATCGGCGATGGTCCGCTGCTTGTCGTCGCCGACGCTGAGCATGATCCACACCGCCGCGCCGACCACCGCGACCACGATCAGCGCGCCCAGCGCACCGGCCAGGATCGGCGTCGACGACCCGCGCTGCGGCGGCAGCGGCAGCGGCGCGGAGGGGTGGGTGTATCCGCCGGGCCGGGTGGGCTGCGGACCGTTCATCCGATAGCCCGGCGGCGGCGTCCACTGCGGCTGCGGGCCGGCGGCCTGCGGCACCACCACCTGGGGACCGGACACCGTCGGCGGTGGCGGCTCACCGGTGTCGTAAGACCGGGGCCCGGTCAGCGGGCCGACCACGGTCGCCGCCGCCACTTGCGGGCCCGGCGCGGTGCGCGGCGCCGCGCGCTCGCCCTGCACCAGCGCGGCGCGGGCCGCGCGAGCCAGGTCACCGGGAGTGGCGTAGCGCTGTCCCGGCCGCTTGGCCATGCCCCGATCGATCACCGGATCGAAGAATTCCAGGGCCGGGTCCACGGCGCTGGGCCGTGGCGGCGGCGCCATCTGATGCGAGCCGATCGCGCCTGCGAGGCTGTTCACCGGGTACGGGACCCGCCCGACCAGGGCCTCGTAGAGCACGCAGGTCAGCGCGTAGGTGTCGACGGCGGCGGTCAGCGGCGCGTCCTCGAAGCGTTCCGGCGCCATGTAGGCCATCGAGCCGACGGCGCTGCCGGTGCTGGTGAGCTGCGGATCGGAGTCGGTGTGCGCGATGCCGAAGTCGACCAGGTAGGCGAACATGCTGCTGGTGAGCAGGATGTTGGCGGGCTTCACGTCGCGATGGATCAGGCCGATCTCGTGGGCGGCGTCGAGCGCGGCGGCGATCTGTTCGACCACCTGCACCGCCTCACCGGGCGTCAGCCTGCCGTGCCGCTGCAGGCGGTCCTTGAGATCGGTGCCCTTGACCAGCCGCATGTCGATGTAGAGGACACCGTCGACCTCACCCCAGTCGTGCACCGGGATGACGTGCGGCTCCTGCACACTCGCCATCGCGTGCGACTCCCGGCGGAATCGCTGCACGTAGACGGGGTCTCTGGCCAGATCGCGGTTGAGCACCTTGACGGCGACAGTGCGATTCTTGGAGGTGTCGTAGGCCTCGTAGACCTCCCCCATACCGCCGACTCCGAGGAGTCTGCGCAATTCATAGCGCCCGAACATCGAGCCCGCCATCGCCCCGCCGGCCATTCCTGCAGGCTACCGGGAGCCGGTGGAATTCGATACCGCTTGCCCCGGCTCCGCGCGAGGGTGTGATCTGCGCCCCGTAAAGTCGTCAGCAGAACTACGCAAGAAGTCGCGGCACACCTGGTGCGCCGTGCAAGGAGCACACGTGTCACTCGATCAGCCACTGGCCCCGCTTCCCCAGGAGGGCATGGGTTTCGCCGCGGCGTGGCCCGTCCGGGCTGGCGATGTGGATCCCTATCACCGGCTGCGCTTCGATGCCGTGGCGCGCTATCTGCAGGACATCTCCTGGGACGAACTGCATCAGACGGCCCTGCATCGGACCGACCCCACCTGGATCGTGCGCCGCACCGTCATCGACGTCATCCGGCCGGTCACCTGGCCCGACCAGGTGCACCTGACCCGCTGGTGTTCGAGCATGTCGACCCGGTGGACGAACATGCGCACGCGGATCACCAGCGACGGCGGCGGGCTGATCGAGACCGAGGGCTTCTGGATCAACCTCAGCGAGTCCAGCAATCTGCCCGCCCGGATCAGCGACGAGGGCCTGGCCTACCTGGCCCGATCCACCGACGAGCACCGGTTGCGCTGGCGGCCCTACCTGACCGATCCGGCCCCGCGCGAGTCCGACACCGATCTGCCGTTCCCGGTCCGCGCGACCGATATCGACCAGTACAACCACGTCAACCACACCTGCTACTGGCAGGCGGTCGAGCAGTTCCTGGTCGACTACCCCAAGCTGGTCGCCGGACCGCACCGCGCGGTCATCGAATACGTGGCCCCGGTGCTGGCCCGTGAGCACATCACGGTGCGCGGCCGCTACGAATCGGGCGACCGGACCGGCCGCCCGGTACTGCGGCTGTGGTTCGTGGTCGGCGGGATCACCACGACCGTCGTCCGGATCATGCCCCTGCCGGAGTAGCCCCGGCCCGCCGCGCGGACCGGGGCTGCCTCGGCTAGCCCTTGGCCGCTTTGAGCAGATCGGCGCGGGTGGTGAACTTGACCCGCGGCCTGCCCGCCGCCTTGCCCGCGGCCTTCTCGGCCTGGTCGATGGTCTTCCAGCCCTTCCGGTCGACCAGCTCCGGCTGCCGCTGCGCGAGCAGCGCCTGCAGCGCCGCCCGGTCACCGGTCGGCGCGGTGAGCTTGCCCGCGATGAAGTCGGCGATCAGCGCCTCCACCGTTTCCTCCGCGTCGACCCGATTGGAGCCGATCACGCCGCGCGGGCCGCGCTTGATCCAGCCGGAGACGTACACGCCCGGCACCGGCTCGGTCGCCTCGATGACCCGGCCGTGCTCGCTGGGCACGGTGCCGCGCCGCTCGTCGAAGGGCAGACCCGCGATCGGCACGCCGCGGTAACCGATCGAACGCAGCACCAGACCGGTGTCGAGCGACTCGGTGCGATCGGTGGCGGTCGCCACGAGCTGACCGTTCTCCTCGGTCAGCTCGTTGTGCGCGAACTCGATCGAGGTTGCCTTGTCCTCGCCGTGCACCGCGGTCGGCGTGGTCAGGTAGCGGAAGACGATCCGCTTGTGCGCGGGATCGTGCTCGGCGGTGGAGTACTCCTGCGCGAGGGTGTACTTCAGCCGCAGCGACGGCTCGATGTTCGGGTCGTCGAGCAGCGCCTGGCTGTGCGGGTCCAGCGCCAGATCGGCCGGATCGACGACGACGTCGACGCCCTTCAGGTGCGTCAGCGACAGGAACTCCGGGGTGCTGTAGGCGGCTTGCAGCGGGCCGCGCCTGCCCAGGATCACCACCTCGCGGATGTTGCTGTTGCGCAGCGCGTCCAGGGCGTGGTCGGCGATGTCGGTCTTGGCGAGCTCGTCCGGGTCGACAGTGAGCACGCGAGCGACGTCGAGCGCGACATTGCCGTTACCGACGATCACCGCGCGCTCGCCCGACAGGTCGAACTCGCGATCGGCGAAGTCGGGGTGGCCGTTGTACCAGGCGACGAACTCGGTGGCCGAGTGACTGCCGGGCAGGTCCTCGCCGGGCACGCCGAGCTTGCGATCGCTGGACGCGCCGACCGCGTAGATCACCGCGTGGTGGTGATCGAGCAGTTCCTGATGGTCGATGTGCTGACCGACCTCGACGTTGAGGTAGTACTGCAGCGTCTCGCGGCGGAAGGCCGAGTCGAACATGTTCGCCACGTTCTTGGTGCCCGCATGGTCGGGCGCGACGCCCGCCCGGACCAGACCCCACGGGGTCGGCAGCCGGTCGAACATCTCGACCTCGACGTCGCTGCGGCGCAGCAGTTCGTCGGCGGCGTAGCAGGCGGCCGGGCCGGCGCCGACGATCGCGACGCGCAGCGTGCCCAGGTCCTTGGGCGGACGGGTCGGGGTCGCCAGCGGATCGAAGTTCGACTCCAGCGGGTGGCGCTGGAAGTAGGCGGCGTTGATCTCGCGGTACCTGGCCAGCGAGGCGAGCAGGTCGTCCTCGGAGAAGATGGCGTCCACCGGGCACGCGTCGACACAGGCTCCGCAGTCGATGCAGGTGTCGGGGTCGATGTACAGCATCTCCGCCGTGGCGAATTCCGGCTGATCCGGGGTCGGACGGATGCAGTCGACCGGGCACTCGGTGACGCAGCTGGCGTCGTTGCAACAACGCTGCGTGATGACGTAGGCCATAGTGTGCAGATCCTCGAAATGTGTGGTCGGTGGCTCGAGACGTCGTCCGTGGCGGGCCCGCGGCGGGTGTGCCACGAACACATCTACGGTGACGCAGCTTTCAGTGTGCCTCGAGTGTGACCGCTACCTCACCGGCGGTCGGGATTACGGTGGTTCCCATGGTGGCGACCCTGATCCTCATGCGGCACGGAAAATCGGCATACCCCGACGGTGTCGGCGATCACGCCCGCCCGCTGGCGCCGCGTGGGCAGCGGGAGGCGGCCCTGGCTGGTGACTGGCTGCGGGCCACCCAGCCGCCGATCGACGCCGTGCGCTGCTCGACCGCCACCAGGACCAGGCAGACGCTCGCCGCGACCGGGATCGATGCGCCGGTGGAGTACACCGACGACATCTACGAGGCGAACCCGCACACCCTGATCGAGCTGGTCCAGCTCACCGACGATGCCGTCGGCACGCTGCTCGTCGTCGGGCACGTGCCCGGAATCCCGTGGACCGCTTGGGAACTCGCGGCCAATCGCGACTCCGATCAGGCGACCGAGCTCAGCCGCAAATTTCCCACCTCGGCGCTGGCCGTGCTCGAGTTCGACCGGCCGTGGGCACAGCTGGACCCGGGTTCGGGTGAACTCACGTACTTCCACGTGCCCCGCTGAGGGCGGACGCGGCTACTTGAGCAGCTTGCCGCCGACGACGATGCCGACCCCCAGCAGGGCGAGCAGCACGAAGGCGACGAAACCGTTCGTCAGCCACCACACCACGCCGAGCACCAGCACCACCGGCGCCACCGCGATCGCGGTGATCACCGGGCTCTCCTTGACCGTCTCCCAGGCCGATCGGGCCCTGACGCGGTCGATGTCCTTACCTGCCATGTGATCCACACTACGTTTCTGTCGGCCTCTGGTGCCATGCTGAACGGCATGGATTGGAAAATCGAACTCGTTGCCATCCCGGTCACCGATGTCGATCGGGCCAAGGACTTCTACACCAGCATCGGTTTCAACGCCGATCACGACCACACCCCGAGCCCGGACATCCGCTTCGTCCAGCTCACCCCGCCCGGCTCCGGCTGCTCGATCTGCATCGGCCGCGGCCTGACCAGTGCGGCCCCCGGCAGCGTCGAGGGCATGCAGATGGTCGTCCCCAGCGCCCAGCAGGCCTACGAGCAGCTCGTGGCCGCGGGCGTGGAGGCCAGCCCGGTGCAGGACATGGGCTGGGGCCTGTTCACCTTCTTCGCCGACCCCGACGGCAACCGGTGGGCCGTGCAGGAACTGCCGAAGTACAACTGAATTCGCTCGTCCCGCGAGAATAAGTCTTGCTTGGAGCGCACTCCAGGTGGATAGCGTCGGTGGGGTTCCACGAGAAAGGGACGAGCACGATGGATCAGGACGCGGCCCTGCGCAGCACCGCCGGGGACGACGATCGCGAACGCCCGCGATACTCGATCGGCCAGGTCGCCGAGCGATCGGGCCTCAGTCGCGACACCCTGCGCTGGTACGAGCGGATCGGGCTGATGAGCTACGTCGGCCGCGACCACACCGGCAACCGGCGCTTCAGCGACCGCGACCTGGAATGGCTGACGCTGATCAAGCGGTTGCGGATGACCGGCATGCCGGTGGCCGACATGATCCGCTACGCCGAACTGGTCAAGGCGGGTGAGCAGACCTACCCGGAGCGGCTCGCGATGTTCCGCCAGACCAGGTCCGACGTGCTCGACAAGATCGCGGAACTCCAGCAGACCGTGGCCGTCCTCGACTACAAGATCGCCATCTACGAGGGCAGATCCGAGGCCGACCGGCCGGCCACGCGCACCGCGTCCACGAGCGAAGGAACCGATACATGAGCACCACCGCGATGCTGCCCACCACCACCCTCGGCACCGACGGCCCGCTGGTCGGCGTGCAGGGCCTGGGCTGCATGGGCATCAGCGAGTTCTACGGCGAGACCGATCCGGCCGAATCGCGCGCCACCCTCGAGCACGCGCTCGAACTCGGCGTCACCCTGTTCGACACCGCCGACATCTACGGCTCGGGCCACAACGAGGAGTTCCTGTCCGAGTTCGTCCGCGCCCATCGCGACGAGCTGGTGATCGCGACCAAGTTCGGCATCGTGCGCAAGGCCGACGATCCCGCCTACCGCGGCTTCGACAACTCCCCCGGCTACATCCGCGCCGCGGTCGACGCGAGCCTGCGCAGGCTCGGCATCGACACGATCGACCTGTACTACATGCACCGGCGCGATCCGCGGGTGCCGATCGAGGAGACCGTCGGCACGCTGGCCGAACTCGTCGCGGCGGGCAAGGTGCGCGCGCTGGGGCTCTCGGAGGTGACCGGCGACGAACTGCGCGCCGCGCACGCGGTGCACCCGATCGCGGCCGTGCAGTCGGAGTGGTCGCTGTTCTCCCGCGACGTCGAGCGCACCGCGGTGCCCGCCGCCGCCGAACTCGGCGTGGCGTTCGTGCCGTACTCGCCGCTGGGTCGTGGCTTCCTCACCGGCGCGTTCCGCACCGCGAAGGACCTCGGCGACAAGGACTTCCGCCGGTTCCAGCCCCGCTTCACCGGCGACAACGCCGAGCACAACGCCGAGCTGCTCGCCCCGCTGGCCGCGATCGCCGCGGCGCACGGGATCACCCAGGCCCAGGCGGCGCTGGCGTGGGTGCACGCGCGCGCCGAGGCGCACGGCCTGCCGGTGGTGCCGATCCCCGGCACCCGCAAGCGCGTCCGGCTGGCCGAGAACGTCGCGGCGGCCACGGTGCGGCTCACCGCCGAGGAGCTCGCCACGCTGGAGCCGATCGCCGGGCAAGTGGCGGGCAACCGCTACGCCGACATGTCCTTCACCTCCGCAGGTCGGGAATAGCCGTCGGCGCGCCGCGGTCCGACGGGCCGCGGCGCGCGGCGCTAGCATCGCGAGAGTGACCGAACGCCACGACCGCGTGTGGATCGACAAGCAGCACCCCGCGATCTTCAAAGCGCTCAGCGCGACCGCCGCCGAGATCCGCGCCGCCGCGGCGGCCGCGGGGATCGAGCGGCGGCTGATCGAGCTGATCAATCTGCGGGTCTCCCAGATCAACGGCTGCCCGTACTGCCTCGACGTGCACGAGCACGCGGGCCTCGGCGCCGGCTTGTCGGCACAGGAGATCGCGGTGCTGCCCGCGTGGCGGCGCGGCGGCACGTACTCGGCCGCCGACCGGGCCGCGCTGGGGCTGGCCGAGGCCGTCACCACCCTGCCCGACGAGGAGCGCACCGATCGGGAATACGAGATCGCACGCGAGCATTGGTCCGAGGAACAGATCTCGGTGATCATCTGGATCGCCGTCGCGATCGGCGCGTTCAACCGCGTGTCGATCCTGAGCGCGCACCCTGTTCCGGTGCGGAAGGAGCGCAAGAAGATGTCCGAGACCACCCCCGCCGCGCAGCCCGCGTCGACCGAGCCCGAGCGCCGGGTCGTGCGCAACCCGGAGAAGAACCGCTACGACGTGTTCTACGACGGCGCACTGGCCGGCTTCGCCGAGTACATCGAGCGCGACAACGACACCGATTTCATCCACACCGAGATCGACGGCGCCTTCGCGGGCAAGGGCCTGGGCAGCGTGCTCGCCCGCCAGGCCGTCGAGGACGTGATCGCGCGCGGGCGCACCATCACCGCGCACTGCCCGTTCATCCGCGGCTGGCTCGACAAGCACCCCGAGTACGACGCGCACGTCGTCGGCAAGGGCATCGCCAAGTGAGCGATCTGGAGCTCGATCCCACGGAGGCGGTGTGCGAGCCGTCGCCGAGTCCGGGACCGATCACCGAGCTGTACCCCGCCAGGGAGGTACCCCTCGGTGGCGTGCGCGGTGTGTACGTCGAACGCACCCTGCCGCAACGGGATCTGCCGACCGTCGGCGCGTGGTGTTTCCTGGACCGGTTCGGTTCGCCGACCGTCACCCGGACCGGCGCGTCGCCCGATATCCTGCCGCACCCGCACATCGGCCTGCAGACGGTGACGTGGCCGTTCGACGGCCGGATCCGGCACCGGGATTCGGTGGGCTCCGACGTCGAGATCGAGCCGGGCCAGCTGAACCTGATGACCTCGGGCCGCGGTATCGCCCATTCGGAGTTCGGCGTCCCCGGCGCCCACGCGGGCAACGGGCTGCAGCTGTGGATCGCGCTGCCCGGCACCGCGACCGGGATCGAACCGCATTTCGAGCAGCATCGCGAGCTGCCCGTGTACGAGGAACCGGGGCTGCGGGCCACCGTGCTGATCGGCACGCTGGGCGGCGTCACCTCACCGGCACGGGCCTACACACCGATCGTCGGGGCGGATATCGTGCTCGACTCCGGCGCCGAGGTGCGGCTGCCGCTGGAACGCGCCTTCGAGCACGCGGTGCTGGTCGTCGAGGGCACCGTGGTGGTGGACGGGACCGAACTCTCGCCCGGCCCCCTGCTGTATCTGGGCACCGATCGGGCCGAGGTGCGCCTGACCAGCACCGAGGGCGCGCACTTCGCGCTGATCGGCGGTGAACCATTCGCCGAGGAACTGGTGATGTGGTGGAACTTCGTCGGCCGCAGTCACGACGAGATCGTCGCGGCCCGCAATGCCTGGGAAGCCCACGACACCAGCCGTTTCGCCGAGGTGGTCGGCCACGCGCCGGACGAGCGGATTCCCGCCCCGCCGCTGCCGCCGCTGCGTTTGAAGCCACGCAAGCGGGCGACCGGCTGCGCCCACCGCTGATCCGGCGCCGCCTCCCGCGGCGCCGGATCCGACGGCCGCTAGCGGCCGTCGGCCAGCAGGGCGTCGAGGGCGCGGTAGCTGTCGTTGAGGCCGCCTTCCATACCCGAGGCGAGCATGCCCGCGCATTCCTCGGCGGTGTGGAAGATGCTGTCGGTGACGACCCTGGTGCGGCCGTTGCCGAGGTCGACGAAGGTGGTCGAGTCGATCGAGATGTGGGCGGGCATGCCGTCCCACTCGAAGGACTGCACGATGCGCTCCTTCGGGGTGATCTCGCGGAAGCGGCCCTCGAAGCCGTAGGACTCGTCGCCGTCGTGTTCGACGAAGCGCCAGTGGCCGCCCTTGCGGAACTCCCAGCGCTCGACGTCGACGACATGGCCGCGGCCCCACCACCGCGAGAGCTGTTCGATCCGGCTGTAGGCGTTCCACACCCGGTCCAGCGGTGCGTCGAAATCGCGTTCGATGTGGACTTCGCGGTCCGAAGTCGAGGTGATGACCGCGTCGTTGGTCGTTGTGCTCATTGCTCTGGCTCCGTTCGTTCGAGGAATTCACCGAGACGGTCCATCCGGGCTTCGAGCATCTGCCGATAACCCTGCATCCAGGCCACCTCTCGATCGAAGACGTGCTCGCCGATCCGGCAGTACCGGACCCGGCCACGCTTCTCGGTGACCACCATGCCCGCGTTCTCGAGCAGGCCGATGTGCTTCTTGATGCCGGTCAGGGTCATCTCGAACCGCTCGGCCAACTCGCTGATGCTGGCGGGCCCACGCCCGAGTTGCTCGAGGATGCCCCGCCGGGTGGGGTCCGCGAGCGCCCCGAACGAGGCATCCAGGAAGTCATACTGAACCATCTAGTTCAGTATTGCGCGGCCATGCCTCCTCGTCAAGGGCGGTCGAAGATTTCCGAAAACCCTGGACCTGCCCCCGGATTGACTACTACGCTCCGTCGTAGACATCGGTGTTCGAGGGGGAGACATGGACAAGACGACATGCTGCATCGTCGGCGGCGGACCGGCGGGCACGATGGCGGGCCTGCTGCTGGCCAGGGCGGGCGTCGAGGTGACGGTGCTGGAGAAGCACCCCGACTTCCTGCGCGATTTCCGCGGCGACACCGTGCACCCGTCGACCGTGCGACTGCTCGACGAACTCGGCCTCGGCGTGGACTTCGCCCGGCTCCCGCAGTCCACGCTGACCAGGATGTGCATGTACGCCGGCGATCGGATGGTCGTCGCCGCCGACCTCAGCCGGATTCCCGGCCGGTACCGCCACATCGCGATGGTCCCGCAGTGGGACTTCCTCGACCTGCTGGTCCGCGCCGCCGCCACCGAGCCGACCTTCACGCTCCGCATGCGCTCGACCGTCACCGGGCTCATCCACCAGGCCGATACCGTCACCGGGGTGCGATACCGCGACGCCCACGGCACCGAGCACACCCTGCGCGCCGACCTCGTGATCGCCTGCGACGGACGCGATTCCGTAGCGCGCGAGGCCGCCGGACTCCGCCAGCGCAGCGAGGACGTGCCGATGGACATGTGGTTCTTCCGCGTCCCGAAGGGCGCCGACGACACCGATGGTGGCGCGGTGCAAGCCCGCTTCACCAGCGGGAACTCGGCGGTGGCGATCGACCGCGGCGACTACTACCAGACCGGTTACATCATCGAGAAGGGTCGCGACGCGGCCCTGCGGGCCGCCCACGACGTGGCATGGCTCCGCGAACGCGTCACCGAGCTGTTCGGCTGGCCCACCGAGGCGACCGCGGCGATCGGGTCCTGGGACGACGTGAAACTGCTCGAGGTGACCGTCGGGATGCTGGATCGCTGGTACGTGCCCGGCCTGCTGTGCATCGGCGACGCCGCGCACACGATGTCGCCGGTCGGCGGTGTCGGCGTGAACCTGGCTGTCCAGGACGCCGTCGCGGCCGCGCGCCTGCTCGCGCGGCCGTTGCTGGACGGGACGGTGCGCACCGCCGACCTGGAGAAGGTGCAGCGCAGGCGGATGCTGCCCGCGAGCTTCACCCAGCGCTCCCAGCGCGGCGAGCACGACCTGCTGATCGCGCCCGCCCTGCGCGGTGAGCTGACCACTGCCCCACTGCCGCTGCGGGTCGTCGACGCCGTGCCGATGCTGGCCGGGCTCGCCGCGTACCTCGGCGGTATCGGCCTCCGCCCCGAGCACGCGCCGGACTTCGCGCGCAGGCCGAATGCCGATGCGGGACGGTCGGCCGCGTCGCGCTGACCGCCCGACAACTTTCCGAAAAGCCGCTCAGCGGTTAGGTTTGCCGCGACGAACGGGACGATTCGGTCCCGGTGGATCAGCGGGAGGCTTGGCGGGATGAGGATCGGCACTGTGATCGGCGCGGCGCTGCTGGCGGTGGGGGTCACCCTGGCGGGCACGGGAGTCGGGACCGCCGAGCCCGAACCGGCCGGCACCGAGCCCGGCGTCCAGCTGCGCGGCGTCGACAAGGACGTGAACTACCAGGTCGGCGTGTCCGAGGATCGGCGTGCCGTGGTGACCACGCTCGACGCGGGCCGGTTCCAGCTGGTGCACGACGCGAAGGTCGTCACCGTGACCGATGCCGCGGGCACGGTGATCGCCGCGCTGCCGATGGTCGTCCGCCTCGGCGAGCGCGAGGTGCCGCTGACGCCGGCCATCGACGCGGCGGGCACCAGCCTCACCCTCACTCCGGTCGGCGAGTCCGATACCCCGGTGCGCGATATCAGCGCGCAGGAACGCTTCTTCGCCGAGACCCAGCGACTGCAGCCGCAGATCATCCAGGGCGCCGTGATCGGGGCGGCGATCGGCTTCGTCCTCGGGTTCCCGCTCGGGCTGTTCGTCCTGGACTTCATCACCGTGCCGGTGGCGACGGTGGCAGGCGCGGCGATCGGCGCGCTGGCCGGGTACGCGCTGGCCGGCGGGCAACCGGCCGTCGACACCGCGCTCGCCTACGTCACCGGGGCGCCCTGACGGTCACGCCGGACTCAGGCGCTGGGTACCGATCACGCGCAGCAACGCCATCTTCTCGGCGGCGTCGGTCCCGGGCCTGGGCAGGTAGACGAGCAACCGCTGCGCCGCGTTCCTGGTGACCAGGACCTCGCAGATCGTGTCGATCAGCCCGACCTCGGGATGCGCGAACCGCTTGCTGTCGGTGACCCGCACGGCCACCTCGTGTTCGTTCCACAGCGCCTCGAATTCGGGACTGGTGCTGCGTAATTCGGCGATGTAGTGGGCGACTTCGGCGTCGCCTGCCCGGCGTGCCGCGGTGGCGCGCAGGTCGGCGACATGGCTGCGGCTGAGCCGATCCCAATCCGCTTCCGGGAACACCGCCCTGGCGGCGGGATCGGTGAACCACCGCCAGGCGTAGTAGCGGTCGAGACCGTTGCGCTCGCCGTGATCGCCCGCCAGCAGGGTGTGCATGCGGTTCTGGACGAGCACTTCGCCGAGCTCGGTGATCACGGCGGCCGGGGTGTCGTCGAGTTTGGACAGCATGTGCAGCAGACCCGGCCCGACGTGCTTGTCCCGCAGCTCCCGATCCGGGGACTGGTGACCGCACAGATGGAACAGGTGGTCGCGTTCGTCGGCGCTCAGCCGCAGCGCCCGGGCCAGCGCGGCCAGCACCTGGGTCGACGGGCGCGGTCCGCGCGCCTGCTCCAGCCGGGTGTAGTAGTCGGTCGACATGCCGGTGAGCAGGGCGACCTCGTCGCGGCGCAGCCCGGGAGTTCGCCGGCGCACCCCGGGCGGCAGGCCGACGTCGGCGGGCGTCAGCTGTTCGCGGTGCCTGCGCAGGAAGTCGGCGAGCTCGGAGCGGTCCATCCCTCCATGGTGCGCGACCGCGCGCGGCCCAGCCAGGGACCGGCGATCCCCCGATGAACGCTCTCTGCCGCGTCCGGCACACCCCACGCAGGCTGAGGTCATGACGAATTTCCGACACTCCCCCTCGACCTCCCTCGGCGACACCGGTCCCCGGGTCAGCCGCATCGGCCTCGGCGCGATGGGCATGTCCGGTATGTACGGCGCCGCCGACGACCGCGAATCCACCGCCACCCTGCACGCCGCGATCGACGCTGGTATCAACCTCGTCGACACCGGCGACTTCTACGGCGCCGGCCACAACGAACTGCTGATCGGCAATGCCATCGCCGAACGGGCCCGCGAGGACGTGGTGCTGAGCGTGAAGTTCGGCGCGCTGCGTGGCCCGGACGGCTCCTTCGCCGGCTTCGACGGCAGGCCCGCCGCCGTCCGCAATTCGCTCACCTACAGCCTCACCCGGCTCGGTGTCGACCACATCGACATCTACCGCCCGGCCCGACTCGATCCCGAGGTGCCGATCGAGGACACCGTCGGCGCCATCGCCGACCTGGTCGAAGCCGGCTATGTCCGCCACATCGGCCTGTCCGAAGTCGGTGCCGACACGCTGCGCCGGGCCGCCGCTGTGCACCCGATCGTCGATCTGCAGATCGAGTACTCGCTGCTCTCGCGCGGCATCGAGGACGAGATCCTGCCGGCGGCAAGGGAACTCGGTGTCGGGATCACCGCCTACGGCGTGCTCTCGCGCGGCCTGCTCAGCGACACCTTCCGCGCGGGCGCGCCCACCGACGCCACCGACTTCCGCACCCACAGCCCGCGCTTCCAGGGCGAGAACCTCACCCGCAATCTGCGCCTGGTCGAGGCGCTCGCGGAAATCGCTGCTGCCAAGGGCGTTTCGGTCGCCCAGCTCGCGATCGCGTGGGCCCTGCATCGTGGCGAGGACATCGTCCCGGTGATCGGCGCGCGCAGCCGCACCCGCCTGACCGAGACCCTGGACGCACTGCGGATAGCGCTGACCGAGCGGGAACTGACCGCGATCGAGGCCGCCACCCCGGCCACGGCGGTGGCGGGCGAGCGGTACGCGCCCGCGCAGATGGCAGCCCTCGACAGCGAGCGCTGAGGGGCCGTGTGGACTCTCCGCTACCGTTGACGGAAGGAGAGTTCGCACGTTGTGAGTGGGTGGTGAGAGACGTGTTCGACCCGCTGGCCGACATCGATCGGGCCCTGGCCGAGCAGGCGGGCTGGACCTGGTTCGACGACTACCTGCTGTACACGTGCGGCGTGGCCGAACTGCTCGCTTCGGGCCGGGGCGAGCGGATACCGTCCACCGCGACCAGGGTTCGGCTCGACCCCGGCGAGACCTGCTTCGCCGACGGCGGCGTCCAGTGGTTCACCTGGCGCGGACCGGGGAACGGCAAGTGGGTGCGCGGCCAGGTGCGCGCCGACGGGCGGACGCCCCTCGGCGCCGTCGCCCACCTGGGCAACGCGGTGCGCAACGAGTCGCGGCGGCTGCGGGCCGAGGCCGCGACGCAACCGCGCTGGGTGGCCGAACGTCCGGGATCGGCGATGATCTCCCAGCACCGGATTCACCTGGCCAACCCGGAGCGATCGTTCTCGCTGTACTGGTCGGCATTGGAGAGCGTCGACCTGACCGCGCCCGACCTGGTCGGCTGCCGGTTCCCCGACCGCGCCGGGACCCTCCAGCAACTGCAGATCCGCAGCGCCTGGGCGCCCCTGATCTTCGTCACCGCGGCCCTGCGACATTTCCCGCACCATCCGCTGCTGCGCAACGGGACGTGGCTGCCCGCCGGGTTCGAGGACAAGTGTCACCTGGCGGGCAAGAAATGCCCGAAGGTGCGCTCGCTCTAGCGCTGCCTGGCCCGGTAGGCCGCGACGGCGTTGCGATTGCCGCAGGCAGTGCTGCAGTAGCGGCGGGAACGGTTGCGGGACAGGTCAAGTACCAGGCCGTCGCAGGTGTCGTCGGCGCAGATCGACAGGCGGCTCAGGTCGTCGGCACGGATCAGATCGATCATGGCCATCGCGGTCTCGACGGCGATGCGGACCGGCAGCGGGGCCTCGGCCGGGACGGCGTGTACGTGATAGTCGACCTCACCGTGCCGGACCAGCTGCGGCACCGCGCGATGCTCGGCCAGGGTCTCGTTCACCAGGACCACCGCGCGGTCCCGGTCGCTGGTGAGCATCCGGCGCAGCGGCGCGCGCAGGGCCCGCACCGCGGCCAGTTCCGCGGCGTCGCCGGTGTGCACACCCGTGTAGACGTGCCGCACGAAGAACTCGTCGAGCTGGTCGGTGCAGGTGAGGGTGTCGGGGTCCTCCGCGGAATTGACCAGCTCGACCGCCGCCAGCAGCGCCGCCTCGGTGTCATGAGCGAAAACCACGTTGACATATTACCGCAGCCTGCTTACCGTCATTAGTCATGGCGACTTTGACTCATGACGGACTGGCGAGCAGCCGGATCCGCACCGGCCTGCTCTTCGCGCTGGCCTCCGCCACCGCGTTCGGCCTGTCCGGCCCACTCGCGCGCGGGCTGATGAACGCGGGCTGGAGCGCGGCCGCCGTCGTCGCCGCGCGCGTACTGCTCGCCGGGGTCGTCCTCTTGCCCGTCGCCCTCCCCCAGCTCCGGGGGAACTGGAACCTGTTGCGCGCCAACGCGACCCTGATCGTGCTGTACGGGCTACTCGCCGTAGCCGGCACCCAGCTGGCCTACTTCAACGCGGTCGCCCACATGGAAGTCGGCGCGGCGTTGCTGATCGAATACACCGCGCCGATCGCCGTCGTCGGCTGGATGTGGGCACGGCACCGCCAGCGCCCCGGCGCGGCCACCCTGGCCGGTGCCGCGCTCGGCATCACCGGACTGCTGCTGGTGCTCGACATCCTCGCCGGGGTGTCGACCGATCCGATCGGCATCACCTGGGCACTGGCCGCGATGATCGGCGCCGCCGCGTATTTCGTGCTCTCCGCCCAGGGCGGCGAGCTGCCCGGCACGGTCCTGGCCGCGGGCGGCCTGCTGGTCGGCGGGGTCACGCTGGTGCTGGCCGGCCTGGTCGGCATCGTGCCGCTGCACGCCACCACCGCGACAGTCGTGTTCGACGATTTCAGCACGCCGTGGTGGGTCCCGATCCTGCTGATCGGCATCGTCACCGCCGCGATCGCCTACGTCACCGGCATCGCCGCCACCCGCCGCCTGGGTTCCCGGCTGGCCTCGTTCGTCGCCCTCACCGAGGTGCTGGCCGCCCTGCTGTTCGCCTGGGCCCTGCTCGGCGAGGCCCCCCGTCCGATCCAATTACTCGGCGGCGCGCTGATTCTCCTCGGCGTGATCATCGTCCGTCTCGGCGAACCCGAACCCCTGCCGGTCGGCGATCCTGAGGCGCGGGCGGTCGCCGCGGCCCCGACACGCCCGGAGGCCTGACCTACCAGCGATGGTCGAGGGCCGCGCCGGCGATGACGACGCGGTCACCGCGCGACTCGGCGAACCCCGCGTCCGACTACCTCGATTCGGCTCTCCGGTGACCATCGATCCGGCAAGCTCTACCGGTGCCCAACACACAGGAAAACGCACCGCGCTGCCCGGAATGCGATGGCCCGATGCTCCGGATCCTCTACGGCTACCCCACCTTCGAGTCGTTCCAGGCCGCCGAGCGGGGCGAGTACATCCTGGGCGGATGCTGCGTCACCAACGTCTCGCCGCAGTGGGGTTGCCGACCGTGTCAGGACCGGCAGGCCGAGGAAGATCAGCGCGCGGTCTTCGACCGGATCAGGAACCGCGACCGAGATCGCGGGTGACGGGATGCGCGCGGACCGCGATCACCAACGGTAGTCGAGGAACTTGCCGTCGAGGGTGATGACCACGCGGTCGCCGTCGGGGTGGGGGCGGCGGGCGATGTCGATGTTGAAGTTGATGGCGCTCATGATGCCGTCGCCGAATTCCTCGTGGATGAGAGCCTTGAGCGCCGGGCCGTAGACCGAGACCGCCTCGACCAGGCGATAGATGGTGGGATCGGCCAGTTGCGCCGGGTCGGCGCCGCGCGAGGGCTGCAGACGCAGGCTCTCGGCGACGGTCTCGTCCAGGTCGAGGAGCGCGCAGGCCGCGGCCGCCTGCTCCTCGGTCATCGGGTGCTGACCGAGCAGGGCCGCTGTCGTCCAGACCAGCGGCGCGCCCAGCGATTCCGCGATGGCAGCCCAGGTCAGGCCTTTGCGGATGCGGGCGGCGACGACGAGATCGGCGGCGGCGGACTTGCTCATGATCGGTTGCATACGGGCTCCTCGGTCGGGGACTTCGTCAGCCTGCCATCCGCCCGCACCCGCCCGCCATAGTGGAATACCACTATTTACCGAGTGGCAACTTCCGGTGATCGCGAGGCAACCTCGGCGGCGAAAACTACTGTGCTGGAAGCACTACGAAGGGGTCACATGTCGTATCTCAAACCAGCGGACTTCGTCGAGAAGATGATCGACGCGGGCGAAGCCAAGGCATTCATGTCCACCAGGGACACCGTGATCCGCGCCTACATGGCGGGCGCGATCCTCGCCCTCGCCGCGGCGTTCGCGGTCACCATCACCGTCAACACCGGCCAGCCGCTGCTGGGCGCCGTCCTCTTCCCGGTCGGCTTCTGCATGCTGTACCTGCTCGGATTCGACCTGCTCACCGGCGTTTTCACGCTGGTCCCGCTGGCCCTGCTCGACAAGCGCCGCGGCGTCACCGTGCGCTCGATGCTGCGCAACTGGGGCCTGGTCTTCGTCGGCAACTTCGCCGGCGCGTTCACCGTCGCCGTCATGATGGCGATCATCCTGACCATGGGCTTCTCCGTCGACCCCAGCGCCGTCGGCCAGAAACTCGGCGAGATCGGCGAGGCCCGCACCCTCGGCTACGCCGAATACGGCGCCGCGGGCATGCTCACCCTCTTCATCCGCGCCGTCCTGTGCAACTGGATGGTCTCCACCGGCGTGGTCGCCGCCATGATGTCCACCTCGGTCTCCGGCAAGGTGATCGCCATGTGGATGCCCATCATGCTCTTCTTCTACATGGGCTTCGAACACTCCATCGTCAACATGTTCCTGTTCCCGTCCGGCCTCCTCCTCGGCGGCGACTTCTCCCTCGGCGACTACCTCATCTGGAACGAAATCCCCACAGTCATAGGCAACCTCGTAGGCGGCCTCACCTTCGTCGGCCTCACCCTCTACGCCACCCACGCCCGCACCGCCCCCTCCCGCCGCCCCGAATCCTCCGAAGCGTGACCATCCCCGCCAGGTGTGATCATTTATCGAATAAATGATGATAAGATGGCAGGATGTCGTCAGATGCCGTGTGGCCGTCTGTCACCTGGGAGTCTCACGATTGGACTCCGACAATTCCGGCCGAGTTGCTCTCACGCCGAGTGCGTGCACGGCACACGGGGCCGTACCGGGCCGCAGTGGTGCCGACGATCGCCGAACAGTCCGTCTGCCTGCCCTCGGACGTCTTGGCCGCCGCCGACGCCGCCACCGTGGAGATCACCCGGTTCGACACCCTGGTCGGTGCCGACCTCACGCCGTTCGGCGCGATCCTGCTGCGGACCGAATCCGCGTCCTCCTCCCAGATCGAACACCTGACCTCGGGAGCCAAGGCGATCGCGCTGGCCGAGATCGGCGGCACCGACCAGCGCAACGCGGTCGAGATCGTGGGCAATGTCCGTGCGATGCGGACCGCGATGAACCTGGTCGGCGAGGTCGACGAGCGTCTGCTCCTGGAGATGCATGCCGCGCTGATGGTGCACGAGCCGGAGTCGGCCGGGCGGTGGCGGGCCCAGCAGGTGTGGATCGGTGGCGACAATGTGGGCCCACATGGTGCGGCCTTCGTCGCTCCACATCACGCCCGCGTACCGGATTCGATCGACGATCTGCTCCGGTTCATCCGGCGCGACGACATTCCGGCGCTGGCTCATACCGCCCTCGCACACGCGCACTTCGAGACGATTCACCCGTTCATCGACGGCAATGGACGGACCGGGCGGGCGATGCTGCACGCGATGCTGCGGTCGAAGGGCGTCACCGAACAGGCGACGGTCCCGATCGCCGCCGGACTGCTGACCCGCGTCGACGACTATTTCGCCGCGCTCACCGCCTATCGGGCCGGCGACCCGGCACCGATCGTGCACCAGGTCGCCGAAGCCACCTTCATCGCACTCGGCAACGCGCGCCTGCTGGTCGCCGATATCCACCGAATCCGCGAACGGTGGGAATCGGCGGTCCGCGCCCGGCGCGGATCCACCCCATGGCGCCTGATCGACGTCGCCCTGCGCCAGCCGGTCTTCGACGCCGCCACCGCAGCGGACGCACTCGGCATCGCCGACTCCAACGCGGTACGCGCCATCAACGCCTTGGTCGAAGTCGGCGTACTCACCGAATTCACCGGCATGCGCCGCAACCGCCTCTGGCAGGCAAGAGAAGTCCTCGACGCCCTCGACGACTTCGCCCGCCGAGCAGGCAAACGCACCCCCGCAACCTGACAGCATCGCTATTCTGAATGGCCCAGTGTGGCATAACTCAGGTGGTGAAAGTGCACGATCCGATGGCGGATGTCGAACGGGCGCTGGCCGCCCAGGTCGGCTGGAATTGGGTTGACGACCATCTGGTCTATGCCTGCGAAATGCTAACGCGGCTGCGGGCGGGTGGGATGGCAGCGCTCGCGCCGCACACGACATCGATTCTGATGGACGAGCAGGAGACCTGTTTCGGGGAAGGGCAGGGTATGTGGGCGGCGTTTCGCAGCCCCGAGCTGCCGCCTCCGCCGCCGACTGTCGCCACGCCGGTGATCGCGGCTGTCGTCCCGCATGCCCCGGTCGTCGTGCCGCCGCGCGGCAGCTCGAGCCGCGATATGCAACGGGCACGTACGGCAGCAAATGCCGCAGCCTTCAATGCCAGACGGCGAAACGAACATATGGCGGTCCATATGGTTCGGGCGGCCGCCGAGGCGGCGCAGGCCGCGAATGCCGCGGCGGCAGCGGCCCGCACTCAGGCGATGCAACCACGCTGGTTCTCCGAGCCGAGCGGCAGCATCACCCTCACGAATCTCCGAATTCACCTCACCAATCAACACCGCTCATCTCGAATCCCGCTGGCGGCGTTGGAGCACCTCGAATTGACGCAACCCGACCGGCTGCGAATCCGATTCACGGAAGCGAACACATCGCACTACCTCGAATTGGCGACTCCGTGGGCGACGCCGGCGTTCCTCCTTGCCAGCCATGCGAGATTCCCCCATCACCCCCAACTGATCAGCGGCTCCTGGCTCCCCCACGGCTTCGAGGAACGCTGCCACATCGCGGGCAAAACCTGCCCGCGAGTCCGCTGACCCGGAAACGACGAACGCCCCGTTCCAATCAGGAACGGGGCGTTCGGGTTACTGCTTAGCGGTAGTCGCTGAAGCCGTAGTCGTCCAGCGGCACCGCGGCACCGGTGGAGGAGCCGAAGCTGTCCGGCGAGTAGTAGGTGTCGTCGTAGGACGGCACCGCGTACGCGGCGGCACGGGCTTCTTCGGTCGGCTGCACCTGGATGTTGCGGTAACGGTTGATACCGGTACCGGCCGGGATGAGCTTACCGATGATCACGTTCTCCTTCAGGCCGATCAGCTTGTCGGAGCGGCAGTTGATGGCCGCGTCCGTCAGCACTCGGGTGGTCTCCTGGAAGGAGGCCGCCGACAGCCACGAATCGGTGGCCAGCGACGCCTTGGTGATACCCATCAGCACCGGACGACCGGAGGCGGGCTCGCCGCCCTCGGCCACCACGCGACGGTTCGAGGCCTCGAACTCGGCACGCTCGGTGAGCGAACCGGGCAGGAACTCGGTCGCACCCGAATCGATGATCGTCACGCGACGCAGCATCTGGCGCACGATGACCTCGATGTGCTTGTCGTGGATCGACACACCCTGCGAGCGGTAGACCTCCTGGACCTCGTGGACCAGGTGGACCTGCACCTGACGGGGACCCATCACGCGCAGCACCTCGTGCGGATCGGCAGCGCCCTCGAGCAGCTGCTGACCCACCTCCACGTGGTCACCGTCGGCCAGCAGGCGCTCGGTGCCGTCGTCGTGCTTGAACACACGCAGACGCTGACGCTTCGAGAGCTTGTCGTAGACGACTTCGTCCGACCCGTCATCAGGGATGATCGTGATCTTGTAGAAGCGGTCGTCGTCCTCGAGGCGCACCCGGCCCGAGACCTCCGCGATCGGCGCCTTGCCCTTGGGGACACGGGCCTCGAAGAGCTCCTGGACACGCGGCAGACCACCGGTGATGTCGTCACCCGCGACACCACCCTGGTGGAAGGTACGCATGGTCAGCTGGGTACCCGGCTCACCGATGGACTGGGCGGCGACGATGCCGACGGCCTCGCCGATGTCGACCAGCTTGCCGGTGGCCATCGAGCGGCCGTAGCAGGTGGCGCAGACGCCGGTGCCGGTGGTGCAGGTCAGCACGGAGCGGACCTTCACCTCGGTGATACCGGCCTCGAGCAGCGCCTCCAGGGCCGGGTCGCCGAGATCGGCGCCCTTGGCCACGACGACGTTGCCGCTCGCGTCGACCGCGTCGGTCGCCAGGGTGCGGGCGTAGGTCGAGGTCTCGACGTGCGCGTCCCGGATGAGCGAGCCGTCGGCCTGCTTCTCCGCGATCGGCACGACGATGCCGCGCTCGGTGCCACAGTCGTGCTCGCGCACGATGACGTCCTGCGAGACGTCCACCAGACGACGGGTCAGGTAACCCGAGTCGGCGGTACGCAGCGCGGTGTCGGCCAGACCCTTACGAGCACCGTGGGTGTTGATGAAGTACTCGAGCACGGTCAGGCCCTCACGGAACGAGGACTTGATCGGGCGCGGGATGAACTCACCCTTGGGGTTCGTCACCAGACCCTTCATACCGGCGAGGGTACGAGTCTGGGTGAAGTTACCGGTCGCACCCGAGTCGACGATCGTGATGATCGGGTTGTCGGCCGGGTAGTGCGAACGCAGGGCCGTACCGACCTCTTCGGTCGCTTCCTGCCAGATCTTGACCAGGGCGTTGTTGCGCTCCTGGTGATCGAGCGCACCACGCTGGTACTTCTTCTCGATCTGATCCGCCATGGCCTCGTACCGCTCCATGATCTCCGCCTTCTCCGGCGGAACGAGCACGTCCGACATGGAGACGGTGACACCCGAACGCGTGGCCCAGTAGAAGCCCGCGTCCTTGAGCTTGTCGACGGTCTGCGCGACGACGATCATCGGGTAGCGCTCGGCCAGATCGTTGATGATCGTGGCCTGCCGCTTCTTCGGCATCGGCTCGTTGATGAACGCGTAGTCCGCCGGGAGCAGATCGTTGAACAGCACGCGACCCAGGGTGGTCTCGGCCAGCCACGCGTCACCGCGGTGCCAGCCCTCCGGGAAGAGCTCCGCCTCGATCTCGCGCGGCGGGCGCTGCTCGGTGAGCCGGACCTTGATCATCGAACGCACGGTGAGCTCACCGCGGTCGACGGCCATCTGGGCCTCGGCGGGCGAGGAGTACACGCCCGACTCCGGGGTGTCCTTGCCGCCGGCCTGGTAGGTGCCGACACCCTTCTCGTCGA
This sequence comes from Nocardia canadensis, assembly GCF_032656385.1. Taxonomy (NCBI): domain Bacteria; kingdom Bacillati; phylum Actinomycetota; class Actinomycetes; order Mycobacteriales; family Nocardiaceae; genus Nocardia; species Nocardia canadensis. Next base: position 1,760,271 of record NZ_JAVCWB010000010.1, read on the forward strand.
GACGAGTCAGGTAGAACAGGCCGGTCACCATGTCCAGACGCGGCATCGCCAGCGGGCGACCCGACGCCGGGGACAGGATGTTGTTCGACGACAGCATCAGGATGCGCGCCTCGGCCTGCGCCTCCGCCGACAGCGGCAGGTGCACGGCCATCTGGTCACCGTCGAAGTCGGCGTTGAACGCCTCACACACGAGCGGGTGCAGCTGGATGGCCTTACCTTCGACCAGCTGGGGCTCGAAGGCCTGGATACCCAGGCGGTGCAGGGTGGGCGCGCGGTTCAGCAGCACCGGGTGCTCGGCGATGACCTCTTCGAGGACATCCCACACCTGGGGACGCTGACGCTCGACCATCCGCTTGGCGGACTTGATGTTCTGCGCGTGGTTCAGGTCGACCAGACGCTTCATGACGAACGGCTTGAACAGCTCGAGCGCCATCAGCTTCGGCAGACCACACTGGTGCAGCTTCAGCTGCGGACCGACCACGATGACCGAACGGCCCGAGTAGTCGACACGCTTGCCGAGCAGGTTCTGACGGAAACGACCCTGCTTGCCCTTGAGCAGATCGCTCAGCGACTTCAGCGGGCGGTTACCCGGTCCGGTGACCGGACGGCCACGACGGCCGTTGTCGAACAGCGCGTCGACGGACTCCTGCAGCATCCGCTTCTCGTTGTTGACGATGATCTCGGGCGCACCCAGATCGATCAGTCGCTTGAGGCGGTTGTTGCGGTTGATCACGCGGCGGTACAGGTCGTTCAGGTCGGAGGTGGCGAAACGGCCACCGTCGAGCTGAACCATCGGGCGCAGCTCCGGCGGGATCACCGGAACGGCGTCGAGCACCATGCCCATGGGCGAGTTGCCGTTGGCCTGGAAGGCCGCGACGACCTTGAGCCGCTTGAGCGCGCGCAGCTTCTTCTGGCCCTTGCCCGAGCGAATGGTCTCGCGCAGGTTCTCGGCCTCGGCGTCGATGTCGAAGTTCTCCATCAGCTTCTGGATGGACTCCGCACCCATGGCACCGGTGAAGTACTCGCCGTAGCGGTCGACGAGCTCGCGGTAGAGCACCTCGTCGACGATGAGCTGCTTGACCGACAGCTTGGTGAAGGTCGTCCAGATCTCGTCGAGACGGTCCAGCTCACGCTGGGCGCGGTCGCGCAGCTGACGCATCTCGCGCTCGCCGCCGTCCTTGACCTTGCGACGCACGTCGGACTTGGCGCCCTCGGCCTCCAGCTCGGCCAGGTCGGCCTCGAGCTTCTGCGCGCGGGCCTCGAGATCGGCGTCGCGCTGATCGGCGACGGCCTTCTTCTCGACCTCCATCTCGGCCTCGAGGGTGCTGAGCTCGTTGTGGCGCAGCTCCTCGTCGACACCGACGATGACGTAGGCGGCGAAGTAGATGATCTTCTCGAGATCCTTCGGCGCCAGATCCAGCAGGTAGCCCAAGCGCGACGGAACGCCCTTGAAGTACCAGATGTGGGTGACGGGTGCGGCCAGTTCGATGTGGCCCATCCGCTCGCGGCGCACCTTGGCGCGAGTCACCTCGACGCCACAGCGCTCACAGATGATGCCCTTGAAGCGGACGCGCTTGTACTTGCCGCAGTAGCACTCCCAGTCCCGGGTGGGGCCGAAGATCTTCTCGCAGAAGAGCCCGTCCTTCTCCGGCTTGAGCGTGCGGTAGTTGATGGTCTCCGGCTTCTTGACCTCGCCATAGCTCCACTGGCGGATGTCTTCAGCGGTGGCCAGGCCGATCCGGAGTTCATCGAAGAAGTTGACGTCTAGCACGTAACTTCCTTTCCCCTGTTCGGGTCGAATTCGAGCAAAAAGTTCACTAGTTACCGATCGCGGGTCCGCGGGTGGCTGCCGGAGCAGCCACCCGCGTCACCACCTAGTTCGCCAAATCGTCGACGGTGGCCGCTTCGTTCCTGGACAGGTTGATGCCCAGGTTCGCCGCGGCGCGCTCCAGATCCTCGTCGTCGCCATCACGCATCTCGATCGCGGCGCCGTCCGAGGACAGCACTTCCACGTTGAGGCACAGCGACTGGAGTTCCTTGAGGAGCACCTTGAACGACTCCGGAATGCCCGGCTCCGGAATGTTCTCGCCCTTGACGATCGCCTCGTAGACCTTCACGCGGCCGACCACGTCGTCGGACTTGATGGTCAGGAGCTCCTGCAGCGTGTACGCCGCGCCGTAGGCCTGCATGGCCCAGCACTCCATCTCACCGAAACGCTGACCACCGAACTGCGCCTTACCACCCAGCGGCTGCTGCGTGATCATCGAGTACGGACCGGTCGAACGGGCGTGGATCTTGTCGTCGACCAGGTGGTGCAGCTTCAGGATGTACATGTAACCGACCGCGACCGGGTACGGGAACGGCTCGCCGGAGCGGCCGTCGAACAGGGTCGCCTTGCCGTTCTCGTCGACCATGCGCTCACCGTCACGGTTCGGCAGGGTCGAGCCGAGCAGACCGGTCAGCTCGTCATCCTTGGCGCCGTCGAACACCGGGGTCGCGATGTTCGAGTCGGCCGGGGCACCCAGCATCTCCTCGGGCAGCGAGGCCGCCCAGTCCGGACGGGTGCCGTCGGAGGCCACGTCGACATTCCAGCCGGCCTTGCCGATCCAGCCCAGGTGGGTCTCGAGGATCTGGCCGATGTTCATACGACGCGGAACACCGTGGGTGTTCAGGATGATGTCGATCGGGGTGCCGTCGGGCATGAACGGCATGTCCTCCACGGGGAGGATCTTGCCGATGACGCCCTTGTTGCCGTGGCGGCCGGCGAGCTTGTCGCCGTCCTGGATCTTGCGCTTCTGGGCCACGTACACGCGGACCAGCTCGTTGACGCCCGGAGGCAGATCGTCGTCGTCCTCGCGCGAGAACACGCGGATGCCGATGACCTTGCCGGACTCACCGTGGGGCACCTTCAGCGAGGTGTCGCGCACCTCGCGCGCCTTCTCACCGAAGATCGCGCGGAGCAGGCGCTCCTCGGGGGTCAGCTCGGTCTCGCCCTTCGGGGTGACCTTGCCGACCAGGATGTCGCCGTCGCGAACCTCGGCGCCGATGCGGATGATGCCGCGCTCGTCCAGGTCGGCCAGCACCTCGTCGGAGACGTTCGGGATGTCCCGGGTGATCTCCTCGGCGCCCAGCTTGGTGTCGCGGGCGTCGATCTCGTGCTCTTCGATGTGGATCGAGGTGAGAACGTCCTCTTCCACGAGGCGCTGCGACAGGATGATCGCGTCCTCGTAGTTGTGGCCTTCCCACGGCATGACGGCGACAAGAAGGTTCTTGCCGAGCGCCATCTCACCGTTCTCGGTGCAGGGGCCGTCCGCGAGGACCTGCCCCTTCTCCACCCGCTGGCCCTCGTCCACGATCGGACGCTGGTTGGAGCAGGTGCCCTGGTTCGAGCGGTTGAACTTGCGCATCCGGTAGGACTTGCGGCTGCCGTCGTCGGCCATCACGGTGACGTAGTCGGCCGAGACCTCCTCGACCACACCCGGCTTCTCGTTCACCACGACATCGCCGGCGTCCACCGCGGCGCGCAGCTCCATACCGGTGCCCACGATCGGGGACTCGGAACGGATCAGCGGCACGGCCTGACGCTGCATGTTCGCGCCCATGAGGGCACGGTTGGCGTCGTCGTGCTCGAGGAACGGGATCATGGCCGTCGCGACCGACACCATCTGGCGCGGCGAGATGTCCATGTAGTCGACCTGAGCCGGCGTCACGAACTCGACCTCTTCGCCCGCACGGCGGACGAGGACCTTCTCCTCGAGGAAGCGGCCCTCGGCGTCGACCGGGGAGTTGGCCTGCGCGCGAACGTAGCGGTCTTCCTCGTCGGCGGTCAGGTACTTGACCTCGTCGGTCACCTTGCCGTCGATGACCCGGCGGTACGGGGTCTCGATGAAGCCGAACGGGTTGACCCGCGCGTACACCGACAGCGAACCGATCAGGCCGATGTTCGGGCCTTCCGGGGTCTCGATCGGGCACATGCGGCCGTAGTGCGACGGGTGGACGTCTCGGACTTCCAGGCCGGCGCGCTCACGGGACAGACCACCCGGGCCCAGCGCCGACAGGCGGCGCTTGTGGGTCAGACCCGACAGCGGGTTGTTCTGGTCCATGAACTGCGACAGCTGGGAGGTTCCGAAGAACTCCTTGATCGCGGCCACGACGGGACGGATGTTGATCAGGGTCTGCGGCGTGATCGCCTCGACGTCCTGAGTCGTCATCCGCTCGCGGACCACGCGCTCCATGCGGGACAGGCCCACCCGGATCTGGTTCTGGATCAGCTCGCCGACGGTGCGCAGACGACGGTTACCGAAGTGGTCGATGTCGTCGATCTCGACGGGGACCTCTTCACCACCGGGGGCGGTCATCGAGCGGTCACCGGCGTGCAGACGCACCAGGTACTCGATGGTGGTGACGATGTCTTCCTTGGTGAGCACCGAGGAGGTCACCGGCTCGTGCACGTGGATGCCGAGCTTCTTGTTGATCTTGTAGCGACCGACGCGCGCCAGGTCGTAGCGCTTCTCCTTGAAGAACAGGTTCTCCAGCAGGGTCTGCGCGGACTCCTTGGTCGGCGGCTCGCCCGGACGCAGCTTGCGGTAGATGTCGAGCAGCGCCTCGTCCTGGCCGGGCGTGCTGTCCTTCTCCAGGGTGGACATCATGATCTCGGAGAAGCCGAAACGCTCGACGATCTCCTCGGTGGTCCAACCCAGCGCCTTGAGCAGCACGGTGACCGGCTGACGGCGCTTGCGGTCGATGCGGACACCGACGGTGTCGCGCTTGTCGACGTCGAACTCCAGCCACGCGCCGCGCGACGGGATGACGCGCACGCTGTGCAGGTCCTTCTCGGTGCCCTTGTCGATGCTGTGATCGAAGTAGACGCCCGGGGAGCGGACCAGCTGCGAGACGACGACGCGCTCGGTGCCGTTGATGATGAAGGTGCCCTTGTCGGTCATCATCGGGAAGTCACCCATGAAGACCGTCTGGCTCTTGATCTCGCCGGTGTTGTTGTTGATGAACTCCGCGGTGACGAACAGGGGCGCCGCGTAGGTCATGTCCTTCTCTTTGCACTCTTCGATGGAGGCCTTGACCTCTTCGAAGCGCGGATCGGAGAACGACAGGGACATCGAACCGGAGAAGTCCTCGATCGGCGAGAGCTCCTCGAGCACCTCCTCCAAGCCGCCTGCGAGACCGACGTCGCCGCGTGCGGCCGCCTTCTCACGCCAGTCGGGGGTACCGACCAACCAGGCGAACGAGTCCGTTTGTAGGTCGAGAAGTCCGGGCACCTCCAAGGGCTCTCGGATCTTCGCGAACGAAACCCTCAACGGGGCTCCGGGGATTCCAGCCTTGGTCTGGGTGGAGACTGCCAAGATGCGTCCTTCCAGCACCTCACGCGCGTCGCGTGGTGGTCCGCGACCGTCGCTTGTCTGCTACGAATTCCGCTGGTTACAACCCGAACGAAACCCGAACAGGCAGCAGCGGAAGTAACACCGGAAGGTGGAACTTACGTGTGCGAATCAAGGTGTGGACAGGAGGCAGCCAGCGCAACGTCCAAACTTACACCCACATATAGAGGGGTGTCAACATACCATCCGTGCGACCGCTCACACGGCAAACGCGCCGAACTCCGCCGAACTCCCGTGACGCTGGCCGCGTCGGTCGTTCTGGGCGCTGGAGCCCCTGCGCAGCTGACACTGCTGTGAATAGGGTGACGGTTCGCGCGCGCCTCGTCAAGTGGCGCGGCGGGGTCTGTCCGAGAAGTGAGATCGCCTGGCGCGCTGGACATCCCCGGCCGGAACCGCGGCTATTTTACCCGCGACACGCCGAAGACGCCAACCCGCGAAACACCCGTTCAGAGCCTGTTTTCCGGCCGTGAACGCAGCGAGCCCCGGCCGTGACGGCCGGGGCTCGCTGGTGTCGCCGGGTGCGCTCAGCCGTTGATCTGGCCGTGCGGAATCGTCTTGGTGTCGAAGGCCGCGGTGGGGTGCTCGCTGCCGTAGGCGGCCATCACCTGGGTGTCGTCGGACTGGTCGAGCGACTCCCGGATCGCCACCTGAGCCGCGTGCGGCAGGGTGTGCATGATCTCGCGCACACGCGCCTGACGACGGAAGACGGCCTGGCGGACCGGCATGCCCGGCTCCGCCTTCATCTGCGGGATGATGCCCTCGATCTCCTCGGCGCCACCGTGGTGGTGACCGGCGTCGACGAGCGCCTGCTCGCGCGCCATCTGCGCCTCGTCCTTCTCCTCGGACATACCGATCGGGCCGATCATGCGGCCGTTGAGGAACTGCTTGACCACCGGCTCGTCACTGGTCAGCAGCACCTCGCGGGGGCCGAACATGACCAGCTGGCGGCGGAACAGCATGCCGATGTTGTCCGGCACGGTACGGGCCAGGTTGATGTTGTGCGTCACGATCAGGATCGTGGCGTCGATCTGCGCGTTGATATTGAGCAGCAGCTGCGCCAGGTACGACGTACGCACCGGGTCCAGACCGGAGTCGGGCTCGTCGACGAGGATGATCTGCGGGTCGAGCACCAGGGCACGGGCCAGGCCGGCGCGCTTGCGCATACCGCCGGAGATCTCGCCGGGCAGTTTGCCCTCGGCGCCGAGCAGACCGGTCAGCTCGAGCTTCTCCATGACGATGCGCTTGATCTCGGTTTCCGACTTCTTCGTGTGCTCACGAAGCGGGAAAGCGATGTTGTCGAACAGATTCATCGAGCCGAAGAGCGCGCCGTCCTGGAAAAGGACGCCGAACAGCTTCCGGATCTCGTAGAGCTCCTTGTTGGAGCAGGTGGTGATATCGGTGCCATCGATGAAGATGGAGCCGCGCTCGGGCCGCAACAGACCGATCAGCGACTTCAGGAACACCGACTTACCCGTACCAGAAGGGCCGAGCAGGGCGCTCACCTCACCCGAAGGGAGCGTGATCGACACATCCTGCCAAATTCGCTGCGAACCGAAGGATTTTGTTACACCCTCGGTCCTGACCTCGACGCCCACGCCTACCTCCATTGTTCCCTGCGAGCACCCCACCCCGCTGACCGCGCGCTCACATCACGGCGGTGCGTCACGACACTGTGGGTCCGGTCACTGTAACCCATCAGTGAGACGGGGCACACCCCTACATGACTGAAGAGTAACCCCGACCGGAACTCACGACTGAGATCACTTTCGCATGTCTGGGTAAATAACAAACGGGCGGCCCCGAGTGGGACCGCCCGTTCGCAACGGCTGGTGCCGAATTACTTGACGGCAACCTTGGCGCCGGCCTCTTCCAGCTTCGCCTTGGCGGCCTCGGCGGCCTCCTTGGTGACCTTCTCCAGGATCGGCTTCGGGGCACCCTCGACCAGGTCCTTGGCTTCCTTCAGGCCCAGGCCGGAGACGATCTCACGGACCACCTTGATGACCTGGATCTTCTTGTCGCCCGCACCCTCGAGGATGACGTCGAACTCGTCCTGCTCCTCGGCGGCGTCAGCGGCGGCCGGGGCGGCACCCGCGGCGGCAACGGCGACGGGGGCAGCGGCGGTGACCTCGAACTTCTCCTCGAACGCCTTCACGAAGCCCGACAGCTCCAGCAGGGTCATCTCCGAGAAAACCTCGAGCAGCTCTTCGGTGGACAGCTTGGCCATGATTGTTCCTTTCGGTAGTGAATGTCTGTTCGCGCGGGCGGTAACACCCACACGGGGGTATTACTCGGCAGCGCCTTCGGCCTGCTTCTTCTCCTGCAGCGCGGCGGCCAGACGGGCCACCTGACCGGCAGGAGCCGAGAACAGCCCGGCAGCCTTGGACATGTTGCCCTTCATCGCACCGGCCAGCTTGGCCAGCAGGACCTCGCGGGTCTCCAGGTCGGCGATCTTCTCGACCTCGGACACGGACAGCGCAGCGCCGTCCATGTAGCCGCCCTTGATGATGAGCGCCTTGTTGTCCTTGGCGAAGGTCTTGAGGGCCTTCGCGGCGTTGACCGGCTCACCCTGGATGAAGGTGATGGCGGTCGGTCCGACGAACAAGTCGTCCAGGCCCTCGACGCCCGCTTCCGCGGCCGCGAGCTTGACCAGGGTGTTCTTGGCGACGGAGTACGTGGCCTCGGCGCCGAGCGCGCGACGCAGCTCGGTGAGCTTGCCGACCGAAAGACCACGGTATTCCGTGACAACAGTGGCCGTGGAGTTCTTGAACTGCTCCGCGATCTCCGCGACAGCGGTGACCTTTTCAGGCTTCGCCATACTTCGCCTCCTCTCTGATGTCGGTTCGTGAACGCGCACTACCGAATTCAGGGGCCGGCGACAAAACTAACGCCCCGGACGCAAGGCGTACCGGGGCGCGAAAATATCGGCCTCAGCTCTCCCTGCGTGGGCCGCCGGCAATGTCGCCGGACCTTCGATCGACACCACGCAAGCGGCATCGACGACCAACGGTCTTCGGTAGAACGAATGGGTAGCCATCGAACATGTCGATGACCGGAGTCCACTGTACCGGCACCTGCCCCGATCTGCCAAAACGCCCCCGGCAGCGCTGAATTCGCCGGTACCGAATTGTGGCTCAGCTCACATTTCATGGGTCGAAGTGGCAGCAATCTCACCGGAAAGGTGTTACGTTCGGTGACAGTAACCTGCTTCACTTCTCAACTATGGCAACCTCCATAGTCGCTCCATCAGTGCTGCTGGACCGGCGTCCGCAGCGATTCCTCGCACTCGTCGTCATCTGCCTGGCCGAACTGCTGGTCGTCCTCGACAACACCATCGTCAACGTCGCCCTCCCCTCCATCGGCGTCCAACTACAGACCGGAGTCTCCGGCCTGCAGTGGGTCGTCGACGCCTACACGCTCACCTTCGCCGGATTGCTGCTCGCCGCAGGCAATCTCGGTGACCGCTACGGTCGCCGCCGGATCATGATCGTGGGTCTCATCGGCATCGCGGTGATGTCGGTCGGCGGCGCGCTCGCCGAGTCGATGACGCAGGTCATCGCGGCCCGCGCGGCGATGGGTGTCTTCGCCGCCGCCGTCTTCCCGGCCACCCTGGCCCTGATCATCAACATCTTCACCGACAAGCGCGAACGCGCGCTGGCCATCGCCGCCTGGACCGCGATGGCGGGCTTCGCCATCGCCATCGGCCCGATCTCGGGCGGCTGGCTGCTCGAACACTTCAGCTGGCACTCGGTGTTCTGGATCAATGTGCCGGTGGCGCTGGTCGCACTGGTCGCGACGCTGATCTGGGTGCCGGAATCACGCGCCGAACAGGTCGGCAGGCTGGATCTGCCCGGCATCCTGCTGTCCGTCGCGGGCATCACGCTGGTGGTGTGGGCCATCATCGAGGCACCGCACAACGGCTGGCTCTCGCTCACCACCCTGTGCACCGCGGCGCTCGGTGTCGTTCTGCTCGCCGCTTTCGTCACGTGGGAATTGCGCACCGCGGCACCGATTCTCGATATGCGACTGTTCCGCAACCGCCGATTCTCATTGCCCGCCTTGGCCATTGCCATCGCGTACTTCTCGATGTTCGGATTCCTGTTTCTGATCACCCAGTATTTCCAGGGCGTGCGGGAATACACCCCGCTCGAATTCGGTATCGCGTCATTGCCGTTCGCGTTCTCGGTCGCGATCGGCGCACCGGTGGCGACGCTGCTCGCCCAGCGGGTCGGCACCACCGCGGTGCTGGTGATCGGGCTGTTGCTCACCGGACTCGGCCTCTATCTGGGCGGCCAGGTCACCGTCGACAGCACGTATCTGATCGGCGTGCTGCCATCGATGGTGTCGATGGCGCTGGGGTTGGGCATCGTGCAGGGCCCGGCCACGGAGTCGATCATGTCGGCGCTGCCGCTCGACGAGGCGGGCGCGGGCTCGGCCGTCAACGACACCACCCGCGAGATCGGCGGCACCCTCGGCGTCGCGGTACTCGGCTCGATCGTGGCCTCGTACTACAGCAGCCGCATCGGCGCCCGGGTCGACGCCATCCCGCTCGCGATCATGAACGCCAATGAGAAGAGCCTGGTCAAGGCCAGTCCACTCAGCGTGCTGGAGCTGCGTAAGCGTGAACTGACGCCGTTCCTGGAAACCCAGCGCGAGAACCTCATCGTCGCCATGAAGACCGCGACGCTACAGGGTGCGCACACCGCGTCCCTGGTGGCGGCGGGCGCGGTCGCCGTCTGCGCGGTGATCGTCGCGATCTTCCTGCCGTGGAAGCCGCAGGACGGCGAATCGGTCCTGCTCGGCTGGCGCAAGAAGGACTGACCGGAAAGACCGCGAGGGTGGGAACGCAGTGCGTTCCCACCCTCGTGGTCGATCAGGAGCTACCTGTCAGTCGAAGCTCACGCATCCTCGTCGAGGAGGTTGCGGGTGCGGTTCGGGTCCACCGGGATGCCCGGTCCGGTGTTGGTCGAAACCGTGATCTTCTTGACGTAGCGACCCTTGGCGGTCGACGGCTTCACACGCAGGATCTCGTCCAGCGCGGCGCCGTAGTTCTCCACCAGCTTGGCGTCGTCGAACGACGCCTTGCCGATGACGAAGTGCAGGTTGGCCTGCTTGTCGACGCGGAAGTTGATCTTGCCGCCCTTGATGTCGTTGACGGCCTTGGTCACATCGTTGGTGACGGTGCCCGTCTTCGGGTTCGGCATCAGACCGCGCGGGCCCAGGACACGCGCGATGCGGCCGACCTTGGCCATCTGGTCCGGGGTGGCGATCGCGGCGTCGAAGTCCAGCCAGCCGCCCTGGATCCGCTCGATCAGGTCCTCGGCGCCCACGGCGTCGGCACCGGCGGCCTCGGCCTCGGCGGCCTTCTCGCCGGCGGCGAACACGATGACGCGGGCGGTCTTACCGGTGCCGTGCGGCAGGTTGACGGTGCCGCGGACCATCTGGTCGGCCTTACGGGGGTCGACGCCGAGACGAACGGCGACCTCGACGGTCGCGTCGGTCTTGGTGGTCGCGGTCTCCTTGGCCAGGCGCGCAGCGGCCAGCGGGGAGTACAGCTTGTCGCGATCGACCTTCTCAGCAGCGGCGAGATACGCCTTGCTTCGCTTTGCCATGTTTCTCTGTCCTTAATGTTCGAGTTCAGATGTGGTGTTACGGGCCTGGCCGGCCCTCCCACAGTGAGCGAGTAGTCGCTCAGCCTTCGACGGTGATACCCATCGAACGCGCGGTACCGGCGATGATCTTCGCGGCCTGATCGAGATCGGTGGCGTTGAGATCCTCGGCCTTGGTCTTGGCGATCTCCCGGACCTGGTCCATGGTGACCTTGGCGACCTTGGTCTTGTGCGGCTCGGCCGAGCCCTTCTGCACACCGGCGGCCTTGAGCAGCAGACGCGCGGCGGGCGGGGTCTTCAGCTTGAAGTCGAACGTCCGGTCCTCGTACACCGAGATCTCGACCGGGATGACGTTGCCACGCTGCGACTCGGTCGCGGCGTTGTACGCCTTGCAGAACTCCATGATGTTGACGCCGTGCTGACCGAGCGCGGGGCCGACCGGAGGAGCCGGGTTCGCGGCACCGGCCTGGATCTGCAGCTTGATGATCCCGGCGAGCTTCTTCTTCTTGGGGGGCATCTTTCTTCCTTGGGTTTCGGTTCCTTACGGTTGCCGTAAGCCTGTTGCGGGATCGCTCCCACGCCGGGTCCAAGCCCGGCATTCGCGCACGACCGTCACACCGGGCGGAAAACGCCTGGAGCGGGTCTACACACGAACTGTCACACTCTACCGAACCCCACCGTGGCGGCCGCAGGCGGGGAGGTCGTACAACGACAACGGCACCGCCGAGGCGGTGCCGTTGCGAAGCTGGTTCGAGCTAGATCTTGGAGACCTGGGTGAAGTTCAGCTCGACCGGGGTCTCACGACCGAAGATCGAGACGAGCACCTTGAGCTTCTGCTGCTCGGCGTTGACCTCGCTGATGCTGGCGGGCAGCGTCGCGAACGGGCCGTCCATCACGGTCACCGACTCGCCGACCTCGAAGTCGACCTCGATGATCGGCTTGGCCGACACCTCGCCGGTGGACTCGGCGCCGGTCGAGGAGGCTGCCGCCGCGGCCGCCTTCTTCTGCTGCGCACCGGCCGGAACCAGGAACTTCACGACCTCGTTGATGGTCAGCGGGGTCGGCTTGGCGCCGGGGCCACCGCCGGTCATACCGACGAAACCGGTGACGCCGGGAGTGTTGCGGACCGCACCCCACGACTCGTTGTTCAGTTCCATCCGGACCAGGATGTAGCCCGGCAGCACCTTGCGGTTGACGTGCTTGCGCTGGCCGTTCTTGATCTCGGTGACTTCTTCGGTCGGCACCTCGACCTGGAAGATGTAGTCCTCGAGGCCGAGGTTCTGCACGCGGGTCTCGAGGTTGGTCTTGACCTTGTTCTCGTAGCCGGCGTAGGAGTGCACGACGTACCAATCACCGGGGACGCGGCGCAGCTTGGCCTTCATCGACTCGACCGGGTCGGCTTCGGGGTCTTCCTCGGTGGCGACGTCCTCGACGACGGTCTCGTCGGCGTCAGCGACCTCGGTGGTGGCATCGACCTCGTCGGTGGCGGTCTCCGCCACGGCGTCGTCGACCGGGAACTCGTCGTTTGTTTCGTTCTCCGGGGTGCTCACTGAGGCACTCGCTTCCTGTGTCGTCACTACATCCTCTGGGCCGGGTCGGGGGCGCGGAGCGCACACTCCGCCGTTCCGGCCCGGGATCGGCTACCGGCGTTGGTGTCGGCGATCAGCCGAACAGCCAGTCGACACCCTTGATGAACGCCGTATCCAGCCCAAATATGAACGCGACCATGAAGACCACGAACACCAGAACGACGGTCGTATAGGTGACCATCTGCTTCCGGTTGGGCCAGATCACCTTGCGCAGTTCCGCGATAACTTCTCGCAGGAACCTGAGCAGCCGCTTGAACGGGTTGCCCGACGTGGCCTTCCCAGCAGTCTTGTCTGCCTTGCGCGAGGAGGACCGGTCGAGCGTCGCCACCGAACCGGTGTCCGCCGGAGCATCCGACGTGCGCGCACGACGAGCTGTCCGCTTGCCGCTCGGCCGAGTGGCAGCGGCGGTGTCGTCGCCGTCTTCGGCGCGAGTATCCCGCTCGTCGCTCACGTCGTCTCCTCGCTTCGCTCGGATCCGCCGTGCGCGAAGCGCGCTGGCCTGATGGCTCGCTCGCTCCGCTCGCTCACGTCGATCCTTCCTCGTCGCTGGCATTCAGGGCAGGGGCGACAGGACTTGAACCTGCAACCTGCGGTTTTGGAGACCGCTGCTCTGCCAATTGAGCTACGCCCCTTCGGTTGGACCAGCCTGAGCTGTAGTGCCCAACCACAGTCGATATTCGATTATCGAGCTCTGGTGCCACACAACATGCGCGCCGCTTCCATGGGGATCATGTCCCCGGGAAGATCAGCGCGCAGCAGCCGGTGACCCCAGAGTCCCGAGTGTACGTTACCGCGTGCGGTATTTGCCAATCCGGGACAGCCGACCAGGTCAGGACAGCTGAACGGTAGCCGTGGCCCGCCCGAAGATCTTCTTGCCCGCCGACTTCGCCGTGATGGCGACGACCGCGGTCCTGGTCTCCGGATCGACCGACTTCACCTTACCGGTGAACTCGACCTCGGCCGGTGCGTCGGACCCGACGTAGACCGGGCTGGTGAAGCGCACGTTGTACTCCTCGACGGCGCCGGGATCGCCGAGCCAGGAGGTGACGAAACCGCCGCCGAGACCCATCGTCAGCATGCCGTGCGCGACCACGTCGTCGAGGCCGACGAGCTTGACGATCTCGTCGCTCCAGTGGATCGGGTTGGCGTCGCCGGACACGCCCGCGTAGTTCACCAGATCGCCACGGGTGAGCCGGACGGTGCGCGGCGGGAGTTCATCACCGGCCGACACGCTGTCGAAGGACAGGGCGCGCGTGCTGAAGAACGGGGCCGGCTGCTTGGTGACCGGATCGGGGGTGATCCCGGTGTGCGCGTCGACGGGCGCGTGATGAGCGGGCTCCTCGAGGCCGTGCATCAGGATGTTGCGCACCGCGTCCGACATCGTGGGATCGATGTCACCGCCGCTGCGGCCGATGAGCGTGGTGTAGGTGGTGAGCACCAGCTCGTCGTCCTGGGCGGTGACGATGTTCTTCGTCACGATGATGTCGCCGCCGAAAGCCTGCCGGAAGGAATGCAGGTACACATCACAGGTCAGCTGGTCGCCCACCCGGATAGGGCGGTGGAACTCCAGGATCTGATCGGTCTGCATGATCTGGCTCAGGTCGTAGCCCGTGACGATCTGCTCGAACAGCTTGCGCTGGGCGAGGATGCCCACCAGCGAGATGAAGGTGAGCGGGGCGAGCAGGCCGTCGTGGCCGTACTCACGTGCGACGTCTTCCTCCCAGTGCACCGGGTGGTAGTCCTGCACGGCACGGGCGTATTCGCGCACCTTCTCGCGGCCGACCTCGTAGTAGTCGTCGACACGGTAGTGGTGGCCGACCATCGCCGCGGCGTGCGCGGCGGGATCGACCGGTGCGGCGGCTGCGGCGGTGACCGCTTCGTCGGTTCCGGTGTTCACTGTCACACCGTGGACCTTACTCACACGTAGCCGGGTCACAACGTCGAGCGGGGTGTATTCACCCACTCGGGCGGGTACCGTACCGACCCCGGAAACGCACGAAAGGCCGGACTCTCGTCCGGCCTTTCGGCAAAGCTTGGTGAATCAGCGCGACTCGCGGTGCGCCCGGTGGGTTCCGCAGTTCGGGCAGAACTTCTTCAGCTCGAGGCGGTCCGGGTCGTTGCGCCGGTTCTTCTTGGTGATGTAGTTGCGGTGCTTGCACTCTTCGCAGGCCAAGGTGATCTTTGGCCGGACATCGGTGGACTTCGCGGCCACGATTTGCCTTCTTTCCGGTCTGGGCTGAGTCGTTATTGGTAGCGATGGCCGGACTTGAACCGGCGACACAACGATTATGAGTCGTTTGCTCTACCGACTGAGCTACACCGCCACGGCGGACCTGTTACGGTGGGCCGGCGGGAAAGTCGGTCACCACCGGCAATCCGGCGAGCCCCCTAACGGAATCGAACCGTTGACCTTTTCCTTACCATGGAAACGCTCTGCCGACTGAGCTAAGGGGGCATGACTACGTGGCACAAGGTCTTGGTCGGCGAACCGATCCGAGCGACCCCGTGCTCCGGCGTCCTGAAAGAGATTACACACTTCCACCGAAGAGCACCAAATCGCCTGGTGAGACCCCATATTTACCGACCCGCAACCCACTGATCACGCAGGTGCATGGGTAACTCCCCCGGCCACCTCGACGCCGTGCCAGAACGACGCGAGCCCGAGAACGCACAGTCGAGCTCCCGGACGGGACGCAGAATCGCGGAGAGGCGGACGAGGCCACGAACCAAAGAACCCCGCCGATCGTGATGATCGACGGGGTTCGATGTGGCAGATGTAGGATTCGAACCTACGTAGGCTTTCACCGACAGATTTACAGTCTGCTCCCATTGGCCGCTCGGGCAATCTGCCTTGTGCGCCGTTTCCGGTGCGCTGAGCAGCTTACAACGAACCCACACCCCCAATGCAAACCGCCTGCACAACGACCCTGCGAGCACGGTCGACGGGGGCATACGGGTACAACTGTCTCGGTGGCCGGCACACCTGTCGGCCCACCCGTTGGCAGACCGTGAGGGACAGGAGCGCAGTGTGGCTGATTCGTCATTCGACGTGGTGAGCAAGGTCGATCGGCAGGAGGTCGACAATGCGCTGCACCAGGCGGAGAAGGAGCTGAACTCCCGCTACGACTTCAAGGGCACCGATGCGGCGATCGCGTGGTCGGGCGAGGAAGCCATCGTGCTGACCGCGAACGCCGAGGAGCGGGTCAAGGCCGCGCTCGAGGTGTTCAAGGAGAAGCTGATCCGGCGCGACATCTCGCTCAAGGCGTTCGATGCCGGCGAGCCGCAGGCCTCGGGCAAGGTGTTCAAGATCACCGGCACGCTGGTGCAGGGCATCGACACCGAGAAGGCGAAGAAGATCTCCAAGAAGATCCGCGACGAGGGCCCCAAGGGCGTGAAGGCGCAGATCCAGGGCGAGGAACTGCGGGTCAGCAGCAAGAAGCGCGACGATCTGCAGGCCGTGATCTCGCTGCTCAAGGGCGAGGACTTCGGTATCGCCCTGCAGTTCGTGAATTATCGCTAGCGGCTGGCGCCGCGGGTTTTCGGCCTCGTGACCTCGCCGCCGAGCAGCGATACTGCGCCTTCGGCGTTCCGTCTCGCTGCTCGGCGGCGAGGCGGCCGAAAACGTGGTGGTGACGTCAGCAGCGGTGCTCGCCGCCCGCCAGCTCCTCCAGCCGCTTGATGCGTTCCTCCATCGGCGGGTGCGTGGAGTACCAGCGGGCGATGCGATCGCCCGCGCGGAACGGGTTGGCGATCATCAGGTGCGATTCGCTGGTGAGTTGGGGATCCGGCGGCAGCGGGGCCACCTGGACGCCGCGTTCGATCTTGCGCAGGGCCGAGGCCAGCGCCAGCGGGTCACCGGTGAGTTCGGCGCCGGACTGATCGGCTTGGTACTCCCGGGACCGTGAGACGGCCATCTTGATCAGGCCCGCCGCGATCGGGCCGAGCAGCGAGACCAGCAGCACGGCGATGATGTTCGGGCCCTGCCCGTCCCTGCTGCCGAACGAGCTCGCGAAGAACGCCATATTGGCGAGGCCGGTGATGATCGAGGCCATCGCGCCGGCCACCGACGAGATCAGGATGTCGCGGTTGTAGACGTGCGACAGCTCGTGTCCGAGCACCGCGCGCAGTTCCCGCTCGTCGAGCAACTGCAGGATGCCGCTGGTACAGCACACCGCGGCGTGGCGGGGATTACGCCCGGTCGCGAACGCGTTGGGCGCGTTGGTCGGGCTGATGTAGAGCCGCGGCATGGGCTGGCGGGCCGTGGTCGCGAGCTCGCGCACGATCCGGTACATGACCGGCGCTTCCAGTTCGCTGACCGGTTGCGCGTGCATCGCCTTCAGCGCCAGTTTGTCGCTGTTGAAGTAGGCGTAGGCGTTCATGCCGACGGCCAGCACGATCGAGATGATCAGGATCGTCGGGCTGCGGAACATCGCCCCGATGGCGACGATCAGCGCCGACAGCCCGACCATCAAACCGAATGTTCTGATCCCATTGGGCATTTCCGCCTCCCCGCGCCTCTTGCCGGTCGTCAGGCGCTTGGTTCGTCAGGCGTCGGGCCTGCGGTCGACCACGTGAACAGTTCTGGGCGTACCCGGCGAGTCACCCATGTTCGCGCGAAATCCGATGTTGCTTCGCGTTTGGTCAACGACTGCGTGGCGGCGATAGTTCCTGGTCAGCCCACCCGCTCGATGGTGTAGCGGACGAGGCGGCTGAGGGCGTCGTTGGCCGGGCCCGCCGGGAGCGCGGCCAGTTCGGTGTCGGCGAGGTCGGCGTATTCCTGCAGCTTCTCCTTGGCCTGGGCCATGCCGGGCGAACGGCGCAGCAGCTCCAGCGCCTCCTCGACCTCGGCGTCGGTTTCCAGGGGGCGTGCCAGCAGGGTGCGCAGGCGGTCACCGTCGGCGCCGGACTCGCGCAGCGCGTAGAGGACGGGCAGGGTGTGCACGCCCTCGCGCAGGTCGGTGCCCGGCGTCTTGCCGGACTGCTCGGCCGAGGACGAGATGTCGATGATGTCGTCGGAGATCTGGAAGGCGGTGCCGACGGCGTCGCCGAGGCGGGCCAGCCGTTCGACGTGCTCGGGGCCCGCGCCGGAGAAGGTGCCGCCGAAGCGGCCCGCGGCGGCGATGAGCGAGCCGGTCTTCTCCCAGACCACGCGCAGGTAGTGCTCGACCGGGTCCTGGGTCTGCTTGGCGCCCATGGTTTCCCGCATCTGGCCGGTGACCAGCTCGGCGAAGGTCTCGGCGATGATGCGGACCGCGTCGGGGCCCAGCGTCGAGGTCAGGCGGGAGGCGTGGGCGAACAGGTAGTCGCCCGCCAGGATCGCGATGTTGTTGCCCCACCGCGCGTTGACGCTGACGGCGCCGCGCCGCTGGGGCGCCTCGTCCATCACGTCGTCGTGGTACAGCGTGGCCAGATGCACCAGCTCCACCACGGTACCCGCGGTGACCAGGGCCGGATCGGTGGGATTGGGACCGAGCTGACCGGTGAGCACGGTGAACAACGGCCGGAAGCGCTTGCCGCCCGCGCGGGCGAGATGCAGCGCCGCTTCCTGCAGGAATTCCTCACCGTCGGAGAGTTCGTCGACGAGCAATTTCTCGACCGCGGCCAGGCCGTCGCGCACGGTGGCGGCGAGTTCGGGATCGACGAGATCTACCCCGGCAACCACGGTGCTCTCGTCGCTCACAGCCGATGTGCTCATTATCTTCTCCCAGCGATGCGTCCGACCCCGACGGGTAGCAACCTAGCGTGTTCCGGCGCCAGGGCCGATGAACACGGTCACACAGTGACTATTCCCGGTGTACCCGACACTCTCGCACAGCGGCCGGGGGTGCCAGTATTGAGCCATGGGTTCACCGGATCTCACCCCCGCCGACCGCGGTGCCCCTGGCGCCCGCCCTCGCGGGCCTGCGTGGTCACACTCCGCTGCCGCCGCCGGCCCGCCGTGGGCAGGCGCGCCGCTGCCTGCCCACGTCGAGGTGCTGGTGGTCGGGGCCGGACCCGCGGGATCGGCGTCGGCGGCCTGGGCCGCGCGGGCCGGTCGCGACGTGCTGCTGCTCGATTCCGCGGTGTTCCCGCGCGACAAGACCTGTGGTGACGGCTTGACGCCGCGGGCCACCGCCGAGCTGGAACACCTGGGTCTGGGCGAGTGGCTGCG
This sequence comes from Nocardia canadensis, assembly GCF_032656385.1. NCBI lineage: Bacteria > Bacillati > Actinomycetota > Actinomycetes > Mycobacteriales > Nocardiaceae > Nocardia > Nocardia canadensis. Next base: position 1,779,010 of record NZ_JAVCWB010000010.1, read on the forward strand.
CGCGCATACGGTGAATCACGGCCTGCGGATGGCCGGCTTCGGCCGGGAGGCGCTGCTGCCGTGGCCGGGCGGGTCGTTCCCGACCTACGGAAGCGCGGTTCCCCGAACCGAACTCGACGACAAGCTGCGCGAGACGGCGATCAAGTCGGGCGCGCTGATGGTCGACGGGGCCAAGGTCACCGAGGTGCTGCGCGAGGGCGAGCGGGTCACCGGGGTGACGGTGCGCATCGGCGAGGCCACCCACACCGTGCGCTGCCGGGTGCTCGTGGTGGCCGACGGGGTGCGCTCCCCCATCGGAAAACAGCTGGGTCGTACCTGGCATCGGCGCTTCGCCTACGGCACCGCGGCGCGCGCCTACATCAAGTCGGGGCGCAGCGACGATCAGTGGATCTCCTCGCACCTGGAACTGCGCAACGCCGCCGACGAGCTGGTCCCCGGCTACGGCTGGATCTTCCCGCTGGGCAACGGCGAGGTGAATATCGGCGTCGGCTCGCTGGCCACCGAGCAGCGGCCCTCGCACATCGCGCTCAAGCCGCTGATCGAGCACTACACCCGGCTGCGTCGCGAGGAATGGGAGCTCGAGGGCGAGCTGCGCGCGGTGGCGTCGGCGCTGCTGCCGATGGGCGGCGCGGTCTCGAACGTGGCCGGGGTGAACTGGGTCCTGGTCGGCGATGCGGCGGGCTGCGTGAACCCACTCAACGGCGAGGGCATCGACTACGGCCTCGAGGGCGGGCACCTGCTGTCCGGCCTGCTCGACGAGCCCGACCTGAGCCGGGTGTGGCCGCAGCTGCTGCGCGAGCGCTACGGCCGGACCTTCTCGGTCGCGCGCAGGCTGGCCGGCTTGGCCACCCACCCGAAGATGGTCCCGCTCGGCGGCCCGCCGGTGATGCGCTCGAAGTACCTGCAGCGCACGGCCGTTCGGGTGATGGGCAACCTGGTGACCGACGAGGACGTCGACCTCACCGCCCGCGCCTGGCGAGCCGCCGGCCGCGCCTCCCTGCGCGCCGACGACCTGCGGCCGTTCAGCTGACGTCGTGAGCGCGACGGCGCGTCGCCCGGTCCTGGCTCTGCTGCCGCACCTGCGCAGGGCCCGCGATCTGATCGATCGGCACTACGCCGACCCGCTCGACCTGGACGATCTCGCCCGCGCCGCCGGGGTCTCCAAGTACCACTTCCTGCGCGCGTTCGCCGCCGTGTACGGGCCGACGCCGGGGGCCTATCTGGCCGAGCGGCGGATCGAACGAGCCCAGGATCTGCTGCGGGCCACCAATCTGACCGTCACCGAGGTGTGCATGCTGGTCGGGTACGCGAGTCTGGGCTCGTTCAGCAGCAAGTTCCGTCAGCTCGTCGGGGCGACGCCGAGCGAGTATCAGGCCAGGTTCGCCGACGGCGCACCACACATTCCGGGCTGCTACGTCTTCATGCACGGGCTCTCCGACCGGGTCCGGCCCGACACCGCAATTTCGGAGAAGCCCGGCGGCACCGGTCCGTCCTAGCCTCGAGTCATGCCAACGATCACGAACGTTTCCCTGGTCACCGTGTATGTGACCGATCAGGACGCCGCCAAGCAGTGGTACATCGACAAGCTCGGATTCGTCGAGACCGCGGATGTGAGCATGGGCGACAACGGGTTCCGGTGGGTCACCGTCGCTCACCCGGACCACACCGAGCTCGAGGTCACGCTGATGGTGCCGGGACCGCCGCTGACCGACGACATGGCCGACGCGATCCGGCGATCCCTCGCCGACGGCACCCACGGCGCCCTCGGACTGCGCACCGCCGACTGTCAGAAGACCTTCGAGGAGCTCACCGCCAAGGGCGTCGAGTTCATCCAGCCGCCCGCCGCGCGCCCGTACGGCACCGAGGCCATCATTCGCGACAACTCCGGCAACTGGCTGGTGCTGGTCGAGCCGAGCGCGTGAGCGCGGTGCCGCCCGGCCCGGCGGGCGGCACCTTCCGACGGTCTACTTCGTGGCGAAGCGGTTCTCGATGAACTTGCGTTCGCTGTTGAGAACGCGCTGGTGCAGCTGCTCGGCCAGCGGTTCGATGGCGCCGCCGACCAGCGGCACCTTCACGGTGACGGTGCCGACGACTTCGATCTCACTGCCCTCGGCGGTCGGACGCAGTTCGTAGGTGCCCGACATCTCGGTGTTGATGCCGCCGGTCTGCCCGGTGAAGCTGCCCTTGGCGACCTCGCCCTGCAGCGGCTGCCAGTTGTCGGTCCGCGACAGCACCAGATCGCTCTTGAGCACCTTGCGTACCAGGCCGGGAACCTTGTCCCGACCGGGCTTTTCCGTCATATGAAGGCGAATCGAACCCGGCCCGTCGGGATGGGAGAGTTCGAGCGTCGCGGTCTCGGCGGCGGCGAATCGCTCCTGCCAGACCGCATCGTCGACGAGTGCCCGGTGAAGATCTTCGACCGGGACTGCGTAGGGCACGGTGAAGCTGAATTTTCGGGACATGGCGGCAACGGTACTGTGTGCCGGGTGTCGGAAGTGAGCCTGTCGGAGCGGCGGTCCAAGCGCCTGCGACGGGTACGGTCCTGCGTGCTCGGCGTGGCCACCGTGATCAGCGTGCTGATGGTGCTGCTCGTACTCGCGGCCTGGCGCAACGACTTCGAGATCGAGCAGCATCGCGGAACCACCTCCGGTGAGGTGCTCTCGGCGGGCAGGCTGCGGTCGGCGGTCATGTACGTGACGCCGGACAGCGTCACCCACAATCCGAAGGTCGGCATCCTGTATCCGACCAATCTGACGGCCGGGCAGCGCATCAATGTCGAGTACAGCACCCGCGACCCCGATCTGGTCCGGGTCGCCGGTCGGGACGCGCGGGTGGCGATCATCCCGGCGGCTTCGGTGATCGTGGTGGTCTGGGCGCTGGCGCTGCCCGTGCTGTGGCTGGTGCGGCGCAAGCAGCACGAGGCGTAACTTCGTCTGCTGTTCGTCCCGGCTTCACGTCGGCGTGGGGGTGTCGCGCCGTGTGGCGGTCACTCTGAGGTGGTGCGCGTAGCCATCGTGGCAGAGTCATTCCTGCCGAACATGAACGGCGTCGTCAACTCCGTGTTGCGGGTGTTGGACCACCTGGACCAGCACGGACACGACGCGATGATCGTGGCACCCGACACTCTGCGCGGCGTCGCGCCCGCACCCCGCTTCCACGGCCGCTTCCCGGTGCACCGGGTGCCTGCGATGATGGTGCCCAAGGTCAGCTCGCTGCCGGTGGGCCTGCCGCAGCCGGGGATCACCGCCGCGATCGCCGCCTTCGACCCCGACGTGGTGCATCTGGCCTCGCCGTTCCTGCTCGGCGCCGGCGGGCTGGCCGCGGCGACCCGGCTCGATCTGCCCTCGGTCGCGGTATATCAGACCGATGTCGCCGGTTTCGCCAAGAGTTACGGTCTCGGGCTCGCTGCCCGCGCGGCCTGGGCGTGGACGCGCCGGATCCACGAAGGCGCGACCCGCACGCTGGCGCCGTCCTCGGCGGCCGCCCAGGACCTGGCCGACCACGGCATCCCCCGGGTGCATCGCTGGGGACGCGGCGTCGACATCGACCGGTTCGACCCCGCCGCGCGCAGCGCCGACCTGCGGGCGAGCTGGCTGGGCGGCGAGGACCGGCTGGTGGTCGGCTTCGTGGGCAGGCTCGCCCCGGAAAAGCACGTCGAACGGCTCGCGGCGCTGGCGGGCGATCCGTCGATCCAGCTGGTCGTGGTGGGTGACGGACCGGAACGGGCGCGGCTGAGCCGGCTGCTGCCCGACGCCGTGTTCACCGGCGAGCTCGGCGGCAGCGACCTGGCCACGCACTACGCGAGCCTGGACGTGATGGTGCATCCGGGCGAGCACGAGACGTTCTGCCAGGGCGTGCAGGAGGCGCTGTCGTCCGGTGTGCCGGTGATCGGGCCGGACGCGGGTGGCCCGCGCGACCTGATCGCGCACTGCCGCAACGGCTACCTGCTGCCGGTCGACCGGTTCGCCGAGCTGCTGCCCAGCGCGGTATCGGCCCTGCGTGACCGGGGCCAGCGCGCCCGGTTCGCGGCGGCGGCCCGCAAGTCGGTGCTGCACCGCACCTGGCCCGCGATCTGCACCGAGTTGATGACCCACTACGCCGAGGTGACCGGGATGCGCGACCGATTGCCGCGCTCGGCATAGAGCGTTCGAGCGCGCGCCGGATAAGCTCGAATCGTGGCGACAACAGAGCAGCGGGAACCGATTCGAGCATCGCTGGACAAGCAACCCCACGAGGTCGCGTCGATGTTCGACGGTGTGGCCAAGCGCTACGACCTCACCAACACGGTCATCTCCGCGGGCCAGGATCGATACTGGCGGTGGGCGACGCGGCGCGCGCTCGGGCTGCGTCCGGGCGAGCGAGTGCTCGACCTCGCCGCGGGCACCGGCGTCTCGACCGTCGAGCTGGGCAAGTCCGGTGCCTGGTGCGTGGCCACCGACTTCTCCCAGGGCATGCTCGCCGCCGGCCGGTTCCGCCAGGTGCCGATGGTCGCCGGTGACGCGATGGCCCTGCCGTTCGCCGACAACTCGTTCGACGCGGTGACCATCTCCTTCGGCCTACGCAATGTCGCCGACATCGACCTGGCGCTACGCGAGATGCTGCGGGTGACCAAGCCGGGCGGCCGGGTGGTGGTGTGTGAGTTCTCCACGCCGGTGTTCGGGCCGTTCCGCACCGTCTACATGGAGTACCTGATGAAGGCGCTGCCGCGGGTGGCGCGCGCGGTCAGTTCCAACCCCGACGCCTACGTCTACCTGGCGGAGTCGATCCGGGCCTGGCCGAACCAGCGCAGGCTGGCCCGGCGGATCGCCGACGCCGGCTGGGACTCGGTGCAGTGGCGCGACCTCACCGGCGGTGTGGTGGCGCTGCACCGCGGCTACAAGCTGGGCTGAACCGCCCCGATCCCGGGGTGAGTCCCGTCACCCCGGGGCGGCGCGCGGCACGGGGCGCCGCACCGGAATGCGCCCTGATCAGGGCAGATATTCCTCACCGGACCTCACGGCGGAAATTCTGGCGTGTGAGGTCGATTGTCACCTGGACATAACGTTCGGTAAATCGAGCGCAACGACAGGTGCGGATGATCGAAGCCATGACACGGGAAGCTGACATCCGCGCCACGGACACTGTGCGTACACAGTGCTCGTACTGCGGCGTCGGCTGCGGCATCAGCGTCCAGACCAAGACTGATCAGTCAGGTGCGCGGTTGATCGCGAAGGTCAGCGGCGACAAGCTGCATCCGGCGAACGCGGGCAGGCTGTGCACCAAGGGCGCGACGCACGCGGAGATGATGGCCGCGCCCGGCCGGATGGACACCGCCTACCACCGCCCCGAACGCGGTCAGGTCCCCGTCCCGCTGCCGGTCGACGAGGCCGTCCACCAGACCGCCACCCGGCTGCGCGCCATCCTCGACGAACACGGGCCCGACGCGATCGCCCTCTACGTCTCCGGGCAGATGTCGCTCGAGGCCCAGTACCTGGCGACCAAGCTGGCCAAGGGCTACCTGCGGACCAAGCACATCGAGGCCAACTCCCGGCTGTGCATGGCCAGCGCGGGCACCGGCTACAAGCAGTCGCTCGGCGCCGACGGTCCACCCGGCTCCTACGACGACTTCGAGCACGCCGACCTGTTCTTGGTCTCCGGGGCGAACATGGCCGACTGCCACCCGATCCTCTACCTGCGGATGGCCGACCGGCTCAAGGCGGGCGCCAAGCTGATCGTGGTCGACCCGCGCCGCACCGACACCGCCGCGCGCGCCGACCTCTTCCTACAGATCGCGCCCGGCACCGACCTGGCGTTGCTCAACGGCCTGCTGCACCTGCTGGTCGCCGACGGCGCGATCGACACCGCGTTCATCGCCGAGCACACCGAGGGCTGGGACGCGATGCCCGAGTTCCTCGCCGATTACCCGCCCGCCCGGGTCGCCGAGCTCACCGGCCTGGCCGAGGCGGACATCCGCACCGCGGCGACGATGATCGCCGAGGCCGGCGAATGGATGTCGCTGTGGACGATGGGACTCAACCAGTCCACCCACGGCACCTGGAACACCAACGCGCTGGTGAACCTGCACCTGGCGACCGGCGCCATCTGCCGCCCCGGCAGCGGCCCGTTCTCGCTCACCGGTCAGCCCAACGCCATGGGCGGCCGCGAGATGGGCTACATGGGCCCCGGCCTGCCCGGCCAGCGCAGCCTGCTCTCCCCCGCCGACCGGACCTTCGTCGAGACCGCGTGGGGCCTGCCCGCCGACACCCTGCGCACCGAGGCGGGGCCCGGCACCATCGACATGTTCCGCGGTCTGGCCGACGGCGAGATCAAGGCCGCGTGGATCATCTGCACCAACCCCGTTGCCACCGTGGCCAATCGCAAGACCGTGATCGCGGGCCTGGAAGCGGCCGAGCTGGTCGTGGTGCAGGACGCTTACACCGAGACCGCCACCAACGCCTATGCCGACCTGCTGCTGCCCGCCACGCTGTGGGCCGAAGCCGATGCGGTGATGGTGAACTCGGAGCGCAATGTCACCCTGCTGCAGCAGTCGGTCGATCCGGTCGGCGACGCGCGACCGGACTGGCTGCTGATCGCCCAGGTCGCCACGGCCATGGGCTTCCCCGGCTTCGACTTCGCCTCGAGTGCCGAGGTTTTCGCCGAAATCCAGCAGTTCACCAACCCGGCCACCGGATACGACCTGAGCGGCATGAGCTACGACCGGCTGCGCGAAGGCCCGATGCAGTGGCCCTGCAACGACAGCACCAGCCCGCGCAACCCGATCCGCTACCGCAACGACGGCGTCCACCAGCCGCTGCATGTCGAATCCGACGGCACCACACCGCGACTGGCGTTCGCCACCCCGAGCAGGCGCGCGGTGTTCTTCCCCCGGCCGCACCTGCCCGCCGCCGAACTGCCCGACGACGATTACCCGTTCCTGCTCAACACCGGCCGGTTGCAGCATCAGTGGCACACGATGACCAAGACCGGCAAGGTCGCCAAGCTGACCAAGCTCAACGGCGCTCCCTTCGTCGAGGTGCATCCCGAAGACGCGCGGCGGCTGGACCTGAAGCCCGGCGACCAGCTCGAAATCGCCTCACGCCGTGGCCGTGCCGTGCTGCCGGTACAGATCAGTGATCGGGTTCGGCCCGGCGATTGCTTCGCTCCTTTCCACTGGAACGACGAACAGGGTGAATACCTGACGATCAACGCCGTCACCAACGACGCGGTGGACCCCGCCTCGCTGCAGCCGGAGTTCAAGGCCTGCGCGGTGGCGCTGCGCCGGGTCGGACCCGCCGCCGCGCCCGAGCAGGCGCCGGCCCAGCCCGCCCAGCTGCCCGCCCAGCCGAGCGCGCACCCGCTGGCCGGGATCCTCGGCCTGGACGCGGGCACCTCGCCGACCCTCAGCGAGACCGAACGCATCTATCTCGGCGGCTACCTCGCCGCACTGCAGTCGCTGCCGGTCTCCGGGCAGCCCGTGCTGCCGGCGAGCGCGCCGCTGTCGGCCCAGTCCCGGCTCTGGGTCGACGGCTTGCTGGCCGGGATGTACTCGCGCACCTCCGGCGCCACGGTCGAAGCTGCGGTCGCCGACGCTCCGGCCGCCGCCCCGGTGACGGTCCTGTGGGCCTCCCAGACCGGCAATGCCGAGGAACTCGCGGCCACCGTCGCCGCGCGCCTGTCCACCGCCGGATTCCAGCCGTCGTTGCTCGACATGGATTCCTGCGAGCTGTCGGCGCTCACCGGCGACATCCTCATCGTCACCAGCACCTTCGGCGACGGCGGCCCGCCCGACAACGGCGCCGACTTCTGGACCCGGCTCGAGGACAGCATCGTCCGGCTCAACGACGTCCGCTATGCGGTGTTCGCCCTCGGCGACTCCTCCTACGACGACTTCTGTGGCCACGGCCGCAAACTCGACCGCCTCTTCGCCGCGCGCGGCGCCAAGCCGCTGGTGCCCCGCGTCGACAGCGAACCCGACTTCGCCGACGCCGCCGACCAGTGGCTCGACGATGTCCTCGCCGCGCTCGGCGGGTCGGCCCCGGGCGAGGCCACCCCACCCGACGCACCGGGTATCGGCGACACCGATGCCCCTGTGCCACACCAGATGTCCGGCTCCTCGCTACCGCGGCCGTCCGGTCGCGGCGGCGCGATCGTGCTCGACCGCCCCCTCGCCCCTGCACCCACTCGCGTCCAGCGCACCGCCCCGGCGCCGTTCACCCGCCAGGCTCCGGTCCGCGCGACCCTGATGCGCAACGAAACACTCAGCGCGCCGGGCTCGTCGAAAGAGGTGCGCCGCTTCGGTTTCGACCTGCACGACCTCGACGCCAGCTATGAAGTCGGCGACTCGCTGGGCGTGCTCCCGGCCAACAGCCCCGAACTCGTCGAGGAGTGGCTCACCGCGACCGGCCTGGACGGTCGCCGTGTCATCGAGCTCGACGACCGCGAACTCACCCTCACCGAGGCCCTGCGCACCCACTACGACATCACCAAGGTGAGTCAGGATCTGCTCGGCTTCATCGCCGAACGCAATCCGCACCCCCAGCTGGCCAAGCTGCTGCGGCGCGACAACCGCAACGAACTCGCCAACTACCTCTGGGACCGTCAGGCCGCCGACGTGCTGCGTGATTTCCCGGTGCGCACCGACCTGGTCGACTGGCTCGGCGCCCTGAAAAAGCTGCAGCCGCGCCAGTATTCGATCTCCTCGAGCCCGCTGACCACCCCCGACGAAGTGCAGCTGACCGTCGGCGTCGTCCGCTACGGCGAACCTGCCGGCAACTCCACCCGGCGCGGTGGCGTGTGCTCGACCTTCCTGGCCGACCGGGCGGGTGCCGAGGTGCCGATCTTCCTGCAGCGCGCCCCGCACTTCCGTCCGCCGCTGGACCCCAACGCCCCGATGATCATGGTGGGCCCCGGCACCGGCATCGCTCCTTTCCGCGGTTTCCTGCACGAACGTCGGGCCCTGGGCGCGACCGGACGCAACTGGCTGTTCTTCGGCGATCAACACGCCGCCCAGAACTTCTACTACCGGACCGAGCTGGAGGACATGTTCCGCTCGGGCTTCCTCACCCGCCTGGACCTGGCCTTCTCCCGCGACCAGCGCGAGCGGGTCTACGTGCAGCACCGGATGATCGAGCACGGCGCCGAGCTGTGGTCGTGGCTGCGCGACGGCGGCCACTTCTACGTCTGCGGCGATGCCTCCCGGATGGCCAAGGACGTCGACGACACGCTGCTCCGGATCGCCCAGATCCACGGGAAGCTGGACGAGGCCGGTGCCCTGGCCTTCAAGAAGCAGCTGGTCGCCGAGAAGCGCTACGTCCGCGACGTGTACTGATCACACCGCCCGAATCGCCGGCGGGTTCAGCCGGGTGAAGTCGGGCAGCCGGTGATACGGGTAGTACGGGTACGGCGGTGTCGTGGCGCTCGCGGCGTCGAGAGCCGCCCGGTGCTCGGGCTCCAGCTGCCAGCCGACCGCGCCGAGGTTCTGGCGCAACTGCTCCTCGTTGCGGGCGCCGATCAGAACACTGGCGACGGTGGGCCGGGTGAGCAGCCAGTTGAGAGCGATCTGCGGGACACTGTGCCCGGTCTCGGCGGCGATGCGATCGAGGACATCGACGATGTCGTAGAGGTGTTCGTCGTCCACCGGCGGGCCCGCCTGCGCGGTCTCGTGCAGCCTGCTGCCCGCCGGTAGCGGCTGGCCACGGCGGACCTTGCCAGTAAGCCTGCCCCAGCCCAGCGGACTCCAGACGATCGCGCCGACGCCCTGGTCCGCGGCGAGCGGCAAGAGCTCCCACTCGTAGTCGCGACCGACGAGCGAGTAGTACACCTGGTGCGCGACAGGCTTTTCCAGGCCGAGCGCCTCGGCGGTGGACAGCGTCTTCATCAGCTCCCAGCCGGCGAAGTTGGACACACCGACGTAGCGGATCTTGCCCGCGCGCACGAGATCGTCGAGGGCCGTGAGGGTTTCCGCGAGCGGGGTGCCCGCGTCGAAGGCGTGCAGCTGGAACAGGTCGAGGTAGTCGGTACCGAGGCGGCGCAGCGAGGCGTCGACGGCGCGGATCAGCCGGGCCCGGCCCGCCCCGGCCTCGTGGGCGCCCGGACCGGTCGGCAGGACGGATTTGGTCGACAGCAGCACCTGCTCGCGCCTGCCCTTGATCGCCGCGCCGAGCACCTCTTCCGAGGCCCCGTCGGAATACACATCGGCCGTGTCGAACAGGGTGACACCCGCCTCCAGGCTGATATCGACCAGGCGCCTGGCCTGCGCCGCGTCGGTATCGCCCCAGGCGCTGAACAGCGCGCCCCGTCCGCCGAAGGTGCCCGCGCCGAAACCGAGCGCGGGAACGTGCAGACCCGATGCGCCGAGCCGCCGATACTCCATGAGAACTCCTAAAGGGTCTATAGTTCCGTTAACACTTCGGACAGTACACCCGTTGCGCGCTAAATGAAACTGGAGTTCCGTTATGAATCACGACATCGCCTGGCCGGGGTCCGTTCGCCCAGGTGGACGCACCGCCCGGGTGCGCGAGTCGGTACTGCAGGTCGCCGGCGATCTGATCGCCGACCGGGGATTCGTGAGCCTGGATCTGGCCGAGGTCGCCGCGACGGCGGGCGTCGGTAAGACGACGGTCTACCGGCGCTGGCGCACACCGGCGGGGCTGGTCGCCGACCTGCTCGTGGACATGGCCGAGCAGTCGCTGCCGCGCGCCGACACCGGCTCCCTGCTCGACGACCTGACCGCCAATGCCCGACTGGTCGCGAAGACGCTCGCCGACCCACGCCAGGGCAATCTGTTCCGCGCCGTCATCGCCGCGGCCACCGGTGACGAGGTCACCGCCACGGCGCTGCACACCTTCTACGACACCCGGCTCACCGAATGGGCGCCCTGCGTCGAGGCGGCCGTGGCGCGCGGTGAGGCGCCTGCGGGCACGGACCCGCGGGCGGTGCTGTCGGCGGTGTCCGCGCCGCTGTACTACCGCCTGCTCGCCAGCGGCGACCCCATCGACGAGAGCGCCGCCGACCAGTCGGCGCGGGCGGCCGCCCTCGCCACGATCGGCGGCGCCTACGTCCGCTGACCGCGCTCGCGCCGAGACGAGTTCGCCCAGTGCGCGGTGACATTCGACGACATCGGACGCGTGCGGAACCTGCCGCCCTCGACCTCGTCGAGGCAGGCGATCGACGGTCAGACCTGCCGGTCGGCCGCGATCGCCGCCGGACGCCAGCCCGGATCGCGCCCGGTGAGACCGAGCAGACGATCGAAAGCGGGGGCGGCTTCGGGCACGGTGACGACCGGACCGAACAGACCGGGCGTGCCCTCCGGATCGGTGTCGCGCAGGAATTCGAGCAGGATCGCCAAGTGGTCCGGGTCGACGGTGACCGACTGCCCGGTGGCGGCCGCCAGATCCCAGGCGTGCACGGTCACCTCGTCGAGCGCGACGGTCGCCATGATCGCCGCGGGCAACACCACCCCACCGGCCTCGGCGTCGCCGTCCCAGGCCGCGGGCACCCGCCACGCCTCGGTGAGCGCGATGAGCTGGGCGGGGATCAAGGTGCGCCAATCAGCGGGCAGCGCGCTGTCCAGGCTCGGCGGCACCGAGTGGCCGAGGGATTGCTTGGTGGCGGCCTGCCGGAAGGCCTCGGTCAGCCCGACGACGTGGGCGAGCACCTGGCGCACGGCGGTGTTCTCGCACGGTGTCGGCGCGTCGAGCAGGTCGTCGGGAATCCCGGCGACGACGTCGGCGAGGGTGCGGGCGGCGAGGGCGAAGTCGAACTGCGGTTCCATGGACGCTCCTGGGCGAGGGCGGACTCGTTCACCAGTAGTGACGAGATGAGCCACGCGATCTCATCGCCGCGCGGGTTGCCGAGTTCCGCCGATAGGCGCACGCTGGATGACGCAACGATCAGCGACACCGTGCGAGGCGACAACCGAGGAGCACCGATGATCGACTACGACGCCGCCCGGCCACTCGACGAAGTTCCCGAGGCCGATCGGATCGAACAGGAGCAATCGGCCTTCGCCGCCGACGATCCCGATGACCCGGCGTTCTCCGATGCCGCCGACTACTCCGACGAGATGGCGGCCAACATCGACCGCGACGCCGACACCGCGAACCCCGCCGACGTGATCGAGCAGACCATCCCCGTCCCCTACGAGGACGAGTTCGTCGAGGAGCCCTGACCGCGGCGCTCGGCTAGCCGGCGATCTTCGTGCGCACGGTGGCGTGCAGTTCGCGCAGGCTGGAGCGCTCCGTGGCGACCTCGAGCACGCGCAGGCCGTGCGCGTCATCCGCCAGCTCGACGGCCAGCTCTTCCGGGTCGACCTGGCGGTGCGGAATGCGATAGGCCGCGCACAGGGCGGCCAGGTCCATCCCGTGCGGGGTGCCGAAGACCCGCTCGAACACGCCCGCGTACTGCGGATCGCCCTGTTCGAGCAGCTCGAAGATGCCGCCGCCGTCGTCGTTGGCGACGACGATGGTGAGGTTGTCGGGCCGTGGTTCGCCGCGCCCGATCAGCAGGCCGGACGCGTCGTGCAGGAAGGTCAGATCACCCATCAGCGCGATGGTGCGGCCCGGATGGGCCAGTGCCGCGCCGACCGCACCGGAGACGGTGCCGTCGATCCCGGCGACGCCGCGGTTGGACAGCACCCGCACGCCGGGTCGCGGATGCGAGACCAGCGCCGCGTCGCGGACCGGGTTCGACGCGCCGAGCAGCAGCTGGTCGCCCTCGCGCAGCGCGTCCATGACGACGGCGGCCACGTGCAGGCCGGTGGCCTTGGGGTGGGTGGCCAGTTCGGCGCGCACCACCGATTCGGCCTGCCGGTTCAGGTCGGCGCAGCGCGCCAGCCACTCCGGTCGCGGCGCGCCGGTGGTGACCGCGCGGGTGCCGGTGCCGACGACATTGCCGGAGACATCGGGCCAGCGCGGGCCGGTGGTGAGCGCGAAGACGGTGACATTCGGGTCGGCGAGCACCCGCGAGACCTGCCGATGCAGGGTCGGGCGGCCGGTGATGATCGCCTGCGTCGGCTTCAGCAGCGACAGCGCGAGCGGGTGCAGCGCGGGACCGTGCATCGGCGCCGTCGGCTCGGCGACGGTCGGCAGCTCGGCGAGTTCGGGCAGCAGCCGCGCGCCGTGGCCGGAGATGACGACGGTGTCGGGCGTCAGGTCGATGTCGAGTGGCACGTCGAGGGTGGCGTACTGGGTGGCGGTCCATGGCCGTTCGCCGTCGCGGCCGACGGGCAGCGGATCGTCGGACAGCTCGGGGACCAACGGCTCGCGCAGGGGGATGTCGAACTGCACCGGCCCGGCATTGCCCGACCTGGTGCCACGCGCCGCGGCGAGCACCCGGCAGACCGAGGAGCGCCACACGCTGTTCTGCCGCGGATAGGCCGACTCCCCCGCCTCGGCTTCGGCCAGTCCGAGACTGATGGTGGCCCGCACCTGGCTGCCGAACAGACCGAGCTGCTCGATCGTCTGATTGGCGCCGGTGCCGAGCATCTCGTAGGGCCGGTTCGCGCTGATCACGATCAGCGGCACCCGGGCGTAGTTGGCCTCGAGCACGGCGGGACCGAGGTTGGCGACGGCGGTGCCCGAGGTCATCACGACCGGCACCGGCCGCCCGGACGACACCGCGAGCCCGACCGCGAGGAAACCGGCGGTGCGCTCGTCGATGCGCATGTGCAGCCGCAGCTGCCCGGCGACATCGGCCGCCTGCAGCGCGAAGGCCAGTGGGGCGTTACGCGATCCGGGGCACAGCACGACCTCGCGGACGCCGCCGCGCACGAGCTCGTCGACGACCACTCGTGCCTGCGCAGTTGACGGATTCACAATCCCAGACTGTCAGACCGGACCACGCCCGTCTGCCCCCGGCCCGCGTTGTCTGCGTCACCGGCCGGGTGCACACTCCCCCGGAACCGGGACGGCAGCGGCATGTTCACCTGTTTCGGCCGGTCGATAGGGGCACCCACGGAAGCATTTCCGTCATGACCTGCGCGCTATTCGACAACTCCGCGCCGGGCACGCCGAAAAAGCGGAATTCGGCGGCGGATTCACACCCGCCGCCGAATTCCGGAAAAGCTTGCCCGGGCAAAGATCAGGAAGCCGCGGGCGCCGGGAGCAGACCGTTGATACCGGTGATCAGGTCGATGACATTGACCAGCGCGGAGGTACCGCCGTCTAGTGCCGAGCTGCCCGAGTCGAGCACGCCTGCGCCTGCGGCCGAACCGGTGGTCAGCGCGGCCGAACCCGAGGACAGATCGGCGGAGCCGCTGGCCAGATCGGCCGAGCCGCTGAAGGATCCGGTCGCCGAGCCGGAATCGGCACCCGCGACAGCGACGGGGCCGAGGAACATCACGGTGGCGGCAGCGGCGGCACCGGTGGCGGCGAGGGTCTTGCGAGAGATCATGGGACCGAACTTCCTTCTCGAACCGAATCGCGCGAAAAATACTGTTCCGCGTCGCGGTAATTCTCCTTCCGAATCACCTGAAATCGAACGTAATCGATTCAGGACGGAAGTAGTCAATCGTTCGGTGCCGCCACCGCATGGCCGGAATTATCGGCCACCGTTCATTTTCCCGCTGTTCACCGACGGCGTTACGGGACTCACAATCGCGCGGCCGGAATTTACCCGCGACCGGGAAACGCTGTGGCGCGGCCCGCGCCGTCCCCCGTTACGTGAGTGTGGTCACGCACGGACGCGAAAGGCCGGCGCGGACCGGGTTCACACCCGGGCCACACCGGCCTCACGATCGAGCTGTGCGGGGGCTACCCCGCCACGGGACTCAGCCCGCGTGCTTCTGCACCAGGTCGGCCACGCGCGGCAGAGCCTCGACGACGTGCTTCTTGGCCGAGCCACGCATGGAGGAGTACACCTTCTGCAGGGCGGGACGGCTCGACGCGTCGGCGCGGGCGTCGGTGACGGCCAGCAGCGACTCGGCGACCTCGTCGGACTTCGAGGTCAGCAGGTCGGCGAAGGTGCCCGCACCCGAGGTGGTGAATTCGGCCCAGTACGGCTGGAGCTGGTCGAGCAGCTTCGGCGCCAGCGATGCCAGCGCATCGGGAACGATGGTCGGGCTGATCTTCTTGACCGCCGCGTAGCCACCCTTCACGGCCAGGCCGGACGCACCACCTTTGTCCGAGACCTCGGCGTCGAGAACCTCGACGGCGTCGGCAAGGAAAGCCGGACGCTTGGTGTCGTCGAGCAGGGATTCAGACAGCGCTGCAACCACTTTCAGGTTCCTCCGGATCGGTTCGTTGAACGAGCAGCCGCAACTATACGCACCGGGTCCAGGAAACATGCGGCGACCGCTCGAGCTGCGGTGTTACGACCTCGTACCGGTCCGCCGGACGGTAGGGCAATAATCAGGGTCGTGACTTTCGATCCGAAGCTGTGGCGGCCCGTCCCCGGGTTCGAGGACCTGACCGACATCACCTACCACCGACATATCGAGCAGGGCACGGTGCGGGTGGCGTTCGACCGGCCGGAGGTGCGCAACGCGTTCCGCCCGCACACCGTCGACGAGCTCTACCGCGCGCTCGATCACGCGCGGATGTCACCGGATGTCGGCGCGGTGCTGCTCACGGGTAACGGGCCGAGCCCGAAGGACGGCGGCTGGGCCTTCTGCTCCGGCGGCGACCAGCGCATCCGTGGCCGCAACGGTTACCAGTACGCCGACGGCGAGACCGCCGACACCGTCGACACCGCGCGCGCGGGCAGGCTGCACATCCTCGAGGTCCAGCGGCTGATCCGCTTCATGCCCAAGGTCGTCATCGCGCTGGTGAACGGCTGGGCGGCCGGTGGGGGGCACAGCCTGCACGTCGTCTGCGATCTGACGCTGGCCTCGCGCGAGCACGCGCGGTTCAAGCAGACCGACGCCGATGTCGGCTCGTTCGACGGTGGCTACGGCAGCGCGTACCTGGCGAAGATGGTCGGGCAGAAGTTCGCCCGTGAGATCTTCTTCCTCGGCAGGCCGTACACGGCCGAGGAGATGCACCAGATGGGCGCGGTGAACAAGGTCGTCGACCACGACGAGCTGGAGAATGTCGCGCTCGAGTGGACCGCCGACATCAACGGCAAATCGCCGCAGGCCCAACGCATGCTGAAGTACGCGTTCAACCTGCTCGACGACGGCCTGGTCGGCCAGCAGCTCTTCGCGGGCGAGGCGACCAGAATGGCGTACATGACCGACGAAGCGGTCGAGGGCCGCGACGCGTTCCTGGAGAAGCGCAAGCCCGACTGGGCGCCCTACCCCTGGTACTTCTGAGAACGGACGGCCCCATGGACATTCTCAACAGCCGGATCATCGTGCGGCCCAGCGACTATGCGACCACGCTGGCGTTCTACCGCGACGGCCTCGGCCTGGCGATCGCCCGGGAGTACCCGGGCGGCACCGTGTTCTACGCCGGGCAGGGGTTGATCGAGGTCGCCGCGCACGGCGGCAGCGGCGATCCGGGCCGCTTCGACGGCGCGCTCTGGCTGCAGGTGCGCGATGTGGCCGACGCGGCGGCGGAGTTGGCGCTGAAGGGAATTGCGATCGAGCGCGCGCCCGTGCTCGAACCATGGGGCCTGTGGGAGATGTGGGTGCGTGACCCGGACGGCCTCGCGATCGTTCTGGTACAGGTTCCTGCCGAACATCCGATCCGGCGGGATCCGCGCTGGTCGGCGGAGTGAAGGAGGGGTCGTCGCGGCGGATCCGAGTTGCCGATCCGGGTCCGGCCGCGCACGATAGCTGCGAGCAAGCGCCCGACCGCCGTCGTCCGGACCGCCGTGCGAATCGTTGTCCATCTACTGAATCGCAGTCGCTATGCCTGCCTTTTGGCTCACCAATTCCCGGCAAACCGACCCGTTGGCCGGGTCTCGGCCGCCGCATGACACGATCGAAGCCGTGAGGGAGCGCAGCAAGCTGTATCCGGAGGTGGTGGGCATGAGGGAGCGCGCACCGCGCAGGCCACAGCCGAGCGCCGGTGAGGGTGTGGCGTGAGCAGAACCCTGCGGACGCTGCAGATGCCGACCGGTTCCGGTGTCGGCGAAGTGCTTCCCCACCTGCGCCAGGCCCTCGACGGCAACGGCCCGGCCTGGCTGCCGATCCCGACCACCGACCGCCGCGAGGCGCGCAGGCTCTCCGACGCGCTCAAGCCCGGCGATCCGATCGACGACGATGTCGCCCTGGTGGTGACCACCTCGGGCACCACCGGCATCCCCAAGGGCGCCCTGCTGGGCGCCGAAGCCCTGCGGGCCAGCGGTAACGCCACCCACGAGCGGCTCGGCGGACCGGGCAGCTGGTTGCTGGCCCTGCCGACCCACCACATCGCGGGCATCCAGGTGCTGCTGCGCAGCATCCTGGCGGGCACCGAGCCGACCGTGCTGGACGTGTCGGGCGGTTTCCTGCCCGAGGCGCTCGCCGGCGCGGTGGCCGCGATGCGCGGGCCGCGCCGCTACACCGCGCTGGTGCCGACGCAGCTGATCAAGTCGCTGGATTCGCCGGTGGCCGCCAAGGCGCTGGCCGAACTCGACGGCGTGCTGGTCGGCGGGGCGGCGACACCGCTGCCGGTCTACGAACGCGCGCGCGAGGCGGGCATCACCGTCGTGCGGACCTACGGCATGAGCGAGACCTGCGGCGGCTGCGTCTACGAGGGCGTACCGCTCGACGGCACCGAGGTGCGGATCGAGGACGGCCGGGTGCTGCTCGGCGGCGCGATGATCGCCCGCGGCTACCGCAACCTGCCCGACCACCCCGCCTTCGCCGAACCCGGCTGGTTCCGCACCGAGGACGCGGGCACCTACACCGACGGCGTGCTCTCGATCAGCGGCCGCCTCGACGAGGCGATCATGACCGGCGGGCTGCTGGTGATCCCGCAGGTGGTGGAGGCTGTGCTGGCCAACCATCCCGGGATCAGGGAGTGCATCGTGCTCGGCCTGCCCGACGAGCGGCTGGGTCAGCGGGTCGCGGTGGCGATCGTGCCGGTGCCCGGCGCCGCGCCGACCCTGGACGAGATCCGCGCCCACGTGGTCGCCGAACTCGATTCCATCGCCGCGCCGCGCGAGCTGGCCGTGCTGACCGAGATCCCGCTGCGCGGCCCCGGCAAGCCCGATCGCGCGGCCCTGCGCGAACACCTGCTGGCTCTCTGACCGGCGCGCTGTAGACCCCTCGAGGTTGTGCCAGGAGGTCGACAGCGCCGCGCAAGGGCCGTGCAAGGCGGGCCGGGCACCGTAGGTCCCATGACTTACACACCCACTTCAGCCCTCGCCGTCGAGGCGGACGGTCTGGTCAAGGTGTTCGGCAAGCAGCGTGCCGTGGACGGGGTGAGCCTGGCGGTGCCGCGCGGCTCGGTCTACGGGGTGCTCGGACCGAACGGCGCGGGCAAGACGACGACCATCAAGATGCTCGCCACGCTGCTGCGTCCCGACGGCGGCAGCGCGCGGATCTTCGGCCACGACGTCGTCGAACGGCCCAACGCGGTCCGCTCGCTGATCGGCGTCACCGGCCAGTACGCCTCGGTCGACGAGGAGCTCTCCGCCACCGAGAATCTGATCATCTTCGCCCGCCTGCTCGGCCTGAGCAGGCCCGACGCCCGTCGTCGCGCCGTCGAGCTGCTCGCCGAGTTCGACCTCGCCGAGGCGGCGAACAAGCCGCTCAAGAACTTCTCCGGCGGCATGCGCAGGCGCCTGGATCTCGCGGCCAGCCTGATCTCCACCCCGCCGCTGCTGTTCCTCGACGAACCGACCACCGGCCTCGATCCGCGCACCCGCGCCCAGATGTGGGACACCATCCGCAGGCTGGTCACCGAGGGCGCGACCGTGCTGCTGACCACCCAGTACCTCGACGAGGCCGACCAGCTGGCCGACCGGATCGCCGTGATCGACCACGGCCGGGTGATCGCCGACGGCACCGCCGATGAGCTCAAGGCCTCCATCGGCGGCTCCTCGGTGCATCTGACGCTGCTCGATCGCGGGCAGCTCGAGGAAGCCCGGCGCATCGTCGGCGACTTCCTCGGCGTCGCCGCCCAGATCAGCCCGGAGGCGGGCCGGCTCACCGCGCCGCTGCCCGATCCGAACCTCACCGCCGACCTGCTGATCCGCCTGCGCGACTGGGAGATCGGCGTCGAGGAGATCACCGTCTCCAAGCCGACCCTCGACGAGGTCTTCCTCACCATCACCGGCCACCCGGCCGACGAATCCGACGACACCGAACGGAGCGCGGCATGACCGCAGTTCTCACCGCTCCCCCACCCGCCACCGACGTCACGCAGGTCAGCGACCGGGTGGGCCTGCGCGAGACGATCTCCACCTCGTTCACCATGGCCTATCGCGGCCTGCTCAAGATCAAGCACAATCCCGAGCAGCTCTTCGACGTGACGGTGCAGCCGATCCTGTTCACCGCGCTGTTCACCTACATCTTCGGCGGCGCGATCTCGGGCAGCGTCGACAACTACCTGCCCGTGCTGATCCCCGGCATCCTCGTCCAGACGGTGGTGCTCACCTCGGTGGTCACCGGCACCCAGCTGCGCGAGGACATGGACAAGGGCGTCTTCGACCGCTTCAAATCCCTGCCCATCGCCCGGGTTTCGGCCCTGGCCGGGGCACTGCTGGCCGATATGGTGCGCTACGGCATCGCCTCCACGCTGACGATCATCGTCGGCCTGTGCCTGGGCTACCGGCCCGGCGGCGGCTTCGCCGGTGTCGTCGCGGCCTGCCTGGTGGTCGTGGTCTGCTCGTTCGCGATCAGCTGGGTGTGGGCGCTGGTCGGCGTCACCGGCAAGAGTGCCGCCTCCGTGCAGGGCATCTCGATGATGGTGATGTTCCCGCTGACCTTCATGTCCGGCGCCTTCGCCCCGGTGAGCACCATGCCGGGCTGGATGCAGGCGATCAACCACGCCAACCCGGTGTACTACATGGTCAACACCTGCCGGGACCTGATGAACGCCAACATCTACAGCAGTGACCTGGTCTGGTCGCTGGTCGGTTCGCTCGTGGTCATCGCGGTGTTCGCGCCGCTGACCGTGCGCGCCTACATGCGCCGGGCCTGACTCCCGCACTACCGCAACGGCATCCGATCCGTCAGGGTCGGATGCCGTCGGCGTATCCGTCGAGGTGCGCGACGATCTCGATGATACGGGTGGCCGCGGCGAGGCGACGCACCCCCGCCGCCGCGCGCTCGGCCCCGGCCAGCGCGTCCGCGCCCACCCGCTCCCGGTGCAGGGCGCGATGGCGGGCCAGCTCCATCGACGGATAGTCCTGTCGGGCCGCCGAAGCCGCCGCGAGCGTGAGCAGTTCGAGTCCTTCGGGTCGGGCGGGATCGGTCGCCAGCAGGTAGGAGCCGAGCGCGCAGCCGACCGCGCCGATCTGCGGCAGGTCGAGATACTGCGAGAGTCTGCGCTCGGTGGTCGCGACGATCTGAACCACCAGATCGTCGGCCGCCGCGGCCCGGTCGTGCAGGACGTGGGCGCTGACCGCCGCCGCCGACACCATCATCGCGCCGGGCCCGGGACTGAGCTCGAAATCGGGCCAGCCCAGCAGATCCAGGGCCCGGCGATAGTGCCGGAGTCCGGCATCGATGTCACCGTCGGCCAGTTCCAGTTCGGCGACCGCGGTCGCGACCGTCGAGAGCCGATGGTTGCGGCGGATGGTGGGGTCGTCGACCTGGCCGAGCCCGGAATCCTCGGAGCCGAGCACGAAGTCGATCTCCGCGCGGGCCTGCTCGCGCTGTCCGGCGCCGATCAGGACGGCCGACAGGAAGCACCGGCCCTCCAGGATCTCGTCGTCGACCCGCAGGCGGCTCATCTGCCCCAGCGCCTGCCGGTAGTAGGTGGCCGCCTCGGCGTACCGCGCGGATTGGCCGCACAGCTGGGCCAGATGCTGGCTCATCATCGCCGCGCCCCAGATGTCCTGCGAGGCCAGTTCGTCCAGCGCGCGCAGCGCGTCGCGGGTCGAGCCCGCCACATTGCCCGCGTTCTCCCAGAAGTTGGCGCGGGCGGCCAGCGCGGCCACCCGGGCGCTGCGCTCCGGCGAATGGGCGCCGTCGGCGAGCAATCGCCCCAGACGGAAAGCCTGGGGGCGCACCGTGATCAGCCCCCCGAGCAACCGCAGGCCCGGATCGAGCCCGGGGTGGCGCAGCAGCCTGCGGGCCCGCAGCCGGGCCCGGGCGACCGGACGCGCGTCACCGCCGTTGTGGAACATCAGGTGCAGACAGGTCAGCATGTGCGTGACCATCTGGAGGTCGGCGGCCACCCCGGTGACCGGCTCCGGCGGCGTGACCGCGACCAGCCGCACCGCCCAGCCGATGAACTCCAGATGCGCGCCCCGCATCACCCACAGCGTCGCGACCACCGGGAACACGGTGTAGACCGTGTCGGCGTCGGCGTGCGCGGTGGCCGTGCGCAGGACCGCGACCAGGTTGTCGAGCTCGGCGGTCACCGCGAGCACCACCGGCACCTGATCGACAGCGGTGTAGTCGGCGACGGCGCCGAGCACGAAGTCCCGCGCCCACCGGGCCATCCGATCGCGGACCAGCGCGGTTTCCGCGCCGCCGGTCGCGGCGTCGACGGCGGCCATCTGCTCGGCGCCGAACTCGCGCACGGTCTCGAGCATGCGATACCGGATACCGGTGCCGTCGGGGTCGTCGAGCACGGTGAGCAGCGACTGCCCGACCAGGCCGTCGACCGCGGCGGCGACCTCGGCGACCTCGGGCCCGGCCGCGACGACCTCGGCCGCCGACAGGGTGAACCCGCCCGGGAACCGCGACAGCCTGCGCAGCACGATCTGCTGATCGAGGTCGAGCAGATTCCAGCTCCACGCGATCACAGCGTGCAGCGTGCGATGCCGCAGCGGCGCGGCCCGATCACCGCTGCGCAGCAGGGCGAAACGATGCTCGAGCCTGGATTCGATCTCGGCGACGCTCATCGTGCGCACCCGGGCCGCGGCCAGCTCGATCGCCAGCGGCAGACCGTCCAGGGTGCGGCACAGCCGGGCCACGATCTCCGGGTCGAGCCGGACGTCGGGGCGCACCGCCCGCGCTCGCGCCGTGAACAGATCCGTCGCGGGTGAGCCCGCCGCGTCGATCGCCAACGGTGCCAGCGGATAGACGGATTCGGCGGTGATCGCCAGTGGCGAGCGGCTGGTGGTCAGGACGGTGAGCTGGGCGCAGCTGCCGACCAGGTCGGCGACCACCTCGGCGGCCGCCTCGATCACGTGCTCGCAGTTGTCCAGGATCAGCAGGGTCGGGCGGGCGGCGAGCGCGTCGCGCAGTCGAGCGCGCTGGTCGACCTGCCGTCCCAGGCGCAGACCGCCCGGCTCCCGCATCACCTCACCCAGGCCCATGACGTGCCCGATCGCCGCTTCGATGTCGACCAGGGCCTGCGGGCCCGCCGACTCGGCCTGCACCGGGGCCAGCTCGACCAGCACCACCGGCACGGTGCCGGTGAGTCGTTCGCCGACCGCGTTCGCCACGCGGGTCTTGCCGGTGCCGCCGGGGCCGAGCACGGTCGTCACCCGCGACCGGCGCACCAGATCGGTGATCGCGTCGAGATCGGCCGCGCGACCGAGTAGTTCGTTGGGGGCGGCGCGCAGGCCGAGGGAGGTGGGCGGGAGGGTGCGCGGTTGGCCGTTGGATCGGTCCGGGGCGCCCGCGCCGCCGGGTTGTCCGACCGCGGGTGTGTCCCAGCCGCTGTTCGCCGCCGACCACCCGTCCCGGCTCGGCGGCTCGGTCGCGCCCGGGGTCCTCGTCCGCGCTGCGAGGTCGTCGGTGATCGCGGCGCCGACCGTCGCGCGGTCGTCCCCGTTCGCGCTCCGATTCGCCGGTGGTGAACCGGCGACCGCGCGTTCGGAGGTGTCGGTCGAGGCGTCCGCGTGATCCGGGCCCCGCTCGGTGCGGCGACGGCTGGCGCCCGGAAGCTCGATCGGATCGCCACGCAACACGGCGGTATTGAGCGCGACCAGGGTCGGACCGGGGTCGGCGCCGAGTTCCTCGATCAGCCGCAGGCGGTAGGCGGCGAAGATTTCGAGGGCGTCGCTGGTGCGTCCCGCGGCGGCGAGCAGGCGGATGAGGGTGGTGTGGGCGGGCTCGTCGAGGGGGTGGGCGGCCGCGTCGGCGGCGGCCAGCGGGATGGCGGCGGGAAAGTCACCGCGCTGGGTGTGCGCGGTCAGCTCGGCGCGATCGAGGTCGCGGCGCAGCTGGTCGGCGGCGGTCCGCAGGTCGTCGGCCGGGCCGGATTCGGGCAGGTCGGCGCCCGGTTCGCCGCGCCACAGGGCGCGGGCGGCGGCGATCGTGGCCAGGCCGGCGGTGGTCTCGCCGGTCGCGAGGAGGTCTTCGGCGCGACGGACCAGGACGGCGGCCGCGGTCAGGTCGATACTGTCGGCGGGCAGGGTCAACCGGTAGCCGGCGGGGCCGATCTCCAACGCGCCGTCGGGCAGCAGCGCCCGCAATCGCGAGACCTGTGTGTGCAGGGCGTTCATCGGCGCGCGGGGCGGCTGGTCGCCCCAGACCTCGTCGACCAGCGACTGCGCGCTGCGGGCCCGGCCGGGGCGCACGGCCAGGGCGGCCAGCAGCAGCCGCGCCCGCGCGCCGGGCAGCGCGAGCAAGGTCGCGTCGTCGCGGCGGATCGCGATCACGCCGAGCACCCCCACGACGATGGGGGACGCGGCCACCGCGACGGTGGGAGGCGGCCCGTCGGGGCCGAGATGCTGTGCAGACATGCCGCAAGTCATCGTAGGCGAGCGCGACGACGAGCCGGCGTTCCCTGCGGGACCGCCCCGGGCGCGACACCACGCCCGCACGCCGCGGAATTGTCGGTAGCCCGGCTTAGGCTGACCCGCATGGGCGACTTCGAGGTGACCCGGCGCACGACCATTGCCGCCGAACCCGCACGCATCCACGGTTTCATCGATGATTTCCGCCAGTGGCGACTGTGGTCGCCATGGGAGGACGCCGATCCGCAGCTCGCACGCACCTATACCGGCCCCGAGTCGGGTGTCGGGGCCCGCTACACCTGGCGCGGCAACCGTAAGGCCGGCGCGGGCGCGATGGAGATCAAGGCCGACGCCGCGCACGAGATCGGCATCGAGCTGGCGTTCGAGAAGCCGTTCAAGGCCACCAACTTCGTCACCTTCACCCTCACGCCGCGCGGCGCCGCCACCGAGGTGACCTGGCGGATGACCGGCACCCACTCCGGGCTGATGGGCGTGCTCGGCAAGGTCTTCCCGATCGACAACATGATCGGCAAGGACTTCGACAAGGGACTGGCCCGGCTCAAGACCATCGCCGAATCCGCCTAGTACACCGGCCGGGGCTAGGCTTCGATCCATGGCTACAGCAGCGGAATGGATCGAGGGCGCCCGGCCGCGGACGCTGCCGAACGCGATCGCGCCGGTACTCGCCGGCACCGGCGCGGCCGCGTCGATCGGCGGGGCCGTCTGGTGGAAAGCGATACTGGCGCTGCTGGTTTCGCTGGCGCTGATCGTCGGCGTGAACTACGCCAACGACTACTCCGACGGCATCCGCGGCACCGATGACGTGCGGGTCGGTCCGCTGCGGCTGGTCGGCTCGAAACTGGCCTCCCCCACCGCCGTCCGCAATGCCGCGATCCTCAGCCTGGCGATCGGCGCGGTCGCTGGTCTGGTGCTGGCCGTGACGACCGCCTGGTGGCTGGTCGTACTCGGCGCTGTCTGTCTGGCCGGCGCCTGGTTCTACACCGGCGGCAGCAAGCCCTACGGCTACAGCGGTTTCGGTGAGATCGCCGTGTTCGTGTTCTTCGGCCTGATCGCGGTGCTGGGCACCCAGTACGTGCAGGCGCTGCGCGTGGACTGGGTGGGACTGCTGCTGGCGATCGGCGTCGGCGCGTTCTCCAGCGCGGTGCTGGTCGCCAACAATCTGCGCGACATCCCCACCGACACCGAGGCCGGGAAGGTCACCCTCGCGGTGAAACTCGGCGACGCGCGCACCCGCACGCTGCACCTGATGCTGCTGGTCGCGCCGTTCGTGATCAGCCTGGCCCTGGTGGCCCGCACCCCGTGGGCACTGGCCGGACTGCTGGCGTTGCCGCTGGCGATCCGTGCCAATGCCCCGGTGCGCACCGGCAAGGGTGGGCTGGAACTGATTCCCGCCCTGCGCGATTCCGGGCTGGCGCTGCTGGTCTGGTCGGCACTGAGCGCGCTGGCCGTCGGACTCGGTTAGTCGTCGCCGTCCGGGACGAGGATGCCGAGCGCCCAGTTGACCAGCGAGATGATCACACCGCCCCAGAACGCCGCCCAGAAACCGTCGACCCGCAGACCGTAGTCGGACAGTTCGGTGATCTTCGCGGTGAGCCAGAGCATGCCCGCGTTCACCAGCAGCAGGAACAGGCCGAGCGTGAGGATCACGAACGGCAGGGACAGGAGCTTCACGATCGGCTTGATGACGGCGTTCACCGCGGTGAACACCGCCGCGACGATCAGGATCACCAGGGCTTTGCCCCAGTTCCCCGAATCGGCCGGGACCAGGATGTCGATCTTGTCGATCCACGCCGCCGCGGCCCAGATGGCAATGGCGTTGATGACCAATCGAATGGCTAGCTGCATAGAGCCATGCTAGGCCCGGAAACGGACATTGCGGCGGGTCTGACACACACCCGACGCAGAATTCACGCTGCGCGGTCGAGCATTCCGTAGACGTCGGCACGCAAGTCGGCGGCCCCGTCGCGGCCGCCGAGCAGGTCGGTGGTGGCCGGGTCGGCGCCGCGCAGGATCCCGAGCAGCAGGTAGGCGGTGGAGATCTCGCGCTCCCTGCGGTGGATCGCCTCGCGCAGAGCGAGTTCGAGCGACTTCTTGGCCGGCCCGGCGAACGGGATGTGCCCGGCGCCCAGCAACCGGCCGAAGACGCCGCGACGGACCTCGGGTTCGGCCCGGTCCCAGGCCTCGGGGCCGAAGTTCTCGGTGACGCTGGCCCGCACGGCGTCGAGGTCGATGCCGATCGAGCGCAGGGCTTCGGCGTCGTCGGCGCCCAGCGGCGGCGCGCTCGTCCGGGCGGCGAGAGCGGTGCGCACCCCGTCGGCGGTGATGCCCCGCGCGTCGAGCACCGCCCGCAGGCCTGGCTCGGCGTGGGTGATCACACCGAGCAGCACGTGCTCGGGTCCGATCTGCGTCGCGCCCAGGTCCTTGGCGTCGTCCTGGGCGCTCACTACCGCCACCCTGGCCTGTCGGCTGAACTTCTCGAACATCAGCGGGTACCGCCCTTCCGGTTGTGTTTCTGATGCACCGCCTGCTTGCTGACCTCGAGCGCTTCGGCAATCGCCTGCCACGACCAGCCGTTGGCCCTGGCATTGGCCACCTGGATGGCTTCGAGCCGGTCGGCCAGCCTGCGCAGGGCGAGTACCGCGCGCAGGCCGACCGCCGGATCGGGATTGCCCGCCGCCGAGGCGAGCGTTGTTGCATCGGTCATGTCGTCAATTTTGATTGACGATCCACGCGGTGTCAACAAAAATTGACAACACGGTCAGCTCACCCGGTACACCAGCTTCGCGAACTGGCCCAGCTGGGCGACCTCGACCAGCCGCAGCCGATCGGAGAGCAGGCGGCGCGGCAGCAACGGGGCGCCGCCGCCGAGGGTCACCGGCGCGACGCCGACGACCACCTCGTCGAGCAGTCCGGCATCGGCGAACTGTCCGGCGAGATCGCCGCCGCCGATGATCCAGATGTCGCGGCCGTCAGCGGCGGCGACCATCTCCGCGTGCACCGGCCCGACCTCGCTCGCGACGAAGCGCACATTCGCACCGGGCAGCTCGGGCAGCTCACGATGGGTGAACACCCAGGTCGGGCGGTCACCGTAGTTCTCGTGCCACACTTCGGGCGGCTCGTTGGCCACCATCCACTCATAGGTCGTCGCGCCGAGACACATCGCACCGACGCCGAGCAGGAATTCGCTGACATCGCCGGTCGCGTTGTCGGCATCGGGGACGGCCATCAGCCAATCCAGCGAGTTGTCGGGATCGGCGATGTAACCGTCGAGGCTGGTAGCGGTGTAGTAGCGGGTCGTCATGGACACTGATCCTGACAGTGAAACCTGACACCTCCGGTCAGGTTTCACGGATCAGCCGTGCCAGCGCCCCGTGGCGGCGAATTCGGTGAGGACGGCGGTGGGTCCGGCCAGGTCGAGATTCTGGGCGTCGAGCCAGGCGTCGTCGAAATAGGTACCGGCGTAGCGGTCGCCGCCGTCGCACAGCAGCGTCACCACGCTGCCGGTACGGCCCGCGGCGAGCAGCTCCGATACCAGGTGGAAGGCACCCCACAGGTTCGTCCCGGTCGAACCACCGACCCGCCTGCCCAGCACCGTGCTGGCGTGGCGCGCCGTGGCGACCGAGGCCGCGTCCGGAACCAGGATCATCCGGTCGACGACCTGCCCGATGAAGGACGGCTCGACCCGCGGCCTGCCGATGCCCTCGATCCGCGACGGCATCCCGGTCTCGTAGCCCGCGTCACCGGTCTCGTAGCCACCGAAGAACGCCGAATGCTCGGGGTCGACCACGGCCAGCCTGGTCGCGTGCCTGCGATAACGGATGTAGCGGCCGATCGTGGCGCTGGTGCCGCCGGTGCCCGCGCCGACCACGATCCACTCCGGGATCGGATTGGTCTCCAGCGCCAGCTGCTGGAAGATGGATTCGGCGATGTTGTTGTTGCCGCGCCAGTCGGTCGCGCGCTCGGCATGGGTGAACTGGTCCATGAAATGCCCGCCGGTCTCGGCGGCCAGGCGCTTGGCCTCGGTGTACATCTCCGGCGCCCGCTCGACGAAATGACATCGCCCGCCCTGGGCTTCGATCAGCGCGATCTTCTGCGGCGACGTGCTCGCCGGCATCACCGCGACGAAATCCAGGCCGAGCAGCTTCGCGAAGTAGGCCTCGCTGACCGCCGTCGACCCCGACGACGCCTCCACCACCGTGGTGCCCTCGGTGACCCAGCCGTTGCAGATCGCGTACAGGAACAGCGAGCGCGCCAGCCGGTGCTTGAGGCTGCCGGTGATGTGGGTGGACTCGTCCTTGAGGTACAGCTGCACCGGCCAGGCGGCAGGCAGCGGATACCGCAGCAGGTGGGTGTCGGCCGAGCGCTGGGAGTCGGCGTCGATCAGCCGGACGGCGTTGTCGACCCAGTCACGCGGGGCGCTGCGGTCGAGGTATTTCACGCGGCCGACCCGTCGTCGTCACCTCGCAACCGGGCCCGCAGCTGCGCCTTGTCCTGGCGGCGGCGCGCGTCGACGACGGCGATGTCCTCGTTGACCTTCGTGCGCAGCTTCTTGAAGAGGGTGAGCGAGAGCGGCATCGCGACGATCAGCGCGAACAGCGCGGCCACGATGATCGGCACCTCGACGCCGATGAGCTTGGCGACGCCGATGATCACCGCGGCGATCAGCACGACGAGCCCGAGCCGGGCCAGCGTGTAGAGGGCCAGATTGCGGACCAGCCGCTTCCCCGCGCCAGAACCTTGCTGACCAGTTGCTTCACTCACGCCACCAGCTTATGCGCGCCGCCGGTGAAGCCGTCAACAGACCCGCGCACGGCCGAAGGCGGGCCCGACCCCACGACGGCCAGGCTCGGCGCAGCCCCGTTCGCGGCTTTTGTCTATTACTTCCCCTTTACCAACAGTAGGTGGTTCGACTACGTGGGGGTCGCAGTGCGACGATGACGCCATCTGATGAGGGAACTGTCGAGAACGGAGAGGTTAGCTATGACTGCGATCACCGTCGGCGGCCAGGACACTCTGCTGACACCAGGCCAAGTAGCCGCAATGTTCCACGTAGACCCCAAGACCGTCACCCGGTGGGCCCATGCGGGCAGGCTCGGTTCGCTGCGCACGCCGGGCGGGCATCGCCGATTCCGCGAGTCCGAGGTTCTGCAGTTGCTGAAATCGCTCACCACCGAGGCAGCACCCCGCTGACCCGACCGGCCGACGCGAGTCCACTCGGGCTCGCGTTTGCCGGGAATTTCCCTTCCGTTACGGATGTGCACACGGCGCGGACACGGCTACCCTCGATAGCAGGAGGTGAGCGACGTGACGTACGTGTTGGCACTCATCGCGATCGTGGCCGTCGCGGTGTTGTGCTGGAAGGCGTTCGGCCCCGAGAAGGCAGGACCGAGTTCCGGCCCACCGTCGCGGCGACCGATTCTCGGCCCCGACGACGACCCGGAATTCCTCTGGCGCCTCGGCAAGCAGCACCGCGACGATTCCGGCCAGTCCGACCTGTAGTTCGCGCGCGCGTGAGCTTACCCACATACCCCCCGATGCACCGCGAAAAACCCGGGTAGATAACGTATTCCGGTGATCGATGTGCAGCAGAGTTCCATTCCGACCACTTGGCGCGCGGCCGACGGCAGCGCCGTGACGTTCACCGAGGCACGGTCGGCGTGGACTCGCGCCGCACACGAGGTCCTCGCCGACACCGCGACCAGGTTCAACAACTTCATCGTCAACACCGAGTTGGCGGAGCTGGTCCAGGAGGAATCCGGGATCCGCACGCAGGTGAAGTGGCAGCACTGGCTGCCCGTCGTGCTGGACAAGGTCGCCGAGCACTGTCACAAGAACAACGAGCCGCCGCTGAGCGCGCTGTGCGTGCGCAAGAACCAGACCGTGGGCACCGGCTACCGCTACATCCTCGAACTCGCGGGCCTGCCCATCCCCGACGACCTCGAGATGCACGCCGCCGCGGCCCGCTGGCAGTGCTACCAGCACTACGCCACCGACCTCCCCGCCGACGGCGGCCTCCCCACCCTCCCCCCGAAGGTCGCGGCCCTGCGCCAGCAGACCTCCCAGGACCTCGCCGCCGCCGAAGCGGCCGAAGCCGCCGCCAAGCCCAAGCGCACCTCGACGTCCTCGCGCCGCAGCGTCACCGTCCCCAAGCCGGAACCGGTCCGCAAGCCCGTCTGCCTCAACTGCCACGTCGAACTCCCGGCCAACAAGATCTGCTACTACTGCTGATCGGCGATCACCCGAACGATGCCCGGACGCTCATCTGAGCGTCCGGGCATCGTCGTCTCCGATCACCGCTACACGGCTTGGACGGTCACCCGGTAGCCGATGGTGATCTCTTTGCCGATATGCGCGGCACCGCCGAGGTAGAGCCATCTGGCGGTACCACCGGCGCGTGGATCAGGGAGGTATGTCGCACGGACGTATTCGACTCCCGACGGGAACCCACTCGCGGGAGCAGACGCCGTGCTCATCCACCACCCTTCAGCCCACACTCGCGGTTCGGGCGCGCCCGCGGGCAACGGTGGGACGTCCGGGAGGAAACCACCGAACTCGTCAGCCGCAGCCCGGGCAGACTGAAAGAACCTCCCCGTCATGACGAGTCGCACAATACCGCTGTAGATCGTGCAGGTCGCCGTGAGCTGCAACGGCGGAGCAGGTTGCGCGGAGAACTCCAGGGCCATGCGCCGACTGTACGGACGAGCCGACCAGACGGCGTCAGTTCCCCATCGGCGACCTCGGGGTACTCGATTCAGCCGACCGCGAGTGACGGCGTGATGTCAAAGACCGTGGCTACGCACTGCCAGAACAGCGGCGCCACTTCCGCCACCGGTGCCACCGTGCTGCTGGGGTGGGTGTCCGAGAAGCACTCGATCACCACGGTTCCGTCGGCCACCGGAACCAGCGATCCGGGGGCGAAGAGTCAGTTCAACCCGGCGTAGCTGTGCAATCCCGAGATCACCATGTTGATGATGAAGAGGTTGAACAGCATCGCGACGAAGCCGGCGATGTTGATCCAGGCGGCCTTGGTGTCGCGCCAGCCGGAGGTGGCTCGGGCGTGGAGGTAGGCGGCGTAGAGGACCCAGGCGATGAAGGAGCAGGTTTCCTTGGGGTCCCAGCCCCAGAAGCGGCCCCAGGCGGCTTCGGCCCAGATGGCGCCGAGGATGACGCCGGCGCCGAAGAGGGGGAAGCCGATGATGGTGGTCTTGTAGGCGAGCTGGTCGAGGGTGCGGGCGTCGGGGAGGCGGCGGGCGATGGTGCCGAAGATCGAGTTCGACTCCGCGCCCGCGGGCTGGCGCATGCGGTAGAGGTAGAGCAGGCTGGCGACGCCGGAGACCAGGAAGACGCCGCTGCCGATGCTGACGATGGTGACGTGGATCGGCAGCCAGAACGAACGCAGCGCGGGGACGACGGGCGCGGCGTCGGCGTAGAGGACGGTGCCGGCCAGGAACATCAGGATCAGCACGGGGACCAGCAGGAAGACCCACATGGACCGGTAACGCTGGTCACGCAGGAAGTACAGGCCGATCACCACGGCGGCCGCGGTGGCCATGGTGGTGAACTCGTACATGTTGCCGAGCGGGAAGCGGTGGGTGGCGAAGCCGCGCAGCACGATCGAGCCGACGTGCAGCAGCGCGCCGACGAGCAGTACCGCGAACGCCATGTTGCCGAGGCGCTCGGAGGTCGGCTTGGCGGCCGGGGTCTCGATCCGGCCGGGCAGCGACGGGTCGACGGGCGCGCCCGCGGTGACCAGCTCGCGCTCCGCGACCTTGTTGGCGCGCGCCGAGGCGTACTGCACCAGCAACAGCACCAGCGCCAGGGCGTAGATCGCCATGGCCGACATGAAGGCGAAGTCGCTGTAGCGCGCCACCGTTTCGTCGATCGGCATCAGTTCTCCGTTTCCGCGTCCAGTACCCGCGCGCGCAGCCGGTCGAATTCGCCGCCCCAGCCCGCCTGATCGCTTCTGGCCAGACCGCCCATTTCTACTACGGTCCGTCGTTGATCCACGGTACCTGCCCCGCTCTCGGCGGGGTACGCCCGGATCCAGATTCGGCGCCGCTTGACCAGCAGCGACACCAGCAGGCCCGCCATCATCGTCAGCGCGCTCACCAGCACCCATTGCTGGGCCGGATCGTGCGAGACCTGGAGGTTCACGAATTCCTTCGCGCCGTCGAAGGTCACCTTCGCGCCGCTGGGCAGCGTGGTCGACTCGCCCGGTCGCAGGTTGACCCGCGCCTCTTTGGTGAGCCGACCCTGCTTGATCATCTCCGGATCCAGCGAGAACAGCGACTGCGAGCGGCCGGTGTCCAGGCCGGTGTTGCCGCGGTAGATGTCGACGGCGACGGCCGGATCGTCCATCGTCGGGAACGACGAGGTGAGCAGGCTGCCGTGGAACAGCGCCGTCGGGGCGAACAGTCCCTCGATGGCGATCTGGTTCTGCCTGCGCTCCTCGTCGGTGGCGTACATGCCGCCGGGCGGGTCGATCCGCAGGACGCCGCTGGACAGGAAGGTCCTGGCGTCGTCGGGGCGCCACTGGATGGTCTCGGTGCGGGTCTGCCCGTTCGGGAAGGTGACGGTGAACGTCGGCGCGAAACCGTGACCCTGCAGGTAGACGCGGTCACCGGCGACGCGCAGCGGATGGTTCACCCGCAGCTCGGTGGAGCGCCAGGTATCGGTGCTCAGGTCTTCGCCCGCCTGGTACTCGACGTTCGAGGTGAACATCTCGGCCTGGCCGGTGGGCAGGTAGTCGGCCTTGAAGTCCTTGACCCGCACGCACAGCGGGGTCATCCCGGTGCCGTCGTTGACATTGCCCGCGCGGAAGGAGTCGAATACCGCGGGCGAGGTGGTGCAGAAGCCGGCGCCGTTGTCGGCGATCACGATGACGTTGCCCTCGTAACCGAACAGCTTGCCCAGCGCGATCGAGGCGAGCAGCCCCACCAGCGACAGGTGGAAGACCAGGTTGCCGAACTCGCGCAGGTAGCCCTTCTCGGCCGACAGCGTGACCTCGCCGTCGCGCTTGCCCGGCCGCACCTCGGTGCGCCAGCCGCGCAGCTGCCCACGCGCCTGCTCGACGACGGCGTCGGCGTCGCGGTCGACGGTCTCGCTGAAGTGGTGCGGCAGCCGGCCCAGATTGCGCGGCGTCGGCACCGGCGGGGTGCGCAAGGCCCGGTAGTGGTCCCAGCAGCGCGGCAGGATGCAGCCGACCAGCGAGATGAACAGCAGCACGTAGATGGCGGTGAACCAGAAGCTGCCGAACACGTCGAACAGCTCGAACCGGTCCATCCACGGACCCAGCGTCGGCCGGTCGGCGATGTACTGCTCGACCTTCTGCGTGTTCAGGCTGCGCTGGGGCAGCAAGGCGCCGGGAATGGCGGCCAGGGCCAGCAGGAACAGCAGCACCAGGGCGGTGCGCATGCTGGTGAGGCCGCGCCAGGTATTGCGGACCAGGGCCCAGGCACGGCCGGGCAGGGACTGCCGGACGGGCGGGTTGGGGGTGGTCGGCGGAGTCAGTGTGTCAGTCATCAGATCGGGAGAGTCACCTCGGAGACGAACCCGTCACGCACCCAGCCGACGAACTGATCCCATGCCCCCGTGACCAGCGCGACGCCGACGGCGACGAGCAGAACACCCCCGATTACCTGAATGGTGCGCGAGTTGCGCCGCAACCATCCCACCCCACGCAGCGCGCCGGCCGACCCGAACGCCAGCACGACGAACGGCAGCCCGAGCCCGAGGCAGTACGCCACGATCAGCGCGACACCGCGCGCCGCGGTCGTGCCCTCGGTGCCCGCGGACACCGCCATCACGCCCGACAGTGTCGGCCCGAGGCACGGCGTCCAGCCCAGCGCGAACACCCCGCCCAGCAGGGGCGCGCCGACGATGCTGGTGAACCTGCGCGGTTCCATCCTGGTGTCGCGCTGGAGCGCGGGCACCAGGCCGATGAAGACCAGACCCATCAGAATGGTCACCACACCGCCGATGCGCTGCAGCAACTCCCGGTTGACGTTGAGGGTCTGGATCACGCCGAACACGGTGGCCGTGGCCAGCACGAATACCACCGTGAACCCGGCGACGAACAGTCCGGCGGCACCGGCCACCCGCAGCTTGGCGCTACGGCGCTGCGCGGTGAGCGTGCCCACCTGCGCGGCACTGGCCGGTGGCGCCTCGGCGCCGACCAGCCCGGCCAGATAGGACAGGTACCCCGGCACCAACGGCACGACACACGGTGAAGCGAACGACACCAGGCCCGCGAGCAGGCAGGCACCCAACGCCAACAGCAACGGACCCGATGCCGCCGTCTGCTGGAAGGAATCCCCGACTGCGGCGAGCACCATCACTCGCTGGTGTCCTCGTCACGCTGCTCGTCGCGGGGCAACGACAGGGTGCGCTCGGTCTCGGCCGGCTCGACCGGGCCGAAATCGAACAGGCCCGCGCCGGCGACGCTGCGCGGGACGGTCGCGATGCCCGCCCAACGATCGTCGACGGTCCACCCCGCTCCCATGCGGCGCGCGCCCTGACGGGGGCGACACGCGGTCAGATTTCCGGGACGACGACGGCTCACTGCTTCTCCTCGGCGGCGATGCGCTCGACCACGGGCTGCAGATCTTCTGCCAATAGCGAGCGAAGGAAGACCGCGGCGACCCGGTGCTGACGATCCAGGATCAACGTGGTCGGAATGACACTGGTGGGAAAGTTTCCGCCGAGCGCGAGCAAGGTTCGCATCGACGGGTCGTAGATGGACGGGTATTCGATCTTGTTGTCCACTACGAAGTCCTGGGCTTTGTCCCGCTGGTGATCGCGGACATTGATGCCCAGGAACGCGACGCCCTTGTCCTTGGTCGCCGCGAAGACCTTTTCGAGCGCGGGCGACTCGGCGCGGCACGGGCCACACCACTGTCCCCACAGATTCACGACCACGATCTGGTTCGGGAAATCGTCGACCGAGACGGTCTTTCCCTCGTTCATCAGATCGGGCCCCGAGAGCTTGCCGATCGTTCCGCGCGTCGCGGGCGGATCGTAGTAGATATCGGTTCTACCACCGGGCGAGACGAATTCGAAGGTGCCGCCCCCGGTGGCCACCGCATCGGTACCTGTCGAACAGCCGGCGGCCGCGACGATCACGAACAGCGCGGACAGGACGGCAGTGATCGCCCGCAGCCGGTGGCTGCGGGCGGGGACCGACGCGGTGGAGCGTGTCATGCGCCGTGAACCGAAGGGTCGGAGGCGCCCGCTGGTTCGGAGTACACGATGTCCACCAGGGTATCCCCGTGGTAGACCAGCGAGGTCAGCGAGGCGAGCGAGCACTGCCGGTTGCGCGGGTCGTGCCACAGACGCTGGCCCTGCAGGAACCGGCGCAGCGTCCACACGGGCAGCTGATGCGAGACCAGCACCACCTCGTGACCGGCGCCCTCGACGCGGGCCTTGTTGACCGCGGCCAGCATGCGATGCGCGATCTGCAGATACGGCTCGCCCCAGGACGGGGTGAACGGGTCGCGCAGCTTCCACCAGTGCCGGGGCTTGCGCAGCGCGCCGTCGCCGACGGACACCCGCAGGCCCTCGAAGGTGTTGCCCGCCTCGATCAGGTTCTCGTCGGTGCGCACGATGACGTCGTGGGCGGCCGCGATCGGGGCCGCCGTCTCCTGGGCGCGTTGCAGCGGGGAGGCGATCACCAGGGAGACGTCGTGGTCGGCCAGCGAGCGCGCGACGGCCCCGGCCTGCGATCGGCCGGTCACCGAGAGGCTGAAGCCGGGCAGGCGACCGTAGAGGATGCCGTTCGGATTGTGCACCTCGCCGTGGCGCAGCACGTGGACGATGGTTTCCACCGTCGCGGGGTCGTCGTCGAGGCCGGGCGGCGCGGCGGCGGGCGCGGGATGCGGCGCCTCGTCACCGTCGACCGGAGTGGTGAATTCTGCGTCGGGCTGGTCGGAGCTCACGCTGGGGATCCTTCGGGGGTTGCGGCCGCGGCCGCGAGGGCGGCGGCGGGCAGAGCGGCGGCGATACGGTCGAACGCGTCCTCGTCGAGCGCCGCGGAGACGAACCATGCCTCGAACGCGCTCGGCGGCGCGTACACGCCCGCGTCGAGCAGAGCGTGGAAGAAGGCTGGGTAACGCCAGGTCTGGCTCGCCTTGGCGGCGGCGTAGTCGGTCACCGGGCGGTCGGCGAAGAACACGCTCACCATATTGCCTGCGAACTGCACTTGATGCTCGACCCCGGCCTCGGTCAGGGCTTTCGCGAACAGACCGCCGAGCCGATCGGCGTTGCGATCCAGGGCCGCGTACACCTCGGCGTCGGCGGCGCGCAGCGTCGCCAGGCCGGCCGCGACGGCGACGGGGTTACCGGAGAGCGTGCCCGCCTGATAGACCGGGCCGAGCGGAGCGAGGTTGTTCATGATCTCGGCGCGACCGCCGAACGCGGCGGCGGGCAGGCCGCCGCTCATCACCTTGCCGAAGGTGTAGAGGTCACCGGCGACGCCCTCGCGGCCGTACCAGCCCGCGGCACTGACCCGGAAGCCGGTCATGACCTCGTCCATGATCAGCAGCGCGCCGTTGTCGTGCGCCAGGGTGCGCAGGCCCTCGTTGAAGCCGGGCAGCGGCGCGACCGCGCCCATGTTGCCCGCGGCGGCCTCGGTGATGACGCACGCGATCCGGCCCGGGTTGGCCTCGAACGCGGCAGCGACGGCGGTCAGGTCGTTATAGGGCAGCACGATGGTGTCGGCGGCCTGGGCGCCGGTGACGCCGGGCGAGGTCGGCAGCCCGAGCGTGGCGACGCCGGAGCCCGCGTCGGCCAGCAGCGCGTCGACGTGGCCGTGGTAGCAGCCGGCGAACTTGATGATCTTGGACCGGCCGGTGAAGCCGCGGGCCAGCCGCACCGCGCTCATGGTGGCCTCGGTGCCGGAGTTGACCAACCGGACCCGCTCGACCGGCTCGACCCGCGCGGCGATGGCCTCGGCCAGTTCGATCTCGGCCTCGGTGGGCGCGCCGAACGACAGTCCGCCGGTGGCGGCCCGCTGCACCGCTTCGACGACGGCGGGGTGCGCGTGGCCCAGGATCATCGGACCCCAGGAGCAGACCAGATCGACGTATTCGTTGCCGTCGGCGTCGACGAGGGTGTAGCCGTTCGCCGAGGCGATGAACCGCGGAGTTCCGCCGACCGAATTGAACGCACGGACCGGGGAATTGACCCCACCCGGGATCACCGAAGCGGCCCGCTCGAAGAGCTGAGCGGACATCGGTACCTGCGACGGACTGGCCTCGGCCGCGCGCGGAGAAGAACTCACGGATTCCAGTCTCTCAGCTCGCCTCGGCGCGCCGGACGACAGGGTGGAGCACAGTGACCCAGACCGCAGCGACCCACCGGCGACACGCCCGACACGCCGCCCCTGCGCGGAGATCATTTGGATCCGGGTGCGCTGGCCTGCGGCTACGCTGCGGGCTGCTCGAGCACCGAGCGGTAGACATCAGCTATCAGCGGAAGGGTGTTTCATGCGTTTCGGCGTCACCAGCACTGCACTGTGTTTCCCGCGGGCTGCCCTGTGTACGGGGTTCGTCGCGGCCGGAGTGGTCCTCGGCGCGGGCACGGCCACCGCCTTCGCACCGCAGGTCCACCCGGATCGGATCGGCGCCCAGCTCGACCACGAGGAGACCGTCGCGCTCGGCGCGGGTCCGGTCCCGGCGCTCACCGCGATGCTCGTCCCGGCCAACCGGATCGGCGCGGGCCTGCACGGGGACACCACGCTCTACCGCGACGCCGACGGCGGCATCCGCGCCACCCTGCGCCAGGTGGTGACGGAGGCGGCGAGTCATCCCGACGGCACCGTCACCGTGTTCCTGAACGCGCCGGGCACGCGCGGGGGCCGCGTCGTCGACGTCTACCAGCAGTGGGCCGGTTAGGTGTACATGCAGGGGACGTCGGCCGAGATCGTGTGCAGCTGGCACATGATGCCGTTGTAGATGCCGCTCGAGCCGGTCTCCGGGGCGAAGCCACCGGCGGCCGGCTCGGCGACCATGGGGGTCAGGGGCAGGCCTGCGGCCTGGGCGGGTGCCGCTGCCAGGGCGATCGCCGCCACGGCCGCGGCGGCCGTACAGAATCCCGCGGTGAGCTTGGTCATCGGTGGTCCTCCATGTTGCCCGCCGAGGCGAGCGGTCGAGATATGTCCCGAACCCCAACGCGCGCATCGGGATTCGGCTTCACTCAAGACATCGGTTCGACGGACCGCAGTGCTACAGATCGGGTCGCGATCCGGGCGACGGCGTCGATCACCAGCAGCCCCGCGACGATGACCAGCGCGCTGGCGAGCAGCAGCAGCGGCGGCACATAGCGGACGGCCTCGAACCCCGGATGCTCGTCGGAGGTGACGAAGCCGGTCACCCGTCGTGCGTGGCGCCAGCTGTAGACCGCTCCGGCCAGGCAGATCACGGCGAGGCCGAGCTCGAACAGCGCCGTGGCGATCCAGCGTTTCATCCTTGCGATCCTGCCAGGGCCGAGCCCAGCGCGGCGCGCAGCCCGGCGTGGTCGATCGCCCACGCCTGCACGATCCGGCCGTCCACCAGGCGCAACCCGATGCCGCGACGGCGCCGGGGCACGCCGCTGAGCGCGCCGAGCGCCCGGCCTTCGGCGGCGTCGTCGTCATCGGTGGGCAGCACGGCGGCGATCTCGGTCAGCGGCACGGACTCGACGCCCTGATGCAGGGTGGTGCCGGTCAGTTCGACACGGGCGTGGGTGCGGCCGGCGATCACCTGGAGCACCGTGAAACCACCGATGGCGACGGCGCAGAAACCGAGGGCGAACCCGTGCAGCGTGCTGCCCGCGAGCCACTCCACCAGCAGGATCACCGCGCACAACAGCGGGCCGTAGGCGATCGCGCGCCAGCGCGCGCCGGGCTCGGAGAACAACACCATGGGAGGACCGCGGCGCCGAGGGCGCCGGTGGATCAGCCGACCAGACTCGGCAACAGAATCAGTGCGATGGTGACGACGGCCAGCAGGACCATCAAGCCGATGACCAACAGGTCGCGTCGCAGGCGGTGCTGCTGCTCGATCACCACGCGCATCATTGCCTCCGAATCCCCCGGACTTCTACCGGTCACATCACTGGGATTACCCCAAATCCCTGTGATC
Organism: Nocardia canadensis; assembly: GCF_032656385.1. Taxonomy (NCBI): domain Bacteria; kingdom Bacillati; phylum Actinomycetota; class Actinomycetes; order Mycobacteriales; family Nocardiaceae; genus Nocardia; species Nocardia canadensis. The sequence continues at coordinate 1,817,796 of NZ_JAVCWB010000010.1, forward strand.
ATGCTCACCATACACTGTGGCGTGTCAGTGACCAAAGACGTCGGGGTTCAACCTGGCGTTCACCGGCGGTTCAGCTGGAAGTACCTGGTCGATTCCGGACGGTAACTCAGGTACGCCGCGCCGACCGCCAGCACGCCCTGCACGATCGCGGTGCCGCCGGCGACCATCGTGGCCACCGAGGTGTCCCCGGAGAAGGCGAACATGGTGGCGATCGCACCCATCCCCAGCCAGACCGCGACGACGGTGAGTACCGTGCGCGCCCAGGACTTGCCCCGGCCGAGCTGCTGCGCGATCAGTACGGTCACCCCGGCGAGCACCAGCCCGACGATCGCGGTCAGTACGAAGGCTGCCAGCACCATCACATCGACCGTGGACGCGGGGAAATTCGGGTCGCTCTTGTGCATCTCGTCGAGGAACTGCTTGCTCAGCTCGTCGCGCTGCCCGGTCATGGTGACGATTCCGGCGCCGGTGTAGACGACCCCGAGCCCGGACACGGCCCACCACAGCTGGCGTGCGGTGCCGACATCCTCGGGCATCGGGAGGGACTCGGGTTTGTGCGGTGGAACGATCACGACAGCCAGTGTGCAGCCTCGGTCGCCCAATAGGTGAGCACGATGTCGGCGCCCGCCCGCCGGATACCGATCAACGACTCCAGGACCGAGGCCCTGCGGTCGATCCAGCCGCGCTCGGCGGCGGCGGTGATCATCGCGTACTCGCCCGAGATCTGGTAAGCGGCGACCGGGACGGTGGAGCGGTCGGCCACATCGCGCAGGATGTCGAGGTAGGACATCGCCGGCTTCACCATCACGATGTCGGCGCCCTCGGCGAGGTCGAGCTCGAGTTCGCGCAGCGACTCGCGGCGGTTGGCCGGGTCCTGCTGGTAGGTGCGGCGATCGCCTTCCAGCGACGAACCGACGGCCTCGCGGAACGGGCCGTAGAAAGCGGAGGCGTACTTCGCCGCGTAGGCCAGGATGGCGGTGTCGGTGCGCCCGACCGCATCCAGACCGCGCCGGATCGCGCCCACCTGGCCGTCCATCATCCCGCTGGTGCCGAGCAGATCGGCGCCCGCCTCGGCCTGCGCGAGCGCCATCTCGACGTAGCGGTGCAGGGTGGCGTCGTTGTCGACCGCGCCGTCGGAACCGATGACGCCACAGTGGCCGTGATCGGTGAACTCGTCCAGACAGGTGTCGGCCATGACGACGGTCGCGTCGCCGACCTCCTCGGCCAGTGCGCGCAGACCGCGGTTGAGGATGCCGTTCGGATCGCTGGCCTGACTGCCGGTGGCGTCCTTGTCCTCGGGCAGCGGCACGCCGAACAGCATCAGGCCACCGACCCCCGCGGTCACCGCTTCGACCGACGCCTTGCGCAGCGAGTCCAGCGAGTGCTGATACACGCCGGGCATCGAACTGATCTCGCGCGGTTCGTCGATGCCGTCGGCGACGAACATCGGCAGCACCAGCTGACGCGGCTCGAGCGTGGTCTCGGCGACGAGCCGACGCAATGCGGGTGTCCTGCGCAACCGCCGCGGGCGGTCGAAAGCGGTCATAGACCGCAGAATACGCCTGGGCGAGCAGGCCCGCGACGGCGCCTACGCGGCGTCGCCTGCGCGGGCCACCTCGCCCAAGATCGACTCGAACGTGGCAAACACCGGGAGCGGTCCGGCCGAGTTCCACGTCTGGTTGGTGAGCAGGATTCCGGTCACCGCGCCGTCGGTGGACCAGGTGGAGCCGAGGCCGCCGGACCATCCGTAGGAGCCCGCGCGCGGGCCGTCGGGCAGGTCGCTGAGCTGCACACCGACGCCGTAGCCCCAGCCCGCGCTGCCGTCCGGGTTCGGACCGCCGCGCGCGAGCTGCGCGGCGGTCAAGTGGTCGCGCGTCATCGTCGCCACCGCCGCCTCGGACAGGATCCGGGTGCCGTCGAGGACGCCGCCGTCGCGCAACATGCGGGCGAACCGGTGATAGTCGGCGAGGGTGGAGACGAGTCCGTCGCCACCCCCCTCGAACACGGGCGGCGTGCTCCACTGACCGTCGACCGGATCGAAGACCACGCGCGCGCCGTCGCGGTCGGCGTAGTGCGGGCCGAAGCGGTCGAGCTTGTCGGCGGGGACGGAGAAGCCCGTGTCCACCATGCCGAGCGGACGCAGGACCCGCTCGGCCAGGAAATCCGAGAACGGCCTGCCGGCGGCCCTGCCGACCAGGAAACCGAGGATCGGCGCGCCGACGTGATAGAGCCAGCGCTCCCCCTGCTGATATTGCAGCGGCAGCGTGCCGAGCCGGGCGAGCCAGGTGTCCGGTCCCGGCAACCGCGCGGGCGTCGGCGGACCCCAGCCGAGGCCGAGCTCACTCCAGGCCGCGTCGAACGGCTTGGGCGAGAAGTCGGCGAAGTCCATGCCCCAGCCGAGCCGGAAGGTGAGCAGGTCGTCGACGGTGATCGGGCGCCGGGCCGCGACGGTGTCGGTGATCTCGGCGGCGGGATGCGCCAGCACGCGGCGGTCGGCGAGTTCGGGCAGCAGTCGATCGACGGGCTCGGCCGGGTCGAGCAGGCCGTCGTCGATCAGGATCGAGGCCGCGACCGCGGTGAGCGGTTTGGTCATCGAGGAGATGCGGAAGATCGTGTCGGCGCGCACCGGCGCCGCGCGCGACTCGTCGACGTGCCCCGCCGTCCCGGTCGACACCGCGTCACCGACCGCGACCAGCCAGGCGAGGCCGAGCAGTTCACCCTGCTCGACATGCACGCCGAGACGTTCGCCGATCCCGTCCACCGTCATCGCGTCTCCTCCCGTGACATCGGAGCCCACTAGACCACACGGGTCCGACAGCCGCCCGGCGGCAGGCCGCCACGAACGTGTGGATAACATCGAATCGCACTGGAGCTCAATGGCTTCCGCGAGAGATCGACGAAACTTGTCGGACCCTCTCGCTACAATCGAAAGCGTGTTCGAGGGTTCCCGACGATCGGGGGCGGGACCCATTCGCGACGGGAGGACGCCATGAACGCCATTGCCGCAGCACCGAAGTCCACGTTCATCACCGCGCCGTACGTACCGCTGGAGAAGAAGCGCCTGCCCGCGGGCAGGCCGCGCCGCTGGTACGTGGCGCACAACCGCAGGCTCAAGGCCATGCGGCTGACGATCGCGCTGCTGGATTCCGGTGTGTACCTGCCGAATCAGGCGACCAACGACACGATCCGGCGCACCGCCGAGCAGATCGAGCTGCGCCCGCCGTCGGATGCCACCTGCCGGCTGGTGCGCACCCTGCTGCGCTACAGCCGATGATTCCGATACGCCGAAGGCCCGCCACGGTGGGCGGGCCTTCGGGCGGTCTCGGCAGGCTAGCGGCTGCTGCTGCGGCGGCTCTTCTTCCGCGGCGGCGGCAGCAAGCCCTCCGCGCGCAGGCGCGAGGCGTGCTCGGCCAGCGCCTCCACCAGCGGACCCACCTGCGCGGTCTCGGGCTGCACGTCCACCCGCAGGCCGAACTCGATCGCGGTCTCGGCCGTCTTCGGGCCGATGCAGGCGACGATGGTGCGCGCGTGCGGCTTGCCCGCGATGCCGACCAGGTTGCGGACCGTGGAGGACGAGGTGAACAGGACCGCGTCGAAGCCGCCGGTCTTGATCATCTCGCGGGTCTCCGCCGGCGGCGGCGAGGCGCGCACGGTGCGGTAGGCGGTGACGTCGTCGATCTCCCAGCCGCGCTCCCGCAGGCCCTCGGCGAGGGTCTCGGTGGCGATGTCGGCGCGGGGCAGCAGCACCCGGTTGACCGGGTCGAACACGTCGTCGTAGGGCGGGAAGTCGGCGAGCAGGCCCTCGGAGGACTGCTCACCGCTGGGCACCAGCTCGGGGTTGATGCCGAAGGAGCGCACCTTCTCCGCGGTGGCCTCGCCGACGCAGGCGATCTTCACACCGGAGAACGCCCGCGCGTCCAGGCCGAACTCGGCGAACTTCTCCCACACCGCGCGCACCGCGTTGGTGGAGGTGAACACCACCCACTGGTAGCGGCCGTCGACCAGGCCCTTCACCGCGCGCTCCATCTGCGCGGGGCTGCGCGGCGGCTCGACCGCGATGGTCGGCACCTCCATCGGGATGGCGCCGTGGGTCACCAGCCGCTCGCTCATCTCGCCGGCCTGGTCCTTGGTGCGCGGCACCAGCACGGTCCAGCCGTAGAGGGCACGCGACTCCCACCACGACATCTTCGAACGCTTGTCGACTTCCTTGCCGACCGTCACGACCAGTGGTCCGACCAGCTCGGAGGCGGCGTTGTTCAGCGTGGCCAGCGTGGCCTCGATGGTGCGCTGCTGCCGGGTGGTGCCGCGCACGGTCACCGCGACCGGGGTCTGCGGGGCCAGCCCGTGCTCGACCAGCGCGCTCGCGGTCTCGGCCAGGTGGCCGGAGGTGGCGCTGAGCACCAGCGGACCGGGCGCGGCGGCCAGCGCCGCCCAGTCGACCTCGCCGCGCACATCGGCCTCGGTGTGCCCGGAACCGAGGGCGATGCCGGCGTAGCTGGGCACCGCGGAGCCGTTGGGCAGACCCGGCAGCACCTCGAACACCATGTGCGAGCGGGTGACGGCGTTGACCTCGTTGATCACCGAATCGGTGGTCAACGGATCACCGGCGACGACGCGCACCACATCGTGGCCGTTGCGGGCCTCGGCGATCAGCGTCTTGGCCACCTCGGCGGGCTCGCCGAGCGCGGGCCGCACGTCGACCGGACGCTCGCCGTCCTCGGCCGCCTCCACGCCGAGGCCGATCAGGGCGAGCACGCCCTTGTCGACGTCGGGGTCGGTGAACGCCAGTGTCGCCCGCTCGAGCACCTCACGGGCGCGCACGGTCAGCAGGGCCGGGTCGCCGGGGCCGGATCCGACGAAAAGGATCCGCCCTGGTTGCTTCTTGGTGCCTCGGCTGCTCATCGGTTGTTCTCCATCGGGCTGGAATTGGTGAAGTCTGGGGCGGGAGTGTTCACCGCCTGTGTGGGGGAACCGACCTCCGGTTCCGGCTCGTCCGCGACGCTCAGCAGTGCGCGAGCGCCCAGATCCAGCAGTTCGCGCGCGAGCGTGCGGCCGAGCTCCTCGGCGTCGGCGGGCGCCCCGACGATCGAGGCTCGCAGCACATCGGAGCCGTCGATCGCGGCGGCACAAGCCCGCAACGACAGCTCCTCGAAGATGCGGCCGTCCTCGTCGATCGACTCGACGACCTCGGCGATCGCGCCGATCGGTGCGGTACAGCCCGCCTCGAGCTCACCGAGCAACGAACGCTCGGCCAGGACGGCAGCCCTGGTCGACGCGTCGTCGAGGCCGGTGAGGATCTCGATGAGTTCCTGGTCGTCGCTGCGGCACTCGACCGCGAGGGCACCCTGCGACGGCGCGGGCAGCATCTGCACCGGCTCGAGCGACTCGGTGATCGCGTCGGTCCGCTCGATCCGGGACAGGCCGGCGCGGGCGATGACGATCGCGTCGAGCTCGCCCTCGCTCACCTTGCGCAGCCGGGAGTCGATGTTGCCGCGCAGGGGGACGATGTCGAGACCGAGGCCGAGCGCGCGCAGCTGGGCGGCGCGGCGCGGCGCGGAGGTGCCGACTTTGGCGCCCGCGGGCAGCTCGCCGAGAACCAGGCCGTCGCGGGCCACCAGCGCGTCACGCGGGTCCTCGCGGGGCGGGATGGCGGCGATGGTGAAGCGCGGGTCCTGCGCGGTGGGCAGATCCTTATAGGAGTGCACCGCGATGTCGATGCCGCCGGCGGCGAGCTCGTCGCGTAGCGCCGAAGTGAACACGCCGACGCCGATCTTCTGCACCGGATCCGACGACAGGTCGCCGGGGGTCTTGATGACGACCAGCTCGGCGGGCTGACCCGCGGCGATCAGCGCATCGCGGATGGTGCCCGCCTGTGTCAGGGCGAGCAGGCTGCCGCGCGTGCCGATCCGCCACGGCGCACGAATGCTGCCTGCGGTCACGGTGTCCTCTTCCTGCACTGTCGTGGTCATGATGCGGTGTCCTCCTGCGCATGCCCGAGAGGCCCTGCGTGGTTACGCGGGCTGCCTCCTCCGGGCCTCGACTCGGTCATGCGGGACTGCCCGTCGCCGAGGTGTCCTGCGGTGAAGTCATCGGCCAGCGCGGACTCCGCCGCGGCGACCTCCATGGGAGCGGCAACCGCTTGCACCGCACCGGGTTTCAGCTCGAACAGCTCACGCAGCGCCTCGGCGTAGCTGTCGCCGCCCGGCGTGGAAGCCAGCTGCTTGACGCGCACCGTCGGCGCGTGCAACAGCTTGTCGACGACACGGCGCACGGTGCGCGCCACCTCGTCGCGGGCCGGATCGGCCAGGTCGGGCAGCCGCGAATCCAGCCGCAGCAGTTCGGCTTCCACCACTTCGGCGGCCCGCTGCCGCAGCGCGGCCACCGTGGGGGTGACCTCCGCCATGCGTTGCCCGGCAAGGTATTTGGCGAGTTCGTCGGCGACGATCTGACGCGCGGCGGCGGTGTCGTCGGCCGCGGCGCCCGCGGCCGGATCGCGCTGCAGCGATTCGATGTCGATGACGGCGACGCCGGGCAGCCCGGCCACGGCGTGCTCCACGTCGCGCGGCAGGCCGAGGTCGCAGAAGACCAGCGGCCGCTCGGCGGCTTCGGTGGTGGCCCGGCCCGCGAGCGCGCGGTGGGTGTCGGCCAGGGTGACGACCGCACCGACCGCGCCGGTACAGGTGATGACGACATCGGCGCCTGCCATCGCCTCGGTCAGCCGCGACATCTCCATGGCCTCGGCGTCGACCCCGTGCATGCTGCGTCCGGTCTCGGCGAGGCGCTGGGCACGGTCGAGCGTACGGTTGACGACCACGATCCGGCCGATCCCGGCCCGCGACAGATGCGCGACAGCCAGCCCGCCCATGGCACCGGCGCCGACCACCACCGCGGTACGGCCCGCGAGATCGCCGACGACGCCGCGCGCCCGGTCCAGCGCCACCGACACCACCGACGCGCCCGCCCGGTCGATCCCGGTCTCCGAGTGCACCCGCTTGCCGACCCGCAGCCCGTGCTGGGCCAGCTCGTGCAGGGTGCGCCCGACCGCCTGCTGCCCGTCGGCACTGGCGTAGGCGCTGCGGATCTGGCTGAGCACCTGCTGCTCACCGACGACCATCGAATCCAGGCCGCTGGCGACCGCGAACAGGTGCTCGGCGGCGGCTTCGCTGTAGCGCACGTAGGCGTGCCTGGTGAGGTCGCCGAGCGGCAGCCCGGAATGCTTGGTGAGCAGTTCGCTGACCTCGCCGAGCCCGCCGTGGAAGGCGTCGACCACGGCGTAGATCTCGACGCGGTTGCAAGTGGAGACGATCATCGCCTCGGACACGTGGCTGGAGGCGAGCAGCCGGTCGACCAGCTTCGGGCGGTCGGCCTCGCTGATCGCGACCTTCTCGAGCACCGAGACCGGCGCACTCCGGTGAGAAATTCCGACGAGCAGGACACTCATGACAGCACCTCGCTCGCGCTCGGCGCCGTCCTGCGCGTCCGCGCACTGGCCTGCTGATTCGCTCGCTGGCGCTCGCTCATGGCGTGATCACCGATCCCTTGGTGCTTGGCTCCGTTGCCGAATGCGGGGTGGCTGTGTGTGGAGTGGCTGAGCGCGGCGCGGTGCGGCGCGTAGGCCTGCCGCGCACCGGTTCGACCGGCGCGGGGTGCGTGAGGGCGGGATGGTTCTGCGCGGGAACCCGGCGCGCGATCCGGCCGGATCCGGCCTGCGCCACCTCGGGCAGGGCGGGCGCGTCGTTGCGAGCGGCGTCGAAGGAGAGCATCTGCAGCTCCATCGCCAGGTCGACGCGGCGGACCTCCACGTGGGCGGGTGCGCGCAGTTCACACGGGGCGAAGCTCAGGATGGACGGGAGCCCGGCGGCGACGAGCCGGTCACACACGTCCTGCGCGGCCTCGTCCGGCACGGCGAGCACCGCGATGGTCGGCGCGAGCGCCGGGATCTGCTCGGTCAACCGGTCGACATCGCGCACGACCAAACCGGCGTACGACTGGCCGATCACCGCGGAGTCGTTGTCGAAGATCCCGACCACGGTGAAGCCACGTACCCCGAAACCGCCGTAGCCGACCAGGGCGCGGCCCAGATTGCCCGCACCGATCAGCACCACCCGATGTCCTTGCGACAGACCGAGCACATCTTCGATCCTGGTGCGCAACTTGGCTACGTCATAGCCGACACCCCGCACACCGTTGGGTCCGAGGAAGGAAAGATCCTTGCGCAGCTTGGCCGAATTGACACCCGCCGCGACAGCCAGTTCCTCACTCGATACGATGGCTACACCCTCGTCGGCCAACCCGGCGAGAACCCGGAGATAGGTAGCAAGACGAGTCACCGTGGCCTGGGGGATATCCCTCTGAAGAGCCTTGCCGGAGACGCCACCGGGCGTCTCATGCTGCTCTGTCACGTCGTCGGCTCCTCGTGCCGGGCCTGATCACGGTCCGGTTCCTGTCGTTCGTTCACCGGTGTGGGTCACTGCGTCGCGAGAGCGCGACCGGTGCCATGGGGGGCTGTGCAAACCCGGTCACCGCCGCTGCTGAGCGCGGCGGTGCGGATTGCGTGCCACCACCGTAACCGCTTGTGCAGGCGTTCACAAAGTCGGTGAAATTGGCCTCATTTTCCGCCGCGACCAGCGAAACGGCTCAGGTCGGCCCGCAAACGCGGCTCGTCGACGTCGAAATAGCTGTGTTCACGGCCGTCCAACAGGACCACGGGCAGCCGATCGCCGTATTCTGCGCGGAGTCCGGGGTCACTGGCCGCCGCCTCGTCGACGTCGACGGTGTGCACCGGGAGACCGAAATCACCACAGATGGTCTCCAATTGCGCCAGTGCCGTGGTGCACAGGTAGCAGCCGGCGCGCGTCAACAGGGTCACGGTGGGTGTGGGATTAGTCATGAGCCCTATTTAATCCCCGAGCCCGCCGCGGCTTGTCGGTGAATCCGGTTACTGTGGACATGGTTCGCGCGACTAGCGGAGGGTACTGGTGCCGGAACGTTCGAAGGTGGCTAGGGCCGGATTCGTCGCAGGGCGATTCGGGGAGTTCCCTGCGCGGTGGCAGCCCAGCCGCCTCGGCCAGGAACTGCAGGAACAGTTCGCACGGCTGCCTCGCAGCCCGTTCGGGCCGAGCGAGGAGGAGCTGCGCGCCAATCTGGCCGGCGAGGCCAGTGCCGACGCCGCGCTCACCCTGCACGAGTCCGAACTCGCCGAACAGGGCGAGCCGACGGGCCCCGAAGTACCCCGCGATCTGACGGCGGCGGCGTTCTTCGACGTCGACAACACCCTGGTCCAGGGTGCCTCGATCGTGCACTTCGCCCGCGGGCTGGCCGCCCGCAAGTACTTCAAGACCTCCGACCTGGTCGACGTCGCCTGGAAGCAGGTGAAGTTCCGGGTCACCGGCAAGGAGAACTCCTCCGACATGGCCTCGGGCCGGGAGAAGGCGCTCAGCTTCATCGCGGGCCGTCCGACCGCGGAACTGGCCGCGCTCGGCGAGGAGATCTACGACGAGATCATCGCCGACAAGATCTGGCCCGGTACCCGCGCGCTCGCCCAGATGCACCTGGACGCGGGCCAGCAGGTGTGGCTGGTCACCGCGACGCCCGTGGAGCTGGCCAATGTCATCGCCAAGCGGCTCGGGCTCACCGGCGCGCTGGGCACGGTGGCCGAGAGCGTCGACGGCAAGTTCACCGGCCGCCTCGTCGGCGACATCCTGCACGGCCTCGGCAAGGCGCACGCGGTGCGCACGCTGGCCATCCGCGAGGGCCTCAACCTCAAGCGCTGCACGGCCTACTCCGACAGCCACAACGACGTGCCGATGCTCTCGCTCGTCGGCACCGCGGTGGCGATCAATCCCGATTCCGACCTGCGTGAGGTCGCCAAGAACCGGGGCTGGGAGATCCGCGACTTCCGCACCGGCCGCAAGGCCGCCAAGATCGGCGTGCCCACCGCGCTCGCGCTGGGCGCGGCGGGCGGTGCGGTCGCGGCGGCGGTCGCCCGCCACCGCGAGCACTGAGCCACCGCGGCGCCGCTACCCCAGAACGGGGTTGCGGCGCTTGGCCAGCAGTTTGTAGAGGGTCTGCTGGATGGTCTCGCGAACCTGGTCGGTGACCTCGAACATCGTCATCGGGTCCTCGGCCTCTTCCGGCTCGTAGGCCGTGGTGGCGATCGGCTCGCCGAATTCGATGTACCACTTCGAGGGCAGCGGGATCGCGCCCAGCGGGCCCAGGTGCGGGAACAGCGGGGTCACCGGGAAGTACGGCAGGCCGAGCAGACGAGCCAGGGGCTTGATGTCGGCCAGCTTCGGGTAGATCTCCTCCGAGCCGACGATCGAGCACGGGATGATCGGCACGCCGGTGCGCACAGCGGCCGAGACGAACCCGCCGCGCCCGAAGCGCTGCAGCTTGTAGCGGTCGGCGTAGTTCTTGCCGACGCCCTTGAAGCCCTCGGGGAACACGCCCGCGATCTGGCCGGAGCGCAGCAGGCGCTCGGCGTCGGGGTGGCAGGCCAGGGTATGGCCCGCCTTGCGGGCCAGCGCGCCGAGCAGGGGCAGCTCGAAGATCAGGTCGGCGGCCAGCAGCCGCAGCGCCCGGTGGCTCGGATGCTTGTCGTGGATGGCCAGCTGCAGCATCAGCCCGTCGAGTGGAACGGTGCCCGCGTGGTTGGCGACGATCAGCGCCCCGCCGGTGGCCGGGATGTTCTCGATGCCGGCGACCTCGACCCGGAACCAGTAGTCCGACAGCGGCCGCAGCGCGGGCAGGATGACCGACTCGAGCAGGTGCTCGTCGTAGCCGAACTCGTCGACCGAGTAGTCGCCGGTGAGCCTGCGCCGGGCGAACTCCGCGGCGTTCTCGATCTGGCCCGCGACGGTGTCGCGGACGATGTCGGACAGGGTCTTGGGCGGCCGGGTCGGCATGCCCGGCCTGCGTTCACTCAGCGAGGTGACCGGAGTGGCCTGCGTCGGCTGGTCCGGCCAGCGACGCGCCTGCGGTCGTTGTCGGGTCTCGACATTCACGTCGAGACGAATGACTTTCGCTCCCTCGTTCATGTGTGCGCTCCCGAATCGGCCCCGATGAGGCCGAGCAGTTTGGTTTCCGCGGCGTCGATCCAAGCCGGATCGAAGACGGGCCGCAACGCTGCGCCCGCGATGAAGTCGTCGAATGCCTGGACGGTGGTCCAGCGTGGGGTGAAACCGAGTTCGGTCCGCATGCGGGTGGTATCCAGCCCGCAACCGAAGTAGAAGTAGTCGGGTTGTTCACCGCTGAATCCGCGCATGACCGGGCCCATCAGCGTGCGCCCGACAGTGCGGAAAACGAAGAACGGCACCGGCGCGACAATACGGCCTGCCCTGCGGATCGCCTGGGACATGGCCAGCGCGCCGTCGCCCGCGATATTCACCGTACCGCCGTGTGCCCGAAATGCCGCGTGCACCAGGACGGCGACAGCGTCTTCTTCGTGCAGTAATTGCAGTCTGGCTTCGCGCCCGAGCACGGTCGGGGTGATCGGCGAACGCAGATATTGCACGCCGCGATCGGCCAGCCGGGGACCCACGATCGGCGCGAAACGCAGAATCGAGGCGGAAATATCGGGCCTGCGTCGCGCCATTCCGCGCACCAGTGCCTCGATATCGATCATGTCGCGCGCAAACCAACCGGCCGGTGGGGTACGCGCGCCCATTTCCTCGGTGAATTTCGCCGGATCCTTGGCGCTGCAGCCGTACACCGCCGAGGACGACCGGACGACAACGCGCCGCACCGACGGCGCCTTCTGACACACGGCGAGCAACTGCATCGTGCCGAGCACGTTGAGATCCTTCATCACCGCGCGACCGCCACCGGCGGGCGGACGGGTGAGCACGGCCGCGTGCACGACGGTGTCGACGTCGTTGCCCTCGACGACCTTGCGGATCAGCGGATTCCTGATGTCGGCGCGCACGAACTCGGCGCTGCCCATCCGACGGCGGAGCTCCCGGCTGGGGGTCATCGTGTCGACCGCGATCACGCGTTCGACACCCGGTTCCGCGGCGAGCCTGGACGCGACGTTGCCACCGAAGAAGCGGCTGGCTCCGGTCACCAGCACTACCTTCGGTACGTGTCGTTCCCGTGTATCGGAACTCGGACCTGGCCCCACTCAAAGCCCCCTGCTTCTCATGTATTCCCGCGTACCAGAGTAGCCGCATTCGTGCCACCCACCGACACGATCAACAAGCTTTTAACGAGGTCGACTCGTCAGCGCATGACGAGATTCACAAACCTGATCTTTTCAAAACGAGAGCCCGCCACCGCGATGGTGACGGGCTCTCGTAGGCACGCAGGCTTACTTGCCGAGTTTGCGCCGCTGCACACGCGTGCGGCGAAGCAGCTTGCGGTGCTTCTTCTTCGACATACGCTTGCGGCGCTTCTTGATCACAGAACCCATAGGGTTTCCTCGCGTTTCTCTACTCGGCATACACACGCGGTGTCGCGTGCGTCGTCTGGTGTCCGCGCCGCCGGGGCGCACCGGACACCACGAAGCGGTGCCACCGGCAGGCGGACACGAACCGAGGGTTCATGCTACCGGGACACCCGAGCAGCGACGAAACCGCCCTTGTGGCCGACCTAGGTCAGCCGGCGTCGAAGTACGACGTCTCCAGGTAGTCGTGCACCGCCTTCGCGTGCACCCGGAACGAGCGGCCGACCCGCACCGCGGGCAGTTCACCCGAGTGGACGAGTCGATACACCGTCATCTTCGACACCCGCATGAGATCGGCGACTTCGGCGACGGTGAGAAACTGTGTGCCACCGCCGATCACCGGTTGTCCCTGCGTGGAGCCGACCCGCGGAGTCGGGGAACCCGATCCGCCGCCCGACGCCGGTGAATTGCTTGCAGACATTCTGTTCGCAGACATCATGGCACCATTGACCTCCGGCACGTCCGCGCCGCCGGCTTCCCCACCGGCGGAACAGACACGCACGTGCTTCTACGAGCTTAGCGGGACCAGTGGGATTACTGCGACGGGTGTGAGAAATCGGTTTTCATCCCGGGTACCCGATCGTCATTCGTTCGACGCGCCCTGTTCCGCCGAGCGTTGCTTGGAGGCGTGCAGCGCCTCGATGAACGTCGACCGCACCGCACCACGTTCGAGCACCCGCAGCGCCGCCGCCGTCGTGCCGGCGGGTGAGGTGACCGCGGCCCGTAGATCGACCGCGTTCTGCCCGGTCTCGTCCAGCAGCGCCGCCGAGCCGATCATGGTCTGCACGACCAGCTGGCTGGCCACATCGCGCGTCAGCCCCAGGCTCACGCCGGCGTCGATCATCGCCTCGACGACGAGGAAGAAATACGCCGGCCCGGAACCCGACACCGCGGTGACCGCGTCCATCTGCGATTCGGCCACCGTCACCACCTTACCCACGGCCTCGAGCATCTCGCCGACGAGCTCGAGCTGCTCGGGGTCGGTGTAGCGGCCCGGCGCGAGCACGCTCATCCCCTGCCCGACCAGCATCGGCGTGTTCGACATGACGCGGACGACCGGGAAGCCCGCGGGCAGCTTGGACTCGAGCCGCGCGGTGGTGACACCGGCGGCCAGCGAGACCAGCACCTGCTCGCTGCCCGAGTCGAGGTCGGCCTTGGACAGGTCGGTGAGCACCGAGTCGACATCGCCGGGCTTGACCGCGACGACGACGATGTCGGCCCCGACGATCGCCTCGACGACCGAGCCGCTCACCCGCACCTTGAAGCGCTCGGCGAGCTGCGCGGCCCGCGCGGCGACCGGCTCGACGACGACCAGATCCTTGGTCGCCCGGCCGGACTCCAGCAATCCGGCGACCAGCGCCTCACCGATCCGACCGCCACCGACCACCGCAATTCTCGTCATGCAGTCAAGGTTAGTGGTGCGCCACCCCTCAGCGCGCCGCCGGGATCAAGGCCAGCTGGCGACTCTGCGCGACGACGGCGCCGGTGGAGTCGATCACCAGCTGGTCCTCGTCGAACATGCGCTCACCGACCTCACGGGCGGTCGCGATGACCCGCAGCCAGCCGGGGGCGGGGACGCGGCGCAGGTAGGTGGTCATCTGGACGGTCGGCGACCAGCCGAAATGCCCGAGGTTGATCGGCACCGGCGGGCTCATGTCGGCGGCCATCATGGCGAAGGCGGCGCGCACGCGCGGGTCGGTCTCGTCGCCGTCGAGCGGGCGGATCCACAGCCGGGCGCGGGGCGCGCCGGTCTCGCCGCGGGCGAAGTCGGCCCATGTCGCGTCCAGGTAGACCCGGGCCACCTCGCCGACGTGCACGATCTTGCCCATCGGCGAATCGGGGGTGTACTCGAGCGCGGTGGCGTCGGGCTCGGCGGGCATGTCGGTGCCGGTGTCGCTCCAGCGGGTGCCGTCGACGTCGAGGTGGCCGAAGGTGAAGGCGGTACGCACGAGGGTGCGGCCGTTCTGGATCAGCTCGGCGTCGACCAGGCAGATCTGGCGGCCCTTCTTACGCAGGTGGACCGCGTACTCGACCTCGCCGGGCTCGGGAGCGCCGAGGAAGTCGGAGCTGGCCGCGATCGGCGCCATCCGCGCGAGCGAGGCGTCGGACTCGGTGAGCCGACGGGTGGCCGCGGCCGCGCTGGCGGCGACCATGGTGCCGCCGTGCACCTTGGGACCGATGGTCCAGGCGGGCGCGATGATGCCGACGTAGCGCCCGGTCTCGGCATCGGTGGTGGGGAGCTCGGTCAGGTCGACGACCTGACTGAACGGCGCGTCGGTCGCGAGTTCTCGCGTCATCGTCACTCCTGGTCGCGGTTCACTGTAGTTCGTACAGCGTACAAGCATGCTATGCAAGGCACCATACTGCGGCGGTGTGACCGAGTCGATGGCTCAGGTGAGGTCGGCGTGGGTGGCACCGGTGAGGTGCCTGCGCGCGAAGTCGAGCGTGCGGCCGAGCAGGGCCGAGCGTTCGGCGGTGGTCCGCGCGGTCTGGGTGTTGATCTCGGCGACCGCGTGCCCGGTGAAGCCGGTGTGCACCAGGTGCTCGCACAGCTGCGCGCACGGCTGGGTGCCGTCGCCGGGGACCAGGTGTTCGTCGTGGGCGGCGCCGCGGCCGTCGGCCAGATGCAGGTGCACCAGGCCCTCGCCCATCCGCCGGGCCAGCTCGAGCGCGTCGGCGCCCGCGGTCGCGGTGTGCGAGAGATCGAGGGTGTAGTGCTCGAAGCCGATGTCGGTCGGATCGAAGGACGGACTGAACGCGCTCACCGCGGGACCGGGCCCGGAGCGGCGTTCGAGCCTGCGCACCGCGCCCTCGCGGAACAGGGTGTCGGCCCGCATCGGGAACATGTTCTCCACCGCGACCTTGACCGGGTAGCTCGCCTCCAGCTCACCGACCTGGTCGGCGAAACCCTTGGCGTAACGGCGCTGCCAGCGAAACGGCGGATGCACCACCACGGTGTCGGCGTCGAGCGCCTGCGCGGTGCGCACGCTGCGCTCCAGTTTGGCCACCGGGTCGGCGCCCCAGACCCGTTGGGAGATCAGCAGACACGGCGCGTGCACCGCGAGCACCGGCACCCCGTAGCGCTTGACGTAGGACTGCACGGTCGCGATGTCCTGGCTGGCCGGTTCGGCCCACACCATCAATTCCACACCGTCGTAACCCAATTCGGCCGCATAGCGGAACGCCGCCTGGGTGTTCTCCGGATACACCGACGCCGTCGAGAGCCCGATTCCGATATCCGCCCGCGCGTTCCCCACAGCCCACTCCCTGCTTCAGCTGGTACTGAGGAGAAAGGCTAGCGGTCCGAGCGTCACGAAGACGCCTACGACGACGGCGATCACAGTGCTGTAGATGTCGTCGGTGCGGCGCAGTATCCGCACGAGGGCCACCAGTCCGAGGATGACCACCATGGCCAGGGCGAGCGCGACCCACGGCAGCGTCTCCCACATCGTCTCGAAACCCTTGAACAGCAACATTCCGGCGACCGCCGCGCCGGCGCTCTGGCCCGCCAGGATCAGCCACTGCCTGCGGTGGTCGTCCGCGGCGGCGCCGCGGGCCAGCCGGGAGACGCGACCGGCCGAGACCCGGCTCGCCGCGCGCGACTTGGCCCGGCTCGCCACCTTGGACGCGGCGGCCCTGGTCGCGGCCCGCCTGCTCGCCCTGGTCGGTTTCGGGTCGGGTTCGTAGCCGTCGTCGTAGTCGTCATCGTCGTAGGCGGCGTCGTACTCGCCGTCGGCGTAGTCCGCCTCGGAGTAGTCGTTGTCGACGTAGTCGCGGTCGACATAGTCGGACTCGGCGTAGTCGTCGGTGTCCGGCTCGGCGGCGCGATTGCCGCCGACGCGGTAGACCTCGGTACGGGCGTCGGCGTCTTCGGCGCGCTGGCGCAGCAGGTCACCGGCGACCGACTGACCCGAGACCAGCGGCTGCTCCTGGCTGACCGGCGACCAGGCGGCCGTCGGGAACCCACCGGTCTCGGGCGCGGGCGGCGCCGGGTCGGGCCGGTGCCTGCGCGCCGACCAGGACGGCAACCCACCGGACTTGCCCGTCTCCGGCCCGCCGCGCCTGCGGTCCAGCGTGGGACGCTGATCGACCTCGGGCGCGGGCCAGCCGGTCCCCCTGGCCTGCGCGGCGTCCGCGGCGGGCGCGACGTTGTAGGCCTGGGTGGCGTCCACGTCGGCACGCGGGCCGAACTCGGGGAACGCGTTGAACCCGGGCGTGGCACCGGTACCGGGAAAGCCGCCGAATGCGGGGGCGGGGTCTTGGCGGCCGTTGAAGCCACGGGCAGGCTCGGGGCCGGGCGTGGGCGGTTCGAACGCGGGCTGGGCGTACCCGGGCGCCTCCGGCGACCACGCCGCGGGCGCGGCGGCGGCTTCCTCGGCGGCCTCGGCGGCCCGTCTGCGGGCGGCCCGGCCGCCGGTGGCGGGCGGTGCCTGCGGCGGTTCGGGCTCGGGCGCGTCGTCCGGGTCGGCCCGGCGACGACGGCCGCCGCCGACCGCGGGCAGGGCGCCGGAGCCGAACAGCTCGGCGATACCGGGATCGACCGGCTGGGCCGAGTTCGGCGCGCCCAGCCGGCCGGGACCGCGTCCGGCACCGCGCGACCCGCTCTCACGCGCCTCGGCGCGGAACGGGCCGAAGGGGTCGGCCGCCGGGCGCGGACCGGCCACGCCGAGCGGATCGTTCGGATCGGGAGCGGAGAACCCCGAGTGGGGATCGAAGCGGGTGATCGGCCCCGACATCGGCGAGAACGCCGGCTCGGCCGGGCCCGGCGGCGGATACGGCGCGGGCTGATAACTCGCGGGAGGTTCGTAGACGGGAGCAGGGGCGGGCTCGGGCTGATAGACCGGGGCGGGCGGCTCGGGGTCCGGAGCGGGCGCGGCGTGCGAGGTCGGCCGGACGGCCGCGTTCTCCCCGGTCAGATCATTGACCGAGAGTCCGCGACCACTACGCCGTCGCCTGCCACCGCCACCGCCGGCCGGCGGCGAGGCGCCCTGCGCGGCATTGCGCGCGAGTAGTTCGGCGACCGATAGCTGTTTCGAATCGTCACCGCTCATGCCGACTCCGCTCTCGCCACGGGGGCGACCGGCGGGGCGACGGCCGGACCCCCGTTCGGCTCGGTATCCAGCTTGCGCAGGATCAGGCCTTCACGCAGCGCCCATGGGCAGATCTCGATGCTGTCGAGCGACAACGCCCGCATACTCGCCTCCGCGACCAGTGCGCCGGCCACCAACTGCTGGGACCGGTCCGAACTCACGCCTTCCAGCTCCGCGCGGTCGGCCGCGGTCATCCGGGAGATGAACGCGATCAGCTGGCGCAAACCGGAGCTGGTCAGTGTACGGCGCACCCGCGGACCGGCGGCCGAGGGTGCCGCTCCGGTCAGCCTGGCCAGCGAGCGGAACGTCTTCGAGGTGCCGACGGCCAGGTCGGGCTTGCCCGCCTCGATGATGGTCTTGGTGGGGACGACGAGTTCGGCGTCGAGCCAATCGCGCAGGACCGCGATCTTGCGCTTGCCCGGCGGATCGTCGCGCAACCACTCCCTGGTCAGCCTGCCCGCGCCGAGCTGCAGCGACAGCGCGACATCGGGCTCCTCGTCGCCGCCGTTGGACATCTCCAGCGAGCCGCCGCCGATATCGAGGTTGATGATGCGGCCCGCGCTCCAGCCGAACCAGCGGCGCACCGCGAGGAAGGTCAGCCTGGCTTCGTCGTCGCCGGAGAGCACCTGCAGGTCGACCCCGGTCATGGCGCGCACCCGGGCCAGCACCTCGTCGGAGTTGGTGGCCTCACGCAGGGCCGACGTGGCGAACGGCATCAGCTCGACGCACTTGGAATTACGCGCCAGATCGGCGAACTCGTCGATGGTCGCGATCAGCCGCGCCTCGCCCGCCTCGGTGATGCGCCCGTCGCCGTCCATGTTCTCCGAGAGCCGTAACGCCGACTTC
Source organism: Nocardia canadensis (assembly GCF_032656385.1). Classification (NCBI taxonomy): domain Bacteria; kingdom Bacillati; phylum Actinomycetota; class Actinomycetes; order Mycobacteriales; family Nocardiaceae; genus Nocardia; species Nocardia canadensis. Next base: position 1,836,171 of record NZ_JAVCWB010000010.1, read on the forward strand.
GACGAGCTCATCGGCATCGGGTGACCACCACGATGCGCGTCCACCACGAGCAGGTGAACGGTATTGCTTCCGACATCGAGAACACCAAGCCGCACAGGAATACGGTACTTGGTGATCCGGTACTACAGGTCAGGCGACTGAACTGTTAGCGTCACAAGTTGTGACCGAAGGCGCATCTGGCACCGCGGAGACCCGGCTCCGACCTGGGCGAAAGATCGACCCGAGCCCCGAGGTCGAGCTCGACTTCCCCCGTGAGTGGATCGAGTTCACCGACCCAGCAAACGACGAGCACCAGATCGTCGCCGACCTGACCTGGTTGCTGTCGCGCTGGTCGTGCGTGTTCGGCACCCCCGCCTGTCAGGGCATCATCGCCGACCGCCCCGACGACGGGTGCTGCTCGCACGGCGCTTTCCTCGCCGACAAGGACGACCGCAAGCGCCTGGCCGGTGCTGTGAAGATGCTCACACCCGAGGACTGGCAGCTGATGGGCGAGGCCACCGAGAACGGCAAGGTGGTCAAGAAGGGTTACCTCGAACTCGACGAGCTCGAGGACGAACCGGCCCTGCGGACCCGCCGCTTCGACGGCGCCTGCATCTTCCTCAACCGGCCCGGTTTCGCCGCGGGTCCCGGCTGCGCGCTGCACATCATGGCCGTGCGCAAGGGCATCGAACCGCTCGAGGTGAAGCCCGACGTCTGCTGGCAGCTGCCGATCCGCCGCACCCAGGATTGGGTGGAACGCCCTGACGGAGAACAGATCCTGCGCACGGTGGTCACCGAGTACGACCGCCGCGGCTGGGGTCCCGGCGGGCTCGACCTGGATTGGTACTGCACCGGCTCACCCGACGCGCACGTCGGCGCCAAGCCGGTCTGGCAGTCCTACGGTCCCGAGCTGCGCGAACTGCTCGGCGCTCCCGCGTACGAGGAATTGGCGAAACTGTGCCGCCGTCGCGAGGGCCTCGGCCTGATCGCGGTGCATCCGGCGACGGTGGAGGCGGAGCGGATCCACCCCGAGGCTCACATTTCGAATCAGTCCGCGTGAAAACCTCGTAACCTGCTGGTTCACCCCGTGGTCATGCGCAAGTCACTCCGGTCGGGTTGGATCGTTATCCATGTCGAAGAAAGCGCTCTCCCTGGCGACCCTCGTGATCGGCGCCACCCTCTCCATGACCGGCCTGGCCAACGCCGAACCGAACGGTGACCCGGCCAAGTACGCGGACTTCACCTCGAGCTTCGTGAACTACAACTCTCCCGAGGCGCTGACCGCGGCGCAGGACGGCAAGTACATCATCGTCAGCCCGCAGGGCACCTCGACCACGATCGCCTGCCGTGGCACCGGCACCGACGTGGCGATCTACGACTGCATGCAGGAAGACCCGTGGGGCTGGGTCCCGCTGCGCAAGATCGACACCCCGCTCGGCGCCGCCTGGAGCACGATCTAATTCCCTCCGAACACGAGAGCCCCGTCGGTCCGACCGACGGGGCTCTGTTCGTTCGCGGGATCAGGCTTCGAGCTTGTACCCCAGGCCACGCACGGTGACCAGGTGCTCGGGCTTGGCCGGATCGGCCTCGATCTTCGAGCGCAGGCGCTTGACGTGCACATCCAGGGTCTTGGTGTCACCGACGTAGTCGGCGCCCCAGACGCGGTCGATGAGCTGCCCACGGGTGAGCACGCGGCCGGAGTTGCGCAGCAAATATTCGAGCAGGTCGAACTCCTTGAGCGGCAGGGTGACCTGCCCGCCGTTGACGTGGACCGTGTGCCGGTCCACGTCCATCCGCACCGGACCGGCCTCGAGCACGCCGTTCTCGCTGCCGGAGTCCAGCTCGTCGCCCGCGCCGCGGCGCAGCACGGCGCGGATGCGGGCGATCAGCTCGCGCGCCGAGTACGGCTTGGTGACGTAGTCGTCGGCGCCCAGTTCCAGGCCCACGACCTTGTCGATCTCGCTGTCGCGGGCGGTCACCATGATCACCGGCACGCCGCTGCGGGTGCGCAGCTGCTTGCAGACATCGGTGCCGCTCATGCCGGGCAGCATCAGGTCCAGCAGCACGATGTCGGCGCCGGAGCGGTCGAACTCGGCCAGCGCGGACGGACCGTCGCCGACGACGGTGACGTCGAAGCCCTCCTTGCGCAGCAGGAACGCCAGCGGATCGGCCAGCGACTCCTCGTCCTCGACGATCAACACACTCGTCATCTGCGTGCCTCCACACCGTTCGTTCGTCCAGCGGGGGTGCGCTGGATGATGGGTTCTCTCGTGGCGAGCTCCGGCGTCTGCTCCGCGTCCTCGTCCCCATCGGTTTCCAGATGGGCGGGGATGCGCAGCGTGAACGTCGAGCCGGTGCCCAGTTTGCTCCACAGGGTGATCTCACCGTTGTGGTTGGCCGCCACGTGTTTGACGATGGCCAGGCCGAGCCCGGTGCCGCCGGTGGACCGCGAGCGCGCCTTGTCCGAGCGGAAGAACCGCTCGAACACCCGCTCCTGGTCTTCCTTGGCGATACCGATGCCACGGTCGGTGACGGCCATCGCGACGTGATCGCCGCGCAGCGACCGGCTCACCGACACATGCGAACCCTGCGGCGAGTACGCGATGGCGTTCTCCACCAGGTTCGACAGCGCGGTGACCAGCAGCGTCTCGTCGCCGAGCACTTCCAGCCCGCTGGGCCGGTCGGTGCTGACGGTGATGCCGGCGGCCTCGGCGGCGGTGCGCGACCGGTCCACGGCCTGCTGCACCACGGTGTCGACGTCGACGACGGCCAGATCGGGCAGCTTCTCGGCGCCCTGCAGCCGCGAGAGCGCGATCAGCTCGGTCACCATCTTGCCCAGGCGCCGCGATTCGGCCAGCACGCGCGAGCCGAAGTGGCGCACCGCGTCGGGATCGTCGGCGGATTCCAGCATGGCCTCGGCGAGCAGGCTCATCGCGCCGACGGGGGTCTTGAGCTCGTGGCTGACGTTGGCGACGAAATCGCGCCTGGTCGCCTCCATGCGCGCCTGCTCGGAGTCGTCGTCGGCGAAGAGCACGACGAAGCTGGTCTCCTCGCGCGAGAGCTTGCGGGCGATGCCGCGCACGGCGATCCGGCCACGGCCGGGCAGCGGGTTCTTGGCGGTGAGGTCGTATTCGGCGGACTCGCCGGTGGCCAGCACCTTCTCCACCGCGGCCCACGCGCGTTCGTCGAGCAACCGGTTGCGGACCAGGCCGAGTTCCTCCGCGCGCGGGTTCACCAGCACCACGTCGCGGTACTCGTCGACGACGGCGATGCCGCTCTCGGACGCCAGCACGATCAGGTCGAGCACCTGCGACATGGTCAGCCCGGTGTCTTCCTGGGTGCGGGCGGCCTGTCTGGCGTTGACGTACGGGATCAGCAGGCCTCCGACTGCCAGTCCGACGACAGCCGCGAGGACTGCCAACAGCACGGCCTGCGGAACACTCACACTTTGATCGTACGAGTGCCGACCGACGTATCGGTGGCGGGTCGTCGAAGTTTCGCGCAGGTCACAGGCCCTTGGCGTGGCGTTCTCGTGCCGTTCACCCGGCAGGCACCTGGAGTGTCGGCGGGCGTGTCAGTCCGCCGGTTCGCCGTACATCGCGAGGGTCACCGCGGCCCCGTGCCGGTCGACCCATGCGCCGAGCGCATAAATCGGCTGGAGCAGATCGCGGCCGGCTTCGGTGAGTTCGTACTCCACCCGCGGCGGCGCTTCGGCGTAGCGCTGCCTGCGTACGAGCGTCATCTGTTCCATCCGCCGCAACGTCTGGGTGAGCATCTTCTGGCTGATCCCACCGACGGCGGTACGGAGGTCACTGTGACGAAGCGGACCATCCCGCAGCATGTACACGATCACGGGTAGCCAGGAATTCCCGAACAGATCCACGCCCATCCTGGCGGGGCAGTCGGACTCGTAGTCGCCATACGGCGCGTACTGCGCCGGTTCGGCCGGTACCGCGGTCATGCGAGTCAGCCTGCCACCGCCGAAAGGCACCCGGGAGTGCCCATCGGAATTCCTACCGTCGGTGCTGTCGATGCCACCGGGCTCGGCAACCACGGATCTCGGGAGTTCTCATGCGAATCGGAATCATCGGCGCGGGTGCGATGGCGGCCGCGCTCGGCGGCGGCTGGGCGGCGGCGGGTCACGAGGTGTGGATCGGCGCGCGGTCGGCCGACGCCGGACGCGAGCTCGCCGCCCGGATCAGCTCGACTCCGCGCGATCCGCGCCCGTCGGCGACCGGATCCACCGAGGCAGATGTCATCGCCTCGGCGGCCGAGCCCGCGGTACGCGCCGGGGACATCGGCTCGGCGATCGCGGCCGCCGACGTCGTGCTGCTGGCGGTACCGGTGGACGCCCTGACCCTCTTGCTCGGCGAACACCGCGACGCCTTGGCGGGAAAGGTCCTCATCGACTGCACCAACGCCTTCCTGCCCGACGCGGCCGCACCCGAGGGCGTGACCGCGTTCGTACTGAGCGAGGACGCGGTGGCCGAACGCATCGCGGCGAGCGTTCCGAAAGCCCACGTGGTCAAAGCCTTCAACCTGCTCGCCGCCGAGGTCTGGGCCGGCGCGGATCGCGTCTTCGACGGCGAGCGGCTGGCTGTCCCGCTCTGCGGTGACAACGCCGAGGCCGTACGCGCCGTAGCGTCTCTCGCCGAAGACCTTGCCCTGCAACCGTTCCCCGCGGGCGGACTGCATCGCGCGAAATACCTGGAAGCCACCTCGGTCTTCACCGTCGGCTTGTGGTTCGCCGGTGCGAACGCACGGGCCATGCTGCCCCCGCTGTCGGCGGCGTTCGCGGTGGCCGACTCCTAAGTGGTCTTCCTCCGCCACCTGCCGCGGGCCCGGCGGTCCCCGGTGCACGGTCGCCGGTCTCAGTCACCTCGCGCGGGAGCGGTCGCGATGGCCTCGATCGCGTCGATCAGGCGTTGCTTGCCCGCGGGTTCGATGTGCAGATCCTGGTAGCGCCGGTAGCTGAGGTAGCGGCCGTCGTCGGCGACGTCGAGCCAGGTCAGGTAGCGGGCCGGGATCGCGCGCGCGGCGTGCAACCCCACCCTGGCCTCGATGTGGCCGGACGCGGCGCGTTCGGCAGCCGTGAGCCGGTGCATCCGCTCGGCGACGGAATCCGGTGCGCGCTGCCAGGATTCGAAGTGCGCGGCCAGCCGGTCGACGTCCTCGACGAGATGCCCGGCCTGCCCGGCGGGCAGTTCGCCGAGGAAGGAGGCGAACGCGCGCGACACCATCCCGGCACTGCCGGAGAACACCTCGACACTGTTGTCGTGGTACTGCCGGATCACGACCCCGCGCTCCCCCGACCGCGCGCCATAGGCACGCAACCGGGGCCCGGCCTGGTCGAAGGCCGCCATCGCGGTGTCCGGCCGCGCCGCGTGCCGCAGCACCGCGGTCAGGTCGGGATCGGCGCCGGTGGGCCAGCGCTGCGCGGCGGCCCGGGCGAGCTCCTCGTATTCGCTCTGGGTCAGGGCGTCCGAATACACGGTCAGCGGGAAGGGGTACCGGTCGTCGCCGGTCTCCCCTTGCCAGACCACGGCGAATTCGTCGGCGGTGAAGGTCCAGCTCACGATGCCCCCGCGCCGCCCTGATCCTGGTCAGCGACCCGGGTCGCCGGTGCGTCCGCGCCGATGGCGCCGGGCACCGCGGGCACGTCGTCGCCGAACAGCTCGGGCTGCACCCGGCGCAGGTAGTCGGGAGCGCTGTGTTCCTGCTCGTCGTCCTTACCGCCGCCGCGCGCGCCCGGCGCGCCCATCATGCCCGGACTCATGCCGCGCCCGGCCGAGGCCGCACCCGCCGCGCCGGAAAGCCCAGCGGCCGCGAGGTTTTGACCGACGCCCGCCGGCGCCCGCCCGGCGACGGACCCGCCCGGCGTCAGCGTGGCGCCACCCGGGCTCGAACCGCCCGGCGACCCGGACCCCGGCGAACCACCGCCACCCGGGCTGGTACCCGGGGTGGTCGTGGCCGGGGTCGTCGACGCGGGAGTGGTGCTCGCCGGGTTGGTCGAGCTGCTGTCGTCGCCCTGCGAGTCGTCGGAACCGCCGCTGTCGTCGGTATCCGTGCCCGCCGTCGTCGTGTCGTCGTCGGTCGTCGTTCCGGGTTGCGTGGTTTCCTCGGTGGTCCCCGGGTTTTCGCCGGTCGTCGTCCCGTCGTCGGTGGTGGTTCCGCCACCACCGGTGGTGCCGCCGTTGTTCGATCCGCCGCCACCGGTGCCGGGGTCGTCGGTGCCGCCGCCGGTACCCGGCTGGGTGGGTGCGACGAAGGTCGGCACGTTCTCCCCGGCGGGGCCGTAGGTCGGCATGTAGGTCATCTTCATCGCCGCGATCGCCTGCTGACGCCGGTCGTCCTTCTCCCGCTCGGTCGCTGCCGCCGACCCGGGAACCGAGAGTTCCGCCAGAGTCGCAGGCACCGAGGTCCCGACGTTGCTCCCCTCGGTCGCGTTGACCGGCGCCGGCACAGCCACTTTCACCGCCTCCGCGCCATACGCCGCCGCCTTCACCCGATGCCCGACCGCCGACAGCACGGTGTAGACATCCGTCGCCTCGGTGATGAACTTCCGCCCAGCAGCCTCGCCAGCGGACGCGAACTCGCCATGCAAGCTCGACGAGGCCCGCGCGGTCTGAATCATCAGCCCGGTCACGGCCCCGGAGATCTCCGTGAACATCGCGACCCACTGATCACCGAACTGCTGCATCACCCCGGGTTGCATCTGCTGCACCGCGTTGTAGATGTCCTCGTGCGACATACCATCGAACGGCTCGAATTCGGGAATGTACTTCGGATCGACACCCCCGTGACTGAGCGATTCCTGTTGCTGCTCGGCACCGGACTGCTGCTGTCGCCCGCTGACCTGCTGATCCAGCCCAGGCAGAATCGCGCTCAGCGGATTCTGCGCCCCTCCCCCGTCAGCCATTGGTCAATTCTCCTTACCGATGGATTTCTCGACGACCGAGGCGATGTCCATGATGTTGGCGCAGGGGTCGAGACCCTTTGTCTTGCCAAGACTTTGGACAAGCGTCCCGACGATAACGACACCGACGTCCGTCACCATGTGCACCTGGCACGCATCCTCGCCGCCCGGCTGTTCGCGCACCAGCCCTGCCTTTCGACCGTTGACGGTCGTCGGCTCCAACCAAGCGCCGTTCTTCTGCAAGTTCTCGTCCCAGGTCGTGTTTCCCGAGTCGACGTGGAGTGCAAGTAGGTTGCCGGGGCTGTCGAACAGGCAGGTCAGAAACGTGTACTCCGCGACGAGATCCGGGCCACGCTTTCTGGACTCGGGCCGAAAACCCGCTGACTCGATGTCGGCATCGCTGATCCACGTACAGGGGTCGAAGACCACCTTTGTCCGGCCCGACGATCTCGTGTACTTATTGTCCTGAGACGGCGGCTGCAGCTTTGGGTTTGTCAGCGTCGGCCGCGCTGACGACGTCGCCGCCGCACTTGCCGAACTCTCCGACATGCCAGAGGTAGTGCCGTCGTCGTTGGCGGCCAAGCCGCATGACGATGCCGCCACCATGACTAGAGCACAGCCCACAGTCGTCCAAAATCTCATGTCATACCTGCCCTGGTAGGTTGCGCAGCGCCGAAGCATTCAACTGGTCGGCCTCACTGAGGATTCCAGCAGCTTGGAGGTACCCGTCCGCCATACTGCGCGCCGCGGTCGCCATCTGCCCGAGCGTCTCCTTCGCTCGTACCGCTTTCTCAGCGAAGCCGCCCTGCAACTGCTGCGCCGACGCCAGTGACCCGAAACCATGGATGGTCCGGAGCACTTCCGCGTCCTTGRCCCACWCATCGCACATCGCCGCGAACCGCAGATACGCCGCAGCCACCTCCCGAGCCGCATCCGGCTCCATCGTCAACTGCCCCGACGACGCCGCATTCCACAACTGCGCGGCAGCATCCCCACCGATAGCCACAGGATCCCCTCCCAACGATGCCCACCGGAATCCTAGCGCCCCCTCCTCCGCACACGACATAGCTTTGTGATCAGCTGCTGTCGCCCGCTGACCTGCTGATCCAGCCCAGGCAGAATCGCGCTCAGCGGATTCTGCGCCCCTCCCCCGTCAGCCACCGTCAGTTCTCCGTACCGATGGATTTCTCKACRACCGAGGCGATGTCCATGATGTTGGCGCAGGGGTCGAGGTTCTGGGTCTTGCCAAGGCTCAGAACCAGGTTCCCGACGATGACGACACCGACCTTGGACTGAAGGTGCACCTGGCACGCATCTTCGCCCCCCGGCTGACCGCGCACCAACCCCGCCTGGCGACCGTTGACGGTCGTCGGCTGCAACCAGGCGCCGTTCTTCCGCAAGTTCTCATCCCACGAGACATTTCCTGAGTCCACGTGGAGCGACATTGTGTTGTCCGGGTTACGGAAGATGCATGTCAGGTACGTGTACTCGGCGACCAGGTCGGGACCACGCCGACGGGACTCCGAGTGCAAGCCCACCGACTCGATGTCGGCGTCGCCGATCCAGGTACACGGATCGAAGACGACCTTCTGTCGGCCGGTCGACTGCGTGTACTTGTTGTCCTGGGATGGCGGCTGGAGCTCGGGGTCGGTCAGCGTCGGACGCGCCGCCTGGGTCGTGGTCGACCCACCCTGAGCCGAGGGTTCAGGGCCGGCGGTGCCTGTCGACGAGCCACAAGCCGAGGCCGCCAGAGCAACGAGGATGCCGCCCGCGATCACTCTCGTTTTCATGCGTTATGCCTGCCTAGCTATCTCGCTCAACGCATCCGCGTTGAGCCGGTCCGCCTCACTCAGAATTCCCGCAGCCTGCAGATATCCGTCAGCCATGCCCCTCGCTGCCGTCGCCAGCTGCTGCAACACCTGCTTCGCGCCGATCGCCTTGTTCGAGAACCCCTGCTGCAACGACAGAGCAGGGTCAATGACCCGAAACCACATCGCCGCGAACCGCAGCCATCGTCAGTTCTCCTTACCGATGGATTTCTCGACGACCGAGGCGATGTCCATGATGTTGGCGCAGGGGTCGAGGTTCTGGCTTCGACCGAGGCCCAGGCTGTGGGTCCGGACGATGACGACGCCAACATTCGTCCGCAGGTGGACCCTGCACAACGAATCGTCCCCTTTCTCACCGCGCAGAAGTCCCGCCTGGCGACCATTGACTGTGGTCGGTTCCAGCACGTACCCGTTCTTTTGCAGGTCCTCTTCCCACGTGATGTTGCCGGAGTCCAGTCCGAGCGACATCGCACTGTCCGGGGTGCGGAAATCGCAGGTCAAGAACGTGTACTCGGCGACGAGATCCGATCCGCGCTTCCTGGAGCCGGGGCGAAAGCCCACGGACTCGATGTCAGCGTCGGTAATCCAGGTACACGGGTCGAAGACGACTTTCGGTCGCCCGGTCGATTGTGTGTACTTGGTGTCCTGAGCCGGCGGCTGAAGCCTCGGATCCGTCAACGTCGGACGCGCCGCCTGGGTCGCCGTCGAAGCGGCCGAAGTCTCCGAGACCGAGGCATCGACGTCGGTGGAACCCGTCGACGAACTGCACGCAGATGCAGCCAGTGCGACAAGGACACAACCCGCGATCGTTACGGCTTTCATGTCATGCCTGCCCAGCAATCGTGCTCAATGCTGTCGCGTTGAGCTGGTCCGCCTCGGCAAGGATTCCCGCAGCTTGCAGGTATCCGTCTGCCATCTTCCTTGCTGCCGACTCCAACTGCTCGAGCACCTGCCTCGCCGCCGCCGCCTTGTCCGAAAACCCTCGCTGCAAGTTCAGCGCGGAGTCGAGCGCCCCGAACCCATGGATATCTTGCAGACGCCCAGCGTCGTCAGACCAGGTCCCGCACATCGCCGCGAACCGCAGATACGACTGAGCCATCTCCCGAGCCGCATCCGGCTCCATCGTGAACTGCCCCGACGACGCCGCATTCCACAGCTGCGCGGCAGCATCCCCACCGATAGCCACTGAGTCCCTCCCTCGATGCCCCGCAAGTCTAGCGCCAGCGGCGACCTTGCCATGCCGAGGCGTCGACGACCGCAGCAACAACCCCGGCTGGATTCGTCACCTCGCGCACGGTCTTGACAGGCTACAAATCGGCGATCAGGGTGTAGACGGCACACAGGCCGGATCGGCACGTGAAACACGGTGGGGAGAAAAACTATTCATGCGAAATTCGCACAGCTCACGGCCGACACCAAGTGCAATCTTCTGACAGGCGAAAGGACACTGCCCTGTGGGTCTTTCCAGCGGGGCAGCAACGACGGCAGATCGTCTCGGCGGCAGGACTTTCAGGACCTACCGCACTCTGCGCAATCATCAGTTCGATGATGTGGCGAAGCGGCGACGATACGGCCGTCGCTGTTGCGAAATACGTAGGGGTCTTCGCGGTCGGGATGGGGTGCTTGCTTGTTGTTGCGGCCACCCAACACTTCCAGGTATTCCACGGCGGCAACCTCCGGTCAGGGGCCGACGAAGGTGACGCCGCCACCACCGTCCCAGGGTCGAAGACATTTTTCTGGGCCCAGCAAGCGATGTGGTTCTGCTACGCGATTCTTTTCCTGCCCGCGGCATATGAGATTGCAACCACCGCATGGCACGAATATTGGCACCTCGTTATCATATTCGCCGGAATCGGAACGTTCGCGACTATCCCACTCGCGGCCGCTCTCGCCGGACGACTCCGGCCAGGCAAGCTGATCCTCACTCCCCGAGCGATCGTCCATGAGGGCTGGAGTTCACGTACCCGGTTGTTGTGGGAGGACGTGAACAGAGTCCGAACCTCATTCGAGCGAGTTCCGATCATCGACATCGCGGGCATGAGCGGTGCCCGATGGAGTGTCTCCTATTACTCGCCATCTCCGAGCATCGTCGGCAGACCGAATCCAGCGTGGAACCTCGATCGGCCACCACATACCGGATGGGTGGTACTCGAGTGCCCCAGGTTCTCCGTCGACCGAGTCGCGCTGTATCGATACCTCGATTTCTATGCGGAGAACCCTGAGCTGCGCGATGAACTGGGAACAGATTCGGCGTTGGAACGCTGGCGGCTGTTGGCCGGCGATCGACGCTGATTCGCTTGGTGACGCACGCACCGTGCGGCTGATCGCCCCCAGCGTTCAGCCGCAGCGCTGTTGCCGGAAACTCAGGCGGCCAAGCCGAGGCCCAATGCGACGGCTACAGGAGCCAGGTACAGCACCGGGAAGGCGACGGTTTTGTACGAGCGGGCGCGCAGAACGGTTACTACCGCGCCGAGGAAGTAGAGGATGAGGCCGACGGCGGCGGCGATGCCGAGGGCGGGGATCCACAGGCCGGCGATGAGGCCGAGCGCGCCTGCGGCCTTGGCGAAACCGAGCGGGGTCCACCAGGTCTGGGGGACGCCGTATTCGATCAACGGATCGACGACGAAGGGGGCGCGGCGCAGGAGCGAGACGGCCGAGAAGCCGACCCAGAGGGCGGCGAGGACGGTGACGATGACGTACGCGGTGTGCATGGTGTGCCTCCTTCGGCAGCCGCGGTGTTCGCGGCGTCTACCGAGGTGACGATGTAGGCGGGGTGGGTGTGACATCCGGGGACGGGTCGCCGAATTCTCGGGTGTCGCCTGGTGATTCGCCGGTCGGGCCCGTACCCCGGTCCGAGGCGATGGCAGTACCGCAGACCGATGTGGGTGGCGGCTGGGGATTTCTACCGTCGGATCATGCGAACCAGAGTCCTCGTTCTCTCGATCGGCACGGCCGCCGTGCTTCTGTCGGCCTGCGCGACCAGCGCGGCCGAGCCCGTTCCGGCGCCGTCGGGCGTCCACGCTCGCGCGGACATCGTGCGAGGCGATCTCGACGGGCTGATCCGTGCCGGTGCGGTGGGAGCCTTGGCCACACTCACCGACAACGGCGTCACCACCGTGCTGGCGGCGGGCAACGCCGATCTCGCGGCGGGGAGGCCGATGCCCGTCGATCCGGCCCAGCACGTCCGGGTCGGCAGTGTCACCAAGAGCTTCACCGCCGCGGTGGTCCTGCAGCTGGCGGCCGAGGGCAGGGTCGATCTCGACCGGCCGATCGAGACGTATCTGCCGGGCCTGCTCACCGGGGACGGCGTCGACGGCCGCGTCATCACCGTCCGCCAGCTCCTCGGACATCGGAGCGGACTGCCCGAGCCGACCGAGGCCCTCGGCGTGAACGAGCACACGGCGGCCCTGCTGGGCCGGACCTTCACGCCCGCGCAGGAAATCGCGCTGGCTCTGCGCTACCCCTCGCAGTCCAGCCCGGGTGCTCGGTTCGACTACACGAACACCAATTACATCGTCGCCGGAATGCTGATCGAGGCGGTGACCGGACGCGGCTACGGCGAGGAGCTGCGCGACCGGATCCTCACCCCGCTGGGTCTGTCGGGCACCTATCTCCCGGCCACCGGCGAGACCGGCCTGCGCGAACCGCATCCGACCGGCTACACCACCGTCGACGGCACGATCGCCGACGAAACGCGGATGGAGCCGTCGGTGCCATGGGCCTCCGGTGCGTTGGTCAGCACCGGGGCCGACCTCAACCGCTTCTACACCGCGCTGTTGTCCGGCCGGGTGGTGCCGCTGACGCAACTGCGGCAGATGCTCGACGGAGTCGACATGGGCGGCGACGACGGCATGTCCTACGGCCTCGGGGTCGGCTACGCCCAGCTACCGTGCGGCTCCCGCTTCGTCGGCCACGTCGGGGGTGTTCGTGGTTTCACCGCTGTCGCAGGCGCCACTGAAGCAGGACGAGCGGTCGCCTTCTCTTTCACCGGAACCCCCACCGCCACCGAGATCGCCACGTTGCTCACCCACGCACTGTGTGACTGATCACGGACGATGGACCGAACACAGACGCCGGCGGTCGACAGGCCCTGGCCAGGGTGGCTCGCCGACTGTCAGGCGAAGATCTCGTCGATAGTGTCGGCCGACAGCAAGCGCTGCGCCCACACCCGCAACTGATCCGAATCGGCAGAACGGACTCGCGCCACGATTTCGGCCTGTACCGCACCGAATTTCCCAGCCAGGAGCTCGATGAGTTGCTCCGCCCGTCCCCTGGCCTCGCCCCGGGCCTCGCCCCTGGCTTCGCCCTCAGCGCGTAGACGTTCCGCTGTCGTCACGATCGCCTCCTTCGCGCGCGGACCGAGTTGCTCGATCACCCGATCCAGGTCTTCCTGGGGTGTATCACCCACGATCAGGATGTAGCTGAACGTCGGTCGGAGGTCGATATCGGGATCGGCCTCCATGGCTTGCAGATCCTCGATCAGGTCCAGCATATCGTCCCCGAGGTGAGTGCTGCCGGGTGCGATCTTGTGCAGGATCAGCATCACGCGAGTCGCCGGGGTGAGGTCGCGGGTGTGGAGTGCGGCCAGGTCCAAGGCGGCGACGTCATCGAGGAGGAAGGAGAATCGAGGCAGGTAGGGATCGAGAAGGTCGTATGTCGGTCCGTCGAGGTCGAACAATGGGCGCAGTTCGGTGGGGGCTGTCCAGCGGCTGGCGTGCCCACTGTGGACCACCAGCGGGATCACCGGCGGCAGTGTTTGTGCGCCGGGGTATTCGCGGAGGTGTTGGGCCCAGATGTTGACCACGTACTCCAGCATTCGCAGCGCCATGAAGCGGTCATTGCCGGACTGGTGCTCGATCAAGACGTACAGGTAGGCGTCCCTGCCGTCGAACTGCACGCTGTAGAGCAGGTCGCTGTAGCGCGAGCGCAACTCCCGGGATACGAAACTGCCTGGCTGCAGGTGCAGGGTCGCCAGGTCGAGTTCGGCGGCAATGGCGGCGGGGAGCGCCGCGCGAATCTCGCTGGCGGCGTCGACAGGCCTGGCCATGACGCACCGGAAGTAGGCATCATGTGGATTCGACGGAGGCGAGACCATGCGCGCGAAGGTACGCCCATCGCCTGCCGGACCGCGAATCACCCAAATCGGCCGTGCAGCAATGGAATACAGTCTGGTCAGAAATGTGGGGCCGGCCTGGCGATCATCGCGCAGGAGCCATCCGGTCGAGCGGCGATGCCGGACCCCGGAGTGTGGCATCGACCCGACCTCGTACCGAACGAGATCGGCCCCGCACCGGTGGACGGTGCGGGGCCGATCGGGAAACGACTACTTGCCGCCCTGGTTGGCGACGGCGGCGGCGCCTGCGGCGGCGGCCTCCGGGTCCAGGTACTCGGCCGGCTTGACCGGGCGCAGGTTCTCGTCGAGCTCGTAGCGCAGCGGGATGCCGGTGGGGATGTTCAGGCTGGAGATGTCCTCGTCGGAGATGTTGTCGAGGTGCTTGACCAGCGCGCGCAGGGAGTTGCCGTGGGCGGCGACCAGGACGGTCTTGCCGGTGAGCAGCTCGGGGGCGATGGTGGTCTCCCAGTACGGGATCATCCGGGCGACGACGTCCTTCAGGCACTCGGTCTTGGGGACCTCGATGCCCGCGTAGCGCGGGTCGCCTTCCTGGCTGTACTCGTTGTCGTCGGCGATCGGCGGCGGCGGGGTGTCGTAGCTGCGCCGCCACAGCATGAACTGGTCCTGGCCGTACTGCTCGCGGACCTGCTCCTTGTTCTTGCCCTGCAGGTCACCGTAGTGACGCTCGTTGAGGCGCCAGTCGCGGATGACCGGGATCCAGTGCCGGTCGGCGGCGTCGAGCGCGTTGTTGGCGGTGCTGATCGCGCGGCGCAGCAGCGAGGTGTAGACGATGTCGGGCAGAACGTCGTGCTCGGCGAGCAGTTCGCCGGCCCGCTTGCCCTCGGCGATGCCCTTGTCGGTCAGGTGGACATCCACCCAGCCGGTGAACAAGTTGAGGGCATTCCATTCGCTCTCGCCGTGGCGCAGCAGCACGAGGGTGTAGGTCATGGGGTCATTCTGGCATTTCGCCGATACTTCGGGCCCACCCACCTGCTACGCGGGCGGGATGACGGCCACCGGGATGCCGCGGGGATGCCCCGCGAGGTTCACGCCGCCGCGGCTTCCGCCGCCAACACCCCCGCGCCGACGAGCGTCGCGCCGTCGGCCAGGGTCGACAACTCCACCGTGAGCCCGCGCACGAACTCCAGGCGCGCGTGCCGGGCGACCGCCGCGCGCAACGGCCCCCACAGCGGCTCGCCCGCGTGCGCGAAGCCGCCGCCGATCACCACCCGGTCCACATCGAGCAGCGCGGCCGCGCTGGACACCGCCTGTCCCAGTGCGGTTCCCGCCCGCGCCAGCGCGGCGGTCGCCACGCCGTCGCCGTGGCGCGCGGCCTCGGCGAGCTCGATGCCGGTCGAGCCGGTCCAGCCGTGCTCGCGCGCCCAGCGCACCGACGACAGACCGCTCGCCACCGCCTCGACGCAACCGAACCCACCGCAGCCGCACGGGGTGTCGTCCCCCGGGACGATGATGTGCCCGACGTGGCCGCCGTTTCCGGTGCGCCCGACCAGGACTCGCCCGTCGGCGATGATCCCGCCGCCGACCCCGGACGACACCGTCAGCGCCAGCCCGTTGTCCACTCCGCGCAGCCCACCGACCCGGTGTTCGGCCAGCACCAGGCACGCGCCGTCGATAGCCAGCCGGACCGCTGCGGCCGGGAACAGCGCCCGCACGTGCTCGACGATCGCGAACCCGGCGCGCCACGGCGGCAGGTTCAGCGGACGGACGACCCCGGCGGGCACGTCGACCGGTCCGGCCGAACCGATCCCGACCGCCGTGACGACGGTGTCGCCCGCCACAACGCGCAGGAGCTCCCGACACACCGCCCACGGATCGTCGGCGGCGGTGGCGGCGCGGCGCACTCCGCGCAGCGTGAAATCCGGATCTACCAGTCCCGCAGCGAATTTCGTCGCCCCGATATCGAGCGCGAGTGCCGTCATCACCCCTCCTGTCCGCGCGCCGCCCGGCACCTCGTCGCCGCAGTACAACAGGGCCGCGCGGCCTATCCGATGTGAGAGATCACAGCGTGTGGCGCGCGACACTTTGACTACTGGTTGGTACGCACGGCCCATTTTCGTTAGATACTTCGACGCGGGTCGGGTCTTGTCAGCTGGGCAGCACAACTCTGATGAAGGATAGCTGTGTCGAAATTCGTTGTACTGGTGTTGAGCCTGCTGTCGGTGGGGTTCCTCGCCGCACCGGCGGGCGCGAACCCGTTGTATCCGACCCCCGATCCGGATCCGTTCTTCACGGCGCCGAGTGACATCGCGGCGCTGGCGCCCGGTGACGTCGTGCGCAAGCGTCGTATCGACACCCTGCTCTACCCCGGGACCGAGGGCTGGCAGATCGCGTTCCGCTCCACCAACTCCGCGGGCAACGCGATCATGGGCGTCACCACCGTGCTGATGCCGATCGGCGTGAAGAACCCGCCGCTGGTGTCCTACCAGGCGCTGATCAACTCCATCGGCACGCGCTGCAACCCGTCGCAGTCGCTGTTCAACGGCGAGCTGCAGGACGCGCCCGGCGCGATGCTGCCGTTGCAGCGCGGCTGGGCCATCTCGGTCCCGGACTACCTCGGCCCGACCGTCGCCTACGGCGCGGCGCGGCTCAGCGGCATGGTCACCCTCGACAGCGTGCGGGCGGTGCAGAGGGTCGCCGAACTGGGCGTGGGCAACTCGCCGGTCGCGATCGCCGGGTACTCCGGCGGCGGCATGGCCACCGCCTGGGCGGGTGCGCTGCAGCCGACCTACGCGCCGGAGCTGAAACTGTCCGCCGTGGTCGCCGGCGGCATCCCCGCCGACCTGGAGCTGATGGCCGATGCCCTCGGTTTCGCCCCGCACCCCGGCTTCGGCCTGGCCTTCGCCGCGGCGATGGGCATCGAGCGCGAGTACCCCGAGCAGGTGCCGGTCTCGGACCAGCTCAACGAGAACGGCCTGTGGTTCCGTGAGTTCACCAAGGACGCGTGCCGTCGATTCCTGCTGTTCCACGGCATCTTCCGCAATGCCGAGCAGATGGCGGCGTCCAAGGAACTGATGACCAGCCAGGTGGCGCGCGGCGTGCTGCGCGAGAACAGCCTGGTGCACTTCACCGGCGCGCCCACCGCGCCGACCTACATCTGGCAGGGCAAGTACGACACCCTGACCCCGTACGGTCCGGTCGCCGAGTCCGTCGCCCACTTCTGCGCCAAGGGTGCCCCGGTGCAGCTGACGACGATCGAGATCTCCGAGCACATGACCGCCGCCGCGGCCGGTTTCGTCGACGCCTGGAACTACGTCGAGTCCCGGTTCCGCAACGAGCCGGTGCCGTCGAACTGCTGAGCTGACAGAGTTGCCGAAGCCCCGCCGGTCGTGACCGGCGGGGCTTCGGTTCTGTCGAGGACCAGGACTCAGACCTGGTCGGCCTCGTCGATCAGATGCTCGAAGGCGCGCAGGTTCTTCAGCGACTCACCGCGCGAGACACGCCACTTCCATTCCTTGCGGATGGATTCCGCGAAGCCGAGTTCGAGCAGGACGTTGAAGTCGGTGTCGACGGCCTCGAGGATCTGGCCGAAGATCCGATCGAGCTCGTCGGGGGTGACCGACTCGGTCGACATCCGGCCGACGAGATAGATGTCGCCGACATTGTCGAGGGTGTAGGCCACCCCGTAGAGGCGGCGGTTGCGGCGCAGCAGGTACTTGTAGACGCCCTCGAAGTTCTCGTCGGGCTTGCGGCAGACGAACGATTCGATGCGCACGCCGTGCTTGCCGACGGTCAGCATCACCGTGGTCTTGAGCTTGCGCTCGCCGGGCAACACGACGATGAAGGTGTCGTCGGAATGGCGGGTGTATTCGATCTCGCGGTCGCGCAGCGTTTCGTCGATGACCTGCGATACGGCGCTCACCTGCGTACTCCCGTCCGGCGCCGCCACAGCGCCCGCGATCTGGCCTGGCTGGTCTCGCCCGCGTGCAGGGCGATCGGGCCGCGTTCGGCGCGGAACCCGGCCATCGCGGCAGCGTAGCTGTCGAGCAGTCCCTCGGCGGTGTGCGCCCAGGAGAACTCGCTGGCGTGCGCGACGGCGGTGGCGCTCATCCGCGTCAGGCGATCCGGGTCGTCGAGCAGGGCGGCCAGCGCGTCGGCCCAGTCCGGGGTGCGGTGGCCCGGCACCAGCAGACCGGATTCGCGGTGCCGCACCGCGGTGCCGAGACCGCCGACGTCGGCGGCGAGCACCGGGGTGCCACTGGCCTGCGCCTCGATGGCGACCAGACCGAAGGATTCGTTGTAACTGGGCACGGCGACGACATCGGCCGCGCGGTATACCCGCACCAGCCGGTCGGCGGGCTGCGGCGGCAGGAAGGTGACGTGCTCGGTGATCCCGAGATCGGCCGCCAGCTCGATCAGCGCGTCGGGGCGGGCCAGGCCGGAGCCGGACGGTCCGCCGACGATCAGCACCCGCAGCTTGCGGCGGGGATCGCGGCGCAGCAGCGCGGCCGCGGCGCGCACCAGCACGTCGGGCGCCTTGAGCGGCTGGATGCGGCCGACGAAGGCCACGACCTGCTCGTCGGCCCGCAGGCCCAGCTCGGCGCGGGCCGCGAGCTTGTCGCCGGGCCGGTAGCGGGTCAGGTCGGCGCCGGGCGGCACCACGTCGATGCGATCGGGCGAGGCGCCGTAGAGGTCGACGAGCTGGCGGGCCTCGTCACCGGTGTTGGCGACGAGCCGGTCGGCCTCGGCGATGACCTGCTTCTCCCCGATCACCCTGGTCTCGGGTTCGGGGGCGTCGCCCTCGGCGAGCGCGGCGTTCTTCACCGCGGCCAGCGTGTGCGCGGTGTGCACCAGCGGCACCCGCCAGCGGTCCCGCGCCAGCCAGCCGACCTGGCCGGAGAGCCAATAGTGGGAGTGCACGAGGTCGTAGTGGCCGGGCAGGTGGCGCGCCTCCTGGCGCAGCACCTCGGCGGTGAACGGGCACAGCTGGGTGGGCAGGTCGTTCTTGTCCAGCCCCTCGAACGGTCCGGCGACCACGTGGCGCACCAGCACACCGGGGCCCGCCTCGGCGACCGGCGGCAGATCCGACGAGGTCGCGCGCGTGAAGATCTCCACCTCGGTGCCGCGTTTGGCGAGCTCGAGCGCGGTTTGCAGCACGTAGACGTTCATGCCGCCCGCATCGCCGGTTCCGGGCTGCGCCAGCGGTGACGTATGCACCGAGAGCACCGCGATGCGGTGGGGCAAAAGTTCCGGACGACGCTGACTCACACACTCCAGTGTGCACGCCGCGACACCGCCGCCGACATCCCTACCGGGATCGGTGACGGTAGTCACAGCATATTCGTGAGTGAGTTCACCTGTGCTTCGACACGAGCCTGCCGGATACGCGGCCTGTGTGCCAGCGAATTTCGGACATGGCGTTCGCGGCGGGATCAGCGGTGCAGCGCCCTCTCGAACAGCGGCCAGGACTTGTGCAGATCCTGCTGCCAGTAGCCCCAGGAGTGGGTGCCGTTGGGTCGCAGATCGACGGTCGCGGGGATCCCGAGCGATTGCAGCCGGTCGCGCAGCTGCTGGGTGCAGGTGCCGGTGACCGCCTCCAGCGACGCGCCGAAGAGCAGTTCCATGGTCCGCTGCACCGGGTCGTCCCCGACGCCGATGGTGTCGAACGGTCCGGGAATCCCGTTGCCGGAGGACAGGTACACCTCGGTGCCGCGGAAGATCTCCGCGTGCAGGTAGGGATCGTTGGCCGTCCACGCCGGATCGGTCGGCGGCCCCCACATGTTGCGGACGTTGCCGAGCCTGCTGCCGACCACCGCGCTCACGATCGCCTGTCCCCGCAGGTCGCTGGTGCGCACACACCCGCTGTAGGACCCGATCGCCCTATACAGCCCCGGTTCGGCGAGTGCGAGCTGGAACACCGCGGTGCCCGCCATCGACAGTCCCGCAATGGCATTGGCGCCGGTGCCGCCGAACGCGGCGTCGATCACCGGCGGGAGCTCCTTGGTGAGGAAGGTAGTCCAGCGCTGCTTGCCGAGCACCGGATCGTCGGCGCGCCAGTCGGCGAAGTAGCTGCCCGCCCCGCCGAACGGGATCACCACATTGACCTGTTTGTCCTGGAAGAACTCGACGACGTCGGTGCGATCGAGCCAGTTCCCGTCGCTGCCGCCGCCGACCCCGTTGAGCAGATACAGCGTCGGCGCAGGGGAATTCGGGTCGGCGGCCCGCAGCACGCGTGCCCGGGCGACGGTGTCCATCGCGGGCGAGTACACCCCGATGTCGATGGTGCGATCGGCCTCGATCCGCCGGTCCTCGATCCGTGCCACGGGCTCGGCCGCGGCTGGCACCGCGACCACCGACCCCGCGAGCACCGCCAGCATCACCCCGGCGATCCGAGCGCCCACTGCCCGACCGAACATCATCGAACTCCGCTCTCGACGCCGAACCCACTTCCTCTGCGATCAAACGGCATTCCCGAACGCTACACACGAATTCACCGAAACATTGTGACGATTACCAGAAGATTTATGGCGCGCCTGTGCGTTCGAACTCCTTAGGCACAGGACACAATCACAGTCGTATCACATCGGCTCCCGACACCACGATGACCGGCCGAAACAGCGCCGACTACCTGCGGTAACAGCGCCCGAACCCGTACCCATAGAGTGCAATATTGCGAACTCCGCGGGCAGCCGGAATCGCCTCGCATTTGCTGTGAAAAGACCCACCGGATTCTTTTCCGGCATCGTTCGCTCGCGCGATCGGACAGCGAATATTCGATTCAGCCGAGGCGCAGAGCGCGCGCGAACAACGGCCAGGAGCGGTGCAGGTCGTCGTTCCAGTAGCCCCAGGAATGGGTGCCGGCGGGACGCAGGTCGACGGTGGCGGGGATGCCGAGTTCGCCGAAGCGGACGGCCAATTGGCGGGTACACAGGCCGGTGACGGCATCGAGGGCGCCGCCGACGAGGAGCTGGTCGAGCAGTTTCATCGGGTCGCCGCCGATGCCGGGACCCGCCGTGGTGTCGAGGTCGCCGGGCAGGCCGGTGCCGGAGGCCACGTAGATGGCCAGGCCGCGCAGCCGGTCGGCGTGCAGGAAGGGGTCGTTGGCGGCCCAGAGCGGGTCGCCGGGTTGTCCCCACATGTTCACCGGGTCGCCGTTCTGGCCGGAGACGACAGTGTTGACGATGGCGTGGCCCTGCGGGCCGCTGGTGGACACGCAACCGCTGTAGCTACCCACCGCGCGATAGAGCTGCGGCGCGGCCAGGGCCAGCTGGAAGGCCGCGGTACCCGCCATCGAGACCCCGGCGATGGCATTGGCTCCGGTGCCGCGGAATTCGGCGTCGATCACCCGGGGGAGTTCGCGGGTGAGGAAGGTCGTCCAGCGCTGGCGGCCGAGCACCGGATCGTCGGCGCGCCAGTCGGCGTAGTAGCTGCCCGCGCCGCCGATCGGCATCACCACGGTGACCTGCTCGTCGGCGAAGAACTGCTCGGAGTCGGTGCGGGTCAGCCAGTTTCCGCCGTCGCGCCAGTCACCGGTGGCGCTGCCGCCGTCGACCCCGTTGAGCAGGTACAGCACCGGCGCCGCGGCCGCGCGGTCGGCGGCGGGCAGCACGGCGACGTGCACCGGCTTGCCCATCGCCCCCGAGTACACGACCAGGTCGACGACCCGACCCTGCCCCGGCGTCGCCGAGATCAGCCGCGCGGCGTCCACACCGCGCGGATCGGGCGGCGCCGCGCCCGCGACCGCGTGGGCGCACACCAGCCCCGCGACGAGAAGCAACCCACACCGTGCCAGGACGCTCATGCGTCACCTCCCTGCCCGGCCGAGAACGAGACCGTGCGAGAGAGGTTAGGCAGGTCAGGCTGCCCCCACCCGCATTTCTGAAACATTCACAGTTCACAGCGGCGGGGGCGCGGGTCCGCCGCCCGAACTCAGTCCAGCGCGTCGACGAACGCGCTGACCTCGGCGAAGAAGCGCGGGCGGTCCTCGATGAAGAGCCCGTGCTGGGCGCCCTCCCACAGCGAGAGGCGGGCGTTAGGGGCATTGTCGGCGATGTAGCGGCCGTTGGCGGCGGGCACCACCGGATCCTCGGTGCCGTGCAGGACCAGCACCGGAATGTCGAGACCGCGCAGGGTGTCGGTGTTGTCGATGGTCCGGTAGAACAGCGCCTTCCGCACCGAAGGCGGGGTGGCCAGGCTGGTGCCGAACAGGCGCTGGGCGTCGACGCCCTTGTCCGCGCCGGGGCCGGTGTTGGCGTTGCCGAACGCCGAGAAACCGCGCACCGCGCGCCCGGCCGCCTCGTCGAAGACGCCCGGAATCGCCTTCTCCATGGCCGGACCGGTGGCGGCGCCGGGCACCTTCGGGCCGATATTGGCCGGGGCACCGCAGTAGACGACCGCGGCGACGGCGGCAGCGCCGTAGGTGGCGAGGTAGTCGGTGGCGACGATGCCGCCGTAGGACCAGCCCAGCAACACCGCCCCCGAGGCGATGCCCTCGGCCGCCAGCACGGCGGCGACATCGGCGGCCCACGCCTTGGGATCGTCGTACCCGGCGCCCGGATCGTCGGAGTACCCGTGCCCGCGCAGGTCGACGGCGACGACGCGGTAGCGCTGCGCCAGATCGTCGGCGGCCGCGCCCCAGCAGCGCAGATTGCCCGCCCAGCCGTGCAGCAGCACCAGCGGCCTGCCGGTCTCCGGGCCGCTGACCCGGTAGACGATCCTGGTTCCGTCGGCACTGACAGCATCACGAATAGCCATGCCGACAGGCTAACGCCGGTCCACATCAGCGTGATCCCAGCCATGGCGACGGCGAATCCACGGCGAATAAGATCAATCCACATGAGCACTCGCACCGCCGTCGTCACCGGAGCCAGCTCGGGAATCGGTGAAGCCACCGCCCGGGAACTCGCCAAGCAGGGCTACCACGTCTATGTGGGCGCCCGGCGGTTCGACCGGGTGCAGCGGCTCGCCGAGGAGATCGGCGGCACCGCCGTCGAGCTCGACGTCACCGCCGAGGAATCGGTGCGCGCGTTCACCGACTCGATCGACCGGGTCGACGTGCTGGTCAACAACGCCGGCGGCGCCAAGGGCCTGGCCACGGTCGCCGAGGCCGACCTCGACGACTGGCGCTGGATGTGGGAGACCAACGTCCTGGGCACCCTGCGCCTGACCAAGGCGCTGCTGCCGAAGCTGATCGACTCCGGCGACGGCCTGATCGTCACCATCACCTCCATCGCCGCCTTCCACGCCTACCCGAACGGCTCGGGCTACACCTCGGCCAAGCACGCCCAGGCCGTGCTGCACCGCACCCTGCGCGACGAACTGCTCGGGCAGCCGGTGCGGCTCACCGAGATCGCGCCCGGCGCGGTGGAGACCGAGTTCTCCCTGGTCCGCTTCGACGGCGACGCCGAGCGCGCGGCGAAGGTCTACCAGGGCATCGATCCGCTCTACGCGCAGGACATCGCCGAGATCGTCGGCTTCGTGGCGAGCAGGCCCGCGCACGTGAACCTCGACACGATCGTCGTCAAGCCCCGTGACCAGGCAGGCCCCGGCAGCTTCGCGCGACGCTCCTGACCTGCGACGTTCAATCCCCGGACCGGGCAACCGAATCCGGGGGCCACGGCTGCCCGAGTGGCGGGCCGGACCGGGGGAACCGATACTGCCCAGGACCGGGCCGAGGCATAGCTGCGAATTCGCTACCGACTGGAACGGTCGATAACATCGCCACGTTTGCCGATAGCCAGTCCTAGGAGTACTTCACCGATGCGCAGTATCAAGTCCGTGTTCGACGGGTTCAAAGACTTCCTGATGCGTGGAAACGTCATCGATCTGGCGGTCGCGGTGGTCATGGGCACCGCGTTCACCGCCGTCGTGACCTCGTTCACCAAGGGAATCGTCAACCCGCTGCTCGCGGTGTTCGGCTCGACCAACGAACTGGGTCTCGGCGTCCAGCTGATCGCCGACAAGCCGGCCACCTTCATCGCGCTCGGCCCGATCATCACCGCGTTCATCGACTTCTTCATGGTCGCGGCGGTCCTGTACTTCGTGCTGATGCTGCCGATGAAGTCGCTGAAGAACAAGTTCGGCACCACCAAGGCCGCCGAGCCGACCGAGACCGAGCTGCTCATCGAGATCCGCGATCTGCTGGCCAAGCAGCAGGGACTGAGCACCGAGCAGACCGAGGCGCTGAGCAAGGAACGCGCCACCGAGTCCGCGTAGCGGATAATCGCCCGCATGAGCGAACCACCGGACGGACTACCGGCCTATCGAGTCCTGACCGGCCCGGACGACGAGACGTTCTGCCGACGGGTGAGCGCGGCGCTGGCCCTGGGCTACGAACTCCACGAGGGCCCAGCAGTCACCTTCGACGGGACGAACGTCATCGTCGCCCAGGCGGTGGTGTGGCCGACCGGGTGACGGTCGACCTCACGCTTCGGCGCGGCGCGGCAGCAGCAGCGCCGGGATCATCGCCAGGGCGATCATGACCGGGGCGATCCAGTAGGTGTGCTGGAACGCCTCGGCCAGTGCCGGAGCCAGGTCGGCGCGCTGGTCGCGACTCATGCCGTGCAGGGCCTGGAGCCCGCCGGTCACCGGGAGCAGGGCGCCCAGTGTCACGGAGCTGACCGCGGTGCCGACCGCCATCGCGGTGGTGCTGATCATGTTCAGCACCGTCGACCCGGCCGGCTGTTGCGCCCGGCTCAGTGGCCGGGTCGCGGTGGTGATCACCGGCATCATGGTGCCGCCGCCACCGGCGCCCATCAGCAGCATGGTCAGGCCGAGCGCCCAGTACGGCGCGTCCGCGTCGAGCTGGAGCACGAACAGCACGAAACCGGTGAGCGCCACCGTGATCGACACCGGCAGATAGCGGCCGGGCGGGATCCGATCGATCAGCCGGCCCGCGACCTGCATGGTGGCGCCCGAGGCCAGCGCGAACGGAATCCCGAGAGCGCCCGCCACCAGCGCCGATTCGCCACGCACCACCTGGAAGTACAACGGCAGCAACAGCATCGACCCGAAGTAGCCGCTCGCGAACAACGCCAGCAACGCGGCGGAGATCCCGGTCGTGCGATTGCCCAGGACCCGCAGATCCAGCAGCGGAACCGGGATGCTCAGCGAGCGCAGCACGAAGGCGACGATGAGCCCGGCGCCGGCCAGCAGCGGCACCAGCACCGCGGCCGAAGCGAAGCCCGCGTTCTCCCCCGCCGCGGTCACGCCGTAGATCACCAGCGCCAGCCCCGGCGACATCAGCAGCAGGCCGAGCACGTCGAGCGGGCGCGGCGGCTCCGGCGCGTCGTCGGGCACCACCCGGGCCGCCAACACCAGCACCAGCGCGCCCAGCGGCAGGTTCAGGAAGAACATCCAGCGCCAGGACACCTCGTCGATCAGGTAACCGCCGATCACCGGCCCCAGCAGCGGGCCGACCAGGATCGCCAGGCCGAGGGTGCTCATCAGCCGGCCGAGCCGCTCCGGCCCGGCCGCGCGCAGCAGGATGGTCATCGCCACCGGCATCAGCAGCCCGCCGCTCGCGCCCTGCACCAGCCGGAAGGCGATGAGCGACTCGATGTTCCAGGCCAGCCCCGCCAGCACCGAGCCGACCGCGAACGCCGCGATCGCCGTCAGATACAGCCGTTTGGCGCCGAAGCGACCGACCAGCCACGCCGAGGTCGGCACCACGGCGCCGAGGGCGAGCGAGTAGCCGGTGGCCACCCACTGGATCGTGCTCAGTCCCGCGTCGAACTCGACGGAGAGTTTGTTGATGGCGACGTTGACGATCGTCTGATCGAGCGTCGCCATGATCATGCCCACCACCAGCACCAGCGCGATGCGCATCGGATCGCGGGTGACGGGTGGGGCTGTCGTGGTCGGGGTCAGCACGGCGATCACTTCCCGTACGGGCGCACGGCGCGGGCGGCGCGCAGGGCCTCGCCCCACCAGAGGAGCTGGTCGAGCAGGACCGCGGCGGCATCGGCGGCGCCCGGGTCGCTCAGTGCGCCCGCCTCGTCGAACCGGCCCCACGGATTGGGCAGGGCGACCGAGTCGCGGACGGTGACCGCGTGCAGTTCGGCGAAGACCGGGCGCAGGTGTTCCACCGCCCGCAGGCCGCCGGAGATGCCGCCGTAGGAGACGAAGCCGACCGGCTTGGCCTGCCATTCGGTGTGGTGGGTGTCGATCAGGTTCTTGAGCGTGCCCGGGTAGCTGTGGTTGTACTCGGGCGTCACCACGACGAAGGCGTCGGCGCGGGCGAGCTTGTCGGTGGCCTCGGCCACCGAGGGGTGCTCGGCGGCAGCGCCGAAGACCCGCGGCAGTTCGACCTGCCCGGCGTCGACCACGTCGACCTCGATCGCGTCGCGCAGCGCCGCCTGCCGGACGAACCAGTCGGCGACGGTGGGACCGAAGCGCCCCTGCCTGGTGCTGCCGATGACGACGACGACCCGCAGCGGGCGAATGGCGGTGCGGGCGTGCTCAACCGTGGCGCTCATGTGTTCCTCCGACTAGGTGGCAGCCGCTCGGCCGCCGCTGCGCACCACGGTGCTACCTCAACCTCCCTTCAGGTCAAGCGGACGCAGTCCACCCCTTGACGGGAATACCCCCCATGGGTATATAGTTGCATCCATACGCAGATAAGAGACCATGCATTACCCAGAAGGGCCGACCATCATGACCACCTCACTGTTCGCCCACCGGGACTATCGCCTGCTGTTCACCGCCCAGGTCGCCGCCCTGTTCGGCACCGGTCTCACCACGGTCGCCCTCGGCCTGCTCGCCTACGAGCTGGCGGGCGGCAACGCCGCGATCGTGCTCGGCACCGCGCTGACGCTGAAGATGGTCGCCTACGTGATCGTCGCCCCGATCGCGGGCGCCTACGCGGGACTGCTGCCGCGCAGGCAATTCCTGATGGCGCTCAACGGCATTCGCGGCGGCATCGTGCTGGCCCTGCCGTTCGTCGACCAGATCTGGCAGATCTACGTGCTGATCACCCTGTTGCAGATCGCCTCGGCCGCCTACACCCCCACCTACCAGGCCGTGCTGCCGGACATCCTGCCCGACGAGCGCGATTACACGAAGGCGCTCTCGGCCGCCCAGCTGGCCGCGACCATGGAAACCCTGCTCAGCCCGATGCTGGCGGCGCTGGCCCTGAGCCTGATCAGCTTCCACTGGCTGTTCGTCGGCACCGGCATCGGCTTCGCGGTCTCGGTCGCCCTGGTCATGGCGGCGCGCATCCCGAACGCGGTGGTCGGCGACGGCGCGATCGGGCAGCGTCTCGCCGCCGGCCTGCGGCTGTTCGCGGCCACCCCACGACTGCGCGGGCTACTCGGACTGAACCTGGTGGTCGCCGCGGCGGGCTCGGTGGTCATGGTCAACACCGTCAACTACGCCCGCGACGTGCTCGGCGGCGACCAGTCCGGCGTCGCGCTGCTGCTGGCCGCCAACGGGTTCGGCACCATGCTCGTCGCCCTGACCCTGCCCAAGATCCTGGACCGGCGCGGCGAACGTCCGGTGATGCTCACCGGCGCGGCCGTCCTGGTCACCGGCCTGGTCGCGGCGATCACCCTGTCGACCGCGAGCATCGGCGACTGGAGCTGGGCCGCCGCCCTGGCCACCTGGGCCGTCATCGGCGCGGGCACCGGCCTGGTCCTCACCCCCACCGGTCGCGTGCTGCGCCGCTCGGCCCGCGCGCAGGACCGCCCCGCCCTCTTCGCCGCCCAGTTCTCGCTCTCGCACCTGGCCTGGCTGATCACCTACCCGATCACCGGCTGGCTGGCCACCACCGCGGGCTTCACCACCACCTGGATCACCCTGGCCGTCATCGCCGCCCTCGGCGTCACCGCCGCGATCCGCCTGTGGCCCCGCCACGACCCCGCCGAGATCACCCATATCCACGACTTCGGCACCGTCGACCCGGCCATCCTCACCGACGCCACCGAAATCGCCCCCGGCCGCTACCAGCACACCCACCCCTACGTCATCGACCCCAACCACACCCGCTGGCCCACCCGCGTCCCCGCCCTGGTCTGACCGTCGCGAACGGAATGAA
Organism: Nocardia canadensis; assembly: GCF_032656385.1. NCBI lineage: Bacteria > Bacillati > Actinomycetota > Actinomycetes > Mycobacteriales > Nocardiaceae > Nocardia > Nocardia canadensis. Next base: position 1,863,998 of record NZ_JAVCWB010000010.1, read on the forward strand.
CCCCGAGCCGTCTCGGCCGGGGTTCATTCTTCGGATCAGAACCAGGATCGAGCCCGTCAGTCACCGATGAACATGAGATACCCATTGGCGCGGAGCGCGATCGACGCGGACCTCCGCAGCAGGTCGACGGCCACCCGTTCGGCATCGGTCCGCACCTCGATTCCGTCGATCTGATCGAGGATCATGCCCAGTTGGTGCCGGTTGAACATGGTGTCGCCGTAGCGGTAGACCCCCCGGACCACGCTGGTATCGGGCTGGGCCGCGCACAGCCGGAACAACGTCTCCTCCGCATCGTCCCCGAAGCGCTGCAGCTCAGCGTGGTTCATGTCCTGCACAACAATGTCCAACGCCACCTGGTACCTACTCGTCTCCCGCGGGGTGCATTTTCTGATAATCCCTGGCATCGATGTCCCAGCCCACACTCGCCCACAGCGACGTAGCGGTCTCGCGCCTGTCGGGCCGACGTGCCCGCGGTACGCACGCTGTCGATGCGGCGATACCGCTCCAACTGCCAGACAGGACCTCGCCGACCCGGCCGTCGAGACTATCGAGCTTCAGCGGCGTTGGTCTCACCCTGTTGCAGATAGCTGCCGACCGCTACTCCGAGCGAAACTGGTCCAGCGCGGCAAGGGAATTCAGCAGTTGCGAGCCCCCGTCATAGATCAGGTCGGACAGATAATTGCCGAGCCCACTTACTTCATCGGATACGACGGACAGACCGTCACCCGGATTCCGGGTCCCCCGGAGATGCTCACATCGGCCAATGCTATTCGCGCACTGACAGTTTGAACAGAGTGGACCCGTTCCGCGAAGCTACCTCGGCGCAGCTGCTCCAGTGGTGGGCGCACCCGCGGGGAGGGCCGACATCGACTGCCAGGTGGGCCAGTCGATGGACCAGTCGTAGATGTCGCCGTCGGCCTGGGAGAGGGGAATGGAGGTGCCGGTGACCTCGACCGGGTCGCCGTAGCGGGCGGTCGGGAAGTAGGCCTGGGCGTCGGCGGGTGAGAGGTTGATGCAGCCGTTGGTGACGTTGGACGAGCCCTGGGCCGACAGGGATTCGGGGTTGGCGTGGATGAATTCGCCGTTGTTGGAGATGCGCACGGCCCAACGTTCGCGAACGTTGGTGTAGTACGGCGGATTCGACATCATGAAGTCCTCGTACTTCTCGGTGACCACGTGGGTGCCCGAGCGGGTGACGTTGCGCGGCTCGTTGCCCTCGCCGTAGGAGACGGCGAAATCGAAGACGGTGACGCCGTCGCGGACCACCTGCATGCGATGACTCGGCGCGTCGGCGATCACGATCTGACTGCGGCCGATGGTGAAATCGGAAGTCAGGTCGGAGTCGCCGTAGGCGCCGCCGCCCAGGTCGACGCCATAGAGCTCGGCCGCGACATGCACGGTGGTGCCGGGCGTCCAGTAGTCCTTGGGCCGCCAGTGCACCCGCGAACCGCCGTCGTCGGGCAGCCACGCCCACGAGCCCTCGGCGCCGGGGTCGGTGGTGACGGTGAGCGCCTTCTCCACCGCCGCCTTGTTCGTGACCGGGCCCGTGAACTTGATGATGATCGGGGCCGCGATGCCGACCTCCTGACCGTCCCCGATGTTGATCGTGGCCGGGATCGTCGACTTCGGCGTCAACGTGGTGAAGGTGCCGTCGATCGGGACCGGCTTGCCGTCGGTGCCGATCGCCGTGCCGGTCCAGGTGTAGGTGGTGTCGTAGCCCAGCGGCTCGGTGACCTGGTAGCTCGCGCGATCGGGCCCGAAGGTGCCCGCGACCTGCTTGCCGTTGGCGTTGGTGAGTGCGATCTGATCGATCCGGCCGTCGGCGACGGTCACCGACACGGGGGTGACCGGCGCGACGTCGGTCGCGCCCGCCGCGGGCGTCACGGTGACCCGGGCGACCGGGCCCGCGGGTGCGGCGTCGCCGCCGGGTCGGTCGATGGTGCAGCCCGTCAGCACGACGAGCACCGCCAGCAAGATCACCGCAACCACGGGGCGTCCGCGCCGAACACCCACGCCACGCCTGTCGGCGGCCAACGCGCGCCGGACATGCCGAACTGCCGTCCCGCGCGCACGCGACGAGGCGGTTACCGAAGGTTTGCTCACGGCATCGAATGTACGCCGGGCTACCGACCGGGCCGCGCGACCGCCGGGCTCAGAGGGTCAGGCCGACCGTCACCGGCTCCGGTTCCAGCCGCACGCCGAACCGTTCCTCGACGCCGGCGCGGACCGTGCGAGCCAGCTCGACGATGTCGGCGGCGGTGGCCGCGCCACGGTTGGTCAGCGCGAGGGTGTGCTTGGTGGAGAGCCGGGCCGCGGCCTGCTCGCCGGGGAAGCCCTTGGCGAAGCCGGCGCGCTCGATCAGCCAGCCCGCCGAGAGCTTGGTGCCGTCGGGCGCGGGGTAGGTCGGCACCGACACCTCGCCGAGATGAGCGGTGATGGCCGCGAGCACCTGCGGCAGCCGGTCCTCGGGCACCACGGGATTGGTGAAGAACGAGCCCGCGCTCCAGGTGTCGTGGTCGGCGGGGTCGAGCACCATGCCCTTGCCCGCGCGCAGCCGCAGCACCTCCGCGCGCACGGCCGCGGCCGGACGGGACTCGCCGTCGCCCGCGCCGAGCACCCTGGCCAGTTCGCCGTAGCGCAGCGGGGCACTCAGCCCGGACGGGTCGAGCGCGAACTCCACCGCCAGCACCACCGCGTCGTCGCTGTGCTTGAGCACGCTGGTGCGGTACGCGAAGCCGAGTTCGCCCGGCTCGGCCCAGCGGACCGCACCGGTCGTGCGATCGAGCAACCGCACCCGGCGCAGCAGCGTGGACACCTCGGCGCCGTACGCGCCGACGTTCTGCACCGGCGTCGCCCCGGCCGAGCCGGGAATCCCCGACAGGCATTCCAGCCCGCCCAGGCCGGCCGCCACGGTCGCCGCGACGACCGCGTCCCAGTTCGCCCCCGCCTCGGCGAACACGCTGTCGGCGCCGATCCGCACACCGGTGGTGCCCACCCGGACGACGACCCCGTCGAAGCCGGCGTCGTCGATGAGCAGGTTGGACCCACCGGCGATCAGCAGCACCCGGATCCCGGCCGCGTCCAGCGCCGACACCGTGGCGATCAGCGCCTCGGTGCTGTCGCATTCGGCGACCAGCGCGGGCCCGCCGACCCGCAGGGTCGTCAGTTCGGACAAACGCACCGATTCCCGCACCACCGCGCCGGTATCGGCGAGGAGGTCACGCACCTGATCGGCGGACACCACCTGAGTTGTTCCCACGTCACAAGACGGTAGCCTGTCGCGCATGGCTACACCTCTGGCGTACACGGCTCGCTACACCAAGCCGGTCGAGGCCGTGCGCGCGGCGTTCTCCGACGAGCAGTACTGGAAGGCTCGTATCGAGGAGGTCGGCGGGCCCGGCGCCCGGCTGGATTCCTTCGGCATCACCGGTGACCAGGTGCGCGTGCAGATGGTCCAGTCGATCCCCGCCGATCAGCTGCCGCCCGCGATCACCGCGGTGCGCCCCGGCGACCTGGTGATTCCGCGCACCGAGAGCTACACCGGCACGACCGGCACCATCGAGGCCCACGTCGACGGCGCGCCCGCCAAGGTCAGCGCCATCGTCACCCTGACCGACGAGGGCACCGGCTCGGTCGCCACCATCAGCGGCAGCATCGAGGTGAAGATCCCGCTGTTCGGCGGCAAGATCGAGGCCGCGATCTCCGAGCACCTGCTGGAACTGCTGGCCAACGAGGCCGGCTTCACCGAGCAGTGGCTCGCCGCCCACTGATTCCGCTCCGCACACCTGAAGCCCGGCGGGCCCGACCCGAGGGAGGGCAGGCCGACGACGTCGACCGTCGGCGGCCGTCCCGCCGGGACACAAGGGGCCGCCGACTCGAGCGCACCAGCGCTCCAAATACACTGCTCCCTCATGGCACGTCGACTTGACTACTCCGCCCGCTACCCGCTGCACACCGCCGAAGAGCTCTACGCGGCGCTGCAGAGCAGGGATTACTGGGAAGCGCGCGTCGCCGAGATGCGGAAGTACTCCCCGCACAACGAGGTGATCAGCCACGAGGTGAGCGACTCCGGCATCGATGTGGTGCTCGCCCACACCCTGCCGCGCGAGATGCTCCCCGAGATCGCCCAGACGGTGATGCGCAAGGACATGGTCATCACCCGCAAGGAGAGCTGGGGCCCGTTCGAGCGCGAGGAGACCGAGGGCACCTTCTCCGCCTCGATCCCGGCCGGCCCGGGCAGCCTCAACGGCGACATCCGGCTGTTCCCCACCGAGACCGGCGCGACCATGCGCTTCTCCCCCACCGCCAAGGTGTTCATCCCGATGGTCGGCCCGCGCCTGGAACAGCTGATGCTGGTGAACCTCGTCGACCTGTTCCGGGCCGAGCAAGAGGAGACCTCGCGCTGGCTGGAAGAGGCCGCCGCGAAGAAGACGGTCTGACGCACTCGCGCCCCGACGACCGCCGTGGACCGCAAACGACCGCTCCCGGTCGGCACCATCACCCGCGGCACGACCGGCGTCAACCGCCTGCGCCGCAGCGACCGCTGGCTGACCCACGACGACTTGGTGACCGAGCGCCTGCGCGCGGCCGCCGATCCGCTGATCGTCGACCTCGGCTACGGCGCCGCGCCGTGGACGACGTTCGAACTGGCCGCGCGGCTGCGCACCGTGCGCCCCGATCTGCGGGTGGTCGGGCTCGAGATCGACCCCGCCAGGGTCGTCGAGGGCCGTGACGGTGTGCGCTTCGCCCGCGGCGGTTTCGAGTTGGCCGGACTGCGCCCGGTGCTGGTCCGCGCGTTCAACGTGCTGCGCCAGTACCCGGAGGACGCCGTCCCCGACGCGTGGTCGCGCATCCGGTCGAATCTCGCGCCGGGCGGTCTGCTCGTCGACGGCACCTGCGACGAACTCGGCCGCCGCTGCGCCTGGGTGCTGCTCGACCGGCACCGCCCGCTCTCGCTGACGCTGGCCTGGGACCCGTTCACCGTCGAGCGCCCGTCCGAAATCGCCGAGCGACTCCCGAAAGTGCTGATCCACCGCAATATTCCGGGCGAACCGGTGCACGCGCTGCTCACCGCGGCCGACCGCGCCTGGGATCGCTCGGCGGCGCTGGCCCCGTTCGGTCCGCGTATCCGCTGGCGCGGGGCCGCGGAGCTGTTGCGCGAGAGCGGTTTTCCGGTGCGCGCGTATCGCCGCCGGATGCGCGACTGCGTGCTGTCGGTGCCGTGGCAGGTGGTCGCGCCGAACGGCTGGTCAGACGCCGGTTAACGCCCGGCGCACCCGTGCGGCCGCACGCGGGGCGAGTTGCTGTCCGCCCCACCAGATCTCGTCGATGTCGCAGCGGTGGATGGCGACCGCGTCGGCGACCACCTCGTCCAGCGCCGACTGCGAGATCTCGGTCTCGGCCAGATCGAGCACGGTGCGCACCGGCGTGGTGACCAGGAACGGCCCGGCCGACTCGACATCGGGCCCGTCCAGTTTGCGCCGGGTCAGCACCAGTCGCGGCGTCACCGGCGGACGCCCCGCCGACACCGACAGGTGCAGGAACCGCGGCTGTAATCGGCCGATCCCGTGCAGCTCGGCAGCGCTCTGATACGACACCGCCGCGGCGCCGTCGAACCAGGCCGCCCACATCGCGTACTCGTCGAGCGGACCGGCCCGCCATTGCGCCAGCCGCATCATCCCGACACCGGCCCTGGTCACCGAGCCGTCCCCGAGCGCCGCTCTGACCTGCACCTCACACCCGGTCCGCAATACCTGACGGGTCGTGAAGAAGCCCGCGTGTCGACCGGCGAGCCGCCGTAGCACGCGCCACCGATGATCCGCCGTCCCCTGCACCCGGCGCACACCCTCGCCAGTCATGGATCCAGGCTACGCCCGCCGGAGTGTGCCAGGTCACACTTTGCTGCGAAGGCTTTCACGCCGTCCTCAGAGCAGACACAGAAAGTTCGGGAAGAATCCGATGCCATGACCACGCAGACACCCCAACGCCCCAAGGTAGGTCGGCGCACGCTGGTGATCGCCTTGGTCGTGGTCGCCGCGCTGCTGGTGGCCGCGATCGTGGGCACCGAAGCCTATGCCCGCCACCAGATCTCGCGCTGCATCAGCAGCTCGTTCGAGCAGCAGATGGGGTCCACCATCGACGTGGGCTTCGGCCCGAAGCCGATGCTGCTCACCTACCTCGACGGCAAGGTCGGCTCGGTCACCATCGACAGCGAGGACAACAAGTTCGGTCCCGCGGTCGGGATGGTGGTGCACGCGGAGTTCGACGACATCGAGCTCACCGACCACGGCCGCGGCGGCGGCACCATCGGCGGTTCCTCGGCCGAGGTGACCTGGAACAACGACGGCATCCAGCAGACCCTCGGCGGCATGGTCAGCGGCGTGAGCTCCTCGCGCACCACCGGCGTGCTCACCCTCGACGTGATCGGCGGCCTGGCCCAGCTGCAGGTGCAGCCCATGGTGCGCAACGGCAATGTCGTGGTGGAGACCAAGTCGGCGCAGCTGCTCGGCATCGGCCTGCCCACCGACCTGGTGCAGGGCATCGTCGAGACCTTCACCCAGAGCCTGCAGAGCTACCCGCTCGGCCTGCGCGCGCAGGAGGTGCGGGTCACCGACGACGGCGTCACCGTGCACCTCGCGGGTGGCAAGACCACGCTCGAGAGCGCGCCCGACGGTCGGCAGGCCGACTTCACCTGCTGATGGCGCTAGCCGGGAAACCCGTCGAGCACCGCGGCGGACTTGGACAGCCCGAGCCGGGTGGCGCCCGCCGCGATCATCGCGGCCGCGTCCTCGGCGGTGCGGATGCCACCGCTGGCCTTGACGCCGAGGCGGCCGCCGACGGTCTCGGCCATCAGCCGGACCGCGTGCACGCTGGCCCCGCCCGCCGGGTGGAATCCGGTCGAGGTCTTCACGAAGTCGGCGCCGCCCTCCTCGGCGGCCCGGCACGCGCCGACGATCGCCTCGTCGGTGAGCGCGGCCGATTCGATGATCACCTTGAGCACGGCGCCGCGGTCGGTGGTCGCCTCGCGCACCGTGATGACGTCGGTGAGCACGGCGTTGAAATCACCGGCCAGCGCGGCGCCCACATCGATGACCATGTCGACCTCGGCCGCGCCCTGCTCGACCGCGAAGCGCGCCTCGGCGCCCTTGACCAGCGAGTGGTGTTTGCCGGACGGGAAACCGGCGACGGTCGCGACGACCAGCCCCGGCGCCCGCACCGGCAGCATCGAGGGCGACACGCAGATCGCGTACACGCCGAGCGTGCGCGCCTCGGCGATCAGCTCCTGGACCTGGGCCGGTGTGGCTTCGGGGGCGAGCAGGGTGTGATCGATCATCGCGGCCACGTCGGCCCGGGTCAGCGGTGTCGAGACGGTCATGGTCTCGAGCATGACACACCGCAACACGGCCGCCGCCGCGCAGGCCGCCACGCGAACAGCGTTGCGCGGGTGTACCCGAATCCGGGAGACTTAAGCGTGGCGGTTTTCGACCGGCGCCGGCCGCCGAGGATACGGAGACGATTGTGCTGATCCGTCGAGAGACCCCAGCGGACGCCGCGGCCATCGCCGCCATCCACCGCGACGCCTTCACCCCCCACTACGCCGACGACCCGGCGATCACCGAACCACCCGAGGTAGCGCTCGTCGACGCGCTGCGCACCGACGAATCGTGGATGCCCACGCTGTCGCTGGTCGCCCTCGAGTACGACACCGTGGTCGGGCACCTGTGCCTCACCAGGGCGGGGATCGGCCCGTTCCCGGTGCTCGCGCTCGGCCCGCTCGGCGTCGATCCCGACCATCAGAAGACCGGGGTCGGTTCGGCGTTGATGCACGCCGCGCTCGGGGCCGCCGACGCGCTCGACGAATCGGTCGTCGGCCTGGTCGGCAATCCCGACTACTACACCCGCTTCGGGTTCGTGCCCGGCGCCCGGCTCGGCATCGTGCCGGACGAGGCCGACTGGACGGAGTTCTTCCAGGTCCGTCCGATGACGGCCTACGACCCGGCCGTCACCGGCGAGTTCCGCTACCCGGCGCCGTTCTACGACCTCTGAGCGGTTACTCGAAGACGACCGTGCGGCGGCCGTGCACGAGCACCCGGCCCTCCAGGTGCCAGCGCAGCCCGCGCGCCAGCACGACCCGCTCGATGTCGCGGCCCTGCCGCACCATGTCGCGCACGTCGTCGGCGTGGTCGACGCGGATGACGTCCTGCTCGATGATCGGCCCCGCGTCCAGTTCGGCGGTGACGTAGTGACAGGTCGCGCCGATCAGCTTCACCCCGCGCGCGTAGGCCTGGTGGTACGGGCGCGCGCCGACGAACGATGGCAGGAAGCTGTGGTGGATGTTGATCGCCCGGCCCGCCCAGTGCGCGCACAGTTCGGCGGGCAGCACCTGCATGAAGCGGGCGAGGACGACGGCATGCGGATCGTGGGCGTCGACGAGATCGCGGACCTGCTCGAAGGCCGGGCCCCGCTCGGCCGGGTCCTTCGGAAACGGCACGTAGTGGAACTTCACGCCGTGCGCCTCGGTCATCCCGGCCAGGTCGGGGTGGTTGCCGATGACGGCCTCGATGGTGGCGGGCAGCTCGCCGGCGGCCGCGCGCCCGAGCAGGTCGTGCAGGCAGTGCCCGTCCTTACTGACCAGCAGCACCGCCCGGCGCGGCGCCCCCGAGTCGTGCAGCTGCCAGTCGGTCTCGGGACCGAACTCGGCGGCCACCTCGGCGAAGCGGGCGCGCAGTTCGTCGATGCCGAACGGCACGGTCGCGGCCTTGACCGCCTGCCGGGTGAAGAACCAGCCGATGTCACCGTCGGAGTGGTAGCCGGCCTCTACGATCGAGCCGCCGAAATCGGCGATGAACGAGGAGATCCGGGCGATGATGCCCGGCCGGTCCGGGCAGCCCAGGGTCAGCACGAACCGGCGGTCATCCGAGGTCACAGGGGCAGAACTCATCCGCCCATCCTCGCAGGCGCTCAGCTCACCGCGTACACAGGCTCACGGACGGCGGCCATGACCTCGGCCAGTTCGGCGTTGAACAGGTCGTGGCGTTCGACGTTGCCCAGATGGCCGGTCGGCAGCACCTTGTGCCGGGCGAGGTTGCCGGCGCGGCGCAGCAGCTCGGCGAGGCGCTCGGCGTGCAGCGGCGGGGTGAGGTCGTCGCGGTCACCGGCCAGCACGGTGGTGGGCACCACGAGGTTGGCGGCGTCGTCGCCCAGGTGGAGTTCGGCCAGGACCAGGCCCCAGCGCGAGCGCGTCATCGCCGGACAACCACGGACCACCGAGAGCGCGTAGTCGAGGGTCGGGCGCGGGGTGTCCAGCGTCATCACCTGGCGGGCGAAGATCCAGCGCACGGGCTTGATCGGCGGGAACAGCACGGGGGTGCCGAGGATGATCCTGCCCAGCCAGTCCGGCGTCGGCAGGTGCTTGCCGCGCAGGATCCGCAGCGGCCGGTTCAGGCCGGGGACCATGGTCGACACCTCGACGAGCGAATGCGCGCCGGTGTTGGTGAGCACCACCGCGGCGGCCTGATCGGCCACGCGCTCGGAGAAACGACCGGCCCAGGAGATCAGCGTCATGCCGCCCATGCTGTGGCCGACGAGCACGGCCCGCTGACCGGGCAACAGCACGGCGTCGAGGACGTCGGCCAGGTCGTCGGCGAGCAGGGCCGGGCTCGGCTTGGCGTAGCCGTTGGTGCTCTCACCGTGGCCGCGCTGGTCGTAGGCGACCACGCGGTACTCGCCGGCGAAGGCGTTGATCTGGGCGTTCCAGTACTCGATGGAGCAGGTCCAGCCGTGCACCAGCACCATGACCGGCGCGTCGACGGGCCCGTAGGCGTGCACTCGCAGCCGGGCGCCGTCGGCGGTGACCACGGGGATCACGTCCGCGGGCACGGTCGGCGGATCGAACGCCGCGACCCCGTGGGTTCGCGTCCGCAGATCGGCCCGGTGGGCCGCCAGGGTGGTCTTGACCACGAGGGACGCGGAATCGACCAGGTTCAGCAGAGCCGTCGGCAGCTTTGCACGCATCGGCACACTCCTTTGTGTTACTGCCAGATACAGTAACACCGCGTACCACTGAACCGCGAGGGATCCGCGCCGGAAATTCGGCGCGCGCCGTCACCAGCGCGGGCCGCGCTGCACCTCGTCGACCTTGGGACGCACATCCGCGAGGTACACACCCGTCGCGATGATCGCGATGAACGAGGTCAACATGCCGAAGCCGGCGATGCCGAGCAGCAGGAAGACCAGCGCGCCGGCGAGAATCGCCAGCCAGATCGGCTTGGTCATCTTGTCGACCGCCGGGAAGGCGTCCGCGCGCTGACGCACAGCGTGGATGAGCGCGAACACCGTCGCGCCGAAGGCCGCCACCCACAGGGCCAGCAGGATCAGCGACGTCAGACCGTTCACCATGTTCACTCCCCCATCATACGAACAGCGGCCCCGCTCACCAGTGGTGTGCGGGGCCGCTGTGCGCGGTGCTGTGTCAGGCCTTCTTGGGGGCGGCCTTCTTCGCGGGGGCCTTCTTGGCCGGCGCCTTCTTGGCGGCGGGGGCCTTGGCGGCCGGAGCCGGCGCGGGCTCCTCGGTGGTCACGGCGACGACCTCGGCATCGACGACAGCCGCGACCTCGTCGGCGACGGCCTCGGCCTCGGCCTTGCCACGGCCCAGCAGGTCGGTGACCTTGGCGAGGGCATCCTCGGCGCGGGCGGAGGCATCCTTGTACAGGCTCTCCACGCGACCGATCTGCTCGTCGACGGCCTGGTTGGCGCGCAGGCGGTCGACGGTCTCCTCACCGCGGACGGCGAGGTCGGCGTAGATGTCGAGGGCCTGGCGGTAGTACTGCTCGGCCAGCTTGCGCAGCTCTTCCGGGGTGAACTTCTCGCGCAGCTCGGCGAGGTCCTCGGGCAGCTCCGACGGCAGGCCGGCGATGCGCTCACGGATGGTGTCGAACTGGGCCTGCACGTCGGCGGGCACGTTGGCGATGCGCTCGCGGGCCTCGTCGACGCGGGCCTGCACATCGGTGGTGGCGACGCGCTCGCGGACGTCGGCGACGACCTCGTTCACGGCGGTGTAGATGGCGTCACCGGCACCGACGGTGGCGAACAGCGGCTTGGTCACGGTAGCGGTCTTCTCGGTCATCAGTCTTCGTTCTCCTGGCGTGGCGGAGTGTCAGTTGTCGTGAACGAAACGTCGCTGTCCCGTTCGATCCCCCCTGAGCCGGTTTCTTCCCCGTTTTCCCGGCGAAACGACTCATAGATTTCCAGCAACACCTGTTTCTGCCGCTCGGTCACCGAAGTGTCCGCGAGCAGGGCGTCCCTGACCGGGCTGTGCGGGCGCTGCTCGAGATATCCGGCCCGCACATACAACACCTCCGAGGACACCCGCAGCGCCTTGGCGATCTGCGCGAGTACTTCGGCGGAGGGGTTACGCAATCCGCGTTCGATCTGGCTCAGGTACGGATTACTCACCCCCGCCAGTGCGGCGAGCTGACGTAAGGACACCTGCGCGGCTTCGCGCTGGGACCTGATGAACCCTCCGATGTCTTGTGCCGCGTGCGCTACACGTCCCTCGGGCTGGTCTGCCATCACTCACCTTCTGGCGGTTGTACGGTCAATACTAAATCAGGGTGCTAGCTATTGCAAGCACTCCTGTTAGCACAGGTTCGGCTAACAGTTCGGCTCAGTGGAACAGCAACTGCGAGATCGTGTAGATGGCCAGGCCGGCCAGCGCGCCGACGACCGTGCCGTTGATCCTGATGAACTGCAGATCCCGGCCGACCTGCAGTTCGATCTTGCGACTCGCCTCGTCGGCGTCCCAGCGCGCGACGGTGTCGGTCACCAGGGTCGTGATCTCGGCCGAGTAGTTACCGACCAGATAGCGGGCGCCGCGGTCGATCCAGCCGTCCACCTTGCCGCGCATGGCCGGGTCGTCGCGCAAGCGTTCACCGAGCTGCTGCACATTCTCGGCCACCTTGCGGCGCAACGTGGAATCGGGGTCGTCGGCCGATTCCAGAATCAGCCGCTTGGCCGCGCGCCAGGTCGCCTCGGCCATGCCGGTGATCTGCTCGCGGCCCATGATCTCGGCCTTGACCTTCTCCGCCTTGGCGATCATCGCGTCGTCGTGCTGCAGATCGTCGGCGAAATCCTGGAGGAAGCGATCGGCGGCCTTGCGGAGTTCGTGATCGGGATTCGACCGCACCTTCCAGGTGAATTCGACCAGTTCCCGGTAGATCCGCTCGGACAGCAGCGTGTTGACGAATTTCGGCGCCCACTGCGGCGCGTCGCGCAGCACGATCCGATCGATCGTCTCCTGCGAACCCAGCGCCCACTGATGCGCGCGCTCGGCCAGCAGGTCGATCAGCGGCAGCTGGCGATTGTCGGCGATCATCTCCGAGAGCACCCGCCCGAGCGGCGGACCCCACAGCGGTTCGGCGATCCGCTTGACGATCGTGTTGTCGATGATCTGCTCGACGTCCTCGTCGCGCAGCACGCCGACCACCGCGGTCAGGATCGTCGCGCTTTCCTGGGCCACCCGCGCCGCGTGGCCCGGATCGGCCATCCAGCGCCCGACCCGCAGCGAGATCTGCGCGGAGTCCAGCCGGGCCGACACCACGTCCGGCGCGAGGAAGTTGGTCCCCACGAAGGCGCCCAGGCTCGACCCGAGCTGGTCCTTCTTCTTGCGGATGATCGCGGTGTGCGGGATCGGCAGGCCCAGCGGGTGCTTGAACAGCGCGGTCACCGCGAACCAGTCGGCCAGCGCGCCGACCATGCCCGCCTCGGAGGCGGCCCGCACGTAGCCGACCCACTCGCCGCCGGAGCCGCGCGATTCGAGCCAACGGCAGAACAGGTACACCGCGCTGGCCACCAGCAGGAATCCGGTGGCCAGCGCTTTCATCTTGAAGAGGTCACGTTTCTTGCCGGCCTCGTCGGTCATGACCGCGAAACCCGCTGGTTGCGCGGCGGGCTCGGTGCGCGGCGTGAGAACCGCCGTGTTGCCGGGAGCTTTCTCCATAGCCCCCATTCTGCTGTGCGCGCGGCGAGCGCGCCGCCGCCAACCCGCGTGGCGCCCGCCCCGACGCCGCAAAACCGCCCGGTTCGTCTTACGCGCGGGTAAGCACCGAGATGTGGTAAATGCCGCAACGTCGACCAAACGAGCGCCACCCCACACCGGCGCGCCTAAGCTGTAGAACCAGAGACGCCACTATCGATCACAAGGGGGCTGTTCTGTCCACCGAAGACCTTGTCGAGATCGGCGAGCAGACGGGCCGCGCCGCCACCGTGCGCGGCGGCGGTCCTGTCGACGGCCGCAAACGGCGGTGGCGACAGCACAAGATCGACCGGCGCGAAGAGCTGGTCGACGGCACGCTCAACGCCATCCGCGCGCGCGGCAGCCAGGCGGGCATGGACGAGATCGCCACCGAGATCGGCGTGTCCAAGACCGTGCTGTACCGCTACTTCGCCGACAAGAACGACCTCGTGCACGCCACCATGCAGCGGTTCATCGAGACCACGCTGCTGCCGCGCGTGTACGGCGCGATCAACCTCGACGCCGACGAGTACCAGCTGGTGCGCGCCGCGATGACCGAGTACGTCGGCACCGTCGACGACGACCCCGAGGTCTACCGGTTCATCATGAGCAACTCCGCGGGCGACAAGTCCTCGCTGGCGGAGTTCGAACGGCTCTTCGCCGAGGTGGTCACGGCCGTGCTCGTCGACCGGGCCGGCGCCAAGGGCGTGCGGACCGACGGCGCGATGCTGTGGTCGTATGTGCTGGTCGGCGGCATCCAGCTGGCCACGCATTGGTGGACGACCACCGAGAAGGCGATGCCGCGCCAGGACGTCATCGACTACCTGACGATGATGGCGTGGTCGGCGATCGAGGGTGTCGCCAGGGCGGGCGGGTCGCCCGAGTACTTCACCTCGCAGAGCCACCAGCTGCCCGAGATTCCCGTCCAGCCCTCCTGACCGGGCGATCCTCGCGATCGCCGGAGCCGGGCTCGACATCGCCGCCCGGTTCGTTACGCTGAACCGAGCGGGGCGCTGTGGCTTGCGTCACCGCGGGTGGTCGCGTGCGCTTCGTGTCGTCGGCGGCCACCCTGCGCGTCGGCACCAATGGAGGTACCTCGATGGCGAAAAACGTGCCGACATCCCGGCTTGCCCGCGGGACGAAGCTGGGGGCGGTAGCGGCGAGCTCGGTGATCCGCTCGAAGAAGACCAGACTGTCCATGCGCGGCCGCTCGGAAGCCGTGCGCGCCAGAATGGCCGAGGAGTCGATGATCCGCACCACCGAGCAGGTGGTCATGGTGCTGGGCACCATGAAGGGCGTGGCCATGAAGCTCGGCCAGATGATGTCGGTGCTCGACCTGGATCTGGTGCCGCCGGACCATCGCGACCGGTTCCAGCAGCGGCTGGCCGTGCTGCGCAACGCCGCGCCGACCGTCTCGTTCGACGCGATGCGCGCGGTCGTCGAGGAGGACTTCGGCCGTCCGCTGACCGAGGTGTTCGCCGAATTCGACCCCGAGCCGATCGCGGCGGCCTCGATCGGCCAGGTCTACCGGGCCACCCTGCCCGACGGCAGGGCCGTCGCGGTGAAGGTCCAGTACCCCGGCGTCGACGCCGCGGTACGCGCCGACCTGAAGAACCTGACCATGTTCCGCCGGGTGCTGGCCTCGGCCATGCCGTGGATCACCCCGGCGGTGCTCGACGAGCTGAAACTGAACATGGAGGCCGAACTCGACTACGTGGCCGAGGCGGTCACCCAGTCCGAGATCGCGCACCTCTACCGCGACCACCCGTTCATCGTGGTGCCCGACGCGGTGCGGGAGCTCTCGACCACCCGCGTACTGGTCAGCGAGTTCATCGAGGGCACCGGCTTCGACGAGATCCGGAATCTGCCCGCCGCCGAACGCGACCGGGTCGGCGAGATCATCTACCGCTTCTACGTCGGCTCGCTGTTCACCTTCAACGAGTTCTGCGGCGACCCGCATCCGGGCAATGTGCTGCTGGCCCGCGACGGCCGGGTGGCCTTCCTCGACTTCGGCCTGTTCAACCGCATGGACCCCAAACTCGTGCACTTCGAGATCCTCTGCCTGCGCGCCGCCGCCGAGGACCGCGCGGAAGACCTGCGGCAGTTGATGATCGAGCGCGGCGTGATCGATTCGCCGGACGAGATCGGCGCCGAGGAATGTCTCGAGTACGTACTCGCCGCCTCCGAATGGTGTCTGGTCGACGAGGAACTGACCATCACCCCCGAACTCGCCAGCGGCGCGTTCCTGCTGGCCGTTGACCCCAGGGCCAGCGAGTTCACCGGCATGAAGCAGCAGAATCTGCCGCCGGAGCACCTGTTCTCCCGCCGGGCCGACTTCCTCACCTTCGGCATGCTCGGCCAGCTCGACAGCACCAACAACTGGCACCTGATCGCCCGGGAATGGCTCTACGACGAGCCCCCGGTCACCGAACTCGGTCTGGCCCACCGTGATTGGCTCACCACCCACCCGCCGAAACCGACGAAGAAGCCGCGCGCCCGCAAGGCGAGCACTCGATGAAAGGCGCCCCTGTGCCGCAGCACCGCGAGTTCGACCTGATCCTGTTCGGCGCGACGGGATTCGTCGGCAAACTCACCGCCGAATACCTGCTCACCGCCGCCCCCGCCGACGCGCGGATCGCGCTGGCGGGCCGCTCGGCCGACAAGCTCGCCGCCGTGCGCGCCGAACTCGGCCCCGCCGCGGCGAATTGGGAACTGGTCGTCGCCGATTCGACCGATCCGGCCTCGCTCGCCGCGATGGCCGAGCGAACCAAGGTCGTGGTGACCACGGTCGGCCCGTACCTGCGCTACGGCATGCCGCTGCTCGGCGCGTGCGCCGCCGCGGGCACCCACTACGCCGACCTCACCGGTGAGCCGCTGTTCATCCACGACGCCATCGAGCAGTTCGAGCGGGTCGCCGTCGACTCCGGTGCCAAGATCGTGAATTCCTGTGGCTACGACTCGATTCCGTCGGATCTGAGCGTCTACGAGATCTACCGCGCGAGCGTCGCCGACGACACCGGCGAGCTGGAGGACACCACGCTGGTCGCCTACCTCAAGGGCGGAATGAGCGGCGGCACCATCGATTCCGGCCGCGCCATGATGGAGGACATCGCCGCCGATTCCGGCCGCGGCAAGATCCTCGCGCACCCGTACTCGCTGAGCCCCGATCGCTCGATGGAGCCCGACGTCGGCCGCCAGTCCGACCAGGCGCTGGCCCGCGCCGACAGCATCGACCCGAGCCTCAACGGCTGGGTCACCACGTTCATCATGGCCTCGCACAACACCAAGGTCGTGCGCCGCACCAACGGCCTGCTCGGCTGGGCTTACGGCAAGCAGTTCCGCTACCGCGAGGTCATGAACGCGGGCAACTCGGCGGCGGCGCCGCTGGTGGCGGCCGGGATCGCGGGCGGCATCGTGGCGGGCATGGCCTCGGGCGCGGTGCTCTCGCGCGTCTCGTTCGGGCGCAAGCTGCTCGACCGCATCCTGCCCAAGCCGGGCACCGGGCCCAGCGAGAAGGCGCGCCTCAGCGGCTGGTTCACCATGAAGACCTTCGCCCGCACCAGCTCCGGCGCCAAGTACCAGGCCACCTTCTCCGGCACCGGCGACCCCGGCTACCAGGCCACCGCCGTCCTGCTCGGCCAGGCCGGTTTGAGCCTGGCCTTCGACGAACTCCCGCCGCGCGCGGGCATTCTCACCCCCGCCTCGGCCATGGGCGAGGCGCTCACCGAGCGGCTGCGCGGCGCGGGCATGACGATCGAGGTCGCACGGCAGTGAACCTGGCCCGCAGGACCATGAACGCGCCCGCGCTGGCCGCGGTCTACGAGCACGCGTGGCGGCCCACGCTGTTCTACCTGGCCAGCGGCCGCACCACCGGCAGCGATCGCCGCGAGGCCGTGGACACGCTGCGGCTCAGCGGTAGCAAGAAGGTGCTCGATCTGGCTTGCGGCCCCGGCAATTTCACCCGGTACCTGAGCGAGTTCCTCGCCGGTGACGGCTTCGTCACCGGGCTGGACTACTCCGAGCCGATGCTGGCCAAGGCCGCCGTCGACAACGCGGGCCCGCGGGTCGGCTACGTCCGCGGTGACGCGCGGATGCTGCCCTTCGCCGACGGAACCTTCGACGCCGTCTGCTGTTTCGGCGCGCTGTACCTGATCCCCGATCCGATCGCGGCCACCCGCGAGATGATCCGGGTGCTCGCGCCGGGCGGCCGGATCGCGATCACCACCAGCTTTCGCGAGGACAACCTGTTCGGCCGGGCCAGCACCGTGGCCGCGGGTCTGAGCGGGCTGCGGCTGTTCGGTCGCGACACCTTCCCGCGTCTGTTCGCCGAGGCCGGGCTGGTCGAAATCGACCAGCGCGTGCACCGTTTCATGCAGTACGTCGACGCCACCCGGCCCGCCTGACCGGTCAGGACGCGGATCGGGCGACATCGGGCGCGGCCTGACCGGTCGCGCGGTTGCCCGACGGTAGCCTCGCCGCATGGACACGCTGAACTCGGTCGTCGTCGATGGCAACGACGTGTTCTGGAACTGGCTGCTGATCCCCCTGGTGATCGCGGCCGGGCTGTACTTCACCGTGCGCAGCGGAGTGGTGCAGTTGCGGATGCTGCCGGAGATGCTGCGGGTGGTCGCCGAGAAGGGACAGCCCGCCGCCGACGGGAAGAAGTCGGTGTCGGCGTTCGGCGCGTTCAGCATCTCGGCGGCGGCGCGGGTGGGCACCGGCAATATCGCCGGCGTCGCCACCGCGATCAGCGTCGGCGGGCCGGGCGCGGTGTTCTGGATGTGGGCGATGGCGACCCTCGGCGCGGCCTCGGCCTTCGTCGAATCCACCCTCGCCCAGCTGTACAAGCGGCCCGAGCACGAGCCGGGCACCTTCCGCGGCGGCCCCGCCTACTACATGCAGTACGGGCTGCGGCGGCGCTGGCAGGGCATGATCTTCGCGGTCATCATCACGGTGACCTTCGGTTTCGTGTTCAACGCCGTGCAGTCCAACACCATCGTGGCCACCACCAGGGCCTCATTGCCGGACCTCGACGGCGACTGGTTCCCCGTGGCTGTCGGGCTCGCGCTGATCGCCCTGCTCGGGGTGGTGATCTTCGGCGGAGTGCGCCGGATCAGCCACATCACCGAGGTGCTCGTGCCGGTCATGGCGATCGTGTATCTGTTGCTCGGCATCGCGGTGGTGGTGCTCAACATCGACGATCTGCCGCGGGTGATCGCCGATATCGTCGGCGGCGCGTTCGGCCTGCGCGAGGTGGTCGGCGGTGGCGTCGGCGTCGCGATCGCGCAGGGCATCCGGCGCGGCATGTTCTCCAACGAAGCCGGTCTCGGTTCCTCGCCGAACGCGGCGGCCGCGGCCGACGTCTCGCATCCGGTGAAGCAAGGGCTCGTGCAGTCGCTGGGCGTCTACTTCGACACCCTGCTGATCTGCTCGATCACCGCGTTCATCATCCTGACCAGCGACCCCGACCTGTCGGAGCGGCGCAGCGCCGACCTCACTCAGAGCGCGCTGCAGACCAGCCTCGGCGGCTGGGCCGGACACGTGCTGACCGCGGTGGTGTTCCTGCTCGCGTTCAGCTCGATGATCGGCAACTTCTACTACGGCCGGGCCAATATCGAGTTCATCACCGACCGGCCGGAGGTGCTCACGGCCTTCCGGGTGGCGGTGCTGGTGGCCGTGTTCGGCGGGGCGCTCGGCTCGGTGAGCCTGATCTGGAACCTGGCCGATGTGTTCATGGGCGTGATGGCGCTGGTCAACCTGGCCGCGATCATCCCGCTCGGCGTCGTCGCGTTCCGGCTGCTGGCCGACTACCGCGCGCAGCAGGCCGCGGGCGCCGATCCGGTATACGTGCACCGGCCCGAGATCGCCGACCCGGCCGGCGTCGCCTGCTGGCAGGCAACGATTGCGTCGAGCTTGCCGGTCGATCGCGCGCAGTAGTGGTAGGCATGGGAAATGGCGAAACACTGGGCCGAACCCGTCACCACCGCGTTGCGGGCCGACGGCCAGCGGATCATCGATCTCGACACCTCGGCGACGCCGGGGTTCATCGGTGACAAGCAGCGCGGCAAGACGCTGCTGACCGAGCGTGGCATCGTGCTGTCGGATCTGCAGGAGAAGCTGTTCGCGCACGGTCGCACGGGCGGTAAGCACAGTGTGTTGCTGGTATTGCAGGGCATGGACACCGCGGGCAAGGGCGGCATCGTGCGCCACGTGATCGGTTCGGTCGATCCGCAGGGGGTCGACCACGCGTCCTTCGGCGTCCCGACCGAGGAGGAGAAGCAGCACGATTTCCTCTGGCGCATCCGCAAGCGCCTGCCCGCGCACGGCCAGATCGGCGTGTTCGACCGCTCGCACTACGAGGACGTGCTGGTCGTGCGAGTGCACGAGCTCGTGCCGCAGTCGGAATGGGAACAGCGCTACGACCTGATCAACGCCTTCGAACGTGAGGTGGCCGACACCGGCACCACGATCGTGAAGGTCGCCATGTTCGTCTCCCTCGACGAACAGAAACGCCGACTGCGCGAGCGGCTCGAGCGCCCCGACAAGTACTGGAAGTTCAACCCCGCCGACATCACCGAGCGCGGCTTCTGGCCCGACTATCAGAAGGCCTATCAGACCATTCTGGAACGCACCAACACCGACTACGCGCCGTGGTACGTGCTGCCCGCGGACCACAAGTGGTACGCGCGCCTGGCGGTGACCGAGTTGTTGATCGACGCGCTGACCGGTCTGGACCTGGACTGGCCGCCCGCCGATTTCGATGTCGCCGAGCAGCTGCGCAGGCTCGAGGAGTCCTGACCGGATCGTTGAAGAAACTCTCAGGTTCGGCCCGCATGATGTCCCCGGTGGGGAGACCACGAACGAAAGGCGTGTGACAACGGTGAGCACGGGCAAGCAGAATCCGCTGGCGGCGGCCGAAGCAGCCGACAGGAAGCGCAAGATCGCGATCCAGGTCGGCGTCGCCGCCGTCCTGGTGGCCCTGGTCGCGGCGATCGGCATCGGCATCGCCGTCAAGAAGTCGGGCTCCGATTCCGAGAACACCGCCACGTCCGCGGCCCAGCTGCCCGCGACCGGCGGCTCGGTGACCGAGTCCGGCGCGGTCCGCATCGGCAATCCGGACGCCAAGGTGAAGGTCCGCGTCGTCGCCGACCTGCAGTGCCCGGCCTGCAAGCAGTTCGAGGCCGCCAACGGTGAGGCGCTGGCCGAGGCCGCCGCCAACGGCACCGCCGTGATCGAGTACCAGATCATCTCCTTCCTCGATCGCGCGTCCTCGACCCAGTACTCCTCGCGCGCGGCCAACGCCTCGTTCTGCGTGGCGAAGTCGGACCCGAGCAAATACCAGGGCTGGCTGCAGACCATGTTCGCCAAGCAGCCCGCCGAGGGCACCGCGGGTCTGAGCAACGAGCAGCTGGTCCAGATCGCGACCGAGGCCGGCTACACCGATCCCGCGGTGGCCACCTGCATCAACGACAAGCCGTACAACGACTACATCACCCAGGTCACCCAGCAGACCCTGAGCAGTGGCGTGAAGTCGACGCCGTCGGTGTTCATCAACGGCGAGCTCAACCAGTCCGACGCCATCTTCACCGAGAACGGCCTGGCGTCCGTGATCGCCGACGCGGCCAAGTGATCACCGCCCCCGCCCGCTCGGCGTGGCTGCTGCTGATCGCCGGGCTGGCGGGGTGGCTGGCGTCGTTCACGCTGACCGTCGAACGCTTCAAACTGTTCGTCGACCCGAATTACGTCACCTCGTGCAGCATCAACTCGGTGCTCTCGTGCGGGTCGATCATGAAGACCGATCAGGCCGCGGTCTTCGGTTTCCCGAACCCGCTGTTCGGCATCGTCGGTTTCTCGGTGGTGGTGACCCTCGGCGTCCTCGCCGTCGTCGGCGTCGGCTTCCCCCGCTGGATCTGGGGCGGCCTGTGGCTCGGCACCGTCCTCGGCGTCGCCGCCATCTGCTGGCTCATCTTCCAGAGCCTCTACCGCATCAACGCCCTGTGCCCGTACTGCATGGTCGTCTGGGCGGTCACTCCCCTGCTGTTCGCCGTCACGACCCAGGAGACCTGGGGCCGCTCCCGCGGCATCATGGCCATCCTCGCCGAATGGCGCTGGACCCTGGTCGTCGTCTTCTACGCCGTCGTCCTGCTCCTCGTCTTCCTGAAGTTCCAGGACTACTGGCTGAGCCTGGTGTGAGCCCGACGTCCCGGCGAAACCCCGGAGAGCGGCGGTTACCGCTGGTCTAGTTCGGGGTGCCTTCGGCGAGGACCACGTCGATCGCGCGGGTGGTGCCGTCGGGGGCGGTGAGGTCGAGGCGGATGCGGTCGGCGGGTTTGCGGGTGTTGATGGCGGCGCTGAGCGCGCGGGCGGTGGTGATCGGGCGGCCGTCCACGGCGGTGATGATGTCGCCGGTGGTGATGCCCGCGGCGCGGGCGGGCTGGCCGTAGAAGGCCCAGTTGACCTGGGCGCCCGCCGGTTTCGCGTCGACGACTTGGACGCCGAGGGTGGCGGTGGGGCCGATGTGGACGGTCTCGGTCGGGGTGCCGGAGCGGATCTGGGCGACGACCCCCATGGCGGTATCGATGGGCACCGCGTAGCCGTTGGCCTGCTTGGGCCGATCGGAGCCGGGGCGCTCGCCGGAAGCCGCGGTGATCACCCCGACGATCGCGCCCGAGCTGTCGGCCAGCGCGCCGCCGGACTGCCCGCCCACGACGGGCGCGGCGATCTGCACCATCCCGCGCAGCGACTTGCGGGTCAGGTCGGCGGAGTTCATCGCGACGATGCTCGCGTCCAGGTCGGTGATCGGCCCGGCGACCGAGGTCGGTTCGCCGCCGTCACCGCCCGCGTCGCCGATGGCCAGCACGTCCTGACGGATCCGCAGCTCGGCCGAGGACCCGAGCCGGGCCGTCGGCAAACCGGACGCCCCCGCCAGCGACAACAGCGCGATATCGGCGGTCGAGTCGTAACCGAGCACGGTGGCCTCGTAGACCAGCCCGTTGCCGATATCGGTCACCGAGACCGCCTCGGCCCCCTTGATCACGTGGTGGCTGGTCAGGATCTGTCCGTCCGGAGTGAGCACGATCCCCGAACCGGCGGCGCTGGTCCCGAACATCGCGGCGTCGACGGAGATATTCACCAGCACGGGCTGTACCCGGGCCGCGACCACCACCGGATCCAGCGGCGCCTGCGGCGGCGCTTGGGCGACCGCGACGTACTCCTGCGCGTGCGGCTTCCAGGGAAGTACCAGGTCACCGCGATATCCCAGGAAGGCGCACACGCCGATCAGCGCGACGACCACCGTCGCGAACACCCGTCCGACAGCGTGCACGAGCCTGTCCTCTCTCGCGAGCCGACTCCTCCATTGTGACCCGGATACGCGGATGTCCGGTATCGATCCGGCCGCGCCGGTTGGCAAACGACGCATGCGGCGGTAGGCATGTCCTCATGAGCACCGCAGCCGCCTACGCCATCCCCGCCCCCGACGGGTCCTTCGAGAAGGTCACGATCGAGCGCCGGGAACTCGGCCCCGACGACGTCCTGATCGACATCAAGTACGCGGGTATCTGCCACTCCGACATCCACACCGCCCGCGACGAGTGGGGCGGCAGCAAGTACCCGTGCGTGCCCGGTCACGAGATCGCCGGCATCGTCGCGGCCACCGGCTCCGCGGTGCGCAAGTACAAGGTGGGCGACCGGGTGGGCGTCGGCTGCCTGGTGAACTCCTGCGGCAAGTGCGTGCCGTGTCTGGCCGGTGAGGAGCAGTACTGCACCAACGGCGCCACCTGGACCTACAACACCCCCGTCCCGGAGTCCGTGCAGCCCGGCGGCTACACGATGGGCGGCTACGCGACCCAGATCGTGGTCGGCGAGAGCTTCGTGGTCGCCATTCCCGAGGGCATCGGCCTCGACGTCGCCGCGCCGCTGCTGTGCGCGGGCATCACCCTGTACTCGCCGCTGCGGCACTGGAACGCCGGGCCGGGCAAGAAAGTCGCGATCATCGGCATGGGCGGCCTCGGGCACGTCGGCGTGAAGATCGCCGCGGCGCTCGGCGCCGAGGTGACGGTGCTGAGTCAGTCGCTGCGCAAGCGCGACGACGGCCTGCGGATGGGCGCGGACCACTACTACGCCACCAGCGACCGGGAGACCTTCCGCCAGCTGCGCGGCACGTTCGACCTGATCATCAACACCGTCTCGGCGAACCTGCCGATCGACCACTACCTGCGCCTGCTCGCGCTCGACGGCACCCTGGTCATCCTGGGTCTGCCCGATCAGCCGATGAGCGTCACCGGCCGCAACCTGGCCGCGTTCCGCCGCTCGCTGGCGGGTTCGATGATCGGCGGCGTCGCCCAGACCCAGGAGATGCTGAACTTCTGCGCCGCGCACGGCATCGGCGCGGAGATCGAACTGATCTCCGCCGACGAGATCGATTCCGCCTACGAGCGGGTCGTCGCCAGCGACGTGCAGTACCGCTTCGTCATCGATACCGCGACCATCTGAGCCCCGCGCGCCAGCGCGCGGAAATCGGCGCGTCCTCGGTACCGTGACCGGGTGGCTGCCGACGACGAATCGACCTCTGGCCCCGCCGCACCGGCGCAGGCGCCGGCGACCGGCCCGGCGCTGCCCGCGTTCTGGACGGTCCGCACGCCGCCGCGCTGGCTGCCCCGGTCCCTGCTGTATGCCATGCTGGCCGTCGCCGGGCTGATCGCGGCGTTCTGGATCCTCGGTAAGTTGCAGGGCCTGCTGACCGTGCTGCTGGTCTCGCTGTTCCTGGCGTTCGCGATCGAGCCCGCGGTGAATTGGCTTGCCGCCCGCGGTGTTCGGCGCGGCGCGGGCACCGGTGCGGTGTTCGGCGTGCTGCTGCTGGTGATCGTCGCGTTCGTGTGGACGCTGGGCGCGCTGCTGATCAGTCAGGTGACGATGCTGGTCGGCAACGCGCCCGACTATGTCCAGGACCTCGTCGACTGGTTCAATTCGACGTTCCACCAGGATCTTTCCGGCGACGACCTGACCAAGTACGCCTCGGAGTGGAGCTCGACGATCGAGGGCTATCTGGTCGGTCTGGCCGGAAACGTCTGGGGCATCGGCACGGTCGCGATCGGCGCGATCTTCCAACTGCTCGGGGTCTTGCTGTTCACCTTCTACTTCGCCGCCGACGGCCCGCGCTTCCGCACCTGGGTGTGCTCGCTGCTGCCGCCCAAGCAGCAGAAGCACGTGCTGCGGGCGTGGGACATCGCGGTCGAGAAGACCGGCGGCTACATCTATTCGCGCGCGCTGCTGGCGCTGTGCTCGGCGGTCGCCCACTACGTCGCGCTGCGGGTGCTCGACGTGCCGTCGGCGTTCGCGCTGGCGCTGTGGGTCGGCGTGGTCTCGCAGTTCATCCCGACCGTCGGCACCTACCTGGCCGGCGCGCTGCCGGTGCTGGTCGCGCTGGTGCACGATCCGATCACCGCGCTGTGGATCCTGCTGTTCATCGTCGGCTACCAGCAGTTCGAGAACTACGTGCTGCAGCCGCGGATCACGGCGACCACCCTGGACATGCATCCGGCGGTGGCCTTCGGCGCGGTGATCGCGGGCGCGGCCCTGCTCGGCCCGACGGGCGCGCTGCTGGCCATCCCGGTGACGGCGACGCTACAGGGTTTCGCGGGGGCCTATGTGCGGCGCTACGAGGTCACCGAGGACGCCGACACCCCGCCACCGACGAAGAAGAAGCGCAAGTCCAAGCAGCCGGAACCCGCCGAGCAGAGCGAGGAGTAGGCCGTCATGGCGATCCTGCTGTCCCTGGTGTCGATGCTGTCGACGCTGTTCGGTGGCTTCGTCGCCATGCGGATCGGCGACCGCAAGCATCTGGTGCTCGGGCTGGCCGCCGGCGTCATGCTCGGGCTGGTCGCCTTCGATCTGATCCCCGAGGCGCTCGAGCAGTCCTCGGGCGAGGTGTACGGCGTGCCGGTGGTGCTGATCGCGGCGGTGGTGGGGTTCCTCAGCATCCACATCCTCGAGCGCGCGGTCGCGATCCACACCGGTCACGAAGGCGAATTCGGTTCGCACCACCACGGATTCGAGTCGGTCGGGCTGCTCGCCGCGGCGGGCCTGATCTTCCACAGCACCCTGGACGGTTTCGGCATCGGCCTCGGCTACCAGGCGGGCGCCACCGTCGGCATGTCGGTGGCGATCGCGGTGATCTGCCACGACTTCGCCGACGGCTTCAACACTTTCACCATCCCCACGCTGTACGGCAACGCCCGCAAACGGGCGCTGACCCTACTCGGGCTCGACGCCGTCGCCCCCGTGATCGGCGCGATCCTCGGCACCCTCATCCATGTCCCCGAGCAGTGGATCGGCCTGTACCTCGGCTACTTCGCCGGTTTCCTGCTCTACCTGGCCACCGCCGACATCCTGCCCGAGGCGCACGCCGAGCACCCGTCCCGGCTGACCCTGCTGAGCACCGTCACCGGCGTGGCCGCGATGTTCGGCGTCGCCGCGATCAGTCACTGACCGGGCGCACCAGGCGCACGACCGCGTCCACCGACGCATCGACCAGCGCGTCGTCGAGCGGCAGGTGTCCGAAGAGCGCGCGAAAGTAGATCGGCGCGGCCACCGCGTCCAGCACGAAGTCCAGGTCCACGCCCGGATCGACCGCACCGCGCGCCATCGCCGCGCGCAGGGCGGTCGCGGTGCTCGCCCGGCGCGGTTCGAAGACCGTCGCCAGGAAGTGCGCGCGCAGGTCGGGATCGTTGGCGAGGTCGGCGACCAGCGCGAGCAGTACCCGGTCGAGGCAGGTGTCGCGCAGCGCGGCGACCAGCTCACGCAGCGCCACGGTGAGATCCGCGCGCAGGTCGCCGGTATCGGGTGTCGGCCGCACGCCCAGCATCTCGGCGACCACCGCGACGACCAGATGCCGTTTGGACGGCCAGCGCCGGTAGATCGCGGGCCGATGGACCCCCGACCTGGTCGCCACCTCGCCGATGGACAGTTCGGCATAACCCCTGTCGGCGAGCACTTCCCGGGTCGCGGCGAGCACCGCGGCGTCGATGCGGTCCTCGCGCGCGCGTCCCGGCATCAGAACACCGGCCGCGGCACGAGCATGACGATCCATCCGTCCGGATCGGGAAAGGCCATGCCGCCGTTGGCCGCCCAGTACGGGTTCTCGGCGGGGACCGGCTGCGCGCCGAACTCGCCGAGCCTGCGCACCGCGTCGAACATGGCGGACTCGCCGTCGAAGTAGAGCACCAGCAGGTTCTCGGCGCTCGGCGCCGTGCCGGGACTGCCGTCGACGTGGGTGGTGAATTCGAGGTGGTAGTCGGTGCCGGGCAGGCCGAGCATCACTCCGTCGTAGCCGGCGTGGTTGTCGAATCGGTACAGCTCACGCAGGCCCAGCCCGTCGACGTAGAAGCGCACCACCTCGTCGAGACGGTCCGTCGGGCGGGCGATCCGGACCTGCGCGACGCGCAGGGAGTCCGGCCAGGTCGTCGGGTCCATGCCAAAACAGTACAGTACGTACCGTAACGAAGCCAGGTCGTCAGTGCAGGTCGTGCAGCAGCTCGGCGAGGGTGAGGCGCAGCTTGTCCATGCGAGAACGGCTGTAGTGGGCGGTGTCGTATTCGAGCTGGAGGGTGAGTCGGCCGGCGATCGTGAAGACGGTGAGCTTCGGCGGCATGGCCGGGCCCATGGCGAAGACGTCGTCACGCAGGAAGGCGAGGTCGTCGGGAAACGAATGTGGCCGCAGGCGGCCGATATTGGAGATGGCCAGCGTCGGTGGGGACGACAGCAGGCCGGCGGTGAACTCGTCGGCGACCCGCTGGACCGCGAGCGGGAAGCGGGCGGGCTCGCGGCGTTCCAGCCCGGCGCGTAAGCCGGATTCGACCATCCGGGCCAGCTCGAGCGGACCGGCGTCACCGGTGGCACGCACCAGAATCCCGGAGCCCGACGCGTAGTTGACCATCGTCTCGACCGGCACCGGCGGGTGGACCGCACCGCGCACATCAGCCGCGTAGCCGAAGAACAGCGGCAGTGCGCCCGGCTCGGGAAACCGGCTGCGAACGGCGGCCAGCGCCGCGCCGCTGACGACACTGTTGACCGAAATCCCCTGCGCGCGTGCCACTGCCACCAGGTCGGCGGTCTCCTCGGCGGACAATTCGATGCGCTGCATGGCGAACCGGCCGAGCGGGTCGGCGCCGGTCCCGTCACCGTCGCGTGGCAGCACACGCGGGGCGTCGCCGGGGCTCATCGTCATCGCGCCCGCCCGCAAGTCGTCCAGCCACGAGTCCGCTTCGGCCGCCGTCACCACCTCGGCCAGGCGGGTGTCCATCGCCTCGGGCAGCCGCTGATCCGGATCAGGCTGCGGCACAGCGTCTCCGGTCACGTGCGCGGTGTAGTGCCGCCACAGCCGATCCAGCAGCGCGAACCCCGAGCGACCGTCGGAGATGCCGTGATGGAGGACGAGCACGATCTGCTGCCGCGCGCCCGCGCGCAGCAGGCAGGCGCGGAACAGCCCGTCGCGCCAGTCCTGCGGCGCGTTGATCAGTGCGAGGTACTCGGCGTCGCCACCCTCGACGACATCGAGGCGCGGGCGGAACTCGTCGTCGCGGACGAAGCGATCGCCCACCACCCGGCTGCGCAGCAGCGGGTGCGCGGCGGCCAGTTCGTCGAGCACCCGTCGCAGGATTGCGAGGTCGAGCGAGCCGTAGACGGTGCTGGCGAGGAACAGCGGCATTCCGGCGGTCGGCACGTTGCCGAGGGTGGTGTCGGTGCCGAAGTAGGTGGATTCGAGCGGGGAAATCGGGCGCTGAGCGGTCATGACGCCAACATACAACTGTTTCAAACACTTGTCACTGACGTTTGTTTGAAACCGATGTCACAAACAGGCGTATGCGGTCCTTGCTATCGTGCGCGGGTGGGAACCCGAGAAGATCTGCTCGACGCCGCCAAGCGCTGCCTCGCCGAACGCGGCTACGCCCGCACCACCGTGCGCGACATCGTCGCCGCCTCCGGCACCAACCTGGCGGCCATCAACTATCACTTCGGCACCCGCGACAAGCTGCTGCAACAGGCGATGCTGGAGTCCAGCGCCACCGCGGTGCAGCACATCCTGGACTCGCTGCCCGCCGCGGACCCGACCGACCCCACCGCCCGCCTCGAGGACTTCTGGCAGCGCCTGATCACCTCGTTCGGCGAGGACCGCGCGCTCTGGCAGGCCAACGCCGAATGCCTCAATCAGGCGCTGCACTCCCCCGAACTCCGCGCCGAACTCGGCGCCGCCCAGGAACTGGCCCGCAGCGGTCTGTCCGAGGCCTTCGGCGACGACCGCGATCTCGGCGGCGTCCTACAGACGATGATCGGCGGCCTGCTGCTGCAATGGCTGATCGACCCCGAGCACGCCCCCACCCCCACCCAGCTCACCGCAGGGGTCCGGGCCCTGCTCCCCCGGACATGACAACGGGCGCACCGGATACCGGTGCGCCCGTTGTCCCTTCGAGCTATTCGGCCGCGGTCGCGGCTTCGGCCGCCTCGGCGGCCAGTGCCCGGCGGCGCACGCGGCGCGCGGCGGCGACCATGTTTCGCAGCGAGGGCTCGAGCTGCCAGTAGTGGCGGGTCTTCAGGCCGCCGTCCGGGTTGGCCCAGAGTCGTTGCGGGGTCACCGCTTCGGCGGCCTGGGTGAGCAGTTCGTCGAGCTCGTCGATATCGGGGATGCGGGCCGAGCGGCTCTCGTACACACCGGGGCCGACGCCGTGGCTGAGGCCGTGGCCGGTGGCGACGTCCTCGGTGAGCGCCTGCATCACCCATTCGATCGAGCGGGTCGCCACGATCGCGGTGACGTCGGCGTCGAGCTGCTCGATCGCGTCGACCACCTCGGTGCGCCCGGAGTAGCCGATGTGGGTGTGGATCTGGGTGTCGGCCCGCACACCGGAGGTGGCCAGCTTGAAGGCGCCGACCGCCCAGCGCAGGTACTCCTCGCGCCCCTGCGGACGCGGCGGCAGCAGCTCACGGATGGCGGGCTCGTCGACCTGGATGATCGCGATGCCCGCCTTCTCCAGGTCCACCACCTCGTCGCGGATGGCCAGCGCCACCTGGTCGGCGGTCTCGTAGAGCGGCTGGTCCTGGCGCACGAACGAGCGGGCCAGCATGGTCACCGGACCGGTGACCATGCCCTTGACCGGCTTGTCGGTCAGCGACTGGGCGTAGGTGGTCCAGTCGACCGACATCGGCGCGGGCCGCGAGACATCGCCGTAGATGATCGGCGGGCGCACACAACGCGAGCCGTACACCTGCACCCACCCGAAGCGGGTGGTGGCGAAGCCGTCCAACTGCTCGGCGAAGAACTGGATCATGTCGTTGCGCTCGTGCTCACCGTGCACGAAGACATCGAGGCCGATGTCCTCCTGCAGCCGGATCGTCGCCTCGATCTCGGCCTCGACCTGCTTGCGGTAGTCCTGCTCGGACAGCCGGCCCTGGGCCACCTCGTGGCGGGCCTGGCGCAGTCTGACGCTCTGCGGAAACGAGCCGAGCGTGGTCGCGGGCACCACCGGCAGGTTCAGCCGCTCCTGCTGGGCGGCGCGGCGCTCGATGTACGGCTCGCGCTCGCGCATCTCCGGGGTCACCGCGTACACGCGCTGGCGCACGGCGTGCTTCTGCTTGAAGTGCACCTCGGTCGGGCGCTTGCGCCAGTTGTCCGAGGGACCCTCGGTGAGTGCCTTGGCCAGCGAGACCACCTCGCCCACCTTCTGCTTGGCGAAGGCGAGCCGGTCGGCCACGTTGCCGTCGATGTCGTACTCGGCGAGCACGTCGTAGGGCACGTGCAGCAGCGTGGTGCCGGTGGACACGACCAGGTCGGGGCAGACCTCGGCGATCGAGTTCAGGTAGCTCAACGTGACGAAACGGTCGGCACGCCAGACGTTGGTGCCGCTGATGACACCGGCGTAGAGACGCTTGCGCTTGATCCCCGGGATCGCGGCCAGCTCCTCCGGCGTCATCCGATAGGACGACAGGTCAAGGCCGATCGCCTCGACATTGCTCGCGGCCAGGATGCGCAGCGCCTCACCGAAATCGCCGTACTGGCCGGTGACCAGGATGCGCGGGCGCAGCGGCGCCTTGGCCAGCCGCTGGTAGGCCTTGTCGAAGGCGGCCAGTTCGGCGGCCGATCGCTCGCCGGTGAAGCAGGGCTCGTCGAGCTGCACACAGGTCGAGCCGCGCTTGGCGAGGATCTCGAACAGCTCCTCGTAGAACGGCAGCAGCTTGTCGAGCAGGCTCAGCGTGTCGAACTCGGCCTCGCCGGGCACGTGGCCCGCCTTCGACAGCAGCAGCAGCGACACCGGGCCGAGCACGACCGGGCGCAGTTCGATCCCGCGCGCGATCGCCCGGTCCCACTCGTCGAGCAGGGCCTCCGGATGCAGCGAGAACGTGGTGTCGGCGTCGAGTTCGGGCTGGCGGTAGTGGTAGTTGGTGCCGAAGAAGCGCACCAGCTCCAGCGGCGGCAGGTCCGGGTTGCCGCGCGCCATCAGGAAGTAGAAGTCCAGGGGGTGCATGCCCTCCTGGTGCTCCTTGAACCGCGACGGCACGGCACCGAAGAGCAGCGCGTTGTCCAGGATGTGGTCGTAGAAGGAGAAGGTGTTGCCGGGCACCTGGGTCAGCCCGGTCGCGGCCAGCTCGTTGAACTGGCGCTCCTGGATGTCCCGGCCTACGGCGAGCAGTTCCTCGCGCTCCAGCGATCCGCGCCAATACGACTCGAGCGCACGCTTGAGCTCGCGGTGCGGACCGATCCTCGGATATCCGAGAACGCTCGACCCGAATCCATCGGTGACGTTGACCATGACCGGGATACTCCCTTTCGATCACCTGCGCCGGCACCCGGACGACGCCGGACCCGCGCATTGCTGCGCTCGACATATCGCCGGGCCACGCTGACGCGTCCGGCAACAGCAGCTTAGGCCGCGCGCGCGGGCCTTCGCCGTTCCCCCTGCAAACACCCCCGAAATGACCGAAGGCCACCGTCATCGCGTAGTCGGTGATGACGGTGGCCTCCGGGGAGCAAACCCCTACTTGCCGTACTGGTAGAAGCCGGCGCCGGTCTTCTTGCCCAGCAGGCCCGCCTCGACCATCCGCATCAGCAGCGGCGGAGCCGAGTACAGCGGCTCCTTGAACTCGGCGTACATCGAGTCCGCGATCGATTTCACGGTGTCGAGGCCGACGAGGTCGGTCAGCGCCAGCGGGCCCATGGGGTGGGCACAGCCGAGCACCATCGCCTTGTCGACGTCTTCCTTGGTGGCGAAGCCCGACTCGACCATCCGGATGGCCGAGAGCAGGTACGGCACCAGCAGCGCGTTGACGACGAAGCCGGAGCGGTCGGCCGAACGGACGACCTGCTTGCCCAGGATGTCGGCGGCGAACTGCTCGGCGCGCTTGGCGACCGGCTCGCTGGTCTTGAGGGTGGTGACCAGCTCGACCAGCGGCAGCACGGGGACCGGGTTGAAGAAGTGCAGGCCGACCACGCGCTCGGGGTTCGCCGTGGCGACCGCGATCTTCATGATCGGGATGGAGGAGGTGTTGGAGGCGAGCACGGCGTCGGGGTCGGTGACGACCTTGTCCAGCTCGCTGAAGATGGCCGTCTTGACCTCTTCGTTCTCGACAACGGCCTCCACGACCAGCTGACGGTCGGCGAAGTCGCCGAGATCGGAGGTGAAGCGCAGCCGCCAGGCCGCCTGCTCGCGCTCCCGCTCGGTGATCTTGCCGCTGCTCACGCCACGGTCCAGCGAGCGCAGGATCCGAGCGCGGCCCGCGGCGGCGAGTTCGCGACTGGTCTCGTAGACGAGGACGTCGACGTGCGCGCGTGCGCACACTTCCGCGATGCCCGCGCCCATCTGTCCGGCGCCGATGATGCCGACGCGCTGAATCTTCTCGCTGCTCACGTCCCGCTCCTGCTGTGTGTCTGGCTCTGGGGTGGCTGGGGTGGTCATGACGACCAAGTTATAGGGATGCCCTCCCACACCGGGGCTGTTCGGCGTGGGAGGGCGTACACCCCTACCGGAGTAGAGGAAATGGTGTTGCTAGTCGAAGCAACCCCGGCGGATCAGTGGAACTGACCCTCTTCGGTGGAGCCCTTCAGGGCAGCCGTCGAGGTGTTCGGGTCCACGGTGGTGGCGATGGTGTCGAAGTAGCCGGCACCGACCTCACGCTGGTGCTTCACGGCGGTGAAGCCACGCTCGGCGGCAGCCTTGAACTCGCGCTCCTGCAGGTCGACGAACGAGGTCATGCCGTCGCGGGCGTAGCCGTACGCCAGGTCGAACATGCCGTAGTTCAGCGAGTGGAAGCCGGCCAGGGTGATGAACTGGAACTTGAAGCCCATCGCGCCGAGCTCACGCTGGAACTTCGCGATGGTCGCGTCGTCCAGGTGCGCCTTCCAGTTGAACGAAGGCGAGCAGTTGTAGGCCAGCAGCTGGTCCGGGAACTCGCTGCGGACGGCCTCGGCGAACTTGCGCGCGACCTCGAGGTCCGGCACGCCGGTCTCCATCCAGATGAGGTCGGCGTAGGGGGCGTAGGCCTTGGCACGCGCGATGCAGGGCTCGATGCCGTTCTTCACACCGAAGAAGCCCTCGGCGGTACGGGTGCCGTCCAGGAACTCACGGTCGCGCTCGTCCACGTCGGTGGTGAGCAGGGTGGCGGCCTCGGCGTCGGTGCGGGCGATGATCACCGACGGCACGTCGGCGACGTCGGCGGCCAGACGCGCGGAGGTCAGGGTGCGGATGTGCTGCTGGGTGGGGATCAGCACCTTGCCACCGAGGTGGCCGCACTTCTTCTCCGACGCCAGCTGGTCCTCCCAGTGGACACCGGCGGCACCCGCGGCGATCATCGCCTTCTGCAGCTCGTAGGCGTTCAGCGCGCCACCGAAGCCGGCCTCGGCGTCGGCCACGATCGGGGCCAGCCAGTTGGCGACCGAGTTGTCACCCTCGACCTTGGAGATCTCGTCGGCGCGCAGCAGCGCGTTGTTGATGCGACGGACCACCGACGGGACCGAGTTCGCCGGGTACAGCGACTGGTCGGGGTAGGTGTGGCCGGACAGGTTCGCGTCACCGGCGACCTGCCAACCCGACAGGTAGATGGCCTTCAGGCCGGCGCGAACCTGCTGCACGGCCTGGTTGCCGGTGAGGGCGCCGAGGGAGTTGATGTAGTCCTCGTTGTTCACGAGGTCCCACAGGATCTCCGCACCGCGGCGGGCGAGGGTGTGCTCCTCGACAACGTTGCCCTGCAGGGCGACGACCTGCTCGGCGGTGTAGTTGCGGGTGATGCCCTTCCAGCGCGGGTTGGTGTCCCAATCCTGCTGGATCTCCGCAGCGGTCTTCGGGGTGCCGACAGTCGACATCTCTGACTCCACTTCCTCGGTGTGGTCGGTGCTCCTACGGTCCAGCCGTGAAACAACCGGCGGCTTAACGCTTTCGGTTGCGCGACTCGTACTGCTGAAGCAATTTGCAGGCTTGCTAGGACTAGCTAGGGCCTGAGGGGTGTACTTCCACACGATGGCACACCAGGAAATAGCCGTCTACCTGTTGCTTATGTGAATCTCAGCTAGGTTTGCCGCCGCGTTTGCTAACTTTGCGAAATTTGCGGGCTAATTGCAAGCACCCGCCCTACCGGCCGGTAGCGCTGACCAGGAGTTTTAGCATAACGCCCGTACTGTTAGCGCTTCCCGCCCGGGCGCCGCCCGACACGCCCAACCCTCGCACCTTGTGAGCTGTTTCACACACCACGCCGGGCAGGAATGGTGTGCGTGTCGTCACTGCATTCGCCCGAGGTCGACGCGCACCCCGGAAGCGGGGGCGCGGTGGGCAGTCCTGGACACTCGTCCGCGAAGACGAGAGGGTGACCCCATGAGGATTTCGAGGATCGCGGCCACGTCGAAGGTCGCGCTGACGGTGGTCGCGGCGACGGCCGCGATGAGCCTGGTGCCGATGGCGGCGAGCGCGCAGCCGGCGCCGCGGACCGGGAGTGTCGTCGGCGTCGAGGCACTGTCCCCGGCAGCGACGCTGCCCGGCTCGGCGCGCGCCGAGCGGTTGCTCTACCGGTCGACGACCGCGGGCGACCAGCCGACCACGACCAGTGCCGCCGTGTACTTCCCGACGGGCGAGGCGCCCGCGGGCGGGTGGCCGGTGATCGCGTGGGCGCACGGCACCGTCGGCCTCGGGGACGACTGCGCGTACAGCGTGGCGGGCCCCGCCGCGGTCGAACGCGACTGGGCCTACCTCGGCACCTGGCTGAGCCAGGGGTACGCGGTCGTGGCGGCCGATTACGCGGGCCTCGGCGGCCCGGGTGAGCACCCGTATCTCAACGGCGTGGTGGAGGCGCACAACGTGGTCGACGCGGTGCGCGCGGCCACCACGCAGTACCCGGCGCTGTCGAACAAGTGGGCCGTGGTCGGCCAGTCGCAGGGCGGCGGCGCCGCGGTGTTCACCGCTCGCTACGCCACCGAGTTCGGCGGTTCCGCCCTCGACTATCGCGGCGCGGTCGGCACCGGCGTGCCCGCCTACATCGAGGACGTCATCGGCCTACTCGGCCCCGGCATGCCGCCGATCGCGCTGAGCGCGCACCTGTCGGCCTACGTGCTCTACATCCTCAACGGCCTGCGCACCACCTTCCCCGAGCTCGACATCGACAGCCTGCTCACCGAGTCGGGCCGCGACTGGGTCGCCCGCGCCCAAACCGGTTGCATCGGCCCGCTCGGCGACGAACTCGCCGCCGCGAAGCCCAGCCTGGGCAGCCTGCTCGCCCGCCCGCTGTCGTCGATTCCCGATCTGCGCGGGCTGCTCGCGCGCTACATGGGCCTGCCGGAATCCGGCTACGACCGGCCGGTGTTCCTGGGTCAGGGCCTGCGCGACACCGATGTGGTCACCCCCGAGACCCTGCGCTTCGCCGCGGTGCTGACCGCGAACCGCCAGCCGGTCACCGTCCGCACCTACCCCACCGACCACGACGGCACGGTCAACGCCTCCCTCGTCGACTCGCTGCCGTTCGTCCACGGCCTCTTCGCCTGAGCACCGGACCCGGCCCGGTCAGGGCCGGGTCCGCGCCAGGACCGCGCGCACGACGGCGGCGTACGCGGCGGGATGGGTGAGATTCCCGTTGTGACCGCCGGGGAATTCGACCAGCGGCGCGTCTCGCAGCTCGGCCAGCTCGCGCGCGCACTTGTGGTCGAAGACCTGCGGCCCGGTGGTGCGCCCGGTCGCGGGCACGATGCGCACCGGTGATTCCCGCAGCGCCGTGACATCGACGCAGTCGGCCCGGACGGCGGTGAAGTCGTGGCCGAGGAAGTACTCGAAGTTGCGTGCGCGCTCGGCGGTGATCGGCGCGAGCCGCACCCCGGGCTCGACATCCTGGTTCGCCGGATCGATCCCGAGCGTGCGCACCATCGGTGCCAGCGCCGCCCGCCAGCCTTCGGCGCGGAAGACCTCCTGACACTGCGCGAGTTCCGCCAGGTGATGGGCCCGCTCGGTCGCGGCCAGCAGCCACGGACTCACCGGCTCGTGCGCGATCAAGGTGCGCAGTTGCCCCGGATGCGTCACCGCCAGGTGCAGCCCGATCGAGGCGCCCATACTGCAGCCGAGCATCGCCACCGGCGCGTCGGTGAGCGCGGCGAGCAGCCGGTGCGCATCGTCGGCGTGGGTGGCCATCGACGCGCCCGGCGTGCCGTGGATCCGGCTGCGCGAGAGCCCGCGCCGGTCGTAGGTGATGACGGTGAAGTCCGCCTCCAGTTCCCGCACCAGCGCTTCGCTGCGCCGCGCGCCCCCCTCCCCGCTCTGCGAGATCAGCAGCATCGGCCCGTGGCCGCGCACCTCGTAGTACAGCTCGGCGTCGGGAACCGGCAGCGTGTCGGCGTGAATCGTGCTCATGCCACCCACCGTAATTCATCAAATTTGATACATCAAGAGTGATGTAACTTGAGCGGTATGGATGGAGTCGAACTGTTCCTGCTCGGGCGAACGCTGATGAAGATCGGCGAGGAGGCCCTGCCCACGGCGGGTCTCGCCGGCGGGCACCGCCCGGTGCTGGTGGTCACCAGCGACATCGTCGCCCACCCGGACAGCACCGTCGGTGAGATCGCCCGCCGCACCGGACTGCCGCAGAGCGCGGTGTCGACGGCGGTCGCCCGGCTCGAGGAGGCGGGCTCGATCACCACCGCCACCGACCCGCGCGACCGCCGTCGCACCGTCATCCGCCCGGCGGAACGGATCTCGGCGCGGGTCGCCCAGATCCGCGCGTCCACCATCGACGCGGCCGTCGCCGCGGCTCTGCCCACCGCCGACCCGGCCGCGACCGCCGAGGTACTCCAGGCCTTGGACGTCCTCGCCCGGCACTTGCGCCCGCGGGGCACGGAACCACGATAGAAGTGCCGCGCCCCTCGAATTCGGGAGCGCGGCCGGACTTCTCACACCATCGGCGGATGCACCTTGCGCCAATGTTCGGCGATGTCGATCCGCCGGGCGATCCACACTCCGTCATGGGCCTGCACGTGATCGAGGAACCGTTCCAGCGCCGCGGTCCGCGCGGGCCGGCCCGCCAGGCGGCAGTGCAAACCGATCGACAGCATCTTCGGACTGCCCTCGGCGCCTTCGCGATACAGCACGTCGAACGCGTCGCGCAGGTGCGCGAAGAACTCGTCGCCGTTGGCGAAGCCGGCTGGGGAGGCGAAGCGCATGTCGTTGGTGTCGAGGGTGTACGGCACGACCAGGTGGTTCTGACCCCGCACCTCGGTCCAGTACGGCAGATCATCGGCGTAGGAGTCGGAGTCGTAGACGAATCCGCCGTGCTCGACGACGAGCTCCCTGGTATTCGGCGAATCGCGGCCGGTGTACCAGCCCAGCGGGGCCGCGCCGGTCAGCTCGGTGAGCACGCGCACCGCCTCGGCCATGTCCGCGCGCTCGATATCGCGATCGATGAGCTGATACGACTTCCATTGCAGCCCGTGACAGGCGATCTCGTGGCCGAGCTCCCGAAAGGCCGCCACCGCTTCGGGATTACGCTGCATGGCCCGCGCCACCGCGAAGATGGTGAGCGGCAGCCCGCGCCGCTCGAAGGCGCGCAGCACCCGCCACAGCCCGGCGCGGGAGCCGTACTCGTAGAGCGATTCCATGCTCATGTGCCGGTTCGGGAACGCCTCGGCCGGAGTCATCTCGGACAGGAAGGTCTCCGAGTGCGGCGACCCGTCGAGGACGTTGTTCTCCCCGCCCTCCTCGTAATTCAGCACGAACTGCACGGCGACCCGCGCGCCGCCGGGCCACTGCGGATCCGGCGGATTCGGGCCATAGCCGACGAAGTCACGAATCTCACGCCCACCCGTCACCCGATCGCCGCCCCCCACGGAATCGCCGCGCGATACTGTGCTCATCCCAGCTCCCCGTAGAGCCGCAGGCGGGCGAGGCCGCCGTCGGGATAGATGTCGAGGCGTACCTCCTCCACCGAAGCGGCGGCAGGCGCGAGCGCGAACCGATGCCTGGTGTCGGGCAGCAGATCGGTGCGCGGCAGCAGCTCGACCTGGGTGCCGTCGTTGGTGAAGCCGGTGAGCGAAGCCGCGCCGGGGCTGTTGCCGAGGAAGCAGGAAGTGTCGATCTCGGCGAGCCGGATCGCGCCCGGACCGGCCAATCTGATGCGCACCCAATCGTTTCCGTCGTCGCGGCGTCGGGCGGTCTCCCAGCCGTCGCCCATCACCCTGGCCAGGCCGGGGTAGAGCAGCTGGTTGGGCGAGCTGTAGAAGCGGTTGGAGCAGTCCAGGACGAGTGCGCCGTTCTCCAGCGCGGCCAGGTCGAGCGGGCCGAGGCCCAACAGCGTCGGGTCGGGTCTGCCCTCGCCGTGCACGCGCAGGCGGGCGACGCCGCCGTCGGGGTGCATGGTGAGTTTCACGTGGGTCCAGCGGCTTTCGCTGTCGATGGGGAACGGATTGCGGCTGTCGCCACCCACCTTCACCCGGTCGAGGAGGGTGACCCAGTCGGTGCGAGCGGCGATCTCCTCGGCGGGCGGATACCCCTCGATCGCCAGCGCCGACAGCGACACCTCGGGCGGGTAGTTGCCCTTGAACCAGGCGGTGTCCACCACGACACCGCGGATCACGCCCGGCACGCCGAGCCGCACGATGGCGCTGTCGTCGCCGGGCTTGCCCCGGTGCCGTCGGGTCTCCCAGCCGTCGTAGACCTGTCCCTTGTGCCCGAAGGTGGCCGGTCGATATTCCGACGGACCCGGGTTGACCAGGTTCTCCTTCTCCGCGAAGAACTCGTCGTTCGCCCAGATCACCGACCCGCCGAGGGATCGAACCGCCAGATCGGGGAGCAGCGTGAAATCGTCGCCGCCGAGGTGTGTGGTCACCGTTGCCTCCTATGCCTCAGGTGCTGCGGGCCCAGCCCGCCGTGGAGTACTGCCTGCGCGTCTCGCCGCGCGGCCGCTCGAATCAGCGGCGCGCCGCGGTCGTCCGAGCGCGACATCGCCCGAGCCGCATGGCGTTGGCTTGCCGATGCCCCGGCACTCCCCGGTGGGTCATCGCGCGTCCTGTGGCGCGTACGTGCGCGCGACCAGCGCCTCGAGCACCGCGACGGTGAGTTCCGGTGCCCGCGTGCCGAGTTCGTCGGCGGTGACTGCACCACAGCGCAGGCCGCGCAGCACCGTGGTGGCGAGGGCTTCCGCGGTGGCGGGCTCATCGATTACGCCGCCGGAGCGCCGGTCCAGATAGGCCAGCAGGCGCGGGACGGCGACGTCGATGGCGGTGCGGAAGAAGTCGTAGGTGGCCAGCCAGCGGGTGATCAGGTGCCCGGGATGCATGTCCCAGCCCTGGTAGTAGCCGCGCCGCAGGGCCCGCTCGACCAGACGATGGTGATTGCGCAACGCGCCTTCGGGATCGGCGTCCGGCACGATCTGGGTGGAGCCGTCACAGATCCACACCCCGGTCTGGGCGGCGGCGACCTGCATCACGGCCTTGGCGTGGTCGGCCGCCGGATGGTCGAGGGCCTGATCGGTGGCGGCGATGCCGCAGGCGGCGGTGTAGTCGTAGGTGCCGAAGTGCAGTGCGCTGCACCGCCCGTCGGCCAGGGTGATCATCCGGGAGATCGGCGCCGTGCCATCGGGGGCGATGATCGCCTGCGGGCTCTCGATCTGGAGTTCGAAACGCAGGGTCCGCTCGGGCAGCCCGTGCACCGCCTCGATCCCGGCACAGAGATCGACGATCGCCGAGACCTGTTCGGCCGCGCGGATCTTCGGGACGGTGAACACGAAGCCGGGCGCGACCCCGCCCGCCGCGTCGAGCACGAGTTCGAGGGTCCGCAGGGCGCGCCTGCGCTCGGCGGCGGCCAATCCCTTGGTGCGAACGCCGAACGAGCTGGGAGCGCCGGGAGTTCCGGCCCAGCTCGCCAGGGCCTTGCCCGCGGCGGCCGCGGCCGCGTCCTCCTCGTCGTCGGCGCGGAAACCGTAGCCGTCCTCGAAGTCGATCCGCAGGTCCTGCACCGGCTGCTCGGTCAGCCTGCGGCGCACGGCCGACAGAGCGTCGGTGGCGTCGAGGCCGACGAGGAGATCAGCGTGCCGGTGCAGCAGCTCCAGCGCGGCCGCGCCCCACTCGGCGGGGGTGTCGGCATCGGCGCGGTCGGCGGCCACATAGGCGGTGTGCACCGGCTGGATCCGGTCACCCGCTCCCGGGTAGCGCGTCCGCAGACCGGCGTCGACGGCGTCGAGGGTGGCGTCGATGCGGGCGCGGATGTGCTCGGGTAGCTGGGAGTTCACCCGGCGGCTCCTTCCTGGATGAGCCGCCACACACGGTCGGCGGTCATCGGCAATCGGTCCGGTCGGGCGCCGACGGCGTCGCGGATCGCGTTCGCCAGGGCCGGCGCCACCGGGTTGTACGGGGACTCACTCATCGATTTGGCACCCAGCGGGCCCAACTCGTCACTGGTTTCGGCGAAATACACCTCCGTGCGGGGCAGGTCGGCGAACTGGGGAAGGTGATAGTGCCGCAGTGTCCGGGTGGTCACCACGCCCCGCTCGGTGCGCATGTCCTCGTAGAGCGCGGTACCCAGCGCCTGCGCCACCCCGCCCTCCACCTGACCGCGCAGCTGCACCGGATTGACCACGGTGCCCGCGTCGGCCACCTGGATCGATTGCAGGACGCGCACCTCGCCGGTGCCCGGCCGGACCGCCACCCGGAAGGCGTGCACATTGAAACTCACCGAGCGCGGGGTCCCCGCGTGGGTGCCGTGCGCGATCAGCTCCCCGTCGGCGAGCAGCTCCTCAGCGGTCATCAGCTCGGCGCCGCATCGCACCCCGGCCGCCGACAGCACGCAGTCGCGTTCCGGGTGCCCGCTGACCTTCGCGGCCCTGGCCAGCAGCATCGCGTGCAATTCCAGCGCCGCCGCGTAGGCGGCCTTGCCCGCGACCATGGTGCCGGTGGAACCGAACGCGCCGGTATCGTGCCCGACGACGTCGGTGTCGGACTGCCGGATCCGGATCCGGTCGGCGCTCGTGGCCAGCGCGGTCGCGGCCAGCTGCGCGTGCACCGTGGTGGTGCCGTTGCCGAATTCCGCCGTGCCGACACCGATCTCGTAGGTGCCGTCGGGGAGCAGGCGGGCGGTGGCGTCGGCGTGGTGGCCGCGTGGGGGCACGGTGGCGATCATCGCCACGGCCATCCCCTCGCCGATGCGCCAATCCGGGTCCGGCGCGGTGACGCCGTTGCCCCGGCGCAGTGCCCGCTGGGCGGTGTCGAGGCACTGGTCGAGGCCGTAGCTGCCGAAGGTGAGGTCGCCCTCGTCGACTTCGGCGCCGGTGAACCGGTCGCCGGGAACGACGACATTGCGGCGCCGGAATTCGAACGGATCGATGCCGAGCTCCCTGGCCAGTTCGTCGATGGCCGACTCGACGCCGAAGATCACCTGGCCGAGCCCGTAGCCGCGGAACGCGCCGGAGGGAACGTTATTGGTGTACACCGCCTGTGCGTCGACCCGCTTGTTCGGGCAGCGGTACACCGCCACCGATTCGCCGACGGCGTGGAACATCACGCCCGCGCTGTGGTTGCCGTAGGCGCCCGCGTCGGTGAGCACATCGACCGAGAGCGCGGTCAGCAGGCCCGCAGCGTCGGCCGCCGCGGTGACCGCGACCCGCATCGGGTGCCGGCAGGTGGCGGAGGTGAATTCGTCGGTCCTGGTGAACTCGTACTGCACGGGATGCCCCGTCCGCAGCACCGCCAGCGCGATCAGATCCTCGGCCAGCATCTCCTGCTTGGCCCCGAAGCCGCCGCCGACCCTGGCCGCGAACACCCGCACCCGATCCCGATCGAGCCCGAACACGTGGCACAACTCGTCGCGCACCAGGAACGGCACCTGAGTGCTCGACCGGACGACGAGCCTGCCGGTCTCGTCCAGCCAGCCGACACCGCCGTGGGTTTCCAGGTGCACGTGCTGCACCCGGGGCGAATGCCACACCCCGCGCACCACTTTCGCCGCGCCATCGATTCCGGCCTCGAAATCACCGACCCCGCCGTGGATCTCGGCAACGAGATTGCGCCCCGGATCGGCGATCCGCGCCGACTCCGGCTTGTCGCCGTGCAGCTTCGGAGCGTCGGCCGCCAGCGCGGACTCGGGCTCGAAAACAGCTGGCATCAGGTCGTATTCGACCCGCAGCGCGCGCACTCCGGCCTTGGCCGCGTCCAGGGTCTGCCCCACCACCGCGGCCACCCGCTGGCCCGCGAACCGCACCGTGCGATCGAGGACGAAGGTGTCGTCGGGATCGTCCTCCCGGAATTCGTGCCGTGCCGTCGAGAAGGCCGTGGCGGGCGCGTCCGTGTGGGTCAGGACCAGCCGCACCCCCGGAATCGCCTCCGCCGCGGCGGTATCGATGGACACGATCCGCGCGTGCGGATGCGGGCTGGTGAGCACGGCCAGATGCCACGGCGCGACGGGCGGCATCCGCTCGCCCGCCCCGGGCACCAGATCGAGGGTGAACGGTTCCGCGCCGCGCACGATCCGCGTGCTCGCCGGCGCCCGCACCCCGTCACCCATCTGGCCGGGACCGTGCTCGCGCCGCGTCGTCGCATCGACCCGAGCCTCGACCGCCCCCACCGCGGCACCGCCCACCTCGGGCCCCACCACCGCGGACACGACGGTGACCTCGTCCTCCCCCGCCCCCGACTCCCCGGCGACATAGGAATCCACCGCCGGGCCCCTCGCGATCAGCGGTGCACCCGAACCCACCTGGTCGTCACTCGCGCCGACCATCTGGCCCTCCCCCGAGCCGGCCACCTGACCCGCGCCAAAGCCGGCCACGTGATCGGCTCCGGTCCGCGCGTCGACCTGCGAAGCGTCCGCCTTGTCGGCCGGAGATCCCTCCCTGCGATCGGCCGACCGCACCTCCGCGACGCCCGCACCGGACGACGACCTCGCTGCTGCCACGGCACCGCCCGGCCGATCCTCCCGATCATCGGCGGCCGTCTCCACAGGATGGGCGCTGCGGGATTCGCCGACATGGTCGCCCGCGCCGGGTGCGGGGGTGGACGTAGTTGTGCACAGTGATGCACAGGAGGCCGAGAGGGCGTCGGCGATGGCGCGATAGCCCGTGCAGCGGCACAGATTCCCTTTGAGCAGCTCGGCTCGCTCGGCGTCGATGACCGCGGACCGGTCGGCCTGCGCGGCGACCTGTGCGGTGGCGTCACCCCGACCGGCGGCCAGACCGGTCGCCGTGACCACCATTCCCGCAGTGCAGTAACCACATTGGAACCCGGCGTGCTCGACGAAGCCACGCTGCACCGCGTTCGGTCCGTCGGTATCGGCCAGGCCGGCGGCGGTGGTGACGCTGCGCCCGTCGGCGCGGTGCGCGGGAATCAGGCAGGAGTGGACCGGTTCGCCGTCGAGCAGGACCGAGCACGCGCCGCAATCGCCGGAGTCGCAGCCCCGCTTGACCGCGAGCTCGCCCTGTTCGCGCAGCAGGGTGCGCAAGCATTGCCCGGGACGCGCGGTCACCTCGACCGCGCGTCCGTCGATGTCCAGTCTCATGAACCACCTCCTGGTGCCGTGGTCAGCACGAGCCGGCCGCGCAGGCCGCCCTCGGCGAGCCGGGTGTGGGCCCGTACCGCCTGCTCCAGCGGCAGCGTGTCGGCCACCCGCAGGGTGAGGTCGTAGCCGGCGAGGGTGGCCAGGGCGGCACCGTCGGCGCTGATCCAAGCGTGGTGAACGCGGATGCCGCGCAACGGGATCGGGTCGGCACCAGCGACCACGGTGACGAACGAACCCCGGTTGCGCACCGCGGCCAGTGCCCTGGTGCTCAGCCCCGCGGTGTCCAGTACGGCGTCGACGCCGCCGGGCACCACCGCGCGCACCGCCTCGGCCAGATCGGCGGCCTCGCGCGACACCACCCACTCGGCGCCCAGTTCCCGCACCAGATCGGCATCGGCGTCGCCCACCTGCGCGACCACCCGCAGTCCGCGCCACCGCGCGGCGATCTCGACCGCGAACCCGCCCACCGCGCCGGCCGCACCGGTCACCAGCAGGGTGTCGCCCTCGGCGAGGTCGAGCAGATCCAGCGCCTGGACCGCGGTCAGCCCGCTCAACGGCAGGGTGGCCGCCTCGATCGCGGACCGTCCGGCGGGCGCGGGCGCCACCGCCGAGGCATCGAGCACCAGATAGTCGGCGTAGCTGCCCAGCGACCGGTCGAGCAGATCCCGCAGCCCGATCACCCGCTGACCGGCGACGAACCCCGTCACCCCGGCACCGACCTCGTCGATCTCGCCCGCCACGTCCCAGCCGATCCCCGTCACCGGGCGCGGCGCCATCAGCCCGGCCTCGACCAGGGCGCCCGCCCTGGTCACCGCGTCGACGGGATTCACCGCCGCCGCCGCGACCCGGATCCGGACCTGGCCCGGTCCGGGCGCGGGGACGGGAACGTCGACGAGTTCGAGTGCTTCCGGTCCGCCGAAACTGTGGACGACCACTG
This sequence comes from Nocardia canadensis, assembly GCF_032656385.1. Classification (NCBI taxonomy): domain Bacteria; kingdom Bacillati; phylum Actinomycetota; class Actinomycetes; order Mycobacteriales; family Nocardiaceae; genus Nocardia; species Nocardia canadensis. The sequence continues at coordinate 1,907,940 of NZ_JAVCWB010000010.1, forward strand.
CGCGCATGATGATTTCTCTCTCTTCCGTAGGTACATGTCGAACCTAGGGAGAGCTACTCTCTATCGGGAAGTACGCACTGCGAAGTGCGTACCGCACGCGAGGGAGAGCCATGACCACACGCACCGCCGCCGAGCGCCGCGCCGAGGCGGGCGCGGCCTACAACGCCTACGTGGCCGAGTGCCCGGCCAGGCAGCTGCTGGACCGGATCGGCGACAAATGGGTCAGCCTGGCGATCAACGCGCTGGCCGAGGGCCCGCTGCGCTACAGCGAGGTCAACCAGCGACTGGCCGGTGTGAGCCAGAAGATGCTCACCCAGACCCTGCGCAATCTGGAACGCGACGGCCTGCTCGCGCGCACCGTGCTGCCCGAGGTGCCGGTCCGGGTGGAGTACCGGCTGACCCCGCTCGGCGAGGAACTGCTGCCGGTCATGCGGACCATCAAGGGCTGGGCCGAGCAGCACATGGATCAGGTGCTGCGCGCCCGCGCCGCCTACGACGCGCGGTCCTGAGCTCACGAGGACCCCCTGAGTTCGGCGGCTACCTCGGCGGCCAGCAATCCGGTGACGTGCGCGCGCCAGTCCGGCGCACCGTGCGGATCGTCGAACCACACCTGCGGCTCCAGCTCGGCCAGCGCGGCCGCGAGATCGAATTCGGTGGGCACCGTGTCGAAGTCGAGCACCACCGGCCGCACGGTCGCGGCGGTGACGGTGATCGCGCACCGTCCATCGGCCTCGCGCCTGCCCATCACCACGGCCCCGGAACGTCCGAGCGGGGCCAGCGCGATCTTGCGGAAACCGGTGCGCGCCAACAGACTCGCCGTCGGCACCAGGAACGAGCGGACGACGGCACCGGCGGCGAGGATGTTCTCGCCGGGTCCGGTGACGAAGTCCCGCAATGGAATTCGACGTTCCCCACCACCACGCGGCCAGATGACGGCCGTCGCGTCCAGCGCCACCAGCGCGCCGAGGACCGCACCGGCTGGCAGCGACAGGCAGACGTTCCCGCCGACCGTCGCGGTGCGCCAGATCTTGTGCGAGGCCAGCAGGGCCCGACAGGACTGCGCGAACAGCGCCGTCCCGGGCCACTCGGGCCGCAGGACGGCCGACCCCAGTTCCCGGCCGGGACGCGCGCCCGCGAAGTCGGCCAGCGTGCAGGTCGCGGCGATCTCGAGCCCGTCGCCGCGCTCCAGCATCGGCGCCCAGCCGAGGGTGGTGATGTCGACGAGCCGGTCGAGCCGATCGTGCGGTTCGGAGAACAGGAACGTGCCACCGGCCAGGACCGCGCTCCCGGCGCCGACCTGGGCCAGGTCGGCGCGATCACGGGCGAGAACCACCTCTCGAACAGTGTCCAGATCCACGTTCACCTCGCTTACCTCACCGGCCACAGTAGGGGCCGGGAGTTGCCACGATGTTGCGCGACGCCCGCCGCAGATTGCGCGGCGGTTAACCCGGTGTACGCCCTCCAGTGTGCGCCGAAAGGGCAGCTCAGCGCACCTGGACGCGCTCACGCGCCGGCCAGCAGGGTGGCCTGGGCCTGGGCGACGTCGGCCCCGGCGGACGCCTCGTCCACGGTGGTGACGACCCCGTCGCGCACCACTTCGCGCCCGTCGACGAGCAACGCGGCCAGCGGCGGCGCCGACCCGAGCACCAGCGCCACGACCGGGTCCTCGATCCCCGCGTGCGCCGGAGTGTCGAGCCGCCACAGCGCCAGATCGGCCAGCTTGCCCGGCTCGATCGACCCGATCTCGGCGGCCCGGCCCAGCACCCGCGCCCCGCCCATCGTCGCCAGCTCCAGCGCGGCGCGCACGGTCATCGCGCGTGGCCCGCCGACGGCCCGCGCGTACAGCAGCGCGTTGCGCGGTTCCTCGATCATCGAACTCGACTCGTTGCTGGCCGCGCCGTCGACACCCAGCCCGACCGGCACCCCGGCGGCCACCAGATCCGCGGTCCGTGCGATGCCAGCGCCCAGCCTGCCGTTGGAGGTGGGGCAGTGCGCGACGCCGGTCCCGGTGCGCGCCATCGCGGCGATCGCCGGATCGTCGAGGTGCACGGCATGGGCGAACCAGACGTCGTCACCGAGCCAGCCCAGCTGTTCCATGTACTGCGCGGGGGTACACCCGAAGCTCGACCGGCAGAAGTCCTGCTCGTCGACGGTCTCGGCCAGGTGGGTGTGCAGCCGCACGCCCGCCGACCTGGCCAGCGCGGCCGATTCCCGCATCAGGTCCGCGGTCACCGAGAACGGCGAGCACGGCGCGAGCGCGATTCGCACCATCGCGTCGAAGGACGGATCGTGCCACTGCTCGATCGCCGCGCTGCTCGCGGCCAGGATGTCGTCGATCGACTCGACCACGTCGTCGGGCGGCAACCCGCCCTTGCTCTGCCCCAGATCCATCGACCCACGCGCCGGATGGAACCGCAGCCCGACCGCCGAGGCCGCCCCGATCTCGGCGGCCAGCAGATCGCCGCCTGAGCGCGGGAAGACGTAGTGATGGTCCGAGGACGTGGTGCAGCCGCTGCGCGCCAGCGAGATCAGCGCGCCGGTCGCCGCCACCCGCACCGACTTCTCGTCGATCCGCGCCCACACCGGATACAGCGTGGTCAGCCATTCGAACAGGGTGTTGTCGGCGGCCAGCCCACGGGTGATCCACTGATACAGGTGGTGGTGGGTGTTGACCAGCCCCGGCGTGAGCACGCAGCCGCGCCCGTCGATCCGCGCCACCGACGGCCCGAATTCCGGCGGCGTGCCCGCGCCGATCGCGTCGATCCGGTTGCCCCGCACCGTGACCCAGCCGTCGCGGTATTCGGTGCCGACCGCGTCGACGGTCACCACCGCGCAACCGGCGATCAGCAGATCGGGCGCGCTCACGGCTGCCATGCGATGCCCGCCTCCGGTGCGTCCGCGCGCTGCAAGGTCGCGTGGATGGAGCCGTACGGGCGGTCCGCCGCCCAGAAGACCTCACCGTTGTTCTCGATCCCGAATCGGGCGAGGTCGTAGTCGAAATGGTGCTTGTTCGGCGCCGACAACCGGATCTCGGCGAGCACCGGGAATCGTTGCAGCGCGGCGGTACCCATCGCGTGCAGGGTCTGCTGCAAGGCCTTGGAGTAGGTCGTCGCGAACAGCTCGAGCAGCGTGGCCCTGATGCCGTCGTACACCTCGTCCCAGTCGAATCCGCTGATCTCGGCGAAGCGCCACTGCACGATCAGCGAGGTGGCCAGCACCCGGTCGTGGGTGGGCGCCAGGGTCGTGTACTCGTCGGTGAGGAAGTCGGCGAACTCCGACCCGGTGGACTTGAGCACCACCAGGTCCTTGATCCCGCCGATCACCCAGGTGCGCTGATCAGCGCCGGTGCCCGCGACGGTCACCGCGGCGGTGCGCACCTCCGGACCCTGCCGCACCCAGGTGTGATCGTGCTCCTCGCCCCCGATCGAGACCCGCTGCCACGCATAGGAATCCACATCGATACGCGCGCTCGTCACCGGCTCCACGGTGTCGGTGAAATGCTTGGCCAGCGCGATCGCGTACTCCTCGACGGTGTCGAGTCCGGGTCGCTTCGCGAAGACGTAGGCCATGTTCTTCTGGGTGTCGGTGGGCAGGACGTGACGCTGGTCACCCTCGGTGTAGGCCGCCGCGAAATCACCACGGAGCGTGGTCGAGACGTTCACGTCACGGATCTCGTGGCGCGCGTTCTGCTTGTGGAAACGCACAACCCGGTTCTCGGCCTTGCCGTAGCGGTTGTCGGTCAGCTCGATCGGACCACTCAATGCCATCTGTTTGCTCAGCTCCCTCGGTAGGTGGAATAGGAGAACGGCGACAACAGCAGCGGCACATGCAGATGCGGCTGCTCACCCACCGTGAACGCGACGCAGACCTCGGGATAGAAGGTCTCGACTCCCTGCGCCGCGAAATAGCTACCGGTATCGAAGAACAGGCGGTAATCGCCCGGATTCAACCCGGCGGCAAGTTCTTTCACCCGGCCGTCGGCATCGGTCAGCGCCTCGGTGAGGCGCTGCTCGCCACGCGTCAGCCACACGGCGACGCCCGCCGCGGGCACACCGCGCACGGCGTCGAGCACGTGCGTGCTCAGCCCGGTCACGACGCCGCCACCAATCGGGCCAGGCGGAGCCGGTTGATCTTCCCCAGTTCGGTGCGCATGACCTGCCTCTCGGTCGACGGATCGTTGTCCAGCCGCGCCCGCAGGACGGCGAGCAACTCCTCGCCGCCGCGTCCCGCCGCGCAAACCAGATAGATATGGCCGAACTTGGCCTCGTAGTCGCGGTTGCCCGCGGCCAGCGCGGCCTTGACGTCGTCGCCGGCGACGCCTGCCTGCTCGCGGGCCGAGGCCGCCGAGGTCGGGCGATCCCCGATCCGCGGGTGACCGGCCAGCGCCGCGTCGATCTCGGCGTCGTCGAGCGCGGCCGAGGCGGCATCGGCTGCCGCCAGCAGCGCGTCCGTGCTGGGGTAGGGCCGCGCCGCGGCGATCGCCCGCGCCCAGCCCGGTGCGGAGCAACAGGCAAGCAATGCCGTCTCGGCGGCCGCGGCGGGGAGTTCGTTGAATCCCGCGAGGCCGATCGCTTCGCTCGTCATCGATCCAGCATCTCCCCATCCCTGGCCACGGGCCACCGATGTGCGGTCGGTCACGTCGGCGTGTCGTCGTCCTCGCGCTGCCCTGCCGTAATCGAGCGGCAACATTGCGCCATTACCTTCACCGCTATGCCCCCGATCGACCCTCCCGTGCCGTCGGCGTGCACGGGCGTCGTCCTCGCGGCGGGCGCGGGCACCCGCTACGGCAAACCCAAGGCACTCGCCGAGGACGGCGCCTGGCTACGCGCGGCGATCACCGCCCTGCGCGACGGCGGCTGCGATCCGGTGATCGTTCTGCTCGGCGCCACCGGCCCCGATCCGGCCGCCGTCGGGCTGCCGCCCGGCACCGAGTGGCGCTGGGTCGCGGACTGGGCTACCGGACTGTCGGCGACGGTGCGCGCCGGCTTGCGCGCGGCCACCGCGGCGGGCACCCGGTATGTGGCGTTCCTGCCCGTCGACACTCCCGATATCGGGGCCGATGTGGTCGCGCGGGTGCTCGCCGCGGCCCGGGCGAGCGAGAGCGGGCTGGCGCGCGCTGTGTTCTCCGACACACCCGGTCACCCCGCTGTGATCGAGAACAAGCACTGGGACGCCATTTCGGCAGCGGCCGTAGGCGATGTGGGAGCCGGTTCCTATTTGGGCACCAGTCAGGATATGGTGTGCGTCACGTGCGACGACTTGGCGACAGGGAACGATCGCGATTTCCCGGTAGTCGGCGCACGGTGATCGGAGTTTTGAGATATGCGCGATATCCTCGATGACCTTCTGCGAGTGTGGCATTCGGGCCGTACCGGCGGCCTCGCCACCGTGGTCCGTACCATCGGCACGAACGCGCTGCCGATCGGGTCGGGAATGCTCGTCACACCTAATGGCGGAGTCTTCGGATCCATTGCTTCCGGGCGCCTGGAGGAGACGGTCTACGAGGCGGCACTGGAAGCCGCGCAGACCGGGATCCGGCAACTCCGTCGCTACAGCCTGATCACCGGAATGGAATCGGGATCCGACGACGGCGAACTCGTCGACATCTTCATCGAGCCGTTCTCCTGCCGCGATTTCCCGGAATTCCCCGCTATCGCCGCCGATATCCAGGCCCATCGCCGGGTCACCGTGTTCACCGTGGTGTGGAACCAGGATCCCGATGTCATCGGTCAGCATCTGGTCACCGACCGCAAGCACGCCACCGAGCTCGTCGCGCTGCCCGAGTCCGACCTGTTCGTCGCCTCCTACTGCCCGCCGCCGCGCCTGATCATCTTCGGCGCCAACGCCTATGCCGCCACCCTGGCCGCGCAGGCCCGGATGATCGGCTACCGGGTCAGCATCTGCGATTCGCGTCCCGAGTTCGCCGACCCGGCCTCGTTCCCCGGGGCCGAGGTCGTCGTGGACTGGCCGCACCGCTACCTCAACACCCTCTCCGCCGCGGGCGAGATCGACAGCAGCACCGGCATCGTGGTGCTGGCCAACGAGCCGCGCTTCGAGATCCCACTGCTCACCGTCGCCTTACGACTACCCGAGCTGGGCTATCTCGCCGCGCTCGGCACCCCCGCCGACCAGGCCCGTCGCCTCGACGACCTGCGCGCGGGCGGCTTCGACGAGCCCACCCTGGCCCGCCTGCACGTGCCCGCCGGCCTCGAATCGGGCCCGCGCACCCCGGCCGAGACCGCCGTCTTCGTCACCGCCGACTTCCTCGCCTCCCGCGCGGGCCTGCGCCTGGCCGCCCGCCGCGACTTCGGATCGGCGACGGTCGGCCTGGCGATCTAGGACTACTTCAACCCGGGGTTCTCGGCGTAGACCTCGCGCAGGATCGACAGGTCGAACAGTTGCTCGGCCTTGATGTCGATCTTCGCGGTGCGCAGCGCGGCGATGTTCTGCTCGATCAGCGCGTCGGTCATCGACAGCAGGCCGTCGGTCTTGGTCGAGGCCGAGACGACCAAGTCGTTCTGCGCGATGGCCTCCTTGGTCTGCTCGCCGAGCTCGAGCTTCTGGTCCTTGCCGTAGACCTCGACGGCCAGCCGGGCCGACTCGGCGGGATCGGCGACGGCGTCCTTCCAGCCCTTGATCTCCGCGATCAGGAACGCCTTGAGCTTGTCGCGCTCGGAGTCGATCGTGTTCTGGGTGACCGTCAGCGTCTCCGCGACCAGCGGCAGGCCGAAATCGGCGAACAGGAAGTGGCTGTTGGCGAAGCCCTTGGCGGCCAGGGTGATCGGCTCGTTGGTCACGTAGCTGACCCAGCCGTCGACCTCGCCGTTGGCCAGCGGTGTCGGGTCGAACTGCGCGGGCACCACCGTCACCTCGCCCGGCTTGATCCCGTTGGCGGCCAGCAGGGCGCTGAAGATCAGCTGGTTGGTGTCCTGCACGCCGATCTTGCGGCCCTTCATGTCCGCGGGCGAGGTGATGGGTTTGCCCGCCGAGCTGACGATCGCGAACGGATTCTTCTGATAGGTCGCGCCGACGATCTTGGCGGGTAGTCCTTCCAGGATCGCGGGCGCGGTGGTCTGCGGCGCGGACAGCCCGATCCACACCTTCCCGGTATCGAGCCCGGCTTCCACCGAGGTACTCGCCGCACCACCCGCGATGAGGTCTACCGCACCGAATCCCGCATCCTTGAAATATCCCTTCGAATCGGCGAAATACTCGCCCGCGAATTCGATGTTCTTCAGCCACGACAACTGCACCGCGACCTTGCCGTATTTCGAACCGTCATCGGTCGAGCCGTTCGAGGAACTGCCCGAACTGCCACCGCACGCGGCGAGCAGACCCGCCCCACCGAGCGCGGCGCCGGTCAGCGCGGAATAGCGGAGAAAGGAACGACGGTCGATACTGTTCATGCGCCGAATGTAGTTTCGCCGCGTTTCGTACTCTTTGCGTCCGCGTTCCGCCGCTATTCCCTCCCGGATCAGGCCTTTCCGGCGCTCGGCCCGAATCGCGCGAGCACCAGATTCTCGATCACCCCGACGATCGCGTAGAGCAGGACCGACACCACGGTCACCACCACGATCGAGGCCCACAGCCGGTTGTACTGGAACATCGGAATGGCGCGCACCAGACTGGCGCCCAATCCCGTTCCGCTGCCGAGCCATTCACCCAGCAGCGCACCGATCAGCGCGCCCGGCACCGAGACCCGCGCCGCGGCGAACACCGAGGGCAGCGCGGCGGGCACCGCGACCATCCGCAGCCGGGTCCACCGCGTGCCGCCGTAGGCGGTCACCAATTCCATGGCCTGCCTGGGCGCTTCGCGCAGTCCGGTCATGATCATCACCAGGGCCGGGAAGAACACCACGATCGCGGTCAGCACCGCCACCCCCGCGGTGCCGCGACCGAACACCAGCACCACGATCGGGCTCAACGCCACCAGCGGCACCGACCGCAGCAGCATCGCCACCGGCATGAACGTCTGCTGCACCGCCGAGAACAGCACGAACAGCGCGGCCACCACCAGCGCGCCGAGCATCCCGACGGTGAAGCCGATCGTGGCGTCGCGCAGGGTGATCGCGAGGTCGTCGAGAATCGCCTGCCGGGCGGTCGCGGCGCCCGGCGCGGTCACCAGGTAGCGCCAGATGTCCGAGGGCGTCTTGCCGACCCTGGGCCCGATCTGCGGGAACGCCCGCAAGAACAGCGACCAGATGACCAGCAGCAGGATCAGCGAGGTCGCCAGCGGCAGCAGGAACCGGCCGATCCGGCGCAGCACGGTGGTCGTCATCGCCGCTCCTCGGTCGTCGCCGTCCACGGGGTGATCAGTCGCGCTGCCACGGCCACCAGCAGGTAGCCCAGCCCGGCCAGCGCGGCGGCGGCCAGCGCCATCCCCCACGTGCGCGGCACGTTGTAGGCGGTCTGCGCGGCCGTCAGCGCGACCCCGATCCCGCTGTCGACCCCGCCCAGGTACTCGCCGATGATCGCGCCGAGCACCGCCGACGGCGCGGCGATCTTCAAGGCGGCGAACGTATTCGGCAGCGCCGCGATCGCCCGCACCCGGTACAGCTGCTGCCAGCGGCCGCCACCGTAGGCGCGCACCAGGTCCAGGCTCGCCGGATCGGCCGAGCGCAGGCCGGTGACCGCGCCGACCATGGTGGTGAAGAAGCAGTACATGGCGGCCAGGAACACCGTCGGGGTGCGCCCGCCGAAGACCACGAGGATGATCGGGCCGAGGGCGACCAGCGGCGTGCAGTAACTCAGGATGGCCAGCTGGGTAGCCAGCGGCTCGATGCGCGGAATCAGCATGATCAGCGCGGCGAGCCCGATCGCGAGCGCGTTGCCCCACAGGAAGCCCTGGAGCGCGCCCGCCGCGGTCACCCGGAAATTCGGGCCGTACAGACCCCAACCGTCCGCCCACATGGTCGACAGCACCCGCCACGGCGTCGGCACCGTGCCACCGGCCACGCCCGCGGCCGCCAGCACCCACCACAGCGCGATCAGCGCGGCCACGCCCAGCGCACCCGCCAGCCGGTGGCCACCGATTCCCCGCCCCCGCCGCGCGGGGACCGCGCTCACCGGTGGCCGCTCGCCCGTGGCCGCGAGTGCCGTGCTCATGCCACACCACCGCGGCCGAACAGCAGCTCGGAAAGGTAATCGCAGAGCTTGTGGAATTCCGGCGTCCGCATCATTTCGGGCGTGCGCGGGCGCGGCAGATCGATGTCGACGAGTTCCAGTACCCGGCCGGGGCGCGGGCTCATCACCGCGACCACATCGGAAAGGAATACCGCCTCGCCGATGCCGTGGGTGACCATCAGCGTCGTGGCGGGCTTCTCGGTCCAGATCCGCAGCAGCTCCAGGTTCAGCCGCTGCCGGGTCATATCGTCGAGGGCGCCGAACGGTTCGTCGAGCAACAGCACCGACGGCTGCACCACCAGTGCCCGCGCGATCGAAACCCGTTGGCGCATACCGCCGGACAGTTGTGCCGGCTTGGCCTTCTCGAAGCCCTCCAGGCCGACCAGCGCGATCAGCTCGGCGATCCGCTCCGGTTCGGCGGGTAACCCGGCGACCTGCAACGGCAGCCGGATGTTCGACTCCACGCTGCGCCAGGGCAGCAGCGCCGAATCCTGGAAGGCGATCCCGAGCTGATGACCGCCGCGCAAGCGCTCCGGCGTCAGCCCGTTGATGGTGGCGGTGCCCGCGGTGGGTTCGTCCAAACCGGCCAGAATTCGCAAAACGGTCGATTTACCGCAACCCGACGGGCCGAGCAGGGAGAGGAATGCGCCGTTCGACGTCCGCAGATCGACCGAGTCGAGCGCGCGCACGGTGTCGCGACCCACCCGGAACGACTTGCTCAACCCGCTGATCTCGATCCCGGCCGACGCGCCGCCGGGGATTTCCTTACCCATAGCCGTCACCATAAGAGCGGCTGGTTGCGGCGGTATTTCCGATTCGCGGGCAGTATTGCGCGGTCGTTAACCGTGCTCGAGGTCACTGCCAATTGTGAACCAGTAACGATTCTGTCCCGCCGGAGGACATAGAGTGTCGGAGGATCTGACAGCCCCGCAGCCGTCGAGCGCGCATCGTTCGGCCAAGGGGGGAAGCACTGCGATGACGGCGCCGACACGGCCCGTGGACTGGAACCGACTGTTCGATGAAGCTCTCTGCTGTACGTACCGTGGCCGCACTGCGCACCACCGCCGTGGCTCTGACCGCCGCGCTGTCGGTGGCCGTGATCGCAGGCGGCGCCGCATCGGCCGAACCCGAGAAGCCCTCGGCCGTGTCGTCGATCGTCAAGGACGGGCGCACCTGGCACCTGAAGGTGTACTCGGCGGCGATGAAGAAGGACATCACCGTCGACGTGCAGCGCCCGGTCGACGAGTCCAAGCCCGCCCCCAACCTCTACCTGCTCAACGGCCTCGACGCCGGTGAGGGCACCGCCAGCTGGGCCGCGCAGACCAACGCGCTCGGCTTCCTGGCCGACAAGCAGGTCAATGTCATCCAGCCGATCGGCGGCCGCGGCAGCTACTACGCCGACTGGCAGAAGGAAGACGCGCGCCTGGGCCTGAACAAGTGGAACACCTTCTTCACCCAGGAGCTGCCCCCGCTGCTCGACAGCACCCTCAACTCGACCGGCCTCAACTCGCTGGCCGGCCTGTCCACCTCCGGCACCTCGGTGCTCCAGCTGGCCGAGGCCAAGCCGGGCCTGTTCAAGTCCGTCGCCGCCTACTCCGGCTGCGCGCAGATCGCCGACCCCATGGGCAGGCAGTTCGTCAAGTTCTCCGTGGAGACCTGGGCGGGCGGTGACACCGAGAACATGTACGGCGCCGACAACGACCCGGCCTGGGTCGCCAACGACCCGGTCCTCAACGCCGAGAAGCTGCGCGGCACCAACCTCTACATCTCCAGCGGCAGCGGCCTGCCGGTGATGGAGGACGTGCGGTACTACACCGAGGGCAACGGCCCGATGGGCGTGGTCAACCTCGGCCTCGGCGTCGCGATCGAAGCCGCGACCAACGCGTGCACGCAGAACCTGAAGACCAAGCTGGACTCGCTGAACATCCCGGCGACCTACATGTTCAACCCGGTCGGCACCCACTACTGGCCGTACTGGGAGCAGGCGCTGCACGAGTCGTGGCCGATGCTCGCCCAGGGCATGGGTATCTGATTCTCCGCACACCCGAAAAGGGAGGCGTCCGATCGGACGCCTCCCTTTTTCGTGCGTTCAGGTCGGCAGCGCCGAGGTACGGACCGACAGCCCGGACCGGATGAAATAGGCGATCTCGTCGCAGATCTCGTCGACCGAGATCGCGTCACCGGGAACGGTCGCGTGCACCATCTCCTGGGCCAGGGAATTCACCGCGCCGATCAACGCCAGCGTGAACAGGTGCACGCTGCGCGATTCCGCTTCACCGCGCGCGGCGGCGCGCTGGGCTTCCCTGGTGAGCAGGCCGGAGACCGATCGCCGCTGCGCGCGTCGCCACTCCTCCACCGCCGGGCTCACACCGACCACCTCGACGTAGAACACCCTGGCCGCGCGGCGATCCCGGCAGGTCACGGCGAGAAAGGCGCGGAAGCTCTCCACTACCCGCACCACCAGCGGCTGCTCGCTGGTGCGGGCCAGCGCTTCGTCGACACGGTGCAGCGCGGCGGTGTTGAGCCGGTCGACCAGCGCGATCAGCAGCGCCTCGCGACTGCCGATGTCCTCGTAGAAACTGCGGGTCGACACATTCGCGGTCGCGCACAGACGTTCGATCGAGGTCGACGAATAACCCTGGGTGCCGAATAGTTCCAGTGCGGCATCGGTCAACCGGTTACGCCGCATGGCCACTCGCTGCTGGCGCGACAATCCACCGTAACTACGACCACTATCGGTTTCATCCACACGCCGAACCACCCGTGCATGCTAGCGCGCACCCGCCGGGCATCCGGGCGAATCGGAAATCGGTGCTGCCACGAATTCCCCTGGCCCAGCGTAATTGTCGCGCGGGTAACGTCAGTTCTGTTCGGGCGCCGGTTCACCTTCGTCGAGCGGCTCGGCCAATGGCCAGCCACCCGCGGCCAGATGCGAGGCCACCCGTGAGACGTCGTCGGGGGCCGGTTGCTGCTTGGCGAAATCGGCGATGGCCGCTTCGATCTCCGCCTCGCTGATCGATTCCCGATTCGGGTTGGCTTCGATCAGTTTCTCCCCGATGACCACCACCTCGTAGTCGGTGAGGTGCCGGTGCAGGACCGCGAACAGCGCGACATAGTCCGATTGCGGGATGCCCTGTGGATACCCGGCGCGCAGCCAGCCGAGCACGCGGGAGAGCAGGTTGCCCCGAACGGCGGGAGTGGGAATCGGATCTGTCATCGCGTCCTCGCTCATGCTTGACCGAACAGATGGATGCCGAACTGATGGGCGATGAACGCCTTGGCGGTGAACAGGATTCCGGTGATCACCACCATGACGATGACGACCACACAGATCAGCGCACCGGCCAGCGCCGGGTAGTTCCGGCGGACGCGACCCTCGGCGTCGACCGTCTCCGCCTGGGCCCACCACCGCACCGCGAAGGCGAAGACCGCGGGCACCCCGGCGCCGAAGACCAGCGCGGCCAGCACCACTTCCCACAGTGAACTCAGATTCGTGATCACGGTATGCACGTTCGCTCCCTTCTACCCGGCGTGGTTCTGTTCGACCGACGACGGCGTCGCCGCGGGCGGCACACCCTCGGGCCACTCGTTCACATTGTGGGTGCCGACCGGGTCACGCCGCGACCGGAGGTAGATGCCGAGCGCGCCGGCGATCAGGATCGCGAACACCACCAGGACGCCGGCCAGGCCACCGATGAGGTGCGCGATGGCCCAGCAGATCGCGCCGACGATGCCTGCCATCGGCAGCGTCAGCAGCCAGGCCACGGCCATCCGGCCCATCACCCGCCACCGCACCTCGGCGCGCTTGCCGATGCCGGTGCCCAGGATCGCGCCGGTCGCGGTCTGGGTGGTCGACAGCGGCAGCCCGAAGTGCGCGGAGGTGAGGATGATCGCCGCCGAGGTGGACTCGGCGGACAGACCCTGCGGCGACTCGATCTCGACCAGACCCTTGCCCAGGGTCCGGATGATCCGCCAGCCGCCGAGATAGGTGCCCAGCGCGATGGCCACCGCACACGCCGCCATCACCCACAGCGGCATGTGGTCGTCCTTGTCGAGCGTGCCGTAGGCCACCAGCGCCAGGAAGATGATGCCCATCGTCTTCTGCGCGTCGTTGGTGCCGTGGGCCAGCGAGACCAGCGACGCGGACCCGATCTGGCCCCAGCGGAAGCCCTCGTTCGCCTTGTCCTCGTCGACGCCGTGCGTGATCCGGTACACCAGGAAGGTGGCGATGGCACCGACCATCGCGGCGATCACCGGGGCCAGGATCGCGGGCAGCACGATCTTGATCAGCACGCCCTCCGAGCCCGACGCCCAGATCACGCCGTTCCAGCCCAGCGCGGCGATCGTCGAGCCGATCAGGCCGCCGAACAGCGCGTGCGAGGAACTCGACGGCAGTCCGAGCAGCCAGGTCAGCAGGTTCCACAGGATGCCGCCGACCAGCCCGGCGAAGACGATGACGAGGAGGTCCTGACCGCCCACGTCGTTCAGTTGAACGATGCCCTTGGCCACAGTCGCCGCCACCGATACCGACAGAAAGGCGCCGATCAGATTCAGCACGCCGGAGAGCGCCACCGCCACGCGCGGCTTGAGCGCGCCGGTGGCGATCGAGGTCGCCATGGCGTTGGCCGTGTCGTGGAATCCGTTGGTGAAGTCGAATGCGAGAGCTGTGACGATGACGATCAACAGGACCATTAGTTCGGCGCTCACCCGAACAGTGTGTCGTATGCCGATACCGGATTGCCAAACTGTTGCAGGTAAGTCTCGAACAGGTCAGCTCGCGACGCTCAGCGCGCGCACCGCGTCGATGGTGTCGGCCTGCTCCGGCTCCTTGTCCGGCCGGTAGCGCAGCACCCTGGCGAAGCGCAGCGCGACACCGCCCGGATACCTGGTGCTGGTCTGGACGCCGTCGAGCGCGATCTCGACGACCAGCCGCGGGCGCAGGAACACGGCGTGACCGTCGGTGTGGGTCTGGTGACGCGGGAACTCCGCGGTCTGCCAGCGCAGCAGCTCGTCGGTGAGGCCCTTGAACGTCTTGCCGACCATCACCGGCTCGCCCGTCTCCGGGTCGCGCGCGGCCAGATGCAGGTTCGACAGGAATCCCGTGCGCCTGCCGTAGCCCCACTCCGCGCCGATCACCAGCAGGTCGAGGGTGTGCGCCGGTTTGATCTTCTGCCACGCCTTGCCGCGCCGGCCCGCCGCGTACGGCGCGTCCAGGGCCTTGACCATCACGCCCTCGTTGCCGACGGCCAGCGCGTCGTCGTAGTACTCGGCGGCGGCCTCGGCGTCGGGGGCGATCACCGCCGGGATCATGTGCGCGCCCGCCACCCGGGCCAGCGCCGCGCGGCGGACCCGCAACGGTTCGTCGATCAGGTCGACGCCGTCCAGGTGCAGGCAGTCGAAGAAATACGGGTGCAGCAGCAGTTCCCTGGCGTCCTCGCCGACGGTCGCGAACCGGCTCATCGTCTCCTGGAACGGGCGCGGCCTGCCCGCGTCGGTCAGTGCGAGGGTCTCCCCGTCCAGCACCACGCCGGCGCAGTCGAGACCGCCGACCAGCTCGACCAGCTCGGGCACGCTCGCGGTGATGTCGCGCAGCGTGCGGGTGAAGACCCACACGCGCTCGCCGTCGCGGTGCACCTGGATCCGGGCGCCGTCGAGCTTGTGTTCGACGCTCACCTGCGGGCCGAGTTCGGCCAGCGCCTCGTCCAGCGAGCCGCCCGGCGACGCGAGCATCGGCGCGACCGGCCTGCCGACCTCGAGCCGGAACGCGCTCAACGCGGCCGCGCCGCCGGTGAGCGCGGCGACGGCCGTCGCGGGCAGCTGACCGGAGAGCATGTGCGCGCGCCGCACGACCTCGACCGGGATACCGGTAGCCTGCGCCAGCGCCTCGACGACGACCGCGGTGAGCGCGCCCTGGCGCAGTTCTCCGGTGAGCAGCCGGATCAGGAAGGACTGTTCGTCCTCGGTCGCGGCGGTGAACAGCGCCGTCAGCAGTTCGCGTCTGCGCAGCGTCGACCCGGTGCCGCTGAGCCCGGTGAGCGCGGTGAAGACGCCGTCCACTTCGTGGACGGTCAGGCGCGGCTCTGCGTTCGGCGGGGTTTCCAGACCGGCCACGGTGCGCCACCCCGCGCCGATCCGGCCCTGCACCAGCTCACCGGACAACCAGGCGACAACGGTCCCGATCTCTTCCTGGCTCGCGGCGGCGAAGAGCTCGGCCAGCGCGGCGATCTTCGCCTTGCGCGACCGGGTCGCTCGCACGGCCGCCGAGGCCGCGACGACATCGCTGAACAGCACTCGACGACCGTAGCGCGACGGTGTGACACATCGCTCAGCCCACGCTGTTAAGAATCCATTGGCAAGGTTGCGAAACCGCCCATAAACTGGACATATGGCCAAGACCTATGTCGGTGCGCGGCTGCGCCAGCTGCGCACCGAGCGCGGGCTGAGCCAGGTCGCACTGGCCCAGAAGCTGGAGATCTCGGCCAGCTATCTCAACCAGATCGAGCACGACGTGCGGCCGTTGACGGTGCCCGTGCTCAAGCGGATCAACGAGGTCTTCGGCGTCGACCCGGCCTTCTTCTCCGCCCACGACGACACCCGGCTCATCGCCGAGTTGCAGGAAGTCGTGATGGACGCCGAACTCGGCATCGAGGCCGACACCCAAGAGATCGCCGACATGGTCTCGGCGCATCCGAGCATGGCGCGAGCCCTGGTCGCCATGCACAACCGATACCGCAACACCAGCGCGCAGCTGGCCGCCGCGACCGAGGACCGCTTCTCCGACGGTTCCGGCAGCGCCGCGATCAGCAAGCCGCACGAGGAAGTGCGCGACTACTTCTATCAGCGCCAGAACTACATCGACGAGCTCGACACCGCGGCCGAGGACCTCACCGCGCGCATCCGGTTCCACGGCGGTGAGGTGAGCACCGAGATCGTCCGGCTGCTGCGCTCGCACGGGGTGCGGATCGTCGAGCGGATCGACCTGGGCGAGGGCGTGCTGCACCATTTCGATCCCGAGACCAAGCAGCTCGAGATCTCCCCGCACCTGTCCGGCGGACAGCGCACCTTCAAGCTGGCCGCCGAACTGGCCTATCTCGAATGCGGGCCGCTGCTCGACAAGCTGGTCGAGGAGGGCAATTTCGCCTCCGAGGCGTCGCACAAGCTGGCCATGCTCGGCCTGGCGAACTACTTCGCGGCGGCGACGGTGTTGCCCTACACCCACTTCCACGAGGTGGCCGAGGACTTCCGCTACGACATCGAGCGGCTGTCGGCCTTCTTCTCCCAGAGTTACGAGACCATCTGCCACCGGCTCTCGACCCTGCAACGACCGAGCCTGCGCGGCGTACCGTTCTCCTTCGTCCGCGTCGACCGCGCGGGCAACATGTCGAAACGCCAGTCCGCCACCGGTTTCCACTTCTCCGCCAGTGGCGGCACCTGCCCGCTGTGGAACGTCTACGAGACCTTCGCCTACCCCGGCAAGATCATGACCCAGATCGCGCAGATGCCCGACGGCCGCAAATACCTCTGGGTCGCCCGCACCGTCGAACGCCGCGCCACCCGCTACGGCCAGCCCAGCAAGACCTTCGCCATCGGCCTGGGCTGCGAACTGCGCCACGCCGGCCGGGTGGTCTACGCCGACGGCATCGACCTCGGCGAAGCCACGGCCACCCCCATCGGCGCGGGCTGCCGGGTCTGCGTCCGCTCCAACTGCCCCCAACGCGCCTTCCCCCCGCTCGGCAAGGCCCTCGACATCAGCGAACACCGCAGCTCGGTCTCGCCCTACCTGATCAAGTAGGGCGAGTCCTCAGAAGGCGTCCTCCGGGATGGACATGATGTCGTTGTCGATGGCGGCGAGGATGTTCTTGGTGGCCGCGAGTTCGGGCAGAACGTTCTTGGCGAAGAAGCAGGCCGCGGCCACCTTGCCCTGGTAGAACGGGCGGTCCTTGGGGGCGGCGTCGGCGGCCAGGGCCGCGGCGGCGATGTCGGCCTGGACCAGCAGACGCCAGGCGATGAGCAGGTCGCCGACCGCCATCAGGAAGCGCACCGAGCCGAGGCCGACCTTGTAGAGCTCGGTGGGGTCGGTCTGGCCCGCCATGGCGTAGCCGGTGAGGGTGGCGGCCATGGCGCCGACATCGGCCTGGGCGGTGCGCAGCAGCGCGCGTTCGGTGGCGAAGCGGCCGGTATCGCTGTCCAGGTAGGCGGTGATCTGCCCGTTGAGGTGCGCCAGCGCGACGCCGCGATCGCGAATGATCTTGCGGAAGAAGAAGTCCTGCGCCTGGATGGCGGTGGTGCCCTCGTAGAGCGAGTCGATCTTGGCGTCGCGGATGTACTGCTCGATCGGGTAGTCCTGCAGATAGCCGGAGCCGCCGAAGGTCTGCAGCGATTCGGTGAGCAACTGGTAGGCCCGCTCCGAGCCGACGCCCTTCACGATCGGCAGCAACAGGTCGTCCACCCGGTGCGCCAGCTCCGCGTCGGCGCCGGAGACGAGCTGTGCCACGTCCTCGTTCTGATGCGCGGCGGTATACAGATACACCGCGCGCAGTCCCTCCGCGTAGGCCTTCTGCATGGCCAGCGACCGACGCACATCGGGGTGATGGGTGATGGTGACGCGCGGCGCCGCCTTGTCCGACATCTGCGTCAGATCCGCGCCCTGCACCCGCGTCTTGGCGTACTCCAGCGCGTTCAGATACCCCGTCGACAGCGTCCCGGACGACTTCACGCCCACCGTCATCCGCGCGTTCTCGATCACCTTGAACATCTGCGCGATGCCGTTGTGCACGTCGCCGACCAGCCAGCCCTTGGCGGGCACCGCGGTGCCGCCGAAGGTGACCTCACAGGTCGGCGAGGACTTGAGCCCCATCTTGTGCTCGACCCCGGTCACGTACACCCCGTTGCGGTCGCCGAGCTCGAGCGTCTCGGGATCGAAGAGGAACTTCGGCACGTAGAACAGCGACAACCCCTTGGTGCCGGGACCGGCGCCCGCCGGCCGGGCGAGCACCAGGTGGAAGACGTTCTCCGCCACCTCGCCCACGTCACCACCGGAGATGAACCGCTTCACGCCCTCGATGTGCCAGGATCCGTCCGGCTGCGGCACGGCCTTGGTGCGGCCCGCGCCGACATCGGACCCCGCGTCGGGCTCGGTGAGCACCATGGTGCCCTGCCATCCGCGCTCGAATCCGCCACGCGCCCAGCGTTTCTGCTCGTCGGTACCGATCTCGTAGAGCACCGAGCCCATCAGCGGGCCCATGTTGAAGAAGCTGGCCGCCGGGTTGGCGCAGATGACGAGCTCGTTGATCGCCCACATCAGCACGTTCGGGGCGGCGGTGCCGTCCATGCCCTCCGGCAT
Source organism: Nocardia canadensis (assembly GCF_032656385.1). Taxonomy (NCBI): domain Bacteria; kingdom Bacillati; phylum Actinomycetota; class Actinomycetes; order Mycobacteriales; family Nocardiaceae; genus Nocardia; species Nocardia canadensis. Next base: position 1,926,406 of record NZ_JAVCWB010000010.1, read on the forward strand.
GCCGAGGCGGAACCAGCCCGCCTCGTGCACCGCGTCGACCGTCTTGCGTAACGGTTCGGGCACGGAGATGTCGAAGGTGTCGGGATGGAAGACCACGGGGTGCCGGTCGGCCTCGGCGAACGAGTCCGCGATCGGCCCCTCGGCCAGGCGCCTGACCTCGTCGAGGATCTGCCGCACCGTCTCGGAGTCCAGGTCGCCGTAGGCGCCGGTATCCAGGAGCTTGTCGAGGTTGAGCACCTCGAACAGATTGAACTCGATGTCACGCACGTTCGCCTTGTAGTGCCCCACTGGGCTCCTCCTCGACTGACCACACCCGGCCCGAGCGCCGCGTGTTCCGGCTGTTCGACGTCGTACGAATTCGAAGCGTGCCGCACCGTGGCGTCCCTACGCAACCGTAGGCGCGCAGCCCCCCGCACCAGGCGCCGAGCATTTGTTCACACGGATGAAACAGACGAAACGGACACGTGACCGAGAGATATTCCGGTGCAACAAGTTCCCTCTACTGTTCCGCTCACGAATACAGCCGCTGTATACAACTCGGTGTACATCCAGTCACCGGGGCAGACCGCGGCGGTGTTCGTTGTGGCGCGCATGGCGCCGCCGTAACACCTGATGAGGAGAACCGCCCCATGTCTGAATCCCGTTTGGTCAAGGCACTCACGGTGCCTGCCGCGGTGGCCATCGCAGGCCTGTTGCTCACCGGTTGCGGTGCCCGCGACGACGCGTCGTCCGGCACGACCGCAGCATCCTGCGTCGACACCACCAAGGACACCATCAAGGTGGGCTCGCTGCACTCGCTGTCGGGCACCATGGCCATTTCCGAAGTCACCGTGGCCAATTCGACCAAGCTGGCGATCGATCAGATCAACGCCGCGGGCGGTGTGCTGGGCAAGAAGATCGAGATCGTCCTCGAAGACGGCGCCTCCGACCCGAAGACCTTCGCCGAGAAGGCGGAGAAGCTGATCAGCTCCGACTGTGTCGCCGCGGTGTTCGGCGGCTGGACCTCCTCGAGCCGCAAGGCCATGAAGCCCAAGTTCGAGAGCCTGAACTCGCTGCTGTACTACCCCGTGCAGTACGAGGGCCTGGAAGACAGCAAGAACATCTTCTACACCGGCGCCACCACCAACCAGCAGATCATCCCCGCGCTGGACTACCTCAAGCAGAAGGGCATCAAGTCCCTCTACCTGGTCGGCTCGGACTACGTCTTCCCGCAGACCGCCAACCGCGAGATCAAGGCCTACGCCGCGGCCAACGGCATCGAGATCAAGGGCGAGGACTACACCCCGCTCGGCTCGACCGACTTCTCCACCATCGTCAACAAGGTCCGCAACGCCAAGGCGGGCGCGGTCTTCAACACCCTCAACGGCGACTCCAACGTCGCGTTCTTCCGCGAGTACACCAACGCGGGCCTGAAAGCCGCTGAGATGCCGGTGGTCTCGGTGTCGATCGCCGAGGAGGAGGTCGCCGGCATCGGCGCGCAGAACATCGCGGGCCAGCTGACCGCCTGGAACTACTACCAGACTGTCGACTCCCCGGTGAACAAGAAGTTCGTCGCCGACTACAAGGCCGCCTTCGGCGCCGACAAGCCCACCTCGGACCCGATGGAAGCCGCCTACGCCTCGGTCTTCCTGTGGAAGAACACCGTCGAGAAGGCCAAGTCCTTCGCCGTGGCCGACGTGCAGGCCGCCGCTGACGGCGTCAGCTTCGAAGCCCCCGAGGGCACCGTCACCATCGACGGCTCCAACCACCACATCACCAAGACCGCCCGCATCGGCGAGATCCGGCCGGACGGCCTGATCTACACGGTGTGGGACTCGGGCAAGGCGATCACCCCGGACCCGTACCTGAAGTCCTACGACTGGGCCAAGGGCTTGAAGTAGCTGTCGCGTGGCCGCGACGTGTTCGCGGCCCCCAAGGCTCACCACCGACCGGCCGATACCCGCGCCGAGGCGCAGCGTCTCGGCCGGTCGGCGGCGAGCCGGCCGCGAACGGGCCTCCTCGAGGTCGGCCGCTCGTGGTCACCGATCGCAGGGAACTCACATGGATGTACTCATCGGCCAACTCTTCACCGGGTTGAGCCTCGGTTCAATTCTTCTGCTCGCCGCCCTCGGCCTAGCGCTGACCTTCGGTCAGATGGGCGTCATCAACATGGCCCACGGCGAATTCATCATGGCCGGCTGCTACACCACCTACGTTGTGCAGCAAGTCTTCTCGTCGGCGGGCGTCTCACTGGTCGTCTCGTTGTTCATGGGCTTCCTGATCGGCGGCATGCTCGGCGCCGCCCTGGAAATGGGCCTGATCCGCTACATGTACGACCGCCCGCTGGACACGCTGCTGGTCACCTTCGGTGTCGGCCTGGTGTTGCAGCAGGCCGCGCGTGACATCTTCGGCGCGCCCGCCAAGAACGTGCTGGTGCCCGAATGGCTCAGCGGCGGCATCACCATCGCGGGCGCGGTGGTGCCCAAGACCCGCATCTTCATCCTGGTGCTGGCGATCGTCGCGGTGACCGCGCTGGCCGCGGTCCTCAAGACCACCCCGATGGGCCGTCGTATCCGCGCCGTCGTGCAGAACCGCGGCCTGGCCGAAACCTCCGGCATCTCTTCGCGGTTCACCGATATCAGCACGTTCTTCATCGGTTCCGGCCTGGCCGGCGTGGCCGGTGTGGCCTTGACCCTGATCGGCTCGACCAGCCCCACCATCGGCCAGAGCTATCTGATCGACGCGTTCCTGGTGGTCGTGATCGGCGGCCTCGGCCAGATCAAGGGCACGGTCATCGCGGCGTTCGCGCTCGGCCTGCTCAACTCCTTCATCGAATACTCGACCACCGCGTCCATCGCGAAGGTCATCGTGTTCGTGCTGATCGTCATCTTCCTGCAGGTTCGCCCGCAGGGTCTGTTCACCGTGCGGACAAGGAGTCTGGCATGACCGCACTCACGGAACGTCTTCGCGCCTACCCCCGGCTGACCCCGCTCGCCGGGTTCGCGATCGCCGCCTTCCTCTTGTTCGCGGTGGCCCCGGCGGTGCTGAGCGACTTCCGCCTGAACCTGCTCGCCAAGTTCCTCTGCTTCGCCATCGTGGCGGCGGGGATCGGGCTGGCGTGGGGCCGCGGCGGCATGCTCACCCTGGGCCAGGGCGTGTTCTTCGGCATCGGCGCCTACATCATGGCCATGCACATGCAACTCGCCGACGCCGCCCGCCTCGGCAACGACGTCCCGGAGTTCATGGAGATCTCCGGCATCAGCGAACTGCCCGGGTTCTGGCAGCCCTTCGCCTCGGCGCCGATGGCGATTCTCGCCATCCTGGTGCTACCCGCGCTGGTGGCCGCCGTGCTCGGCTACGGCGTGTTCAAGCGCCGGGTGCGGGGCGCGTACTTCGCCATCCTGAGCCAGGCGCTGGCCGCGGCGCTGGCCATCCTGCTCACCGGGCAGCAGGCCATCGGCGGCTTCACCGGCCTGTCGGACTTCCGGTCCTTCTTCGGGTTCCGGCTCTCCGACCCGGCCAACCGCCAGATGCTGTTCTTCATCGCCGCGGGCACGCTGCTGCTGGTCGTCGCGCTGATCCGGCAGCTCAACCGCAGCCGCTACGGCGAACTGCTGGTCGCGGTGCGCGACGCGGAGGAGCGGGTGCGCTTCCTCGGCTACGACCCGGCCAACATCAAGATCGTCGCCTACGTGGTGGCGGCGTTCCTGGCCGGCATCGCCGGTGCGCTGTTCACCCCGATCGTCGGCATCATCTCCCCCGCCGACATCGGTGTCGTCCCGTCCATCGCGTTCCTCATCGGCGTCGCGATCGGCGGCCGCACCACCCTGCTCGGCCCGGTTCTCGGCGCGATCGGCGTCGCCTGGGCGCAGACCTCGCTGTCGGAGTCGTTCCCCTCGGGCTGGACCTACCTGCAGGGCGTGCTGTTCATCGTGGTCGTCGGCTTCATCCCCGCCGGGCTGGCCGGGCTGTGGCCGCTGTTCAAGGGCTGGTGGCACAGCCGCACCCCCGAACCGGCCCCGGCGACGCCCGCCGCACCCGCACCCGTCGTCACCGAGGAGAAGGTGGAAGCGCGATGACCACACACGAGCCCAAAGCGGGCGGCAACGCGGGCATGGACAGCGACTACCTCGAAATCCGCGGTCTCTCGGTGAGTTTCGACGGGTTCAAGGCGGTCACCGACGTCGATCTGACGGTGCTCCAGGGCGACCTGCGGTTCCTGATCGGCCCCAACGGCGCGGGCAAGACCACGCTCATCGATGCCATCACCGGCCTGGTGCCGGCCACCGGCTCGGCCCAGAAATCCGGCACCGAGCTGCTCGGCAAGAAGGTGCACCAGATCGCCCGCCTCGGCGTCGGCCGCACCTTCCAGACCGCGAGCGTGTTCGAGCAGCTCAGCGTGCTGCAGAACCTGGACATCGCGGCGGGGGCGGGCCGCTCGGCGCTGTCGCTGTTGCGGGCGCGCAAGTCGGTGCTGCCGAGCATCGAAGAGGCCTTGGAGACAACGGGTCTGACCGCGCTGCGGGACAAGCCCGCCGGGGTGCTGGCGCACGGACAGAAGCAGTGGCTCGAGATCGGCATGCTGCTGGTGCAGAACGCCTCGGTACTGCTGCTCGACGAACCGGTCGCGGGCATGAGCGCCGAGGAACGCGAGGAGACCGGAAACCTGTTGCGCCGCATCGGCGGTGACCGCGTGGTCGTCGTCGTCGAGCACGACATGGACTTCATGCGCTCCTTCGCCACCTCGGTCACCGTCCTCGCGGGCGGCAAGGTGCTCAGCGAGGGCAGCGTCGAAGAGGTGCAGGCCGACCCGAAGGTGCAGGAGGTCTATCTCGGCACCGCGGCACTGGCCGGGGACGCGACGAACAAGGAGTCCGCCGATGCTTGAACTACACGACATCCACTCCGGCTACGGGCGCACCGAGGTCATCCACGGTGTCAGCCTGACCGTGCCCGACGACAGCGTGGTCGCCATCATGGGCCACAACGGCGCGGGCAAGACCACGCTGCTGCGCACCGCGGTCGGCCTGCTGCCGACCAAGTCGGGCACGATCACCTTCGACGGCGACAAGATCACCAAGCTGTCCCCGTCGCAGCGGGTCAAGCGCGGTATCGCCTACGTGCCGCAGGGGCAGCAGAGTTTCCCCCAGCTGACCACCGCCGAGAACCTGCAGGTCGTGGCGGACGGGCGCAAACGCGGCAAGGCGCTGATCGAGGAATCACTCGAGCTGTTCCCCGCGCTGCGTGAGCTGCTGACCCGCAAGGCCGGCCTGCTCTCGGGCGGTCAGCGGCAGCAGCTGGCCATCGCGCGCGCGCTGATCACCGAACCCAAGCTGCTCATCCTCGACGAGCCGACCGAGGGCATCCAGCCCTCGGTGGTGGCCGAGATCGAGCGCACCATCATCGATCTCACCCAGCGCGGCGGACTCAGCGTGCTGCTGGTGGAGCAGCACATCGGCTTCGCGCTGCAAGCCGCTCAGCACTACTACGTGCTGCACTCGGGGCATCTGGGGTCCTCGGGCGAGGGCGGTGCCGGTGCCGAATCCGCGGTCCGCGCGGCGATGGCGATCTGACCGAAGGCCATGAACCGCAGGGGGCGGGTGTCCCTGGCCGAGCGCGTCTACCTGGCGCTGCGTGACGACCTGGCCACCGGGACCCTCCCGCCGACCGAACGACTGCGCGCCGAACGGCTGGCCCAGCGCTACGGCGTCTCGCGCACTCCGGTGCGCGAGGCGCTGGCCCGGCTCCAGGCCGACGGCTTGGTCCAGCGCCACCCGGACGGGCTCTACCTCTATCGCCCGCGCCTGGCCGAGCTCGACGAGCTCTACGAACTACGAATAGTGCTGGAAGCCCGGGGTTTCCAGCGCATCGATGCCGCGGACTCGGTCCAGCCGCACAGCCCCGCCGCCCACGATCTGCCCGCCGTGCGCGCCGAACTGGAGCGCTGGCGCGAATACCGGGACACGCCACCGGAACCCGGGCCGGAGCTGGTGGCCGCCGACGAGCGGTTCCACACCGAGCTGCTGCGGGCGGCGGGCAATTCGGCCCTCGCCGAGGCGCTCACCGCGGTCTACGTGCGGGTGCGCCCGGTGCGCACCATGGACGTGCCGACCGCCGAGCGGGTCGCGGCGATGACAGCCGAGCACATCACCATCGCCGAGCAGGTGCTGGCCGGGGCGGGCGACCAGGCGCTGCACACCCTCACCGCGCACATCGATTCCTCCCGCGCGCACGTCCGGGTGCGGGCCGCGCAGGCGATCGCCTTCACCAAACTCGGTCGTGCCGTGCGAGATTGAGGGCTCAGCAGCCTTCCTGGAACGGCCAGCACTGGACCGGACGCTGACTGGCCGGGGTCGAGGCGGGCGCCCTGGTCGTGCTCTGCGAGATCTCGGAGCTGGGACGCGGGTGCGGCGAGTCCCGCAGCAGGGCCTGCCCGACCACCAGGAACACCACGAAGACACCGAGCACGGCCGCGACGAACAGGATCAGCCCGACCAGCTTCCCGCGCTCGGACGGCTCGGCGGGCGGCGGCGCCTGGATCGGTTCGGTGAACTTGCGCGGCTGCGGCGGGCGCGGCGCCGGCGCGGGGCGGCTGCCCTCGAAGCCGTCGGCGGCCAGGTCGGCGCGCGCGGGCGTCAGGTCACCGGCGCCCAGCGCGGTGCAGGTGGCGAGTACCCGGTCGATCGTCCATTCGCGGGGCCCGGCGGAGAAGCCCTCGAGGTACACGCGCAGCTCGTGCGCGTCGACGGTATTGGCGACCAGCACGTCCAGCCCGGACCGCAGCGCGGTGCGGGCGGGCCGCACCACCACGCCCCGATAGGGCACCATCACCACCGCGCCGCTGACGTGCCTGCTGTCCTGCAGCGCCTGCTCCAGCGCCACCCGCACGGCGTGTATCCCGTGCTCGAGCCGGTCGGTGAGCCCGGTCGAGGGCTCGGCGTCCAGGTCGAGCGGGCTGTCGCTGATCGTCCACTCGCCCGCGGCCGAGACCGCGAGCAGGCCGCTCTGACGTCGCCGGAAGCCCTTCACCTCGATGACCGTGATCCCCCGCGGCGTCACGATCACCGCGCCCAGCCTGCGATCACCGACCCGGCAATCCACCAGCGCGAGCCCCGTGCTCGGATAGGCGCGCAGGCAATCGACGAACTCCCGCTCGGCGCCGGTGAGCTCCGCATCCGGCCTGATCCGAACCAGCATTCCGATGTTCCCCTACCAGTGCTGCGACCTCACACCGCCGCTGCGCGCTGCGGTACCCACCGATCATGACGCGCAACTGTTGCGAAAACCACTGGAAACCAAAGAAAACCGGCACGACTCCCGCAGTCGCCTTCGCGATCCCATACCGGCGAGTACGCTGCGAACCGGCCGGGCGAGCACGAGCAGACAGGTGGAGAAGTGATGGATCCAGCGCCCCTACCACGGGTTTCCCCGGGACGGTTCGCCGAGCTCGGACCGATCAACTGGGTTGTCTGGCAAGTGCTTTCCCGGGCGTCGGGCACCGATGACGCGCATCTGTTCAGCACCCTCGGGCGCACCGGCGGGCTGTTCCGCGGCTGGCTGCACTTTTCCGGCAAGCTCATGCCGGGCGGGCGGCTGCCACGCGCCGAGGCCGAACTGGTCATCCTGCGGGTCGCGCACCTGCGCGCGTGCGACTACGAGACCGACCATCATCGCCGCCTCGGCCGCAAGGCCGGACTCTCGGCGGTGGAGATCGACCGCGTCGCCGCCGGGCCCGAGGCCGAGGGCTGGACGCCACGGCAGCGGGCGCTGCTCACCGTCGTCGACCAGCTGGTGACCAGCCGCGACGTCGACGATGCCGCGTGGGCCGAGCTCGCCGCACACTACGACGAGCGCCGGCTCATCGAGATCGTGCTGCTGATCAACCAGTACGAGGGCCTGGCCGCCACCATCACCACGCTGCGGATCGACCGCGACACTCTCCCGCCTCTCCGCGACTTCTAGCCGGACCGAGGCTCGGAGCTGGGTCAGGTCGGCGGCGGGCGGTGGTCACCGGCACGGTCAGCCCGTGCCCGGCGCGTTGTCCCGCGCTCATGTTGTGACTCAGCTCATAGGGCGAAGCGTTCGGTTCGCCGTCATGGTTTCAACCGTACATCGTACGGAGTTAAACGAACCGAGGAGAACGCATGCAGATCACCGGCTCCGCCATCTCGCTCAATGTCGCCGACCCCCAGGCCTCGGCGAAGTTCCTGGTCGAACACCTCGGCTTCACCGAACAGATGGCCGCCGACGGGTTCGTCTCCCTCCAGCGGCCCGATGCCGGAATGAACGTCATCTACCTGCGCACCGGCCTGAGCACCTTCAAGCCGGCGCGCATCGCGGGCAGCGCGGGCGACGGCACGCTCGTGGTGTTCATCGTCGACGACATCGACGCCGAGTACGAGCGACTGCGCGCCGCGGGCGTGCCGATCGAGACGCCCATCGAGACCGAGGAGTGGGGCGAGCGCTACTTCCAGATGACCGACCCGAACGGGATCGTCATCCAGCTGGTGCAGTGGGTGTGATCAGCGGCGCGCGACGCGCAGCGCGGCGACGACCATCGGGATCTGCAGCGGCAGCCGCGCCAGCACACCGGCCTTGAACAGGCCGTTCGCCTTCGGATTGCCGACCACGTCGACGGCCATCTGGATGTTCGCCGGGAAGACCCCGACGAACAGCGCCGCGGCCAGCCAACCGCCGAACCGGCGGGTGCGCGGCACCGCCAGCGCCGTCGCGACGCCGAGCTCGGCGACCCCGGACGCGTAGGTGTAGGTCCGCGGGTTGCCGGGCAGCTTCGGCGGCACGATGCCGTCGAACGGCTTCGGCGCGACGAAATGCAAGGCACCCATCACGAACAGCAGCCCGCTCAGGTAGGAGTGCGCGCGTCGACGGGGAGTTTCGGTAGCCACACCCGAACTCTGCCACACCACTCCCCGTCGGCCCACCCCCGAAATCAGCCGAGGAGGGCGCGCAACGCCTCGGCGGGCGGGGTCACCGGGCGGCCGAGGAGCTTGGCCAGGTCGCCCGTGCGGACCTCGAGCAGGCCGTCGGCGATGCCCGAGTCGGCATCGGCCAGCGCCGCGGCCACCGGCTCGGGCAGGCCCGCCTGGCGCAGGACCGCCGCGTAGTCGGCTTCGGTCAGGTTTTCGTAGCGCACCGGCGTGCCGGCGACCTCGGTGAGTACGGCGGCGATGTCGGCACCGGTCAGGGCGTCGTCCCCGCCGAGCTCGTAGACGCGGCCCTCGTGGCCGTCGGTGGTGAGCACGACCGCCGCCGCCTCGGCGTAGTCGGCACGCGGGGCACCGGAGACCTTGCCCTCGCCCGAGGCGCCGGCGAGCACACCGGTCTGCACGGCATGCGCGGCGCCGGCGGCGTAGTTCTCCCAGTACCAACTGTTGCGCAGCAGGACGGTCGGTACCGACGCGGTGGCGAGCACCTCCTCGGTGCCCCGATGCTCCTGCGCCAGGATCATCCGGTTGTCGGTCGCGACGGGGATGCTGGTGTAGGCGAGCAGCTGGACACCCGCGCGCTCGGCGGCCCGGATGACAGTGGTGTGCTGGGCGACCCGGGCGCCGAATTCGTTACCCGAGACCAGCAGCAACCGGTCGACACCGGCCAGCGCGGCATCGAGTGCTGCGGAATCGTCATAACTCGCCTGCCGGACCTGCGCACCACGTTCGGCCAGGTCGGCTACCTTGGCGGGATCGCGCACGATCGCCACCGGCTGTTCGCCCGCCGCCAGCAGGGCCTCGACGACGAGCCTGCCCAGCTGTCCACTCGCTCCGGTCACCGCAACAGTCATGATCTTCCTCCAGGGTTTGTACCGATTTTGAAGTACTAACTATTCGTAAGCACTATGCATTCCGCAGGCACTCTGGTCAAGGGCGGTACGATCGGCAGCATGAGCACGCAGCCCCCGTCGACCGACGACGATCAGGCGCTGGAAGCCGACGTCTTCGCGCGCAACTGCGAGTCGCGGCCGGTGCTCCAGAATGTCGCCAGCCGGTGGGGCGTGCTGGCCCTGGTGGCACTACGCGAAGGCCCCTACCGATTCAGCGCGCTGCGCAGGCGCGTCGACGGCGTGAGCGAACGGATGCTGTCGCAGACCCTGCAGACCCTCGAACGCGACGGCATGGTGCATCGCGAGGTGCTCGAGGCCATTCCGCCGCGCGTGGAGTACACGCTGACCGAGCTCGGCGCGCAGGTCGCCGAGCGCTTGGAGTCGCTGATCGTGGTCCTGGAGACCAACATGGACACGGTCCGCGAAGCCCAGGCGAGCTACCACCGATCCGCCACTCCGCGGACCCAGGCCGATCGCTAGGCCCGGCGCGATTCGCGGCGGCGCGTGCCGAGTCGGAGTGCGCCTGTCCCCGGCGAGTCAGCCGTGGTCGCGCCGGAGCAGCTCGGAGACGGTCGTGAATTCGTAGCCTCGGGAGCGCAGGCCGGTGACGATCTCGGGGAGCGCGGCGGCGGATTCGCGCCCGTGCATGACGTGCAGCAGCACGACCGAGCCGGGCCGAGTCCGGGCCAGGGTGTCGGCGACGACGTCCGCACGGCTCGCGCCACCCGCGGAGTCGGGCTCGACATCCCAGGTCACGGTGGTGCGGTCGTGCTCGGCGAGGTAACTGGGGAGCGCCCAGAGCTTCTTGCCGTAGGGCGGCCGGAAGGTGATCGGGCCCTGGTAGCCGGTGCGGCGGATCTCGGCGTCGGTGCGCTCGATCTCCTCGCGCACGGTGTCGCCGGAGACCAGCACCATGCGGCGATGCGTATAGGAGTGATTGCCAATCTCGTGGCCCGCCGCGGCGATCGCCGCGCCGTATTCGGGGTGGGCGGCCAGGTCTTCCCCGACCAGGTAGAACGTGGCCGGGACCCGCGATTCGGCGAGCACGCGCAGGATCTCGGGCGTGCGTTCGGTCGGCCCGTCGTCGAAGGTCAGGGCGACCAGTTTCTCGTCGGTGTCGACGCGATCGACCAATCGTCCCGTCAACTGGTAGGTCCGCGAATTCATCAGCACATACAGCCCGCCGACCACCACCAGCAGTACCGCGACGACCGCTGCCCCGCCGATCAACCACTTACGCACACAAGCTGTATACCGCACGAGGGGAACCCGGCGACAGACGAACGCGAGAACATGGATGACTCACCGGGCACGGGCTGACCCGTCCCGGCAAGCATCCTCGGCCACTCCGTACAGCTACTCGATCACCTGCGTGATGTCGCCCGGGTTCAGGTAGTCGAAGAAGCGGTGGGCGCCGTCCTCGGTCATGCGCACACAACCGTGCGACTTCGAATTCACCGGGCCGACATGGAATGCCATGTCACCGTTGAAGAAGGTGGCCCAGCGCATCGGCGCGTTGTGCATCGTGCTCCAGTGGAATTCCCGCTTGAAGGAAATCCGGGTGACCGCGGGCGGAGTTTCGTATCCGGCCATACCGTGCGAAATCGGCGTCGGGCCGAAGATCACCCGGCCGTTGTCGACCAGCCACGCTTCGTTCGTCGACAGCCGCATGCACGCCCTCGCCTCGACCACCGGGCACGGCGACGCCGTCGGGACGACGGCGGGAACACCGGGAAGATCGGGGCCACCGGGGAAAAGCGGTTCGGCCACCGCGGGCGCCATGGTTCCGAATCCGGCCACCGCTACCACTGCCGCCGCACGAGCTACCCAACCGAGAATGCGCTTGCTCATCGAATCCGTTGCCTCTCTGTCCGCCTCCCCGCGACTCTTGCCGGTGGTCGGCAGGTCGAACAGCCAGGGTGCCGGGCTGGCGGTCACGAGGAAGTCAGCTAGTGGGCGTGCCCGGCGAGTTACCCATGTACTCACGAGATCAGGTGTAGCGACTATCGAGCGAACGAAGAACTACACGGATCATCGTGGACAGCATCCCCATTCGCCAAATCAACGCCCGCAATTTTGGCCGAAAAGAAATACACGCAATTCGTGTCGCGGACACGACCGAGGGGCGGTCGCCCGGCGACCGCCCCTCGTGTCTTCGACGAATCAGAAGTTGATCATGTGGCCGGCGAGGCCGTGGATCGCTTCCTGCAGCGCTTCGCTGAGCGTCGGGTGGGTGTGCACGTTGCGCGCGAGCTCGTTGACCGTGAGGTCCCACTTCTGGGCCAGGGTCAGCTCGGGCAGCAGCTCCGAGACGTCGGGGCCGATGAGGTGGCCGCCGATGAGCTCGCCGTGGGTGTTGTCGGCGATCAGCTTCACGAAACCGGTCGGGTCGGCCAGGCCGTGCGCCTTGCCGTTGGCGGTGAACGGGAAGGTCGCGACCTTCACGTCGTAGCCCTCGTCGCGGGCCTGCTGCTCGGTGAGACCGAAGCTGGCGACCTGCGGCTGGCAGAAGGTGGCGCGCGGCATCATCCGGTAGTCGCCCAGGGTCAGCGTCTCGGCGCCGGCGATGGTCTCGGCGGCGACCACACCCTGCGCCTCGGCGACGTGCGCGAGCTGGAGCTTGGCGGTGACGTCACCGATCGCGTAGATGTGCGGCACGTTGGTGCGCATGTTGTCGTCGATCGCGATGGCGCCACGGTCGGTGAGGGCGACACCGGTGGTCTCCAGGCCGTAGCCATCGACGCGCGGCGCGAAGCCGACGGCCTGCAGCACCTTGTCGACGGTGACGGTCTCGATCGCGCCGGACTTGTTGTCCTTGATCTGGACGGTGACCTTGGAGCCGTCGTCGTCGATCGACTGCACGGCGGCACCGGTGGTGATGGTGATGCCGAGCTTCTTGTACTGCTTGGTGATCTCCTTGGAGACGTCGATGTCCTCGTTGGGCAGCGCGCGGTCGAGGAATTCCACGATCCGCACGTCGACGCCGTAGTTCTTGAGGACGTAGGCGAACTCCATGCCGATCGCGCCCGCGCCGACGATCAGGATCGAGCCGGGCAGCTCACGGGTGAGGATCTGCTCCTCGTAGGTCACCACGTTGGCCGAGAGCTGGGTGCCCGGCAGCAGCTTGGTGGTGGTGCCGGTGGCGATGATGACGTTGTCGAACGTGATCGTCTCGGTGCCGCCCTTGGTCAGGGCCACATCGAGCGAGTTCGGGCCGGTGAAGGTACCGAGACCGTCGAACTCGTCGATCTTGTTCTTCTTCATCAGGAAGTGCACGCCCTTGACGCGCCCGTCGGCCACCTTGCGGCTGCGATCGAAGGCGGCGCCGAAGTCGAAGCTGACCTCACCGGAGATGCCGAAGGTCTTGGCTTCCTTGTGGAAGATATGGGCCAGTTCGGCGTTGCGCAGCAGTGCCTTGGACGGGATGCAGCCCACGTTCAGGCACACGCCACCCCAGTATTTCTGCTCGACAATCGCTGTTCGCAGGCCGAGTTGAGCGGCACGGATCGCGGCGACGTATCCGCCGGGACCAGCGCCGAGAACGACGACATCGTAGTGGGAAGTCACGACCCCGAGCCTAACTCTGTTTCGGGGAGTTCACCCACCCGTCCCCCACTTAGGTGAGGTGCGCGCGAGCGGGCGCTACGGACCGCCGAGCACCTTGCGCAACGTGTCGGCCACGGCCGCGAGCTCGGCGGCGCTCACGTGGGCCCCGAGCCTGCGTTCGATGCCGGCGAGGTAGTGCGGCGCGGCCTCGCGGAACCGCTGCCTGCCGAGGTCGGAGATGGCCACCAGCGCGGACCTGCCGTCGTCGGGGTTGGTCTCGCGGCGCAGCAGGCCGTCGGCTTCCAGCTCGGCGACGAGGCGACTCACCCTGGTCCGGCTGAGGACGACCTTGTCGCCCAGATCGCTCATCCGCATCGGCCCGGCCGCGTCGAGTTCGAGCAGCACGTCGTACCAGGTCAGCGGCAAGCCGGTGGCTTTGCGGAGTTCGGCGTCGAGTTCGGGGACGAACGCCGCGTGCACCTGCAACAGCGCCGCCCACGCGGCGACCGCGGGACGACGGGACGGCTGATCGTTCGGCACCGGACCAGTCTACCCACTTGCGTGCGTGCGCACACAACTAGTAGCGTGTGCACGCACATAAATTTCCTTCGAACAACCGAGGTGGACCCCATGACCGCACTCATCACCCGCGACGAACTGGCCGCGGCGATCGAGTCGAACACCGTGACCGTGCTCGACGCGCTCGGCCCGGAGTACTACGCCAAGGCGCACCTGCCCGGCGCGCTCAACCTGATCGCCGACGATGTCGCCGACCGCGCCCCCGAACTCCTGCCGGACCGCGACGCGGCGGTCGTCGTCTACTGCTCGAACGCCGGGTGCGGCAACAGCCAGGTCGTCGCGAGCGAGCTGGAAGCCCTCGGCTACACCGATGTCCGCAAGTACCGCGAAGGCATCCAGGACTGGTCCGAGGCGGGCCTGCCGATCGAAACGTCGGCCTGACCGCTCGCGCCACAGCGTTCCACCGCCCGACCAGCGGCCCGCCGACGGCGAGCCGCTAGTCGGGCTCGCCGGGCCGCAGCGCCTTGCCGATCTCGTCGGCGAGCAGGAAACCGGCCAGGCCGTGCCCGTGCTTCTCCCGGCGCACCAGCGAGATGATGTTGACGTCGAAAGCGTCGCGCACCTGCCGGAAGGCCAGGCGGCTGTCCCGGAGTTCCTCAGCGATGTCGAACTCACTGAGGAAGGCGATCGCCTCGCCGGACATCGCCAGCCGCTTCATCGTCTCGATCGAATTGGTGTGGAACGCGGGCTGGATATCGAGACCGGCGTTGGCGAAGGCCTCGGCGACGATCCCGTGGATCACCATGGAACGGTCGGCGAAGATCAGCGGAAACGGAGTGCACTGCGCGAGCGGGATCGTCTCCATCGGGGCCAGCGGATGATGCGGCGAGACAACGACTCCGAGCCGCGTGTTCATCTGCCAGCAGACCTCGAGCTGCGCCGACGGCGGGATATTGAAGCCGAGGCCGAGGTCGGCCTCACTGTTCTCGATGGCCTGCACGATGTCGAGGGTCGACATGGTGCGGATCGAGATCCGGACCTGCGGATGCCGGGCGCGAAACGTCGTGGCCGCGGTGGCCACGACACTGCTGGCCAGGCCGGTCATGGTGGCGATCACGACCTCCCCGCTGCCGAGCGCGCGCAGATCACGGATGTCGGCCACGGTCTCGCGGTATTGCCGCAGCGTCTGCCGGATGTGCACGAGCAGCGCCTCGCCCGCCGGGGTGAGCCGCATGCCGCGCGGCAGCCGTTCGAACAGCGGCTGGTCGAGTTCGGCCTCCAGCAGCAGGATCTGCCGATTGATCGCCGACGGCGCGACATGGAGCCGGGCACCGGCCGCGCGAATCGACCCGAGCCGCGCCACTTCGTCGATGTACTGCAGCAATCGTGAATGGAGCACCGCCACCTCCTGGAATTAGTGTACGAAAATTTAGTACACCTCGTGCGAAAACGAATGCTTGTGGGCAACGGTGCTGATCACGTCCAATCGATACAGGCGCAGCGACAGTGCCGAAATATCGAGATGAGGACCGCCATGCCCCAGCAGAATTCGACGACCGAGGCCCCTTTCCCGGGCGCCGCCGAGGTTTCCGCCCACGACGATCACATCCGCACGATCTTCGCCATCCTGGCAGGCGAGCAGGAAGCGGACCTGCTGCTGCGCAATCTGCACATCCTCGACGTGCACAGCGAATCCGTCTATCCCGGTTCGCTGCTGGTCCACGGGGAACGCATCATCGCGCTGAACCCCGACGAGTCGATCGTGCGCTATCGCGAATCCTTCGACGGTGGCGGCCTTTACGCGATTCCCGGCCTGATCGACTCGCACCTGCACTTCGAATCCCAGCTCGCGCATCCGGCGGCCTTCGGCGAGGCGATCGTGCCGAGCGGCACGACCACGGTCTTCGGCGAGACCCTCGATTTCGCCAGCGCGGCGGGCGACGAAGCGGTCGACGCCGCCCGGGCGCTGTTCGCCGACCACGACAAACTCCCCTACCGGCTCTACGCTTTCGCGCCGGGGAAGAAGACCTCGCCGGAAGTCACCGAAGCGATGCTGGCGATGGATCCGGTCATCGGCCTCGGCGAACTGGCCCATCTGTCCTATATGACCGGCAACGCCGACGATTTCCGCAAGTCCGCGCTCGGCCGGGCGAACGCCGGATTCGTCAACTGCCACTGGGGCGTCACATCACTGCCGGACATGCTGCTCAATTACATGCCCGCGATCGGCGTCGACAACAACCACGACGTCTGGAACGAAGCCGATATCGAGAAGAGCATTCGCTACGGCCTCAACACCCAGATCAAATTCGGCGTCGGTAGCCCGGAGGTCATTCGAACAATGTTGCGCGCCATCGTAAAACGGCACTGGCCCGCCGAGAACTTCCAGCTCTGCGCCGACAATATCTCGGTGGACCGGGTCCTGCGGCAGGGCCATATCGACTGGGTCGTCTCCCTGGCCGTGGAGATGGGTATGCCGCCGATCAAGGCGATCAAGATGGGCACCCTCTACGCGGCGCGCTCGTTCCACAAGGACCGCGATCTCGGCTCGCTGAGCCCGGGCCGCTTCGCCGACATCGTGCTCACCGACAGCCTCGCCACGATCAATCCGCGCTATGTCTTCAAGGGCGGCAAGCTGGTGGCCCGGGATCGGCGCCTGCTCGAGCCCGTCGGGATCGACTATTCGGTGCTGGCCAAGCGGCCCAGGCCCGGGCTCGAGGGCCTGCGTGCCGAACAGCTCGACCTCACCCCGATCGAGATCTCGGCGGACGGCACCCGGGCGAAGGTGCTGCTCTTCGACGTCTACGGGCGCGGGCATCGCAAGTTCGCGCAGGAGGTCTGGGTGCCGGTGCGCGACGGCGCGATCGTTCCCGAGCACGACGGGGTGCGGCTCAACCGGATCTCGATCGTGCAGCGCTACGCCGACGGCGCGCGCCACATCGTGAACGGGCTGTTCCAAGGCGTCTCGATCGAGCGCGGGGCGGTCTCGACCTTCTGGCCAGCGCCGTCGGCCTACTTCGTGGTCGTCGGATCCGACAGCGCCGAGATGCGCGCGAACCTCCAGCAGCTCGACGGGCTGGTCGGCGGCTGTGTCGTCACCGACGAGCAGGAAGCGAAAGCCGTGCTGCCGCTGGACTTCTATGGCGTCATGGCGGATATGGACCTGACCGAACTCGTCGAGGCGACCCGGTCGATCGACGAGGCGCTGGCGAAAATCGGCCATCACAACGAGGGCGAACCGGTCGTCAACAAGCTACTGACGCTGTTCATCTCGCTCGATCGCTTCGGCTTCATGAAATAGCGTCGGCTACCAGAGCAAGGGATCCACCGCTATGCAGCACGACAACGACGCGGCAGTCATCGACAACGGGAACAAGGTGCGCCGCTGGATCACCTACGTCGCCGGAATCTATATCCTCACCCTCGGCCTCAGCCTGGCCATCAGGGCCGGGATCGGGATCTCCCCGCAGAGCAGCCTCACCCGCACGATGACGCTGGTGTTCACCCCGCTGAGCCAGGGCAACTACAACCTCATCCTCGAGATCATCATGCTCGGCCTGACCTTCCTGGTCGGACCGAAGGCTTTCAAGGCGAGCTACCTGCTTTCGATGATCCCGGCGCTGGTGCTGGCACTGCTCCTCGACCTGAACCTGTGGCTCACCGAGTGGGTCCACCTGGAGCCGTACGCGGCCAACCTCGTCTTGCTGGTCTTCGCCGACGCGATGCTGGCGCTGGGCCTGTTCCTGATGATTCGCGCGAACCTGATCCTGATGCCGATCGACCTGTTCGTGAATACGATCCAGCAGCGGACGGGCCGCAAGTGGGGCAACATCAAGACCGTGTTCGACTGCACGCTGCTCGCGATCTCGGCGGGCATCGGGCTGATCTTCCTCGGCGCACCGCATTTCATTCGCGAGGGCACGATCATCAACGCGATCCTCGTCGGCCAGTACGTGAAGGGGTACTTCTTCCTGTACGGGAAGGTCACGGCGCGCAAGCGCGCGGCCCAGCCGGTGCCGACGCCCGTCGCCGACTAGCGCGAACCGCCGCCGCCCCGCGCGGCAGGCTGGTTCGCCTCGGCTGCGGTCAGTCGCGCCAGACCTGGCCGGCGACCCTGGCGAAGTTGCCGCCGAAGATCGCCGCGCGCTCGGCTCGGTGGAACCCCCGGTCGGCCAGCAGCTCGTCGAGGCCGGGTGCGCCGGACTCGCCGAGCAGGTCCTCCGGGGGAACCCATTGGAGCGGGCCCCATTTCGTGTACGCCTCGGAGAAAGCGCCGGGATTGTCCCGGATCTCGTCGTTGAATTCCCGGCCGTCGAAGGAGTAGTCCGAACCGATGCCGATGTGGTCGAGCCCGACCAGATCGACGCCGTAGCGGATGTGGTCGGCCATGGCGGCCAGCCGGGCTGCGTGGTCGTCGGGAGCGTTGTGACCGAGGAAGATTCCCACCCCGTTGATGCCGATCACCCCGCCGGTCTCGGCGCAGGCGCGGGCCTGGTCGTCGGAGATGTTGCGCGGATGCTCCCACAGGGCAGCGAAATTGGAGTGGCTGTAGATCATCGGGACGGCGGTGTTGGTCGCGATATCGAGCCCGGTGCGACGCGAGCAGTGCGAGCCATCGGCGAACACGCCGACCTCGTTCAGCTTGCGCACCAAGTCTTTTCCGTAGCCGGTGAGGCCGGCGTCCTCGGTATCGAGACAGCCACAGCCCGCCGCGTTGGCGTGGTTGTAGCTCGGGAGCAGCGAGCGCACGCCGAGCCGGTAGAACATCTCCACATTGTCGAGATCACCGCCGAGCGGGGCCGAGTCCTCCAGGTCGAAGGCCAGCGCGATCGCGTCGTCGGCGCCGATATCGGCGCGGCGCTCGACCAGCCGGAAACGCGGATCGGCCGATGCCTGGTCACGGAATTGGTGCAGCAGCGCCAGCGAATCCGTGGTGGTCTGCGCCGAATACCCGACGTTGACCGACAGATACGACCCGAGCGGGTAGCGGGCGAGCTCGCCGATGCGCGCGGTGTGATGCAACGGCAGACAGCAGTGCTGCTCCCACAGGAAGGGCGCCATGGTCACCTCCGGTCGTAGTCCGTGACCTGCGATCCTACGGATCGCAACACATCCGGAACCTCAACGACGCTAACGGGTTGTCTGATCGGTCCGATCAATCAGTACTTCCTCCCACTGCCCGAAGGCGGTGCGACATGCGTCGCTTCCTCGTCCTGCTCACCACGCTCGCGGCCTGCGCGGGCCTGTGGACCCTGCCCGCTACCGCGACCCCGTCCTCCTGCGGACTCACCTGGGGCTCCCTCGACAAGTCGAGCGCGGGGTACTCCACCGCGACCGTCGGCGCAGTCCGGTCCGGCCGCCACGACTGCTTCGACCGCCTCGTCGTCGACCTGTCCGGCCCGCTCCCGGGCTACCGCGTCGGTTACGTCGACACGGTCGCCATGGACGGCTCCGGCGCCGCGGTCCCGTTGCGCGGCGGCGCGTACCTCCAGGTGATGGTGCAAGCCCCGGCCTACGACGCCGAGGGCAACAGCACCTACCGCCCCGCGAACCGCGCCGAACTCGTCGACGTCGGCGACTACCCGACCTTCCGTCAGGCCTCCTGGGCCGGCTCGTTCGAGGGCCAGACCACCCTCGGCCTCGGCGTCCGCGCCCGCCTGCCGTTCCGGGTTCTCACCCTCGACGACCCCGCTCGCGTGGTGATCGACGTCGCTCACTCCTGGTGAGCCCGCACACTCCCGCGGCCACTCGGCAACAATGGGGGAATGAGCGGCGTTGAGCAGGACGTGACGGATCCCTATCTCTGGCTCGAGGATGTGACCGGCGAGGCCGCGCTGGACTGGGCGCGGGCCCGCAACGAGGTGGTGCGGCAGCGGTTCGCGGACACGGAGCGGTTCGGCGCGCTCGAGCAGCGCGTGCTCGCCATGCTCGACGACGACACCAAGATCGCCTACCCCGGCCGGCGCGGGCCGTGGCTGTACAACTTCTGGCGCGATGCCGAGCATCAGCGCGGGCTGTGGCGGCGGACCACCTTCGAGTCCTACGCGAGCGAGAACCCCGAGTGGGATGTGCTGATCGACGTCGACGCCCTCGCCGAGGCCGACGGGGAGAACTGGGTCTGGGCGGGCGCCACCGTCCTGCGGCCCTCGCAGGAGCGCGCCTTCATCCAGCTCTCCCGCGGCGGTGCCGACGCGAAGGTCCAGCGTGAATTCGACCTGACGACAAGGGAGTTCATCGCACCGGCGGACGGCGGGTTCTTCCTGCCCGAGGCCAAGTCGCAGCTGCGCTGGATCGACATCGACACCGTCTACGTCGGCACCGATTTCGGCCCCGGCTCACTCACCGATTCGGGCTACCCGCGCATCGCCAAGCGCTGGCGGCGCGGCACCGCGCTGGCCGAGGCGGAGACGGTCTTCGAGGGCAAGCCGACCGACGTCTCGGTCAGCGCCGGTTACGACCGCCATCCCGGCTTCGAACGGCACTGGGCCGGCCGGGCGACCGACTTCTTCAACGAGGAGATCTCCCTGCTGGATGCCGATGGCACCTGGCGCCTGCTGGAGACTCCGACCGACGCCGATGTGAGCTGGTATCGCGACTGGCTGCTGGTGCGGCTGAAGACCGCGTGGGAGGTCGGCGGCGCGACCTTCGAGCCGGGCAGCCTGCTCGTCACCGATCTGCCGGGGTTCCTCGCCGGCGAACGGGATTTCGAGGCCCTGTTCACGCCCGACGCGCACACCTCGCTCGACGGCTGGGGCTGGACCGAGAACCACCTCGTCCTGACCACCCTGCAGGACGTGCAGACCGGCCTGCGGGTGCTCACGCCCGGCCCCGACGGCTGGACGACGACCGAACTCGCCGACTCCCCCGCCATGTCGTCGACCACGGTGAACAACCTCGACCCGCTCGAGGGCGGCGACGAGTTCATGCTCACCACCACCGGATTCGCCACGCCGACCACCTTGCTCAGCAGTGCCATCGGCGAACCGGCCACGGTGCTCAAGCAGGCCCCCGCCTACTTCGACGCCACCGGCATCGAGACCGAACAGTTCTTCGCGACCTCCGACGACGGAACGGCCGTGCCCTACTTCGTGATTCGTCACCGTGACCGTCGCGGCACGCCGAGCCCGACCATCATGAACGGCTACGGCGGCTTCGAGATCTCCAAGACGCCCCAGTATCTGGGCTCGGCGGGCATGGCCTGGCTGGAGCGCGGCGGCACCTACGTGGTGACCAATATCCGCGGCGGCGGCGAATACGGCCCCGAATGGCACACCGCGGCACTGAAAGAGCACCGGCACCGCGCCTTCGAGGATTTCGCCGCGGTCGCGCGCGACCTGGTGACCCGTGGCATCACCACCCCGGATCGCCTCGGCGCCATCGGCGGCAGCAACGGCGGTCTGCTGATGGGCGTCATGCTCACCCGCTACCCGGAGCTGTTCGGCGCGATCGTGTGCCAGGTGCCGCTGCTGGACATGCGGCGCTACCACCTGCTGCTGGCGGGCGCGTCCTGGGTGGCCGAGTACGGCGACCCGGACAAGCCGCAGGAGTGGGCCTACATCAGCGAGTACTCGCCCTATCAGAACACCGACACCGGCAAGCAGTACCCGCCGATCCTGCTCGCCACCTCCACCCGCGACGATCGCGTGCACCCCGGGCACGCGCGAAAGATGGCGGCGCTGCTGGAATCCCAGGACCGCACCGTCTGGTACTACGAGAACATCGAGGGCGGGCACGGCGGCGCGGCCGACAACAAGCAGTCGGCCTACCTGTCGGCGCTGGTCTACGAGTTCTTCACGCAGATGCTGATGGAGGGCCGCCGTTCGGCGTAGGCCCTAGCGGTCGCGCAGCCACTTCTCGACGACGTCGACCGTGGAATCCGGATTGGTGATCCAGCCGTTGTGCCCGAGGGCCTCCGGCTGGAACCACCGGGTCACCGGCGCCGCGGGCAGTTTGCTCAGCAGGTGGTCGGCGGAGGTCTGCGGCGCCAGGTCGTCGCCGGCCACAGTGATCGACAGGATCGGGAACTTCAACCGCGAGATCCGTTCCTCGTAGTCGATATCGGCGCCGACGGGCACGAAGCGCCCGGTGCGGGCCAGCCGCGCCCAATCCGACATGAGCACCTTGGACTGCCTGCCGAAGGCGCGGCGGCCGAGCATGTCCCCCGGCCAGAACCCGGCCAGATTCGACGCGACCGCCACCGCGGCCGTGCCGACCAGCATCCCCGGCCCGAGCACCCCGCGATATCCGCGGAAGTACGGCGTGCCGGACGCGATCAGGATCAGCCCGGCGATCCGCCCGCGCGCCCTGGCGGCGTAGAGGACGGCGAGCTGCCCGCCCATGCTGTGGCCGAGCAGGTAGGGCGTGCTGCCGGGGAACCGGTCGCGCACCGCCTGCAGGATCGCCGGGAAGTCGACGGAGGCCAATTCGTGGTAGCCGTAGGCGCTGTCGGCGTCGGGCCGGTGCGTGCTGTCACCGTTGCCGCGCAGCTCGCCGATGGCGACGTCGAAGCCGCGCTGGGCCAGCCGGTCGCCGAAGTACTCGTAGAACTCACCGGGCACGGCGAGGCCGGGCACGATGACGACGACCGGTCGCGGCGCGTCCGGAGTCACCGGATGTCGATGCGGGCCGCGCGCGGGGATGAGCCGCACGGGCAGGGTGGTGCCGTCGGGCACCTGGATCGGGACGACCTCGACCCGGGGCATCAGGCCCCTACCGCACCGAGGATCACCCGGCTCAGCACTTGGATCACGTCGTCGAGCGGCGGCCGCGGATCGGAACCGCTCCAGCCGTCGACGACATAGTTGACCGCGCCGATGATGGCCAGCACGCGCAGCTCGTAGTCACCGGAGGGGATCTCGCCGTGCATGGCGGCGTCCTCGGCGGCGCTGGCCAGCAGCGAGCCCCACACGCGCCGTAGCTCCAGCCGGAACTTCTCCACCTTGGGGCCCGCGCCGACCACCTCGACGAGCGCCACCCGCGCCTTGCGTGGATCGGCGCCGATCGCCTCGACGTAGGCGCGCACGGCGGCATCGATCTGTTCGAGCACCGTCGCGTCGGTCTTCGCTTCGAGAGCAGTGGCGACCGCTTCGCGCGATTGCCGATCGATCTGCTCGTACAGTTCCAACAGCAACGACTCGCGGCCGGTGAACTCCTCGTAGAACTGACGGGACGACAGTCCCGCGTCCTTACAGATGGCACCGACCGAGCTGTTGGCGTACCCGTCGCGCGCGAAGACCGTCAGGCCTGACTCCAGAAAACGCGCACGCCGCTGGCGTTGCCGGTCCTCTACGGGTTGCCCGGCATACATTCGTCCCGTATTCGCATCCTGTGACATTGTCGCTGACAATACCGAAGGGCCCGATCCCCTCGTCATGGATCGGGCCCTTCGGCTGCCCTTCCGGCTTACCGCGCGTTAGCCGAAAGTTGGCTACAGTCCGCTCAGTTGCCCGAGGCCTGCGCAGAACCGGTGCTGAGCGAGCTGGTGAGCAGGCCCAGCAGCAGGGTCAGGATGTTGCCGTCAGAGCCGTCATCGGTGATGTTGTAAAGCATGTGTCACTCCAAGTTGATGCTTTGTGACTACGTTGTCACTGGCCATTTGCCGTCTCGGACGATACCGAGGCAAATCTGAACAGGGAGTGTTTTAGAGGAATTTCCTAGAACTTTTTTGTCACTTGGCACAAGCCCCAGGAACTTCCGGCTCGCCCAGGCTCGACATGAGCCGGTTCGCCCACGAGAACGACGCCGTCGACAGCACCAGATCGTGAATGTCGGCGTCATCGAATCCCAGCAGGCGCAGCCGCGCCAGTTCCGCGTGCGCGGGCCGGGGCGGGTGCGCGGCCAGCGCGGCGGTGAAATCGATGATCGCGTCCCAACGTTCGTCGATCCGGACCGTCACCCCGTCGTCGAGCAGCCGCTGGACATCGTCGGCGCGCTTGGACAACTGGGATGTGAAACGAGAGTGTACCGACGCGCAGTACTCACATCCGTTGAACCGGGAAGTAACCGTCGCGGCGAGTTCGCGTTCGGCGCGCGTCAACCCCTCCCGGCTGTAGAAGATGTCCTTGTCGTTGGCGCTGCGATGGGCCAGCACCTCGGCATTGCGGGCCAGCAGCCGAAAGTACGGACTCTCCCCGCGCCCGCCTTCCAGCAGCGGGCGCTGCCGCTGGTCGGCGTCGGCGAGCGCGATCGGCTCGACCCAGGGCACCCAGTCGAGCTGGTCCTGGGTGAAACCGGCCGGGCGCGCGAGAGTCTGGACATCACGGACCTCGGTCATCGTGCGGCTCCGATCAATTCGAGGCCGGCCAGCAGGCGGACCTGGTAGTTCACGAACCCGACGAGCTGGGAGACGGTAACGACATCGGTCTCCGACAGACCCGCCGCCAGCAGCACGTCGATATGGGCGCGAGTGCTCGTGGCCGGCGCGGTGGTGAGCCGGGCCGCGTGCCGCAGCGCGGCGGCCAGTACGGTGTCGCCCGCCGAATCCGGTTCGTTCCCAGCGCTTCCCGCGCGGCCCGCGTAGTAGGCGGCGAGCTCGGTGGCCTCGGCCAGGGTGGCGACATGCGCCGCGATGGCGGCCAACCGCCGCGGACCGAAGGCCAGGCCCGCCGGTCCCTCGAACAGCGCGTCGTGCACGCCCTGGGTGTGTTCGACGACCGCCGGCCTGGACCGTCGGACGACGGCGACCCTGGCCGCCGCCTCGGTGCCGAGCACCGCATCGATGACATCGGTCGCGGCACTCATGCCGAACCCCTTTCGCTGACCTGCCTGCCGAGGCGCGGTGCTACCTCGGTGGCGAGAAGTTCGATCGATCGCAGCACGGCGCGCTGGTCGGGATCGATCGGATGAACCTGGACGATGAGATCGGTGGCAGCGCCGACCGCGCGATCGGCGGCCAGCTGCGCGGCGACCTCGTCGGGAGTGCCGATGGCGGAGTCGCGCAGCACCTCCTCGACGGTGGACGCCACTTCCGGAATCCCCGCGGTACGAAGGTGTTCCAGGAAGCGCAGGGCTCCCCGCTGCGCCCACCGGTGGGCTTCCTCATGGGTGTCGGCGACGAAAACGCTACGAGAGGCACCGATTCGGGCGATCGCGCCGCCGGGCAGGTTGTCCCGGTAGGCGCTGATCAACCGCGCCTGCACGTCGTCGAGCGCGACACCCGGGTCCCGTGGCTGGGTCCGCGAGAGCAGCAGACCCGCACCCGCCCCGCCTGCCCGGGCCGCGCCCTCCACCGAGAAACTGGCGTGCCAGACCCGATCGCGCAGCGAGGCCACCGGTGGATGCAAGGCCCGGCCGGGAACCAGTTCCGCGCCGTCGAGGGCCGCGGTGATCGCCGCCAGCTTCTCGACGTACACGCGCTGCCTGTCCTCGGGCGCGATCCCGAACAGCGCGAAGGAACTCTTGGACCCGCCGCTGCCATAACCCAATTCGAGGCGGCCGCCGGACAGGGTGTCCAGCACCGCCGCGTCCTCGGCGACCCGGATCGGGTCCTCGAGCCCCAGGGTGACGATGGCGGTCCCGAGCCGGATCCGTTCGAACCGGGCCGCCGCGTGCGCGAGGAACACCAGCGGCGACGGCAGGCCGCCCTCGGCCGGGTCCACGTGGTGCTGGGCCACCCAGGCGGTGTCGTAGCCCAGTTCCTCGGCCAGCCCGATCTGGGCCAGCGCGTCGGCGTAGACCTGGGCCGCGGTCTGCGCGTCGTGGTAGCGAACCAGCCGTGTGAACAGGCCGAGCCGCAGCCCGCTCATGCGGCGGCCTTTCCGAGGTAGGCGTCGCGGATGGCGGGATCGTCGAGGAGCTCGGCCGCGGTGCCGCGCAACACGATCTGTCCGCCGCGCAACACGTTTCCGGTATGCGCGATCGACAGCGCCAGCTCCGCCTGCTGCTCGACGATCAGGATGGCCAGGCCCAATTCGGCGTTGAGCCGGGCGATCTCGTCGAGCACCCGGTCGACGAACAGCGGCGAGAGCCCCATCGTCGGCTCGTCCATGCAGATCAGCCGTGGCTTGCTCATCAGCGCCCTGGCGAAGGCGAGCATCTGCTGTTCGCCGCCGGACAGGGTGCCCGCCTGCTGGGTCCGGCGCTCGCGCAGGCGCGGGAAGTGCTCGTACAGTTCGGCGGCCCTGGCCGCGAGCACCGAGCGGCGCTCCTTGCGGATGTAGCCGCCGACGTAGAGGTTCTCCTCCACCGTCATCGCGGGGAACACGCGCCGGGCCTCGGGCACCGAGGCCAGTCCCGCCTCGATCCGCTCGGCCGGTGGGCTGGTGCTCACGTCGACACCGTCGATGCGGACCGCGCCCGAACTCGGGCGCAGCAGGCCGAGTGCGGTCTTCATCGTCGTCGACTTGCCGGAGGCGTTGCCGCCGAGCAGCGAGACGATCTCGCCGGGGCGCACGCTCAGCGACACCTTGTCCAGCGCCCGCGAGGGACCGTAGTGCACGGTGACCTCGTCGAATTCGAGGATGGGCGTGGTCTTGTCGTCATTCGGCACCGACAGTCACCTTCTCGTTCGGCACAGCGGCGGGCGGCGTGCGGCGTCTGCGCCGCCCGAGGTAGGCCTCGACGACGCGCTCGTCGTGCTGGATCTCCTCCGGTGTGCCCTCGGCGATGATGCGGCCCTCGTCGAGCACGATCACCCGGTCCGACAGTGCGTTCACCAGCTCCAGTTTGTGTTCCACGAGCACGATCGTCTGCCCGGCGGCTTTCAGCTCGGCGAGTTGCCGCCCGACCTCGGCCGTCTCGGTCTGATTCATGCCCGCCGCCGGCTCGTCGAGCAGCAGCACCGTCGGGCGCAGCGCCAACGCTCTGGCGATCTCGGTGCGACGGCGGTTGGCGTAGGACAGGGTGTAGGCGTTGTGCTCGGCGCGGGGTTCGAGGCGTTCGGCGAAGCGGGCCAGCTGGGTGTCGACCAGGGCGGTGGTCGCGCGGCGTTCCGCGCGGACCGCGGGCGTCGGCACCAGCGCCAGCACCGTCTCGGCCACCAGCGGAACCCAGCGCAGCACCGGGATCCGGGCCACCGACTGCCACGGGCGGGCCGCGGTGATCGTGGTGTGCAGGCCGATCTCGACGTTCTCGCGCACCGTCAGATTGCCGAACACCCGGCCGTTCTGGAACGTTCGGGCGATCCCGGCCCTGGCCGCGGCCTCCTGCGAGCCGGGCCGCAAGCGGACGCCGCCGACCTCCACCCGCCCCTCGTCCGGGCCGAGCACGCCCGAGACGAGATTGACGGTGGTCGTCTTGCCGGAACCGTTGGGACCGATGATGGACACGAATTCGCCGGGGGCGACCCGCAATTCGACGCCGTTCACCGCCTGCACGCCGCCGAAGGACTTGTGCAGGCCGGTGACCGAGAGCACGGGGTCAGGCGTGGACGGGGACACGTTCTCTCCTCACCAGAACGCCCTGCGGGCGGAACCGGATGATCAGCAGCAACACCACGCCGTAGAGCAGGATGCGTGCCTCGGGCGCCAGTCGCAGCGCCTCGGGGACGCCGATCAGCACCGCCGCGCCGAGCACCGCGCCGTAGGGCGATCCGGTGCCACCGAGCACGAGAATGGTGACGATCAGCAGGGACATGGGCAGGTTGAACACGGTCGGGTCGATATAGCTGTACTGGTGGGCCAGCAGCGCGCCCGCGATCCCGGAGAACAGCGCGCTGATCGCGAAGGCCAGCGCCTTGTAGTCCCGCACCGCGACGCCGGAGGAGCGCGCCGCGACCTCGTCGGCCCCGACCGCGCGCAACGCGGTGCCCAGGCGCGAGCCCTGCACCCCGACCACCACAGCGACGGTGACCACCAGGAACGCCAGGTCCAGCCAGAAGACCTCGGTGTTCTCGGCGAACTCGTGACTGAGGACGCTCGGCACCGGAATGCCGAAGATGCCGTAGCTGCCCCGGGTCAACGACTCCCAGTTGCGGATCACCGCGACGATCACGATGCCGATGCCCAGCGTGGCGATCGCGACGTAATGCCCGTTCAGGTTCCACAGCGGCGCGGCCAGGATCGAGGAGACGACCGCGGCCAGCACGCCGCCGGTCAGCGCGGCCGCCAGGAACGGCCAGTCGTGGTTCACCGTGAGGATCGCCGAGGTGTACGCGCCGATCGCGATCGGCCCGGCCTGCCCGATCACCAGCTGTCCCGCCGAGCCCGCCACCAGCGTCATCGAGACCGCGACGATGGCGTAGGCCAGGATCTGGGTGCCGACCACGATGGCGTAGTCGTCGGCGACCAGCGGCACGATCAGCGCCGCTACCGCGAACGCGGCGACCGCGTGCCACCACCGCACCCGCAACTGCCTGCCGACCCCGAGGAAGGTGCCGGTGAGCGGTTCGGCGCTGATCGCGGGCACCTTGGCCAGCAGGCCGCCGGGCCGCAGGATCAGGAACGCCACCAGCACGCCGAAGGTGATCAGGTCGCGGTAGCCGTCACCGAAGACGTAGATCCCGAACGCCTCCAGAATGCCGAGCGCGAACCCGCCGATCACCGCGCCGGGGATCGAGCCGAGGCCACCGATGGTGGCGGCGACGAACCCGGTCAGCCCCGCGAGGGTGCCGCTGGTCGGCGAGATGTTCGAGTTGTACAGGCCGACGAAGATGCCGGCCAGACCGCCGAGCCCGGAGGCGATGGCGAAGGCCAGCACCTGGATGCGGCTCACCCCGATCCCCATCTGGGCGGCGGCGTCGGGATCCTGGGCCGTGGCCCGGATGGCCAGGCCGTAGCGGCTGAACCGAAGGAACCCGGCCAGCCCGGCCATCACCACCAGGGTGATCGCGAACATCACCAGATCGGAGGTGCCGAAGCGGACCCCACCGAGCTGGAAGTTGTTGGTGGGCAGCACCTGTGGGAACGGACGGGTGTCCGGCCCGAAGACGATCTGGGTCAGGTTCTCGATGATCAACCCGGCTGCGACCGTCGCCAGCAGTGCCGCGATGGCGGGCGCCTTGCGCAGCGGATGCACCGCCAGCACATCGATGAGCACACCGACGGCGGCGGTGATCGCGAGCACCAGCACGATGGTCAGCCAGAGCGGAAGGCCCTGCTCGGCGATGAACCACCAGCCCAGGATCGACCCGAGCGCGAACACCGCGCCGTGCGCGAAGTTGATGACATTGGTGACACCGAAGATGAGGGTGATGCCCACGGCGAGCAGCGCGTACGCGTTGCCGTGGACCACACCGGCGATCAGCGTGTCGAACATCAGCGGTTGCCGGTCGGCACGAACTTGCCTTCCTTCAGCACCAGCTCACGCGGGGTCACGCCCTTCGGGCGTCGCGTTTCCTGGTCGAAGGCGAAGGTGCCGAGGCCGATTCCGGTGAACTGCGTTTCGGTCCGGAGACCGTCGAGGATGCCCTCGCGGGTCGCGCCGCCCTTCTCGGCCGCTTGCGCCACCACGTGCAGCGCGTCGTAGGCGTAGACGTTGAAGTCACCCGGATCGGTGTTGAACTTCTTGCGGAACTTGGTGACGAAGTCCTGCACCTTCGGGTCCGGGTCGGCGGGGCTGAAGATTCCGTTGACGATGTCGCCCTCGGCGGCCGCGCCGGCCAGCGAGATGAACTGCGGGGTGTTCTGGCCACCGAAGAACTGGCCGGTGAAGCCCACATCACGCAGCTGCTTGACCACCAGCGCGCCGTCGGGGCCGTAGCCCAGGTGCACCACCGCGTCAGGGTTGGCCTCGCGGCCCTTGATCAGTATCGGCTTCACATCGGTGGAGTCGGGCAGGATGGGCGAGGAGTAGACGATCTCCACGCCCTTCTGCGCGGCGAATTTCTCGAAGAACTGGAAAGCCTGCTTACCCCAGTCGGTTTCGAGGTAGACCACCGAAACCTTCTTGGCTTTCTTCGACACCCACTCGGCATTGCGCTCCTGGAACACGTCGAGGGTGATCGACGGGCTCCACGAGTAGTCGCCCGCCTTGGTGAAGTCGACCGCGGAGTTGGTGAAGCCGTACTGGACGAGCTTGCCGCGGTTGTAGATCGGCGACGCCGCGATCGAGGCAGGCGAGGAGAAGTCGCCCAGCTCGGCGATGATCGACTTGTCGTCGACGAACTTGGTGGCGATGGGCACGGTCTGCTTGGGATCGGACTGCGAGTCCTCCCACTTCAATTCGACCTTGCGGCCGTTGATACCGCCCGCGGCGTTGATCTCGTCCAGAGCCAGCTCGAAGCCCTGTTGCCACAGGCGCCCGTACTCGGCCGACGGACCGGTCCGGGGCCCCGAGACACCGAAATATACCGGTCCATCGGCGGATTCGCCGCTACCGGAATCACTGCAACCGACCACCGCGGCGGCCACCGTCACCGCCGCCAGCGCACCGGCGACAATCTTGACACGACGGCGCGAGCCGATCGAGAACTTGCTCATTGCTGATTTTTCCTTCGAACATGCCGAACGCACGAAAGAACCCTTCGGCGCTTGCGCTCTCCCTGTCGAGAGCACCTGGTCGTCACCCGGGGCACCCCACCGCCGAGCGAGGGTTGCCGATCAGCGAGCCGGGGCTCGAAAGTGCTGATACTCGTGACCGTGGGAGGAAATGTAGCAGCAGGTCACGCGGCGTCCGGCGATTCATGACCACCACTGATGCCGTTCCGGGACAGTCGGATACGGCCCTAGCTGCGGCGATCGGCGCACGACCGATTTGCGATCAGCTCGAGACAAAAAGTGCCGGCCGAAATCGGTGACCGATCAGCGCAGCCTGCGACAAATCATTGTCGACGTTCACCCGGCTCGGTACTGCTATTCCCATGACCACTCTGCTGCACATCAACGCTTCCGCCCGCGGCGAATTCAGCCAATCCCGCGCTATCGCACAGACTTTCATCGAAGCCCTCGCCGCGCGGGATTCCGGCCTGCGCGTCGACACCCTCGACCTGTTCGACGCGGGCCTGCCCGACTTCGGCACCCACGCGGCCGCCGCCAAACTGGCCGTCTTCACCGGCTCGGAGCAGACGCCCGAACAGGTCGCCGCCTGGGAGCAGGCGCGCACCGTGTTCGACCGGTTCGCCGCGGCCGACCTCTACGTCCTCAACATCCCGATCTGGAACCACGGCGTGCCCTACATCCTCAAGCAGTACGTCGACATCGTCACCCAGCCCGGCTGGGCGTTCGCCTTCGATCCCGAGGTGGGCTACAGCGGCCTGCTCGAGGGCAAGCGCGCCGTCACCGTCTACACCAGCGGCGTGCACCAGCCGGGGGTGCCGATCCAGTTCGGCAACGACTTCGCCACCCCGTTCGTGC
The DNA here is from genome assembly GCF_032656385.1 of Nocardia canadensis. NCBI lineage: Bacteria > Bacillati > Actinomycetota > Actinomycetes > Mycobacteriales > Nocardiaceae > Nocardia > Nocardia canadensis. Next base: position 1,957,516 of record NZ_JAVCWB010000010.1, read on the forward strand.
AGGACTGGCTGCGGTTCGTCGGGGTGAAGGACGTGGCCGAGATCCGCTTCGCCCCGACCGTACTCACCGAAGACCCCCAGGTCGGCTTCGACGCGGCTCAGGAACGTGCGCGTGAGCTCGCCGGCGACTACTGAGTCGACCGATCGGGGGTGGGCGCCGACCGGCCGGACCGTCGCGACGGTCTGTGCCGTCGGGATTCTCGTCGTCGGCCAGCTCTACGTGGTGTTGCCGGTGCTGGGCGACCTGGCCGCGGTGTGGGACACCTCCCGCGCCGCGGCCACCTGGACCACCACTGCGTTCGGGCTGGCCTACGGGGCGGGATTCCTGGTCACCGGTCCGCTCTCGGACCAGTGGGGGCGCCGCCCGGTGATCGTCGGGGGCCTGGCGGCGACCGCCCTGTCCACCCTGCTGGTGATAGCCGCGCCGAATCTCGGCGCCGGCCTCGCCGCCAGGGTGGCGCAGGGCTTGACCGCGTCCTTCTTCGCACCGGCGGCCTTCGCCTACCTCGCCGAGCGGATCGCGCCGCAGCGGCGGGTCTTCGCACTCACCTGCCTGACCAGTTCGTTCCTCGGCGCGGGCGTGATCGCGCAGGTAGTGGCGCAACTGGTCGACGACGCGTTCGGCTGGCGGGCGGTCTTCGTGGCGGGCGCGCTGGCGTTCGCGGTCTCGGCCGTCGTCTTGCGGCTGGTGCTCGAACCAGGGCAGCGGGCGGGCGGCAGCGCGTCGGCACGCTCGGTCGGCGTGGCCTTCGCGGCGCTGCTGCGCACGCCCCGCCTCGCCCTGCTCTACCTGAGCTGCCTGGCCGTGCTCGGGTCGTTCGTCGGCATCTACACCGGGATCCAGCTGGCCCCGCCCGACGGCATCGGCACCGGTAGCACGGCCCTGCTCGCCCTGCGGGCCAGCGCGATCCCGGCCATGATCGCGATCCCGCTGCTGGCGAGCAGGCTGGCGACGATCAATCCGGAGCTCCGGCTGATCACCGCCCTCGGCGCGGCCGGGATCGCGGCCGCGCTCACCGCCGTGCCGCTGGGTGGGCTCTGGGTCGGCACGTGGCTGTTCGCGTTCGTGGCGGCGGTCGCGATCGCAGCGCCCGCCGCGGTCCAGGCGATCGCGGCGCACGCGGGCGCGGCCAGGGGCGCGGCCACCGCGCTCTACACCTTCGCCCTGTTCCTCGGAGCCAGCGCGGGCCCCCAGGTGGCCAGCCTGGTCGCCCACGCGGGCTTCGCCGCGGTCGCGCTCGCCATCGCCGCGCTCGGCGTCGGTGGCGCGGCGGCGGCCTTCGCGTCGACGCGGGTGCGCGGCGTCTGAGGGGACTTGCCGAGGTTCGGCGAGCCGACCATCCTTACCGGATGAGTGCGAAGCCGCCGGAGGTCGAGACGTTCGTCCGAGCCGCGCGCGAGTACTGCGCGGCCGTCGAGGGACTCACCGGTGAGCGGAAGCCGGCGGCACTGGCACGAGTCCTCGTGCCGGTGCTCGCCGGGCTCGTCGCGGCCGGGTGCGCGCTACCGCACGTGGAGCCGACCGCGACCGCGGTACCGGATTTCATCAGCCGGGATCGGTGGTTCCAGCGGTTCGAGCAGCTGGGCGAGGTGCTGGGCCGTGCCGACCTCTACTGGTCGAATCTCGACACGACGACCGAAGCGCCCGTGAGCGCGGGCTCGCTGGCCGACGACCTCACCGACATCTGGCGCGACCTGCGCCACGGCCTCGACGCGCTCGACACCGGATCGGACTGGCACGACGTGGTGTTCGAGTGGCGACTGTCGTTCATCGCGCATTGGGGCAGGCACGCGGTCGACGCGCTGCGCCCGCTGCACGCCGCGCTGCGCGCCGACCTTCTCCGGAAATAGGCGTATCGCCCTGGCATGCTCTCCCGCATGACCGTGAACGAGGACGACGACACCGACTACGTGCGGGTGGTGTTCCGGCTGCCGGACGACCCCTCGGGTTGGCACGCGTTCAGCACGGAACGGATGTGGGCCGTCCGGCTCGACGAGAAGCGGGTTCGGCTGGACAACATCCCTTTTCACGCCACTGGCGTCGCGCTGGGTGACGTGATCGCGGTCGAGGCGGACGACGAGGGCGTGCTGTGGGCCGGGGACGTGCTCGAGCCGTCCGGGAACTGCACGATCCGGGTCATCCCGGTCGAGGGCTGCCTGCGCGCCGAGGTCCGCCAGGCCGTGCTCGACGCCTTCGAACCGCTCGGTGTCGAGGGCGAAGGCAGCGCCACCGGCCTGGTCGCGCTGAACGTCCCCGCCGACAGCGATCTCGAGGAGACCAAAGCCACCCTCGCCCAGGGCCATGCCGACGGCCTGTGGTGCTACGACATCGGCGCCGCTACCGACCGATGGCGCACCGCCACACCGGCACTCGCCGAGCACAACCCGAGCGACCCACCCCCGCCGCCATACGGACTGACCTTCCCCGCCGAGGTCACGGCCTACGTCTACAACACCGTCGCCACCGGCGAGAGCCCCGCGCTGGTCGTCGTTCGCGACCCCGACGGCGAGTGGATCGTCGGCGACGGCTCCGGCGACCCCCTCGGCGCCGACACCGCCACCCTTTTGCCCATCCAGCACGTCACCGACGCCGACTCCTCGGTCATCGAGCTGTCCACGTTGTCCCCCGGCAGACTCGCCTGGCGCGACCAGCCCACCGATCCCTGGACCATCGAGGACTTCAGCTACGCCGACGAGGACACCGAGTAGCGGTCGCCGAAACGGCGCAGGCGCGATCCATGGCGGGCCGCCGCCGGTATCAGCACGGACAGTAGTTCTAGTTGCATCGACCACTACCGGGTGGCAGGATGACCTGCACATGGTGAGGGAATTCGAGACCGCTCGCGACAGCCTGGACGGACTGTCGGTGGGGGATGCGCTGGGGGCACAGTTCTTCGTGCCAGGTCGGTCGGTGGCGGAACTGGTGGCCGGGCGGCCGCCGGCGGGGCCGTGGGAGTGGACCGATGACACCGAGATGGCGTGTTCGGTGTTCACCGAGATTCGCCGGCGGGGGCGCATCGACCGGGACGCGCTGGCGTCGACGTTCGCCGATCGGTGCGAACCGTATCGCGGGTACAGCGGCGGGACAGTCGCTGTGCTGCATCAGATTCGGGACGGCAGGCCCTGGCCGGAGGCGGCCGGGGCGCTGTTCGACGGGCGTGGGTCGTGGGGAAACGGCGCGGCGATGCGGGTGGCCCCGCTCGGGGCGTATTTCGCCGGTGATCTCGATCGGGCCGCGGCGGAGGCGGCCTCGACGGCCGAGGTGACGCATCGGCACCCGGAGGCGATCGTGGGGGCGATGGCTGTCGCGGTGGCGGCGAGCTGGGCGGCTTCCGGTCGCGGAACGGACTGCGCGCCGGCGGAACTCCTGGACGCGGTGGAGCCGTACCTGGTGCCGGGACGGACGGCGAGTGGGGTGCGGCGCGCCAGGGAACTGCTCGGACGCTCCGTCGCCGAAGCCGCGTACGAGCTCGGCAACGGCGCGCAGGTGAGCGCGCAGGACACAGTGCCGTTCACACTGTGGGCGGCGGCGAGCTTCCTCGACGACTTTCCGGCCGCGATCACCGCCTGCGTCGAGGCGGGTGGCGACGCGGACACCACCGCGGCCATCGTGGGCGGAATCGTGGCCGCGCGCACAGGAATCGGGACGCCGGGCGGGGTGCCCCCGGACTGGCTGGCCGCCCGGGAAGCATTGCCCGCCTGGGTGGCGTGAGGCCCAGGCGTGCTTGATCCGCGCGATGACGAACCACAACGTGCCGGGTCCGTCCAGCGGGACCAGAGCCGGGCGGGCGAGCACGGCCTCGGGCAGCGCTCGCCCGGAAAGGTGCACGCCGTTCCACAACGAGGAACTCCCCGCCATCCGGTCGTCACCCGGAGCACCCCGCCGCCGACTCGTAGCTGGAACTCGTGACCGTGCAACGAAAATTATTCGGCCACAAATCTTTTGACCAGTGTTGCGACCAGGCTGCGAAAAATCCGACCAGGGGCGGAGGATCCCCAGGTCGCGGGTGCCTATGCTGTGCGTGACAGACCGTCACACCCATCCCGGAGGCACCGTTGCCGAACAATCTCGAAGCCAGCATCGATATCGCCGCAGCGCCGGAGAAAGTGTGGTCGATCCTGGCCGACCTGCGTCGCGTATCCGAACTCAGCCCGACGACGCTGAAGATGATCCCCTTCGGCGGCGTCCGCGACGGCGCGTTCACCGTCAACGTCAACAAGGTCGGCTGGAAGATCTACCCGACCACCTCGCGCATCGTGACCTTCGAGCCGAACAAGTCCTTCGCGTTCCGGATGAACGAGAACCGCACGGTGTGGCGCTACGACCTCGAGCCGACCGCCACCGGCACCCGTGTGGTGGAGACCCGCACCGTCGATCCCCGGGGCCTGCCCGGCTGGCTGCGCGGCGCCATCAAGGTCGCGATGGGCGGCGAGCAGAAGTTCGAGGCCGACCTGGTCTCGGGCATGCGGGAGACGTTGAGCAAGGTCAAGGCCGCCGCCGAGCGCTGACCCACCCGAACGCCGAGAGCCCGCCGGATGATCCGGCGGGCTCTCGTCGTTTCAGGGTCAGAGATCGGCGCGGATCTCGTCGAGCGCCTCCGCCGTGCGGGTGAGCAGCGCCGTCACCGCGGCCAGTTCCTCGGCGGTGAAGCGGGCGGCCAGGTCGCGTTCCACCGCGATGGCGCGGACGTCGGCGTCCGCGGTCACCTCCCGGCCCGCGTCGGTCAGCCGGGTCTCCAGGACGTTCTTGTGCCATTCGTGCGGCGTCCGCTCGACCAGGCCCCGGTCCTGCAGGTTCGTCAGAACGGTGTTCATCGTCGGCGGCGTCACCCCCGCCAGCCGGGCCAGCGCCGCGGCCGAGATGCCGGGGTTCTCGGCCAGGTGCAGCAGCGCGCTGTACTGCGGAACGGTCAGCCCGGCCGGCTTCAGCGCGGCGGTCTTCGCCGCGATCAGGGACTGCTCGGCGCGCTTGATATACGTGCCGAGCCTCTCGGCGGCGGGCATGGACGTCATGGGTGCATGCTATCCGCCCATCATCACATAATGATCTTGACGATCATTAGAACCCTAATCTACATTCCTGCCTATCACTTGATGTCTAGCATTACATCACTGAGAGGCTTCATCATGATCAGGACCAGCGCCACCCTCGCCCTGGCCGTCGCCTGCCTGGCCGTCACCTCGTGCGGCACCGACACCGCGCCCACCACACCTCGGCTGAGCACCGCCTACGAGCTGCCCGGCGCCGCCGTCTATCCCGAGGGCATCGCGGTGGACGCGCGCTCCGGCGACAGCTTCGTCGGCTCGTTCGCCGACGGCGCCGTCTACCGGGCCGCCGCGAACGCGACCCGGGCGGAGGTGTTCCTGCCCGCCGGCGCCGACGGCCGCAAGACCGCCAACGGCCTGCGGGTCGACCACAACGGCAGGCTGTGGGTGATCGATTCGGGCGTGGGCGTCGCGGTGTACGACACCGGATCGCGCGCGCTGCTCGCCTCGTTCGTCGTGCCGGGCAGCGGTCCGCGCTTCGTCAACGATCTCGACTTCGGCGCCGACGGCAGCGCCTATCTGACCGACAGCGTGCGCAATGTCGTCTACCGGGTCACTCCGGACCGGATCGCCGAGGGCCGCGGGGAACTGGCGGTCGGCTACGACCTGGGCCCGGTGCTGGGCCCGCGTGATCCGCAGACCTTCGAGCTCAACGGCATCGTCGCCGATCCGGCAGGCGCGTATCTGCTGGTCGTGGCGATGTCGGCGGGCGAGCTGTACCGGATCGACCTGACCGGCGGCGAGCCGATCGGCAAGGTCGCGCTGACCGGTGGCGACGTGCGCCACGGCGATGGCATGGAACTGCGGGACGACACCCTGTGGGTGGTCCACAACACCGAGAACACGCTCAGCCGCTGGACCGTCTCCGACCATGGTGCCACCGCGACGCGGGTCGCCGAATTCCACGATCCCGCACTGAGCATCCCCACCACGATGGCGCACGCGGGCGATCGGGCGCTGATCGTGTCGTCGCAGTTCGACAAAGGCGGGCCGATGGGCGGCACCGGCGCGCCGGGACCGTTCGTGGTGACCGCCGTCGACGGGTTCTGAGTCAGGTCTCGGCGACGAATTCCCGCAGGACCGCGACGAATTCGTCCGGCTGCTCGACCTGCGGGGAGTGACCGGCGTGTTCGACGAGATGGGTCCGCGCACCCGCCGCGGCATAGCGGTCCAGGGTGGCGGTGCTGTCGTAGAGGTGGTCATGGCGGCCGTGGATGGCCAGGACCGGCAGGTCGAGCGCGGCGGCCCGATCGTCGAGCGGACGCGCGGCCAGGTCGTCGCCCCGGGGGCCCGCGGCATAGGCCAGGCCGGCGGGGACGGCGGCGCGGAAGTCACGCACCACCGCGTCGGCCAGACCGGGCGCGGAGTCGTAGCGGAAGCGCGGCGCGAACGCAGTGCGGTGGGCCAGCCGGACCACCAGGCTCGGCGTCCACCGCTGCGCGAGCCGCACCGTCCACGGCCGGACCACCCAGGTCGCCGCCGCCGGGATCGCCGCGATCCGGTAGTCCGGCGCCTGCCCGACCACCACCACGCGGGCCACCCGGGGCGAGACCGCGGCGAGTTCCAGTGCGATCTCGGCGCCGAACGAATGCCCGACCACCGTCACCCGCGCGAGGTCGAGCTCGTCGAACAGTTCGATGATCGGCGCGGTCCGGGCGGCGGCGGTGAAGTCACCGGAGTCCGCGCCCTGGGCGTGGACGTCCACGCGGATCACCCGGTGGTCGCGCGCCAGCCGCTCGGCGACCGCGGCGAACCAGTCGACCGAGCCGGGAATGCCGTGCACGAACACGATCGCCGGGCCGGTCCGTGGGCCTTCCTCCAGAAACAGCACCAGTCCAGACTATCGAGACCGATCGGTTCGATCGCCGCACCGTTCGGTCAGCGTGGCTCGTCCAGCTCGGCGCGGAACAGCGCGCGCACCCGCTCGACCTGCCCCGGCCACACCGCACGCCAGAACCGTCCCGGCAGCACCCGGCCCCGCTCCTCCCGATCGACCCGGCCGCGCGGGTGGGAGATGATCCTGGCCTGCCCCGGATCGTAGGACCGCAGGAAGTCGATGGCGCACACCTGCTTGACGTTCTTGTACCCGTAGTGCGCGGGCGCGACGAGACGCAGCGGCGCGCCGAATGTGTCGGTGAGCTCCGCGCCGGACAGGCGATCGGCGAGCAGGACATCGGCGGCGAGGGCGTCGTCGAGGAACAACGTCGAGGAGTAACCGTCGAGGCCGGTGAAGCGAACCCAGCGGACGCCGGGATGCGGGACGACGCGCTCGGCCAGCAGCCGGTACACATCGGCGAAACGCACTCCCTCCCAGGTCAATCCGATCGCGCTCCAGGTCGTGACACAGTGCAGGTCACTGGTCCGGACGCACCGCTGCCCCGCGCCGAGGAGTTCGGCGATGCCGAATTGCGCCGGGTGCCGGGCCGTGCCGCCGACCGACACCCGATGGCCGGGCCCGGAACGCGCTCGGACACCGCCGAATTGCGGCAGCCCGAACGGCTCGTGCGGTGCGGGTCGCTGCCCCGGCGGCAACTCACCCGGCATCGCGCATCCTTCGCTCGGCGCGGGCCATCATGCGCGGGACCAGCCTGCGGTGGGCGATACCGACGATCGCGAAATACAGCCTTCCCAGCGGATTCCGGTAGCGCACCAGGGTGGTGAGGGTGACGCGGCCGTCGAGCACGCGCACCGAGCCGACGAAGTCGAGCATCGGCATCGCCTTGCCGGTCAGGTGCTCGGTGGCCGACCGGGCCCGTTCGGGAAAGGCGTTGCGGCCGAAGATCGCCCGGGTCCAGGCAGCCGGGTCGGTGGTGGCGCCGGGCGGCACGTCGACGGAGTACGCGTCGGCGTAGTCGGGAGCGGCGATGGCCGCCTCGGCCAGCGGCGCCGCAGAGACGATCGGCATGGTCAAACCTCCATACTGTCCCGTATGGATTTGACCATACGGTAGCGTATGTGCATGCCGCAAGAGGAGAACGCGAAGTCGGCGGGACGCAGGCTCACCGCCGACGACTGGGCCCAGGCCGCGCTCGACGCCCTCGGCGAGGGCGGCCTCGCCGCGGTCGCGGTCGAACCGCTGGCGAAACGGCTCGGCGCCACCAAGGGCAGCTTCTACTGGCATTTCAAAGACCGGGCCGCGCTGGTCGACGCCGTCCTCGCGCGCTGGGAGCAGCGCGGCACCCAGGACGTCATCGACGAACTCGACCAGCTGCCCGGACCGGCCGAACGCTTGCAGCAGCTGTTCACCCACGTCATCGACTACGCCGCGCACGGCAGGGAGGACCTCGCACTGCTCGCGTCGGTGGATCGGCCCGCCGTCGCCGCGGCGATGAGCCGGGTCGCCGAACGCCGCATCGCCTATGTCGCAGCGCAATTGCGACTGCTCGGAGTGCCCGACCCGCAGGCGCACACCCGCGCGGCGGTCGCCGTCAGCATCTATCACGGGTTCAATCAGCTGGCCAGAATCGCGCCGAAGACGCTGCCCGCCACCGACGAACTGGTCGATGCCGTGCTGCTGCGGCTGCTCGATCCGCAGCGCTGAATCGGTCGTATCGACAGCGCGCTCACCCCGCTCAACAGCCGATTTCGGTTCCGGGGCGAGCATTGTCGGCACACCAGTGGCGGTATTCGGCCTCGTCGAATACGCTTCGCCGCGGATGAAAACGCCTCATGGAGGGACGAGTGATCACTCCGAACAGGGCGGAGGACGCAGCCGAAGCCCGGCATACCGTGCCGTTGACCCAACTGATACACCTGATGGTGGAGTATCAGCACCTCGGCGCGCACCGTGACACCTTCCTCGCGACCCCGGCCGACGACACGTTCGTGCGCGGCTGCGGCATCGTCGCGGGGAGCATCGCCACCATCGGCGTCATCTGCACCGCCGTCGGCGCGTGGCAGGGTGGCGTCGCACTGCTCTCGATCGCCGCGCTCCCGGTCCTGCTGGCGTTCCGCCGCGGAATCCTCAACCGGCAGAACCGCGCCGCCCGCATCGATCTGTTCGACCACGGCGTCACCGTCTACCGCTCCGGCCAGCGCGTCGCCGGATTCCGCTGGGACAGCACCGAAGTCCGTCAGCAGATGATCCCGTTCCACGACACCACGCCGGTCTCCTACTATCTCGAGCTCACCGGCCCCGGCGGCGTCGAGGCCACCATCGACGAGGACGGCTTCGCCCGCGCCCGCGAATGGGCCCGCGCCATCCAATCCGCCGTCACCGCGACCCAACTCCCCCCGGCCGTGACCGCCATCGACAACGGCGACACCGTCGCCTTCGGCGACCTGGCCCTCTCCCTCGACGCCCTCACCTTCAACGGCGAGTCCTTCCCCTGGGAGAACATCCAGCTCATCGACGCCCGCAGCGGCCACATCCGCATCAAACTCGCCGGCATGTGGATCTCCCTCACCCCGGTCGGCACCATCCCCAACTTCTACATCTTCAACGAACTCGCCGAGCGCCTGCGGTTGACCCCGGTGGGCTGAGCCCCTCCATTCTCGACCGTCTGGACGGCCGCCGCCTCGGTAGGTGCGTACGGCGTCCAATGGACGCGTCGGCCAGTGACGTGGACACTGGAATCGACATCGAACCTGCGTTTCAGAAGGGGCGGATGGCGTGGAACCGTCGGAGGCACCAGTGGATTCGCCGTTCGTGTTCAGCTGGTCCGAGTACATCACCTGGTATCAGCGCATCAAGGCAGACCAACTCGATCCCGCAGCCAGAACCTTCGACCGTATCCTGACCAGCGCGCTCGATCAGCAGTTGCCACAGTTCGACCGGCACCGAATCAGGGTGGCAACGAGCCGGGTCAAGGACCCAGCGCGACTCTGGGCGAAGATGACGAAGCGCAAGTACCACGGACAGATCGTTTCGCTCGAGTCGATTCCGGAGGCGATCGACGATCTGGTCGGTTTTCGGGTTATCTGTAACAACCTCAGTGACGTGACGCGACTCCAGGACATCCTGGCCGGTCTCCCGTCGTCCGACACGAGTGATGCCTACTCGTTGGCGATCGAGCCGAACTCCACCAAGGACTACTTCGATGCTCCGAAAGAGTCCGGCTATCGCGCTTACCACGTCAACCTGGTGACCATCGTTCCGGGCTTCGACAAACATGCACGTGTTCGTGGCGAACTTCAGGTGCGCACGCTCCTGCAGGACGGCTGGGGTGAACTCACGCACGAAGACACGTACAAACCCGGTGTTCGACTTCCTGATCTCGCCACGACGATCGCCCGGCGCATGGCCGACCTCCTCGCGACGGTCGATGATCTTGCCCAGGACCTTCGCAACGAACTGGATCGAATCGCCGAGCGCACGATCGCGGATGAGGAATCCGGCGACGTCCGGCCAACCGAAAACCATTCGAAAGCAGACACTTCCGAGACGTCACCCCCACCGCCGATCAGCAATGACTCCCGCGAAGCGCTCTACGACGGAGTACGCACCATCGTTGCCAGCCTCAAACATCCGGCATTGCTGACCGACGTCGCGCAACAGGTGCAGTCGAAGTTCGGAACCGATCTCATCCGAGGTTGGGCAGGCCATGGCTCCTTTCGCGATCTGCTGACCGCCGCCGTCGCCGATGTCCGCATCGCCGGCACCCCGGCCAAGGTGGTTCCGCCGGGTACTCCACACGATGAGATCGTCGACCTCAGCACCCGAACCGATTTCGAGATTCCGATGATCATCCGCAAGCTCCGGGTCAAGGATCGCAACACTCCCGCGGTCGGTAGGCGCCAGATCTCGCAGGTTGTCACTGCCGTACGCGACGCCGTAACCGCGACAGTGTGGCACGAGCTGGAGCTCGCCTCGGACGGCCTGACCGGCATTCGCGATGTGAACAAACTCAGCCAGAGAGCACGGACAGCAGCTTCCGAGCGTGGGGAGATCGTCAGCCGACCTCATCTCGACTACGTGTTCAAAGCACTGCTGTGGAACCACTGTCTAAAGGCCGATCTGACCGTCGAGGAGATCAGGGAATGCCTGGCCACCCATCTGATCTCACGCGCGAACATCGTCGGGATACCCGTCGAACCCGAAGACCCACGTCGAGTCCGGCAATGGCTCGCCGACGAGCAGTGAACACGCCCTATGCCACTACGACACCGTGCTATAATCGGGCCCGATCGAGATTACTTCGTTCGATGGCAATGCCTTCGAGAAATTTCGGTCCGAACTCAAAACATAGGACGTCGGGCCAAACAGCTTGGCTGAATGGCAACTCCGGTCGACCACCACAGCGACGCTACCGCCGCAACGCTGCAAGGAGTCACTTCCTACGGGATTCGATTGAATCGGCCTGCCGCAGAAGTCGAAGGAGCCGTGCCAGGGCGAGTCGACGACATATGTTCCAGCAGATAGCCCCGTTCACCTGGGGCTATCTTCGTATCTGGAGGCAGATGTCATGACCGCCGCTGATCCGCAGGTCGCTTTCCAGGCACTGCAGAACATCATCTCCGAGTGGCGCGAACTCGGCCGTATCACCACGACCGCAGGCTTGAAGCCGGCTATGCAGGACGCACTCGAAGGTTTCACCGAGCAGGAATACGGATTCGACACTTTTCGTGACTTCATCCTTGCCGCCGAGCACGCCGGGTGTGTGCAGGTTCGCCGACTTCCCAACGGCCACAACCTTGTCGGTCTCCCCGGGGAGACATCCGAGGCCCTGGATCAGGTAGCGGCCATGGCCAGGCCCGCCGAGCCCAACAGCACAGCCGGGGCCACGTCCGATGCGTCGGGTAACCGCCAGATCAAGTCCGATGTGTGGTCAGTGTTTGTCGATTGGCGTAGCGGGCTTCGGCGACTCTGGGATCGAGAAGGCCAGCACGCCTTCATGTATCCGACAATAGACGGCAAGCCTGCCTGGGAGTCCTCAGCCGAGCGCTTCGTCGAGATCCCCGCGGTCGGTCTCGATCAACAAGTAGCGTGGATGCGAGAGTGGACAAACACTCTGCCCGAGCCGGCGCGATCGGAACTGGCGAAGTCGCTGGCCCCCTCGGCACCGAAAGGCGAGTTCCGCCGCGAATTGACCAGGCTGGGTCTGAACACACAGTGGCGGGCAACTCTGCAACACAACGTCTTCGAGCACCTTTCCAGCTGGGCCGCTCAGCAGAGCATTCCACTCACGCATCTGCTGGACAACCGGCAGCCCAACGCCGTCAGCGCTCGGCTGGCCACGGCGTCGTCGCCGACTCCGCGACAGGCCATCTCCCGAGGACCAGTCCCGATACCTGAGATCGCACGGCAGGGCGGAGATGCCGAGCGGCTGAGGCAACGCCTGCATCGAGCGATCGATCGCATGTCCTTGGTCGAACTCGCGGCACTGCCTATTCGGGCCGAACATCTGTTGTACGACGACTGACCGGAACGCCGAAGGCCGGCCCACTCGGAGTGGACCGGCCTTCGTGACTTGCGGGAACTGGTGATCCAGGGGATCAGAAGTCCATGCCGCCCATGCCACCGGTCGGGTCGCCCGCGGGGGCGGCCTTCTCCGGCTTGTCGGCGACGACGGCCTCGGTGGTGAGGAACAGGGCCGCGATGGAGGCCGCGTTCTGCAGGGCCGAACGGGTGACCTTGACCGGGTCGGCGACGCCGGCGGCCAGCAGGTCCTCGTACTCGTTGGTCTGGGCGTTGAGGCCCTGACCCGCGGGCAGGTTGGCGACCTTCTCGGCCACGACGCCGGGCTCGAGGCCGGCGTTGAACGCGATCTGCTTCAGCGGAGCCGACAGCGCCACGCGGACGATGTTGGCACCGGTGGCCTCGTCGCCCTCGAGCTTCAGCTCGTCCAGCGCGGGAGCCGACTGCAGCAGGGCCACGCCACCACCGGCGACGATGCCCTCTTCGACGGCGGCCTTGGCGTTGCGCACGGCATCTTCGATGCGGTGCTTGCGCTCCTTGAGCTCGACCTCGGTGGCGGCACCGGCCTTGATCACCGCGACGCCGCCGGCCAGCTTGGCCAGGCGCTCCTGCAGCTTCTCACGGTCGTAGTCCGAGTCCGAGTTCTCGATCTCGGTGCGGATCTGCGCCACGCGGCCCTTGATGGCCTCCGCGTCGCCCGCGCCCTCGACGATGGTGGTCTCGTCCTTGGTGACGACGACCTTGCGGGCCTGGCCCAGCAGCTCCAGACCGGCGGTCTCCAGGGAGAGGCCGACCTCTTCGCTGATGACCTCGCCACCGGTGAGGATGGCGATGTCGGCGAGCTGCGCCTTGCGGCGGTCACCGAAGCCCGGGGCCTTGACGGCGACGGACTTGAAGGTGCCACGGATCTTGTTCACGACCAGGGTCGACAGGGCCTCGCCCTCGACGTCCTCGGCGATGATCAGCAGCGGCTTGCCGGCCTGGATGACCTTCTCCAGCAGCGGCAGCAGGTCCTTGACGGTCGAGATCTTGGCCGACACCAGCAGGATGTACGGGTCCTCGAGGACCGCTTCCTGACGCTCGGGGTCGGTCACGAAGTAACCGGAGATGTAGCCCTTGTCGAAGCGCATGCCCTCGGTGAGCTCCAGCTGGAGCCCGAAGGTGTTGCTCTCCTCGACGGTGATGACGCCTTCCTTGCCGACCTTGTCCATGGCCTCGGCGATGAGCTCACCGATGGACGCGTCGCCTGCCGAGATACCGGCGGTGGCAGCGATCTGCTCCTTGGTCTCGACCTCCTTGGCGGTGTCGAGCAGCTTGGCGGTGACGGCCTCGACGGCCTTCTCGATGCCGCGCTTGAGGCCCAGCGGGTTGGCGCCGGCCGCGACGTTGCGCAGGCCCTCACGCACGAGCGCCTGGGCGAGCACGGTGGCGGTGGTGGTGCCGTCGCCCGCGACGTCGTCGGTCTTCTTGGCGACTTCCTTGACCAGCTCGGCGCCGATCTTCTCGTACGGGTCCTCGAGGTCGATCTCCTTGGCGATGGACACACCATCGTTGGTGATCGTGGGGGCGCCCCACTTCTTCTCGAGCACGACGTTGCGACCCTTCGGGCCCAGCGTCACCTTGACAGCGTCGGCGAGGGCGTTCAGACCCCGCTCGAGACCGCGACGGGCCTCTTCGTCGTACGCAATTGTCTTGGCCATTGCGTTGAGATCCTCCACATGTCTATGGCTGACACACGAGACGACCACAGGTTGGATCGCCCCAAAGTACGCTGGCCAGGTGCGGTGCCCGCGACGGACGACCGAGGGTGTCGATGGAACCCGATCTCACCGTCCCGACCTGGCACTCAACAGACGCGAGTGCCAAAGCCATTTTTAGCACTCGGGTAGTGAGAGTGCAAGGTCGCGCCCGACGAGAGGACCGCGCCGGGCGCGTCCAGCGGCTCAGGACTCGTACTCCGCCGCGGCCAGGAACTGGTTCAGCAGCTCCACCAGATCGGCCTCTACCACAGCCTTGTCCAGGCCGAGGTCACTGAGCACGCCCGTGCCGTTCTCCTGCTCGAGCAGCGCGAGCAGGATGTGCTCGGTGCCGATGTAGTTGTGGCCGAGGCGCAGCGCTTCGCGAAACGTCAGCTCCAGGGCCTTCTTGGAGTCGCCGTCGAACGGGATGAGCGCCGGGATGTCGTCGGTCGCGGGCGGCAGCGAGGCGACGGCCGCGGCCCGCACCGACTCCAGGCTGACCCCGCGGGCGACGATCTCCTTGGCGGCCAGGCCCTCGGACTGGTCGATCAGGCCGAGGATCAGGTGACCGAGGGTGATCTGGTTGTTGCTCGCGGACCTGGCCGACTCCTGGGAACCCACGACGACCTGCCGCGCCCGATCGGTGAACTTGGCGAACCCGGCCTGCGGGTCCATGGCCGCGGCGTCGCCGGGCTGCTTGGGCACGAAGCGCTTCTGGGCAGCCTGCTTGCTGACGCCCATACTGACCCCGATATCGGTCCAGGAGGCGCCGGAGCGGCGGGCCTGGTCGACGAAGTGGCCGATGAGATGGTCGGCCACCTCGCCGAGATGACCTGCGGCCACCACGGCGTCGGAGAGCTGGTCGAGAACGTTGTCGGGGCGGGCCTTCTTGATGCCGTCGATCAGATCGTCGAGGCGAATGTTCGGGGTGCTCATGCGTCAACTCTAAGTTGACGATTTGCGATCGTCAACCATTGGTTGACGATTTCTCGATGGCAGAGTGTTCCCATGGGGAGATTTCGGCGCACGGCCCGGTGGGCGCTGCGCGTAGTGGGGATTGTCGTGACGCTGGCGTGCGTGGTCGGTCTGGGCCGGTTCCTGTGGCCGCAGCCGGGCATCGATGAGCAGCCGGGGTCGACCGAGCGGCAGCTGGCGTTCCTTCGAGCCGCGCTCGACGACGGCGCGGATGTCGCCGCGCAGAGCCAGTTTCCGGAGGGGCACTTCTTCCTGAACGCGCTCTATGGGCTGTCGTGGGTGCAGGCGGCGCACACCGACCCGGTCCTGCGTGCAGCGGCGTTGCGCGAATCCCGTTGGGCGCTGGCGCGAGTGGAATCAGCCGAGGGGCGGGCGGTGTTCAGCCCGGCGCTGCGGCCCGCGTACGGGGTGTTCTGGGCGGGGTGGACCAATTGGTTGCGTGGGGCGATCCTGTCGCTGGACGCCGACGATCCCGACGAGGTGCGGCGATTCACCGCGCACAGCGAGGAGATCGCGCAGGCGTTCGCCGCGTCGGACACACCGTTCCTGCAGGCCTATCACGGCCAGGCCTGGCCGGTGGATTCCACCGTGGCGGTGGCCTCGCTGCGGTTGCACGACAGCCTGTTCGGCGAGCGCTTCGGCGCGGTGACCACCCGCTGGCTCGCCTCGGCGCGGGCGCACCTCGATCCGGCCACCGGACTGCTGCCGCACCGGGTCGCGCCGGACGGGACCCGACTCGACGGCGCGCGGGCCACCTCGCAGACGATGATCCTGCGCTTCCTGCCGGAACTCGACGCCGACTTCGCCCGGAGCCAGTACCAGCTGTTCCGCGACCAATTCCTGTCCTACCCCGGCGGTTTCGGACCCGCGCTCCGGGAGTACCCGCGCGGGGTGGACAAGGCGGGCGACGTCGATTCCGGACCGCTGGTCGGCGGGATCAGCCTCTCCGCGACGGTGGTCGCACTCGGCGCCGCCCGAGTCAACGGTGACCACGACCTGGCCGCGGCGATCGGCTCCGAAGGCGAACTGCTCGGGCTGCCGATGGAGCTGCCCGGCTCCAAGCGGTACGCCTTCGGGCTGGTGCCGATCGGGGACGCTTTCGTGGTGTGGTCGTCGACGGCTCGGCCGCTCACCACGGAACCGGCTGTGGGCGCGCTGGATCTGCGCTGGTGGTGGCGGGTGCCGTGGTTGATCGTGCTCGGTGTGATCGCCGGTGTGCCCTGGGTCGGGTCACTCGGCGGAGCGATCCGGCGCAGGCCCGAACTCTCGGGAGACCGCGAAGGGAAGCCTCGGGCCGCCGCCCTGTAGGGACCCGGACCAGGAACGGCTTCGCCCCCTCGCTCAGCGCAGACCGGCCGCTCTGCCCGCGAAGCGCACGATCCGCTCCTTGACCCAGGCACCGGTGCGCCCACGGACGACGCGGGTCGCCGGGCTGTCGTCGGCGTGGAGGAACTGGATGACGGCGTCGCGGCGACCCAGGCTGACGCACTGCAACTGGTAACGGAAGGTCATCGGCTTCGGCTCGATGCCGTCGGCGCGGGCCATGATGGCCTTGGCGACGTAGGCCCCGGCGGGCAGGGCTGTCGCGCAGGCCATCCGGAGGGGGCGATCGCCGGGGCCGTCGATCAGCGCGGCGTCGCCCGCGGCGTAGATGGCGGGGTGGGAGATCGAGCGCAGCGTCGCGTCGGTGCGGATGCGGCCCTGCTCGTCGACGTCGAGGCCCGCGCGGCGGGCCAGGTCGGGGACGGTGAATCCGGCGGTCCAGACGACAGCCGCCGCGGGCAGCACAGTGCCGTCCACCAGGCGGACACCCTCGGGCAGCACCTCGGCGACCTTGACGCCGGACCTGATCTCGACGCCGAGAGCGGTCAGCGTGGTGCGGATGTGCTCGGCCGCGCGGGCGGACAACCAGCTGCCCGGCTCCTCCGAACCCAGCAGTGTGACCCGCGAATCCCGGTGCGACTCCGCCAGTTCCGCCGCGAGCTCGATGCCGGTCGAACCGGCGCCGACGACGACCACCGGACCCGCGGGCAGCGCCCGGATGTCCTCGGGGACCGCCACGGAGTGCGCGTACTCGGCGACGCCCGGCACGCCGGCGCGGTCGGCGGCGCTGCCGAGGGCGTAGACGAGGGTGTCGTAGCCGATCGCCCACTCGCCGTCGAGGTAGACCTGTTTCGCGACCGGGTCCAGCGCGGTGACCTGTGCTCGCACGAATTCGACGCCCTTGCGCTCCAGCAACTCCCGCAGGTCCCAGCGCCTGATCGACTGGCCCGCGGCCGCCTGATGCAGGCGCACTCGTTCGACGAACTCCGCGCGGGTATCGACCACCGTGATCGCGGCGCCGCGCGCCTTGCTCGCCAAGCGGCGCGCCGCGCCGAGTCCCGCGTATCCCGCGCCGAGGACGACGATTCGCTGCTGCTGCCCGGTCATGGTGTGGCTCCTCTCGACAATGCCGACACCTTCCAGACCGGACAGCCCCCGATTTCCTGACAGCTCGGTGCGGTGATCCGGGTCACGCCTGCTCGGCGACCAGAAACCCCAGCTTGTCGGGGTTGACGACGATGCGGATCGCGTCGACCCGGCTGTCGGCGTCGAGCTCGAAGAGCATGACCGAGCTCGCGACGACACCGTCGGCCCGCACCACCAGCGCGAGCTCGCCGTTGATCTCGGCGACGGAGAACGAGCTCGCGGGGGTGAGGAACTTGTTCAGGCCGATCAGGTAGCGCGCCACCAGGTCGCCGCCACGCACCGGGCGACGGGCCGCGGTGATCTTGCCACCGCCGTCGGCCGTGGAGACCACATCGTCGGCGAGCATCGCCCGCAGGGCGGTGACGTCGCCGGTGCCGGCGGCGAGCAGGAACCGGTCGATCAGCGTGCGGGCGTGTGACTCGGGCACCGCGAAGCGCCGCTTGCCCGTGCGCACCCGTTCGCTCGCGCGGTGCAGGATCTGCTGGGAGTTGGCCTCGGTGAGGTCGAGCATCGCGGCGATCTCGGCGTGCGGGTAGCCGAACGCCTCGCGCAGCACGAAGACCGCGCGCTCGATCGGACTGAGCCGTTCCATCGCGGTGAGCAGGGCCAGCGAGATCGACTCGCGGGCCTCGACCGTCTCCAGCGGGCCGAGGGCCCCGCCGCCGGTCGGGACGGGTTCGGGCAGCCACGGGCCCACATAGGTCTCGCGCCGGGCACGGGCGGACACCAGCCAGGTACGGCACAGATTCACCGTGACGGCGGTGAGCCAGGCCTCGGCGTTCTCGATCCCCGCCGGATTCGCGGCAGCCCAGCGCAGATAGACCTCCTGCACGATGTCCTCGGCCTCCGTCGCCGCCCCGAACATCCGGTAGGCGAGCCCGAACAACCGCGACCGATGCCGGAGGAATTCATCGACCTCGTCGTCGCCCCTCACGTGCCCCTCCCAGATCTGCCCACCCGATCCCCCGGGCCACCTCACCACCACGGTTTCGCCCGCCGAAAACTCAGTCCCGTGGACGACGCAATCGCAGGCGGGCCGAACCGCGGATCGCCGGGCGGCGGATCTGCGGGATCCGGCTCTGCGCGCGCCGCTGGGCCCGGCGCTCGGCCGGCTTGTGCTGCCAGGTCTCCGGGCGGGCCGCGACCCAGCGGGCCGAGCGCCAGGCGAACGGGATGTGCGCCAGGTACAGGCCGACCAGGATCAGCAGCAGCACGATCGGGTAGGTCACCAGGAGCGCGGCGGCCAGGGCCACCAGCACCAGCAGACCCGCGGCCGCCTGGGGCGCGACCGAGACCGACTTCATCGCCAGCGTGGGGATGGTGCTCACGCACAGCAGCGCGGCGAAGATCGTCCACGCGGCGACGAAGGCGAAACCGTCCCACCAGCCGTCACCGAACTGCACTTTGAGCGCGATGGGGACCAGGGCGATCAGCGCGCCCGCCGGGGCGGGCACGCCGACGAAGTACTCGCGCGCCCAGTTCGGGCGGGAGTCGTCGTCGAGCAGGGTGTTGAAGCGGGCCAGGCGCAGCACCAGGCTCACCGCGTACAGCAGGGCGACGATCCAGCCCGCGCTGTAGCCGTCGAGCAGGGTGACGTAGAGGACCAGCGCGGGCGCGACGCCGAAGGAGATCGCGTCCGAGAGCGAGTCCAGTTCGGCGCCCATCTTGCTGGTCGCGTCGAGCATCCTGGCCAGGCGGCCGTCGAGGGTGTCGAGCACGGCGGCGGCGCCGACCATGGCCAGCGCCACGTCCAGCTCGCCGTCGAGCCCGAACTTCACCGCGGACAGACCGGCGCACAGCGCCAGGATGGTGACGACGCTCGGCAGCAACCGGACCGAGCGCGGACGCTTCCGGCGGGCGGCCTGTTCGATCATCCCAGCACAGCCAGGACTGTTTCGGCCCCGATCGTGCGCTGGCCGGGGGCCACCAGCAATTCGGTGCCCACCGGGAAGTACGTGTCGACGCGGGAGCCGAACCGGATCAGGCCGTAGGTGTCACCGATGGTGAGCACATCGCCGACGCGCGCGTCGCAGACGATGCGCCGCGCGAGCAGACCGGCGATCTGCACGACGACGACCTGCTTGCCGTCGGCGGTGTCGATCACCATGCTGTTGCGCTCGTTGGCGTCGCTGGCCTCGGGCAGATCGGCCGAGAGGAACTTGCCCGGCTGATGCAGCACCTCGCGCACGGTGCCGGACACCGGGACGCGCTGCACGTGCACATCGAGCACCGACAGGAAGATGCTGACGCGCGGCAGCGGCTGATCGCCGAGACCGAGCTCGGCGGGCGGCACCGCGGTGTCGACCAGGGCGACCTCACCGTCGGCGGGCGCGACGACGACGCCCGCCCGGTTCGGCGGCACCCGGTGCGGGTGCCGGAAGAAGGCCGCGCAGGCGCCGGCGGCGGCGAGCCCGGCCCGGCGCACCCATTTGTTCCGTCCGCCGACGACCGCGACCGCCAGCGGCACCGCGACAAACGGCAGGCCGGCGGGGTGTAGCGGTGGTACAGCGGCCCGCACCAGGTCGACGACATGGCCGACGCCGGTGGTTTCGGGCGTGCCGGGCGGAGTGGGGCGGCGTGCCACGGGCTCCCTCTTTCGTGGTGTGACGACAACGCAAGCGTTCACACCTTACGCCGAACCCCGCCGCATCCACCCGTGGTCAGTGCGCCGCTTTACGCCCTGTGAACAGCTTCACGAGGTACAGCAGGATGCAGGCACCCGCCAGACAGGTGAAGAAACTGAAGATCCAGCCCGCTCCCTCGACGTCGACGCCGAAGAGGCTGAGGATGAATCCGCCGAGCAGACCGCCGACGACTCCGACGACGATGTTGAGCAGGATGCCCTGCTGCGCGTCGGTCTTCATGAACTTGCTCGCAATCCAACCGGCGAGGCCGCCGATGATGATCCAACTGATTATCCCGAGTCCAAGCATGGTGTCCTCGTTCCCTCGATGGGTCGGCGAGCAATCGCCTTGTCTCCAAGGTATACCCCGGAGCAGTTGTGACATAAGACACGAATCGGCGGGGCGGACGCGCTAATATGAGGCGTCCTCATGTCTGCGCGTTCACATGTTGTCCACGCGGGGGTCATGGGCGATGAGCGACGGATTTCGATGCTTCGGGTACACCCAGCGGTGCGACCGCAGGTTGACAGGTACATAGGAGACGCAACATGGCTGCTCGAATCGCCCAGACGACTGGGGCTGAGCACACCGCGATTCTCGGTTTGGGCGTCTACCGCCCGGCCCGGGTGGTCACGAACGACGAAGTCGCGGGGCCGATCGACTCGAGCGACGAGTGGATCCGCACCAGGTCCGGGATCAAGACCCGGCGCTTCGCCTCAGCCGAGGAAACCATCCAGACGATGAGCGTCGCGGCCTCGCGCGACGCCCTGGCCGCGGCGGGCATCGCGGCCGATCAGGTCGACTGCGTCATCGTCGCGACGTCCACCCATCTGCTGCTCACCCCCGCCATCGGCCCACGCATCGCCACCGACCTGGGGATGACCGGCGCCGCCGCCTTCGACATCTCGGCCGGCTGCGCCGGGTTCTGTCACGCCCTGGCGATGGCCTCGGATCTCGTGCGCGCGGGCACGTCGAAGAACGTGCTGGTGATCGGCGTCGAGAAGCTGACCGACACCGTCGACTTCACCGACCGCTCGACGGCGTTCCTGTTCGCCGACGGCGCCGGCGCCGTGATCGTCGGCCCGGCCGCGGACCAGGGCATCGGGCCGACCGTCTGGGGCTCGGACGGCACCCAGCACCACGCCATCCGGCAGAGCAAGGACTGGATGGAGTTCTTCGCCGAGATCGACGAGAAGGGCACCGACGCCGTGCGTCCCTATCTCGAGATGGAGGGCACCGCGGTGTTCCGGTGGGCGGCGCACTCGCTGGAGAAGGTCTGCCGGGACGCGATCGATCGGGCCGGGCTGACCACCGAGGACCTGGACGCGATGATCCCGCACCAGGCCAACGGCCGGATCATCGAGATCATGGCCAGGGTGCTCAAGCTGCCGGAGAACTGCGCGCTGGCCAACGACATCGAGGATTCCGGCAACACCTCCGCGGCGTCGATCCCGCTGGCCATGGAGGCGCTCCTACGCAAGGGCGAGTCCAAGCCGGGCGATACCGCGCTGCTGATCGCCTTCGGCGCCGGACTGTCCTACGCCGCACAGGTTGTCACCCTGCCCGCCTGGCGATAGCCGAGGCAGCAACTTCGCCCACCGCTCGACAGGCAGGCCCTCGGGCAGGCCGCCGAGCGGTGGGCTCGCCGTGTCCACCCTGTCCCGCTTGCACCAATCCGGACACGCTGGCAAACTCTTCGCTAATCGCCGTTGCTGATCGACGATGCTCAGCTCCCAGCGTTCCCGTCGTCAACCCGAGGTGATCGGCCGTGAAAATGCGTTCCTTCCTGCCGCGCAGGCACACCAACGACGTCCCGCTGCTGCCGACCATCGAGCCGGACGACAGCTCCGCGCTGCGCGCCGCCCTCACCCGCCGTAAACGCGACGAACGCCTCGAACGCCTGCTCACCCCCAGCGAACTGGACCTGGTGCTGCACAACCAGCTCTGACCACGCGCGGCGGCGCACCACCTCCACGGAGGGGGATACTTCTCTGGTGAGCACTCCAGCGGTAACCAAACCGGCCATTCTGAGCGTTGACGACGATCCGGGGGTCTCCCGGGCGGTGGTGCGCGACCTGCGCCGCCGCTACGGCGCGGACTACCGGATCCTGCGGGCCGAGTCGGGACCACAGGCGCTCGAGGCGCTGCGGGAGATGAAACTGCGCGGCCAGCCGGTCGCGGTGCTGATCGCCGATTACCGGATGCCGGGCATGGACGGCATCGAATTCCTGGAGCAGGCGATGGACCTGCACCCCTACGCGCGCCGCGTCCTGCTGACCGCCTACGCCGACACCAACGCCGCCATCGACGCGATCAACGTCATCGATCTGGACCACTACCTGCTCAAGCCGTGGGACCCGCCGGAGGAGAAGCTCTACCCGGTGCTCGACGGCCTGCTCGACGCCTGGCGCAGCGCGGAGCAGCGGCCGGTCCACGAGACGAAGGTGGTCGGCGATCGCTGGTCGCCGCGGTCCTCGCAGGTGCGCGAGTTCCTGGCGCGCAACCAGTTGCCGTACCGCTGGTACCCCGTCGACGAGCCGGAGGGTGCGCGGTTGCTCGAGGCGGCGGGCGCCGATCCGCTGACCTGTCCGGTGGTGATCACCGCGGCGGGCACCGCGCTGATCCAGCCCAGCGACAGCGAGCTCGCCGAGAACGTCGGCCTCACCGTGGAACCCAGCGGCGACTTCTACGACCTGATCGTCGTCGGCGGTGGCCCGGCCGGGCTCGGCGCCGCGGTGTACGGCGCGTCCGAGGGACTGCGCACGGTGCTGGTGGAACGCACCGCGACCGGCGGACAGGCCGGGCAGAGTTCGCGGATCGAGAACTACCTGGGCTTTCCCGACGGCTTGTCCGGTGCGCAGCTGGCCGACCGGGCGCGACGGCAAGCCGCCAAATTCGGCGCGGAGATCATCACCACCCGCGATGTCGTCGGGCTGGAGGTCAACGGGTCGGCGCGCACGGTGCGCTTCGCCGACGGCGGCAAGCTGTGCGCGCACACGGTGCTGATCGCGACCGGCGTCGACTACCGGCGTCATCCGGCACCCGGCGTCGACGAGTTCACCGGTCGGGGTGTGTACTACGGCTCGGCGATGACCGAGGCGGCCGAGTGCGCTGATCAGGACGTCTACATCGTCGGCGGGGCCAACTCGGCCGGACAGGCCGCGGTGTTCCTCTCGCGCAACGCCCGTCGGGTGCACATCGTGGTCCGGAGCGACGCGCTGGAGAAGTCGATGTCGCACTACCTGATCCAGCAGATCGCGCAGATCCCGAACATCGTGGTGCACACCGAGACCGAGGTGGTCGGCGTCGACGGTGACGATCACCTGGAACGGATCGTGCTGCGCGACAACCGCACCGGCACCGAGGACAAGGTCGACGCGCAACGGCTGTTCCTGTTCATCGGCGCCGCGCCGCAGACCGGCTGGCTCGATGGCGTCGTCATCCGCGACGACGCCGGCTACGTGGTGGCCGGACCCGACCTGATGATCGACGGCGCCCGCCCGCCGGGCTGGGAACTGCCCCGCCCACCGCATCACCTGGAGACCAGCGTCCCCGGTGTCTTCGTGGCGGGCGACGTGCACGCCGAATCGGCCAAGCGGGTCGCCTCCGCGGTCGGTGAGGGCGCGATGGCGGTCATGCTCGTCCACCGGTACCTGGCATGAGTAGCCAGCGGCCGGGGGCGGGAGCGGAGCGTCACCACGGGGGCCGTCCGATCATGCCCACTGCTACTGCTCAGGAGCGGCGATGACCGACAGCATGCTGATCTGCGATCCGAACGAACTGCGCACGCTGTTCCTGTTCGAGAAGCTCGACGACGACCAGCTCGCGCAGCTGTGTGAGGCGGGCCGGATCGAATACATCGACCCCGGCCCGGTCTACCGCGAGGGCGAGCCGGCGACCTGCTTCTACGTGCTGATCGACGGCGAGGTGCGGCTGACGAAGCTGTCCGGCGGCATCGAGATCGAGATCAACCGCACCGACCACCGCGGCGTCTACGCGGGCGCCTGGATGGCCTACCTGGGCGACAAGGTGAGCCAGGACTACGCGGGCTCGATGTATGTCCAGCGGCGCTCCCGGTTCCTGGTGCTGGCGGCCGCGGACTTCGCGCGGATGGTCAAGGACTGGTTCCCGATGGCGGTGCACCTGCTGGAGGGCGCCTTCTACGGCGGGCAGAAGTCCAGTCAGCGGATCGCCGAGCGGGAACGGCTGCTCGCGCTCGGATCGCTGTCGGCCGGGCTGACCCACGAGCTCAACAACCCGGCCGCCGCCGCGGTGCGGGCCACCGCCGGCCTGCGCGAACGCGTCGCGGGCATGCGCCACAAGCTCAAGATGATGGCCACCGGCAAGTTCCCGCCCGAGGCGCTGGTGCATCTGGTCGATCTGCAGGAGCAGGCGGCCGAGCGGGTCGCCAAGGCGCCCGACCTGTCGCCGCTCGAGGCCGCCGACCGGGAGGACGCGCTCGCCGACTGGTTCGACGAGCACGGCATCGCCGACGGCTGGAACCTGGCGCCGACCTTCGTCCAGGCCGGGCTCGACATCGACTGGCTCGAAGGCGTGCACGCGACCCTGGAGGCCTGCCAGGCGCAGGTCTTCGAGGGCGCGATCCGCTGGCTGAACTACACCATCGAGACCGAGCTGCTGATGAACGAGATCGGCGACTCGACGGCCCGCATCTCCACCCTGGTCGGCGCGGCCAAGCAGTACTCGCAGATGGACCGCGCGCCCTACCAGGTCGTCGACCTGCACGAACTGCTCGATTCCACGCTGGTGATGCTCAATCGCAAGCTCGGTGACGGCGTGCGGGTGGTCAAGGACTACGACCGCTCGCTGCCGCCGGTCCCGTGCTTCGCGGCCGAACTCAACCAGGTGTGGACCAACCTCATCGACAACGCGGTCTACGCGATGGACGGCGCAGGCACCTTGACGCTGCGCACCTACCAGGAGAACGACTGCGCGGTCGTCGAGATCGGCGATACCGGCCCCGGCATCGCGCCCGAGGCGAAGGGCCGGATCTTCGAACCGTTCTTCACCACCAAACCGGTCGGTGACGGCACCGGACTCGGCCTCGACATCTCGTTCCGGATCGTGGTCAACAAGCACAACGGCGACATCCGGGTCGAATCCGAGCCGGGCGACACCCGTTTCATCGTCCGCCTGCCGCTCGATCCCCAGGCGGACAACGACAGCACCCCGTCGAACACAGGAGATCAGTGATGGCTGAAGAGTTCGAAGGTATCGACACCAGCGTCCCGCCGAGCGGGGCCGGTTGCGTGGAATGCGACGCCGCGAACGGCTGGTGGGTGCATCTGCGCCGCTGCGCCGAATGCGGGCACGTGGGCTGTTGCGACAGCTCGCCGAGCCAGCACGCGTCGAAGCATTTCGCCTCGACCGGGCATCCGTTCATGCAGAGCTACGAGCCGGGCGAGGACTGGTTCTACAACTTCACCACCAGCGAGATGTACAGCGGCGGGCCCGAACTCGCGGCGCCGACCAGTCATCCGATCGGCCAGTCCGTGCCGGGACCGGCCGACCGGGTGCCCGCGAACTGGCAGTCACTGGTCCACTAGCAGCGCTAGGGCGTGATCCCGGCGGCCTCGGCGACGGTCTTGTCGGCGTTGCCCGGCGCGAGGCAGACCAGCTTCGCGGTGCCGAGCGCCACGTTCGGGCTGCCCTCGAAGGGGCTGCCCGGATTGGCCGCCAGGATCTGCTCGATCGCCTGCTTCTCACCCTCGGTGTCGAGTTCCTTGAACTGACCGCAGGTGATCTCGGCGGCGGCCGGCGCGGCGCTCGCCGATGTCGTCGGCGCGCCGGCCTTGGTCGTGGTGGTGGCACTCGCGCTCGCGCTCGAGGTCGGTGTGCCCTTGCGCAGCCCGCTCGCGTCGGCGGCGTCGTCGGAACCGCATCCGGCCACCGTCAAGCACAACGCCCCAGCAGCCAGGACGACGAGGGAGATTCGATTCATCTGCAGCTCACTGTGTTCTCGGCGGCTGGCGCCGCGGGTTTTCGGCCTCGTAACCTCGCGTCCGAGCGGCGATACTCCGCCTGCGGCGTTACGTCTCGCCGCTCGGATGCGAGGCGGCCGAAAACGTGGTGGTCCGGTTCGGGAGGTAAGGATGCCAGCTTGTTCGAGCGGATGCCAATGGCCGCGGTCCGGGCGTCCATAGGATGGGGTGGTGGCTGAACTCTCGCTGACCGCCCGGCTCAACCCTTCGGCGGCCGATGCCCGGCGCGGGGTGGTGCGTCTGCACCCCGAGACGCTGACCGCGCTCGGCCTGCGCGAATGGGACGGCATCGCCCTGACCGGCGCCCGCCGGACGGCGGCGGTGGTGGCCAAGGCACCGGCGAGCACTCCGCCCGGCGTCGCACTGCTCGACGACGTGACGCTGTCGAATGTGGGGCTGCGCGAGAACGCGGCGGTGACGGTCGCACCGGTGACGGTCTACGGCGCCAAGCAGATCTCGCTGAGCGGATCGGCCCACGCCACGGCCAGCATCCCGGCGGCCACGCTGCGCCAGGCCCTGCTCGGCAAGGTCGTCACCGTCGGTGACACGGTCTCGCTGCTGCCGCGCGACCTCGGCCCCGACATCAGTTCGGCGGCGGCCACCCAGGCGCTCTCGCGCGCCTTCGGCATCGCCTGGACCACCGAACTGCTCACCGTCACCGCGATCGAGCCGATGCCGGGACCGGTGAGCGTGCAACCCAATTCGGCCGTCGGCTGGGGTCGTGGCCCGGCCGCGATCCTGCACGCGATGGAACGCGACGCCGACCCCGGCCTCAACGGCCTGCCCGCCGATGCCGTCTCCGTGAGCACGGGGACCGCGCCGATCCAGGTCGAGGAGCTGGCCGGCGTGCAGGGGCAGGCGGCCAAGCTGTCGGAGTGGCTGAGCCTGGCGCTCGACGAGCCCGAGCTGCTGAAAACCCTGGGGGCACCGGCACATCTGGGCGTGCTCGTCACCGGGCCCGCCGGAGTCGGCAAGGCGACGCTGGCCAGGGCGGTGGCCGCGCCGCGGCGCGTGGTGGAACTCGACGGACCCAGCGTCGGCGCGATGGAAAGCGGAAACCGGTTGCGCGAGGTCGCCGAGGCGGTCGGGGACGTCGCCGCCGGGCAGGGCGGCATCCTGCTGATCACCGATATCGACGCGCTGCTGCCCGTCGAGGCGGAGCCGGTCGCCACGCTGATCCTCGACCAGCTGCGGGCCGCGATGCGCGCGCCGTGCGTGGCTCTGCTCGCCACCACCGCCCATCCGGCCCAGGTGGACGCGCGCTTGCGCGCGCCGGACCTGTGCGATCGCGAACTCACCCTGCCGCTGCCGACCGCCGTGGTCCGGCGGGCTCTGCTCGAACAGCTGCTGCGCAAGGTGCCCTCGGGCACCCTCGACCTGGAGCTGATCGCCTCGCGCACACCCGGTTTCGTGGTGGCCGACCTGGCCGCGCTGTGTCGGGAGGCCGCGGTGCGCGCGGCCGGACGGGCCAGCCGCGAGCAGTCCGAGCCCGAACTCACCCAGGACGACCTGGTCGGCGCGCTCGATGTCATCCGGCCGCTGTCTCGTTCGGGGACCGAGGAATTGGCGATCGGCTCGCTCGATCTCGACGATGTCGGCGACATGGTGGAGACCAAACAGGCGCTCACCGAGGCGGTCCTGTGGCCGCTGCGGCACCCCGATTCATTCGCCCGGCTCGGCATCGACCCGCCGCGCGGTGTGCTGCTCTACGGTCCGCCCGGCTGCGGTAAGACCTTCCTGGTGCGGGCGCTGGCGGGCACCGGTCAGCTCAGCGTGCACGCGGTCAAAGGCGCTGAGCTGATGGACAAGTGGGTCGGCTCCTCCGAGCGGGCCGTGCGCGAACTGTTCCAGCGCGCCCGCGATTCGGCGCCGTCGCTGATCTTCCTCGACGAGGTGGACGCGCTGGCACCGCGACGCGGGCAGAGCAGCGACTCCGGGGTCTCCGACCGGGTGGTCGCGGCCCTGCTCACCGAGCTCGACGGGGTGGAACCGCTGCGCGATGTGGTGGTCGTCGGCGCGACCAACCGGCCCGAGCTGATCGATCCGGCGCTGCTGCGACCGGGGCGGCTGGACCGGTTGGTGTTCGTGCCGCCGCCCGACGGGCCCGCCCGGCTCGACATCCTGCGCACCGCGGGTCGCTCGGTGCCGCTGGCGGCCGACGTCGACCTGGCCGCACTGGCCGAGGACCTCGACGGCTACTCCGCCGCGGACTGCTCGGCCCTGCTGCGCGAGGCGGCGCTGTCGGCGCTGCGCCGCGATATGGCGGCGGCCGATGTCACCGTCGAGGACGTCGCCGCCGCCCGGGCGAGCGTGCGGCCGTCGCTGGATCGCGAGCAGGTCGAGTCGCTGCGCCGGTATGCCGAGAGCCGCGCCTGACCATTCCCGTGCTGCTGTACCGGATCCGGCCCGCGGCGCCGACACCCGTCGCGCCGTAGCGGTGTCCGGCGCGACCGGATCGCGCACCGTCGGCGAACGCGCCGCCCGGTCATCCGGTCGTGATATCCCAGGTAGGGCGGTTTTCGCCGGTATCGTCGAAGGGTGCCCAAGATCCGGGATGGTCTGGACGCGGTGGCGGCCTTCGCCGGGGCCGCGGCGGCGGGGATGTCGCTGTTCCTGCCGTTCACCTTCGGCGCCGAGTCCGCGGTCGACTCGCCCTACCGGGTCACCAGCCTGATCAACAGCGTGCCGCGCGCGGCGGCGCTGGGGCTCATCGTCGCCGTCGTCGTCGCGGTGCTGGCCCGGCCGATCACCCGGCCCGGACTGGTCTGGCTGGCCGCGGCGTGCGGCTCACTCGCCCTGGCGATCAACTACTTCGTCGGGCAGACGATGACCTCCACCGACGTGCTGACCACCCAGAACTACGTCGACTCGCTCTGCGGTGGCGTGCTGTTCGGCGCGCTCGGCATCTGCGCGCTGCGGATGCGCTGGCCCGCGGTCGGTTTCCTGCTCGGGGTCGTCACAGTGTTCGTCTACGGCGAGGTCGTGGCCGTGTTCAGCTCGAACACCTCGGCCACGGCCAGCAGGTCCGTGTACACCCCGGCCTGGCTGGTCGTCGCCGCGGTCGTGCTGCTGACGCTGAACACCCTGCGTCACCGGCACGGCATCATGCTGCCCGGCATCGCGCGCCTGGCCGCCGACCTGCCGATCAGCCCGATCGTGGCCGCCACCGTGCTGTCGCTGACGCTGCTGATCGCCACCGACTGGCTCGATCGCGAGTTCGACGACCTGCACGGCAACACCTGGCAGATCACCCTCGCCGTGGTGGTCACGCTGGCCGCCGCCTTCGCCGCCGCCGTCCTGCTGCCCGGCCGCGACGGCACGGGCGTGCTGATCGCGGTCAGCCTGGGCGCCGCGGCCGACTCGCTCGCCGACGCGCTGAGTCTCGGCTGGAATCTCGTCCTGATCCTGCTCGTCGCGACCGCCGCCATCCTGGCCGGCCTGCGCTGGTCGCGACCGTGGCTCGTACTGCTCGGCGCGGCCGCGATCTGCGTGTTCGCCACCGTGGCCGAACGGCTTCCGTGGGCGTTCGCCTGGACGGCGGGTGTCGTGGCGCTGACCGGCGTCGTGGGTTTCGCCGCCGGTTCGCTGCGGGTCGTCTACTTGCCCAGCGCCGTGCTCGGCCTCGGCGCGCTGTACCTGCCGTCGATCCTGTGGTCCATCCCCACTCGGCAGCGCCACTGGCCCACGGGCACGACCTCGGTCGACGACAGCATTCCGGGCTGGGTCGCGCTGACCATCACGATCGGCGCCGCGGCCGGTCTGGCCGTGTTGTACCGGATCCGGCCCGCGGAAACGGAATCCGTCGCGCGGTGATAGCCGGGCGCCCCGCGACATGGCCGACGCGACAGCACCGGTGCCACGAAACCCCGTGGGATCGCCCGTAGGATCGGGGCGCACTACTCGACCGCCACCTACCCGACGGAGGAGGAGTTGCTCGCCGTTCTACTCGCCCACGCGCTGGCCGCACTGGTGGCCCCGGTGTGTGTGCGAGTGCTGGGCCGCAACGCTTTCTACCTGCTCGCGCTGGTACCGCTGGGCAGTCTCGGCTGGGTGATCGCGCACTGGGGAACGACCGTGCGCACGCATGTGCGATGGGCGCCGCAGATCTCGATGGACATCGATCTGCGCTTCGACTCCCTCGCCGCGGTGATGTGCACGCTGGTTCTCGGCATCGGCGCGCTGATCCTGGCCTATTGCGGACGCTATTTCGAGCGCGACGAAGCCAAGCTCGGGGTCTTCGCGGCCGAGCTGACCGGTTTCGCGGGCGCCATGTTCGGCCTGGTCACCAGCGACAACATGCTGCTGCTCTATGTCTTCTGGGAAATCACGACAGTGCTGTCGTTCCTGCTCGTCGGGCACTACGCCGAGCGGTCGGTGAGCAGGCGGGCGGCGATCCAGGCGCTACTGGTGACCGGGGCGGGCGGGCTGGCGATGCTGGTCGGGATCGTCGTGCTCGGCAACCGCTACGGCAGTTACCTGCTGTCGGA
Source organism: Nocardia canadensis (assembly GCF_032656385.1). Taxonomy (NCBI): domain Bacteria; kingdom Bacillati; phylum Actinomycetota; class Actinomycetes; order Mycobacteriales; family Nocardiaceae; genus Nocardia; species Nocardia canadensis. Next base: position 1,988,214 of record NZ_JAVCWB010000010.1, read on the forward strand.
TCTGCTGGCCACCGCGCCGCCCGGCGGGACCGCGGTCTCGGTCGGCATCGGGTTGGTGCTGATCGGCGCGATCAGCAAATCGGCGATCGTCCCGCTGCACTTCTGGCTCCCCGGCGCGATGGCCGCGCCGACCCCGGTCAGCGCCTATCTGCACGCGGCCGCGATGGTGAAGGCGGGCATCTACCTGGTGGCCCGGCTCGCGCCCGCCTTCGCCCAGACCCCGCCCTGGCACGTCATGCTGCTGCCGCTGGGTCTGATCTCGATCCTGCTGGCGGGCTGGCGGGCGATGCAGGTGTACGACCTCAAACTGGTGCTGGCCTTCGGCACCGTCAGCCAACTGGGCCTGCTGATGACGATGATGGCGATCGGCACGCCGGACGCGGCCCTGGCCGGGATCACGCTGCTGGTCGCGCACGCCCTGTTCAAGGCCTGCCTGTTCATGGTGGTCGGCATCATCGATCACGGCGCGGGCACGCGTGACCTGCGCGAGCTGTCCGGGCTCGGGCGGCGGGCGCCGTGGTTGTGCGCCATCGCGGTCGTCGCCGCGCTGAGCATGGCCGGGATCGCCCCGCTGCTCGGCTTCGTCGGCAAGGAGTCGGCGCTGAGCTCGGTGTGGTCGGCGGAAGTACTGACGACACCGGTCAAGCTGGCCGAGCTGGCGGGCATCGCGATCGGCTCGGCGTTCACGGTGGCCTACAGCACCCGCTTCATCTGGGGTGCCTTCCGTGGCGCCGGGTCGCCGAACCCACCGATGACCTGGCACGCGCCGGGTCCGCTGCTGCTGGTGCCGCCCGCGGTGCTCGCCGCGGCGGGCGTCGCGGGCGGGCTGGACACGACCGACGTCGACCGGTGGCTGAGCCCCTACGCCCAGACCTTGCCCGGTGAACTGGACGCCCACCTCGCGCTCTGGCACGACGTCACCTGGCCGCTGGTGCTGACGCTGTTCATCATCGTCGCCGGCGTCGCCCTGTTCCTCATCCGCGGCCGGATCACCGAACCGGTCCATCCGCGCCTTGGCAACGCCGACCGCGCCTACGACGCGGCCCTGCGCGCGATGGACCGGCTCTCGCTGAAGATCACCGGCACCGTGCAGTCCGGTTCGCTGCCCGCCAGCCAGGCCACCATCCTGGGCACCCTGATCGTGCTGCCGACGGTCCTGCTGGCGCTCGGCACCCGCACGGGAGTGGAGCTGCGGCTGTGGGATTCGCCGCTGCAAGCCGCGATCGGGGCGATCATGATCGCGATGGCGCTGGCGGCGACGGTGCTGCGCAACCGGTTGGCCAGCGTGCTCGTCGTCGGGGTCACCGGCTACGGCTGCGGCGTGATCTTCGCCCTGCACGGCGCGCCCGACCTGGCGCTGACCCAATTCCTGGTCGAGACCCTGACCCTGGTGATCTTCGTGCTGGTGTTGCGCGCGTTCCCCGCCGAGATCGCCGAGGACCAGGCGACGGCCTTCAAGATCCGCCGGGCACTGCTCGCCGTCGGCGTCGGCGTCACCGTCGCGGTGCTGGCCGCGTTCGCCACCGCCGCCCGCCGCGCCGAACCGATCTGGCAGGCCATCCCGGACGCCGCCTACCGGATCGGCGGCGGCAAGAACGCGGTGAACGTGCTGCTCGTCGACATCAGGGCCTGGGACACCCTGGGCGAGATCTCGGTACTCGTCGTCGCCGCGACCGGCGTCGCCTCGCTGGTGTTCCGCAGCCGCCGCTTCGGCAGCGCGCCGCGCGCGGCCGACTCACCGAACTACGACCCCGACGCGGTGAGCTGGCTGTCGGCCGCCCGGCTGGTCGACCGGCGCGACCGCTCGATGGTCCTGCAGATCACCACCCGGCTGATCTTCCCCACCATCATGGTGCTGTCGGTGTACTTCTTCTTCTCCGGTCACAACGCGCCGGGTGGCGGCTTCGCGGGCGGCTTGGTCGCCGGGCTCGCGCTGACCCTGCGCTACCTGGCGGGCGGCCGCTACGAGCTGGGCGAGGCGCTGCCGGTCGACGCCGGACACCTGCTCGGCGCCGGACTCACCCTGGCCGCGGGCACCGCGACCGCCTCGCTGCTGCTCGGCGCGCCGCCGCTGTCGTCGGCGATCGTCGAGGTGACGCTGCCGGTGCTCGGCCACATCAAGCTGGTCACCGCGATGTTCTTCGACCTCGGCGTCTACCTGGTCGTGGTCGGGCTGGTCCTCGACGTGCTGCGCAGCCTCGGCGCCCGCCTGGACAAGGAATTGGTATGAGTGCCAATCTCGTTCTGCTGATCACGATCGGCGCGCTCACCGCGTGCGGGGTGTACCTGTTGCTCGAGCGGGTGGTCTCGAAGATGCTGCTCGGGATGATCCTGCTGGGCAACGCGGTGAACCTGCTTATCCTCACCATGGGCGGCCCCGACGGGCGGCCGCCGGTCCTCGGCAGTTCCGATACCTCCCACGACGGCATGGCCGACCCACTGGCCCAGGCCATGGTGCTCACCGCCATCGTCATCACCATGGGCCTGGCCGCGTTCGTGCTCGCGCTGGCCTACCGCTCCTACATGCTGACCACCACCGAGGACGTCGACAACGACCCCGAGGACGCCCAGATCGCCGCCCGGCGGGAACGGGAGGATCCCGAACAGTGACGCTGTCCCCGGATCTGCTCCCCACGCTCGCCGCGCTGCCGGTGCTGGTCCCGCTGCTCGGAGCCGCGGCGACGCTGGTGTTCGGCCGCCGCCCCCGGCTCCAGGCGATGATCTCGCTGAGCGCGCTGTCGTGTGTGCTGGTGATCAGCGCGCTGCTGCTGTATCTGGCCGACCGCGACGGCACCACCGCGGTCCAGGTGGGCGGCTGGTCGTCGCCCATCGGGATCACGCTGGTGGTCGACCGGCTCTCGGCGGCGATGCTGCTGGTGTCGGCGTTCGTGCTGCTGGTCGTGTCGATCTACGGTGCGGGACAGAACATCTCCGACGGCGGCGAGAACCAGCCGACCTCGATCTACCGGCCCACGTACCTGGTGCTGACCGCGGGCGTGGCGACGGCGTTCCTCGCCGGTGACCTGTTCAACCTGTTCGTCGGGTTCGAGGTCCTGCTCGTCGCCTCGTTCGTGCTGCTCACCGTCGGCGCGACCGAGGAGCGCATCCGCACCGGGATCGCCTATGTCATGGTCTCGATGGTGTCGTCACTGATCTTCCTGATCGGCATCGGCATCACCTACGCCGCCACCGGGACACTGAATCTCGCGCAACTGGCCGTGCGCCTCGAGGCCACCCCGAGCGGCGTGCGCACCGCCTGCTACGCGGTGCTGCTGGTGGCGTTCGGGATCAAGGCGGCGGTGTTCCCGCTGTCGAGCTGGCTGCCCGACTCCTACCCCACCGCGCCCGCGCCGGTGACCGCCGTCTTCGCCGGTCTGCTCACCAAAGTCGGTGTGTACGCGATCATCCGCACGCACACCCTGTGGTTCCCCGACGGCGCGTTCGACGACATCCTGCTGGTGTGCGGGCTGGCGACGATGCTGGTCGGCATCCTGGGCGCCATCGCGCAGACCGATATCCGGCGACTGCTCTCGTTCACCCTGGTCAGCCATATCGGCTACATGGTCTTCGGCATCGGCCTGGCCACCACGGCGGGCCTGACCGGCGCGGTCTTCTACATCGCCCACCACATCCTGGTGCAGACCGCGCTGTTCCTGGCCGTCGGTCTGATCGAACGCCAGGCCGGGTCGGTCTCGCTGCGCCGGATCGGCGGACTGGCCGCCGCGAGCCCGCTGCTGGGCGTGCTGTTCCTGATCCCGGCCCTGAATCTCGGTGGTATCCCGCCGTTCTCCGGGTTCATCGGCAAGGTCGCGCTGCTGGAGGCGGGCGCGGCCGAGGGCAGTGTGCTGGCCTGGGTACTGGTGGGCGGCTCGGTCGTCACCAGTCTGCTGACGCTGTACGCGGTGGCGCGGGTGTGGAGCAAGGCGTTCTGGCGGCCGCGCGAAGAGGCGCCGGAGGGCCATCTCACCGCGGCGAAACCACCGACGCTGGTCGAGGACTCGACCGACGTGTACTACGAGGACCGCACCGACCCCGGCCGGATGCCGGTGCTGATGGTGCTGGCGACCGCGGGCCTGGTCACCGCCGGGCTGGCGCTGACCGTGCTCGCCGGACCGATCCTGGGCATCGCCGAACGCGCGGCCGCCGACCTGGACGACCCGTCGGTCTACATCGGCGCCGTCCTCGGATCGGAGCCGCGATGACGATCGGCGGGCTGGTCAACCGCGACAACGTGCTGCGGATCGGGGTCCTGGTGTGGCTGACCGCGGTCTGGGTCGCGCTCTGGGGCGACCTGAGCGCGGCCAATGTCGCGGCCGGCTTCGTCGTCGCGCTGATCGTGGTCTTCGCACTGCCGCTGCCGCTGGTCCCGGTGACCGGCCGGTTCCATCCGGTGTCGTTCATCGAATTGATCGTGGTCAGCGCCTATTACGCGTTCGAGTCGAGTCTGCAGGTGGCCTGGTTCGCGCTGCGCCCCGCCGGACCGCCGGTCTCGGGCGTGCTGCGCGTGCACCTGGGCATCCAGTCCGATCTGGTGCTGGTGATGGCCACCGACCTGCTCAACCTGATCCCCGGCACCATGGTGCTCGAGCTGGACCGGCCGCGCTGCGTGGTCTATGTCCACGTGCTCGACGTGGGCAGCGAGAAATCGGTGCTGAAGTTCTACCGCACCACCCGGCGATTGGAGCATCTGCTGATCAACGCCTTCGAACGACCCAGCGAACGCCGCCGGCTCGATCCCGACTCGGAGGTGCCGTCGTGACGGTCGTCGCCGTGCTCGCGGGCATCCTGCTCACCGCCGCCGCGGTCATCACCAGTTACCGAGTGCTGGCCGGACCCAGCACCCTGGACCGGGTCGTCGGGATCGACTCGCTGATGGCCATCGCCGCCTGCGGGCTCGCGGTCTGGGCCGCCTACAGCGACGACACCACGGTCATCCCCGCGATCGTGGCGCTGGCCCTGGTCGGCTTCCTCGGCTCGGCCGCGGTCACGCGCTTCCGCGTCAGGGACGACCGATGACGGCATGGGAGTGGGTCTCGGCCGTGCTGATCCTGACCGGCTGCACGCTCGCGTTCACCGCGGCCATCGGTATCGTGCGTTTCCCCGACACCCTCACCCGCATGCACGCGGCCACCAAGCCCCAAGTGGTCGGACTGGTCCTGGTGCTGATCGGCACGGGCATCGACATCAGGGGCGACGTCAACGTCTGGATGCTGGTGCTGACGGGCCTGTTCACCATCCTCACCGCACCGGTCATCGCCCATCTCCTCGGCCGCACCGCCTACCGCGAGCAGCGGCACCGCGACGGCCTGCTGCGGATCAACGAACTCGGCCGCGACGCCGACGACTAACCGGCCACCGGCGCGAGCGCCCGTCGCGGGGCCGCGGCGAACCAGGTCGCGTGGAACGCGGCGGCCACCGCGGCCAGCAGCCCGAGGACGACGGCGCCCGCGAGCACTGGGTACTCGGCCATCGGCACCGCGAGATACCGGAAGGACAGCAGCAGCCCGGCGAACACCACGGCGCCGAAACCGACCATCCGCACCCGGAACGCGCCCCAGCCGCGTTCGGGCGCCCGCAGCGCGGACTCCACGGTCAGGCACAGCACCGCGCCCGCCACCAGGTCGACGCCGTAGTGGTACCCGAACCCGAGCGTGGCGGCCACGGTCGCGGCCAGCCAGAACGCACCGCCCCAGCGCAGCCAGGCCGGTGCGCGCGAGCCGTCGACATCGCGACGGGTATGGATGAACAGCGACAGCGCCCAGGCGGTGTGCATCGACGGCATGCAGTTGCGCGGAGTGAACGCGTCGAACGGCAGTGGCGCCGGGTTGTGGTCGATCGGCGGCAGCATCGAGGGCCAGAAGTTGCCCACCTGGAAGCCGTGCCCGTCCGCGCCGAAGGCGAACATCGGTCCCACGACCGGGAACAGCACATAGAACAGCGGCCCGACCAGCCCGAGCACCAGGAAGGTCCGGACCAGGTAGTGCGTCGGCCACTCCCCCGTCGGGACCACCCGGCGCAACTGCCACACCGCGACGACGATCGCCGCGACCGGCAGTTCGATGTAGACCCAGTGCAGCACGCCGTACACCTCGGGTCCGAGGACCTCGAGCACCCGGCCGAGCACCCAGGACGGGTCACCGAGCGCGTGGTCGGCGAGGACGAGGTATTCGTCGAGCACCGAGGGCCGCACCGCCGAGGTGACGTGCAGCCACACGTCACCCACCTTGGTGGCGAGCACCAGCAGCGCGCCCAGCGCCGCCGCCTTCAGCGCGTCGGTGCGCTCGCGCCCACGCCAGCGCACGGCCGCCACGATCGCCAGCCCGGTCAGCACGATGGTCGGCCCGTTGCCGACCGTGAAGGGTTTGCCGTCGAGCAGCCGTAGCGCGGCGTAGATCGCGTCGATCCCGATCGCGGCGACCACCGCGGACAACCGCCTGCGCGCGTTGACCCCGACGAGGGCGAGCAGCAGACCCGCCCACGGCACCGACATCGATTTCGGCGTTCCGACGTAGTCGCGGGCCAGGCTCGCCAACGGACCGTCGAACCCGCTGACCCAGGCCGCGATCTGCAATCCGACCAGCAGCGCGAGCACCGCCGACACCGCGACGACGGCGAGGGTGCGTGGCTCACGCAGACGGTTCCGAAGGGTGGCACCCCCCGCATCGGTGCGCGGATGTTCGACAAGCATCCAAACATCGTAAACGGCGGGTTAACGCCACCCCGCCGCGTAGCTGAACGCTACTGATCCAGCTCCCGCACCAGCGAATCCACGACGGCGACAAGATCACCCTGCGACTGCGCCGCGACCCGGCGTTGCCGCTGGTAGGAGGCACCGTGACGGGGAATGTCGGCGACCGCGGCCAGTTCGTCGGAGCAGCCGAGCCGTTTGGCGGTCGGCTCCAGTTTGCCGAGCAGGTCCATCAGATCGTCTGTGACCAAACGCTCATTGCTGGCGTCGTCGACGATCACGATCGCGTCGAGCCCGTAGCGCGCGGCCCGCCACTTGTTCTCCTGCACGTGCCACGGCGGCAGCGTCGGCAGGTCCTCGCCCTCGTCCAGCCTGCGCTCCAGATCGACGACGAGGCAGTGGATCAGCGCGGCCACCGAGGCCAGTTCGGCCCGGCTGGACAGGCCGTCGCACACCCGGATCTCGATCGTGCCCCACTTGGGCGCCGGCCGGATGTCCCAGTGCATGCCGCCGAGCTGTTCGAACACCCCGGTCTTGAGCTGGTCGTGCACGAAACCCTCGAACTGCCGCCAGCTCTCGAACTGGAACGGCAGGCCCGCGGTCGGCAGCTGCTGGAACATCAGCGCGCGGTTGCTGGCGTAGCCGGTGTCGTCGCCGGACCACATCGGCGAGGACGCCGAGAGCGCGAGCAGATGCGGATACGACAGCAGCAGCGAGTTCAGGATCGGAAAGACCTTGTCCCGGTGCGAGACTCCCACGTGCACGTGCACGCCCCAGATCAGCATCTGGCGGCCCCACCACTGGGTGCGCTCGATCAGCTCGTCGTAATGCGGTGAGCGGGTGAGCTGCTGGGCCGACCACTGCGCGAACGGATGGGTGCCCGCGCAGAACAGGTCGACGCCGAGCGGGTCGGCCGCGCGGCGCACCGCGTCCATGGTGCCGCGCAGGTCCTCGACCGCGCCCCCGACCGTGTCGTGCACACCGGTCACCAATTCGACGGTGTTGCGCAGCAATTCCTTGGTCACCTGGGGTGTGCCGTCGTGGGCGCGCAGGTCACCGACCGCGTCGAATACCGCCGAGGCGGTGTTGGACAGATCGCGCGTCACCTTGTCGACGAGCGCGATCTCCCATTCGATGCCGATGGTCGGCCGGGGCGAACCAGGGAAGGGTACCGACTGGACTGCCCCGGCCATCTCCGTCTCGCTAACCGACCACGCCGCAGGCGACCCGGGAGCCCGCGTCACCGGTGGACAGCGTGGTCTCGTCGGGGCCCGTGCCACCCTCACGGGTGTACCGGGACGGGATGTTGCCGAAGTTGTCGGCGCCGGAGTGCACGATCAGCGCCTTGCCCTTGATGTTGTCCAGGGTGACGGTGTCGGTGCGGGTGACCAGCTTGGCGCTGCCGTCGGCGCCGACCTGCAGCGAGGTCAGGTCGCCGCTGGCCGGGTGCGCGTTGGCCGCGCCGACCTGCAGGTGACCGCCGGCCGAGGTGAAGTCGCCCTCACAGGTGCCGTTCTGGTGGAAGTGCAGGCCATGGAAACCGGGGGTCAGACCCTGCGCCTCGACGGTGACCACCAGGTGGCTGCCCTCGGTGACGAACGTCGCGGTGCCGACGGTCGCGCCGGAGCCGGACTTGAGTTCGGTCTTCAGACCGCCCGCGGCGGGAGTGCCGTGGTCGCCGCCACCGTGGTTCGCGGTGGTCGGCATGCCGTGACCGCCGCCGTGCTCGGTGCCGGAACCGGCGGGCGCGGGCGAGCTGGTCCACACCGGCGGCGTGGTTCCCTTGACGTCACTCGACTCCTGGCTGTTGGTGCAAGCAGCGAGCCCGAACGCGGCAACCGCCAGCACCGGGGTCACAATGCGCCAGGACGGGCGACGAGTTGTCGACGTGGCCATCAGGGAACTCCTTTACGAGTACCGAGTTTAACGAGTAAAGCTGGGTGGACAGGGGCTGTACCGCTCAAGATGATGCCACAGCGCAAGTACCCCACTCGGCACCGCGTGCCGAGCCTCGTTCAGCGACCGGTCAGTACGACGATCACGCCCGGCGACGTGTCACCGGTCTTCGGCGCGACGGTCCCGCCGATCTCCGCGGCGATCTCGGCGGCCGCGGCCTTGTCGCCCGCGCCGCCGCCGTAGAACACCGTGGTGGTGGTGAGGTTCTCGCCGCTGTAGTTGCCGGTACTGACATTGCTCCAGCCCGACGAGGTCAGCTCGCCGGCGGTGCGCGCGGCCAGACCGGCGACCAGGCTGTTGTTCAGCACCCGCACGGGCACACTCTGATCGACCGTGGCCGCGGGCGCGGTGGTCGGCGGTGCCGTGGTGGTGCTCGGCGCGACGGTCGTCGTCGCGGTGGTGGTGGTCGGGGCAGCGGCCGCGCTGGTGGTCGTGGCGGCGGTGGTGGCCGGCGCCTGCGCGACCACGCTCGACGTCGTCGTCTCGGTCTGCTCGGCCGAATCGGCGGAGTCGGCACCGGAGTTCGACAACGACATCGCACCCAGACCCGCGAAAACGATGGCCAGGGCGATCAACACCATCGCCAGCGCGCGCAGCGGCGGGCCGCCGGGGGTGGGATTCGGGTTGCTCACCCGCGCAACCCTAGTCGCAACGAGTGCTGTGTGGCCCCGCGCGACGCGAACTCACGGCCCGAAGACGGGAGCCTGCGTGACCACGGAGGGCCGGTGAGTGGCGCCATCGGACACCTCAGACCTGGAAACCGAGTCGGCGCGCTGCTCGCGCTTTCTGCCTGCTCGCCCGCAACCTGCGCAGGCGCTTGACCAGCATCGGGTCCGCCGCCAGTGCCTCGTCCTTGTCGACGACCGCGTTGAGCACCTGGTAATACCTGGTGGCCGACATGGCGAACAGCTCGCGGATCGCGTCCTCCTTGGCGCCCGCGTACTTCCACCATTTGCGTTCGAAGTCGAGGATGTCGAGCTCACGGCGACTCAGCCCGCTGCTTTCGTCGGGGGCCGAGTCCTGTGTGGTTCCCGCCTCGATGTTGCGAGCCGCTGCGCCGTCCATCTTGCTCCCTCGCCGAGTATCACGAGATGAAAATGACGCTTGCACGTCGCGGATCATTCAACCACGCAGGAGCCGGATCCTTCGACCGATGTCCCGGCGTGTTGACTACGGGCCAGTAGGGGTGTCGTGCCCCACAGGGGTCGCCGCCCACGCACCCGCGCGACCGGCGATAATGGCGCCCATGGCAATTCTCCCGATCGTGATCGTCGGTGACCCCGTCCTCCACAACCCCACCGCACCGGTGACGGAGACGCCGGCCGAGCTGGCCGACCTGATCGCGGACATGTACGACACCCTGGAGGAATCCAAGGGTGTCGGGCTGGCGGCCAACCAGGTCGGGGTCGGCAAGCGGCTGTTCGTCTACGACTGCCCTGACTTCGACGCCGCGGGCAAGCCGATCCGCCGCAAGGGCGTGGTGATCAACCCGGTGCTGGAGACCTCCGAGATCCCGGAGACCATGCCCGATCCCGACGACGACGAGGAAGGCTGCCTGTCCGTGCCGGGCGAGCAGTTCCCCACCGGCCGCGCCGACTGGGCCAGGGTCACCGGTACCGACGAGAAGGGCGAGCCCGTCGACATCGAGGGCACCGGCTTCTTCGCCAGGATGCTCCAGCACGAGGTGGGCCACCTCGACGGCTTCCTCTACGTCGACGTGCTGATCGGCCGCAACGCCCGCGCGGCGAAGAAGGCCATCAAGCGCAACGGCTGGGGCATACCGGGTCTGAGCTGGATCCCCGGCACCGTGCCCGACCCGTTCGGCCATGACGACTGAGTCATGGCGGCCGGCGCCGCGAGTTCTCGGTCTGTTCCCTCGATCTTCCCTCCCGCCGGGCACTGCTTCGTCGCGCCCTCTGGTCAGTCCAGATCGAGGCGGCCGAGAACTGTGATCCCGCTCGGTCGCCGCGTCGTCATGCGGTACCAGCTGCCGGAGGGGTATCCGCAGCCGCTCACCGATGTGATCGGTGAGCTGGTGTCGCTGAGCCCGCCCTCGGTGCGGACCGCCGAGGGCGAACTGGTGTCCGTGGCGCCCGATCGGGTCGTCGCGCTGAAAGCCCTGGGGCCGAGACCGATTCGCACCAAGGAGATCCGCTCGCTGGAGGCCGCGGCGGCGGCCGCCTGGCCGGGCAGCGGTCACCTGTGGATCGACGGCTGGCTCGCGCGCGCGGGCAACGGCTACACCGGGCGCGCGAATTCCGCGGTGCCACTGGGCGAGTCCGGCCTGCCAGCGGTGCTGTCGATCGAGACCATGCACAAGATCGCGGACTGGTACACCGCCAACGGGCTGCCGCTGCTGCTGCAGCTGCCCGATCGGCTCGCGCCGGTGCCGCCGGGCTGGAACACCTGGAGCGAGACCGTCGTCCTCGGCCTCGACATCGCGAATTTCGTGCTGCCGCAAGGACCGTCGATGGTCAAGATCACCGACGCGCCCGATCAGGGCTGGCTGACGACGCATCGCTACCGTGGTGAGATCCCGCTCGACCCCGCCGTCCGGGAACCGGACGTCTCGGTGCTCACCTCGGTCATCGACGGCACCCTCGGTTTCGCCTCGCTCGGCCTGCCGGAGGCGCTGGCGATCGGCCGGGGCGCGGTGACCACCGCGCCCGACGGCAGGCGTTGGGTCGGCCTGACCTGCGTCGCGGTGGCGACCGCGCACCGCCGCAACGGCCTGGCCTCGCTGCTGTGCGCCGAGCTGATCCGCTGGGGCGCCGACCACGGCGCCACCCACGCCTACGTGCAAGTGGAGGTAGGCAACGCCACCGGGCTCGCGCTCTACCGCGAACTCGGCTTCCTGGAACACCACAGCTACCGCTACGCCGCGCCGCCGAGCGCGTCGTAGGAAAGGACCGCGACCCGTGCGTCTCGCCACCTGGAACGTCAACTCGATCCGCTCCCGCGTCGATCGCGTGACGGCCTTCCTGGACCGCCACGACATCGATGTGCTGGCGATCCAGGAGACCAAGTGTCGCGACGACCAGTTCCCCTACGAGCAGTTCGACCAGGCGGGCTATGAGGTCGCCCACGTCGGGCTGAACCAGTGGAACGGCGTCGCGATCGTGTCCAGGGTGGGGCTCACCGACGTCGAGACCGCGTTCCCCGGCCAGCCCGGCTTCGACAAGAACGCCGGTGACTCGCTGATCGAGTCGCCGGTGGTGGAGGCCAGGGCGATCGGCGCGACCTGCGGCGGGGTGCGGGTGTGGAGCCTGTACGTGCCCAACGGCCGCGCCCTCGACGACCCGCACTACGCATACAAGCTCAGCTGGCTGTCGACCCTGCGCGAGCGGGCGACCGACTGGCTCGCCCAGGATCCGGCGGCCGAGATCGCGCTGGTCGGCGACTGGAACATCGCCCCCACCGACGACGATGTCTGGGCCCCGGAGCTGTTCGAGGGCAAGACCCACACCTCCGTCCCCGAGCGGGCCGCGTTCCAGGCCATGCTCGACAGCGGTTTCCGCGACGTGATGCGTCCGTTCGCGCCCGGCCCCGGCGTCTACACCTACTGGGACTACACCCAGCTGCGTTTCCCCCGCAAGGAGGGCATGCGCATCGACTTCATCCTGGCCTCGGCCGCGCTCGCCGACCAGGTGAAGGACGCCTCGGTCGACCGGGAGGAGCGCAAAGGCAAGGGCGCCAGCGACCACGCCCCGGTCATCGCGGAGTTCTCCGACTGAGCCGTCGCGCGCGCCTCGAGCGGTACCGTGGATGACAGGATCATCCGACCTGCGACGGAGCGGGAGGTGTGCTTGTGGCGTTCTACCGGCGGCTCGGCGATGTTCCACCGAAGCGGCATACCCAGCATCGGGACGAGCGGGGCAACCTCTACTACGAGGAGCTGATGGGCGAGGAGGGCTTCTCCGGCGACTCCTCGCTGCTCTACCACCGCGGCCTGCCGCCCGCGATCGTCGATGCGACGGTCTGGGAACTCCCCGACCAGTCGCTGACCCCGAATCACCCACTGCGCCACCGCCATCTGCGGCTACCGAACCTGTTCCCCGGCGACACCCCCGCCAGGACCGATCCGGTGACCGGCCGCAGACTGCTGCTCGCCAACGCCGATGTGCGCATCTCGTACGTGGTCGCCAAGGGCGCGTCGCCGCTGTACCGCAATGCCATCGGCGACGAGCTGGTGTACGTCGAATCCGGGGCGGCCGTGGTGGAGAGCGTGTTCGGCACGGTGCCGGTCCGGCAGGGCGACCAGCTGATCATGCCGCGCGCCACCACCCATCGCTGGCTGCCCACGGGCGAGGAACCAGTGCGCGCGTATGTGATCGAGGCGTCCAGCCACCTCACCCCGCCCAAACGGTACCTCTCGAAATTCGGTCAGCTGCTGGAGAATTCGCCGTACTGCGAACGGGACCTGCACGGACCCACCGAACCCCTGCTCGCCACGGGCGAGGAGGTGGAGGTGCTGGTCAAGCATCGGCCGGGTGCGGAGGTGGTGGGCACCAGGATGATCTACGCGACGCACCCGTTCGACGTGGTCGGCTGGGACGGCTGCCTGTATCCCTACACCTTCAACATCGCCGATTTCGAACCGATCACCGGCCGGATACATCAGCCGCCGCCGGCGCACCAAGCGTTCGAGGGCATCAATTTCGTGGTCTGTAACTTCGTGCCGCGCAAGGTCGACTATCACCCGCTGTCGATCCCGGTGCCCTACTACCACTCCAATGTCGACTCCGACGAGATCATGTTCTATTGCGGCGGAAACTACGAGGCGCGCCGGGGTTCCGGGATCACCCAGGGTTCGGTGTCGGTGCATCCCGGCGGCTACGCGCACGGCCCGCAGCCCGGCGCCTACGAGCGCAGCATCGGCGCCGAGTTCTTCGACGAGCTGGCGGTGATGGTCGATACCTTCCGGCCGCTGCAACTCGGCGAGGGCGCGCTGGCCTGCGAGGATCCGGCCTATGCCTGGACCTGGTCGGGCCGCGGACCGGGGCTGCGATGAGCGGGCGACTGCTGCGGGTCGAGGTCGCGCCGGACTCGCTGTTCGGGCCGGAGAACCTGCCCTACGGCGTCTTCGCGCCGCCCGGTGGCGGCTTCCGCGTCGGGGCCCGGCTGGGCGATACCGTGCTCGATCTCGTCGCGCTGCTGGGTGATCCCGTCTTCGCCCAGCCGTCGTTGAACGCGTTGCTGGCCGCCGGGCCCGAGCACTGGCGGACCGTGCGCGCCCGCCTGCGGGAACTGGCGGACACCGAGCTGCCGATCGAGGCGGTGCACCCGGTCAACGGCGTGCGGACGGCGCTGCCCGTACAAATCGGCGACTACGTCGACTTCTACGCCAGCATCGACCACGCCACCAATCTCGGCAGGCTGTTGCGGCCCGACAGTGAACCGCTGCTGCCGAATTGGCGGCACCTGCCGGTGGGATACCACGGCCGGGCCGGGACCGTCGTCGTGTCGGGGACCCCGATCATCCGGCCGCGGGGCCAGCGTCGCACCGATGCGGGGACCCCGGATTTCGGGCCGTCGCGGCGGCTCGACATCGAGGCCGAGCTGGGTTTCGTGGTCGGCACCGGGTCGCCGCTCGGCGTTCCGGTGGACGTCGACGACTTCGCCGAGCACGTCTTCGGCGTGGCCCTGGTCAACGACTGGTCGGCCCGCGACATCCAGGCCTGGGAGTACCAGCCGCTCGGGCCGTTCCTGGGCAAGTCGTTCAGCACGTCGATCTCGGCGTGGATCACCCCGCTCGCCGCGCTGGCCGCGGCCAGGGTCGCGCTGCCGCCGCAGGACCCGCCACCGCTGCCCTACCTGCGCGGAACCGACGACCACGGCCTCGACATCGACCTGACCGTCAGCTGGAACGGCGACGTGGTGGCGCACCCGCCCTATGCGCGGATGTACTGGTCGCCCGCGCAGATGCTGGCCCACCTCACCGCCAACGGCGCCTCGGTCCGGCCCGGGGACCTCTACGCCTCCGGCACGATCTCCGGCCCGGAGCCCGACCAGCGCGGTTCGTTCATCGAACTGTCCTGGGGCGGAACGCAACCCGTCACCGTGCGTGGGGAATCCCGGACCTTCCTGGCCGACGGCGACGAGGTGACGATCACCGCCACCGCCCCCGGCACGGCGGGCCGCCGCATCGGCCTCGGCGAGGTCGGTGGACGAATCCTGCCCGCCCGCACCACTTGACGCCGCCGGAGCCACCCCGAAACTCGGGTCTGGCCCGGCTCCCGTCCGCATCGATACCGTGACCAACCATGAAAGCCTCCCTTGCCGCCATGGCCGGTCTTGCCCTCATCAGCCTCGCTCAGCTGCCGTTGGCAGCGCCGGCCGCGGCCGATTGCCCACCGTATCCGCCGACCTGCGCACCGAGCTCCTCCGAACAGGCGGAGCACATCATCGCCAATCTGCTGGGCGCCCTGACCAGTGGATCGGCGACGGGGTGAATCGGTAGCGGTACCTCCGGCAACCACCCAGGGGCGGAGATAGTACGGGTCAACCTCCACCTTGGGGTGGTATCGAGCGGATTTCAGTGCGGGATACGGTGACGTTCGACGATCCCTAGCAGAGAGCCCGACGATGTTGACGAGAATCGCCCGCGCCGCCGTGGCCCGACCACGACTGGTCGTCGCGGTCGCCCTGTTACTGATGATCCTCAGCGGCGCGATCGGCGCCACCGTGCATTCGCACATGAAATCGGGCGGATTCGTCACCGAGGATCTCGACTCGGTGCAGGCCAGCCAGTATCTGAACGAGCATTTCCCCGGCTCCGAGCCGAACTACGTCTTGCTGGTGACCGCTGAGGACGGCGCCGATTCACCGGCCGCACGCGCCGCAGCGGACACCGCGATCGCCCAGCTCCGCGGCCATTCCGACATCGTCAGCGGCGTGCAGTCGTACTGGACCTCGCGACCGGACCTCAAGCAGGCGCTGCGCAGCAAGGACGGCAAGCGGGCGCTCATCCTGGCCAGCATCGAAGGAGACGACGCCCAGCTACCGGACCGCGCGGGCAAGCTCAGCAAGGAAGTGCAGGTCGAGAGCGGGCCGGTGACGGTCGAGGCGGGCGGGCTGGCGGCCTCGTTCTCCGACATCAATGTCCAGATCAGCAAGGATCTGGTGATCGCCGAGGCCGTGGCCATCCCGGTGACCGGCCTGCTGCTGGCCGTGGTGTTCGGCAGTGTCGTCGCCGCGGCGCTGCCCATCGCGATCGGGCTGTTCGCCATCGCGGCGGCGCTGGGCATCCTGCGTGTGCTGACCTCCGTCACCGACGTGTCGATCTTCGCGCTGAACATGACCACCGCGCTCGGCCTGGCACTGGCGATCGACTACAGCCTGTTCATCGTCAGCCGGTACCGCGAGGAACTGACCGGGGGCGCGACACCGGCCGCCGCGGTGCTCCGCTCGATCCAGACCGCGGGCCGCACGGTGGTCTACTCGGCGCTGGTCGTCGCGCTGTCGCTGTCGGCGCTGCTGGTGTTCCCGCAGTACTTCTTCAAGTCGTTCGCCTACGCGGGTATCGCGGTGGTCGCCGCCGCCACCGCCGCCGCGGTGATCGTGCTGCCCGCCCTGCTCATCCTGGTGGGCACCCGGATCGACGCCGTCGACCTGCGCGCGCCGCTGCGCAAGCTGTTCCGGCGGGCCCCGCGCGTGGACAAGCAGCCCCAGCAGACGTTCTGGTACCGCCTGGTCACCGCCGTGATGAAGCGGCCGCTGCCGATCGCGCTGGCGACCACCGCGTTCCTGCTGCTGCTCGGGTCGCCGTTCCTCGGCGTCCAGTTCGGCTACCCCGACGACCGCTCGCTGCCCACCGGCGTGGCCAGTCGCGAGGTCGGCGACGTGCTGCGCACCGAGTTCGACGCCGATATGGCCGCGAGCGCGACCATCGTGCTGCCGGAGTTCCGTGGCACGCCCGCCGAACTGGACGGCTACGCCCTCGCCCTGTCCAAGGTGCCGGACGTGCCCGCCGTGCTCAGCAGCGCCGCGGTCTACCGCAACGGGTGGCGGGTGGCGCCGGGCGTGCCGGAGATGGCCGACCCGTCGGCGGGCACCTATCTGTCGGTCGCGACCACGCTCGACCCCTATTCCGACGCGGGCCGGATCCAGCTCGACGCGCTGCGTGCCGTCCCGGCGCCGTCGGAGGCCCTGATCACCGGCCCCGCCGCGCTGAATCAGGACTCCGTCACCGCGATCACCGGCAAGCTGCCGCTGGCCGGGGCCCTGATCGCGATCACCACCCTGGTGCTGCTGTTCCTGTTCACCGGCAGCGTGGTGCTCCCGGTCAAGGCATTGGCGCTGAACATCCTGTCGCTGGCGGCGACGTTCGGCGCGATGGTGTGGATCTTCCAGGAGGGGAACCTGTCGGGGCTGCTCGGTTTCACCTCCACCGGCACGCTCAACCTGGCCATGCCGATCCTCATGTTCAGCCTCGCCTTCGGCGCCTCGATGGACTACGAGGTGTTCCTGCTCTCCCGCATCCGGGAGGAGTGGCTGGCCGGGCCCAAGACGACCGAGGGCAATACCGAGGCCGTCGCCATGGGCGTGGCCCGCACCGGCCGCATCTTCACCGCCGCCGCCCTGCTCATGAGCATCGTGTTCCTCGGCGTGGCGACCTCCGGCGTGTCGATGATGAAGCTGTTCGGCCTGGGCTGCGCGCTGGCCGTGATCAGCGACGCCACCGTCATCCGCGGCCTGCTCGCCCCGGCCCTGATGCGGATGATGGGCACCTGGAACTGGTGGGCACCCAAGCCACTGGTGGTGCTGCACAACAGGTTCGGGCTGCACGAAGCCGACGATGCCGAGCCTGCCCCGGTCGTGGCCCAGGACAAGGTCGCCGTCCGCTAGCGATCAGCCCAACCCGGCACCTACACTGTGAACCGCCACGCCCTCCCCGACCTCGAGGAGGGTCCGCCGCGCAGCGGCGGGTTCGCGGCCGTCCCGCCGATGGGAGGCTGTTGCGTAGGCGACGAAGAAGCAAGCAACGGCCTCCCATCGGCGGGACACAGGGGGCCGCGAACTCGAGCGCGCCAGCGCTCCGACCAGCACGGGGGCTCGCACCAGCGGGCTGAGAGGACGGCTAGCCCATTTCTCGGGCGATCAGGGCCGTCGACCGTATGAACCTGACCGGGTAATGCCGGCGTAGGGAGGAACCATCATGGGCACAGCCACGTCTTCGACCGGGGCGGTCGACACCGTCACCACCGGGCCGATCCAGGGCAGCGTCAAGCACTACAAAGAGGTCGACGGCCTGCGCATTCCCGTGCGCCGGATCAACCTCACCAACGGCGAGCACTTCGACGTCTTCGACACCTCCGGCCCGTACACCGACGACAACGCGGTGATCGACCTCGAGGCAGGCCTGCCGAAGCTGCGCGACGAGTGGGACCGGCCCACCGTCGACGGCCCGCCCACCCAGCTGGCCTGGGCGCGCCAGGGCATCATCACCCCGGAGATGCGCTTCATCGCCGCGCGCGAGGGCGTCTCCCCGGAGCTGGTGCGCGACGAGGTCGCCGCCGGTCGCGCGGTGATCCCGGCCAATCACAAGCACCCGGAGCTGGAGCCGACCATCATCGGCAAGAAGTTCCTGGTGAAGATCAACGCCAATATCGGCAATTCGGCGGTGTCGTCGTCGATCGCCGAAGAGGTCGAGAAGATGGTGTGGGCCTCGCGCTGGGGCGCCGACACCATCATGGATCTGTCGACCGGCAAGAACATCCACGAGACCCGCGAGTGGATCCTGCGCAACTCCCCCGTCCCGATCGGCACCGTGCCGATCTACCAGGCGCTGGAGAAGGTGAACGGCGACCCCACCAAGCTCACCTGGGAGATGTACCGCGACACCGTGATCGAGCAGTGCGAGCAGGGTGTCGACTACATGACCGTGCACGCGGGCGTACTGCTGCGCTACATCCCGCTGACCGCCAAGCGGGTCACCGGCATCGTCTCGCGCGGTGGGTCGATCATGGCCGCGTGGTGTCTGGCCCATCACCAGGAATCGTTCCTGTACACGCACTTCCGGGAACTGTGCGAGATCCTGGCGCGCTACGACGTCACCTTCTCCCTGGGCGACGGCCTGCGTCCCGGCTCCATCGCCGACGCCAACGACGAAGCCCAGTTCGCCGAGCTGCGCACCCTCGGTGAACTCACCAAGATCGCGAAATCCTATGGCGTGCAGGTGATGATCGAGGGCCCCGGCCACGTGCCGATGCACAAGATCGTCGAGAACGTGAAGCTCGAGGAAGAGCTCTGCGAAGAGGCGCCGTTCTACACCCTCGGCCCGCTGGCCACCGATATCGCGCCCGCCTACGATCACATCACCTCGGCGATCGGCGCCGCGATCATCGCGCAGGCCGGTACCGCGATGCTCTGCTACGTCACCCCCAAGGAGCATCTGGGCCTGCCCAACCGCGACGACGTCAAGGTCGGCGTGATCACCTACAAGATCGCCGCCCACGCCGCCGACCTCGCCAAGGGCCACCCGCACGCCCAGGACCGCGACAACGAATTGTCCAAGGCCCGTTTCGAATTCCGCTGGCACGATCAGTTCGCGCTCTCGCTCGACCCGGACACCGCCCGCGAGTACCACGACGAGACGCTGCCCGCCGAGCCCGCCAAGACCGCGCACTTCTGCTCCATGTGCGGTCCGAAGTTCTGCTCGATGCGTATCTCCGCCGATGTGCGCGAGTACGCCGAGAAACAGGGCCTGACCGACGTCGCCGCCATCGAGGCCGGCATGGCCGAGAAGTCGGCCGAGTTCGCCGATCACGGCAACCAGGTCTACCTGCCGGTGGTCTGACCTCCGGTTTCCCGGGACCGGCACGGCTGCGCCGCGCCGGTCCCGGCCGTTTCCGGGGCTAGCATTGTCCCGGCAGAACAGCTCTGCGCAGCCTTTTCTGTACCGACCGGAAAGGGATCACCCGCATGTGCACCTCTTTCACCGTCACCGCCGAGGACGGCTCGGTCACCGCCGGGCGGACCATGGAATTCGCGTTCGATCTCGAGTCACGGATGATCGTCTTCCCACGGGGCATGTCGTATCAGGCCAAGAGCCCGGACCCGGACGTTCCCGGCTATTCCTGGCGCGGTGCGTACGGCACGGTCGGCATGAATCTGCTCGGCCGCGATTGCCTGCTCGACGGCGTGAACGAGGCCGGTCTGTATTTCGGTGCGCTGTATCTGCCGCATTTCACCGAGTACCAGTCGGTCCCCGTCGGACACGAATCCGAGTCGATGTCGCAGATCCACGATGTCGGCAACTACCTGCTGTCCACCTGCGCGACGGTGAGCGAGGCGGCGGCCGCGCTGGAGCGGGTGCTGGTGTGGGGTCTGCCCGATCCGAGCACCGGTCAGCCCATCGATCTGCACTACACCCTGCACGACGCGAGCGGCAGTTCACTGGTCGCCGAATACATCGACGGTGGCCTCCAGCTCCACGACAATCCGCTGTCGGTCCTGACGAATTCACCGCCGTTCGAGTGGCATCTGCTCAACACCGGCAATTACGTCAATCTCTCCGCCGTCAATGTCCCCGACCTGCCGCTGTCGGGATACGACGTGAGCGCCCTCGGCCAGGGCAGCGGAATGCTCGGCCTGCCAGGCGATTTCACCCCACCCTCCCGTTTCGTCCGCGCGGTCGCGCTGAGCCATGCCGCCGAACCCGCGGCCGACGCGACCGGCTCCGCCCTCGTGGCCGCCCACATCCTCGACAGTTTCGACATCCCCAAGGGTTTCGTCCGTTCCGGCGACGCCGGCCCCGCCTCCATCGAATACACCGAATGGTCGACCATCGCCGCCCTCGCCCCCGCCCACCGCCGCTATTTCGTCCGCTACTACGACAGCCCCGTCTGGTGCGCCGTCGACGTGGGCAACCTCGACTTCGACCAAGCGGACGTCACCCCCATCGACACCGCCGCCCCCTGGTGCGTCGACGTGACCCCGACCCCCTGACCGTCCACACCACCCGACCTCGATCTGGGAGGATCGAGGTCGTGGCACCCCCGAACGACTACTCCGCGGCGCACATCGTCGTGCGTTCGTTCGAGGAGACCATTCGGCTGCTGCCGCACATGTTCTTCGGACGCCAACGGTCGGATCCCGCGCTGGCCAGTGCCGTTCTCAGCACGGTGCTGCGCGATACGCTCGGACCGGACCGGGAGGCGGCCCCCGATCTGGTCGTCGAGCTGATCATCGAATCGGACCACCGGTTCACCCTCACCGACAACCTCGTCAACGACATGGACAAGCTGGACGCGAACGGCTGGCCGTTGCGCCGATGGACGATCGGCGCGCTGGTGGCGGTGAGCGCACACGCCGCGATCGAGATCCGAACCGCGGATCGGCAATGGCTGCGGGAATTCACGGGGCCGACGCTCACCGACTCGCGCGACCACGAGCCGATCGGGACCCCCGGCACCCGAATCACCTGCGATCTCGACCGTGATTATTTCGCGGCGCGGGCAGCGCTTCCTCGCGCCGAGGATCTTCTGGACACTCCGGACGACCGGGTGACCATCCTGGATCTCCGACCGTAGGATCGTCCGCCGAGAAATCGGCCCGACGGTGCGAGCCCGGAATTTCGGGGGCTTTCCTCGCCGAGCCCGGTCAGTAGGGTTCTTGCATGTCAGCTCGCACCACACGTCTCGTCGCCGGCGCCGTCGCGGCCGCCGCCATCTCCTTCGCTGCCCCGCTCGGCACCGCCCAGGCGGCCTCCCCGGTCGCCGACTCCGGCTCGTCGTCCATCGGCTGCACCTCCGACACCAGTCCGTGCGCCCTGCGCCCGCTGTTCGACCTGATCACCGCCCTTTCCACGGGCAGCGCCCAGGCCTGAGACAAGATCGGTCCCGGCGATCGGGCCACCGGGGAAGCCGGATCGTTGTCCGGGGTAACGTCGATGAGGTGGCCGATGCCTTCTATCTCCCCGACCCGGCGGACCCGAGCCGCTACCTGTCGACCGAGCTGACCAGGGGACCCTGGTCACCGGACGCGCAGCATGCCGGGCCACCCTCGGCGCTCCTCGGGCATGTCATCGAGCGGTGCGAACCGCGACCCGGCTTCCAGGTCGGGCGGGTCGCGGTCGAGATTCTCGGGCCGGTGCCGCTCGCGCCGCTGACCGCACGAACGAAGGTGGTGCGGTCGGGGCGCAGCGTCGAGCTGATCGAGGCGACCTTGTCGTCGGATCGCGGGCCGGTGATGCAGGCCAACGCGTGGCGGCTCAAGGTCGCCGATCCGCCGCTGGATCTCCCCCAGCAATTCCTGCCGACCGGTTCCCGGCCGCTGCCCTCGGCGACAGAGCCGGAGGCGTTCCCGTCCGATCAGGAGATCGGTTTCCACACGGGCATCGAATACCGTTTCACCGCAGGCTCTTTCACCGCGCCCGGCCCCGCGGTCTGCTGGATCCGGGTGAAGTACCCGATTGTCGCGGGCACCACCCCGAGTCCACTGGAGCGCACGCTGGCCGCCGCCGATTCGGGCAACGGGGTCAGCGCGGTCCTCGACTGGTCGAAATACCTGTTCATCAACACCGACCTCACCGTCACCCTGCACCGGCAGCCGGTCGGGGAATGGGTGTGCCTGGACGCGGTGACCCATCCGCAGCCGCACGGCATCGGTCTCGCCGAATCGGCGATATTCGACGAGACCGGGCCGATCGGGCGCAGCACACAGACGCTGCTCATCGCGCCGCGCGGCTGATCAGCGCAGCACGTCCAGGTTCACCAGGTCGCCGTTGCCGTGCTTGAGCAACTCCGATTCCGCGGTGCTGGTGCGGCGGAACGGATCGCCCTGGCCGGTGGTGAGCAGGCCGCGCAGGCTGGTGGTGATGTAGGCGCCCCAGGCGTTGGAGCACACTTCGTAGCATTCACCCGCGGGCACCAAACCCACATGGGTGAAACGGACTTCGGTGCCGTCGGCCGTTTCGGCGATGTCGAAGACGATATCGGTGTCCTCCCACTCGGTCGTGTCCTCGATGAAGGACAGATGCGAGTCGGTGACATGCCAGACCAGCCTGCGTCCGGGCACCGACTCGGTGGTGGTCAGGGTGCAGCGGTGGATGCCGGGCACCTCGAACAGGTAGCTGTCGCCGACCGTGCCAGTGGTGCCCTCGACGGTCTCCGACCACCAGCCCCAGACATTGTTGACAGCGGCGAACACCTCGGCCGGGGTCTTGTCGACGGTGATGGTGGCGGTGAAATCGTTGGTGCTCATTGCTTTTCCTTCCGGGCTCAGCCGTCCAGATGCCGGCGGAGCGCGTCCAAGGGGCTGTCCCAATCACGCGAGAGGGCGGCCAGGAATTGTTGTGCCACTTGCATCGGCGCCGAGTCGAGGCGATAGCGCACGCGCCTGCGCTCGCCCGGCTCCGGGATCACCAGGCCCGCATCGGTCAGCAGAGCGAGGTGTTTGGCGATCGCCTGACGGGTGATGGGCAGGCGATCGGCGAGGTCGGTCGCGGTGGCGGGGCCGTGCGCGGCGAGGGCGGCCAGGACCGACCGCCTGCTCGGATCGGCCAGCGCGACGAAGACCCGTTCGGCGGTGGCCTCGAGCTCAGGCCGCATCGAGGTACTCGACGAGCTCGCCCAGCTCGCTCTTCCAGCCACCGACATTGCCCTCGAACGCCTCCTTGTGCGCGTCCTCGGGCAGTTGCGCGAACCCGGATTCGACGACGGTGAGCCGGGTGCCGTCGCCGTGCGGTTCGAGGGTGAACTCGACGTAGGTGCGTCGCGGGTCGTCGTCGGGCAGGCCGTTGATCGGCCAGGTGTAGCCGAACACGGTCGGCTCCTCGACCCGCTCCACCCGCATGTCGGCGGCGAAGCCTTCCTTCCAGGTCATCCGCATGTCCCCGCCCGGGCGCAGGTCGATCTCGGCGGTATTGCCGAACCAGCTCGCGAGTCCTTCGGCGGTGGTGATGGCCGCCCACACCTTGGCGGGTGGATGGGCGAGCTCGACGGTCCGCACGATCTGATCAGGGAATCCCATGGTGTTCTCCTCAGTCAGTAGCAACCAGTTGGTTGCAATTCAGAGTATGGCAACCGAATGGTTGCGTCAAGGTCAGTGGCCGCCGGTGACCCGGAAACCGCGCGGGACCAGCCACACCGTGCCGATCGCCACCAGCGCCACCACCACCGCGGAGATGTACGACGTCGTGGTCAGCGCGGTGTCG
Source organism: Nocardia canadensis (assembly GCF_032656385.1). Taxonomy (NCBI): domain Bacteria; kingdom Bacillati; phylum Actinomycetota; class Actinomycetes; order Mycobacteriales; family Nocardiaceae; genus Nocardia; species Nocardia canadensis. The sequence goes on from NZ_JAVCWB010000010.1 coordinate 2,012,015, forward strand.
AAGGCATGGCTCGCCGCGTCGACCACCTGCGTGTGCGCCGGTTCGGGCAGGTCGGTGGCCACCTCGTAGGCCCCGCCGACCGAGCCGCTCGCCTGCTCCACCTGGTCGGCCGGGACCGGCAGGTTCGTCATGTGCTGAGTGAAGATCCGCGCGTGCAGGCTGCCGAGCAGCGCGACGCCGAAACCGACGCCGACCTCGTAGTTGGTCTCCTCGACCGCCCCGGCCTGCCCCGCCCGATCGGCGGGCACGGCACCGACGAGCACCGCGGCGGCCGCGGTCACCGCCATCCCGTCGCCGAGCCCGAACGACACCAGCACCAGCGCGACCACCGGATAGGTCGTCGGCTCCGGGCTCACCGCCAGCAGCAGGAACCCCAGCGACACCGCGCCGAGTCCGACGCCGAGCACCGCGCGGACACCGAACTTCTCCATCAGCATCGGCGTCAGCAGCGAGGCGGTGAGCAGGGTGAGCGCGGCGGGCAGCATCCGGATGCCGGCCTGGGACGGGCTGTAGCCGTGCACGTATTGCAGCCACAGCGACACCAGGAACATCGCCGCGCCGATCGCCATCATGGCCAGCAGGGTCGCCACGGCGGCCGCGGTGAACGCGCTGTTGCGGAACAACCGCACGTCCAGCAGCGGATCGTCGGCGGTGAGCTGGCGGCGGACGAACCAGACCATCGCGCCGATCCCGACGAGCAGGACCACCCAGTCGACCGATCCCGCTTCACCTTTCGCCAGATGCTTGATGCCCCAAGCCAGGCAGACGATGCCGATCATGGACAGCGCCGCGGCGAACCAGTCGAGGCTGCCCGCCTGCGGCGCCCGGTATTCCGGCAGCACCCACAGCCCGACCACCACCGTCACCAGCACCACCGGCACGTTCAGCCAGAACGCCGACGACCAGCCGAAGTGCTCGACCAGGAAACCACCGATGATCGGGCCGACCGTCGCGCCGACACCGGCCACCGCGGCCCAGATCCCGATGGCCATCGTGCGCTCGCGCACATCGGTGAAGATGTTGCGGATCAGCGACAGCGTCGACGGCATCACCATCGCGCCACCGATGCCGAGCAGCACGCGTCCGCCGATGAGCTGAGCCGCGCTCCCGGCGGTCGCCGCGACCACCGAGGCGACGCCGAACAGCACGAAACCGCTGATGAACAACAGCTTCCGGCCCACCCGGTCACCGAGCGCGCCGGTGGTGATGAGCAGACCGCCGAGCACCAGGCCGTAGATGTCGATGATCCAGAGCTGCTCGAGCGGCCCGACCTGGAGGTCGTCGATGAGCGAGGGCAACGCGACATTGAGAATCGTGGCGTCCATCGCCACCAGCAACAGGCTGGCGCACAGCACCCCGAGCATCACCCAGCGCACCGAACCGTAGGTCTTCGTGGTCTCGTCCACCATGGCGCATCACCCGATTCCTGATCACCGACCGGTTTCCGGATCCGTGGCGCTCGATCCGCTGCTCAACCTACCCAGTCGCCGACGGTTGCGGCCGGAGCGCAACCCCGGAGTGGGCAACCGGTCGGGTTGCCCGGCAACGCTGTCCTGTCGCCGTATGATCTGTCCCGCTCGTACAGCACGTTTGTTTCCCTGGGGCGAGGCGACGGAGGCGAGAAACCGATGTCCGAGAGCTCGATCTACGACCGGTTCGACCGGGACGCGGCCGCCGTGGCCGACCAGGTCATCGCCTGGCGGCACCACCTGCACCAGCACCCGGAGCTGTCCAACCGCGAGGTCGACACCGCCGCGCTCATCGCCGACCACCTCAGGTCGCTGCCGCTGGACGAGGTTCGGACCGGTATCGCCGGCCACGGTGTCGTCGGCGTTCTCACCGGTGGCCTGCCCGGTGACCAGGTCATCGCGTTGCGCGCCGACATCGATGCCCTGCCGGTGCCCGACGAGTGCGGAGTGCCGTTCGCGTCGACCGTCGTCGACGACGACTATCCCGGCGGCCCGTTCCCGGTGTCGCATGCCTGTGGGCACGACTGCCACACCGCGATGCTGCTCGGCGCGGCCACGGTCTTGGCCGGGGTCCGCGACCACCTGCCAGGCACCGTACTGTTCGTGTTCCAGCCCGCGGAGGAAGGTCCACCGGTCCAGGAGAAGGGCGGCGCGCGGGAAATGCTCGCCGAGGGCGCACTGGACGATCCGGCGCCCACGATGGCATTCGGATTCCATGTCACGCCGTATCCCAAGGGCTATATCGGCTATCGGGTCGGCAACCAGTTCGGCGCCTCGAGCCTGATCAAGATCGTCATCACCGGCGAGCAGGTCCACGGGTCGACGCCGTGGATGGGCATCGACCCGATGCCCGCGGCAGGGGCCGTCCTCACCGGGATCGGGCAGATCTACCGCCAGCTCAGCGCCTTCGATCCGGTCACCGTCACCATCGGTCACATCGAGGACGTCGGAAGGTTCAATATCGTCGGCCGGACGGTCACGCTGTGGGGCACCATCCGGTGTTCGGTCGAAGCCGATATGTCGCAGGTGCGGCAGCGGCTCGAAACGCTGGCCACCCACTCCGCCCAGGCCTACAACTGCACGGCGACCGTGGAGTACCTGCAAGACGTGCCCGCCGTGCACAATCTGCGACCCTGGGTCGACGCGGCATTGCCGACCCTGCGCAAGGTCGTCGGCGACGAGCGGGTCGTGGCCACGACCCCCACCCTCGGATACGACGACGTCTCCGAGTTCGTCAACAGATACGGCGGCCTCTACGTCACGCTCGGCGTGCAGGACACCGAATTCGGCGGCGCGGCCGGGTTGGAGCCGACGCCGGGCGGACGCGGGATGTACATGAACCACAACCCGCACTTCTACGCCGACGACGACACGCTGGTGACCGGCGTGCGTCTGCATACCTACCTGGCCTACGACCACCTACGCGGAGCAGTCGTCCCCCGGTGACGGCGATGCTCGGCGCACCGGCTCGGGGAGCACGGCGTCGATGAGGACGCGCGCGGCCCGGCCGGTGCGCTCCCGGTCGCCGGTGATCACCCGGTCCTGGAGGATGCCGCGCAGCCCGGAGACGAGCAGGGTCGCGACCACCTCGGGGTCCGCGGCCAGGCCGGTGCGGCGCAGCGCGGCCGCGAGCTCGGTGACGAATGTGGCGATCGCCGCGTTCGCGTAGTCCTGGTACGGCGAATCGGGGGCACACGCCGCACCGAGCACCTGCAACAGCACGCGCACGCTGTCGGCCTCGGCGCCCTCGGAGTTCAGGTCGAAGAAGCCGGTCAGCCGAGCACGCAACTGGGCGGGCTCGGTGACATCGGCGAAGACCGCCGCGAGGTCGGGGCGCTGCGTCGCCAGCGCCTGGACCAGCAGTTCCTCCTTGGTCTCGAAGTAGTAGATGAGCATGCGCGAGCTGGTGCCGAGGGCGGCGGCCAGCGGGCGCAGCGACAGTTCGGCCAGGCCGTGCGCGGCGATGTACGCCACGACACCGGCCAGCAGTTCGGCGCGCTTGCGGTGGTCGAGAGGACGGGCCATGGGTTGACTGTAGCGACTGCTACAGGTATCCATGACGGCGTGACTGTACCGATCGCTTCAGAAACTCGGGCCGGTGTCGTGGTGACCGCGTACGCGGCGACCACCGCCCTCGCCGACACCGTCGACGAGACCTGGTCGCGCCTGCTGCGCGGCGAGAGCGGAATCCGCGCGCTGGCACCGGAATTCCTCGCCGACCACGACCTGCCGGTCCGGATCGGCGGACCGCTGGTCACCGCACCCGACGCCGAACTCACCCGGATCGAACAGCGCAGGCACTCCTACGTCGAGCGGATGGCCCTGGTCCTCGGCAGGCAGGTCTGGCGGGCGGCGGGCGCGCCTGCGGTCGACCCCGAGCGCCTGGCCGTGGCCATCGGCACCGGGCTCGGCGGCGGTGACGCGCTGATCGACGCCGTCGACGCGATGCGCGCGGGCGGTTACCGCAAGGTCTCGCCGCTGGCCGTCCCGATGGTCATGCCCAACGGCCCCGCGGCCACCGTCGGACTCGAGATCGGCGCGCAGGGCGGCGTTTTCGCGCCGGTCTCGGCCTGCTCGTCGGGATCGGAGGCGATCGCGCACGCGTGGCGGCTGATCAGCACGGGCGAGGCCGACGTGGTGGTCACCGGTGGCGTCGAGGGCCATATCGACCCCGTGCCCATCGCGGGTTTCGCGATGATGCGGGCCATGAGCACCCGCAACGACGAGCCGGAACGCGCCTCGCGCCCGTTCGAGCGCGACCGCGACGGTTTCGTCTTCGGTGAGGCGGGCGCGCTGCTCGTGCTCGAATCCGAACGGCACGCGAGGGCGCGCGGCGCGCGAATCCACGCCAGGGTGCTCGGCGCGGGCATCACCTCCGACGCCTTCCACATCGTGGCCTCCGATCCGGCGGGCGCCGGGGCGGCCCGTGCGATGCGCAAGGCGATTCAGACCGCGGGACTGCGGGTTTCCGACATCGACCACGTCAACGCGCACGCGACGTCGACCTCGGTCGGCGATGCCTCCGAGGCCGCGGCCATCACCGCGGTCACCCCCGACGCCTCGGTGTACGCGCCGAAATCAGCGCTCGGCCATTCGATCGGCGCGGTGGGCGCGCTGGAGTCGGTGCTGACGATACTGAGTCTGCGCGAGCAGATCGTCCCGCCCACCCTGAATTTCGACCACCCCGATCCGGCGATCGAGCTCGATATCGTCGCGGGCACTGCCCGCCCGCAGCGGATCGACTACGCGCTCAACAACTCGTTCGGTTTCGGCGGGCACAACGTCGCCCTGGCATTCGGAAAAGCGTAGCGGCGCTTACGCCTTGTCGAACCTGGTGTCGACGAAGGACTCGAAGTCGACCTTGCCCGGGATGGCCTTGGCCTTGGTGAAGGCGTCGGCGATCTCCTGCTCCGAGGCGATCACCGGATCGGAGAGCTTGATCGGCTGCTTGATCGAGCGGGTCCAGGTGGTGCGGGAGGCGTCGACGCTGATCTGGGTGAGTTCGGCGTACTTGGTCGACCAGGTGTCGAGATTGTCCGAGGACCACTTGGTGGCGGCGGCGTAGCGCTGGAAGAAGTCCGCGATCGCGGCCGACTTGCCCGCGTCGCCGACCGCGTGCTTGCCCGCGACCCAGAAGTTGTAGCCGTTGGCGGCCTGATCGGCGGTCGCGATCGGCTTGGCGCCGATCTCCTTCTCGGCGATGGCGGTGTAGGGATCCCAGGTCGCCCAGGCGTCGACATCGCCGCGGGTCAGCGCGGTGTAGCCATCGGCGGGAGCCAGGTAGACCGGCTCGACATCGCCGAGCGACAGGCCCGCCTTCTGCAGCTGCAGCAGCAGATTCGCGTTGGCCGAGCTGCCCTTGTAGACCGCGACCTTCTTGCCCTTCAGCGCCGCGACAGAGCCGATCGAGGAGTCCTTGCCGACCAGGATCGCGTCGCCCTTTCCGGTCGCCGAGAGCGCGCCGACGATCTTGATGTCGGCGTTGGACGCCGCACCGAAGATCACCGGGGTGTTGCCCGTCTGCGCGATGTCGATGCCGCCGGCGCTGGCCGCCTCGACCAGCGGCAGACCGGCGGTGAAGGTGGAGAACTCGATCTTGTACGGCAGGTTCTCCAGCTGACCGGAGGCCGCGAGCAGCACTTCGATCGAGATCGCCTTCTGGTCCCCGACTTTCAACGTGACGGTGCTCAGATCGACCGGGCCCGACGGCGCGGCGTCGGTCGCCGCGTCGTCACCGCAGGCGCTCAGCGAGAGCGCGGCGACGACGGCGAGGGCGAGCCCGGCCAGGCGGGACTTCGGAGTGCGTTTCACGGGAACAACTTTCGTGCGGGGGTGGACATCTCAGGAAGTGACGCCGAGCAGGGCCAGCAGCCGCGTGGCGTACTCGGCGACCTCGGGCGCGGCCGCCGTGCGCGGTCGCGGCAGGTCGATGGACACCTCGGCGGCGATGCGCCCCTCGTCGAGGACCAGGACGCGGTCGGCCAGGGTGATCGCCTCGAGCACATCGTGGGTCACCAGCAGCACGCCGAACGCGCGTTGGGCGTGCAGGCCGAGCAGCAGCTCGTGCATGGTCAGGCGGGTCAGCGCGTCGAGCGCGCCGAAGGGCTCGTCGAGCAGCAGCAGCGTCGGCTCGGCCACCAGCGCGCGGGCCAGCGCCGCGCGCTGGGCCTCGCCGCCGGACAGGGTCAGCGGCCAGGCGTCCGCGCGCCCGGCCAGGCCGACCTCGGCCAGCAGATCGCGGGCGGCCTTGTCGTCAGCGCGCCGATTGCGCGGCTTCGGCCTGCCCAGCGCGACATTGCGGACCACCGGCTGCCACGGGACGAGCCGCGGTTCCTGGAACACGATCGTCGGCCTGCCCGCGACGGAAACCTCACCGCGACCGGCGGTCTCGAGTCCGCCGAGAATCCGCAGCAGCGTGGACTTGCCCGACCCACTGCGTCCGACCAGCGCGACGATCTCGCCCGCCCCGATCTCGAGATCGATCCCGTCCAGCACGATCCGTTCGCCGAACTTCTTACCCAGACCGGCGATTCGCGTTGCGGGCGTACGCGCGGCGGCCTTGGCCGAGATGGGAGTGACTGCGGCAGCGGTCATGACGGGATCCTCGCGGTAGTGCGGCGGCGGGTGGCGGGCCAGCCGAAGGCCGGGACGGGGTGGGTCCGGCGATCGGCACGGGGAGCGGGGGCGGACATCAGCGGTGGACCGCCGGGCGCCAGCGCAGGGCGCGGCGTTCGAGCAGGCGCACGATGGAGTCGGTGGCAAGGCCGAGCAAGCTGTAGATCACCAGGCCGAACACCACGATGTCGGTGCGCAGGAATTCGCGGGCGTTGTTGACGACGAAGCCCAGACCCGCGCCGGCGTTGATCTGTTCGGCGACGATCAGCGAGAGCCAGGCGATGCCGAGGCTCTGCCGCACGCCGACCAGGATCTGCGGCAGCGCACCGGGCAGGATCAGCAACCGCAGCCGCTCGGCCAGGCCCAGTTGCAGGGCGCTGCCGAGCTCGAGCAGCTTGGGATCGAGCTGGCGGATGCCGGCGAAGGTGTTGAGGTACAGCGGGAAGAACACGCCGAGGGCGATCAGATAGACCTTCGGTTCCTCACCGATACCGAACCAGATGATGAACAGCGGGATCAGGCCGAACAGCGGGATGGTGCGGATCATCTGCAACGGCGGATCGACCGCGTACTCCCCGATCTTGCTCAGTCCGGCCAGGACGCCGAGAACCAGCGCGAGCACCGCGCCCAGGACGAAGCCGTAGAGCGCGCGCTGGCCGGAGACCAGCAGTGCGTCCCCGAGCTGGCCCGACTGGAAGGTCTCCAGCCCCGCGTCGAAGACGACCGAGGGCGCGGGCAGCTTCTTGGCCGGGATCCAGCCACTGCTGCTGCCGATCTGCCAGACCAGCAGCAGCACGATCGGCGAGAGCGCGCGCAGGAAGCCGGAGCGGCGGTACAGGGGTATCCGTCGCTCGTCGGTCTCGGTGGGGCTCGCCAACAGCATTCGTGCATGGTGCCCGGCCGCACGGGTCGCCCGACAGGGTTCGAATCAGCTCGAGGATTTCTCGGCCCTGGCCGAGATCTGCTGGACGGCCCAGCCGTTGCCGTCGGGATCGCTGAAGAAGACGAAGCCGACATTGTCGAGCGGATGCGGTGTCGGCCTGGGGTTCTGACCGAGGGATTGCACGTCGGTGACCTCGACGCCGCGGGCCACCAATTCGGCGTGCGCCCGCTCGATATCGGGCACCACCAGTTGCAGGCCTTTCAGCGAACCGGGCGGCATCTCGGGCACCGCGCCCTTGCCGATGACGATCGAGCAGCCCGAACCCGGCGGGGTGAGCTGCACGATGCGCACGTCCTCGGAGATCACGGTGTCGTGGTCGACGACGAAGCCGAGCCGATTCGCGTAGAAGTCCTTGGCCCGGTCGATATCGGAGACCGGCACGATCACGACTTCCAGGGTCCAGTTCACGAGGTGCCTCCCGAGGGTGGTTCGGTCACGCGGTGGTGCCGAGTCTGCCACCGGCAGGGCCGAGACGCGGGCCGAACAGGCTGTTCACGGCCTGCGCTCCCAGCGCCAGGCGTATTCACCGTCGGCGGGTGGTGGACCGGGCAGGTCCCCCTCGGCGGTCATGCCGTCGAGCAGCAGGGCCAGCACGCGCTGCCGCAGCTGGGCGGTGCGCACCGGGTCGGGCATCGTGACCGCGGCGCACGCTTCCAGCAGCAGCCCCACGTCCTGGGGATCGAAGTCGGCGCGCAGTCGTCCGCTCGTGTGAGCCCGGCGCACCAGCTCCGCGCTCACTTCGCCCGAGTGGATGACGTCGGGCAGCATCGACTCGTCGGGAGTGAAGGTGCCCGCGAGCTTGACCGTCAGCGAGTGCACGTCGGCCTCCACCACGCGTTCCAGGAAGCCGACGAATCCGCGCCACCCGTCCGGATCTTCCAGCGCCGCATCCGCTTCGGCGTTGAACCGGCGCAATCCCTCGTGACACAGCGTGCGCAGCAGCACCTCCTTGCTCGGATAGCGCCGGTAGAGGGCGCTGATGCCGACGCCCGCGCGTTCCGCGACAGCCGCGATCGGCGCGGTCGGATCGTCGAGGAACACGGCGCGGGCGGCGTCGAGGATGAGGCTGTCATTGCGCGCGGCTTGCGCCTTGCGGCCCGACAGGCGGGGCTGAGCTGCGGTTTCGGTCTGCTTGGGCATGAATCCAGACTACCACTTGAAACGGAATGATCCGTTCTGCTACGGTTGGAACAGAACGAAGCATTCCGTTTCACAACAAGGAGTCGACATGACCGCCACGGCCACCATCACCCCCTTCCGCATCGACGTGCCCCAGGCGAAGCTCGACGACCTCGCCGCCCGCCTGCGCGGCGCGCACTTCCCGGACGAGCTGCCCGGCGTCGGCGACGCCTACGGCGTCCCGGCCGAGCGCGTCCGCACTCTCGCCCAGTACTGGCTCGAGGAGTTCGACTGGCGGGCGCTGGAATCCGAGCTGAACGCCTACCCGCAGTTCACCACCGAGATCGAGGGCGAGAACATCCACTTCCTGCACATCCGGTCCTCGCGGCCCGACGCGACGCCGGTGATCCTCACCCACGGCTGGCCGGGGTCGATCCTCGAGTACATCGACGTGATCGCGCCCCTCACCGAGCCGGAATCGGCCGAGGATCCGGCCTTCCACCTGGTCATCCCGTCGCTGCCCGGCTTCGGCTTCTCCGGCCCGACCCGCAGCACCGGCTGGAACCGCTACCGCACCGCCCGCGCCTGGGCGGAACTGATGGCGCGCCTGGGCTACGAGCGCTACGGCGCCATCGGCAACGACGGCGGCTCGATGGTCTCCCCCGAGCTCGGCCGGATCGCGCCCGAGCGGGTGCTCGGCGTGCATGTCACCCAGCTGTACTCGTTCCCGTCCGGCGACCCGGCCGAGTTCGAGGGCCTGTCGGAAGCTGATATGGCCGCGCTGGCGCATCTGCAGTGGTTCCACGAGAACAAGATGGCCTTCAACACCCTGCACAGCCAGCAGCCGCAGACCCTGGCCTACGCCCTGGCCGATTCGCCGGTCGGGCTGCTCGGCTGGAACGCCCAGCTGTTCGGCGAGTCGATCGACGCGCGGTTCGTCGTGGCGAACATCGCGCTGTACTGGCTCACCGGCACGTCGGGCTCGTCGCTGCGGTTCTACTACGAGGACGCCCACGCCACCGAGCACCCGACCGAGCCGACCACGGTTCCTACCGGGCTGGCCATGTTCGCCGGTGACTTCCAGTCGATCCGCCGGTTCGCCGAGCGTGATCACAGCAATATCGTCAGCTGGAACTCCTACGACACCGCCGCGGGCAGCGGCGGCGCGAACGACGCGGCCGGGCACTACGCCGCGCACGAGGCGCCCGAGGTGCTGGTCGGCGACATCCGCCGATTCTTCGCCGGCCTCGCCTGATTCGGCTTCGGTGCCGCGGCCCACGCTCCCCTCATCGGCGCGTGGGTCGCGACCCATTCGAATCATGCACCAGCGCAGTGTTATACGCGCACCAAAGAACGCAATCAGTGATGCTCGTGCAGTTCACCCCAGGCCGGGAAGGGATCGGCGAAGCCGGCCCACCCGGCCGGACCCGCGGCGAACTCCGCGTCGGTGAGCAGCGCGGCATCGAGTGCGCGCCGGACCGCGGCCGAGTCCAGGCGCACGCCGATGAACACGATCTCCTGGCCCGCGGGCACTTCCAGCGACGACCACCACGCGCCCGGCTCGAAGGTCAGGTTCGGCCCGGCCTGCGACCAGATCGCGGCCAGCTCGGGACGACTGGCGATCCAGCAGAAGCCCTTGCTGCGCAACATCCCCCGCAGTCCGGCCAGCGCGTCGGCGAGCCGGTCCGGGTGGAACGGCCGGTCGGCGGTGTAGGTGAGACTGCTGATCCCGTATTCCTCGGTCTCGGGGGTGTGGCCGCCGGCCAGCTCCTCGGCCCAGCCCTCGGCCTCGGCGGCCACCACCGGGTTGTAGCGGCCGGTGGCGAGCACCTCGTCCAGCCCGACCACCCCCTTCTCGGTGCGCAGCACGTGCGCCCTCGGGTTGAGCCTGCGGACGGTCGCCTCGACGGTGGCCGCGGCGTTCGCGCTCACCAGGTCGGTCTTGTTGATCAGCAGGACGTCGGCGAATTCCACCTGATCGACCAGCAGATCCGCGATCGTGCGGGTGTCCCCCTCGCCCGCTTCGAGTTCGCGCTCGGCCAGCGCCTGCCCCTTGACCAGCTCGGCCAGGAAGGTCGACGCGTCGACCACGGTCACCATGGTGTCCAGACGCGCGAGGTCGCCGAGGCGGAACCCGTCCTCGAACTCCCAGTCGAAGGTCGCGGCCACCGGCATCGGTTCGGAGATGCCGGTGGACTCGATCACCAGCTGGTCGAACCGGCCGTCGCGGGCGAGCCGGGCCACGGCCTCGATCAGGTCCTCGCGCAGCGTGCAGCAGATGCAGCCGTTGGTGAGCTCGACCAGTTTCTCCTCGGTCCGGTCGAGATGTCCCTGGCCCGCGACGAGCGCGGCATCGATGTTGACCTCGCTCATGTCGTTGACGATGACCGCCACCCGGCGGCCCTCCCGATTGGCGAGGATGTGGTTGAGCAGCGTGGTCTTGCCCGCGCCGAGGAAGCCGGACAGGACGGTGACGGGCAGGTGCGCGAGGGGGGCGGAGTTGGTCACGAGTTAATGATAATGGTTTTCATTTGCTGTTTGCGGGCGGGGTCCGGCGAACCGGGCGCCGGTCGTAGGGTTGGAGCGTGAAGATGTTGCCGCTGACCCCCGATGGCCAGACCCCCGTTCGCGCGCTCACCATCGCGGGCACCGACTCCGGCGGCGGCGCCGGCATCCAGGCCGACTCCCGGACGATGGCGCTGTGCGGAGTGCACGCGTGCGTGGCGGTGGCGGCGGTGACCGTGCAGAACACGGTGGGCGTCAGCGGATTTCACGAGATCCCGCCGCAGATCGTGGCCGATCAGGTGCGGGTGGTCGTCCGCGATATCGGCATCGGCGCGGCCAAGACCGGCATGCTCGCCTCCACCGCGATCATCGAAGCCGTCGCGGACGTGTGCCGCGAGGTCGGCATCGGGCGCGACGCCGACGTGCCGCTGGTGGTCGACCCGGTCGCGGCCTCGATGCACGGCGACCCGCTGCTGCACGCGGAGGCGCTCGACGCGGTGCGCAACACCCTCATCCCGCTGGCCACGGTCGTCACGCCGAATCTCGACGAGGTCCGCCTGATCACCGGCATCGAGGTGGTCGACGACGCCACCGCCCGCACGGCCGCCGAGGCGCTGCACGCGCTGGGCGCGCAGTGGTCGATCGTCAAGGGCGGGCACCTGCGCTCCTCGGAATACAGCACCGACCTGCTCTACGACGGCGACACCTTCCGGGAGTTCACCGCGCCGCGCATCGCCACCGGCAACGATCACGGCGGCGGCGACACCCTCGCCGCGGCCATCGCCAGCGCGCTCGCCAACGGCTACTCGGTGCCCGACGCCGTCGCCTTCGCCAAGGAGTGGACCTATCGCTGCCTGGCCGCCTCCTACGACCTCGGCGCGGGCCACGGGCCGGTTTCCCCGCTGTGGCGACTGCGCACCGATGTCTAGCGTGGCGTCGCGAACTTGTCGGTGGGCAGGTTCATACTGAATCCATCGCACCCACCACCGGTTCCAACGACGCAGCCGGCGAGAACAACGGAGTTCGCCTCGGGCGCGACGACTTTCAGCCGACGACGAACGCGTCGCGCAACGGCTGCGACGGGTCGATCCTGACGCCGTTGAACCGTGCGTGCGCCGTGGCGAGCGCCGAGATGCTCTCGGCCAGATAATCGACGAATCGTTCCACCGGCATCGCCGAGACCTCGCGCTGATTCGCGCCGAGCCACCAGTCCGTGGCCGAGGCCACCGCGCCGAAAATCGAATAGTTCACCAATTCGATCCCGGCCACGTCGATCGATTCGGTGGGCAGCAGACCGGCGAAGAACTCCGCGGCCCGGCGCGCCGATTGTCTGGCCGCGACCAGCGCCCGTTCCGTTTCCTTGGCCTGCTGGCTGAAATGGCTGTGCAGCATGAACCGGAAGACGTTCGGGTGCTCGGAGACGACGGCCACGTATTCGGCGGCCGCGCGACGCACCAGGTCGGCGACGGAATCGTCGGTGAGGTTCACCCCACTGAGCACCCGTTCCCACAGCATGTCGCGGACCCGGTCCACGATCGCGTTGTAGAGATCGGTCTTGTCCTCGAAATGGCGGTACAGCTTCGGCTTGGCCGCACCGGCTTCCTTGGCGATATCGCCCATGCTGACATCGGGGCCGACCCGATCCAGCGCGCGGAACGCGGCGTCGACGAATTCGATCCGGACCTGCACGCGATGTTCGCGCCACCGCTCGGTCCGCGCGTCGACACGACGGACCGGCTCGTCTGCCTTCCGGTAACCGCGCGTCACGGTCAGCAGCTTATTGGCGCGGTCGGCCCGGGTGCTGCGCGGGGCGACTTTTGCCGGACCGGCAATCTTTCTTGCGGGTTTTCGCCCGGTGCCCGCACCATCGAATCGTCTACGCGTCCGCCGACCGACAGGAGCCCCGATGACCGAGACCGCGCCGACCGCCGAACAGTTCTGGGAGGACTTCTACCGCGAAAGAGACCAGATCTGGACCGGCAACGCCAACAAGACCCTGGTCAGCGAGGTCGCCGGGCTGACGCCGGGCACCGCGCTCGACCTCGGATGCGGCGAGGGCGGCGACGCCATCTGGCTGGCGAAGCAGGGCTGGCAGGTCACCGCCGTCGACGTCTCCGCCACGGCGATGGAGCGGGGTGCCCGGCACGCGGCCGACGCGGGCGTGCGGATCACGTGGGAGCGCCACGACTTGCAGACGAGCTTCCCGGCGGGCACCTTCGACCTGGTCTCGGCGCAGTTCCTGCACTCACCGGTGGAACGCCCCGACGAGCGCGCGACGATCCTGCGCAAGGCCGCGGCCGCCGTCGCCCCCGGTGGCGTGCTGGTGATCGGCAGCCACGCGCACTGGCCGACCTGGGTCACCACCCCGCCGCACGACGTCTCCTTCCCGACGATCGAGCAGATGCTCGCCCAGCTCGACCTCGGCCCCGAGTGGCAGGTGGAGACCGCGGGCCTGCTCACCAGCCCGTCGACGAGCCCCGACGGCGTCGAGGGCGAACGGGCCGACAGCGTGCTGCGCGTGCGCCGCGGCTAGCGGAGGGTCAGCCGCCCCGGGTACCCGCTTCGGCTTTCGGCACCGCGTCGCCGTTGCTTCGTCGCGACAGCACATAGAGCGCCCACATGACGATCGGCAGGAGGATGTCGGTCCACAGCGGGATCCCGATGTTGTACGGCTTGGTGTTGTCCTCGGCCACCCAGAAGTAGACGTGCCCGGCCGCGTCGCCCCAGTACTGGATGGTCAGGACGACGATCGCGCACAACCAGAAGTGGCCGCGGTACCAGTAGGCCATGATGCCGACCACGCCGATGGCCAGGTCGCCCATCGCGTTCTCCCATTGGAAGCCGCCGTCGCCCCGCGTGTAGCCGATCTGCTCGGCGACCTGGGCGCCGTCGAAGATGTGGGCGGCGGCGCCGAGAACCGAGGCGACCCCGACGACGGCCACCATCCACCAGACCATGTGGATGTCGGCCGCGGGTCGACCGGGCTGACGCCGGCTCTGTACGAACCCGCCGACGAGGGCGACGAGTACCGCGATGACGGTAGGCATCCGAGCGCCTCCATGCCTCGAGTCGAGCACTGTTCGAGCAGGTAGACGAGCTTTTCCAGTGTACCCTCGCGGATCCCCAGCAACCTCCCAGCTCGGTCCCAGCTGGGTGGCAGCGCCGCCGTCGAGGGTGGGTGGCATGACCCAGACCGAGGCCGAGCCACAGCCCACGCAGAGCAGCCGCGCGCCGGTGCTCGACGTGGTGATCCCCGTCTACAACGAAGAAACCGACTTGGGCCTGTGCGTGCGCAGGCTGCATGCCTACCTACGGGACGGATTCCCGTTCACCGCCCGGATCACGATTGCCGACAACGCCAGCACCGACGCCACCCTCGAGGTGGCGCGGCTGCTGGCCGACGAGCTCGACGGTGTCCAGGTGCTGCACCTGGACGCCAAGGGCCGGGGCCGGGCGCTGCGCGCGGCGTGGGCGGGATCGGACGCGGCGGTGGTCGCCTATATGGACGTCGACCTGTCGACCGATCTGAACGCGCTGCTGCCGCTGGTCGCGCCCCTGGTGTCCGGCCATTCCGACCTGGCGATCGGCACCCGGCTCGACGCGTCGTCGCGGGTGGTGCGCGGCCCCAAGCGCGAGATCATCTCCCGCTGCTACAACCTGCTGCTGAAAACCACGCTGCGGGCCCACTTCTCCGACGCGCAGTGCGGGTTCAAAGCGGTGCGCACCGATGTCGCCCGTGAACTGCTCCCGCTGGTGCGGGACGGGGAATGGTTCTTCGACACCGAACTGCTGGTCCTGGCCGAGCGCGCCGGGCTGCGCATCCACGAGGTGCCCGTCGACTGGATCGACGATCCCGACAGCCGGGTCGACATCGTCGACACCGCCCGCAAAGACCTGCGCGGTATCTGGCGGCTGACCAGGGCACTGGCGACCGGCGCGCTCCCGCTCGACGAGCTGCGCGCCGCCGTCGGCCGCGAGCCGCTGGTGGCGGGCGTGCCGCTCGGGATGATCGGGCAGCTGGTGCGTTTCGCGATCGTCGGCGTGACCTCGACGCTGGCCTACATCGTGCTGTATCTGCTGCTGCAACCGCTGCTCGGCGGGCAGGGCGCCAATCTGGTGTCGCTGCTGATCACCGCGGTGGGCAATACCGCGGCCAACCGCGCCTTCACCTTCGGTGTGCGTGGACGCGGTGACGCGATGACCCATCAGTTCCAGGGTCTGGCGATCTTCGGTTTCGGGCTGGCGATCACCAGTGGCTCGCTGTTCGCACTGCATCGCTGGGCGCCCGACGCCCCCGTCGTGGTGGAGCTCGGCGTGCTGGTCTTCGCCAATCTCGTGGCGACACTGGCCCGGTTCGTCGGACTGCGCTGGGTGTTCCGGCACGCCGGCTCCGACCGCGCGGTGGCGGACCCAGGGCCCGATGTCGTCCTGCGCGCCGCGACGGACACGGTGGAGGCGCGCCGATGACCGCCACCATCGCCCCGCCCTCGCCCGCCGCGATCACCGACACCGCGCCGCGCCGAAAGCGCTGGGAACTGCCGGCCTTGGCGGTTCTGCTGCTCGGCACCGCCATCGCCTACCTCATCAACCTCAGCGCCAACGGCTGGGCCAACGACTTCTATGCCGCTGCGGTGCAAGCGGGTTCGCGATCGTGGGAGGCGTTCTTCTTCGGCTCCTCCGACGCGGCCAACTCGATCACCGTGGACAAGCCGCCCGCCTCCCTGTGGGTGATGGAGCTGTCGGTGCGGCTGTTCGGGCTCAACAGCTGGAGCATGCTCGTACCGCAGGTGCTGCTCGGCGTCGCGACGGTCGCGGTGCTGTGGGCGACGGTGCGCCGATCCTTCGGTCCCGCAGCGGGATTGATCGCGGGCGCGGTGCTCGCGGTGACGCCCGTCGCGGTATTGATGTTCCGGTTCAACAACCCCGACGCTCTGCTGGTGCTGTTGATGACGGCGGCCGCCTGGGCGATGACCCGCGCCGTCGCCGACGGGCGCTGGCGGTGGCTGCTGCTCACCGGCGGCCTGATCGGTTTCGGCTTCCTGGCCAAGCAGTTACAGGTACTGCTCGTCGTGCCCGCGCTGGCGCTGACCTACCTGTTCGCGGGCCCGCCGAAGCTGGGCAAGCGGATCGCGCAGCTGTTCGCGGCGGGCGCCGCGATGGTGGTCGCGGCGGGCTGGTGGCTGCTGGCAGTGGAGCTGTGGCCCGCCGATCAGCGGCCGTGGATCGGTGGGTCGCACGAGAATTCGATCATCGAGCTGACGCTGGGCTACAACGGGCTCGGCCGACTGAACGGCAACGAGCGCGGCAGTGTCGGCCCCGGCGGCGAACTGCCCGCCGGCGGCAACGGCATGTGGGGCAGCACCGGGATCACCCGGCTGTTCGAGCCCGCGCAGGGCGGCCAGATCGCCTGGCTGATCCCCGGCGCACTGGTGGCCCTGGTCGCCGGACTCGTCCTGTGCGGACGATCGCCGCGCACCGATCGACGCCGGGCCGCGCTGATCCTGTGGGGCGGTTGGCTGCTCGTGACCGGCCTGGTGTTCAGCTTCATGGCGGGCATCTTCCACCAGTACTACACGGTGGCCCTCGCGCCCGCCGTCGCCGCGCTGATCGGCATCGGCGCGACACAGCTGTGGGGTGCGCGGGATCGGCTGTGGGTGCGCCTCACCGGTGCGCTCGCCATCGGCCTCACCACCGCCACCGCGTGGGTGTTGTTGTCGCGCAGCGCGTCCTTCCAGCCGTGGCTGCGCTGGACGATCCTCGTGGTCGGTGTGCTCGCGACCATCGCGGCCGCCTTCCCGCTGGCCCGCAGACAGGCGGTGATCGCCGCGATCGCCGCCGCTTTCGTCGGGCTCGCCGGGCCCGTCGCCTACTCCATCGATACCCTCGCGACCGCGCACTCCGGCGCGATTCCGTCGGCCGGGCCGAACGCCGGTGGGATGCACGGGTTCGGAGGTCGGGGTGGGCCAGGGATGTGGCCCGGCGGTGATGCTCGGATGGGCGCGATGCCGGGCGCGGATGGGGCGAACTCGTCGGGTGGTGCCGATGCTCAGGGCGGGATGCCATCGGACGGCGCTCAGGGCGGCGGTATTCCGTCAGGCGCTGCCCAGGGTGGCGGTTCGCAGTCGGATGGTGGTGCGGCCCAGCCGGGTGGGGCCGGCGGTCTGCTCGGTGGCTCGCGACCGAGTGATCGGATCGTCAGCCTGCTCGAGCGCGACGGAGAGAACTACACCTGGGTCGCGGCGACGGTCGGTTCCAACAGCGCCGCCGGATACCAGCTGGCCACCGAGCTGCCGGTGATGCCGATCGGCGGCTTCAACGGCAGCGACCCCTCCCCCACCCTCGACCAGTTCACAACCTATGTGGCCGAGGGCAAGATCCACTACTTCGTGGCGGGCGGCCGGGGCGGCCCCGGCGGAAACAGCGAGTCGACCAGCTCGGCGATCACCGCCTGGGTGACGGCGAACTACACCGCGACCACCGTCGACGGCGTGACGCTGTACGACCTCACCCAACCGAAGTAGTCGGCAGGGCCGAACGCCCGCAAGAACACTCGGGGCCGGGCTCGGTCGGATCACCCCGGTCCGACAGACCCGGCCTCGACGTGAAGACCCCCAAGGCTCACCCGCTCGACGCAGCGTTCGCATCCGGTGCGGCTCACGCGGACCCGATCAGCCCCACCGACCACCGGCAGGGATCGGTCGTCGTTTGCCCTGCGGCACTGCGCTTCACGCGATGAGAACGCGACCACCTCGTGGCCGCGCTCGGTCAGCACATCCACCATGGTCTGGCCGAGATGGCCGACACTCGGAACTGCGCAGGTCACCAGGGTTATACCTAGGTGTTCAGCGCCGAATGCAAGGTCGCCGCCCACTGGTCGACGATGAGTTTGCGGCGCGCCGAGTCGTCGGTGAGGACGTCGGCCAGGCCGAGCCCACGAGCCAGGTCGAGGGTCGCCTGGACGAGGTGATGGTTGACCGGATCGGAGTCGTCGACGCCGAGTGCTTCGACCGCGCGCCGGTGCGCGATCCGGCCGAACCGGGCCTCGAGCGGGACGATGCGTTCGCGCAGCGCGGGATCGGCGGCGGCGTGCGTCCACACCTGCAGGGCCGCCTTGAACAGCGGCGAGGTGTAGGACTCGACCAGGCCCGAGACGACGGCGCGGGTGCGGCCGACGCCCTCGGCGACCTCGCTGATGGCGGCGGCCTCGGCGGCCGACTGATCCATCCTGGTGTCGAACATGTACTCGAGCGCGCCCGTGATCAGGTCTTCCCTGGTGGGGAAATGATGCTGGGCGGCCCCGCGCGACACCCCGGCCCGTTCGGCGACCACCGACACGGTGGCGGCCGCCCAGCCGGTCTCGGCCAGGCAGTCGATGGTGGCCTCGAGCAGCCGCTGCCGGGTGGCCCGGCTGCGGTCCTGCTTGGGTTCGTGGGGTGTCGCCATCGGACTATTGTGCCCAGCTGGGCGGGCGCTTCTGGAAGAAGGCGGTCATGCCCTCGATCACCTCGGGGGTGCCGAAGAACCCGGCCGAGCGCTGTGCGAGCTCCTCGGCCTCGGCGTCGAAGCGCGCGAGCAGGGTCGAATTGACCAGCTTCTTGGACTCGGCCAGCCCCTGCGGCGAACCCTTGCGCAGCTCGCCACACAGGCGCTTGACCTCGGCGGCGGCATCGGCGGACGCGATGGTCACCAGCCCGATCCGCTGTGCCGTCGCGGCGTCGAACTTCTCGCCGGTCAGGAAGTAGCGGCTCGCCGAGCGCTGGTCCATCCGCGGCACCAGGGTGAGCGAGATCATGAACGGCGCCATCCCGATCCGCACCTCGGTGAGCGCGAAACTGCTGCTGGGCCCGGCGACGACGAGATCGCAGGCACCGATGATGCCCATGCCGCCGGCGCGCACATTGCCGTCGATCTGGGCGACGACCGGCTTGGGCGAGGCCAGGATGCCCCGCAGCACATCGATCATCACCCGCGTGCGCTGATCGGCCGCGGTCGCCGGATCGGCGGTACTCGCCTCCTTCAGGTCCGCGCCCGCGCAGAAGGTGTCGCCGGTGTGCGCCAGCACGATGCCGCGCACGACGGGATCGGCGTTCGCCGCGTCCAATCCGGCCAGTAGCTCGCGCACCAGCTTCGATGAGAGCGCATTGCGATTGTGCGGGGAATCGAACGTCAGCGTGGCGAACCCATCGACGACCTCGTACCGGACAAAGGGCGCGCCCTCAGGATCACTCATCGAACCCACCTCAACCTTTCACTAGATCGAACTCAACTCTGACCGCTCTCCCAGCCCCGCACCCGCGACCCCGAGGAGCGGCGGCCACGCAGTGGCCGATCGCGGCCGGGTCGCCGGTCAGGCGCCGTTTCGCAAGCGACGAAGGAGCAAGAAACGGTGCCTGACCSGCGACCCCCAAGGGCCGCGACTCGAGCGCGCCAGCGCTCCAACTAATACGACCGCGGCAGACCGAGGGAGTGCTGGGCCACGAAGTTCAGGATCATCTCCCGGCTGACCGGGGCGATGCGCATGATGCGCGCCGCCTGCAGCATCGCCGACAGCCCGACCTCCTTGGTCAGACCCGACCCGCCGTGGGTCTGGATCGCCTGGTCCAGTGCCTTGATGCTGGCCTCGGCGGCCGCGTACTTGGCCATGTTCGCGGCCTCGGCGGCGCCGAACTCGTCGCCCGCGTCGTAGAGGGTCGCGGCCTTCTGCATCATCAGCTTGGCCAGTTCCAGCTCGATCTTGATCTGCGCGAGCGGATGCGAGATGCCCTGGTGCGCGCCGATCGGCGTCTTCCAGACGGTGCGCTCCTTGGCGTACTCCACCGCGCGATCGATGGCGTAGCGGCCCAGGCCGATCGCCATCGCCGAGCCCATGATGCGCTCGGGGTTCAGGCCGGCGAACAGCTGGGCGATGGCGGCGTCCTCGGAGCCGACGAGGGCGTCGGCGGGCAGGCGCACGTCGTCGAAGAACAGGGTGTACTGGTGATCCGGCTCGATGACGTCCATCTCCTGGACGTTCTTCACCAGGCCGGGCGCGTCGACCGGGACGATGAACAGCGCGGGCTTGAGCTTGCCGGTCTTGTGGTCCTCGGTGCGCGAGACCACCAGGATGGCCTCGGCCTGATCGACTCCGGAGATGAAGATCTTGCGGCCGTTGAGGATCCAGTCGCTGCCGTCGCGGCGGGCGGTGGTGGTGATCTGGTGCGAGTTGGAGCCCGCGTCGGGCTCGGTGATCGCGAAGACCATCTTGGCCGAGCCGTCGGACAGCTTGGGCAGCCAGGTCTGCTTCTGGGCGTCGGTGCCGTACTTGGTGATGATGGTGCCGCAGATGGCCGGGGAGACCACCATCAGCAGCAGGCCGGCGCCCTGGGCCGAGAGCTCTTCCTGCACCAGCGCCAGCTCGTACATGCCCGCGCCACCGCCGCCGTACTCCTCGGGCAGGTTCACGCCGAGGAAGCCGAGCTTGCCCGCCTCGTCCCACAGTTCGGTGAGCGGCTCGTTCTTGCGCGAGAGCGGCAGCACGTAGTCGCGGTAGTTGTACTTGGCCGCCAGCGACGCGACCGCCGCGCGCAGCGCCTTCTGCTCTTCGGTTTCGTGAAAGCTCATGCTGAACCCTTCTGTCCTGACCCGGAGCCCTCCGTGGTCATGCTTCGCTACCGCCTCCGGGCTTGACCGGATCAGGACGGCTCCTGCTCTTCTTCCTCGACGACGGCGAGGACGGTTCCGACCTCGACCTGCTGGCCGACGGCGACGTTCAGTGCGCTGAGGACGCCGGTGGCCGGCGCGACGATCGTGTGCTCCATCTTCATGGCCTCCAGCCACAGGATGGGCTGACCCTGCCGCACCTGGTCGCCCTCGGCTGCGCCGAGGCGGATCACGCTGCCGGGCATCGGCGCGAGCAGCGAACCGGCCGCGACCTGCTCCGACGGGTCGGTGAAGCGGGGCAGTCGGCGCACGGCGACCGGGCCGAGTGGCGAGTCGACCGCCACGAGGTCGCCGTAGCGGGCGATCTCGAACTGACGACGCACCGGGCCACGCTCGCCCGGCACCGCGAGCACCACCCGTTCGGGCGCCACCGAGATCAGTTCGAGGCCGTCGTGGCCGTCGACCTCGATGCCACCGGCCCTGGTGAACCGGTACCGCACCTCGTGCGTGCCGCTGGTGCGGCTCTCGTAGGACTTGCGCTGCGGCTGCGAGGCCAGGTTGCGCCAGCCACTCGGGGCGAGCTTGGCGAACCGGTTCGTGGTGTGCGCCAGCGCCGCGTCGGCGAGGGCGGCGGCCACGATCGACAGCGCCTCGTCGGCCTCGGACACCAGCGGCGCGGACAGCGCGGCCAGATCGTGGGTCGCGAAGAACGCGGTATCGGTGTCACCGGCCAGGAACGCGGGGTGCCGCAGCACCCGCACGAGCAGGTCGCGGTTGGTCACCAGACCGTGGATCTTGGCGCGCTGCAAGGCGGTCGCCAGCAGATGCGCTGCCTCGGCGCGGGTCTCGGCGTAGGAGATGACCTTGGCCAGCATCGGGTCGTAGTGCACGCCGACGACCGAGCCGTCGACGACACCGGTGTCGAGCCGCACGCCCGCCTGCTCGAGAACGGTGAACTCTCCGGCCGTGAACGGGATCTCGATCTTGTGCACCGGTCCGCTCTGCGGCTGCCAGTCCTGCGCGGGGTCCTCGGCGTAGAGCCGGACCTCGATCGAGTGGCCGCGCTGGGCGGGCTGGGTCGCGGGCAGCGGCAGCCCGGACGCGACCTGCAACTGCAGGCGGACCAGGTCGAGGCCGGTGGTCTGCTCGGTGACCGGATGCTCCACCTGGAGGCGGGTGTTCATCTCCAGGAAGAAGAACTCGCCCTTCTCGTCGGCGAGGAATTCGACAGTGCCCGCGCCCTCGTAGCCGATCGCCTCGGCGGCCAGCCGGGCCGCTTCGAAGAGCCGCTCACGCATGCTCTGCCCATCCGCGCTGCTCGCGGCGGCACGCTCCGCTACCGCCTCCGGCCCCGGAGCTCGCAGCGCGTCGATCTTCTCGACCAGCGGCGAGGGCGCCTCCTCGACGACCTTCTGGTGCCGTCGCTGGATCGAGCATTCCCGCTCGCCCACCGCCCAGGTCGTGCCGAAGGTGTCGGACATGACCTGGACTTCGATATGGCGGCCGGTTTCGAGGTAGCGCTCGCAGAACACGGTCGGATCGCCGAAGGCCGACTCGGCCTCGCGCTGCGCGGCGGCGATCTGGTCCTTCAGTTCACCCAGCTCGCGCACCACGCGCATTCCGCGACCGCCACCACCGGCGGACGCCTTGATCAGCACCGGCAGGTGCGCCTCGGTGACCTCAGCGGGATCGAGCTCGGCGAGGACGGGCACGCCGGCGGCGTCCATCATCTTCTTCGACTCGACCTTGGAGCCCATCTGCTCGATCGCCGCGACCGGCGGACCGATCCAGACCAGGCCCGCGTCCAGCACCGACCGCGCGAATTCGGCGTTCTCGGAGAGGAATCCGTAGCCGGGGTGGATGGCGTCGGCACCGGCGGAGAGCGCGGCCTCGATGATCAGCTCACCGCGCAGGTAGGTCTCGGCGGGGGTGTTGCCGGGCAGCCGGATGGCCGCGTCGGCCTCGGCCACGTGCGGGGCCGCGGCGTCGGCGTCGGAGTACACCGCGGTGGTCCCGATGCCCATCCGGCGGCAGGTGGCGAACACGCGGCGCGCGATCTCACCACGGTTGGCGACGAGGACGTTCGTGATGGCCCCACCCGTCACCCGACCGCCGCTCACGGAATCGCTTCGCGATGCTGTTGTCATGTCGCGCCTCACATTCGGAAGACGCCGAAGCCCTCGGCGCCCTGGATCGGAGCTGTGTGGATGGCCGACAGAGCCATCCCCAGCACGGTGCGGGTATCGCGGGGGTCGATGATGCCGTCGTCGAAGAGCCTGCCCGACAGGAACATCGGCATCGCCTCGGCCTCGATCTGCGCCTCGACCATGGCGGCCAGCCCGGCGGCGGCCTCCTCGTCGAACGGCAGCCCCTTGGCCTCGGCCGCGCCGCGCTGCACGATGGTGAGCACGCCGCCCAGCTGCGCGCCGCCCATCACGGCGGACTTCGCGCTCGGCCAGGCGAACAGGAAGCGCGGGTTGAACGCCCGACCACACATGCCGTAGTGCCCCGCGCCGTAGGAGGCGCCGATCAGCAGCGAGATGTGCGGGACCGTCGAGTTGGCGACCGCGTTGATCATCATCGCGCCGTGCTTGATGATGCCGCCGTGCTCGTAGTCCTTGCCGACCATGTAGCCGGTGGTGTTGTGCAGGAACAACAGTGGCGTGTTCTTCTTGTTCGCCAGCTGGATGAACTGGGTGGCCTTCTGCGATTCCTCGGAGAACAGCACGCCGCGCGCGTTGGCCAGGATGCCGATCGGGTAGCCGTTGATCTCGGCCCAGCCGGTGACCAGGCTGGAACCGTAGAGCGGCTTGAACTCGTCGAAGTCGGAACCGTCGACGACGCGGGCGATCACCTCACGCGGATCGAACGGGATCTTCAGGTCCGAGGGCACGATGCCGAGCAGTTCCTCGGGATCG
Source organism: Nocardia canadensis (assembly GCF_032656385.1). Lineage (NCBI taxonomy): Bacteria > Bacillati > Actinomycetota > Actinomycetes > Mycobacteriales > Nocardiaceae > Nocardia > Nocardia canadensis. The sequence goes on from NZ_JAVCWB010000010.1 coordinate 2,035,723, forward strand.
TAGAGCGGCGAGATGACCTCGGCGCGCGGCTCGGGGCCCTGCTTCTTCCAGTTCAGCCTGCGCACGATGTTGCGGCCGATCCGGATCGCGTCCTGCTCGTCGGCGGCCATGTAGTCGGCCAGACCCGAGGTGCGGGCGTGCATCTCGGCGCCGCCGAGAGTCTCGTCGTCGGAGTCCTCACCGGTGGCCATCTTCACCAGCGGCGGGCCCGCCAGGAAGACCTTCGCGCCCTCCTTGACCATCACCACGTAGTCGGACATGCCGGGGATGTAGGCGCCACCGGCGGTCGAGTTGCCGAAAACCAGTGAGATGGTGGGGATTCCGGCGGCGGAGGCCTGGGTGAGGTCGCGGAACATCGCACCACCCGGGATGAAGACCTCTTTCTGCGTCGGCAGGTCGGCGCCGCCGGACTCGACCAGCGAGATCACCGGCAGACGGTTCTGCTTGACGATCTCGTTGATGCGCAAGGTCTTCCGCAGCGTCCACGGGTTGGAGGTGCCACCGCGCACGGTCGGGTCGGGCGCGACGATCATGCACTCGACGCCCTCGACGATGCCGATGCCGGCGATCGTCGACGCGCCGACATGGAAGTCGCTGCCCCACGCGGCCAGCGGGCACAGCTCCAGGAACGGCGAGTCCTCGTCGAGCAGCAGCTCGATCCGCTCACGGGCGGTGAGCTTGCCGCGCTTGTGATGCCGGGCCACCTTGTCGGGGCCGCCACCGGCGATCGCCTTGGCGAACTCGGCCTCGACCTCGGCGAGCTTGGTGGCCATCGCCTCGGCGGCGGCGGTGTACTCCGGCGACGCGGTGTCGACGGCGGAACGGAAGGTCGTCACGACTGGTACCCCAATACTTTCGACGCCAGCATGGTCAGGATCTCGTTGGTGCCACCGCCGATGCCGATGATGCGCACATCGCGGTAGATGCGCTCCACCTCGGACTCGCGCATGTAGCCCATGCCGCCGTGCAGCTGGACCGCCTGGTTGGCGACCCATTCGGCGGTCTCGACGGCATTGTTCTTGGCGAAGCAGACCTGGGCGATCTGGTTGGCGTCCCCGGCGACGAAGCGCTCGACCAGGGCCCGGGTGTAGGTGCGCGACACGTCGACCCGCTGGGCCATCTCGGTCAGCGTCATCTGCACCTTCTGGCGGCTGATCAGCGGGCGGCCGAAGGTCTCCCGGTCCCGGCACCACTGCACGGTCAGGTCCAGGGCGCGCTGGGCCAGCGAGTACGCCTGCACCGCGAGGCCGACCCGCTCGCTGACGAACGCGTTGGCGATCTGCGCGAAGCCGGTGTTCTCGCCGCCGACCAGGTTCGCGGCGGGCACCCGCACGTCCACGTAGGACAGCTCGGCGGTGTCGGAGGCCAGCCAGCCCATCTTCTCCAGCTTGCGGCTGACGGTGAAGCCTGGCGTATCGGTCGGCACGATGATCAGCGAGACGCCCGCCGCGCCCGCGCCGCCGGTGCGGACCGCGGTGACCACGAAGTCCGCCCGCGTGCCCGAGGTGATGAAGGTCTTGGCGCCGTTGATGATGAAGTCGTCGCCGTCGCGCACCGCCGCGGTGGTGAGGTGGCCGACGTCGGAGCCGCCGCCGGGTTCGGTGATGGCCAGCGAACCGATCAGGTCACCGCGCAGCGTCGGCACGGCCCAGCGGTCGATCTGGTCCTGATTACCGGACGCGATGATGTGCGGCAACGCGATTCCGCAGGTGAACAGCGACGCCCACAGCCCGCCGGAGGCACCGGCGAGATGGATCTCCTCGCCGACGATCATCGAGTCGACGATGCTGCCGCCCTCGCCGCCCGCCGATTCCGGGTACTCGATGCCGAGCAGGCCGAGCTCGCCGGCCTTCTTGTGCAGCTCGCGCGGCAGCGCGCCCTCGCGTTCCCAGGTGTCGAGGTCGGGCAGGATCTCCCGCTCGACGAACCCGCGCACGGTGGCGCGCAGTTCTTTTCGTTCCGGCGTGTCCCAAATTGTCGTCATGCTGCTGTCTCCTGTCGCATGATCGGGCGCCCTCCGTGGTTACGCTCCGCTGCCGCCTCCGGGCGCTGACCGATCACGCGAGCAGCTCCGTCGGCATATCGATGTGGCGGGAGCGCAGCCATTCGCCGAGCCCCTTGGCCTGCGGGTCGAAACGCGCCTGGTAGGCGACGCCCTTGCCGAGCAGACCGGAAATGATGAAGTTGACGGCCCGCAGGTTCGCCAGCACGTGCCGGGTGACGGTCAGCTCGGCCGTCTCGGGCAGCAGTTCCTGGAGCTTCTCGACGGTGAGCGTGTGCACCAGCCAGCGCCACTGCTCGTCGGTGCGCACCCAGACGCCGATATTGGCGTCGCCGCCCTTGTCGCCGCTGCGGGCCAGGGCGATGGTGCCGAGCGGGACGCGGCTGGTCTCCGACGGCGGCGGGGGCGCGGGCAGTTCGGGCTCGGCGACCGGTTCCAGCACAGCGGTTTCGGCGGCGGGCTCGATGGCGACGCGAGTGCCGTCAGCCAGGACCGCGGTGTGCGGCACCTCGTGCGCGTCGACGAAGCCCGGCGTGAAGACGCCGTAGGGCGAACCGTTGCCCGGCAGGGTCGTGAAGGTCGCGCCCGGGTAGCTGGCCAGCGCCAATTCCACGGCGACATTGGAGAATCCGCGACCGACCTTGTTCGGGTCGGGGTCACGCACCACGCAGCGCAGCAGCGCGCTGGCCTGTTCCTCGGTGTCGGCGTCGGGGCGGTCGAGCCGGGCCAGGGTCCAGGTCAGCTCGGCGGGCCTGGCGGGCAGCCAGGCCTCCAGCTGTCGTTGCGCCAGTGCGGCTTTGGCCTCGATCTCCAGGCCGGTGAGGATGAACTCCATCTCGTTGCGGAAGCCGCCGAGGGTGTTCAGCGAGACCTTGAGCTGCGGCGGCGGGGCTTCGCCGGTCACGCCGCTGATCAGCACCCGGTCCTTGCCCTGCTGGCTGAGCTCGATGCTGTCGAGGCGGGTGGTGACGTCGGGGCCCGCGTAGCGCACGCTCTGGATCTCGTACATGAGCTGGGCTTCGACGGTGTCGACGGTGACCGCGCCGCCGGTGCCGTCGTGCTTGGTGATGACGCTGGAGCCGTCCCGGCGGATCTCGGCGATCGGGAAGCCGGGGCGGCCGAAGTCGCCGAGTTCGGTGAAGAAGGCGAAGTTGCCGCCGGTGGCCTGGGTGCTGCACTCGATCACATGCCCGGCCACCACCGCGCCGGCGAGGGCGTCGTAGTCGGTGCGGCTCCAGCCGAAGTGGGCGGCGGCGGGACCGACGATGACCGAGGCGTCGGTGACCCGGCCGGTGACGACGATGTCGGCGCCGGAGTTCAGGCACTCGACGATGCCCCACGCGCCGAGGTAGGCGTTGGCCGTCAGCGGCTGACCGAGGCCGAGGTCGGCGGCGCGGCCGATCAGGTCGTCACCCTCGACGTGGGCGATCTTGGCGTCCAGGCCCAGGTCGGCGGCGACCTTGCGCAGCCGTTCGGCCAGCCCGGCCGGATTGAGGCCGCCGGCGTTGGTGACGATCTGGACGTTCTTCGCCAGCGCGAGGGCCAGGCAGTCCTCGATCTGCTTCACGAACGTCTTGGCGTAGCCCAGGCTGGGGTCCTTCATGCGGTCACGGCCCAGGATGAGCATGGTGAGCTCGGCGAGGTAGTCGCCGGTCAGCACGTCGAGGTCGCCGCCTTCCAGCATCTCGCGCATCGCGCTGAGCCGGTCGCCGTAGAACCCGGAGCAGTTTCCGATCCGGATCAGGTCCGGGTCCGCCGAGAGTGCACTCATGAACCCCAGGATCACATCGGTTCAGAAAAAAAGCAAGCATGCGTGCTTGTTAATTGCGGGCAATCCACCAGGCAAGATGGAGACCATGTCATCGGTCCTTCTCTTCGCCCTGGCCGGCTTCCTGCTCGGCGGCGCCTACACGACCTGGAAGAACAACCGCGCGCTGTCGATCGCCCTGATCGCCGCCGCGGTGCTGGCCGCCGTCGGCGCGGCTCTCTGGCTGCAATAGCCACCCCAGCATTTCGGAAGCCGCGAGCAAGCCCGTCGCGACGCCCACTCAGCAGGCCTGGCGTGGCTACCAGCGGCAACAGGCAACAGCAGCGCGGGTGAATCCGGGGCTCAGCTGGGGACGCTGAGCTTGAAGATCCGGACGTCCTCGGGGACGCCGTTGAGCGGGGCCGCCCAGAAGTTGCGTTTGTAGGGCTTGACCGTCGCGCCGAGCTCGGCGAGGGTCTCCGGGCGCAGGGCGGCGAGGGTGGTGCTGGACAGCATCGTGTTGCCGTTGCCGCCGGCCTCCATCATGCGGGCGGCGATATTGACGTCGACGCCGAGCCAGTCGCCGCCGATCTCACGGGGGGAACCGGTGTGCAGGCCGACCCGCATGCGCGGCTTGTAGCCGTCGACCTCGACGGTCGCCAGATTGCGGCGGGCGGCGACAGCGGCGCGGACCGCGCGATCAGGCGAGGAGAAGACCGCCATCAGGCCGTCACCCATGCGTTTGACCACCTGACCGCCCCGCTCGGCGATCGGCGGCTCGATAGCCTTGGCGACCTTGCGCAGCAGTTCCAGGGTGCGCTCGTCGCCCGCGGACAGCGACCAGCTGGAGAACGCCACCAGGTCGGTGAACACGATGGTCACCTCCTCGGTGCCCCTACCGCGGCCGATCCGCTCGAGCGCGGCCTGCCACACCTGGAGCGCGCCGAATCCGATCTCCCTGGCCGCGCTGGGGGTGCCGCCGACGATCTTGTCCGCGGCACGGGCGACCGCGCGGGCCCCACCGGGCCCGGAGACCGAGAGCGGATCGCCGAAGGCCGGGTCACCGGGGAGCTGATGACGAGCCTTCCGTACGGCACCGATCAGATCGGCCCGCCGATTGGCCGCCTGCAATTTCGACGAGAACTGGGCACGCCGCCGACCGGGCCGGGCATCGTCGGAGTCCGGCGTATCGGACTGCGCACTGTCGGTGGGCTCCAGCGGGATCACCACCTCCGCGGCAGCGTCACGCCGCCGCGGATCCACCCCGCCAGAAGGCGTTTCACTCACGCCCAGATCGTACCTGGTCCAGCCAGCTGCCCCACCGGACGAAAAAGCCCCCGGCGTCCGGGCAGCGGACGCCGGGGGCGGTCCCGGGCATCTGCGAGGGCAGCCCGGGACGGTCTGTCAGGCGTCTCGGCGATTGATCATCACCAAGGCGCCGGCGAACACGATCGCCACGAAGACGGCGAAGTAGATCAGGCTGCCCCACACACCCCAGTGCCAGTTGCCCGAGACGTCCTCGACGGTCAGGAAACGGTTGGCGTTCTGGAACGGCAGGAACGGCTTGACGGTACGACCGAAGCTACCGAACGCGCCGAGCAGACCCTCCAGCAGCAGGGACCACAGCACGATCAGCGAGATCGCGGCGGCGGACTGACGCACCAGCACACCGACGCCGATGGCCAGGACCACACACAGGAAAGCGTAGATCGGAATGCCGTAGATGGCCCGCCAGTTTCCGTCGAGCACCAGTTCCGGCGCCTCGTCACCGACGAACAGCTTGGCCACCACGAAGGCGATCAGCGCGAGCACGCCGGTCAGTACCGCCGCGTACACGCCGACCAGGCCCGCCTTGGACAGCACCACCTTCGAGCGGTTCGGCACCGCCAGGAAGCTGGCGCGGATGACGCCGAAGCGGTACTCACTGGTGACCGTCAGGGCGGCCATGATCATCAGCACCATCACGCCGAAGCCGGAGACACCGGAGACCACCACGCTCGGGGTGAGCAGCGTCGGCACCTCCCCCGCCTGGGTGTTCTCGGCCTTGGTGACCAGCGCGATCAGCGCGGCCAGGCCGATGCCGAGGAGAACCACGATCGCCGAGCACCACCAGGGCGACCGGGTCGAGGTGAGCTTGATTCGTTCCGCAGCGAGCACGCCCATCAGAGCGCACCTCCCATCACCTGGTCGAGGCCCGCGCCGTGGTACTCCACGGCGCCGCCGGTCATCCGCATGAACGCCTCCTCGAGCGACGCCTGCTGCGGCGCCAGCTCGTAGAGCGTGACGTTGTTGGTGCCCGCCACCTTGCCGACCTCGTCGCTGGTCACCCCGGCCACGATCAGCGCGGCGTCGCCCTCTTCCCGCACGGTCATGCCGTGCGAGGTGAGCAGGCTGCGCAGCTGATCCAGCTGCGGGCTGCGGACCCGCACCGACTGCTCGGAGGCGCGGTCGATGAAGTCCTTGGTGGTGGTGTCGGCGATGAGCTGACCACGGCCGATGACGATCAGGTGCTCAGCGGTCTGGGCCATCTCCGAGAGCAGATGGCTCGACACCAGCACGGTGCGGCCCTCGGCGGCCAGGCGCTGCATGAAGCGGCGGATCCAGAGGATGCCCTCCGGGTCGAGGCCGTTGACCGGCTCGTCGAACAGCAGCACCTTCGGATCGCCGAGCAGCGCGCCCGCCAGGCCGAGCCGCTGGGACATGCCCAGCGAGAACCCGCCCGCGTTCTTGCCCGCCACCTCGGACAGGCCGACCAGCCGCAGCACCTCCTCGACCCGCGACTTCGGGAGGTCGTTGGACGCGGCCAGCCACTCCAGGTGCGCGCGCGCCGAGCGGTTCGGATGCACCCACTTGGCATCGAGCAGCGCGCCGACCTGGGTCAGCGGCCGCTCCAGATCCTCGTAGCGCTTGCCGCCGATCAGCGCGGTGCCCGAGGTCGGCCGGTCCAGGCCGAGGATCATCCGCATGGTCGTCGATTTACCGGCACCGTTGGGTCCGAGGAACCCCGTCACCTGTCCGGGATGGACGGTGAACGAGAGGTCCTGCACCGCGACGGTCTGGCCGAATTGCTTCGTCAGGCCCTTCAGCTCGATCATGCGCCCCAGCTTGCCGCACGAAGACGGCGAGCGCGTCGCCGTGAGGTCGCGAGTCGGGTCATCCTCGAGGATGACCCCGACCCTGAGAGGGGCCTAACCCCGATCGCTCAGTTCGCGCACCATCGCTGCGCGAGGTCCGGCAGATGCCGCGACGCGCCGGCCATGTCCTGCGCGTACGCGACGAATTCGGCACAGCCTTCCGCGATGGTCTTACCCAGGACGGATTCCACGAATCCAGCGCTTCCACCCACCAGGACGAACTCGTCGACCGAGAGCAGCACGGCCGCCGAACTATCCGGTGCGACCAGCACGACATCGAACGGAGCGTAGGTCGCTCGCCAATCATCCACCTCGGACAGAGCCGCCAGACAAGCCTGATCAGAGGCCCCCGGACCGAGATCGGTCGTCACCAGGCAGTAGACCGCCTCGTAGCCACTGGCCGCGAAGGCTGCCAGTATCCGCACGCCCAGCGGATCATCGGCCAGATCGGACACTTCTTCCGCAGGCACCACACGACGCCCAGGCACCGACAGCCACCTGACACTCAATTCCTGCCCGGAATCCAGCACCTCGGCCCGAATGCGACGAGCTTGCGCCTGGTCGAGTTCCCGCACGCTACCTCCAATCATGGATTGGATCTGCACTTACTGACTTCTGTACCTTTTTGCTGTGTGCAATTCCCGCAAATCGTCGTCGACATACTGAATCTCCGTCGAATTGAGGGCATCGAACTTCCCGGGCAAGGCCGCAAGAATCGCGATATAGTTTGCCATCACATCGCCGGTTGCCATGGTGTTCCAGATCTGGACAGCCTTATCCAGCTTGTCGATATCGGCATCCGGAACCGGAACACCGAGTTCCTCGATGAGCCCGATGCCTATCAGGTCCTTCAGCCCTGCCCGGGGCTACCCGCCGATGGCGGCGAATAAAGCGAACTCGGCGAGAATTGCAGCGACGCCGAGGGAGGGGAATCATTGTCCGGATCGCCATCGGCAAGCGCGTGGCCATAACCCAGCTTGGGTCTACATCGATGACTCCAGTCGGCGCCACGATGCCTACTTTCGCCCGAGCTTCTGCAGATTCGTCTCGATGGCGCCGGTGTATCGCGAATGCGCGTCGGCGGCCGCCTGGCGCATCGTGGTGATGCTTGCAGCAGCCTCGGCCGCAGCGGTCACCCACTGCCCGAAAGCGTCGGCCTGCGCATCCGCAGCGGCGCCGGTGGCGGAGTGCTACCAGTGCAGGTACGGACACAGCGTGGCGTCGGCCTACCGGGCTGGGGAGGATGCCTGGGCCCAGAAACGCTTGGGGATGCGGCCTGCTCGGCGGGCGAGGTGGCCGGCGCGGACGGCGGCGGCCATGGCCGAGGCCATCAGTTCGGGGTCGCGGGCTCGGGTGACGGCGGTCGCCAGGAGCACCGCCGAGCAGCCGAGTTCCATGGCCAGGGCGGCGTCGCTGGCGGTGCCGATGCCCGCGTCGAGGATGACGGGCACGCCCGCGGCGGCCACGATCATCTCGATGTTGTGCGGGTTGCCGATGCCGAGGCCGGTGCCGATGGGGCTGCCTAGGGGCATCACCGCGGCGCAGCCCGCGTCCTCGAGCCTGCGAGCCAGGACCGGGTCGTCGTTGGTGTAGGGCAGGACGACGAAACCGGCGTCGACCAGCTGTTCGGCGGCGTCGAGCAGCTCGAACGGGTCGGGCAGCAGGGTGCGCTCGTCGGCGACGACCTCGAGCTTGACCCAGTTCGTCTCCAGCGCCTCGCGCGCCAGCTGCGCGGTGAGCACGGCCTCGGCGGCGGTGCGGCAGCCCGCGGTATTGGGCAGCAGGGTGATGTCGAGGCGCTTGAGCAGGTCGAGCACGCCGGTGCCGCCCGCGGCGTCGACCCGGCGCATGGCGACGGTGGTGAGCTCGGTGCCGGAGGCGATCAGGGCCTCTTCCAGGACGGCCAGGTTCTCGGCGCCGCCGGTGCCCATGATCAGGCGCGAGCCGAACTCCTTGTCCGCGATGCGCAGCGGTGCGGGCTCAGCCACCCTGCACCGCCGTCAGCACCTCGATGGTCCAGCCGCGGCCGACCGGCTCGTCCCAGCGCGACTTCGGGAACACCGCGCCGTCGACGGCCAGTGCCACGCCCTGACACGGCAAGGCGAGCCTGGTCAGCAATTCGCGGATGCTGAGCGGCTCGGGGAACTCGTGGTCGACACCGTTGACGGTGACGCCGATCGGGATGGTCGAGGTCATCGAACTCCTCCTGGGGACAGCTGCAGCGCCGGAAAGCGTTGCGGTGATGCGATTTCCGCGATCGCGGGCGACTCGTCGTCGAGCAGCCCGGGAACGAGGGTCGCGGTGAGCGCGAGGGTGAGCATGCCGTTGCGGCCGTGGCCGGTGGCGGCGACGACGCGGTCGTCGAGCGCGCCGAGCAGCGGCAGGTTGTCGGGGGTGCCGGGCCGCGAGCCCGCGTTCGCTTCGGCCAGTTCGTATTCCGCGATGCCGGGCAGGATCGCCTCGGCGTCGGCGATCAGGTCGCGCACCCCGCCGACGGTGACCGTGGTATCGAAGCCCGCCTCGTATTGTGTTGCGCCGACGACGATTCCGTCCGCGCGCGGCACCAGGTACACCTGCCGGCCGTGCACCCTGGCCCGGATCACCCGGCTCGGCGCCGGACTCACGCCGGGCCGCTGCCGCAGGCGCAGGATCTCGCCCTTGACCGGGCGCACCGGCAGCCCCGGCCACAGGTCGGCGGAGCGCGCGCCCGCCGCGAGAACCACGCGGTCGTGCGGCAGCTCGGCGAGCGCGGTGACGGCTGCGGCCCGGATCTCGACGCCCGCACCGGCGCAGGCGGCGCGCAGGGCGGTCAGCACCCGGCGGTTGTCGACGGCGGGTTCGGTGGTGGCCAGCAGACCCGCGCGCACGGTGCGGGCCAGCGCCGGTTCGAGCGCGCGCACCCCGGCCCGGTCGAGGACGCTCAGCTCGTGGCCGAATCCGGCGAGCCAGTCGGCGACGGTGCGCAGGTCGGCGGCATCGGCGCCGTCGAGGGCGACGGTCAGCGTCTCGTCGGCGACGAACACCGACTCACCGGTGATCGCGCGCAGCCGCTCGGCGAAGGCGGGCCAGGCGGCCAGCGCGGCGGCGCCGAAGGCCAGCACCCGGTCCTCACCGGGCCAGCCCTCCGACAGCGGCGCGAGCATGCCGCCCGCCACGAAAGACGCGCCCGAGCCCGGCGCCGGATCGAAGACGGTGACGGTCCAGCCGGCCTCGGCGGCCTGCCATGCGACGGCGAGTCCGACGGCGCCGCCGCCAACGACCGCCAGAGTTCGCATCACGTTCCACCTGTCTTTTTCCGCCTACCGAGCGCCTCGGCGTTCGCGTCTCCACGGTAGCGCGACTACCGTCGACACTGTGCAGCCCTCCCATCCGAATCGATCCGTCCCGCCCAGGGAGCGCCTGTCGAGCGCGCTGCTGTATCTGTGCACCGACGCGCGCCGGGAGAAGGGCGATCTGGCCCGCTTCGTCGATGCCGCGCTAGCCGGTGGCGTCGACATCGTCCAGCTCCGCGACAAGGGTTCGCCCGGCGAGGCCGAGTTCGGCCCGCTGGAGGCCAAGGCCGAGCTGGGCGCCCTCGCCGAGATCAAGGCGGCGACCCGCAGGCACGGTGCCCTGCTCGCGGTGAACGACCGCGCCGACATCGCGCTGGCCGCGGGCGCCGACGTCCTGCATCTGGGCCAGGGCGACCTCCCGCCCGCGTACGCGCGCCGCATTCTCGGCCCCGATGTCGTCATCGGCCGGTCGAGTCACAATCGAGCCCAAGCCGGGCTGGCGGCCATCGACGGCCATCTCGACTACTTCTGCACCGGCCCGATCTGGACCACGCCGACCAAGCCGGGCCGCCAGGCCGCGGGCATCGACCTGGTGCGCTCCACCGCCGACGCGCACCCGACGATGCCGTGGTTCGCGATCGGCGGCATCGACGCGCAGCGGCTGCCCGACGTGCTCGCCGCGGGTGCGCGGCGGATCGTCGTGGTCCGCGCGATCACCGCGGCCGCCGATCCGGAGGCCGCGGCGCGCGAGCTCAAGCAGGCACTGGTCGCCGCGGCGGCCGAGTAGCGCGACTCAGGTCAGCAGACTGGTCAGGGCCGCGGCCAGGTCATCGGCCGGGTCCGGGCCGATGGTGACCTCGGCGCCGGGTCCGTCCAGCGCGTGCAACCAGAAGAACCCGCGATCGGCGAGTTCGACGGTCCGGGGCAGGTCGGTGACCGGGTCGGCGGCGAAGCGCAGGCGCAGCGGGACCGCGCGCAACCCGAGCCAGGCCGCGGCGAAACCGGGGTGCAGCGGGAGGTCGTCGACCTCGCCCTCGGCCACCCAGACCAGCTCGGAGCTCTCCTTGTTGGCGACCGTGGGCAGCGGGAACTCGGCGTCGGCGACCACCGTGGTGTAGGTCCAGCCGCTCGGGGCGGTCATCGTCAGCCGTTCGGCGCGCACGCGCAGCGCGTCGGCGGTGATGCCCGCCTCTTCCCAGGCTTCCCGGACCGCGGCGTGCTCGGCGCTCTCGTGGGAATCCCGCGCGCCGCCGGGGATGGCCCAGGTGCCGCCCTGATGACTCCACGGCGCGCGGTGCTGGAGCAGCACCGCCGACCCGCCCCGGGGCAGCGGCGCGCGCAGCAACAAGCCCGCCGCACCGTACTTGCCCCAGTGCCGAACCCCGCCCGGACTGTTCGACCAGCCGTCTCCGTCACCGCGCATCCAATACTCTTTCCTCCGTAGCAGCCGAGCAGCAACCGCTTCGGGGGTGTCTGCGGGGCTGCGCCACCGGTAGGACCACAATAAACTCCGCACCACGAGGGGTGCGCGGACAGCACGGGGAGGTGAACGATGGTCGAACCCGGGAGTCGCGATGCCTCGACCGAGGTCGCGGCCGTTCGTTCCGGCCCGTCGCCGCAGGCCACGCAGGGTTCGGCGACGGCTCCGGCCGCGCCGGTGACGAGCCGGCGCGCCGCGTTGCGGAAACCGGCGATCGTCGTCGACCGGCCGCCGGCGCCGGACGTGAAGGCCCTGCGTGCGCAGTTCCATCCCGCCCGCTTGCGCGGGTTCGTGCAGTCCTCGCCGGGTCGGCTCGTGGCTGCCGGTCTGGTGCTGATGCTGCTGTGCGTCGCCGCGGGCGCGGTGACTTCGACGACCGTCAGCGACCGCCAGCAAGCTCTCGGCGTCCTGCTCGACGACACCGAACCCGACGCCCACTCGGCCAATCACCTCTACACCTCGCTCTCGATCGCCGACGCCGCCGCGGGCACCGCGTTCATCGCGGGCGGACTCGAGCCCAAGACCGTGCGCGACCGCTACACCCAGGCCATCGGTGAGGCCGCCGCCGAACTGGTGACCCAGGCCGGGCACATCTCCGTCGAGGAGGCCGCCGACCCGTCGGGCACCGATCGCAAGCTGCGCACCGGCATCGCCACGGGTTTGCCGGTCTACACCGGCCTGATCGAGACCGCGCGCGCCAACAACCGCAACGGCTACCCGGTCGGCGCCGCCTACCTCAGTGAGGCGTCGCACCAGATGCAGACGGCGCTGCTGCCGATGGCCGAGGAACTGGAGAACCACCGGCTCGACGCGGTCACCGCCGCCCAGCACCGGCACGTGTTGCCGCCCTGGCCCGCGATCGTGCTGCTGATGGCGACGCTGGGCGCCCTGCTGTGGGTCCAGGTGGAGCTGGCCAGACGCTCGCGACGGGTATTCAACATGGGCCTGCTGCTCGGCACCGCCGCGCTCGCGCTGACGCTGGTGTGGACCGTGGCCGCGGGCTCGGTGTCGGCGGTGTCGATGATGCAGTGCCGCGACCAGGGCGCCGTGCCCGCCGCCCGGCTGGCCGAGAGCCGCATCCTGGTGCAGCAGGCCAGGTCGGCGGAGATGGTGAAGCTGGTGCGCCGCGACGCCACCGGCGACTACGACCGCACCTTCGACACCAACACCGCCCGGCTCACCGAACTGCTCGCCGGCTACCCGCAGGACGCGCCCGCCCGCGCCGAGGTCGCCGACGCCCGCACCGCGCTCGCCCGCTGGCAGTCGGCGCATCAGCGGATGAACGACACCCTGGCCCGCGGCGACTTCGCCGGCGCGGCCGCGGTCGCCACCGGGCCCAGCGCCGCCGACGCGGCCGCCCAGGTCGACGCGATCGATCGCGCCCTCGGCAAGGCCGCCGCGGCCACCAGGGACACCCTGCGCGACAAGGTCTCCCAGGCCATCGACGTGCTGACCTTCCTCGCTCCCGGCGCGTTCATCCTCGGCATCGTCGCCGCGGTGTGCGTGGCGCTCGGCCTGTGGCCGCGACTGCGGGAGTACCGGTGAGGCGCGGGCGGATCACCGCGGCGCTGCTGCTCACGGCGGCGGCGCTGCTCGGCGGCTGCGCCGACAGCACCCCCGCGCCGGACGACCGCAGCGTTTACTCCGAACCGCCCCTGCCCGCCAAGGCGATCCCGATCGGCACCGACACCCCCGTGCCCGCCCGCGGCGGCGAGCAGTGCGGCGACCCGACGGCGAGCCTGCGTCCCAGCACCTCGCGCGGTCCGACGATCGACGCCATCCGCGCCAGGGGGAGGTTGATCGTCGGCCTCGACGCGGGCAGCAACCTGTTCAGCTTCCGCGACCCGCTGACCGGCCGGATCGTCGGCTTCGACGCCGACATCGCCCGCGAGATCGCGCGCGACCTGCTCGGCAACCCCGATCTGATCGAATACCGCAGTCTCGCTTCGGAAGAACGCGAGCGGGCGTTGCAGGAGCACACCGTCGACCTGATCGCCAAGACGATGACGATCACCTGCGAGCGCCGCCAGCGCGTGGCGTTCTCCACCGTGTACCTGCGCGCCGACCAGCGGGTGCTCGCGGTGAAGAATTCCGGCATCAACGGCCTGGCCGATCTGGCGGGCAAGCGGGTGTGCGTGGTGCGCGGCACCACCTCGCTCGACCACATCCGCCGCGACCAGCCCGCCGCCACCATCCTGACGGTGCCGACCTGGGCGGACTGCCTGGTCGTGCTGCAGCAGCGCCAGGTCGACGCGGTGAGCACCGACGACTCGATCCTGGCCGGCCTGGCCGCGCAGGACCCCTATACCGAGGTCGTGGGCGCGAGCATCAGCGCCGAGCCCTACGGCATCGGCATCCCGAAGGGCGACGACGACCTGGTCCGCTTCGTCAACGCCACCCTGGACCGCATCCGCAACGACGGCACCTGGGTGCGCATCCACCGCCGCTGGCTCGCCTCGCTCGGGGAGACGCCGAGCCCGCCCGCTCCGACGTACCAGGACTGATCGGCATGACCACACCGACGAACGGTGAACCGGCGCAGGAAGATCCGGCGCGCCAGGAACCGACGCAGCTCACCCACCGCCCCGAGGGCGAACTGCCGGGCGGCTGGACGCTGCCGCCTGCCCCGGCCGACGACGAGACCATGCCGCTGCCGATCCAGGCACCGCACGCGCCCACCGAGATCGCGGCCGCCAGACCCGCCGAACCGGACCAGCCACCGGCCACCCAGCGGGCAGGCGACCGACGCGGTACCGAGGCCTCGCGCGCGGTGACCGAACCGCCCGGCACCCAGGCCACCCCCGCCCGCACCGGATCCGGCGACCTCGCCTGGCCGTCCGGCGCCCAGACCGGGCCGAGCACGTCCAGGTCCGGGCGCAGTGTGCGCACCGCCAGGTCACGCCCCACCCGCAGACTCGGCGCGGGCCTGGTGCCGATCCCGACCGTCAGCCCCGCGGACCCCCGCGAGGCGGTGCTGGCCGATCCGGTGGTCTCGGAGGGCAGGCGGTTCTGCTGGCGCTGCGGCGACCCGGTCGGCCGCTCGACCCCGACCCATGCCGGGACCTCGGCCGGGCAGTGCGGGACCTGCGGCGCCGCCTACGATTTCCGGCCCTCGCTGCACGAGGGCGACATGGTCGCCGGGCAGTACGAGATCCAGGGCTGTATCGCCCACGGCGGCCTCGGCTGGATCTACCTGGCCATCGACCGCAATGTCAGCGACCGGTGGGTGGTGCTCAAGGGCCTGCTGCACGCCGGCGACGGCGAGGCGCAGGCGGTCGCGGTGGCCGAGCGGCAGTTCCTGGCCGAGGTGGCGCACCCGAGCATCGTCAAGATCCACAACTTCGTCGAGCACACGGCGGCCGACGGGTCGAGCACCGGCTACATCGTCATGGAGTACGTCGGCGGTCATTCGCTGCGCGACATTCTCGACGCCAAGCCGCCGGGCGAGCGGATGCCGCTGGCCGAGGCCATCGCCTATGTGCTGGAGATCCTGCCCGCACTGGAACACCTGCACTCGATCGGGCTGACCTACAACGACCTCAAGCCCGACAACGTGATGGTCACCGAGGACCAGGTCAAGCTGATCGACCTGGGCGCGGTCGCCACCATCGAGGCCTACGGAAACCTCTACGGCACCAAAGGCTTCCAGGCTCCCGAGATCGCCAGGACCGGCCCGACCCCCGCCTCCGACGTGCACACGGTCGGGCGCACGCTGGCCGCGCTCACCCTGGCATTGCCCAGCGAGCACGGCCGCTACCTCGACGGCATCCCCGATCCGGCCGACGAGCCGCTGCTGGCCCGCTACGAGTTCTTCTACCGGTTCCTGCTCACCGCCACCGACCCTGATCCGGCCCGGCGGTTTCCGTCGGCGCGGGCGATGTCGGCCCAGCTGGCGGGCGTGCTGCGGGAGATCCTGGCCTACGACACCGGCGCCGAGCATCCCCAGCTGTCCACCGTATTCAGTCCCCAGCGCACCAGCTTCGGCACCGAGGAACTGATCAGCCAGACCGATGCCTACCTCGACGGCGTCGGCCGCTCTCCCCTGCTCGACTCCGGCGATGTGGTCGCCGCGCTACCGGTTCCGCTGATCGACCCCGCCGATCCGTCGGCGCCGCTGCTGGCCGCGACCGCGAATCTGGAACCCGAGCGGGTGCTCGAGGCCCTGCACGAGGCGCGCGAACGCGCCGAGGCCGACCCGGACAACGCGCCGGAAACGCTGGCGGGCGAACTGGTCTTCGCCGAGGCGCGGGCCCGGCTCGAGCTCGGCGAATCGGCGGCGGTGCTGCATCTGCTCGACCGCGTCTCCGGCGAATCCGATTGGCGCGCCGACTGGTTCACCGGCCAGGCCTACCTGCTCGAACTCGACTACGAGGCCGCCTTCGCCGCCTTCGAAGCGGTGCTGCGGGTGCTGCCCGGCGAGATCGCGCCCAAGCTCGCGCTGGCCGCCACCGCGGAACTGATTCTGCAGCACTGGGATTCCGAAGCGCCCGAACAGTGGCGCTCCTTCGCCGAGCGCTACTACGACACCGTGTGGCGCACCGATCGGGCGGTGGTGAGCGCCGCGTTCGGTCTGGCCAGGCAGCTGGCGGTGGCGGGCCGGGTCGGCGAGGCGGTGCACGCCCTCGACGACGTCCCCGCCGCGTCCCGGCACTTCACGACCGCTCAGACCACGGCGATCCTGTTGCTGCTCACCAGCGCTCCCGTCGCCCAGCTCGACGAACAGGTGCTGCGCCTGGCCGCCTCCCGGGCCCAGTCCATCCCGCCGGGCGAACACCGCTCCACTCTCATGCGCACCCTGGTGCAGGGCACGGCGCTGGCCTGGCTGCAGGCCGGCAACACACCGAAGCGCAAGGACGCCAAGCTGTTCGGCCGCCCCTTCGACGAACGCGACCTGCGCGACGGCACCGAGACCGGCCTGCGCGCGCTGGCCCGCAACGCGCCCGACCGCGGGCACCGCTACGCCCTGGTCGACCTGGCCAACTCGCTGCGCGCGAAGTCCTGGTTCTAGGCCGACCCACCGACCAGCGCGTGCGCGGCCCTGGCGATCGCGAGTTCCTCGTTGGTCGGCACCACCAGCACGTGCACCGGCGCGAACTCCGGCGAGATATGGCGGACACCGGGGGTTCTGGTCTCGTTGCGAACCGGGTCGACCTCGATGCCGAGGTTCTGCAGCCCCGCCAGCGCGTCCGCGCGCACCGACGCGCTGTTCTCCCCGACGCCCGCGGTGAAGACGATGCTGTCGATCCCGCCGAGTTCCACCAGGTAGGCGCCCAGGTAGCGGCGCAGGCGGTGGATGTAGACGTCGTAGGCCAGTTTCGCGGCGGCGTCGCCGTTGTCGATGAGCTGCTGCAATTCGCGGAAGTCGTTGACGCCGGACAGTCCCTTGATGCCGGAATTGCGGTTGAGCAACTGCTCGACCGCGGGCAGGTCCAGCCCGGCGACGTTCATCAGGTGCGGCAGGATCCCGGGGTCGAGATCGCCCGGCCTGGTGCCCATCACCAGGCCTTCCAGCGGGGTCATGCCCATGGTGGTGTCGATCGCGACGCCGCCCGCCACGGCCGAGGCCGACGCGCCGTTGCCGAGGTGGAAGACGATCTGGTTGAGCTCCTCGACGGGCCTGCCCAGGAATTCGGCCGCCTTGGCGGAGACGTACTGGTGCGAGGTGCCGTGGAACCCGTACTTGCGGACACCGTGCGCGGCGGCCAGTTTCGCGTCGATCGCGTAGGTCTTGGCCGCCTCGGGCAGGGTGTGGAAGAAGGCGGTGTCGAAGACCGCGACCTCCGGGATGCCGGGCAGCAGTTCCCTGGTCGATTCGATGCCGACCACGTTGGCGGGGTTGTGCAGCGGCGCGAGCACCGACAGCTCGTCGATGGTGCGCAGGACCTCGTCGGTGATCAGCGTCGGCTCCCAGAACACCTCGCCGCCGTGCACCACCCGGTGCCCGACCGCGCCGATGCCGATCGTGGTCAGGTCGATGCCGGTGTCGCGGAACATCTCGAACGCCTGGCGCAGTCCCGCCCGGTGGTCGGCGATGACGCCCTCGTGCACCAGCTTGCGGTCCCCGCACTCGTGCACGATCCGGCCGCCGTGTGACTCACCGATCTTCTCGGCCAGCCCGGAGGCGAGCACCTCGGACGAGTCGGCGTGCAGCAGTTGGTATTTGATCGAGGAGGAGCCGCAGTTCAGCACCAGCACCAGGTCGCTCACACTGTCTCCGTTCGGCATGCTCGGGCGCTGACCGCTCATGCCTGGTCGCCCTGCGCCTGGATCGCGGTGATCGCCACCGTGTTGACGATGTCGGCGACCAGCGCGCCGCGCGAGAGGTCGTTGACGGGTTTGCGCAGGCCCTGCAGCACCGGGCCGATCGCGACCGCGCCCGCGCTGCGCTGCACGGCCTTGTAGGTGTTGTTACCGGTGTTGAGGTCGGGGAAGACGAACACCGTCGCCCGCCCGGCCACCTCGGAGTCGGGCAGCTTGGTACTGGCGACCGTCGGCTCGATCGCCGCGTCGTACTGGATCGGCCCCTCCACCGGCAGCTCCGGCGCGCGTTCGCGCACGAGTTCGGTGGCGACCCTGACCTTGTCGACATCGGCGCCCGACCCCGACGACCCGGTCGAGTACGACAGCATCGCCACCCGCGGATCGATGCCGAACCGAGCAGCGGTGCCCGCCGAGGAGATCGCGATATCGGAGAGCTGCTCCGAGGTCGGGTCGGGCACCACCGCGCAGTCGCCGTAGGCGAGCACCCGATCGGCCAGGCACATCAGGAACACGCTCGACACCGTGGCGACGCCGGGCACCGTTTTGATGATCTCGAAGGAGGGCCGGATGGTGTGCGCGGTGGTGTGCGCGGCGCCGGAGACCATGCCGTCGGCGATCCCCTTGTAGACCATCATGGTGCCGAAATACGAGATGTCGGCCATGGTTTCGCGGGCACGCTCGAGCGTCATGCCCTTGTGCTTGCGCAGTTCGGTGTACTCGGCGGCGAACTCGTCGAGGTAGCCGGAAGTGCGTGGGTCGAGCACCTGCGCGGCGGCGATGTCGACGCCCAGTTCGGCGGCGCGAGCCCGCACCGAGGTCTCGTCACCGAGGATGGTGAGGTCGGCGATCTTGCGCTGCAACACCCGGCCCGCGGCGCGCAGGATGCGGTCGTCGTCGCCCTCGGGCAGCACGATCCGCTTGCGATCGGCCCTGGCCCGCTCGATCAGCCGGTACTCGAACATCTGCGGGGTGACCACGTTCGACGGCGGTACCTGGATGCGCCGCAGCAGTTCCGGCGCGTCGACGCGCTCTTCCATCAATGCCAGCGCCGTGTCGACCTTGAGCGGGCTGCCGGCCCACATCCGCCCGCGAGTGCCGTGTACCGCGCTGGCGGTGTCGTAGGTGCCGAGTTCGGTGGTGAGGATCGGCAGTTTGGGGTGCAGGCCCTCCATCAGGCGCGCGATGGCCGGATGGGGGCGGATGCCGCCGTTCATGATGACGCCGGCCAGCGACGGAAAGCCCTCCGCCTCATGGGCGTTCACCACGCTGAGCAGAACATCGGAGCGGTCGCCCGGGGCGATCACGACCACTCCGTCGGTTAGTCGTTCCAGGATGTGCTCGGCGGTCATGCCACCGACCATGATCCGCAACGCCTCGCGCTGCAGCAGTTCCGGGTCGCCGCTGTAGATCTCGCCGTCGATGGCGCCGCACAGCTCGCCCATGGTCGGCGCCATCAGCAGCGGCACCTCGGGCAGCGTCCAGGACGGCACGTCGAAACCGGCCAGCGCGGCGCCGATCTCGTCGATCTCGGCGGGCGCGCAGCGGTTGGCGACGACCGCGACCAGCTGGGCGTGCTCGGCGGACAGCTCGGTCGAACACAGCTCCACCAGCTGCTTGACCTCGGTGGGCGTGCGTTCGGCGCCGCGCACCACCAGCAACACCGGCGCGCCCAGGTTCACCGCGATGCGCGCGTTGTAGCGCAGCTCGCTCGGGCTGGCGACATCGGTGTAGTCGCTGCCGACGATCACCACCGCGTCGCAGGCCTTGGCGACGTCGTGGAACCGCATGACGATCTCGCTGATCGCGGCGTCGGGGTCGCGGTGCACGTCCTCGTAGGTGACGCCGATGGCCTGCTCGTAGCCGATATCGGCGGTGCTGTGCTCGAGCAGCAGTTCGAGGATGTAGTCGGGCTCGGCGGTCGAGCGGGTGATCGGGCGGAACACCCCGACGCGCGCGGTGGTCGCGCACAACATCTGGAGCACGCCCAGCGCCACCGTGGATTTTCCGGTGTCACCCTCGGGTGAAGCGATGTACACGGTGGACGTGGCATGTTCGACCATGGTCGCGAGCTTAGTTAATCGACGGCGATTCGGGGGTTCGGTGTGGCGCGATCGGCCGCGTTATAGTCCGGCCCATGACATCGCAGTTCCCGGATCGGCAGTGGGGTTCGCGCACCAATCTCCTGTCCCGCGCCGCCAATCGTTTCGCCGCGACGAAGCCGGGTTCCTGGCTGATCCGCACGGTGACCCCGCTGGATCGGGCCTTGCTCGAGCGGACCGACGCCAAGTACACCGTGCTCGGCCCGATCGGCGCGCCGGTGATCCTGCTGACCACCACCGGCCGCAAATCCGGCGCGCAGCGCACCCAGCCGCTGCTCTACGTGCACGACGGCGACACCCTGTACGTGGTCGGCTCCAACTTCGGCCAGGAGCACCATCCCGCGTGGACGGGAAACCTGCTGGCGAACCCGGCGGCCACCGTGGCCATCGCGGGTGAGCGCATCCCCGTCGTCGCCACCCCGGTACCCGACGCCGACAAGGAAGCGCTGTTCGCCCGCTTCATCGAGATCACCGGCGCCTACGCCGCCTACCGCGACCGGACCACGCGCGACCTGCGCATGTTCGCGCTGCGCCGGGCATAGGGCCGACCGCCGCGGCGTTGTTGCCTTGACACCGGCGGCAAGGTCTACCGTGACGGCCACGGTCATCGAGGAGGTCGCATGCTGATCGGCGAACTGGCCGAGCGCACCGGTTCCAGCGCTCGCGCGCTGCGCTACTACGAACAGCACGGACTGGTCGAACCGCGCCGCGACGGCAAGGGCTACCGGATCTACGACGACGTCGAACTGCGCGTCGTCCGCAAGATCCACGCCCTGCGCACCGTCGGCTTCGAACTGGCCGACATGCACCCGTTCGTCGCCTGTCTGCGAGCGGGCGACGGCTCGGGCGACGGCTGCCCCGACTCCGTGGAGGAGTTGCGCCGCAAACTCGACGAGGTCGACGCGGCCACCCGCCGCCTGGCCGCGATCCGGACCCAGCTGGCCACCCAGCTCGCCGACGCCCTCGCCGCCGAACCCGGCGACCCCGCCTGTTCGCTGCGCTGAGTCGCGTCGATTTCCGGTGTCCCGGAGGATCACTCATCGGAGACGACACCGCCCGGGTGGTTCGGCGTGACACCGAACCACCCGGGCGGGTGAGCGTCGAAGGATCAGCCCAGCGCGCGCAGGCGGGGTGCCAGGTCACGCTTGAACAGGTCGAGGAAGCGCAGCTGGTCGTGGCCGGGGGCGTGGAAGACCAGGTGGTTGAGGCCCGCGTCCAGGTAGGGCTTGATCTGGGCGACGGCCTCGTCGGGATCGCTGGCGACGATCCAGCGCTTGGCGACCTGCTCGATCGGCAGCGCGTCGGCGGCGGCCTCCATCTCGATCGGGTCGGTGATGTCGTGCTTCTGCTCCGGGGTCAGCGACAGCGGGGCCCAGAAGCGCGTGTTCTGCAGCGCCAGTTCGGGATCGGTGTCGTAGGAGATCTTGATCTCGATCATCTTGTCGATGCCGGCGAGGTCGCGCTCGGCCTTGGCCGCGCCCTCGGCGACCGCGGGCAGCAGCTTCTCGGTGTAGAGGTCCATGCCCTTGCCCGAGGTGCAGATGAAACCGTCGCCCGCGCGACCGGCGTAGCGGGCCACGACCGGGCCGCCCGCGGCGATGTAGACGGGGATGCCGCCCTTGGGCACGTCGTAGATGGAGGCGCCGACGGTGTGGTAGTACTCGCCGTCGAAATCGGTACGCTCGCCGGTCCACAGCGCGCGCATCAGCGACACCGCCTCGCGCAGCCGGGCGAAACGCTCCTTGAAGTCGGGCCATTCGCCCTTGTAACCGGTGGCGATCTCGTTGAGCGCCTCGCCGGTGCCGACCCCGAGCATCACCCGGCCCGGGTACAGGCAGCCGAAGGTGGCGAAGGCCTGGGCGATCACCGCCGGGTTGTAGCGGAAGGTGGGGGTGAGCACGGAGGTGCCGAGCATGATCCGCTCGGTGCGCTCACCGGTGGCGGCCAGCCAGGCCAGCGAGAACGGCGCGTGCCCGCCGTCGTGCCGCCACGGCTGGAAGTGATCGCTGACTGTCGCGCTGTCGAGACCGTGCTCCTCGGCGGCCACCGCCAGCTCGACGAGCTCACGCGGCCCGAACTGTTCTGCCGATGCCTTGTATCCGAGCTTGAGATCAACCATCTCAGCCACTCCTGTCGTTCGCTTCGTCGCGGCCCCTGCCGCATCGACACTAACCAACACCGTCACCGAGTTCTCCGGGAGCGGTGGCTCGCACCGCCGCCGGTTTTAGCGGATGATTAGCTGGTGACCGCCAAGGATGAGCAGATCTTGTCGTACCTGACCGACATGGACGGCGTGCTGGTGCACGAGGATCAACTGATCCCGGGCGCCGACGAATTCCTCACCGAGCTGCGCGACAACGAGATCCCGTTCCTGGTCCTGACCAACAACTCGATCCGCACCCCACGCGATCTGCAGGCCCGGCTGCGCCAGACCGGCCTGGACATCCCCGAGGAATCCATCTGGACCTCGGCGCTGGCCACCGCCACCTTCCTCGACGACCAGCGCCCCAACGGCACCGCCTACGTCGTCGGCGAGTCCGGCCTGACCACCGCGCTGCACGAGATCGGCTATGTCCTCACCGACGTCGACCCCGACTATGTGGTCCTCGGCGAGACCCGTACCTATTCGTTCGAGGCGATCACGACCGCGATCCGCCTGATCGATCGCGGCGCCCGTTTCATCGCCACCAATCCCGACGCGACCGGTCCGTCCCGCGACGGCGTGTTGCCCGCGACCGGGTCGGTCGCCGCGCTGATCACTCACGCCACCGGCAAGGACCCGTACTACGTGGGCAAGCCGAATCCGCTGATGATGCGCTCGGCGCTGCGCCGCATCGACGCGCACTCCCAGACCACGGTGATGATCGGCGACCGCATGGACACCGACGTCATCTCCGGCCTGGAAGCCGGCCTGCGCACGATCCTGGTCACCTCGGGCATCTCCACCAAGCACTCGGTCGAGAAATACCCGTTCCGCCCCACCCTGGTCGTCGACTCGGTCGCTGACCTGATCGGCCGCACCCGCTCCCCCTTCCCGGAGTAGCTGCATGTGAGCTGCCTCACAGTGGAATAGGTTCCCGCCCTCGCCGGTTATAGTTGCCATGGCAACCAAAGCGAGTCGAGGAGGGCCCGTGCAGTTCGGAATCTTCACCGTGGGCGATGTGACCACCGACCCCACGAACGGCCGCACCCCCACCGAGGCCGAGCGGATCAAGGCGATGGTCGCGATCGCGCAGAAGGCCGAGGAGGTGGGACTCGACGTGTTCGCGATGGGCGAGCACCACAATCCGCCCTTCGTGCCGTCCTCGCCGACCACCATGCTCGGCTACATCGCGGGCCGCACCGACAAGATCCTGCTGTCCACCTCCACCACGCTGATCACCACGAACGACCCGGTCAAGATCGCCGAGGACTTCGCGATGTTGCAGCACCTGGCCGACGGCCGGGTCGACCTGATGCTCGGCCGCGGCAACACCGGCCCGGTCTACCCGTGGTTCGGCAAGGACATCCGCGACGGCATCCCGCTGGCCATCGAGAACTACCACCTGCTGCACCGCCTGTGGCGCGAGGACGTCGTGGACTGGGAGGGCAAGTTCCGCACGCCGCTACAGTCGTTCACCTCCACCCCGCGCCCGCTCGACGACGTCCCGCCGTTCGTCTGGCACGGCTCCATCCGTAGCCCGGAGATCGCCGAGCAGGCCGCCTACTACGGCGACGGCTTCTTCGCCAACCACATCTTCTGGCCCACCGACCACTTCCAGCGGCTGATCGAGCTGTACCGCCGCCGCTACGAGCACTACGGCCACGGCAGCGCCGACCAGGCCATCGTCGGCCTCGGCGGCCAGGTGTTCGTGCGCAAGAACTCCCAGGACGCGATCCGCGAGTTCCGCCCGTACTTCGACAACGCGCCCGTCTACGGACACGGCCCGTCGCTGGAGGAATTCACCGAGCAGACCCCGCTCACCGTGGGCAGCCCGGAGCAGGTCATCGAGAAGACGCTCACCTTCCGCGAGCACTTCGGCGACTACCAGCGTCAGCTGTTCCTGGTCGACCACGCCGGCCTGCCGCTGAAGACGGTGCTCGAACAGCTCGACCTGCTCGGCGAGGAAGTGATTCCGGTGCTGCGCAAGGAATTCGCCGCCGGGCGTCCCGCGCACGTGCCGGACGCGCCGACCCACGCCTCGCTGCTCGCCGCCGAGACCACCACGGAGGTGACCGCATGACCACTCGCATCGCGGTGGTGTCGGCCGGGCTGTCGCAGCCCTCGTCGACCCGGCTGCTGGCCGACCGGCTGGCCACCGCCACCGCACGAGAGCTGCGCGCCGGCGGCGCCGAGGTCGAACTCGACTTCGTCGACCTGCGCGATCACGCCCGCGAACTCGCCGACAACCTGATCACCGGATTCCCCGCGCCGTCGCTGCGCTCGGCGATCGACCAGGTCGTCACCGCTGACGGGCTCATCGCGGTGACGCCGATCTTCAGCGCCTCCTACAGCGGTCTGTTCAAGACCTTCTTCGATGTGCTGGAACCGGATTCGCTCGCGGGCAAGCCGGTGCTGGCCGGTGCCACCGGCGGCACCGAACGGCACTCGCTGGCCCTCGAACACGCGGTGCGTCCGCTGTTCGCCTACCTGCGCTCGATCGTCGTACCCACCGCCGTGTACGCCGCGTCGTCGGACTGGGGCGCCCACGGTGCCGACCAGGCGCTGAACAACCGGATAGACCGCGCCGCAAGCGAATTCGCCACCCAGATCCTCGGCAGGCCCAGCGCCGGACCCGCCGACCCGTACGACGAGCCGACCCCGTTCGCGGATCTGCTCGCCGCCAACCTCCCACGCTAGAACCCCACCCCCACAAGGAGTTCCCATGACCACCGCCATCGCCAACGGCCTCACCGCGGGCACCTGGGCCATCGACCCCGCCCACTCCACCGTCGGCTTCTCCGTACGCCACCTCATGGTGAGCAAGGTCCGCGGCCGCTTCACCGACTTCGACGGCGCACTCGTCATCGGCGAGGACGGCACCGCCTCCGCGCACGCCGAGATCCGGGTCGACTCGCTGACCACCGACAACGCCCAGCGCGACGGCCACCTGCGCACCGCCGACTTCTTCCACGCCGAACAGTTTCCTGTGATGACCTTCAAGTCCACCGGGTTCCGCGGCGAGGGCAGCGACTTCGTCGTCGACGGCGAGTTCACCGTGCGCGGCAACACCAAGCCGGTCTCCCTCGAGGTCGAGTTCCTCGGCGTCAACGAGGGCATGGGCAACGGCCCGGTCGCCGGTTTCGAAGCCAAGACCGTGGTCTCGCGCCGTGACTTCGGCCTCGACATCGACATGCCGCTGCCCGACGGCGGCGCCGTCATCGGCGACAAGATCACCCTCACCCTCGAGATCGAGGTCGGCCTCCAGAGCTGAGCTCCGACCGCACAGTCCGACGCCCCCGTCGCCACTTCGGCGACGGGGGCGTCGGTGTGCCGGCTGCCGACGACCTCACTCCTCGGCGACGGTGATCGCCTCGACCGCGGCGGACAGCCGGGTCAGCGCGGCCACGATCGCCGCGAACTCCACCGGACCGAGCTCGTCGGCGAGGCGGCGAGCGATTCTCGCGTGCTGCGGATTGATGCGCTGAACCGCCGCGCGGCCCGATTCCGTCGCCGCGACCAGCTTCGCCCGCTTGTGCGCGGGGTTGGGCCGGTATTCGCACAGCCCCTTGTCGACGAGCAGGTCGGCGATGCGCTGCACACTCTGCCGGGTGATGCCCATCGCGCGGGCGATGCCCGCGACCGGCAGCGGTTCGGCGAGCACCGCGCCGAGCACCTGCCACCAGGCCGCGGTGAGACCGGCCGGGGCGGCCAATTCCTCGGCGATGGCGAGGAATTGGCCGTTGAGCTTGAACGAGGTGATCGCCGCGGTCGAGAACAGTTCCTGCTCGCCGGCTGTCACGCGTTGGCGGCTTCGTACTCGGCGAGCACCGCGTAGGCCGCCGGGTCGCGGTGCGCGAACAGGGCGTACCAGGCGTCGATGACGTGCGGCTCGGACACCTCGAGGCGGGTGAAGATCTCCCTGGCGAACTCGAACGGCGACATGGCGTCGGCGGTGATCACGTCGCGGTCGGTGACCGCCTGCGCCTCCACATAGTGTTCGGCACCCGAATATCCGCTGTAGACCAGGTATTCGGCCGCGTTGGAGGTGTGCGCGCGATCATCGAGCAGGCCCGCCTTGGCCAATCCGAAGGTGGCGCCGCAGATTCCGGCGACCGGCACGCCCGCGTCGAGGAACTGACGCGCCTTCTCCGCGAACGGCACCAGCTCCTCACCCTCCCACAGATCCGCGCCGGGCAGGATCAGCATCACGCTGTCGGCCGGGTCGAGATCGGCCAGCGCGAGGTCCGGGGTGACCCGCAGTCGGCCCATCGTGGTGATCGGTTCGGTGCTGAGCCCGACCGTCTTCACCTCGAACGTGCCCGGCTCGCGATGCCAACCACCGTTGGCGATGTGCGCGGTGGCGGCGCCCACCTCCCAGTCGGCGAGAGTGTCGTACACGGCCATGTGAACTGTTCGCATCGTCATGACAGTATCCTGTCATAATTGACAGCAAGCTGTCAATAAGAATATTGAAACCCATCGGCAGGCCGCGCATCGTACGCTGACGTCATTCGATGCGAGACAAGGAGACTCAGCGCGATGACCGACCCGGTGCACGGCCTCACGGGCACGCTCACGTCACCGATCCGGGCCGCGGGCGCGCTGGGCGAAGTACTCGTGGCGATCCGCGGGGGAACCGAGACCTACCTCGCGCGGGCCGACGAGCCCCTCCCGGCCGGTGCCACCGTTCTGATCGTCGCGGTGCATCCCGGCCGGCTGGTCGACGTCGTCGCCTGGATTCCGCTCACCAAGGAGGACTGAACATGCTGGGTTATCACGTTCCCGATCCCGACGAGGCGATGCTGGTCAGCGGCGCCAAGACCAAGGACAACGCCCCCTTCAAGGTGGTCATCGGCCGCGGCACCTGGGTGGTGCCGCTGTTCCGCAAGGTCCGCTACCTGTCGCTGGCCATGTTCGAGTCCGAGATCAGGGAACGCTGCGTCACCAAGCAGGCCATCCAGCTCGATGTGCGCGCGGTGATCGCGTTCAAGGTCGCCAACGACACCTCCTCGATCGTCAACGCGGCCCAGCGCTTCCTGTCCGAGCAGGAGCAGGAGATGTCGGTGCTCACCGGCCGCATCTTCTCCGGTCACCTGCGCTCCATCGTCGGCTCGATGACAGTCGAGGAGATCATCCGCGAACGCCAGAAGCTGGCCGACGAGGTGCTGCTCGCCTCGAAGGTGGAGATGAGCAATATCGGCCTGTGGGTCGACTCGTTCCAGATCCAGTCCATCGACGACGGCAACCTGGGCTACATCAATGCCCTGGCCGCACCGCACAACGCCGCCGTGCAGCGCGATGCCCAGATCGCCCAGGCTCAGGCCGCCCAGCGCGCCGCCGAGGCCGAACAGGAATCGCTGCGCCGCCGCGCCGAGTACGAGCGGGAGACCGCGATCCTCAAGGCGCAGTACCAGCGCGACATCGACAAGGCCAATGCCGAAGCGGCCCAGGCGGGTCCGCTCGCCGACGCCATCGCCCGCCAGGAAGTCCTCACCGCCCAGGCCGAGCAGGCCCGCAAGAACGCCGAACTGCGCGAGCAGGAACTCCAGGCCGAGGTCGTGAAACCCGCGCTGGCCGAAGCGGAACGCGTCCGCATCCTCGCCGAGGCCGAAGCCGACCGCACCCGCATCCAGGCCGAGGCCGCCGCCTCCAACAACCGGATCGCCCTGGACCAGTTGCTCATCGAGCAACTGCCCGAAATCGTCAAGCAGGCCTCCAACGGCCTCGCCAACGCCAACCTCACCGTCCTCAACGGGCCCGACGGCGTCGGCGAACTGGTCAACGGCATGGTCGGCCAGGGCCTGACCGTCTTCAACTCCTTGCAGAAGGCGTTGTCCAACGGCGAGGTCGACAAGGTCTGAATCCCGGCATCCGGCCGGGCGCCATTAACGGTGCCCGACCGGATGTCGATTCTCTGGCACGAACGCCGGGATCGACGCAAGGAATGACTGATGGGATTGTGGATCGGTAACCCCGAGCTGGGCGCCGCCGAGAAGGTGATCTGGCAGCAGCTCGCCAATCGAACGCAGGGTGGCCGGGCCGTCGGCGGACGCCTCTCCCTGACCGACACCCGCCTGCTCTTCGTGCCCAATCATCTGGACGCGCTCACCGGTGGCAAGCGCTGGGAGATACCGCTGAGCCGGGTGCGTGCCATCGGCCGACAGAGTCCGGACGGTGGACTGTTCAGCGGTGGCCTGCGCACTCGCCTGCGCATCGAGACCGACACCGGCACCGAACTCTTCGTCATAGGAAAGCTCGACGAGGTGCTCGCTGTCCTCGACGCCGCAGTGCCCTCGTAGCGCCGAAGACCGTCACCCCCGCCAGTTCGACGGGGCCTGCCGGAAACCCGGCCGTGGGCTGGCGAAGGTGGCGATCACCGCACGCACGACCCGCACCGCGGCATCGGGCCCGACCTCGGGCCATCGCTCGATCGCCGCGAACTTCACCGCCGCGCTGGCGTAGACGATGAGCTCGTCGGTACGGGCGGGATAGAAGCCGTAGCCGATGCCGTCGGTGGTCTCGTAGTACTCGTGCCGGGTCGAGTAGGCCGAATCGATCCGACCCGGTTCGGGCAGCCGCACGATCCCGTCGGCCACCGCGCGATCGAGAATCTTCCCCATGACCCCGGTGAGGCCGATGGCCGTGGCGTAACCGACCTCCGCGGACCACGGACCCCGGTGCTCCTCGCGCAGTGGCAGCTCGGTGGCGGGTCCGGTGTAGGTGCGGCCTGCCCACGCCTCGATCGAGTCGTCGATCGGGAAGTGCCAGGTCCGCTCGTCGAAGAGCTGTTGCGCCCGCTGCCTGCGGCGATCGTTCTCGGCATAGTAGGCCGCGCGCTCCTCGGCGTTCATCACCCGAAACTAACAGCGCGCCAAGCCATCCGGTAACGATGGCTGTTGACAGCCCGGCACCACGACAAGATCTCGGGGGACGTGTTAGGTTCCCGGACAAGAACGTGATCGAGGCCGGGGGCGGGCGGCTGTTGCAGGCCGATATCGATGAATTGGGCAAGCTGGTGACGGTCCTCGATGACGTCGGTCGAGAGATCGACCAACGGGACGTCCGTTGCGAATCCGATCATCTCGGTACGGCGGTAGCCGGAACCGACGTGGTGGCGGCGTGCGTACAGCTGGGTGAGTTCATCGAAGGCGCCTATTGGCGGGTGACCAATCGGTTGCACGAGATCTCGACGGCGGTGACCGCCACTGCGTCGAGTATTCAGGCCACAGATGAGGACTTCGCGCAGACGGTGCCGCGCTCGCCGCCGCGCTGCGGCGCGGTGATTACACCGAGGCCGCCGCCATCATGGCGCACCGGCCCAAGGGACTGACCACCCAGGAGATCCAGGACCTCGCGGCGGGCAAGAACGTCGCCGGCGTGCCCGCCGATCTGCAGCAGGCGCGGAACGGCGGGGCGTGTCACCGGAGACCATCGTGGAGATCGCCGGCACGCACGGCATCACCCCGGAGGACTTCACCGTGCTCGACGGAATGGAGCCGGTCACCGACAAAGACGGCAAGACCTACTTCATCATGCCTTCCGGCACCAGCGGCGACGATGCGCAGAAGGCGGTGCTCATGACCTACATCCTCAACGCGGGCACCGACTACGACAAGGCCGGCCTGGTACCGGGTGTCGTCAACGACTTCGAGGAAACGCCGTACTCCAGTGCGGAAGTACAGCGGATCATCGACCGGCAGGACAAGAACGACTGGAGCTACGACCAAGACGTAGCGTTCATCGATAGCAACGGTGGGCGGCTCGCAACCACACCCAACGGCATGCTCATGGGACTCGGGGGCAACGAGCTACAGGATTTGTACAGCCAAAAGGGTGGCACCACCTACGGCGACATCTTCATGATGAATCTCGATGACCTCGACGACCCGGCCGGCCAGCTGCGCGAGATCGCCGAATCCGGAAGTAAGTGGTTCGACAACGGGAGCGGACCACAGCAGAGTTCGACCGATCTGGATCGCCTGTTGCACCACGAGGAACGGCACTCCCAGCAGTGGGCGGAGAAGGGATACGCAGGCATGATCGGGTCGGTGGCCTGGTCCGGTCTGAAGGCGTGGTGGACCGACAGTGACGACGAGATCGAAGAAGACGCGGGCCTGCACGACGGGGGATACAAGAAATGATTCGCCGGCCCGCCGTACTCGTCGCCATCGCTGCGCTGCTGACCTCCTGCGGCATATTCGGCAAAGACCAAGTGGACCTGCGGCCAGGACTACCGGATGCCTTCGGCGCGCGGATCACCGATAGTGAATTGCGGATCTGGACCGGATCGCGGTGCCTTGGCGCCGAACGGGCCGTTCTCGCCTTCGAGCCGAGCCACTCCGCGCTCATTCTGGTTCCCGCGAGCGGAGCGGGAACCGATATCGAGTATTTGACAGTCGGACCGAACCCCGGCTGGAAGATCGCGGAGCCGCTCCCTCCTGGCTTCGAGTGGAGAAACGAGAGAAAGCTCTACCTCACGCAGATCGACGCGGGTTCGGGCGTGGCCGCCGACATCGAGACCATTGTGCGGGACTCCGCGGCGCACCCCGCCGATACCTACTGGTTCCAGGGAGTGGGCTGGCTGAACGCGGCCGATGTCGCCGCGCAGGACGGGAAGACCTTCCGCTCCTTCTGCAGTCCCCACCCGCTGTAACAACCGATCGAAAGCCCCAGGACGGCCGGCCGAGTCTCGTTTCGAGAGGCTGACCCGGGGCATTCGCGGACTCAGCGCAGGGCGTGGTCGAGGTCGCCGAGGAGGTCCTCGATGTCCTCGAGGCCGATCGAGATGCGGACCACGCCGTCGGAGAGGCCGATCGAGGCGCGGCCTTCGGGGCCCATCGCACGGTGGGTCGTCGTGGCGGGGTGGGTGATCAGGGTCTTCGCGTCACCGAGGTTGTTGGAGATATCGATGATGCGCAGGCGGTTGAGGACCTCGAAGGCGCGCTTCTTGCCGTCGTCGCCGGCCAGTTCGAAGGTGACGACCGTGCCGCCGCCGGACATCTGGGCGGTGGCGAGGGCGTGCTGCGGGTGGGACTCGAGGAAGGGGTATTTCACCCAGTTGACCGACTTGTTCGTCTCCAGGAACCGGGCGACCCGCAGCGCCGACTCGGTGGACTGGCGCACACGCAGCGGCATCGTCTCCAGGCCCTTGAGCAGGGTCCAGGCGTTGAACGGGCTCAGCGCGGGGCCGGTGTGGCGCATCAGGTTCTTGACCGGGCCGTCGATGTAGTCCTGGGCGCCGAGGATTGCGCCGCCGAGCACGCGGCCCTGGCCGTCGATGTGCTTGGTGCCGGAGTAGACCACCACGTCGGCGCCGAGTTCGAAGCCGCGCTGCAACAGCGGGGTGGCGAAGACGTTGTCCAGCACCACCTTCGCGCCCGCGGCGTGCGCGAGCTCGGTGACCTTGCGGACATCGACGAGGGTCTGCATCGGGTTGGCCGGGGTCTCGAAGAACACGGCCTGGGTGGGGACCGAGAGCGCCTGCTCCCACTGCTCGAGGTCGTCACCGTCGACGAAGACGGTCTCCACGCCCCAGCGCGGCAGGATCTCGTTGCACACCACGAAGCACGAGCCGAACAGGCTGCGGGCCGCGACGAGGCGATCGCCCGCCTTCAGCAGCGCGCCCAGCGCGGTGAACACCGCGGACATGCCGGAGGCGGTGGCGAACGCGGCCTCGGCGCCGTCGAGCAGCCGGATGCGCTCCTCGAACATGGCCACGGTCGGGTTGCCGTAACGCGAGTAGACGAAGTGCTCGACCTCGCCGGTGAAGGACGCCTCGGCGGCCTCGGCGCTCTCGTAGACGAAACCCGAGGTCAGGTACAGCGCCTCGGAGGTCTCCTCGAAGCCGGAGCGGCGCAGGCCGCCGCGGACG
Source organism: Nocardia canadensis (assembly GCF_032656385.1). Taxonomy (NCBI): domain Bacteria; kingdom Bacillati; phylum Actinomycetota; class Actinomycetes; order Mycobacteriales; family Nocardiaceae; genus Nocardia; species Nocardia canadensis. The sequence goes on from NZ_JAVCWB010000010.1 coordinate 2,067,732, forward strand.
CCGAGAGTGGCCGGGCCGACGCCCTCGGGCAGTGGCTTGTCGAACGAACCACCGGTGATCATGCTGTTCTCCTTATGCCTGACGCCACGGCAGGCCGACCGCGCGCCAGCCGACGCTGCCGCGCTGCCCGAACGCGTCGGGACCGCCCTCGAAACCGTCCAGCACGTTGTAGGACGGGGTGATGCCCGCCGCGGTCGCCACGGTCGCCGCCCCGATGGAGCGCTGGCCGGAGCGACACAGGAACACCACCGGCGCGCCGTCCGGCCGATCACCCAGCGCCTGCTCGAGCTGCGCGCCGAAGTTCGGATTGCGGGTTCCGGTGCCGTCGACCCACTCGATGAAGTGGGCCGGGCGCTCGATCGAACTGGTGTCGGGGATACCGATCTGCGCCCACTCGCCTTCGGTGCGCACGTCGACCAGCACCGCGTCGGGGTGCTCGGTCAGGATCTCCCACGCCTTCTCAGGGGTGATGTCGCCGGCGTAAGTCATGTCGAAACCTCCTGCGTGAATCCGCTCTTGCCGTGCCGGTTGTCCGGGCACACGGCCAGGTCGTCACCCGGAGCACCCCACCGCGGAGGAGGGTTGCCGACCAGCGAGCCGGGGCTTGGCGCTGGTACTCATGACCTTGCGATCTGAGATTGCCCCGGCACAGGTCACCGTGTCAAACAGTGCTACGGAGTGCAGACCAGCCAGGTGCCGTCCACCCTGGTCAGGTTCCAGGTGCTGGTGGCGGACGTGTCGCCGATCTGCACGGTGGCGTCGATCTTGGCCCGGTCGCCGTTCACCGTCGCCTTGTCGAAACTCTTCTTGTCGATCGTCACTGCCGATTTCGGGCCGCCGAGCCGCTCCGACAGGCCGGATTTCTCCTCGTCGAAGCCGGGGCAGGCGACACCGGCCGGCGGACGCAGCTCGCTGCGCGAGCGCGCGTCGATATAGTTGGTGACAGCGGCGGCGAGACGGTCGGCCTCTGTGACATTTTTCTCAGCGGGCGAGAGCAGACCGCCGAGCACGATGCCGATGAGCACGATGACCGCGATCACCGCGGCCGCGACGAACGGGACGATGGAACGCTTGTCGGTCTGATCCACCACGATGGGCTGGTCGTCCGAGCCTGTCTGCTCCTCGTTCATGCTGTAATCCTGACAGACCCGGTGCGGGCAACCACACCGCACGCCGGGTGGCCACAACGCCGCAGATAGAATCGCCAGAATGCGGTGCGCTGCCGACTCGGAAGGCAGCTGCCAGCAGCCGGATCGTCAACTTAGCCTAAGCTAAATCGACGCCGTCAACAGTTCTCGACCAAAGGGTGCGCGTAGAAAATGACCGAACAGAGTGCAGCGACCCGCCCGCTCCGCATTGCGATCGTGGGCGCAGGACCGGCCGGTATCTACGCCGCCGACGCATTGATGAAGTCCGATGCCGATGTCAGCATCGACCTCTACGAGCGCATGCCCGCGCCCTTCGGCCTGATCCGCTACGGCGTCGCCCCCGACCACCCGCGCATCAAGGGCATCATCACCGCCCTGCACAAGGTCCTCGACAAAGACCAGGTCCGCCTGCTCGGCAACATCGACTACGGCACCGACATCACCCTCGACGACCTGCGTCAGTTCTACGACGCGGTCATCTTCTCCACCGGCGCCAACGCCGACCGCGCCCTGCCCATCCCCGGCATCGACCTCGACGGTTCCTACGGTGCCGCCGACTTCGTGTCCTGGTACGACGGGCACCCCGACGTGCCGCGCTCGTGGCCGCTGGACGCGGAGAAGGTCGCCGTGCTCGGTGTCGGCAACGTCGCCCTCGACGTGGCGCGCGTGCTGGCCAAGACCGGTGACGAGCTGCTGCCGACCGAGATCCCGCCGAACGTCTACAAGGGGCTCAAGGCCAACAAGGCCGTCGAGGTCCACGTCTTCGGGCGCCGTGGCCCCGCCCAGGCCAAGTTCACCCCGCTCGAGCTGCGTGAACTCGACCACTCGCCGACGATCGAGGTCATCGTCGATCCCGAGGACATCGACTACGACGAGGGCTCCGAAGCCGCCCGCCGCAACTCCAAGCAGGTCGACATGGTCGCCAACACCCTCGAGCAGTGGGCGATCCGCGACCAGGGCAACCGCCCGCACAAGCTGTTCCTGCACTTCTTCGAGTCCCCGGCCGAGGTCATCGGCGAAAACGGCAAGGTCGTCGGTCTCAAGACCGAACGCACCCAACTCGACGGCACCGGCAACGTCAAGGGCACCGGCGAGTTCAAGCAGTGGGACGTGCAGGCCATCTACCGCGCCGTGGGGTACCTGTCGCAGAACATCACCCAGCTGCCGTTCGACGACCAGGCGGGCACCGTGCCCAACGAGGCAGGCCGCGTGATCTCCGACGAGACCGCCGAAGGCTCGGCCCGCTTCATGCCCGCCACCTACGTGACCGGCTGGATCAAGCGCGGCCCGGTCGGCCTCATCGGCCACACCAAGGGCGACGCCAACGAGACCATCGCCTGCCTGCTCGACGACGCCAAGGACTTCACCCCGGCGCCGCAGCCCGAGCTGGACGCGGTCACCACGTTCCTCGAGGGCAAGGGCATCCCGTTCACCACGTGGGCGGGCTGGTACCGCCTCGACGCGCACGAGCGCGCGCTGGGCGAGCCGGAAGGCCGTGAGCGCGTGAAGGTCGTGGAGCGCGAGGACATGCTGCGCGCTTCCGAGCCCAACAAGGTCTAGCCTCGGACGTCGGAGCCGAACTGTTCCATTCCGCCGAACTCGAGGCATTCTGTACAAGTGTTCGATGCCCACGTCCACATCATCGATCCGCGGTTCCCGCTGATCGAGAACGAAGGCTACCTGCCTGACCCCTACACCATCGCGGACTATCGAAAGCGTATGGAGCACTTCCATGTTCGCGGTGGTGCGGTGGTCAGCGCGTCGTTCCAGGGGTCCGACCAGTCGTATCTGAAGGCCGCGCTGGCGGCCCTCGGGGACGGCTGGGTGGGGGTCACCCGACTGGATCTGGATGCCACCGACGACGAGATCATCGAATTGGATCGCGCCGGCGTGCGCGCGCTGCGGTTCAACCTCAAGCGCGCCGCCGCCGACATCACCGAGATGACGTTGCAGGCGCTGCGCGCGCACGAGCTGGCCGGCTGGCACGTGGAGCTCTACATCGACGGCCAGATGCTGGCCTCGCTGCAACCGGTGATCTCCAAGCTGCCCGCGCTCTCGATCGACCACCTCGGCATGTCCGAGGAGGGCCTGCCCTACCTGCTGGACCTGGTCGATCGGGGCGCGCGGGTGAAGGCCACCGGTTTCGGCCGGGTCGACATGGACGTGGCCGAGACGCTGCGCCGGATCCACGCCGTCAACCCGGGCGCGCTGATGTTCGGCTCCGATCTGCCCGGCACCAGGGCGGGCAGGCCGTTCCGGGACGCCGACGTGGAACTGATCTGGCAGGTGGTCGGCGCCGACCTGCACGCCGTGCTCGAGGACAACGCCAGGGAGTTCTACCGGCTGCCGGTCGCGGACCGGCCCGCGGCCGATCCCCTGCCGACCACGCCGATCCCGCGCACCGACAACCCGACGGTGCCGATCCCCCGCGACGAACTGCCCGGCGCGGGCGAGCACACCCGCCCGCTGCCGGTCATCGAATAGCTCAGGCCAGGATCGCGCCGGTGAACCAGACACCGGCGGCGATCAGCGCGCCGAACAGCTCGACCAGCATCGACAGGCCGACGCCCTTGAGCGCGTGTAGCGTCGCGGGCCAGGCCAGGTCGTTGGTCTTGAGCCGGTACAGCTCGGCCAGGTACACACCGAGCACGAAGCCGATGAACAGGCCGACGATCGGGATGACGAAGAACCCGGCCACGCCGAGGATCGCGCCGCACAGCAGCGCCTTGTTCGACACCCCCGCGTCCCGCATCCGCCTGCCGGGCCAGGTGTACTTCACGACGCCGGAGATGACCAGCGCCACCGTGGCGATCGCGAGCACCGTCCATGCGGCGCTACCGCCGGTCATGAAGGCCCACACCGCGATTGCCGCGAAAATCAGGATGACGCCTGGCAGGATCGGAACGATCACACCGACGAGGCCGACCAGAATGACGAGGCCTACGATGACCTCACCCCACACGCTCACTACCGGGTTCCTCCCATTGTGACGCCGAGTCGCGCCACCCGGGATTCTCGCCCATGCCCTACCCGGCTCGCCATCCCGACGCTATTGTCGGAGTGTCAATACCGTTCGACGATGAACAGAGGTCAGGTGTGAGCGAGCCTTGGCGAGCGAACCAGAAGCACAGCGCGCGATCGCGCATGACGAAGCCGAGCGCCGGCGAGGTGCAGTCGTGAGCGAGTCCACCGCCAAGCAGGGGCCCCTCGCGGGTATCAAGGTCATCGAGCTGGCCGGCATCGGGCCGGGTCCGCATGCCGCGCTACTGCTGGCCGACCTCGGCGCCGATGTGGTCCGCGTGCAGCGTCCCGGCATGATGCCCGGATTCATGGAGCGCCCGCAGTGGCGTGGCCGCACCATCGTCGAGGCGAATCTGAAGGATCCCGCCGACGTCGCCAAGATCCTCGACCTGGTCGAGCGGGCCGATGTGCTGCTGGAAGGCTTCCGCCCCGGCGTCACCGAGCGCATGGGCCTCGGCCCCGACGACGCGCTTGCCCGCAACCCGCGCCTGGTCTACGGCCGGATGACCGGCTGGGGCCAGTACGGTCCGCTCGCCGATCGCGCGGGCCACGACATCAACTACATCTCGCTGACCGGCGTGCTCAACGCCATCGGCCGCAAGGGTGAGCGGCCGGTGCCGCCGCTGAACATGGTCGGCGACTTCGGTGGCGGCTCGATGTTCCTGGTGTTCGGCGTGCTCGCCGCGCTGGTCGAGCGGCAGAGCTCCGGGCAGGGCCAGGTGATCGACGCCGCGATGATCGATGGCGCGCTCGCCCTGTCGCACATGATGTGGGGCATGCGCGGGGTCGGTCTGTGGTCCGACGAGCGCGGCACCAACCTGCTCGACACCGGCATGGCCTTCTACGACACCTACGAGACCTCCGACGGCAAGTACATGGCCGTCGGCGCGATCGAGCCGCAGTTCTACGCCCAGCTGCTGGCCGGGCTGGAGATCGACCCGGAGGGTCTGCCGATGCAGCTCGACCCGAACGGGCAGGACCAGCTGCGCAAGCTGTTCGCGGACAAGTTCAAGACCAAGACCCGCGACGAGTGGGCGGCGATCTTCGACGGTACCGACGCCTGCACCACCCCGGTGCTCACCTTCACCGAGGCTACCGAGAATCCGCACATCGCGGCCCGTACCGGCCTGATCGAGATCGAGGGCGTCGTCCAGCACGCGCCCGCGCCGCGCTTCTCCCGCACCCCCGGTGGCGTGCCGACGCCGCCGCCGTCGGAGACGACACCGATCGAATCGGTCTGGGCTGACTGATTTCCCGGCCTGTCGTCGGTAGTCTCACCGACTATCGACGACAGGCCACGGATCCGAACCGGCCACCGGCCACCGAAGGTGCTCACCGCGTTGATCGCGGTCACCACCTTCGGCGCCGCGCTGCTCGCCTTCGCGGTGGCCGAGGCGCTGCTCGACGATCGCCAGGCGCAGCTCGCCGAATCCCGTTGCCGCAGTGACGCGCCGGTCCCCATCACGGTCAGTCTGCTCAACGGCCTGGCGGCCGGGCTGCTGGCGGCCACCACGATCGCGCTGGTGTGCCTGCTGATGCTGCTGTTCCGCTATCCGTCCCCGCGCGCCGCCGCCGTGCCGCTCACCACCGTCGCGATCGTGATCTCGACGCTGTTCATGCTCGGTGCCGGGTACGAGACGGTGCGTCCGCATCCGGCCACATACTACTCGTGCGGGTTCGGCTGACTCAGTAGCAGGTGAGCGGCTGTAGCGGATCGGCGGCGCGCGGGGTCAGCGCGTCGTAGGCGGCGGCGATCGACTTCACCGCCAGGCGCAGTTCGGCCTCGGGATGGGTGAAGGGCAGGCGCAGGAACCGCTCGAACGCGCCCTGGACGCCGAAACGCGGTCCGGCGGCGAGCAATACACCGTGATTGGGCGCGGTGGCCGCCAGGGCCGTGGAGACCGGGCTCGGCAGCTGCGCCCACACCGACATGCCACCGGCGCCGGGCACGATGTGCCAGCCGGGAAGATCCTCGGCGACCGCGTCCAGCAGGGCGGTGCGCTGGGCGCGCAACTGCTCGCGCCGCCGCTCCAGGATGGGCTCGGCGTGTCCGAGCAGGTGAACGGTGGCCAGCTGGTCCATCACCGGCGTGCCGAGGTCGACGGTGGCGCGGATGCCGAGCAGCTTGGTGATCAGCGCCTGGTTGGTGCGGATCCAGCCGACCCGCAGACCGCCCCAGAACGACTTCGACGCCGATCCGATGGTGATGATCTCCGAGCCCTTCGCGAACGCGGCGACCGGCGGCGGCATGGCGTCGTCGGACAGGTTCAGCTCGCTCATCGACTCGTCGACGACGATGGTCATCCTGGTGTCGCGCGCGATGGCGGCCAGTTCGGCGCGGCCGTCGGCGTCGAGCAACAGGCCGGTGGGGTTGTTGAAGTCGGGGACCAGGTAGGCCAGCGTCGCCGCGGTCTGCCGGGCGGTGCTGCGCAGCCCGTCGAGATCCCACCCGGCGTGCGGCAACTCGGGCCGCAGCGGCACCGGGATCGGGCGGGCGCCGACATCGCGGATGGCTTCGATGGCGTTCGGGTAGCTGGGGTGCTCGATCAGCACGCGCGCGGCGGGCGAGGTGAGGACGTTGAGCAGCAGCCGCAGGCCGTGCTGGGCGCCGAGGGTCACCAGGATCTGGTCGGGCTCGGTGGGCAGGCCGCGGGCGGTATAGCGGCGGGCCAGCGCCTCGCGCAGCGCCAGCACGCCGACCGGGTCCATGCCGTGCGTGCCGAGAAAGGCCGGAATGCCTTGCAGCGCGGCCGAATACGCGTCGTGCAGCTCCGGCGGCGCCGACATCGCCGCGTAGGTCATGTCGATGGTCGGCAGTTCGGGCTGCGCCATCAGCGCCATGATGCCCCGGGTCGGCTTGGAGCCGTCGTGCTGGATGGCGGGCGGCAGCGCCACCGTGCTGCGCGAGCCCTGTCGGCTGATCAGGTAACCGTGCTCGCGCAGCAGCGAGTACGTGGAGGTGATGGTGGTGCGGCTGACGCCCAGGGTGGCGGCCAGATCCCGCTCGCTGGGCAGCGCGACGCCGAGCGGGGCGCGGCCGTCGTGGATCAGCAGCCGGATGGCCTCGGCCAGGGCCAGATAGGCGGGCCGGTGCGGACGGCGCTCGGGAGCGTCGCCGTCGGTTTCGGGGTCACGCCACCGCCCGAGGTCGCGGGCCAGGCCGGACGCGCCGATCACTCTTGTCGCCATGAAGTCCAGTATTCCGTAAGTGGATATTTCTCGGCAAGGCCAGTCGGAGGATTCTTACGTCATGACCACTTTCCTCGCCCTCGCCGTCGCCGCAGCCTTCGGGTACGCGGTCTACCACTTCTCCCCGAAACGCGGCGAACTGCCCTTCTGGCCCTTCCAGTACCTGCCGCACGACAGAGCCTTCGGCACCTACGATGAGCAGCGACTTTTCCGCGATCTGGACGCCGCGCGCGTGCACGAGGAGGAGCCGGTCGTCGAGGCGGCCGAGGCCACCGACGCCGATCCAGTCCAGTTGCCGAAAACTGGCCTTCTCTCCTCCGGTGAGCGCGGGCCACTCGCCGCGTGACCGGGGGCAGCCCCGAATCTGTCACCGGGTCGGCGCACACTGTGCTCATGAGTTCCGGAACCCGGACCGAACCGGTGGCCGCGGCACTGTTCGACACCGCGATCGGCCTGTGCGCCATCGCCTGGCACGGCGACACCGTCGTGAGGTTCCAGCTGCCCGAGGCGAGCGAGGAGGAGACGCTCGCCCGGATCACCAGACCGCTGGCCGGCGAGCCGGTCGTCGAGGACGAACCGGGACCCGTGATCACCGCGGCGATCACGGGTATCCGCGCGCATCTGGCCGGCACCCTGGACGCGCTGCGCTGGATCGACGTCGACCTGGGCGGAGTCCCCGAGTTCTACCGGGGCGTCTACGCCATCACCCGCGACATCGACCCCGGTCACACCCTCAGCTACGGCGACATCGCCACCCGTCTCGGCGCCCCCGGCTCGGCCCAGGCCGTCGGACAGGCGTTGGGCCGCAATCCCATTCCGCTGATCATCCCCTGCCATCGGGTCCTCGCCGCCGACCACGCGCTGCACGGCTTCTCCGCACCCGGCGGCATCGGCACCAAGGCCCGCCTGCTGGAGATCGAGCGCACGCCCGGCTTCGGCGAGCCGATGCTGTTCTGAACCGATGACTTCCTGAGTCCCGCCCCGTCTGCATGATCGGTGCCGCAACGCTCGGCACCCGGGGAAACCCGTGCCGACCTGCGATGGACCCGATCGCGTACCGTCGAGTCCGGTGGTCACACGGCCCGAATGCGAGAGGAACCACGATGCAGACTGTGACGTCGGCCGACGGCACCACGATTGCCTACGACCGGGTCGGGGACGGCACGGCGGGCACCGTCATCCTGATCGGCGGCGCGTTCAGCTTCCGCGAGTACTCGACGATGGTCGAGCTCGCGCAGACGCTGGCGACCGACTTCGATCTCACGGTGCTCAACTACGACCGGCGCGGGCGCGGTGACAGCGCCGACTCCCCCGGCGTGTACGACGTGGCCAACGAGATCGCCGACATCGCCGCGCTGGTCGAGGTCGCGGGCGGGAAGGCGGCGCTGTTCGGCTGGTCCTCGGGTGCCGCGCTGGCGCTGCTGGCCGCGCGCGAGGTGCCGGGGGTGACCGAGGTGGTCGCGTTCGAGCCGCCGTTCGTCGTCGATCCGAAAGACCATGTGCCGCCGAAGGATCTGGCGGGCAAGCTGCATCCGATGATCGCCGCGGACAAGCGGAACAAGACAGTGCGGTACTACATGACCAAGGCGATGGGCATGCCGTGGCTGATGGTCGGCGCGATGCGGATGACGCCCTTCTGGAAAAACCTTGCCGCGACATCGAACTCGACGGCCCACGACTGGGCGGTGATGCAGCCGTACATGCGCGGCAAGTCGCTCGATCCCGCGGACTGGAGCGACGTGCGGGTCCCGGTCCTCGTCCTGGCCGGCGACCGCACCTCCCCGATGCTCACCCGGGGCGCCAAGGCGGCCGCCGCGGCGCTGCCCTCCGCGACCTTCGCCGAACTGCCCGGCGTGAGCCACAATCCGAAGGTCTCGATCCTCGCCCCGGCCATCGGCGAGTTCCTCACCACCGCCCGCTGAGCGCGATCACGTCTCGATGCGGGTGTCGCGCGAGAGCGCACCCGCACCACCGCGTGGTGATCAGCCGTGGCTGATCACGGTGGCGGCGGGTGGTCGCGGTAGAACTGGCACGGCTCGCCGGTGAGGTAGCCGTCCATACAGGCGAAGTAGGTCTGGACGCAGGCGTTGCTGGTGCAGCCCGCGGTGTACAGCATTCCCCGGATGCGCTCGTTGCGTTGCTGCGAGGGGGCCAGGGTCTGGGCGGGCGGGAGTACCGAACTCACGGGCGCGGGACTGGGTGGCGGGGTGGTTTCGCTCGGCGACGCACAGCCGGACAGCACGGCGATCGTCAGCAGCGCCGACGAGGCCAGACCCGCGCGCACCGTCATCCGTCACCTCCGTCCGAACCCGCCTCGACCGTACTACCGACGCGTCCGTGCTGCCCAGGCGGCCGCGAGCGGCGGCCCCGTCCCGATGGCCGAGTCCCGATCAGAGCGTGGCGCCGTAGCCGCTGCCGAGCACGCCGCCGACAACGGCGCCGCCGGCCGCGGCCGGAATACCGAGAGCCGCGGCCCCGGCGGCCGCTCCGACACCGGCACCGATCGCCGCGCCGGCACCGGTCGTCGCCGCGGCGATCGGCCACGCCGCGGCGAAACCGGCGCCGATGGTGCCCAGCGCACCGACACCCGCCGTAGGAACAGCCGAAGCGCCGGCGAGGATCGCGGTCGCGCCCGCGGTACCGGCCGCACCGACCGCGAAGCCGACACCGGCACCGATGCCCGCGCCGATGAGCCCACCACCGACGGCGCCGACGGCCGCCGCCGGGGCACCGACGATGGCGGCACCGGCCAGTGCGCCGCCGACCGTCGCGGCGGCGATCTTGTCCGAGCGGCTGGGGTTGATGCCGATCGAGCGGCCCTGGGTCGCGATGGCGGCCTCGACGTCGGCGGCGGAGTTGTTCACGCCGTCGAGGACCTCGCCCGGGACCTCGTCGGGTACCGGGCTGGTGAAGTCACCGACGCGCAGCGTGCGCGGAGGCGGGGCGATGGGCGCGACCGGCTCGACGGGCTCGGGGAGGTGCAGCTCCTCGATGACGATCGGCGGGGGCGGAGCGGTGTATTCGGGCACCGGGCGCGATTCCGGACGTTCGGGCGCGAGACGCTCCAGCGTGTCGGGAGCGTCGAACGTCGCCAGATCGGACCGGCCCTCGTCGGCGGGCGCCGGCGTGTTCACGCCCGGCTGCTCCGGGTTGATCCCCGGCTGCGGCACCGCGATCGCGACGCCGGCGCAGGCCACGGCCAGCGCCATCGGCAGCACGCCGACGAGCGGACGGGCGACTCGCCGCGCCGTCGAATAGTTCACATCATCGGACCGACGGATCACGCCGAACACCCACTCACACACTCGACACCATGCGGCACGTCCCCGCGTACCGCGCAGCGACGATAGCGGTAGCCGAGCGGATGCTGTCAAATCGATAGCGAGTCGACATCACTCGCGCGTGTCAGCGCTCAGCTCACCCCAGCACGTCGTGGCGCACGATCGTCTGATCGCGGCCGGGGCCCACACCGATGCACGAGATCCGCGCGCCCGAAAGCTCTTCCAGCCGCAGCACGTACGCCTGCGCGTTGGCAGGCAGCTCCTCGAAGGTGCGAGCCTGCGAGATGTCCTCCCACCAGCCGGGCATCTCCTCGTAGATCGGCTTGGCGTGATGGAACTCGGTCTGGGTGGTCGGCATCTGCTCGACCCGCTCGCCGTCGATCTCGTAGGCGACGCAGATCGGCACGGTGTCCAGACCCGACAGCACGTCGAGCTTGGTGAGGAAGTAGTCGGTGATGCCGTTGACGCGGGTGGCGTAGCGGCTGATGACCGCGTCGAACCAGCCACAGCGACGGGCGCGACCGGTGGTGACGCCCACCTCGCCGCCGTTCTTGGCCAGGAACTCACCGAAGTTGTCGAACAGCTCGGTCGGGAACGGGCCGGAGCCGACGCGGGTGGTGTAGCACTTGAGGATGCCGAGCACCGTGTCGATCTTGTTCGGGCCGATGCCGGAACCGACCGCCGCGCCGCCCGAGGTCGGGTTCGACGAGGTGACGAACGGGTAGGTGCCGTGGTCGACGTCGAGCAGAGTGCCCTGCGAACCCTCCAGCAGGATCGTGTCGCCGCGCTCGAGCGCCAGGTTCAGCTCGAGCCGGGTGTCGGAGATGCGGTGTTTGAACGACTCGGCCTGTTCGAGCACCTCGTCCACCACCTGCTGCGGGTCCAGCGCGCGGCGGTTGTAGATCTTCACCAGCACCTGGTTCTTGAATTCCAGGGCGGCCTCGACCTTCTGGGTGAGGATCTTCTCGTCGAGCACATCGGCGACGCGGACGCCGACGCGGGCGACCTTGTCCTGGTAGCAGGGACCGATGCCGCGGCCGGTGGTGCCGATCTTGCGGCTGCCGAGGAAGCGCTCGGCGACCTTATCGATGGCCACGTGGTACGGCATGATCAGGTGCGCGTCGGCCGAGAGCAGCAGGCCGGAGGTGTCGACGCCGCGCTCTTCCAGCCCGGCGAGCTCGTCGAGCAGCACGCCGGGATCGACCACGACGCCGTTGCCGATGACGTTCTTCACGCCGGGGGTGAGGATGCCGGACGGGATCAGGTGCAGGGCGAACTTGTCGCCGTTGGGAAGCACGACCGTGTGGCCTGCGTTGTTGCCGCCCTGGTAACGAACGACCCACTGCAACCGCTCACCGAGCAGATCGGTAGCTTTGCCCTTACCCTCGTCGCCCCACTGGGCGCCGATGAGGACGATTGCCGGCATTTCGCGTCTCCTACAGATCGACGGCAGCACACGGTGTACTGCAGCTACCTGCCGAATTGAGGCGGTGGCCGGAGACACAGTCTAGCCGACCCCTGATCAGGACCCTCCGACCTGCCCTGTCCGAGCACGCCGACCCCGGACCGCTGCGGGTGCCACGATCGGTTACGGTTACTTGCCGGCAGGGGGTTTGCCGTGTTCGAGGGCGACAAACCGTCGACCCGACCGAGGAGGGTGTACCGCAGTTTGAGTACCCACGTTCTCCGATGTGGTGACATGCCGGTCCCGATCGCGCTGGCCTCGCAGCCGACCACGCAGACCGGGCCACAGCCCGACACCGGCGTGATCGACGAACTGCTGCCGGTGCTGGCCGCCGACAGCCTGCCGCGCCTGATCGTGCTCGGCTCCGACGCCGCCCTGGCCACCGTGCTCACCCATCTGATGCGCACCGAACGCCTGCACGTCGAGGTCGGTTTCGTGCCGACCGAGACGACCTACGCCTCGCGGGTCTATCAGACCGCGACCGGCAACGCCGCCGCCAAGATCGCGCTCGAGGGCCGGGCGATCGAGACGCCGCTGATCCGCGACGACACCGGCACCGTACTCGTCGGCCGGGCCAGCATCACCGGCGTCGACGGCGCCAAGCTCGAGGGCGAGGCCTACGTCGACGACACCCTGCTGTTCACCGGCACGGTGACCACGATGCTGATCTCACCGACCATGACGATGCCCGGCGTCCGCGCCAGGGTCCGCAAGGGTTTGCGCAAGCGCCCCTGGGTCGCCGGCCGCGCCGCGCAGCTCGGCACGCCGGGCGCGATCGTCACCCGCGACGGGATCACCACCGACCGCAAGGTGCCCCGCTCGACCTTCTATCGTTTCGAACAACCCTGGCTCCTGGTGCGATGACCTCCTCCTTCCCCACCGGCAGGCGGGCAGGCCACAGTGCCGTCCGCCCCAGCCCGGTCTTCCTGCTCATCGTGCTGATCACCGTGCTCGGCGGCGCGCTGGCCTGGGACGCCGACATCGAGTCGGTGCGCGCCAAGGTCGGTGTGTTCGTGCTCGTGGTGTTCGGCTGGATCATCAGCCTGTGTCTGCACGAGTTCGCGCACGCCTATGTCGCGTGGCGGGCCGGTGATCATGAAGTGGAAGTGCGGGGATATCTCACCCTGAATCCGCTGAAATACAGCCACCCGGTGCTGTCGATCGGATTACCGCTGATTTTCATCGCGCTCGGCGGTATCGGATTGCCCGGTGGCGCCGTGTATGTCGACACCACGCGATTCCGGTCCGGGGTGCAGCGGCTGGTCAGCGCGGTCGGTCCGGCGTCCAATCTGCTGTGCGCGGTGGTGCTGCTGGTGGTGGTGCGCGCGTTCGGGACGATGCAGGAGCACGCCGCGTTCTGGTGCGGGCTCAGTTTTCTGGCGTTCCTGCAGATCACCGCGTTCCTGCTGAACATCCTGCCGGTGCCGGGCCTGGACGGGTTCGGGATCATCGAGCCCTCGCTGAGTTACGAGACGCGCCGGTCGCTCGACCAGATCAAGCCCTACGGAATGCTCGTTCTTTTCGCTGTCATCTTCTTCACACCATTGAGCCAGGTGTTTTTCGACGCTGTTTACGCTTTGTTCGAACTTTCCGGGGTACCTGACGGGTGGGCTGCCTACGGTAGCCACATGACCCGGTTCTGGCGTTGATAGCCTGTCGCGGGTCAGCCTCGACTCAGGAACGGAAACTCGTATGGGCACCACCGAACCGCCCGTAGTTCTCTCTGTCGTCATCCCGGCGCTCGACGAAGCCTCGGTCATCGCCGCCTGCCTAGACCGGCTGGTCGGCCAGGACGCCATCGACGAGATCATCGTCGTCGACAACGGCAGCACCGATCGCACCCGGGAGATCGTCGCCGAGCTCGCCGCCCGACATCCGAAGATCGAACTGATCGACGAGCCGAATCCCGGCGTCGCCCATGCCCGCAATACCGGCTTCGACAAGGCGCGCGGCGACTACCTCGGCCGCATCGACGCCGACACCCTCGTCGGACCCGACTGGGGCGCCACCGTGCGCGCCCACCTCGACGCGCATCCGGACACCATGGCGGTGACCGGCATCAGCACCTACCACGACTCCCCGATCGGCTTCTTCCTCGCCGCCGCGATCGGCGGCCAGGAGCGCCTCGGCCTGATCAAACACCAGCCGGTCGGCAACGTGCACGGCGCCAATATGGCGATCCGGCGGACCGCGTGGGAGCAGGTGCGCGAGGCCACCACCACCCGTCGTGACCTGCACGAAGACCTCGACCTCGCGCTCTGCCTGACCAAGGCGAAACTGCGCATCGACCAGCTGCCGCGGCTGCGCGCGGAGATCTCGGCGCGTCGCCGCCAGACGCCGCCGAGCATCTGGTGGAAATACCAGTTGCGCGGCCTGGAGACCATCGCCAACCAGGGCTACAACGTGGTGGGCTTCCACCGCGCCGTGATCACCGGGGCCTGGGTGATGCACACCTCGCAGTGGCCGATCTACCGGGTGTGGGACTTCGACCGCAAGCGATTCTCGCTGCGGCCCGGCCGCCCCAGGGTCTCCCCCGTCGGCGACTGAGCCGTCACTCCTCGGGCGTCACATACGGATTGGGCACGGTGGGCGGGAGCAGCGCCATCGCCGAGATGCGCTGCATCCCGCACACGACCATCAGATCCACCACGATCGACCGGATCTGCGCGAACACCACATGCGCCGAAAGACCGGCACCGGCAACGAGTTCGGGGCGGGCCTTCTTGGCGACGCTGCGCAGCGCGCGGGTGGCCTCGGCCTGATCGGGCTGCTCGCCCGGGTCCGCCAGCATCATCTTGCGGACCACATCGGTGGCATGGCCCAGCTGATCGACCAGGTCGATCAGGCGCGGATCGAGCACCTCGTCGTCGCGGACCAGGGTCAGGGAACGGCGCAGCAGCACACGGGTGTTGCGGACGGCGTTGTCGAGCGGATCGGCCGCCGAATGAATGCGCGCGAGGCGTTTGCGGGAGTTCCAGTACAGCGGCGAGATCCGGCTGACCTCGCGGCCGCCCTCCAGCGCCGAGCGCAGGGCGTCGATCTGCTTCTGGGTGGCGCGCACCGCCGAGAGGGCCTCGTGCACCTTCTCCGAGTTCTGTTCGAGCAGGCCGTCGGCGCAGGTGATCATCGACTTGCTCATCACCGACAGCACGTCGGCCGCGTGCTCGCGGGCGCGGCGCACCGGGTGCAACGGGATCAGCCCGACCATGAGCACCCCGACCAGGCCACCGACCAGTGCGTCGATCATCCGGCTCGGCCCGGCCCCGGACGACTGACTCAGCGTCGAGACCAACACGGCCGAACCCGCCGCCTGGATGGTGATGATCGAGCCGCCGTCGAGGAACACCGAGCACGCCATCGCGGCGGCGACCACCAGGCCCACCTGCCAGACCCCGGTGCCGACCTGCGCGATGAACAGGTCACCGATGCCGATGCCGACGGCAACGCCGACCACCAGCTCCACCGACCGGCGGATCCGGGCGCCGAAGGAGATGCCGATCGAGACGATCGCCGCGGTCGGCGCGAAGAACGGGTCGGGGTGCCCGATGACGTTGTGCGCGATGAACCACGCCAGTGCCGCACCCAGTGAACACTGGATGATCGGGATCATCGACAGCCGCAGGCGCACCGCCGACGCCTTCACGCGATCGACGGTGCTGTCCTTGGCGGCGGCGACGACCGGGCTGGCCGCGGCGACGACGGGATGGGGATCGCTCACCTACGACTCGGATCCGGCCGCGGGCTCAGTCCAGGCCGAGTTCGGCTGCCGCGTGCGGATCGCAGTCCTCGAGCAGATCCAGGCAGCGTGCGTATTCCTCGGTCTCACCGATGGTCTTGGCCGCCCTGGCCAGCGCGCCGACGCTGCGCAGGAAACCCTGGTTCGGTTCGTGATTCCACGGGACGGGGCCGAAGCCCTTCCAGCCGTTGCGGCGCAGCAGGTCGAGGCCGCGGTGGTAACCGGTGCGGGCGAAGGCGTAGGCGGCGACGGTGTCGTGGTTGACCTCGTCGCCCGCGCGCTCGAGCGACGCCTCGGCCAGCTGCGCCCACGCGATCGACGCGGCCGGATGATCGGCGGCGACCTGGACGGGATCGGTGCCCGCCGCGATGGCGTCCTCGGCGTCGATCAATTCCGGAAGGAGGACCGGCTGCGGTCCGAGCAGGTCACCGAAGGAGGTCATGGGTTCATTGTGCACCGAGGCCCGTGACGTCGTCGCCCGGCCCGCCGCGAGGCGATCGGCGAACCCCTCGGCGCGGCGCGCACTAGGCTGTGGCGCGAGTGGAACGTTCGAGCCTGAGCGAGGGGTACTAGGTGTCCGACCCGACCGACGAGAACAACGCGGCAGCCGAATCTGCCGACCCCGGCGCGACCGCCCAGCGCGGCGCCGATTCGTCGAACACCGCGCCGTCGACCGGCGCGCCCAAGTCGACCCCCGAAGCGGTGACCGAACCGGGCAGGCCGACCGTTCCCCCCGGCAACGCGGAGACGGTTGTCATCCGCCGTGGTGAGCTGCCGGGCGCTGCCGGCGCCGGCGACCAGTCGACCGAGCGACATACGAACGCACCCGGCGGACGCTCGCCGTCCGAACGCCCGGCGAACGCGCCCGGTGGTCAGCAGCCGTCCGGGCGACCGGGCGACGGCCTCGGCACTGCGCCTGGCGGACAGCGCCCTTCGGGCCCGGGGAATTCCTCGGCCGGAGGCCCCGTCGGCGGCGGCCCGCGTCCACAGGGCGGCCCCGCCGCGCCGCCCCCGCGCCGCGCTCAGCCGGTCGGCCGATCGGCGAACCCGGCTGCCGGACAACAACCTTCCGGCCCCGGCGGTCCGGGCAACCAGCCCGCCGGCCCACGTCAGGGCGCACCCGGTGCGCCGATGGGCCGCCCCACCGACACCCCCGGCGGCCGTCCGGCACCAGGCCAGGGCCCCGGCCCGCAAGGCGGTCCCGGTGGCCACGGCCCGCACAGTGGTCCCGGCGGCGGTCCGGCGTCGGGTCCGGGTAACGCTCCCGGCCCGCAAGGCGGATTCGGCGGCCGCCCGGCACCGGGTCCGGGCAGCGCTCCCGGCCCGCAAGGCGGATTCGGCGGCCGCCCGGCATCGGGTCCGGGCGGCGCTCCCGGCGCGCCAGGTGGCCCCGGCAGGCCCTTCGCTCCCGGCAATACGCCCGGCGGGCAACAGAACTCAGGCCCCGGCAGCCAACGCGTCGCGGGTGGTCCCGGTACCCCGCCGCACGCGGGGCAGCCCGGCTCCGCTCCTGGCGGACGTCCCACGGGCCCGGGCGGGCCGCAGGGGTTCGGACCCGGCAACGCGCCTGGCCGACAGCAGTCTTCGGGTTCGGGTGCGCCACAGGTGAATCGCACGCCGGGCGCGCAAAGCGCTGCGCCGCAGCAGGGCTCCAAGGCGGGCACCTCGCCGCTGGCGGGCCTCTCGCAGGGCCTGCCTGGCGACGATCGCGCGGAACAGATCAGCCCGGACGCCACGAGCCGTGGCGGCGAGCCCCCGGCCGACCTCGCCGGACCGAACGCGCCGACCGCGGCGATGTCGATCCCGGGCCGGAAACCGGCTGGTGCCCAGGCCTATTCGGCCGACGACCGCACCGTCAAGGTCCCGAGCGCGCAGTCCAAGGCCGCCCAGGCAGACATCTCGACCGCGGAGATGAGTCAGGCCGACCGCCCGTCGAAGTCGGACACGAAGGCAGGCAAGGGAACCGCCGCGGCGGTGGGTGCCGCGGCGGCCGGTGCGGCCGTCGCAGGAGCCGCCGCCGCGGGCGCACGCGCGTCCGACGAGAACCAGGCGGCCGACGCGACCACAGGCACCGACGCCGCCGAAGGGCCGGCGCAGGCGGACCGGGGCGCCACCGGCGCCGCGGCGGCGACCGACACGGGCAGGGGCGTGGACGCACCGGACGCCGGACCCGCGCCGGGCACCGATGCCGCAGCGGGCGCCCGGGCGGCCGGACCGGGCTCCTCCGCCGACTCGACCGCTACCACCAGCTCCGCGGCAGACCACGGCGCCGCGGCGACAGCAGGCTCCGCGGCAGCGAGCGGCCCCGCGCGCGCCGATGCCACGGCAGCAGACGCTCCCACGGGCGCGGGTGCGGCGGTGGATGCCGCGACTACCGCTGCCGGGGGTACCGACGCGACCAGCTCCACGGCAACAGACCGCGGCACCGCGACCGAGCCAGGCTCCGCAGCAGCGAGCCGTATGCCAGGCACCCTCGCAGGCGGCACGGCAGGCAACCCCACAGGCAACGCGGCGAACTCCTCCGCAAGCGGTGTGGCGGCGGGCGCTGCGGCAGCCGCCGGCTCGGCCGCAACCCAGTCGGCTCGCCCGGCCACCGGCACACCGGTGGAAGACGCCGCGGCGGCAGCCGGTGGCGGCTCCCAGGCCGTGGGCGCTGCCGGCGGCACGGGTGCGAGCCCTGCGGGTTCGCGGGACTCCGGTGCCGCGCAGCCGGGCTCCGGTGATGCCGACGCGCCCACCGTGTCCGGAGTCGTTGCCGGCAAGGATGTTTCGCGGTCGGGCGAGGCCGACGCGACCGAGAAGTTCCAGACCGGAGCGGGTTCCGGCGGCCAGGGCACGTCAGCGGGCCGTCCCGGCGGGGAGGCGCGCGGCGCGGGTGATCGGCCGGGCGCGGCGGCCGCCGCTGGAGCGGCTTCGTTGCGGAAGGGCGGGGGTGAGGTGCCCGCGTCGGAGGATCAGACCATCGCGATGCGGGTGGTGAATCCGGCGGACGCGCCGACCACCGCGATGCCGGTGCAGCGGCCGCAGAGCACGGATCGGGTGGTGCCGTCCGCGGGTGGCAGGCCGATGACGCCGCCGCCGAATACGCCACGGGGTCCCGCGGGGCCTCGGCAGGCGGGGCATCAGGGGCCCGCCGGGCCGCATGGGCCGGGGATCGAGGAGACGCAGCCGTCGCCGCCGCGTGGACCGAGCGCGCCGCCCAAGCAGGCGTCGGCACCGTCGCCCGCCGACATCCAGCCGACCCGGCCCGCGCAGCAGCTGGCCGAGGGCAAGCGCCAGGACGCGCCGCGACCGGTCGCGCCCCCGCAGCGGATCGAGGCGCCGCAGGAACCGGCGGCCGACAAGCCCGCGCGTTCGAAGCGCTGGCTGCTGGCCGTCGCCGGCGCGGCGGTGCTGGTCATCGCCCTGATCGCGACCGTGGTGGCGCTGATGACCGGCGGGGACAACTCGCCGGAGGGCCAGGTCCGCACCGCGATCGGCGACTACGCCGACGCGCTGCGCAGCGGTGACCTGGACAACCTGCGGTCGAGCACGTGCGGCCAGCTGCACGACTTCTATCAGGGCATCACCGCCGACCAGTTCAAGGGCGTGCATCAGCTCTCGACCGAGCGCGGTTCCATCCCCGTCGTCGCGAGCGTGGATGCGGTGCGCATCACAGGCGACACCGCGCTGGCCGAGGCGACCGTCTACACATCGGCGGATCCGTCCAAGCGGACCGCGCGGACCTTCGACCTGCAGCGCACCGACGGAAACTGGAAGGTCTGCGACCCCGCGGGCACCCCGTAGCGGCGTGTCGACCCGTCGTAGCGGCAGTTGATGACCGCTATGACGGGTCACACATAACTGGTCATCCGGTTGGGTACTCGAGTAACATTTTCCGGATCATGAGCAGGGAACAGACAGTGTCGCAGCCGGGCACCGAAGCTGTGGTCCCGGATGCGTCGCTGGTCGGCCAGCGCTTCGGTTTCCGCGATCACTACGAAGTCGGCCGCGAGAAGATCCGGGAATTCGCCAGGGCCGTGCAGAACACGCACCCCGCCCACCACCAGGAAGTCGACGCGCGCAAGCTCGGGTACGACGGCGTCATCGCGCCGCCGACCTTCGCGTCGGTGATCGGGATGAGCGCCACCAGGGCGCTGCTCGACAGCGTGCTCACCGAGTACGACCTCTCCCAGGTGCTGCAAACCGACCAGGTCTTCGAGATCTACCGGCCCATGCTGGCCGGCGACCGGATCCGGACCGAGATCGAGATCGAGTCGATCCGCCAGTTCGGCGACAACGACTTCGTCAACGTCGGCTTCACGCTGGTCAATCAGGACGACGAGATCGCCGTGCAGGGCACCACCACCATCGTGGCCCGCCGCGGTGTCGAGGTGGACCCCAACATCGTCGAGGCCGTCGAGAACATCAGCATGCACGCGCGCCCGGCCGCGATCGCCGGGGTCGACACCGACGACATCCTGATCCGCCGCACCGGCCCCGCGCCGGTCGCCCCGGCACGCGAGTTCGCGCCGGTCAACACCGTCCCCGAGTTCGGCTCGGTGGCCAAGGGCGACGAGCTGCCCGCGGGCATCGCCAAGGTGACGCGCGGCGACCTGGCCAACTACGCCGGTGTCTCCGGCGACCCGAACCCGATCCACTTCAGCGATCGCGCCGCCGAACTGGCCGGCCTGCCGACGGTGGTGGCCCACGGCCTGCTCACCATGGGCCTGGCAGCCCAGTACCTGAGCGACTGGCTCGGCGACCCGACCGCGATCGCGAAGCTGGCCGTGCGCTTCTCCGGTTTCGTCCCGGTGCCGCCTGCCGCGGCGGGCGTCATCGAGTTCTCCGGCAAGGTCAAGTCGATCGACCCGCAGCGCCGCGGCGCCACCATCCTGTTGAGCGGAATCTCCGAGGGCCGCAAGCTCTTCGGCCGCGCCGTCGCCGAAGTTCGCCTCACCTGAGACGTCGTCGCCGGTGGCCGGGGCGAAACGCCTAGGCCACCGCGATGAACGTCAGAATCGTCGCCCCGATGCGGATGAGGTCGCCGTCGGCGAGCAGCGCGCCGCTGTCGATCGGCACCTCGTTGACGTAGACACCGTTGGCCGAGTGCAGATCCTTGATCAGCAGGCCGGCGCGGCTGGGCATGATGTGGGCGTGGTAGCGGCTGGCCTTCGGATCGTCGAGGACCAGCTCGTTGTCGGTCATCCGGCCGATCCGCAAGCCGCCGTGCGGAATCGGGATGGTGCGACCGTCGGCGAAGCGCAGGTTGCCGTTGCGGATCGAGCGCGGCACCTCGGTGACCGTCTCGGTCATCGCCGCCGCGAGCTGCTCGGAACGCTTGGCCTCCACCACATTCAGCGGTTCCTGCCGCAGCACCCGCTGTTCCAGCTCGATCAGCGCGGCACCGGGATCGATGCCGAGTTCCTCGGCCAGCACATTGCGCACCCGGCGGCACGCTTCCAGCGCGTCGGCCTGGCGGCCGGACAGGTAGAGCGCGGTGATCAGCTGACCCCACAGCGGCTCGCGCAGCGGGTGCTCGTTGGTCATCGAGACCAGCTCACCGATCACCGAAGACGCCCGCCCGCAGGCGATTTCGGCGTCGACGCGGGCGGAGACGGCCAGCAGCCGCTCCTCGTCCATCGCGGTGGCGAAGCCGTCGGCGAATTGCAGACCGGCCAGGTCGGCCAGCGCGCGCCCGGACCACTCCCGCAGCGCGGCGCCGAAGAGGTTGGCCGCGCCGGGGTGATCGCCTACCTCCAGGCAGCGGGTGCCCGCCTCGCGCGCGTTCTCGAACCGGCCGAGATCGCACGCGGTGTCCGGGATCTCGAGCCGATAGCCCGCGCCCTCGGTGCGCAGGACCTGAGCCGAGTCGATGCCCGCGTTGCGCAGGGCCTTGCGGATGTTCGAGACGAACACCTGCAGGCTGGCGGCGTAGGAGTCCGGCGGATCCTCGTTCCAGACCATCTCGGCCAGCACGGCAGAAGACACCGCGCGCCGTCGGTTGACGGTGAGCGCGGCTAGCAGAGCGCGCGGCTTGGGCCCGCCGACCGCCACCGGCTCGCCGCCGACCAGCAGTCGAACGGGCCCGAGCACACGGACATCAAGACTCATGAGCTCGGGCCCCGTTTGATTGTCGCGAAAGGCCGATCAGGAACCGCTGACGGAACGACCGGCCGACTTCAGGTCGTTGCACGCCTCGACGACGCGCGCGGCCATCGAGGTCTCGGCCTTCTTCAGGTAGCTGCGCGGGTCGTAGACCTTCTTGTTGCCGACCTCACCGTCGATCTTCAGCACGCCGTCGTAGTTGGCGAACATGTGGCCGGCGACCGGACGGGTGAAGGCGTACTGGGTGTCGGTGTCGACGTTCATCTTCACGACGCCGTAGCGCAGCGAGTCCTCGATCTCGGACTTCAGCGAGCCCGAACCACCGTGGAAGACGAAGTCGAACGGCTGCGAGCCCTCGGGCAGCGCCAGCTTGGCGGCCGCGACGCGCTGGCCCTCGGCCAGCACCTCGGGCTTGAGCACCACGTTGCCCGGCTTGTACACACCGTGCACGTTGCCGAAGGTGGCGGCCAGCAGGTACTTGCCGTTCTCACCGGCGCCGAGCGCGTCGATGGTCTTCTCGAAGTCCTCGGGCGAGGTGTAGAGCTTGTCGTTGATCTCGGCCTCGACGCCGTCTTCCTCGCCACCGACGACGCCGATCTCGACCTCGAGGATGATGTTGGCGGACTTCGAGAGCTTCAGCAGCTCCTTGGCGATCTCGAGGTTCTCGTCGATCGGGATGGCCGAGCCGTCCCACATGTGCGACTGGAACAGCGGGTTCTGGCCGTTGTTCACCCGCTCCTGCGAGATCGCGAGCAGCGGACGCACGTAGGTGTCCAGCTTGTCCTTGGGGCAGTGGTCGGTGTGCAGCGCGATCGTCACGTCGTACTTCGCGGCGACCACGTGCGCGAACTCGGCCAGCGCCACCGCGCCGGTGACCATGTCCTTCACGCCCAGACCGGAGCCGAACTCGGCGCCACCGGTCGAGAACTGGATGATGCCGTCGCTGCCCGCGTCCGCGAAGCCCTTGATGGCGGCGTTGATCGTCTCCGACGAAGTGCAGTTGATAGCCGGGAATGCGAACGAGTGCGCCTTGGCCCGGCCGAGCATCTCGGCGTAGACCTCCGGAGTCGCGATAGGCACAGCAGTGACCTCCGTGTGTGGGGAGCGAAAAACCAATTCTGTCAGGCGTCAGCCTACTGTGGGCCACTCATGTCACAGA
The DNA here is from genome assembly GCF_032656385.1 of Nocardia canadensis. NCBI lineage: Bacteria > Bacillati > Actinomycetota > Actinomycetes > Mycobacteriales > Nocardiaceae > Nocardia > Nocardia canadensis. The sequence continues at coordinate 2,090,818 of NZ_JAVCWB010000010.1, forward strand.
TTCGCCCGGTACTGTGGGGGCCGTGACTTTGCTGGCGGTATCCGATGCGGTGACGAACAACCTTGCGTTGACCCAGTTGCTGGACCCGATGTATCTGCTCCAGGAGACCTGGCTCAAGAACGCGGTCCTACCCGCCATCCTGGCCATCGTCTTCATCGAGACCGGCCTGCTGTTCCCGTTGCTGCCCGGTGACTCGCTGCTGTTCACCGGCGGCATGCTGGCCGCGCAGCCGAACCCGCCGGTCTCCATCTGGGTGCTGGTGCCCCTGGTGATCCTCGTCGCCTTCGCCGGCGACCAGTGCGCGTATTGGATCGGTCGCAAGATCGGCCCGGCCATCTTCAAGAAGGAAGACAGCCGCTTCTTCAAGAAGCAGTACGTCATCGAGACGCACGAGTTCTTCGAGAAGCACGGCCCCAAGACCATCATCCTGGCCAGGTTCGTGCCGATCGTGCGCACGTTCATGCCGGTGCTGGCCGGTGTGTCGAAGATGAGCTACCGCAAGTACGTGGCGTTCGACATCGTCGGCGCGGTGCTGTGGGGTGGCGGTGTCACGGTGCTCGGCTACTTCCTGGGCAACGTGCCGTTCATCCGGGACCACATCGAGGGCATCTTCCTGCTGATCGTGTTCGTCTCGATCCTGCCCGCGATCATCACCGTCGGTAAGAAGGTGCTCGACAAGCGTCGCGGTACCGCGCCCACCGAGGACGCGCCCGCCGCCGAGCTGGCCGCTTCGGCGAACGAGATCCGCTGAGCAAGTGACCGCAGTACCGTCGACCCTGGCACTGGGCAGCTTCGAGCCACTGATCTCGGCAGGCCCCGCCGTGGTCTGGACGGTTGTCCTCGTCTTCGTCTTCCTCGAATGCGCGTTCATCATCGGGCTGTTCCTGCCCGGTGACTCCATGCTGATCACCGCCGGCATCGTGATGGCCTCGCACGCCAACGGCGAAGCGCAGGTCTGGGCCCTGTCGGTGGGCACCATGGTGGCCGCCATCGCGGGTAATCAGGTGGGCTATGTCGTGGGCCAGCGCACCGGGCACCACCTGGTCGCGCGCAAGAACGGCCGCTATATCAACACCAGGAATCTGGCCAAGGTCACCGCGCTGCTGGAGAAACACGGGTTCCTCGCCGTGCTGGTGGCGCGCTGGATTCCGTGGGTGCGCACGCTGTGCCCGATGGTCGCGGGCGCGGCCAAGATGGATCACCGCCGCTACACCATCGCCAGCACCCTCGGCGCGATCATCTGGGCCCCGGTGCTGCTGTTGATCGGCTACTACGCGGGCGAGTTCCTCGAGCAGGTGCCGTGGCTGATGCCCGCGGTGATCGGCACGATGATCGTCGGCCTGATCATCGGCACGATCCTGGGCCTGCGCCACTACCGGCAGGAGATGGCCAAGCCGGCCGAGGACTTCGATATCGACCGGGCGCCCAGCGTCGTCGGCGAAGCCGAGCGCTGACAGCTCACAGCCCGGCCGCGGTGACCTGGTAGGCGGCTTCCATCAGCATCCAGCCGGACAGCTGCACCGACAGATCGCGTTCCGGCACGACCGAGGCCGTCACGGAACCGCCCGCCGTGAACTTGCCCGCACCGGCCGTGCCGCCGGGTAAGCGGGCGGGTTTGCTCCAGTCGTGGCCGAACAGCGGCTCGCCCTCGACCTCGAGGCGATTGGCCCAGGCCGCGGTCGCCGACGCCTTCACGATGGCCGCCGCGGTCCGCCGATCGGTCTCCTGCTGCTTGCCGTCGCCGGGCAGCATCAGGGCGACGACCGCCAGATAGCGGGCGAGGATGCCGTTGAACAGGCCGCCGTCGCCGCCGCCACCACCGGAGATCACCAGGCGGGTGGTCATGTGTTCCTCGACGGCGGCCAGCAGGCGGCCGACCCGCGCGAGGTGCCGCTCGTCGTCGTCGATACGCACGGCCAGCTCGGTCTCCAGGCCGAGCACGACGCCCTGGCAGTAGCTGAACACCGGGCGCTCGATCTCGCCGGACGGCAGGTGGATGCCGTCGAGAATCAGGCCGGACTCGGGGTCACGCAGGGTGGCGTCGATCCAGTCGGCCATCTGCTGCGCGCGCTCGACCCGGCCCAGGCGCAGCAGCGCGATGCCCGCCGGGCCGTTGGCGGGGGCATTGAAGAAGTCCGAGCGGACCCGCCACGGGATGCCGCCGCCGGTCTCCGGGTCCCAGGCGCCGTAGAGCTGCTGTTCGAGCGCGACGAGGGCACGGCGGGCGGTGGTCAGCTCCTGGGTGCGCTCGGCGCGTTCCAGCGCGATCGCGAGCCAGGCCATGTCGTCGTAGTAGCGGTTGGTCCAGCCGGTGATGTTGCGGAGCCGGATGGCGCGGGCGATCGCGCCGATCCGCCGCCGCCGCGCGGGCGTGGGGACCCGGTTGGCGGCGTCGACCGCGATGTCGAGCAGATGCGCCTGCCACCAGTAGTGCCAGCCGGCGAAGCCGCGTTCACGCCGGGTGGCAGGCCAGCCGACGACTCCCAATTCCGTTCCGGGACAACCCCACAGCATGCGCAGGTGCCGCGAGATGATCGCGGACTCGGCCATGTCGGCGCGCTCGGACCACAACGCCGGTGTCGGCACGGATCCGGCGCGTTCTGTGGGCTGTGGGCGCCGGCCGCTGCGCGAGGTCATAGGACCATGGTGCCAGTTGCTGCCCGGTTTCCGCGCCCGTTCTGTTACCGATTCGAGGCTGATTCGATCACAACCGGGCCGATACACACATCAAGACGGTCAGGAACCGACCGCTACCAGGCCAGCGACAGGTCGGCGTGCTGCCTGATCCAGGCGTGCATGGCGATCCCGGCGGCGACGCCGGCGTTGATGCTGCGGGTCGAGCCGAATTGGGCGATCGAAACCGTCAGCGCGGCAGCGTCTTTCGCATCGTCGCTGACACCGGGGCCTTCCTGGCCGAACAGCAGCAGGCAGTCGCGGGGCAGTTGCGCGGTCTCCAGCGGGACCGCGCCGGGCACATTGTCGACCGCGACGACGGCCAGTCCCTCGGCGTCGGCGAAGGCGCGCAGCTCGGCCAGATCGCTGTGGTGCACCAGGTGCTGGTAGCGGTCGGTGACCATCGCGCCACGCCGGTTCCACCGCCGCCTGCCGACGATGTGCACCGCGGCCGCGGCGAAGGCGTTGGCGGTGCGGACCACGGTGCCGATGTTGGCGTCGTGCCCGAAGTTCTCGATGGCCACGTGGAAGGGAAAACGGCGCGCGTCGATGTCGGCGACGATCGCCTCGCGGGTCCAGTAGCGGTACGCGTCGACGACATTGCGCCGGTCACCCTCGGCCAGCAGCACCGGGTCGTAGCGTTCGTCGGTGGGCGCCGGGGTGCCGTATTCCTGTTCCCACGGCCCGAGCCCGTGCGGATGCTCGCCCCATTCGGTCGGACCCGCGACCTCGACCTCGGGCGATGGCACTGACTCGTTCACCCGGAGAATGCTAGGTGGGCCCGGGTTACGCCGACGATTCGGCTGCCCCCACGAGCAAGAACACCACCACGCTCGCCACACCGACGAGCAGCGACACCGCCAGCACCACGGTGCCGACGATCCCCATGATGTAGCCCGCGTAGGCCTGCGAGCGCCCGCCCGTCCGGCCCTGCGACGCGTCGATCTCACCGAGCACGGTGCGACCCTTGGCCCAGGCGAACGGCGCGAGGATGCCGCACAGCGCCAGTCCGAGGATGCCGAGGATCAGCACCGTGGTCGCCTGCGGATGATCCGGCGGCGGCCCGTAGCCGGGATATCCCTGGGGCGGGGGCGGAGTGCTCATGCGCGAATCGTAATCGCGGACGCCCCGAACCGGGTGGTGACGCGACCTATCCTGGAGGGCGTAGGGCTCACGGGTGGTTGTCGGTATGGAGCACACGCGCATTGTTCAGGCGCTGAGCTGCGTCGTCGCGATGTATGTCGTCGCGCTCGCGGTCTGGCTCGGCTGGCTCGCCCCGCATACGCCGCCGGGGACGATGCCCTACCAGGTCCTCATCATGGTCGGGTTGTTCGGTTCCGGCGCGGGCATCGCCATGGCGATCGCCTCCATGCCGACCAGGGCCGACCGCAAACTGCGCAGGCACGGGCTGGAGGGCTGGGCGCGTATCGACGGTATGCGCGCGCTGGCACGCACCGACCATTCCAGTGAACTCACCGAATTCGACGTCGAACTGACCGTGCCGGGGTCCGACACGTATCACGGCACGATCGTGGTCGACGTGATGCCGGTGGACAGACCGCGCATGACGATCGGTCAGACCATTCCGATCCGCGTCGATCCGAGGAACCGCGACCGCATCATGCTCCTTCCGCCTTCCCGCGATTCCGGCCAGACGTAGGACGGTCGTCGGCTGAGCAGGCGGCTGCCGGTTCGGCGTGGGGTCGGGTCAGCCCGTGCCCGGCGAGTTACCCAACCGGTCAGCCGGGGGCCGCGTTTGCCGAGGGCAGGGCCACTATCGGGCGGCCGCGACGCAAGGTCCGCTGCCAGCGCTGGGGGTCGAAGATCGCCGGTTCGGTGCTGTCGATGAAGGCCCGGATCAGTTTCACGAAACGGTCCGGGTCGAAATGGTGCGGGAAATGTCCGGCGCCGTCGAAGATCTCGAGCATCGAGCCGGGAAACGCGCGGTGCGCGCGTTCGGCGTGGCCGGAGGGGATGACGGTGTCGCGGGTGCCGCCGATGATGAGCGTCGGCAGGTGCGCGGCCAGGTAGCCTCGGTCGAGCATGGTGATGGACTGACCGCGCCGATCGGCGGCGGCCCGGATCGTGCGCAGGAACGCGTTGCGCGCGGCGGTGTCGGACAGCTGGCCGTAGAGGCCGAGCACGTAGTCGACGTCCGGGCCGAGCCCCAGACCGCCCAGGCTGTTGACCACCGGGATCGCCGCGCGCACGACGGTGCGCACCGGCCAGCTGGTCACGGCCATCAGCCCGGGACCAGCGCCGGGCAGGGTGGCCAGCCGGAACGCCGGATGCACCCCCGCGCCCATTCCCGCCGGGCAGACCAGCGCGAGCCGCTCCACTTTCTCCGGGAACTGGTAGGCGAACTGCATCGCGACCCCGCCACCGAGCGAGTGCCCGACCACGGTGACCCGCTCGATACCGAGCACGCTGAGCAGGTCACGCATGCCGTTCGCGTAGGCGGCGACGGCGTAGTCGGCGCGGGGCTTGTCCGATTCGCCGTGGCCGAGCAGGTCGGGCGCGAGCACGGTGAAGTGCTCGGCGAGCGCGTCGAACACCGGCGCCCAGGTCCCCGAACTGTCGGAGATGCCGTGAATGAGCAACAGCGGCGGCCCCGACCCCGCCATCCGGAACGCGCGGCGATAGCCGTGCACCTCGATGAACTGCACTTCCCCGGTCATCTTCGAAGCGTGCGCGGCGGGTGTTGCCGCCGGAGGACACCCAGGTAAGCGCTGTGTGACAGGGAGTATCAGGCACCGCGGCGGGGCGTGCCCACCGCGGGATCGGTCAGCAGATACTGCGCCGCGGCGTAGGTCGCCAGGATGACGCCCTCGCTGATCCGGCGGGTCCGCTCCTCGCGCGCGAACAGGCGACGCAGCACGATCAGCCCGTCCGACACCGTGAACAGCAGCGCGCCGAGACCGAGCCGACTGCGCGGGTCGCCGTTCGGGATGTTCAATCCGGCGATATTCCGGGCGCCCGGCGCTAGCGCGGGGTCCGAGGCCAGGGTCGCGGCGGTGCCGAGAGTGGCGCCGTAGGCGGTCAACGGCACCGCCAGCACCGGGGCCTTGGCCCGCAGCAGACCGGCCGCGCCCGCCCACGCCACCAGCCGGGGCGCGGCGATCGCGGCCCGCGGCCGGGCACCGCGCCGCCACCACAGCAGCGAGTAGCCGGTCTGCATGACGGCGAACGAGGAGGCGCCCGCGATCAGGCGCTTGTCGTCGTCGGGGTCGATCAGCAGCACGTCACCGACGGTGGCCGCGGCCAGCGAGCCGAGCAGGATCCGGCGTTCGGCCGGGTCGAGCTCGACACCGCTGGTGACGGTGTCGGCCGCCAGCAGCGGCATCAGCAGCGGCTTGGTCAGCCATTGCAGCCGTTCGCGACCGGTGACGGCACCGAAGACGGTGACCGCCGCCGCCGCGAGGTATCCGGCGCGCAGCGGTCGCACGTCAGAAGCTCGTTTCTTTCGGGGCGGGCGGCAGGGTGACGACCTGGCCCGCGTAGCTCAGCCCGGCGCCGAAGCCGAGCAACAGCGCCAGCTGACCACCCTTCGCCTTACCGGTGACCAGCATCTCCTCCATCGCCAGCGGGATCGAGGCGGCCGAGGTGTTGCCGGTGTTCTCGATGTCGTTGGCCATCGGGATGCCCTCGGCCAGGCCGAGGTTCTTCTTCATCAGCTCGTTGATCCGGGCGTTGGCCTGGTGCGGGATGAACACCTCGATGTCCTCCTTGGCCACGCCGGAGGCGTCCAGCGCCGCCGACAGCGCGCGCGGCAGAGTCACCGCGGCCCAGCGGAAGACCTTCGGGCCCTCCATGTGCAGCGACATCCGGCCGATCGGCTCGACCTCGGGATCGGTGCCCTGCATGGCCTGGGCCTTGTTCATGTACGCGAGGAAGTCGACATCCTGGGCGATGGCCTCGGCGTTCTCGCCGTCGCTGCCCCACACCGTCGGCGAGATGCCGTTCTCCTCGGCCGGGCCGACGACCACGGCGCCCGCGCCGTCACCGAAGATCATCGCGGTGCCGCGGTCGGTCGGGTCGAGGCCGACGGTCATCGTCTCGGCGCCGATCACCAGCACGTAGTCGGCCGAACCGGCGCGGATCAGGTCGGCGGCGACGCCGAGGCCGTAGCCGAAGCCACCGCAGCCGGAGGTGAGATCGAAGGCAGCCACACCGTTGAGGCCGAGATCGGAGGCCACCGACGGCGCGCCGTGCGGGGTGAGCTTGAGCCAGCTCGACGTGCACAGGATGACCGCGCCGATCTGGGCGCGCTCGATCGGGGAGTTCTTCAGCGCGCGGTCACCGGCGGCCGCGGCGATCGACCGGATGGTCTCGTCGCCGCTGATCCAGCGACGGTTGTGGATACCGGTGCGCTCGAAAATCCACTCGGGCGTCGAGTCGAGCTTTTCGCACACTTCAGCATTGCTGACGATGCGCTGCGGTCGGTACGCACCGATCCCGAGCATCGCAACGTTGTCGCGACTCTTGTTAACTGCAATGCTCACCACAGGTGACTCACACGTCCTTCAGACTTACCGGACGACCACATCGTCATCCAGGTTTGGCGTTGTTCAGGCTAACCCAGAGCAAGGTCATCGAGCCCGAGGATGGACCGATACTCCAGCCCCTCCGCGGCAATGACCTGGTCAGCACCGGTTTCCCGGTCGACGACAGTAGCGACGCCGACCACGATCGCGCCCGCGTCGCGCAGCGCGCGAACCGCGGTCAGCGGCGAGTTGCCCGTGGTGGTGGTGTCCTCGACGACCAGCACCCGCTTGCCCACGATGTCGGGGCCCTCGATCTGGCGCTGCATACCGTGCGCCTTGGCCGCCTTGCGGACGACGAACGCGTCGATCGGGCGACCCGGCGCGTGCATGACCGCCATCGCGACCGGATCGGCGCCCATGGTGAGTCCACCGACGGCGTCGAAGTCCCAGTCGGCGACCAGTTCGCGCAGCAGCGAACCGATCAGCGGGGCGGCCTGGTGGTGCAGCGTCGCGCGGCGCAGGTCGACGTAGTATTCGGCCTCCTTGCCCGAGGACAGCGTCACCTTGCCGTGCACGACCGCGAGCTCGCGCACGAGCGCGGCCAGCTGGTCGCGATCCGCCTCGGTGAGCGCCTGACGTGCCTGGTCGATCATCGTTTGCGTGTCCTTTCGGTCATGAGCCGGGCCGGTGCTAACGCTACGCGCCGCGTTTCGGCCCAGCGCTCATGGCCTAGGTCCGTCCGCGCGCGTTGAAGAGTCCGCGATTGAGGCGCGTCACCAGGGTTCGTGGGACGAAACCCGCCACCGCGGTGAGCACCTTGTACTGCACGCCGGGCACGCTGATGACCTTGCCGGAGTCCAGATCCTGCAGGCACCCGTCGACGACCTGGTCGACGTCGAGCCACAGGCGCTTCGGCAGCGAACCCATCTCGATGCCCGCGCGCTCGTGGAACTCGGTGTGCACGAACCCGGGGCACAGCGCCTGGACGCGGACACCCGTGCCCGACAATCCACCCGCCAGCCCCTCCGAGAAGGATACGACGTAGGCCTTGGAGGCCGAGTAGGTCGACCCCCGACCGGGGATCAGCCCGGCTACGCTCGCGACATTGACGATCGACCCGGAGGCCGCGGCGATCATCGCGGGCAGCGCGGCCCTGCACAGCTGCAATACCGAGGTGACGTTGACGTCGAGCTGGGCCTGCAGCTCGGCGGGCTCGATGGTCCAGAACTCCCCCGAGTGCGCGAAACCCGCGTTGTTGACCAGGAATTCGAGACCCTGGGCAGCGCGGTCGGCGACCCGGGCGCGGTCCTCGTCGTCGGCGAGGTCGGCGACGAGCACCTCGGCGGAGGTGGCGTAGCGGCGGCCGAGCTCGTCGGCGAGCGCGCGCAGCCGCTCCTCGTTCCTGGCGACGAGCACCAGGTCGTAGCCGAGGCTGGCGAGACGGTGGGCGAAACCCTGGCCGATCCCGGACGTCGGTCCGGTGATCATGGCCACGGGACGGTGCACGCCGGGTAGGCGCACTGGGCTGTCAGTCATCGCAGGTCGATTCCGGTCGAGACGAGTAGGCTGCCGCGGCGCCGATCGCCGCGGCACTGGTCACTTCGGTACCGGCCCCTGGTACGGGCGGAAACCGGGGTGGAAGGGGCCGCCGGGCTGTCCGGATTCGGACTCCTCGGCATGCGGCAGCGGCGGTTCTACGCGCGGACGCGGTTCGGGGACCACGGCCAGCGACGGCCGCTTCGGAGGCTCGCCGAGCGGGCGGCGGCCCGGCGCCGGCTGATCCTCGAATTCGGGATCGTCGAGGTCGGGGTCGTAATCGTCGGCGGTGTAGGCGGGCCTGCCCGCCGGGCGACGGCTGTACTCGGCGTAGTCGTCGGGCTCGCCGGCCGCCTGCGGGGCGGCGCCGCGGGAGCCGAAGCCCGGCTCGTCGCGGTAGCGGTCGTCGGCGTCGAGTTCGTCGTCCGGGCCGGGGAACCGGGTGCGGCCGTGGTCGGAGTAGTCCGCGGTGACCGGGCGGGCGGGCGCGAATTCGCCGGACGCGCGGTCGTCGTCGACGTCGTCCTCGTCGTAGACCGGCCGCGGGCCCGTGCCCAGCGGCTGGTCGGCATTGCTGCGCGGCCGGGTGAACTCGCTCGGCTCGGCGACCGGCGGCAGCACGTGCAGCAGGCCGGACAGGCGCAGCACCGCGTCGATCGCGGTCTCCCAGTCCTTGGCGCCGCTGCCGACGGGCAGCATGCCGAGGGTCCAGTTGCCCTCGCTCCACAGCATCTGCACGGTGTCGGTCAGCGACTCGATGAAGCCGACCATCCGCTGATCGACCGCGTGCCTGGCGATCTCGGGATCGGTCGCGAAGACGACCCGGTCACCGATCGCGCCGAGCAGTTCCAGATCGTGGTCCTTCGGCGGCGACGCGGTCTTGAGCCGCATGTCGACGTCGATCTCGGAACCGATCTGCCTGCGCACCGCCACCAGGGTGGCCGCGTCCTCCAGATCGAAGAGCACGAACTTCTCGCCCTTGCGGATGCCGGAGACCACGTCGACTGCCGAGAGATAGCCGAGCTTGGCCAGTGCGCCCCGACGCCACGTCGAGGCGAGCGCGGGCTCGACCGAAACATAGGTATAACCCTGGGACTTCGCCCAGACCTGGCGGGCGTGCCCGGTCCGCTGTCGCTGGACCCGATCGAAATACAGCAGTACGACCGCACCCACGAGTGCGATCGCCGCTAACCCGAACCACATAGCCGTCATCGTCGCCTAGCCTATCCAGCCGTCGCCGTGATCGCCCGGCAGTGCCGGGCTTTCGACGCGCGGGTCGCTCATCGGGGGCCGCCTGGCAACGCCGTACTGATGATGATCTTGGCGTGGATCGACCCGTCTGGGTTCTTGTCGCCCTGCACCATAACCATGTCGCCGACGGGCAGCTCGCTCGCCTTCGTGCTGGTCAGCGAGATCACCTGGGTGGCATCGTCGATCAGCACCCGAACTGTCGACCCGCCGAGGGTGCTCATGGTGATCTCGGTGCCGGTGTTGGCGGTGATGCTGCCCATCGTGGCACCGAGATCGTCGCCACCGCCGAGACCGGGCAGCCCGGGCAGGCCACTCGCGCTGGGCGGCACGACCGGAGTGGTCTGCCTGCTGGTCGGCGGCGCCACCTGGCTGGTGGTCAGCCCCGACGCGGTGGTGTCGTCATCGGAGGAGTTGCCGCTGAGCACCAGGCCGGCGAGCACACCGCCGACCGCGATCAGCGCGAGCACGCCCAGGCCGAGCGCGATCCACAAACCGGTGTGCCGCTTCGGCGGTTCGCCCTGGTCACCGTCCTGCGGCCGGGGCGGGTAGCCCGGAGGCGGCGGGGCCGGATAGCCCTGGTCGTAGCCGGGGGGCGGCTGGTGTGGTGGCGGTTGCGCTGCGGGATAACCGCTTTCGTAGGCGCCCCACTGCGCGTCGTGCGGAGGCAAGGCCTGCGTCGGGTTCGACGGCTGCCCCCACTCGTCGAATCCACCGCCTCCGTACGGCTTGGTCGAATCCATGCCCGGCGAACCCAACCGTTCGGTCGGCGAATCCTCCGGGCGTTGCCCCCACGGATCGTTCGGGTTCGTCATGAGCTCCAGCGTAGGTCAGCGCGGTGCGTTGGGAGGTCCCTACGCACCGCGCTGTGGATATTTCACGAGCTGTGGACAGCCTCGCGACCGACGACCAGCGTGTCGGTGGCGTCGTCTACGCTCACCCGCACCGTGTCGCCGTCGACGACCGCGCCGGAGAGCAGCTCCTTGGCCAGGCTGTCGCCGATGGCCTGCTGGATCAGCCTGCGCAGCGGCCGCGCACCGTAGGCCGGGTCGTAGCCGCGCACCGCCAGCCACTGCTTGGCCTCGTCGGTGACATCGAGGGTCAGCCGCCGCTGCGAGAGCCGCTTCTGCAGCTGCCGCAGGTTGATGTCGACGATCGACTCCAACTGCTTGGCGTCGAGCGCGTGGAACATCACGACGTCGTCGAGCCGGTTGAGGAACTCCGGCTTGAACGCGCGCCGCACCGCCTCCATCACGTGCTCCCGATCGCCGCCCGCACCCAGGTTGGAGGTGAGGATGAGGATCGTGTTGCGGAAGTCGACCGTGCGGCCCTGGCTGTCGGTCAGCCTGCCCTCGTCGAGAACCTGCAGCAGGATGTCGAAGACGTCCGGGTGCGCCTTCTCGATCTCGTCGAACAGCACCACCGAGTACGGCCGCCTGCGCACCGCCTCGGTGAGCTGGCCACCCTGGTCGTAGCCGACGTATCCGGGCGGCGCGCCGACCAGACGAGCCACCGAGTGCTTCTCGCTGTACTCGCTCATGTCGATGCGGACCATGGCGCGTTCGTCGGCGAACAGGAAGTCCGCCAGCGACTTCGCCAGCTCGGTCTTGCCCACGCCGGTCGGACCGACGAACAGGAACGACCCGGTCGGGCGATTGGGATCGGCGACCCCGGCCCGCGCCCGGCGCACCGCGTCGGACACCGCCTGCACCGCTTCTTCCTGCCCGACGACGCGCCCGGCGACCTCGGTCTCCATCCGCAGCAGCTTGGCGGTCTCGCCCTCGAGCATCCGGCCGACCGGCACACCCGTCCACGACGACACCACGTCGGCGATGTCGTCGGGGGTGACCTCTTCGTTGAGCATCACGTCGCCGTCCGGCGCCGCGCCGCTGACCTGCTCGGCCGCGGCGAGCTCCTTCTCCAGCGCGGGGATCCGGCCGTAGCGCAGCTCGGCGGCCTTGCCCAGGTCACCGTCGCGCTCGGCGCGCTCGGACTCCCCGCGCAGCGCCTCGAGCTGCTCCTTGAGCCCGCGCACCGAGTCGATCGCGTTCTTCTCGTTCTGCCACCGGGTGGTCAGCTGGCTGAGCTTCTCGCGGTCGTCGGCCAGTTCCTGCCGCAGCTTCTCGAGCCGCTGCTTGGAGCCCTCGTCGGTCTCCTTCTCCAGCGCGACCTCCTCGATCTCGAGGCGGCGCACAGCCCGCTCCACCTCGTCGATCTCGACCGGCCGGGAGTCGATCTCCATGCGCAGTCGCGAGGCCGACTCGTCGATCAGGTCGATCGCCTTGTCGGGCAGGAACCGGGAGGTGATGTAGCGGTCCGACAGGGTCGCGGCAGCCACCAGCGCGGAATCGGTGATCCGCACGCCGTGATGCACCTCGTAGCGCTCCTTGATGCCGCGCAGGATGCCGATGGTGTCGGCCACCGACGGCTCACCGACCATGACCTGCTGGAACCGGCGCTCGAGTGCCGCGTCCTTCTCGATGTACTTGCGGTACTCGTCGAGTGTGGTCGCGCCGACCAGGCGCAGTTCACCGCGCGCGAGCAGCGGCTTGATCATGTTGCCCGCGTCCATCGCCGAGTCGCCGGTGCCGCCTGCGCCGACGATGGTGTGCAGCTCGTCGATGAAGGTGATGATCTCGCCCGCGCTGTTCTTGATGTCGTCGAGCACGGCCTTGAGCCGCTCCTCGAACTCACCGCGATACTTCGCGCCCGCGACCATCGCGCCCAGGTCGAGCGAGACGACCTTCTTGTTGCGCAACGACTCCGGGACGTCGCCCTCGATGATCCGGCGCGCCAGACCCTCCACGATGGCGGTCTTGCCGACGCCGGGCTCGCCGATGAGCACCGGGTTGTTCTTGGTGCGCCGCGAGAGCACCTGCACGACGCGGCGGATCTCGGTGTCGCGACCGATCACCGGGTCGAGCTTGCCCGCGCGGGCGGCCTCGGTGAGGTCGGTGGAGTACTTCTCCAGGGCCTGGTAGCTGGCTTCCGGGTCGGGATTGGTGACCCGCGCGCTGCCGCGCACCGTGGTGAAGGCATCCCGCAGCGCCTCGGGGCTCGCGCCGTGCCTGCGCAGCAGCTTGGCCACCTCGGAGTCGCCGTCGGCCAGGCCGACCAGCAGATTCTCGGTCGAGACGTACTCGTCGCCCAGCTCGGTGGCCAGACGCTGCGCGGCGGCCAGCGCCGCCAGTGCCTCGCGGCCGAGCTGCGGTGTGGTGGTCGCACCGGTCGCGCGCGGCAGCCGGTCGGCGATGTCGCCCGCTTCGCGCTCGACGGTCGCCGGGTCGACGCCGATGGCCTTCAGCAGCGGGGCGGCGATGCCATCGGTTTGATCCAGCAACGCCACCAGCAAGTGCGCCGGACGGATCTCCGGGTTGCCTGCCGCCGAAGCGGCCTGAAGGGCGGCGGTCAGCGCCGCCTGTGTCTTGGTGGTGGGATTGAACGAGTCCACAGATCTCCTCGGGTAGGTCAGGTATCGACTGGTTCAACGCTCACAAAGTTGAGTCTGTTCCACTCAACTCCAACTTTTTCCGGTGGGCACCGAATCGGTCTTCACGCTACGCCGCGACACCACCGAAGACGATCAATCACCGCACGTCGCAAGGCTGTCCGCCTAGGATTGCCGTGCCCGGACCACCCGAGGAAGAGGAGCCGACCGATGCGCGCGATCGTGGTTCAGAAGTTCGGTGCCACTCCCGAACTGGCCGAGATGCCGGTGCCGGAGCCCGGGCGCGGGGAGGTGCAGGTCGCGCTCGACGCCGCCGGGGTCAACCCGTTCGACCTGAAAATGGCCGACGGCCTCCTCGAGGGCAAGATGCCCACCGACTTCCCGATGATCCTCGGCGTCGACGGCGCCGGCACGATCTCGGCGGTCGGCGCGGGCGTGCGCTCGTTCGCCGTCGGTGACCGGGTGGTCGGCAAGTTCCTCACCGCACCCGCCGGGCACGGCAGCTGGGCGCAGTACGCGACCCTGCCCGAGGACGCCACGCTGGTGCCGATCCCCGAGGGCGTCACCTCGGTCACCGCCGCCGCCCTCCCGGTCGCGGGCGTCACCGCCCAGGACCTGGTCGACACCGCCCGGATCCGCCCCGGGCAGACGGTGCTGATCGTCGGCGCGACCGGCGGTGTCGGCTCCTTCCTGGTCCAGCTCGCCAATATCGCCGGCGCCCACGTGATCGCCACCGCCCGCGGCGACGCCGCCGACCAGGTCGCCCGCCTGGGCGCCGCGGAAACCATCGACTACACCCAGATCCGCCCCGCCGATCCCACTGTGGTCGACCCCGACCCCGCCACCCAGCGCGACTCCAGCATCACCGGCGCCGTCCGCTTCACCCATCCCGACGGCATCGACGTCCTCTTCGACCTGGTCAGCAGCCCCGCCGATTTCGCCACCCACGCCACCCTCGTCCGCCGCGGCGGCCGCGCCTACTCCACCGTCTGGGCCGCCGACGAGCCCACCCTGCGCGAACACGACATCGCCGGCGGCAACTTCGAATCCAAAGGTCGCGGACCCGAACTGAGCCGCCTGCTCGCCCGCGTCGCCTCGGGCGACGTGGTCGTTCCCGTGGAAGCCACCGTCCCCCTCGAAGCCGCCCCGGCGGTCCTCGGCGCGGGCAGCGCTCGCGGAAAGACTGTCCTGGCCATCTGATTCCAGCCGACGAAGGCGATCCATCGATGTATCCGGCCGCAGATCATTCGGCTGTCGAGTGGCGCGGTCGGGGCACCGGCGGCGAGCACTGGCGAGGTCAGCGGGGGCGGTAGATGCCGGATCTGGCCCTGGTCGCGGTGGTGGTGAGGATCGTGGCGAGAGTCGAATGGAGGCGGGTGGGGGTGGTCGGTTTGGCGATGAAGGTGGTTTCGCCGTAGAAGACGTAGCGGCCGTCGTTGGTGAGGTCGTGGAGCTGGAAGTCGTCGCGGCCCTCGGTGTGGCGGTTGTCCACGCTGGCGTGGGCGTAGACGCCGATGTGGGTGAGGGTGTCGGTGGGTTTGGCGAGGAAGGTTTCGAGTTGTTCGCGCGGGGTGGGGTTCCACAGGTCGCGGACATGCGGGCGGGGAGCGGCGAGTTCGGCTGCGGTGACCTTGATTTCGCGGCCGGAGCCGGGACCGACCTTCGGGAGGGTGGACAGGACCGCGGCGGCGAGGTCGTCGGGGGCCATCAAGTACAGGGCGATGTCGCCCGGGTCCGAGTCTTCGCCGGGGGCCTGAACGGCCAAGGCGGCGTAGGTGTCCCGGGTTCCACCGTGTGCGCGGATCGTTCTCGTGCTGCCGGAACCGCCCGCCACTTCGACGCGCGCGTGCGGAGCCAACAGCGCGGCCATGGCGGCGTCGAGGTCGCTGTCGAACTCGGCCATCATGTTCTCGGCGGCCTTGCCGCGCAGCCGGCGGACCTCCGCCCGGGATTCGACACCGACGTGGCGGTGGTGCAGGGGGTACGGCAGCACGTCGCGTCCCGCCGCCTCCCAGAGGGTGCGGAAGTCTAGAGCGGTGAGATGCCAGGTGCACACGGGGGATCTACTCTGTTCCATCAGGTTTCGCGATTCAGTCGGCGCCGATGACGGGCGGCACCAGCTTGGGCGGATTGTCCAGACCGGTGAGTTCGTCACCGTGTTCCTGGGTGACCAGGTAGTCGGGAATGCCCTTGGTGGATTCGTCGTCCTTGCCCGCGCCCCTGCCGCCGGGGACGCCCATGCCCGGCATGCCCGCCCGGCCCGCGGCCCCGCCGCCCGCGCCCGCGGCCCGCGCGCCCGCCGCCGTGGTCCCGGCGGCCGCGCCGCCACCGGGGACCGCGCTGCCCGCAGCGGGCGAACCCGGCGAGCCGGAGCCGG